>OZ241875.1:0-3115000 GCA_965203325.1 bacterium
GTGCGCCTGGAGAACGCTTCAGCGTCCCTGGCAACGTACATATCCTGGGACTCATGAATACTGCGGATCGCTCTCTGGCGATTGTGGACTACGCGTTGCGACGCCGATTCGCGTTCGAGACGCTCATGCCCGCGTACGGTAAAGGGAAATTCCGAGAATACCTGCTGGAAGCGGACGTTGACCGGGTGCTCGTAGACCGGATTGATCGCAACCTGTCGGAGATCAATGAACGTATCCGTGACGACAAGGACCTCGGCCCCGGCTTCCAGATCGGACACAGTTACTTCGTACCCGAGGAGTCGGCGGACGAGCAGTGGTACCTGGGCATCGTTGAAACCCAGATCGCGCCCCTGCTGCGCGAATACTGGTTCGACCGTCCCGAACAAGTAAATCGACTGGTCGAGGATTTGCTACGGTGAAGGTCAGGAAAATCCCCATTGCCAACATTTACTACCTCCTTTGCTACGCTTGGGACCACGTCGAAGAGCGGGATGTGGTGCGGCTGGAAGAATTGGAAGGACTGGATAGAGTACACGACCTCTTGGCCAAGGTACTGGCCAAGGGCACTTTCCGGTTGCTCCGCAGGGGCATCGAGCGCGGCTACCGAGAGATGCGCGAGGACCTTGCCGGGATCCGCGGAAAGATCGCCGTGGCAGAGACGGTGAAACGGGCGTTACGCGCCCGTGGTCAGGTGACTTGTGACTTCGAGGAACTGTCCCACGATGTGCTGCACAACCGGATCCTGCGCTCCACGCTGAGATCACTTCTCAGGCTCACGGACTTGAATTCGAACGTGCGCGCCGAAGTCCGAAGCGCCTACACGAAGCTCGATGGCGTAAGCGTAGTGCCCCTGAACCGGCGGGTGTTCCAGCAGGTTTATATCGACCGTAACCGGCGATACTATCGATTTCTTTTATCCGTGTGCAGGCTTATCCATGAGCAGTTGCTTGTCGATGAGCGCTCCGGGGAGGCCACGTTCACCGATCTTAGCGAAGAGCGGATGGAAAGATTGTACGAGGACTTCATCATCGAGTTCTATCGCCGAGAGCAGGACCATTACCGGGTCAACCATCGCGGGCGCACTATCGTGTGGGTGGACGATGGCACGCCCGACCACCAGCGCTCGAAGCTTCCGCGCATGGAAGCCGATGTTATTCTCGAAGCGCCGGGTCGCCGGATCATCATGGATGCCAAGTATTACCAAGAGGCCCTAGGCGGTCGTTACGGCGGGAAACTGCATTCGAACAATCTCTACCAGCTCCTTGCCTACTTGAGAAATCGCGAGGCTACCGAAGCGCCGGGACCCAGGCACGAAGGGATCCTGCTCTACCCGACAGTCGACTCGCCTGTGGCGATCGATGTCCACCTGGAAGGCTTCCCGGTCCGTGCCCGGAGCATCGATCTTGCCCAGGATTGGCGCAACATCCATAACCAAATGCTGGCCTTGATCGAGTAATTGAATTGTATTTCATCTGAGCGTTGTCGTTGGCATGCGCAATAACAACTGCCAAAAACCACACCTCTGTAGCAGAGTTAAATACTTATATTGCCTATGTCGTCTGCCCATCTCTGATATGACTAGGGACGCTCTCAGATTCGCTTCTACCTAAATTTCTGAATCCGCGCTCTCACCCCCCCGGACGCTCGACGGTCTCGCCGTACCCCGCACGTCCGGTCACCTCGCCGTCTTCCATCACGACTTCGCCGCGCACGAGCGTCATCACGGGCGCGCCCTTCATCGTCCAGCCGTCGAACGGCGTCCACTTGCACTTGGATACGATGTCCTCATCGCGCAGCGTCTCCTCTAAGTCCATGTCCACGACGATGAAGTCTGCATCCGCGCCCACCTGGATGCACCCCTTGCGGGGATGGATGTTGAAGACGCGCGCGGGCTGCTCGCAGCAGATGCGCACCATCTGGTTCAGGGTCAGGACGCCCTCGTTCACGGCGTTCAGCATCAGGCGCACCGTCGTCTCCACGCCCGGTATCCCGAAGGGCGCGTCGTGGATGTTCTCGAGGCCGTCCACCTTCCGCTGGCGGGGGAAGGGGCAGTGGTCGGTGCCGATGGTGTCCACCATGTCGCGTCCCAGGGCTACGCGCATCCCGTCGCGCGTCTCCGCCGAGCGGATGACCGGCGTGAATTTCACGAACGGCCCCAGCTCTTCCAGATGCGAATGGTCGAGATAGAAATACTGGGGGCAGCTTTCGGCGAAGATTCTCGCGCCGCGCCCACGCGCAGCCTGGATGGCATCGAGCAGTACGGGCTGGCTCACGTGCGCCACCAGTACCTTGCAACCCGTGAGTTCGGCAAGCGCCACGGCGTCCAGCGTCGCCACGTACTCGCTCTCGGGGTTTCGCCAGTCGCTGATGCACATGTAGTCCGTCCGGTTATCGGCGTCTATTTTTTCTTTCGATTTCCTGAGGATGGAGTCGCTCTCGCAGTGCAGCATCACCGTGCCGCCGAAGGAATTGACCTCGTGCATGATGTTGAGCAGCACCCCCTCGGACAGGTCGGGCACGCCGTGGAGCTCGCACATGAAGCCCTTGAAGCCCAGCGCGCCGCCCTCCCACATGGGGTGCAAGTGCTCCAGATTATCGACGTCCAAGCCCCCGAGTTGGCCGAAATCCACCACCGAGCGCGAGTCGATGTAGGCCGTCTTGTCCTCTAGGATTTCCCGCGTGTAGACGAGCGGGTCGCTCCGGTGGTGGTCGATCACGGTGGTGATGCCGCCCCTGGCCGCCGCCTCGGTGCCCGTCGTCCAGTCCTCCCGGTCCGTGAAGCCCGGGTCCATCATGTGGACGTGCTCATCCACCATGCCCGGCAGGAGATGGCGGCCCGCGGCGTCTATCTCTCTCGCCGCTCCCGTCTCGGCCTTATGGGTGATGGCGGCGATCCGCCCCCCCTCCACATAGACGCAGCCCTCGTAGGTGTCCGTGGGCGTCACGATTTTCGCGTTCTTGATCAAAAGCTCGGCGCTCATGCGGTTGCCCTCTTATGATTGGCGATTCGGCATCAAACTTCGCGTGGTTCGAGAATGCAGGCATTATGACGCATAAGAGCGTTGAGCGGAAGAAGCGAGGAATTCTCAAATCGGATTTCTTGCTTTGTTTGGTCGTGATATTTTGGCAGCTGCGCCCAAAATGACAAAATGATTATCGCCAGCAATCAGGGAGGTTCTGGTTTGACCAAGAAATATGAAGGAAGAAAAATAGTCTTAATTTTAGGTGCGGGTTGTACCCGCAGCGAAGGAACTAGAGAAAAAAAACCTCCATTAGACAAGAATTTTTTTACAGAATCCCGCCGAACAAACAAAGAGGAAGTGGAGCCCATACGAGAGTATTTTTTAGACAATTATAATTTTGATATTTGTGATAACGAGCGGGGATATGATTCAC
Organism: bacterium; assembly: GCA_965203325.1. Classification (GTDB taxonomy): domain Bacteria; phylum UBA8248; class UBA8248; order UBA8248; family UBA8248; genus Bin107. The sequence goes on from OZ241875.1 coordinate 3,397, forward strand.
TCGAAGATGTGATGGTGAGGTTGTTCGCAGATTCCAATGATACGTCGATGAAACAAATTGCGTATAAAAATTTCTTGAATCTTATAAAATTGTTTAATAGAAGGTTGGCGCACACTACGAACGAGATAAAACCTCACCCAAGGTCAAATTTATTTAGGATAATAGTTAGTTTTTTGAATGATGGCGCAAAACCAAAAGATTTATCCATCATTACATTTAACCAAGATATTCAAATAGAAAAGACTCTGAACTCTATCGAGAAAATTGGAAAATATCAAAAATTTGGGCCGCTTTTGAATTTTCCATATTGCTATAGGGTATCTCATAATCGTGAAATGTCTGCTACAAAACCAAAGGGTTCCACAGATACATTTGCTGAAGGGAAATCTAAAGATAAAGGAATTCAAATCCTGAAATTACACGGCTCCTTAAATTGGTATTCTGTTCATAAGTCGCCAAATGTAGGAGCAAACACATTGTTTAAGCGTGATAAAAAATTGCGTTATACATCAAGAAAAACAATTCATTCAGAAATGAAATATATGGGTGGCAAAAGACGCCAATACACATTTCCAATAATTGTTCCACCAGTTCCCCACAAATCTGCAATATTTAACATAGGAATACCTCCTTTATGGGCCGAGGCATCAAAAAGGCTAAAAAATGCGACTGATGTTGTTGTATTCGGATATTCTTGCCCAGAAATGGACTATGAGAGTTCAAATTTAATCCAAAAAACTCTTGGTTCTAAAAAATTAGAAACATTCTCGATCATAGATATATCTCCAGAGGTTATTCCTAGATTTTGGGAACTTACAAGAAAAGAGCGGATTTTCTATTATTCTAGTGCCGATGCATACATAAATTCGAACCAAGAATAACACTCTCTGCTTTCTGTGACATGGTGAAATTCACTCCCCCCTAATTCACCCCCGTCGCTTTCGGCGCGACCCCTAGCTCCCGCCTTTTTTGAATCACGCCCGAGAGGCGGTACCATTCCGCGCGGCCGGGGTCGATGCGAGAGCCGCGCTCGATGAGGCGCGAGGCGAAGTCCGGCTCCTTGTTCAGGTAGACGAGCAGGGAGGCGAGGTTCAGGAGCACGCCCACGTCTTCGGGTGATAATTCCTCCGCCGCTCTCAGCACTTTTTCCGCCTCTTCGTAGCGGTACTGGGAGACCAGGTATCTAGCGTACCTGTTGGAGACGACTGGGTTCTCGGGGTCGAGTTCGCGGGCATTTCTGTATGCCGCGAGCGTTTCCTCCAGATCACCCGCATCGTCCATCATCTTCGCCAGGGCGAGCCAGGCGTCCACGTTTCCGGGGTTGAGCTCAAGATCGCGGCGGACGAGCGCAAGCGCGGCCTCGTCTTTTTTCTTCTCCATGAGCGCCAGGGCGCGTTCGTAATGCGCGCTCGTCGTTTTCTGGAGAATCGAAAAACCCTCGTCCGATTCGATGATTCTCGACGTGGCGCCCAGCTTCAAATCCCGCACCTCGGCCCGGACGCCGACGCTGAACTCAGAAGGCTCGGCCTTGCGGACCGCGACCGCTTTATCCCTGAACTCCCGGGCCACCTTGCGGAAGGGAATCCCGAGGATGGCCGTCTTGTCATACGCCTCTTTCGCCGCCTCGTAGTCGGGAAGCGTCAGCACGCGGAAAAAATGCGCCTCTTCGGGTTTTTTCACCCCTGGTCGTTTTGTTTCGAGCGCCGGCTTCTTCTCCTCCTTGGGAAGGAAGAGGGCGCGGATGTTCGCGCAGCCCGCCGGCAGCAATAACACAGACGATATGACGATGATTTCCCAGAGACGCCTGCGTTCGCGCATGGGGGAGCTAGGCTTCCGCGCCATCGGCGGTGGCGCGCTCGAAGGCTTGCTGAAAGATTTCCATGGGCTGCGCGCCCGTGATCCTGTATTTGCCGGCGAAATCGACCGTGGGTGTCGACTGTATTCCTGCGTTGACCGCCTCGACGTGATCCGCCCAGACGCGCTTTTCCATATCGGGGTCGGCCATGACCTCGCGCATTATTGAAGGCTCCGCTCCCAGCCGCTCGGCGGCGGCCACGAGTACGTCAGCGTCGTCGATGCTCAGGCATTCGACCAGATGCGTTCGCTCCACGGCTTCGAGATATTCGCCCTCGCGTTCGGGAAGTTGGGCGGCGAAGGCCTTTATCGCAATCGCGCCGGGCGTGGAATGCGGGTAGGGAAAGTCGCGGCGCCCCATGAGTTCGGGATTGATCGCCTCGCCGCCGGGGTGGCTTTTCGCCATCGCCCAGTGGCCCATAATGGCTTCCTTGCGGGCCGGGCGATGGTCCGGCTCGGGCGAGAGCAGAAAGGCGCGGTATCGAATGGCGAGGCGCCCGCCGGCCTGCTCGCTCAGTGTTCGCAACCGCCCGGTCGCGATAAGGCACCAGGCTCAGTGGACGCAATAGGTATAAATGGCTTCTACGACGGATTCGTTCGGCAATGTACCTGTCCTCATCGTTCGGCGGACTTTGGGGCGCAATCCTTTCATTTTGAGCTATGCGGCGCAAACGCCCCGGGCGGATCAGCGCAGATATTCCTGCGTATGCCGGGCGCGCGAAGAATTCCGGGAGAGACGGCCCCTCAGGGCCTCCAGATCATCCGCATCGTCCACGTCGCGCCATTCGGGAAGGAGGGCAGTCCCGACCCCGAGTGCGGCGGCTTTCTCCATCGTGTGCGGGAACACCTCGCTCGTGCTCCAGGGAATGCCGGTGAAAATTTCAGGCAGGAACCGGTTCATCCCGATCAAGTAGTAGCCCCCGTCCGCCGCGGGACCGAGCGTAATTTTGGGTTCATTCCCGCACTCCAGCTTCTCGAACGCATCTATCAGAATTTCATGCGGCAGATCCGGGAAATCCGTGCCGATGAGCACAGTATTCCTCCCGAAAGTGAGGCATCGTCCCAGCGCCGCCGCCATGCGCGCGCCTAAGTCCGCGCCCGTTTGCGCTCTGTGGAGAAAGGCGCCGGGCAGCCAGTCCGTGAGCGGAAACTCGTCGAGTGATTCGCCTTGCTCCAGCGCCCACTCGCAGACGAGACCGACGCCCGGCCTCGCATCGCAAAGCAAGCGCGCCGTCCCGGCGGCGTCTCGCAGGAAACACGCATAAAGACGCGCGGCCCCCTCGCGCCCGAGGCTTTCTGCGAGGCGCGTCTTCACCCGGCCGGCGAGGGGCGGTTTAGCGAACAGGATGAGGGACTCGACCGGCATCTGCGTTCCTGTGAGATAAGAGTCTGTGGAGTAAAGCCCGGCGTCTTGTTAGAATCATACCCTCGTTTGATTATCATTTCGCGTCACACTGAGCAAAAAGGACACCAACATGGAATTCAACCAGGAGATTACCGTCGCCGCCCCCCGGGAGAAGGTGTGGGACTTCATCTGGCAGGTCGAGGAGTTCGCCGCCTGCGTGCCCGGCGTGAAGGACGTGGAGAAAATAGACGATGCGACCTACGGCGTGCGTGTCGAGCAGAAGGTAAGTTTCCTCAAGGCGAGCTTTCAGCTTCAGGTCAACATCGAGGAGGTCCGCGCGCCCGAGTACATCCGCACGGTGGGCGAGGGGAAGGACTCTAAAATCGCGGCGAGCCTCAAGCAGAAAAACGAGGTGACGCTCGAGGCCGTCTCAGAGAACGAAACCAGGGTGCGCATCGACTCGAGCGTCGACGTGTTCGGTAAGCTCGGCTCGCTGGGCTTCACCGTCATCAAGAACCAGGCGAACAAGATATTCGCCGAGTTCGCAAAGAACGTGAAGGCGAAAGTGGAGTAGGGGCGGAAGCCTCCCGCCGCGCGGCGCGCCGCCGCAGTTTGCCGCACCACCGTTTGGCTGGGTTCGTCATTCCGGTGCCAGCCCCGACTGAGGAGAACAGTGATTCACTCCCGGTCGGCTCAATACGCAGAATTACGAAGTGAGGCTTTTCCCAACCCCCTCACGGCCGCTTGACGATCCACTCCTCCACCAGTTCGCAGCCGCTCTCGCGGTAGAGCGCGGAGATGGGGCAGCGCCCGTGGTGCTGGCGCTTGAGTTCGGCCACCCGCTCCTCAGGCTCATCCGTGGTCAGGTGGATTTTCGCCTCCACGTAATCGAAGTTCGGGCTGATGCCGTTGTCCGGGTCCTTGGCGCCCCGGGGGTCGGCCGTGCCGCGAACCTCCACCTCCTGGGCGATGACGTTGAAATCGAGCCCCTCGGCCACCTTGTTCGTGATGACCGTGATGCAGGCGGAAAGCGCGCCGAGCGCCAGTTCGCGCGGCGTGGGGCCCGTGTCGGTTCCCCCGCCCTGCGCCGGTTCATCGGCGACGAAGGCGTGCTTGCGCGCTTTCAGTTCCACCCGGCAGCCCTCCGCGCGCGTGGCGCGTACGCGGCGCTCCTGCTTGGCCATCACTTCCTTGTCTACGGATTCCACCATCGGTATTTCTCCTTGGGAATATGAAAACGAATGCGTCTTCGCGAATAAAACCTAGTCGAACACCACCGCCGCTCTTCCGGTCACCCGGTTTTCCAAGAGCGCCTGGAAGGCGGTTTCGGTCTCCTCGAGCGGGAAGGTCTCGGTGACGATGGGTTTGATTTTCCCCTGCTGAATCAACGCAAGCGATTGTCCAAGTTCTTCCATCGAGCAGTAGCGCGAGCCGTGAATCTCCTGCGCGTAGGTGAGAAGCTGGAGCGGGTCGACGGTGAAGTTGGGCGATACGTTGTTGTACGCCGGCGCCGGGCGGTAGCCCACGATCACCAGCTTGCCCCCGCGTCCGATGCTGGCCACGCCGGCTTCGAGCGTCTCGCGCGAGGCCACGTAGTCGATGTAGGCGTCCACCCCTCGCCCGTCGGTGAGCGAGAGGATTTCCTCCACCGTGTCGGTCTGCGCGGGGTTCAGTGTGGCGAAGGCCCCGAGTTGGGATACCATATCGAGTTTTTTCTCCGACACGTCGATTCCGATCACGTGGCCGCCGCAAACCTGGGCCATCTGCACCGCGTGTATCGCCACGCCGCCGCCCGCGCCCACGATCGCCACCACGTCGCCGGGTTTTATCTGCGCCTCGGCCACGCAGTTGTGGTAGGGCGTGCAGATGGCGTCCGCCGCCACGCAGGCGTCGAGCGAACTCACGCCGCCTGGAATCTTGCACAGGTTCACGGCGGGGACGGTCGTGTATTCGGCGTAGCCCCCGTCCATGACGAGGCCGACGTATCCCCGGAAATTCTCGCAAAGCGTCTCGCGCCCGCTGCGGCAATAGCGGCAGTTGTGGCAGGTGAGGTAGAAGTGGCACGTCACGTGATCGCCCACGCCCACGTTCGTGACGTGGGAGCCTGTCTCGACGACCTCGCCCGCGATCTCGTGTCCCAGGATTCGGGGATACTCATCCACCAGCCCCGGCGTGCTGCGCATGATGACCAGCGTGAGGCCCACGCCCGTGGCCTTGAGCCGCACCAGCGCGTCGTTCGGCCCCGGCTGGGGCACCGGAACTTCTTCGAACTGAAACGATCCGCCAAGCTCATGAAGCCGCATTGCTTTCATCGTGGATGCCATCTCTTCGCCTCCTCAGGTCGTAACGGGCGCGCTGGCCGCGTCGAGTGGATGTATGAAATGCGCCATAGGACTGTAAGGTTTTTCATCCGCCCTGAAAAGAGGGGAGGGGTGTTGAGGGGCTATCGGCCGGTGCCCGATACGGCCGCTTGTTCGCTTTGCTGTGCGTCGAGTTGGAGAGTAACCCGGATGCGCCCATCGAGGGCGGCGAGCATCTTCATCAGCCGATCCAGCGTGAAGCGCCCGAGAGACGCGTTGCGTATTCGCGAGAAATCCGCCGCGGCGAAACCGGTCATGCTCGCGGCCTTTCGCACGGTGAGGTTGCGTTCGTCCAGCACCGTGATGATTCGGGCGGCGAGGATCGCTTTGGCCTGCTTCAAATCCGCATGAGGGTCGTCGAAGTCCCGAAAGACGTTTCCGCTTCCCCGAACCAATTCGAAATCGTTTTCATTCATTGCTGTAAGTCCTTCCTCATGCGTCGGAGTCTTCCCCGGTAAGGCCAGGTTCTCGAACCAGAAGTTCACGGATTGGATTGAGTGATGGCAATTCGAGTGTTTTACAGAGAGCCTCATCAATTTGCATTCGAATCGGATCGCAGTCGAGTTGTGCGAGTGGTTTCAAGGTTTCTTTCGACACGATCTTATAAGTTGTAGACAGCGTATCGAGTTGCTCTGTGTTCAATTCCCGAACGTCTAGCACTGGCATTGATTCCCATGCGGGTTTCTTCATCTGCATCCAAGCACTTCGGGTTATTGCTCTTCTCCCATAGTAGAATAGCAAGCCAAGCGTTGAGTTCATCCAAAGTAACAGTGCTTGGCTCTGTTTGATGGAAAGATTTGCGGTATCGAAGGCCCACCAAGTATTGCCAAGCACTTTTGTGTTGAAACCAGTAGCAAGCACCTTTTGCGTTATTGGCCAAAGTCTTGACACCAATAGAATCTTGCCCGCCTTTGCCCAAACTGCCGTGGCGCTTTTGAGCTTGCGCCCTTCGATTGGCTTCGGTCGAGATATTAGGAAAGCATTTGGCGCTTGGGCGATTTGAAACACCCGTTTGGCGTCATGGTTCCAAAATGCAGGATAAGGAGTCCACTGTGACGCAGACCGGTCAACATCAAAGGCGTCAAAAATATCTCGAACATCATAGCCAAGTTCGCCTAGAGCATCGAGACGACAAAGTGGAATGGGTTGTTGCGATAATTCGCCGGGGATTGACAAAAGTGAATTCTTGTCCAGTGCCCAATGAACTTGGAATAGATAATGTTGATAGAATATAGCGCTCGTCCAATTGTCTTTGTGATGCGGTCTAGGAAGGTTTGCGATCTCCCCCAAAACTCTTGCCGCAGAGCGAATAGTTACAGGTTTATTCTGATCGCTCATCTTCTTGATTCCAGTCGAAATTCGATCTGCAAGGTCAAGGGCTTCGTGAATAGTGGCGGGATTTCGACGCAATTTGACATAGTAGGTGGAACCAGCCTTTTCGCCACGCCTCAGCTTACGGGCCATGAATAAAAGTTCAGATAATTCAGTGTTTTCCGAGAAATTGGTGCGTAACGGATCGTGGCTCGTGATGACGACTTCGAGATGATATCGTTCAACTATAAACTTCCGAACAGGACCCCACGCTTCTCCGGTTGCGAGAGCTATTGGCAGAACGAACGCAATACGGCCACCTGGTTTCGTGTGTTTGTCTGCCAACGGAACGAATAAAGCGCCAAGTCCAGCGGTCGTGTGGATACCGATTTTCTTGGCCTCTTTCGAGAGTGCTTTCTGGAGTTTGGGTCTATCCTCTGGCAGTGAGCCGAAAAGCCGATTTCCGTAACGGCTACTGACGAAGGGTGGATTCATGACGCAAAGGTCAAGATTAGGAATTTGGGCATTAGTAAATGCGGATTCTGCTGCCCCTGTTCTAACAGTGTCTAAGTGAGTGTTGTCCAGCGTAAATTGTGTTTTAATCTCACTGCCGGAAAGAAAATCTAGGCTACCTAGTCGCGCGTTCCCGTGATCCATACCAACAGGCATAACGAACAGGTTCATTTGCCGAAACGCGACCTCCGGGGCGAGCAGAGCGAGGGTCGATGCTGTCAGGTGTACCGCAGACGGCAGTATGTCATATCCGTGGACGACATTTTGCATCAGTGTACTGTGAAGTACAGACAAGTCTTTCGTATCGATGCTTCGGTCGTCCCCTGCGCGAGTTTTAATAAAATTGTCGGTGAGGGCTTGTGCGGCGGCCATAAGCAGAGTTCCAGTACCACATGCGAGATCTGCGGCTTTGAAGTCCGCAAGTTCCCGAGCACTACCGAAGTCATGAGGCCACTTGAGATCCAGAGCAACTTTCAACAACAGAGTCGCCGCCGGGACAGATGTATAGTACGTGCCAAGATATTTTGCGTCGTGGAGCAACCAGTGATAAATTCGTCCCATCAGGTCATGACGCAATGCAGCTTGTTCGGTGCAGATTTTTTGTGCTGCGTCGAGGAGAGATTGAACAATCCTGGTAGTGCCTACAAATGCTGGTAGTTCATCAAGTATACGTTCCCCAAGCTGGAAGATGGGAGTGTAGTTTATGTTTTCCCAAATCCAGCGCCAATGTTCCGATGTAGCTTCAATAATGTCGTCATTCTTCGCTAATTTCCGAAGTGTATCTACGCGCTCATCATTTAATGCCAACTGCTCTTGGAATATGAAAGCGTTCGCTAGCACGAGAGCCGATACCTTTGCAGTAGTTTCACGCCTTTCGGATGTTGCTTTCGGTTTTTCTTTTTTCGGGATGGGAGTACCCAACAATCTGGACAGGCGGTCGCAGGAGCCAGGTTGCCCAATCCAGAGTTTTGAGATGTTTTCTAGGTGAATCGAAAGAGCTTTGGCTGTTTTTTCCACTATATCGTTTTGTGTAAGTGATTCCTGTGCTCTTCGAAGTGCCTCCATCAGTGATGCGGGATTTCCTTCGAACCAATTTTCACTCTCGAAAGTTTCAGTAACGAGTCGGTAACGAAGTCGCGCATCTGTCAAAGTATCAATTATCTTGGTAGTTGGGGTTGTTCGTAATTGATCAGGATAAACAGTCGCGGCAGCAATATGCGCAATGCCCGCGCGAACTCGTTTACGAGCATCGTCCAGAACGACTTGTTCGGCGTTCGGCGTATCTTGGAATTTACCTTCAATGACAATTCGCAAGCCACGAAGTTGGAACAAAACATCGGGACGATGCTTACCGTGGACTTGGATCGTTTCAGCGTCTGCTGTGACTCCAAGTTCTGAGATCAATAACGCAAGTTGTGTGTTAACCACTTCTTCGCGATTGCGTTGGCTATTCATTTACTCTCCGCCACCGATTTAGAAACAAAGTCAATCCTATAACAGGCTATCGTCTTTCGAATAGCTCAGGATGGAATTTAAGAATCCTATTTTGCAAGTTAGAATAGCTTTTCGGGCAGGGCTCAAAAAATAGTTGACTCTCGACCATACCTGCTACAACATTTCTTTACCAATGCCGTTACGTCTTGTATTCAGAGCTTTTTTCTTTCGCTATTCCCCACTTTCCACGAGAATCCCCATATACCCATTCCGCCTGGACTCATGCTAAAATCCGCGAAATGCACCGCCGAGGAGAGACCACTTGATCTTCAAACTGTTTTTGCTCTTCACGCTCATCCCCATCATCGAACTGATGATCCTCATCGATCTGGGAACCTCCATCGGCCTGGCTCCGACGCTGGGAGTGGTCATCCTCACGGGTGCGCTGGGCGCATGGGCGGCGAGAACCCAGGGGTTCTACGTGGTGTCGCGCATCCAGGCGGAAATGGCGGAGGGGAGGCTTCCCGGGGCCGAGATGGTCGAGGGTGCGATGGTCCTGGTGGGCGGCGTGCTGCTCCTGACGCCCGGCCTCCTGACGGACGCCGCCGGTTTCGCCTTGATGGTCCCCGCCGTGCGGGCCGTGGTGCGGGGCTGGCTGATGCGAAAATTCGAAAAGATGATCGAAGAGGGGAAGGTGCATGTCTACCGGGGCTAGGGTGGAGCGCATCGGGCCGGAGCACCGCCATTCGCTGACCGCCCTCGCGGCGGAGGCCTTCGGGCTTTCGCGCGAAGAGGTAGATGCCGGTTTCGGCGCGCCGGGCACGAAGGTCTGGCTCGCCTGGCCGGGAGAGGGCGAAGACGAGACCCCGGCGGGCTACTGCCGCATGGTGGTGAACCGGGAGGCGAGAGCAAGGAGCAGGGCCTGCATCGACGCGCTCTACGTGCGGCCCGAAGCCCGCAAGGCGGGTTACGCCCGTCATCTGCTGGAGGCGGCCCTCGCCGAGGCGCGCAAAAACGGCCTGGGCGGCATCTGGGCGTATCTGCCCGTATCGCTTCCGGGGCGTTTTATATATCTGAGCGGCGGGCGGAAGGTGCGCGATCTCCGCTTCCTGAAGCATGACGCGCTCACGGAGTTGGGAGAACCGCGTCTGCCGGCGGGCTACCGTCTTCGCGCGGCGGCCCTTCCGGAGGACGGGCAATACCTCGCCGATCTGTTCAACGAGATTTTCCCGAACATGTGGAACTTCATGCCGCATACGCCCGAGACGATCACCGCCTGGTACGACGCGCCGGATACGGACCCGGAAAACTCGTTCATTCTCGAATTTTCTAACGGCGAATCAGGAAGCCCCCAGGGTGCGGGGATGGCGATACTGGCGGTCGACCCGAGCCGCTTGGCCATGGGCGACAAAGCCGTCTACATCCCCGACCTCGGCGTCATGCGCGGCCACCGGAGACGCGGGCTGGGCCGCTTGCTGATCCAGGCTTCCGCCCAGAGGGCGCAGGCGTGCGGCGCGGAGGCGCTCGAACTCATCGTCTCCGCAGAAGATCAGGATGTGCGCGCGTTCTACCAGGGTCTGGGATTCAACGAAGTAGGGGTCATCAGCGTGTATGAGTGGCTCTGCAGTGACTTAGAATCTACTTGAATAAAAATATGCAACATATTGTTATTGAGTTATAAATTACTTTTTATGTAGCTCGATACTTCCTCGCGTCTCACCTCGGTCTGTCGGCTCTCGTTCATGTGGCGGACGCTCACCACCCCTTTGGCCGTCTCGTCGTCGCCCAAGAGCAGCACGAACGCCGCACCCGAGCGGTCGGCGCGCCTCATCTGGCTTTTCATGCTGCCCCCGCCGAAGGAGCGTTCGGTGCGAATCCCCCCCGCGCGCAGTTCTGCGGCGAGTCCGAAGACTTGGGGCTCTGCGGCGTCGCCGAGTGCGACGATGTAGACTTGTGGTTCCTCATTCTGGGCTGGGGCCTTTTCTCCTGCTAACTGCAAGAGACGCTCCACGCCGACCGCGAAGCCGATTCCCGGCGTGGGCGGGCCGCCCAGCTCCTCCATGAGACCGTCGTACCGCCCTCCGCCGCACACCGCGTTCTGCGCTCCGAGGCTCTGGCTCGTCACCTCGAACACGGTGAGGCAGTAGTAGTCGAGGCCGCGGACGAGCCTCGGGTTGATTTCATAAGCGACGCCCGCGCTCTCGATGAGCTCGCAAACGCTCTCCAGATGCGCCCGGCAGTCATCGTTCCAGAACGCGTCTATCCTCGGCGCGCGCGCGATGATCTCCTGGTGGTCCGGGTTCTTGCTGTCCAGAAAGCGAAGCGGGTTGCGCTCGACCCGTTCGGCGATTTCGGCGCCCAAGTGCTTCGTTTCTGCTCTGAGATAATCCTGGAGAGCGGCGGCGTAGGCCGGGCGGCATTCCGCATCGCCCAGGTTGTTGATCTGGAGCGCCAGGCCCTCGACCCCCATTTTATCGAGAAATTCCATAAGCATCACGATGAGTTCGGCGTCGACCGCCGGGTCCACCGAGCCGAACACCTCGGCGTCTATCTGGTGGAACTGCCGCAGGCGGCCCGCCTGGGGACGCTCGTAGCGGAACATGGGGCCGATGCAGAAGAGCTTGGAGACGCCGGGTCGGTTGTGGAGGCCGTTTTGCATGTAGGCGCGGCAGATCGAGGCGGTCGCCTCGGGGCGCAGGGTGATGGAGTCGCCCCCCTTGTCTTCGAAGGTATACATCTCCTTGGAGACGATGTCGGTCTCCTCGCCGATGCCGCGCGCGAAGAGTTCGGTGCGCTCGAACACGGGCACTCTTATTTCCCCGTAGCCGTAGCGCGCGAAAATCTCTCTCGCTAGCCGCTCGGCGCCATGCCACCGCAAGGATTCTTCGGGCAGGATGTCTTTCACGCCGCGCACCGCCGTGAGCCTGGGCCGCGCCATCGCTATCCTCCAAGAGCCGCTTCGAGCAGGCGGGGCAGGGCGACGCCCGAGGGCTCCTGCACCGCCTCGCTCATGTACGGGCTGATGTCCGTCGGCTCGGGGTTCACCTCGAGCACGAACGCGCCGCCTCGCGAGGCCGTCATGGGCATGGAGGCGGCCGGCTGCACCGCGGCGGAAGTGCCCGCCACGATCAGGTAATCGCAATCATCCACCGCAACGAGCGCCCGGCGCAACTGCTCGGGGTCGAGCATCTCGCCGAACCACACCACGTGGGGGCGCAGGAGGCTCTCGCACGCCTCACACTTCGGGGGCAGGGGGTCGATCGGCACGTCGCGGTTCTCCCACGCGAGCGTGTAGCGCTCACAGCCTGGGTTCGTGCAGCGGACGCGCCAGATGTTGCCGTGCAGCTCCACGATTTCGCGCGTCCCGGCGACGCGGTGTAAGTTGTCGATGTTCTGCGTGATGAGTGCGAAGCGCGCGAAGTGCTCCTCAAGCGAGGCGATGGCGTAATGGCCCGGGTTGGGCGCCAGGGGTTCGAGCACCTCGCGGCGGTAGTTGTAAAACTCCCAGACGAGTTTCGGGTCGGCGCGAAAGGCCTCAGGGGTGGCCAGCGAGGTGGCGCTGTACTCGCGCCACAGACCGCCCGCCCCCCGGAAGGTGGGCACGCCGCTCTCCGCACTCACGCCCGCCCCGGTCAGGATGACCACCGATTCCGCCTCCTTGAGGGCGTCTATCGCGCGTTGGCTGAACATCGTTTTCTCCCGGATGAGTCCGGTACCCGGCTGTGAACCGAATTGTTTCTCACCATCTATGCCGGCACGAAACTTCGGAGAAGGTAGTCCATCGGCCCCGCGTGCGCAAACGGGGATGGAAGTTGACACGCGCGCGGATGCCGCCTAGCTTTGGCGGGCTTTGTTTCTATGGGGGAACCGGAGGAGTTTCAGGTGGCGCGAAACGGATCGCAGGTCCTGCTCGATGCGCTTAAGGAAAACGGCGCGGAATACATCTTTGGCATTCCGGGCACGCTCACGCTGCCGGTCTACGACGCGATGATCGACGGCGCGGGCGCGACGCCGGTCGTCACGCGCCACGAGCAGGGGGCGGGTTTCGCGGCGGACGGCTACGCCAAGGTGTCCGGTAAGACGGGTGTGGTCTTCACCGTGCCGGGGCCGGGCGGCACGAACCTCGCCACCGCGCTTCGCTCGGCATTCGAGGACGCGGTTCCCGTCGTCGCGGTGACGGCCACCCTCGCCGACAACATGCGGGACAGGAGCGCCATCCACGACGTGGACATGGAAAAGGCGCTCGCGGGCTGCGTCAAAAAGGCGTTCACGCCCGATTCGGTCGCGGGCATAGAGCCCGCCGTGGAGGCCGCGTTCCGCTGGGCGGAGGCGGGAAGGCCGGGGCCTGTGCAGGTGGTGATGAAGGCGGACCTGTTCCAGGCCGAAGAGGAGCGGGTGATCATAAAACCCGAATTCGAGGGGCCGCCGGCCACGCCTCCGGTCGATGAGCGCGCGCTCGATGAGATCGCAGAGTCGCTCCTGGCGGCCAGGCGTCCCGTGATATATGCGGGCAATGGTGTTGTAACCGCCCGCTGTGAGAGAGAGGTGCAGCTTCTGGCTTCGAAGCTGGGCGCACCCGTCGTCACCTCCGTGAAAGGGCGGGGGATTCTGTCCGAAGCCGATCCGCTCTCCTTCGGCCTGGTGCATTTCCTGGGCTGTGAGGAGATGCTCGAAGAGGCGGATTCGTGTCTGGCCCTAGGGACGGGTTTCGGGCAGTTCGCCACGTTCTACTTCAAGGCGCCGATGCCGAAGAATCTCGTTCAGATCGACATCGACCCCGAGCGGGTCGGCCGGAATTACCCGGCATCGGTGGGCCTGGTGAGTGATCTCAAGCCCGCACTCGACGGCCTGCTCAAGCGAATCGCAGACGCGGATGATGCCGCCCTCACAGAAGGACACGTTCGCGTGCGCGAGGGGAAAAGGCGCTATGAGGAGAGGCTGCGCTCGTTTTTGACAGAACCGGCCGAGCCGCCCTTCCACGGTCTTTTCGTGATGAAGACGCTGCGCGAGAATACCTCGCCCGATACGATTTTCGTCTCCGATTCCTCCGCCACCCAGAGCTGGCTCATGGAGCAGGCGTTTACGATTCACCGCCCCAGGAGCATCCTGCTATCGGAAGCCTACCAGTCGATGGGCTACGCCGTGGGCGCGGCGGTCGGGGCGAAGCTCGGCGCGCCCGAGCGGCCGGTGTGCGCAATCGTGGGGGACGGCAGCTTTACGATGACCTGCGGCGAACTGGCCACGGCGGCGGCGCTCGGTTTGTCGATCACCTACCTCATTTTCAACGACGGGGAATACAACGCGCTCAGACACTCGCAAAAGCACGTGTTCGGCGAGCGCTACATCGCCACTTCTCTCAACAACCCCGACTTCCCGAATCTCGCGCGCGCGTTCGGCGCGCATGGTCACAAAGTGGAATCGGCGGAGGCGTTGGGGAGCGCCATCCGGGATGCGCAGTCGGGGGGCGGCGTGCACGTCATCGACTGTCCGATCGACCGGGACGTGCTCTCTTCGAGATGGACGCGGACGGTGAAATCCTTCCGTGGCGGGGCCGCCACCGCGCCGCCACCCGACGCGGGCGACTGATTCGAGACCTTTGCGCACGGGTTGGTCTCACCGGTAATAAACAGCTCTGCGTTTCCTCTTTATGCGGCTTGAAAATTCAGGCGCAAGGCTCCTGCGAAACGCGCGCCATCCGGCGGCGCCGCTGGCGGGCCAGGCTTCGGACGCGCGGAACCGCTCGACGGAAAGGTGTCTCCCATCGGGGTCGCCGCCCGCCTGAACGCGGAGCATCCCGCCGCGCCAGGGGCGATACACCCCCAGCCTTCGCTGCCTTCTACTCGTCTCCCGCCACAGGTCGGCTTTCATCCATTTCACCCGCTGGGGAGCGGCCACGAGGGCGCGGGGCGGACGCGCTTCGAGCCAGTCGAGGACTTCCCGTTTTCTCATCAAACTCTCGGGCAGGCGCACGAGGTCGTATCTCTTGCCCCGAAACCACTTTGCGTTGAAAGCCGGGTATCTCGATCGCAGCATGAGCAGCCAGCGCGAGCCGGTGGTTTCGACCTCGAATCCCCTCACGTCTCCTCCCCAGGAACGCAAGGAAACCCGCGCTCCGGCTCCGCTCATCCGCCAGATGGTGCGTGGGGAATGCCGCCTCCTGAAGCGGGAGTTATACGGCGCGGAAGCGCCGAGGTCGTTGATGCGAAACACGTTTTCGACCCGGATGCCCGTGGCGAACGCATTCGCGGCGAGCCGGTCTTTGGGATACCTGGAGAGGCTGAGCATCGCGCGCCAGGTCAATTGATTCTCCCGGCGCATCAGGGGAGCGAGCACGTTCCCCCAGGCGTTGAAGCCGCCGGCCCGGCTTCCGGAACCATCCACCACCAAACCCTTTCCATCGGGGAGGCGCAAGAAGAAGGCGTCCGTGCCTCCGGCGTCGGGCAGGAGCAGCGTCGTGCGCTTCGGAGTCACGGGCCGTGCGCCGGCGTCGGGGAGGAGCAGGAAAAAGGTGAGGCCGCACACGCCCGCCCAGGCGAGTCTCCGCCGCCGCGCGCGTCTTGAGCGCAAGCCCAGGGCCATGAGTGCGTAGATCGAGGCGACGAGCCAGACCTGGGGACTCGGCGCGACGATGCTGGCCCACGGGATTTCAGAAGAGTAAGTCGACACGAGAATCATGAATTGCGCGAGAGCGCCGGTGAGCCACGTGGCGGGGAGCAGGAGCACGGCTCCGACTGCCGGTATGACGGCGGCGAGAGCGCTCGTAACGAAAGACAGCGGCACGAGCAGCGAGGCGACGGGGATGAGCAGGAAATTCACGAGCAGGCCGATGGGGTGGGCCTGGTGGAAATGGAGCGCCGTCAGCGGCGTGACCGCGGCGGTGACGACCAATTGGATAATGGCGAGTTGGTGCGCCCGCGCGAACCACCACCCTTTCTCCCATATCCTCAGGCGCGCCTCCGGCCGCGGTAGCCTGTCCGCCGCCAGGATGATGGCGCTCACCGCCACGAAGGAGAGCTGGAAACCCACGTCCCAGATGAAGCCGGGCTCGACCAGCAGGATGAGCAGGGCGGCGAGCAGGACGGAGTGGATCGCGCTTCCCGGCCGCTCCAGGAGCCGGGTGAATAGGTAGGTGACGATCATGATCGTGGCGCGCACGGTCGATATCCGGGCGCCGCTCAGAAGCGCAAAGAGAATCACGAGGGGGATGACGCCCAGCGATGCGAGTTTGGACGGCGTGAGCACGAACGGGCGCAGGGGAAAAACCCAGGGCGGGAGCCTGCGCAGAACGCCTTGCAGGGCGAAGAAGAAAAAAGCGGCGATGAAGCCCACGTGCAGGCCGCTGATGGCGAGCAGATGCGCCGCGCCCGACCTCCTGAAGGCGTCCTTGAGTTCAAGGTCGAGCCCCGCGCGCAGGCCGATGGTCATCGCTTCGATGAGACCGGCGGCGCGTTCGGGGTAGACGGCGCGCATGTGGGCGCTCATGCGCTCGCGGAACTGGAACAAAAGCCGCCGCCAGCCCCATTTTTCCCTTGGTTCCAAAACGTGGAGGCTGCGCACGGAACTGTATCCGACGGCGTGGACACCCCGGAGGCGCAGGAATTCGCGGTAGTCGAACGCGCCGGGGTTCTTGAAGCGCTCGGGAGGCCTCAGGCGCACGCGCCGGATGAGCAGCCTGTCGCCTACTTCTGGAACCTTTTCGAGCCGTGAGGCCAGCGTGAGCCGCACGACGCCGGTCATGGGAACCTCGACGCCGCGTATGAGGGCGCGTTCCACGTCGAGGTAGATGCGCGGCCTGGGCTTCTCGCCGTCGTTTCGCTCCACGGGCCGGGAGAGATGGCCCGTGACGTTCATGCGCTCGTAGGGGATCTGCCGCAGGAGGTGATGCGCGGGCGTCGCGAAGCGATGGAGCGCGGGCGCGGCGATAGAGGCGGCGAATCCCAGGAGCAGGAGGAGCGCCGCGAGGACGCCCTGCCTCTTCCCCCGGATGCGGCGGCTCAGGGCGAGCAGGACCGAGAAGGCCAATACGAGCGCAGCGGTGAGGATGGAGGCGGCCTCTCCCCGCTCGAAGTCGAAGGAAAGCCCGCCCGTCAACAGACCCGCGATGTAGCCGACAGCCAGCAGATGCAGGGGGTGCACGTTCTCTCCATGTAAGGAATACGCCTATCCTACACCAAAATGCGCCGCGCGCACATTCCGGGGTTGTGGAAAAACCCGGAGAGAGGAAATTTGTTTTTGTGTAGGTCGGACATATATGTCCGACATAGTATGCGGCCCGTCGCAGGGCGGCGAAAAACCAGGGACGATGGGATGGACGCCTCCTTCCGGCAGTTTAGAATGTGGCGAGGTAACGTCACACACCGCCCGGAAGGAGACGACCATGGAAGGAGTCTACATCATCGGCATCGATCTGGCGAAGAACAGTTTTCAACTCCACGGGGCGCGGGCGGACGGTTCGGTCGCGTACCGCAGGAAGCTGACGCGCGCGAAGGTGCTGGGCTTTCTGGCCTCGCAGCCGCGTTGCGTGGTGGCGATGGAGGCGTGCGCGGGGGCGCACCATTGGGGCCGGGCGCTCGGTCGTCTCGGCCACGAGGTGAAGCTGCTGCCGCCGGCCTACGTGAAGCCCTACGTGAAGCGCCACAAGAACGACGCGGCGGACGCGGAGGCGATTAGCGAGGCGGCCACTCGCCCGACGATACGTCCGGTGGCGGTAAAGAGCGAGGAACAGCAGACGCACGGGATGCTGTACCGGGCGCGCGATTTGCTGGTGGGTCACCGGACCCGGACGATCAACGCCTTGCGGAGTCATCTGGCGGAGTTCGGGGTCGTCGCGCGTCAGGGGCCCGTTGGCCTCACGAGATTGGTGGTTGCGGTTCGGGGAGCGGAATCGGGTCTGCCCGAGGCGGTCCGGGAGCTGGGCGAGGTTCTGCTGGAGGAGATCGCCGGCCTGAAGGCGAAGATAGAGGAGTTGGAGAGGCGGCTGTGCGCGAGCGTCCGCGATGACGAGGAGGCGCAGCGGCTGATGAGCATTCCGGGGGTCGGGCCGATAACGGCGTCGGCGATCCGGGCGTTCGCGCCGCCGATGGAGAACTTCCGTCGGGGCCGGGACTTCTCGGCCTGGCTGGGTCTGGTCCCCCGGCAGCACACCACGGGGGGCAAGCCCCGCCTGGGGCGGATATCGAAGATGGGCCAGCGCGACGTGAGGCGGCTGTTGATCATGTGCGCGATGTCGGTGATTCGCCAGGCCGTTCGGCGCGGCGCGCCGCGGGGTTCGTGGCTGGCCCGGATGCTGGCGCGCAAGCCTCGTATGCTCGTCGCGGTGGCGCTGGCCAACAAGATGGCGCGCATCGCGTGGGCGCTGCTGCGGAACAAGGAGTTCTACAGGGAACCGGCGCCCCTCGCCTGAGCGGCGCGCGGATAGAGTCGGGAGGAATGTGAGCCGGTCGGAGGAAGGGTAAGGGCAAACGGTCATCGAGACGGGATCGGGGCAACCAGGTACATGCGACGAGCGAACCACCGAGCTCGCCGGGACGATTCGGACCCGATCCGCGCATCTCCATACGGGCCCGCGGCCAGCATGAAGCGCCGCAACGAAGAGGCCGAATGTACGACTGAGCCGAACCGCTTTGCGCCGAACCCTCCAAAAAACCGCTTGCATTCCAAGGGGGCGTCCATGTACGCATATATGCGTCCCCTACATCAGGCTCACGACCGGAACGACCCGCGAGAGAAAACACGTGGTCAGCTTCGACTGAGGGTGGTAGGCTTCGCCCCGGACCAATGGAAGGGTTCTTTTCAGAGGATGACGATGCGCAGGCGCACCCTGGGGGACACGGGAATATCGGTGTCCGAGATAGGTTTCGGCACGGGCGGAATCAGCCGCCTGATGGTGGGAGATGACCGTGAGGCGCAGCTTCGCGCGGTGCGCGGCGCACTGGACGGGGGCGTGAACTTCTTCGACACGGCGATGGGCTACGGGAGCGGCAAATCGGAAGCCAACCTGGGCGCCGCGCTCAAGCGATTGGGGGCCGAAGTCGTCCTCACGACGAAGATCCGCTTGAGCGTCCAAGAGCGCGAAGCGCCCGAAGCGGCGGTTGTCGCCTCGGTGGAGAAGAGCCTCGAACGGTTGGGGCGACCATACATCGACCTGATCCAGATCCACAACTACGTGGCCCCCGAGCGGAGCTGGCCGGTGGGGGAGGTGGCCTTCGATCTCTCCGATATCTATCGTGTCGGCGGCGTGCTGGATGGTTTCAAGGAACTGCGCGATCGCGGGCTCGTGCGCTTTTTCGGGTTCACCGGGGTCGGGCATCCCGCCGCGCTGGCCGAGATGGTTGACAGCGGCGAGTTCCACACCGTGCAGGCGTATTTCAATCTGCTCAACCCGAGCGCGGCCTATCCGGTGCCCGAGGGTTTCAGCGCGGTGGATTACGGCCTGCTCATCGAGCGCGCAGCGGAAGTCGGAATGGGGGTGCTGGCGATTCGCGCCCTGGCATTGGGTGCGCTGACCGCCGAACCGAATTTCTTGGGTTTTCTGGACGAGCACCCGCCGGTTCTCTCGCTGGGTTCTGAATACGATAAAGACGTGGCGCGCGCAGAGAAACTCGCGTTCCTCGTTCGCGAGGGATGCACGCTGGCGCAGGCCGCGCTTCGATTCGTCTTAAGCCACGATGAGGTCTCCTGCGCGCTGGTGGGTTTCTCGGGCGAGGAGCAACTCGCAGAAGCCCTCACCGGTGCAGACGCCGGTCCTCTGAGAAGAGATGACATGCAGAGACTTGAAAAAATTTGGCAAAACGACTTCGCCTAGCCAGAGAACGAACCGATCGCTGAATTCATGGACACTCCCCAAAAAGCGCGCATGAGCCAGGCGTCCCTGTGGGTGCTGAGCTTCTCCCAGCTTCCCATCATGCTCGTCTACGCCAACTACCCGACCGCCATCCCGATCCTGAAGGCGGAATGGTCCCTCACCAATGCGGACGCCGGCGTTATTTATTTTGCCTTTTACGTGGGCTACGTCGTCGCCTCCGCCGTGCTCACCGGGGCGACCGACTATTTCAGCGCGAGAACGATATATCTCTTCTCGGCCGCCTGGCTCGGCCTCACGAACCTCATGTTTCCCTTCTTCGCCGAGGGTCTTTGGACGGCCGCCCTGCTGCGGTGCGCGTGCGGCGTGGGGCTTGCGGGCGTGTTCGGTCCGGGATTGCGCCTCGTGGCCGAGAACGCCTCGCCGGGAATGCGTGCGAAGACTGTGTCCGGTTACGCTTTCTTCTTCAGTTTCAGCGTTTCGGTTTCGATGTTCCTGACGGGCTACCTGCTCCCCGATTTCGGCTGGCGCTTCACCTTCGCCGCGGGTTCGCTCGGCCCGGTTGTCGGCATCTTGATGGTGTTGCTCTGGGTGTCCGACCCTGGAAGGGAGGAGGCGGAAAGCGGGGAGAAATTCACCTTCCCCCGCCTGCCGCTCAGGTGCTGGGTGCTCATCGGCTCCTACGTCATGCACCGCTGGGAGTTGTTCGCCTTCAGGGGGTGGGGCGTCACGTTCCTGGCCTCGGCGTTCGTGGCGCATGGCCTTCCGAGAGGTGACGCCGTGGACAACGCGGCGACGGCCCTGGCGTTCATGATCGCGATTTCCGCTTTTTCGAACTTCATCGGCGCATGGTCGGCCGACAGGTTCGGGCGGCTCTCGAGCATCGGGGGCAGTATGTTCTTGAGCGGCGCAATGACGTACGGGATAGGCTATCTCTTTCACGCGCCGATACCGGTTCTGCTGATCGTGGCGCTTGTCTGGGCGGTAACGATGGCCGTGGATGCGACGGTATTCCTGGTCGTGATGAGCGAAATCGCGCCAAAGCGCCACCTGGGCACGGCGCTGGGCTGCCTGGCCGGGTTCGGCTTCCTGTTCGGCGCGCTCTCCTCCATCGAAGTGGGCTATATTCTGGACATCACGAACCCCGGCTCCCGGGGCGAGGTTCTGCCCACCGAGTGGACGGCGGCCTGGGCTTCGGTGGGCGTGGCCGTCTGGATTGGTCTGGGCGGAATCGTCTGGCTTTCGCGTATACTGAAGAGGCGGGCGCAGGATGCTTGAATTCCGGTTGCGAAGCCGATACGCTCCCGCGCCAGTGAGGAGATTCGTGAATTTATCGCGGAAATGAATGAGGGACAAGAAATCTTGAGCGAGCTTTTGGAGAAAGGAAGAACCCACGACTGCGGAACGCTTCGCGCTTCCGACATCGGCGCAGAGGTCGTTCTGATGGGCTGGGCGGGGTCGAACCGCGACCACGGCGGGCTGATTTTCATCGACTTGCGCGATCGCTACGGCGTCACCCAGGTGGTGGCCGACCCCTCCTATGACGAGGCCTCCCATGCCCTCGCCGAGCGGGTGCGCGGCGAATGGGTGCTCGCCGTTCAGGGGGTCGTCATCGAACGTCCCGAGGGGATGGCGAACCCGAATCTCGACACCGGTGAAATCGAGGTCCGGATAACGAAGCTCGAAGTCCTGAGCGAGGCGAGAACGCCCCCCTTCGAGATAGAAGACGATTCAGACGCCGGCGAAGCGCTGCGCCTCCAGTACCGCTACCTGGACCTCAGGCGCTCCGCGTTGCGCGAGAACTTCATCAGGCGCCATCAGGCGACACAGGTGATCCGAAATTTCCTGACGGAAAATCACTTCGTCGACGTCGAAACGCCAGTGCTCACGAGGAGCACGCCCGAGGGGGCGCGGGATTATCTGGTGCCGAGCCGCCTCGCGCGCGGGAGTTTTTTCGCACTCCCCCAGAGTCCCCAGATGTTCAAGCAGATTCTCATGGTCGCAGGCTTCGATCGCTACTACCAGATCGTCAAATGCTTCCGGGACGAGGACCTGCGCGCCGACAGACAGCCCGAGTTCACGCAGATCGACGTCGAATGCTCCTTCCTGAACCGCGATACCTTTTTCGGACTCATGGAAGGTCTGGTGGCCAGGATATGGAAAGAGGTGGGCGGGGTCGAAATCGAGACGCCCTTCGAGCGGGTCCCCTACGCGGATGCGATAGCGCAGTACGGCACCGACAGGCCGGACAGGCGCTTCGGCATGAAGCTGGCCACGTTCACCGACGTGGCGGGGGCGAGCGAGTTCAAGGTGTTCAAGGGGGCGGTGGAAAAAGGGGGCGTGGCGCGCGCCATGGCGGGACCGGGCATGGCGTCGGCCTCGAGAAAAGAGATAGACGACATCATCGCGCGCGCACAGGAGTTGGGCGCGGGCGGTCTCGCCTGGGCGAAGCGCACCGAAAACGGGTATGAGTCGAACATCACCAAGTTCTTTCTGGACGGCCAGTTGGAGGAGATCGGCGCGCGAGCGGGCGTCGAGGTCGGTGATCTCCTGATGATGGTGACCGATGCGCCGGCGGTGAGCGCATCGGTGCTGGGCCAACTACGCGATGAAATCGGCGCGCGCCTGGGGCTCGTCTCCCGCGGCGATGGGGAATTCGATTTCTGCTGGGTCGTGGATTTCCCGCTTCTCGAATACGACGAGGCGGAGAAGCGGTTTCACGCGCTGCACCACCCCTTCACCGCGCCCGTGCCCGAGGACGTAGCACTTTTCGATTCCGACCCCGGCGCCATCCGCTCCCAGGCCTACGACATGGTGGTGAACGGGAATGAGATCGGCGGCGGCAGCCAGCGTATCCACCAGCGCGAGGTGCAACAGAAGATGTTCGCCGCCCTGGACATGGACGAAGACGAGGCGCAGCGGCGCTTCGGCTTCTTCATGGAAGCGCTCGAATTCGGCACGCCGCCTCACGGGGGGATCGCGTTCGGCCTGGACCGCATCATGATGCTGCTGACGGGCGCTCCCTCCATACGCGACGTCATCGCGTTCCCCAAGACACAGAAAGCCACCTGCCTGATGACCGGCGCGCCGGCCTCTGTCGAACGTCTCCAGCTCCGGGAGCTGGGCATCGACGGGGCGTTCCGGTAGGGCGCCCGGGTGTCGGCGAAGAAGAAGAGGACGCGCAGGGCCCGGGACGACGCGCGCACGCTCGACCTCGAGAAAATCTTGAGAAGCGGCGATGCGCGCCACGAGACGCCCGAAGGGTTCCGCTCCGGCTTCATCGCCATCATCGGCCGCCCGAACGTGGGCAAATCCACCCTGCTGAACCGCATCCTGGGCGAAAAACTCGCCATCGTCACACGAAAGCCCGGAACCACGAGGCGCAGGCTTCTCGGCGTTCTGAACGCCGAAAACGCGCAGGCGGCTTTTTTCGATACGCCCGGTCTCGAACGCCCCGCCTCGAAACTCGGACGCTTTCTGCTCGAAGAGGTGAAGGCCGCCTGCGCGGGCGCGGATCTCGCCCTGTTCATGACGGACGACGCGGAAGGGGAGGTGGACGAAAACGCGCTCGCCTTGATTGAGGATGCGGGCGTGCCCGCGTTTCTCGTCATCAACAAGGTGGACCGGTTGAAGGACAAGACGAAACTCCTGCCCGTTCTGGCGAAATACGCCGAAGACGAGGGGTTCAAGAGCGCCTATCCCGTCTCGGCGCTCAAGGGGGACAACGTGGAGCCGCTGGTTCAGGATATCATCCAGGCGCTTCCCGAGGGCCCCAGATATTTCTCTCCCGACATGACGACGGACGTGAGCGAAGCGCTCCTGATAGAGGAATTCGTTCGCGAGCAGGTGTACCGCCTGCTGCACAAGGAGATCCCCTACGCCGTGGCGGTGAAGGTGCGCGAGATGGAGCGCGCCGAGCGTTCCGGCCTGTTGCACGTCGAGGCGGAAATCTACGTGGAGCGGAAGAGCCAGCGGGGCATTCTGGTGGGCAAGGGAGGCAGCCGGATCAAGAAGATCGGGGAATTATCGAGAAAGGAGATCGAACGGCGGCTGGGCGAGCAGATATATCTCGGCCTCAAGGTGGGCATCAAGCCGAACTGGCGGCAAAAGGATGCCGCGCTTTCCGAACTCGGTTATGAGAATGTCTAGGCTTAGCGGTTCTGGGCGCGCATGCGCTTTTTGTGCGCGGCGAGTATCTTCCTCTTGCGCTTTACGCTCGGCTTCTCATAGTACTCGCGCTTTTTGATCTCGGTGAGAATGCCTGATTTTTCGCATTGTTTCTTGAATTGCTTCAAAGCCTTGTCGATGGATTCACCCTCGTGTACTTTGACTCCCGGCATATTGGTTTCGTTCCTCCCGTTTGCGGTAACTGGCGTTAGAAAATAGAATCGTTCCGGTCGCAAACTATCTCTTATCCGCCCGGTTTCGTCAAGACCCCCAAAAGAAGACCTGTCGGGAGGCGTTTTCTTGGCCATTCATAGCGACGAAGCCATCGTCCTGGGCGCGCGCCCGTTCTCGAACACGAGCCTGATAGTTACGTTTCTGACCAAAGAGCAGGGGAAGGTGCGCCTGGTGGCCAAGGGCGCGCGATCGGCGAAGTCGAGAATGGGCGTGGGACTCGAACCGGCGAGCGTGAATCATGTCGAGTGGAGCCGGCGCACGGGTTCCGGTTTGGGGACGATGCGAAAATGCGAGACGACACGGGTTTATCAAAGACTCTGGAAGAACTATGAGGCCATGCGGATGTCGTCGCGTCTATTGAAGATACTCGATGCGGTGTTGGGCGTGGACGAGGGTGAGCGCGCGCACTACCTGTTGCTCAAATCCTCGCTCGAAGCACTGGAGGCGGGCGCGGGCGCGGCGAGCATGGAGGGGGTCTTCCTCCTCATGCTGCTCAAGACGATGGGTCTCGACCCGGGCCTTGATTATTGCGCGGCGTGCGAAAAAAGACCGGGGAGCGAGACGGCGCGTTTCGATATCGCCACGGGCGAGCTTCGCTGCGCGAGGTGTCCGGAACCCGCTGCGCGCGAGATGCGCCTGCGCGCCGGCGCCGTCGCCGCGATGAGAGAGGTTTTTCGCCTGACGCCTGAGAAGTGTTTTTCCATCCGGTTCGCCGCGCCCCTGGAACGTGAGGTCATCGGGTGTGCGGAGGCGTTTCTGCAATATCACGGTGGCAAGAGCTTGCCGAGACGCTCCGGCCAAACCTCCGTTTCGCGTTGACGGAATCCCGCCGGAGGAGTATTTGTTCCCTCGTTTCGGGGGTGATTTTTCGATGAGGTGGATGTGCTGAAACAATTGATGGTTCCCATATTCGAGAACGCATTCGAAAGCGCGCGCGCGGCGGGCGACCTGACTTCGGGGGAGAAACCCGCGGTCGTCATCGAGACGCCGCCGAACGAGGCGTTCGGCGATTTCTCCTGCAACATCGCGATGACGCTGGCGAAGGCCGAGCGCAAGGCGCCCCTGTTGATTGCGGAGCAAATCGTCAAGCACTTCGATGCGCCCGAAGGGTTTTTCACTGACGTCCGAATCGAACAGCCCGGCTTCATCAACCTGTATCTCGATGGAGAACTTCTGTGCGCGAAGCTCACCGACATATTGTCCGCACCGGATGATTTTGGAAAAAACGAATCGGGAGCGGGCAAATCGGTTCACTTGGAATTCGTGAGCGCGAATCCCACGGGGCCGCTTCACGTCGGCCACGGACGGGGCGCCGCGCTGGGCGACGTTCTGGGGCGCGTGCTGGAGGCTTCGGGTTTTCGCGTGCACCGGGAGTATTACATCAACGACGCGGGCAACCAGATAGAGACGCTGGCGAAATCGGCCTACGCGCGTTATCTCCAGGACGTGAAGGGAGAAGATGTTCCCTTTCCCGAAGACGCCTACCAGGGGGAATACATTCGCGAGATCGTGAAATCCGCGAAATTCCGCGAGGGCCTCGATACGCCGGAAGATGAGGAAGCGCTCCTCTCGCAGGCGGGCGCCATCGCCAAGGATTTGATCCTGAAAGACATCGAAAAATCCCTCGCCGAGTTCCGGGTTCGCTTCGATAAATGGTTCAGCGAGTCTTCCTTGTTCACGGAAAACGGGAATAAGGTCGAGGAGGCGATCGCCGCGCTTGAGGCGAACGAGAAACTCTACGAGAAAGACGGGGCCAGGTGGCTCGCATCGAGCGCGTACGGCGATGAGAAGGACCGCGTCGTTGTGCGGGACGACGGCCGCCCGACCTATCTGGCCTCGGACATCGCCTATCATCATCTCAAGTATGAGCGCGGCTTCGATCGCTACATCAACATCTGGGGGGCGGATCATCACGGGTATTTGCCCAGGGTGCGCGCGTCGATGGAGATGCTCGGCCATGACCCCGAGAAGCTCGACGTCCTTTTCGTTCAGTTCGTGAGCCTGCGCCGCGGCGGCGAGGCGGTGCAGATGAGCACGCGCTCGGGCGAGTTCGAGGAGTTATCCACGGTGGTGGACGAGGTGGGCGTGGACGCGGCGCGTTTTTTCTTCCTGATGCGGAGCGCGGACGCGGCGCTGGAGTTCGATCTCGATTTGGCGAAAGAGCAAAGCAGCGAGAATCCGGTCTATTACGTGCAATACGCACACGCGCGCGTATGCAGTATATTCAGGCAGGCGGAGGAGGAGGGCGTGCCGCTCGATAGTCGCGATGCTCCGCCGCCCGGCGTGCTCATGCTGGCCGAGGAGCGCGGGCTCATGAAGAATCTCCTCGAATGGCCGGACGTGGTGCGGACTGCGGCGGAGAGACTCGAACCTCACCACGTCCCGTTCGGCCTCATCGCTCTCGCCAAACAATTCCATGCCTACTATAATCGCAACCGTATATTGGGGCAGGACGAGGAACTCACCCGCGCTCGTCTGTGCCTTGCCAGGTGTGTGCAGGTCGTCTTGAGGAACGGTTTGAATTTGCTGGGAGTTTCCGCTCCCGATAAGATGTAGTCAGCATCCGCCCAGGAAACGAGAAGTCCATGAAGTCCCGGCAGCGCGCATCCGCGAAACCCTACAGGATCGTTTTCGGTAAAGTGCAGGCGGGCGTTTTTGCGCTCGTTCTCCTCGCGGGAATGGGGGCGTCCTTCGGCTTCGGCTACCTCTGGGGCACCAGCGGCGCGTCGAGTAAAAAGGTCGTGGCCGAGGTCAAGCCTGAACCGGAGGCCGGGAAAAAGGGCGAGAGAAAAGAGGCGGAGCGCGTGGAGATCGCCGCGCTGAAAAAAACGCCCGAACGCGAAGCGCAAACAGAGACGGCGAAGAAGCCCGCAGATGTCATCCAGCCGAAATTTTACCAGGACTTGCTCAAGGAGAACGAGGAAAACGAGCAGCCCATCGAACCGATCAAGCTGCCGGAGGTGAAAAAAGAAATACCCCCGAAGCCGGCTCCCCCGCTCGCGGCGGCGGTGGAGGAACCTCCCGAGAAGGAAAAGCCTCGCGAGGAGAAAGCTGACGAGAAGAAAGAAAGTACGAACGGCGTCGGCAACGAAACCCCGAGGCAGGCAGAAGCGAATGCAGGTACTTCGAAACCCTGGACGAAGGCGAGCGGATATACGATTCAGGTGGTTTCCGTCAAAAAATTCGACGAGGCGCTTCGGGTCGTCCGAAAGCTGCGGGACGCGGGCTTTCAACCCTTTATCAAGAATGTCGATCTCGGCGCCAGGGGCAAGTGGTACCGCGTCCGGGTGGGGCACTACCGGGACAAGGCGGAGGCCCAAAAGACGCTCTCCCGGATGCGGGCGAGGACAAAGCTGCAACGGGCCAGGATTTTGGCAATATAAAGTATATTTGAATACAATGTTTTGTGGTTTGTTTGCTATAAACGACTTTAAGCTTGACACCTGCGCTTCGCATTCCTAAGATGAGCCTCCCGATTCCCGGGACTGGAGGCAATTCGATGGCTTCTCGACGCTTTCCGCCCTGGCTTGTAAAGCGGCTGCCGAATCCGAGCCGGTCGCACGAAGTCAAGGCGCTGATGCGCAACAAGCATCTGCACACCGTATGCGAGGAAGCCCGTTGCCCGAACCTGTTCGAGTGTTTTTCCCGCAATACGGCCACCTTCATGATTGGCGGGGACGTCTGCACGAGAACTTGCGGTTATTGCGCCGTCACGAAGGGCGCGCCCGAGCCTTTGGACGTAAACGAGCCGCTGCACGTGGCGGAGGCCGCGAAAGGCTTGGGCTTAAAGCACGTAGTCGTCACGATGGTGAATCGCGACGATTTGCCCGATGGCGCAGCCGGCCACGTGGTGGCGACGATTGAGGCGATTCGCGAATTGCTGCCGGAGACCACGGTAGAGGTTTTGGTGAGTGATTTCATGGGAGATTTCGACGCGGTCGAGCGGGTGGTTCGCGCAGCGCCCGATGTTTTCAACCATAACATCGAGACGGTCAGGAGGCTGTTCAAGAGCACGCGCCCGAACGGCGATTACGAACGCTCGCTGCGCGTCATCGGCATGGCGAGGGAGATCGACCCGGAAATGATGACGAAAAGCGGCGTCATGGTCGGCATGGGCGAAACCGAAGAGGACGTACTCTCCCTGATGGATGATTTGAGGGATGAAAGGGTGGATTGCCAGATAATGACGATCGGGCAGTATCTCTCGCCCAAGAAGAAGGCGATTCCCGTTCGCGAATACATTCACCCGGATGTCTATGCGCGCTACCGTCTGGCGGGCGAGGCGAGGGGTTTCGCGCACGTGTTCGCCGGTCCTTTCGTGAGAAGCTCCTACAATGCGGAGGAGGCCCTGCACGCCTCCCGGGGATTGAAGGAGGGGAAGTTGCAAGGAGACCCCGAGGGCCGCGCTTTTATGACGAGCGACGGCTCGGGCCGGAACGTCCCGGCGCCCTCCCGTCACCTGATATCCTTGCCGGTCAGTTGAGGATTTTTGAACATGCATGAGTTCCAGCGCATTACCCGCCTGCCTCCCTACGTCTTTGCAGGCGTAGACGAGTTGAAGATCGAGGCCCGCCGCCGGGGTGACGACATCATCGATTTCGGTATGGGGAACCCCGACCTCGCCACCCCGCCGCACATCGTGGAAAAACTCGTGGAAGCGGCGACGAACCCCAGAAATCATCGCTATAGCGCTTCGCGCGGCATCACCCGGCTGAGAGCGGCCATCGCCGATTGGTATGGCCGCCGCTACGATGTGAATATCGACCCCGAAGAGGAGTCCATCGTCACCATCGGCGTGAAGGAGGGGCTCTCGCATCTGGCTTTGGCCATCACGAACCCGGGCGATTTGGTCATGGTGCCGAGCCCGACATACCCCATCCATACCTACGCCATGGTGCTGGCGAACGGCAACGTGGTCCATGTGCCGCTCTCCCAGGGGGATGATTTCTTCGAAAACATGACCGACATCATCCGCCCGATATGGCCGCGGCCGAAAATCCTCGTATTGAGTTTTCCGCACAACCCCACCACGGTTTGCGTGGACCTCGATTTTTTCGAAAAAGTCGTCGCCTTCGCGAAAGAATACAACCTCATCGTGGTCCATGATTTCGCCTATGCCGACTTAGGGTTCGACGGCTACGAGCCGCCCAGCATTTTGCAGGTGAAGGGAGCGAAGGATGTGAGCGTGGAATTTTTCTCGCTCTCCAAGAGCTACTCCATGCCGGGATGGCGGATAGGCTTCGCCGTGGGGAACCGGGAGATCATCGGCGCACTCAGGCGCATCAAGAGCTATCTCGATTACGGCGCGTTCCAGCCCATCCAGATTGCTTCCATCATCGCGCTCAACGGCTCCCAGGAGTGCGTCGAGGAGATCCGCCAGATTTATGAGAATCGCCGGGATGCGCTGTGCAACGGACTGGAGAGAATCGGCTGGCCCGTTCAGAAACCCAGAGGCACGATGTTCGTATGGGCGGAGATTCCTCAACAGTACAGGGAGATGGGTTCTCTGGAATTTTCGAAATTCCTGTTGAGGGAAACCGAGGTGGCCGTCTCGCCCGGCATTGGTTTCGGCGAGTTGGGCGACGGGCACGTCCGCTTCGCTCTCGTGGAGAATGAGCACCGGACACGTCAGGCGCTCAGAAATCTCCGTTCCCTGTTTCAGGAGAAAGCGCCCAGGCGAGCGGCGAGCTAGTTCGCCGTCCGCGGGGTAAAGATGACATGACGAAAATTTGCGTCGGCATATTGGGTCTGGGCACGGTCGGAAGCGGTGTGGTGAACTTGCTCGATGAGCAGCGGGAGTTGATCAAAAGGCGCCTCGGCGTGGAGGTGTGCGTCTCCAGAATTGCGGATCGCAGCGTTTTCACCAAGAAAAAGACGGCGCGCGGGGTGGCTCCCGAGAATATCGGGACGGATTTCGAAGCCGTCATCGACGCGCCCGAGGTGCACGTGATCGCGGAACTGATTGGCGGTACGGATGATGCCAGACGCCACATCCTGCGGGCGATCGGCAAGAAAAAGCCGGTGGTGACCGCAAACAAGGCGGTGCTCGCGGTTCACGGGGAAGAGATATTCGCCGAGGCGGAGAAGGCGGGTTGCCCGCTGGGTTTCGAGGCGTCCGTCGCAGGCGGCATTCCGATTGTCAGAAACTTACGCGAGGCTTTCGCGGCGGATAGAATCGAGAGGCTCGCCGGTATCCTGAACGGCACGTGCAACTATATCCTGAGCCGCATGACGGAGGTAGGCGCGGATTTCGGCGAAACGCTCAAGAGCGCTCAGGAACTCGGCTATGCGGAAGCCGATCCGGCATTTGATATCGACGGCGTCGATGCCTCGCACAAGATAGCAATCCTGGCGAACCTGGCCTATGGCACGCCCGTGGATGTCGAGGAATATCACACCGAAGGGATACGCCACATCACTTCCGTCGACATCGACATCGCCAAGGAGCTCGGCTTCCGAATCAAGCTCATCGCCACGGCTCAGGAGAAAGACGGGAAACTCGATATCCGCGTTCATCCGATGATGCTTCCCGAAAGCCACCCCCTCTCGCAGGTGGGCGGGGTCTACAACGCGGTGGCGGTCGCGGGAGTGAATGCCGGGCCGCAGGTTTTCATCGGCAAAGGCGCGGGTTCAGAGGCGACGGCTTCCGCCGTCGTGGGCGATATCATCGAAGTGGCGAGGTGGCTGAAAAACGGTGGCGACTCGCGGATTCCCGCCGCCGCTTTTTTGCCGGATCAGCGCGCGCGCCTCGACATCCTGACGCCCCGGGAAATTTCGACACGCTTCTACGTTCGCTTTGCGGCTTTGGACAAGCCGGGGGTGTTGAGCCGTATCTCCGGCGTTTTCGGCGATCACGACATCAGCCTCGAAACCGTCGTCCAGAAGGGCCGCGCCGACGAAGACGGCTATGCCCGTCTGGTGTTGCTCACCCACAAGGCGACGGAGGAGAACATGCAAAACGCACTCGGGGTAATTTCCCGCCTCGACGTGGTGCAGCCTTCTTACGCGCTCGTGCGTGTGGAATCGGACGGCATGGCGTTCATGTGATCGAGCAGACAAGGGTTCATCCCTGATGCGGAAAATCTTGATGGTTCTCGCACGCGGCCTGGCCGACAGGCCGGTGGCGGACTTTGGTGGTGAAACGCCTTTGCAGAGGGCGCGCACGCCTGGCTTGGATCGCCTGGCCAATATGGGATTTTCCGGCCTGTGGTCTCCAACGCCTGAAGATGCGTATCCTTCTCTGGATGGATTTCTCAAGAAATTTTACGGCTCCTCCGGGGCACTCTCTTCCGGCCTGATGATGGCCGCCGCTGCCGGCCATCTTCCGGAAACGGGAGAAGCCGTCTTCCGGCTCAATTTCGTGTGCTTGAAGCCCGGCGCTACGAGCGTCGTCATGCTCGACCCGACGGGCTTCGGCGTCACGGACGAGGAGAACCGCGAACTCATCGCTTACCTGGAGCGGCAGATGCCGCCGGATGAGGGGGAATCCTTCCGCTACGAATCCCTGGGCGGCTGTGAGGCGCTTCTCTTTTACAAGCGTGCGGGCGCGCCGCTTCCGCAAGAATCTTTCCGTGGCTTCTCGCCCCCGTATGCGATTACCGGAAGCCCCATCGGAGACCATATGCCGGTAGCGGAGGCGGCCCGGCGCTTCGTTCATTTCGTCAACGATTCCCAGATGGTGCTCTCCACCCACTCAGGCTTGAGGGAAAAGGCGCAAACCCGCATGTTCGCTGCAAACTCCGTTTGGCTTTGGGGAGGCGGCCTCGCCGCAGAGGACGGGCGGATGTCGGAAAAAACCGGAGGCAGGAGTTCCGCCCTGATAACAGACTCGCAACTCGCTAAGGGTTTTGCCAAACTAGGCGGCGCGGATGTATATGAGCCGGGGGAGGAGACGCCCGTTACGGTGAGCGAGGCGCTTTCGAGCCATGATTTCGTCTGCCTGATAGAGGATGCGGACGACGTGTCCCCCTGGCGCGAACCGGAGGAGAAAATCAAGGCCATCGAGAAGTTCGACGCCGGGCTCATCTCGCCCCTGTTGGGAAGGCTGAGCGAGCCTTGCCGCATACTCGTGGCGGTGGATCATGGATTCAGCGTGGAATCCCAGGAATGGACTGCCGATGCCGTCCCGTTCGCCATCGCGGATTTCGATGGAGAGAATTTGACGCAGCCGAAGCGTCCGGGAGGGTTGGCCGCTCTTTGGGAGTTGATGCGTGGCGGAGAAGGAAAACAAAAAAATTCGGCCGTCGGTTTTTCCGAAGAACTCGGGGGAGCGGGGCGCGTCTATTCGCTGAATGCAGTGAAAAAGCGGTTGTTCGCCGGGTGATGGGGATAAAATGAGTCTGGTCGTAAAAAAATTCGGTGGTACCTCGGTCGCGAACCTGGAAAAGATTCGCGGCGTGGTCAAGCGAGTCTCGGGGGCGAGAAGTTCCTGGGAGCACATCATCGTCGTGGTGAGCGCGATGGCGGGGGAAACCGACAAGCTCATCCGGTTCGCGCATGCGCTTTCGCCTCAGCCGGTGGGGCGGGAGATGGATTTGCTGCTCACCTCGGGGGAGCGCATTGCGAGTTCGCTTTTGGCCATCGCCCTCGATGCGGTTGGAATCCCGGCCATATCCCTGACGGGCGGGCAGGCGGGCATTCTGACGGAAGGCGACCATACCCGCGCCCGCGTGCGCTCCATCCGCCCGGCGAGGGTTGTAAAGGAACTCGAGGAGGGGAAGGTGGTCGTCGCCGCGGGCTTTCAGGGCGTCGATGCGTTCGATGAGGAGACGACGCTGGGGCGCGGGGGCTCCGACCTCACCGCCGTGGCCTTGGCTGCGGCGCTTGAAGCGGACCGCTGTGAGATTTATACCGATGTGGACGGGGTGTACACGGCCGACCCGCGCCTTGTGCCCGACGCGAAGCGCATGGAGCAGATATCGTTTGAGGAGATGATGGAACTCGCGTCCCTGGGCGCGAAAGTGCTGCAGGCGCGCTCTGTGGATCTGGCGGCGAAGTATGACCTGCCGCTCGTCGTCCGGTCCGCGTTTGATGAAGGAGAGGGAACGTTGATCATTCCAGAGTCGACGGGAATCGAGTCTCCCGCCGTTCGCGGCGTGAGCTGCGATTCGAAGCAATCGAAACTCACGATTAGCGCCGTGCCCGACAGGCCCGGCATCGCCGCCGCTCTCTTCGGCCGTTTGGCCGAGAAATCCATCATGGTGGACATGATCGTCCAGAACGTGAGTGAAAACGGCATGACGGACATCTCCATCACGGTGAACAGCGACATGGCGCAGCAAGCCGAGCAAATCATGGTGGAATCGAATGAATCCTTCGGCGGAGCCGCCATCTCCCGCGATGACGACATCGCGAAAGTCTCCGTCGTGGGCGTGGGCATGAAGAGCCAGGCCGGCGTGGCGGCGCGCGTTTTCTCCGCTTTGGCGAGAAGCCGCATCAACATCATGATGATCTCGACTTCCGAGATTTCCATATCCGTCGTGGTGGGCCAGGCGGACTCCGAGAATTCGGTGCGCGTCCTTCATAAGGAGTTTATCGGTTGAGCGATGCGTTGACGTTTCAGGAAGTGATCATGGGGCTGGAGAAGTTCTGGTCGCAAAAAGGATGCGTCATCCAGCAGCCATACGACATCGAGGTGGGCGCGGGCACCATGAACCCGGCCACTTTTCTGCGCGCCCTCGGCCCCGAGCCCTGGAAGGTGGCCTACGTCGAGCCCAGCAGGAGGCCCACGGACGGCCGCTACGGTGAGAACCCGAACAGGCTGCAGCATTATTATCAATATCAGGTGATTCTGAAACCCTCGCCCATCGACGTGCAGGAGCAGTATCTCGAAAGTCTGGAGAGTTTGGGAATCGACCCGCTCGAGCACGATATCCGCTTCGTCGAAGACGACTGGGAATCCCCCAACCTGGGCGCTTGGGGTCTGGGCTGGGAGGTGTGGCTCGACGGTATGGAGGTCACGCAGTTCACGTATTTTCAACAGGCGGGCGGGCTGGACCTGGAAATGGTGTCCGCGGAATTGACTTATGGAATCGAGCGCATCGCCATGTACTTACAAGAGGTGGAAAGCGTGTATGACCTCATCTGGGCGCGGGATACCGATGACGGAGTCATCAAATACGCCGACGTGCACCATCAGACGGAAGTGGAGTTCAGCCATTACAATTTCGAGGAAGCGGACGTAAAAATCCATTTTGATATATTTGATAAATACGAGGCCGAAGGGTTGCGTCTCGTGGAGAAGGGCCTCACGTTTCCCGCCTACGATCACGCCCTCAAGTGTTCGCACACCTTCAATCTTCTGGATGCGCGAGGAGCCATCAGCGTGAGTGAGCGGGCGCGCTATATCGGCAGAATCAGAAAAATGGCGCGTGCGTGCGCCGAGAGCTATCTGAAATCCCGCTATGAGGCCGGTTTCCCTCTCATCAGGGACGAAGCGCAGCGAAAGGAACATCTCGATCTTTACGCCGCTCAATTCGATACGGAAGAAGCGAAGTCGAACGTGGGCGAGGAATAGAGGGTTTCAGTTTGGGCAAAGAACTGCTTTTTGAAATCGGGACCGAGGAGATCCCCTCGACCTACATGCCGGGGATGATAGCTGCGCTCAAGGACCGGGCGGAGGCGGCGTTTGACGAGGCGCGCCTTGATTGCGAAGGTCTGGAGACGTTCGGGACGCCCAGAAGGCTCGTCTTGCATGTAGCCGATTTGGCGGAGCGCCAGAAACCGCTTCAAGAGGAGATACTGGGCCCGCCGGTGAAAAATGCGTTCGATGAAGACGGGAATCCGACGAAAGCGGCTCTCGGCTTCGCCCGGACGAATGGGGTGGAGGTGTCCGAGCTCAAGCAGGTGGACACGCCCAAGGGCGCGCGCCTGATGTATTTCAGGGAAGACTTGGGGGATGAGGCCGGGACCGTGCTGGGGTCTTTGCTCTCGAAACTGGTTCAGGAATTGCCGTCTCCCAAATCCATGCGTTGGGGAGTGGGCAAGTTTTCTTTTGTTCGGCCCGTGCAATGGATTCTGGCCCTTTATGGGCAAGAATGCATCGATGGTCCTGCACCGGATGAGGATACATCGCTCCCGCTATTTTCTTCAGTCACGTACGGGCATAGGTTTCATCAGAATAAACAATTAAATATCAATAATTATCAGGAATATATTCATGTACTACATAAGAACATTGTGGAGCCTGTCGTCGATGACGGAAAGGGCGGCGGGCGGGTTCCCATGGTGCGAGCGGACGTCCTGGAGGTAGCCGGGTCCCTGGACGCCGAGCCGGCGGCGGACCCGGAGGCCGTGGAGCGTTTGGTGGAGAAGGTGGCGCATCTGGTGGAGTGGCCGTTTCCTGTGGCGTGCGGCTTCGATGAAAAATTTCTCGATCTCCCGGGTGAAGTCATCATCTCTACCCTGGAGGTGCACCAAAGATGTTTTGCGCTCAGGGAAAAGGGAGGGGAGAGGCTCATTCCTTCCTTCATCGGCGTGAGCAACACCCATGCGAAGGACATGAGCGTCGTGCGGAAAGGATATGAACGCGTCGTGCGCGCGAGGTTGGAGGACGCGGAATTTTACTGGCGCCAGGACCTCGCGACACCCCTCGCCGAAATGGCGGAGGAGCTCAAGGGCGTGGTTTATCACCCGAGGCTGGGCACGAGTTGGGACAAGGTGGAGCGGTTCAGACGCCTGGGCGCGTGGCTTTGCGAAAAACTCGCGCCGGAAGACGGCGCGTTGGCGAAAACCGTGGACGAGGCGGCATATCTCTGCAAGGCGGATTTAACCAGCGGCATGGTGTATGAATTCCCGGAGCTTCAGGGCGTCATGGGCCGGCGCTATGCCGAGCGCGAGGGCAGGAGCGAGGCGGTATCCCGCGCCATATATGAGCATTATCTCCCCAGAGGCGAGGGAGACGATCTCCCTGGAGACCGCGCAGGCGCCATCGTGGGGCTCGCAGACCGTATGGACACCATCGTCGGCATGTTGGGGTTGGGCTACCTGCCAAGCGGCTCGGAAGACCCTTATGCGCTGAGGCGTGCGGCGAATGCCATTTTGCTCATTCTGGAGGAGCGGGGTTTCAGAATCTCA
Organism: bacterium; assembly: GCA_965203325.1. GTDB lineage: Bacteria > UBA8248 > UBA8248 > UBA8248 > UBA8248 > Bin107. Next base: position 39,491 of record OZ241875.1, read on the forward strand.
CTGCCCGAATGGGTGGAAGTCGCGAGCGAGCCTCTGGCGGATAAGTTCAAGGGAGATTCCGCCGAGGCGGCTGAAAGGATTCTGGGTTTTCTGCGCAACCGGGTGTCCGCCTATCTTTCGCGTGGCGGCGCGCGAGGCGATCTGGTGGAAGCGGTGCTCGCTGCGGGAGAGGATTCCGGCTGGCGTGACGTGCTGGACGCGCGGGCGCGGCTTCGCGCACTAGAGCGGCTGGCCTCGAGCGAAGAGACCTTCGAGCCGCTCACGACGACCTTCAAGCGGGTGAGCAACATCATCCGGCAGGCGAAAGAGGGCGGTGAGCATGATGAGGCGACCAGCCTGGATGAGCTTCTTCTCGTGGATGACGCCGAGAAGAAGCTGAACGCATCTTTGTGCGCGGTTTCAGAAACAGTAGAGAAAGCGTTGGCGAACGTGCAGGCAGGAGACGCCGCCTCTTTGGAGGAAGCTTATGTTTCGGCGAATACCTCCATTGCGGAAATTCGTCCGGTGGTGGATGATTTTTTCGACGAGGTGATGGTGATGGCCGAGGACGCCGCCTTGCGGAGAAACCGCCTTGCGCTGATGGCCGACGTCGGCGCGCTGTTTTCGGCGAATGCGGATTTCACAAAAATTCAATTGAGGGCGACGAGATAATCGGAGTTGTTTTCAGCCACCCATATCTATTGTGCAGACGCGCGAGGGGCGCGGGAGGATGCAGGTGATGACGGAGAAGATGATTTATTCCTTTGGTGCCGGGCGAACCGACGGCAGCGCCGATATGCGTAATCTGCTGGGTGGCAAGGGCGCGAATCTCGCGGAGATGGCGAGTCTGGACATACCAGTGCCGCCGGGCTTTACCATCACCACGCAGGTTTGTGTCGATTACCTGAAAGAAAACGCGCTTCCCGGGGGCCTCTGGGAGGGCGTGAAGGAGCAGATGGCGCGTCTCGAAGAGGCGATGGGGGCGCAATTCGGCGGCGATGAGAATCCGCTTTTGGTGAGCGTGCGCTCGGGTGCGCGCGATTCGATGCCGGGCATGATGGATACCGTTCTGAATCTCGGGATGAACGACAAGACGGTCGCCGCCCTCGAGAAAAAATCGGGCAACCGGCGCTTCGCATACGACAGCTATCGCAGGTTCATCAACATGTTCGGCAACGTGGTTCTCGAAATGGAGCACCACGACTTCGAATCGAAGATCGAGGCCATGAAACAGCGCAAAGGCGCCGGGTCCGATCTGGATCTGACGGCGGACGACCTGGTCGAACTGGTGAATGAATACGCCGCCCTTGTCGAAGAAAAAACGGGTGCGAGTTTCCCCCAGGACCCTTACGAGCAACTCCGGCTGGCCATCGAGGCGGTGTTCAAATCCTGGAACAACGATCGCGCCTTCACCTACCGCAGGCTGTATCACATTCCCCATGACTGGGGCACCGCCGTGAACGTGCAGTGCATGGTGTACGGCAATATGGGGGAGGATTGCGGCACCGGGGTCGCTTTCTCGCGCAACCCCGCGACGGGCGAGGATGTCCTCTATGGCGAGATTCTCTTCAACGCCCAGGGTGAAGACGTGGTGGCCGGCATCCGGACGCCCGAGCCCATCGAAAGCCTCAAGGCGAAGATGCCCGAATGTTACGCCGAGTTTGAAGGCATCACCGAGAAGCTCGAAGCGCATTACAAAGACATGCAGGACATGGAGTTCACGATTCAGAACGGGCGTCTTTTCATGCTCCAGACGAGAAACGGAAAGCGAACCGCGGCGGCGGCCGTGCGAATCGCCATCCAGTTGGTGAGGGAAGGCGTGATAGACAGGCGAACCGCTTTGAAAATGGTGGACCCCGACAGCCTGGATCAGTTGCTGCATCCGATGATCGACGCCGAGGGGGAATTGAAAGTAGTGGCCACGGGTCTGGCCGCGTCGCCCGGGGCCGCGGTGGGCCGGGTGGTCTTCACCGCGGCGGATGCGGTCGAGCGGGCAGAAGCGGGGGACCCCGTGATTCTCGTGCGCCAGGAGACGAGCCCCGAAGACATCAACGGGATGAACGTATCTCAGGGCATTCTTACGGCGCGGGGCGGACTCACCTCGCACGCGGCCGTCGTTGCGAGACAGATGGGGAAATGCTGCGTCACAGGGTGCAGCGCCTTGAACGTGAAGGCCGACGAGAAGGTGATCCTCGTGAACGGCGAGACGGTGTCGGAAGGTGATCATATTTCCTTGAACGGTACTACCGGAGAGGTGATTCTGGGTGAGGCGAAGCTCAAGCAGCCCGAGCTTTCGGGGGATTTCGCCACCCTGATGGAATGGGCGGACGAGCTCCGAACTTTGGGCGTTCGCGCCAACGCCGATACGGTGATGGATAGCGAGGCGGCCATCAAATTCGGCTGCGAGGGAATCGGCCTGTGCCGCACGGAGCACATGTTCTTCGAGGGAGAGCGCATCGACTACGTGCGCGCGATGATTCTGGCATCTACCGAGGAGGGGAGGCGGGATGCGCTTGATCACCTCCTGCCCATGCAGCGCGAGGATTTCGTCGGCATCTTCGAGGTGATGAAAGAAAGGCCTGTGACGATCAGGCTGCTGGATCCGCCGCTTCACGAGTTCTTGCCCAAAACGAAAGAAGACATGGAGCATGTGGCCAAGCTGCTGGGTGTGGACCCCGACGCGGTGCGCCATGCCACCGAGGCGACCGAAGAGCAGAATCCCATGCTGGGCCACCGGGGTTGTCGTCTGGTGGTCACCTATCCTGAAATCGCCGAAATGCAGGTGCGCGCCATCATCGAGGCGGCTTGCGAGATGAAATCGCGAGGCGTGGACGTGTTGCCTGAAATCATGATTCCGCTCACCTCGGGCATAGGGGAATGGGAGTTCAATCGCGACATCGTGCACGACATCGCCGGAAAGGTGATTGAGGAAAAAGGCGTCACGCCCCGGTATCTCACGGGCACGATGATCGAAATTCCCAGGGCTTGCCTCCTGGCGGGAGAGATTGCCGACAGCGCGGAATTCTTCAGTTTCGGCACGAACGATCTGACGCAGTTGACCTATGGCTTGAGCCGTGACGACGCGGGCTGGTTCCTGCCCAAATACATCGAAAAAGAGCTGATTCCCAGAGATCCGTTCGTGGCCGTCGACCGCGAGGGAGTGGGTGAGATGGTGCAAATCGGCATCGAGCGCGGCCGCGCGAGACGGGAGAATCTCGAGGTGGGCATCTGCGGGGAGCATGGCGGGGAACCCACCTCGGTCGAGTTTTGTCACATGATGAAAATGGATTACGTCTCTTGCGCGCCGTACCGGGCCCCGATCGCGAGGCTCGCCGCCGCTCAGGCGACCATCACGCACGGCTCATACCAGACTGTCGAAATCCATTGAGCAGGATTTCCCTTTGACGGTACACCTCTCCGCCGAGCGGAAAAACGAGTTGATGAGCCAGGCACTCTCTCTCGCGGGGCGCGCGGAGGGAATGACGAGCCCGAACCCGCTCGTCGGGGCCATTGTTCTTGACGCCGACGGAGAGATAGTGGGCCGGGGCTGGCACCAAAAGGCAGGGGAGCCGCACGCAGAAGTTCTGGCTCTTGAGGAAGCGGGCGGGCGGGCACGAGGCGGTATCTTGTTCGTCACGCTGGAGCCGTGTTCTCACCAGGGCAGAACGCCCCCTTGCGCGCCTGCTGTGGTGGAGGCGGGCGTCGCTCACGTCATCGCCGCTGTTCTGGACCCGAATCCGCAAGTGCAGGGAAAGGGATTTGCGCACTTGCGCGCGCATGGGGTCGGGGTGGAGACCGGCATCATGGTCGAGGAGGCGGTACGCCTGAATGAAGTATATTTTCACTGGTGGCGGCGTGGTCGGCCTTTTCTGACGCTTAAGGCCGCGGCAAGTCTGGACGGCAAAATCGCCACCCGGAGCGGGCAGAGCAGGTGGATAACGGGCGAGGAGGCGAGAGACGCGGGCCATCAATTCAGGAACAAGGTGGATGCCATCCTGGTAGGCGTGGAGACAGTGCTGAAGGACAACCCGTTGCTCACCGCGCGGCCAGGCGGCGCCGAGGGCAAGCCGCTCATGAGAGTCGTGCTGGACTCGAAACTCAGGACGCCCGCCCATGCCCGCATACTCGCGCCCCGGTCGGGGAGTTCCACCATCCTCGCGGCTACGGACGCGGCGCCCCCGGCGAAGGAAGAGGCGCTGCGCGAGGCGGGTGCGGAAATCATTCGAGGGGAAGCGGACCCCGAAGGCCGGGTGTCGCTCGCTCCGCTTTTGGAGTTGTTGGGAAGCCGCGGCGTTCGCCATATCCTCGCCGAAGGCGGCGGGCGGGTGCACGGTTCCTTCCTTCGGGAAGGCCTGGCGGATCGGCTCCTGTATTTTCTGGCGCCCCTGGTCGTGGGGGACCATGAGGCGCCGGGCGCGGTTTCAGGCCTTGATGAAGAGAAATTGCAATCTCTGCCCGGGTTATTTAATGTAACACATGAAGTTATGGGGAGTGATTTGTTGATTCAAGGATATTTCAAAAGACCGATTTGGAAAGATGTTGAGGAGTGGACAGGTGTTTAGCGGAATTGTTGAGGCCATCGGCGCGATTCGTGCATTGAAAAAAGACGCCAAAGGCGCGCGGATCACCATCGAGGCGCCGGGCGTTTTGAGCGGCGTGCGGCTCGGCGATTCGATTGCGCTCAATGGCGCCTGCATAACGGTTGTTGATTTTGACGACAGGAAGTTTGAAGCCGATTTGTCCGTCGAGACGCTGAGGCGTACGAATCTGGGAGAGCTGGTTGTCGGCGACCGATGCAACCTGGAGCGCGCCATGGCGCTGGGAGAACGGCTTGGGGGGCATCTCGTGAGCGGTCATGTGGACGGCGTGGGCAGAATCAAGAGCAGAAAAAATGAGGGCGACTCGATTTGGCTCACATTCGAGGCTCCGGTGGAGGTGATGCGCTATGTCGTCTATAAAGGTTCTATAGCAGTCGATGGAATCAGCTTGACGGTGGCGGCGTGCGATGGGGAGACTTTTTCTGTGTCGATCATCCCGCATACGAGCGAGCAGACGACGCTCACGGAGAAGGAAGACGGCGCCGCGGTGAACCTGGAGGCGGATTTGATCGGGAAATACGTGGAGAAGCTGCTCGCGCCCCACGCGGATTCGAGGTCTCGAGACGGCATCACGATGGAAAAGTTAAAGGAGCAAGGCTATGCCTGAGCCGGGGGAGGAAAGAAACTTCGACGAAAATCCTTTCTCGACGATTGAAGAGGCGATCGGCGATATTCGCGAAGGGCGCATCGTCGTCCTCGTGGATGATGAGGATCGTGAAAACGAGGGCGATTTCATCCTCGCGGCCGAGAAGGTGACTCCGGAAGTAATCAACTTCATGACGAAACACGCGCGCGGTTTGGTTTGTCTCGCGCTCACGCCCGAGAAAGTGGAATCTCTGGGTCTGCCCATGATGGTGCCCAGCGGCGAAAACGGCTCCGCTTTCGGCACGGCTTTTACGGTTTCCATCGAGGCTCGTGAAGGCGTTACGACGGGCATCAGCGCTTTCGACAGGGCCCACACCATACAAACGGCGATACAGCAAGACGCCAGGCCGTCGGACCTGGTGACGCCCGGCCACGTTTTCCCGCTGCGGGCGCAGCCGGGGGGCGTACTCCGGCGAGCGGGCCACACGGAGGGCACGGTGGATCTGGCCCGCCTGGCCGGCCTGCAGCCCGCGGGTGTTCTTTGCGAGGTCTTGAATGAAGACGGCTCGATGGCGCGTCTGCCCAACCTGCGGAAGATAGCGAAAAAAAATAATCTCTCCCTCGTGACCATCAAGGATCTCATCGCTTACCGCATGCGGCACGATCGTCTCGTGGAGCGTGTGGAGGAGGCTGAGATGCCGACGGCGTTCGGCACTTTCAAGGTATATGCGTACCACAATCAAAGCAGCGGCAGGATTCACGCCGCTTTGGTGATGGGCGAGTTGAACCCGGACGAACCCACCCATATTCGGGTGCAGCCGGTGAACGCCATCTGGGACTTGTTGGCGCTTTTGCGATCTGATTGCCCGGACAGGATCAGAAACGCGCTGGCCAAAATTCAGGAGGCGGGTAAGGGGGTGTTGGTTTTCTTGCAGCCCGATTCGATGGGAGAGGAATTTTCCAGGAAAGAGAAGGTTTCTCCCGGCCCGCGTGAAGTGGAGCAGAAAATCGGAATCAAGAGCGCGCCGCTCGAAGGGTTGCGCGATTACGGCATAGGGGCCCAAATACTCGTCGATTTGGGTTTGCGGCGGATTCGGATCATGACGAACGATGAGCGCAGGATTGTGGCGCTCGAAGGTTATGGCCTCGAACTCGAAGACAGGGTGGCGGTGGACATGGAGCCACCCTTGCCGTCTTTGCAGAAGAAGAGGAAGGACGGCAGGGAATCCTACTTGCAGCGTCCGTAACATAGGGGTGTGGAGAGGAAATGGATAATCCGGTGGCGGGTGATCTGAATGGACGGGGACTGCGGATCGGCCTCGTCTCGTCGCGTTTCAACGATTTCATCGTGACGCACCTCGTCCGGGGGGCCGAGACGGCTTTGCGGCAATGCGGCGTATCCGGGACCGATATTGCGCTCGTACAGGTGCCGGGTTCGTTCGAGCTTCCGGCGGCTGCGATGCGGATGGCGAAATCGCAGAAATATGACGCCATCGTATGCCTGGGCTGCGTGATACGGGGCGCAACGTCTCACTACGATCTGGTGTGCGCCGAGGCGACGAAGGGCATCGCCCAGGTGGGTACTCAGACGGGAGTGCCGACCATTTTCGCCGTCGTCACGACGGACACGATTGAGCAGGCCATCGAGCGCTCGGGAACGAAGATGGGAAACAAGGGATACGAGGGCGGGCTGGCGGCCGTGGAGATGGCGAACTTGTTTTCGAAAATGGATGCGGATGGGAACGACGCTCCCGAAGAGGGAAAGTGATGGTGGAGAACAGAAAGGCGGGGCGAGAGCTTGCGTTTCAAATCCTGTATCACACCGACCGCACCGGAAGTCTGACGCCGGAGGAGGTGGAGCGCTATTGGCGGTTGCATCCGGCGGATGAGAGTTCAAAAATGTTCGCCGACAGGTTGATGGCGCTCATTCTGGAGAAAGACCGGCAGATTAACGATTTGCTCAACGAAGCGAGCGAGAGTTGGTCGCTTGAGCGCATGGATGCCGTATCGAGGAGCATATTGCGTTTGGGCGTTTGTGAAATGTACTTTGTTCTGGATATCCCGCCTGCGGTCACGATGGATGAAGCGATTCGCCTGGCCAAACGATACGGACCGGAAAATGCGCCCGGCTTCGTGAACGGTATTCTGGATCGCCTCTATCAAGAGAAAACGGCGGTATAAGAGGTGATACGACTTCGCTTGTTTCCCCAGGGACTGCATGAGGTGAAAAGTTTTGCCGCCGTTTGCATGTTCGCGGTGGAGCATTTTCCGTTTCAAGGGCGATTGCTGCAAATCGACCGCTTGCTGGAGAGCGAGGTGAGCGGTCTCATCGAGCAGGGCAAATTGAGCGGCGCCTGGGAGTCGCAAGCCATGTTTGCCTCGAAGGGGCGGCTCGCGCCTGAGTATGTGTTGTTCGCAGGTGTCGGCTCTATGGAAGACTTGACCCTCACAAAGCTCTACCGGCATGCGAAGGATATTTTTGGAAGGATGATGAGGGCGTCGGCGAAGAATTTATCGATGCAGGTTTCCGGTTTCGCGCAGCTTCCCGATGACTTCACTCCCGTGGCCACGGAGATTATGAACGGTGCGATACGAGGCGTCATCGGAAATCCCTGGGATGTCGATATTCTTGTTTGCGAACCAGATGATGAGAAATATGACGAATTGATTATGCTGAGTGAGCAAATTGCTTTCAGCAGTGTGAAGAATCGTGAACTCTCCTTGGAGGTTTTGATTTGAGCGGGGCGCCTTTGAGGACAGTTCACGATATCCGTTTCGCTCTGTTGATATGCATTTTTCTGTCAGCGGGCTGCGGCTACGAACTCGAAGGGACCTTACGACCCAAGAAACTCGAAGCAGTGCAGACCATTTCGATATCACCATTCCTGAACCATACGGACGAGCCGGGCCTTGGACGCGCCGTTACGAAAGCGATGAGAGGAAGGTTCCTGCGGGACGGCCGCCTCCGGGTTTCCGACTCTCCCGATGCGGACGTCGCTCTCGAAGGTGTTGTGCGCGAATATCGTCTCTCTCCAATCGGCTTCACCCAGGCTGACAGGGTTCAGCGATACCGCGTCGTGGTGCGCACGCGAATACGTCTGCACGACAAAGGGCGGAAGAAATTGCTCATCAATCAGGATTTGGAGTCTTATGCCGAATTCGCTGTTTCATCCTCAATAGCGCAAAGTGACATGAGCCGCTCGAACGCCCATCAACAGGCAGCCGACTCTTTATCGAAAGACGTCGTCAGCCTCGTGTTAGAGGGTTTTTAGATTGGCCTCGGGCCGAAAAAAGCCGAAGAGTTCTCTGGCAGCGCTCTCCGATGTCCAAAACGCGCCGACGCAACCCGTATACCTTTTGGAAGGCAAAGACTCTTTTTTGCGGGATGAATACCTGCGCGTCATTCGACGCAAGGTTCTTGGCGACGGGCCGGATGATTTCACCCATGACCGTTTCGACTGGGCCGAGGCCGATGCGCCCGCCATCATCACCATCGCCCAGACGATGCCGTTTATGGCGGAGAAGCGCCTCATTGAAATCCTCAATTTCACCAGGCCGGGCGAGAGAGATGAGTCCATCTTCCTCTCTTATCTCGAGAACCCATCCGCGTCCACGGTTCTGGTCTTTTGCGTGGAAAACGTCGACATGCGCACCACTTTCTTCCAGCGCCTGGTTAAGGCGAGCGCGCATTGTCGGGTGGATATCCTGGAGGGGGAGGAATTAAAGAAATGGCTTCACGGGCGCGCCGTGGAGTTGGGGTTCGAGTTGCGGCCGGAGGCCGCCGATATGTTGGTCGCTATGGTCAAACCCTCCATGATGAGGCTCAGCACCGAACTCGAGAAAATCGCTTCCTATTTGATGCCGGGAACGGTGGCCGGTGCGGAGGAGATTCGCGAAATCGTCGGCCACTCCAGAGAAGAATTGCTGTATAAGCTGGGTGATTCACTCAGCCAGGGGAGTTTGGGTGGAACCCTCGCTCTCTTGCGCCGGATGATGGAAACCGAACATCCCGTCGTTTTCATCGGGTTGTTGCGCAATTTGATTCGGCGTTGGACGATTTCAAAGTCCTTGATTAGAAGTGGCCGGGGCGCCCAGGGAATCTCTCAGACGCTGGGTCTGCAGCCCTTTGTGGCGAGGAGGCTCGAGAGTCAGGTGAGGGGATTGCGTTCCGCTTACTTGCGCGAGTTATACGGGAAGCTGCTTCAGGTGGACCGCAAGCTCAAGCGGACGAGCGACATGAAGGTCGCCCGTCAGACGCTGGAATTGTTTTTGGTGGATGTGCGATCCTCCAGAAGCGGGCCGCACAAGGTTGTTTAGTTATTTCGAAGAGGCCGCATGAACCCGCTTGGCCAATCTTCCCGCGTGTCTCGACGCTGTTTTTTTGTGGATAATTCCTTTGGTGGCTGCGCGATCCAATTGCGACTGGGCTTTTCTCAGCAACTCTTCAGGGTTTTCTTCGCTATTCACCAGGACTTGTTTGATGGTATTGCGAAATTGAGTCCGAATAGCGCGGTTTCTGGCGCGGCGAACGATATTCTGGCGATTGCGCTTCTTGGCCGAACGAATATGTGGCAATTTGTTTCATTCTCCGTAAAGATGGTTGAAATGTCTCTCTTGAGGCTGTTCCGCAGCCCCGGTAAAATACCACGGAACAAAGGGTTGTCAAGCTCACCGCCCTGGTGTCAGGAACCCTGTGACCACGCCACCTGAATCCTCTAATCCGGGACGAGAAGAAAATACTTTTGCCGCTGCGCCGGCAGGGAATGGCGATTCCTCGCCGGAAGAGAGTATTTCCAGGTTTGCGGGTCCCGTCAGCCTGGCCACTCTCCTCAGTCGCGTTGCGGGTTTTTTCCGGGATTTGCTCATCGCCAAATTTTTTGGCGCCGCGATGATGGCCGATGCCTTTTTCGTCGCATTTGCGATTCCCAATCTTTTCAGGCGCATGTTCATGGAAGGGGCTCTGAGCTCCTCGTTTCTTCCTGTTTACTCCGATGTGCGAGAGCAATCCGGGATCAAAGAAGCAAAAAAATTCGCCGGCGGCATGTTGGTGTTTCTCATCTTCGCGGGGAGTGCGGGTTGCGCGATAGGGATTTGGTTCGCTGACCCTTTGATGAGAGTGCTGGCGCCTGGTTTTTCGAGCAACCCGGAAAAACTGGATCTCGCGGCGCAACTCACCAGAATTATGTTTCCGTTCATTATTTTTATCGGCCTGTGGGCGGTCGCAGCCGGTATGTTGAACGCGGCGCGCCGCTTTTTCGTGCCCGCTTTCGCACCCGCGCTCCAGAACGTGGTTATCATCTTTGCTCTTTTGCTGGCGGATTTTTGGGCAAACAGGGCGGAAGCCATCCGCTGGCTCGCCTGGGCCGTCGTCATTGGCGGGGCGGCGCAATTTTTCTTCCAACTCCCCTTCATGGGGAAATTACGAATTTTACCGCTTCCCTCTATTCCTTGGAGGGTGGAGGGTGTCGGTCGATGTCTGGCGCTGATGGGGCCGGCGGCTCTAGGAGGTGTTGTTTTTCAGGTCAATGTTCTCGTTGACAGGTGGCTGGCTTCGTTCCTGGCGGAAGGCTCCATTTCTTATCTCTACTATGCGAACCGATTGGTTCAGCTCCCTCATGGCATATTGAGTCTCGCGGTGGTGTCCGCCGTTTTGCCGGTTTTGGCTGATTATGCGGCGCAAAACAGGGAAAATTCCGCATCTGGAGATTCCGAGCGGGGCGCCATGCTCGAGGCGGGGAGGTTGACCCTGTTCATCACCATTCCCTCTTCATTCGGCCTGATGGTTTTGGCCCACCCGATCATGGAGGTTATTTTCGAGCGGGGCGCCTTTACGCAAACCCATACCGCTGCGAGCGCAGCCGCGCTGCGGGCTTATGCGGCGGGGTTGATGTTTTTCGGGATCACGAGACTTTTGGCCGGGGTGTTTCACGCTCGATTGAACACGAGTTTTCCGGTGAAGTGCGCCAATATCGCTGTCCTCGCCAACGTGGCCCTCAGCGTCGCCCTGATGTTCCCTCTCGGGTTTATCGGCCTCGCGCTCGCCACGTCGTGCTCAAGCGCCTTAAACGCGGTGCTGTTACTGCGAGGCGTCATGCGCGAGTGGAGCGATTTTCCGAAAAGGGAGTTGGCTCATTCCCTGAGCAGGCTTCTGGGGCTTGGAATCTTGACGGGGGTTCTCGCATATTTCGTTCATCTTCAACTCGTTCATCTGCAATTGTGGGATGCGCAGCACTCGTCGGCCCTCAAATTGGCGATGATGATGCTCGAGGTATCCATGGCCGCCTGCTTCTATATTTTCATGGCGAAAAAAATCGATGCTTCTTCGTATGAAACCTGGCGCCGTTTCACTCGCCTCACATGGAGAAAATCCTGAGCAATGGGGAGCATGCGGTGAGGAAGGAAAAGTTTTTGACTGAAGAGCACGAAAAAAATAATCCGGTTTCGCTGGATACGAGCCTGGTCGATATTTTAAGGACTTTCAGGGATTTCCTTCTTATCGAGCGCCGCCGTGCGGTGAACACCGTCGAGAGTTACGGGCGCGACGTCGAATCGTTTTTCTGTTGGCTCCAGGAAAACGGGGACGTTTCACCGGCGAATTGGTCGAAGAACATCGTCATTGATTATCTCAAGGATAAGCGGGAGAAGGGGAAATCGGACACCACGCTGCGGCGGCACCTGGCGTCCATTCGCGCGCTCGCCAGATTGTTGGTTCGCGACGGGTACGCAAAGGAGGATTTTACGGCGGACATTGCGCAACCTGCAAAATGGAAGCGTTTGCCCAAGACCCTTTCGCAAGAAGAGATGTCAAAGATTTTGCTGGCGCCTGACGGCAAAACACCGCAGGCGGTGCGGGACAAGGCGATGTTCGAGCTTTTGTACGCCACCGGCATGCGCGTCAGTGAGATCATTCGACTCAAACTCAACCAGATTGAACTTGAATCGGGTTTTTGCATTGTTCACGGAAAGGGAGATAAGTCCCGGCTTGTTCCCATAGGAGATGAAGCGAAAGATATGCTTGCGGATTATCTTGGCGCCGCTCGACAAAGTCTGCTACGCGCCCGGAAATCGGATTATGTATTTCTCACGGGCCGGGGAGGACCCATGACCCGGCAAGCTTTTTGGGCGCGGGTCAAGAGATGGGCCAAAGAAGCAGGCGTGGGCAAAAGCGTGAGTCCCCATGTGTTTCGACACAGCTTTGCAACTCATTTGCTCAATCACGGGGCCGATCTGCGGGCCGTTCAGGCGATGCTCGGGCATTCGGATATTTCCACCACCGAGGTCTACACGCATGTTGATAGGCAAAAACTGCGGGGACTCTTGGACAAGAGCCACCCGAGGGGGTAGGAAATAAAAATAAAGTTCTTTTGTTGACGCCTGAAATTCTGGGGCGTACGATCAAATGGCGCATGGAGCTTGGATTTTCTTTTCGAAAGACGACACATGCAAATACGGGGAGCCTGAATCTTTTGGCGACAAGGATGGCTGCAAGCCCGCTGGCCGGGCCGGATAGGCTGGTTCATATCATTGGGAATCGGGATGAATCTCTCAAGGCCGTAGAGAGGGCGTTTGACGTAAAAATCAGACTTGCGTCAGAGGGGTTCGTCGTTGAAGGCCCGCCCGATGCCGCCGAGAAGGCCCGACTGTTCCTGGATGAGTTGACGGAATGCGTGGAGGAAGGATTTCGGTTCGATCCGTTGAACGTCAAGACGCTGGCTCAGGCCGTTGCGGTTGAGCAAGACGTTACGCTTCGTTCCCTGGTGACGAATCGGATATCGGTTTCATCGAAGAAACGATACGTCGTTCCCAAGGGCCCGGTCCAGAGTGAATACATCAGGGCGATTCGTGAAAAAGGGGTGACATTCGGAATCGGGCCGGCCGGAACGGGGAAAACCTATCTGGCCATGGCTTTGGCGGTTTCCGGATTACTGGAGAAGGCATACGCTCGTATTGTGTTGACGAGGCCGGTTGTGGAGGCAGGCGAGAAGCTCGGGTTTTTACCTGGTGATTTGCAGGAGAAGGTGAACCCATATCTCAGGCCGCTGTTTGACGCGCTGAACGATATGGTGGAATTCGAACGGGTGGAGCGTTTCATTCAAAGGGGTGAGATAGAGATAGCGCCGCTCGCATATATGAGGGGCCGTTCGCTGAATGATTCTTTCATCATATTGGATGAAGCGCAGAACACGACGCCCGAGCAGATGAAAATGTTCCTCACCCGCCTCGGCACCCGGAGCAAAGCGGTCGTGACGGGGGACATTACGCAAATCGATTTGCCCGAAACCTCCGGCTGCGGGCTGATTCACGCTCAAGACGTCTTGGGAGATTTAGAAGAGGTTTCTTTCGTCTATTTCAGCGAACGAGATGTGGTTCGCACGCAATTGGTGAGAAAAATCGTTTCTGCATACGAGGCCCACAGTTTATAGGCGAGTTCTCCGAAGAGCGCTTGCAATGCCGGGGGCGTTCACATATAGCCGATACGTCCACGATCCCTTCATAGCTGAAGGATTCTGGAGGTTGATCGCGTGATCCATCGAGCCGGCGTCGGGAAAACTGCCGGAAAACCCAAAAACATCTTTTTGCGTCTACTGGCGTCGGCGAGACGGTCGCTCGTGGATTGCGCCCTGGCGTTTGCCAACACGAGGGCTTATCCATGGATTCTGGGCGGAACGCTCGCCGTTGTGCTCTCGTTTCTGCTCACAACCGATCTTTCGGCGCCACGCGTGTCTTTCGAGGTGGGCGATGTCGTTCCCAGGGACATTAAAGCTCCGCAAGATATGCGCGTGGTCGATCCCATCGCCACGAATGCGAAGCGCCAGGCAGCCAGAGAAAAAGTCCTGCCTCGTTACGATATTGACACCCAACTTTCACAAGTTGTCCTTACCAGGTTGAATGGCGCATTTGAATCCATTCAACGGTCGGTAGACAAAGAACTTGAGAAAGTAAAAGCCGAGCAATTGAAGAAACGGGCCAAGCAGAAGAGCCGGACTATTTTCTCCGAGTCGGAAGCATATCGGGAAATGTACGCTACTCCCACATTCGTCAAGGCCGAGAGCGCCTTTCACAAGCTCGTGGGAGATAAGGTTCCGAAGGAATTGGCCGTTTGGTTGAGAAACGAGAGGTTCGCGAACTGGATTCGGGAAGATATCTCCAAATTGTTGAAGGCGGCGTATGCGCATCAAATCGTGAGTGACAAGCAATTATACGCCACCCATGCGGCGAAAGGGATTACGGCGCGTGACATTAGGACAGGGAATCGCGTTTCCGTCAGCCGGTCTGTGAATCCCCTGGAGCTAAGGCAGGTAGATACATTACTCAAACAAGAAGCTCGAAAAATACTTCCCCAACAAATGCCTCAGAAAGTCGGGGCTTTGCTAATTGCTCAAACCTTGAAAATGATTCGACCGACGCTGACATTCAACAACAGGGCGACACTTGAGAGCAGAGAAAAGGTTGCAGCCTCCGTCCCCCCTGTTTCCGAGGTGCTCAAGCAAGGGGAGATGATCGTTCGCGAGGGAGAACGTTTGAGCGAAGGACAAATTGTAAAACTCAAGAGTTTGCAGAAAATCTACCGACAAAGTCATGTGATAGGCAATTTCACCGGCACGGCTTTGGTGGTTTTCATTCTCCTCATTCTGGCATGGGTTTGTGTGCAGAAATACGATGTGAGTTTTTTGTCATCGCAAAAAAACGTCACACTTTTTGTAATACTGCTTTTGAGCCAAGCCGTTTTGCTGAAATTGGGCATTCTCTTTAGCGAAGTGTTGCATGAAACTTTCCGGGGGATCCCACTCCACTCGTTTTACTATATCATTCCATTTTGCTCCGCTTCTCTTCTTGCCGCCGTTTTGCTGGGACGCTCATCGGCGGTATTGATGGCAGTTTTCTCCGCCGTTCTGACCGGACTGATTTTGCCGAATCACATCAATTTCAGCCTCGTCGCCCTCGGCGGCGGCGTGCTGGCGGCCATCCGATGGAAAGAATATCGGCGCAGGACTTCCGTGCTCATCGTGGCGTTCATCCTGGGTTTGTTGGGCGCTGCGCTCGCCCTGGGTTTCAATATGCAAGAGGGTTTCAGCGCCGCAATCACGCAGTGGACGGATATTCCCATCGCCTTGCTCGGCGGCCTTTCGAACGTCATCATCGTCGCGGGGGCCATGCCCCTGCTCGAGTCGATTTTCAAACTCACGACCGATATGCGTCTTCTGGAGTTGGCCGACCAGAATCACCCGCTATTGAGAAAGATGGTCGTCAGCGCGCCGGGCACCTATCACCACAGCCTTCTTGTAGGCAACCTGGCGGAGGAGGCGTCCGAGGCGATCGGCGCGAACCCGCTTCTGACCCGTGTAGGTGCGTATTTCCACGATATCGGCAAGATGATGAAACCGGAATATTTCATCGAAAACCAGGGGCGGGAAAACCGTCACGATAGACTGAAGCCCAACATGAGTGCGCTCATCCTGGTCAGCCATGTAAAAGAGGGAGTGGAACTCGCCAAAAGCCATCAACTGCCCAAAGAGATTATCGATTTGATTCAGCAACATCATGGCACATCCTTGATTCGGTTCTTTTACGAGAAAGCGAAGAAGGAAAATGGGGATAGCGTGACAGAAGAGTTTTTCCGCTACCCGGGGCCAAGACCTCAGACGAGAGAGGCGGGCATCCTGATGCTGGCTGATATGGTGGAGGCATCGTCGCACTCGCTTTCGGATCATTCTCATGGGCGCCTCACCGCTTTGGTAGATAGAATTGTCCAGAGTGCTTTTGCAGAGGGGCAATTGGACAATTGCAGCCTCACGCTCAGGGATTTGAGCAACATTCAAAACGCCTTCATGCGTGTTTTGGTTGGTATTCATCATCACCGGATTCATTATCCAGGGCAGGAAGACGCTCCTAAGAAAGGAGCTGCGAATGGAAGTCCTCATCAAAAACCAGCAAAAGCTGTTCGCGCTGGATCACAAAGCGCTGAAGCAACGTTTGGAAGTCATACGGAAAGCTCTCCGGTCCGGAGATGACGGGTTCAGCGTCGTATTCATTCGAGACGAGGAGATGCGGGCGTTAAATTCTCGATATCGGCGGGAAGATGAAACAACGGATGTCTTGGCTTTCCCGCCGGCTGATTTCTTTCCGTTCGTGGGTGAACAAAAAGGGGAAGAGACATTTTTAGGAGAAGTGGTCATCTGCGTGGATGAGGTGCTTCGCCAGGCGGAGGCCGAGGCGGTGGATTACGGAGTCTTGGCGGAGCGTCTGCTCGTACATGGCTTTCTGCACCTCAAGGGGTATGACCATTACACGGAGTCTGAATCTGCGCGCATGGGTGAGGAAGAAAAAAGAGTAGCCTTTCTGCTTGACGGAGGATGGCTCTATCGGCAAAAGCGAGAAAATGGCGAATAGATAACTGGGGGTGCATAGCACAGGAATTTTGCGTCAATCGCACATTGTTTCTCGTTGGAGAGAACTTAATCTCTTGCCCGTTCTCGTTGGGGTGAGGGTGATTTCCGGGAATTCAGAAACGGCCTGCAATCGAATCCGCCCCGATTTTGAAATCTGAAACCTGATGGACTTGGTAGTGATATGGGTAGCCTTCGACTCATCATCGGCTTGATTTTGGCATTGGCGATATCGAGCTTCGGCGTCATCAACATGAAGCCGGTGACCGTTGCCTATTATCAGGGCAGCGTCAACTTGCCTCTTTTTTATGTTCTGTTGGCCGTGTTTGTATGCGGGTTCATGGTGGCATGGTTTGGCGGGGCATTGGACAGATTGAAGTTCAGGAGTCAGATAGGAAAATTAAAGCGGGAAGTCAAGACGCTGGAGAATAATCTGGATGAGGCGCGGGAGCAAAGCGGCAAGCTTCTTACGATGGGAAATACGCAAATCGATGAATCCGTCACCGCACGTGATGAGCCCACGTCAAAAACGGATTCGAAGTCTCAGATCAGCCTGTCCCCCCGCGAATCGAAGGCGGAATAGGCATGTCCCCTCCTAAAGGCACCCTGCAAGCCAGGAAAGAAAAAAATACATCCGGCAAAAGTAACCCTGGCCCTTCTCCTGCGATGCGCCAATATCTGGAAATGAAAAGACGCTACCCGGACGCGATACTGTTTTTCCAGTTGGGTGATTTTTTCGAAATGTTCTATGAAGACGCGAAACTCGGGGCGAAAGTGTTGGAACTCGCGTTAACATCGCGCCAGAGTGATGACAAGGGACCTATCCCGATGTGTGGTGTGCCTTGTCATTCGGCCTCCTCCTATTGTGGGCGATTGCTGGAAGCGGGCTACAAAGTCGCCATATGTGAGCAGGTGGAAGACGCAAGAGAAAGTAAGGGAGTTGTAAAACGTGAGGTAACTCGAGTCCTGACCCCAGGCACTTCGATTGCCGACCTCGAGTTGCTTGATAGCAAGGAATCTCAATACTTGGCGGGGATCACCGTATCGGCCAGAGAAGGAGAGACGCTTTGGGGAATGGCATGGCTCGATAGTTCGACCGGTGAGTTTTGTGCAACGCAGGTGGAAGGCGATGCTGCCGAGACGCTGATTTATAATCAATTGGAGAGGCTCTCTCCTCGCGAACTTATTTTCCCGGATGCATTTTCCCCTCCAGATGGGTTGAAAAACAAAATTGATGAGCTAAGCATTCATGTTGAAAAAAGACCGGACGCCACTTTTTGTGAGTCACTTGATGCCAAAAGCCTGGGTCCCGCATTTGCGGATGAAGCGAATGTTCTGGCGTATCCGGTAGCAGCAGATTCCGCCGTAGGTGTTTTAACGTATCTCAAAGAAAACCAGCCTGGAGATTTTCCCCATCTCAAGCCTGTCTTTTTCTCTAGACTCTCAGACTCCATGATTCTCGATACAGCCACGTTGCGAAATTTGGAAATTACCCGTTCGGCAGTGGATCGGGGGAAACGGGGCACTCTGTTCGGTTTGCTGGATGAAACGTCAACGGGTATGGGGGGACGGCTGCTGAAAAAATGGGTGCTTTCACCATTGATTCAAAAAAAAGCCATCGAATATCGCGCCGAATCAGTAGAAGAACTCGTGAACAATTCCGAAATCCTGAATAGACTCAAAAAAACCCTTGAACCTATTCAAGATATCGAGCGGCTTCTCGGACGCGTGGGTTCTCAGACTGCGAATGCCCGAGATATAGCTGGCCTGGGCGGATCTTTGGCCATATTGCCGGAAGTTTATGAGGCGCTCGAAGGGATGGCTTCTGAATTGTTTTGTTCCGTCCGGTCGGGCTGGGATTCACTCGAGGACGTAGCGTTGGAACTGAAGAACGCGATTGTAGATGACCCGCCCGTTTCCATTCGAGAAGGTGGAATATTTCGAACTGATTACGACCCGGAACTTGCCCGCCTGAGAAAGGCGCAGCAGGAGGGTGATTCGTGGCTCAAGAATTACGAAAGCGGGGAAAAAGAACGAACGGGGCTGCCTCTGAAAATCGGGTTCAACCGCGTTTTTGGATATTATCTGGAGATTCCCAAACGCTTCAGTGAGCAGGCGCCGATGGAATATACGCGCAAGCAGACCCTCGTTTCTGCCGAGCGATACATCACTTCCGAGTTGAAAAAGATGGAAGAAGACCTACTCGGCGCGGAGGAAAAAGCCCATCACCTCGAGTTCATGCTTTTCGGGCGCTTAAGAACGCAAATATCTCAACACGCCAAGCGAATACTTGCCGCCGCCGAGAGGATAGCGATTCTGGATGCCGTTTTGTCCATGGCACTCGTTGCGCGCAAATTCGGATATGTCAGACCCCGAATTATGGATTCTACCGATCTGGAAATCATGGAGGGGAGGCATCCCGTCATAGAGGCGGAGAATCCTGGTCTCTCTTTCGTGCCGAACGATTTGTCGATCCGTGACGACCGCCGAATACTCATTATCACAGGGCCGAATATGGCCGGTAAATCCACTTACCTGCGCCAAACGGCACTCATCATTCTAATGGCGCAGATTGGCAGTTTCGTACCAGCCAAGAGCGCGAAAATCGGTTTGGTTGACAGGGTGTTCACTCGCGTTGGTGCGCATGACCGACTTTTGGAGGGGCAAAGCACCTTCATGGTGGAGATGGTGGAAACGGCCACCATATTAAGAGAGTCGACCCGGAAGAGTTTCATCGTCCTGGACGAGGTCGGGCGAGGTACGAGCACCTATGATGGCGTC
Organism: bacterium; assembly: GCA_965203325.1. GTDB lineage: Bacteria > UBA8248 > UBA8248 > UBA8248 > UBA8248 > Bin107. The sequence continues at coordinate 58,821 of OZ241875.1, forward strand.
AGCATTGCATGGTCAATTGTTGAGTATCTTCATAACAAGGTCCAGCACAGGGCGAGGACTTTGTTTGCGACCCATTATCATGAGTTGGCCGAACTCTCAAAAGAGCTCGCTTGCGTGAAAAACTTGACGGTCGAGGTCCGGGAGTGGGGCGATGAAATCGTTTTCTTGCGAAAAGTAACCGATGGCAGTTGCGATAGAAGCTACGGCATTCAGGTAGGCAGGCTGGCGGGACTTCCGGAAGAGGTTATCGACCGAGCCAAGACGTTGCTCTCCAGATTTGAGAGTACGGAGACGACCTCTCGTTCCAGCGACGAAAAATCCAATCTGGAAAATCGCTGGGACAATGGGCAATTGCCTTTGTTTTCAGGAACAGAATCGAAAATTGAAAATTTGTTGAAAAGCATCGATCCGGATTCCATGACACCTCGCCAAGCTCTCGAAACCCTGTATGAACTCAGGGAAATCATGGCAAACGTTGAGCAGCGATAACAGCAGGGCCAGGTCGCAGCGCATAATCCGGAAGTGCTTCACGGACATGAAGCCAGGGAAGTCAAACAAGGTATTGAGAGCTTTTTTCATATGCGATAGCATTGAATTTCAAGGCCAAGGGGAGCATATGTTATCTAACGCCCGGAAAACATTTGTTCTTAGGAAACTTGCCATAGCCATCTGTATGATTTTCGCTTTGGCGGGACCGGCGATTTCCGCAACAGATAGCCAAGATGGAATTCGGATAAAAGATATTATTGTTATCAAGAAGAATGGGCGGTTGCTTGTTTTTGGTTCTCTTTTGGGTGCATTTTCGCCGAAATTGTTGGAAGCTATTCATAGCGGTGTAACGACGAAGTTCATCTTTGACGTAAGTCTCTTGCGCACTCGCAAGCTGATTTATGATTTGGAAGTCACCTCGCGGCAATTACATCACCAAGTGAAATATAGCGCCTTGAAAAAAACATACACTTTTCATCTCAAAGAAGGGGAAAAAGAGATCGAGAGAAAAGTGACGAAAAGCCAAGGCGAAATGACGGACTGGATGCGCGAGCTGAATGGCGCGCCCATTGTCCCTGGCAAGGTCTTGCCCCCAAATAGTCGATACTATGTCAAAATCAGAGCGCGGATGAATCATGTTGATTTTGTTTTTCCCTTTAATTACTTGCTTGCTTTTTGGGGGAAGCAGTCTGATTGGAGCTATTCCCAGACATTTAGTTCTGAAGGAATGTGAATTGTGCATCCAACGCGACTGAATCAGGAGATCTCTTCGCGCCGACGAAGAACACTTCTGCGATCCTTCATCGCTTTGATCATCATTGCGACTCTTTCGTTTACGGCTTGGATTTACTTCAAAGAGCTTGAGCCGGAAGTCCCACTGTTAAACAATGTTGTCGTATTTGCGCTAGTGAATCTGAGCATCATTCTGCTCATGGTGGTTATTCTCCTGGTAGCAAAGCACTTGGTGCGTCTTTACTACGAGGGGAGAACGGGTGCCGGTCGTTCACGCTTGCAATTAAAACTCGTATTGGCGTTTGTCGGATTTACGCTCATCCCTGTAGTGGCTCTTTTCGTGGTGGCCAGCGGTTTGATTAACCAAAGTTTTAATGCTTTGTTCAACATGAACGTGGAGAGAGCGCTCAAAGGCTCTTTCGAGGTGGCTCAAACGTATTATCGCGAGGTGGAGCGAAACACGCTGTTCAGCGCGAGTCGCCTTGCGCTGACGTTGGAGAAGACACGACCTGATATAATAACGAACTCCAAGGCGGCTGAAAAAACATTGGAGGCCGAGAGAAAGAACTTGGGGGTGGATTTCATCCAACTCTACGATAGGGAGCGGAAGGAGATCGTATCGGTCAGGCGCCCGGGGTTGGCGCAAGCCACAACGTTTTCGCCACTGGTGGGATACGTAGATCAAGTGATTGATGGGGAGTCGCGCTCAAGTATAGAGAATTGGGAAAAAGGAGATGTCATCTATGGCGTGGCGCCTTTGAAGAGTCAAAAAAAAGTGGTGGGGTTTATCGTCGTATCCAAATACGTGCCTGATCGACTTGTGGCGAAGATCAGAGGCATATCGGACTCCTTTGTGAACTATAAAGAGTTGGAACTGTCCAAGAATCCAATCAAAGCAAACTACATCATTACTTTCTTGGTGGTTACTTTGCTCATTCTCTTTGCGGCCATCTGGTTCGGCTTCTACCTCGCTCGAGGGATTACGGTTCCCATTGAGAAATTGGCGGAAGCTACAAGGGCGGTGTCGGATGGCGACCTCGAACATCGCGTGGATGCGCAGGCAGATGGCGAAGTGGGGATTTTGGTCAACGCATTTAACAGCATGACGGAGGAATTGTTGGCCAACAAGGAAAAAATCGAAGAATCTTCTGAAATCTTGAGCCGTTCCAACCTGGAAATCGACAGAAGACGCAGGTATATGGAAGCGATGCTCGAAAATATCGGAGCGGGTGTAATATCAATCAATCGCCGAGGGCGCGTTACTATCCTCAACAAAGCAGCCGGGGAGTTGCTGAGGATTGAACCGCAGAATGCCGTAGGGCAAATGTTCAGCGAGGTTTTCGAAAGCACACATCTTGAGCCTGTTCGTCAGTTGATGCGCTCTATGCGAGCCCGAGAACACCAAAGCGCTTCGGAGCAAGTGGAGGTCATGATTGATGGCCGTGTGCTGACACTACGCGCGAGCTTGACTCTGCTGAAGAGCGCAGATGGCGGCAGACTTGGTGCCGTCATTGTGTTTGATGATATGACGGCTTTGATACGGGCTCAAAAAGTGGCCGCATGGCAGGAAGTGGCCCGTGGCATCGCGCACGAGATCAAAAATCCACTTACGCCGATTCAACTTTCTGCTCAGAGAATGAGACGAAAATTTGATAATGAGGCCTATGATTTTACCGAAGTATTTGAATCTTGCACGGATACTATTATCAATCAGGTAACAAGCCTGATTGATATGGTGGATGAATTCAGCCGATTCGCTCGCATGCCGGAGCCGAGATTGAGGCTCTGCGGGTTTGTCCCCCTCATTGAGGATGTTGCAAATTTATATCGTGGCAGGAAGGGGGATGTGAAATTTTCGATTCATATCGATGTTGGGAATGCTGCTGTCATGGCGGATCCCGAGCAGTTGCAGCGCGTGTTTATCAATTTATTGGAAAATGCCTTTGAATCCCACGATGTCGAGGGCGAGATTGATTTGCAAGCGTGGAGTGATAAAGACAGAAATATGATAGTTGTTGAAGTTGCCGACCAGGGGCAAGGTATATCGGAAGATGTGAAAGGCCATATATTCTCGCCTTACTTTTCGACAAAGGATAGAGGCACCGGGTTGGGCTTGGCTATATGTCACCGCATTGTGGCGGATCACAATGGAACAATAGGCGTGCGAGATAACCATCCGTCTGGTTCCATTTTTCGCGTAACGTTGCCACTGGCGCCTGCTGTGGACATCACGCCCGAAAAGCAAAGGACGGCTTCCATTGGATAAGGGCCATGTGCTTATCGTCGATGATGAGCGTGAAATACTCGTGAGCCTGGAAGATGTCTTGCTGGATGAAGGGTATCGCGTAGAACGGGCCGAGTCCGGAGAAACTGCTCTTCAGTTGGTCCGGACCGAAGCTCCCGATGTGGTTCTGGTTGATGTGTGGATGCCCGGCATTGATGGAATCAAGACTTTACAAGCAGTGAAAGAGTCCAACGCAGATATCGAAGTCGTCCTGATGTCGGGCCACGGCAATATTGAGACCGCAGTGGCCGCAACAAAGTCAGGCGCTTTTAATTTCATTGAAAAACCTCTATCCATTGATACGGTTTTGCGCATAGTCGATTCCGCCGTTCAAGCGCGAAGGGCCAAGGATATTAAGGCGAATAATGTTGGCGACGTGATACTTGACGGTGCCAGCAAGCATGTTCAGAGGGTTCGAAGGGCAATCAGGAGAGCGGCGAAAGATATTGGGCCCTTGCTGATTGCAGGTGAAAGGGGAACCGGCAAGCGTTTTGTCGCAAGGGCGATCCACGAGAACGGCGCCGGAAAAGAAGAAGGCTTTCGGCCTGTTCATTGCCGTTCGCTGTTTCCAATGGCGGAGATAGGCGAATGGGAAGATGCCCTGGAGCGGCTGGTGCCCGATACCTTTCAAGGGACTATATATCTGGATGGTCTGGAACAGTTGCCCATGGCGGGGCGTGAAAAATTTCTTGTTCAATTTCTTGAGCGCATAGAGGATTCAAAGCGTTTAATCGTATCCGTTGATTACATAGGAACCCCAAAGGATAAGGCTTACGTGCAAGCCTTATCTGATAAAATTGGCGCGGATGTAATACACTTGCCCCCTTTGCGCGAACGCAAAGGGGATATTTTGCCGTTAGCAAACAGATTCTTGAGTGAATGCGTTGAAGTTGGCGGGCATGAAAAGGAATTTCCTGAGGATGTCATTGCGGTTCTGGAAGACTATGACTGGCCGGGCAATATTGCTGAACTAAAAGGTGCAGTGACCAAAGCGGCATCCACATCGCAAGGATCGGAGATTCACATCGACCACTTGCCGGACACGATACGCGAGACTTCTGATTTCGAGGTGAGCACCTCAAAAAATGATACCCCGTCCAATTTTAATGTGGCCAGAACGCAGTGGGAGAGACAGTACCTCGCCTTCCATCTGGAGGAGCACGGTTGGGATATCAATAAGACCGCCAAGGCGGTGGGCATGACGAAACCTGCTTTAATGCGAAAAATTAAAACATACAATATAGAGCCCATATTGCCGGCGTCGACGACGCTAAGGGAATCAAATCAGAGGAGCATTTCGAAAAGTGTCGTATTGTATGGCCGGGGGCTTCACTCAGGGCTGAAAACCGGATTGATCATCGAGCCTCTGCCACCGGGGAGCGGGATACAATTCGGCAACCTGACAAGCCCCGATACTGTGAGGGCGAGTGTCGATTTCGTGGATGGCACCAACCATGCGACAAACTTGCGCAATGGGACTGTGACTGCTCGAACGATTGAGCATCTCATGAGCGCGCTGCACGCATACAAGATAAGCAATATACTCATCAAAATGAGTGAGGAAGTGCCCGTCATGGATGGGTCGGCAGTGGAGTTTTGTCGCTTGCTTGAAGAAGCAGGCATTGAAGATCAGAAAGAAAAACGCGAGGACTTGTGGATTGATAAGGCATATGAGGTAGGTGAACCGAATGACGGAAAGGGCTACGTTCGTATCGAGCCGGCGGATTCTTTTTCGGTTTCATACCTTATTGATTATCCTAAACCGATTGGGAAGCAAACCTACGTGTATGAGCACAAGAATGCATTGGGTTTTCAGGAAGAAATCGCACCGGCCCGTACCTTTGGTTTTGTCAATGAGTTGGAGTCGCTCGAAAAAATGGGCTTGGCCGAGGGAGGTCGTTGGGATAACGTAATTCTCGTGGACAAAGCACGCGTTGTGAATACCCGATTGCGATTTCCCAATGAGTTCGTTCGCCATAAAATTCTTGACGTGATCGGAGATCTGTATTTAACCGGTCGTCCTGTCCGAGGAAAAGTAACTGCTGAGAGAAGTGGACACCGGCATAATGTAGCTTTGGTCAAGAAATTGATGGAAGTCCATGGCTGATTTTGAGTACATCCCGAACGATTCCGCCTGCTAAATCATGGAACATCACTTTTGAATGAGGATCGTCTGACATACCGCGATGCGGGCGTCGATATCGAGTTGGGCGAGGGTTTCGTTCAGGCTATCGCCCAAATTGTAAAATCCACCCATTCTAACCAAAGTGGCCGTATTCTGAAGGGGACGACGGATTTTGCAGATTTGTTCCGTCTGGGCGGGGAATATGAAGATCCTGTACTAGTTTCAGGCACCGACGGCGTCGGCACGAAATTGCTCTTGGCCCAAGAGTTCGAGCGTCATGATTCCATAGGGGTCGACTTGGTGGCCATGTGCGTCAACGATATCCTAACCATGGGGGCAGAACCGCTTTTTTTTCTTGACTACATTGCGACGGGCAAGATTGATCAGAGCGTATTGAAGACAGTCGTATCCGGAATTGCGCGAGGATGCCGGGAAGCAGGATGCGCCCTCCTCGGGGGTGAGACCGCCGAGATGCCTGATATGTACCAGTCGGGCGTGTATGATCTCGCCGGATTCGCCGTGGGAGTGGTTGAGCGTGAAAACCTCGACAATAGAACGCCTGTAAAAGCAGGTGATGTTATTGCAGCTCTTCCTTCTTCAGGAATTCATAGCAACGGATATTCCTTGGTGCGAAAAATATTTAATTCAAAAGAAACACGGGATGCGACGGCGCAAAAGCTAGGCGCTCCCATTGAAGATGTTTTATTGGAGCCGACCCGGATTTACGCCAAAGGGGCCCATTCCGTTCGAAGAGAAGAGGGAATTAGCGGCATCGCGCACATCACTGGAGGCGGAATTCCGGGAAACGTAAACCGTGTCATGCCAGATGAATTGCAGGCTAAATTTTATCCTGAAAAATGGGTGGCGCCCGAGATATTCTCATTGATCCAAGAATTCGGCCCGGTTGAGAGCGCGGAGATGTATCATACTTTCAACATGGGCTTGGGTTTTGTCTTTCTCGTGAGATCGGAGCGAGCCGAGTCTTTGCTCGGATGTTTGAAAAATGCGGGAGAACAAGCCATGGTTGTTGGCGAAGTCGCCAATAAACCGAAGGGCGGCCAATCCGTCGTCATTGAGGGCGTATTTTAGTGCATTCAGGAACACGATTACGTGTGGGTGTTTTGGCTTCGGGTCGTGGGTCCAACTTGCAAGCTCTTATTGATGCCGCGCGGAACGCGAATTTCCCGGCGGAAGTTGTATTGGTGCTGAGCGACAGAAAAAATGCGTATGCGCTCGAGCGCGCCTCGATGGCCGGTATACGGACCAGACATCTGGCGCCGAAGGAGGAGGGTTTTTATCGGAAGATGGGCGATGAGATTGAAAATTACGGAATCGATCTCGTCTGTTGCGCTGGTTTCATGCGCATTTTACCGCCGGAGTTTGTCAACCGTTTCTCAGGAAGAATCATCAACATTCATCCCTCGCTTCTGCCGAGTTTCCCTGGTCTGCATGCACAAAGAAAAGCCTTGGATGCCGGTGTGAGAGTGACCGGCTGCACGGTCCACTTTGTGGACGAGGGAGTGGATACGGGACCGATTATTTTGCAGGCCGCCGTACCGGTTCTGCCCCGTGACGATGAAGAAACCCTTTCGGAGAGGATTCTCGCTTATGAGCACCGCATCTACCCACTGGCGGTGCGACTCATCGCCGAGGGGAGCGTTCGTTGGGTTGATGGTGTTGCGGAATACATGGGCGACGCTTTTCTGGATGGCGGAGGTTTCATCTCACCTATTTCGGAGTAGTCATTCATAAAGGATTAAGAGTTTTGCGCAAATTGAGTTTTTTCATACTGGTATTCGGTTTTTCGTTTTTCGCATTTTCGCAAGAGTACGCTCTCGCCGCGTCTATGGCGGAAGAATCGCGTCCAAAGGCGGAGAAAATAATCACCGAACTTCAGAAAAAATATGACACACTTGAATCTCTGCAAGCCTCATTCGAGCAGAAAAATGAATTGAAGTCCCTCGGGCGAACGACCAAGTCGAGCGGAACCCTGTTGTGGAAGAAGCCCGGCAGACTGCGCATGGAGTACGTTACGCCTGAAAAGCAGCTTTTGGTTTCCGATGGCCGCACGTTTTGGCTCTACACCGCTCGCTTCAAGCAGGTGATGGTTTCCGAAGCCGGGGGCTTGGGGTTTGGCGCCACTCCTTTGTTATTTTTGTCAGGAAAGGGGAATTTGAAAAAGAATTTTCATGTAACTGTGGAAGAGGTTGGAATTGCCGAACGAAGCGGGGGGATTTGGAGGGCCGGTCAGCCCCATCGCATTCGCATGGAGCCGAAGGCTGCGAGCGCCTCGTTTCGTCGAATGTGGATCGAAGTGGAGCCTGAAAATTTTAGAATCCTCACTCTGGTTTATATTGATAACATCGGTAACAAAAGCCATCTGCGGTTTTCAAATATCAAAGAAAACGTCAGAATCAAAGCAGAGGAATTTCGATTCACCGTGCCGCCGAACGTCGAAGTTCTGCAAATGCCGTCTCACAGTGGCCAGCGATAAAGGATTCTTTCGAGAATGGTGATGCAAGTCATAAACTGGGTGATGGGTTTTGGGCAGACGATTTTCTGGGCCGTACTGGTTCTCGGATTGCTCATCTTTATCCATGAACTGGGCCATCATCTCGTCGCGAAATGGCTCAAAATCGGTGTTTCCACGTTTTCCTTGGGCTTCGGGCGCCGCATCTGGGGTTTTCAGCGGGGAGAGACTGAATATCGCGTGTCCCTGATCCCCTTGGGCGGTTATGTGAAGCTCGTGGGAGAAGACCCCGAAGCACAACCTGATAATCCCGATATTCCCAAAGAACCGGATGAGCCGGAGAAATCATTCTACTTGCGGCCTGTGAGTCACCGATTGGCTGTGATTTCGGCGGGGCCTTTGTTTAATGTCGCCTTGGCGATACTCCTCAGTTGGGGGTTGCACCTTGGAGGTATTCCCGTCCCCGGAACGTGGGTCGGCGGTGTTTTGCCCGATACGCCTGCACAAAAGGCGACCCTTCAAGCAGGCGATCACATCGTTGCCATCGACGGGAAGAGGATTCAGAAATGGTCCGAGCTTGTCGAAATCATACGAAGAAACGCCGACAATAAACTCGTTTTGACGGTGGAACGCGGCCGCAAATCCTTTGAAACGGCGATCATTCCGACATCGAAGAGCGCGACGGGCAAGGAGTTGGGTTATGGCCGAATCGGTATCAGTATCGGTCAAGGCACTTACACAGAGCGTTTCGGCTTTTTTGAGTCCCTGGGGAAGGGATTCGAGCAGAATTACCGCATCGCCAGCTTAACGGTCATTACGCTGTATTCGATGCTGACGAAGACCATTCCGGCGGACATTGGCGGCCCGATTCGTATTTCTGTGGTGGCCGCGGAGCAGGCGCAACGCGGGTTCCGCTATCTCATCATGTTTACGATTTTACTCAGCATTAACCTGGCGATTTTGAACTTGTTGCCAATCCCGGTTCTCGATGGCGGGCATATTTTTTTCTTGCTTATCGAAGCCTTGCGTGGCAAACCTATCAGCCTCAGGGTCCGAGAGGTGGCCATGCAGGTCGGCACCGTTCTTCTCATCGGTTTGATGATCTTTGCTACCTACAAGGACAGCGTGTATTATCTTTTTGGGAGGGACTCGGCAACAATAACGAAAAAAGAAGAGCAAAAGGGAAAAGGTAGGAGTTCAATGAAATTATCTCCTGAAAGCCAGAAAGGCGGCAAATAGGGATTTTGACCATGTTTGAGCCATTTACGGACGACGTGTTTTACACGAAACCCATACCGGGAGTCGGCCTGCCCCCCAAAGAGCAGGCCGGCACCACTCTGCCGATGGTTGAAGCGGATACAACCGGCGAAGCGTTGCCTTGTGCGGATCCGTCGTTGTTCCCCCTGAATCGACGAGAAAGCTCCCAGGTCGAAGTGCGGGGCGTCAAAATCGGTGGTGGCGCTCCCATCGTCGTGCAATCGATGTGCAACACCTACACGCACGATGTGGAGGCAACCATAGCTCAAATCGAACGCCTGGAAGCCGCCGGGTGTGAAATTGTACGTTTGGCCGTTCCTGACGAAAAATCGGCCAATGCGCTCTATGAGATCAGAAAACGCACCGAGATGCCCTTGGTGGCGGATATCCATTTCGATTATCGCTACGCCTTGATGGCGGCGGATGCGGGGATAGATTGCTTGCGCATCAACCCCGGCAACATCAATGGAGAGGAACGGGTGAGTGAGGTGGTCGCCGCGGCGAAAGGCCACGGCCTGCCCATTCGCGTGGGTGTGAACGCCGGTTCTTTAGAAAAGCATCTGCTCGATCGTTTTGGTGGCGCAACCCCCGAAGCTATGGTGGAAAGTGGTTTGCGTCATGTCGCCATGCTGGAGAAGCGGAACTTTTATGACACGAAAATCTCCCTGAAAGCTTCCGATGTCGCGAGGGCGGTGAAAGCCTATCGGTTGATGGCGAAACGCGTCGAGTATCCTCTTCATCTCGGCATCACGGAGAGTGGAAGCCTACAGACGGGCAGCATAAAAAGCGCTGTCGGCCTGGGCATTCTGCTCTCAGAAGGTATTGGCGACACCATTCGCGTTTCCTTGGCCGCAGACCCGGTGGAGGAAGTGCGCGTGGGCTACGAAATTCTGAAAAGCCTCAAGTTGCGCCAAAAGGGCGTGAATGTTGTCGCATGTCCATCATGCGGGCGTGTCCAGATTGACGTGGATAAGCTCACCATGGAGATAGAACAAGAGCTGGCCCACATCAATGCTCCCATCACGGTGGCCGTCATGGGTTGTGAGGTGAACGGTCCCGGAGAGGCGAAAGACGCAGACATCGGCGTGGCCGGCGGCCACAAACGAGCTCTGATTTTCATGAAAGGTGAAAAATCGGGCTTGGTGTCCTATGAGGATATCAAGAAAAATTTGGTTGAGCGTGTAGAGCAACTTGCAGAGCAATATGAGCGAGGTCAATTCGAGATAGCTCACTCCTGAGAAAATCTGATTCATGCGATTCTCACGAGGGTTTTTACCCACATTAAAAGAAGCGCCCGCTGATGCGGAAGTCGTCAGCCATAAACTTATGGTGCGGTCGGGCATGATTCGTCGCTTGGCGGCCGGGGTATACACGCTTTTGCCCCTCGGCGTGCGCGTGCAGCGCAAAGTCGAACAGATTTTGCGCGAGGAGTTGAATCGTGCAGGCGCACAAGAGGTTTTCCTGCCAACGCTGAATCCCGCAGAGCTTTGGCGAAAAACGGGACGGTGGGAAGTGTACGGCAAAGAATTGCTCCGCCTGAAAGATCGCCATGAGCGTGATTTTTGTCTGGGACCCACACACGAGGAGGTAATCACCGATCTGGTGGCGCGCGAAGTGAGGAGTTATCGGGAACTGCCTCTCAACCTGTATCAGATTCAAACGAAATTCAGAGATGAGATAAGGCCCCGCTTCGGCGTCATGCGAGGGCGGGAGTTTACGATGAAGGACGGCTACAGCTTTGATCGAGACGAGGCGGGCGCGGAGCAAAGCTATGAAGAAATGGTGCAAGCCTATACCCGGATATTTCGGCGCTGTGGTTTGAAGTTCAGCGCTGTGGAAGCGGATTCAGGTGCTATTGGCGGGAGTTTTTCGCATGAGTTCATGGTCATGGCTGATACAGGTGAGGAAGCGATTACCGTTTGTGATACGTGCGGGTACGCAGCGAACGTCGAAAAATCGCCGGTATCTTTGAAGTTGCCCAAGAGCGAAGAAAGCGAACTTGAAAAAGTTCATACTCCTGGCGCCCATACGATAGAGGAGGTTGCCGAGTTTTTTTCTTTGCCTCCATATCGCATGGTGAAAACTCTTTTGTATGTTGCGGATGGTGAGCCGGTGGCGGCAATGATTCCAGGCCACAGGGATTTGAATGAAATCAAACTGAAGAATGCGCTTGATGCGGTGGATATAGAGCTTGCTGATGCCGAGACGGTAGAGGAGCTCACCAATTCCGAAGTGGGTTTCGCAGGCCCTGTAGGCTTGTCGAATGTCCGACTCGTCGCTGATTACGCCATTGAAAATAGAGGCGGACTCATTTTCGGGGCGAATCAAACAGACTATCACTACACGGGCGCGCGCGAGGGTCGTGATTTTGAGGCAAGTGAATTTGCAGACCTTACCGTTGCCCAGGAGGGAGATGCTTGTCCCAGTTGTGAAGCGGAACTCAGCATCAGACGCGGGATCGAAGTGGGGCATGTCTTCAAACTGGGTTGTAAGTATTCCGAATCCCTGGATGCTACCTATCAGGATGAGAGCGGCGAGACGCACACCATCGTCATGGGTTGTTACGGCATTGGCGTGGGTCGCACCGTGGCCGCAGCCATAGAGCAGAACCATGATGAGGACGGCATTATCTGGCCGACTCCCATCGCTCCATATCATGTGGACATCATTCCGGTGAGAGTGGATGATGAAACCATGAAAGTTTGCGATGGCATATACGATTCGCTCGAGTCCGCAGGGCTGGATGTCGCGCTTGATGACAGGGATGAGCGCCCGGGCGTGAAATTCAAGGATGCCGACCTTATCGGTTTTCCCTACAAGATAGTCGTCGGACCAAAGGGGCTCAAGGAAGGCAAAATCGAGTTGAAATCGAGGAAAACAGGGGATACACAATTTGTGGCGATAAACGAGGCTGCATCTTTTCTCAAAAATCTGATTTCCGAAGAAATGGATTCCGTCGGATAATTTTGAGGTTCTCGGATTCTTCTTCGAAAAGATTTTTGGATTTCCTTATCAAACGTTGGTCGGGTCCGGGGTTTAGGGCGAGGGAAAAGCAAAAATAGAAAACTTGACGTTTTCGGGCCCGTGCATTTATATTCTGCTCCTGTAGCGAGGCGAGTTTTGGAAGGAGATAGTCGAGCGTGGCCTACCAGGGAGTTCGCGAGTGTGCAGTTTGCGCTTGGCGAGAGGGTTGCCGCCTGAAGTATCGCAATGAACCGAACGGAGCGATTTTTTGTCCGGAATTTTCTCCGGATTTGAGGATACAACAAACCGAATCGAGGGAAATGCCGCCTTCGCCCGAAGGCCTGGAACGGGGAGCAAATGACAAATGAGACGTGAAATCGAGATTCTTATTTTGCTCTTTTTGGGGTACCTGTGCTTGATGGTAGGCTTTCGCATGGAAGACATTGGCATACAGGTTTTTTGCTATATTCTCTCGGCCATGTTTTTTTTCGCCATATTCCGACCCAAGCAGTCTCCCTGACGGGGGGCATTCTGGCGGCGTAGCTCAACCGGTTAGAGCATACGGCTCATATCCGTAGTGTTGGGGGTTCAAGTCCCTCCGCCGCTACCATTCCTCGCCACCAGGGGAGGAACTCCCGATGACCTCGGACACCTCGCAAACAAATCCACTTAAAATAAAAAAACGATTTGAAGCCAAGGTGAGAAAAGGCCTCCAGAAATCGGCTTATGCGGCCGAGTCTGCCCCTTTGATGGTCGGTTTTTCCGGTGGCGCAGATTCCACGGCTCTTTTGTTGTCCTTGAAGTCGATCCTGCCGGAATCACAACTCCTGTGTGCCGTTCATATCGAACATGGACTCCGTGGCGGTCTTTCAAAAAAAGATGCGGAGCATGCTGAGCAGGTGTGCTTGCGACACGATATCGATTTTCGTTGTGAGCACGTTCATGTGTCTCGAACAGCGCAACTGGGTCTTGAAGGAGCTGCCCGCGAATCAAGGCGCTCGGCCTTCCTGGCGATTGGGAGGGAGATAGGCTCCGATACCATTGCGTTGGCCCACAACAGGGATGATCAAGCCGAAACCGTGCTCATGCGTTTGTTTGAAGGGGCAGGCGTCAGGGGGATGGGAGGCATAAAGTGGAGGACCCCGCTTTCGTCGAAAGGAGAAGATGCGTTCCACATCATCCGGCCTTTACTGGATTTGTCGCGTGAAGAGATTTTGGAGTACTTGGAGATACTGGGCATCTCCTGGGTCGAGGATGAAACGAACCTGGACGAGAGTCGCCTCAGAAATCGGATACGCAAAAAAATTATGCCGATGGTTCGGGAGCACTTGGGGGATGCGGCCATTAGCGGAATCGCCAAGAGTGCGGAGATATCGGCCCCGCTTGTTTTCCTGATGGATGAGATGTCCAAGGAATTGACGGTGAAATTCATCCATAAAGACAACGGGAAACTCGTTGTTTCTCCTTTAGGGGCAGTGAAGGAACTCGCTCAATCGCTTAGAGCGGAGGTTTGGCGTGCGGCACTTGCAATGCTCAGAGGCGAATCGCCCGCCCAAACCGGCAGACGCGCTCTCCGGGAATGGATTGAAGGCCTGGACCGCCTGGCAATGGGAGATAAACCCTCGGGTGTGTTGAGTTTGCCGGGCGACCTGGAAGCGAGAAAGGAATATGACCGCCTTATCTTCGGGAGTTCCCTTGTTGATTCGAAGTTGCTTGAGGAGAAAAAACTGCGGGTTCCAGGAAAGACGGTTCATCATTCACTAGGCCTTGCGATAGAAGCGTCATGTCATTTTACACATCGTTCAAACGGCGCATGGGAGGTGTGTCTCGACCTGGAAAAGCTGGGGGCGGATGCCTGTATCCGAACCCGGCGTGATGGAGATCGGTTCCATCCATTGGGACGAACAAAAGCGAAGAAACTCAAGGATTACCTCATAAAGCGGAAAATACCGAAATCCGTAAGGAATCGAATACCTCTCCTGGCCGTAGGAGATAAGGTGGCATGGATCATAGGTCATCAGGTTTCAGCGGAATTCGTGCTTGATGGGAATGAGAAGAGGGGGGTTACCCTTAAAGCGTTGCTGGAGAATAAAGACAGTAAGCTCTTAAGTTCTTTGGGTTATTGATTTGGAGTTTAGCTCGTAGACGGATGGGAAAAATCCTGATAACGTGTTTTCAGGGTATAGAGAGCCGCTTACGCGAAAAAAGGAAGGCATTTTGAATCAATTTTACAAGAATTTGGCGCTTTGGCTGATTATCGGGTTGATAATGGTTGGTTTGTTTCAAGCCTTCAATAGCCCGCGCTCAACCGACCGAACGGTTGTCTACAGCGATTTCCTGCAAGCGGTATCTGATGGACAGGTGACCGAAGTGATCGTCCAGGGAGACAATATTCGGGGTCGCTACCTGAGCGGTAGGTCCTTTCACACCCACGCTCCCAAAGACCCGAAGCTGATCGACACACTTAGAGCCAAGGGCGTTCGCATCACGGCGCAGCCCGTAGAACAAAACTCCTGGTATATGAACATGCTGTTGAGTTGGCTGCCTATGCTGGTGATGCTGGGCGTTTGGATTTTCTTCATGCGCCAGATGCAAATGGGCGGCTCCAAAGCGCTGTCGTTCGGAAAAAGCAAAGCGCGAATGATGCCCGAATCCGCGAAGAAAAAAATTACGTTCGCAGATGTGGCCGGCATCGAGGAAGCCAAGGAAGAACTTGAAGAACTCGTTGATTTTCTCCGCGACCCGCAGAAGTTCACGCGCCTGGGCGCACGTATTCCCAAGGGTGTCCTCATGGTTGGTCCTCCGGGCACGGGCAAAACCTTGCTGGCGCGGGCCATCGCGGGCGAAGCGGACGTGCCGTTTTTCTCGATAAGCGGGTCGAGTTTTGTGGAGATGTTTGTCGGAGTCGGGGCGTCGAGAGTCCGGGATTTGTTCGAGCAGGGCAAAGCAAATGCGCCTTGCATCATTTTCATCGATGAGATTGATGCCGTCGGGCGACACAGAGGCGCCGGCCTGGGGGGTGGTCACGATGAGCGTGAGCAAACGCTCAATCAACTTCTCGTCGAGATGGATGGTTTTGAGTCGAATGACGGGGTCATCCTGATGGCAGCGACGAACCGGCCGGACGTGCTGGACCCGGCTCTGCTCAGGCCTGGCCGCTTTGACCGCCAGATTGTCGTTTCCTTGCCCGATATTAAAGGGCGCTTGGCCATTTTGAAGGTGCATGCCGTAAAAGTGCCGCTCGATGAATCCGTCGATTTGAGTCTCATAGCACGCGGAACCCCGCGATTTGCGGGCGCTGACTTGGCGAATCTTTTGAACGAATCCGCACTTCTCGCGGCGCGCCGGGGAAAACAGTCCGTGGAAAATGAAGACTTGATGGAAGCGAAGGATAAAGTCTTGATGGGCAAGGAGCGGCGCAGCATGGCGCTCAGTGAAAAAGAGAAGAAAAACACGGCCTACCACGAAGCGGGGCACGCCCTTGTTTCATTACTGATACCCGGGACGGACCCGGTAGAGAAGGTGACGATCATCCCGCGTGGTTTTTCGTTGGGAAGTACATGGTCCTCTCCTCTTGAAGATCGTTACAGCAACGACAAGACATTTTTGACGAACCAGCTTGCCTGCCTGATGGGTGGACGTGCGGCGGAGATGCTGGTCTTTGAAGAATTGACGACAGGGGCGAAAGCCGATATCCAGACGGCGACCGACTTGGCGCGAAGCATGGTTTGTGAATGGGGGATGAGCGAAAAACTCGGCCCCTTGGCATATGGAAAAAAACATGAGCAAATCTTTTTGGGCCGTGAAATCTCCCAGCACAGGGATTATAGCGACCAGGTGGCCTTGGAAATTGATAACGAAGTGAAGGATATGGTCTCGTCGAGTTATGAGAGAGCGTATAAGCTACTCGAGGAAAATCGGGACAAGCTCGATTTGCTCGCCAATGCGCTACTCGAGTATGAAACCATCGATCTCAAAGACATCGAGTCTTTGATGGAAACCGGGGAGATTTCCAGGAGTCGCAAGCGAAAAGACGGGGTTGGTGAAGGAAAGACCCCTGTCTCTTCTGAACCGGAGGAAAAACCTCGAGAGGATCCGCAAGGGTCACCGACGGACCTGGCGCCCGGCCAAGCCTAGTTTCTCCTTAAATTTCAATTTATGATAGAGCATAGGAGTGCCACTGAATTTCGGCATTTGGGAGACGAACGTCCAAATAGCATCGTGTTGCAGGTGTGGTGTTGAGGGATGAGATGGCCAAGCTTTGTGTGAATGTGGACCACGTTGCCACCATCCGTGAAGCGCGGAAGACGAACGAACCCGACCCGGTGGCGGCCGCGCTTATTGCTGAGCGTGCGGGTGCGATAGGCATCACCATTCACCTGCGTGAAGACAGGAGGCATATACAGGACAGGGATTTGAAATTGATGCGCCAAGTGGTTCGAGGCAAGCTCAACCTGGAGATGGCGCCTGTACCCGAGATGCAGGGCATCGCACTTGATGTGAAGCCGGAACAAGTCACCTTGGTTCCGGAGCGACGTGAAGAGATAACGACCGAGGGCGGCTTGGACGTGGCAGGCAACATCGAGCAAATAGCCGGCTTGATGAAGCCGTTGCGAGAAGCGGGGCTTCTCTTGAGTCTTTTTATCGACCCGCATCCCGAGCAGATTGAAGCCGCCAAGGAGTTAAACGCAGATTTCGTGGAATTGAACACGGCGGCATATTCTGAAGCCAAAGGGCAGGTGTCCCAGAAAGAAGAGTTGACATCACTCCGCAATGCTTCTTTACAGACCCACGGACTCGGCATTGGGGTACACGCCGGCCACGGCCTTACTTATCTCAATGTGGAAGCCGTGGCCTCTCTGCCCCACCTGCAGGAACTGAATATTGGACACAGCATTGTCTCGCATTCTGTTTTTGTCGGCTTTGAGAGAGCTGTGCGCGAGATGTCGGATATCATCGAGCGAGCAGGCCCCGCCTGAACATGCCGATTCCCGTCGTTACAGCCCAGGAAATGTCGAATATCGACAATCGGGCGATTCAAGAATATGGAATTCCCTCCACGTGCCTGATGGAAACGGCAGGCGCAAAATCCGCCCAAAATATATGGGAAACATATGGCAGAAATGATTTCCGTGTCCTGATTGTTTGCGGGAAAGGGAACAACGGCGGGGATGGCTTCGTCATTGCCAGGCATTTGTTCAATGCCGGGGCCGATGTTGATGTCGCGATTTTGTTCCCGCGGAATGAAGCCAAAGGTGACCCAGCCGTTTTCTTGAAGTCTCTTGAAAAGATGAAAATTTCCATCATCGAAGTGGAGGAGGAAAATACCTCACGTTTCGAAGCTTTGATGAAAAATGCGGACCTGATAGTAGATGCCATTCTGGGAACCGGGTTTCAGCCGCCTGCCCGTGGCCTTCCGGAGAAAGTGATCCGCATCCTTTCCGCTAACGAGACCCCGATAATAGCTATCGATATACCATCCGGGCTCGACGGCACTACAGGTGGGGCCGAACTTCCTTATATCCATGCGAAAACCACCTTGGCGCTGGGCGGTCTCAAGCGGGGACATCTTCTCATGCCGGCCGCTGAGCATGTGGGTGAGGTGATATCTCTTGATATCGGGATTCCGAACGAGTGTCTGAAAGAAGAAAACATTTTACTCCACGTCACGGAACCTTCCGACGTAGCTGCGAATTTGCCTGAAAGACGCCCCGATGCGCATAAAGGGGATGCCGGCCATCTTTTGTTGATAGCCGGCGCGCCCGGTATGTCGGGAGCCGCATTGATGACGGCCATGTCGGCCCTTCGCACGGGCGCAGGCCGGGTAACGCTTGCGGTGCCTGAAAGTATTTCTCCTCTGGTGGAGAGCAGATACCCGGAAGTCATGACGTTGTCTTTGCCGGCCACCGAGTCTGGAGCTGTTGATGCTTCGGCGTTCGATTTTCTCGTTGAACGTTCAGAAGACATGAGTGCTTTGGTGATAGGACCCGGGCTTCTGACGAACCCGAGAACGATTGAGCTTGTCCATTTACTCATCCAACACATTGGCGCACCCGTCGTCCTCGATGCCGATGCCCTGAATGCGCTTGCTCAGGATTTGACTATCTTGGACGGCAGACTCGCTCAACTGATCCTGACGCCACACCCTGGAGAAATGGCGAGGCTCCTTGGGATCTCGACGAGAGAAGTACAAGAAGACCGCATTACACACGCAAGCTCTTTTGCCTCACAGCATCATCTTGACATCGCCTTAAAGGGCTGGGGAACAATTGTCGCCACATCGGACGGGGAAATCTGGTACAACCCCACCGGAAATTCCAATATGGCCACCGCAGGCAGTGGAGACATATTGGCGGGCGTTATTGGCGCTTTCCTCGCCCAGGGGCTTTCCCGAAAATGGTCTTTGATATGCGGGGTTTATTTGCATGGCTTATCTGGTGAATTGGCATCCTTGGAAGTGGGCGGGCTCGGAATCACGGCAACCGATATTTTGCAAGCCCTTCCCAAGGCGAGAAGAGAAG
This sequence comes from bacterium, assembly GCA_965203325.1. Lineage (GTDB taxonomy): Bacteria > UBA8248 > UBA8248 > UBA8248 > UBA8248 > Bin107. Next base: position 77,663 of record OZ241875.1, read on the forward strand.
TGTTCATGGAAGTAGGAGATTCTGAAACTGCTTGAATTCCCCTTTGAGATGCGAAGTGATTCGTTAGAGCAAACGGTCGAACTGGGTGCTCGCTTGGCTGAAGTATCGAGACCCGGCGAGGTCGTTTTGCTCGATGGTGACTTAGGCGCAGGGAAAACTGCATTCGCAAAGGGTTTTATCGCATCGATGCCGGGGGGAGAAGGACAGACCATCAGAAGCCCCACGTTTGTCTATATTCACCACTATCCAACCTTGCCGCCTACCCACCACATCGATTTGTACCGGCTTCCAAAAGGTTCAGACCTCATGGAAATAGGTTTGTGGGATCATATAGGTGAGAGCGATATTGTATTGATCGAGTGGCCTAACCATGTGGAGAAATGGCGTTTCCCTGTATCGACACACGTGAAGTTTGAGGTTGTGGGAGATGGAAGTCGGCACCTGTACTTTTTCCGGCCGTGAGATATTTCTTCTTTACAAAGAAACGAAAGGGTGGCACTCTTACAGGGCATTGTTTTTGCTTATCTTCTTGATGTAACAGATGTGAACGGTACGAGAAAATAAATTTCATGGTTCTGGAGGGATGAGTTTCTTATCGCAGATATGACATGTGCTGTCGTTGAATACCGCCTGTGCTTCAGAAGGTTTGCGATGCTTTTCCGTAAGATGCTGAGAACGGTATTGCTGGGCTTTCTGCTCGTGATGGGCGGTACGATTGCCTATTTCATCTTGGGCTCTGCAAATCATCAACTCAATTTAGGGGGAATTTCGCTCACAGACTCGGATGCGGACTTTAGCATAGATAAAATGCATGTCGTCCAAAACACAAAAGGTGTCAGGGAATGGGAGTTGTGGGCCGACTCCGCCAAGGTGTACCGCCAAAAAGGCTTCACCATTCTCAAGAACCTGAAGCTTCGGTTTTATCCGAAAGAAGGTGAGCCTGCGCACGTGACTGCTCAAGAGGGAACCATGCAGAATGAGAGTCGGAACATTCGAATCAGCGGCAATGTCACCATCTTGGCTTCTAATGGCGTTTCGATGAAAACGGATTCTTTGTATTTTCGCTCAAAAGAGAAACGCATTGATTCGGATTCGCGGGTTTTGATGGAAGGGGCTCGTTTTCGTCTGGTCGGTACCGGGCTACAGGGGCGAACCGATACTGGGAAATACAAACTGAAGGAGAAAGTGAGCGCTACGATATACGGTGCGAGCGAGTATTCCCTCAAGGAGGAAAGAGGAAATAAGCTAACTCGCGCCAACTAAAGGGGCACATACGGCCAATCCCTGTTGGAGGGCTGTTTTGAAACCGAAAAACTACCGCCTGAAACGTCTTACCCTCATTGGCCTGGGAATATGCTTAGGCTTTTTGGTGTGGGGCAATACTAACTTATCCGCCCAGGAAAAAACCAAGAAAAGTCACTTAAACCGCAAGGCGCAGATCCACATTGTCTCCGATAAAATGGAAGTAAACAGTCGGAAGAATCTCATCGTGTTCATCGGGAATGTGGAAGCGAACCAGGGGAAGATGAGACTAAAGGCGAATCGCCTCGAAATATATACGCTGGAAAACAGACAATTCGGCTCGAAGCGAAGGCCAACTCCCAAGGACAGGGCAGGGGAAATCGATAAAATCGTGGCCATTGGAAACGTAGAGATGGATCAGGCAAAACGAAGGTTCGCCACTGCTGCCCGGCTCGAATATCAAGAATCCACCGGCATCGCCGTTTTGACGGGAAACCCTCGCGTATGGGAAGGCAAAAATCGCTTAGTCGGCGCTGAAATAAAGTTGAATTTGAAAGAAGACAAAACGATAGTTCATGGTTCGAAGCGCCAAAGAGTCAGCGTTACCCTATTTCCTTCCAGCGAGACACCCCGCCGCAAAAAATCAAACTAGACTCATGTCAACCCGAACCGATGGCACTGCTGTACGCGGTGAAGGCGCTGTTTCCGTTCACGCCACCAAGTTAACAAAAAGCTATTCCGGTCGAACGGTTGTCTCCGGCGTGGAGTTCGAAGTGCATCCTGGCGAAATCGTCGGTTTGCTTGGACCAAACGGGGCCGGTAAGACGACGATATTTTATATGATTGTCGGACTGATCGCTCCGGATGCGGGAAAAATTTTCTTGAATGGCAGGGAAATCACCGGCCAGCCCATGCATATGCGCGCCAAGAGGGGAATCAGCTATCTTCCTCAGGAAGCGTCTGTGTTTCGCCGCCTTTCGGTAAGGCAAAACATCATGGCGGTGCTTGAATTGGTTTTGCGTGCTCCGGACCAGCGCGAGCGGCGATTAAACGAGATTCTAGAGGACTTGGATATCCAGCACATTCAATCCTTGAAGGGATATGCTCTCTCCGGCGGTGAACGGAGGCGTGTAGAAATTGCCCGGGCATTGGCCACTGATCCCGCTTTTATGCTCCTTGATGAGCCTTTCGCCGGCATTGACCCCATCGTGGTTCACGACATTCAGGAGATAGTGACGGGCTTAAAGGCTCGTGGAATTGGAGTCATCATTACAGACCACAACGTGCGCGAGGCCCTTCAGATATCCGACAGGGCGTACATCATCAATGAGGGGCGTATACTGGAGTCCGGTACCCCGGAAGAAATTGCCGTAAGCGATAAAGCCCGGAATGTTTATCTGGGCGAAAAATTTCGTTTTTGAGGTGAGGGAAATCCACGTGGCCTTGCAACATAAGATGGCAATGAGGGCGGAGCAGCGTCTCGTCATGACCGCCATGATGCGGCAGGCGATTGGCCTTTTGCCGCTGAGCCGCATGGAAATGCAGCAAGCCGTTCAGCAGGAAATGTTGAATAATCCCTTGTTGGAAGAAATTCAGGATGAAGAAAAAGAAGTAGTTGACGGTGAGATGCCGGAATTGAGAATCGATGTCCCCGAGAATCAAAACGATGAAAGAGGTGAGGTGGAGATTGATTGGGAAAACATCGCGCAGGACAATCTTGATGATTTCTCGCCTTCAGCCCCCGTTGATGATTTTCCCTCTTATGAGCAGACCTTGGCGCGACCCGATACGTTGTATGAACACCTGGAGTGGCAATTGAGTCTTTCGGTGGTTCCTGAACCGATAGCAAGGATTGCCGGGCAAATTATCTGGAATGTAAATGAGGAGGGTTATCTCGAGGCCGACGTGGAAGAGTTGGCAGCCAACGCGGGCCTTGGGTCTCGCGAAGCTCATAGGGCGTTGGCCTTGGTGCAGGGTTTCAATCCGCCCGGCGTTGCTGCGAGAACACTTCAAGAATGCCTTCTCATACAGTTGAAAAATAATGAATTGTCAATGAGCGACAATAGTTCTATCGTGGATTTGGCGAGAGTCCTGGTGCGAAAGAATATGGAGAAGATAGGTGAGCCTCCATATGCGAAACTCGCCAAGGCCAACGACGTCGATGTGGAAGACATTGTTCAGGCCGTCGACCTCATTCGGAGCCTCGACCCGCGTCCAGGGTTGCGTTTTTCCGATCGAAGAGTGGAGATAGTGGTCCCGGATGTGAGCGTCGCCAAAAGAGGAGATGAATATGAGGTGACACTCAATGACGATGACTTGCCACTCCTGCACGTCAACTCTAAATATGCGGCCATGGCGGTCGACAAAGCGGGAATCTCGCCCGACACGCGGAAGTATCTGGAGGAAAAGTTAAGGGCAGCTGCCTGGTTTGTGAAAAGTATAGAGCAAAGAAAACGGACGATTCTGAAAGTTTGCCGAAGCATTGTGCGCTTCCAGAAAGATTTTCTGGATTATGGCGTGAGTCATATAAAGCCCCTCATCTTGAGGGATGTGGCGCAAGATATCGGGATGCACGAATCGACCGTGAGTCGTGTTACGACGGACAAGTATATGGATACCCCGCAGGGTGTTTTAAGCTTTAAGTATTTTTTTCACAGTGGGTTGGAATCAAGTGCGGGGGAGAGTGCCTCTTCCGTGGCCGTAAAGGAAATCATCAAGAAAATGGTGGCGCAGGAAAACCCTGAGAAGCCGCTCACCGACCAGCAAATTTCGGATAGGCTCAAGCAGGACAACGTGGCGATAGCAAGGCGAACGGTGACGAAATACCGTAAGGAGCTCCGCATCTCGCCCACCAGCAAAAGACGCAAAATACGTCAATAACATCTAAGCGCGGTTTGCTCATGGGCATATAATTCTCACCTGCGTACCCTGTGGTTCGCAGGGGCGACTCAGGAAGATCCCCGGGTCCGTGGTTTATCTGAAAAAAAGAAAAATATTTGTTATTATTCGCATAGGTGGACGTTCCATTTTCTGGTGTGCAGCATGGCGTCTCAATGGTTTCGTATCGGAGATTTAGTTGGATCTCCCAGAACGGACATTGAAGCCCTTGGGTGTGTAGAGCATCGAGGAACATAATGAGCAAGCTCTCGGTATCTCAATTGTATGCAGATCTGCGGGAAGAGCTGAAGCTCTCCGTAGTTTCGGGCGAGTCCGGCATGAGCCGCCAGATCAATCATACGCACTTTCAAAAAAATGGTTTGCCACTCGCCGGTTTTCTGAAAGCCGTACATCCCGACAGGGTTCAGGTATGGGGCAGCACGGAGGTTCGTTTTCTCGAGGACCTCGATGAGGAGAGGCGGATCGAGGCCGTGCGCAAATATTTTCGCCTGCCCTTGTGCGCGGTGCTGGTCACAGGTGGGAAAGATATCTTCCCGAGCATCCGGGAAGCGTCTGATGAGTCCAACGTGCCGATTATCATCTCGGGATTGCCCGGCAAGGAATTGATGCCGAGATTGTCGGGATATCTCGAGGAGCACCTCTCTCTTCATGCGCGGCTGCACGGCGTCCTCGTTGATTTGTACGGTGTGGGGGTGCTCATTCAAGGCAAGAGCGGTATCGGGAAAAGCGAATGCGCTCTTCATTTGGTCACGCGGGGGCACCGGCTCGTCGCCGATGACGTGGTGGACATCCAGTTGCGTGGGAATGAGTTAGTCGGAAAAAGCACCGAATTGCTCAAACACCATATAGAGGTGAGGGGACTTGGAATACTGAACCTGAAAGACCTTTTCGGCGTCGTGGCGATTCGATACGAAAAAAATGTCGAGATGATCGTCGAGTTGATTCCCTTGACCCCGGATTTGCCTTTCGAGCGTCTGGGAATCGACATCGAGACCCAAAATATCCTGGACAAGTGCCTGCCGCACGTGAAAATACCCGTTGCTCCCGGGAGGAATATCCCCACGCTCATTGAGGTGGCGGCCAGGAACCTGTTGCTGCAAAGAATGGGTTATTTCTCCGCGGAGGAGTTCAGTCGCACACTTTCCGCTCAAATTGCTCTCGGGACGACGAGTTAGCCGGGAAGAGGGAAAGAAGAGGTTTCACCGCATGATTGGTTTGGTGATCGTCGGCCATGGAGACTATCCGGATGCGCTGTTGAGTGCGGCCGAGTCCGTCTTGTCCGGAGCAGCCCAAATGAAAGCCCTTTCCCTGCGGCCTGACGCCGATCCCGCCGGATTCACGGAAAAAATCGAAAAGGCGGTCATGGAGGTGGATGCGGGCGAGGGCGTGATTATCATGACGGATATGATGGGAGGCGCTCCTACGAATGCGGCGCTCGCAATGCTGAACCATTCCGGGGTAGAGGTTGTGACGGGAGTGAATTTGCCGATGCTCTTGAAATTGTCATTTATCAAGGGAAAGACCGTCTCCGAAGCGGCGCGTTTTCTGGTGGAGTACGGGAGGCGGAATCTGGCCCAGCCGAGCGAAATGATCAATTCCGTGAAACAACGCCCAGCCAAGGAGGAATAAACGCCCATCATGGCGGAACAAAGAGTCAGCATCAGCAATCAAATGGGGCTTCACGCCAGAGCAGCGGCCAAATTCGTGAGACTGTCGAGTACATTCGAGAGCGAAATTCTTGTTCGGTTCCGCGATATGGAAGTGGACGGAAAGAGCATTATGGGTGTCATGATGCTTGCCGCGACCCCCGGCTCGGAGCTCCTGATAAGCGCGTGTGGTTCAGATGAAAATGCCGCCGTTGCGGAATTGGCGGATATGGTTCGAACCGGCTTTGGAGAAATTGCATAGGGTTTCGTGTTGCCACGCGGGAGATTGAAAGGCCATGTATTCATACAGACTCTACAAAAAGATGTTTAACTTATTGATAGATATATGATTAAAAAAACTAACCCGAACGATAGTTTTCGCCTGTCCGCCCCGCATTCAGAAGCTTTCTCACAGGCAGTTTGACGAAAAAACAACATTTTTCCCGCGCGCTTCCGTCTAAATTCAAGAAATGATAAAAGACGCCGGAAAACACATCCAGTATAGTGAGGCGTTCTATTGGATTTGATGACAACCTCCAATTTCTGTAGGAGATTTTAGATGGGTTCCAATCATGGGGGAAATTACATTTTCACTTCTGAATCCGTCTCGGAAGGGCATCCCGACAAAATGGCCGACCAGATAAGCGATTCCGTTTTAGACGCCATTTTTCGTGAAGACCCCGACGGCCGCGTTGCTTGTGAAACGCTTATCACGACGGGAATCGTATTCGTAGCCGGCGAGATTACCACGGCGGCAAATTACGATGCGCGTGAAATTGCGCGCGAGACGATTCGACACATCGGCTACGACAATTCGGCATACGGATTTGATTGCAATACATGTTCGGTCGTTACGGCGATTGATAGACAGTCGCCCAACATCGATCAAGGGGTCTCGGAGGGACAAGGTCTTTTCCATGAACAAGGGGCGGGCGATCAGGGGATGATGTTTGGATTCGCCTGCCGGGAATCCGAAGAATTGATGCCTCTGCCCATCATGTTGGCCCACAAGCTGGTTCGCAGGACCACGGACATGAGGCGAAAAGGGGTCTTGGACTACCTCCGCCCCGACAGCAAAAGCCAGGTATCCATTCGCTATGAAGGTGACGAACCCGTGGCTATCGACAATGTCGTCATTTCTGCTCAGCATTCCGAGGACGTCAGTCTCGAACAGATACGTGAAGACATCATTCGTGAAGTTATACGCCCCGTCCTCCCGGAAAACATGACGACACAAAACACCGAATTTTATGTGAACCCGACCGGGCTTTTCGTCATTGGGGGACCCATGTGTGACACGGGACTCACGGGTCGAAAGATTATCGTGGACACATACGGCGGATACAGCAGGCACGGCGGCGGCGCATTTTCCGGCAAAGACCCCTCGAAGGTGGATCGCTCAGCCGCCTATATGGGGAGATACATCGCCAAAAATATCGTTGCTGCGGGGCTCGCGGATAAAGCGGAAGTGCAACTCGCCTACGCCATCGGCGTGGCGGACCCCGTTTCCGTTTTGGTTGAGGATTTCGGGACGGGCCACGTAGATTCAAATCTCCTCTCGGGGGCCGTCCGCGAAGTATTCGGCCTCAAGCCCAGAGAAATTATCGACCACCTCGACTTGCGCCGCCCCATCTTCAAGAACACGGCGGCTTATGGACACTTTGGCCGGAGTGAACCTGAGTTCACCTGGGAGAAAACGGACAAGACATCCGATCTGAAGACCGCTGTCGGGGCGTAGAATTCAGTGAGGCCGAACGACCGGTTTTAATCGCGGGAAATTTTGGAGAGTAAATGGATTTTGACATCAAGGACAAAAGCCTGGCGGGGCAGGGCGCATTACGGATGGAGTGGGCCTCGAGGAGCATGCCCGTTCTGCATCAGATTCTGGAGCGATTCGAAAGAGAAAAACCGCTTGAAGGGGTACGCATCGGTGCCTGTTTGCATGTGACGACGGAGACCGGATACTTGGCGAAAACTTTGGCGGCCGGCGGCGCCGAGGTGAGCCTGTGCGCGTCGAATCCGCTCTCGACCCAGGACGATCTCGCCGCCAGTCTCGTGGCGAACGAGGGGATTCCCGTCTACGCCATCAAAGGGGAAGACAGGGATACCTACTACAACCATATGGCGTCCGTGTTGGACAGCAAGCCCCACATCACGATGGACGATGGCGCGGACCTCGTGACGCAGATATTGACGGACCGGAGAGAGTTGATTCCCGATATCCTCGGAAGCACCGAAGAGACGACGACCGGCGTGATCCGGCTTCGCGCCATGGCGGAAGACGGCGTGCTGGAGTTTCCGGTCATCGCGGTGAACGATGCGAATACCAAACATTTTTTCGACAACCGCTATGGAACGGGTCAGAGCACGATAGACGGGATCATTCGCGCCACGAACAGATTGCTGGCGGGCTCGAGTTTTGTCGTCTCGGGTTATGGATGGTGCGGAAAGGGACTGGCGAGCAGGGCGCGGGGTATGGGGGCGAATGTCATCGTCACCGAAGTGTCGCCTCTCAACGCACTGGAAGCGCTGATGGATGGATATCGCGTAATGCCAATCGCCGAGGCGGCCGATATTGGAGATTTCTTCTGTACTGTTACGGGCGATACAAGTGTCATTCGCCTTGAACACATCAAGAAGATGAAAGACGGGGCCATCATATCGAACTCGGGGCATTTCGACGTGGAAATCGATGTGGCGGGACTCGAGGAAGTGGCCAGGTCGAAACGTGAAATTCGCTCGCTGGTTGATGAATATACCCTGAAGGACGGAAAAAGGATCGTCGTCATCGGAGGTGGCCGCCTGGTGAACCTCGCTACTGCCGAGGGGCATCCAAGCAGCGTGATGGATATGAGTTTCGCTAACCAGGCTCTGGCCGCTGAATACATCGTGAAGGAAGGCAAGAATCTGGAAAACGAAGTGTACCCGGTGCCCCAGGAACTGGACGACGACATTGCCCGCCTGAAATTGCAGAGCATGGGGGTGGAGATTGATACGCTGACCGATGAGCAGGAGAAGTACTTGAAGAGTTGGCAGCAGGGCACATAGAGTTTCTCCGCATCCGATACGCCGCCCGCCACGGGAGAGTTTTCTGTGGCTGGAAATTTATTCGCCGCGTCACGCCAGAAAAAAAAGACAAAACGGCTGTTGGGGAATTCATTTCTCATCCTTGGTTTTTTTCTCGTTTTCTGGGCACAAGAGGGGGGGAACGCCTTTGGCGCGCGGGGATTGGACGCAAGAGTTCTCGGAGTTCGGGAATTCTCCACCCCGGATTATGCGCGGATAGTCTTCATTTTGAACCGCAAAACGTTTGATTTCAAATCGGGCATCTTGAAAAAGCCCACGCGGATTTTTATTGACATCCCTCGCGGGCGCATCGAGCGGAACGCTCGAATTCCGAAATTTTCTCCAGGAAGCAGCATCGTCTCTCGCCTCAGGTTCGGCAACCCGAGGAAAGGCAGGCTGCGCCTCGTGATTGATATAGCGAAAAAACATGATGCCAAATACCGAATTTTCACCCTCTCGAATCCGCAACGCATCGTGGTTGACGTATGGGCCAAAAGCACGAGCATCCTGAAACACCCCCAAAGGGGAGGGCGCAAGCGCCCGAAACCCGGCAAGTCCCCCCGCGCGCTCAAGACGCCCCCGCGCCGGAAAAAGCTGACTCGCCGCGAGATGAATCTCGTTCAAAGATTTCGCCACGGTCTGGGTAGAATCGTCCTGGACCCAGGACATGGAGGCAAGGACCCGGGCGCCATCGGTTTATCCGGTTTGAGAGAAAAACGAGTTGCCCTCGACATCGCACTTAGAACCAGGCGGGTGTTGAGGCGTATCTTGCCCGGTAACAGGGTCTATCTCACTCGAACGACTGACAGATACATTTCCCTGTCTCGTAGAACATCGTTCGCCAATGAACATGATGCGGACATATTCATCTCGATTCATGCGAACAGCGCGCATTCGCGGCGCATCCACGGAATCGAAACCTATCTGCTGAGCGAGGCGTCATCGGCCAGAGCGCTCAGGTTGGCAGCCAGAGAAAGCGGGACGACCCTGGAACGCATGAGCGATTTGCAAAAAATCCTGAATGATCTGGGATTGAGGTCGAAAGTCACGGAGTCTCAACAACTGGCCCGGCGGGTTCAGCAAGCGATGCTCTCTCGTCTGAGGCCCGGTTATCGCGGAATCCGCGATCTGGGTGTCAAGCGTGGGCCGTTCTATGTGCTGCTCGGCGCCCGGATGCCGAGCATACTGGTCGAGGTCGCCTTCATCTCGAATCAACGGGAAGCGCGGCGGATGAGAAGCTCCAAATACCGTCAGGCGCTTGCGGAAGGAATTGCAAGAGGTATCATGCAGTTTGTGCGCCGGCCCCCGAGGAGCCGATAAAAGCGCCTTGAGACGCTAAATCCCGCATTTTTCTGGAAACGCTTCCATGCCTTCTCTCGTATTCGTAATCGTAGGGCGACCGAATGTGGGGAAATCTACGTTCTTCAATCGTCTCACCGGCAGACGGGACGCCATTGTCCGTGCGGAACCGGGAGTGACCCGGGACAGGCGCTACGGCGAGGGGGAATGGGAAGGCAGTAAATTTCTCGCCGTCGATACGGGCGGCATTGCCGCATTGGAAAGCGACCCTTTTTTGCCGAAAATTCAGGAACAGACGGCAGCCGCCATCGCGGAGAGTGATGTGGTTTTATTTCTTGTCGATGGAATCGAGGGCCTCCTTCCCGGGGATCACGAAATCGCGCAAATGCTCCGCGTCTCGAAGAAACCGGTGCTGCTCATCCTGAATAAATCAGATTCCAAGCGCGCACGAGAGGCGGAATGGGATTTTTACCAACTGGGCCTTGGGGATGTTTGGCCCGTTTCGGCGGAGCATGGTTCAGGCGTGTCCGAGGTGATGGATGAGGCGGTTCGCGTCGCTTCGGGTGAGCTTGGAAGCGAAGAGACTGGGGATACGGATGAGCATCGGGTCGCCGTCGTCGGCCGCCCGAATGTGGGGAAATCCTCTTTCGTGAATCAACTCCTGGGAAGCGAACGCTCTCTGGTGAGTCCAGTCCCGGGCACAACACGAGACCCGGTGGATTCCCTGTGTTTGAGAGAGGGAAAATCTTACCGTCTCGTGGATACAGCCGGCATCAGGAGAAGAGGAAAGATCGGAAAGCGCCAGGTCGAGGCGGTGAGCATGATTATGGCCTATCGAAGCATCGAACGCGCACAGATCGCTTTGCTGCTCATCGACGCGACCGAAGGTCCGAAAACGATGGATGCGCAGATAGCCCGCCACATCAAAGAATCCGGCCGCGCCTGCGCGATTTTGTTGAATAAATGGGACCTTGTCGAGAAGGAAAGCAAGACGTTCGATGAGACAGTGCGCGAAATCAGGGACAAACTGGTTCACATCCAATTCGCGCCGGTTCTCTCCGTCTCCGCTTTGACGGGGCAGAGGTGCGAGCGGGTATTCGACGTAACAGACAAGATTCTTGAGTCTCATTTCAGGCGTGTGCCCACCGGACAATTGAACCGGGCAATCGCGGAAATCGTTAATGCGCACCCCCCGCCCACAGTTTCGGGAGGGCGGCGTCCCAAAGTGTATTACGCTACGCAAAGCGGCGTTTCTCCGCCTCATGTCATTCTCTTCGCAAGTCTCGCAAGCCAAATCCCTGTGGAGCAATATGGGAGGTACGTGGAAAACAGGTTGAGAGAGCGCTTTGATTTTGAGGGTACGCCGCTCAGGGTGAGCTTCCGCCAAAGAGGGGCGAGCACCCCGCGAAGACGAAGGGGAAAAGCAAGGCGATAACTTCAAGAATTTTCGAGAGTTTGGCGCAAGCGCACAACCTTATAGTTCATACCCAGCTTTAATGATGCCCCGCAAGTAATTCAATCTGATTGACAAAACGAACCTTGGATGGCACGATTTGAGGCATATTTATTTTCGTATTCATCACCGAGTCGGGCGCGAGGCTCTTTCTAAACGTCGCGTTGCCAAAGGACTGATATCAGAGGAGTTGAGGTAAATGGCGGCGCACGAAACAGACAAAATTCGAAACGTAGCTTTCGTGGGGGAGGGAGGAAACGGGAAAACTTCCCTTGTGGAGGCCTGCCTTTTCACCGCTGGAAGTACGGACAGGCAGGGAAAGGTAGATGCAGGCAACACGATACTTGACTCGGAACCCGAAGAAGTGAAAAGAAACTCCTCCATCCTGGGCGCGGTGGCCTACGCCGATTGGAACAGGCATCGTATCAATCTTCTCGACACACCCGGATATTCGAATTTCATATCGGATACCGTCGCAGCCATTTGCGCATGTGACAACGCCGTCGTCGTGCTGAATTCTCATTCAGAACCCAAGGTGATTACCGAAAAAGTTTTGGGTTGGGCCGAGGAAGAAGGCTTGTGTCAATTCATATTTCTGAACCAGATGGATCATGAACAAGCCGATTTGAGCCGCGCGATGGAATTTGCGGAAAAGACGATTGATAAACGTCTTGTGGTATTGCAGGTGCCGATGAACCCGGGCGCCGGTTTCAATGGGGTTGTCGATCTCATCTCGGGCAAAGCTTTCACCTATCAAGTCGAGGGGAATGGAAAGGGTGTGGAGAGCGATATTCCCGCAGAACTGGCCGATGCCTGCGAAGAGTATCGCGGGCAACTCATCGAGTTCGCGGCAGAGGCCAATGAAGAGGTTCTCGAGAAGTATCTGGAAGGAGAGGAGCTTTCGCCGGATGAGATCGTCCAGGGATTGCGCCAGGGGATTCATGAAGGTTCCTTTATGCCGGTTTTGTGTGGTTGCGGATTGAAAAACATAGGCACGGACCTGTTACTCCAGGCTATAGAGGAGTTCGGCGCCTCGCCCTCGGCGCGTGAATTCAAAGCGAATAACGCGAATGGCGAGGAAGTGAGCATCAAAGCGGACTCAGGCGAACCTTTCCGCGCCCTGGTGTTCAAAACGGTAGTAGATGCTTTCGCAGGCAAGTTGAATTATTTCCGGGTGGTCTCGGGCGAGGTTTCTTCCGACACCGCCGTTCTGAACACCACGCAATCGGAGAAAGAGAGAATCGGTTCCTTGCTCTTCATCCAGGGCAAAGGACAGTCTCCCGTCTCCGACAAACTGGTGCCGGGAGATATCGCCGCGCTCGCCAAGCTGAAAACCACGAGAACCGGGGATACGCTCTGCGACGATGCCGGCGCCGTCGTGTTCGAACCCATCAGCTTCCCCTCGCCCGTCATCTCCTATGCCGTGGAGCCCAAGAGCAAGGGTGATGAGGAAAAACTCAGCACGGCTCTCGCGCGTTTGCGCGATGAAGACCCGGCACTCACCGTCAGCCGTGATTCCCAAACGAAAGAGATGCTTCTCTCGGGCCTGGGCGTTCTGCACATTGAGGTGATAGTCGAGCGCATCAAGCGCAAATATGGCGTGGAAGTGGAGATGAAGACTCCGCGCGTGCCCTACAAGGAAACGATTAAGGGCAGAACCAAGGTGCAGGGCCGCTACAAGAAACAAACCGGTGGGCGAGGACAGTTTGGAGACACCTGGCTTGAGATCGAGCCGCTACAGCGTGGCGGCGGGTTCGAGTTCGTGGATAAAATCGTGGGTGGCGCGATTCCCAAGACGTTCATTCCGGCCGTGGAAAAGGGGATCGTGGAAGCGATGGATGCTGGAACCCTGGCGGGCTATCCCGTGACGGATCTGAAAATCACGCTTTATGACGGCAGTTTTCACAACGTCGACAGTTCCGAAATGGCCTTCAAGATTGCCGGCTCTCTTGGATTCAAGAAAGGGGTTCAGGAATGCAGGCCGACTCTTCTCGAGCCGATTATGAACATGCAAATCGTTGTGCCGGAAGAATATATGGGCGACATCATCGGCGACATGAATTCACGCAGGGGCAGGGTGCTCGGCATGGACCCGGGCATCAGTGGCAAGCAGGTCATCAAATCTCAAGTTCCCATGGCGGAGGTGTTGAACTATGCGCCCGCGCTGCGCTCGCTGACCGCAGATCGGGGTGATTTCTCGATGGAATTTTCTCACTATGAGGAAGTGCCGGGGCAAATTTCCGAGAAAATCATATCTGAAGCGGCGACTGCCCGTGAGAGCGAGTAATTCGCATATATATAGAGGTAGAGGGTTCTTATCATGGCGAGAAAAGGGGTGAATCTTCTCGAAGGCGATGATGAGGAAAGGGAAGGGGACTCGGACGGGGACTCCGGGGACGACGGAGGAAATTACGAGCGCCGAAGAGGCGGTTTCGTCGACGTCTTGATGGTCATCCTGTTCGTGTGTGTCATGCTGGGGGGAGTGGCTTGGGCGGGGTATCAATTTTGGTGGCTTCCCAAAGTGAAAAAAGAGGCGCAACTCGAAAAAGCCCGTATGAAGCAAGAACAGCAAAGAAAAATGCTTTTGGCGAACAGGCAAGGTGCGCAACGAGTTCCCGAACGGGTTCCTCCGGCGGCGGCGCCGCCGCAAAGAGCTATGGGTGCAACAGGTCGAAGGGTACAGCCTAACCGCCCCACACCTCCGCAGTCGGCTGAAAAAAAGGCGATGCCACGAAAATCCCCTCCCCGAAGCCCGGCTGAAAAGGCACCGCCCGCCACTTCTGCAGCGATGAAAAAAACCGCCACTCCGCCGAAGATGAAAGACAAGCCGAGGCGCGAGCCGGCGATGGTCATTCAAATCCCCGAGAAGAAGACTTCGGTTCCTAAAACCGGGCCCGCTCGCTCGATTCTCCGCAAAAAACAGGTTGCCGAGAAGAAGCCGGAAGCGCCGAAAGCGAAAATTCAAAGTGCACCAAGCGCCCGAAAGTCGACTCGGGGTTTTTACTATAGCGTTCAGGTGGCTTCCTGCAGGACCGAGCGTTGTGCGGACTCGTTTTCAAAACGCTTGAAGAGCAAGGGGTTTTCCGCCTTCAGGGTGGCAAGCACAAGCCGCGCGACCACCAGAAGCCGTGCGACAAGCACAAGCCGTGCGAGGCGTCGCAGTGGTCAGCAGATCACAGAGGTGCGCCTCGGTTCGTTTTCGAGTCTGTCTAAGGCCCGGGCCCTTGCGAGCAGGGCGAAGAAGAACAAGATCGAGGCCAGGGTATACCGCTCCGATAAGCATTGGAGGGTGGCGGCAGGAAGGTTCAGGAATCTGGAAGATGCGGCCCTTCTTCTGGACCGCGCGGAAGATGCCGGATTTCGCGGTGAGCTCGCCTCCCGGCTTCAAAATGGGAGGACTTCCCGGCCTCAAAGTGGAAAGACGAGGAAGCTGTACAGGATACGAACCGGGAAATTCGAAACCCTCCGTAAGGCGATGGCGTTCAGGAAGAAAATCCGCCTTGCCGGGTTTTCCGATGCCATTGTAGTTCGCCGCAGATCGAGAAAATAGGGAGTTGACCATGGCCCAGAACGCCCAGAATCAACACATACCCGACAAGTTGTTTTTCAAGATCGGTGAAGTGGCGGAATTGACGGGTACAAAGCCCCATGTGCTGCGTTATTGGGAGAGTGAATTCCGAATGCTCCGCCCGGCGAAAGGGGATTCCGGGCAACGCATATATCGCCGGAAAGACGTGGAACTCGTTTTCTCGATCAAGCAATTGTTGTACGAAGAGAACTTCACCATTGCCGGAGCCAAGAAACAGCTTCAAAAACAAAGAGCAGCGAGAGCTGAAGCAAACAAGGCGAAAAAACCTGCTGAAGACAAGCCGGACACTACTCCTGTGTTGCCGTTTGAAAGTTCCGGCCGGGAAAACCTCGATCTGACGTGGGTTCGCAAAGAACTCAGGGAAATACTAGGGATACTTGATAAGGGCCGTTGAGACTCGCCTGGATTTGATTTGCTGATTCTGCCGGTCTGCATTTCCAGAAGCTATTGACGGCTCAGCCCGTTCCGCTTATTGTGCCGCCCGCTCAATTCTAAACACGGAAATCGCGCCAGAGGCAATGAACGTAGTGAGCCGATAAGAGAATTGTCCATATGTTCCGATAGAGCCGGTGGCGCTGGTCCGGAGCTCAACACTAAAGGATCATGGTTAGATGGCCAGAACTTTCAGAAAAGAAATCCGGCAGCCCGACGCGTTGCAAACCCATGGAAGAAAAGCAGTTCTTTGGTTTGTAGAGAATCAAAAGTATTTCTACCTGGGGCTTGGCGTTGTTATTTTGGTGGCGGCCGTTTTTGTGGGCTACCGCATGTGGGATGAGCGCGCGCGCGAAAAAGCGTTCCTGGCTTATGGCTTGGCCAATATCGCTTCTCTGGATAGCAAGAGCGGCGAAGCGGTGGAAACCGCCTTCCAAAAGGTGGCCGACGACTACCCGCGTTCGCGTCCGGGTCTTCTGGCGCGCTTGCGACTCGCGGCCCTGCTGCGCGAGAGGAAACAATATCAAGGCGCGCGGGCGCAATATGAGCTTGTGGCGAAGAGCAGCGTATCCTCAGAGACCGACAAGGAATTGGCGAAGCGCGGAATCGCCTCCGTATTGATGCTTGAGGGAGCCTGCGCGGAAGCCGTCCCGATATGGAAGTCGATTCTTGAAAAAGGGAGTCTTTTCACGTCCGAAGATCTGTATATCTCGATTGCCGATTGTCAGGAGAAGCTTGGACGATTCGAGGATGCGCGCAAGACTTATGAAGAGTTGAGCAAAAAGCACCCGGAGAGTCCGTTTCTGACAGAACGAATCCGTGCGAAGTTGGGCGGCGAAAAGCCCGTCAAATAAAGTCCATTCCGAAAATTCACTGCATACCGCAATGTCGATAAGATATGTTATGTAAAATTATATCCCGGGCCGTTGCCTGCGCTTTCGTCTGACTCCCCTGCGTGATAGACTGGGCCATGAAGCCACCCGCTCAAGGAAAACCCCTTGCCGTTCGTGGACATCCCGTGGATGAAGGCGCCCTTCGCCAGATTGAGTGCTGTCTCGCCGATGATGAAGCGCGGGCAGGCGCTTTGTGCGCCGACCACCACCTGGGATATTCCATGCCCATCGGCGGCATTATCGCCTACGAGAATGCCGTATCGCCGAGCGGTGTGGGCTATGACATCGCTTGCGGGAACAAGGCCGTCAAAACGGACCTGAAGGCCTCGGACGTGCGCCCTGAACTATCTGGCATCATGGACGAGATATTTCGCGACCTCGAATTCGGCATGGGCCGGAAAAATCCCGAACCTGTCGACGACCCGCTTTTCGATGATCCCGCGTGGAAGTTGTCGCCCGAATTCGAGGATTTGAAACCGCTAGCGCGCTCGCAGTTGGGCACCATCGGCGCGGGCAATCACTATGTCGATTTATTCGTCGAAGAGGCGAACGACGCGCTTTGGGTCGGGATTCACTTCGGCTCGAGAGGCTTTGGCCACAAAACATGCACCGGATTCTTGAATCTGGCGAAAAACCGCAAATTCGGCGCCCCTCCTGCCCGTGAGGAGATGCACTCTCCAGCCACCGTCTTTTCTCTCGCCTCCCCCTTGGGAGAAGACTATTTCGCCGCCATGAAACTGGCCGGGCGCTACGCCTATGCCGGAAGGGATTATGTCGGGGCCCGGGTACTGGACATCCTAGGAGCCCGCTCAGAATGGGAAGTGCACAACCACCACAATTTCGCGTGGGAGGAAGAGCACGACGGTGTGCGCTGTATCGTGGTTCGCAAGGGCGCCACGCCGGCCTGGCCGGGCCAGAAATGTTTTATCGGCGGGAGCATGGGAGATCTCTCCGTCATCGCCGAAGGCGTGGAGACGCCGGGGTCGAAATCTCTGCTCTACTCCACGGTTCATGGTGCGGGCCGTGTAATGAGTAGAACCAAGGCGGCCGGGCGAAAAAGATGGCGCAAGGGCCGTCTGATCCGCAAGGGCGGCGCTATCACGCGCGAGAAAATGAACGAGTGGGTCGAGGACATCGGCGTCGTGCTTCGCGGAGCGGATACGGACGAGGCGCCACAGGCGTACAAACGACTTGAAGAAGTATTGAAACTCCATGACGACGCACTTCGCATTTTGCACGTGCTCAGGCCCATTGGAGTGGCGATGGCGGGCCCCGATGTCCAGGATGAATTCAGGGACTAGCTTGGGGTCTATACCATAATGCAATTTATCAAGTTCTACATCATAAATATCTATAAATAATTTATTTGAAGGTTTTTCATCATGTTCCTGCAAACGCGAATTCCGAAAGACACACTTCCCGGTTGAATGCCTTGTTTATTATCACGAAAAAACCGGGTCGGTCCGGCCCTCCACGTCGAGTTCGAATCCCGCGTCATGTATCATTCGATGGGCCACGGCCGACTCCTGGCCGGATGTGGTGAGGTAGCCGTCCACGAAAATCGAGTTGGCGGTATAGAGGGCCAGAGGCTGCAATTCCCTGAGTTGGACTTCCCTTCCCCCGGCGACGCGAATTTCAGAGCGGGGGTTGTAGAAGCGCATCAGGCAGAGCAGCTTGAGGCAGAAGATCGGCCCGAGTAACGGCCTACCTTCGAGCGGCGTGCCGCCGATCGGATTGAGGAAGTTTACCGGTATGGATTCGGGCGCGAGCGTGCTCAACGCCTCACACACGTCGATGATGTCCTCAGCGCTCTCCCCTTGCCCGAAAATGACGCCCGAGCATAATTCGAGACCGGCGCCGCGCGCCGCACTCAAAGTATCCATGCGGTCGTCATAGGTGTGGGTGGAGCAGATTTGCGGATAATAGCGCTCGCTCGTGTTGAGGTTGTGGTTGAAACGATCGACGCCCGCCTCGCTGAGTCTGGCGGCCTGGGAGGCTTCCACCAGACCGAGAGAACAGCACACGGAAAGACCATGGCGTGATTTTATCTCGGCGACGGCCCGACAGAGTCTTTCGATTTCCGCGTCCGATGGCCCCCGCGCGCTGATGACGATGCAGTAGCGCCTCGAACCGGCCGCCTCGGCCTGTGAGGCACCCTCCAGGAGTTGTTCCTCATCCACCAGTTCGTATCTGTCGATCTGAGCGCCGGAGACGGCGGATTGAGAGCAATAGCCGCAATCCTCAGGACAGATGCCGCTCTTGGCGTTGATGAGGTAGTGAATCTGCACTTTCTTTCCGAAATAGGCGCGGCGGACTGTGAAGGCGGCGTCGAGAAGCTGAAGAAGCTCTTCGTCGGGCGCATTGATGACGGAGAGCGCCTCTTCTCGTCCGGGTCTTGCATCTTCCAGGGCGCGCCGCGCCAGTTGATGGTAGTTCAAAGAGCGATTCCTTCTGCTTGGGCGTCTGACCCGAAACTTTACGCGCCGCCCCACTCTTTGGCAAACGAGTGTGGCGAAGAGAGCGCAAAGGGGAGATGTTCCCTTGTCTGCGCTGCTCGCGTGACTTATGATGAATCCGGTTTTCAACACTTAAGGCAATCCATAATAATTTACCATTATACCCTTAAATTCAATGAGGTATTTGATGGAAGTTATTGCAACACTTGAGGAGGAATTGCGCGCAGCCATTGATGGCGAAGTACGCTTCGATGCGTATACGAGAAAAATATACAGCACCGATGCGAGCATGTACGAGATAGAACCCGTGGGCCTCGTATTGCCGAAAACGAACGACGACGTGCAAAAAACGCTTCGAATCGCCCAAAGACACAACGTCGCCATCCTGCCCCGTGGCGGCGGAACCAGCCTCGCCGGCCAGACCGTGGGCGAAGCGTTGATCCTCGATTTTTCCAAATACATGAACCGGGTGCTTGAGGTGAACGCCGATGCGGAATGGGCGCGCATCCAACCCGGGCTGGTGCAGGATCATTTCAACGATTACCTGAGCCCGCACGGATTCGTCTTCGGCCCCAACACCTCGACGAGCAGCCGCGCCACCATCGGCGGCATGCTGGGGAACAACTCCTCGGGTTCGCGCTCCATCGTCTATGGGAAGACGGTGGATCACGTCATCGAAGTCTCCGGCTATTTCGCAGACGGAGAGCCTTTCTCTTTCGGGCCTCTGGATGCGGCGTCTCTCGAAGAACTCATGCGCGAGGATTCGCGAACAGGCGAGTTCCACAAGGCGCTCAAGGACATCGTGGACGAGCAGCGGGTGGAGATCGAGGACCGCTATCCCAACATCATGCGCCGCGTGAGCGGGTACAACCTCGATGAACTCGCCAGGGAGACGCAACCCTTCAACCTCGCCAAGCTCATGGTGGGCGCCGAGGGCACGCTGGCCGTGGTCACCGAAGCCAAGGTGCGCGTGTGTCCCAAGCCCAAGGCGCTCGGCGTCCTGGTAGTGCATTTCCACAGCATTGAGGAGGCCCTCGCCGCGAGCACCACCATTCTGGCCCACGACGTGGCGGCGATAGAGATCATCGACCGTGTGATCATCGAACTCGCCAAGCAGAACCTCGAAGCGCAGCGCCTCATGGACAGCTTCGTCGTGGGCGATCCGGATTCTTTCCTGACAATCGAGTTTTTCGCCAAAAACGACGATGAAGCCAGGGAGAAAGTAATGCGCCTGCACGATGAACTCGAAGCGAAGAACATCGGCTACGCGCGCGTTCCGCTGGACGACCCCGCCCACAAGCAGGATTGCCTGAACATGCGCAAGGCGGGCCTGGGCTTTCTCCTCGGGCGCCGTGGCGACTGGAAGCCCTGCGCCTTCGTGGAAGACTGCGCGGTGGCCCCCGAACACCTCCTGGATTATTACCGGCATTTCGAAGCCATCATGAAGAAGTACAATACGGAAACCTCCTACTACGGCCACACGAGCGTGGGCCTTCTGCATTTGCGCCCGCTCATCAACCTCAAAGAAGACGAGGAGATCGGGAAAATGGCCGCCATCGCCGAGGAGGTCGCAGACCTCGTGCTCGAATACGGTGGCGCCATGAGCGGAGAGCACGGCGACGGTCTGGCGAGAAGCCAGTGGGTGCCCAAGTTCTTCGGCGAGAAACTCTATGGGGCGTTCGTCGAGGTGAAGCGGCTCTTCGACCCCGAGAACCGGATGAACCCCGGCAAGATCGTGAACGCCCTCCCCTTCACCGAAAACCTTCGATTCGACGGCTCCTATAAGACGCCCGAAATACCGACCATCATGGATTTCTCGAGCGACGGCGGCTTCGCGCGCGCGATCGAGCTTTGCAACGGCGTGGGCGCGTGCCGCAAGCGAGACGGCACGATGTGCCCCTCCTACCAAGCGACGATGGAAGAAGAACATTCCACGCGCGGGCGGGCGAACGCGCTCAGAGAAGTCATCGCGAACGGAATCCCCGGCGAGGATCTAGGCAGCGAGCGGCTCTATGAGGTGCTGGACCTTTGCATCTCGTGCAAGGGCTGCAAGGCGGAGTGTCCCTCCAGCGTGGACATGGCGAAGATCAAGGCCGAGGTGCTCCAGGCCTACTACGACAAGAACGGCGTGCCCCTGCGCGTGCGGATGATGGGCCAAATCGCGCGCATCAACCGCCTGAGTATGCCCATGGCGCCGATCGTGAACTGGACGCAGGGGAACCGCTTCGTGCGTTCCCTGCTGGACAGGTTCTTGGGGGTCGACAAGCGAAGGAGGCTCCCTCCCCTCGTGACGCCCACCTTCGAGGAGTGGTTTAAGGGGCGGCCTTCCGCGCGAAACGGGGCCGGCGCGCGCGGAAAAATTTTGTTCTTAAACGATACGTTCACGAACTTCAATTACCCCGAAATCGGAAAAGCCGCCGTCAAGGTGCTGGAGGCGGCCGGCTTCGAGGTCGGGCTGGCGGAGACGGGCTGCTGCGGACGCCCCATGATATCGCACGGCCTGTTGCGCGAGGGCCAGAAGCTGGCGGAGGAGAACATCACGAGGCTCTCCCCCGCCATAGAGGCGGGGCTTCCGATCATCGGCGTCGAGCCGAGTTGCCTGCTGACTTTTAGAGACGAATACCCGGACCTCGTCGCGGGCGATGCGGCCGGGCGTCTGGCGGAGAATTCCTGGATGCTGGAAGAATTCCTGCAAAGCCTGCATGAAAAAGGCGAACTCGACCTGAAATTCAAGACTCCGCAACAGCAAAAAGCCCTCTTCCACGGGCACTGTCACCAGAAAGCGCTGGTGGGCACAGGGCCTTCCCTGGCGATGCTGGACATGATCCCCGATTTGGAGGTAACGCAGATACCTTCAGGCTGCTGCGGGATGGCCGGTTCGTTCGGCTACGAGAAGGAACACTTCGACATCTCTCTCGCCATCGGCGAGACGAAGCTCTTTCCCGCCCTGAGAGCAGGCGCAGAAGACGCGGCGACCATCGCCAACGGCGTCTCCTGCCGACAACAAATCGCTACCGGCGTCGGCAAGAAGGCTCTCCACATCGCCGAGGTGCTGGCCGACGCGCTGGATGAATAGATTCTAAGCTATAAAACTAAATTATAAACAATAAGATGAAAGAATATCTTCAAGTTATTGTTTATGGTCCTTAGTCCGGGTTCCTTATGACGGAACGCAGGGTTTCGCCGCGTTCCATCGCCTCGAAAGCGGGCTCCACGTCTTCCAGACCGATGACTTTCGTGACCATGCGGTCGAGGTCCAACTCCCCTTTTTCGTACCAGTCGGCGAGAAGCGGGAAATCCCTCGACGGCAGACAGTCCCCGTACCAGGAGACGCGCAGCGCGCCGCCCAGTCCGAAGAACTGGAGCATGGGCAATTCCATCATCATGTCGGGGGCCGGCACGCCGATGAGGGTGCAGGTTCCAGCGAGATCGCGCGACCACATCGCCTGCAGAAGCGTCTGGGGCGTTCCCACGGCTTCGAAGGAATAATCGACGCCGTTCCCGCCCGTGAGTTCCTTGATCGCTTCCACCGGGTCGGTTTCAGAGGCGTTGACGACGTCGGTGGCGCCGAATTCCCTGGCCCAGTCGAGCTTGTTATCGGCGATGTCGACGCCGATGATCTTCGCTGCGCGCGACATTTTAGCGCCCATGATGACGCTGCAGCCCACGCCGCCGCATCCATACACCGCCACGCTGCTCCCGCGCCGCACCTGCGCCGTATAAAGACAGGCGCCCACGCCCGTCATGACGCCGCAGCCGATAAGGCAGGCCTGCTCCGGCGTGCAGACGGTGGGCACTTTCACCGCCTGTTTCGCGGCAACGAGGGTGTGCGTGCAGAACGTGCCGATGCCGAGAGAAGGACTCATAGGCCGGCCGTCTTTTTTCGCGTACATCTTCGAAGTCGCGTTCAGGCTGGCGGCGCATAGGTTGGGCTGGCCGATGGCGCAGAACCGGCAAAGGCCGCAGGGAGCGCGCCAAGCCAGAACGACGTAATCGCCCACGGCCAGGTCGGAGACGCCCTCCCCCACTTCCTGAACGATGCCGGAGCCTTCATGGCCGAGGAGGTAGGGAAATTCATCCCCGATTTTCCCGAGCTTGTAGTGCAAGTCCGTGTGGCAGACGCCGCTGGCCTGTATTTTCACCAGCACCTCGCCGGGACCCGGGGAGGCGAGTTCGATTTCCTCCACTTCCGTGCGTTCGCCCGCTGCTCTTGAAATCACGCCATGGCCGATGATGCTCATACGCTTCCTCCCCGGTCGTATATTCTCGGCGCGCCCGCTATAATGCGCCACGCAAACTGAAAATTTCCGTTAACGACTTTATTTTCTCCCACGAGGGATGATTGCGCAAGGAGACGATATGTCCGAAGAATGGTACCCGCGTTTTTCCGAGGCAGAAATGAGCAGGCGTCATGCGGCGGCGAAGGGCCTGATGGAAGATGAAGGGCTTGATGCGCTTCTGTTCTTCGGCATGGGCGGCACGAACCGGAACGCCCAGGCGAACATCTACTGGCTCTCGTGCTACCGGGATTTCAACCACTGCTATCTGATCTTCCCGAAAGACGGCCCCCCTTCCCTATTCACGGGCCTGTACAACCACCTGCACAACGCGCAGATGCAGTGCATCTTCGAGGACGTGCGCCACGGAGCGTACGGCAACCCCGAACGCATGGCGGATCAGCTCGACGCCCTGGGGCTGGGGAACGCACGGGTCGGGCTGGTGGGAATCAACCCCCGCTTCAAGATACTGCTGCCCTTCGAGCACATGGACTACCTGTCAGAGCGCTTCCCCGAAGCGGAGTGGGTGGACGTGAGCGCCAGATTCCGGGACCTGCGGCTGATAAAGAGCGACGAGGAAATCGAATGGCTGACCGAGGCGGCGCGGCTCACCGACCTCGCCATGGAAGCGGCCCGAATCCATGCGAAACCGGGGATTCCCGAGATCGAACTATCGGGCCGGATGGCCGCGGCGTTCCGGGAACAGGGCGGCGAGCAGATGGTGCAGTTCGTGACGGCCACGCCGATGGCGAATCCCCGCACGCCCGTTCCCTGGCAGAACCCCACGCTGAGAAAGCTCGAGGCGGGCGACGTGCTCATCATGGAGATCAGCGCTGCGTATTATGGCTATGCGGGCCAGAGCCTGCGCACCTTCACCATCGGAGCGGACCCGACGCCGCCCTATCAGGCGCTGCTCGACGCCGCCGTCGAGGTGTACGAGGGCGTGGGCAAAACGATGAAGGCGGGCAACTCCGCCCAGGCCGTTTTCGAGGCCACCGACCCGCTGCCCGAACGGGGTTTCCAGATCTACGATTCACTCGCGCACGGTTTCGGCACGGACCTGCTGCAGCCTTCCATCGGCATCAGGGGCTCGAACTACCTCGCACCGCCGGCCGACTTCAAGTACCGCGAGAACATGGTGATGGTGATTCAGCCCAACCCCATGGACTCGGAAGGCCGCGGCGTGCAGATGGGCGATATGGGTATCGTCACCAGCGAGGGGTTCCGCTCCCTGCACACCTTCCCTATGCAGGCGTTCCGCTGCGACGGGTGATGATGCCTGTAGGAATTGTGGAAAAATCTAGCATGCGACCACTACCGAACTCTCTCTCCACCAAGGAGAATTTCAAGTCCACTCCCCCCTTGAGGGGGAGTAGACCTTTCTCTTTCATCGGTCTCGTCAAACCCTCGTAAATCAAGGCTTTTCCAACGCCTCCTTCACTCTTCCTCGTAATACGCCCCGCTTCTGGTGCCGTCCACGGCATCGCCGGCCACGAAGTAGGTGGTGTCCTTCGAGGCGAAGTACAGGCAATCCTCATCGCCCGTGGTGACGCAATAGTGCTCCGCACCGGCCGGAATGTGGATCACCTGCCCTGCCTCGGCGACTCCCTCCACGTCGCGCACCCGGTATTTGAGTTTCCCCTTGATCACATAGTTGAACTGCTCGTTCGCGTGGGTGTGGAGCCTCGACCCGGTGCCTTTCGGCTTGTTCACCAGCACCACCTGAAGCTTCTCTCCCCGCACGGCGCTGCCGACAGAAGACGAATAGTGAGGCCCTATCATGAACTGGTCCATCTCCTGCATGTTGAACAGGTAGTTTCCGGGCGTCGCCCTCACTACCTTCTCATGGGTCTCCTCGTGAATGTTCGCGTATTTCTTTTCATTTTCCGCTGCTTCGCTCATCGCGTAACTCCCGATCCAGAAAAAGAACGATCTGATTATCACTCGATTGGTTCATGGCCCGCCTCGAAATGAGGGCCTGAATTCTCGCCGTCCACGGGTTCGCCGTACATGGCGTGCGAGGTGTCCTTTACCGCGTAGTATTCCGCGTCTCCCTTCCCGGTGGCGTAGGTGTAGTGCTCGACGTTCGCCGGAAAGTGAATCAAGGTTCCGGGGCCGGCCAGGCCCTCTACGTCGCCCACCCTGACTTGCAGTTCTCCTTTGATGACGAAGTTGAACTGCTCGTTCGGGTGCGTGTGAAGCCTCGACCCGGTGCCCGGCTTTTTCCGCACGAGGGCCACCTGCACGCGCTCGCCCTCCACGATGCCGCCGTGTCCTGATGAGTAGTGCCCGCCGATGGGCAGTTGCTCCATATCGGCGAGGTCATAGACGTAGCGCTCCTCTTCCGCCTTCACGGCGTGAATGCTATCTCCTTCCTGACGACTCATGCCTTTCCCCTTTCCCTGAAAAACGGTAATCCCTGTATTGCTTATGTCTGGATGGCTTACTTTAACGATGGCTGGGAAAACGCGCCACCCGTTTCGCCCGTTGCGGCACGGCGCATCCACGCATAGAATCCGGGCGTCTCAACTGCCACTTGAGATTACACAACAGACTTTTATTTCTTTTCATGCGAAGGAAAAATTCATGGAATTCGTCATCAAGATTTACGACAGGCCGGAGGCGGCCGCATTGAGGGATGTCCACCGCAAGGCGCACCTGGATTACCTGAAGAGCTTCGACGACGCCACCCGCTTCGCCGGTCCGTTCCTGACCGACGACGGGAAGCTCGAACTGGGCAGCTTCCGCATCCTGGATTTGCCCGACCGCGCCGCCGCCGAAGAACACGTGGCGAACGAGCCGTTCATCATCGAGGGGATTCAGGAGCGGCCCTCGGTTCACCGCTGGCGCGCCACCGTGCCCCATTCCTGGCGCGACTGTCCGAGAAAAGAAGGGAACCTCCAGTTCTACGTCCATGCGCTGGACAAGGCGGACGGGGGTGCGATTCGCAAGACCCTGCATGAAGAGCACGTGGCCTACCTGACCGAGCACGGCGATTCGGTGATGGTGCGCGGCCCCCTGGTCACCGATGACGGCGAGACCAGAAACGGCAGCGTGCTGCTGCTCGATTTCCCCGGCATTGAGGCGGCGCGGGCGTTCTGGGCGAAGGAGCCCTACAACCGCGCGGGCCTGTATGAGAGCGTGGAGTTCTACGCCTGGCGCTTCGGGCGGGTGTTCGACAGATTCAAGACGCCCGCGTGAGGGTATTGAAAAGCCTGGAGAGGGAAAATTTGTTTGTGTGTAGGGGCCGCACATAGGCTTTTGAAAAAGCACTGAGCGGCGACTGTAGGGACAGGCCTCTGTGCCTGTCCGAAACTCTGACAAAGGACAACCACGGAGGGTTGTCCCTACGGGGCTTTTTCACCAACCCCGTATCGTAATTCTCACAGAATCTCGCCGGTGAACTCCGCTCGTACCCGCTCTTTGAGCGAGCGAACCGCCTTGAGCGACATCTTGAGGACCTGTTTCTCCCTTCTCGAGACAGCCGACTTCCTCACGTAGCGCGTCGCTTTTTTGATGCGCCTGAAATCCCGGAGTTGCTGGCGCAGGAGCAAATAGGTCAGATGCTCCAGGGCGGCGTTGTAATCATCGAACTCATCGTTGTTGAAAACCCCCGCCTTGTGGAGCAGACGGATGCGCTCGTAAGTGGAGGTCGCCTCCATGCCCTCTTTCAGGGCGAGCAGCCGGACAGCCCCGACCAGGGGGAGGATGCCCCCGTGTTTCAGGTTCACGCCGGGGGGAAGGCCCTCCCCGACTTTCTCGGTGCGCAGCATGCCGAACAGGCCGAGGGCGACGTGCCTGTCGTCCTCGGTCTGGAACATCGCCTGGAGCACGGCGGGCTCTTTTTGCACGAAGGTCGTGGTGTGATCGCGCAATTCCCGCCCCAGGGAGATATCCCCGCAGGCGGTGTCGAAGTCGAAGAAGACGTCGCTCAACTGAACCTGGAACGTGCTTCTCTTCTGGAACCAGCGCAGGGTCTGGTGCTTCCACTCGGAGATCGATTTGCGCCAAAGCGGGTTCGTGGCCATCACGTTGCCGTCGCACAGGGGGAAGCCGATGGCTTCGAGATTCCAGGTCAGCAGTTCCGAGAACTGCATGAAGTAGTCGTTGACTTCGTTGTGCCGCTCCACGGGGTAGTCTTCGAGGATGATGCCGTTGTCCTGATCGGGGTTGATGAAGTTCTCGCCCCGTCCGCTCGAGCCCATGACGATCACGGCGAAGCGGACGGGCGGCGCGCCTCCGCCCGCCTTTTCGATGGTCTCCGTCACCTTTTCGGCCACGCGGCTGTAGATGTCGTTGTTCACGTGCGTGAGCAGCGCCTGGATTTCGGGCGCGGGGAGGTTGTCTTCGAGGAGTTCCTGCGCCACGACAGCCTGCACGGCTTTGATCTCCTGCAAGCCGTAGAGCTCGGGGACCTGCGTGAGCGCGTCGATGTGCTCCACCACATGCGCGGCCGCTACGGCCATGGCGTCCTCTAAGTCGAGCAGGCCCAAGGGGCGGTTCGCCTCATCGACC
This sequence comes from bacterium, assembly GCA_965203325.1. Lineage (GTDB taxonomy): Bacteria > UBA8248 > UBA8248 > UBA8248 > UBA8248 > Bin107. Next base: position 105,429 of record OZ241875.1, read on the forward strand.
ACGGGCATGTGACGGTGGCCGAGGCGGCGCATGCGAGCGATGGTGTGGTAGAGGTAGTCCCCCTGTTTTGCGGAATAAACGCGGGGCGTCATCACCTGCTCTATCGTCTCCGTCCCGTCGCACCGCAGGGCGACGCGGCGCGTCACGTCTTTTTCCGTAAAGATGCCGGAGAGGGCTTTTTTCTCATCCGTCACGAGAACGCACGTAGCGCCCGTCTCCGCCATCCGGGAGATGACAATCCCGATATTCTCCGAAGCCGGGACGATGAGCGATTCGGGTTTGAGGAAATCATCCACAAGGCAGGAGAAAATTCTCGTCTGGGATTTCATGGGTTTAGGTGCCCGTCTTTGCGGCGGATGTCCGGTGACGCCTTGGGGCTCACGGCGCGTAATGAGCCCATAGTATAGCTTAGTTCTTCATGTATTTGTCCAGGTAGGCGATGCGCATCTCTATCGCCGCCACGCAGGCGCGCGAGCCGTTCCAGCCACGGAAATAATCCAGTGCGTTTCGCCTCCTCCTCTAGTGTGAGAGAATCCCGTCTCCGGGAAGAAAGCTCCCTTGCCGCTCATCAGTTTGAGCAGAAGGAACGAACATGACCGAAAGTAAATGCCCTGAGGACGGGGCTGAAACGTCCGGCGCCGACGCCTGCCCCGAATGCGACGAAGCGCCGGTGGAAAAGCCCGCAGACGAGCGGTCCCTGAACGTCATCGACGCCAAGGCGATCGTCGTGAAAGTCATGTGGGGCACGGGCGCGTTGATGCTCTGCGGCGGCCTGGGCGCGCTCTCCATCGGCGCTGCGAAACCCGCCGTCGGCCTACTGGGCCTGGGCGGCCTCCTCTTCGCCGGTTCCTACGCGGTGGATTGGTGGACTTGAGGGTTTGGATTTCAGACTGCTACCTGAAGATTTGGGATTGAATCGCAACTATTCGGATATTCCCTTCGAGTTGTTGCAGACCGAGGAGATAGGAAATTCACTCCCCCCTTGAGGTGTGTTGGCCGACCCTTGAGATTACTAACCGTCATTCCGGCAAAAGCCGGAATGACGTGCAAAACCGCACCGCCTCTTGTAGGGACAGGTCGCGACCTGTCCCTACGGACTGGAATTCTCCCCGGTGGGGAACGATCTTGGTAGAGGACTTATGCCGAGCTTACAACAAACCCGCCCTGCAGCGGCATCAACTCCGTCCATGACGCGGCAAACGGACAGCTTTTCGGTTTGGTACCCCCGGCAGGATTCGAACCTGCGGCCTACGGATTAGGAATCCGGCGCTCTATCCTGCTGAGCTACGGGGGCGTTTCAATCGTATGTTATCAAAGAGCGCACGGCGTGTGGAGCGAGGCGCTCGCGCCCGTTCAGGAACGCGAGTTCGATGAGGAAAGAAAAGCCGTGGATGCTCCCGCCTAGGGATTCCACGAGCGAGATGCAGGCGGAGGCGGTGCCGCCGGTGGCGAGCACGTCGTCGGCGATGAGCACCTTTGCGCCGGGTGCGACGGCGTCCTTGTGGATTTCGAGCGTGTCCGTGCCGTATTCGAGGTCGTAAGTCGCCTGGGTCTTCTCCCAGGGGAGTTTCCCCGCTTTTCTCACCAGCGCGAAGCCCGCGCCGAGCTTATAGGCGATGGGCGCGCCGATGATGAAGCCGCGCGCCTCGACGCCCAGGACGACGTCGATGCCCTCGCCCACCAAAGGCTCCGCCGCCAGGTCCACCGCCTTTTGAAAGGCCTCGGCGTTCTGGAACATCGGCGTGATGTCCTTGAACAGGATTCCTTCTTTGGGGAAATCGGGCACGTCGCGAATGTGCGCCAGAAGCTGGCTGATGTCCGACATGAAAGCTACCTCTCGTGGGTGATGAAGTTTCGGCCTCGTATGGCGTTCATCTGTTCAAATAAAAATCTAGATAGCATTCTCTTCGGGGCGTGTCATCACGGCGTGCGCATAAAATTTCTCTCAAGCGGATGAGCGGACTGTCGCCGAGCCGCCACCTGTCCGCAACCGGCCCTACGGCAGGTAGGACAACGGGTTCTTAGGCCGCGTGCGATGGCGGATCTCGAAATGAAGGCGCGCGGTCTTGAAGCGCGGCGTGCGGCCCGCGCGGGCGATGGGCGTACCGCGCGAGACGTTCTGCCCCTTGCGCACGAGGTTCTCGGCGACGTTGGCGTAGATGGAGTGATACTCGCCCCCGTGGTGTCGCAGGATGATGAGGCGCCCCAGGTTGCCGGGGCCGATATCGGAAAAAATGACGCGGCCGGGAGCAGCGGCGCGGATCTGGGCGCGCTCGCGGGCGGCGATGAGGATGCCGTCCGTCTTGTGGCGGCCGCTCCTCTTGAAGCGGCGGATCAGGCGTCCATGCAGGGGCCAGGAGAACCGGGGCCTCTTGCCGTACGATTTGCGGTGCGTCGTCCTCCGATTCTCCGGGCGGCGCGTTCGAACCGTGTTCTTCGACTTCCCGGATGACTTCCGAATCGGTTTCGCATACGCCTTTCGGCGCGGCGGCGATTTGGGGGGCCGAGGCGCCGCCCAGCGCGGGCGGCGTTCGGGCGGTTTGGCGCTGACGTTCTTCCGTATGAGGCGCGTCGTTCTGGCGCCCGGGATGAAGAGCCGCTGGCCGATTTCCAGGCGGTCGGGATTGTCGATGCCGTTCAGGACGGCGATCTGCTCGACCTCCACCCCGTAGGCGCGCCCGATGCGCCAGAGGTTCTCGCCGCGCTTTACGGTGTGGCGGATGCCCCCAGTCTCGCGGCTGCTCTTCGGCGGCGTCGGCAAGGGCGGTGCGACGAGCGCGCAGCCGGTGAGCAGACAGAGAAACACGACACAGCCCCTGCGCCGCATCGCGCGCCATCTCCGGGACCCTGATGCGGGCGAAACCTTTGATATGGGCAGATCCATGTCGTCCCTCATGAAGATTCGAGCGCCATCCGCACGGCCTCGCGCGCGCCGGATGCCGGGACGACTCCCGCAGGGCTTGCGTCGCGTCCCAGGGAGACGACCCGCTTGCCCAGCTTGAGTCCGATGGCGATCTCGGAGAGGGTACCGTGCGCGCCCGACATGGCGATGAGCGCGTGGGCCGTCGCCGCGATGATGACGTTCCGGGCGTGGCCCATGCCCGTGGCGACGGGAATGTCGATGAACGGGTTGGCGGATTTCGCATCATAGGTGGGCAGGACGCCCACCGTGAGGCCGCCCGCCTCTTTCGCTCCCTTTGCTGCGGCCTGCATGACGCCGCCCAGACCGCCGCACACGAGCACGGCCCCCGCGCGCGCGATCTCGGCGCCCGCCTCTTCTGCCAGAGCGGCCGTTTGCGGGTCCGGATCGGAATCGCCGATGACGCCGATGATGGTTTGCATCAGAAAATCCCGGGGCGGAATTTATACTTCCTGATTTTATCGGGCGCGCGGCTCTCGTCAAGTCGCGATGGAAGCCTTCGTCATCGAAGCTCCTGTTTCAGGGAGCGTCGCCTCGCTGCTGCGCCCTGCTCTCCCGCCGTTCCAGCGCCTGCAACTTATCCCCCCTCGGGGACGATCACCCTCTTGTTGTGATCCGCCGGAAGGCCGTTATTCAGCGAGTCCAGCATCCAGTCGGCGATGGCGGGGTACATGTCCGCCGCGACCTCGCCCATGGGATGGAAGACGCCCTCATAGAGCCAGAGCTCGCGCGGGCACGTCAAGTGATCGAAGAACACGTCGATGTCGTCCGGCGTGCAGAGCTCGTCCATGTCGCCCGCCACGAGCAGGTAGTTCGACTTCATCTTCCCCACCAGGGGCAGCCAGATGCTGTCGCGCTCCTCGACGAACTCGTCGAACGCATCCTCATCGAGAATGTTCGTCATGTACATGTAGATGCGCTTGAAGTTTGGCTGTGCCTGGTCGAAGATGATGTCCGAAGGCCCCACGTTCGCCATCTGCCCGACGACGGTGTTCACGCGCTCGTCCTGAGCGGCGATCTCCACCGTCCAGCGGCTGCCCATGCTCATGCCCATGATGCCGATTTTCGACGAATCCACCTCATCGCGTTCGGTGAGCCAGTCGATGACCTTGCTCCCCGCGCGTGCGTAGTTGTGGTGGTCCACCCACACCCCGTTGATGTTGCACTCACCCTGCCCCGGCCCGTCCATGATGGCGAAGTTCATGCCGCGCGCGTGGAACCAGTTGTTGTAGGGCAGAAGGCCGTCTTCCTTGATCATGTCCATCCCGGGGATGAGAAGCACGGTCGGCTTGGGCTCGCCACCCTCCTGGGGCCAGTAATAGAAATACGCGTTCTTGCCGGGCTCGAACTCCACCTGGTGTTTCTGGATGTCGCCGCCCCTCATCTCGCGCATCTTGTCGAAACAGCGCGAGACACCCGCGTAGTATTCCTTCTTGCGGGGATGGCCGTCCACGGGGATGAGGTGCTGGCCGCGACCGTAGCAAAGGCCCGCACGGTTGTAGTGCATGGCGGCGGTCACGCGGTTGCCCGCCTCCTCGGCCGCTTTCGCCTTTTTCTCCTGAAGAGCAGCCTGCTTGCCCCACAGGAGCGGGATGGAGCGTCTCCCGGAAACTTTCGAGTAGACCGCCTCGAGATCCTGGTGTCTGAAACCCCGCTCATAGCGCGTGCCCATGATGCCGGGGTGGAGGACGTCCTCGTTGTCGGAAAGCTTGAGGAAATTATCGAAAATCCAGTTCTGATTCGCGCGCGATGCCTGTCGTCTCATGCCGCTACCTTCTCCTTTCGTATAGGTGATGGGGCGAGTTTTTCCCCGCCGCTTTCAAGCAGATATGACGCCGGATTCAGCGGGCTATCTTCGGGCCAGTAGCCGTTTCAGGTCAACCGCTTCAGGCGGTTCCCGCCAAAGTGATTTTTATCCGCGATTGTATTTGCCGAATCCATTGATTTTGTGTAGATTCGGCGCTTTGTATTTCCAGAGTGGCGCCGGGAATCGACGCCCGGAGAGAGGCATCGCCTTTACTGCACATCTTTTTCTCGTTACGAAAGAGGGTTTTGGAAATGACAGTGGAAACAGAGTTGGAACTCAACAACAACGAAACAATCGTCCTGCACGCCGGATACCGCAATGACTCCGCCACGAACGCCGTGGCCGTACCGATCTATCAGACGTCCTCCTACCAGTTCGACAGCACGGAGCACGCGGCCAATCTTTTCGCGCTGAAGGAGCTCGGCAACATCTACACCCGAATCATGAACCCCACCAACGACGTGCTCGAGAAACGGCTGGCGGCGCTTGAGGGCGGCGTCGGCGGCCTCGCCGTGTCCTCGGGCCAGTCGGCCTCGATGATGGCCGTGATGAACGTGGCGCGCGCAGGGGACAACATCGTGAGTTCGACGGACCTCTACGGCGGCACGTGGAACCTCTTCGCCAACCAGCTGGACGACATCGGCATCGAGTGCCGTTTCGTGGATCCGGAAGACCCGGAGAATTTCGTCCGGGCGACGGACGAGAAGACGCGCGCCTACTACGCCGAGACGCTCCCCAACCCCAAGCTCCACGTTTTCCCGATCCGGGAAGTTTCGGATCTCGGTCGCGAATTGGGGATTCCCCTCATCATGGACAACACGGCGGCCCACGGTCTCTGCAAACCCTTCGAGCACGGCGCGGACGTCATCGCCTCCTCGTGCACGAAATACATCGGCGGGCACGGCAACTCCATCGGCGGCATCATCATCGATAGCGGAAACTTCGACTGGGAGGCGCACCCCGAAAGGCAGCCCTACCTCAACCAGCCCGACCCGAGCTATCACGGCGCCGTGTGGGCCGAGGCCGTCAAGCCGCTCGGCCCCATCGCCTACATCATCAAGGCGCGCGTCACGCTCCTGCGCGACTCCGGCCAGGCGATGAGCCCCTTCAACACCTTCCTCTTCCTGCAAGGCCTCGAAACCCTGCCCCTGCGGATGGAGCGTCACTGCGAAAACGCCGCCGCCGTGGCGGATTACCTGAATGCGCATCCCAAGGTGAACACCACGATTTTCCCCGGTCTCATGGACGGAGAATTCCGCCGCCGCGCCGACACGTATCTCAAGGGCGGCTACGGCGGTTTGGTCGGAATCGACCTCACCGGCGGATACGAGGCGGGCCAGAACTTCATCAACGCGCTCAAGATGTTCTACCATGTGGCGAACATCGGCGATGCGAGGAGCCTCGCCATTCACCCGGCGAGCACCACGCACTCCCAGCTCAGCCCCGAGGAGCAGGAGCATACGGGCGTGACGCCGGGCTACGTGCGGCTTTCGATCGGCATCGAGCACATCGACGACATCATCGCCGATCTCGAACAGGCCCTGGACGCCGCATAGCGCATCGCACGGGAAAACGAAAAGGAGGCGCTCCTCTCGGGGCGCCTCCTTTTTTTGTACGGGGCACTTTCCCCCTGTGAGGAGGTTATCACCTCCTGTCGAAGTGAAAGAATTCACTCTCTGCTTGGTCGGGGGAGAGCACCACCGTCATTCCGGCGGAAGCCGGAATCCAATATAAAGTGAATTATCAGATATTTTGCGCAACCCACGAAAATAATTGATGAAAACCATGACTTAAAGTGTTCCGTGAGGTATTTCCGGGGCTTGGTCATCCCCGAGGCAGGTTTGAACGGGACAAGGCGCAACAAATCCCGGGAAGCTGTTGATGCCGCACAATATGAAATGGTCGGGGCGAGAGGATTTGAACCTCCGACCTCCTGCTCCCGAAGCAGGCGCGCTACCAGGCTGCGCTACGCCCCGACACAAGCCGCGAGACGGCGGGTTCGACGCCCGCCTATGGTTTCTCCCAGCCGTATTTTCCCACCAGCTTCACAAAAACGCAGTTCACCAACTCCTCGGGCGCGAGCATTCGGCCCGACTCCGAGACGCGGTATCTCACGAGGGTCTGCTTCTCCCCCTCGCCCAGCGGCATGACAATGCGCCCGCCTGACGCAATCTGCCGCTTCCAGGGATCCGGCACCTGCGGCGCCGACGCCGCGCTCACGATGACGTCGAAGGGCGCCTCTTCCGGCCAGCCGTAGGTGCCGTCCGCCGTCCAGAGCATATAATTCGTCAGGCCGAAAGAATCAAGCCGCTCCCGGGCTCTCACCGCCAGTTCAGGCACCCGCTCGATGGCGCGCACGGAACCCGCGAGCCTCCCCAAAAGCGCGGTAAGGTAACCCGAGCCCGCTCCGATCTCAAGCACCTTCTCCCCGCCTCTGAGCGCCAGGGCCTCGAGCGTGGCGGCCACCATATAGGGCTGTGAGATCGTCTGCCCGTGTCCGATGGGCAGCGCCTTGTCGGCGTAGGCGGTTTCCAGGAAGATATCGGGCGCGAAATGGTGCCTCGGCACCTCGCGCAAGGCCTCGATGACGCGGGCGTCCGTGATTCCGCGGGCGATGATTTGCCCCTCTACCATCTGCTCGCGCGCGCGCCGCCGACGGTCCTCCCGGTTGCCGTTTAATGAAAACGCCAAGATTCCAGCCCTTTCATCGCGTCGTAGTCCGTGAGATCGAGCCGCAGGGGCGTGATGGAAACCTGGTGGTTCGAGATCGCCTCGAAGTCGGTATCGGGTTCATCCTCCCACCTGAGGCTGCCTCCCCCTATCCAGTAATATTCACGCCCGCGCGGGTCGATTTTCTCGACGATGGCCTCTTCGTAGATTCGCTTGCCCTGGCGGGTGATTCTCTCTCCCCGGCAATGTTGCGGAGGAACGTTCGGGACGTTGATGTTCAGCAGAACGCCCGGCGCCAGTCCCCTGGATAATACTTCCCTCGCGCCGGCGCGCGCAACTTTTTGCGCCAAGTCGTAGATGAGCTTCTCGCCATCCTCGTGGGCGAGGGAGACTGCCACCGCCGGGAGCCCGAGCAACGTGGCCTCCATCGCGGCGGCCACGGTTCCCGAATAGGTGATGTCTTCTCCCAAGTTTCCACCCTTGTTGATGCCGGAGACGAGCATGTCGGGGCGCTCGTTCTTGAACAGGCCGTTCAGGGCGAGATTCACGCAGTCGGTGGGGGTGCCGTCCACGGCGAACCAGTTATGCGCCACCTCGTTGATGCGGAGGGGGCGATGCAGGCTCAGGGAATGTCCCGCCGCGCTCTGCTCCCTGTCCGGGGCCACGACGATCGACTCCCCCAGCGGGGCGAGCGCCGCGTAGAGGGCGCGCAATCCTTCCGAGTCGATGCCGTCATCGTTGCAGAGAAGTATTCGGGCCATGATCTTTTCACATAACGTGCCGGGCGGGTGCATCGCAACGAGTAAGGATTATGGTGCAGCCGGAGCATGAGATCAACGCCGCCGGAGGTTTCGGCTATGGAGGGGGCGTTGAAAAATCCTTCCCGGGCGGGTTCGACTCCGGAACGACGGAGCAATGTCTTGTTCTCCGTAGGGGCCGTTCGCGAACGGCCCCTACAAGTTCGTTTCGATACGCGAAATGTGCGTAGGGGCGACCCCCTGTGGTCGCCCTGCCCCCGCGCACCTCCTGACGAAGGACAACCACAGGGGGTTGTCCCTACGGCGCGTGCTCATCCCCGCCGATACGCGGGAACCCTGGCGAAAGGTAAAAGGCGTAAAAATGGATTCCGTCAAACCCTCCTGCATCGGTCGGTTCCGAAACCGGAATGACGGCGGTGGCCAATTCCGAGCGAGGATGATTATTTCAACGCCCTTCCGTTGGATGCTTTCCATTTGGGCCGCCGCTTGATTTAATGAATCTCAACGATTACAAAGCCGGAACCATGCCATTTTTCGAGGAGCGCACATGAACGAGGAATCCCGGCCCGAGGAAACGGCCCCGAGAACATTTCACTTCGAAACCAATGCCCTCCATGCGGGCGCGCGGCCCGACCCCGCCACCGGCGCCAGAGCCGTGCCGATCTACCAATCCACGGGTTTTGTTTTCGACGACGACGAACATGCCGCGGGCCTTTTCGCCCTGCAGGATTACGGATACGTCTACACGCGCATCGGAAACCCCACCACGAGCGTATTCGAGGAGCGCATCGCCGCGCTGGAGGGAGGCGTCGGCGGGCTGGCGACGGCCTCGGGTCAGGCCGCCCAGTTCGTCGCGCTGTTCACGCTGACGAACCCGGGGGATGAAATCGTTTCCTCCGCCGCCCTCTACGGGGGCACCTACACGCAGTTCGACATCACGCTCAGGAAACTCGGCATCCACACGACATTCGTCGACCCGACGCGACCGGAGGATTTTCAGGCCGCCGTGACGGAGAAGACGCGCGTGATCTACTGCGAGACGATAGGGAATCCGGCCACCAACATCGCCGATCTGGAAGCCCTCGCGAAAATTGCGGAAGATGCGGGCGTTCCCCTCGTCGTGGACAACACCTTCGCCACCCCCTACCTCTGCCGCCCCATCGAATGGGGGGCGGACATCGTTTTGCATTCGGCCACGAAATTCATCGACGGGCACGGCACGAGCATCGGCGGCGTCATGGTGGATTCGGGGCGCTTCGACTGGGCGAACGGGAAGTTTCCCGGCATGGTCGACCCCTCGCCGGGCTATCATGGGCTGCGGTTTTTCGAAACCTTCGGCGAACTGGGTTTCCTCATGAAGGCGCGCGCGGAGAGCCTGCGCGACATCGGGTCGTGCCTGGGCCCGTTCAACGGTTTCCTGTTCGCCCAGGGTCTGGAGACCCTGCCCCTGCGGATGGAGCGTCACTGCGCGAACGCGCAGAAGGTGGCCGAGTTCCTCGCACAGGATTCGCGCGTCAGTTTCGTGAGCTATCCCGGATTGCCGGACAGCCCCGAATACGAAAGAGCGCAAAAGTATCTGCCGAACGGACAGGGTGCCGTTTTTTCCTTCGGCGTCCGGGGCGGATTCGACCCGGCCGTTCGCTTCATCAACGCCCTTCAGCTGCACAGCCATCTGGCGAACGTCGGCGACGCCAAAAGCCTCATCATCCACCCGGCTTCGACGACGCACGCCCAGTTGAGCGAGGAGGACTTGAAGGCAGGAAACATCACGCCCGACCTCATCCGGATTTCGGTGGGTCTCGAACATATCGACGACATTATCTGGGACCTCGACCAGGCCCTCGATGAGGCGACGAAGAGCGCGTGATGAAATTTCCCGCATACCAAAACCCGCGCACGATTCGCCGCATCCTGCGGAATCACCGCCGCGTGGCGATGGTGGGGCTTTCGGCGAACGAATCGAGACCCAGCTATTTCGTGGGCTATTACCTCCAGAGAATGGGTTACGAAGTCATCCCGGTGAACCCGAGGTACGAGCGGATACTGGGCCGGAAATCCTACCCCGACGTCGCATCGATACCCAAGGCGCCCGACGTGGTGGACGTGTTTCGCAGGCCGGATGAAATATCGGGAGTGGTCGACGAGGCGATTGAGGTCGGCGCGAAATCGCTGTGGCTTCAATTCGAAGTGGTGAACGAGACCGAAGCCGCCCGCGCGCAGGCCGCGGGCCTTCTCGTCGTCATGGACAGGTGCATGAAGATCGAACATGGCCGCCTGAGGGGCGGTTTGCATACGGCCGGCATGAGGACCGGCGTCATCACCAACCGCCGAGATCCGCTCATTTAGGGGTTGTTGAAAAGCCGGAGAGAGGAAATTTGTTTGTGTGTAGGGGTCGCATACATGCGACCCAAGCGGACGAAGCAAAACCACGTCCGTTGGCCATTTTCCCGCCCGAATTGCGTCCAGCACCCAAGCGGGGGGACATAAGTTCGCGGGCCGCATATATGCGGCCCCTACAAGAAACCAAACCTTCGCTTCGATTCGTCATTCCGGCAAACCCTTCCGCATTCGTCGGGCCTGAAACCGGAATGACGAACAAAACTTCATCCCCTCGTAGGGGCGGTTCGCGAACCGCCCCTACAATCCCATCGCGTCAGACCTCCCTCCCCAGCCAGATCCATCCACCGCACCACAACGTCGGGGCTTTCTCAACAACCCCTGGCCCGAACATCGGGATGTGGTTTCTTTTCCGTCAGTTAGCCAACTTGCAAAAGCCGGAAAAATCCTTTACAAAATTCTGAGAGGTCTGCCGCTAAGCCGTTTCTCCACGGGGATGACATGAAAAGACTCAAGATCCTGATTCTCGGGATGCATCTGTTGCCCCTCTGCGTAGTCACATCCGCCGCCCCCGAAGAAAGATTTCTCGTCGAAATGAGGGCAATATCCGGTCAGCCCCACATCGTTTTCTCGCGCGGCAGAAAAGTTTTCCTGAGAGGCAAACGCTCAATGCTCCCCGGCGACCACATCGTCACGAGCGCGAGCTCGCGGGCGCTCGTTCATTTTCGGCGGCGTCCGGGTTGCGAGCTCGTGGTGGAGCCGAACACTTCCTTCGAGTTAGTGGGCATGAAGCGGGGCGGCGCGTATGCCGCGAGACTGAACAGGGGCACGGTGAAGTGCGGTAAAGCGTCCTGCGGGCTGAGCTTGAGCGTAATGACGCCCGCGGGAGTGGTACGCGGCAAGGGGGTAGAGTTCGCCCTGAAAGCCTACAGGCACTTCACCACCGTGACCCTCAAAAAAGGGCGAATGCGCCTGCTGGTCGGCGGACAAGCCGTCCCGTTGCGCGAGATGACGCGCACAACGGTTTCAAGAACAGGGGGGCACCGCATCGCCACGATATACGGCGGCCCCCCCCGGGTACCCAGCCTCTTCTCCCCCCTTCCCCTTCCCGGAATTTCCCCCGCTCATACGAAACGCCGTTTCCGAGACAAATACATTTCCCCGGCATCGGTGACGCGAAGCCCTTGACGAAAGCAACGCTTAAGCCTTACTACATAGCCTGACATATTTCTTTCGCCGAGAACCCGGCGCGGTTCGGCCTGCTCGCCCGGACGCGACCGGGCCTTTTGCGCGAAACATTTCTTTCGGTCGGGGCGTAGCGCAGTCTGGTAGCGCACCTGAATGGGGTTCAGGGGGTCGGAGGTTCAAATCCTCTCGCCCCGACCATTTTTACCCATCACCGATGTTCGGATGGCGCATCCGGCGAGGAGGCGAGAGGTGGAGCTTGGTTTCATTGGCCTGGGAAGGATGGGAAGCGAAATTTGCGCCCATCTCATTCGCGCCGGTCATGAAGTAACAGCTTACGACGTCCGGGAAGAAGCCACGCTGGAGGCCGAGAACAAAGGCGCGCGCCCGGGACGCAGCCCGGCGGACGTGGCTTCGCGCTCGGAAATCGTTTTCACGTCCTTGCCGCACCCGAACATATCGCGCGAGGTGATTCTGGGTGAGGAGGGAATTCTGGCGGGTGCGCGCGAAGGCGCGCTTCTGGCGGAGACGAGCACCGTCTCCCCTTCCCTCATTCAGGAACTCGCCCCGGTGGTGAAAGCGCAAGGGGCCGAATTGATGGATGCCGCCGTGAGCGGCGGCGTACAGGGGGCGCAGGCGGGCACCCTCACCCTCATGGTGGGCGGCGGCGAGGAGGGCTTCGAGAGGCTCAAGCCCCTGCTCGCGCATTTCGGAAAGAACATCTTTCACTGCGGCGGGTCCGGCATGGGCATGTTGTTCAAGGTCGTGAACAACATGCTCTCGCACGTGAACCTCGCGGCGCTGACCGAGGCCATGGCCCTGGGCGTCGCGGCGGGGGCCGACCCCGATTTGCTCTGCGACGTCATCGCCGTCAGTTCGGGCCGCAGCCGCCAGGTGGAGGACAGGCTCAGAAAGCACATCCTGCCGGGGGAGTTCACGCCCGGCATGACGACCGACCTCGCGACGAAAGACTCCGACCTGTGCCTCGAGCTGGCCCGCGAGCTTCGCGTTCCCACCTTCATCGCAAGCGCGACGCACCACGTCTATGAAATGGCGATTCAGAGAGGATACGGGGCCGAAGAATACGCCTCGCTCATCAAACTCTGGGAGGAATGGCTGGACATCGAGGTGCGCTCTCCCGGCGCCGGGAGGGATTCCTGAAATTCGCCGCAGAAGCCTCCCGTGAGATTCACAAGCCCTCGCCCGCCGCAACGTAAAGGACGATGAAAATGACGCCAGAAGAGATGTTCGATGAGGCTTTCGATTCGGCTTTCGAGGACAGGAAAAACCTGATCGCCTTTCTGGAGGGAATAGACACCGTCCACGTGCACTGGCAGCCTCCCGACGGCGAATGGTCCCTGCACCAGAATCTCGAGCACATCCTTTTGACGGACGCGTATTACGCGCGCTTCATCGAGAAAAGGCTCGCCGAAGCGGCGGAGTCCGGCTCGTGGGATACGGCGCCCGACAACCCCGAGAAGATGAGCCGCGAGGCGCTCAGACGCCGGGAGCAGGGATATGTTCCGGCGCCCGACTTTTTAATCCCGAAGGGCGAAGGCGATTTCCGCGAGATGATCACCAAACTCACCCCCAACAGGGAGGCGGTTCACCGGATGATGCTCCCCCACCGTAGCACCGACATGAGCCGCTATATGCATGAGCATTTCCGCTACGGCGACCTCAATATCTACGACCGCATCGTCTACTCGGGCACGCACGACTATCTCCACCAGGACCAGATGACGCGCGTCCTCAAGGCGCCGGGCTATCCGGGAAGCGGATGATAAGGCCACCCTCAACATCTCCCGGAATCCGTCGATGAGCGACTGGACGATTACGTCGCTGCGTGACGCCTACCGCGCCGGTGAAGTTTCTCCCGTCGAAGTCGTCGACGACGCCCTCGCCCTCATCAAAAAATGGAACCTCAAGCTTCGGGCCTATCTGCACGTCAGCGAAAGGGAGATGCGCCGGGCGGCACGGGAATCCGAGCGAAGGTTCCGCTTCGGCGATGAACTCGGGCCCCTCGACGGGATTCCCGTGGCCTACAAGGACCTCTGCCATATCCCGGAAACGCCCACGACTTGCGGAAGCGTGATGTTCGAAGACGATCCGCCCGCCGATGCGGTATCGAGCGTCTGGAAGCGCCTCGACGAAGCCGGAACCGTCAACATGGGGAAACTCAACATGGCGGAACTCGCCATGGGGCCGACGGGACGCAACAAACATTTCGGCGACCCGCAGAATCCCTGGAAACAGGGTTACGTTACGGGCGGTTCGAGCAGCGGGTCGGGATGCGCGGTGGCCGCAGGAGTGTCGCTGGCCGCAATCGGCACGGACACGGGCGGCTCCATCCGGCTGCCGGCGGCGTTTTGCGGCGTGGTGGGCATGAAGCCCACGAACGGCCGCGTGAGCAGACACGGGGGGATGCCGCTCTCGTGGACGCTCGACACCTTCGGCCCGCTCACGCGAACGGTGGCGGACAACGCGCTGGTGCTCACAGCCATTGCGGGTGCGGACCCCTTGGACGCGAGCGCGAGCACGCGGCCCGTTCCCGATTACACCCAGGTGCTCGGCGAGAGCATATCGGGCGCTCGCGTGGGCGTTTTGGAAGGCGCGGCGTTGGGCGGCGTTTCCGAGGAGGTGCGGACGGCTTATGAGGATGTGTGCAATGCGCTCGAACGCCTGGGTGCTTCTCTCGTCCCGATGCCACCTCCCCGGGCGGAAGAGCTCGAAGAACTCGCCAACACGATCTTCAAGTACGAGGCGCTGATGATACACGGCGAGCGTCTGGAGAAATACGCGGATAAGGTGACGCTGGAAATTTTAGCGCGCCTGGAAGCCGGGCGCGGGGTTCATTCTGCCGAATACCGCGCCGCGCTCGCGAGGCGAGAGGAGTTGATCCGCCATTACGCACGCGAGGTGTTCTCCGCCGTGGACGTTCTGGCCGGCCCGACGACGCCCGTGCCCGCGCCCTCGCACGCGCAGGCGCGCACCGAAGCCGAGGGGCTGATCGCCTCCCTCACGCGCTTCACGCGCTGGGTCAACACCCTCGGCGCGCCCGCCATATCCCTGCCCTGGGGGTTTTCGGGAGACGGACTGCCGCTCGCAGTCCAGTTCGTCGGTCCTCACTTCAGCGAAGGCACGCTCTACAGAATCGCCCACGCCCTGGAGGGGGAAAGCGGGGGGTGGTCGAGGTCTCCTGATTTCAAGTCTTTTTGATCTGGCTTGAGCGCATCGCTAGATGCGTCATGGCGGGGCGCAAGGACCGGTTGGATTCGTACACCGCCGGTTTGCTCGCGCCCCGGGAGTGGGCGCGCTCTCCTCGTCCTACCCAGCCGCGCATCGACCTCACCCCAAGTAGTGTTCCCCTTCCCTCACCCTGAGTAGCGGCCCCTCGACTTCACTCGGGACAGGGCTCCGCCCTCCACTTTCCTCATCCTGAGTAGCCGCCGAAGGCGGCGTATCGAAGGATGCCTCTCGCACGCCGGAGAGATGCGCCTTTTGACCCTCCCTCCTCGGTCGGATCAAACCTTCGATACAAACGCTCCTTCATCAGTCGCGCTTGACCTACGCGCCTACTCAGGATGAGGGTGTCAGGACTTCTGCGAAGCCTGCTGCCGTAACCGGGTTTTTCAACAGCCCCGCACATGCGTCCCTTTGCTTTTGATCGTCATTCCGGCAAACACTCCTGATTGCGGGAAGGATCAACAACCCCGCGAGGGGCTTTTCAACCCGAAAAGCGAGAGTTTCAGGGCGCATTTGCCCGTATTTGCGGGACGCGCACAGGAGGGGATTTCGGTATGATGGCGAAGCCGCTCGCTTCGTCCGGGAATATGGAATTTCCGAAAAATTCGATAAAATCAGATAAATTCACGGTGTTTTTCGATAAATTGCTGAAAATTTTCGAGGGGAAATGCGGGGCGCTGCGGGGAAATGCGGGGGTGAAAATCTCCCGCCCGCAGAAACACCGTGAGGATAACACGGTCCGGCGGGCGCGTGCGCAACGGCAAATGCGGGGAATTGCGCCGCGGAACTTATGTGGGCTTTATCTAATTCGGATTCCAGGAATCATGCTCTAAATAATTGATATGAAAGGCTTACATGTATATTCGGAGGGGAATGCGTTTGCTAGAGATGTCAGGTCCAGACGCCCGGCGAGAAAATGAATCCTATGAGGTCCCCTCTTCGGTTTGCTTCTCTTTCTCCCAATCTTTCAGTGACTTGGGCAGCTTGTCCTCATTCCATTTCCTTGTGATTCGGTAGACCTTCCCGCCTTCCCTCAGGTAGAAGAACTCAGAGCCCGCCTTCTCCGCGAAGCGATACGGGCCCCACGCGCCGTGGCGTACGTCCTTTCCCGAGAGCTCGACGATAAAGTCTTTGAAATCAGGTGCTTCGCCGGGTTTCGCCTCTCCTTCCCTCTCGAAATCCCTGAGTGCGCCGATGAGGTCTTCCACGTTGCCCGACTCCGCTTCCATCCCCTCGGGGGAGACGAAGCGCCAGGCTTCGCCGAAGCGCTCGAGTTTCATGGAGGTATTGTTCGGAAAACGCGCCGTAACTTCTGTAATTTCAGTATCTTTCGCGTACCTGAGCAAGCGCCGCTCGCTCAGGAAATAGGGCGTCTTCGTAATCTTGTCATAATCTTCTTTCTTGAGGGCGAATATGCGTTTTTCTCCCCGGATTCGGCCGTACGCTCTTTTCTCCCCCTCGAGGAAGCGCCCGATAATCAAGGACTTATCCTCAAGCGGCCCGTCTTCTTTCTTCTTCAGCCAGAGGGTGTAGCGAAGCGGCGCTCCCTCCCCGTCCGCTCGCGCCAAGCCGTATTTCGACAAGTCGTCTCCGGGGTCATCCACGTAGTCAATCGAATTGATCCACTTGATGTCCCACATGAGGTCATCCACGTGCTTGTGGCGGCCGATGAGATTTTCCTCCTTCCCATCCGCACCTCTGACGTGGAGGTCCCACTTCTTTTTCGCCTTTCGGAGGATGTCTAGTTTTTGAGCGTCCGATTCAATCAAGATGCGCTTGACGTGGTCGACGTCATAATCGATGACGGTTTTGTGCCGTAAGGAAAATACGGATTTCGGCAAGTCCTTGACCGTTTTTTCATTGATGAGCATTACGGGGCCGCCGGAGAGCCTCCTGGCGTAATAATACGCTTTTGGTTTTTTTTGGCCGCTCTTCGGCCCGGGCGCCTCTACTTTTCTGTCGCCCAGGATGACGCCGTCTGCGGGTTTTTGCTTGTCTTCGGTGAAAATACGCACAGTGAGTCCTGGTTTATCCAGACCGTAAGGAGCGAGATTCTTCGGCTTTTCCTCAACGAATCTTTGCACCTTGTCCCATCTGAGAGTAGATACGATGCCCTCCGAATCAATGGCGTCGGCCCTGTCCTCGATGGGCTTGACCAGCGCCCACTTGTCTTTGCTCTTGCGGACGACGGTGAAACCGCTGCCGCCTTGAGGCTCGACAATCACCTTTTGCGCGCTTTCGGGCATCACGGGAACGATCGATCTATCCCGAATGCTGAATACCGTTTTATCGAATTCGGCGATGTCGGAAAGCTGGAGGGTAAAGATTTCCGGGACCTTCGCCAGAGCGGCATACCGGAACTCGCGCGTGGGGGTTCTGTCCCCAATCTCGACGGAAATATCGTCCTTGTCTTTCAGCCCAAACGTAATTTTCATCCTGGGCTTGTCCATTCCAAACTCCGCTCTGTCTTTTACGTCTCCGATGCGCCGACGTTCGCGGAGTTTCGTCGCCGCTTCCAGGAGTTTTTCGAGCGCATCGGAATCGACGGCAGCGTCAACGGGTTTAACGAAACGCCACCCTTTCTCCGTCCGGATAATCTGGTATGGTTCTTCTTCTCTCGTTACGTCGATTCTTATCAGCGCCTTCTCGTCAATTCCTTTCAGGAGCTTGACCTTGCGCTCCTCGGCCTCGCGCTCCTCGGCCGCCCATTTCACGTCGTAGACGTAGTACGCGCCACCCAGGACCACCAAAACCAATAGTAATATGAGATTTTTCTTGGGGTTCACCGCAGTTGCCTTCTCCTGACGTAGACGGCGGCTCCGATGAGGATGATGAACAACGGCATGACCCAGACGGTGAACAAGTGAACGAACCGCCCTTCCCCGCCGGCCAATACGAGAGGTTCGCCCGTACGGCTTTTGGGACGAATGCTGATCAGGTCTTTCTCGCCGCCGAGCCAGTTCACGGTGTTGAGCACGAGATTTACATTGCCCTGGGTGCCGATGAAAGCATCACTCGCAAAATCGGCATCCCCGAACACGACAATCCGGGCTTCGTTCTTATCGTTGGTTTTCTTATTGGAGACAGGTGTTTTCGAATCATCGGGAGAGCCCTGCCCCTGCGCAAGCTTGTAAAGATCGAGCGTGACGGTGACGGCGGCTCCTACCGGCACAGGGCCATCTTTCCTGGTTTTCGGATCGAAGTGAAGTTGCCCGTTTTGGATGCCGACGCTCTCGACAGTAAAGCTCCCGGCGCCCGTTTTGACCAACTCTTCGGAATGAAGCCCCGCCTTGGGCATACC
This sequence comes from bacterium, assembly GCA_965203325.1. Taxonomy (GTDB): domain Bacteria; phylum UBA8248; class UBA8248; order UBA8248; family UBA8248; genus Bin107. The sequence goes on from OZ241875.1 coordinate 123,653, forward strand.
CTTGGCGGAGACCTTTCTCACCGTTGGAAATACAGTAGCGAAACCCTTCAATTGCCTGGTGATTTCGTGCAGTCCGTAGTTAACGGCGAACGGCGTGATGATATTTCCACCCGCCAATTCAAAGCGAACGGATTCAGGGTCGACGACGAAAGATTGGGGAATTTCGAACCCGTATCTCTCCAGGAGCGCAGTCAGACGCCCCGGCTGCATATCGGGCTCCAGTAAAACGAGGAGTCTTCCGCCGGATTTGATGTAATCGTCGATATACTTGATCTCGGTTTCTTCCAACTCTTTTTTGGGGGCCGCGATAATCAACATGCTGGCGTTATCGGGCACGCCCTTTTTTCTGAGCAGCAGGAGTTCCTCCACCTGGTAGTTGTCATCCCGCATGCCGATGGCCAGCGCCCTCATCGCCTCGCGCCCCTGCCCTGTGAACAGGCGTTCTCCATGGCCTGTGAGGTAATATACGCGTTTTTGCTCGGATTGGATCGTTTTCAGTATCGCATTGGCGATCGCGTTTTCTGAAAGGTCGAATATCTTCTCCGATCGGAAGGTCGGTTTCTTCTCCTGTCCAGCGGAATTCGATTTGTTCTGTTTCTCGGCTTCTTCTTTGTTGAAATGGTGAACCACGACCAATGTGCCATAGGCGTCTACTTCATACTTCTTGGCGGTTCGCGGGGAGGCGTCCAGGTCCAGAAACCGGAAAGAGACTTGTTGCGATGTCCGGGTATATTGCTCCAAAATTTCCGTTATCGCAGGTTCTTCAAGTTTGCGGGTGAAGGCGATGATTTCGATCCGCCTTTTTTCTCTATCGAGTTTGTTCAACAGGTTCATGGTTTTCGCGGACAAGCTGTAGAAATTTCCAGGCGTGACGTCCCAACGCTTGAAGTGTTTTACGCTCACCAGTTCAACGACAACCAAAATAGCTGTCACCACAACGACCATGAGCGCGACCTGTATGCCCGTTCTGGTCGAGCGGAGCCGAATGCCGCCTTGGAGCTCGCGGCGTGAAATCCACACCGTATACGCGAAACAAACGATTCCCAGGGCGATGGTAGCGTACGCCCATCGGGGAGGATCGGAAAACTGGTCATGCCCGGCCCAGCCGGATATGCCAATCAGCAATAAGGCGGCTGAGGCGATGAACAAGTAAAGATTTCTGTTTTCCATGTTCCTAGCCTCTCCACCTGTAGTATTCAAGCGATCTGAGCACGAGGAAACCACATAGGAGGTTGATGTTGACGAGATAAATAATGTCGCGCGTGTCAATGATGCCCCGAATGAAATTTCGCAAGTGCATGCCCAACGAAAGATGCCTGAGAATCGAAGACAAGGGCTCGCTGGCCGCTATCGCGAGAGCTTCCACCAGGAAAGTTGCGAGAAGTATCATGAAGGCAATCATGGCCGCGACGATCTGGTTCGAAGTCCATGAACTGGCCAAAAGGCCAACCGAAAGGAACGCCATGCCCGTCAATACCGTCCCCAGATAGGCCGAGGACACGATGGTCCAATCCACCTTGACGAAAGCACTCAGAATAATCGGATATACAAGAGTAATCGCCAGCATTATCAAATAAATGAACAAAACGGAGAGGTATTTCCCGGCGAACAATTGTCCGTTACGCAGCGGGAGGGTGAGCATCAACTCCAAGGTGCCCTGCTTTTTCTCTTCACTGAAAAGGCGCATTGAAAGCAACGGAGCGACGAACAAGAGAATCACGGTGACGCTGGAAAAAACCGGTTCCAGAACAGCTGAAGTCGGCGTGATGTTGTACTGTGCGGCCGCCTGGGGGTTTCTGGCCAATTGCATTGAAACGGTGGCATAGGACAGAAAAGCGCCGGAATAAAAGAAACCCATCAACACCGTCCATGCAGCGAGAATCACATAAGCGATAGGCGAGAAGAAAAACGAGGCGAGTTCGCGTCGGCATATAAAAAAGGTGTTATGCATTTACAGTTTCCTCATCGTGCTCCTGCTCCCCGCTCACGATACGAACAAAAAGGTCTTCCAGCGTCAGTCTCATCTGACGGATTTCCGTGAGCTTTCCCTCCGCCGCGTATACGGCGGCTACCAGGTCGGAGCGAATGTCATCACCGCTTTTTGCGTGCACTTCGAAATGCAATTCTTCCCCTGTGGACGTGCCGAGTCGTTCTACGCGCGAAACTCCTGGTACAGTTTTCAGTTTATCGGATAGCGTACCGGCGACCCCGGTTGCCGAAAGACGTATAGTGGAGTCCGCTTGCAAGTTCGCCGCCAAGGCGTCGAGTGCTCCCTCGGCTGCCACTCTGCCCTGATGAATAATCACAACGCGGTCACACACCATATTCACCTCAGGAAGAATATGCGTGCTCAGAATGAGGGTTCGGTTGCCTTTGAGTTCCGAAATTAAATTCCGGATCTCCACAATCTGAGCCGGGTCAAGGCCTGACGTGGGCTCGTCAAGAATCAACACCGGCGGATCGCTCACCATTGCCTGCGCCAAACCGACACGTTGACGATATCCTTTGGAGAGATTGCCGATGAGACGGTGGGCGACATCCTCGAGTCCGCAACTCCCGACCACCCTTTGAATGCCGGCGTCTTTTTCCGCGCCGCTCATTCCTTTCATAGAGGCCACAAAATTCAAATAAGCTCTTACCGTCATCTCTCTGTACAACGGGTTGTTTTCCGGGAGGTATCCGAGGTTTTTCTGGGCTTCCAGCGGTGATTCCGAGACATTGATGTCCGCCACCCAGGCGGAGCCGGAGTTTGGCGGCATATACCCCGTCAGAATGCGCATAGTCGTGGATTTTCCGGCGCCATTGGGCCCAAGAAACCCAAGCACCTCACCTTCTTCGACCCGGAAGGATATATCTTCCACACCACGCAGGTTGCCGTAATACTTCGTGAGGTTTTCAACCCGTATCAACGAAGAACTCCCCAAAAGAATCTATGCAAAATTATTCGCCGGCATCCAAGCCGCCCTGCTCTTCTTTATCAATCTGAGCGATTCATTTGTGTGATTAAAACATCCCGAAAACTTCTGAGGTGAACAGGAAAACCAATTAAATTCTTTATTATCAATACATTGGCACTCGATTGCCTTGAGTGCTAAGATAAAATAATCGCTTGGACTCTTTTTGTCAACCATATTCGAATATATTTCTGCCTCTCGCACGAATTACGGGGATGTCATCCTCGTCATTTCCCCATTTGCAAATCGCCTCGGATAGCGGCTTTCTTCAAAATGGCGGGAACATTCAGTATCCACGGCCCATCGAGTCGAAGCGATATCTCTATCTCTTCTCCTTTATTGAGCAAGTATTCCCGCTCCCCGTCAAAAGCCAACACGCGAGTATCCGGTGCTCGGTATTTTACAGTTTCTCCTGGTTTGACGACCTCGTGTTCCATCACCGGGGCGGCAGCAATCTGCCCGGGTCCAATCGGCGAAATGACGTGGTGGTTGGATTTGCTCTTCGCCCCCAACTTCAACCACAGCCCCACGGCTTCGTCTGCATCTATCGGACGCAAACTCGCACCTAATGAAGAAAGTCCCAAACGCCCAGGCTCACTTCTCGTCAGCGCCAGCGAATCCACACGCCCTACATCCCAGATTGCACGCGCCCCATAGAACGATTCCTTGATAATGGCGATATCTATCAAGGCACTTTCGAAATCGCCATCAAGGTTTACATGGAGCTGTTTCGACACCTTTTTCTCGCTTCTATAAACTCTTGGATAAAGGGCATATAAAGCCGCCGCCATACCGGCCACAGTCCCTTCCCAGGAAAAGGGGAAGGCATTGTTCGTTCCAGTCGACAAGGGGATCAAGGGAATTTCGTTACATCCTTTGGAGACAGCACGGCAGGTACCATCGCCTCCGAGAACAACGATGCACCGAACGCCCAGTTCATCGAGTTTGTGAGCCGCTTTGGTGGAGTCGGCCGTCTCTCCCCTGGCGTCCACTTCAAAGAGTTTTACGTTGGAGTTCTTGTTCTCATGACGAAAGCCATCCACTGCGACTGCGCCCAAGGAACCGAGATCGTTGAACATCAGGATATTATCCAGGCCCATCGCGGAAATACCCGCCATTACGCGGCGAAGCATCAATACCTTTTCGTTGTTGCTGAAAGAACTTGCCAACGCCACCAACCTGCGGATGTCTTTGCCTGATTGCGGGTTGGCTATGATTCCGACACTCGCCACCTCTTCTCCTTTGCTTTTTGCCAAGAAAGAATTTCTGGATTCCTGTAGAATCAAGATTACATCGAATCAACGCAAAGGGCGAAGCATCACCCGTGTTCCATTTCTCTGCTCAATGAAATGACTCGCGATATGCAATCAAAACATCGAAGATCCCTCAAGAGAGAAGCGCGAGCCATCTTCCGGGCCGGACTGAATGCCGGTCATGCAGGTGAGGCTGTTTATCGTTATATGAAAATCGAAAAGGAACGAGGTCAGGAGTTTCTCGTTTGTGGCAAACAAAGAATATCTCTCAGTGAAACGGAGAGAATCCTGGTTTTAGGCGCGGGAAAAGCGAGTTCTCAGATGGCACGGGCAGTTGAGCGACGTCTCGGAAATCGCATTGATGGAGGCGCGGTCGTCACCCAATATGGCTATGCGGAAAGATGCAAGCATATCGAGATTCTCGAAGCAGCCCACCCGGTTCCCGATATCTCAGGACTAGAAGCTTCCCGGAAAATAGAAAAATTGGCTGTGAGCGCCCGAAAAAAGGATTTAGTAATATTCCTGCTCTCCGGCGGAGGCTCGGCTCTGATGCCCGCGCCCGCACCCGGAATTTCTCTCGAGGATAAACAATCCGCCACGAATTCGCTCTTGCGAGCAGGCGCCCCAATTGAAGCTCTCAATTGTGTGCGAAAGCACTTATCCGACCTCAAAGGCGGGAATCTGGCCCGGAAGGTTTTCCCTGCTCGCATGAGCGTTCTTCTGATCTCTGACGTGATCGGCGACCCCCTCGATGTGATTGCCTCAGGTCCTGCCATCGGGGATTCGACGACATTCTCTGAGGCAAAGGCGCATTTGGAGCGCTACGGAGTATTCCAGGAAATGCCGAAAGCAATCAAAGAAAGGTTTGAAGCCGGTTGCAGGGATGAGATTCCGGATACTCCTGCTCCTGAAGACAAGATATTCAGGCGCGTAAGCCATCATGTTGTGGCAAACAACAAGATCGCCCTTCGAGCCGCGTATGAGAAAGCAAAATCCATGGGCTACAATGTTAAGGTACAAACCCATTCCCTCAGCGGCGAAGCCAGTGAAGCAGGCAAATTCATCGCGAAAGACGCCAAGAGGATTTCAGGAAATCCCCCCCCAAAAAACACTCCTCAATGCCTTCTTTATGGTGGCGAAACAACAGTAAGAGTGTTGGGAAATGGTGTTGGCGGCAGGTGCCAGGAACTCGCTCTGTCTTTCGCCATTGAAATTGGCGGCCACGAGAACATCTGTCTTCTCGCTGCGGGCACCGACGGTAGAGACGGCCCCACCGAAGCCGCAGGAGGGATTATCGATGGAAGAACAGTAAAAACGGCGCAAAATCAAGGGCTTGACCCGGATGCCCATTTGCGCGATAATAATAGCCATGATTTTCTCCGTAGGCTTCGTTCTTGTATATACACTGGGCCGAGCGGAACCAACGTAATGGATTTAGTGATTTTGCTGGTGAATTGTCGTTAGCACTTAAATCTCAGCGCTTATCCGTGATCTCGCGGTTCGCCCAATCGTTGAGAATTCCATAGGACATACTCATGAAGTATTTCCCTCCGGCCATTTTCGCCGTCGTGGCGATCTTTGCGGCCACCCTGCTACTTGGTTCTGCGTCCGCCCGGGCCGAAAAAATAGTCGTGACGGACTTCGCCTTAAATCCTGCCCAGAAAAATTCCAAACAATTACCAAAGGGATGGGCGCTCAAGGTATGGCATGGAAAGGCTGATGTTCAACTCATCCGGGATGAAAGCAGGCATGCGAAAGTGCTTCGGATGAGAAGCGAAAAAGCGTCCGTTTCTATTTACCGGGAAGTGAAAATCGACCCCAGAAAATTTCCGGTGCTTACATGGAAATGGAAAGTGACGAAACTTCCAAAAGGCGCAGATGCGAGAAATGTCGGGTCCGACGATCAAGCAGCCGGCGTTTACGTCAGCTTTCCCCGGTTCCTCAGTTTCATCAACAGCCGGTTCATCGGCTACGTTTGGGAGACAAGCGTGCCTGAGGGCACGATTTTGAGAAGCCGCAAAAATCCGATGGTCCATTACATCGTCGTCAGAAGCGGCGTTGACAATCTCGAAAAATGGATTACGGAAAAACGCAATGTAGTGGATGATTATCGAAAGGTATTCGGTTCCGAAGCGCCAAGAGTCGGTGGCGTTGCTTTGATGATCGATACGGACGATACGCTTTCCAATGCAGAGAGCTATTTCGCAAGCGTCGAATTCAAAGGCGATGCATCCAGGGTGTCTGTTGCCGAAGACTATGCTCATTTCGCTAAAGCAGCCGACTCCATCGCTTGGACATATGAATGATGAAGAGCGGATTCGGTTTCATTCCGCTTGCAGAGCACTCTTGCTCAGCAAATAAACAAGGGAACGACTCGACCATACCGAGGTTTTGACAATTGCCCGGAAGCGAAGCCTATGTTGGTTTTGATCTCGGGGGCTCTTCCCTCAAGGCATCGTCTTTCAGCCTGGATGGAGAATTACAAGAGCGTTGCTCGATTGATACGCAAAAGTGTCTAAGGGTGGAAGACTACCTCAACTTGTTCAATGAAGCTGCGAATTCACTCTCTTCAACAAAATGCCTCAAGGGGATCGGGGTCGCCGTCGCAGGCGTTCTGGATATGGATGCCGGTAAAGTCGTCGACTCTCCCAACCTGCCCATTCTTTGTGGAGTTCCCCTCTTGGGGATGTTGGAAGATTCTTTCTCCCCTATTCCGATTCATATGATGAACGATGCGAATGCCGCTGCATTCGGGGAATATTTCGCCGGCGTGGGCGAGGGATATGAGAGCATGTTCATCCTCACGCTGGGCACGGGCATCGGTGGAGGTTTTGTTCAGAATGGAGAGATTTGGCGGGGCGCATCTGGAATGGCGGGAGAAATTGGCCACATTGTGATCGAAAAAAACGGCAAGCCTTGTACCTGTGGTTCTAGCGGGTGCCTGGAAGCGTACTTTTCGAGTTGGGCCCTTGTAAGAGACGCCAAGGCACACGGAATACGACATCCGGATTCCGCTATCGGAAAAGTTGAAAAAATATCACCGATTTCCTTGGCGGAGCTCGCTGTTTCTGGAGACCATGCTGCAAGAGCAATATGGGAAAATGGCGGTCATGCGCTTGGCGTTGGAATCGCCAACATCATGAATTTACTGAATCCAGCGAGCATCGTTCTCGTGGGAGGTCTGATGAATGCCAAGGAACATTTCCTGCCGAGTGCTCAGAGGGCTTGGGAGGCGAATTCTTTCGAGCAAGCGAGTAGTTCATCAAAAGTTTTTATTGGCAAATTAGGTGAATGGGCAGGTGTTCGGGGCGCCATTCAACCTTTTTTGCAATGAGCACGATACTATTGTTCAACACATAGTTTCCCTCCATCGTCATTTGCCCTCTGATTATCCAGCCTTGGTATGTTCCGACAAAATTTCTCATTTTCCCTCTTGACAAACAGAAAAGTATAGGCAACATTGTTAAATGAATTTAACACTATCTGCTTTTACTTAACAGTTGTGTCTATTTCATTTCAGAAGGGGTTTACACTATGACTCCACAGCCACACCACTCGCGCGGTTCCCTTTCGCCCAGCCTGGAACATTATCTTCGCGCCATATTCGATCTTCAGGAGAGCAAAGGTTACGCGCGCGTGACAGATATCGCCTCTATGTTGGGTGTGGCGAAACCGGCGGTCTCAGCCGCGGTTAAGACACTCCGCTCTAATGGGCTCGTATCCCATCGTGTCTACGAGAGCATTCTCTTGACAGAAGAAGGCGCAAAACGAGCCAAGGGCGTGTCGGGCAAATTCTCTATCTTGATGCACTTCCTGACAGACGTTTTGGGAGTAGAAGAAGAGCAATCCTTTGTAGACGCCTGCGTTATGGAGCATTACGTGAGCGGCAACTCCATCGATCGGTTTCTTGACCTGTTGCGCTTTTTCGAGGAACCGGGCAATCAGGAAATCCTGGAGAAATTCCATCAGTTTCGTCGCTCATGCGAGAGCGTCGATACTTGCCCGACATGTTCTTACCATTGCGATATCAGTGTCATCGACTTCGACGATATGTCTAAAAAAATAAAACAATCGAAACGACGAATTTGATTCATTTACAAGTTTTGTCCCTGGCTTATTCTGAAGCCAACTTCAAATAACACGGCCAAATGGTCGACATTCTGAACAGGAGATGAAATTTATGTTTGCTGCACTCAATGGAGCAAAATGCACCAAACGATTCCTTGGAATTTCCATGTTTTTCATTCTGGCCATGTTTACCATGGACAAGACCACGGCCAGCGCCGAAGAGGTTGTAAATCTCTATTCTTACCGGCAGCCTTTTCTCATTAAGCCGATCTTGAAGGCGTTCACTGAAAAAACAGGCATCAAGACCAATATCGTTTTTGCCAAAAAAGGCATGCTGGAGAAAATCAAGGCGACCCCAGGGGCGGCAGATGCGGTATTGACCGTGGATATTGGCCGCCTCCATGACATGGATGAAGCCGGATTGTTGCAGCCGGTAAAGTCGAAGGTATTAGAGCAGAATATCCCTTCATCCTATCGCCATCCCGAGGGGCACTGGTTTGGCCTTACGACTCGCGGGCGCGTCATATACGCCAGCAAAAAGCGCGTAAAACCGGGTGCGATTACCCGCTATGAGGATTTGGCCGACCCGAAATGGAAGGGCAAAATTTGTACGCGTTCCGGAAAACACGTTTACAACGTATCTCTGTTCGCTTCCATAGTGGCGCATTCAGGCGAAGCGAAAGCCAAGAAATGGTTGATGGGTCTCAAGTCCAACCTCGCCCGCAAGCCAAGCGGCAACGACCGTGCGCAAGCGAAAGCCATTCACGCAGGAGAATGCGATCTCGCTTTGGCCAATACCTATTACATGGCGAAAATGGCAACCAACAAGAAAAAGAAAGTTCAAAGAGAATGGGCGAAAGCGGTATACATCGTTTTCCCGAATCAAAAGGACAGGGGCACGCACGTCAACATCAGCGGCGCCGCCGTTACCAAGCATGCGAAAAACCGGAAGAACGCGGTTCGCCTCATCGAGTTCTTGAGTGGGGAATATGCTCAAAAATTGTACGCTGACCAGAATTATGAATACCCGTTAAAAAAAGGCGTGAAGATACATCCACTCGTCGATTCGTGGGGTAAATTCAAGGCCGATACCATCAATCTGGCCGAGGTGGCGAATAAGCGGGCGACCGCCTCCAAGCTGGTGGACCAAGTGGATTACAACAACTTCAGTCCCAGTAATTAGCCGCTAGTATCAAGGCCCCAAAAGCCTTAATATCCTCCTTGCGGATACAGGGGCTTTTGGGGCCTTGGTTTATCCAAGAAGACTCCGAGAGGTAATTTATCTAAAGAATATCTCGTAGCAGGGATGGCATGAGTGCAGGTGCTGGATTGAACATAGAAGCCTTCCCTAGGCGTTTGGCAAAAAGGTTTCAACTAGATTTCTGGACGAGTGGAACTCTTCTGCTCGCTTTTTTCATAGCGGTTCCCCTACTGGCAGTTAGTATATTCGCCCTTCAACCTAGCGGTGACATCTGGCACCACCTGCTCACAACCGTATTGTCGCGCTATGTAATGACCACAATCGGTCTGATGCTGGGAGTAGGCATAGGTACGCTTCTCATCGGTACCGCCACCGCGTGGCTGGTTACTCTATGTCGATTCCCAGGACGACGAATTTTTGAATGGGCGCTGCTCTTACCCTTGGCGATGCCTACATATGTCGTGGCCTATGTGTATACCGACGTTTTTGAATTTGCGGGTCCGGTGCAGACTCTGTTGCGTAACGTCTTTGGATGGGAATCAAGTCGAGAGTACTGGTTTCCGGAGATACGTTCTCTTGGCGGCGCAATTTTCGTAATGACAATTACACTTTATCCGTATGTTTACCTGCTCGCGCGCGTGGCTTTTGTTCAACAATCGGTTTGCATATTGGAGGTAAGCAGGACTTTGGGCAAAACCGCGTGGCAGAGTTTTACTTCCATTGCCCTGCCCTCGGCACGTCCATCGCTGATCATCGGTGTGAGTCTGGTTCTAATGGAAGCGCTGAATGATTTTGGAACGGTTGATTTCTTTGCCGTGGAAACGCTCACAGCTGGAATTTTCGACGTGTGGCTCAACATGAACAATCTGTCAGGTGCCGCTCAACTTGCCGTTGTCGCCCTGTGTTTTGTCTTACTTCTATTGTGGGCGGAGAGAAAATCACGCGCCAATCAAAGGTATTTTAATACTTCCACGAAATATCAAGCCCTCCCAAGTTACCAGTTACGAGGGGTAAAGATGTTGGGCGCTGTGAGCTCATGTCTGTTGCCAATCGGATTCGGCTTCATTCTGCCGGCATCTATTTTGGGCTATTACGCCTGGAACTATTATGAGGAAAGCGTTTCACGTGATTTCTACTCCATTCTTTCAAATAGCCTGGTTTTATCAATATTCAGCGCGTTCTTATCTGTATCGGCAGGTATTTTTCTGGCGTATGGCGTCCGGCTCCAGGAAAACCCGTTACTCAGATCTGCTGCCAGGTTCGCCAGTGTTGGATATGCTGTACCCGGTGCAGTTCTTGCCGTCGGCGTCCTGATTCCCATGGGCAAAATAGATGTACTCATCCAAGGGTTTTTCGACAACATTTTTGGCATCTCCACAGGTCTGTTCTTCAGCGGCACAATCGCGGCCGTCACCTATGGATATCTGACTCGTTTCCTGGCGCTTTCCTATGGCACCATGGAAGCCAGCCTACTGAGAATTACGCCAAACATGGATGGCGCTGCTCGAACACTGGGTCTGGGGCCTGGCAGAACCCTCAAGCACATTCATTTGCCTATGATTCGTGGCGGTATCCTGGCGGCAGCGATACTGGTGTTTGTAGATACAATGAAAGAACTCCCCATGACAATCATATTGCGTCCGTTTAACTTTGAAACGCTGGCCACACAGGTTCACCAACTGGCTATGGATGAACTTTTAGAAGAAAGTGCACTTGGCTCTTTGAGCATCGTTGCGGCAGGTTTGTTGCCAGTCATTTATTTGAGCCGCACCATCCGAGGGGTGCGCCCCGGAGCAGGAAAATGAGGACCACCTTCTAAATGGCCAAGCTCGATATTGAAAATATCTCTCATGCATATGGAATCAAAGAAGTCATCGAGAATTTGTCTTTGACTGTCGAAGAGGGTCAAGTTGCATGTCTGTTGGGTCCTTCCGGATGCGGCAAGACGACACTGTTGCGTTTGGTGGCAGGACTGACTTCGCTGCAAGCTGGAAGAATTCGCCTAGGCGAAATTGTGATATCGGAACCTGCAAGACGAATCGAGATACCGCCGGAAAAGAGAAATGTGGGGTTCATGTTCCAGGATTATGCCCTTTTCCCTCACCTGGATGTTTTGCAGAACATTACTTTCGGGCTCAATAATCCTTCACCGGAAAAACTGGCTGAAATACAAAGAGCCATGATCCAGATGGACATCGTAGACTTGACAGATGCTTATCCCCATACCCTGTCAGGCGGCCAGCAGCAGCGCGTTGCTCTACTTCGGGCATTGGCGCCTCTCCCCCGGCTTTTACTTTTGGATGAACCATTTACCGGACTTGACATCAATCTACGAGTCCAAGTGCGCGAGGATACCCTGAGGTTGATTAAGCAAATGGGCGTCACCACGTTGATGGTCACGCACGACCCGCAGGAAGCGATGTATATGGCCGACCATATCTTGATCATGCGAGATGGAAAAGTGGAACAAGGCGGCTCGCCACGTGAAATTTACCAATTTCCCGCTACGGAATTCGCAGCTCGTTTTGTCGGGCAGACAAATATTTTGCACGGCATCGTTTTATCGGCCGGTTATGATGAGGTGATGACGAGCATTGGACCTGTGCCGTGCCTCTCCATGCGAGACCTTGGATTCGGCACGGATGCCTTTATCTCCATCAGGCCCGAGAGTTTTGAAATCAACCCGGACGGCCCCTTTGGGGCGAAGGTTTGCGCAATTCGCTATGTGGGACAATCTATCCTTTTGGAAGTCGAAATAATCGATGAAATAGGCAAAGGACACCGGCTAAAAATGCGCGTGCATCCCAATTTGAGGATAGACGTCGGAGAAGAGATAAGATTTCGTATTATGCCTGATTTCGTAACGGTGATTGAAGATCCGCTCGATGATTAGTCGCCTTTCTTAAGAGTTCCCCTATCGTACTCACGTTCTCGAGTTCTTCGAGAGCCATCACCATCCCCATCAAATCTCCTGCTTCTCCAGGCGACAGACTGCGTCGGGCATTGTCCTTGAATTTCGCATACACATCTTCATCCGTGAATGGGTTTTCAGCGCACCCTCTCTGATGTTTTTCCTCCTCGATAAAAGTGCTTCCATCATCAAGCCGAACTTCAACGACTCCAGGGAAGTACCTCGGAAAATCCTGTGCATCATCCTGGATGTAAGAGACTTTATCCGCCAAGGTTAGGACCCTGGAGTCTTCTATTGCGCTTTTTTCGAAATCATCTACGCCGCACTGGCTTCTCACAAAAATACTGGCCAGGCAATATGGCAAAGAGAATTTTGCGTCGTATTCACCTCTGGGTTTTCGTTTTACTTCGATCGGGTCGAGCACCAAGTCAATTGCTCCCTTGGCAGCATGACAAACAATGCTTTTGATTTTGGTGTGTGATATTTTCTCACGTTCCTTGAGGCGTAGCCCGGCATCCAAAAACGCATGAATCACATGGCCACAAGGATAGGGTTTGAAACCAATGGCCAAGGTTTCCCAAGTTTCGCGCAAGCCCCGTGTGAGTGCTTCCACCTCGAATTCATCATCGCCGAGATGGCTCTTGAGCAAGCCGAATCTGCCCTCGAATACTGTTTGCGGACCGGCGAAATCATTATCTGCAAGAATTGTCGAACAAATACCGCCATGAGCCGCCCAACCGGGATGAAGCGCCTTGACAGGGCTCCCGTTTTCTAAATATTCAAAGAGCCCTGCAGCCATGCTTCCGCAAATGCCGAGCGCCCAGTTCATCTTTTCAGCACTCAACCCACCCTGAAGTGCATAGGCTATAGCGGCGCCAAAAGTGCCGGCAAGGGCCGTCATATGAAAGCCGCGGGCATGAAATTTGCCGGGAGCGACTAACCCGATTCTGATTTCAGATTCGAACCCGGCCACGCAGGCTCGAATCATATCCTTTCCTGTTTTCTGGAATTCTTCCGCTCCTGCGATAGCCGCCGGCACGACAGGCGCCGCAGTGTGAATGATCGATTTAGCGTGTGTGTCGTCAAAATCAAGGGAGTGACCCAGCGCACCGTTCAAAAAAGCAGCGTTAGGCGCGGGCATTCGATTTTTTTCTGCGATTGCGCTGCAAGGTCCAAAGTCATATGAGAGATTTTGGGAATCCGGAATTTTTCCGGTGATAGCATTCGCCATCACCCGCAAGGGTTTGTCAATTTCCGTGGAACAAGCTGCCAGGGCAATCCCCAAAAAATCAAGGATCAATAATTTTGTCTGGTGAACTACCGAGAGAGGTATGTCAGAAAATTCCAAGGCCTGAGAAAATTGGCACAATGTTTCACTAGGTGTTGATGACACGTGATTTCACTCCTTGCTGAACTTTCGGAAAAACTTCCTCGGCCATCATCTGCATCGTTTCCAAAACGAGAGATTGAGGCATCCCCGGCCATTGAATGCTTATAATGAGGTGATTGATACCGAGAGCCGCCAGTTCCAATATGCTTTCTGCCACTTCGTCCGGCGAGCCTAGGATGAATCTGTCCTCCAATAAATCATCAAACTGCTGCCCCAGATCGTCATCTCCTTTTGGCATGGCCTTGTCTTGGCCCCAACGGTGGTATTCACGATATTTGATCTCTAGATAGGGTTTGCTGAGCCGAATGGCTTCTGAGCGATCTTTAGCGACGAACACTTCGCGGCGCATCGGGAATTCATTTGGAAAAGGTTTGCCGAGTTCATCGAGTGTCTGGCGGTAAAGTTCTATTTGGCGTTTTGTCGTATCAAGGCGATTGTGCGGATTCACGTAATAACAATCACCCAATCTGGCTGCGCGCCTTATGCCCGCGTCGCTGTTGGCTCCAATCCAAATGGGAGGGTGTGGCTTCTGAATGGGCTTGAGAGGGCACGATGCTTCGATGAGCTCGAAGTGAGAACCTTTCATCGACACTTTTTCTTCTGACCAAAGTCGCTTGACGGCTTCGAGGTTTTCCTCAAGACGCTTTACCCTCTCCTTTTGCGTTGTGCCGAATCCCCTGAATTCCACTTCACGGTAGCCGAGCCCAGCGCCGAATATGAGCTTCCCGTTAGACATCACGTCAATGGTTGCTAACTGCTCAGCGATATCCATCGGCTTGTGTAGAGATAGGAGTACAATACCGGCATTGAGACGCAGCTTCGGAGCTTCCGCGTTTATTCGAGCGAGAAAAGGCAATTGCTGGAAATCCTGTAGTGGATAAGCGCTATAGTGATTTCCTTTGGTGACCGACACGAACCCTAAGTCTTGAGCTCTTCTTGCTTGTTCCATCAATTCACGAAAACGAGATTGCATATCGTCTTCCAAGGTGAATTGACCTCTAAGCATGATGCCGAATTGCATTTTTATACCTCTTAGATAAAGAGAAAAGTATCATTTCGAATTGGGTCGCCAGATACGCACAGACACAAGCATGGGTATATTGTTGCAGGATGTCATTCCAAAGATGTTCGGTGTTATTATCTTCCGCAGCAAAACTTGTATTTTTTGCCGCTACCGCAAGGACAAGGTTCATTACGGCCAACCTTGGGGGTAGCTCGTCTTACAGGCGTGGATGTCTGTATCGCCTCGCCGGCGGGAGCATCTCCAAATCCCGAAGCGTCCGCATGGGAAAACACCATTTCTTGTTCATGGCGTGATTCTTCCAAGGCGACATCCTCATCCGAAATATCAAGGCGATACATATAGAGTACCGTCTCTGCCTCGATTCTTTCTGTCATTGTTCCGAACATGTCGAAAGCTTCTTTCTTGTATTCGTTCAAGGGGTTTACCTGTGCATAGCCCCTCAGCCCAATTCCCTCTTTGAGTTGTTCTATGTTGGTCAGATGATCCTTCCACTGGGTATCCAAGATTTGGATATAGATGAGTTTGGAGAGTTCCAGGACAGTTTCAGGAGCAAAGTCGCGGTATTTATCCTCAAAAACGTTTTGCACGAGATTGTCGACTCTTTGAACGAGTTCATCTCTTAATTCCTCTTCGATATCTACCACCATGGGTTCGGAGGTTGAGAAAATGACTTTTTGTCCCTCCACTGTCGCGTGGATACCATATTGACTCTCAACCGCGCCCGCGAAAGCCTCCAAATCCCAATCTTCAAAATGTTCTGATTCCGGTAAATGCAAATCAACAATGGAATCAAGAATGCCAGATGCAAACTCTCTGATTCGCTCGAGTACATCGGTACCTTCTAAAATTTCTCGACGCATCGAATAGATAACCTCGCGTTGCTTATTCATCACGTCATCATATTCGAGAAGATGTTTTCTCATTTCGAAGTGATGCGCCTCGACACGTTTCTGAGCGTTCTCGATGGCACGCGTCACCATCCTTGCTTCTATGGGCACTCCTTCCTCCATGCCCAACTTTTCCATCAGGCCCTTGATTCTGTCGGAACCGAAAATACGCAACAAATCATCTTCAAGGGAAAGGAAAAATCGCGAACTCCCTGGGTCTCCTTGCCTGCCCGATCGGCCACGGAGCTGGTTGTCAATGCGACGGCTTTCATGGCGTTCGGTACCCAACACATGAAGGCCCCCTTGCTTGACCACTTCGTCATGCTCAGCTTGGCAAGATATCCGAAAATCCTTCAAAGCCTCTTCATACTCAGGGCCTTCATTCGTATTCGTTTTGGAAGAAGCGAGAAACTCAGGATTGCCGCCAAGGAGGATATCCGTTCCACGACCAGCCATATTCGTGGAAATGGTGACAGCTCCCTTGCGTCCTGCCTGTGCGATGATTTCTGCTTCTTTGCTGTGGTTTTTTGCGTTGAGCACGTGATGTGGAATACGTCTTCTTTTAAGAATCGAGGCGAGTCTTTCGCTTTTTTCTATGTTTATTGTACCTACTAATACCGGTTGCCCTCTCTGATGGCATTCAAGTATCTCATCCACAACGGCATCTATCTTTTCTCGCTCAGAGCGGTACACCACGTCGGGATATTCGGTTCGAATCAGTTCGCGATTCGTCGGCACTACAGCTACATCTATTTTGTAGGTAGAATTGAATTCTGCTGCTTCGGTATCCGCTGTGCCGGTCATGCCGGCCAATTTGTTGTAAAGCCTGAAATAATTTTGAAATGTGATGGTCGCCAAAGTCACATTTTCTTCCTGAATCTTGACACCCTCTTTCGCCTCTAGTGCCTGGTGGAGGCCATCACTAAAACGTCGGCCTGGCATCATACGCCCCGTGAACTCATCGACTATGACAACCTCGTTGTCCTTCACAACATAATCGATATCTTTGGTGAACAGTACGTGCGCCTTTAGGGCCTGTTCCACATGGTGCAGCACCGTAATGCTGTTCATATCATACAAACTTTGGTCATTTGCCATGATGCCGGAGCGGCGGAGAAGTTTTTCGGCCTCATGCCCACCCGCTTCTTTCAGGTTTACCGTCCGACTTTTTTCATCAACAATTAGATGTTCGTATTTCTTCTTGCTAATGACATCTTTGCCGCCCTCGACATACCCATCGTCTTCTTCCTCGCTGTCTATCTCGACAACGCCTTGTTGCTCTTTGAGCAGGGGGCGTATGACGCGGTTTATAACGCCATACAGCCGCGTGGCTTCATCCGCCGGCCCACTGATGATGAGAGGAGTCCTGGCTTCATCGATCAATATGCTGTCGACTTCATCCACGATGGCGTAATTTAATTCACCCATGACGCGAGTGCCGGGCTCGAATTTCATGTTGTCTCTCAAATAATCGAACCCGAACTCGTTATTGGTGCCATATGTAATGTCGCAGGCATATGCGCGGCGACGCGCGTCATCATCCATGCCATGTTGAATACACCCGACAGTAAGACCCAGCGCCCTGAAGAGACGGCCCATCCATTCAGAATCACGACTCGCAAGATAATCATTCACGGTAACGATGTGCACACCCTTGCCCTCTAAGGCATTCAAATAGGCCGCAAGAGTAGCGACGAGGGTTTTGCCTTCCCCGGTTTTCATCTCGGCGATTTTTCCGCCGTGCAGAATAGTGCCTCCGATGAGTTGAACGTCAAAATGACGCATTTGAAGATGACGCCAGCCCGCTTCTCGCACCAAAGCGAATGCTTCCGGCAAAATGTCATCCAATGTTTCATCGGCGGTGAGCCGCTCTTTGAAG
Organism: bacterium; assembly: GCA_965203325.1. Taxonomy (GTDB): domain Bacteria; phylum UBA8248; class UBA8248; order UBA8248; family UBA8248; genus Bin107. The sequence goes on from OZ241875.1 coordinate 141,220, forward strand.
CGCTTTGTCTCCTCGCGCATCTGTGCATCGGTCATCTCTTTCACGCGGGATTCATGAGAACTGATCTCCGCGACCACCGGGTGCATTTTCTTGAGCAGACGGTCATTCGCCGTCCCGAAAACAGATTTGAACATCGATTTGCTTGATTCAAGAACCGAGCCTATCATTCATCACTCCATGGGGTTCATGCGTACGGACGCCTTTGATGCAAACATAGACTACCATGGTGTCTTGGGGAGAAAAAGCGTGTGCGTCAGGCGGGATGATGGCTATTTATTTACTCTACGATATATAATCTGGGGTTGACTGCGACTCCGTTTATCCTAACTTCATAGTGAAGATGTGGCCCGGTAGATCTTCCAGTGGAACCAACTTTGGCAATAATGTCACCTCTTTTTACACGTTGGCCGACTTTCACCAAATTCACGCTATTATGAGCAAATGTTGTAACAATACCCTGCATGTGCTGGATTCGAACAGTTTTCCCAAACCCTCCTATTCTTTTGGTGCTAATGACGACACCATCCGCCGGGGCGAATATGGGGGTTCCTATCCTTGCGACGACATCAATTCCAGCATGAAATTCTCGCCGATTCGTAAACGGGGAGCGCCTGTAACCGAAGCTAGACGAGAGCCAACCCTTAACAGGCCATATAGAGGGTGTGTGAGCGAGCAATACACTTTTGTCGCGGAACGTTCTCAATAAGTCTTTGAACGCACTTTCTTGCTCAGTAGCGCGCTTTTCGATGTCTTGGAATTGACGATTTAATCTCCGAATAAACCTTTGTTCAGACGGGGTGAGTTTCTCCAGGTCTTCGGGCAGCGCGTCTTTTGAGACACCTCCTACACCCAAGTCGTCTTTTTGTTTGCCCGGTTTCAGTGAGGCCATGATTCGAAGTTGGTCTTCAAGTTGCTTGAGTTGTATCAGGTTGTCGTCTAGGGATTGGAGCTTGACGTTGAATTTTTCGAGAAGCTCCTTTTGTGTTTGGTTTTGCTTTTCCAGAGGGGGGAGTTTAGCTAAATGCTTTGCTGTGTGAATCCTCTCTTGTGCAAGGTAAAGCGTCGTTCCAACGAGAGAACAAAAACCAAAGAGCAATAAGATTAGCATTCCCCTGGTGATACTAACCCGTCGGGTACCGCTGGAATTGCTCGGTATCACTATAATGGTGTACTTCTTACCCATGGGGTACACCTCCCAGGAACTTGCTAAAATGTTTATTTTGCAAATGGAAGCAAGTGTTTCCCCAGTCACTCACTCATAGTAGATAAAACAAATTATCAAGGCTGCGGAGACAAGTCAAACTAATATTTGGAACGATAAGCAGTTGTATTTACAGAAATCCCTATTCAACGCATTACAGCTCCCGAGTCGACCAGAATAGCTTGACCGGTAATAGTTTTCGCATCATCGCTCGCTAAAAAGGCGACCGCACGTCCAATATCTTCAGTCGATTGCTCAATTCCCATAGGTGTTTGTTCAACAAAATAGTCGAAAACTTCTCTGGCAGTTTTTCCTTTGAAATTTGGGAATTTTTTTCTGAACTGAGTGGCCAACTGTTCCCACATCGCGCTCCAGATTAGACCTGGACAAACTGCGTTCACTGTAATGCCTGAGCGAGCTACTTCCCGCGCAAGTGCCTGGGTGAAAATAATTACCGCCGCTTTGCTCGCGCTGTAATGAGGTATGGTTTCGCGGCCATCACGTCCGGCACGCGAGGAGATATTGATGATACGCCCCCAACCTTTCCCTTTCATCTTTTCAAGCGATGCTTGACACAGCAAAAAGACACCCTTGACGTTGACGTTGTACGTGTCGTCCCAATCATCTTCATTGATGTCGGATAGAGGCATACCTAGCTTGAAATCCGCCCCGCCAATGACGCCGGCATTGTTGACCACAATGTCCAAGCTGCTGAATTTCTTGTTGATCGCATCTACGATGTCTTCGCATTGACTCTTGTCCGTTACATCAAGTGTATAGGGAATGGCGTTAACATCGAATTTTCCCATTTCTTCCGCAGCCACCTCAGCACCGGATTTGGAGATGTCGGCCAATGCCAAATGGACACCCTCTTCTGCCAAGCATCGAGCGATGCCGCGACCTATTCCACCTCCAGCGCCGGTGATGAGCGCCACCTTGCCTTTAAGACCGCGTTCTCTTACCGCTGGGGAAGACATCGCTTATTTTCCATACCCTGTCATGGCCCCTCCTGCTTCTAACCAATCCTCAAATACCTGAAGGCTTTCTAAAACAGCGGGGACGCCGCTGTATGGCGACATCTGAAAAATCACCTCCATGATTTCTTCATCCGTTGCACCGTAACTTCGCGCGGCCGTGAAATGGGAGCGCATCTGGTTGAATCGTCCCGTGACACATAAAGCAGCGAGTGCGCAAAACTCTCTGGTCTTGTGCGGAAGAACATCGCGATCATACAGCCCCCCGTGAACGAATCGCTGGAACAACATGGAGAAATCAGGATCGAGTTTGTTCAGTCTGCCAAACAGTTTTTCCGTGTAACCTTCTCCGTATTGCGTATCCCCGCGCCGAATCGCCGGTGGATAAAATTCTTCGGTCATCAATCATTCTCCCCAGATGTAATGCTCAAAATCCGCTAGTCTGCTTTTATAATTTCGTTGCGCAAACGACCCAGCCCGCCGATTTCCACTTCCACCACATCACCCGGCGTTAGAAACGAGGGTGTTTCTCGAGCGTATCCCACACCCGAAGGCGTACCCGTCAAAAAGATATCGCCCGGCTCCAGGGTGAAACCTTCTGAAAGTACCGAGATCATCGACGGAATATCGTGGATCATCATGTTCGTGTTCGAATCCTGGCGTGCTTCGCCATTCACCCAGCTTTTTACGGTTTGGTTCATCGGGTCGCCATAGTCCTCTTTGGGAACAATGTATGGTCCAAGCGGACATGTTCCATCAAGGGTCTTGCCCTTGAAAATCTGCTTATGGCGCCTTTGAATATCTCTCGCGGAGATGTCGTTGGCGCAGCAATAGCCGAAGACGTGTTCATAAACTTCATCCTTGGGGATATTTCTCCCTTTTTTGCCGATGATGACGGCGATTTCAGCTTCGTAATCTAGCTTTTCCGTCACCCGGTGCGCGGGTATGCCCTCATTGTGTCCGATGAGGGTGCTCTGGGCCTTGGTGAAGAATATGGGGTGGTCGAGCTCGACCCTTGTCGTTTGCACATCCTTTGCCTGTAATCCCTCGTTTACATGGTCCTGGTAGTTGAGCCCCATGCAAAGAACATGCTTGGGCGGATGGGGAATCGGGGATATGTGGTGCACATCTTCGGGCGCCATGAGGACGGGAGCTAAATCTTTCTCGTTTTCCTCCGCCCGTGCGACCAACTCATGAAGCGCAGGTCCATGAGTTTCCCAAGAATTTATGAGTTCAATCATACTGCCGAATGCGAGTTCTTTCTTTCCCAGAATCCCGGCCAGACGCGACAGGTGAGCGATTTTCCCCCCGACATACACGCCGACTCTCTCAAGCCCTCTGTAATTGTAAGACAACAGTTTCATTCGCATCTCCTAGTGAAAAGATTCGCGGATATTCAGGAAACTTTGTAGCGTTCGAGCGCATCCGGCGTAAATTCCACGCCGTGACCGGGCGCGTCTGGGACATTGATACACCCGTCGCGCACCGTGAAGTCTTGCGTGAAATCATCGGGAGAGAAAAATTCCATGTATTCGACCATATAGCCCCGGGGCGTCGCGCCCACGAGGCTCACCGACAATTCATGGGCCAGATGACTGCTCAGGGAAATGTTGAAGGCATCGGCCAGATGCGCAACTTTGATGAATTCCGTCACCCCGCCGCAGCGGCAAACATCGGGTTGTAAAAAGCCCACCGCGCGGCGCTCGCATATCTCCCGGAACCCCCAGCGCATGTAGGCGTTCTCGCCCGCTGCCGTGGGCACCATGCTCTTCTCCGCCACCTCCGCGAGGTCATCGACGCAATCGGCCAGTACGGGCTCTTCGAACCAGGCAACGCCGTATTCCGCCAGCATTGACGAAACTTCGACAGCCTCGCGCACGTTGTAGTTCTGGTTCGCATCGCAAAAGAGAATGAAATCCTCTCCCACATTCTTCCGGAGGTATTCGAGCCGCTCTGCGTCGCGCGGCGTGCCGATTTTAAGTTTGTAGCCGCTCATCCCGAGCGAGGCGGCCTCCTGGGCTTCTTCAAGCAGTTCCGAATCCGGGAGCGTATGCCAGCCCCCGCTCCCGTAGACCGGCATTTTCTGGCGAAATCCGCCCAGCAGGCGATTGAGCGGCAGGCCGGCGACTTTCGCCACGATGTCCCAGCAGGCGATGTCCACGGCGGAGAGGGAGTACAAGCCCAATCCGCCGCGCATCCTCGCCTTGTTCGGCGCCCACATGCGATTCCAGAGCGCCTCGGGGGCCAGTGCGTCCTGCCCGATTGCCAATGGCGCCAATTCGTTTTCGATGTAGGGCAGCATGGCGGCGCCGCCCTCACCTCCCAGGCCCATCGTGAAACCCGTGCCGCTCGGGCCGCCTTCGGTATGCAGGTGCACCACGACGACGTCGAGATGCGTATAGGCGCCGAGCGAACTCTGAAATGTTTTCTTGAGGGGTACCTTGAGTGGCACCGCCTCGAGTGAGCGTATGGCCAATTTTGTCATTTCGTCTCCGCTATAAGAACTTCATCGAACGAATGCGCATCACCTGGTTCGTTCCGTCGGAATGCAGGAAACTGGTCACGTCTCTCATATATTTCTCCATCGGGGCATCCGTCATGTAACCGGTGCCGCCCCACACTTCCAACGCGCGCGTGGCGATCCGGTATGACGATTCGGACACGAAACACTTGGTCATGAAACCCATCTTGGGGTCGTATAGGCCTTCTTGGCCCACCGTCCAGGCGGCGTAGTGGAGCAGCCTCCGGCTCGCTTCGTATTCGGCGAAACAATCCGCCAGCATGAAGCCTATCGCCTGATGCTCGATGATCGGCCTGCCCCCCTGAATCCGGCTCCTCGCGTGCGCCAGGGCGTCTTCATAGGCCGCCCGGGCGGTGCCGAGAACGGTGGCGGCCGCTTCGATGTTCGAGCCGGGAAAGAACTGCCGGCGCGCCTCCATGGCGTGGTTCACTTCCGTGACGCGGTTTTCATCCGGTATCCGGCAATTCTCAAAAATGAGTTCGGCGTTCAGGGAAAGCCGCTGCCCCATTTTTTCGTGAATCTTCCCGTACCGGAAACCTTCCATGTCCGGCGTGATGAGGAAATACGTCATTCCCTGGGACACGCCTTTCGCCGGGTCCGTCCGCATGGCGACGATGCAGAGCTTGGCGATTCCGCCGTTGCTGATGTAGCGCTTCTTGCCGTTGGCTATCCAGCCATCGCCGTCGCGCACGGCGGTCGTCCGAACGCCGGCGTCGGGGCTGTCGTAGGGGACGATGTTGTCAGAACCCGCGGATTCCTCCGTCATCCCGACGGCCATGTGGAAGCGATGGTCTTCCAGAATGGATTTCAGATAACGCTCCTTCTGGCCGTCATTCGTCAGCTTGTCGAACAGGTGCGATATCTTCCAGGTCTGATCGAACGTGACGGCCGTGCCCATATCGCCCCAGGCGAGTTCCTCGCCCACGAGGCAAAGCGTGAGGTTATCGCAGCCCGCACCGCCCAACGCCTCGGGAAGCGCCAGGGTTCTCAGACCCAGCCTGCTCCCCTTCTCCAGCACCTCCCAGGGGAAACGCTTCATCGGGTCGGGTTCTTTATCCAGCGCCGCCGCCACGGGGCGTATCTCCTGCGCGGCGAAGTCGTGCGCCCTTTTCTGGAGTTCAACCTGTTCGGGGGTGAGTGTGAAATCCATATATCATCCTCTCTCTGGTGAGCCGGGCCGTCCGCCATGCGCCGCCGCGCCCGCGCCAAGCCGCCGTTCAAGATAGTATGGTGCGCCTGATATTATCCCCTCGCACCGGCGCGCGCAATCGGGAACCGTGGTTGATGTCCTTCGGGAGAGCAACCCGCCGAACCGGAGAATGGAAGCGCTGTGGGGGAGGTCTTTCGAGCGCCCAAATGCGGGCAATTGCGTGGTCTGAAAAACTTTTTTTAATTCGATAAATTTCGATAATTACCTAATGTGTTACATTAAATTACATCTGTTATTGCATGTTGTATTTGATGATGCCGAGTTGGTTTTCCCCTCAAACTTTTTCAGGAATTTATCGATATTTATCGTATTTTTCAGTATTGCAAAATCCGTTTCGCTCATTGCTGTTTCAAGAGATTTCATGCCTCTGCTTCCCATCCGCATCGCCGAAGCTCCAAAGATTTCAGCACCCCGCCTTCATGGAGGGGCGTCCCGAGATTAGCGCAGAGGCGGCAGAAAGAATCTACCGAAAATGCGGGGAAATGCGCGGTTCACTCCGGTTCGTGGGGTCAAATCCGACTGATGAGGGCTTGTTCTAAAAACCTCGTCGGAGGAACATCGCTTCTCCCCCCCTGACAAGGGCCGTTGAAAAAGTCCGGTGGAGCGATTTTGGTTGAGCGCACGTTTTTGAATTTCACTCCCCCTTGAGGGGTCTGTTGAAAAAGGCTCCTTTCCGCTTCACCCTGAGTAGCGGCGAAGCCGCGCGTATCGAAGGGCCTGTCCTGAGCCTGTCGAAGAGGCCCTCCCTCGCCCTGAAAACCAACCCCCCTACCCCCCCTTGTCAGGGGGGCAAGAAAAAGCAAAACCCCCGCAGCACGGCGAAGGCGCATCGCCTTTTTATACCCCCCTGACAAGGGGGGGTAGGGGGGTTGCCTTTCCAGTCGAGAGGACATCCTTCGATACGGCGCTTGCGCGCCTACTCAGGATGAGGTGGATAGGGCTTTTCCAACGACCCCTCCCCGCTTGATTTTACTACTCGTGATAAATCGCCACGGCGCGCACGGGAGAACCCGTTCCGCCTCGAATCTTGAGCGGCAGGCACGAAAAGATGAACTTCGTGTTCACTACTTCCTTTAGATTCCCCAGGTTCTCCACGTTCAGCACCTTCCGCTCCCGGCAGACTTTATGCGCCCAGTAGCCCTTGTCGCGAAACGCCTGTGAGGAATCCACGCTCGGCGAATCGATGCCGACGTTGATGCAGCCCCTGTCCGCCAGCCAGTTCATCGCCGCCTCGGAGAGGCCGGGATAGGTATACAGCCAGTCGTGGTAATCCCCGCCGTAGTTCGCCTCGTAGTGGCCCGTCCAGATGAGGACTGTTCCCTTCTCGGGTACTTCCAGGTCCGCCCTGGCGCACGCCTCTTCCAGGTCGGCCGGCTCCATCCAGTCCTCGGTGTTGCAGAATTTCGACATATCCAGGCAAATCGCCTCGTTGTAGAACCACTCGAGGCCCAGTTCGTCGATGGTCTCCCCGTCCTTGTCGATGTGGTAGAAGGCGTCCACGTGGCTGGGGCCGTGGTCACTCATCACGAGGCAGTTCGACGTCGAGGTATGGCCCGAGGGCGAATTCGCATAGGCCTTCGCCGTCTCCTCGTGCGTTTTGTTGGGAAAGATGCCCGTCCGCTGGTGGCCGGGGTATACGGGCATGCCGTCAAAAATCTCCTGCGATAAATCCACGATGCGAATTGCCATGTCTTTGCTCTCCATTCGTGAACCGGGTGATGGTTGAAAAAGGGATATTTTGCGGAATCTTACCTAAAAATGTTCGATAAATCTTCCGGGATAAGGTGAAAAATTTCTGTAAGAGAATAAAGGATTCCGTAGGGACGGTTCGCGAACCGCTCCTACAATTGAGATCTATATTTTCCTCATTGCGGCTCGTACGTTGGGGATTGCGCCCCCTACGCACAATAATCCCCGACAAACGGGTGTTGCGTAGGGACAGGTCGCGACCTGTCCGCTTTTGATATTGATTCGTCATTCCGGCATCAGTCCCGACTGAGGAAGGAGGGATTGACCGGAATCCAGGCGGACGGGAATCGAAGAAAGCTGGGAATGTGGCGACCCGATAGGGTTGTGGAGAATTCCCTGGACTTCGGGTTCTTTCATCGGTTCTGGATTCCGGCTTTCGCCGGAATGACGACGAAAAGCGGGCGGGCACGGGGGCGCACTCCCGCAATCCGTCTCCAAACACTCCTCACCCTGAGTAGCGGCGAAGCCGCGTATCGAAGGGCGCGCATCGAGGAAAGGGGCAACGGGTATCCTTCGATATGGCGCTCGCGCGCCTACTCAGGATAAGGGGATTGGGTCCCGTAGGTACAGTCCCCCGCGCCAATCCTGGTTGTATCCATCCTGAAAAAGGACAACCATGGAGGATTATCCCTACGGTTCGAGAATCTTTCATCCCGCAGGAATCTTGCTCGGACCTGAAAATTTTTATCCATTTGCCGACGAATCCGGCTTTCAGGGAATGCCTCGAATATGCTCGGCGAGAATTGCAGTTTAATTGACAGAAATTGAGATGTTAGCGAATTTCAATACAATTTGAATCACAATCAACACGAGAAACATTGCCGTTCCCCAGCCCATGGCCTTGCTGATCTTGTCTTCGACGGCGCATAGTCGCTCGTCTATTTTATCGAGCCTCTCATCAAGTCGATTGATGCGGTGCATGGCCTGCTCCAACCGGCCGATTCGACGCGAGCGGTATACCGAACAATTTCCCAAAACCCCTACCCCTCCCTCTCCCACATTCTCCACCTTACGATGATCGCCCCGAACACCAGGACGAGCACCGCGCTCGCGAGATATGCGGCGCGAACCGGGCCGAACCAGAGGCTGTCCGCGCGGAAGCCGCTCACCGCGGCGCGTCCGAATGAGTAGAGAACGAAGTAGAGGCAGAAGATGAAGCCCGGCTTGTGGTTCGTGAGCCGCAAGCGTCTTAAGATGAAGAACCACAGGAGGTTCAGGAGAAGCTCGTATATCATCACGGGGTGCGTCGCCTGTCCGGGAAATTCCCGGCCCGCGATGGAGGTCATCGGAAACTCCACGCCCCAGGGCATCGCCGTCGGCACGCCGTGCGCATCGCCGTTCATGAAATTGCCGAAGCGCCCGAACACCTGCCCCAGCATGACGGCGGGCGCCACCGCGTCGGCGAACTCCCAGGTGGATACGGCGTGGTTTCTCAGGTAGAGATAGCCGGCCAGCACGCCACCGATGAGGCCGCCGTGTATGGCCAGGCCCCCTTTCCAGATGGTGAAGACCTCCCACAGGGCGCTCCGGTAAAACTCCCAGTTGAAGAGGACGTAATACATTCTCCCGCCCAGGATGCCGGCGAACATGACGAGGAGGCCGAAATTCATCACCTCATCGGGCGTGATGGGCATCCCCTTTCTCGCGGCTTCCCTCCTCACCAGCCAGACGCCCGCCAGCACGGCGGCGACGTACATGAGTCCGTACCAGCGCAATGCGAAGGGGCCGATTTCAAATATGACGGGGCTCAAATTTCTGATTCCTTGTTGATTGGTATCGCTTACTTAAGAAGTATGTATGCCACGCCCCCTTGAAGGGGCTGTTGATTAACCCTTAGTCGGGGGAACATCGCTTTATCCCCCTGTTAAGGGGCCGTTCAAAAACCCCTTCTCATCTCAAAGGAGCACCCCCCCTACCCCCCCTTGTCAGGGGGGCAAGAAAAAGCAAAACCCCTCGCCCGGCGGGGGCGCATCGCCTTTTTTACCCTCCTGACAAGAGGAGCAAGAAAAAACAAACAAAAACCCCTCTGCCGGCGGCGGGCGTCGCCTTTTTATACCCCCCTGACAAGGGGGGTAGGGGGGGTTGCCTTTATCCCCTGAGGAGGGGGCTGTTTCAACAACCCCACAAGGTTCCAATTGACAGGCCCAAATCCATCCAGTTATTTCGGGTGGCGGTAGATCACGCTCTTGGGAAAATAATCCTTCCAGCCAAACCAGAATGCGAGCGTTGTGGACAGCTGATTCAATCTGGCGCCCGCAAGCGGCCCGTCCACGGCCAGGCCGGTCAGGCGCTGCCAGCGCGAGCCCGTTTTCCTGTCCTTCATGAACCTGCACGCTGCGGCGCCCTTGGCCCCGCTCTCCGTGATGAGTTCGAACGCGAGCACCTCGCCCTTCAGGACGCGGTCGAAAACAACCCCCGTGCCCGCGCCCTCGCAGTAGGTGACGAGAACGTCCCGGCCGGCGAAGCGGTCGTTCACGACGCCCGCGCGGTTCAAGTCAGCGAACGGGTAGACCTTGGCGACCTGCTCGCCCTTTTCTTTCGGGGAATCGAGCGCAAGGGCCACCAGCAGGGTTTTGGGATGTAAGCGGTTGTCGCGATATTTCTCGGGGATCACGCCGGTTTGGGCGCTGTAGTAATAGCCCTCATACGGATCGCGCGAGGGGCTTCGGAAGGCGCCCCCCATGCCTTTCAGCTTTTTTTTCAGCACCAGGGTGTCGGGATAGAGCTGCTTCCATTCGGAATAGCGCATCATGGCGGCGGGGAACGTCTTCAAGCGCTCCCCCTTGAGCGGTCCGATGAGGCCCTCCCCCGTCAGGTGGCTCCAGAGCGTGTCCGTCTGGCGGTCGTACATGATGAGCACGTTCTTCCAGAGTTTTCCCGAAACGCCGAAGCTGAGCTTCTTGTCCCCCAAGTTACGGTCATACACGATGGCCGTGTAGCAGAGCGGTCACCAGGTGACGGAGACGGCGCTCCCACCCACGACGTCGTTCACGATCTCGTGCGAACTGAGCAACGGGACGGAATAGGCCCGCTTGTCGCCTTTGATGTTGATCCCGATGACCATCTCGTTCGGCTGCATGAAGCCCTCGGCATCTTTCACGCTCGCGTATTCGGGCGCATCGATGGCGGGGATGCCGTCTTTGGGCAGCAGGGTGCGGATCTCTGTTTCGGGACTCGCGCCCGATAGAGCCGGGAATGTGAGGATGACCAGAGCGAATAGAACGCTTCTCATCTGCGGCATGAAATGCTCTCCTCAGGCGGCCTGAGCCGTTAGCGTTTGAATCCATGAAGCACGGTGAAAAATGTCCGCTCCCCGCGGTTCGTCCCGCGCACGATCTGGCCCAGGACGTTTGCGCCCGCCGGGATTTTTTTGAGCAGCGCCTCGATGTCTTCGAGTTTTTCGACCGAGACGCGGACGGGCGTTTTCCCGTTTCCGGGCAGGCGGTAGGTCAGTTCGCGTATCACCATGCCCTCGCGCAGGCCGTCATAATAGGCCCTGCTGCCCTCATCCACGCTGCTGATATAAACGCCGCGGTCGGTTGTCAGATTGCTTTTTTCCTTGAGCTCATCGGTCAGGTTCTCGAGAGCCACGCCGTAGTTTTTCCTGGTCTCGGGTTCATCGACCTTGGTGTTCCCCGCCAGAGTGCTTGTCGATTCGGGTTCGGGCAGGCGGACCAGCTTGATCTTGAATTTCTTTCTCCGGGCGTCACGCACCACTTCCACGGACACGGCGTCTCCCGGCGGCGTCCAGCCCACGAGCCGCTGGAGGTGGGCCGTATCCACGACGCTCGTGCCGCCGAGGCGGACGATGACGTCCCCCATGCGGATGCCCGCTCCCTCCGCCGGCCCGTCCTTGAGCAAAGCGCCCACGAGCGCGCCCCTGGCTTTCGGGAGCCCCAGCAGGTAGGCCATGTCCTGGCTGACGGGCTGGATGGTCACGCCCAGATAGCCGCGCGGGAAGTTCCCGCTCCGTCTTAAGTATTTGATGACGTCTTTCGCCATGTTGACGGGAATCGCGAACCCGATGCCGCTGCCGGGCGCGGGGATCGCCGTGTTGATGCCGATGACCTGGCCGTCGATGTTCACCAGGGGCCCGCCGCTGTTGCCCCGGTTGATGGCAGCGTCCGTCTGGATGAAATACTCATAGCGCGCGACGCCGACGCCGCTGCGCCCGATGCCGCTCACCACGCCCACCGTGAACGTCCTCGTGATGCCGAACGGATCGCCCACGGCTATCGACCACTGCCCCACCTTCACCTTGTCGGAGTCTCCGAACGTCGCCACCGGCAGCTTGCGGTGCGGCTCGATTTTGATGAGCGCGAGATCGGTATAACGATCCGTGCCGACGATTTTCGCCCAATGCGCGGACTCATCCCAAAGGCGCACGCGCAGCCTGCGCGTATTGCTGACCACGTGGTTGTTCGTGAGGATGTATCCCGCCGGGTCGATGATGACGCCCGAACCCGAAGAGAAGGTCGGTATGTTCGGGTGGGGCGACTGGGGAGACTGTTGCGCCGCTCCCTTGATTCTCTCCCCTTGTATGCTCACGACGGTCGGCTTCACACTTTCCGCAATACCGGTGAACGCCGCCTCGATCTTCCGCATGTAGTCGATGCCCGGGTTCGCCTGCGCGGGCGCGGCGAAACCCATGCACAACAGCAGTGCCATTGAAAAGATGAAGCGATGAATCATGGAACCCCCACCATTTTGTTTCCTCAGCGGCTTGTTATCCTGCAAGATTATACAGGGATGCCCGGTCTTTGAAAGGGCAAGAAGATATATGCTTCCCCGTTTGGACTGCTGGAAAAAGCCCTCCTTGATCGGAATTGACCACCGCCGTCATTCCGGGCGTCATTGCCACTCCTGTTGTAGGGGTCGCATATATGTTGTAGGGGTCGCATATATGCGACCCGGATTTTTTCACCCACCACAAGGGCCGCATATATGCGGCCCCTACACAAACCGTCGCCTCCCGAGTCACGTCAAATTCTCGTTCATCAGGACTTGCTCAACAACCCCCACATGACGGCAGTATTCTCATAGCACACGCGCACATGACTCACCTAACCTCAAGTATCACTTCAAGTTCCACGGGCGCTCCCAGGGGCAGTTCCGCCACGCCCACCGCCACCCTGGCGTGCAAGCCCTTGTCGCCGAAAATCTCGCCGGCCAGATTGGACGCTCCGTTCACGACGAGGGGCTGGGCGGTGAAATCCGGCGCAACGGCCACGTAACCGCTCATCCGCACGATCCTCTCCACGCGCTCCAGATCGCCCAGGGCCGCTTTCGCCTGCGCGATGGCGTTCAGGAAACAGAGCGCCGCGCATTCCTGCCCCTGCTCGACCGTGACGTCGAGCGGCACTTTTCCCTCATGAATCATCTTGCCGTCCCTGATGGGAATCTGGCCCGAGATGAACATCAAGGACCCGGAGATGACGTACGGCACATAGGCCCCGACCGGCGCGGGCGCATCGGGCAGTTCGATTCCCAGTTCGTTCATTCGCTCGGCGACGCTCATTTCGGCTCCCCCCTCATCGAGATGGTTTTGATTTTTTCGAATTCCTCGGGCGTGTTCGCATTCAAAAAAGAGGCTCCCTCGGCGTCCCATTCCCTCCAGACCGCCTCCTCCACACGCTTCACGCTCACATGTTCGTGAAACCCTATCATCTTGAGACGCTCCCTCGAAATCGACTCCTCGATGTGAGGCGCGCAATTCTTTCCGTAGAACGCGCAAAGCGGCTCGGGGTAGTCGTCCTTCACCGGAATCACCACGTCCCAGTCCTCCACCAAAGAGGCGAGGCCGCGGACGAGCGCGGGTTGCAAGAGCGGCATGTCGCATCCCGCCACGAAAACGTGCGGGCGCCCCGCTTTCACGACAGCCGTGTGGAGGCCGCCCAGCGAGTCGTTGCCGGGATGAATGTCGCCCGCGACGGCGAGGCCCATTCGCTCGTATTCTGCTTTCTCGTTCGCCACGACGAACACTTCTTCGAACATCCCGCCCAAAGTGTCCGCGATGCGCCTGATTATGGGTATTCCGCCAATCTCCATCATGGATTTGTCCTGTCCCATCCGGCGGCTCCGGCCGCCCGCCAAAATGGCGGCGGAGTACGGCAGCCTGGCGGTTGATTCTGTGTTCATGCGGGGCGCTCCGGGAGGAGCTTAGGGGCCGGAAGCAAATTGTTCAGGAGTGCACCCGTTCGGGGGTGGCGGCTTCTGCCTGTTCTGGCTTTTGAGGGGGCATCTCTTCCAGCAGGATCACCTGCACGCGGCTTCCGGCGGCGAGTTCGGTCTCGTATTCGGGGAACACGACCAGGGCGTTCGCCCGCACCATGGAATGCAGGATGTTGGAGCCCTGCGCCTCGATGGCCTGAACGGTCCATTCGTCTCCGTCGCGGTAGACGATTGAGCGCACGTAGTGGCGCCGCTCGGGGGATTTCGTGAGCGGGTGCAGGAGGCGCGCCTCCACGCTCGGGCGGAAGAGGTTCTCAAAACCCTGCATCTTGAGCAGCGACGGCCGCACGAACAGCTCGAAGCTCACCATGGTGGATACAGGGTTCCCCGGCAGGCCGAACACAGGCTTTCCGTTCAGGACGCCGAAGGCCATCGGCTTGCCCGGCTTCATGCGCACGCGCCAGAAGCGCATGTCGTTCCCAAGGCCGCCCAGCGTGGATTTTACGAGATCGAAATCCCCCACCGAGACGCCGCCGCTGGTGATGAGCAAATCCGCGGCCAGGCCGTCGTTGATGTGGCGGGTCAGGTCTTCGGCGTTGTCGCGGGCGATGCCCAGCAGAACCGGCTCGCCGCCGGCTTCGAGCACCTGCGCGGCGAGAGCGTAGGAGTTGGAGTTGAATATCTGCCCCACGCCGGGGGCGTCTCCCAGATCGACGAGTTCCTCTCCCGTCGCGAGGATGGCCACCTTCGGTTTCTGGTGCACGTACACCCGCGCCCGGCCGATGTTCGCCAGCATGCCCGCGGATGCCGCGCCAAGGCGGGTTCCTTGCGAGAGAACCGTCTCACCGGGCTTCACGTCTTCTCCTGCCAGCCGGATGGCTTCTCCCTCGGGCACGGCGAGGAATATCTCTACCTCATCATCCGAGATTCGCTCCGTCTCCTCGACGAGCACGACGGCGTCCGCCCCGTCCGGAATGGGCGCGCCCGTCATGATCTTGATGGCCTCGCCCGGGCCGAGGGTGCGGCTCGCCACGACGCCGGCCTGAATCTCCTCGACCACTTTCAGCGTCCTGGGCGTTTCGCGGCTCGCGCCTCGCACGTCTTCCGCGCGCAGGGCGTAGCCGTCCATCGCCGAGTTGTTCCAGGGCGGAACGGGGCGTGAGGACTGGACATCCTCCGCCAGCACCCTGCCCGGACAATCGAGCAGGCCCACCCGCTCGCGCCCCATCGGGCGGATCATCTCCAGTATCGAATTGCGAGCCTCTTCCACGCTGATCATCATCGACTCCGTCTGTCTGAAAAGCGACCGGCCCCATCCCGGCCGCCGCTATTATAACCGACGCCGTAGCGGGAACAAACGGAGGACGGCTTCCGAAAGAGAACCCGGGTTTGCGAATTTCCGGCGTTTTCATTAGAAATGCCCTATGCCAAAGGACCAGTACAGCTACAAGAGTGAAATGCGCGTGCGCTTCGGCGAGACGGATCTCCAGGGCGTGGTGTTCAACGCCAACTACCTCCTCTACGTCGACACCGCGCAGATGGATTACCTGCGCACCATCGGTGTCCCCTACTTCGACATGCTCGAGCGGGGGTTCGACATCGTGATCGTCGACGCCTCACTCCAGTTTCTCGCGCCCGCCCGTTTCGACGAGGTGCTCCACGTCTACGCGCGCATCCATGACATCGGCAATTCGAGCATCAAGATGGACTATGAGATATACGAGGCGGAATCGGAGCGCTTCGTCGCCAGGTCGCAGACGGCCTATGTGATCATCGACAAGAATTCGCAAAAGCCCGTCCGCGTGCCTCCCTACATCCGCCGCGCCGTCAGGGAATTCGAGGCGAGAGAAGATATCGAGGAAACGTAAACGCAGGCGATTTCACGCTTCATGCGCCCCGGATAATGCAAATACGGCCAATTTCCGGCCATCGGCGAAAATCGCATCGTTGAGAAGCGCGCTGCTTCATGGTAAAATTCAGAAATTCACAACCGCTGTGCAAGATTGCTTTTCGGAAGTTCCGGCTTTGACGAGAGTGGGGGGCAGTCGTCATCTTCAAATCATAAACCAATCGTGGGGTCATTTTCGCTGTAGCAGGCACAGCATTCTGCAGCATAAACAGGAGGGAATATGATGAAATCGCTGAAACCATCGAAACGCGCTATTCCGTTCCTCACCCTTGCGCTGAGTTTGCTCATCGTCGTAGCGCTGGGGACCACACAGGCTCTTGCTGCATGGAAGCCCACGCGCCCGATTGAATTCGTCATCATGGCGGGCAAGGGCGGCGGCGCGGACCGCATCGCCCGCCTCATGCAGAAAATCGTCACGCAGAACAAGTGGTCGCCCCAACCCCTGGTTCCGATCAACAAGAAAGGCGGCTCGGGCGCCGAGGCGATGCTCTATCTGCTATCGAAAAAAGGGAACCCGCACGTCATTCTCGTGACGCTGAACAGCTTCTTCACGACACCGGCCCTGCGGAAGCTGCCGGTGAACTACACGAAGCTCACGCCGGTCTACCGGCTGGCCATGGACACGTTTCTCCTTTGGGTCAACCCGAAATCGGGAATCAAGAACATAGATGACTTCGTGAAGGCCGTGAAAGCCAAGAAAGGGAAATGGACCATGGGCGGCACGGGCAAGATGCAGGAAGACCAGCTCGTCACGAACATGCTCATGCAGGCCTATGGCCTCAAGGGCATGATTACCTACGTGCCCTTCCGGGGCGGTGGCACCGTGGCGAAAAACCTCGCCGGCGGCCACGTCGATTCGACGGTGAACAACCCCTCCGAGGGTCTGCCGCACTATCCCGGCAAGATGAGGCCGATCGCCGCGCTGACGCCCGAGCGCATCCCTGCGTTCAAGGATGTCCCCACGTTCAAGGAACTGGGCCAGCCGCAGCTCGTGTACTTCATGCAGCGCAGCATCAACGCGCCCGGCGGCATCCCCAAGGACGCCCTGGCATGGTATACGAACCTGTTCAACAAGCTGTGCAATTCCAAGGAGTGGAAGGACTATACGTCCAAGAAGGCGCTGAACCGCGCCTGCCTGAGCGGCGCGCCGCTGGGCAAGTTCTTCGCCGATGAGGACGTGAAGCACAAGAAGCTGCTCATGGGCATGGGATTGCTGAAGAATTAGTTTGCGGAGAAGAATCCAGATGCAACGGGCGGATAGGATAGTCGCCATCGGGCTGATTTTCGTGTCCCTCGGCGTCGCCTGGAAAGCTACGGAACTACCCGTCGGCATTCTTCCCAAAGAAGGGCCAGGAGGGGGTTTCCTCCCCTTCTGGCTTTCTTTGGGAATCGCCGCCGTGGCGTTGATGGTATTGATCCAGTCGCTGCTTTCTTCCCGCCGGGACAAATCCGATACGGCCAGCGCGGGAGTCTTCATGAGCCGGGAAGGACTGGGCGACCTGATGCGCGTCGGCCTGCCCGGAATGATCATGATTCTCCTGATCGGCGTTATCTCGGTCTATTTCTCGGCGGCTCTTTTCATTTTTTATTGCCTGTTCATCGTCGGGGGGCACAACCTCAAGACGAGCCTCGGCGTGTCGATAGGCGTGCCCGTCGTGGTGTATTACATTTTCGAGAAATTCTTGATTATTCCGTTGCCGAAGGGGTATGCGGAGTTTTTGTTTTACTGGAACTGATTATTTCACCGTTTCCTTTGCCATCCGTCAGGAAATCTCCGTAATCGTGGGGGCAGGGTTTGTCCTAAGGGCCGGGTAAATTGGAGATTCTTGGAAATCTATTCTACGGGCTGGGCATTGCGCTCTCGCCGCAAAATCTCTTGATGGCGTTGTTCGGCGTCGTCCTGGGCGTCGCCATCGGCGCGATGCCGGGCTTGGGATCCGTGAACGGCGTCGCCATTCTCCTGCCCATCACGTTCGCCGTTCCGCCCACGAGCGCCATCATCTTCCTGGCGGCCATCTATTACGGCGCCATGTACGGCGGCGCCATCAGTTCGATCACGCTGAACATCCCGGGCGCGTCCACGGCCGTTGCGACCACGTTCGACGGCTATCCTTTAGCCAGAAGGGGGAAAGCCGCCGACGCCCTTGTGACGGCCGCGGTCGCCAGCTTTATCGGCGGAACGATATCCATCGTCCTCTTCACCTTCTTCGCCCCGCCGCTGGCCGAGTTCGCCCTGCGCTTCGGCCCGCCCGAGGAGTTCGCCGTCGTCCTGCTGGCGTACGCCACCTTTGCGGGGCTGGGCGGGGAAAGCCCGCTCAAGACCATCATCGCCACCATGCTGGGCCTGCTCATGTCCACCGTGGGCACCGACATCGTGAGCGGCTCCCCGCGCCTGATATTCGGGGGCATCACGGGTTTTTACCACGGCATCAATTTCCTCGTCCTGGCCATCGGCATCTACGGCGTCGGGGAGATTTTTTACACCCTCGAAGAAGGGTTCAAGACGAAAGAGAGATACCAGGCGAAACTCGGCGTCCAGGAGATCATCTCGACGCTCAAGAACCTCACGAAATGCACCCCCACCATCGCGAGAGGCTCTCTGCTCGGGTTTTTCGTGGGCATGCTGCCCGCCGCGGGCGCCACGCCCGCGAGTTTCATGAGCTACAGCATCGCGAAGCGGTTTGCGAAAAACCCGGAGGAATTCGGAAAGGGCGCCCTCGAGGGGGTGGCCGCGCCCGAGTGCGCCAACAACGCGGCGAGCACGGGCTCCATGCTGCCCATGCTGACGCTGGGAATCCCGGGTTCCCCGACCACAGCGGTGATGCTCGGCGCCCTGTTCGTATGGGGGCTCGTGCCGGGTCCCCGGCTGTTCGTCGAAAACGCGGAGTTCGTCTGGGGGCTTACCGGGAGCCTCTACGTCGCGAACACGATGGCGGTCATCGTCGCCATCTTCGCCGTCCCCATCTTCATCTGGATGCTCCGGATGCCGATGACCATTCTGGCCCCCATCATCCTGGTCGTCTGCGCGGTGGGCGGGTTCTCGCCGACGCAGGATATGTTCGACGTGTATCTCATGTTCATATTCGGCGCGGTCGGCTATATATTCCGCAAGCTCGACTATCCCCTCGCCCCGATGGTGCTGGCCCTGGTCCTGGGCGGGCTGACGGAGCGCACCTTCCGCCAGAGCATGATCATGAGCCACGGGAACCCGGGCATCTTCTTCGACTTCGCGGGCCACCCCATCGCGGCGGCCTTGATGATGGTTTCCCTCGTCTTGTTCATCCTGCCGCTTATTCCGATGATATTCAGGTTCAGGGTTTCCCGGGCGGGCACTTCGGCCTGATCGGGTGAGGTTCCACCCCGGAAGCATCGCTGATGCACCTCCGGCTGCCGACCGCCTTCGGGCGGCAAGCCACCTTACGGCGTGATGAACTCCCAGCGGGAAAGCTTGGGATCCGCCCTATCGCAATCGTCCACAAACAGGGTTCGCCAGCGGTCGGCGCTTGAGTAGGTGGCGGCGGAGACGGCACCGACCGCGAGGCACAGGTTGGAATTCTTGAGGACCAGCTTGCCGTCGGCTTTCAGCTCGAAACGCTGAAAATTGGCGGCGTTGAAGAAGATGGACGAGGTGCTGCAATCGGCGAGCATCGCGGCGGCGCCCGGCAGGGCGCCCCGGTTCACGCCGGCAATGGTCACGCACTTGTTGGGCGCCGGAAACCGGATATAGCCTTCCGGTGTAAACACGACGGCCGCGTCCGGCGGCAGCCCGACCTTACAATTGTGGGCGAACAGCGGGATATCCGTGCGCAGATTGCCGGGGGTGCCCGGAATGTCGATGCAATAGCCGTCCCGCGGCCGGTCGAGACGGTCGATGAGGCGCAGATGCTGCTCGGCAGCGGCAGCGGCCTTTGCGCTGACGATGGTCAACAGACCGCCGATGAGGCCACAAGCGGCAATCGTGTGAAGAACCTTCAAGAACCTCTTCAGATGAATTCTCAACTCGCCCCTCCAAACGGGTGCGCAACCACGGGCAGAATACCAGCCCCGCCGCCGCGACCGCTTCCTGCATTAGCGCCCGGTCGCGCGGCCCAAACGAGGAGCCACAAGCCATCAGCGACAATCCGAAGTCTACCTTCGTCCCGCGCGTCCGCGCCGTCAAGCCGCGCGGGAAGCGCTACGACATCCGCGACGATGTAATCCCCGGCCTGTTTCTGCGCGTCTTCCCTACCGGTGCGCGCAGCTTCGCCCACGACCGATAACGCATCGACAATAGCACCTCAGCGCTCCGGGTCGCGGAGCACGTCGAAAGCGTGCATCAATCCGGCGCGACCGCCTCGCCCGTGTAAAAGGCCGCCGTACGCTGCGCCGCTGCGCGCGCGACGTCGGCGTCCGTTCCCGCTGCCTCGGCCGCCCGGCCCCACGCCGCACTGCTTCCGACGATGAGCGCCTTTCCGTCACGAGTCGTGTGGAACGTTGCCCCGTCCAACTTGGGTTCGTTCGGCCGCGTAAGATGCAGTTCCAGCCCCAGCAAGCCCATCTCCCAACCTACGCCGACGGCGCCGGGACCGAACTTGTGCCAGTGGTCCGACACCAGCGCGGTATGCGTAATCGCAAGGCGCGAGCGGCCGGTACTATCGTTACACAGACGCGCCTCCACCCAGCTCACTTCATCGCCCAACTCCCACGTCAGCCCGAGATATGAGGGACACTCGCAGTGCCTGATCGTGCCGCCTGCGTTTCCCTCCAGTTGGTAGCGACCGCCGGGTTCGAGGCGGCCGCTGACTGGCAGGAACCAGCGCGGGATTCGTTCCGCGCTCGTCACGGCGTCCCAGAGGTCCTCCACTGTCGTCGCGTAGCTGCGGGCCAAGGTGACCGCGCGAGCGGCCTGTCCGTCGCGCTCCAGGGACGACACTGTGCGCTCCACGGCGTCGAGGAGGCGTTCGACATCCAGGTCCATGGCTTCCTCCGTTTCGTCAAGCAGGCGATTATCCAGGTACATGCCACTGCGTACAGCAAATCAAGCCGCGTGGACGATG
Organism: bacterium; assembly: GCA_965203325.1. Classification (GTDB taxonomy): domain Bacteria; phylum UBA8248; class UBA8248; order UBA8248; family UBA8248; genus Bin107. Next base: position 161,991 of record OZ241875.1, read on the forward strand.
GCTCGGACCGTCCACAAGGTCGCAGACCGTCCGACAACAGCAAGTCGGAAGCCCGCCCAATGGCGACACGCCTCGACGAGCACGAGCGCCAACAGATGGCCCGGCACTTCCTTCCCCGCAACTGTCACCCGCGGTGCGGCGACCGTTGTGCGATCTGATGACCGCTTCCCCTCTGCGTCAATGTATACGTTACCCGGCACTTCGCGCCCGAGACAACGAGTCCGGCGGCTGTCATGCCGCCCCGCATTGTCTTGTTACCTCGTGCTTCCTGTACTGCCGCCCGGAAGCCGCGCGACGGTTCGTGGGACGCGTTCCCGCAAGTGCGCGGCGGGCGCTGCCGCTCAAGCGCCGCTCGGGCCAAGTGCTGATTGACAACGGCTTTCTTCCCCCGAGTGCTTGTGGGGCCAGGAAGCGGATGGACGACGCCCTTCGGCGCGTGGTTCTCACACCAGACGCATTCTTCAGTCGAAGGGTGTTGCGGCCTGCAGATTTTGAGAGATGAAACTTCAGGCGTCCATCGCGCACCGGAAGCCGATGTTGAAGTTCTTGTACCAGGGCTCGAAGCCCTCTCTCGCCGAGCACCTAAGGCTGTCTTCGATGTAATCCCAGCCGCAGCCCCGGGCGACCTTGGCCGTCCAGGCGTAGCCCGCCCGGCGCGGAAGCCAGCCCTCGGTGTCGCCGAAACGGATCCTGTAGCTGTCCTCGTCGCGGTGGAGGATTTCGTAGCGCTCGCCGCGTTTGACTTCGCCCAGGCTCAGGCTGCCTCCGCCCGGAACGGCGAACACGGGCACCTTCGCCATCGCCACTTCGAAGGTCGGCTTCTCCAGCCCCCGGGGGTTCTCCGCCGGGCCCGTCTGGTAGTAAAACCCGTCGAACCAGTCCGACACCCACTCGAAGACGTTTCCGGCCATCTGCACGCAACCGTAGGGAGAGGCGCTCTCTTCGAACCCGCTCACGTTGGCGGGACAGTGGATATCCGTTTCCGTACTCGCGTAGACGGCCCGTCCGGGAGAGGGTTCATCCTCGCCCCATGGATACTTGCGCCCATCCGTTCCGCGCGCCGCCTTCTCCCACTCCGCCTCGGTCGGCAGACGCTTGCCCACCCAGCGGGCGTAGGCGTTCGCCTCCTCCCAACTGATGCTGACGATGGGCTGTTCCGGCCCCACGAAATCATCCCTCGCGAATGAGGGAGGCGGCGGAAACGCTTCGGTCTCCTCCAGGAAGGCGCGGTACTGCGCGTTCGTCACGCAGTATTTGTCGATCCAGAAAGCGTCGAGCGTAACCTCGCGCTCCGGACGCTCGTCCGCGTTGCCGACGTCGGAACCCATCAGGAAGGCTCCTTCGGGCACGCACACCATCGCGGCCTCGTCTTTCCCTTTTTTCATTTCCCTCGCTTCGTTCATCTTCGTCTCTTCGGAGCAGGCAATAGCGAAAAAGAGCGGGACCCCGAAGGGCCCCGCCCTGGACTTGCCGGTTCTTCGTTCCCTACCCTACTTCTTGCTCGGGTCGTTCACCTTGAAGGGGATGACGCCGGGAACCATCCAGTCGTCCCACATCTTGTCGACTTCGCTCTGGAAGTATTCGTAGTCTTCCTCTACGAAGTGGTGGAAGCGGCCCTGCGTTTCCAGGTACTCACGCACCGGCTTGCGGCGGCGCTTGCCGTACACCTGCCGTGCCGAAATGCCCGTATAGGTGAGCGCCCCGTCCGTCATCTCCCAGAGCGGGAAGAGCCCCGTCTCCACGGCCAGTTCGCCGAGCTTGTGGGAGTAGAACGGGTCGTAGTCCCAGCCTTTGGGGCACGGGTCGAGCGTGTGCACGAAGGCGGGCCCCTTCACGGCCAGCGCCTTGCGGACCTTGTCGATCAGATCCGCCGGGTAGGAGGCGTCCGCCGTCGCCACGTAGTTGCAGCGCGTGTGGCCGACCGCGTACATGGCGGCGATGTTCTTTTTCCAGCAGTCGTGCATGATGCGGAACTTCTTGCCCGGAGGCGTGAACGTCGTGTTGGCGCCCCACGGAGACGCGCCCGAAATCTGGATGTCGGTGTTGGCGTACGACTCGTTGTCGTAGCAGATGATCGCCAGATTGTATTTCGCGTGCATGAGCGCCGCCGAGATGGACGAGACGCCCATGTCGATGCCGCCGCCGTCGCCGCAGAAGGCGATGACGTTGATGGGCTCTTCCTTCATCTTGCCCTTGCGCATGAGCGCCCGGAGCGCCGCCGCCGTTCCCGTGGCAGCAGAACCCGAAGAGCCCAGCTGCGTGTGCATCCACGGCACGACCCAGGGGGTGCTGTAGTACGTGGTGTTCGCCACGTACATGCAGCCCGTGCTGCCCAGGATGATGGAGCGGGGGCCGGCCGCCTTGGCCATGAGGCGCATGATGAGCGCGCTCTCACAACCCTGGCACGTCCTGTGTCCGCTGGTGAAATACTCTTCCACCGCCTTTTCGGGGATGGCGTTCACCTTCCCCATCAAGGGAAGTTCCTGTGTCCCGATGTTGTATTCAGAGGTTTCGGCCATGATTTAGTCCCTCACTCCGATCCAGTCGACATCGTTGTCGGCCGCATCGTTCTGACCCATGGAAATGACCTTGTCAGCCATCAGCTTGACGTCTTCGAGCAGCACCTCACGGCCACCGAGGCCGCAGACGAATCCTTTCATGTGAGGCACCTTGTCCGCCCCGTACATGGCGGCTTTCACTTCGTTGAACACTATACCACCATGATAGGGAGAACCAAACGAGTAGTCACGGTCAATGACGCCCACCGCCTTGAATCGCGAGAGCGACGCACGCAGTTCTTCCGTCGGGAAGGGGCGGAACCACTTGAGGCGAACCATGCCGACCTTCTTGCCTTCCTTGCGCATCTCGCGGATGGCGACCTTCACCGGCAGGCTCAGCGTCCCCATGCCGCACAGCACGACGTCGGCGTCCTCGGTCATGTACTCATCGAGGAAGGGGTCCGTGTCCACGCCGAAAGTCTTGCTGAAATCGGCGTGTGCTTCCTTGAGCACGGTGTAGGCGTTTTTCGCCGCCTCGCTGCTCTGGCGCCTCACCTCCATCAGCCAGTCTTCGTTCGCCTGGGGCGCGATGGTGATCGGGTTGTCGGGGTGAAGCAGCAGGTCGCCCCTGTCGTAGGGCGGGAGGAACGCGTTGACTTCCTCCTGGCCGGGCAGCCGCACCGTCGCCTGGCTGTGCGTCAGGAACGCGCCGTCCATCGCGATGGCGCACGGCAGGTAGACTCTCGGGTCCTCGGCGACGCGATAGGCAAGTAGACCCAGTTCGACGACTTCCTGCGCCGTGTCGGGGAAGTTGATCATCCAGCCCAGATCGCGCACCAGCATGGCGTCGTTGTGCTCGGTGCCGAACGCGCCGGGATCATCCAACGCGCGGCAGCCCACCAGGGCCACCATGGGCAGCCTGAGGCCCGCCGTAACAGCCAGCGGTTCCATCGCGTAGAGCCAGCCCACGCCGCTCGAACCGGTGAACACGCGCGCGCCGCAGGCCGAGGCGTGCTTGACGATCTCGAACTGGCCGTGCTCGCTCTCCGCCGGAATGTAGTCGGCGTCGAAATCGCCCTCGGCGATGAACTTGGAAACGTACTGCATCACGGTGTCATACGGCCGGATCGGATACGCCGTGATGACATCCACGTCGGCGAGGCGGCAGACGTGCGCCATGACCTCGCTTCCGGTGAGGAGATGAACTCCCGCACCCTGTTGCTGTTCGGTAGCTGTTGCCATCAGTTCGCTCCTATTATCCTATTTGAGGTCCTGGAGAGATTTGACCTGGGCCGTTTCGGGGTTGTGACCCATCTCGATGCCGATGCCTGAGAACGCCTGCCCGAGACCGGTGATGGGGTGACGACCCTCTATCTTGCCGGTGCTGATCTTCTCGTCCATGTATTTGTCGTAATCTTCCTTGTTCTCCTGCCACATCTGCCACTGGCTGTCGCGCTCTTCGAAGACGACCTCGTTCACCATGGTGATGCAGTCCTTGACGGGGCAGATGGCCTCGCACACGCCGCAGCCGCAGCAGGCTTCCATGTTGGCGTCGAAGAAGCCGTCCGGCGTGACGTCGAAACAGGTGTCCGGGCACGCGACCCAGCACAGGGTGCATTTCGTGCACTTATCGAACGAGACGACCGGACGCATGGTGCGGGTCGACCATTTCTTGAAGTAGGGGTTGCGTCCCGGCTCATAGCCGCCCTCGCCGCCCCGGAAGCCCTCGTGGCCGCCCACGCCGTCGATGACGACGCCCTGACGCATTTCGTGCCACTTGAGGAGTTCGAACGTGAAGGGGACTTCATCGTTGCCCTGGCCCGGTTCGATTTCGACGGGACGCAGGTCTTCATAAACTTCTCTCGCGGCTTCGACGTGTGTTTCCGAGCCGATGTTCTCGCGAATCGCCGATTCAAGCGACGCGATGGAGCACATGCTGGGCTCGGCCTTGAGGGCCGCCGCCAGACAGCGCGCGTCGGTGCCGTCGTCCTTGTACACCCAGAGGCCGGCGAAGCTCGCCTCGCCGGGGATGATAGCCAGCTTGTAGGGCGTGTCCCTGCGGTGGATGTGCTGGACGAGTTCGTCTTCTTTCTGGTTGGACGTGACGATCAGCGTGCCGCCGGGCTTCGTGACGGCGTTGATGGGCTGAAGGCCGTACCATGCCCACGATTCCACGCCCTTGCACAGGGTGTCGTCCACACAGATGGAGATGTCCACCTGCTTCGGCTCATACTGCGCCGCCACGGTCTCGAGCTCTTCCTCGTTGTCCGCGATGTAGCCGAACTGCTTGGCCGGAATTCCGTTTCGCTCGGGCGAATCGCTGTAGCGCCCGAAGGAGATGCCCGGCTTTCCTTCTTTCACGGCCGCGAGGATCAACGTCCGTGAAATTTTCACCGCAAGGCTTTTCTGGAAAATTCCTCTGTAAATGACTTCAAACGATATGACGCTCACATTCGATACCCCCCACTTAGAGTTGAAGAACCAAAACTTTTTGCTTTAAGGCTTTGTTCCCTGAAAGTCGGTTATTCCGATTCGAGTTTCGCCAGATGATCCAGTTTCAAATGGGCTTCGGCCTCGCTGCCCTCAATCTCGACCAGATGGCCGATCATTCCCGCCATCGCCCTGTTCTTGTCCTTGTCCAAAACGGCGCCCAGAATCTTCTGGTGCGCTTCCCACGAGCGGAAGCGGACATTCCCGTCACGGCGAAGCGAGCGTTCCCGCATTTCGCTCAGGGAATTGAGCAGACTGCTCAGCAGATGATGGAGGAATTGATTCTTGGCGGCCTCTGCGAGTTCGAGATGAAACTGGGTATCCTCCCTCAAACCGAGTCTTCCGCCTTCTATCGCATCATGCTGCCGCTGGATAGTATCTTCGAGCATAACCAACTCCGCCTCAGTCGCGCGCTCGGCGGCCAGGGCGGCGATTTGCGGCTCCAGCACCATGCGCGCCTCGAAAAGATCGTGGATGCCGCTCGCCGCGTCGGAGGAGACTTTTTCGGAAATCATGGGGAGCAGGGCCTCAGGCTGCGCCGTGACGAACGTGCCCTCCCCCTGCTTCGTCTCGACGAGCCTGGCGGATTCCAGCGAACGCGTGGCTTCGCGCACCGAATTGCGGCCCACGCCGAATTGCTCGCAAAGCTCACGCTCCGACGGCAGCTTTTCGCCGGGCTTGATTTCGCCCTCCAGTATCAAAGCCGTGAGTTGTTCGACGATGGCCTCGTAGACGCGCGTCTTCTTCACCGTCTGTAGTCTGTCGCTGATGACCACGCTTCAAGCCCCCGAATAAGTGCCTCACAGAGAGGCTTATCACCTTATGGGATTGTCCTACCAGTAAATTTACGTCTGTTTCCGGGAGGTGTCAACCGTAAATACGGGAAAATGCCGGGTTTTAGGGTCCGAATATGCGGAAATCGGCGATATCCATTGCCTTCATTTCACTTCCCCATCGGAATTCAGGGTTTCAGTAGGGACTTGTCCGACCTTCGAGACTGTTCGCCGTAGGGACAGGCCCCGTGCCTGTCCGCTCGAATCACAACCACGGGGGTGGACAAATCCGATACGGGCGGCCACGGGGGGCCGCCCCTGCGAAGCCTCTTCGTTCATCATCCCGATGCCCGCCCCTAAGGTCATCCCCGCCTACCCCCGCCTCCGTCAAAATGCTAGGATTTCCCGTCTTCAATTTCGCCTCATCATCTTCTCGATGAAAGATTGAATGCCTTGAAGAAATGGCAACTCCTCGGCCTGCTCACCATCGGCCACGCTTGCGAACACTGGTTCCAGGGCGTTCTGGGGCCCGTCATCCCCTACCTGACCGACGATCTGGGCCTCACGCTCACCCAGGTGGGACTCCTCTTCACCGGCAGAGCGGTCATGAGCGCCTTGAGCAGCGTGGGAACGGGCTACGTCATCGACGTCTACGGCGGCGGAAAATGGCTGCTGGTCGGGTGCATGGCTTCGGCCGCCCTGTTCTACGGCGGGGCGGGCTTCGCGACGGGATTCTGGACGCTCGCCCCCATCATCTGGCTGAGCGGTCTGGCGACGCACACCTGGCACCCTCCCTCCATGGGGCTGCTGGGCATGCGCTTCGATGATCGAAAGGGTTTCGCGCTGGGCGTGCACGGCACGGGCGCGAACCTGGGGCAGACCCTGGCGCCCATCATCGCGGGTTATCTGCTCCTCCTCATGAGCTGGCGGGGCGTCCTGCTGGCGAACACGATTCCTCTTCTCGTCACGGCGATGCTCTTGTGGATTTTTCTGGAGCCGTTCCAGATCAGCGGAAAGCAAAAACCCGGCTCCTCGATCACCCCCCGCAATTTCGTGGATGCGCTCATCAAAAACCCGGGGATGATGGGGGCTTGCGTCCTCTCGGGCGTGCGGACGCTCGCGCACAACATCGTCGCGATTTTCCTGCCCATCCTGCTGGTGAGAAAATACGGCGTGGGGCCGAGCACCCTGGGCCTTGCGCTCGGCGTGTATTCGGCGGCCTCCATATTTCCCGAAACGATCGTGGGCTATCTCTCCGACAGGATTTCCCGAAAATTGATCCTCTTCATCGGGACCGCCGCCGGCGGAATCGCGCTGTTCCTGATCCCCCACGCGGGCACGGGAATTTCCCTCTACGCCTGCATCGCGTCGGTCGGCGTTTTTCTCATCTCCATGCGCTCGGTGATTTTCGCATACAGCTTCGAGGTCAGCCCGCCCAGGCTGGCGGGAAGCGTCGTCGGCGTTATTTTTACGGCGAACCAGATTTTCGTTGGCCTGGGGTTGTTCTTTCTGGGTATACTGGCGGACGCATACGGCTTGGAGCTCGTTTTCGGGACCATCGGCATCGCATGTCTGGGGAGTCTGGTCGCTTTCTCCTGGTTGCCTCGATCGGAGAAGAATTCGGACCTTCGCCAGGCAGCGGCGAATCCGGGAGATCCTGTGCGCTAGTCCTTCATGATTTGTGCGGGGGGATGTCATATGAGCGTTCGGATTGAAGAACATCCGGGATTTTCCCATATCGAAAAACTCTTGCCGGGCGGCGCCCCCACGCCCGCGGCGAAGGACCTCCTGGCCCTGATCGGGGTCAGCGATCCGGTAGGCGTAACCAGAAACCTCCAGTCCCTGGCCTTACACCCCGCGTTCCCGCGCAACAACTCCGAGTTTTTGCTCCAATTGTTGTCCTCCCTGCGCAACACGTTCGACCCCGAACGCGCCCTGAGCAATTTCGAGCGCATTCTGGGCACCCGCGAGAACCCGGACCTGCTGTTGAGATCCCTCACCCGCTCGGATGAGCGCAGGGCGGAATTTTTCGCGCTGGCGGGCGGGAGCCAGTTTCTGATCGAAACGATTCTTCGGCATCCCCGTTTTCTCGACTGGCTCCTTCGGCCCGGCACGCTGAGTACCGCCCGCACGAAGGAAAAAATGGTCTCCGAGCTATGGAAGTGGGTGCAGGAGAACCAGGATGCACCCAATGGGCCGGAAAACGCGATGCGCCGGTTCCGTCAGCGCGAATACCTGAGAATCGCGGTGCTGGATCTGTTGCGGCGGGCGTCGCTCATGGAAATCACCACGAATCTCTCCCACCTGGCGGACGCCTGCCTGGAGGTGGCGGTCCGCCTCGCAAGGGCCGAGCTCGTGGAAAAATACGGGAAACCCCGCCACAAAGGGGCGGACGGGAGATGGCGAAGCACCGAATTCAGCGTGATCGGGATGGGCAAGCTCGGCGGTCTTGAACTCAACTTCAGTTCGGACATCGATCTGATCTTCGTGTATTCATCGGACGAAGGAGAGACGACCGGGGTGACGGACGCGATCACGGGCCGGACGAAAAGGAGCATCTCCAACCACGAGTTTTTCGCCCATCTCTCCCGGCGCCTCATATCCCTGATGGCGAAAAACACCGAAGAGGGCCATGTGTTCCGGATAGACACGCGCCTCAGGCCCGAGGGGTCGCAAGGCGCACTGGCGTATTCGCTCAGAAGCTGTGAGGTGTATTACGAATCCTGGGGCGAGACGTGGGAGCGGCAGGCTCTCATCAAATCCCGGCACTGCGCGGGTTCCGCCGCCTTGAGCGACGACTTCATGAAGATGATTCGCCCGTTCGTGTACCGGCGGACGATGGACATCAGCGTGCTCGAGGAGATCGGCCGCATCAAGGGCCGCATCAACGAAAACCTCAAAGGCGTGGACGCGGCGACGCGAAACGTGAAGCTCGGCGAAGGCGGCATCCGCGAGATCGAATTCATCACCCAGGCATTGCAGCTCATCTACGGCGGCCGCGAAACGCTGCTCCAGAACCCGGGCACGCTGGCGGGCCTTTCCATCATCGAGGCGCTCGGCCTTTTGCCCGCCCATGAATGCGACCAACTCTCGAACGCCTACGTGTTCCTAAGAGACGTGGAGCACCGCGTCCAGGTCACGCACGGGCTCCAGACGCACGAGGTCCCGGCGGACGAGAAGAGTCTGAACGTGCTGGCCCGCAAGATGGACTGCGCGGAAAGCGCTGAACTGAGAACCCGGCTGGCGTATCACCAGAACAACGTATCCAGGGTTTTTGAAAACATGTTCCGGGGTGAAAACGGGGAAGAGGAAACGCCGTCGCCGGGCGGCGCGCCGACGCCGGCGCTTACGCTGGGCGACTCGCTGTCCGCCGAGGACCTGGGCTCCTACAGCTTCGTGGACCCCGAAGGCGTGAGCACGCACCTCAAACTCCTGCGCAACGGCGCATCGCTCGAACACGTGAGCGCCAAGGCGAAGCGGATTTTCGACGAACTACTCCCCCGCATGTTGCACCAGACGCTCGATCTCCCCGAGCCGGACAGGGCCATCGCGCACCTCAATAAATTCGTGGAGCGGGGGGGCGGGCGCGAATCCATCCTGGGGTTCATGGCCGAGCAGGAAGAATCGCTGGAAATCATTCTCAAACTCTTCGCTTCGAGCAATTATCTGGCCGAGGTGCTGATCGAACAACCCGGGCTCCTGGAGACGCTCTTTCAGAGGGAAACGCTCACCGAGCCGCGCTCCGAGGCGCTGCTCGCCGAAGAGCTGAACAAAATAACGGGCGCCCAAATCTCGCCGGAAGAAAAATTCAACCGCCTGCATCTGCTCAAGAAAAGCGAGGAACTCGCCATCGGCATCAGAAGCATTCTCGGGGCGGCGGACATCCTCGAAACGCTCTCCGCCCTCTCCCACCTCGCCGAAGCAATACTCAAGAGCGGCTACGATATCGCCCACGAGAGAATGCTGAAACTCTACGGCGTCCCGATGGAGGAGGAGACGGGGGCGGAAGCCCGGTTCGCCATCATCGGCCTCGGCAAGCTGGGCAGCGGGGAGATGAACTACGGCTCGGACCTCGACCTGATATTCGTCTACAGCGCCGCCGGGACGACGAGCGGCCAATTCGACGGCAAACCAGCCGAATACCGAGCCGTCTCGAACCACGAATTCTACATCAAGGTCGCCACGTTCCTGCGCGACAGCCTGGCCGCATCGGGCTCCCGTGAGAGGACATACGAGATGGACCTGCGCCTGCGGCCCGAAGGAGTGAAGGGCGCATTGGTCGCGCCGGTGGATGTATTCAAAGATTACTTTAATAACCGGGCTGAAACATGGGAAAGACAAGCACTTACAAGATCAAGACATGTCGCGGGATGTGAAGGGTTCGGCGCGCAGTTCATGGAGTTGGTGAATGAATTCGTGTATGTGCGCGAAGCGCCCGCGGACCTCGCCGAACAGGTGCGTCACATGCGCGGACGCATCGAAAAAGAACTCTCCGCCGAGGATGAGGGAATCGCCGACATCAAGCTCGGTCGCGGGGGGATCATCGACATCGAGTTCTTGACGCAGTATCTATTGATAGGAAATGGAGGAGCGCATCCGGATATCCGGGTTCCGAACACCTACCTCGCCCTGCAGGCCTTGAAGGAAGCGGGTTTTCTCTCGGGCGAGGATGCCGGGGCGTTGCTCGATGGGTACCGCTTCCTGCGCCTCGTCGAGAATCGTCTCCGCATCGGGAATGCGCAATCGATCAACATCTTTTTGAAAACGAGACACGCCATGAACATGTTGGCGCGGCGAATGAATTTCGTGGATGATATGGATGGAAGCGCCAACGCCAAATTGTTGGCCCGGTTCGAAATGCATACGGACCGCGTGAGGCAGGTCTATGAGAAAATCGTAACCGCGAACAAGTGACCCCCGGCGGGAGCCGCCGGCCGGGCAACCCCGCGCATCCCTTTTCGCACAACCAACGCCAGAGGACTCGAATTGCTTATCAATCCAGATCGTTTTCGCCTGTCCATGGAGGAGATGGCCCGGGTCGGAGCGACTAAAGGAGGCGGCGTCAACCGCCTCACGCTCACCGACGCCGACAAGGAAGCCAGGGATTTGTTCGCCGCGTGGGTGGGCGAGGCCGGCCTCGATTTGCGGATCGACGAGATGGGAAACATGTTCGCAAGGCGCGCGGGCCGGGAAAACGACGCCCCTCCCGCCATGGCGGGCAGCCACCTGGACTCCGTGCCGAACGGCGGCCGCTTCGATGGCTCGCTGGGCGTACTGGCCGCCCTGGAAGCCGTGAGGACGCTGAACGACAAGAACATATCGACGAGACGCCCGGTAGAGATCGTCAACTGGACGAACGAGGAGGGCCCCCGCTTTCCGCCTTCGATGCTCGGAAGCGGCGTGTTCGCGGGCGCGATACCGCTCGAGGCGGCCTATGAGACGAGAGACGCTGATGGCGCGAGGTTTATCGATGAACTCGAGCGCATCGGCTACCGGGGAGATGCGCCCTGCACCCCCCGGCCGGTCGGGGCCTACCTCGAACTCCACATCGAGCAAGGCCCCGCTCTCGTGAGCGAGGGGGTTCAGGTAGGCGTCGTGGAGGGGATTTTCGGCCTAACCTGGCTGCGGGTCGCCATGAAAGGAGAGCGCGACCACGCCGGCCCCACGCCGATGCACATGCGGCGCGACGCCCTGGTGGGTGCGGCGCGCACGATTGCGGCCATCCGTGAAATCCCGGGGAAACTGCATCCCGAATTCGTCGCCACGGTGGGGGAATTCTCCCTCTCCCCAGGCGCGATTAACGTCATCCCCGATGACGTGACGTTTTCGGTCGATTTCAGGCACAGCGACCCGGAACTGCTCGGTGAGGCGCGAAAGCTCATCGAGGAGGCCGCGCACAGAGAAGCGGAGAAGGAAAATCTCGAGGTTGAGATTCAGGACGTCGGCGGCTCTACCCCCACCGCTTTTGACGCAAGCGTGGCGCAGGCCGTCAGGAGCGCGTGCGAGGAGTCGGGCTACAGCCACCGCTCCATGTGGAGCGCCGCCGGGCACGACGCCCGCTATGCGGCCGACCTCGGGCCCACGGCCATGATCTTCGTGCCCTGCGTCGCCGGCAAGAGCCACTCCGAAGAAGAGGACATGGACTGGGAGGACGCCTACCGGGGCTGCGACGTCCTGGTGCGCGGGTTGCTGAAAACGGCGGATTCTTGAGCGGAACATATTCCACACAGTAAGGATGAGGGGAAACGAATGGCTAGAGTGAAATGGGAAAACGGGGCGCGATGCGCCGTGTGTCTGACTTTCGACGTGGACGGCGAGACGGTCTGGATGGGCCGGGACCCCTCGTTGGGGGGCCGCCCCATCCACAACTCCATGGGGGCTTACGGCCCCAAGGTGGGGATCCCGCGGATACTCAAGTTGTTGAAGAAATACAACCTGCCCGGCGCTTTCTACATCCCGAGCTGGACGGTGGAGAAATGGCCCAAGATGACCGAGTCCATCGTGAAGGCGGGGCATGAAATCGGCCACCACGGCCACATTCACGAAAAACCCTACCAGATGTGCGACGCCGAACGCGAAGAGGAGTTGCTCGTGCGCGCCCTCGATATCTTAAGGCGCGATACGGGACAGGAAATCCTGGGGTCCCGCACCCCCTCGGCGGACCCGAGCGTCCACACGATGGGGCTGCTCAAGAAATACGGGCTTTTGTACCACTCGAACATGATGGACGACGACTGGCCCTACTACCACGATTGCGGCCTCGTCGAGTTGCCCACCAAGTGGAGCCTCGACGATTTCATCTTCTTCGCCCACAGCACGAACCCCCCGCTCGGCCACGGCATCCGCGACCCCGAATCGGTCTATTCGATATGGGTCGAGGAGTTCGAGGGCACGTATGAGGAAGGCGGATACATCAACATCATGTGCCATCCCCAGATCATCGGCCAGCACCACCGGATGCGGATGCTCGAGCGGCTTATTCAGCACATCCTCGCGAAGGGCGACGCCTGGGTCGCCGCACCTGTCGACGTGGCGAAGTGCTGGGCTTCACAAAGAAAAGCACCCAGGGCGAGAAGAGCGAGAAGATAGGAAGCAGCCGGCTCTCAGAATATCGGGGAGAGCCAGCCCAGCAGGCCGCCGTAAATAGCGTGGGCGATCACGGCCGTCTGCCACGCCCTGGGGTGGAACTTTCGGCTGAAAAAACCGTGCCCCGTGATGAGCGGGTTGAAGACGCATTGGGAGAAGATCAGGAGCACCCCGCCCCAGATTAAGCCCCGCACGACGTTTGGCCCGGGAAGATACCCCGCCGCCCAGGTGGCGAATATCAGGCCGAAGATGATCCCGTTCAGATGCACCGCGATAAAGCCGAGCGTATAAGGCGGATTCCCCTCGTACGCCTCGCCGAACAGGAGCATCGACACCCCCTTGCCGAAGTCGAGCTTCACCATGCCTATCTTGTCCGCGATGAGGGCGAAGACGAGATGGGCGTAGGTGGCCAGAAAAGAGGCCGCGCAGACGACGAAAAAGTCACCCGGGTTCATGAATCCCCTTCCCGCTCGGCGGTAGAATCCTGAATTTTCCAAAAAATTCTTGCAGGGCGCATCCCCGGCGGGGAGGCGTCCCCATGAAGAAGAGAATACAGGTATCGGCGCGCACGCGCCAAGCCCTGTCCGACCTGATCGAAGACCGTCTGTCGAGTCCCGATGCACGCGCCGATCAGATAAAACCGGCCACGCGGCTCATCGTATAAGAAGTCCTTGAAGTGGAAAACGACATCAGGCAGCCCTCGGCCGATATGCGCCCAAAGAAATTACCCGGCATCTACGGTACTTGACCGTCAGCATGCCATTCCATCCGCAAAAAGTAACAAATGGAGACCATGAACGGGTCGTAGTTGTCGTCGGGCTTGGTTGTGGTGGGATACGAGTCGTCTTTTGCGTCCTGCTCCTTCCCCGACTTCGGAGCCATCTTGCCGTTTGGCCTATTACAGGTTATATTACTGGTAATAACAAGGAGGTCAATCATGAGCGATATATCCCGGAGACGTGCGACAAAAAAATATCGGAGCCGTTTGGCTGAACGCGGCATGGCCCGCTTCGAGGTCCTCGGGCGCGACACCGACAAAGAGCTTATCCGTTCGTTGGCCAGGCGTTTGGCGGAAGACTGCCCGGAAGCCGATCGTCTGAGGAGCGTCGTCAGCCAAGGCGTCACGGGCGAACCGCCAGGGAAAGGCGGAATCCTTGAAGCACTGCGCCGCTCGCCGCTCGTCGGCGCCGAAGCGATTGCATCCCGTCCATTCGAGTCCGGTCGCGAGGTTGATCTGTGAGCCGGTATCTTCTTGACACCAATATCATCAGCAGTGTCACGAAGCCCGTGCCACCGGAGTCTCTGCTGGTCTGGATGGCCGGGCAGGCTGACGAAAACCTCTTCATATCCGCACTCACCATCGCCGAGGTCCGACGCAGCGTGCTGGAGAAGCCTGCCGGCCGCAAGCGTGATCAACTTGAAGCGTGGTTCGCGGGTCCGGAAGGTCCACCGGCTCTTTTCGCCGGCCGCGTGCTCCCCTTCGACGAGAAGGCCGCTCTCGTATGGGCAAGACTTATGGCGGAAGGCAAGGCGCAAGGCCGCTCCCGCAGCGCGCTCGATACGATCATCGCTGCGATCGCGGAAGCCAATGAATGTATCGTCGTGACCGACAATGAAAAGGACTTCATCGGCGTCGAGACGTTCAACCCGCTTCGAAACACGGCGCGATGAAAAAGCGAGTGCTCAGCGTTCAGTTCGTCATCGCGAGTCACCAAGGAGAACAAGATGTCGAAGACCCGGATAGAGTGGACGGATGCAACCTGGAATCCCGTGGCGGGATACGCCGTTCCGACAGCCGGCTGCACCGATTGTTACGCCATGGCGATGCGAAGCGCCTGGAGGCCATGGGGGTCGAGAAATATGCGGAACCGACTCGCCGGAGCGAGAAACGACATCAGCCAGCCTTCGGCCGAAATGCGCCAGAAGAAATTATCCGGCATCTACGGGGCTTGACCCCGCTCAGCGAATTCACCACTTGAATCACGCACCTTCGACATCCTTTGCCCCTACCCGGTGTACTCCAGGATGTGCATCCCCGCTCCGTTCCGGTCGATCAGGTAGAGCAGGCCGTTCTCGTCCATGCCGATGTCGTTCGACTGGGCGTAGTCCTTACCGAAGTTCATTTCGGGGATGTAGTGTCCGACTTCCTCAGGCTTGAACGGGTCCGACACATCGATGGCCCGCAGCCCCGAGTTGAAGTACGTGAGGAAGACAAGGTCCTTCCAGGGGCCTTCCGCAGGGAGATATTCCAGAATGTTGTGCGCCCCGAAGCGCCCTCCCCGGTTCATGTTCTCTTCCCTGTCCGGTATGTAGGTGGAGACGGGTATCGGATTCGTCTCGTCCCGGATGTCCACCACCCACATGAACTGGCTGTGTTCGTAGTTCTCCCGCGCGTTCGCCTCGTCCGTCACCACGACGTACGGCCTGTCGCCGAGCGGCCACACGGTATGCGTGGAGCCGACGAAGGGCGGCGACCAGCAAAGGCGCCCTACGCACTCGATGTTTCTCAGATCTGCGCAATCGAAAATGCCCATGCCCGCCCCCCAGAAACCGCAGTACATGCGATCTCCGCGAATGGTGGCGGGGCCGTGGCACGTCCACGAACGCGAGAAATCCTCAGGCTCTTCGTACTCGTAATCAAGACTCAGATCCTGCTGCGGGAGACCGACGATGTTGAGCACCTCGGGCTTGAGAGGATTCGTGATGTCGAGAGTCCACATGACCCGGTTTCGCCACCCCTCGGCATGGTTCGGCAGAAACGCGAGCCCGCGCTCGTTGTCGACGCCGAAACGATGCGGCCCCGTACCGGGCAGATCGAAAAAGCCGACTTCCTTGGGCTCCGCCGGATTCGAGATATCGAAAATGCAAAGTCCCGATCGCGCCGCCTCCCCCTCGGGCGTCTTGAGTCGCTCGTGATTCACATAGAGCAGGTCGTCCCCCACGATGCGGACCTTGTGATTGTGCAGGCCGGGAGGCGCGAACACCTCGGCGATGCGTCTCGGGTTGCTGGGGTCGGATACGTCGTGGACGGTCCAGCCCTCGGGTCCGTCGTAGCTCGCCGTTCCCACCGCGCCCACATAGGCGTATCCGTTTTTCACCTCGACGATGCTGCCCCCGCCCCATGCCGCGTCCTGGTCGTGTCCTACGAGTCTGAAATTCTTCGATTCAGCCGGTGCGCCTTTCGCCATTGTCCGTCTCCTGTGCAGTCGCCGTGAAACCAACAATCAACCTAACGGTCCTTCCCCTCATATACTTCCACCACGCGCGCGCAGTCATCCTCCGCCCAGCCTGCCTCTTGCGCACGCCGGAACATCGTCAGTCCAGCTTCCGCTAAAGTCGCATCAAATCCTTTTTCTCTCGCGAGGTCAACGCAGAGGCCGAGATCTTTCACATATATGCTTAAAGAGCCATGAGGTGTGAAATCGCGCGCGAGTATTTTTTCTCCCTTGAGGTCCAGGAGAACACCTGCCGCCGCCCCCGATCGTAGGCAGGACATGATCGTATCGTGCGACAAGCCAGAGCGCTCGCCCAGGAGCAGCCCCTCTGTCAGCAAAGCGACGCCCGCGTTCACTATCAGGTTCGTCACCAGCTTCATGGAGCAGCCGGTACCGTTGGGCCCGGTATGGATAACGCTCTTGGCCAAGGGTTCGATGATGGGCTTGATGCGCTCGAAAACCTCCTTCTTACCGCCCACCATATACGCCAGCGTCCTCGACTCCACGTGCGGCACGGTTCCCGAGACGGGCGCGTCGACCATATCAACACCCCTGGCTTCGAGCGCACTCGCCAGCCCTGCCGACCAGGTCGGGTTCATCGTGCTCATCTCAACGAGGATGAGGCCTTTCTTGCC
This sequence comes from bacterium, assembly GCA_965203325.1. Classification (GTDB taxonomy): domain Bacteria; phylum UBA8248; class UBA8248; order UBA8248; family UBA8248; genus Bin107. Next base: position 178,688 of record OZ241875.1, read on the forward strand.
CGCAGCGGCGATCCCTTCCGGCCCGATGGTGTTCATCTCGATGTGTTCGGGCTTGAGCAGCATGGTGAAAACGACGTCCGAGCGTTCGGCAACTTCTTTCGCGTGCGCGCAGGGTGTACCGCCTGCTTCTCTCAACTGCTCCATGCGCGCAGAGTCAACGTCGAACCCCGACACCTCATGACCATCGGCCAGGAGATTTTGGGTCAACGGCGTTCCCATCTTGCCCAGACCGATGAAACCCAGTTTCTCACCCATGCTTCGTCTCGCCTCCCGGTATGGAAAGAAAAAAATTGATATGCTTTATTCGGTTCCTTTCACCCTCGGATAGGGCGTAGAATAGAAAAGCGTTGAAATTTCTTTGGACGATTCATTTTCCGCATTCAACCAGACAATGCCTGGAGAGGAAACCAATGTCAGCCATTCCCCTGCTTTCTTTACATCAGGCGGCAGACGCCGAGTTCATTGAAGAAACGGGATGGCGAATCCCGGCATCGTATGGAGACGCGGCAGCCGAGCATCTCGCTTGCAGAGAAAGCGCCGTCGTAATTGACCTGTCCCACCGGGGCAACCTCTGCTTCAGCGGACCGGACACCGATGAATTTCTCCACCGGATGCTTTCCAACCGCGTGAAAGAGCTGATGCCAGGAGAGGGTGCGTACAACACCTTCCTGACGCGGCAGGGAAAGTTTATCTCCGATCTGTATATGTATAAATCCGAAACATTTGTCGTCGCCTCGGTGGCTCCCGGAACGGCGGATACGCTCGCCGAGGAGATCGACAGGTTCATCATCATGGATCAGGTGGAAGTGTCGAACGAGACGGAAAACTCGTTTTGCTTCGGTCTTTTCGGTCCCTCCTCACGGGAGATCATCGCCGAAGCGGGCATGGGCGAGCTTTCGCTCGAAGAGCACGGCCATACGACTTCGGGCAACATGATGATAGCGCGGGAGCTATGGACGGGAGAGAACGGCTACCTCCTCATGGGGCCTCGCGAGAACGCGGATTCCGCTTGGCGCGCATTGTCGGATGCGGGGGCGAAACCGGCGGGCGTCGCGGCGTTCGAATCGCTCACTTTGGAGGCCGGTGTGCCCTTGTTCGGCAAGGACATGACTTCGGCCGTCAACCCCATGCAGGCGGGTTTGGAAGAAAAGGCCATCGACTTCGAGAAGGGCTGCTACATCGGGCAGGAAGTCATCGCCAAGATCAAGTACCTGGGCCAGGTGAATCGCGGGCTCGTGGGGCTTAAAGTCAGCGGTGAAACCACACCCGAGGCGGGAGCCGCCGTCCATTCCGATGAGAAAAAAATCGGTTCCATCACCCGCGCTGCGTATTGCCCGACGCTCGACGCCGTTTTGGCTTTTTCCTATCTCCCGCGCGCCCAGATGGAGCCTGGCACCGAGGTAAGAGTCGCTTGCCGGGGCGACGACGCGAAGGCGACGGTCGAGAGTCTGCCCTTCTATCGGAAAGAAATTGAAGGCGTCCGATGAGAAGGAGGATTCGATAATTCCCGAAAATCCGCGCGGCGGATGAAGTGAAAACGACCTCGGTTTGCTTTTGACTTCTATCATTGCGCGAGGCATATTGCGGCCTCCTTTGGGCGAATTTTAACGGGATTTGCAACAACTTCAGGCGCATATACCGCCACGAAAAAATCTTCAGGAAACGTCGATTCCCGGGAGGAAGCAACACATGGCACAAGCCAAGGAGGGGGGAAAGGCAACCTCCTCACCTGCGAAAATAGGGACGGCAAAGACATTCGGCCTCCATAAAATGGGCCTCAAGAACGTCGGCAAGGTGTACCGAAATCTCCCCATTCCTACACTAAACGAAATGGCGGTCGCGCGAGGCGAAGGATTCCTCGCTCCCAACGGCGCGCTTGTCGTCCACACGGGGAAATTCTCGGGCCGCTCGCCCAAGGACAAGTTCACCGTGGATCAAAACCCCTCCAACAAGAAAATATGGTGGGGGCCCATCAACCAGAAGATATCCACCGAAAACTGGGACAACATTTTTCAAAAAATCGCCAGCTACGCCCAACAGCGCGACCTTTTCATTTTCGACGGTTTCGTGGGCAACGACCGGAGATACAAACTCCCCGTGCGCGTCATCTCCGAACTGGCGTGGCATTCGATGTTCTGCCAAACGCTGCTCGTCCGCCCCGAGCCAGGCGAACTCGACAACCATAAAAATCCCTTCACGGTCATCGACATGGGCAGGTTCCTCGGAGCGGGTCCGGCGGAAGGACTCCGGCAGGAGAACTTCACGCTGGTGAACTTCGAGAAAAACATGGCGCTCATCGGCGGTTCCGAATACGCCGGCGAGATGAAGAAATCCGCCTTTTTCATCATGAACTACCTGCTCCCGCAGCAAGGCGTTTTCCCGATGCACTGTTCGGCGAACATGGGCCACAAGGGGGACACGGCTCTTTTCTTCGGTCTCTCCGGCACGGGCAAGACCACGTTGTCCGCAGATACGAACCGAAAGCTCATCGGCGACGACGAACACGGGTGGTCGGATTCGGGCATCTTCAATTTCGAAGGCGGGTGCTATGCGAAAACCATCAACTTGACGCGGGAGAAAGAACCCCAGATTTGGGATGCGATACGCTTCGGTTCCGTTCTTGAGAACGTCATCGTCGACCCGCTGACGCGGGAGATCGATTACGACGACATGTCGATCACCGAAAACACGCGCGCCACATATCCCAACCACTTCATCGACAACTGCGTGCTATCGGGCATGGGGGGGCATCCGAAGAACGTCTTCTTTCTCACATGCGACGCTTTCGGCGTCCTGCCCCCCATCAGCAGGCTTACGCCGGAGCAGGCCGCCTACCATTTCCTCTCCGGCTACACGGCGAAGGTGGCCGGCACCGAGGCGGGCGTCGATGAGCCGATGGCCACGTTCAGCAGTTGTTTCGGCGCGCCTTTCCTGGCCTTGCACCCCGCCGAATACGGAGAAATGCTCAAGGAGAGACTCAAAAAGCACGACGCGCAGGTCTGGCTCGTCAACACGGGCTGGATCGGCGGGGCCGCCGGCGAGGTCGACAGGATGCCGCTGCATCATACGCGCGCGCTCCTGACGGCCGCCATGACGGGCGAACTGGCCAAGGTTCCCACCCAGGACGTGCCGATATTCGAACTCCATGTTCCGACAAGCTGCCCCGGGGTGCCGAAAAAATACATGATTCCCAGAAACCTTTGGAGAAGCAAGAAAAAATACGACGAGAAAATACGCGAGCTCGCCGGAGCGTTCCGGGAGAATTTCGAGCAGTTCGCGGATCGGGTGACGCCGGACGTCGCGGCGGCCGGCCCCAAAATCTAGGCGTTCATTCCAGGTATATGCACTCCCCGTTCAAAAGGAGGTATTCCGATGCCCGTTGTTCAGGTAAGCCTGCTGTCAGGAAGATCGAAAGATCAGAAAAAGGCGATGGCGGATGAGATTACCGAGACCGTCCACAAGCATTCAGGCGCCCCGAAAGACGTCATCACGGTGATATTCCAGGACGTCGGAACGGATTCCTGGGCAGCGGGCGGGACTCTCTTTGAAGACCGATAGCGGCTGTATTCCTTTAATGGAGGAGGGATAGAGATGAGCGCCGACAACTTCAGGCTCGCACTCGTGCAACCGATGGGGTATCCCCCGCCGGACGATGAAAAAAACGTGGCCGACGCGGTCCGCTACGTGGAAGACGCCGCCGCGCAGGGGGCCGATTTCGTCGCCTTCCCCGAATCGTATCCGGGTCCGTGGCGGATGCCGGCAACGTTCGACCCCACCGAGGCGATGGAGGAAGTGGCCAAGCGCTGCGGCATTTATGTCCAATACGGAACGCTCGAACCGCTGGACAACGAGAAGAAAACGGCCCACAACCTGCTGAACCTCGCCCGGCCCACGGGCGGCCCCTCGGGGCGCTACCGCAGGACCCATCCACCCGGCCCCTGGATCTACACGGGCGGCGGCATCTGGGAATTTCAGTACGTCGCAGGGAACGAATACCCCGTTTTCGAGACCCAGTACGGTCAGGTCGGCATGGCGATGTGCAGCGAAGTCTACATGCCCGAGGTGACGCGCGCGCTCTCGCTGCGCGGGGCGGAAATCATCTTCCTGCCCGCGGGCGTGGACAAGAAGAGGCTGTGGGGCACTTGGCGGAACCTCATCTGGTCGCGCGCAATCGAAAACCTCGCGGTCGTCATCACCACGCAGAACCTCTTTGACAAGAGCCAGCGCGGTCTGGCGATGGTGGCGACGCCCGAGGAAGTCATTTTCGAGAGCACGAAGGCCGGCATGTTCATGGTCGACGTGGATCTGGAGAGAATGCGCGAGCTTCGCGAGCAGAACGACGAGGTGACCTCATCGGGGCAAAACGCGGCCAAGGCGGGTGTGCTGAAGCAGTGGCAACGGCCCGAGTTGTACGACAAGTTCTTCCCCAAAGAAGGCGCAGCCAGTTAATGACGCATCCACCCCCGGGGCGCAGGCCCAGGGGTGGATGCGCAAACATTTCCTGCTAGAAGATACGAATGTCGAACACCTATTTCTGGCTTCTTTACGTCCATATACTGGCGGCATGTCTGTATGAGGGCGCACTGGTCTTCTTCTGGCTCCTCATGGGGCACTTGAGGAGGCGGCTTGAGCCTGAGGAATACGCGGGCGAGATCATCTCCATCCTGCGTTTCTACCACCCCTTCGTGCTCATCTGCATGGGCGTGCTCATCATGACGGGCGCGTGGTATCTGACGGGCCTCAAGATGGCGATGGGGCCCGCATTCGGGAAACTCTTTGTTCCATTGGGGCTTAAACTACTGACGGTTTTCCTGATGATGATGGGGATCAGCTTTCAGTTCTTCGCCGTGGGACTCAGGCTCACGCGGGGGACGGGACCCGCCGGGAACGGGCGTCCCATAGGCGATACGACGGATGAGCGGGTGAAATTGCTGAGGACGCTCGAGCATGTGAACCTCGGGAACGCCGTCCTCGCCCTGTTCGCCATCTTCTTTGGCCTTGCGCTCAACAAGGGTTTCTAGACAGATACTTGTGAGGCATAATTAAAGTAACGCTTGATATATTTTCCGCCGATTTTATTTATCCCAAAACCCCGTGAATTTATCCGATTTTATCGAATTTTTCAGAAATGATGAGGGTGTACCATGGCGACGGAACGAGAACTCGCGAGTGCGGCGAACAGGCGCCCGGCAGGCGGCGCCGAAGTCCCCCCGCGCCGCTGGGAGGGTTTCTCGGGCGTCGCGCTCTCGGATCCCAGGACCTCTCTGGAGCCGGTCGATGCCGATCGCGACACGGCCGGCATCTTCCGAGCGGCGACCGAGGGCGAAGATACCGATCGCATATTCGATTACATGAACGTGGGCCCCTTCTCCACGGAGGAGCAGGTGCATGACCTCCTTGTGGAGCGGCAGGCCTCACAGGACCCGGTGTTCGTCGTCTACCGCGACAACGCGACGGACCGCCTCGGCGGGATGGGCAGTTTTATGGAAATCCGCGCTCATATCGGCGTCGCCGAAATCGGCCACATCTGGTTCGGCCGCGCATGGCAGCGCGATGTGCGGGCCACGGAAGTCCTCTCGCTCAAGATGCGCCACGTTCTCGACACCCTGGGCTACCGCCGCCTGGAATGGAAGTGCGACGCCCTGAACACGGCATCGCGCGCAGCGGCCCTGCGCCTAGGCTTCCGCTACGAGGGGATATTCCTGAACCACATGATCGTCAAGGGACGCAGCCGGGACACCGCCTGGTTCTCCCTCACGGAAGAAGAGTGGCCCGCCGTGCGCGATGCCCACGACCGCTGGCTCGCGCCTGAGAATTTCGACGCCGAAGGCCGCCAGAGATGCGCGCTGAGCGACCTCACCCGCGCGCTCTGGTGAGGCCGGTTTGCCTGCAGAGAGAAAAGCGCCCTCAGGTCGAATGGGGAGGCTCGGCGGCGCAACGGAAGCCGATGTAGGCGTGCCCCGTCGCCTGTCTGCCGGGCATCACGACTTCCCGGTTCGTCGTCGTCATGCCGTCCGGCAGGCTCGCCGAATTGCCGCCCCGCACGACGCGCGCATCCACGGCGCTCAGGCTCTCGCGCCCGTCCTTGGGCTTGTAGGGATACGCCATCGCCAGCGAAGTCGTCCATTCCCACACCTGCCCCGCCATGTCGTTCACCCCGTATGGGCTCGCGCCTTTGGGATAGCTTCCCGCGACCACCGTCTGCCCCCGGTAGTCTCCCAGGAACAGATACTCCCCCGACGGCTTCCGGTCTCCCCACGGATAGAGGCGGCCGTCGGTTCCGCGCGCCGCCTTTTCCCACTGCGCCTCGGTGGGCAGCTTCTTCCTCTTCCAGCGGCAGTAGGCCAGGGCGCCGCCCCAGGCCATCTCGCTCGCCGGGAATTTTTCAAAACCCTTCTCGACGACCCAGCCGTCGCCTTGGGAGACGATCTTGGCGTCGGGGTCGTCGGTATCGAGATACATCTCTCCCTGGGGGCCGGCAGGGCCTTTCTCCTGAATAAAGGGGAGATATTCCGCCCAGGTCACCAGATTCCGGTCGATGTAATAAGCGGGAAGAAACACGCGGTGCGCGGGCTTTTCCTCATCGGGGCCGTCGTTGCGCCCCATCGTGAAAGGACCGGCGGGGATGAGCACCATCCCTGCGTACCTGCCCTTGCCCATCTGCAGGGAAGCGGCGTGGGCCATTTCCGCAAAAGCCGCCGCCAGCAGGATAAAAACGAGCACCCCGATGCTGAGCGTTTTATTCATCACGCGCGCAACCCTCGAAAAGTGGATTTTTGGGGATTATAGCGGAAAGCGGTCGGAAAAACCGCACAAGATCGGGCGAGAGTTCCCTTTACACGGCAAAGCCGCGCAACAACGACACCATTTCCACAAATTCAAAGGAAAACGAGATTCACTCCCTCCTTGAGGGGGTTGGGGGTCGAACGCTACCGGGGAGGGAGCGTTCGCTTCTTCGACAAAGGTTTTTCCAGCAATCCCGCCCTGCGGCGGCCAGATGCGGCTGCCGCTGGCGACGGGCGGGGATTGCCCCGTTTATCTTTCTCCGGCCGGTGCCTGCCCGGAAAACCGCCCGTTTTTCAATCGATCAGTTACCATTTACAGGAGGGGGAGGAAATCGAGACACCCCGTTCTCCCTGAACCGCTCGCTCAGCGCCAGGAAAGACCCGACCAACGCGCCCGCGCTGCCGTCGCTCTCCTCGAAACCGACACTGCTGAAGCCCATCACCAAACGGGGGTTCCCGTCCGTGTCCTGGCGGCTGGAAAGGGCCCCGCCCCAATACCCCTCCGCTAGCGTGATTGTGCGCTCCGGGTGTTTCAGCGTCACCCTGTCTCGATCGAACATGCCGTCTTCCCTGATAATCGCAGTCGCGAGGTGAAGCTCGTAGTCCCTGGCGACGCCCTGCTCGTCGCTTACCTCCTGGCCCAGGAAAACGCCGAAATGCCCCCGCTGCGTAACGAGATCGCCCACGCACCCGATGCAGCCCTTCAAGGTGCCGTCTTCGAAGTCCGCCGTGAGGGTGACCGTTCCCTGGTACTCTTCGAGCACGAATTCGCCCTCATTCTCTCCCCAGCCGCTGCCGAACTCGTATGCGTAGAGGCCGCCGGCCGGGCCCGTGTATGAGGCCGTTCCGTCGACCGGCAGTTGCGGTGCGACGCCATGGTCGAGTTCCGGCCCGTCGATAATCCCGAACGGCATGAAATCCTCGAACGAAAGCGGCGGCTCCTGATCGGGGAACCGCGCCCACCAGCCGGCCACAAGGTAGTCTGCCGGGTCGTCCGGGTTCCAGCTCACCAGGGCGTGGGCTACCGATGTGGCGTCATCCGTGATCTTGAGGAACGTCCAGGTCCTCGCCTGATGGCCGGGCATGGGCGTCATCCCGGGCTGTACTCCGATAACATCGTCGGTCGTGTTGACGGATTCCTCGGTTCCGTCGCGCAGCCTCACGAATAACCTCAAGCTCTCGCCGTCGAACTCGGTATTCCTCTCGAGCTTGATAGGAACTCCTTCAGGCGTGCCGCCGCCGCTTCCCATGCAGGCGGTCAGCAGAAACGACATAACGAGAAGTATTGGAACGTATTTCACGACCGTCTCCCTCATTTTGGCTATAAACTTCCCCGTGGCGTTCGCTCACCTTCTCTTTCCGGGCCAAAATAGCACGCCCGGTTTCGAAGCGGCAATGAAAATGCCCACTTTCTCCCCGGCTGGAACCGGGTAAATTCTGCCGGGGTTGTGGGCAAGCGACTCTAATCCCCGCCCTGCGGCGGCCAGATGCGGCTTGCCGCCAGCGGAGAGCCGGGGGGATGGACGAGATACCCGTGCACGCGCTTCGTCCCCTCGGTTTCTTCGAGCGCGATGTAGTTCGCCTCGCGCGCCTCTAAAGATGTGTACTCATACAAGACGGAATGCTTGGGCGAAGCCGTGGCCACCAGGTATTTTCTCGCGCCCATGCAGCCGGGCGTGTCCGCAACCCGCGCCATGCGCTCCTGGGCGTACCAGGCCTGGAGGTCCTCATCGTTGCCCCCCGCATCGTAGCGGCCCATCTGGATCGCGGGCGCCATGACGTCGGAGGCTTCCCTCTGGCCTGCGTCCGGGCCTTCCACCCGCCACTCCTCGCAAAGGATGAGTCCTTTGGCCTGAATCCGCATCCCTGTCATTTTGCGAGTTTCCTCGTTCTGGCGCTCTTTTAGCTGCACCGGACTGGGATCGTAGAAAACGCGGGTGGTCTCCCCGCCGAAGAGCGCGATGAACCCCGCACCCGATGCGAGAGCAGGATCGTCGGTGCGGTTCAGGCGCGCCGCGATTTGTTCGAAGCGTTCGCCGGGGTGTTTCACCTCATAGTGCGCCGCCCAGACGTAGCCGGGACGCGATAGTTTTTCGGGGATGTGCACCCCGTGAAACCACTCCATGTATTCATCGCGCCCTTCCTCGGGCAGATCGTAGATGATCGCCCATACCGCCCTGTCCATGTCTCGCCTCCGATATCCAAGAATGATTTGTGTATGAAGGTAATGCGAAGGCCGCCGGTTTCGCCTCGCTCTACACTCCCGACGCCTCTGGTTTTCGAACCACTTCCTTCAGGTCGTGCTGAGTAAAGAGGGTCTTGCAGACCTTGTCCATGTGCGCCTTGAGCGGCGGGTAGGTCGTCAGTTCATAGCTCTTCACGTCCACGCTGATCGGCAGATTGCTCTCATGAAACAGAGTCCACAGACGATCGATCTGCTTTTCCTTGATACCGCCCCGCAGCACCAGGTCGATGTCCGAATTCGGGCGATAATCGCCCGTAGCCCTTGAACCGAACAGTTCGACCGAGGCGATCTCATCGGCGAAGAGCGCCAGAATTTGTTTGAAAACCGCTAGCTGGCGGTCCGAGAGTCCGTGGTTCATGGCCGCTCCCCGCTTTTATCAAGAAACAGGGTGTGCAATGCGTCGAAGGCGCGAAGGTAATCTTTTCTGATCTCTTCGATGACGGCCTCGAACCTTTTGGGGTCATAGTTGTGCGACATCTTGTTGCGCGCATCGAGTGCGTCCATCCACGTTTGTCCATCCCCCAGCAGATTCGCTTCGAAGGCTTTCCGTATGACGACCCTGGGCGTTACCTGCTCAAAAGCGACATTCTCACTCTCCAGATAGTCCTTCATAAGGTTCCAGGCCAGCGCGGTAGTATATCTAAATCGTTTGATAATTCCTTCTTTTTCAAGCTGGCTCGGTTCTCTTTCGTCCATCATTTCGATGGCTTCGCGCAGCAGGAAAAAAGCGCGCTTGTAATTCTCGAATCGGTATCGCCAGCGCGGGGTGTCGTCGCTCACCGGGCTTCCCTCTCTTGAGCGTTCGCAGGGACTAGACGTATATCCAACTCGTGTGCACAACAAAACAACATGCTTCACGGAATAATGCGCGTCAAGTATATTACTTTTCCGCGTTTCGCTATTTCATGACGCGAGGACTCCTGCCGACGTTCATTGCACAGGGGCCGTCCGCGTCCAAAACCTGGAGTTTATTCACTCATGATCTATGAAGTTCGCGCGTACACGTTCCCCTCGGGATTCGCCCAGGAAGGCGTCGAGGATTTCGGCAGGATCATCGAGAAAAGAGCCGCCATATCCCCTTTAATCGGGTTTTTCATCTCCGCTATCGGCGGGCTGAACCGGATTCTCCACATCTGGGAGTACGAGAACTCCGCCCACCGGGAGGCGGCGCGCGCCGAAGCCCTCGCCCAGCCGTGGTGGCCCCCGCTCCAGGTGGATAAAATCCTCTACCAGCAAACGCGCATCATGCGGGCGGCGCCGTTTTGCCCCAAACCGCGGACGGGAGCGATGGGGAGCGTATACGAGATCAGGAGCGACGTGATGCTCACGGGCAAGATGGGGGCAATTTCCGCAGCGTGGGAGAAAAACCTGCCCGAGCGGGAGCGCCTCTCGCCCCTGGCGGCTGCGTTCGCCAACCCGGCGGGAGAGTTCGAATCCGGCATCCTGAACGAGTTTCTGCACATCTGGCCCTACCGGGACATGAACCACTGGGCCGAGGTGCAACGGCAGGCCGAGGAACTTCCCGACTGGGGAAAAAGTTACAGACCATATCTTCGGAGCGAGACTTCTGAAATCTGGTATCCGGTGGCGTATTCACCCATGAAATAGCGGGGACCGCATTCGCGACCCCCGCCGGGTGATGGATAAATGGAGCGGGAAACGGGATTTGAACCCGCGACCCCAACGTTGGCAACGTTGTGCTCTACCACTGAGCTATTCCCGCATTGAACAACTCAAAAAGTTTACCCGACTCGCATCAAGAGTCAAGGGCTTCAGCGATTCGTCCGGTTCCATCCCGGTTATGCGGGGGTTGTGGAAAAAGCCCTGATGAAGGAGGGGTTGAGTCATCCGATGAAAGAGCAAGATTCACTCCCCCCTTGAGGGGGAGTCGATGAGGTGAGGGTGTAAACCCGAAACCGAATCGGTGGGGGGACATGCCACAAAGTAAACCTCCCCCCACCGCATCAGCCTTCGCACAAACCGCTCGGCTTCTGCGACTCCCCCTCAAGGGGGGAGTTGATTTGATATTCTCGTTGGTGAAGAGTGATCTTCGTAGGGGCCGCAACCGACTTTCTCAACACCCCCTTCGGGCATGAACCCGAACCGAAACGACCGGACGAAACGGAGCGTGGCCGGAAATTTCCACTTCCCGAAACCCTGCACCCTCCAGCAGGGATTCCCATTCGGCCTCTTCGCAGACGCCGCCGAGCGATGCGTTCCAAGCCTGGGGGTCCTGAGCGATCTCGACCGGCAGTTCACCCTCGCGTATCAACTCACGGACCACGAGGCGGCCGCCCGGCCTCAGAATCCTGTGCGCCTCGGTGAGCGCTTTCGCCTTGTCCACCGTGAGGTTGAACGACGCGTTGGCCAGCACGACGTCGGCGACCCCGTCGGCCAAGGGGAGGTTCTCCATGTCCCCGGCCAGCAGATGCGGGCGCGCGCCGCTGCGAACTCCCTCGAACGCCTCGCGCGCGCGGTGAAGCATCTGGGGCGCGAAATCCAAAGCGAGCAGACTGGCGCCGGCATCGAGTCTCTCGCAAACGAGACGCGCGTCGAGTCCCGCGCCGCATCCAAGCTCCACGGCCGTGCGCACGCCTCCGAGATCGACGCCATCGAGCAGATACCCGCAGCCGCAATAAGAAGCCGAAACGCGCCCGGGCAGTCCGTCGATGAAGCGGGCGGGATAGCCCGCCTCCCGTGCCCTGCCCGCACCGCCTTCGGGGAACGCATGCGCCTCGGCCAGATGAGCGTAGCGCTTTCTGACGAAGGATTTCACCTGCTGCTCCCACGCCCTCGGCCTCGCGCCATCGACGGTGACGGGCATGGCCGGCCTAATGCGGCATGTGGGCCGGGTTCCAGAACTCCCCGGTCCGCACCATCTTGGCGATTCGCTCGCCGTGAGGCATCCAGCCGTTCTCGTTCTTCTTCGCCTGCGCTTCGCAGTCGTACGCCACGCGCTTGGTCTCGACGCGCCAATCGCCGTCGCCTAAGTATTCGACCACCGAATAAGCGGGGCGGTAGTCGCCGTCCCAGTTCATGCCGACCGCGGCGGTGCAGACGAGCGTCTGGCCGTCCACCTCGCGGACGTAGGGGCCGTGCACGTGGCCGAAGGCCATGATCTCCGCGTCCGTTCCCTTGATCTTCTCCTTCACCTCCTCGTCGGTGAACCTCAGGGGAATCGCGTCCTCGATGTCGTCGGGCGTGGCGTGGAAGATGTGGAAATCGTGCCACTTCTCGGGCGTGATCGTCATCGACCACATGAGGCCGTCGAGATAGTCGATCTGCCCGGCGGAGAGGCGCTCGCGCGTCTTCTTCACCATCTCGTAGAGCCAGACGTGGTGTTCGTTCTTGGGCGGGTCGGTCTCGTCTTTTCGCTTCGATACCCACCAGTCGAGGTTCCCGGCGAGCACGTCCACGTCCTTGCGCCCCATGAAGCGCTCCACCACCTCGGCGGGTTCGGGGCCGAGCATCACCAGATCGCCGATGACGATCTCACGGTCCGCGTTTTCCTTCGCCACGGCCTCCTGAACGGCGTCCAGAGGCGCAAGCTGGGCGTGAATGTCGGAATACAGAACAATCTTCACGTCATTACCCTTTCCAAGTATCAAAAGAACGGGGCCGCCGCACCCGTTGGCGCGACGACCCCGATCCTTTGCTTGATGAAGCCTTATTAAATCTTGCCGGCCTTGGCGAGCGCCGCTTTCGTCACGCTCGTGTCGACGATGTCCTCATAGGAGGGAACCTTGCCCTTGATTTTGCCGAGGCGCTTCATGTAGTCCGCCGTGAAAGCGACCGATGCCTTGGGGATGCCGTTGTTCACGCCCCAGATTTTCTCCGCCACGAAGACGTCGTAGGTCTTCGACATGATCTCGGGGTTTTTCTTGTAGACGGGACGCACCCATTTGTTCGCCGACTTGAGGTAGCCCGCCTTGTCCTTGTAGATAGAGCGGTTGGACTGCATCATCGCCATCGCGAAGCGCACGTAGGCGTCCTTGTTCGAGTTGATCTTCGAAGAGGGCGCGATGAACGCTCCGTAGAAGAAGTTCGGCATGGCCTTCCACAGGTCCATCAGCTTGTTGAAGCTGGGCTTTCTCTTCTTGACGACGAGGACCTGCTCGACGTGGATGACCACGGCGTCGGCCTTGCCCTTGAGCAGGAACGGAACGCGCGCCGGCGGCGGGGTCTTGATGTATTTCACGTCCTTGTCGGTCAGACCGGCGGTCGCCAGCACGGCGAGCGCGCCCAGGTGGCTGTATCCGCCGCGCCCCTCGATGCCGATGGTCTTGCCCTTGAGGTCGGCGGGTTTCTTCACCTGATCGTTCGCGGCCATCTGCGCCTCGTTGAGATACGCCATGGAGTGGAAGAACTTCATGCCGCTGCCCTTGGTGATGCCCACCATGGCGATCGGCGCCGGCACCCAGGCGGCGTCCAGGCCGCTCTTCTTGCTCGTGATCGCCCGGTGCGTGGCGACGCCGCCGCGGAAGAATTTGATCTCCACGTCGAGGCCGTGTTTCTTGAAGATATCGTTATCGAGCGCGTAGAACACCGGCAGGTGCACCATGACCGGCGGACGCACGGGCATGCCGAGCACGATCTTGTCGGCGGCGACGGACTGCGCCGGCGCGCTCCACACCGCTGCGGCGAGCACGAACGCCGCGACCAATACCATCCACACCTTTTTCATTTCGAACTCCTTAAGAAGAAAGGAAAATAGATTTTTCGACAGGACGCCCGCAATCAGGACTCCTGCCGAACCCTCCAGGATGAAAACTTCGTTTCACAGATGTTCACCACTTTCGTTAAAGCTATACCGACTACCATCAACAAGACAACAGGCGCGAGGCCCTTGTCCAGTTCCAGATCCGCAATGTAGTCCTGGCTCAGCGCGCCGAGGCCCGAGATGCTCATCAGAAACTCCGCGACGACCATCCCCACCAGGGCGCGCCCGCACGCGAGACCCAGCCCCGCGACGAGATAGGGGACCACGCTCGGGAAAATCAGGTCCCGCCACCTCTGCCCCTCCGTGGAGCAGAACGAGCGCGTCACTTCCAGGAGCGAGAGGTCCACGTTCCGCACGCCGTGGTAGACGTTCACGATGATCGGCATGATGGCGAAGAAGACGACGATGGTCGTCTTGCCGACGAAGTCGACCCCCAAGACCATGGCTATCGGAAACGCCAGCGCGACCACGGGCGTGGCGTAGAGGGCAAACACGTAGGTGTCCACGGCGTACTCGAATATCTGAAAGCGCCCCATGAGAATCCCCAGCACGATGCCGAGGGGTATTGCTATCAAAAGGCCTGCCACCAGGATTTGAGAACTCTCATACGCGGCGGCTGTCATCTGGCCGCTGGCGATCAGGACCCAGAAGGCGACGCATATGGCGCTCGGGTAGCTGAAGGTGACCGGATCGATGTTTCCCGTCTGTCCCATCAACTCCCACCCGCCGATGACAACGACGAGCGATATCAAGCGCACGTATACGGCGGGTTCCTTGATGCGCTCCCAGAACGCCCTCTCATCCGTCGATATGCCTGTTGCCGCCGGTGCGTCGGTAGCCAAAGATGGATGCCTCCTATTCCAGGGCGAGTTCGGCGACGGGCTCGGGTTCCACCTCGGGGTTGCGCATCGCTTCCCAGAGGTAATGGCGCAGCGCCTGAAAGCGCTTTCCGCCCCTGATTTCTTCCAAATCCCTGCCGCGGCCGAAGCCGGTTTCGAACTGAAAGCGTATTCTCCCCGGCCTGGGCGTCATCACAAGAACGCGGTCGCCGAGAAGCAGCGCCTCGTCGATGCTGTGGGTGATGAAGATCATCGCCTTGGGCTCCGCCTCGTTGATGCGCAGCAGTTCTTCCTGCAGGGTTTCGCGCGTCAGCGCATCGAGAGCGCCGAAGGGCTCATCCATTAACAAAACGTCGGGCTGGGCGGCGAGCGCCCTCGCCAGACCCGCTCTTTGCTGCATCCCGCCCGAAAGCTGCGAGGGGTAGTTCGCTTCGAACCCGCCGAGGCCCACCAGTTCCGTGTAGTGGCTCACGAGGCGGTCGATCTCGCCCTTCTCCTTGCCCTGTATCCTGAGCGCGTAGCCGATGTTCTGATCCAGACGCTTCCAGGGAAAAAGCCCGAAATTCTGGAACACCATGGCCATCTCGGGCCTCGGGCCGTCCACCGCCTCGCCCTTGAAGGAGACTTCGCCGCTCTCGCAGAGAATGAGCCCGTTCACGATGCGAAGAAGCGTCGTCTTCCCGCATCCGCTGGGGCCCAGGATCGTCAGAATCTCCTGCGTCTTCACGTCGATGTCGATGTCATCGAGAACGTGCAGGGAGCCGAACCATTTCCCCACCCCCTGGAGGCGCAGCGTCGGATTCGTGCCGTTGCCGGATGAGGACATGGATACGAGGGTTCCTGTCGAGAAAGCGGCTGAATACGCTTCGTTCGGATGGCGTAACGATTCACCGCACGAATGAGGGCCACAAACCATACGTAACATGATAAATGCGACGCCCGCTCACCATCCGGAAGCGATTTAATAATTTTGCGAGACTAGCATTCTTTACCCGAGGCGGCAAACATGGGGTTTCCCCTGCCCTACTCCTCACCGATGACGGCGATGGCCTGTATCTCGACCATCATCTCGGGCTTTGCGAAGCCGGCCGCCGTGATCAACGCGCTCCCCGGAAATCCGTCCGGAAAATACTGCTTTCTGAGTTCGACGAACCTGTCCCCGTTCGCGCCGTCCAGGATGTACACCGTCATCGTCACGATGTCCTGCAGCTTCCCGCCCGTCCGCTCCAGGGTGCGCTCTATCTGGCGGAACGTGGCGTGCACCTGCGCGTCGAAATCTCCCGCCAGCACGTTTCCCCGCTCGTCGCGCCACGCCCCCACGCCGGCCAGCCAGACGTGCTCGCCGCCTTTCGTCTTCACCGCAGGCGAAAAGGAGCGGTCCTCCTGCCAGGTGCCCTTGAAATACTCTCGCGTCATTTTGTCTCCTTCCCCGGGTTATCGGATATCTGCTTTTTGCCTCTTAATTGCGCTGACGTCGAAACGGCCAGCCAGCTCATGATCGCAAAACAGAAATAGCTCGCATCCAGATTCACCTGTCCGGCGAGCCAGCCGCCCAGCAAGGGGGCGAGAAAACTCAAGCCGTGGCAGGTATAGATAAAGCCGACGGATGAAGCCAGAATATCTTTTTCCGAGAAATCCGCCGCCGCGGTGAGGATAATCGGGCTCACGAACCCGACGACGCCGGTCAATGCGGATAGAATATAAAAACCCGTTTGCCACCCCATGAACGGCAGGGCGAGAACGAATGCGCCCAGCAGCGTCATGGGCCAGAACAGGGCGCTCCGCGCGCCCCAGCGATCGTAGAGAATTCCCATCAGCGGTTTGGCCAACATGCCGAAACCGAAATGGAGCGACACGGCCACCCCGATTTGCGCCGTGGTCATCCCCAGCTTCGAGGTCGCCAGCAGGGGGAGAAAACCAATCATCCCCTTGGTGCACATGCTGCGCAAGGTGTAGGTCGCCGCCAGCCATACCGTGTTCCTGTTCTCCACGACTCGCTTGACGATGGAGAAAACTTTCAATTCCGCCGCTTTCCCCGCCTCACGTTCGGTCTCGCTCTTTCCTTCGGCAAACCGCGCGTTCACCAGGGGGAGGAGCGCAATGGCCGGCGCCGCGCAGGCGCCGACCGCCGCGCGCCAGCCCGCCATCGCCGCCACGGCCGCCTGAGCGAGCGGAAGGATGCTGGTTCCCAGGTTGCCGCCCAGGCTGTGCCAGGAAATGGCGAACGCGCGGTCGCGCTCG
Organism: bacterium; assembly: GCA_965203325.1. Lineage (GTDB taxonomy): Bacteria > UBA8248 > UBA8248 > UBA8248 > UBA8248 > Bin107. The sequence continues at coordinate 195,518 of OZ241875.1, forward strand.
AAGCGATTCGCCGCCAGGGCCGTTCCGCACGGGTGGTAGACGGAATTTCCCGCGCCCGCCAGAAACGCCAGGGCGCACATCGGCCAGAAGCGGCTCACCCACATCATCGCAATGAAAGACGCAGCGGAGAGACCCATGCCCATCACCAGGATTCGTTTTCTGGCGCCCGTATTATCCGCCAGTATGGAGAGCGGGTATTGGAAGATCATCTGTCCCAGACTGAAAGTGCTGAGCAAAACCCCCACTTCGAAGGGTGAGAGGTCGAGATCCATGACGATGAGCGCGAGAACGGGAACCAGCATGTTGGAGAATCCGTCGCTCAACCCGTGGGTCAAGCCGATGACGCTCAGATCGAAATAATCGCTGAATCTCCAGGCAGGCTTTTGCGCATGAGTGGTCATTACGAAGCGGGCAGGTCGCGCCAGGCGGGAATGATTCCTCCGCCGTCTGCTTCCACCACCGCGCGGCAAATCGCGTGGCCGACGGCCTCTATAGCTGCCGCCCCCACGACGTCGAGCGCCGCCTCCCGATCCCCGCAAGAGAGGGCGAAGACCATGTCTCCATCCACAGTGGTGTAGGAGGGGCGCACCGTTCGGATGAGTCCGTTCGCCGCCAACTGGGCGAGTTTGTGCGTTTCGGTTTTCGTGAGGCGGGCATTCGTCGCCACGGCGACCAGCGTCGTGTTCTCGGAAGTGTTGGAGAATCCCTCGAAGGGCCTTCCTTGCACTCTCAGGTGCTCTTCGGTATCCACGATTCCCCGCTCGGGAGGCATCGCCCTGGGGCCTGCGACGGGTTTCCCCGTCCCCGGCTCATACACGCCGCCAAAGGCGTTCACCGCGGCGATTGCGCCGACGACGCCGCCCCCCGGCAGTTTCATACTCGCCGTGCCGAGGCCGCCCTTCATGGCGCGCTCCTGGCCGAAGAGTTTCCCGATTGTAGCGCCCGCGCCCGCTCCCACGCTCCCCTGGGGACCTTCCTCGTTCGAGGCCGCTTCGCAGGCGGCGCGCCCCATCGCGGCGTCGGGGCGAACCCTGCCGTCGCCGAAATGGAGATCGAACAGCACGCCGGCGGCTACCGTGGGCACGTTGAAGCGGCCGGTGGGAAACCCCCTGCCCTGCTCCTCCAGGAAGGCCATGACGCCGTCGGCAGAAGCCAGGCCGAACGCGCTGCCTCCCGTCAGGACGATGGCGTCCACGCCTCCGACCAGGTGCTCGGCGCGCAGCGCATCCATGCCGCGCGTGGCCGTCGCCGTGCCGCGCAATTCGCACGCCCCGACCGTTCCGGGGGGGCAAAGCACCACGGAGACGCCCGTTCTCGCCGCTTCATCTTGCGCGTGGCCGAGATAAAATCCCGGAACGTCGGTTATGCAGCCTTTGAGGTCAGAGAGATTCAGAGGGGAGACTCCTCGTTTCTTCGGGCATCCATCTACCCGCTCTAGTCCGCGACGGGCAGTTCGCCGGACGGGCGGCCGGGCAATTCGCCGGTCTCCAGGATGCTGTCGATGACGTATCGGTATTGTTCCGCAGGCACCGCACCGACCATGACCGCGCGCTCGTTCACGACGACGGAGGGGATGCCCGTTATCCCCAAATTCGTGGCCTCCATGTATTCCTTGACGGCCTTTTCCTTCAAACCCCCGCTATCGAGAGCGTCGCGGTATCTGTCCATGTCCAGCCCGCTTTCCTCGGCCACGTCGCTCACCACATCGGGGTCCGAGATGTTGCGGTTATCCGTGAAGAAGGCGGCCAGAAGGTTGTCGTGGAATTTCTCCCACTCCTCGGGCCCCTGGAATCTCGCCGCCAGCCCCGCTTCCGCAGACGGCATCGAGCAGTTCGGAAACGCCTCCTCGCTCTCCCACGGGGTGAAATCGCCGGAATCGGTCTGTGAGTTCGCGTTATTCCAGTGGTTTCTGCGGTAATCGTTGAACACCGCCGTGGGGTCGGGCTCGGGCCTCAGCATGAAAACCCTGTACTGGATGTCTACTTTATCGCCGTATTCTTCCTTAATCTTCTTCAGGCGCACGGCCGAGTTGAAGCACCAGGGTCACAAAAAATCGCTGTAAACGGTGAATCGCACAGGGGCGTTATCCATTCTCTCTCTCCTTTGGCTCCGGGAGGATGCGACGGAGCCGGTTGATGAACGGCAGTCTATAGTCTCATGTGCCGCATATGCACTTTCACTTTCTCGCCGACCCCCGCTTCCAGGAACTGCGCGGCGTTTCCTTCGGGCACGAAGATCTCGAGCCGCGTCCAGCTGTTGAACTGCGCCCCGAGTTCGCCCGCCTTCACCGCCTGGTAGTATTCGCTCACTCCATTGATCGCGTGGCCGCCGATTTCGATGACCGGCAAATGCGCGGCGTCGTCCTCTCCATACTCGAAACGCCAGAAAGTCGTGGTGTCGATGTTCGTCACCAGGTTCCCGTAATGATCGACGTATATCACCTCGCCGGTGATGGTGTCGGCGTCCTCGAATTCCACCAAGGGAAAATCGAAGCGAATCGGGTCGGTGATGACGGAGCCGAAATCCTCGGGCGGAACCCCGCAGGAGAGATGTCCCGCAACGGGTGCGAAGATGTCCCTGCCGTGGAAGGTGGAACTCACCTCGTTCAGGAAAAATGCGTCTTCTTCGAGTTCTCTCGTCCACATGTAGAGCGGGTCGTCATACACGCAGGAGAACAGGCCGTTGTCCGGCCCCACGAAATAGTAGTTTTCCGTGGCGGCCATGACTCCCCTCCGGCTGCTGCCCACGCCCGGGTCCACGACCGCCACGTGAATCGTCCCGCGCGGAAAATAATGCGCCGAGGAATCCAGGATCAACGACGCGGCCTTCACGTCGTACGGCTTGACGGAATGCGAGATGTCGACGATGCGGGCCACCGGGTTTACCGCCATCACGACGCCCTTCATCACGCCGACGTAGTGCTCATCGCTGCCGAAATCCGTGAGGAGCGTAACGATCGGCTGCGCGTCGCTTTCCTCTTCGAAATCGGGCGCGCCCTCGCGAAAAGGATTCGGGCGCGATTGATCGTCCGTCATGACGCAAACTCTCCCCATAAGGCATCCGACCTTGCGGCGATGCGGGAAAATCCGTTCTTCTCGGGCAAGGGCGCGAGCCGCATCCGAACCGTCCGGCCTATCCACTCATCGGGGCCGGAGGCCGACACGCGGATGTAATTGTCCGACAAGCCGGTGAGAAGACCGTCTTCTGAGCGGCGGCTCTCGAACAGCACTTCCGTTTCCCGCCCCGTTTGCGAGGAGACGAACGCCGCCCATTTCCTGCGCCCCAACTCCTGCAACGCGCGCGCGCGGGCTTTCTGCTCGCCCTTCGGGACCTCTCCCGGCATCTCGATGGCCGCCGTCCCCTCGCGCGGTGAATACGGAAAAACGTGCAGATAGGCCAGCGGCGATTCCCGCACCCATTCCATGGTCCGCTCGAACGCCTCTTTACTCTCGCCGGGGAAACCAACGATAAAGTCTCCGCCGAGGCAGGCCCCGTCAATTTTCTTCGCGATCTCGTCGAACCGGCTCGCGCAGCGCGCGGCGGTGTAGTTGCGTTTCATCGCTCCCAGGGTTTCATCATCTCCGCTCTGGACGGGTATGTGGAAATGGCGGCAGACATAACTTCCCCCGTTCGAGCGACCAGACCCATATGCCTCGCCCGCCACGACGCGGATGAGTTCGCGCGTAAATTCCCCCGGTTCCACGGAGGAGAGCCTGAGGCGGAAAGTTCTTTCCATCCCGAGCAACCGGCTCACCAGACGGCTCAGGGTGCTGCGCGGCTTGATATCCCTGCCGTACGCGCCGAGGTGAATCCCCGTGAGCACCAGTTCCTCGTGACCGCCCGAAAGCAGCGTGTCGGCGTGCTCCACGCATGAATCCACTTCAAGAGAGCGGCTCGCTCCGCGCGCGATGGTCGTCGCACAGAAAGAACAAGAGAAGTTGCACCCGTCCTGCACCTTGAGGTAGGCCCGCGTCCGGCTGCCGAACTGGGGCAGGACGACGCTCTCGATATCAAGACTTTCCTCGATGGGAGAAACCCGCATCTCGGGCTTTTCATCTCTCTCATGGGGCTTCGCCAATTCCTCGGGAAGATGCAGCTTCTCCGTGTTGCCAAGCAGGAGATCGACTTCCGGGATCAGCATTTTCTCCGCGTTCGCCTGGGCGGAGCATCCCGCGATGACGACCCGGGCGTCCGGGCCGCCCATCCGCCGTGCCCGCCGAGCCAGCCGTCTGCCCTCCCGGTCGGCTTCCGCCGTGACCGTGCAACTGTTGACGACGTAGACGTCCGCCTCCCCGCTGAAAGGAACGAGCTCATATCCGGCTCCGGCGCACAGGTGCTTCATCGCTTCGCCCTCGGCGTGATTGAGCTTGCACCCCAGGTTCGCCAGGGCGAGACGCAGGGGTCTCGCGCTTGCGCTCGTATCGGCTTTGTTCGACTCGTTCATGCGGGCTACCTTCAAGTGTTCAAAAATGCTACTTTTACAGCGAATCTTACGCTTTGCGCAATTTCACCCGCAAGGGCCGTTTCGCTTGACGGGAAAGCGGGGCAGTTGGTAGGGTAGGCTCGCCCGTACGAGAGTGAAAGTTGTTTGCCGGGCCGGTTCGCCGGAGACGCCGGACGGCCAATTCGCCCAAAGCGTTTTCCTTGGTCCCTTCCGTCGGGTATGATTCGGCTTCGTTTCAGTTTTCATTGCAGGCGTGGATTGATTCTATTTCAGACGATTTGAGGAGAGTTTCCGTTTATGCGTGGTTTTGACTTCGTGGCGCCGACGACCATATCGGCCACACTAAAAGCGGCAAAAGGCAGAAATACAAAGTTCATCGCCGGAGGAACCAATTTCCTGCCCGATCTCAGGCACCAGCACGACGGCCCCGCGAAAGTCGTCATCGACCTGATGAGAGTCTCCGCGCTACAGGGGATTTCCTCATCGAAGGGCCAGATCAAGCTGGGCGCCCTCGCAACGATGACGGATTTTTTGACGAATAAAATCATTCTCAAGGAAGCGCCGATTCTGGCGGCGATGTCGGAGAAATTCGCAGGCCCGATCATCCGCAACCGCGCCACGGTGGCAGGCAACATCATCGACGGCGGCCCGGCGGCGGACGCCGTTCCTCCCCTGCTCGCCCTGAAGGCGAAGGTGAGGCTCGCCAGCGAAAAAGGCAGAAGGACGGTCGATCTGGATAAATTCCTCACCGGATACCGGCAAACAGCCATCCGGTCCGATGAGCTGATCACCGCCGTGACCTTCCCCTCCCCCGGCAGGAACCACAAATGGGGGTATTACAAACTCGCCCGCAGAAACGCCATGGCCATCACGGTAGTGGGCGTAGCGGTCGTGCTGAAGGTGAGGCGCAAGAAGGTGGAGGAGGCCGGCATTTCGCTGGGCTCCGTGACGGCGGCCCCGATCCGTTGCTATGAGGCCGAGAAAATTCTCGAAGGCAACGTGGTGGACCTCGAACTGGCCCAAAAGGCGGCGGAAGCCTGCGCCGCCGTGGCGACGCCCATTGACGACATTCGCGCATCGGCTGAATACCGCAAGCTGATGTGCGAAGTACTGCCGCGTCGCCTCATCTGCCAGGCGCTGGATATTTCACAGGACAACGATTAAAGACTTCATCGTCTCTTGCGTATTTCATTGGAGAATCCTTGAAGATGGCTACAGCGAGCAAATCGAAACGAACCGGAAAATCGAGCGCACCCGCATACGTGCCTCCCAAGAAGCTGCCCATTTCCTTCACCGTGAACGGCCAGGAAGTCAACGCCGAAGCGCCCGCGCACACCAGTTTGCTGTATCTGCTGCGCGACCTGGGCTTCACCGAGGTGAAAAACGGCTGCGAAGCGGGCGATTGCGGCGCGTGCACGATTCTTCTGGATGGTCTGGCGATGAACGCATGCTGCGCGCTCGGCGTCCAGGCGGAAGGACGTGAGATCACCACCGTCAAAGGCATCGGGACGGTGGACAACCTCCATCCGATACAGGTGAAATTCATCGAGCACGGCGCCATTCAGTGCGGCTTCTGCACGCCCGGAATGATAGTCGCCGCCAAGGAATTGCTCGACGACAACCCGAACCCCAGCCGACATGAAATCAAGGCCGGCATCGCGGGCAACCTTTGCCGCTGCACCGGCTACGTGAAGATCATCGACGCTATCGAGGCCGCGGCTGAAGAACTTTCCTCGAAGAAAGGAAAAAGGAAATAAACGTGACTGCCTCATCGAATTCCACCAAAAAGAAAAAAAGTTCCGGGCAGGGATTCAAGGACGTAGACGACGTTCAGGAATCGTTCCGGAATCTCGACTACATCTCCGACCGCACCCTGGCGACCACTCTCTTCCTGGCCACGAAACTGGAAAAACCCCTCTTCCTCGAAGGAGAGGCGGGCGTAGGAAAGACGGAACTCGCCAAGGTGCTTGCCAGCGCGATGGATACCGAGCTCATCCGCCTGCAATGCTACGAGGGTCTCGACGCGAACTCGGCTCTTTATGAGTGGAACTACGCGAAGCAACTCCTCCACATCAAGATGGAGGAAGGCAGGGATTCGGACGCGAAGCAGATCGAGCGGGACATCTTCAGCGAGCAATACCTGATTGAACGTCCCCTTCTTCGCGCGCTGTTGCGCTCGAAAGAAAAGCCGGTTGTCCTGCTCATCGACGAAATCGACCGCTCCGATGAAGAATTCGAGGCGTTCCTGCTGGAAATCCTCTCCGACTACCAGATCACGATTCCCGAGATGGGAACCGTCCAGGCGGCCAGCAGACCCCTGGTGGTGCTCACCAGCAACCGGACCCGCGAGATCCACGACGCCCTCAAGCGCCGCTGTCTGTATCTGTGGGTCGACTATCCCTCCTTCGAGAAAGAAGTGGAGATCATCACGACCAAGGTGCCCGGGGTCAGCGATCGGCTGGCGGAGCAAATTTCGCGCTTCATGACCCAGGCGAGGCAAATGGATTTCTACAAGCGCCCCGGCGTGGCCGAATCCCTCGATTGGGCGCAGGCGCTCCTCGCACTGCACCGCAATGAATTAGACGCCGACGCCGTGCGTGAGACCATCGGCTGCATCCTGAAATACCAGGACGACATCAAGCGCGTGGAGAGTGACGGTCTCGACAGCATGGTGGCGACGGCGCAGCTTGCGCCCGACGCCTGATCCGGACAAACTTCATGGCAACTTCCATTCGCCCCATCGTTCAGGGCACCCTGCCCAAGCGCAGGATTCGCGTAAAAGGCCGGGGCCTCAAAGGCGAGATGATCGGCTTTTGCCGCATCCTCAGGCGCGCGGGTCTCAAGATAACCTCGGGCCGCATCATCGACGTCTTCCGCTGCTTCGATTCGCTCGACGCCACGAATCTCGACAACATCTACGTCGCCAGCAAGTCGAATCTCATCTCGAGCCAGGACGAGAGCATGATTTTCGACGCCGTGTTCCGGCAGTACTGGTTCGATGAGGAAGGAAATCCTTACTCGGGCGATGAATCGGTGCAGGTCGACACGCAGTTCGAGGAAGAGGGCGAAGGCCAGGCCAGCGAAGGGGGCGGCTCTTCGGAAGAAGGCGAGTCGGACGCCGAGGGCGAGGGGCAGGAAAACCCCGGTCTTCCATCGGAAGACGACGTCGAAAGCGCCGCCGAACCCGGCGAGCAGGGAGACGACGACGAGGGCGTGCCCTCCTACAGCCCCGCCGAAGTCATATCGGACAAGGATTTCTCTTCGCTGAACATGGATCAGGTCGCCGAACTCAGGCGCCTCATCGCGAAGCTCGTTCCCAAGCTCGCCACCAAAATCAGCCGCCGCAAGCGGCCCGACATGCGCTCCCCCGAAATCGACATGAGGCGCAGCGTCAAGAGAAGCGTCCGCTCGGGCGGCGAGGTGCTAAAGCTCTTCCGCCGGAGGAGAAAGATACAAAAAACCCAGATCGTGCTCATCTGCGACGTATCGGGCTCGATGGACAGCTACAGCCAGTTTCTGATTCAATTCCTCTACAGCCTGCAGAACGAGATCAAATCGCTGCGCACGTTCGTCTTCAGCACGCGCCTTTCGGACGCCACGCCGTATCTGCGCCACAAGGACGTCAACACCGCTCTCAAGCGCCTATCCATGGAGGTGCACGACTGGAGCGGCGGTACGCAGATCGGCAACTGCCTCAAAACTTTTAATTACGAATACGGCAGGACCATCCTGAACAGCCGCACCATCGTCATCATCATATCGGACGGCTGGGACCGGGGCGATACGGATACGCTGGCGGAGGAAATGAACCGGCTCAAGAAAATCTGCTACAAGCTCTTCTGGCTCAATCCCTTGCTGGGCAGCCCCGGCTACCGCCCGATCGACAGGGGAATGCGAACGGCCCTGCCCTACTGCGATGAATTTCTGGCGGCCCACAACCTCGACAGCCTGATCGACATGACGAACAAGATCGCGCGCATATAACAACTCCTCTTTTCTTCTCACCTCATCTGGCTGTATAAACTGCACTTTTAATTGGCCCCCTATCGTGGGCAGGGAAAGAAATTGGCGAATCTACTGATTTACACGGCGGACAACGGATTCGCGGACGCGCTCGGACGCGCCCTGCGGCGAGAGGGCCATTTCTGCAAAATGGTGCAGGACGAAACCACGGCCTTACAGGAAGTGCGCGCCAGGGGCCTGGCCCTCATCCTGCTCGATGACGCCCCCGCCCTGCCCAAGGTCGAGGAAATGCGGAACTGGACCACGCTGCCGATCCTTCTGCTCCTCGAGCCGGACCGCCTCGCCGTCGTTCGCACACCCACCGAAGCCGATGACATTCTCGTAAAACCCGTCCGGGAAGAAGAGCTTTTATACCGCGTCCGAAATCTATGCCATCCCTCGGGCCAGGATTCAGAAGGTGCGCGCACCCTCAAGAGCAAGGGATTGACGCTCGATGAAAGCCGCTACGAAATCAGGCTCGACGGCGAGTTGATTGACCTGACGTACCGGGAATTCGAGCTTTTGAAGCACCTGATCAACAACCCCGAGCGCGTCTTCGACAGGGAACAGCTTCTGAACCTCGTCTGGGGAATCGACTACCTCGGAGGACCCCGGACGGTCGACGTTCACGTTCGCCGCATTCGCTCAAAAATCGAGGTCAGGGGATATTCGTTTATTTCGACGGTGCGGGGAGTCGGGTACAAGTTTATCGGAGAATCTTCGTGACGCCTGATATCCTGCATTTCTTCGGAACGATGAAAAACCGGCGGCACGAAACCGGCGCGAAACATTCACGATATAGGCTGATTGTCCTTGTCGGGAACACCGGCTTTTACTGGAGTTCATAATGCCTGACGCATTTGATGATAAAGACCGCGATTTCGTAATCAACCAGGCCCGCGAACTCGGCGTGCGTTTCATCCGCATGTGGTTCACCGACATCCTGGGCTTCCTCAAGAGTTTCGCCATCACCATAGAAGAGCTCGAAAACGCGCTCTACGAGGGACATCTTTTCGATGGGGCCGCCATAGAGGGCTTCGCGCGCATCGAGGAGAGCGACATGTTCGCCCACCCCGATCCGACGACGTTCTGCGTGCTGCCCTGGCGTCCGCAGGACGGCGGGGCCGTCGCGAGAATGTTCTGCGACATCAAGGACCCGGACGGCAACCCCTACGAGAGCGACCCGCGATACGTGCTCAGACGAACGCTCCAGAGTGCGGCAAAAAAGGGATTTACGTTTTATGCGGGCGTGGAATACGAGCACTACTACTTCAAGTCCCCTGAACTGCCGATCGAAACGCTCGACCAGGGCGGGTACTTCGACCTCACGCCCCTCGACATCGCAAGCGACCTGAGGCGCGAGACCGTTCTGAACCTCGAAAAAATGGGGATCGGGGTCGAATACAGCCATCACGAAGTCGGGCCCAGCCAGCACGAAATCGATTTGCGCTATGGCGATGCGCTCACCATGGCGGACAACGCGATGACCTATCGGCTCGTCGTCAAGGAAGTCGCCATGCGGCACGGCGTCTACGCCACTTTCATGCCGAAACCCTTGTCCGAAGAAAACGGAAACGGCATGCACACCCACCTCTCCCTGTTCCAGGGTTCGGAAAACGCATTCCACGACCCGGAAAAGCCCGGCGGCCTTTCGGATACGTGCCAGGCGTTCATCGCCGGCCTGTTGAAATACGTGCCCGAGATGACGCTCGTCCTCAACCAATGGGTGAACAGCTACAAACGACTCGTGCCCGGTTTCGAGGCGCCCGCCTACGTTACGTGGGCGCACAAGAGCCGCAGCGATCTGATCCGCATCCCCAGCACGCGCAAGGGCATGGAATCCGACACGCGAATCGAGTTGCGCTCGCCGGATTCGGCGTGCAATCCCTATCTGGCGTTCGCCTGCATGCTGGCGGCCGGAATGGCGGGAATCGAAGAGGGCCTGACCCCGGCCCCTGCAGTAGAAGAGAACGTGTTCGAGATGAGCGAGGAGAGCCGCAAAAAACAAGGCATCAAAAGCCTGCCTGGGAACCTGCGGGAGGCCACGATGCTGGCCGAGCAGAGTGATTTCCTGAAAGGCGTGTTCGGAAACCAGTTGTTCGATAAATTCATCGAGAACAAAAAACTCGAATGGGCGCCCTACCGCGCCCACGTCTCGGATTTCGAACTCAACAAATATCTCTCGATTCTCTAAAGGCAGCCTTCCCTCTCAAAAAATGAAGCGAGGAAATATGGCGCGCTAGTCGGCGCAACTCTCCGCCAGCCATTCGAGATAAGACACGCTGCCCTTGTCGACCGCTATGGCCAGCACTTCGGGCACGTCGTAGCTGTGGATTTGCGCCAGGTGACCGGAGAGGGCCCCCAATTTATCCTGCGTGGTCTTCATGATGAGCAGGACTTCCGCATCATCCTGAACCTCTCCCTCCCATCGGTAGAGGCTGCGGATTTTCGGGACCAGATTCACGCAGGCGCACAGCTTGCGCTCGATCAATGATTTCGCAATCTGAGCGCCCTCCTCTTCGGAACCTGCCGTGCTCAACACGATCCGGAACGCCCGCCCATCCTTCACTGCCTTCTCCTCATGCGCCCAGTATCTTCTCGGCCGCGCTGTAGGGGTCTATTCTTCGCGAGGCGACGGCGTCCAAGAGTTCATCCAGCTCCCGCCCGCCCCTCACGCCATCTCCCATGCGCTCCACCGCGAGTTCCTTCATCACCTCTGCGAGCGTGATGCGGGCGCGCTCGCGCCCCAGGCGTCCGGCTTCATCGGGATGTTCCTGTAAAAAGGCCATGCGCGCCTCGATCTGCTCGGCCAATTCTTCCGTCCCCTCACCCGTGAGCGCTTCCGTTTTCAGCACGGGAGGCCTCCAGGAACCCGCCTCGCCGGGATGAAACTTGAAGTCCAGCATTTCCTCGATCTCCTTCACCGTGCGGTCCGCACCATCCCGCTTCGCCTTGTTTACCACGAAAATATCGCCGATTTCGAGGATGCCCGCCTTCGCCGCCTGGATATGGTCCCCGCCACCGGGCGTCTGGAGCAAAACGACCACGTCCGCGCATTGCATGATGTTCACCTCGCCCTGCCCGACGCCGACGGTTTCGAGTATCACGACGTCCCAGCCCATGGCGTCCATGACGCAAAGCGCGTCTCCCGTCGCACGGGCGAGCCCGCCCAGATGGCCGCGCGTGGCCATGCTGCGAATAAAAACTTTCGGGTCCGTGCTGTGCCTGCCCATCCGGATGCGGTCGCCCAGAATCGCGCCGCCCGTGAACGGACTCGTCGGGTCCACGGCGATAACGCATATTCTTTTGTCCTGGGCGCGATAATGGGCGATCAGTTGATCGGAAAGCGTGCTCTTGCCCGCACCGGGAGGGCCCGTGATGCCGATGACCAGACTTTTTCCGCCTTTCAGATACAGTTCCTGCAGAATGGGTTTCGCACGCGGGTCGTTGTCTTCCACCAACGTGATGAGCCTGGCGGCGGGTCGAACCATCCCGTCCAGGATATGAGAGATTTGAATTTTATTTCTATTATTCATATTTATTATTAAACAGAAGGTTATGGGCGTATTATCAAGTCGTTTCTATGCAATATTTCGGCCTTCAGGAATCGAAGAGATACCGGCATACGAGATTTCGGTGCACCTCGCTCGTGCCTTCCCCGAGCGTAAACACCCGGGCGTCGCGCCAGAACATCCCCGCCGGCGTTTCCGCGATATAGCCATACCCGCCATGAATCTGTATCCCTCTATCGCATACGCGAAGACACGCCTCCGAGGCGAACAGTTTCGCCATGGCCACCTCTTCCCTGTTGTCGCCTCCCGCGTCGCGGATTTTCGCTGCTGCTACGACCATCTCGCGCGCGGTGGCGATGTCGATGGCGCTCTCGGCCATCAGCCCTTTCAAACCGGCGAAATCGGAGACAGGTCTTCCGAACGCCTCGCGCTTCCTGGCATGGGATGCCGCCGCATCAAGCGACGCCTGAGCGATGCCGACGCACATCGCGCCCAGCACGACCCTCCCGTCGTTCAGAACCCCCATCGCCTGCCGCAGGCCGGCCCCTTCTTCTCCGATGAGGCGCTCCGCCGGAACCTCGCAGTTCTCAAAGAAGATTTCCGCCGTGCCCGCCGAACGCATCCCGAGAGTCTGCGCAAGCGGGACGCTTTTTCGCCCCTCATCTCCCTTTTCAATCAAAAATGCGCTGATCCCGTCTTTTCCCTCCCCCGTGCGTGCAAAGATAACCAAACTCTCGAAATCCATCCCTTGCGTGACGAACATCTTCGCACCGTTGATGACGTAGGCATCCCCTTCCCTCCTGGCCTCGCACTCGAGAGCCGCCGCATGACTGCCCGCGACCCGCTCGGTGATCGCCCATGCGCCTACGGCTCCTTTGGTGATTTGGGGAATGCAGCTATTTTTCTGCGCATCCGAACCATGATGCAGCAAATGGCCCCCGCACAGGCCCGCCGAGATGCTGATAGTGAGGGCGAAACTCGGGTCGCCACCGGCGAGTTCCTCCAAGACGAGGCATTCGTCGAACAAACCGAGGCCGAGGCCACCCAGGTTCTCGGGTATTTTAAGGCCGATAAACCCCGCCGCCGCCTCCTGGTACAACTCGAAGGAAAACGTACCCGAAAGATCGCGCTCCAGGGCGCCGGGGGCGAGTTTCTGTTGGGCAAACTCCCGGGCTTCTGCCTGGAGGGCTGTTTCTTGTTCCGTTAGTTCCGTGTGCGTGGTGATTGACAAGCTCGCTATCCTCCGTCCGCTTCGAGCGCCGGTATGATCTCTTCGCCCAGAAGGGTCAGCCTGTGGGGGTTGGTATCCAGGTCAGGGACGGTGACAAGAATGTGGTCCACGCCCGCTTTGGGATATTCCTTGAGACGCGCGACGCAATCATCGGGCGTTCCGTAGACGCTTCCTGATTCCGGGATGACGCTCAGCTTCTCACGAGCCGCCACGGCGGCCGCCCTGTCTTTTTCGGGAATCACCATGACCATGAGAGACGCCCTTATCGCGTCGGGGTCCCTGCCCGCCTTTTTGCATTCCGCCTCGATCTCGGGTCTTTTCTCCAGAAACTGCTCGGGCGTCCACCAGCGGCAGTTGTAGCCGTCCGCCTGGCGCGCTGAAACACCCAGCAGTTTTGGACCCTCGCCTCCCGTCCAGATCGGCGGGTGCGGCTTTTGCACCGGCGGCGGGTCGCAAACCCCGTTTTGGATCTGGAAATACCCGCCTTCGAAACGGGGGGCGGATTCGGTCCACATCGCGCGAATCAGTTGAATGGCCTCTTCCAATTGCCCGATGCGCACGGCGGCACTCGGATAGGGATACCCGAAAGAATGATATTCGTTTTCAATCCAGCCCGCGCCAATCCCAAAATCCACCCGGCCCTTGCTGATGACGTCGACGGTGGCCGCCGTCTTCGCCAGCATGGCCGGCGGGCGGTATCCCACGCACGACACCAGCGTGCCCAGACGCAAGCGTTCGGTGTCACGCGCCAAGGCGGCGAGAGTCGTCCAGGGCTCCAGAATCGCGGTATCGGCGGATTGTTCTTTTTCGTCCTGAACGCCGAAGCTCGTTAGGTTTCCATAGGTGGCGGGATCGAGCGTCACGAAATGGTCGCAATGCCAGAGAGAACCGATGCCGAGCCTCTCCGATTCCCGGGCGATTTCTCGCAACTTATCGTAGTCGCCGATATACGTGCCCTTGAGCGTCAGGGCCACGATGATGCCGACTTCCACCATGGTGCGCCTTTCTTGCATGGGAATGCATGAAAAAACCGTTTTGTTCCCTCACCTTATCAGCATTGCGAGCGAGAAACGAGGGAGACCCGCATGCTCCTGTCCGCATCGCTCCGCCGTTGAAACCCTATTTGCCCAAAACGACGCCGACCGCGCCGATGACGGACAAGAGACCACCCATGACGACGCGCAGGTTCACCGCCTCCTGTTTTCTGAAAAACACCCATGACAGAAAAATGATGAGCAGCACCGAGAGGCGGTTCAGGGGGATGATCTGAACGATCTCCCCCGTTTTTATGGACGACCAGAAGAAAAAAGCGGCCATCGCGTTCAGGCAAGCGCCGCCCAAAACGGCCAGGAGCCCTTTTCTGTCCCAGGATTTGGGCGCCCTCCCCTCCACGGACAAAGGCAGGACAAACAGCGCGAGGCAGAACGCCGTCATGCTGCCGGCCGTCATCCCCAGCGAGGCGGATTTGATGATCTGCAGCCCGAATTTTCCGAATACGTGCGTCATCGCGAACAAAACGGCCGTTCCCAAAGGGACCAGGTAATAAAACAAGGGAATGCGCCTTTGAACCTCGCCCTTTTCATAGACCAGCAGAATCGACCCCGCCAAGATGGTCAGCGTTCCGAGCGCGATGAGCCACGTCATCCGCTCGCCCGCGAAAGCCACCGCAAACAACGACGCCCACACGAGGCTGGTCTGAGTGACGATCGAAGACCGCGCCAGCCCCACCAGCTTCATGCCGACGAGGCTGAGGTAACGTCCGATGAAGGAGCCGGATATGCCCATGGCGGCGAACCAGAGGAGCCCCCCGAGCGGCCAATCCGCCACGCCGCCTTCCAGAAAATAGAACGTCGTGCCGAAGCACACCTGAACGGTGAGCATGAAGACGTTCATCACGATCGGGCTCAGGCGCGCTACGCCTGCGCGGTACAGCGTGCGCGCGGAGGCGATGAAACAGGCGGCGATGAGCGCCAGGATGTTCGGGTGGATGAAGTCGACCAAGGCTTACCTTCCCGTCACGGTAAAGAAGGCGCCCATCAGCGCGACCAGTGCGCCCAGGACGACGCGCCACGTCACGTTTTCCTGCTGCCGAAACAACAGCCACGAGAGAAAGATGATCAACAAAACGGACAGGCGGGTTAGGGGGATGACGCGGGTGATCTCGCCTAGCTTCACCGAAGACCAGAAAAAGAAAATACCGCATCCCTGAAGTGCGGCTCCCAGGAGAAGGACGAAAAACCCCTTGGTGTCGCCACCTGTACGCGGGTCTCCCTGGCTTTGTGCGAAGGGCGCCATCCCCAGCAGGAGCGCGAGCGAGGTCGTGTTGGCGACCGCCATCCCGAAGGCGGAGGATGAAATCCACTCGAACGCGAATTTTCCCACCAGATGCGCGAATGCGTACATGAGCGCGGACGCGATGGGGAGCGCATAGTAGTGAAGCGGTATCCTGCGTCCGATGTCCCCCTTGGGATTGTAGACGAGCAGGCTCGCCCCGCACATGACGCCCAGAATTCCGGCCGCTTTCTGAAGAGACATGTCCTCCCCCAATATGAAAACGGCGAGAACCGACGACCACACCAGGACGGTCTGGCTCATGACCGACGCGCGCGCCAGGCCGGTATAGCGGATGGCGGTGAAGTTGATGTATCTGCCCAGAAAACTCCCGAAAAAACCCATGGCCATGAACCAGAAAACGCCCTGATAAGGCATCTGGTCGAGCGGCCCCTCCACCCAGAAGAAAAACCACCCGAGAGTGGTCGTCACGCACGCCATCACCAGATTGGCCATGTGCATTTTCATGCGCGGAATCGCATAGCGCTGCGAAACGCGGGCGAAGGCGATGAGCGCGGCGCAGCAGAGCGCTAAAATATTGGGATGAATGGCATCAAGCAAAATGCCGACCTTTTATGAACAACTTATCTCCCATCCGCACACCATATGACCACGGATGCGCCGGCATCGCCGCTATTTCGCCGCAAAGGTCGCTTATTCGGGACAAAACGAATACGGAAAGCGGGAAAAACGGCTTACAGGAGCTCGAAAAGGACTTGAGTATTCGGTTCAAGGAATTTCCCAACAGGCAGAATATGAAGGGCTGATTATGGCACGGAATGCGTCTTCCGGGATAGCTTCAGGCGCGATGAAACACACGAGCTATGAAACAACGAAATATGGTGGATTTGCTATGTGATGGGGAAATTTGAGGATTCGCCGTCTAACCCGCGTAATCCTTTAATGAAGCTGGCTTTCGGGAATGAATTGCATCTCGTCCAGGTTCTTGTCGACGACTTTTGGCCCCCGATACCCCGGAAAATTCTCGACGTAGGGACAATCTTCGGGAAGCCCTCCCATTTCGATGATTTCAGGCCCGATCGGCAGGCACAGCGGTTCTATATCGAAGCGCTCGGCATATACGCGGCACCGGTTCGTTTCGAGGTCGAGTTGCGGACATGCGCTCGTCAATAAAAGCAGCCTGTCGTCCTCCCAAACCTTGTCGTAACAACACTTTCCGCAACCGGTGCACAGCGCCTCCCACTCGGGCGTACCGGTGGGTGGCAAGTTCTCATCCATCCACCTCTGGATTTCATCGAGGCGGCGTTCCCTCTTCGTCTTGTACATCGGGATGACTTGCGGGGCGTCCCGTTCGAGGCGCCTCTGCTCGGGCGTCTTCCAAATACGTCTGTCTTTCTTTCCCTTTCGGGGCTTCATCCGCTTTGTGGAATTGGCCTTTTGGGGCATGAGATCAACGATCCTGGAAATCGGCGGAGCGTTTTTCGATGAACGCGTTGAGGCCTTCCTGGGAGTCTTCCGTGCTGTACACCAGGCCGAACTTCTCCGTTTCGAGCCTTAAACCCTCATCGAGACCGCCCTCCAGGCCGCCGTGTACAGCCTGCAAAATCAACTCGATAGCGGGTTTGCTCTTGGACGCCAGCTTCTGCGCCAGCGCTCTGGCCTCATCCATCAGGGCGTCCGGCTCGCAGACCTTGTTCACGAGGCCGATGCGGTGGGCTTCTTCGGCGTTCACCGGGTCGCCCGTCATGAGAATTTCCAGCGCACGCCCCGTCCCGACGAGGCGGGTGAGGCGCTGGGTACCGCCGTAGCCGGGGATGATGCCCAGGTTGATCTCCGGCTGGCCGAAGAGCGCGTTCGTGGACGCCAGCCTGATCGAGCACGCCATCGCCACCTCGCACCCGCCGCCCAGGGCGAACCCGTTCACCGCCGCAATCGAAGGTTTTCCAATGGTTTCCAGCTCTCTCAGGATTTTCGTGCCATGCTCGGAAAGCCACCGCGCACTCAAGGGAGGGCGCCCCACCATACCCTTGATGTCCGCACCAGCGATGAAAGCGCGATCGCCCGAACCCGTTAATATCAATACTTTCATACTGTTATCATCTTTGAACGCAGATACCACGTGAGCGAGCTCATCCATCGTCTCTGTATTCAGGGCGTTTAGCGCCTTGGGACGATTGAACGTGCAGATGGCGACCGGACCATCGGTTTCATATATCAAGTTGTTATAACTCAATGACTTACCATCCTATTCTTGAAGTCTGGGGTGATCAGGACAAATTTACCGGAAAACCCCGTGAATTTATCTGAATTCATCTTATTTTTCAGATTTTACTCCCCATACGCCTCGACGATGACCGACAGCCCCATGCCGCCGCCGATGCAGGCTCCGGCCAAGCCGTACTTCCCGCCCCGGCGCCTGAGCTCGCGCAGCATAGAACGGATTCAGGGCACTTTACCGGATGCAGGGTGGCACAGCCGCCGGGTTCACGCAAGATGCGTCTCTCTCCGTGGTAGCGTCAATGAAGCGCGGGCTCCTCATCAGGCGCATTGACGATCAGCCGGTCGATGGCCGCGCGGGCCATTAGCGGCTCTCGGGAGGAACCAACGGCTCCAATTGGGCGATCAGGACGGGCAAATCCTCCTGCACGATACGCCACACGATGCCAAGATTGACGTCGAAATAGGCGTGAACGATGCGGTTGCGAGTTCCCACGATCTCATGCCAGGGGATTGCGGGATGTGCCTCCTTTGTTTCGATGTCTAGGCGGGCGGCTGCTTCTCCAATGACCTCCAGCGCTTTGAAAACTGCATGTTGATGCAAATCGCTCTCTTCAAATTGCAGATAAGTGATATCGGCGGCGAACGCCACTGCTTTTCGCGCCGCTTCCAGCATGTCCAGCAGAAATGACGCTTCGTCACGCCGCATAGACGACCTGCGCGGATTCGAGCACCGCTTTGCGCCGAATATAGTTCGGGCTTCGCTCCACGGCTTCCCGAGTCACCAAGTCCACCTTGCGGCCGAACAACTCTTCCAGTTCGTCGGCCATGGTGACGAAAGCGAGACCCGGCGTGCGGCCCGGCGCGAACTCGACCATGACGTCGACGTCGCTCTTCTCGGTGAAATCGTCTCGAAGCACCGAACCGAACAGCGCGAACTCCGAAACGCCCCAGCGTTCGCAAAACGCCGCGATTTCTTCCTGCGGAACCGAAACGTTCGCGTTCATGCTTCTATTCCCCATTCACGGCTCGCGCGGATTTTCGGACATCCAGTTCGGCGGCTGCTCTTCACGCGCCGAGCGTCCGAGACGCTCCGAAATTTCCTGCCCTACCCCCCGTACGCCTCGACGATGACGGACAGCCCCATGCCGCCGCCGATGCAGGCTCCGGCCAAGCCGTACTTGCCGCCCCGGCGCCTGAGTTCGTGCAGAATGGTGAGAGTGAGCCGCGCGCCGCTCGCGCCCACGGGGTGGCCGATGGCGATGGCGCCCCCGTTCACGTTCGTCTTCTCGCGGTCGAGGCCGAGTTCCTTTTCCACCGCGAGATACTGTGCGGAGAACGCCTCGTTGATCTCGATCAAGTCCATGTCGTCGAGCTGGAGGCCCGCCTTTTTGAGGGCGATGCGGCTGCTCTCCGCAGGGCCGATGCCCATGATCTTGGGGTCGCACCCCGAGACGCCCCACGAGACGAGCCGCCCGATGGGTTTCCGGTCCAGGCGTTCGGCCGCCGCTCTCGAAGATATGACCAGCGCCGCCGCCCCGTCGTTGATGCCGCTCGCGTTGCCCGCCGTCACCACGCCCTCTTCCTTGAACACGGGCCGGAGCCGCGCGAGCGATTCCTCGTTCGAATCCGCCCGGGGGTGCTCGTCGCGATCGAAGGTGATCGTCTTTCTCCGCTCTTTCACCTCGACGGCGAAGCATTCCTCCGCCAGCCGTCCGCTCTCCCACGCGTCGTGCGCGCGCGCCTGCGAGAGCGCGGCGAACTCATCCACCCCTTCCCGGTGCAGGTCGTATTTATCGGCTAAATTCTCCGCCGTGATGCCCATCGGCACGTTCGCCATCGTATCGGTGAGCGCCGTGTAGAGGCCGTCCTCCATCGGGGCCTGAAACAGCTTCATGCCGGTCCTCGAGTTTCTGATGACGTGCGGCGTCAGGCTCATGTTCTCAGCACCCACGGCGAGCACGACGTCGGCGTCCTCTGTCATTATCTCCTTCGCTCCGCTCACCACCGCCTGGAAACCCGAGGCGCACATGCGGTTCACGCAGTAGCCGGGCCGCTCCAGCGGAACGCCAGCCGCAAGTGCGACGTGCCTGCCGATGTAGACGCCGTCCGAGTTCGACTGGATGACGTTGCCCACCACGGTGTGGTCGATATCTTCCGGCGCGACGCCCGAGCGCGTCATCGCCTCTTTCGCCGCCAGCGCGCCCAGCTCCGTGGCCGACATCTCCTTCAAGGTTCCCAGAAAACCGCCGAACGGCGTCCGCGCACCGCCCAGAAAAACGACGTCTTTATCCGACATTCCCCGATTCCTCCTGCTTCAGTGTAAGGAAAGAAAATTTCCGTTTTTGCCCTGCTTTATTGAGCCTCACCATAACGCCAAGGCGAAGCGATGCGCAAGGGGAGTTGATGCGGGAGGTGATGGAGGGATTGTCTCCGCTAGACCAGTTGCTCTTCCGGCACCCTGAACACGCCTTTGATGCTGGAGGTGTTGCAGACGCATATCTGGATGTGTGTTTTCGCGCGGAAGCCAGCTCCTTTATGGGGCGTTGAATAAGTCCCGATAAGCAGGGTTTGACCCGACCGCTAAAAGAGAAAGGTACACTCCCCCCTTGAGGGGGAGTCGAAGAGGCCGAGCCTTGGCGAAGACCGATTCGGTGGGGGGACATGCCACAGGAAAAAACTCCCCCCACCAGTTCGCTTGCGGGCTTGCGCCCTTAGCTCACTGTCTGGCTTTCCCCTCGGGAAGCCAGACCCTCAAGGGGGGAGTTGATTTGAAATTCTTCTCAGAGGGGGCGGCCACGGGGGGCCGCCCCTACGGGTGAATGCGGTTTTGATCGTCATTCCGGCGAAAGCCGGAATCCATTTGCGGGTGCGGGTGAATGAACGGCGGCGTTTCATTTCCCGCCGATGCGCAGGAACCCTAATAAAAGGCAAAAGGCGTAAAAATGGATTCCGGCTTTCGCCGGAATGACGGCGGTGGTCAATTCCGGGCAAGGAGGGATTTTTTCAACAACCTCCTCAAGGGAGGAATGGTTCTATTCTCATTCGTCGGTTGGTAATGCTGCTCAAAGACCAATTCCGCACCCGTGATATCCGAGCACGAAAGACGTCGCAAGACGGTGCAATTTCTACCTGTATCGTTTGGCGATGCGTCCGGTTGGTGTGTAGATCCCCAGCTTTTGCAAGGCTTTTTGTGCGGTTTCCTTCGTTTTCGTGACTTTCTTGAGATATGCCTCGCACGCCTTCTCGAATCTATCCGCGTCGGCGTGATTCAAAATTCCCGAACGATACACGATCACTTTTTGTTCCGTCTTTTTCTTTTTCTTTCCCATTCCGTCACCATTTCTTTCTTTGAGGTGAATACGCCAAGGCGGAAAGCAACCGTCCAGCATCCATTCGCGAGTCTCGATAGCTTTATTAAACCATTCGTTCAATTATCGAGGTTATACCCTATCTCGCAGCTTGTCAATTTTCATCTTGCCTGAATCTTCCTACATCCACGAGAGCGGTGTCGCCTTGTCCCCCCGGAGTCTTCGGGCGGCGTCTTTGGCGAAATAAGTGAGGATGATGTCCGCCCCCGCGCGGCGGATGGAGGTGAGGGTTTCCATGAACGCGCGCTCGGGGTCGAGCCAACCGTTCCGGCACGCCGCGACCAGCATGGCGAACTCGCCCGAGACGTTGTAGGCCGCAACGGGCAGGTCCGTAATCTCGCGCGCCCTGGCGATTACGTCGAGATAGACGAGTGCGGGCTTCACCATCACGATGTCCGCCCCCTCCTCGATGTCGATCCTTATCTCGCGCATCGCCTCGCGCGCGTTGGCCGGGTCCATCTGGTAGGAACTCCTGTCGCCGAAGGCGGGCGCGCTCTCCGCCGCCTCGCGGAAGGGCCCGTAGAAGGCGCTCGCGAATTTCGACGAATAGGCCATGATGGGCGTCTGGGCGAAACCGCCTGCGTCCAGGGCCGCGCGAATCGTGCCGACCCGCCCATCCATCATGTCCGACGGGGCGATGATGTCCGCTCCCGCCTCCGCGTGGCTCACCGCCGTCCTGTCGAGGAGTTCGAGCGTGGGGTCGTTCAGAACCTTCTCGCCCTCGATGATGCCACAATGGCCGTGGTCCATGTATTCACACAGACACACGTCCGTGACGACGCAAAGATCGGGATAGGCCTCCTTCAAGGCGCGCACGGCGTTCTGCACGACGCCCTCTTCCGCGTAGGCTTCGCTGGCCACGTCGTCCTTGTGATCCGGAATGCCGAACAAGATGACGCCGGGGATATCCAGAGCGACGATTTCCTCACAATCAGCCACCAGGCGGTCGATGGAAAGCTGGTATTGACCGGGCATCGAGGAAATTTCCTCTTTGATGTTCTCGCCCTCGACCACGAACATCGGGTATATCAGGTTGTCCACGGAGAGATTCGTCTCGCGCACCATGCGCCGCATGGCGGCCGTCTCCCGCGTGCGTCTCGTGCGGTTTTTTACGTCGCTCCCGGTTGCCGAGAGGGTGAAGGTATCGTTGCTCGTCATCGGGTTCTACTCCCTATTCATGAGGCCTGTTCGCCTCGCTCCGGTTTTCCGTAATAAGAGACGATGGCCCTCGCCATGCCGGGAATCGTCGACTCGGCGGCCTCCACGTCCGGCTCGACGCCCCACCTGCGCGCCGTGGCTGTGGTCACAGGCCCGATGGAGGCCACGCGCACGCGCTGTATCCATCGCCTCGCGTTTTCTTCTCCCGCCGCTCGCATGAAGCCATCGAGCGCGGAGGAACTCGTGAAGGTAAGCATATCAATTTTTCCCGCTTCTAGCTCTCCCCATACCTCGCGCAGCGCCTCGCGCCCCAAAGGCGTCGTCCGGTAGACGGCCACGTCATCCACGACGGCCCCCATTTTCAGAAGCGCCTTGGGGATGGCGTCTCTCCCTTCTTTCGCGCGGGCCAGCAAAACGCGCTCACCAGTCATGTCCTCGCCCTTGAAGAGATCGACGACGCCCTCGGCCACATATTTTCCGGCCACTTTTTGGGGCGTCCTTCCCAGATATTTCTCCACCGCAGCGGCCGTGGCGGGTCCGACGGCCAGAACCGTAGTTTCCGTGGGAATCGCCTCGGGAAGAACTCCCAAACTTCTGAGCCTTTTTGCCAAAAATTTCGGCCCGTTCGCGCTCGTGAAGATCATCCATTGATACGCATCCAGCGCGCTGACCGCCGCATCGGCGGGCGCCCAATCTTGAGGAGCCGCTATCCGTATCATGGGCGCGAGACGCACGCAGGCGCCCAAGTCCGCCAGCATCCCGCCCATGCGCGAGGCCCCCTCCTCGGGGCGCGTGACGAGGATTGTCTTGCCCGCAAGGGGATGCGCTTTCAAACCCGGTTGCTCGGCTTCACTCATCGCGCATCCCTCAAAATCTCCGCCCCGCCGCTTGCGAGAACATCTTCGGCCAAGTCTTCGGCCATACGCGCCGCGGCCTCGGGTGCACCGGTTCGTTCCTTCTCCACCATCCGCTCCCCGTCGACGCTCGCGAGGCGGGCTTTGATGCAGAACCCGTTCTTTCTGTTCTCCGCGAAGACGGCCAATGGCAACTGGCATCCTCCCTCCAGGCGCGCCATTACGACGCGCTCGGCCATCACGGCCCGTTTCGTCTCCGGGTGCTCCAGCCCTGCAACGAGCCGGCGTGTGGCCGCGTCATCCTCCCTCGTCTCGATGGCGAGCGCGCCCTGCCCGGCGGCGGGCAGCATGAGCTCGGGCGCGAGCGACTCCGTCGCCCGCTCCTCGAGTCCCAGGCGTTTCAAGCCCGCCAGGGCGAGGACAGCGGCTTCGACCTCGCCCGCCGCCACTTTTTCGAGGCGCGTATCCACGTTTCCGCGCAACTCCACGATTTCCAGCTCGCTCCGGTAGCGCCTTATCTGCGCGATACGCCTCAGGCTGCTCGTGCCGATTCTGCTGCCGGGCGCGAGGCCGCGAATCGACTCCCCGCCCCGCGAGACAATAGCGTCCCAGGGTTCCTCCCTCTCGGGTATCGCGGCGAGGATGAGGCCTTCCGGCATTTCGCTCGGCAGGTCTTTCAAGCTATGGACGGCGGCGTCGATTTCGCCATGCAACAGGGCATCCTCGATCTCTTTCACGAAAAGGCCCTTTCCGCCCAATTCATGAATCGGGGAGCCGAGCATGGCGTCCCCCCGCGTGCGGACGATAATTTCCTCGGCGCCGAGGCCCGGATTCAATTCCTTCAACCGCTCGGCCACCCCCGCCGTCTGCGCGCGCGCCAGCGCGCTGCCCCGGGAGCCTAAGCGCAGCCTGTCGCTCATTTTCAGTCCCGGTCTTCCGTCGATGCTTCGGGGAGACCTTCATCGCTCTCTGGCTCCACGCCGAAGAGTTTCTGGACGGATTCGACCGAAATGCCCTCCACGTCTTCTTCCGACATCCGGCGCAGGACGGCGAAGGGGTGGTGGAGGAGTTTGTTGACGAGCGCCTTCGTCATGGCGTCGAGCGCATCGCGGCCCTCTTCGCCCAGTTCAGGCAGGCGGGAAAAAGTTTTTTGGACTTCCTCCTGCCGCATCGACTCCGCGAAAAAGCGTATGGCCGCGAAGGTGTGCCTGAGTTCCTCCGCCTGCTGCCGGGCGAGATAGGTCTGCACCTCGCTTTCGAGAATTTCGCGCGCGTCGCGGGCGATTTCCTCGCGGCCCCGCAGGTTGTCCGCCGCGACGGACTGCAGATCGTCCACGTCGTAGAGATAGGCGTCTTCCAGGTCGTTCACGTCGGGCGCGACGTTCCTGGGCACAGCGATGTCGATGAGGAAAACGGGCGCGTCGCGGCGTTGTTCGAGTGCAGAGGCGACTATCGGCTTGTCCAGTATGAAACCTTGTGCGGCCGTCGATGCGATGACGATATCGGCGTCGATGAGCGCCCCTTCCAGATTGTCGAAGCTCACCGTGCTTCCTTTGAGTTTTGCGGCCAGTTCCTGGGCGCGCGCGAGCGTTCTGTTCGCCACGTGGAGATTGTCGGCCCCGCTCGCCTTGAGATGCCGCGCCGCCGCCTCACCCATCTCCCCCGCCCCGAGCAGGAGCACGTTCTTGCCCGCCAGGGAGCCGAAAATTCTTTTCGCGAGATCCACGGCGACCGAACTCACCGACACGGGCGACTCGCCGATGGGAGTTTGTTCACGAATCTTCTTCGCCACGCGAAACGCGCGGGAGAAGAGGTTCGTGAGCGCCTTTCCGGCGTGGCCCGAGGCCTGGGCGACCCGGTAGGCCTCTTTCACCTGCCCCAGAATCTGCGGCTCGCCCACCACCATGGAATCGAGGCTCGACGCCACGGTGAACAGGTGCCGGGTGGCCTCGGCCTCGCGGTGAACGTAGAGGTGCGCGTTCAGTTCATCGGCGCCGATGTCGCGCGATTCCAGGAAAAAGCGGTGAATCGCGTCGAGTCCCTGCTCGAAATCCTCGGCCGCGCTGTAGACTTCCACCCGGTTGCAGGTCGAGAGGATGATGCGTTCATCCAGCCCGCTGTAGCCCGCCAGCCGGTCGAGCCACTCGTCCATGTGGGTTTCGGGGAAATAGAGGCGCTCGCGAATGCTGAGCGGCGTGTTATGGTGGCTCACGCCGGCGAGAATGATGGACATTTTCCCGCTCCCCTAGAAGTGGGCCACCAGCGCGAACAGCGCGGCGAAGAAGGCCACCATCGAGAAAACGGCGGAGCGCTTTCCCTTCCAGCTTCTGGTGAGCCGGCAGACGAGCAGGAGGCCGTACGCCCCCCAGATGAGTATGAGCGGCCAGGTGCGCACCGGGTCGAGGCTCCAGTAGGCCCCGTGGCGCGATTTCGCCCACATCGAGCCGAGCAGCAGGCTCGCCGTCAGAAACGCGAAGCCGAAATAGAGAATCTTGTGGTTCAAATCGTCCAGAATATCGAGCGAGGGCAGCCGGTGCAGCCAGGCGCTGGGGCGTCTTGATTTCAGTTGCTGGGACTGCACGAGATACATGAGCGCAGAGGCGAAGAGCAGAAAAAACGCGGCCCAGCTCAACAGCGCGAGCACGGCGTGGCCTTTCAAGAGATAGCCCTGCACGGCGACCGAGCCCGCGCCCCACACGCCCGGAAATGCGGCGGCGTAGCCCTCGAGAATGAAGGCCGCGGGCACGGCGAAACCGCCCAGGGCGATGTCGCGGTAGCGCGCGTAGACGACCAGGTACATCAGGATGATCACCCACGCCATGCCGCTCAGCCATGCCCCCCAGCCCTCCGGCGTGCCGGAGGCGAAGCTCACTCCCAGCATGAGGGTGTGAAGGGCGAACCCGATGAGCAGCGCACCGACCCCGTAAACCACGCCCGCGGACCTGCCCGTGAAGAGCAGGTACAGGTGCGTGAGCGCAGAGGCGAGATAGCAGACGATCAATATGGCGACCAAGGGATTTTCCCTCTCAGCGCAAGAGAATACCTTGCGTTTGTGAGACAGCCTTTTCCCTTCTCATCTGCAGGAAAGGGCGAACAAGGTCATTTAGACCACCATTTCGGGCATTTTGCAATAATCCGGTACGCCGCCCGGTCGTGCGATGCGGATTCTGCTCCTTTCATGTTGGCTTGAGGCGCCATTCCCACTATACTCCACGCATCAAGCCCGTCCGCCCGCAATCTCATCCCGGGAGGGGCAGCAGACCGTGATACCGCTCCCCAGGATCGACCCGCCCCTGATTAACGCCAGCGGCATCCTGAGCTACCCGGAAGTGTTCACCGCTTTCGAGAGCGCGGGCGCTTGCCTGGGCGGCTACGTCACGAAATCCGTCGGCCCCCGCGAGAAACCCGGCAACGACAATCCCGTGGTCGTATACCCTCCCGAGGGCGCGGTGCTCAACTCCCTCGCCCTGCCGACGCAAAGCGCCGAAGACTGGGAACGCGACCTGGAGGAAATAAGGCTCAAAAACGCAAAGCTCATCGTCTCCGTCTACGGGGGAGACTCGCGGGAGTTCGCCGAGGTCACGGGCCGGATGTCGCGGTTCTCAGACGCCATCGAGGTGAACTTGGGCTGTCCCAACAAGGAGCCGGGCGAGCAGACCATCATGGAGAGCATCGGCCAGAACCCCGCCCTCTCCGCCGAGGTGATCGAGCGCGTGCGCGGTGAGACGGACAAGCCCGTCATCGCCAAGCTATCACCCAACAGCGACTACCTCGCCGTGGCGGATTCGTGCATGAACGCGGGCGCGGACGCTCTTGGATGCGGAAACACGCTGGGGCCTGGCTTGGCCGTGGACATCCAGAGCCGGGCGGCGATTCTCGCGGGCACGACGGGCGGCATCAGCGGCCCCGCGCTCAAGCCCGTCAACCTGCGTATGACGTATGAGGCATACGCGCGCTTTCGCTGCCCCATCGTCGCTTACGGGGGAATCGAGACCTGGGAGGACGCCGTGGAATACATCCTCGCAGGGGCAAGCATCCTGGGAATCGGCACCGCCTTCATGCGAAAGAGCACGCAAGAGGCCGCAACGCTCACCCGGGACATCTGGGAGGGGGTTCAGGAATATCTGGACGGCGAGCCCATGTCCGCGCTCATCGGCGCGGCGCATCGTACGGCGGAGGGAGGCAATTCCGGTGCGTAGCGTTTACGCGGTCATTGAAAACCGCCAAGAAAGCGAGTGGACGCACACGATCTTCTTCGACGAGGAAATTGAATCACAGCCCGGACAGTTCATGATGGTCTGGCTGCCGCGCCTGGGAGAAAAGCCCTTCACCCTCTCCTACCCCAACGCCGTCACCGTGAAAAAAGCGGGCGCGTTTACCGAACAACTGGCCGAAGTAAAACCTGGAGACGAAATCGGGCTTCGCGGCCCCCTGGGCCAGGGCTACCCTGCCCTAAAGAGACCCGCTCTCATCGGCGGCGGCGTGGGGATTGCGGAACTGAGGCTCCTGGCCCTCGCCTCAGAGGAGCCTTCCTTCGTCCTCGGCGGGCGCACGGCGGACGAGATTCTCTTCTATGAGGAATTCAGGGAACTCGGCCCCGTCCACGTCGCCACCGAAGACGGCGCCCTGGGACACAAGGGGCTGGTGACCGAACTTCTGCCCGTCGAGGCGGAGAGCTACGCCGTCTGCGGACCGGAGCGAATGATGGCCGCGTGCCTGCCGAAACTGCCCGCCGAGCGGACGTATTTCGCGGTCGAAAGGTACATGAAATGCGCCGTCGGCCTTTGCGGCCAATGCACCTGTTCGGGCTGGCGCGTCTGCACGGACGGCCCCATATTCCCCGCTTCCACCGTTGCGCAAATGGATGATTTCGGAAAGCGCAGACGTTCCAAGAGCGGGAGGTGGGAATCAATTTAGAAAAATAACATCTTCCCAAGACGATTCGCCTGTGCCTATAATCGGGCGGCGAGCAGGAGATTTTTACCTTCACGAGGTTCAGGGCGGAGGAGAGGCCATCCAATTCCGTGTGCTGGGCTGCGCGGGCGGTAAAGCGCCCGGATGTCATCTGACGTCTTTCCTCATCAACGAAGAGTTGCTGCTGGAAGGCGGTTCGGCCGCCTCGGGCCTCACCATTGAGGAACAAGCCCGGCTCAGCGGCGTCGTGGTCTCCCACGCGCATCTGGACCACATCGCGGAACTGCCCTACCTCGCCGACAACATCTTCGGCCTGCGGGAGGATTCGCTCAAGGTCATCGGCGCGCGCGACGTTCTGGAGCAGATTCAAGAATCCATCTTCAACAACGCCGTCTGGCCGAATTTTTGCGAGATATGCCACGAAGATACGCCGATACTCGATTTCTCCGCCATCGAGGAGATGGAAACCCGCTCCCTGGGCGGAATCCGTATCACGCCCTACGCGGTCGATCACAAGGGAACGACTTTCGGCTTCATCTTCGAGGACGCAGAATGCGCGCTGCTCTATACCAGCGACACGGGGCCGACCGAGGCCATCTGGCGGGGCGCCGCCGAAGTGGACAATCTGCGCGCCGTCATCACCGAGGTGTCGTTTCCGAACAGGATGGAGGAGCTCGCGCGCATGACCAGGCACTTGACCCCCGCTATGCTTCATGCGGAGATGCGGAAAATGCCGCCCGATGTTCCCGTCTACATCTTTCACATCAAGGCCCAGTACGGCGATGAGACGATGGCGGAAATCAATGCGCTGGGTGAACCGAGAATCGAAGTGCTCGAAGAGGGGAAGACGCATCACCTGTAGGCTTTCATGACGCCTCGACTTCTGCTAATAGCAGGAGAGTATGGAGAGACGCGGAAAAGCGGCGATTCGAGGGATGAGGAGAAGACATCCGGCGCATCGCTTCATTGGAAATCACCGAAATGGATGGGGAGACGCTTTCGTGGAAGACATCGAAGCGCAGAGAAAATACAGCCGCATCATGGCCGAGCGCATCAGCGGCATTCTGGCCGGAGAGATCGATGGCGTCGACGCGGATATCCGCTACAGCTACCAGGAGAAGAGTTTCAGGCTCTGGTGGGGAGAGCGCGGCGACCCGGACACCACGGCCCTCATCACCTTCGAGCAAATCGCCACGCTGAACGACGAGGAGTTGCGCCAGATTATCCGCTCATCCGTCATCGGTTAGGAAGCGTCAGTTGGCGAGGCGCAAGAACGCTTTCAATCTGAATTGAAATACACTTATACTTCAATCAGTTGCGATGAATAATTAATGTAGAATATCGTTCTTTTTTGCCATCCGGCGCTCTTCTGAAATCACAGGCTCACGGCATGGACGGAGAGAAACCGGGCCATTCCCGCGAGTCCCGAAGGGCGTTTCCTGCCATTCCGTATCAGGCGATGTTCGCCAACTCCTGGTAAATGCGGAAAATCGAACTGCCGTCCTCATGCTGCCTGCCCTTGCTGCGCTGGGCCATGAAGAAGTGCTCCAGCAACCCGCCGAGCGGCACGGGCACGTCGAGGTCCTTGGCGGAGTCGATGGCGCATTCGAGGTCCTTCAGCACGATCCATATCGGGCCGGATTCGGGGAAATTGCCGGCCAGCATGTCCTTGCCGCGAACGTCGAGCACGTTCGAACCCGCGGCGCCCGAGCAAAGGGTCTCCAGCATGACGTCTTCGGGTATCCCCGCCTTGAGTCCCAGCGTGAGGCCCTCGCACGCACCCGCCATGTTGATGAAGAGCACCAGATTCACCACCAGCTTGAGCTGGGCGGCGAGCCCGTTCTGCTCGCTCACGAAAACCGTCTTCTTGCCGATGGCGTCGAAGGCGGGCTTCGCCTTATCGAATGCGGCCCTGGGGCCGGCAGCCATCACCACCAGGTCCTTGACGGCGGCCTGCTTCCCCACGCCGCTCACGGGGCAATCGAGCCAGCTCACGCCTTGCTCAGCAGCTTTTTCCGCCATTTCCTTGGAAAATTTGGGCGGAACCGTGCTCATGTCGGCGATGATGCCGCCGGAGGAAATCCCCTCCAGAACGCCTCCCTCGCCCGTCACCGCCTCTCCGACGACCTGATAGTTCGGCAGCGACGTCATCACCAGGTCGGCGCCATCGGCGGCGTCCGCGGGCGAGGACGCCCGGCGCAGATTCTTGCCCTCGAATTTCTCGTACATCGCATCGAGCGGGTCGTAGCCCGCCACTTCCATGCCGGCGTCCAGCATGTGGCCCGAAAACGCGCCGCCCATGACGCCCAAACCCACGACTCCCACTTTCATGCTCACGGCTCAAGCTCCTTTTGAATGCGGCGTCTGGAGGATGACCCTCACCCGCCGATATCGGATACGAAAAGTCCTTCAACACCTGCATCGTCAATGAATGATGTACCCGCCGTCCACCACGAGGTTGTGCCCGTGCACGAAGGAAGCGTCCTCTGACGCCAGGAACAGGACGGCGCTCGCTATCTCGGCAGGCTCGCCGAAGCGTCCCATGGGCACCGTTCCCAGGCGCTGGGCCCGCTCCTCAGGCGTCTTGTAGGCGTGTTTCTTCAAATACTCCGTCGCCGTGGGCCCCGGGCTGACGGCGTTCACCAGAATGTTCTCGCCGGCGAGTTCGAGCGCCATGGAGCGGGTGAGCTGTATGAGCGCCGCCTTGGTCGCGCTGTAGAGCGCGGTATTGCGCGCGGCCACGGAGCCCAGCTGGCTCGCGACGTGGATGATACGCCCGCCGCCCGCCTCTCGCATGAGCGGCAGCACCGCCTGGCTCGCGAAGAACGGAGCGCGCAGGTTCACGGCGACCACGCGGCCGAAATCCGCATACGAGAAAGTCCCGAACGGCCGGCTCGCGCGAATCCCGGCGTTGTTCACGAGTACATCCACGCCGCCCAGAGCGTCCGCGGCGGCTTCCACCATCCGCTCGGCGGCGCCCTCTTCACTCAAATCGAAGATGCCGAAAGAAGCCGAGCCTCCGGCGGCCTCGCACTTGCGCGCTACGTTTTCGAGCTCGGCCTGCGTTCCGTCTGCGGCCAGATACAGGTTCGCCCCCTCCGCCGCGAAGCGAAGCGCGGCGCATTCGCCGATTCCGCGCGACCCACCCGTCACGAGCGCCTTTTTACCGTCCAAACGACCCAAGCTGCGTTTCTCCTGCGGAAAAGTTGCGCTACTATTGTTCCCGGCGCGACGCCGCGCGCCCCGGATGACCAAAGACCAAGGAGAAATGCGCGATGCCCCGACCGGAAAACTCGTTCGTAGAACTCCAGCACGTCGCCGTCAAGGTGTCCGACATCGAGGAATCTTTGAAATTCTACACCGAGATTCTCGGCTTCACGCTCTCGGAGCGTCACGGTCCCGACGAACACCCGAGCCTCAACATGGGCCTTTGCTTCCTGCGCTGCGGCGCGTTTCATCACGATTTGAACCTAGTATACCACACCGGCGAGCAACCCGATCTCAAGGAAATGAGAACCGACGATCAGGGTCCCGTGAAGGACCTGGGGTTGCATCATTTCGCGTTTCGGGTAAAAGACCGCACGGAGTTCTTCGCCTGGCGGGACTGGCTCGAGGAATGCGGAATCAAGATTGTGCGCGGTCCCGTGGTGCACAGCCCCACCCACCCCGAGGGCGACGGCACGTGGGGGGAGAACAGGGCCATGTATTTTTGCGATCCGGACGGCCACCGGATTGAGATCTTCTGCGATCTGGCCCCGATGGACGAGGCCAACGGGGTCGAGAAGGAATGGTATGACAATCGACTTCGCCGGGAGGGAATCGACCCCGCCCCGCATCCGCCCGTGGGGCCTCATCCGTCAGGGGCTCTCACACGCTGAACCGCCGCCCCGGGAATGTTTCTCCATAGGTAAGACGTCTTGAGCTGGAAAAATTTTCGCATACGGCTTCTCGGCTGGCTGCTCCATTTCGATTTCTCGGACGACGGCATCTTCTACTTCACGACCATCATCGTGGGGGCGTTGGCCGGCTTCGTCGCCGTCTGTTTTCACGTCGCGCTGGGCTGGGCGCACCTCGTTCTCTTCGGCTCCCATGACCTCTCCGAGATTCACCGGGCCTGGTACTGGGTGGCGCTTATCCCCGCGGGGGGCGCATTCATCTCCGCAGTCTTCCTCCAGTATTTCGCGCCCGAAGCCCGGGGCAGCGGCATCCCGCAGACGAAAATCGCGTACGTCGCCCACAACGGCCACATCGACAAGCGCGTGTGGATAAGCAAGTTCCTCATCGGGGTGCTCAACATCGGCTCCGGTTCGAGCCTGGGGCGCGAAGGCCCCACCGTGCAGATATGCTCGGGCGCGGCGAGCTGGATAGGCGAGACGTTCTCGCTGAAAAGACGCCGCGTGCAGGCGCTCGTCCCCGTGGGCTGCGCGGCCGCCCTGGCCGCCGCGTTCAACACGCCGATAGCGGCCGTCACCTTTACGCTGGAAGAACTCGTGGGCGACCTGAACGCCCGCGTTCTCGGCTCCATCGTGTTCGCGGCGGTTTCCGCCTCGGTCGTCTCGCGCGCCATTCTCGGCAACGAACCCGTGTTCTCCGTGCCGGCCTATGCGCTGGACAGCTCTCTCGAACTGTTCCTCTACGCCTTCGTCGGCGTGGTATGCGCGCTCGTGGGCGTGGCGTTCATCAAGGGGCTGCTGTTCATCCGCTCGGGGTGGAAACGCCTGCGAGGGTTCCGCGGCGTCATCGCCACCGGTCTCGGCGGCCTGTTCGTGGGCGTGGTCGGGGTCTGGGTTCCCGAGGTGTTCGCGGTGGGATACCCCGCCGTGAGCAAGGCGCTCACGCACAGCTACACGCTGCCTTTTCTCTTGTCCCTGCTCGTCTTGAAGCTCATCGCCACCGCGGTATCTTACGGGACCGGCTCTCTGGGCGGCATCTTCGCGCCGACGCTGTTCATGGGCGCGATGGCGGGCGGCACCGTGGCGTCTCTCGCCGAGTTCGCCTTCCCCGGCTTCGTGGCCCATCCGGGCGGATACGCGCTCGTGGGCATGGGCGCGGCCTTCGCGGCCATCATACGCGCGCCCATGACTTCCGTGCTCATCATCTTCGAACTCACGCAGGACTACAACATCATTCTCGCGCTCATGGTGGCCAACGCCATATCACTCGCCCTGGCGCGCTACTGGCACCCCGAGCCGATCTACAGCGCGCTCTCCTCGCAAGACGGGGTCGCCCTGCCCGATCACGAGACGGAGCACCTCCTGCACGAGATTCACGTATCGGACGCCATGATCAGCGACGTCATCACCCTGTCCGAGGACATCACGATACAAGAGGCGATAGAGAAAACCAGAGGGAACGCCATCACCGGGTATCCCGTTCTGAACCCAAGCGGGAAGCTCTCCGGCATGGCGAGCAACTACGATTTCAGTCAGGCGCAGGCCGCCGGCATTCTGCAAAGCCCCCTGAGAGAGATTGCGAAGAAGAAATACATCATGCACGCGCACCCGGACCAGTCGCTCGATTCGGTGATGGCGAAACTCGGCGACAGGCGCATATCCCGCCTGCCCGTGGTGAGCCGCGAGGATCCGACCGAACTTCTGGGAATCATCACCGCCGAGGACGTGATCCACGCCTTCGGCAAAGTGTGGCACGAGCAGGAACACCACCAGCACGACACCGAGTAAGCGCTGCTTTCCAAACGCTTTGCGGATGAAGCGAATATTTTAATATGATGAACCGGGAGAAACCCTTCGGTCCATAGCCGGGAGGAGCGCACTTCCGGCCAGGAGGAACCCGGCACCGGAGTGCCGGAAACGACAAGATGAACACGCAACATCTGACCATCCTGCCCTCAAGCGGTCAGCCGACCTGGCTGAAAAAGATTTTCCAGGCCGGCATCCGGTTCGCTTTCGGCGGCGTCGACGTCCAGGGCATGCGCAACGTGCCGCCCGGCGGCCCGCTGATCGTCGCCTCGAACCATCGCAGCTATCTCGACCCCGTGATCCTCGCCTCCTTCCTGCCGAGGCGGGTATACCACATGGCCAAGCGCGAGTTGTTCCGCAATCCACTGTTCGCGAGACTCATCACCTACTTCGGGGCTTTCCCCGTCGACAGGGAGGGAGTCGCGCGCGCCAGCACCTTCCGGATGGCGCGCACGCTCCTGGGCCTGGGCGGAGCGGTGGTGATTTTCCCCGAGGGCGGCATCGTGAATTCGATCGCCGAGATGGGCGTGAAAGAAGGCGTCGCCACCCTCTCCGCCATCAGCCGCGCGCCCGTTCTCCCGGTCTATATCGCGGGGTCGAATACGCTCATCAGCCCGCGCGGGATCCTGAATCCCTGGCTCGTCATTCGGGTGGGCGAACCCATCTCGCCGCTGCACGGGAAAAACGGCAGAGAGTACCGCCGGGAATTCGCCCAGAGCATCTTCGACGCGATCCTGAAACTCGAGGCGGATTTTCTGGCCTCGCGGCAGGGGAAGAAACAAGCGGGGCGAGGCGCTTAGCAGGCGATTGAAATTTCAGGCGCGAGGTCTTCCTTTCGTTGCAATCCCGCTGTCGGCGAATCCCGATCGGTAGGGGAGTGTTGAAAAACCTGGTTTCGTGATTCGGCAAACAGAACCAACCGGTGAGAAGGGTCCGTAGGGACAGGTCGCGATCTGTCCCTACCCCTCCCTCGCCCTGAAAACCACCCCCCCCTACCCCCCCTTGACAGGGGGGTAAAAAAAGGCGACGCCCACCGCCGGTTGAGGAGCTTTTGTTTTTTCTTGCCCCCCTGTCAAGGGGGGGTAGGGGGGGTGCCTTTATCCCGTGAAAAGGGGCCTTTTCCAACAGCCTCGACAAGGCCGGTCGGCAAAAGACCCGAGCGGGGCGCCGCGGGGCCGTGGACTCACGCCCACGGCCCCGGAGGAGCATCCTAGAAGCTATACACAAAACCCAACTGCAGGCGCGCCGCGTCGCCCTCCTCGCCGCCGTTCGTCTCGCGCCAGCCATGGATGTACTCTGCGCCTACCCTGGTCTTGGGCGCGGGTGACCACCAGATGGTGGCGTGCAGCGTCTGGAGCGACTGGCTGAGGGCCGGATGCGCCGCCTTGGCGGCATCTTCAAAATCGTTCTCCACCCAGCCGTAATACAGACCCGAACTCACGGAGCCGCTCCAGTTGTGCGTGAGGCCGACGAAACCGCCCATGGAATCGAGCGCCTCCAGTTCGTTGTTTGCACTCAAGATAGCGGCGGCGGAAGCCCCGAGCATGGATTGATCCAATCCGCCCTGGCCGACGTTGAACGTCCCCCAAAGGCGGGTGTCCTTGCCCAGGCCGATGTTCGCGCCGAGGTGGAGAGCACTCATTGTGACACTTTCTTCCACCGCGCCATCTTCGTAGAGAACCTGCCCCAACAACCCCGACACGTTTATGGCGCCCCAACCCGTTTTCATTCGCAGAGCCGCTACAAGGTTCGGAATCCGCTCCTGGGAGGACGTGTTTCCGCCGGCCATCAGGATAGTCGGTGCGCTGGGATCCTCGAGCGCGACCTGCATCGTGAGATTATTTCCCATGGCCTGGCTGTAGCGCACCTGGGGCCGACGCGTGGCGACCACGCCCACCGGGCCTTCGAAGTCCACCGTGTCGGCGTAGGTGTTCTCGTCCATCAACGTCGTCCAGGTCTGTCCCGCCAGCACCCCGCCCAAAGAGGCGTAGGCGTGACGAAGGCGAAGCGCATTCTTGGTGCCATAGAAATCGGTTTCGATCCGGGTCTTGAGGTTGCCCATTTTCGTCGGCGTCAGGCTGTCGAAGCGGAGGCGCGTCTGCCTGGCGTGCAGGGAGGCTTTGCGTTGACCACTGTCATCGCCCTCCAGGAGAATGTAGCTCGCGCCGCCTTCCCAGTCATAGCCGAAAAAGGAATCACCCAAAGTATGCTGGTCTAAATCATAGATCGCGTCGAGCTTGACGTAGCCGCTGAACGAGACGGAAGTGTTCGATCCCGGCATCTTCCAGGAACCCGGGAAGTCGCCGGTGGCCACGGCTTTTTTCTGCGCGGCTTCCTGGGCGGCCATCATATCGGCCTTCATCTTCTTCTCCCGGGCTTCGAGAGCTTCGAGCCGCTCCATGAGCGCCTTGATCTGCGCCTTGAGATCGTCTATCTCGCCTCCAGAGGCCGGCGCGACGAACAACGCCAAGGCCGTTACACATCCAAGAAGCGCTAAACCGAAACGATTTGTCCGATTTCTCTTCATATCTCTGTCCCCCGTGAGAAGTTCTGCAAAAGGCGTCCTGTACATGATGAGGCGATTGCATGAACAACCACCTCTTCGGGTCTCTTATGTCTCGCTTGTCGAGCAAATAATCGGGAGGATGCCTTGCTCACCCTAAATAAAGCGTATGAATGGCCACTCCCCACTCTCTAATTGATGTATGTAAACCAATTACGTTTCCATGGTGTTACATAGATCTCAATAATTCGGGAAACCAGGGCAAAAACATCAGGTCAGGACGCACCCAACGCCTTCAGGATGGTTCGCCGAACCAGGACGGGCGTCACCTGCCTTCTGTAGTCGCTGCTTGCGCGGATGTCGGTCAGAGGCTCCAGGTCATCGAGCGCGCCTGCGAGTACGGCGTCGATGTTCTCCTGGTTGAGTTCCTCCCCCCGGAGCCCTTCTTCCGCCGCCGTTAGACGCCTGAATACGGCCTCCACGCCGCCCAGGCCGATCCTCACTTCTTTGGCCGTCTTGCCGTCTTCTTCGGTGAGCACCGCCGTGGAGACGGATACGCAGGGCTTGTCCTCTTTCGAGCGCGTGGTGAAGCGCGTGCACGCCGTCCGGAAGCCATCGGGCAGCGGGTCGACCTCTATCGAGCACAACAATTCATCCTCTTCCAGCGCGCATTCGTAATAGCCCGTCCAGAATTCCGCAGCGGGAATCACGCGTTCCGTTCCGTCCGCCTTCCTGGCGTTCATCCGGGCCTCGAGCGCAAGAAACGCGCCCGGCGGATCCGAGGCCGGTTCCGCAAAGCACAGGTTGCCGCCCACCGTCCCCTGGTTTCGGATGCGAATGGTCGCCACGTTGTGGAAGATTTCCGCGAGCAGCGGGAATCGCTCCTGCACGAGCGGGGAGGTTTCGATCTTGCGGTGCACCGTCTTCGCCCCGATGCGGAGGCCACCGTTTTCGGTTCCTTCGATGAAATCCAGATCCCCCGCTCCGGCGATGTCAATCAACACCTCGGGTTCGTATACCCGCGATTTCATGAGGATCGAGAGGGCCACGCCGCCGGCGAACACTTTCCCGTCTTCGCCGTGCTCCTTCAGGGCGGCGAGCGTTTCCTCCGCGCTGTTCGCGGGTAGATGCCGAAAAGCCATTTTTTCTCCCCTCTCCTCGTTATTCGCCGTTTTTCTCGTTGAGCGCGGTCAGCACCTTCTCCGGCGTTATCGGCAGCGACGTGATCCGCACGCCGACGGCGTCGTAGATCGCGTTGCCTATCGCCGCCGAAGTCCCCAGTTGCGCCATCTCCCCCAGCCCCTTCGCGCCGAAAGGCCCCGAAGGGTTCTCCGTCTCGATGAGCACCGCTTCGAGTTCGGGCAGATCCTGGGTGGTGGGCAGCTTGTAGTCGAGCCAGTTCGGATTCACCGGCTGGCCGTCTTCGACCGCGAAATCCTCCATCATGGCGTAGCCCACGCCCATTACCGCGCCGCCGTCCAGCTGGCCCTGCGCGCCGGCGGGATTCACGATGGTTCCGCAGTCGTTCGTGCTGATGACGCGCAACACCTCGAACGCGCCGGTTTCGGTGTCCACTTCCACCTCGGCCACCTTCGCACCGTAGGCATACGCCGCGGACCAGTTTCCGTAGCCCGTCACGGGGTCGGGCGTCTCGCTCGGCGAGTCATAAGAGGACGCCGTGTAGACGGCCTCGCTGCCCTCTTTCTCGTAAAGTTTCATGTAGGCTTCGCTGTGGGTCACCTGCCGCTCGGGGGAGCTGGCGACGAAAATCTTGCCGTCACGCGCGTCGAGGTCCTTCGGGTCGCATTCGAGCAGTTCCGCCGCGCCCCTGAAGAGCATGTTCTTCGCCTGGACCGACGCCAGGCGCGTCGCCTCGCCGTCGATGGTCGTCGTGCGGCTTCCGCGCACGCCCCAGCCGTAGGGGTTCACCGCGGTATCGCCGTTGATGATCCGCACGTCCTCCACGCGCACCCCAATCGCCTCGGCGCAAATCTGGGCGAGCGTGGTGTCCGAACCGTTGCCCATCTCGATGGTGCCCGAGAGCAACTGCACGGTGCCGTCCTTGTTCATCTTGATGAACGCGCCCGCCGTCTCCGGCCCCATCGCGCGCGCTCCGGTGAAATGAACCGCGGCGGCCAGCCCGAAGCCACGCCTTTTCCCGTTGCTGCTCGGCTGTTTCTCACCCCAGGGCACGCGCTTGACCGCCTCTCCCACGCATTCGGCGACGCCGCAACTGGTAATCTTGGCCCCGATGATGGTGGTGTCGCCCTTCCTCACGAAGTTCTTGATGCGAAACTCCGCCGGGTCCATGCCGATCTCCTCGGCGTGTTTCTCCATGGCGAGTTCGGAGCCAAACGCATAGCCCGCGTTGCCGATTCCGCGCATCGCGCCGCCGGGCGGCACGTTCGTGCAGACGACGTCGGCGTGATGGCGATAGGCCTTGTAGTTGTAGATGCTCCCGCCCATGTGCGCCGTGATGCCGCCGACCGCCGGGCTGTAATCCGAATACCCGCCGTTTTCCACCACCATCTGGGTGTCGCGGGCGAGCAGCATGCCGTCCTTGTCGGTGGCGATGCGCCAGACGTGGAACTGCTTCGTCCGGTGGGTACCGAGGAGAAACTCCTCTTCTCGCGTGTAGTAGAATTTTACGGGGAGGTTCAGCTTTTTCGCCGCGATGATGGAGAGGAAATCAATGTTGAACTTGCTCGTCGCCTTCCCGCCGAAACCCCCGCCCACGTAGTTCGTGATCACGCGAATCTGGGCCTCGGGGATCTTGAGGAGTTTTGAGAAATACTGGCTCGATAGACTCGGGCATTGCGAGGAATTGTAGACCGTCACGTCGCCTTTCTGCGACCACTCGGCGATGGAGACGTGCGACTCCAGAGAGCCGTGCATCTGGCGCGAGGAGGAGGTGGCCAACTCGCTCACGTGATGGGCCTCGTCGAACATGCGGTCCACGTCGCCGAACTCCATGTGCTTGGTGAAGGCGATGTTGTCCGGGTACCTGTCGTGGATGACGGGTGCGCCCTCTTTCATCGCTTCTCTCGGGTCGAAGACGGCGGGAAGCTCCTCGTAGTCCACGTCGATCAGATCGAGCGCCTCAATCGCGATGTCTTCAGAAATCGCCACAACGGCCGCTACCGAGTCGCCCACGTGCCGCACCTTGTCCGAGGCGAGGGGATGCTGATCGTAGCAAACGGGTACGACGCCCCATTCCACTCCCTCGGGGATATCCTTGGACGTCATCACGAGCTTGACGCCGGGGAGCCTCTCGGCGCGGCTGGTGTCGATGTTCTTGATCCGCGCGTGCGGCAGGGGAC
This sequence comes from bacterium, assembly GCA_965203325.1. Taxonomy (GTDB): domain Bacteria; phylum UBA8248; class UBA8248; order UBA8248; family UBA8248; genus Bin107. Next base: position 235,035 of record OZ241875.1, read on the forward strand.
TCCCGAGCAGCCTCCCGTGGAGCATTTTGGGCAACTGAAGGTCCAGGGTGAACATGGCCCGGCCCGTCACCTTTTCCGGCCCGTCGACGCGGGGTATGCTTTTTCCGATGTATGAGAGTTCAGCCATCACAACCTCCACTCGTTTGCGGCGCCGAACCGCATGCCGCAGGGCGTTTTTATATTCTTATCCTTTGTTTGATTTTCGAATGAATAGACCACCCCCCCATCGCCATCCCCTCGGGACTCGGCAGAACGCGACGGTATTTCGCTTGCTTTCGATTCTCGCATTATAACAACACGAAGGAGAAAACAAAACATCAAAAATCGACGCGGAGAGGCTCCTTGCGCCATCCAGGGGAACCCCTCCCTCCCGCTTTCTCCCCTTCGGTTTGTGGTGTATCATCCGCCGTACTGAAACCGGAAAATAAACTTTCGAAACATCCCGCAAACACCAGAACTGGAGTAGCGCAATGCCCATTCGTTTTGATTTTCAGGGCCGAAAGGTCATTCTCACGGGCGCGGCGGGCGCGATGGGAAGCCGCATCCTGCAGGGATACATCGAGGCCGGCGCCAGGGTTTTCGCCACCGACAGGGAAGGCCCGGCGTTCGACGCGATCGAAGGCCCGTCCGATCAACTCTTCAAGCTCCCCTGCGACCTCGCCGACGTGGACGCCATCCGCACCACCATGCGCGCGGCGCTCGAATGGCTGGGCGGCTGCGACGTGCTGGCGAACGTGGCCGGCTACATGCCGATCCGCCCGCCGATGGAACTCGAAGAGGAAGACTGGAACGTCGTGCTGAACGTGAACCTGCTGGCGCCCTATTTCTGCATCCAGGAGACCATCGAGGCGCTCAAGTCCTCGGGGACGGGGCGCATCGTCAGCTTCGCGTCCATCGCGGGGAAAATGGGGGGCATCGGCCCGAACCTCACCTACTCCGCCGCCAAGGCGGGCCTGCTCGCCATGACGTTCAACCTCGCGCGCGAATTGGCGAAAACGGGCGTGACGATCAACACCATACAACCCGGTCCGGCCGATACGGGCCTTCACTTCCAGTCCCCGCCCGAGATGCTCGTGAACGCCGAGAAGGCCCATCCCATGGGCAGGCTCACGACGCCCGAGGACGTGTGGCAGACCGTCCTGTTCCTATCGAGCGAGGAAGCCGCCCACATCAACGGCGAGGCGGTGGACGTGAACGGCGGCTTCTGGACGGACTAGGAGGAGAACACCATGCCGAGCGACAACCCGAAAGGATATGCGAACCCCGACCTGCTCTGGTCGGCAGCACTTCTCAAAGAGCGCATGGACGACCCGAATGTAAGGATCATCGACACGCGCCCCGGCGAGCGCTATACGATGGGCCACATCCCCGGCGCGCGGCACTTCGACGTCTACGGCGTGAACAGCGACGATTCGGACGAGGCGCCCTTGAGAAATTTCTTCTCCATGTGGGCGTTCCTGCTCGGGAACCGCGGGGTGTCGTTCGAGAACACCATCGTCTTCTATGATGACTTCGTCGGCAACACGAGCGTGCGCGGCTTCTGGATGCTGGAGCTTTTCGGCCACAAGGACGTGCACGTGCTCGACGGCGGCTACGGCGCCTGGGAGCGGGCGGGCTACGAGACGACGCGCGACGCCGAGGTGCCCAAGGCCGCTTCTTTCCAAATGGCGTTCGAACCGGAGCGCCTCGCCACGCGCGAGGACGTGCTGGCCGCCATCGAGGATGACAACCACATGCTGCTCGACACCCGCTCGGTTGAGGAATGGGAGGGGCGCAGCATGCGCGCCAGGCGCAGCGGCATCATCCCCGGCGCGGTCTGGCAGGAGTGGCTCCAGCACCTGACGCCTGAGGGCGAGATGAAGCCGGCGGATGAGCTTCGCGCGCAGTTCGAGGCCATCGGGGTCACGCCCGAGAAAGAAGTGACCGCCTACTGACAGACGGGCTACCGTGCGGCGCACGGTTACTTCGCCCTGCGGCTTCTGGACTACCCCAAAGTGAGAAACTACATGAGCTCCTGGAAGGAATGGGGCAACCGCGACGACACGCCCATCGTGCAGGCGCAATAGCGCGCCTACTCAGGATGAGGCTTTGTTGAGGACCTGCGCGGGCTGGGACGCTCGGGGATTTCCCTGGATCCGCGAGGGACTCCGCCCTTTCACACCTCCCTCGGGTGCAGTTCTTCGTACTTGCCGTGATCCGTGTCGATATCCGCCATGTGGCGGAAGATTTCCTCATACCCCGGCGGTGAGAACATCCACAGGAGTTTCAGGGGAACGTCGCCGGTGTTCCTCAGGCCGTGCTCCACGCCCACGGGCAGAAAGGCGGTCATGCCCGCCTTGACCTGGTAGACCTCGCCGTCCACCTCCACTTCGGCTTCACCCTCGTGGAAGAAGAGGATTTCTTCTTCTTTCTCATGCAGATGGACGGGAATGCCGCCGCCGACGGGGATGTCCTGATTCCCCATGCTGAGCATTCGGGAGTTCGTGTTCCGGGGGTCGATGAGGATGCGCCAGCCCCGGGGCAGTTCTATATCGACCATCTCGATCTTTTCGCCGTCGTCCCAATCGAACACGTATGTCATGCGGATACCCTCCCCGGCCTGCGCTCGCGAGGGGTGGCCGCACCGGGTGAGCGGCGCGTCAGGCCATCGCGGGCGCGACCTCAGTGGCGAATCTTTCCAGAAGTTTCAGAGAATCCTCGTGCTTCATCCCGTCGCCGTAAACGCCGAGAATCACGTGGTTCAGCCCGAAATCGTGCTTCAAGCGGTAAAGCTCCTGAATGTTCTCCTCCACGGAGCCGATGACGCCGCCGCCTTTCAGGAACTCGCGCACGTCGAGCTTGTAGCTCCAGTTGCGCTGGAGGTGTCTGCCTTCCTCGTCGGTGAAATCCACCTCGTTCACCCTGGCGCGGTATTCGAGATAAGAGGAAAGCCCGCGCTCGAAGGTTTTGAGGTAATCGGCCTGCTGATTATCCTCACAGACGTAGAAGCGGTGCGTCATGGTGTAGTCGATATCGGACAGGTCGCCCCCGGTCGCCGCCACGGCTTCTTCGTAGAGCTTCATCTTGTCGCGGTAGACCTGGGGGCCCTTGAAGCCGGCAGAAGCCATGATCTTGAAGCCGTTCTCGCCCGCGTAGGTGTAGGTCTCGGGGCTCGTGCCGGCCAGCCAGATGGGCGGCCTCGGCTTCTGGAGGGGCTTGGGGAAGATTTCAACGTCTTTGCACCGGTAGAACTCGCCCTCGAAGGTCACCTGCTCCCCTTCCAGGAGCCTCGATACGATCTCCATACCCTCGACGAGCCGCTTTCTGCTCTCAGAGGGCTTTGCGCCGAACGTCTTGAACTCCTTGGGCTGGGAACCGCGCCCCACGCCGAGTTCGAGCCGCCCGCCGCTCAACAGATCCACCACCGCCGCCTGCTCGGCGAGGCGCACCGGATTGTGGAATGGCATGATTGATATCGCCGTGCCCAGGCGGATGTTTTTCGTCTTCTGCGCCAGCGCCGCGCACCACAGCAGGGGATCGGGGCACATGCCCACTTTGGAGAAATGGTGCTCCGCGAACCATGCGCAGTGGTAGCCCAACTCATCCGCCGCCTGGCATTGCTCCATCACCTTCTGGTAGGCGTCGGCTTCGGTTTCATCCCCCTCGGGGCAAATCACGTAAAAAATCGAGAATTTCATGTCACCTTATCCTTCGTCTTCTCCTGGAACACGGGCATAAGCCATTCTTCCACTCCCCTCTCAGGCGGTTTCCCCTTGAATGGAACCAGCAAATTACCATCTTCCACACGGCCTGAGAAGCGCTCCGGCCTTGCGAGACAATTTTTCCGACCTGGGCTAGGATGCGGGGTCATCCAAAGGAGGAAACGCATGCGTTTCGAGAACAAAACCATCATCGTCACGGGCGCGGGCGCAGGCATCGGCCAGGCGAGTGCGCTGAGGTTGGCGAGCGAGGGCGCGCACGTCGTCTGCATGGACATCGCCGAATCGCGCGAGGAAACGGCGAGGCTCATCCGCGAAGACGACGTCGGCGATGCGAGCGCCGTGGCATACGACGCACTCGACTCGGAGAACGTGAAAAAGGTTTTCGGGGATACGATTTCAGCGCACGGGCGCATCGACGGCCTCATTAACTGCGTCGGCGCGGGACTTCCCCTCTCTGCGCTGGAAATCGACGAAGAGGCCTTCGACAAGATGTTCGACATGAACGTGAAAACGACTTACCGGGCCTGCTGGGCGGTGCTACCCCACATGAAGGAGAAAAAAAGCGGCAAGATCGTCAATTTCTCCTCCGTCGCGGGCCGCTCGGCCAGCGTGCTACAGGGGCCGCACTATTCGAGCTCCAAGGCCGCCGTCATCGGCCTCACGCGACACCTGGCGCGGGAGTTCGGCCCGGACAACATCAACGTGAACGCCGTCGCACCCGGCGTCATCGGAACCGGGCGCATCCTCGCGCAGATGAGCGATGAGCAGCGAAAAAGGACCGAAGCCGCCACGCCCCTGGGGCGCATCGGCGCGCCCGAGGACATCGCGGGCGTCGTCGCCTTCCTCGCTTCAGAAGACGCGCGCCACGTCACCGGCGTCACCATCGACGTGAACGGCGGGTTCTTTCTGGCCTAGTCGTATAGATTTTCTCAGGCGGCATAGGGGGTTGTAAAAGCCCCCCAGGACAAGGGCTTGTTGAAAAGCGCCTTGAGAGGGTGATGGCAACCCCCTTGAAAGGGAAATCCCTTAAAACCAACCCCCCCTACCCCCCCTTGTCAGGGGGGCAAGAAAAAGCAAAACCCCCTCAACCCTGCGAAGGCGCATCGCCTTTTTATACCCCCCTGACAAGGGGGGGTAGGGGGGGTTGCCTTTCCATCCGTGAGGGACTTCTGCGCTACCCCTGAAAAGGGGTTCTTGCCCCCAATCGAGATTGTTCACCGTCATTCCGGCGAAAGCCAGAATCCATTTTGACTTTTCACCGGACAGGGCGGCACGACCTTGTCGTTGCGCGGCGTCTGGATGCGGAATCCAGAGAATTTGCCTTTCGTTTTTGCGTTCGATTCCGATCCTCCCCGGCCGGGCGTAAAAACGTCCGCCCGAGAAAGCGAAAAGGCAAAGACGAAAATAGATTCCGGCTTTCGCCGGAATGACGATCAAAACCAAAAGGCGGGCGGAGGCCGCGGTTGCGAAATGACGGTGTCGTGCGGCTTCCGTATTACCCGTAGGGACAGGCCTCTGTGCCTGTCCGATACCCGACAAAGGACAACCACGGAGGGCAGGACAACCCCGAGGAGGGGTTGTCCCTACAGATCGAACCGGCCAATGCGGGACTTTCTCAACAACCCCAAGCCCTACCCCTCGGCAGATTCCGCCTCCACAGGCACCGGGGTTGCGAAATCCTTGGGCCGCATCAATTGCATGACGATCGAGGCGATCATCAGGGCAAGCCCCGTCGTCTTGTACCACATGCCGTTCCAGAACAGGGCGCAACCGGCAGCACCCATCAGGCACCGGTCGAACGTCGTCAGGATGCGCAGGAAATAGCCTTCCAGCGCCGCCGAGGTGCAGATGAAGCCCAGGGCCGCGCTCGCCCATACCAGGATGACCTGATCCCAGGGGCCGTTGATCAGGATCGGCGTGTAGGCCATCAGGAGCGGCACGACGTAGAGCGGCTTCGCCAGCTTGAGCGATATGAAGCCCGTGCGCATGGGGTCGCACTGCGCGACGCCCGCCGCCACGAACGCGCCTAGGGCGAAGGGCGGCGTGAGGGCCGCGTCCTGGCTCAGCCACAGGATGATCATGTGCGCGGTGAACATCGAGAGACCGAAGTCCATGAGCGCGGGGCCTGCGAGGATGGCGATGAGGATGTAGCTCGCCGTGATCGTCATCCCCATGCCCAGGATGTAGCTGGCGAGCGCCACCAGGGCCACGGCCAGCCAGAGCATGTTGTTCGAATAGGAAAGAATGATGGCCGTCATCTTCTGCGCCAGATCGGGATGCGTGACGCCGGTGAGCACCAGGCCCATGACGCCCGCCGTCGCGCCGATGACGAGTGAATTGACGGAACCCGTAACGAACGCGTCGCCGATTTCGGACATGATGCGCCGCGCCTCCTGGTGCCGCCACGACAGGAAGCAGCCGATCAGCACGTAGAGGTACACCGCGTCGCCGCCGTAGAGGATGCTCGCGACGAAAACGGCCGCCTGCACACCCAGCAGATACCAGCACTTCTGCTTGAACGTGCTCACCACCACCGAGGCGACGATGGCCCAGAAGCCCGCGAAAAACGGCGAGAACTGCAGGATGAGAAGCATGATGAGCAGCACGATGGGGAGTAGTAGTATCCCGTCTTTTCTCATCACGCCCCAGAAATCGGGCAGCTCTTCTTTCGAGAGGCCTTGCAGGTTGTTCTTACTCGCGTAGTAGTGGACCGACATGAAGACGGAAAGATAATAGAGCAGCGCGGGCACGAGGCTCACGAGCGCGACCTTGTAGTAGGGCGTCTCGGTCATCGCCGCGAGGATAAAAGCGGCCGACGCCATGATGGGCGGCATCAGGTGACCGCCGATGCTGGCCACCGCCTCGGTCGCCGCGGCGTAGGTGGCCCGGAAACCCCCGCGCTTCATGAGGGGGATGGTGAAGGTCCCGGTGATGACGATGTTCGCCGCCCCGCTGCCCACGATGGAGCCGACGAGGCCGCTCGACACGACGGCCGCCTTCGCCGCTCCGCCCTTGAAGCGGCCCACGAGCGCGAAGGCGAGATCGACGAACACGTCCCCCACCCGCGTGGCCTGGAGCAGCGCGCCGAATATCAGGAAGATGAAAACCACCTGCGCGTAGACGCGGGTGATGACCCCGTAGATGCCCGACTGGCTGTAGAGATAGCCCATCACGTAGCCGAACTCCGCGCCCTTATGCGAAAGCAGACCCGGGAATATCGGCCCCGCCCAGTCGTAGAACAGGAATACGACGGCGACGATGGGCAAGACGAGACCGAGCACGCGGCGGCACGTCTCCCAGACCAGGCATGCGGCGGCGAAGCCGAACACCACGTCGTTCCACTCCACGATGCCCGCCCGGGCGCCCCGGTCGTCATAGAAATACATGAACTCGCACATCACGACGAAACTCAGTACGCACCAGAGCACGTCGAAACCCGAGGGCCTGTCTTTCGGTGAACTCTCCCTGCATGGATAGAGCATAAAGGTGAGAACGGACGTAAGGCAGATGAATATGGGCAGGGAGAACTGTTCCCCGTAATACGGGATGTAGGGAAATTCGAGCAGCGCAAGTTTCATGCTTCTTGGGCCGAAGATGGTGAAGCTCCCGTTCACCGCGCCGAAGAGAAAATATGCGGCGAATATGAAGCCCACCACGCGCAGCGCCCAGAGGGAGTGGCCGCTCAGCGTCCTCGTCTTGGCGAGGCCCGCCCCGAGGAAACTACCGATTTTTTCCAAGACGCTGCGAAAACTCAATCTATGTTCCCCCGAGGGAAGTACCACGTTTCCGGCGAAGCATCCTCAACAAGAACGGATGCTTCGCTTGAACATACCGGCCGGGAGGAGAGCAAACCTCCCGGCCGGTGAAGACGCCTGGTTCTTTTTACTAATTCGGCAGTTTGTAGCCGACTTCTTTCCAGTAACGCTCTGCGCCCGGATGCGCTTTCAGGTTGATGGCGGCCATCCCTTTCAGGTCCGGGGCCGTCACGAAGCCCGAAGCCCAGCCCTTGTGCACCTTGAGCAGGAACTCGCGGCCCTTCTTCGAGAAGTTGATGCGCGCCACTTCATACACCACGTCGTTGGGCACGTTGCAGCCCACGATGGTCCACGCGGCGTAGCCGATGGTGGGCACCGGCTTGTCGACGCCGTTGTAAGCGTTCTTGACGATGGTGGTATTGAAATAGGCCTTGTTCGACTTGAGGAGGCCGTCGCCCACTTTCCCGTCCACAGGTACGAGGGTGATGGGAAGCGAGGTCGCCAGCTTCAGGACGGCCGGAGAGGGAACCGGGTTCGGGATGGTGAATGCGTCGAGGCGGCCGTCTTTGACGGCATCGGCCGCCACGTTCCAGTTCAGGTTCTCCTCGCGCACCTTGATGCCGGCGAGCGCCACGATGGTTCGCGTCATGAAGTGCGTGCTGCTGCCCCGGCGCGCGAAGCTTACGCGTTTGCCGTTCAAGTCGGCGACCGTCTTGATGCCCGAGTCCTTCCGAACGGCGATGTGGAACTGCGAAACCGTGCCGGGTCCGAAGCCGCACACGTTCTTGTAGGGCTTCTTGAACATCTTCTTGCCCTTGAGCGCCAAATCCACGAGCGTGGCGACGCCCAGAGCGAACTCGGCCTTGCCGTTTTCGACCAGACGGATGTCTTCCACCGCGCCGCGTGTGGTGAGGTTGTTCATCTCGACGGTCTTCGATTCCTTGGACACCAGAGCCGCGAGGCCGCCCCAGATCACGTAGGCGGCGGCGCCGGGCCCGGCGCTGGCGACCGAGGTCTTGATGCGTGCGGCTTCGGCGCTCGAGAACGACAGGCCGACCGCCAGCGTGAAAGCGACTGCTGCAACCGCAGCGTTTTTCAGGTACTTCATCTGTTTCTCCTCCTTGGTGAATAGTGATGCCACGAAAAAACGATTCCCGGAATGCTTACCCAAATACGAGAATCAGGAACTCTCCTCTTCTTCGCGAAACGTGTCGATGTCGCAATAGAGCTCGATGTAGTTTCCGTCCGGGTCGCAGAAATAAAAAGCGCGGTTCCCGCTGCCCGCCTCGAACCCGTCTCCCTCGGGGCCGTGCACCAGGGGGCCGTATTCGATCTTGACGCCGCACTCTTTCACGTGCCGAAGCGCCTTGAGCCACTCTCCCCGGTCCGGCAACTCAAAAGCGACGTGCTGAAACCCCGGTTTGGCCTCCGCCATGGAATTGCCCGATTCGGGATACAGCCCCGGGGCATCCTCCGGGGCCTGGAAGAATACGACCTCATGATGGGTGACGTCGCATCTTAAAAATACGGAAGCCCCGCCCGGCACCTTCGCGCCCGGCCCACTCCTGCTCGTTACCCGGAAGCCCAGCACGCGCGTGTAGAAATCCTCCATCCGGTCCAGGTCTTTGGTCCAGAACCCGACGTGCCCTATTTTCGTCGTCTTGAACATAAAAACCGGTTCACCATCGGCAGAGGCGTTGGAGGGAAAATGAATGGAATAGTCCCGCCTTCTCGTCCTCGCAACCACCCCTTGAATTAAAATTCCCGTATGACGAAACCTTAAACCATACCGCAGGACAAAAAGCAAGAAACCTCACGGCCTCGGCTCAGAAACGAAACTCAAGGGGTTGTTGAAAAAGTCTCTCAAGTGATGCGCAAGGGTGTAGGGGTCGCATACATGCGACCCTGCATTTTTCGCCTCCCGGCGATGGGCCGCATGTATGCGGCCCCTACAAAAGAGCATGCCCCCACCACATCAGCCTCCGCACAAACCGCTCGGTTTCTGCTCCAATCCCTCATTCCTCAATCGGAATTGACCCTCAAGGGGCAGGGGCTGTATGACTGAGACGGCGTCAATCTTGCGTTTCGACATCCGGAAACTCCGCGACCCAGCCCAGTTCCGCCTCGCACCAGCGGGCGGCGGAGAGAAGCGCGGCCTCCCCGAAGCGGCGCCCGCCCAGTTGAATCCCGATGGGCAGATTCTCATCCCCCCGGCCTACCGGGAGGGAAATGGCCGGAAACCCGATTTGCGTGAACGGCTCGTTGAACAGGGCGTTTCCGGTGGATTCCTCGGCGATGGGGGGGCGCTCCACGTGGGAGGGCAGGATGACGAGGTCGAATCCCCGGAAGAAATCCGCCATCCGCTGAATGAAGCGCGCGCGAAAGCGCAGGGCGTTCACGTAGTGAACCGCAGGCGTCATCAGGCCCGTCGAGATATTTTTTCGAATCTGGGAAGCATAGGCGTCCTGATTCTCCAGGAACATCGCCTCGTGATAGGCGGCCGCCTCCACGCGCATGATGATGCGGTGCGCCGCGTGCATCTCGTCCACGTCCACCGGCAGCTTCGCCTCCTCTACCTCCACGCCATTGGTCTTGAGACTCGCCACGCACTCCTCCATTCGCTCGGCCACCTCTTCGCTCGCGTGGGGGAGGAGATCCTCTTTCCAGAAACAAACGCGTTCCGGCTTCACTGGTGCGGAGGCCTCGGCGTAATCGGGCACGGCGACGTCGGGCGCCTGGGCGTCGACCCCGTCCGCGCCTGAGATGGCCGTGAGCACGCGCGCCGCATCCTCGGAACACCGGGTGATGACGCCCACGTGGTCCAGATTCCACGACACCGTGATCAGCCCGCTTCTGGGGATACGACCGTAGGTGGGCTTGAGCCCCACCACGCCGCAAAACGCGGCAGGCCGCAAGGTCGAACCGCCCGTCTGGCTCCCCAGGGCCGCCGGTACCATCCCGACGGCCACCGCCGCCGCGGAGCCGCTGCTCGAACCGCCGGGGCTATGCTTCAGGTTCCACGGATTCCGCGTTTCCGAAGGGTCGGAGGTGGCGAACTGCGTGGTGACCGTCTTGCCGAGGCAGATTACGCCCGCATTTTTCAGGCGCGTCGTGACGGTGGCGTCCCCATCCGCTATTTGGCCTTTCAACAGCGGAGAGTTCGCCTCGCGCGGCAGGCCGGCGACATCCACGATGTCCTTGTAGCCGATGGCGGCGCCCCCGAGCGGCCCGTTCCCCTCACTGTTCGCGAGTCGCTCGTCAACCGCCTTCGCTTCTGCGAGCGCGCCCTCCCCCGCCACGTGCGCCCACGCCAGGATTTTACCCTCCAGCGCGTCGATCCGCTCCAGCAAAGAGCGCGTCCATTCAGAGGCGGACAAACCGCCTTCATTGATTTTTTTCAATCCATCCGAGAGGCTCAAGCGCCAAGGTTCATTCATTTTTCACTCCCTTGCTTTCCTATCACTCAACATGGTTTATCTATCCAGTTCTTCGAGTTTCTCCAGTATTTCGAGCAGATGGGGTTTTCCCCCCGCCGGCGGCCGCCAGCGCACCTGCGTCACGGCCACGTTCTGGTCTCTCAGTGCATCCGCGAAAATCTCGAGACCCAGATTCACGACCCGAAGCGGTTTCCGGCGCAAGTCTTTCATGATCCATCGCCTTCGAGTAACTCTGGCCGCACCACAGCGGCGGCGAAGCGCGCCGCCTGCGCGTTCGAAGGCAGCACGGCTACACCGGCGTCCTCGAGGATCCGCACTTGCTCGTCCAGGCCTTGCGGGTCGTCCGCCGTCCCCACCACGGAGGCGACGAACAGCGGACTCCTGTCTTTGCCTCTGGCCTCTTTTATCGCCCGCACCAGCGGACCCGCCGGGTCCTGTGCGCTCCCTCTGCCCAGCACCAAATCAAGCAAGACCACGCCGAAGCCTTCCGCCTCCAGGATCGCCTCCGCGCGGGATTCCGGGTCGACCATGGGATGGGGCTTGCCGACCGTGTAGCGGTCATCGCCCAGGTCGAGAATCCGGTGGCGACCCGCATCCTCGTTCCAGGAAACTTCTCCGAGCAGGGATTCGAGAATCAGACGGCTCTCATGGGCGAGCGTACCGCCCGAGAACAGCCCCAAAACGCCCCCGCCGCCCGGCGCGTCGCCCGGCTCCAGGGAGACAATTTTCTCTTTCAGCCCTGCTTGCGCAAAGAAATTTTCAGGTTCGTAGCTCTCCCCTTTCAGGATCGCCGCCACGGCGTGGCCCGCATCTTCCAGAGTCTCCGCCCAGCCCGGTTTTTCCGCACCCAAAAAGCAGACAACGTGCGGTTTGTCGAAGTTTTCGAGCGCCTCTTCGATTTCAGGCAGCACCTCCGGGTCGGGCGGCTTGGATATGAGCGCCACAATTTCCGTTTCCGGATCGTCCGACAGGAAATCGAGCGCATGGAGCGTCATCAGCCCGCCGACTTCCGCGGACAAATCGCGTCCGCCCACGCCGATTCCGTGGGAAATCCCCTCGCCCAGGGCATCGAGTTGAGAGGCCACGGCTTGCAAGCCCGTGCCGGAGGCGGCGATGCAGCCCACACGCCCCGGCTTCACGGCGTTGGCGAAGCCGAGTCCGATTCCTGCGATGTACGCCGTTCCGCAGTCGGGGCCCATCAGGAGCAAATCGCGCTCGATGGCCTCCCGCTTGAGCGCCACTTCGTCATCCACCGATACGTTGTCGCTGAAGAGGAACACGTGGAGCCCGGCCCGCAGGGCGTCCATGGCTTCTTTCGCGGCATGGGCGCCGGGTATGGAGATAACCGCCAGGTTGGATTCGGGCGCTGCGGCGAGCGCACCCGCCAGACTCGACGGCGAAAAATCACTCGCGCCGCCATCCCCGACCCGCGCTTGCTTGAGAAAGGCTTTCGCCTCCTCGATCGCCTCGAATGCCAGCGCTTGCGAATCCGCCTCCACGGCCAGCACCAGATCGTTCGGCCCGGCCTCGACCTCGTTCTCTTCGGCCAGTCCCGCCTGAAGCATGATCTCCTGATTCGCGGGCGTGCCCATGAGCGCCGCGACTTCCGAGATGCCCCTCTTCTTGCGAATCTCGCGCGCCAGGCGCATGAGTTTTACGGAATCCTGATAAAACGAAGGCAGTACGGCCCTTGCGAGCGGCAATTTATTTCGTTTCTTCGGCGGGTGGAGTGAAAGGCTCCAGCGTTTTCTCGAGTGAGGCGGACGACAGCGTCTGCATCATTTCCGCCACCTCATCGGCGAATCCGGCGATGCGTTCTTCATCTTCCAAGCCGAAGACATCCCGCCCCACCCTCACGAGTTGTGCGGCGACCTCTGATTTTTCATTCATTCGCTCGTTTCTCCCTCGGTTCTCGACGATAAAGTCTTTCGCTCCGGGTGCTGGCCCCGCCACTGCTCGAAGAGGTTCTGCTCCAGCCCCAGGCAGGTGAGCGTCTTGCCCACCACGTGATCGATCAAGTCCTCCATCGTCTGCGGCTTGAAATAGAACCCCGGCGACGCAGGCAGGATGAATACGCCCATCAGGGCGAGCTTGTGCATGTTCTCCAGATGAACCGCCGAGAGCGGCATCTCGCGCGGCAGGAGAACGAGTTTTTTCTGCTCCTTGAGCATCACGTCCGCCGCGCGGCAGATGAGGTTCTCCCCCGTGCCGGTGGCTATCTGACCGAGCGTCTTGAGCGAGCAAGGCGCAATCACCATCGCGTCGAAGCCTGCGCTCCCGCTCGCGGGCCTTGCGCCGATGTCGCTTTCGGGATGAACGACGCTCGCCCAGGAAGAGAGGCGGGCCAGGTCCACGTCCGTCTCGTAGGCCAGTACGCGGACCCCCGCCTTGGAGACGACGAGGTGCGTCTCCACTTCGGGATACGCGTCGTGCAAGACTTCCATGAGGCGCACGCCGTAAATCGAACCGGAAGCGCCCGTAACACCCACCACCAGCTTCATCGGAAAACTCCAGTTTCAAGCAAACCTACAAGCGCGTCTTCGCGATCTTCTCGTAGTCACGATACAACAAGGTAAAATCTTTTTCGATCATCCCGCGCTTGACGGCTTTTTCCAGAAACGCGAGCGTGGCTTCCCCGTGTTCGGTATGCGCCCTGTGCTTCTCGCCCATCTTCACGGCCATGCCGACGTCCTTGATCATGTTGTAGACGCGCGATTTGCCGTCCCACTTTTCGGACAGTATGTGGTTCGGAAAACGGAACTGGCTCGCGTAGCTCCGCGCGTTCGAGACGTTGAACACGTCGATCATGTCCTCGACCTTGAGGCCCACCCGCTCGGCGAGCTTTCCTCCCTCGCAGGTCGCCATGAAGATGGAATGGCAGACCATGTTGTGAATCAACTTCATGGCGTGGCCCGCGCCGCTCTCGCCCAGATAGAAGAGGTTATCCGCGATGGGGGTCAAAAATCGCTTCGTGCGGCGATATGCCCGTTCGTCCCCGCCTATCATGAGCGTGAGCGTTCCTGCGGCGGCGCCCGTCGCGCCGCCGCTCATGCCGGCGTCGAGAAACGCCACCCCCTTCACCTTCGCGCGCCGGGCGATCTTCCGGCTCACAGCGGGGTCCGAACTCGTGAAGTCGTAGATCACGAGGTTCTTTCGCGCGTTCGCCAGAACGCCCCCTCTTCCCTTGAGAGCCTCCTCGATTTCGGGCGAACCGGGCACCACGAAGATGATGACGCTCGCCTGCCCGGCCATCTCGCCCGGGTCGAGAATTTCAACGCCCCGTTTTCTCTCCCACGGCTTTCGCGCCTCAGGGGCCACGTCCCAGACCATCAAGGGGATTTTCGCCTTGTGCAGATTCCCTGCGACGCCGCGCCCCATGTTCCCCAAGCCGACCACGCCTACCTTCGCCTGCGCCATATCCTGGTTCCTCTCCTTCCTGTATCTACCCGCCGTCTATTCCCGGGCCGCTGCGGGCGTATACGTCTTGAGCGGGTCCGTATCGAACAATATCCCGCCATCCTCCCCGTGCGCGAGGCGCGTGACGAAACTGCAGTTCGCCTCGTCCGTTTCGGGGTAATCCAGCCGGAAATGCGCCCCCCGGCTCTCTTCCCTGTTGAGCGCGGCGGTGGCGAGGAGTTTCCCCAGAAGCGCCAGGTTCCGGACCGAGAGCGCGCTTTCGAGTTCCTGGCCTTTTGTTTTCTCAGAGGCGCGCGCGCCGTCATCGAGCCGCATATTGAGGATATCCTCGTTCTCAATGCGCGCATATTCATCCAGCGCGTCCCGGCAGCCCCCGGCGTCGCGTATGGGGCCGAGCTTCTCGTGCGCGAGCATCCGGCAGCGCATGCGCACGTCTTTCTGGAGCGGGCCCTCCTCGCGCTCGATGAGCGCTTCCAGCCAGGCGCGCTCCGCTTCGGGAATGCCGCCGAAAACAGCCGGCGCGTCCCGTCCGCTCGCCTTCACCCCTTCAGAAACCTCCTTGCCCGCTCGTCTCCCGTAGACCAGCGAGGCCGAAAGCGCCGAGCCGCCGATGCGGTTGCCGCCGTGGATGCCGCCCCCCGTCTCGCCCGCGGCCCAAAGGCCCGGCACGCGCGTTTTTCCATTAACGTCTATCTCCAGACCGCCGAGCCATGTGTGGCTGCCCGGCGCCACCTCGAGCGGCGTTTTCGTGATGTCGATGCCGCGCGAGAGACAGGTTTTGTATACGTGGGGGATCTGTTTCTGGATCGTCTCCATGGGGACTTTCGTCGCGTCCATGTAAATGCCGCCCGTTAAGCCCGCTCTGCCTGCGTGAATCTCCTTCGCCATGGCGAGGATGACCTCGCTGCGCGTGCTTTTTTCCGCCGTGTCGGGGAAGTAGCGTTTAAGGAACGCCTCGCCCTCCTGGTTCAGGAATATGGCGCCCGCGTTGATGAACCCGGTGGGATGCGGCGCGAAGCCGAATAGTTCCTCGGGCGCGCAGCACATGGCCTGAAAATCGATCATCTCGATGCCGAGGAGTGCTGCGCCCGCGCGAAAGCCCAGGACGTAGCCGTCGCCCGTCACCTGCGGCGGGTTGTCGTTCACGTAGAAAAGACCGCTCCCGCCCCCCGTGGCGAGAATCACCTCACGCGCGGCGTAGACCATGAGGCAGCCGCGCGAGTAGTCCACCCCCCAGGCGCCGATGACGCGGCCATCTTCGGTGATGAGGTCCACGATAGCCACATGGGGATGCTGGCCGATGCGGGCGTCGCCCCGAAGACGCTTCGAGAGCACCTTGGTGACCATGTTGCCCGTGGTGTCGTGGTGGTGCAGGGCGCGGGGATAGGTGTGGCTCGGGAACATCTTGAGGTCGAGGTCGCCGTTATCGGCGGTGATGAACTCCGCCCCCCAATCGCGCATGTCGCGCACGACGTCGATGATGTCGTACACCCAGGTTCTCGCCAGTTCGGGGTCGATGAGCTCGCCGCCGTATTTCAATATCTCCTGCAGGTGAAGCTCCGGACTGTCGCCCGGCGCCATCGCCGCGGCGAATCCACCCCGCGCCACGGTCGTCGTACCGCTCGTGGCGCGGCCCTTGGTGGCCTGGATAACGCGCACGCCCGCCTGCGCGCACTCGAAGGCGGCCATCGTCCCCGCTGCGCCCCCGCCCACGATCAACACGTCGGTCTCGTGGCGTTCTTCCGCGATGTTTCCCGCCATCTGAATCGTCCTTTCACACCAATGATTTATAAATGAAAAAAGATTTACGGGCGCATCTTAAACCATTTGAGGGGAAAAGACCGCCCGCGCCGGGTTTTCGAGGCAACCGGGCCGCGGCCCCTCGATGCGCGGCTTCGCCACTGCTCCAGGTGGTGAAGGCGACGGCTCCCCTCTTCGCCCAGGATGATGACGCGAACTTCACCCGCGCTTATAATGGCGGCGCATCGCCCGGCTGCGGCCTTACGGAAACGGAGGGAGTCCTTAACCATGACGCGAGTAGACGACGCGCTTCTACGGCGGATGGTGAAGACCATCGTGGATGAGGTCGATCCCGAGCAGGTGATCCTTTTCGGCTCACGCGCACGCGGCGACGCGGGGGCGGATTCCGACGTGGATTTCGTGGTGGTGGAAGCCGCCCCCTTTAAGGAGGGGCGGGACAGGCGCTCCGAAACGACGCGGCTTTGGCGCGCGCTGGCGGGTTTCGACGTTTCCAAGGATATTCTGCTCTTCAGCAGCGATGAAGTGGAATACTGGCGCGACTCCTTGAACCACGTCCTGGCGCGCGCCCTGCGCGAAGGCGAAGTGCTCTATGAGCGACCCTAAACAGGCCAGCGTGCTCCTGGAGGCGGCGGCGCGGGACGTTCTTCGACGCGCGGCTTCGAAACTGCTGCATGAGAAGGATAGATTGAAGATTACACGGCCTCCGAGCCCTCATCCACGCGCGAGCATCTCGATCATCTTCTCCGCGCACGCATCGGCGAAGGCCGGGTCGTTGATGTGGAGATCGAGCGAGATGATCTCCCCCCTCTCCAGGTGCTCCGCCAGCGAAGCCGCAAAGGCGGCGTCCACCTCGGGCTGGCGCCAATCGCCCGCATCGCGACCTTCCAGATCGTGGGCTTTTCGTTTCGTGTGCTCGCTGTAGCCTTTCGTGGGTATGAGGACCGATAAGGGACCCCTGGCGCGGTTCAGCTTTTCCGCCATCAGGACGCCGAGCGCCTCGAACTCCTCCCTGTTCGTGCGCATGAGGAGGTTCTGGGCGTTGTACTGGAAAAACGCTCTCCCCTGATATTTCCCGGGCACCTGGCCCGTCCAGAAATTCGCGTGATCGAGCGCCCCCGGCACCACGACTTGTGGAATACCTGCAGCACCCGCCGCCTCGAGCCTCCCCGCGCCCGCGCTGTATACGCCGTCCACCAGCAAATCCGTGAGTTCGTGCGTGGTGACGTCCACCACGCCGGCCAACTCGCCCAGCCCGGCCAGGGATTCGAGCGCGCGCCCGCCGGGTCCCGAGGCGTGAAAGAACATGACCTCATAGCCCGCCTCGGTGAGCCGCCTTTCCACCTGTTCGACGCATGCCGCCGTCCCGCCGAAAGAAGACACCCCGATGAGGGGCGGCGCGGAACTACCGTTCTCTCCTTCCGCACCCTCTTGTTTCACCATTCCCGCCAGAGCGAGAGCGGCGTTCTTCAGCACCCCGCGCGTGATGCGGTTCAGGGAGATATCGCCGATGGAGGGAAACATGATGATGTCGCTCTCGGCCACGTACCACTGCACGGCCGCCGTGGCGGCGACGACGCTCACCATCACCTTGGGCGCGAGGGGCGGCAGCGCGCGCATGATGGCGCAGGCCATTGAGGTGCCATTCGCCCCGCCGAGGCCGACCGCGCCGTGTATTTCGCCTTCCCGATATTTTTCGGCCACAACCCGCCTTCCGCCTTCCATCATGATTTCCGAGGCGGCGTTTCTCTCCATATCAGCGAGATCGTCCCAACTCCGTCCGGCAGCGGCCGCCACCTCCGCGCCGGTGACATCCGCACCGCCAGCCTCATGCGGCTTACAGGACAAATCCACCAAGAGGGGTTTTACGCCCGATTCCGCCAGCGCATCCGCCACGAAGCGCGCCTCCGGCCCCTTGCTGTCCATCGTCACCAATATGGCTACACCCGGTTTCGACATTTTTCCTTACCCGATAAATTGGTCATTGGTGTAGCGTATCAGACGGCTCGGCGCCTTTGTAACCGCATCCTCGAGGCGATGGGCAAACCGCTTGAAGGCCCTACGCTTCTGGGCATGGTGAAATCGATGAGACGCTCATAGGCGGCAAGAAGAAGGGCAAGGGGAGCGGCTGGTGCCTAGGCTAGGACTATGGCCCCACCCTGCAGGGAATCCCCCCGGCGCTCCACCATTACCGTCTGGCTCCAAACGCGGCGGTAAGGTCTGAACGCTCAACGGTGCCGCCAACATAGCGATGATTGTCGCCGTAAAACGAGCCTGACACTACGCCAGCATCACCGCCGGTCGAATACAGGTAATTGCTCCCGACCCGGATATCATAATCAAGCGTCCCGCCACCCCACCTCACCCCTCCCCTGCGTGTTGGTGTAGACAAGACAGGAAAAGACCTTAGGTTCGTGAACTTGGCGGTTCCGCACATGGTGAGAAGGGCCACGCTGACCGTAGCTGTCCCCGCCACCGTCCGCAATTTCGGGGTCAATCCGAGCAACTCCCCGCGCCAAGTTACCACCCTTGTTTTGGACAACCCGCTCTCTGCAAGCGGCTTTGATGGTTCAGTCCCCGAGGTAAACGGCACATTGACATTGTTCGCATGGCGCACACCGAAGGAAACAGGGCCGAGAACGCCTGTGATATCGGTGCTTTCGTCATCCCATGTGCCGAGACTCTGAACCGAAATATCTTCAGGTTCCGTATCTTCCGAGAGTTTCGTATACAGGACTTGCAGGGCGGCCATATCAATATTCGGCAATGAACCATCAAGACGGAACCATGCGTCCTCCATAATTGAATCCGCAAAGTCCTTTCCCGGATGCCCTGCGAATCCCAAACCGTGTATTAATTCGTGAACCAGAACGGAAACGACTTGCCAGTCCGGCCTGTCGCGAAAAAAAGCAGAGTTCATTTCGACCGCAGACGCTCGCAGATGTTTTTTTTTCCCATCGTCCCTGTTGCGCATCATACTCAAGGATTGTGGACTGATGCCCCAATGCTTGAGAGCCGGGCCGACCACCACGAGGGTTCCCGTCAATAAACTCGATAAAGATTTGCCCGTCCGGGATATCCGGGAGTCCCCCCTCCCAGTCCCACGCCACACCAGCAGGAGCAACCGGTCCGAGCCGAAGGTGCTGATTATATGGCAACGCACGATTTACGAGCGCGATTGCTTGCATCGATATCGACCGCTCTCGTTTGCTCATTCCCTCTGCAAGACGTACGATTGGAGGCACAGCAAAACGAACCAGCCCGGGAGAATGACTCCAGCTGTAATTCGGCCCGCTTTGCCACGGCCCGCCGCTAGCGTGCGTGTACAGATATTCAGCAATCCGTTCTGCGCTGGGAAGATCGGAGCCTCTCGATATGCCTGGAAATGCCGCTGGAACACTACCAACCAAGACAGCCAGCACGAAAATTGCAACTAGACGTTTCATCTTCCGACCCCTCTCAGCGAATGCCCGGCCCCACTGGCCGGGTCGGTCGCTAAACACACCCTGATTGTGTGGGGTTTCCGCCTATTCCCGCGGGAAAGCGGTCTTGTATTCGACGGACAGCCCGGATTTGCAGGCTTCAATGTGCGTTTAGCGTGATGGAAGTATGTTGCACTCATTATCATTTTTTCAATTTCCTCTTTTTTCCCTTTCTCTCATGGCAACAATGAGCATTTTGTAGTGAGAGAACCAGCCTCTATCAGAAGGCGGAGCATATCCCATCGCAGGTGCCTTTTCCCGCAACGAATTTCTCTCCAGCATCCAGTCAGTGAATTCGGGCGGTCAAAGTTTGTCCTTTTCGCATTCGTAAATTAGCTGCTGAACCCTATTCAAACGCTCAAGGTTTTCTAAAACCTCTCCCTCCTTGTGCGCCTTCACCTGCGACACTATAAATCAGACGTTCCGTACAGGCCGGTTACTATGGCCAAGAAACCAAAAAACCACTGCCACGCATCCTATTTCCAAAAATAAAATATGCAGGCAACCAAACATGGCGCCACACACTGAGATCATCCGTGAGGCCAGGCATCCCGGCAACAAAAATGAAGTCAGAAAAGAGACAGGGCACACGAGAAGCCCGTTTTTTCTTGCCCATGATGCGCAACACTACATATTGCGCTGCACTTTGCAAAATAGATAATCACGAAAGATTATGCCAAAAGACGGCCTCGCATCTATTTCCGCAAGCGCACGGATTTGAAACCCTGCGCCGCCCTGGGCACGGCGTCTTCCACCGGAAAGCGTTCGGCGGAGGAGCCGCCCACATAGCCGTCGAAGCGGCTCTCCAAGTCGAGAAGCCTCTCGAAATCGGCGGGCGTCTCAATCGCGCCTCCATGACAGGTGAAGATTCTCTCCCCGTATTTCGGCAATAAAGCGTCGAATATCGCCGCCGCGCGCTGTGCGGCCAGATCGAGCGGCATCACCGTTTTGGAACCGATGGAACCACCCGAGCTGTTCCCGAAATGAATGATAATGTTGTCCACGCCCGCCTCCGCCATGGCGAGGGCCTCATCCGGCGTGGTCGTGAAGGCTTTGGTGAACATGCCCTTTCGGCTCGCATAGCCCAGAACGTCGACTTCTTTCGAAAAACCCATGCCGGTTTCCTCCAGGTCTTTTCGGAAGTTCCCGTCGATTAAGGCGACCGTGGGGCAGTTCATCACCCCGTGGAAGCCCGCCGCTGCAATTTTATCCACGAACCCGGACATGTCTCTCGTGGGGTCCGCTCCCAGAAGGCCCGCGACCACGGGGCATTCCCGCACCACGTTCAGGATGGAGCGCTCGCCCAGTTCGAGCGTGATGGCGTTCGCGTCTCCGATGGGCAGGTAGCCCGCCATCGAGCTCAGACCCTGCATCCGGTAGTAGGCGAGGTTGAAGGTGGTGACGAGGTCCGCTCCGCCGCGCGCGGCGAATTTCGCCGTGATGCCGCTCCCGCACAGAGCGTCATAAACCGCGCGCCCGGCGTCCCTCTCGGCCCGCAGGCGGGCTACGATTTCATCCCGGGAGAAATCCATGTATATGTTATCCTCTAAATATCAATGAGTTACCTGCTATTTTCAAGAGGTTACTCAATATGTTAGCACATAAGCGTTTATGATACAGCGTGGTAATGTATTTTGATGTATTTTCCACTTGAAACCGTGCCCGCCTTTGTGTGAAAATAGGATATGAAAGAGGCAGGCGACCTATCGCCTTCAAAATCATATTGTTCCAAGGATAAGTTCCAGTGGTCCCGTTCGCCCGAGCCGCTCCGCCCCGTTTTCCGGGTGGAGCGGCACGGGGCCACACCTGACCAGTTACAGACATCATTCAAATCGGCTGAGTGAAATCGCGGAAATTCTACGGCCCTCTTCAGGTCCTGTCCGCCAGGAACGCCTCGGCTACGAATATCCCCCCCAGTGCGAGAAACAAAAGCGCGCCCAGGTCGATGAGCCTCAAGATAGAGCGCAGCGGGTCCGAGTCGTTCGCAGGCAAATCACGCACGTCGAGTTTCTCGAGCTTTTCCCTGAAAATGCTCATCTCCACGGGGGAGACTTTCGCCTCGGATGCGGGCGCATTCACGGCCACGAAATGTTTTTCATCGGGCGTGAGTACGCGATAAAAGCCCGCGCGGTAGGCGTCGCGGTAATAGGCGACGGCGCCGCCGCTTCCCGCCTTGCCCAGCCTGAGACCGCCGGTTGGCGCAGGCTCGGAACCCGATGCTTTTTCCGTGAATTGAATCGCGCGTTCTTCCCGAGCCGGCCCGCGTATCTGTATCGCCTCGCCGACCCGCCGGACGGGCGCCCTGATTTCGAACGCCTCTCCCGCATCCGCAGACGAAGACACCCCCTTGTGGGCGCCTCCCAGAAAGTCCGAAACGCCCCTCATGAAGGGAACGAAAACGGGGCGCACGGCGAGGTCCGTCCAGTCCCGGTCGCACGTGGAGCCCCACACCATCACCTGGCCCGAACCCACCGAACCGACTACGAGCACAGGGGCGCCGTCCGGCAGTTCCAGCAGAGCCCGTCCGCCTCTCGCAGGCTCCAGCGGCGTGATCCGGGCCAGACGCAGGGCGGAGAAAAACCGTCCGCCGTTCACCCCCAGCAAGGAGAAGGCCGGGTGCGCCTCCTCACCCTGCGTGATCTTGAGGTTTCGGGAGGGGCGCAGCGTGACGGGTCCTTTCGCCGTGGCCGGCAGCCAGCCGAGCCCTGCGGTCTTTGCGCTCGACAACTCGCCGGTGGCCCAGAAAAGACCACCGCCCTTTTCGACGAAACTCCTCAGCCCCTGCTTCGCCCGGTCGGGCCAGCGGCCCAGGTTGCAGGCGATGACGTAGTCGTACTCGTCCCATGGCACGTCATTCAGTTCATAAGACGCCACGACGCGCGCCACCACAGGGGATTCTCCGCCCAAAGGGGCCGCGCTCAGGGCGTTGACGATGAAAAAAGTCTCGCTGTCCTGGAGCCCGCGCTTCGGGTCCCCGTCGATGACCAGCGCGCGCAGGCGCTTGCCGATGCCCGCCGCGAAATAGAAGCGGTTCGTCGCCGAGAGGTTGTCCTCCGGCAACTCGAGGCGCCCGTAGAGCACGCCCTTCTCGGGCGCGTTCACCCGAAAACTCACCGGGCTCGCCGCGTTCGGTTCGAGGTCCACCTCTATCGTTTCCTGCAGTTCTTCGCCCACGTACAACCGCACGGGCACCTTGGACTTCTGCTCCTCTCCCCGATTGAAGACGCGCGCGCCGATCGTGAAGGAAAAGCCCGCCTTGGGCGGCCACGGCTTCATCTTCACGTCCTGGAAGCTCAAATCCTCCACCCCGGCCTCGGGGGCCACGCGCACGAATTGCAGATGCACGTGCGGGTTCCATTGCTTGAGATTGCGAATCTGAAACGACTCCCAGTCGCCCCGGGCGAAATCGCTGAAAACGACGATGTTCCTCCGCCCCGCTTTGGGCGATGCGTTCTCGAGCGCATGCTGGAGGACGCGGGCGGGCGCTCCCCCGGCGTCTGTCTGGCGGACCTGCTCCAGGGCCGCGAAGGCGTCCTCGCGCTTTAATTCCTTGAGTGGCGCAGCGGCCGGTTCGCCGGCGGTCGCCGCGATGCTCATGCGGTCCGCATCCGACATGTCCTCGATCATCCGCCTCACGGCGCGTTTGGCGACGTCGAATCGACTGCCCTTTTCCGTCTCAAACGCCATGCTGGCCGAATTGTCGATTACCGCGACGGTATGCTCGGGGAACCATCCGACGCCCGCCACGCCGCCTTCGGTTTCGAGAAGAGGGCGCGACGCCAGGAAGATGATGATCCCCACGGCGCACACCCGCAGAAACAGGAGTATCCAGTTTCTGAGCCTGCTGCGGTTCGTGATGCGGCGCTGCGTCCTGAGCAGGAACTCGAACGTGGGGAGGCGGTATCTGCGGACGAGGCGCCTGCGCAGCAAGTGTATCAGGATGGGGAGAAAAACGAGTCCCATCCCCCAGAGAAGCGCCGCGTGTAAAAACTGGAAACTCATCTCCCCTTCTCCCCAAACGCCCCGCTACACCCTCGAGCGGCTGCGCCACGCCAGAAAGCGGATGAGACCCCTGTCCAGCGGCTCGGCCGTCGAGACGAGATGATAGTCTACCCCTAAGTCCGCACACCGCTCGCGCGTTTGCTCGAGAAATTCTTCCAGAAGCACGAGATAGGGCCGCTTCACCACCTCGCATTCCACGGTGATGTTCCTGTCGATCTCGACGTCGTCCATCCTGGCGAGACCCTCGAAGGGAAACTCGAGTTCCACGCTGTCGAGGATGTGGAATACGATGACGTCGCTCCCCTTGAGGCACAGGAGTTTGAGCGCCTTTTCCACGGCCTCGGGGTCATCGAGCAAATCGGAAACGACCACGACGAGCCCCCTTCGCTTCAGGCGTTCCGCCAGGTCGAGCATTGAACGGGCGATTCCGGTTCCCCCGGCGGGGGTGGCCGCCTGGAGGCCCGCCAGCAGGGTCAGCAAGTGCTTTCTGATCGATTTGGACGGAACCTGCACGTCTTCGGTTTCATGGGAAATCACGAGACCCACCGAATCGGACTGGCTCAGCAGCAGATGCGACATCGCCGAGGTGAGCGTGGCCGCATACGCCCACTTGCTCAGGGGGCCGTCGCCGAAATCCATCGACGCGCTGGCGTCGACGACGAGATGCGCGTAGAGGTTCGTCTCGTCCTCGTATTGCTTCACGAGGTAGCGGTCGAATTTCCCGTAGGCCTTCCAGTCGATGTGCCGGAGTTCGTCGCCCGGGCTGTACGCCCTGTGTTCCTCGAAATCGACGCTGAAACCGCGCGAGCGGCTCCTGTGCACGCCGCTCATCAAGCCCTCGACCACGTGGCGTGCGCGCAACTGGAGGTTGGACAATCGCGAGATGACGAGGGGGTCGAAATACAGATCCGTGTTCAAGCCGATTCCCTTCGAGCAGGCGTCTACGCGGCTTCGGTGGCCTCCGCCGGGGGCGCGATGGTTTCGAGCAGTTGCCGTATCAGGGAGACGGAGTTGTGGCCTTCCGCCTGTCCCCGGAAGTTCACCAGAATCCGGTGGCGCAACACGGGTTCGGCCAGCGCCCGCACGTCCTCGATGGTGGCGGCGTAGCGTCCCCGCAGCAGCGCCCGCGCCCGCGCGCCCAGAATCAGGTACTGGCTCGCCCTCGGACCCGCGCCCCACTCCACGAAGTTGCGGACGAATTCCGGAGCGCTCTCGTCGTCGGGGCGGGATGCGCGCGCGAGCGACACCGCGTATTCCACCACGTAGGGCGCCGCCGGCACGCGGCGCACCAGTTCCTGAAACGCCAGAATCTGCTCGTTGTTCATGATCTCTTCGAGTTTGGGATCGTAGTTCGAGGTCGTCTGCGCGACGATTTCCTTCTCCTCCGCCAGACTCGGGTACGACACGCCGATCTCGAACATGAACCTGTCCAGCTGCGCTTCGGGCAGCGGGTAGGTGCCCTCCTGCTCCACGGGGTTCTGGGTCGCGAGAACGAAAAACGGCGGGTTCAGATAGTGCGCCTGCCCGCCGGCCGTCACGTGCAACTCCTGCATGGCCTGCAGAAGCGCCGCCTGCGTTTTGGGCGACGTGCGGTTGATCTCGTCCGCCAGCAGTATCTGCGTGAAGATGGGCCCGCGAATGAAGCGGAAAGAGCGCCTCCCCTCCATGGTGTCGTCCAGGATGTCCGTGCCCGTGATGTCCGAGGGCATCAGATCGGGCGTGAACTGGATGCGGTTGAAATCGAGCTGCAGCACGCGGGCCAGGGTGCGTATGAGCAGGGTTTTCGCCAGGCCCGGCACGCCGACCAGAAGACAATGACCCTTGGAAAGCAGGGCTATCATGACCAGGTCGATCACTTCCGCCTGTCCGACGATGATCTTGTGCACCTGTTCGAGGATGGCGTCGCGCTTCACGCCTATCTCGAGCGCCACCTCCACATCCACCTCGTTCATGCCGGACTCTTCGTTTCCCACAACACCTGTTTCATCGTTCATTGCGAATCGCCTCTCGATTTAGCGGGACGCCATGAGGCGAAGGGCTTCACGCTCGCGCTTCGCCTTTTCCGCCTCGCCCGTTCTTTCGTAATGCGCCAGCAGGCGCTCATGTACCATTCGAATGAAGGGGTTGATATGCAGCACCTCCTCCCACGCCCCGAGGGCGCGCTCGTGCCTTCCGCCCATCTCGCTCGCCAGCGCCTTGTGCACGTGCGTCATCGCGTAATCCGGGTCCACCTTCAGCGCCCTTTGAATGTGCTGCTCAGCCTCGGGGATCATGCCCAGATGTATCTCGATCTGGGCCGCGCGGTTGAGGAGGGGCTGGGAGTGCGGCTCATCGCGCAGGGCGCGGCGATATTCGATGAGCGCCGCACGCATCCTCCCCCGGAACGAGAGCCTGTCGCCCAGCCGCATGCGCCTTCTGGCCACGGCGCTCTTGAGCGCGGCCAGGTCGATCGTGCGTTCGCTCATCGGTCCTTTGGGCTTGAGCTTCGGCAAGGAGACCTGCGAGCCCGCATGCTGGCGAAGGGGTAGTTTTTTGAGGTCCGCTATCCAGAGCTTCTCGAACCCGCCCAGGTCGACTCCGGCGAGGAGCCGCAGGCCCGGCTCGGCGCTCTGGGGCGGGCCTGTGGATTCGAGCTCGACGAGGCTCGCCCGTCTTTGATGACGCATCCCGGGGTTCTCCTCACCGAAGGCCGGCGCACCCTGCGTTCTCGGCGCGGGCGCGGCGTTCCTGATGCCCGCCAGCAGGCGGACGAGCGCGTTCTCGCCCATTGTGCGTTGGATGAAATCCACGGCCGAGGCCGCCTCCGCGTAAGCCAGGTGCACTTCTTGCGGCGTGTCGAGGTAGATGAGGCTCGGCTCCATCTTCTTGAACGGGACGTAGAC
This sequence comes from bacterium, assembly GCA_965203325.1. Classification (GTDB taxonomy): domain Bacteria; phylum UBA8248; class UBA8248; order UBA8248; family UBA8248; genus Bin107. The sequence continues at coordinate 261,469 of OZ241875.1, forward strand.
GTTCGTCTCCCTCGCATTGTACAGCAAGGCCTCCTCGCCCGGGTGGAGGAAGCCGGTTTCATCGCTGCGCCATTTTTTCTCCAGATACTTGGCGATACCCTCGTGCAGCCAGATGGGAGCGCGATTTTTCGTCGCCAGCACGACGAGATAGTGGACGTATTCGTGCGCCGCCGTGTCGAGCCAGCGATAGCCCCGCAGGAGCGCGCCGGGGGATAAAAACATTATCTTGTTGAACTTGCAGACCCCGACCGCGCCCTTCTCTTCGATGTCGCGCCTCGAGAGCGTGGACGAGCGGTGGAAGCGGACGGAATCGGAGAAAAGCTCCACGCGGATGCGCTGGGTGGGCCGCACGCCCAACTCCTCGCCGTAACGCGCATAGGCCTTCTCCAGCGCGTCGCCCAGATAAGGCAGCAGAACGGCGTCTTCCCCCGGCTCGTACCAGATGTCGAAATGCGCCGTTTGATACGCCTTGAAGCCTTTCATCGCCGTTTGCGTCTGGCGCACGTGGAGCCTCAGTTCGAGCCATTCGCTGTCTCCCGGGCGTTTCTTGAGCGCCGCGTTGAGGTTGGCGAGCGACTCGGCATATCGGCCCTCGAGGTAATCCGCAGCCCCCGAAAGCGCCGGCCATGCAGCCAGATCGGGAGATTCGGACTCGAGCGATGCGATTTTTTTCCTGGCCTCTACGAGATTCCACGCCCGAAGCTCGTCCACCACCGCGCGGTAGCCGTCGGGCCGCGCCACGGCCTGGGAGAGAGGCACCGCGCGGTTTACGGTATGCGGCCACGCGGGTGGCGTGAAAACCGCGACCCCGAAAGCGCAAACGAAGATTGCGAAGAGTCTTTTCAGCATCATTTCGTCAACCTGTCGAAATAGTCCTCGATTTCACCGCGCATCCCGCTCGGCAGGCCGTCTTTCATCGCCTCCATGATCTCCTCCCTGTACTTGGCCGGCACCTTGTATTGCTCCCGATCGGGTATGAGCACCTCGCTGAACTGGGTGCCGAGATTCCCGTCCTCCTCGCGCCCCCGATCGTTGGAGCCGCGCGGCTGGGGGAAATTCGGGTTTCTCGACCACCAGGGCCTGTTCCCTCCCATGCCCGGCCCCAGGGCGCTGAACCCACGGGGGGTGCCCAGACCCACGTTGCCCCGCTGGGCCATCTGCTGCATGGCCTGCTGCATGGAGTTCTGCCCCTCGGCGAGCTTGCGGATCGCCTCCTCCTCGGGGGGCACCGCACGGGAGGAACTGCGTTTCGCCAAAGCGGCGCCGGCCTCTTCCATCGCCTCGCCCGCCTCGGCGATTCTGCGCAGGATGCTCGGGTTGATGAAGGGATATATCTGCATCATCCGGCGCAATTGCCGCTCGAAATCCCCCAACCGCTTGCGCAGGTCTTTCTGCCGGTCGCGCAGGCCGTCGAGTTTCGCGATTTCCGTGCCGCCCGCCTCTTTTTCGGATTTGTCCAGAAGCCCTTCGAGATTCTTGACCAGCTTCTTCCAGGGCGCGGTATCGCGGTCTTCCGCAGCCCTCGACACTCCCTCCTCCAAGGGCGCGGCGCCGGAACCTTTCAAACCCTTCGCCACCTTCCCCGCGTCCACCTCATCACTCGCCGCCCCGGCCTCTTCTTCTTTCTTCGCTACTTGCGCGGGAGCGACGCAGGGCGATTCCCCGAGCGTCGCCGCCCATTCCGGCAGCCTCTGGAAGATGATCCCCCATTCCCCTTTATCGAGCATCGTGTCGAACTCGGAGAGCGCACGCACCTTCTCGCGCTGGATTTTCTCTGCCTGCGCCCGGGGGGAGAGTTTCTTCTCCGCTTCGGGCCGGCCGAGCATCGAAATCTCGGGCTCCGCCGCCTCGGCTTTCTTCTCGGGCTCGGCTTGTTTCACCGGTTCGGCCTTCCCGAAACAATCGGGCGGGAGCGGCCTGGCGGCCGATTCGCCTGCTTTTTCCCAATACGCACGCGCCAGTCGCGACACGGCGGCGGCGTCTTCGGGCCATTTCTTCTTGAGGCGATCCACCACGGTCTCCACCACCCCCACCGTCTCGCCGAGTATGGCCTGCTGCTCCTCCACGATTTTGGCCAGTTCGCCTTGCTGACGCTGGATGGGCCGACCGCCGCGCTGGCTCCTCATCTGCTGGCGCTGCATGCCGCGAAGCGCCATGCGCATTCTCTGCAACTGGCTCATCAGGCGCCTGAGTTGTTCCAGCGCGCCCTGGAAATTGTTTTGGCGCATCATCTCGCGAATCCGCTCGAAGGAGCGCATCATGTCCTGCATGGGCATCTCGCGCATGCTGCGCTGGTTCATGAACTCCCTGGGCATGCGCTGGGCCAGCGAAGCCATCTGCTGCATCAGCTCGCCCAGCTGCTCCCTGAGCTTCCTCAACTCCTTCTCCACCCGCCGGAGCGCTTCTTCGTCAGCACCCATGCTGCGCATTTTCTCGAGCGCCTGCTCGATGGACCTTTGTCTTTGAATCATCGATTCCGTCGTGCGGCCCGCCCTGTCCACCCGGACGTTGCGCTGGATTTCCTCGCCCATCGTGGCGAGGCGCTCCAGCGTCTCCGTCGCCTCCTCCTGCCGGGCGGTTATCTCGCGGTTCAGCCTCTCCCTTTCTTCTTTCGCGTTCTCGCCCAGTTTCGACAACCGCGCGAGGGGTTTGAGGTATTGCGAAATCGCATCGCGCAGCTGCCGCTCGAGGGTGGATAAATCCATGTCGGAGAGCGTCTCGCGCGGATTCTTGGGCCGGAGCATCGCCCTCGTCCGCTTGATACGCTCCAGAATTTTTGTGGCCTTCGCCTCGATAGAGGGGCTTTTTCCCGCAAGTTTCCCGGTTTCTCTCGCTTCTTTCGCCCTCTCTTCCGGCGGGAGGTCCTTCTCCAGGTAATCACCCAGCAGGTCGAGGAGTTCGTTTGAAATCTCGCCCAGGTTCCTGTCCAGCCCGGCCATCACGGCTTCCCTGTCGCGGATGCTGATGCGGTAGACTTTGCTCGTCCCGACTTTGGGTCCGCTCACCGTGTCCACGTCGGGCGCGATGAAGCGATAGGAGAGGACGCCCCCCGGCCGAATGCCCATGGTGCTGAGGTCGAACTCGTAGCGGCCGAGCACGTCCTTCTGGGGCTTCTCGCCGCCCCACACCTTGATTCTCCTCGGGCGGCCGCTCCCGAGCCTGACTTCGAGGTACACGCCCCTGATCCCGAAATCATCGGACGCCCGGAACTTCACGGTCACCTGCTCGTCGGCTTCCACCGTGAGGTCCTTGCCCGGTTGCGTCACCATCACGTCGGGATAGGCGTCGGGGATGATGTCGATCTGGTAGCGCTGGGGCGCCAGATTGGAAAACCCGTGCGCATCCTTCAAGCGCACCTGATAAGAACCCGCGCCGCCCAGGATCATCTTGCCGCCCAGCGAGTCGCCGTTTTCGGTGGGATTGAGGGGCAACCGCCACCCGTCGGCCAACGCGATGAGCGCCTCCTGAACCGGCTTGTTCGTCTTGACGGCCAACTGCACCTCGGAGCCCATGTAGGCGCGGATGTGGCCTCCGCTTTTCCCCGCACCGGGTTTCAGCTTCGTATATTCAGGCGGAAACTGAACCACTTCGATGGACTCCACCCTCGGCGGGGCGACCACGCGAACCTCGACCGTCCGGGAGCGGAACCTGCCCGTACGCGCCGTGATGCGCGCACCGGCTCCCGCAGCCAGCCAGCGGGCGCGAAACTGGTGAGGCGCCACTTTCTCCATGGCGATGCTCGCCCCGGCTTCGGCGCCTTGTTGCACCTCCAGTTCCACGTAACCCGCCTCACGCCCCCTGGTCCTGACCTCCAGGGCCGTGGGCATCCCGGGAAGCAGCGTCGTGCGCTCCGCCCAAATCTCCAGATGGGTGATGCGCGAGGGCATGAGGTCCGCCGCGTTCGCCAGAAGATAACCCGCGCGCGGGTAGAGCCCCGGCCAGATGAACGCCATGAGCATCACGACGATGGCCAGAATTCCGGCGAGCCGCCCGAGCCTCTGGAAACCGGCTTGTGAGACGTAAGCTTCGGGGTCGAGCGATTCCACTTCCCGGCTGGTGTCGTTCACCAGCGCGTCGATGAGTGCGGGCGAAGTGGGATCGTCGTCGCCGAGTTCGCCTTTGCGCGGGAAAAGCTGCAGCGAACTGATGAGGTTGCTGCCCAGATCCGGGTGGGTCTCTTCGATGTCGAGAGCGATTCTCTCGCGCCTCGGACGGCGCGTCGCCAGCCACCAGCACCGGACGAGCGCCGCGCCGAGCAGCACAACGGCCAGCCCGGCGTAGATGACGGCGGAATATCCAAAGCGGACCTGGGAGACGACCGCCGCGGGAGCGAGCAGCAAAACGGCCAGTACGCCCAGCAGCAGAACCATCCCCGCTTCGAGGCGCCTGACCTTGAGGCGAGCGCGAATTACCGAATCGAGAAACTCGTTTATCTTCCTGAAAGATCGCTCGGCCATTTCCCGTTTCCTCACATGAATGAACGGCGAGGAGAATCAAATGAAATTGTAATACATGATTTGATTTACCGCACGTTCATCTAAAAAACCGCGCGCCGACCGCCTTGCGTTCAAGCCAGCCCCCAAAGTCTCCGTATGGTCCATTCCAGGCCCGGCAGCAGAATGAGAATCATCCCGATCCAGGGAATGCTCCAGAGCCTCACGTCACGCACCTCCATCACCCTGTGCGGCACCTTGCCCTTCAAGGCCTCCAGGACGCGGGCGGTCAAATCTTCCTCCGCCACGGCGTCGGCCCGGAAAAACAACCCGCCCGTGTGCTTCGCCAGCGTTTGCAGGTTCTCCCAGTGCGGGCTGACGTCGGCCCACTCCGCCTTGCCCGCTTCACGGCCGATGCCGATCGTGCGCACCGCCTCGCCGATAACCTGCCCGCCCTCTACGGCCGTCATCCTCGCCCGATAGCTCCCGTTCCCGCGGGGGCGGAAGCGAACCTCGAACTCCCGGGAATCCGGGCGGTAGACCGCGCGATACCGGCTGGTGACGCCATAGGGGTCGCGAAGCTGCACCTGCACCTGCGCCGCCGGGGCGGGCCGGTAGGATTCGTCCCGCACCTGCATCCTGAGGACGTAGGTCCCGTCCTTCGCCTGCTCCGCTTCAGGGACAATCTGGACCTGCGAAATTCCGGGGTCGCCCGAGAGCCAGCGGATCATCTGCGCCACCAGACGGATGTAGAGGCGGTTCGTCTTCTCCGCCGCCACCATCCCGAAATTCCACCGCCAGATATCGTCGGAGAAAATGCTCACCACCCTGCCCTCGCCAATCCGCTTCGTGGCGAGCAGGGGAATTTTCCCCTCTTTCGTCGAAACGAGAATCTGCCCCTTCCCGAACGGCGTCGTTGAATTGATGCGCCTCAAGGCCGGAAGGCCGGCCCAGAGTTTCTTGTTCTCCTCGACGTCCGGGGAGAGTTGCGTGATGGGATGCCTGCCGCCGGTGGAAGTCAGCTGAACGAGCAGGCGCCTTTGGTCCTGATAGTCGCTCTGCTGCTGCAAGCGCACGGGCAGGAGATCCTCGATGGGGCTGCGGTAATACCCGCCCGCGCTGAAGGATTGCCTGCCGCCGAACTTGAGCAAGGCCCCGCCCTTGCGGACGTATTCCCCCACGCGCTGGAGGTAGTAGTTGCTGAAATACTCCTGTGCGGAGAAATTATCGAAAACCACGATCTCGAAATTCTTGAGTTCTTCCAGGAACAGCTTGTCCACCGGGAACGGAACGAGGCTCAGGTGCCTGGTCGGAACGCCCGGGTCATCCTCCGAAGTCCTCAGGAAAACGAACGACACGAGATCGATGGCGGGGTCCCGCTTGAGCGCCATGCGCAGGAAGCGGTAGTTCCAGGTGGGAGAACCCGTGATCGTCAGCACCCGAATCTTGTCGCGCCGCACTTCCAGGGGGATCTCGACGCGGTTGTTCGACTCCACGATTTCGCCGCGCTGAACGGGCGTCACCACGCTGAGCACCTGGCTCCCCACTTCATTCGGCGTGAAGCGGAATTTCACGAGCCGGCGCAGCGGACTGCGCCTGACGTCTATCGACCGGGTCCTGATGATGCGGCCCTCGCGCGTAAGGGCGACCGGCAGCTTGCGGCCCGAATAGCCTTTCACCGAAAGCGAGACCTCCAGACTCATCTCCTTTCCCTGAAAGGCGATGCGCGGAGCCTGTATGTCCTGTATGGCGATGTCCCGAAAAGAATCCGGCGACCCGAAGCCCACTCCGATGAGGGGCGGAAAGGATTTCACGTCCCCGGGCGGAAGGTCCGCTCCGGTGGTGTCCCCCCCGTCCGTGAGCATCAGGATACCCAGGGGACCGTCCTGGTTTTTCTGCTCTTGCTCGCCCTCTGGCATGCTCGCTTCGCGGGCGCTGCGCAGGGCGCCCCGGATGGCCCCCAGGGGATCGCTGCCCACGCCCCGGGCTTCGAGGTTTTCGAGCTCCCGCACCCCGATGGGGGTTCTGCGCGCATCGTAGCGGGCGAGTTGAACGTCGTAGAGTTTTCTGAGGCCATCGAGCAGGCTCGCCGGGACTTCCGCCTGCTCCTCCTCTCCGGGGGTTTGCGGCTCCCCGATCTTTTTCGGGACCAGCAGAAAATCCTTCGCCAAATCGATGCGCGTTTTCTTGCTGTTCACGTCCTGGACGCTCATGCTCGCCGAACTGTCGAGGAGAACGAGCAGCTTGGGCGGCAGGGAGCGCTCGCGCTTGTCGATCAGCGTCGGGCCGGAGAGAAAAAAGACGACCGCCGCATACAACAAACCCCGCAGAACCTGAAGAAGCCAGACGCGCCTCATCGGGAGTTTTTCGGCCAAATCGCGGTGTCTTCGCACGAGCGCCCAGCCGAGTCCGGCCGCCACAGGGAGGATCACCCACCAGGGAGCGCCGCCCGGCCAATGAAGTGTGGACCAGTCCATCGTCTAGCCCTGGTTCAGCCTGCGCTGGATGAAGGGGTGGTGGATGAGGTCCTGCTTGTAGTTGCCCGTCATCGCGTAGAGGGAGATGTTGACGGCGAGTTGAAAGGCCGCGAGACGCTGGGGCTCCCCGCCGGGGGTGCATTCTTCGAGCCATCCGCCCCCGGGCCCCCTCGCCCAGGCGCCGCCCAGGTCGTTCCGGCAGAAGATGACGGGGGTGAACATACCCACCTGGATGCCCAGCAAGTCCTGGCTGACGGCCTGTCGCCCGCCGATGGAGCGGATCAGGTAATAACTCTTGAACACGGCGTGCTCGCGCTGGAGCGCCTCGAAGGAAGTTCTCGGAAAAACCAGCCGCATGAGTTCCCTGACGGCGCCGCCGAAGGCTTCTTCTTCGAGCCCGAGCCCGTCGTCGATGAGCAAAAACCCCCCGTAGGTGAGGTGGCGCCTCAAGTTGTCTATCGCCCTCGAGCCGGGCATCTCGAACTCGTAGCGCCCCGACATATACAGGAAAGGATATTCGAAAATTTCGGGCGAGGAGATGTCCACCGCCTGCGCATCCCCTGCGGTTTCGATGCTCGTGCGTCTTCTCACCTCATCGAGAAAAGAAGCCATCGCCGTGGGGTATTCCCGCCAGCGTCCGCCCGAATAGCGCAACTGCGCCGGCGTGAAATCGGGGAGAAACGTCTTTTCCTCCTCGAAGGAGCGCGGCAAGAGATGCTTCTGCCAGTCGCCGAGGGGAGCGGGCGACTGCGCTTCCGTCCGCGCGGGGAGGCCGAGGAGCGCGGCCGCGGCCACTGCAGAGCGGGCGATGAACGCGCGCCGGCTCAAGAGAGATTTACGGGACGCTGACATCGGGCAACACCACGTAGGTCGTGGGCGGCGGCAGTCTTTTGCGCGTGAGCACGAGCTCGGTTTCCTTCGGGCGGAGGACTCGCGTGATTCCCTCCGCCTTCAGGGCCTTTTCGAACTCTCCGGTCAATTCGGGGCCGAAGTAGTGCATCGGTATCACGATGTTGGGCCCGATGCGCTTGACGATCTTGGCCGCCACGTCGTGCGGCACCGTAAAGGAGCCGTCGATCGGAAGCAGGAGCACGTGAATTTTCCCAAGGGCCCGTATCTGTCCGGGCGACGGCCCGAAGCGCGCGTTCCCGAAGTGCGCGACGCAAATCCCGCCCGCCTGAAAGACGTGGATGGTGTTGAGGACGAAGGGATGGTTCTCGTCCCCGTCCACCTGGGGGAAGGACGCGACTCTCAGCTTCCCGAATTTCTCGTCGATCGCGTTGGGCTTTCCCTCCTGCGTCACACCGAAAAAAATCTCCGACTTGCCCACGTAGGGCCCCGTCATGGAGTGGGTTTCGTGGAAATTGCTGACGGTGACGGCATCCGGCGGCGGATCCAGCACAGGGATCACGTAGGGGTCCATGACGGCCCGCCCGCCGCCCGGGGCTTCGATCAGGAAACTCGAATGACCCAGAAACTTGAGCCGAACCGCGCGCGTTTGGCGAGCGCTCTCCCATCCGCCCCTCGTCGAGACGGGGATGAAACGCCCGTCGCGCTTGACGATTCCCGGCTTGCAGATGCCCTCGGCCGCCCATGTGAGAGTGGGCGAAAAGATAAACGCGAAGAAGACGAACAAACCCAGGGAGACGATTTTTTTCGCCGGAAAGCGATTCCGCATGCACGTCGAAAATCGATGCTTCCCACAGGCGGGGTTCAATATGATGTCCCCCTATGGCAACGTCGCTACGACATCACCACGACATTTTTACGACATCACAGCGACAAAGCGGCGGCGTGAACGTGCAATTCTAGCGCATTTATCCATCCTGTGGATAGTCGCGCGCCGCAGTGGGGAAAAAAGCGAGATTCTCACCACTGCGGCGGCTCGCCCCGGGCGGTCCCCCGCCAGGGGGAAATCCATATCGCCGCCGCCAGGATGCACGCCTTGAGCACGTCCGTGACGACATAGGCGCCGTGGTAGCGACCGAACTCGCTCTGCACGGCGGGCGCGCCCCCCGAAGCCTCCGTGCTCGTGAGGATTCTGCCGAGCGCTTCTATTTTCGGCGAGAACCAGAAGACGTGCACACCCACGATGAGAAGGAGACACCCGGCCAGCACGAGCGGCAAACCACTCATCCGTCCCGCCCACCAGAGAAAGCAGAACAACAAGACGCAGAACATGAATTGCAGGCGGTTCCATGCGCGGAAAATGCGGGCATTCACCTCTCTCGCGGCCATGCGGCCCTTGAGCTTCGCCTTTGAGGCGGGTTCGAACAGCTTGGAGGCCACCGGGTTTTTCCCCGCGTCGAACGTATCGAAAGAATTCGTCGCGGCCCACCACACGCCCAGCGTGAGGGCGAGCCAGGATACGAGAAGAGCGAAGTGCAAAGAACGAACCAGAGCGGTCAAGCCAGACTCCTCGATCCGGGAACAGACACACTTGAGCACGGACCTTCAATGTACTCGACAAGCACGGCGGCTCACAAGCCACAGGCGCAAGGAGCGGGCCCCTGCCCAAGGCGCGATGATCTCGTAGGGGCGCTTCGTGAAGCGCCCGTTTCTCCAGGGGGGTCGTTCGCGAACGACCCCTACGTCACAACCGAAGATGACGACCGTAGGGGCGACCCCCTGTGGCCGCCCTTCCCCCGCGCCTGTCCCGAGGAGGGACAACCACAGGGGGCAGGACAGGCACGGGGGCCTGTCCCTACAAAACCACCCCCCCTACCCCCCCCTTGTCAGGGGGGTAAGAAAAACCAACCACCGTAAAAAAGGATCAACTCCCCCCTTGAGGGGGAGTGAACCACTTCTCTCGTTGGTAGGCAACGATTTTCTTGCGGGGAGTGTTTCTCGTTTTTCTCATCGACTTCGTAGGGACAGGCACGGAGGCCTGTCCCTACGGCGAACAATCTCGAAGGTAGGATAGACTTTTCACAACGGCCCCGGTCAACGCTCCCCGGCGTATCGCCCAAAGCAATGCTGGACACCGCGTTGCGCGAACACTTAGAATGATTTGAGCGGCACCGCGGCTCACGGGGAGATTGCCATGACAGAAAACGCTTCCACGGCCTACAAGTCTCCCGCCAAAATCGAGGCCCTGCTCTCCCGCCAGAAAGAAGAAGGCTATCTCTCGAAAGAGGCGATCACCGAGGTCTCCAGAGACCTGGGCGTTCCCATCTACGATTCCTACGGCATCGCCAGCTTTTTCCCGCACTTTCACCTGGAAAAACCCGCGAAACCCAAAGTCCAGATATGCCGGGACATGAGCTGTCTGCTCGCAGGCGGCGATGCGCTCTTAGAAAGTGCGAAAAAACTCGCCCGCCGCGCCGGAATCCGGAACCTCCGGCCCGAAAGCTGCGCCTGCCTGGGCCGCTGCGACAAGGGGCCCGCCGCCGAGATCGAGGGCCGCATCTATTCCTCCCTCGCGGCTGAAAAATTTCAAAACATCCTCGCGTCCTGGAAAAACGGGCGCCTGAGTCCCGCCTCCAGGGCGCAGAAGCTGAAACACGCATCGCGCATCAACCCTTACCGTAAGAACGAGGCTTATGGGGTCCTGCGAGCGTTGATGAGAAACGACAAGCCCGAGAGCGTCATCGACGTACTCAAGGACAGCGGCCTGCGCGGCATGGGGGGCGCCGGTTTTCCGGTCGGGCTCAAGTGGAGTTTCGTCCTGAGCGCGCCGGGGGATGAGAAATTCGTCGTCTGCAACGCCGATGAGAGCGAACCGGGCACGTTCAAGGACCGCGCCATCATGGACACATACCCCGAACTCGTCGTCGAGGGAATGCTCATCGCCTGCCGGGCCGTTGGGGCTGTGCGCGCCATCATCTACATACGCCACGAATACGGCGCGCAGGCGAAAAGGCTCGGAAAAGCCATCGAACGCGCGCGCAAGGCCCGCCTCATCGGCACGAAGAACACCCCCACTCTCGAAATCTTCACCAGCCCCGGCGGATACATCTGCGGGGAGGAGACGGCGCTCCTGGAAGTCCTGGAGGACAAGCGCGCCCAGCCACGCGACAAACCCCCCTTCCCCGGCTCCGAGGGTCTTTTCGGCAAGCCCACCCTCATCAACAACGTCGAGACCTTCGCGCTCATACCGGCGGTGCTGAAGAAAGGAGCGGCGTGGTTCACCTCCTTCGGGCGAAACGGAAGCAAAGGCTTCAAGGTGGTGGGCGTGAGTGGTGCGGTGCGAAAACCGGGGGTCTACGAGGTGGAGTTCGGTACGCCTATCCGGGAGATCATCAAGGGTCCTGCGGGCGGGCTGCCCCCGGACGCGCGCTTGAAGGCGTTCTCGCCCGGCGGGGCCAGCAGCGGATTTCTGCCCGCGCGCCTCGTCGACGTTCCATACGATTTCGACTCCTTACAGGAGACGGGCAGCATGCTGGGCAGCGGGGCGCTCGTCGTCATCCCCGAGGGGGTGGACATGGTCGCGCTCGCCCACAACGTGGTGCGCTTTTTCAGGGACGAATCCTGCGGCAAGTGCGTGCCCTGCCGCCTGGGGACGGAAAAACTCACCGCCTTTCTGGAGCGGGTATTGCGCGGCGAGGGGCGGGCAACGGAGCTGCCCGCCATGCGCGAGATATGCGAGGCCATGAAGGACACCTCCATCTGCGGCCTCGGACAGGCCGCGCCGATTCCCTATCTCTCGCTCTTCGAATACTTCGAGGCGGACATCGAGGCGAGACTGAAATGACGACGGGGCTGAACAATGCCTGACGACAAGGCGATTGCCATCACCATCGACGGCCAAAAGATAGAGGCCGAGGCCGGCGCGACCATCTGGGAGGCGGCGCAGTCGATGGGGGTCGAGGTCCCCAGGCTCTGCCATCAGCCCGGGGTGGAGCCCGTGGGGGTGTGCCGCGTGTGCGCCGTCGAGGTCGAGGGCGCGCGGACGCTCGTTCCCTCCTGCCACCGCAAAGTCGAGCCCGGCATGGTGATCCGCACGGGCAGCGAGCGCGTCGTGCGCGCCCAGAAAACGCTCGTGGCCATGCTCATGGCGGACCACGGGCCTGAGTCGGAATCCGTGAACTGTGAACTCACCGCGCTCGCCGGGCAACTCGAAGCCCAAAACGGCGTGAGCGCCTTACCATCCAAGGAAGCGGGGCGGGCGCAGGATTTCTCGTCTTCCGTGATCGCCGTCGATCACAGCGCGTGCATCCTGTGCGACCGCTGCATCCGCGCCTGCACGGACGTTCAGGGCAACAACGTCATCGGACGCGGCGGCAAGGGCGCGAGTGCCAGGATCGTGTTCGACGCGGACCTGCCCATGGGAGAATCCACCTGCGTCTCCTGCGGGGAGTGCATGGCCGCCTGCCCCACCGACGCGCTCACGAACAAATCCCTCACGCTGCAAATCGCCCCCGACAAGCCCAGGGAGGTGGATTCGGTCTGCCCCTACTGCGGCGTGGGGTGTTCCATCACCTACAAGGTGGCGGGCAACACGCTCCTGAGCGTCCGAGGGGACGAGACGAGTCCCGTGAACCGGGGCAGGCTCTGCGTGAAGGGGCGTTACGGGTTCGACTACGCGCATCACCCCGACCGCCTCACGACCCCCCTCATCCGCAAGGAAGGCGCGCCCAAGACGAAGGAGTTGCCCGGAGACCCGCTCTCCCTGTTCCGCGAGGCGAGCTGGGAGGAAGCCATGGACCTGGCGGCGGCCTCGCTGGGGAAAATCCACGAGACCCACGGCCCATCGAGCATGGCCGGCTTCGGTTCGGCCAAATGCTCGAACGAGGACAACTACCTCTTCCAGAAGCTCATCCGCGCCGTATTCGGGACGAATAACGTGGATCACTGCACGCGGCTCTGCCACTCGAGTTCGGTGGCCGCCCTGTTCCAGACCATCGGCTCAAGTGCTGTGAGCAACCCCTTCTCGGACGCGCTCAAAGCCGATTTCATCCTCGTGGCGGGGGCGAACGCCACCGAAAACCACCCCGTGGCCGCCACCTTCATCAAGCAGGCCGCAAGCGCAGGAACAACGCTGGTTGTGGTCGACCCGAGGAGAATCGACCTGGTCGACCACGCGGACATGTTCGTGCAGTTCCGCCCCGGCACGGACGTGGCGCTCTTCAACGGACTCCTGAACGTGGTGATCGAAGAAAAACTCTACGACGCGGATTTCATCGCCGCGCGCACCGAAGGATTCGATGAGCTTGTCGAAAACGTAAAGCCCTACACGCCCGAGAACGTCGCCAAACTCACCGGCGTCCCGGCCGAAACGCTTCGGGGATTGGCCAGGGGGTACGCGACCTCAGAGCGCAGCATGACCTTCTGGGGCATGGGCCTCTCCCAGCACACCCACGGCACGGACAACTGCCGCGCGCTCATCGCCCTTTGCCTCATCTGCGGGCAGATAGGCCGGGAGGGAACGGGATTACACCCCCTGCGCGGGCAGAACAACGTGCAGGGCGCATCCGACGTGGGCCTCATTCCGATGGTCTATTCCGCCTATCAGGACGTCGCCTCGCCCGCGATACGCAGGAAATTCGAAAAGGCGTGGGGCCGCAAGCTCGACCCCGAGCCCGGCTTGACCGTGATGGAGATCGCCGACGCCGCCAACCGGGGCGAGATAAAGGGCATGTACATCATGGGCGAGAACCCGGCCATGAGCGACCCCAATCTCAACCACTCGCGCGGCGCGCTGGCGAACCTCGAATTCCTCGTCGTTCAGGACATTTTCCTGACGGAAACCGCCTATTTCGCGGACGTCGTCCTGCCCTCCACGGCGTTCCCTGAAAAAACGGGCACCTATACGAATACCGACCGGAGGGTGCAGATCGGCAGGCGCGCCATCGATCCGCCCGGCGAGGCCAGGGAGGACTGGCGCATCGTGGCCGAACTCGCAGAACGCCTCGGTTATCCGATGGAATATGCGTCCGAAGCCGAGATTTTCGATGAAATCGCCTCCCTGACGCCGTTCATGGCGGGGATGTCCTACGACCGGCTGGGGGAGCACGGACTCGTCTGGCCGTGCACAAGGCCCAATCACAAGGGCAAGGATGTCCTCTTCGATAAATCGTTCCCCTCAGGCCGCGGAAAGCTCATTCCCGTCCAGTACGCTCCCGCCAAGGAGTTGCCCGATGACGAATTTCCCTTCGTGCTCAACACGGGGCGCAACATCTACCACTGGCACACGGGGGCCATCACCAGAAGGGCGCAGGCTTTGGAGGCCGCGGAACCCGGCCCCTACGTCGAAATGGCGCCCGAAGACCTGAAGCGCCTGAGGATCAGGAACGATTCGGACATTCGCGTGGAATCGAGGCGCGGGGAGATCACCCTCCCCGCCCGGGCGTCGGCGCGCGTGCGGCCCGGACAGGTCTTCATCCCCTTCCACTACGTGGAGGCCGCCGCGAACCTGCTCACCGTCGACGACTTGGACCCTTACGGGAAAATCCCCGAGTTCAAGTTCTGCGCCGTGCGGGTGAGAAGGCCGAGAAAAAGGCGGGGGTGAACACGGCCCGTCCGGTGTTCGATGGAATTCGTTCATTAAAGTAACACTTTACATATCAAATGCAACCATCTGTTATTATGCAATTACTCCATCGAAATTCCCATCGATCATGCAGGTAATTCCCGATAAAACAAGAGTAGGGCGGCTCGCGAGCCGCCCCTACAGCTATTTATTGAGACGATACCCCATCTACCTAGAACCCCTGATTTTTCCCTCACCGGAAACTCGTGATCAGGAATCCGCCCAGCACCACCAGCCCCGCCGCGCCGAAAAGGCGCGCGTTCACGCGCTCCATGTCGCCCATGAAGACGAGGCTCAGGAGAACCACCCATATCGGGGCGGTGCGGCTCAGGGGCAGGACGACGGTGACGTCCGAAAACGTGAGCGTGTACCACAAAAGCCCGGTGGCGGTGGCGGAGAACACCGAGCCCAGCAGTATCCAGCTTACGTCGCGCCTGTCCGCCCGTATCTTGCCGCTCGCGCCCAGAAACGGCTTCGCGCACAGAAGAAAGAGGAAACCCGCCAGAAAAGCGAAGCCCACCGCCGCGAAGGGCGTTCTCTGCTCGGCGTAGCCGATTTTCGCGATGACCGGCATGGCGGCGTACATGAACGAGGCGAAGACGGGGAAAACGAGCGCGCGGCGGAATTCGGGCCCCATGCCGCCCTTTTCGACGGCCTTGCCCTCGCCCATTGAGATGAGCGCCACGCCGCCCACGATGGAGAGCGTCCCGAGAACCACCGCTACGCCCGGTTGCTCGCCCAGAAAGAACGCGGCGAAAAATACCGCCCATATCGGGGCCGAAGCCTGCACCGGACTCGTCCGGCTCGCGCCGATGCGCTGTATCGCGGTGTAGGAAGCCAGATGGCCCATCCCCTGCCCCAGACAGCCCGCCAGCATGAACCACAAGGCGGGCCTGAGCGATGAGGTCTGCAGCGTGCCCAGGGAAAAAGCGATGCTCAGGAGCAAAAAACTCGCCACGGCGTTCGTTATCAGCACGCCCGTGATGGGAGAGGCATTCCTCAATCCCCGGCGGAAGGAGATGAGCGCCCCCGAGTAGATGAACGAAGATGCGAGGGCGAGGATTTCGCCCGACATGAAAAAAGGAGGTTGCACGTTCATGGGCGCGACTATACACGCCCCAAGGTCTTGAGGCGAGATGAGCGGGCGTTTTACTTGAAGGCGGTGATCAGCACCCCGCCCGCCACGACCATCCCCGCCGCCAGGACGATGCGCGAGGTGATGCGCTCGAGCCCGCCCAGGAAGAGATAGGTCCACAGCACGACCCACAGGGGCACGAGCCGGCTCAGCGGGAGCACCGTCGAGACGGGCGCGATGCTCATCGCCGTCCAGAACATGATGGCCGCCAGTGTCGTGGTGATTCCCGCACCGAGAAACAAATAGACGGCTCTCCTGTCGGCTTCGAGCTTGCCGCCGTCGGGCAGGAGGGGGCGCGTCACCGCCAGGAGCACGGTTCCCGCCGTGAAGGCGCACGCGAAGCCCATGATGGGGGTTTTCTGGTAGGAGAACGCGACGTTCGCCAGCACGGGCAGCAGTCCGTAGGAGAGCGCGGAGGTGAGCGGGTAGACGAGCGCGCCTTGAAAGAAATTCTTGAAACTCTGGTCCGCGCGCCGCTCGCCCAGCGAGAGCAGGCAGACGCCCGCCACGATCAGAACCGTCCCCATCGCCACGCCGACGCCGGGCCGCTCGCCCAGAAACATCATCGCGAAGGTGACCGAGAAGATGGGCGTTGATGATTGAATCGGCACGGAGCGGCTCACGCCCATCCTCTCGATGCCGATGGCGTTCGTGAGTTGCCCCACACCCTGCCCCAGGCACCCGCCAAGCATGAAGATCAGGACGGGCGTGAGCATGGATTCCTGCAGCGTGCCACGGGCGGCGGCGATGACGAGCCCCAGGACGGAGACGGTCGAACTCAATATCAGCACGCCCGCTATCGGCGTCGCGCTCCTCACCCCCTGGCGGATGGCGATGAGAGACGTCGAATAGGATATGGACGCCCCTATCGCCAGCAATTCCCCCCAGCCTGCCTGTGCGAAAAGACCCGACATTGTATGACTGACTGCTCCTCGATAATGCGCATCGCCCCGCAACCGGGGCGCCTAGCGGAACAGGGTGATCATCACCCCGCCGGCCACGACGAGGCACGCCGCGACCACCGTTTTGGGCACTACGCGCTCTATTTTCCCCAGAAACAGGAAACTGAACAGGATCACCCACAGGGGCGTCATCCGGCTCAGCGGCAATACGCTCGACACCATACCCGCCACGAACGCCGTCCACATCAGAAACGCGGCGATGATGTTGAACGGAAGCCCCACCAGCAGGGCGCGTAGCGTCGCCATGTTCCCGCGTATCACCCCGCCGCCGGGCATCATGCGCCTCGCCGCCAGCATGAGCAAAAGGCCCGAGCCGAACGCCACGCCGAACCCCAGATAGGGCGCCTCGTGCTCCGCCAGGCCCAGCTTGGCGAACACGGGCACCGTCGCATAGCAAACGGATGAAGAAAGCGGCAGGAGGTAGTCTCTCCGCACCGGCTCCCCGCGCCCTTTTTTCCCGCCTCCCCTCCCCGGCCAGGAGAGCAGGAAGACGCCTCCCACGATGCCCAACGTCCCCAGGAGAACATAAACGCCCGGCTGCTCGCCCAGGATGATGACGGCGAACGCCACGCCCCAAAGAGGTGAGGAGGCATGGATCGCCGTAGCCCGGCTCACGCCCAGGCGTTCGATGGCCGAGAAGAAGATGAGGCTTCCCGTTCCGTGGCCGGCCATGCCCGTGAGCGCGAACCAGCCGAGCGCGCGCATGTTGGTGGACGCCAGCGTGCCCAGCATCCATGCGGTCGCCAGCCCCGCGATGCTCACCAGCGAATTCAGGACGATGATGCTCATCAGGGGACTTCCGGTCGTCATCGCCCGGCGCACCGAAATGAGTGTGATGGAATAGCTGAACGAGGTCGCCACGGCGAGAAACTCGGGACTGCCCCACGATGATATCCACTCGACCATGGGGCGGACTATACACCCCAAACCCCCGGGAGGCGAGGATGCGGGCGGATCATCTGGCCACGGACCGGCTCAGCGGATAGAATGCGCCCCGATGGACACGATTACTATTCATTCCATGAGAGCGGAGGCCGAAAATGGCGGATGAGAGAGTATTCCTGATAGCGTGGCTGAAGCCCAAGCCCGGCAAAGAAGACGAGATGGCCGAACTCCTGGGGGGCATGTGCGCCCCATCGCGCAATGAGGCGGGGTGCATCTTCTACAACCTCTACCGGGCGACGGACGAGGCGGGCGCGTTTCACTTCATCGAATGCTGGAAATCACAGGCCGCTCTCGACGCGCACCGCGAAGAGCCGCACTACAAGAATTTCCGCGAAAAACTGCCCGACCTGCTCGCGGAGCCCGTGGGCGTGAAATTCCTCGAAGCCCTCGATTCGACGATGGGGTGATGTCGGGAGACAGGGAGCGTGTAGGGACAGGCCTCCGTGCCTGTCCGGCAGGGGGTTGTTGAATAAGCCGGATAATCTCTGTGTGGTATGGGAGCTCACGCGGCGGCGCAGAGGAAGCCTGCGCGCAGCGAGCTGGGGTGATTGCTCGTGTAGGGGCCGCATATATGCGGCCCGTGGTCGGCAGGCGTAAAAGGCAGGGTCGCATATATGCGACCCCTACATCTTCACATACGTCGAACCAAACCGCTGAATCAGAACTGTCTCAATAAGCCCCTCATCAGTCGGGATTGGCCTACCACAACGACTTCAAGCGCCCCCCGTCCAGGTTCAGGGAAATTCCGGTGATGTAGCTCGCGCGTTCGGAGCAGAGAAAGACGATGGCGTCGGCGAGTTCTTCGGGCCTGCCGAAACGGCCCAGCGCGTTCTTGCGCGCCGCGCGGCGGCGGGCCTCATCTTCGGAATCCGCCGCGAGTTCAGCAGCCAGGCCCTGCGCGTTCATCCGCCAGAGCGCGGTGTCCACCCAGCCGGGGCACACCGCGTTCACGTGAATCCCCGCCTCGCCGAATTCGGTCGAAAGCGATTTCGTCATGTTCAGGAGCGCGCTGTTCGTCATGCCGCTGCCGAACATGTAGGGGTCGGGCTCCTTGCCGGCCCCTCCGATCATGTTCACGATGCGGCCCCACCCGTTCGCGCGCATCCCCGGCTCCACGAGACGGATGAGCCTCAAAAAACCGAACAGCTTGGTGTCGAGCTGTTTCTGCAAACCGGCGTCATCGAGCACCTCGAACCTGCCCGAGCTCATGGTGCCCGCGTTGTTCACCAGAATGTCGATGGTGCCGAGTTTTTCCTGCGCGCGCTCTACCAGGGGCGCGAGTTCCCCCTCGTTCGAGGTGTCCGCCACGGCGTAGTGGATTTCGCCTCCCGTCTCATCGGCCAATTGCGCGCAAGTCTCGGCCAGGGCCTCTTCGTTTCTCGCGCAGGTGAACACGCGGACGCCCTCTTCCAGGAAGCGCCTCGCCGTCTCTTTGCCGATGCCCCGGCTGCCGCCCGTCACCAGGGCCGCTTTTCCTTGGATGCCTAAGTCCACGGGTTTCCTCATAGGTAGGGACAGGCCCCTGTGCCTGTCCAACAACGGGCGACCACAGGGGGTCGCCCCTACAAAACCTTCCTCCCCCTACCCCGACACCTGCGCGACTTCCTCCCATTCCTTCCAGCCGATGATGTCGTCGGGCGGCTCCACGGGGTTGTGGAGGCCGTCCTGCAAGCGGTTCCAGGCGTTGAACAGGCAGGTGAACAGCGTGAGTTCCACGATGTCCTTTTCGCTGAAAAATTCCTTGAGCGGCGCAAAACAGGCGTCGTCTGCGGCGGCCGTGTTTCTCGTTAAGGCCGTCGCCCAGCGGATCACCGCCTTTTCGCGCTCATCGAAAAGGTCGCTCCCTTCCCATCCGTCGATTATCAACGCGATATGTTCGTCGTTCAATCCGGCAGCTTGACCAAGCTTGACGTTGTGGTTCGTTCATATCTCGCAGTCGTTGATGAGCGAAGGCGTCAGGATCGCCAACTGCATCAGGCGCATTCTGGACGAATCCGTCCGCCACTGGCTCCTGAGAGCCACCGTCAGGCTCATGATGTGGCGCAAGGCTTCTGGCGAATGGGCCAGGGCGCGGTAGAAGCTGGGCACCGTGCCCCACCTTTCCCTCGATTGTTCAAAGAGCGGTTCGTGATCGCCAGCGGCGTCATCGGGTACCGGCGTGATTCTCGACATCTCGGTCTCCTTGTGCGTCGGAATTCGCAATGTAATGTCATTCTGGTGTTTTCTTGTTTTTAGCAGATTTCCGGGGTTGTCACCAAGGGACGAAGCCGATCGAGCAGGGGTTGTTGAATCACCCCCATCAATCGAGTTTGGTCTGTAGGTCGGACATATATGTCCGACATATATGCGGCCCGTGCGGAGTCGAATCGAAACCTGTAAAGGCGCAGGCGATGAAAACCAAACCACGGGTCGCATATATGCGACCCCTACAATCTCTAATACCATTCCCCTGCCCATCCCCCCTTTGCGGTGCGCATCGCCCCCTGCTATAAGTCGGCTTGCCGCATCGTCCGTGAAAGGAAACCCCGATGGAGCACCAGAAAATCCTCATCATCTGCGCGCACCCCGACGACATCGAGTTCCGCTGCGCAGGCTCGGTCGCCAAATGGACCCGCGAGGGCCGGCGCGTGGCGTACTGCCTCGCCACGAGCGGGGACAAGGGCGTGAACGGCCCCGAATCGCGCCGCATGACCATCCAGGAGAAACAGGCGATCCGCGAGAGCGAACAGCGCGCGGCGGCGGCGGTCGTCGGCGTCGAGAAAATCCACTTCCTGCGCCATACGGACGGGGAAGTCCGCAACACGGCGGAACTCAGGCGCGACCTCGTGCACGTGATGCGGGAGTGCAAGCCGGACCTCGTGATCGCCGACGACCCGGCGAACGATGCCTTCGACAGTTTTTACGGCTACCACGGCGACCACCGCGCCGTCGCGGAGGCGGTCTTCGACGCGCTCTATCCCGCCGTGGGGAACGAGAATTATTTTCCCGAGTTGCTGGCGGAGGGTCTGGAGCCGCACACGCCCAAAGAGGCCTATTTCAAGACGATTCCCGGCGCGGATACTTGGGTGGACATCACCGACACGTTCGATCTGAAACTGGAAGCGCTCAAATGCCACAAGAGCCAGCTCAATGATTTCGAGGAAATGGTTCCCCTGCTGCGCGACTGGGCGAAACGCTCGGGCGAGGCGGGCGGCCTCGAGTGCGCCGAGTCCTACCGGCGCATGGAGGTGCCGCAGTAGGGGCGAGTGATTGCGGCGGATGTGCTCAAGGTAACGGTCGTCGAGAAGTTTGTGCCCGATCTCGAAGTCATGTATAATCCTCCTATCCTGTGCTGTTCATACGATGTTGTGGGTCTTGCGGTTCATGCCGGGGGCCGACAATTCACGCCAGCGGGAATGCCCAATCTACAGAGGAGATTGGAGCAATGTCTTCGCGCCGAGATCTGATCGACGTCGCCCTTGGCAATGAACCGGCCGATCTCGCCATAACGAACGGCCGTCTCGTCAATGTGCATACCCGTGAAATCTACAGCGCCGGGGTCGCTATCAAGAGCGACCGGATCGCGGCGGTCGGCGACATCGATTACGCGATCGGTGAGAACACCGAAGTCATCGACGCGGAGAACCGCTATGTGACGCCCGGCCTGGTCGACGGCCACCTCCACATGTATCACTCCTACCTGGGCGTGAACGAGTTCGTCGAGGGAATGCTGCGCCACGGCGTCACCGCCTACGCGGACGGCTTCTACGGCCAGGGGATCGTCGGCGGTCGGGAGGCGATCCGGTTTTTCAAGGATGCGCTAGAGGCCACCCCGCTCAGGCTCATATTCCTGGTCCCCACACTCGCGCACCTGCAGAACCGTGAACTCGGCCTCGAGCCCACCCCGGGCGTCAGCGTCGAGGAGATGAACGAGATGCTCGACTGGGAAAACTGCGTGGGCCTGGAGGAGCCGCCGTTCCTGCCGGTCTGCGAGAAGTGGGACGATTATCTGGACCTCTTCGACCGGTGCCTGGAGCAGCGCAAAACGATAACGGGGCATGCCGCCGGCGCAAGCTGGCGCCAGATGCAGGCATACGCCGCGGTCGGAACCAGCACCGACCACGAGTCCATCGCGACCGACGAGGCGGTCGACAAGACCCGGGCCGGCTTTCGCCTGCTCATGCGGCTCGGGTCGGGCGCGATTGACGTGCCCGAACTCGTCAAGGCGTACCTCGAGCACAAGATCGACCCGAGAGCGCTTGCCATGTGCGCCGATCTCGCATCGCCGGAGAAACTGCTGCGCGAGGGCGGGGTCGACGATAATATCCGCGTGGCCGTTCGAAACGGTGTGCCGCCCGTAATCGCGGTTCAGATGGCGACCATCAATGTCGCCGAGGCCTTCTATCTGCAGAGGGATATGGGGGCGGTTGCTCCGGGCCGCTACGCTGACATCCTGCTCGTCGACGACCTGGTCGCATTCGATATCTCCCGCGTACTCGTCGGCGGGGAGACCATCGTCCGGGACGGCGAGTTCCTGGCGGACCTGGCCCCCATCGAGTATCCGGGCGACTTCCGCGGAACTGTGAAGATCGAGCGTGAGATCACCGCCGGTTATCTCGAACCGCGGACCGACGCCGAGGGCCCGGTGACCGTTCGGGTGATCGGCGTGACGGACGGCAGCCTCGTCACCGATGACGGAAGGGCGGTCCTCGAGGTCAAAGACGGCGTGATACAACCGGACCTCGCCAACGACGTCCTGCCGCTGACGATGGCCGATCGGTTCGGCAAGGGAGGGGGGCGCATCGGCAACGGTTTCGTGCGCGGCTTCGGCCTCAAGCGCGGCGCGATTGCGTCGACCGTCAACGCCGTCTGCGAGAATCTCGTTGCCGTCGGCGCGAACACGTCCGATATGGCGTTCGCCATGAACAAGCTCGCCGAGATCGGCGGCGGGAAGATCGTCGTTGCCGATGGCGAGATCCTCGCATTGGTGGAGTTGCCCCTTCTCGGGCTCTTGTCCGAAGAACCGACGGAGACGGTCGCGGCGAAGTTCGACAAGGCGTTCGACGCCATACGCGAACTCGGGTGCGATCTCGCGAGCCCGTTCTCGCAGCTTGAGTTCAGCTTCGCCT
Source organism: bacterium (assembly GCA_965203325.1). Taxonomy (GTDB): domain Bacteria; phylum UBA8248; class UBA8248; order UBA8248; family UBA8248; genus Bin107. The sequence goes on from OZ241875.1 coordinate 284,000, forward strand.
GCGGCGAAATCGGCGACCTGCGGCTTTCCGACGAAGGGTTGCTGCGGGTTGACCCGCCGGAGATGGTGTCGCTGGTCGTAGAATGACGCAAACCAGAAACAAGAGGGAGAGATCATGAGTGACGGAAAGCTGGCGGGCCGCGTCGCCATCGTGACCGGCGGATCACGGGGGCTTGGACAGGCGATTGCGTGGGAATTCGCGAATGAGGGCGCCGACGTGGCCGTGGTCGGACGAGACGAAAACGCCCTCACCGAAACGGTTGACGGCATCGAGCAGCGCGGCGGAAAGGCCGTCGCTATCGCGGCGGAACTCCGTGATGTCGCCTCGATTCCAGGGGTCTTTGACAAAGCCGAGCAAGCACTCGGTGAATCGACGATCCTCGTCAACAGTGCGGGCGTACAGGGGGATCGGCCTGCGCTCGACGTCACCGAGGAGCAGTATGACGAGGTAGCCGATACGAATATGAAAGCGCTTTTCTTCTGCTGCCAGGAGGCCGGCAAGCGGTGGATCGATCGCAAGAGCGGCGGGCGCATCATCAACCTCGGTTCTATTTTCGCCGTCGTCGGGATGCCCAATTTCTCGGTCTATTGTTCAACAAAAGGCGGCGTGCTGCTGCTTTCCAAGGCTCTCGCGATCGAGTGGGGGCCACACGGAATCAACGTCAACCTGATCGGCCCCTGCGCCACGATGACGGACATGGTAAGGCCGCTGTTCGACGACCCCGATTTCAAAGCGGCTTACATGCCGAGGGTGCCCGCCGGCGCCCTGCCTGACCCCCTGGACATCGGCAGAGCAGCCGTCTTCCTGGCCTCGGACGACGCTCGGATGATTCATGGACACCATCTACTCGTAGACTCCGGCTATACGACCAACTAATCGAGGTTCGGGGGGCTGAGACCCTGGTGACTGACCAGAGCGAAACATCAGGCGGTCCTGTCGCAGGCGACCATTTCGGGAACGGTTCCCCACAGGAAACGGCCTGGACCGGCGGCGCTTTGGAGCGAACGCGTGGTCTGCTGCGCCTCGAGGTGCAGTTGCTGTTCGTCCTCGTCTTCCTCTACCTCGGGTTTTCGGCCATAGAACCCGACATTTTCATTTCCGTCAGGACCATCGAGAATCTCGCCAGACAGGCGGGGGTGCTGCTGGTCGCCAGCGTCGGGCAGATGCTGGTACTCGTCGTGGGTGGTTTCGACATCTCGGTCGGCGCGACTGCGGGATTCGCCTCCACGGCGCTCGCGCTGCTCGTTGACGATTTCGGGTTGTACGGGGCCGTCACGGCGGCTTTGGCGCTTGGCGCCCTTGTCGGCTCCGTCAACGGTTTCGTTATCGCGTACCTGGGGGTCAACCCCTTCGTGGCTACCCTGGCGATGCTGACGTTCCTGACTGGGTTGTCGAACGAACTGAGCAGCGGCGCTTCGGTTCCGATCACCGACCGGGGTGTGAGCGCGTTCGGCGCGGACGAGTGGGGGCCGCTGCCGGGGACAATGGGCGTCGGGCTGGTTGTCGTATTCATTGCGTACCTGCTTCTCAACCGCGTCAGGGCGGGTCTCTATATCTATGCGATCGGGGGGGGACGTGAGACGGCGCGGCTGTCAGGAATTTCGGTCGCCCGTTACGAGGTTCTCGCCTATGCGATGTGCGGCTTTTTCGCGGCCGTCGCCGGGGTCATGCTCGCATCCAGGGTCACGCTTGGACAGGCAAGCCTCGGGGCCGGGCTGGAGCTTGAATCCATCGCCGCAGCGGTGATTGGGGGCGCCGCGATCGGCGGCGGAGTCGGCCGGCTGCTCGGCGCTGCGATGGGGGTGGGAATCCTGACGGTACTCACCAGCGGTCTCGAGATCGTCGGTGTTTCGGAGTTCGCGCGCCAGATGGTTACCGGCGTCGTGCTGGTCGTAGCGGTCGCCCTCAACCAGCAGGGACGGCTGGGTGAATGGGCGATCGTAAAGCTGGCCAAATCACTGCTTCACGGCCGCGTCGCACGGTCCCGCGGTCCTTGACGCAACATATCGTTTTCACTGCCAAAGGAGAACACCATGCGTATGAAATCTATGATTGCCATGCTGAGTCTCGTCACGTTTTCGCTTATGTTCTGGGGAGGGAGCGAGGTCAGCGCCCAGGCCATCAAAATCAGTCCCAAGGATGCGGCCTATGCGAAGTATCAGGCGCTTTCGACGGCGAAGAAGCTGCATTCGAATCTTCCCTGCACGGTTTCTCCTACCCCGGATGAAGCCGCGGCTTACCGCGCGCCGAAGGCGAAGCGCAGATACACAATCGGCTTCATGGAGCCCACGCTGGCGGGGCACTATTACCAGGCTGGCTCGAGCGGCGCGTTCAAGGCTGCCAAAGAGGCGGGCGTGAAGCTTGAGTTCGTTTCGGCGGGCACCGGATACGCGTCGCCCGAGCAGCAGCTCAAACAGGCCGAGCGTCTCCTGCTGAAAGGCGTGGATGCGGTTGCGGTCATCCCGACCGATATCCAGGGCGGCGTCGCAATCACCAACCTTTTCCTCCGCGAGAAAATCCCGGTCGTGATCGTGGCCACCGAGTCCAGTTCGCCGGATGCGTACATGGTCATGCAGGACGACTACCAGATGGGTCGTGATTCGGCTGACCTCCTGGTGAAAGAGACCGGCCCGAATGCCGGGAAGGGCATCGTGATCGCCGGACCGGCCAACGCCACCTGGTCGGCCAAACGGGCAGCCGGTTTCGCGGATCGGGTGAAAGAAAAATACCCGGGCGTCAAGATCGCCGTCTCGGCGACGCAGAACGTCGATCCCGCCCAGGGGTTGAAATCATTCGAGAACGCGGTTCAGGCCCATCCGGACATCAAATGGGTGTATTCGGTCTTCAACCTGCTGCTCGATCCCGACTCGCTGCCGGCGCGGTACAAGGACGTGGCTTTCGTCACGAACGGTCTGGACCCCGCCTCCATTCAGGATTTGAAAGAGGGCCAATACTCGACGATCATAGGCATCACGCCGACTCCGATGGGGTATCAGGGGGTCGGTCACGCCGTGGCGATCCTCAATGGCGATCAAAACGTGCCCGCCCTGGTGTGCATCCCGCTGACGCGCTACACCGCAAAAGACATGCCGCCCAACAAGACTGCGGTGACGCTGGAGCTTATCCAGAAAGGGTTTGAGGTTTCGGCTCAAAAATGACCGGCAAGCAGCGCATCGCTCGCGAGCCTGGTGGTCAGAAAGGATGGAATTGCTGAATTCTCCGGTCGCAGAACGCCGTGTTCCTGCCGTCAGGGTCGAGAACGTCACCAAAACGTTCCCCGGCGTAAAGGCCCTGGATCGCGTCAGCTTTGATGTCGACCACGGCGAGATACACGCGGTGGTCGGGGAGAACGGGTCGGGAAAGTCCACACTTTTGAAGCTGATGGTGGGCGCTTTCCCGATGAACTCCGGGCTGATCCGCATTGATGGGGATGAGGTCCGGCTGCGCTCACCGCGTGAGGCCAGGAAGCGGCACGGCATCAAGATGATGCCGCAGGACGTCGAGTTGTGCGGACAGCTGATTACCGGCCGCAACATCATGCTGGGCCTCGAGGGGGCGCTGGTCGACCGGAACAGGCTGTCGCGCCGCGAGCGGGCGATGACGACGGAAGTGCTCCGCCTGATCGGCGCTCATGTGGACCCCCAGAGTAGAGCGGAGGATTTAAGCACACCGGAGGCTCGGTTCATCCAGATCGCTCACGCGCTCCTGCCTCCGGTGAGCGTGGTCCTTTGCGACGAGCCGACGGCGGTGCTCTCCGCAGTGGATGCCGAGGCGCTTCTGGCCACCCTGACCAGGATTCGGAGCGAGGCCGGTACGGCCATCGTATACGTCAGCCACCGGATCGGTGAGGTCCTCCAGATAGCCGACCGCATCACGATCCTCCGTGACGGCCGCAGCGTCGGCACCTTTCGGCGCGACGAGATCGACCGACAACAAATGATCGAGCTGATGACCAAGTCCGCGAGCGTCGGCAAGCAAGGGGCGCCGTCTCAAGACGCCGCCCGGGGCGCGGCGAAAGGAGGCAAGCTGGCGGTTCAGGCGCTTGGGCTCGGTCGAAGCTTTTCAGACGTCTCGCTCGAAGTAGCGGCGGGACAAATTGTGGGAATCGCCGGCGCGCAAGGCGCGGGGTTTGGTCCGCTGCTCGCCGCCATTGCGGGCCGTATGAAATACGACGCCGGCTCTATCGAACTGGACGGGGTTTCTATTCCGCCCGGCTCGACCACGAAAGCGTACAAGCATGGGATCGCGCTGGTCCCGGCCGACCGGCGGCAAGCGGGTATCGTCCCGTCGCTCACGGTTCGGGAGAACATCGCCTTGCCCGTTACAGGATCGCTTGGACGGAACGGTTTCCGGCTTCGGCGGGCCGAGCGGGAGACGAGCCGGAAATTCGCCGAGGTATTCGATATCCGGGGCGCCGGGCTCAACACCATGGCCGGAAACCTGAGCGGCGGCAACCAGCAGAAACTGGCGATTGCCCGATCCCTTCAGGGGGAGCCCAAGTTTCTACTGCTCGAAGAACCCACGCAGGGGATCGATATCGGCGCCAAGTCCGAGATCCGTCATCACATCGGCCAACTCGTTCGCAACGAAGGAATGGGAGCGTTGGTCGCGAGTTCCGAGTTTGAAGATCTCATCGGCTTCTCGGACGTCCTCCATGTGATGCGCCTGGGCCGGATCGTCGCAACTTTCGACGGGAAGACGGCGACCTACTCGGACATCCTTCACGCGGCGCTCCCGTAGGCGGCGGCCTAGAAAGACGCAGTTTGTAGGGGCCGTTCGCGAACGGCCCCTACGGAAACCTCTGCGAATTACGATAAGGACGCAGTTCTGACCATACGGTCGTTTACGGGGAGTCCATTATCCAAAGCCGGACAGGCACAGGGGCCTGTCCCGACAAAACCACCCCCCCCTACCCCCCCTTGTCAGGGGTCAAAACCGACCAAAGAGGGAGGTTTTGCAAGACGATGTGTTTCTCGTCAATGGCTCATGCAAACGCTCGTTCATCACTCGCGTTTGACCCCTGACAAGGGGGGGTAGGGGGGGTTGCCTTTATCCCCTGAGGAGGAGGATTGGGGGGTAGCTCCTTTTTCAACTACCCTCCCCGCTCGGCAATCGCTCCTTCCTCAATCGCGATTGACCTTGCACAAAACGGCCAAACGTTTACACTAGGGCTTCCAACAAACTTCTTTCGTTCGCGTGGGGAAATCTATGCTCGGATACCAGGGAAAAATACTGCACATCGACCTCAGCAACCGCACGTCGCGCATCGAGGAATTCGGCGAGGAGATGGGCCGCACGTTCATCGGCGGAAACGGCTTCTGCGCCAAGATCCTCTGGGATCAGCTAAAACCCGGCACCGACGCGCTATCGCCTGAAAACGTCATCGTCTTCGCCGTGGGGCCCTATACGGATTCCGCAGTCCCCAGCGCCAGCCGCGCGTGCGCCGCCGCCATCAGCCCGCTCACAGGGCTTTTCTTCGACTCCACCTTCGGAGGCGCGTGGCCCATCACGTTAAAACGCACCGGGCTCGACGCCGTCGTCCTGCACGGAAAGGCCGATTCCCTCGTCTATCTCATGCTCACCGAAGAGGGCGTGGCGTTTAAGGACGCGAGCCATCTGAAGGGAAAATGGATTCGCGAGACGTGCGACACCATCACCGAAGATGAGGGCGGCACCGACGTGCTCGCCATCGGCCCCGCCGGCGAGAATCAGGTGCGCTTCGCGGCCATGGCGCACACCTGGCGCAAGAGCCGCGACGGCATCAGCGGTAGAGGCGGCATGGCGGCCGTCCTGGGGAGTAAGAACGTCAAGGCCATCGCCGCCCGCGGCAAGGCGAAGACCGCCTGGGCGGACGCCAAGGCGCTCAGGACCTACGTGAACGAGACCGCCGAGGACGTGCGCACCGGCACGGCGGCGCTCCACAAGTACGGGACGCCGATTCTCGTCAACATGATCAACAAGATGGGCGCGCTCGGCACCCGGAACCTCATGAGCGAGATCTTTGAGAACTGCGAACCCATCAGCGGCGAGTACATGCACGACAACTTTCTGGACAAGCACACCACCTGCCTCAAATGCCCGGTGGCGTGCGGCAAGAATTACCTGATGAAAGGCGGCGAATTCGACGGTCTCGTGTGGAAACTGCCCGAATACGAGACCATATTCGCGCTCGGGACCATGCTGGGCATCGGCGACCCGGGCGTCATGCTCCAGGCGAACATGCTGTGCGACGAACTGGGCCTCGACACGATTTCGGCGGGCGTCACGCTCTCGCTCGCCTTCGAGAGCATGGAAAAAGGACTCCTGAGCGAGGCGGAAGTCGGCGAGCCGCTCAAGTGGGGCGATTCGGCCACCATGCTGCGGCTCCTGGAAGACATGACCCACCGGGAAGGGGTTCGGCGACAGGCTGGCCGAGGGCGGCAAGCGCCTGGCCGCGGAAATCGGCGGCGACGCGCCCAATCTGCTCTACGCCTCGCGCGGGCTCGAGCTTCCGGCGCACAGCGCGAGGGCGCTCAAGGGCATGTCCATCGGCTACGCCACGGGCACGCGGGGCGGCAGCCACCACGACACCCGCCCCACCCTGCAATACGCCTCGGACCACGACAACACCTCGACCGAGGGCAAGCCCGAGTTCGCCGTGCGCACGCAGAACTTCACCGCGCTGGGCGATTCCATCACCCAGTGCCGCTTCACGGCCGAGCGCGGCTACGGGGCGATGATCAACGAGAAGTACGCGGAGATGCTGAACCTCGTGACCGGGTGGGACACGACGGCGGATGAGCTGGAGGAAACGGGCGAGCGCATCTGCAACCTCGAGCGCGCCCTGCACGTCCGCGAGGGGGTGAGCCGCGCGGACGACATGCTGCCGTATAAGGTGATGCACGAGCCGATTCCGGACGGCCCCCACAAGGGGATGCACTGCCCGCCGGATGAGCTCGAAGGCATGAAAAACGAGTTCTACGGCATCCGCGGCTGGGATGAGAACGGCTTCCCCACGGCGGCGACGCTCGGGAGGCTCAAGCTGGGCGACGTGGCCGAATCGCTGGCCGCTGCGGGCAACGGCGGGGACGCAACGGAGCGGGTTGAAAAAGCATACTGACAAAACACTTGGTAGGGGCGGTTCGGCGAACCGCCCCTACTGTGTAAACACAATCTTTCTCCAGGCGGAAGCCCTCTTTACTTCCACTACACCACTTTTTCCATCATAGCGACTATCTTAACGCGCAATAATTCATACGCCCGGTGGACGATCCCGCTCTCTCCCGCATCGCGCCCGCGCCGGAATGACGCGGCGTGGACGGGCGGCGGTTTCTCGGTTAGGATTACCCCACACTCGAAAAACGAAAGCGCACATCTATTTTCACGGTCTCGAGCGACCCGCGTCACCGAGGGTCGAATCGCACGCTGGAGGGGATGACGATGTCTCGCTACCTGATGAAATGGGCAGCGCTGGCTATGCTGCTCGCCGCGACCGCGACCTGCAAGACGCTGGAGGTGGAATCCGCTCCCGGTTCGATGAGGTTCCCGGCCGCCGCCGACCCGGATGCGCGGGACGAACTGGGCCACACTCCTCTGCGCTATGCGAGAAGGAGCAGGAACCGCGCAGTCTCCGCCGCCCTTGGAAAGGCCCGCCGGAACAGGAAAGGCGGAACACCTCTGCCTGGGGCGACCCGGAACGATCAAAGGTGGCAGACACAGGGAATAATTTTAGCTTTTAATGAGTGGCCTGATGAACAAGAGATAGTGCTAATTTCAGAAGAATTAAAAACATCAGGCTTGGAAAAGACTGGGGAGCTACCTATCACCAAAGTATGGTTTTTAAAATATACTGATAATGAATTCAGGCATAGCATAGAAGCGTATGCCATTTGCAAAAAACTCTCTGAAAAATTTTCTGTGACTTTAAAATACTGCCGGCCGGAGTATATACCCAGGACTAGATAATAGGGGTTGAATCTGCGTCAGAACCTAATCGAGGCAGGCACCGACCCGAATGCGCGGGACAAGCGGGGCTCGTAGGGGACAACCCTTTGGGGTTGTCCTGCCCCGCGTGGTTGTCCAACGTGAGGAGGGGCGCGGGGGGCTTTGTTTTTTCTTCCCTCCCTGTCAAGGGGGGGGTTGCTTTTCCAGTCGAGAGGGGCGTCCCCCTGCCCCAAAAATAAGGGACTTTTTCAACAACCCCTCCCCCATGGGAAGAGGTCATCCACACCACCGCCATTCCACCGCATCTCGGAGGCGCTACGCGCGGAACGGGGCGTGGACGGGCGGCGGATTCTCAAGTAGAATTACCCACACTCGAAAAACGAAAGCGTACATCCATTTTCACGGTCTCGATCGACCCCCCTCACCGAGGGTCGAATCGTACGCTGGAGGGAATGACGATGCCTCGCTATCTGATGAAATGGGCGGCGCCGATGGCCCTGCTCGCCTTGCTCGCATCCTGCAAGACGCTCGATGAAGGACCAGCTTCCGGGACGACGGGACCATCGGCGGTTTCCGTAAACGCCGGGACGGGGGCTGTGAATTGCGATGCCTGGAACACGCGGGAATTTTTCGAAACCGCGACTGCCGGGAGCGTCGCCCGATGCCTCGAGGCGGGCGCGAACCCCCATGCGCGGGACAAATGGGGTTCTACCCCTTTGCATATCGCGGCGGAACACAACAAGAGCCCCGCCGTCGCCGCTGCGCTGATCAAGGCCGGCGCGGACCCGGGCGCACGGAACAAGTTTGGCGAGACGCCTCTGGATTGGGCCGAATTCAGCGACCACCCCGCCGTCGCCGCCTTGCTCAAAAAAGCCGTGGCCGGAGCGGGCGAGCGAACGAGCAGGCCCAAGCCTGCGCCCATGAAAGCGACGGCCCCGAAGAGGACGGCGCGCGCCGCTGGGGCTCCGGCCAGGAAAACGAAAAAGGCCGCTCCCGCGAACTGCGCGGGCTGGAACACGGCGGCGTTTTTCCAAACCGCGAAGGCTGGGAACGTGACCGCTTGCCTTGAGGCGGGAGCGAACCCGAATGCGCGCGACGAACGAGGCTCTACCCCCCTGCACTGGGCGGCGCTATACAACGTTCATCCTGCCGTCGCCTCTTTGTTGATCGAAGCGGGCGCGGACCTCAAAGCGCAGAACAACTACCGAAAGACTCCTCTCCAGTGGGCCGGATTGAACGGCAACCCCGCCGTGGCCGCCTTGCTCAAAAAAGCCGCCGGCGAGTCCGCGTCGGCGAGCAAACTCAAGCCTGCGCCCGGGAAAGCGACGGCTCCGAAGAGGACGGCGCGCGCCGCCGGGGCTCCGGCCAGGAAAACGAAAAAGGCCGCCCCCGCGAATTGCCCGGGCTGGAACACGCGGGCGTTTTTCGAAACCGCAACGGCCGGGAGCGTGACCGCCTGCCTCAAGGCGGGCGCGAACCCGAACGCGCGCGACGAACGAGGCTCTACCCCCCTGCACTGGGCGGCGCTTTACAACGTTCATCCTGCCGTCGCCTCTTTGTTGCTCGAAGCGGGCGCAGACCTCAATGCGCAGAATAATTATCGAAAGACTCCTCTGCAGTGGGCCGGATTGAACGACAACCCCGCCGTGGCCGCTTTGCTGAGGAAAGCGGCCGGCAAGTCCGCGCTGGCGAGCAAGCCCAAACCTGCGCCCAGGAAGGCGAGTGTCGCGAGTTGCGCCGGCTGGAACACACGGGACTTTTTCCAGACCGCGACGCCCGCGCGCGTGAGCGAATGCCTCAAGGCGGGGGCGGACCCGAAAGCGCGCGACAGATGGGACTACACTCCCCTGCACTGGGCGGCGCTTTACAACGAAAACCCCGCCGTCGCCGCCGCCTTGCTCAAGGCCGGGGCCGACCCGAAAGCGAGAGAAAAGTCGGGTTTTACCCCCCTCCATGCGGCGGCCTCGAATAACAGGAACCCTGCGGTCACCGCCGCCCTTTTGAAAGCCGGAGCCGATCCCAACGTGCGCGTCAAACGGGGCTTTGCTCGGGGCAATACTCCTCTGCATCGGGCGGCCTCGCTTAACAGGAACCCCGCTGTCCTCGCCGCCCTGTTGAAGGCCGGGGCTGAACTGAATGCGAGAGACAAGTGGGGCAACACTCCTCTGCATCGAGCGGCCGCGTATAACAAGAACCCCGCTGTCCTCGCCGCCCTGTTAAAGGCCGGGGCCGACCTGAAAGCGAGAAACGAGTGGGGCGATACCCCCCTGCATCGGGCGGCTGGATCTAACAGGAACCCCGCAATCCTCGCCGCCCTTTTGAAGGCCGGAGCCGACCCGATAGCGAGAGACAAGAAGGGCAACACTCCTCTACATCGGGCGGCCGAATATAACAAAAATCCCGCCGTCGCCGCCGCCGCCCTTTTGAAGGCCGGGGCCTACCCCAACGCGCGTAACAAGAAAGGCATGACCCCCGTGGACAGGGCGGCCCGGAACAAGAACCCCGCCGTCGCCGCCTTGCTCAGGAAAGCCGTCTCGACCGCCGCCGTGAAGTGCCCGGGCTGGAACACGCGGGCCTTTTTCGAAACCGCGACGCCCGGGAGCGTGACCGATTGCCTCAAGGCTGGCGCAGACCCCTACGCGCGGAGCAAGTGGGGTTCTACCCCCCTGCATGAGGCGGTAGAATCCAACAGGAATCCCGCCGTCGCCGCTGCGCTGATCAAAGCCGGCTCAGATCCCAACGCGCGGGATGAAGACGGCAATACCCCTCTGCACCGGGCGGCTTTGGGCGAGAATCCCGCGATCGTTGCCGTGTTGGTGAATGCCGGAGCCGACCCCAACGCGAGAGACAAGAAAGCCGAAACCCCCCTGCATATCGCAGCCGACTGGAACAAAACTCCTGTTGCCATCACCGCATTACTCAGAGCCGGAGCAAACCTCAACGCGCGGAACAAGCTGGGCAACACCCCTTTGCATCACGCGGTGGCATCGAATGAAAATCCCGCGGTCGCCGCCGCGCTGATCAAGGCCGGCGCAGACCCCAACGCGCGGAACGAGAAAGGCATGACCCCCCTGCATGAGGCGGCCCGCAAGCGGAATCCCGTCATCGCCGCTGCTCTGTTGAAGGCCGGCGCAGACCCCTACGCACGAAGCAACTGGGGTTCCACCCCTTTGAGTTACGCGCCTGATCTCGTGGCTAGTCTTAACAAGGATCCTGCCGTCGCCGCCTTGCTCAACGAGCACAAAGAGAAGAAAAGAAGGAGAGAAGCGGCGGAACGCGCGAGGAAGGAGAGAGAAAGAAGGGAGGCGGCGGAGCGCAAGAAAAGGGAGCGGTTGAGGCGAGAGGCGACAGAGCGCAAGAGAAGGGAGACGCTGAGGCGAGAGGCGGCGGAGCGCAAGAGAAGGGAGAGACTGAGGGAAACGCCCTCGTACAGTCCCCCCCCATCCTACTCGTACAGCCCGCCGCCCTCCTATTCACGATCAGGGAGCGGTCTGTTCGGTTCGAGTTCCGGCTCCTCCGGCCTGTTCGGGAGCGGGTCCAGGGCCAATGAGGCTTACGATGCCCTGCGGCGCATACGCGAGCGCCGTATGGCGCAGCAGCGGCGCAACGCGAGAATCCGGGAGGAGAACCGGCGCAGGCAGGCCGAAGCCCGAAGGCGGTTGCTCGAAGCCCAAAGACAGGCGAACCGGAGGCAAGCCGAATCCGAGCGGGAGCAGGCCCGAAGGCGAGCCGAACACTTGCGCCGTCAGCGGGAGGCCGAGCGCCAGCGCCGGCAGCGAATCGCGGAAGCCAGGCGGCAGGAAGAGAGAAGGCGCGAAGAGCTGAGAAAAAGGCAGCTGGAACAGGCTGAGCGCCGGCGACAACAGCAGCTCGCCGATGCCCGACGGCGGGAGGAGAAGGCGCGGAGAGAGGCCGAATTCAGAAGGCGGCAGGAACAAGCCGCCGAACGCCGGCGCCAGCAGCGAATCGCGGAAGTCAGGCGGCAGGAAGAGAGAAGACGCGAAGAGATAAGGAGAAAGCAACAGGAGGCCGAACGCCGGCGCAAAGAGCAACTAGAAGAAAACAGGCGGCGGGAAGAGCAACAAAGAAGGCAGATCGCGGAAAAAAGACGCAAACAACAGGAGGCGCGCCTGCGCGAGGATGAGAGAAGACGCGAAGAGATGGAGAGAAAACAGCAGGAACAGGCCAGGCTACGGGAGGAAGCGAGAAGGCGGGCGAAGGCCGCCGGACCGCGCGTGGCCACCTCCGCCCAGGCAAGGCAGTGTCTTCAAGACACCCGCAAAGGGATAAGGAACAAGTGCGGCTTTTCCGTTCACGTGAGAGGGTTCTGCAAGGGGGACCGCCTGAGCAGGACGAACTATCCCTTCCAGGGGGCCTACGGCGGCGCCAGTTCCTGGAGCACGACGCTCGGCCCGGGCCGGGAGCAATCGAAGCCGTGCGGGTCAAAAGGCGCTTGGATGGGCGCCTGCCGACCACCCTACTCCGTCTTTTTCGTGTCGTCGGGCGGGAAATGGAACTGCTACGGCGGGGGCAGTGGTGGGAGTGTCCAGTGATCCGCGCGCGGCGCGGTTCTCTCTCTTGGGAAAGCCCGTCATCCCGGCGGCAGGAGCCGCATACGGGGCCAGCCCCCGCATCCGCCCCGTTCGCCCCGCAGAAAGGCGTTCACGATGCGCGCGAATGCAAGGTTGAGATCGATAAAATTCCTGTTTGCAGCGGCCCTGCTCGTCTTGCTCGTCATCGCCCTCGCTCGCGGGGCGGCGGCGGAAGAGAAGCCGTGCGACCCCGGGAGGGAGTGCCAGCGGCGGTGGACCTGCTTTGACGGCCTGATCTATCCGACGACTTGCGGTCCCGCCAACTGCGACAAACCCATCACGCCCGTCATCGAATGTGAGCCGGAATCGGAATGCAGGAAACGCATTGCAAAAGTCGAAAATGCTTTCAGTCGTCTGGCTTTCTGGAAGGCCATGCAATGCAAGGATCGGGCGTGCATTGACCGTGTTATGAGGCGTTCTGCGCGGGAGCGGCGGGAACGGCGCGGGGGGTGCGGCCAAGCGTGGTGGTGTATCGGTGGCCTGCTGTATCCGAGCACTTGCGGCCCCGCGAATTGCGAGCAGCCCCGCGGGAGGTGCGACAAGCTGTATGGGTCGGGGCACATTCCAGAACCAGAACAACATGACAGGAGACAAAGGTATGAACGTGAAATGCGTGAAAGGTATGAAAGGCGCAGGAGGAGCAGGTAGGTTCCTTGCGTCTGCGTTTGTGATGGAGAATGCCTTTGCTGGTGCGGACCCCCGTGGCCGCCCTTGTCAGCGGCTGGAAAACCACCCCCCTACCCCCCCCTTAACAGGGGGGATAAAAAGGCGACGCCCACCACAGATAGAGGAGCTTTTGCTTTTTCTTGCCCCCCTGACAAGGGGGGGGGTAGGGGGGGTTGCCTTTATGCCCTGAGGAGAGGGACTTTTTCAACAGCCAAAACGGGCGGACACGTCGGTCCGCCCCTACGGAAAGCGAGTCGTTCAAACTCGAAAACTCTCCCTTCCCGGTCGGGAAACAACCAAGCCGTGCGGAATTCATCCCGCCTCCCTCTCACCAAGGAGAATCCCATCCCGCCCGGAGGCTGATCTCGCTCTCTCCTTTATCAGTCGAGAGCGACCCTCAATCGGGAACAACCCGCATTTCCCCGCATTTGCCGTCATTGCGTTTCGGGCGGGATGCGCGAGAATCCCCGCGCGGAAAGCGAGTGTTCTCATCGACGCGGGGGAGGAAGAAAATGGAACGAGCGATTCGGATTCGACCCGCACTCCGCGTCCGGAGTGCAGCGCAGGCGCATACGCCCGCAGCCGGCGCCGCCGCCCTCGCGACGGAGCCCTCCCGCAACGGGAGCGCGTCCGCGGATTTCGGATCCAGGACGGGCGCATCTCCCCGCAGTTGCGGCGCACGCGCGCTTCGGCGGCCCGGAAACGGCAGCCGCCCTCTCACGCCACGCCTTGTGAGGGAATTTCTGAAAAATACCATAAATATCGATAAATTCACGGGGTTTTTCGATAAAAAAGTGAAAAACTATTTCATTGATATTCAAGGGGTTATGGGTTTCAGGGGCCGTTTTCCGGCGAATTTTGGCACAAAAAAATTTCAGGTGTTATGTAAAATTCAGGCGGGGTATTTCTCCACCAGGCGCTTCGCAATCACGATCCGCTGGATGTCGTTCGTGCCCTCGCCTACTTGTAAGAGGATGGAGTCGCGGTAATAGCGCTCGACCGGCAGCTCCTTGATGTAGCCGTAGCCCCCGTGAATGTGCACGGCGGCTTCCGAGGCCCTCTGGCAGGCGTCTGAGGCGAAGAGCTTCGCCATGCCGGCTTCCAGGTCGCACCGCACGCCCTGGTCCTTCATGCGCGCCGCGCGGTAGGTGAGCTGGCGGGCCGCTTCCAGGGAGGTGGCCATGTCGGCGAGCTTCATCTGGATGGCCTGATGCTCGGCGATGGGCTTGCCCATGCTCTTTCTCTGCTGGGCGTACTTGATGGAATCCTCAAAACAGGCGGCATGAAGCCCCACCGCCCGGGCGGCCACCTGGATGCGGCCCAACTCCAGGGCCGCCATGAGCTGATGGAATCCCCTGTTCTCCTCTCCGATCAGATACGATACCGGCACCGGGCAATCCTCAAAAACCAGTTCACCCGTCCGAAGGCCCTTGTAGCCCATCTTGTTCAGGTGGCGGCTGACGCTGAAACCGGGCAGGTTCCTCTCCATGAGGATACAGCTTATCCCCCGGGTGGGTTTTTCCGCCCTGGGGTTCGTACGGGCCATGATCGCGAAGTGCGTGGCGTTCTCGCTGTTGGTGATGAACATTTTCGAGCCGTTCACGACGTAGTCCTGCCCCTCACGGCGGGCGGACGTTCTCAAGGCGGCGACGTCGGAGCCGCCATCCGCCTCGGTGATGCCGATGCCGAAGCGCATTTTCCCCTCGGACACCTCCGGGAGCCATTCCCGGCGCTGCTCGTCGTTGCCGAATTCGTTGATCATCCATCCCACCATCGAATGGCTGCCGAGCACGCCGGTCAGGCTCATCCAGCCCCGCGCCAACTCCTCGGTCAGAACCGTAAAACTCATCGCGTCCATCTCGCTGCCGCCGTAACACTCCGGTACGAGCGCGCCGAAATATCCCAGTTCCTTCATCCGATCGACCAGCGGATGGGGGTACTCGTCCTTATGCTCATACTCGCAGGCGACCGGAATCACTTCCTGGTTCACGAATTGCCGAACGCTGCTTTGCAGCGCGGTCTGAAACTCGCTCAACTGGACATCCATTTCTTCGCTCCCGGAATTACGCACGATAACATCTTTGCGTTTTCAACCGAACAACGAGAGCCCGCTCATCTCTTCGGGTATCAAGAGCCGCTCCACGGGCTCGCCGTTTTCCAAATGTTTTTCCACGATCTCTGCGGCATCCTCCGGCCTCACGCCGCCATACCAGACATTGTCGGGCATCACGCAAACAACTGCGCCGTTCTCGCAGACATCCATGCAACTCGTCGCCAGTATGCGCGCCCTGCTTTTAAGGTTTTTCTCTTCCAGAAGGGATTTCATCCGCTCCCGGACCTCCAGAGAACCGCAGTGGGTGCAACTTCCCTTGGGATGGTCCGCCGCACGTTCGTTCGTACACACCAAAACGTAGCGCTTTTCCCTGAACATTTCTTCCACCTCGGGGGCTGATGATAAGACGGATATCCAGTATTTCCCATGACTGCACGAAAAGTGCTCTTCACTTCCTTTCAGAACCGTATGGAAGCTAACATTTATGAAACCTCCGTTCAACGGGAATCTTCTTTTCCTTTGTTTGTATTGAAGGTGCAAAACGGCATAATATATTGATATCGGGCTGCGCATTCTGTGGGGATAGCGGATAATGTCTTCTGAAACGCATGAGAACCGACCCAAACGTGTCTTCCTCTTCGCCACGTGCCTGGTAGATCAGTTTTTCCCCGAAGTCGGCGAGGCGACCGTCCATTTGATCGAGAGCGCGGATATCGAGGTGATTTACCCGGAAGGGCTCACCTGTTGCGGACTCCCCCACTTCAACAACGGTTTCAGGGCGGAGGCGAGGAAAATTCTCGAACCCCAATTGCGCCTGCTGGAGGGAGACATTCCGATCATTGTCCCCTCGGGATCTTGCGGCTGGATGCTCAAAAGCGTTTTACCCACCTTGTTCCCGGACGACCCGTGGGAGCGGGAAAAAGCCGCGCAAATCTCTGGGCGCGTCATCGAATTGTCCCAATTCCTGTGCAAGATACAAGTGGACGATTTCGGCGCAACGCTCCCCGGGAAAACCGTGTACCATGATTCGTGCCATCTTCTGCGGGGCATGGGGGAAAACCAAACGCCCCGCCAGTGCCTCGACATGGTGGCCGAGAACCGGGAGGAATTACCCGATTGCGACCGCTGCTGCGGGTTCGGCGGCTCGTTCGCCGTTAAATTTCCGGAAGTCTCATGCGCCATGCTTGACGAGAAGATCAAATCCGCCGAGAAAGTCGATGCTACCTGGCTCGTGGCGGCAGACGCCGGTTGCATGCTGCACATCTCGGGTGGATTATCGAAACGAAATTCGAAAATCAAACTTCTCCATCTTGCACAGGCCCTCTCTGGACCAAATAATCCGGGTTGGCCCGAGGAAGACCAGGCTTGAATACGCCTTTCAACGAGCGCGCGACTTCCGCATTGATCAACATTCCTCTGCAGGAAGCCCTCCACGCAGCTACGGGCAAATTCGCCAACCAGCGCGCTCAGGCTTTCGAATCAACCGCGGCGCCGTTCGCCTTGCGGGCAAAGGCAAGGGAAATCCGCAGAAAAACATTCGACGAGATCGACAAGCACCTCGAAACCTTATTCGGGAGCCTCCAAAACCTCGGTGTTCACATACACTCTGCGCCCGATGCGGATTCCGCAAAGCGAATCATCCTCGAAATCGCCCACAAACACGGGGTCGAAAGGGTCGTCAAGAGCAAATCCATGGCGTCCGAGGAGATCCATCTGAATCAAGCATTGGAGGCGTCGGGGATCACCCCCTATGAAACCGACTTGGGCGAATGGATACTACAACTGGCCAACGAGACGCCCAGTCACCTCGTTGCTCCCGCCATTCATAAGACGTTGCAACAGGTACAAGACCTTTTCCGCGAAAAAGTAGACCCAAACGCCGGCTCTGACCCCCAGGAGCTCACATCAATCGCGCGGGAGAAATTGAGAACGGAATTTATGCGCGCGGGAATGGGCATCAGCGGTGTGAATTTCGCTGTGGCGGAAACCGGAACGCTTTGCCTCGTCACGAACGAGGGGAACGGACGGCTCGTTACTACTTTACCCAAAGTTCATGTCGCTATTATGGGGTTCGAAAAAGTAGTGCCTACGCTGCGAGAGGCGCTTACACTCCTCTCCGTGCTCCCTCGCAGCGCGACGGGCCAGAAACTCACGAGCTATTTCACCATGCTCACCGGGCCGAGGAGGGAAAATGAGGCCGACGGACCCGATGAGGTTCATCTCGTTCTCCTCGACGGGGGGCGTTCCAGGCATCTCGGGACGCCCTTTCAGGAGGCGTTTCATTGCATCCGCTGCGGAGCTTGCCAAAACGCCTGCCCGGTTTTCCAGACGGTCGGTGGACACACGTACGACTCCGTGTACGGGGGCCCAATCGGTTCGATCTTAAGCCCCATGCTCCGCGGCCTTGACGTTTCAGGAGAACTGCCTGCGGCATCAAGTCTATGCGGCGCCTGCATGGACGCCTGTCCCGTATTCGTCGATATTCCCCGCATGTTGCTGGAAATGAGAGAAGCGAGAAGGGTCAGGAAAAACAGCGCGATCCTGGAGAGATTTTCGTTTCGCTTGCTGGGCATGGCGATGCGCAAACCTTTCGTTTGGGAGACGGGTTTCAAGGTGGGGTCCGTTTTTTCAAGATTCCTGAATGCCAAAGCGGCCGCTTGGCTGCCGGGACCTCTGGGAGCGTGGGCACAGGGGCGCGAACTTCCGAAAATTGCAAAAAAAAGTTTCCGCGCGCGCTGGCGGGAGAAAAAACGAAGGGGCGTCGATTCGTCTGCAGCACCCCATGACACACCACGAGCCAACGGTCAGAACGCAGTAATCGAAAAGACCCACCAAGCCCTGGAGTTGGCGCACGGCTTGTCGCACGGCCACTTTGAAAACACCGAAGGCCCTCTGCCGGAAATCAGCGTCCCAGACGCCGCCGCCCGCTTCGCGGCAGAGTTCGAAGCGATAGCGAATCCCGTTCATCGCCCGCATTCCGTGGATGACGTTCGGGAATATGTGCTCGATCTGGCGTCCAAATGGAAAGAATACCCCGTCGCCATCAGCGACGGCCTGCCGGTCGAAGTAACCGCTTGGCTTATGGATGAAGGGTTTGACGTGGTTTCCCCATCGAGCGAGGGAGATAACCGAGATGCCATCGCCCGCTGCGGCATCGGGATTACAGGCTGCGACTGGGCGATTGCGGAAACAGGCAGTATTGTCCTGCGGAGCGGGCCCGGCCACCCGCGCCTTCATTCCCTGCTACCGGAAACTCACCTAGCCCTCATTCCTGAAAAGAACATCCTGCCCCATATATCCTCGCTGGGACCTGTACTCGAAAGAGCCCTCAAGCAAGGAGAAGGAGCCTCGCCCAGTTGCGTGAATATCATCACGGGACCCAGCCGCTCGGCCGACATCGCCCTGACACTCATCAAAGGTGTACATGGTCCGCGTGATGTTTTCGCAATTATCGTTCCTGACGTGCTCACCGCGGCAGACTCGTGATGAATCACCTCCCAAAAGCTAAAATGAAGTATTTCGCACGACTCTATGAATAAACCCCTCGAGTGAATGGTCTACCCGAGGGGTCTATTATTGTTCTCCGTTTTTCAGAATCGGTGACGCTAAAACCTAAATGTCATAGTAGAGATGGAATTCGTGGGGATGCGGACGCAGTCGAACCGCATCCACTTCCTCTACACGCTTGTATTCGATCCAGTTGTCAATGACATCCTTAGTAAACACGTCGCCTTTCAGCAAGAATTCATAGTCCGCCTCGAGCGCATCCAGAGCCTCGGGGAGACTTCCAGGCGTCTGCTGAACGTTGCCCTTTTCCTCAGGATCGAGATCGTAGAGATTCTTGTCGATAGGCTCAGGCGGCATAATTTTATTCTGAATGCCGTCCAGACCTGCCATCAGCATCGCGGCGAAGGCCATATAGGGGTTGCATGAAGGGTCGGGGCAGCGGAATTCGACCCTCTTGGCCTTCTCGCTTGAAGAATACATCGGAATGCGCACGCATGCGCTTCTGTTGCGGCAGCTATAGATCAAGTTGATAGGCGCCTCATAACCCGGCACCAAGCGGCGGTAGCTGTTCGTCGTCGGGTTCGTAAAAGCCAACAATGCGGGCGCATGCTTCAACAAACCACCAATGTAGTAAAGCGCGTCAGGACTCAAGTCGCCATAAGTCCCCGCACGATACATGATATTCTTTTCGTCTTTCCAAATGCTCTGGTGGCAGTGCATTCCGGTGCCGTTGTCGAGAAAAACGGGTTTCGGCATAAAGGTCGCCGTCTTTCCATGCTTTCTCGCCACGTTCTTGACGATGTATTTGTACTTCATCAGCTTATCCGCCGTGGTCACCAGAGTGTCGAATCGAATATCGATTTCACATTGTCCGGCCGAGGCCACTTCATGGTGGTGCACTTCACACTCGACGCCACATTCGAGCATCGCCAGCATCATCTCCGAGCGAACGTCCTGTAGCGTGTCGTTGGGCGGTACGGGGAAATAGCCTTCTTTGTAGCGGTTTTTGTGACCGAGGTTCGGATCTTCGTTGGCGCCCGTGTTCCAAGCGGCTTCTACTGAATCAACTTCGTAGAAAGCATGATTTTCCGAACCAGAATAGCGCACGTCGTCGAACACGAAAAATTCGGCTTCGGGGCCGAAATAAGCGACATCCCCGATACCTGTAGACTTCATATACTGTTCCGCCTTAATGGCAATGTGACGGGGGTCCCGATCGTAAAGTTCGAGCGTAACAGGATCCTTGATGTCACAGATGAGAACCAGGGTCGGAATTTTCAGGAATGGATCCATGAACGCGGTCGTCGGATCCGGAATAAGAAGCATGTCGCTCTGATCGATGCTTTGGAACCCCCGGATGCTCGAGCCGTCAAACCCGACACCTTCTTCGAAGGTATCTTCTTCAAGAGTATTGATGTGCGCCGAGAAGTGCTGCCACATACCGGGCATGTCTATGAAACGATAGTCAACCATTTGGGCGCCACTTTCCTTAGCCAACTTCAAGACATCTTCAACCATCTGTTACACCTCCATACGGAATGCGGTTTTGCGAGAAATTAGCGACACAAAACCAGGATTTGTTCAGCCCTTCAGGCTTCGTTATGACACGATGGCGCCTACTGGACGCCCTTCCTCGAGAATTTCGCTAAGGTTTCCGCACAACTCCTTCAGTCTGGTTGTATCTTCTATTTTTTGACCGCTGTCGTCCGTGATGTAGAAGGCATCCACCGCACACTGGCCCTCTGTAGTAATTTTGGCCCGCGAGATGGATATGCCCTCTTGCGCGAAGAATTGAGCAATCTGCGCCAGAAGGCCATGTCTGTCCGGCGCAACTACTTCCAGAACCGTCGCGTCTTCACTCGCCGTCTGGTCGAATTCGACCAGTATCGGCAAATCGAATGACATCCGTTTCTTCAAGCGCAAATACTTTTTGCTCCGTCCCAAAAATTCAGGCAATCCCAGTTCGCCCGACAGTAATTCCTCCAGCGATTCCCGGAATTTTTTCCAAAGGCCTTCATCGACGACGGCTTTTCCCTCGGCATCCACTACCTCGAACGTATCGATCACCAGGCCGTCCTCGCGTGTATATACTTTCGCATCCAGAATGTTGAGTTCATACACTGCAAATGCGCCGGCGACGAGCGCAAACAAACCGAGTTGATCCTTGCACAACAGCGTCAAGAGCGTATGTCCCCGTCTTCTGCGGTGCTTGATGTCGACCTCGCATATCGTTTCATCCGATATACGGGTTCCAAGCTCAATATGGCGCAGGATGTCTTGCGGCGGAGTTCCTGTGCGGTATCTATCCGGCATGGACTCCATGTGCCCGGCGATTTCTTCGCGCCCTATCCGGCTTCCTCCAGCCCTCGCCTCCAAACTCACCTGCTCTACGATGTCTTCCGTCCGCTTTCTCCTGTACAAATCCTCTCCCGTTTCCATCACCCTGAGCACTCGTTTGTACAGTTCGTAGATCAAAGCACTTCTCCACTCATTCCATATACCTGGAGCGACGGCGGATATATCCGCATAGGTCAAGAGATAAAGCATTTGGAGTCTTTCCACCGTCTCCATTTTATCGGCGAAATTGCTGATCAAGACAGGATCGTCGATATCACGCCTTTCAGCCGTGATACTCATTTCAATATGGCAAGCCACCAAAAATTCGATGATGCTTCCCTGGTCCGCCGGCAGGCCCATACGCATAATGATGTCAGGAAGCGCGGATGAACTCTTGTGCACATGCCTCGGCCCTCTCGCCTTCCCGATATCGTGAAACAAAAGCGCAAGCCTCAAAATGTTGGTGCGCTCCATCTCTCTATGGATATGGGCCACTTGTTGCAAGGACACGTCTTTCGTGTATGTGAGTTCGTCCAATGCCGCCAGGGTCAACAAAGTATGTTCATCCGCCGTATATCGATGGTAGTGGTCGTACTGGACGAAACATGTCAGAGGTTCAAACTCGGGGAGATAACGACCCAACAGACCGAGACCGTGCATTTCGTGCATCGTAGTCGCCACACCGGCCTTGCCACTCAATATCCGCAAGAAGCTGTCCCTCACATCCGGCGAAGAGCGAAAATTATCGTCGACGGTATCCAAGTGGGCTCGAACAAAGTTTCTTACGTTCGGGGATAAACGGCACCCGAAGCGATATTGACACTCGAATATCTTCATCAGGCCTGTAGGATTTTCAAGGATTGCTTCAGGATTGGATTCATCCAGAACGAGCGAATGGTAGTCCTGCAAAGCCAATCCATCTTCGAGGGGTTGGAGGCGGGGCTTTCTGTTGACCCATCTTCTACTCTTCAGATGGTCTTCTAGGATTTCAAAAAAATCCCGGCAAAAAATGTGCAAGTCTCTGGCATGCAAGAAGTAATCGCGCATCAAGCACTCACTGGCCAAAGCGCTTTCTTCATCTCCATAACCCAACGCGGGAGCGATTTCGGCCTGCGCCGGAAAATTCAGCATATCGTTTTTGGCTTTTGCGCGTATGTGGAGTTGGGCTCGGATACGAAGAAGAAAATCATAAGCCTTCATCGCCTTTTCATACTCCGCTTGCGGCACCCAGCCCTTGCGCCATATTTCGTCCATTTCCTTCAGGCCAAAAGCCTTGGCCAACCAGCAGACAGCATGGAAATCCCGCAAGCCTCCCGCGCTTTCCTTCACGTTCGGCTCCAGGACATAAACCGAAGGATCCCATGAGCGGTATCGTCTCATTCGCTCTTCAAGGCGATTTCGAAGATGCGAACTTTTCGCGACACGCTGCAGGTAACTATCAAATTTCTTGTTGAATTCCCGAAAAACTTCTTTGCTACCCGCCAATAATCGATTCTCCAGCATGGCGGTTTCGCTTTGGTAATCTTCTTTGGCTATTTTCAGACAATTCGAAATGGTTCTGGCGCTATGACCGATCGTAAGACCTGCATCCCACATTAGATACAAAACAGATCGTATCAATTCACTGATTTGCCCCTCATGTCCCGAAAATAGAAACAACAGATCGATATCCGAGCCGGGAGACAATTCCTCCCGCCCATACCCGCCAATCGCTACCAAAGCGCATGAAAACGCCTGCTCGTCTTTGCCAGATTTTCCCCTTTCTCCCTCCAAGGCATAAGCATAGACTTGAGCAATATACGCATCCATGAAATTTGCATGGGCTTGACACAACTCGTATCCGCCCGCGCCTTCATGCTGCGCATTGCATATATGTTCGCCTGCCTGCGCGTACGCCTCCTTGATATAGCGGAGAAAACCGCTTCGTTCCCACCCGCTGGCGGCAAGAGTAGTTTCTCGGATATCGTTTTGAAGTTTTAATAAATGATTGAGAGATGGCGTCATCGGAAGATATCGTTAAATCGCCTCCACACCTCGTTCTCCAGTACGAATTCGGACGGTTTCCTCGACGGGCTGCACATATATCTTGCCATCCCCGATTTTTTCCGTTCTCGCAGAGCCCATGATAGCGTCGATAATAGTCTCCACACTGGAATCTTCACATATGATCTCCAGTTTGATTTTCGGCAAAAAATCGACGACATATTCACTTCCCCGATATAATTCCGTATGTCCCTTCTGCCTTCCGAAACCCTTCACCTCGGTCACCGTCATGCCCGCCACACCGATGGCTCCAAGCGCTTCTTTTACTTCGTCCATCTTGAAAGGTTTGATTATCGCAACAACCAATCGCATGTCCTGTATCCCCCAAATTCAAGTGAAAGTTCCAATGGGATGGTTTCCATCGACTATAACACGCAATGGTTGGTCGTCAATCAATAAACCCCATGAACAGCAGCTCTCTGCATCCATTCAAACGGATTATTTACACGAAATATGTTTCCATGGTGTTACATGGGAATGATGAACAATTTCAGATTGTCGCGAAATCCTGGAAATTTCCTCAAATCGCACCACCAGAAGGTTGCGCGAGACGGCGCTTTTCCATACACTCTGCGGCTGGTTCTTTCGTATTCTCCCTGACTTCAAGGCGTTTTATTCATTTCCGTAGGAGAAATTCAGCAATGGAATGCACGCTTTTAGAAGCGCCCGTAGAATGCCATTTCGCATCGAAAGGCTACAATGGCCAAAACCAATGCTCATACAATGGGAGTTCCTGTTTCCCCGTCGTCGAGGAATGCCTTTCGGGTGATGACGAGAAAGCGTGCGAACACATCTTGGAGCTTCCAAAAGGAAAGTTCTGCTCTAAATTCCCCAATCCGGAAAATCGTTGGGAACGCGGCAGATGCCCTCTCGCGACGCATATCAAAGTAGACTTTGAGGCCCCTCTGGAGAAAAAACTCAACCCTCTGAAAGCCTCGAAACGAGCCGCACGAGGAAACTAAAAGCCAAACATATTGATTAAGGAACTCTCTACGTCACAACAAAGCCGCGCTCTTCAGAACGCGGCTTTGTCAGCAAATGATTTCTAAGCCGACAGAAGGGCCAAAACACCTGCAATAATGAATATCTGATCAGCGGCCACTTCCATGAGTCCGCTATGACCCAGTATCTTTCGGGAATACCAGTATAGGCATGCGCCCGCATACATGACGGGAATAAGCATTAAATAGCCGAACGACGGAGCTACCCACCCGTTTATGCAGGCGCTCACGATAGCGACGGCCAATGCGGCGCAGATGGCCCCCATAAGCGCTTCAGTCTGCGCCTTTCCGAAAACGATCGGCAATGTCTTCTTGCCCACGATTCTATCGCCTTGAATATCTCTCAACTCCATCAAGCCGGTTCGGAAGAAAATCAAACCGAAAGCGAAGAAAATCGATACCACCCAGCCCGTGGAAATCGCTTGAGAATTCGCCAACGCGGGCAAAACCGCCATGCTGAAGGTCCAGCCCAATGCAAGAACGAGAATTTTCAAAGCCGGGAGATTCATCACCCGCCCCACGAGTGCGCGAGGCTCGAGCTTCAAGCTGCAAAAGATGGCCCACATCAGACCGGCTATCAGAATACCCCCGGTCAGGTAGGAGATACTCATCCCGAACGCGATGGATACCAAGGCGGCGACCCATGACAGGGTCAACAGAATGAGTTTGTGTTTTTCATAAAAAAGAGCTCGATTGGGTTCATTGTATCTATCCGCCTCATAGCTGACACAACGATTTATCGTATGAGCCGCGAAGAGATAAAGGCCTGCCGTCACGGCGAGTCTCATCGAGAAGGGAAAACCACCCAATTTCGCAATGGCGATGCTACCCAGCAACGCTGATAAGAAAAGAAGAACATTCGCTCTCGACAACACCTTGAGAATATCAACAAGCTTATCTGTGATATTTGGATTCGGATCGGGAATCGCCTCGATACGGTTGACGACACGCCTGATCATCCAATCCGGCGTAGAGGCGCCCGCTGTTACGGCGATGTTCTTGTATTGCTGCAGGAATTTTTCGTCAATCTCATCTTCGGTTTCAATGAGAATCGAATCCGCGCCCCCCTCCTGCGCCACTTCCACCAAGCGGTTCGTGTTGCCACTGTTGCGACCTCCGACGACGACCATCAGATCGACATCGGGTGCCAATTTCTTTACCTCTTCCTGACGAACCTCTGTTGCATCGCAAATCGTATTGAACATTTGGGCTTGGGGATATTTCCGCGAAATCGCTTCTTCCACACCTTGCCACTCGCGCATGTTGATGGTCGTTTGCGCAACCACGACGACAGGTCGATCGCCGATGTCCGGGAGCCCGGACACATCTTCCATGCACGTTATCAGATGGCTGCCGGCCTCCGCGTAGCCCTTGTGGCCATCCACCTCCGGGTGACCTTCTTCTCCAATAATTACTGTGAATGCACCCATGCGAGAATGCTTTCTGATGACCCCATGCACTTTGGCAACGAGGGGACAGGTAGCATCTCGAATGCCTGCGCCCGAATTTCTTAAACGATCGCGAACCTGCGGCGAGATGCCATGCGCCCGGATGACGACCAAACTCGTACTGCTCGGCGTCTCCTGGGGATCGGAAACAAGAACGCTTTTCTGCTCCAGCAATTCCACCGTTTGCGGATTGTGAATCAACGGCCCATGCGTGAGAACTTCGCTGGATGCATCATTAGCCGTATCCAAGGCGATATCGAGCGCTCTTTCCACTCCCCAGCAGAAACCAGCCGTCTTAGCCAGCTTGACTCTCAATCGTATCCCTCCTGAAACTTGCAACGTAAGATACGTTCATAACTCCCAAGACAATCGCATGCACACTATAACGCCACTCTCGATTCATATGCAATAAAAATACAATTTAACCTTCATGCGAACAGCGAAGCCGCTCAAAGCGAATTTCGATGATGGGCGGGGCATGTTTTAGGTGAACAAAATCCAAGATTCGGAACCATCCCCCGGAAGCATCCAGAACCACCTCGCCGACCGTTCTGGGAAGATCGAATCTCTTAGGGCCACAACTGCCGGGATTGAAAAACACGGTCTTGTCAATCATTCGGCAAAGCGGTTGATGACTATGCCCGAAAATCACCAAATCCATTGCTTCCTGTTCAACAAGCATCTTGAATTCCTGAGACGGCCCTCCACGGTGCCAGACTATATGCTGAATCATGATGCGCCAGCCTGCCACAACGGTTGTCAACCGCACCGGCGCCAAAGTGGACGCATCCACGTTTCCCGAAACACAGGAGACAGGGGCAATGCTCTCAAGTTCCGGCAAGATCGAATCAGAACCCACATCGCCAGCATGAAAGATATGATCCGCGTCCTGGCAAAACTCAACCACATCTTGCGCAAGGCGCCCATGCGTATCGGACAACACGCATAATCTGACGCTCGAAGTCATTTTCCGTTGTCTCGCGGGGATTCAGTGCGAATCGCAGACTGGCGCGCTCGCTCCCTCAAGAGGAAATCGAGGGCATCCCTCTCAAGTCGGGCAATCGTAACTTGCGTTTTGCCCCATAATGCCCATGTTCCGGTAGATCTCATTGTTTCCGCCATTCGAGAAGACAATCCATACGCGCCAAATTATAGGTAAATACTAACTTTTCGACCTGCTGCCCAACACGATGCCCATTAATATGATGGAACATGCGAAGAAGCGGCTGGATGTAGGAACTTCCTGAAGCAGCCACCATGCCAATCCGGTAGCCACCAACGGTTCTCCCACAACAGCAAGCGCCACTTTTCCCGGGTGCAAATGGCCCAACGCATAGTTGACAGAGGTATGACCGACCAATGTCGGGACAAGTATCATGACGAATAACAGAAGCCAGGTATCGTTGGAATATCCACTGAGAGGTTGTTCCAAAATGATAGCGGCCCCAATCAGTAAGATCCCGCTGAATCCATAGCACCCCGTCACGTATGTTGCTACAGGAATTTTTATTCTCAGCTTACGGCCACACAACATGTAGGCAGAAGCCATTACAGCCGCAGACAACGCGAGGAGATTTCCCCAGAAGCTATCATCCCGGCCCACAAAGTCAGAATACGCTAAAACTGCACTGCCACCTATAGCCAACACCACACCCAGCCAAAAATTCCGCCCTTCCCTCTCTCCCAACAGAACGACAGCGCCTATGCCTGCGAATATGGGGTTGGTCGTCGCAAGCACGACGGAACTCGCGACGGACGTATGCGACAACGACTCTATCCAAAACGCAAAATGAAACGCCAAAAATATACCGGAACCCGCCCAAATTATCTTCTCCTTGAGCGACAAAGCACCCCATATATACATGGCGTTCTTCGCTGTGAACGGCAGCAGCAACAAAGCGCCTCCGCCCATACGGTATGCCGCTATCGCCAGAGGTTCGGCGTCCGCCAATCGTATGAGTATGGCGGAACAACCAAGGGCAATGACCCCAACGAACAAATAAAAATACAAGGGAATTTTCATACTTGAAAAAACCAGATACAGTTGAAGTCAAACTTAGGACTTGGGATATCCCTACAAACCATTTATGAACTGCGAGATTAAATCCCCGACCACACCCGGTTGCTCCAGCATCACCATGTGACCAGATTCTGGGACAATAGTTAATTTCGCATTTGGAATCTTCTCAGACATAAATTGCGAATATTTGGGGGGCGTTAAAAGATCGTCTTCTCCACATAGAATTAACGCGGGTGCAGAGATAGATTCCAATTCAGAAAGGACATCGAACCGATCGCACGCCGCAAAATCATGGTACAGGGTACCCATATTACATCTCAGCAAACTCCGAGTGCTTTCCCGGATCAGAGATGGGTCCGCTGCCGGAGAAAAAGCATAACTTATAATTTCATCCACAGTTTTTACTAAGTCGCTTTTCACGCCGTTTAGGATAGAATCTTTCACTCTAAGTTTTGCGCCCGTGCCAATAAGAATGACACCTCTCAGCAACTCAGAATGCGTCATAACACTTTCAAGAACTATGGCACCCCCCATCGAATGCCCGGTTAGGTAAACGGATTTCAATTTCTTAGCTTCTAAGAATTGAAGAGCCAATCGACTATATTCTTTAATATCCGAGATTTGAGCTACACCAGACTCACCATGACCGGGCAGTTCCAGAGCCAAACTGCCCACGCCTTGTCCCGCCAAATTGCGCATTAAGGGAATCCAGCTATCACGATTCCCTCCCGCGCCATGAATGCACAAGACGACGCTACCTGAAACCTGGGGACCTGCCTCGCAATAAGCGATCCTGTGGCCAGATAAACTCAATGCACCTGGACGTAACCAAGACAAATAGAAGATTTCCTAAACTGTCGGCGAGCCAACGATTAGAGACTTAAAGGGCACGATCAATAGCGGCCTTCAAATCGGCTTTGGATTTCACTCCCACAACCTGCTCCACCACCTCGCCCCCCTTAAACAACATCAATGTCGGGATGCCACGAATTCCGAATTTCGTCGGAACAGATGGATTCTCATCAATATTCAACTTTCCGATGCGTACTTTCCCGGCGTACTCTTGGGCAAGTGCTTCAACCGTAGGCGCAATCATTTTACAAGGAGCACACCATTCTGCCCAAAAATCAACTAATGTGGGCGTATCTGAGTCAATTACATCCGTCTCGAAGTTCTGATCCGTAAACTCGAAAACCCCTTCCGCCATTTCATTTCCTCCGGGAGTAGAATCCATCAGGCTGGGAAAATCGATAGATATCTACATCCATTCCAAAAGTCGCAACTACAAATGGGCATGACGTCGTTTCGACCAACAAAACGTGGAGCATCATTCCTTATTGGTTGAAAGGCGTCAACTCCACTGTCCCAACTTCATATCCGGATTTTCGATAAGGCAATGAACAAAAGGAGGCATATCAATGAATTTCAAGGTGTTTCTACTGGTTCTTCACCTGGGATATCACTTACCAAGACCTGTCTTCTCTTCACGCCATCCGCCGGACCGATGATTCCTTCTTGCTCCATACGCTCAATCATGCGCGCCGCCCTATTATACCCAATCCTCAAATGTCTCTGGATGAGAGAGATGGACGCCTCGCGCGTCCTGGAGACGAGCGCAATCGCATCATCATATCTCTCATCATATTCGTCATCGCTATTTAGTTCATTCTGAGAGGCGTTCTCCTCTTCTACAAACCAATCCTCCCTGAATACCGCTTCCCCTTGGGATTTCCAGTGCGCAACGAGTTGAGAAATCTCACTATCTGAAACATATGCCCCATGAATGCGAACAGGAGTACTGGACCCGGGGGGCACAAAAAGCATATCCCCTTTGCCCAACAGGCGCTCCGCCCCATTCGAATCCAGAATAGTTCTCGAGTCCGTCCGAGTAGCGACGCGGAGTGCCATTCTAGACGGGAAATTCGCTTTGATCAGACCCGTGAGAACATCCACAGAAGGACGCTGGGTAGCCACCAGCAAATGAATTCCGGAAGCACGGGCCATTTGGGCCAGGCGCGTCATCGATTCTTCCACCTCACGTGGTGCAACCATCATGAGATCCGCCAATTCGTCAATCACCACCACAATATAAGGGAGGAAATCCAAGGAAGAATCTTCTTCGGCCAGTGGTTGCTTCCATCTTCTATTCGCCTCTCGCTCACCCAATTGCTGCGCCACGGAGGCATTATAGCTTTGGATGTTTCTCACTCCCGCTTCACTCATTATCTTGTAGCGTCGTTCCATCTCCACCAGGACACCCCTGAGCCCTGCCGATGCTTTCTTGGGTTCAGTCACGACAGGCACGAGTTGATGAGGGATGCCTTCATATATCGACAATTCCAACATTTTGGGAT
The DNA here is from genome assembly GCA_965203325.1 of bacterium. Taxonomy (GTDB): domain Bacteria; phylum UBA8248; class UBA8248; order UBA8248; family UBA8248; genus Bin107. The sequence continues at coordinate 313,944 of OZ241875.1, forward strand.
CGATCATCAAAAAGCGAACCTCTCTTGGCGTACATCTGGCCAGGAGACTGCAAATCATCATGTTCAGGGCAACACTTTTTCCTGCCCCGGTCGTACCCGCAATCAAAAGATGTGGAATCTTGGTCAAATCAGTAAACGCCGTTCTCCCTAAAATATCCTTACCCAAGCCCATCGTGAGCTTGTCTTCTACCTGCCGAAATTCCCTTGAGGCGAGCACTTCCTTTGCAAATACGGCATCACGCTCGATGTTGGGAACTTCGATACCAACAACCGATTTCCCAGGTATCGGGGCAACGATGCGAACACTTAATGCGGACAAGGCCCGAGCGAGATCATCCGCGAGGCCGGTAATCTTGGAAACCTTGATTCCCGGGGCCGGATCATACTCGAAACTGGTAATGACCGGGCCTGTCTTTACTTCCCTGACTTTTCCGACGACGCCGAATTCCTTCAGGGTTTGTTCAAGAAGCAAGGACTTTTCGCGTATGCTAGCTTCGTCCACGATCAGTCCGCCGGAAGGCGGATCCGCAAAAATATCTAACGATGGAAGAACGTATTCTGTATTCGGTTCAGAGGTTCGTCGCTCCTTGCGCCGATTTTCCGTCTGCGTATTGGAGCGGACTAGAGAATGGTCTTGAATTCGCACAGCATCCGGCTCGCCAACAGTTCCCGCATGTCGAACTTTTATATCCCCTTCTGACTCTCCATTTTTTGTTGAATCTTCAACACGAGTCTCAAGTGAATCGGGAGGCGTGTCAGATGATTTCCCGTGTACGAAAACCTCTTCCAACGGCAGGGGCAATGGATGGCTATTATCATCAAGATTTTTTTTCAGTTTGATTCGCAGACCGCCAGTTACCGATTTTCTTGCGGCTCTGGCATGTTTTGCTTCACCATCGACATCTACACCCGTCCCTGGCGTATGCTCTTCTGCCACATTCGAAGGCAAGCTATTGTGCGCTCCAGCGCCGATTGGGGGTTGATCGCCATTATTCTGGAGAAATTTTTCTGACACCGAACCAGACATTGTTTCATCGAAAAGATTTTTAGGACTTTCAGCGAGTTCGAATTCCTGCTCACTGGCCGCCGGACCACGAAGCCCAGACAACTCCGGCTCTGGAAATTTCTCTCCTCCAAACAGCGAAGGGCCATTTTGCTCCGATGGTCGAAAAACACGCCTGTCATTTTTCTGATTTGACCGATAATATCTATTCGGCTCCAAAATCAATTCGTCGGCCTCTTTTTTTAAGAGGTCCAGCCGTGGTTCCCCGTCGCCCAAACCGTCTTGCGCGAAATGTCCCGCCCCTGCATCTTCACCACCGGTTATCGTATCGGCATACCCGATATGCGACTCTTTCTCATCTATAGATGATGGAAAACCTGCGACTGTAGAAAGCAATTTTCGGATCGCTAAAACAGCACCTCTCGCCACCCTGAGTACTACCCTTTTGAAAACCGTAAAGATACGGGAAAAAAACCACCAATGCGCAACCGCTAGTCCTAGAAACATCTTTTTGAATGAAAAACCGGTTATGCCGACAAACGAGGCCAGTAATACGGAACCAAGCAAAACCCAACTGCCCGCACTACCCAGATAAGCGTTCAGCAACATCACGACACCATAGCCGATAATTCCACCGGCCAATGCCGTAGCCCCAAAAAGAGGATCGGTTTCAAATGCCTTGAAAAACAATCCCGAGGCGCTCAATAGAAAGAACAAGCCAACCACTTCGCGCCATCCCGGCTGCCATGAGCGCAAACCTGCAAACGCGGTTACACCCCAAACAAGAAATCCGACGGGCATCAATACCGAGAATGCACCCACCGCCTGGACCAGTGCACCTGCGGCATATGCGCCTACGGCTCCCCCGTAATTTCGAATCCGCCATTTTGGGCTGACATATGAGCCCCAAGTCGGATCGCCGGAATTGAAAGTCCAAAGCGATATCGCCAGAAAAACAGCGAAACCAACCAAGAAGAAACCTACGATCTCATTAGTTCTTTGGGAAACCGGGGATGGTCCGGCTTGGATACCCGAGCGACGAGTAGGCATACACTGAATCCTATATTCCCACATACTAACAAAATGGGATATGTGTCCTCGGGCAGAGGAATACCTAGAAACGCTATCAAATTCAAACGGGAAATGCAAGAAAAGTTTGAGGTTAATGAATTCTGTCGCAGCAATCAATAATCGAATTCATTGTCACTCGCATTGTTATTAGCAAGCCCGTTCATTCCCTTCACAAGGAGGGGATATTCAAGAGGCTACTTGACGCCGAATAAGCCACGGAGTCCTTTTTGCAAAGTTTTTTCGAGTTTTTTCCCAAATTGCTCAAGTTGGCTTTCCCCTCTATCCAATTCTTTCGTGGAATCTTTATCGGGCGTTGTTCGATTATCCTTCGGCGTCGGCACTATTTTTTGCACCCCTTCTATAGCAGTGCCGAGAATTCCAGTTACGATATCCTTCACATTGCCTCCCAAGTTCTGCGCCTTCTCAAACAGACCCAAAAACATCGGCTCCACAATCGCGTCCAGAAAATGAAACTCCGGATCATCCAAACGCCCTGTTACCCGAACATTCAGTTTAATGGTATCGCCCTGTCTCTCGAATAGGCGGAATACAGACTCACGGAGCAATTTCACCACGAGGTCGACCAGTGGAAACTTCTCGTCGGGTTTCAAACGCAATCCGGTAATCTGCGCGGTCCCATCCAAATTCAAGCGGCTCTCTCTCAACGAATAAGTGGATTTGAAATCCAGCATGCCCTTTGTGACCTCGATCCCTCGCATCAACAACGCGCTGGCACTCTCTCCCTTGCTGTCACGGATATAAGGAGATATTTTGCGTAGGTCGAAACGCGAGAGGTTGAAAATTCCATCTACATCCGGAGGCACCGAGCCAGGGTTTAGGTTCGCCTTCACCAGGATGGAGGGCGATTCTCCGAGCGTCCTGAGCTCCAAGCGCGTTTCCCGCAGGCTGGGAACCATCAGCGTATCCAAATCCGTAACTAAAAGCTTGGCATCCGGAACCTGCAAAACTACCGGCGGTTTATCTGGAGCGATGAAATCCTGAAAGTGAAACCCCATACTGACAACTTCGAGTTTCGCGATTCTAATCGTCGGGAAAAGTGGCCCACTTTTCTTTTCCTCGGTCTTTCGGCGTTTCCTGGGTACGGTCTTTGTATCTGCCGGCACCGTTTGGTCTCGGCTTCTCGCCCGCTGGGTTCGTTTCTCAGCTATTTTCGCCATTTTGAACAAAGAGTCAAAATTAGTTTTTCCTTTTTCCCCACGAACATATCGAGCGTTTAGCTTCTCGATCCGTACGCTTGGCGATCGTATCTGGCCCCGCAAGATTGACGGGCGATCCAAGGATGCGCTCAGATCCCGAAGAACCACGGCGGGTGTCGTATTCGGCTTGCTCAAATCAATTGTCTTCAGTGTCGGAATCCGAATTTTTATCGCATCGTCATCCCCTTGCCCCGAAATACTTCCCGACAACTTCAAATTTGGGTAGGCGACGTGCGAAAATGATTGAAGATTCGCGACAACCGACCATTTAGCAAAAATCGACCGCGCTTTCTTTCTGTTTCTCGAAATTTCCATCGAGCCTTTAGCGGTGCCGACTACTGAAAATTTAGATACCGGCGATCCCAAAATACTCTCGGCAAACCGGGCCGCGCCCTCAAGGCTCGACACCGACCAGTGGAGTCCGCCTGAACCGATGCCATTCATGCTCCAATCGGTGGACTTCGATGTGCGAAAATTTCCGAACAAAAAGTTGAGGTTCAGGCTTTGCAGCCTTCCGGATTGATTTTGGAGATCATAGGAGCCCGCTGTTTTAATGCGGAACTTACCCGTGCGAAGCAGTCTCCAGTCGCGGCTTATCAGCGCAAGGAATTCTCCGCTCAGTTCTTCGCTCGTTAGGTCGAGGCTGTAGTTTATCTTTTTCCCGGGAACGTACGAAAAATCTATATTCCCGCCAATCTCTCCGGCCGGATTACGAATAGCAGCAGGAAGACTTACGAATTTCACCCAAGGGGGTATACGAACCAACTCGAATGAGGCAGAACCTTTATAGGAGAACCCAAGCCCACCTTTTCTGTTTCTCGTCCCGGCAAGCAAAATTTTCAGTTTTTTCTTCTTGGGTCCTGGTTTTACGGGACCCGCCACCAATTGACCCAGCCAAATTTCGGCGGCGCTCAAATCCATGACATCGAGTGTTAACGAAAATTCATCCCTGCCTCTTTGGTTCCACAAAGCCTCACGATTCAGATACGCCCTCGCAAAGGGAAGCCTCAAATCCAAAATCTGGATTTCAGTGGAACCATTCGAGGCAAGATAGGAACCGCTCGATCGAAGCTCTAAAGATTCCAGGAAAACTTCGCGCCACTTTTCCTTTGAAATGATCTTGGCCCTCGCACCGAGTTTTTTCCCGGCAATATCTGCCTTCCACCTGAGGGCACCATCCGAAGTCGAGGATATCTGCAATACACCGCTCACCTTTCCAGTAGCTTTCTGCACATTACCGGGAAAAGGAACCAATTCCACAAGTGGCGCAACCGGCAAAGAGTCAAAACGCGCGTTCGCATCTACCCTCAAGACCGAGCGAATTTTCCGGTTTCGCGACAAGGCGACATGAAAACGGAGCTTTGCATCTCGTGGTACGTCTCCAAGCGGCATTAACCAGAATCTCTGCATGAAATCACCCGCAGATGAGAAGTCACTCACGTCTACGGAAAACACGGCTTCATCATTGCCATCTACATTCCATTTCGCGGGCTTTTCGAGTTTCGCTGTGGCGAATGGCAATTCGATTTCCAATATCTCCAATTGCGCGGATTCATTCTGCATATCGAAGTTTCCTCTCGAATGAAGAGCTGTTCTCCCCAATTCGAGAGTTTCCCATCTTTCTCTCTTGTTTGTTCTCACGCTTGCACCGAAGTCCCGGGCTTCCAAAGCTATTTCCCATTTCACCCGCTCACCGGAGATAAATACCACGTTCGCCTTTCCGCCTGCGTTTCCATTTAGCTTCGAGACATTGGCGACGGGGGGAATGAATTTATTAAATAGCGCCAGATCCACCGGATCAAAACGAGATTTAATCTCAAAACGGATGAAGTTGTCCGGCATTTTGCGATTCCATTCCGCTGACACGAGAATTCGGGCCGTCGCGCTCTCCCTCAACCCTTGAAGCGAAATGTTAGAGATACGTGAAATCCACTCACCCACTACACGCATATCGCGGATGTTCGCTTCCGCATGTACTTCATCTTTTGCCGAAACGTTCCAGAACGCAGGTTTCGTTAAATTGACTTCCAGAAAATAAGTATCAACGAAGAAAGTCTCGATGCGAGCAGAACCATCGAACAGATTGAATCGGCCCTTCGTCTTCAGTTTCAATCCAGGCAATGTCAGACTTCGCCATTTTGCTTGGGGATTCAGTTTAATATCGGCGTGTATGGTCCGTCCTTGCAAATCAACATCCCAGGTAAGCGGTTTTCCAACGATAAGGTCGAACTTCAAATTCCCTGCAAAAATTCCTTTCCTGAAACGATACCCCGGGATTGTCGGCGCCAACACATCCAAGATAGTTACATCGAACAGGGGCATTTCAAGCGACGCGCGATAACTTGGCCCCTTCATATCAATGTTCACATCGCCTTTTAACTGTATGAATTGTTGGCCGTCAGGTACCCGACATTTCCCGTCTAAAAAACCATCCAATGGTGCGCCCGGTTTTATTCTGTCGACTTCGACGTGGGCAAAAAAACATGACCCGTCGAAAGCTGGTGTGGTATCACTGGCTTCAAGTCGTAATTCGGTTTTCACGTCATAAAGATCGAGTTCGTGAATGACAAAATTAAATTCTGATTCAGAACCTTGCGGGATGCCCTCCGCCGCTTCAGCCGATTTGATGAATGAAAACGTATTTTCCGTACGCGTCGATGCCGCTTTGTTCATTCCCTGATTTAGCCCATCGATGATGTCCTGAAAATTGAACCGGCCGTCTCCATCCCGATGCACACGGGCGGAGGCGCCATTTACAGTGAGTTGGAGAATGCTGATACGCTTGTAAATCAGGGCCGATGGATTCAGCAGTATTTCGACATTATCGAATCGAACAAAAGGCGTCTTGCTCTTTGCCCCGCCTTTTTCTGTTTGCCCGTTGATGACGACTCCACTCGCCTCGATCTTGAACAATCCCAGTTCCAGCCGGTCGATGGATACTTTACGACCGAGGATTTTCTGCCCTTCTCTCTCCGCAATTCTGATTACCTCATCTGAGGAAAGAAAAATTTGCACGGCGACGATCACAACGATTGTCAAAACGAAACTTATGCCGGCAATCCAAACCAACCATTTCAAGAATCGATACATAGTGGACCCATTGCGGAAAACAAAAAGGCGGCTCATAAAGCATAAGATAATTTAGATTTCATACCACTGCCTCATGTTATATATTAGCAAAATGCGATTTTTTGTGTCTTCTTAATGTTTGAAACTGAATTCCTCTTTTTTGTAGTGAATCGCCTATATGAATAAGAATCCCGTTGACACGAACACAGATACTCAACGCCCAAAATCGAATCGAGGTCGAGAAGTCTTTTCCTGGTGCATGTACGATTTTGCGAACTCCGCTTTTCCAACACTTATCGTAACAGTTGCTTACAGCGTCTATTTCAAGACAATCGTAGCGGGGGGCGGTGGGAGAGGAGATTTCCTATGGGGGATTGCGCTCTCAATGGCCATGATTTTAAGCGTGTCCATCACCCCGCCTTTGAGCGCGGTCGCCGACAAGCGAAGCACCCGAAAACGCTTTTTGGTGCTTTTCGCCTATATTTGCGTATTGGCCACCGCCCTTTTGGCAAATGTAACCGCCGGGATGATCTTTGCCGGGATGGCGCTTTTCATCATCGCCACCGGTGCATTCGAAAGCTCTCTCATCTTCTACAACTCTTTTTTGCCCGACGTCTCTACGCCGAGAACCGTCGGGAAGGTTAGTGGCTGGGGCTGGGGACTTGGATATCTGGGCGGTCTGCTTTGTCTTTTTTTGGTCAAACCTTTGTTGGCGGGAGGGTTTTCACAGGAAAATCTTCCCTTGTTCCGTATGAGCTTCGTTGCGGTCGCCGGGTTTTATGGCCTGTTCACGATCCCGTTAATTTTTTGGCTACGCGAGACCAAAGGCAATACCATAAAACCAAACGAAAAAGGCGCTTTCGCCGAACTATGGAATACGCTCCAAGACACGAGAAAAACTCCGGGCGCAATCAGGTTTCTTATCGCCTTTTTCCTCTATAACGACGGAATTGTCACCGTCATTTCTTTCAGTTCGATCTATGCGGTTTCTACGTTGAAATTCAGCATGGGCGAAGTATTGGGTCTCTTCATCATGGTTCAAGTCTCGGCCGGCGTCGGCGCGTTTGCGCTCGGGTATCTGGTGGACGCCTGGGGGGCGCGGAAGACGATTCTGCTGACCCTGGTGAATTGGTGTGTAGTCGTCATCGTGGCCTATTTCACTGAAACGAAATACGTCTTTCTGGGTATCTCGCTGCTGGCGGGACTATCCCTCGGTTCTAGCCAATCTGCAAGCCGCTCACTCATGGCCAGCTACATTCCTGAAAAAAGATCCGCGCAATCATTTTCGTTTTACGGTATTTGCGGCAAAATGAGCTCGGTTCTCGGCCCACTTGTTTTCGGAGGCGTTTCCGCACTTACTGGAGAGCAAAGAACAGCAATATTATCCGTGCTCGTCTTTTTCCTGGTGGGAGGCGCCTTGCTGTGGCTAACGCCGGAAACCAAGAAATCGGATCTGGCGGACCAAGAGCTATGATGCGTTTACTCTCTCTCCGAAAGCGCGACATGTTGAGCGTTTCGTCTCCTCCAGCCATCTCCCGGAGTTGACTTGGAGTTTCGTGAACAGATTTACCAAAGGCTGATGTTTCATCTTGGAGAAATCGAAGTTTCCAAGGAAACTGTCGATGCCTTCACGTCCGACATCGTCCATATTCTTGACCGCGTTACGCAGGACAGAATATACGAGGCGAGTTTACGCCAAATTCTCCAGCGTTACGCCGATGAGTGGGCGGAGCAGTCTTCTCGTAGAATTCTGGATTCCAAAAGTGATGAAGCCACGGAAATCGTATATGAAATGATTGACCGCCAAGCCAGAAATCGCGCCGTCCGCGCACTCAGGAAAGTCCTGCTCGATACACTGCAAGGCCAGAAAAAACCATTGGACGATCTCGATTTTTTTAACGAAACCGAATAATTCAAAAACAGAGGTTCTCGATGCCAGAAAAAAAATTAGCGGAAGAAATCGCAAAACGCAGGGGTCGCAGATACCCGGCCCATGAATTCATCGCCGAGAAATTTCCCGACTACATGGAAGCGCTTTTACATCTCGATGAGATCATCCGAGCGAAAGAAAGAAGATTCAATGAAGCAATGCATGAACTCTTTCATATCATAGCACTCGCCGTTGAGGGTTCGAATCCGCATAATCAGCCACACCTCAAACAGCATCTGAAGAAAGGTCTCAAATTAGGCTTACACCCGGAAGAAATAGCTGAAGCACTTATGGTCTGCGTAAACCCGGCGGGCTCCAAGGTCCTCACGTATGGCGTCACCTGTATGCTCGAAGCAATGGATGAACTCAAAGCCGAGGGTTGGACATATCCCGACTAAATAGCTATTTCTCTTAAGCACATCTTTTGAGGCTCACGCTTCTGCTCGAATTGCCTCTTCACGCAATGGAGAATAAATACCGATATATGTGATGGGTGTGGGGGCATCCAGTCGATGCGGCACTCCTTTGGGTATGTGAACCACCTGACCCGCTTTGACATTGCGCGTTTCACCGGCGACTGTAAACGTAGCTTCGCCCTTCATGAGATATACGAGTTGCTCCACATCATGAGTATGGTCCTGTTCCGTTCCTCCCTCTCTTTCGATATACAACATCATGACCTGCTCGCCGACGACGAGCCTGCGCTCCCTACCCGGCATCTTTTGGGGTTCAATTTCCGCCAGATCATAGAAATATTGCATCAGCCTACTCCTTTTGGTTTACGTTTCGAATAGATTTTCAGATTGTTGACTTTTGGAGCCACAATCGCAAAATCATCACAAAACCCGCCTTGCAATCACACACCCATCATCCCTAGAATCCTCTCCTGTTTCGTCGAACCTCCGCAGTTTACTAGAGGATAAATTCTTGGTGAATACCGACATCCGAGTTCGCTTTGCTCCATCCAACACGGGCCACCTCCATATCGGTGGCGCGAGGACAGCACTGTTTAACTGGTTTTTTGCGAAACATCACGAAGGCACAGCCATTTTAAGAGTCGAAGATACCGACCGGCAACGCTCTACGGAAGAATACTACGACGCAATCCTGGAAGCATTCAATTGGCTGGGTCTTGAATGGGATGAAGGCCCATATCGTCAATCTCAGCGGATGGATTTATACCAAGAAGCAGCCAATAAACTCCTATCTTCCGGCCATGCCTATCGGTGTACGTGCACACCAGATGAAGTGAACGCAATGCGTGAACGAGCTCGCGCCGAGGGGAAAACACCGAAATACGACGGCACCTGTCGGGATCGATATGACAAGGACCCGGGTATTCCATTTTGCCTTCGCCTCCGGGCGCCTGATACCGGAGAAACCATTGTCAACGACATCCTTGCCGGAGAAGTATTGTTCGAGAATTCACAACTCGACGATATGGTCATCGTCCGAACTGATGGGACACCCACATACAATTTTTGCGTGGCTATCGATGACATCGATATGAAGATTAGCCATGTGATCCGCGGCAACGACCATCTATCCAATACCCCCAGACAAGTTCTCGTCTATCGGGCCTTGAATGAACCCACACCAAAATTCGCACATATATCGATGATATTGGGACCCGACAAAAAAAGACTTTCAAAGCGTCATGGCGCAGATTCGGTATTGGAATACAAAGAGCGCGGCTTTCTCCCCAATGCGTTGATCAACTATCTCGTTCGTCTCGGGTGGAGTCACGGGGATCAAGAAATTTTCTCCAAAGAAGAAATTATCGCAAAATTTTCCTTAGAAAATTTGAACAGGTCTGCCGCGATCTTCAATCCGGAAAAATTATTGTGGCTGAATCAGGAATACATTAAATCGACTGATAGTGATTTCCTCGTCAAATCGCTCGATACAGGTCTTAAGGAGCTGGGCTTATCACCAGAGCTACTCACACATGGAACACGCAAGGGCATTGTGGATGAACTCAGAACCCGTTCGAGAACTTTAACGGATATGATAGATGGCGCTCGTTTTTTCTTTGAAAATGAAATCGAGTTGGACGAGAAAGCTGCATCGAAATTCCTGAATTCCGAAAGTTCGAGTCTAATCATGAAATTGCGGGATGAACTCACCAATATCGATACATTTTCAACTGAAAACGTTAAATCGGCTTTTCATCACGTAATGGAAGAAGAAGCCGTAAAGCTCGGCAAACTGGCTCAACCCGTACGCGTCGCCATTACGGGCGGAACCATCAGTCCCGGTATCTTTGAAACACTCAGCCTTCTTGGAAAAGAGGAGAGTCTCCACCGCCTCGACGCGGCTTTGGCCAGAATCAATCAATAATTGACTTCACCATCGTCCTTGACGAATAAAGAACTCATACATATAAACATCTAGGTTTTTGGGGGATCGTCTAGCGGCAGGACACCAGACTCTGGATCTGGGTACGGAGGTTCGAATCCTCCTCCCCCAGCCACTCAATTCTTACGAGTTATATTCGGCGCACGGAATTTCGTAGTATTCTTTCATCCTTTATCCAAGGAGATGACAATGACTCTAAGAATCAATGATGAAGTACCAGATTTTTCCGCCGATACGACCCAAGGCTCTATCAATTTTCATGAATGGATCGGTAATGGCTGGGCCATCATATTTTCGCATCCAAAGGACTTTACACCCGTATGCACCACGGAACTCGGGACTATGGCCGGACTCAAGCCGGAATTCGATAAAAGAAACTGCAAAGTGATTGGCATCAGCGTCGACGGAGTTTCCGACCATGAGAAATGGTCGAAAGATATCGAAAGCTCTCAAGGGCATGCTGTGAATTATCCCCTGATTGGCGATCCCGAACTTAAAATCGTTAAAGCCTTTGACATGCTGCCTGCCGACTCAGGCGACACCTCAGATGGCCGGACGGCCGCAGATAATGCGACGGCACGCTCGGTTTTCGTTATCGGGCCGGACAAGAGAATCAAGGCGACGCTCACCTATCCAATGAGCACGGGCCGGAATTTCAGCGAAATCCTGAGACTGCTCGATTCCTGCCAGTTGACGGCCAGTGAACAGGTGGCGACCCCGGCGAACTGGCAACAGGGCGAAGATGTGATTATTTTGCCGGCTGTCTCGGATGAGGATGCGAAGAAGAAATACCCGGAGGGGTGGGAATCGCCACTTCCCTACATTCGGGTTGTAAAACAACCATAGGTAGGGGCATTGCAATCACCGATTGATGCGACCAAGCAGGTACAGGGTTAATACCTCGTTTCAGATAAAAAAAGAGCCGCGGCTGATACAAGCCGCGGCTCTTTATGCTTTCCTATGAAAAAGCTTAGTTTTTCCAACCCTCTGCAGCCATGGCCTCTTTCACCATGCTCAGATCCATGCCTTCCTTACGAAGATCCACTGTACGTTTCGCTTTTCGCTTTTTCAGAAGAACCTTGCCCATGTGATCAAACCATTTGTAATCCGCCTCAGATGGGAGAAGGCCGAAAGTCAGATCGTTCACAGAAGCTTTCACTATTTTGAGCTTGATCTTCGAACCTTTCGATTGTAGATGGTTCAGGTATACACGTGCAAACTTATCGCGGTTGTCTCTGTGCAATTTCATGCCACGAATGAATCCTCTCAAAAACTTCGTATACACATCTCTATCTTTCTTGAGGGTTTTTCCGTTGGCCATTAAAATCCACAGGTTGTTTGCATATTTGCAAAAAGTTTCCACTGTGCGGGCATATCCCCTGTCGATGGCAATGGCAGCTTGCGGGTTATTCAAAGCTATCATATCCACTGTCCGGGATTTAAGCGCCGCCATGCGGGTATCATTGTTCATGTTCACGGTCGTGAAATCTTTCACGGTTAAACCATATTCCGGCAAGATGAAGGTTGTCAGCGTGAAATAAGTACCCGTAGCTTTACCTACTCCAAGTCTTTTGCCCTTCAAGTCATGCAAGGTTTTCACAGGTGATTTTGGAGATGTGAGAATTTTATTTGCTTTGCACCAATAATTTGCATTTCCGATTCCAGGGGCATTCGCTCTTTTCGATATGGCTGAGTAAAAAGCACGGTCGGCAGCGCCACCAATATCAAGAGAGTTCGCCAAAATCGCCTGACGCATTAATTTGCCCTGTGGGAATTGTTTAATGGTGTATTTTCCCTTGCCGATGGTTTGATTATAATAGCCCATCTTATGAGCAACGATGGTGACCGCTCCCATAACAGAGCGATGGTGGCCGATGCGGAATGGCGCTGCGTGAGCGGAAAATACCGTCAACAAAACTCCCGCCATGGCCAGGGCGACAACTAGAAAAATACCTCTGCGATTCATTACAAAATCCTCCTTGAGATTCATTGGCCCGAAGGCATCCATGGGTGAAACAGCAAGAAGAGCAACCCGTTACCGGGAAGCAAATTTCAATGTCGAAAATCCCATCAAATCAATATGAGAGAAACGTATCATACCTTGTGACATAATTGCATCCTGCTTTGCCCCCGGAATTAATCTCTCATTTTCCATCCCGAAAAAATCTCCGACCTGTTTCGACTTGTTTTGATTAGGCAGTGGATTCCGGTTCAGGACTTCGTCTTTGCAAGGACAAAGCCAAAACAAAACCCACAAGCAAAACGATTGGAAGCGTCCAAAAAGCATTCAGCATTCCGATTCTTTCCCCAAGAATAGAAAGGGGGAGCGCTGTTAATCCGGCCAATAATGTACCACCACCCAGTATCAATGAGCTTGCGAAGCCCCGATGCTCTGGCAAGTACTCTTGGGATAAGGCAACAGATACGCCCATTGGCACAAAAGCCCCTGCACCAATGATTGCCAGAGATATATAAGACCATTCCAAGGAAGTTAATTGAAAAACCAACATACCGGCCAAGGCGCATCCAACGCCGATTGTAATCACTTTAGGCTTCCCGTACCTGTCACCTAAAATACCACCGAGCATGACGCCTATAGCTCCTGAGATAAAAATGATCGAGTTAGCCATACCGCCTCGCCAAAGCCCAAAGCCCCTTTCAACAAATATCGTAGGCAAAAAGCCCGATAAATTCATCAAGGTCATCCCCCGCACAACCGCAATACCGAACAGGAGCAGTACAGGACCTCGTACATTTTTAAGCGCTATTATCAAACCCGTTTGCCCGCCTCCTGCGTAATTTTTTTTCTTTCTCTGGGGCGGAGCCGGCATCCCTAATTTCACACCCGCCATAGCGAGCACCGCCACAAGGATGAACACCCACAAATGCTCCATCCCCATCATTTCTGCGATAAAAATGGCGATCAACGGACCAATTGCGAAACCCAACCTTCCCGCCGTAACGAACAAGCTGACAATAAATCCGGCATGTTCGGAACTCAGCCTACCTGCCCGCGCGGCCATATCCGGATGGCATAACCCAAAAAGGATTCCCCCCATGATTACTGCAGCGGCCAAACCATATACGCTCGTCACCCAACCAATCGCTGTAAAAGCTATGGAACTTCCGATTAGGCCTACGGTTAGCCAGGGTAACCAAGGCCACCTGTCAATGACGATACCGGTGATGGGTTGCGTGATAGAGCCACTCACTGTCTGACAAGAAATCAAAAAACCGATTGTCGTGATACTGAGTCCTAATTTTTCTTTTAATAATGGGGCAAGGGGTGCGAAGAAATTGGCCTGGCTATCCACCACGAAATGCGCAAAGAAAATGAGACCTGTTCCGGCCCAAGGTACAGTACGTAAGGATGGTTTTTCAGAATTCCGAGAGTTTTTTTTCATATCTACCTTGGGGCCAAGGCCCTCAACGTCCGTTCGACCGCTTCTTGATAACTCTCATCCGCCAACACGGGGTCGATCATCAAAGCCGGCATATCCACTCCGGCATCATAGAAAGCCGCCAAGCGTTCCCGGCACCTCTCTGGCGGGCCGACAAGACAAAATTCATCGATGATGGCGTCTGTAATCCCCTCTCTCAAAGCCTTTTGATCGCCACGTTCGAAGGCTCGTTTTATGGATTCCGCCTCTTGTTCATAACCGCTTTTCCGAATCGAATTGTTGTATGCGGGAAGTCCCAACCAATATGTCAATGTTTGGCGGGCAGCTTCTCTCGCGAAGTTGAGGTCGTCACATAAGAAGGTATGTATTCCAAGATCAATCTCTACATCACGGGGATTTCTGTTTGCGCGTTTCGCGCCTGCGTCTCTCGCTTCCAAATAGGCGCCCATCCTTGATAGCGGAACCATATACGGCAACAATCCATCGGCTATTTCTCCGCCAAGCTCTGTCATCTTTGGGCCGACGGCTGCTATGTAAATTCGGACCGGATAGTTTGAGCGCCTGAATTTCAACTCCTCTCCCTGGTAAGTCTGGACAGGAAGAGGATACACAGGCTCACCCTCCAGTACACCTTTCACCTCACTCACATATTTCCGCATATCTTCGAGAGGATTTCCGGGCTCTATCCCCATCGCTTTAATTCGGGGCGGGTGCCCAAGTCCGAGACCTAAGATATAGCGGCCGCCGGAGATTTCGCTGATCGCCGCCGCGCCTTGGGCCGCCATGGAAGCATGGCGCAAATAAATGATGGCAACCGAACTCCCGATCTCGATCCTGGACGTGTATGCCGCCATCAACTGATTGATGGCCAGGGTGTCCGTCAAAGATTCTGTCGTATAAACACGATCATATCCCAATTCCTCCCCAAGCCTGGAAACCTCTCCTAATCCCTTCAAGGAAATGTCCGCAAACGTGAGAAGCCAAAACCCGAGGCGATGCGTCATATCAAACCCTTCCGTCAACCATGTCCTTGGGCATACTCATTGGCATAATCGACCCCCATCCATCAATATGACTGCCCCGTTCATATAGGATGCTTCATCAGAAGCCACGAAAACAGCGCAATCGGCGATTTCTTCCGGAGCAGCAAATCGCCCCAACGGTATATTACTCATCAGTTTCTCTCGTCTATCTGCTTGCGTTTCCACGCGGTGCTTCGTCCCCTCACTCAGAGTCGTCCCCGGAGCTATCGCATTCACCCGAATCCCTTTGGGGCCTAGTTCGGCGGCATGCGCCTTCGTCATCAGGTGCATGGCCCCTTTCGTGGCACAATAGAGCGAATTATCGGGTACCCCTGCCTCGCCGGATGTCGAGCCGATGTTGATGATCTGACCATCTGCCCTGGGAATCATGTGCTTGGCCGCCAATCCACTCAGAATGAACGAGGCCATCGCATTGACCTGAAAAAGCGCGACTACTTCTTCATGCGTAATTTCCTCTACGGGCTTGTTGCAGCGGATTCCGGCGCAGTTCACCAAAATATCGAGACTACCCAGATGCATCAGGGCGCGAGTCATCAAAGGAGCCGCATTCGCCAGGTTCGACAAATCCACACCCTCGCCAGCCGCCGATATTCCCTGGGCCTTGCAATAAGCGAGGGTCGACTCCAAAGCTCTCTGGTTCCTGCCACCCGCCAAATATAGTGAACAACTCTCTTCGGCGAAACGCCTTGAGATGGCGGAGCCGATTCCCACCGAGGCTCCGGTGATCAAGGCCGTCTTTCCTTGCAGTCGCAATCGCATATCGAATAGTTCCTTTACTTTAACGGAGGCTCTGTTCCTTCCGGCACTTGTAGTTCAAATGCGTTGAGCGTCATCGAGACGGTCGTGTAATGTCCAATAAGACCGATTAACTCCACCAGCCCACGCTCTCCGAAATGCTCGAATGCGTTCTGGTAAATCTCATCGCTCACGAAATGATTTTCGTGTAATGCGATACAAAAATCATAGATCGCTGCCTCATCGGCGGCCATTTCTTGGGGCCGCCTGTTCTCCTGAACCGCCTCGATAATCTCGGGGGATAAACCTCCCTTCCTGGCCAAAGGCTCATGGGCGTACCATTCGTATTGCGAACCCCAGAACCGGGCGGTGATCAAAATCGCAAACTCGCTCAGCCTGGGCTCGAAGAGGGTGTCATAGCGTAGGTAACGCCCCGTTTCCTCCAGCTTTTCAAGATAAGCCGGGCTTTTCAGCCACGCCAGAAACGGGCCGCGTACGCCTCCTCTGGGGCCGGAGGCGATTTTTTCATGGAGGTTTCTCTGCGCCTCCGTCATCTGTTCCATTGGTGTCTCGGTCAAACGTGCCATCGGTATGAGTTCTCCTATAGACTGAAAACGTGCGCGAACATTCACCCTCCAACTGCTACATAAGAATTTCACAGGTTGCAAGGCGATGCTTAGTCTGATAAGCAGTTAACAAGGCTGCGGCCGGCGCGGCCAACTTGAATTTCTGGAAATGTACTTGGAGTGAAGGGCCCCCACCTGTTTCATCTCTACCCATTTCCAAAATATGCAGGAGATCAGCAAGTGCCAGAAGGAACAGTGAAGTGGTTCAATGACGCGAAGGGCTATGGATTCATTTCGCAGACGGATGGTGACGATGTTTTCGTCCACTTCTCCGCCATCCAGGGAGAGGGCTTCAAAACCCTGGAGGAAGGACAAAACGTGAACTTCGAAATTGTCCAGGGCCCGAAAGGGCTCCAAGCGGCCAACGTCACAAAGGGGGGTGACTCCGAAGAATAACCCTCGTACAGAGAAAACCCGAAACGACGGCTCACCCGGGCCGTCGTTTTTTTGTCCGCCGATATGACTCTCCCCCGCTTGCGGGAGGGTTGAGCCTCCATGATATAACCCCATCGGCAGGACATCCAGGCGATCGACAACATAGAAAGAAAGGCATTTCATGCGCGACGTCATTATCATCGGTGGCGGCATCATGGGTCTCCTCACGGCGAGAGAACTCCGCAAAACGGGCAGGAGCGTCACCATCATCGAAAAGGGCAGGCCCGGAGCAGGCGCCACCTGGGCTTCCGCTGGCATCATCTCCGCACACGGGACGAGCGGCTCCGCCGATATCGCCGGCCCCCCGGGTCTCAAGCTCCGGACCGCCTCCTATGAAAAATGGCCCCAACTCGCGGAAGCCATCGCCGAGGAAAGCGGAACGGACATCGAATACCGCCTCACCGGCGTATTGCTGATCGCCCTGGACGAGGCGGAAGCGGAGTCCATACAGGAAAAGGCCCGTGCGCGCGAGTGGGGCGAGGCGGAGTGGATGCCGCCCGACGTTTTGCAGGCCGAAGAGCCCTGCCTTTCAGATGAATTGTCGGGAGCGCTCCTGGTCACGGGCGGAAACCTCGAAGTCAGAAAACTCGGGCCCGCGCTCGAGCTCGCCTGCAGGCGGGCGGGCGTGGAGATCATCACCGGATGCGCGGCCGAGGAAATCCTGAGCGATGGCGATAAAGTCACCGGCGTCCGCACGGATGCGGGCGTCCACGAGGCGCCCGCCGTCTTCATCTGCGCAGGGATAGGAAGCCGCAGCGTGCCGGGCGCCGTTCCCCGGGCGCCCATCACCCCCCAGCGCGGGCAGATGCTCGCCATGGACGCCAGAGCGCTCGGGCTCAAGCGTGTCGTGCTGACCGTGAACGACCCCTACCTCGTGCCCCGCGCCGACGGCCGCGTTCTGCTGGGCGCGACGAGAGAGTTCGCCGGCGAGGACCCGAGGCTCACCGTGGGCGGCATGGCCTGGCTGCTGAGCGAGGGCATCCGCATCGCGCCCGGAATCGCCGCTTGCGCCATCGAGGAGACCTGGAGCGGCTTCCGGCCCACCTCGTCGGACTATCTGCCCCTCATCGGCCAAGGCGCCCTCGATGGCCTTTACTTCTGCACCGGGCACGGGCCTTCGGGGGTCGGGCCTGCGCCTGCGAGCGTGAGGCTGGCGACGGCGCTCTATCTGGGAGACGCCCCGCCGATCGATCCGGCGCCCTATGACCCGATGCGCTTCGCGTAGCAAATGCGGGGAAATGCGGGCTTCGGAAGAAGTTTTTTAATTCGATAAATTTCGATAATATATTAATGTATTACATTAACATATCCTGGCATTTTGCTAATTTAACGCAAAATATATCGTTAGTTTGACCCTCAAATAATTTCAGAAATTTATCGATATTTACCGTATTTTTCAGAAATTCGAAATCCGCGCGCTCGCTCGTACGATACGAGGATTTCACCGCTCCGCCGTGATGGGGGACGTACATGTAGCGCGAGGGATTCGACCGCTTCGAGCGCGTCGCCGCGCTCATTCGCAGCGAGGGATTCTCCCGACTCACAGGGGTGAAAGCATCGCCCGAGATTGTCTTCGCCATCGCTTCTTCCTCAAGAAAACCGTGCGGATTCGACCGCTAGAACCGACCGGCCGCCTCTCCCTCGTGGAGAGAGCGGGCCGCTTTGCCAATCTAGCGAAACGCCCGCCGCGCGTCGCAGCGCCAAATGCGGGGAAATGCGGGCAAACTCGGCTGATGCGGGGCTTGTTGAAAAAGCCGGTATGCAACCCCAACGAAGATCGCTCTCCACGGATGAGATTTTCAAATCCACTCCCCCCTTGAGGGGGTTGTTGAAAAACCCCTATCCGACCTTCAAGATTGTTCGCCGTAGGGACAGGCCTCCGTGCCTGTCCGAGGTCTCTTACGGGCATGGACATTCCCGATACGGGCGGGCACGGAGGCCCGCCCCTACGGTTGAAATTTTCATCCGCGGCGAGCGCGGCCATGATTCGCCATCCCTCTCTCCTCGGACTATTTCAACAACCTCTACCATTGGCGTATAGCATTGACCCTGCCGGTATCAATCCGCCCCAATGACACAGCCAAACTCCCCCGCCCGGTGCAACGCCACCCCTACCTCACAGGCGCTATCCTGTAGACCGCTTCGCGTTCTTCCGAGAGAAACCACAGCGTTCCGTCGGGCGCTTCCTGGACGTCGCGCACGCGGCCCGTCTCGGGAAACGCCAGCCGCTCGACCTCTCTCAAGCCGCCTTTCGGGTCGAGGCGGGAGATATAATCGAATTTGAGAGAGCTGACGAAAAAATGCCCGCGCCAGGCCGGCCACAGCTTTCCTGAATAGATATCCATCCCGCAGGGCGCGATGGAAGGGTCCCAGTAGAAATCGGGCTGCTCCATGCCCTCTTTCGCGGCGCCAACGCCGATCTTCCCGCCCCAGTAGTGCCGCCCGTAGGCGATGACAGGCCACCCGTAGTTCGCACCCTTCCTCACCCGGTTGATCTCGTCTCCGCCCCGCGCGCCGTGCTCGACGGCCCAGAGCGCGCCCGCCGCATCGAGCGCGGCGCCCTGGGGGTTCCTGTGGCCCCACGACCATATCTCGGGCCGCGCCCCTGCCCGCCCAACGAATGGATTATCCTCAGGAACGCTCCCGTCGCGCCTTATGCGGACGATCTTGCCGTGGTGCAGGGAAAGGTCCTGCGACTTGTCGGGGTCTCCCCGCTCGCCCAAGGTGAGAAAGAGCGTCCCGTCCGGCGCCTCCACGACCCTTGAGCCGAAATGCCGCCAGCCCGAGGCGGGCGCCGCCATCTCGAAGATGACGCGCAGGTTCTCGAGCCTTCGGTTGTCGCGTGAAAGCGCTGCGACGGCGAGCGCGGTGCCCGCCCCGCCAGGGTAAGGTTTCGAGTAGGTGAGGAAAATCTCGCGTGTCTTGGGAAAATCCCTCGCGGCGGCGACGTCCATCAGTCCGCCCTGGCCCCACGCATAGACTTGCGGGACGCCCGAAACTTTGATTCTGCGACGCGCGGAGTCAAAATGAAAAAGTGAGCCGCCGCGCTCGGTAACCAGAAACGCCCCGCCCGGCAGGAACGCAATCCCCCAGGGGGTGTCGAGACCTCCCGCCACCTTTTCGACCGATACCGGCCCGCTCAGTGTCTGGCGCACCACCGCCCATCCGGGAGTGGCGGTAAGGACAAGGAGCAGCAAAGCGATGAGGCAGGACAAAGCTGCCGGACGCCTACCGGCCCCGGCATCAGTCATCAAATTTCTCCAAACAATCTTCATGATTTCCCTCCCGGCGGCTACGGGCGGATTTTATCGCGAGAGAAAGGATGGGCGCCAGTAGGGACAGGCCTCTGTGCCTGTCCAATAAAGGGCGGCACAGAGGCCCGCCCCTACAGGGTCGTTTCAATCCTTAGGGTTCCCGTTGTGACAGCCCCGTGGAGAGGTACATCCCTGCAAACCATCGCATACCCCGTAGGGACAGGTCGCGACCTGTCCCCTTTTGAAAATCATGACTTCACCTTAGTTCGTCAATCCGATTGCAGAGGCTGTTGTAGGGGCCGCATACATGCGGCCCTTTGTCGGAATGGGAAAAATCAGGGTCGCATATATGCGACCCCTACAGAAAAACATGACTCTCGCCTTGGTTCGTCATTCCGGTGTCATTTCCGACCTAAGAGGGAGGGAATGCGGAATCCAGGCTGACCGAAATGGCAGAAAGGCGAGAATGCGGCGATCCGGTTCGGGTGACGCGATTCTCCCGGCCGCGTGTTCCCTCATCCGCTCTGGATTCCGGCATTCGCCGGAATGACGGCGGTGGTCAATTCTGACCAAGGAGAACTTTTTAACAACCCCTCTTCGGTCGGGTTTGACCCACCGGTGCGGATTGCGGGGGCGTATCGATCAATTACAATGCGGGGAACTGGAACGCCGGACTATCTGCGAGGATCAGGATACATGCCCGAAAACCGAACCGATCGAGCGCATCCAGAAGGCGACGCACGCCGGAGCCGACTGGGGATGCCGGCGGGACTGCTCGCCGCGCTGGTCATCGCTGTCCTGGCATTCGCCGGGGTCGGCGTGCGCTACTGCGCTCGCGGGGATTTCGACGTCATTCATGCCGTTTTGAGCCTGTTCTTTTCGATCAACCTGCTGATCTGCTATTTCGAGGCGTGCCTGTTCTTAAGACGCGACTATATCGAGGCGCGCACCGAGTATTGGCGCGAGCGTCGGGACGAGACGGGCGGAACACCGGCCGTCCAATTCCTCCTCACAAAGGTTCCGCTCACGAAGACACTGTCGCCGACGGTGTGGGCGGATATCTGGGCGACGTACGCACAGTTCGACAGCTCCTACGCGGACCGGCGCACTTACGGTTTCAACGTGGATATCGCGAACGGCTTTGCGACGCCGGTCCCGACACTCCTCCTCTACGCCGCCTATACGTTCGATATACTGCCCGCCCTCGTCGCGGGCATTATCGGGGTGATGCTGTTCTGGCAATTGACGTACATGACCTCGGTCTACCTGGTCAGCTTCTTCGTAGCCAACCGGCAAGCCCGGATCAGCCGGGGCGAACTGTATATCTACATCCTTGCGATGAATGCCCCCTGGATACTATGCCCGCTGCTGGGGCTGTACGTCTCGGTCCGCCTGATCCTGGACGGGGACTACAGCGTTTTGGGTTATTGAGGGTGGGTTTTCGGGGACGACGGCTTTCGAGCCGACCAAACTCGTCTTGACCTATGTTGTTGTCGCACGCGCGATTTTCTGATTTGGGCATTGCGCATCTTTTTGGTCAATAGAATTTTCTGATCTCCCTCACTGCGGCGTGTCAGGGCTTCAACGTAGAAATTATTACCGTTTAGCCCTCATGTTAACAAATTCTTCTCCTAGGGAGGAAACCAATTGTTTAGTATGCCTTTCAATTCCAGAAAAGCCGTGTCTTGGCATCGACGTAAGGAAACGCTTTCTGCCATCTGAAGATATAGAGATGCGCTGCGAGGTTTTTGCGCTTCCCGTAAAGCCGCTTCAAAAGCCTCTTTAGGCCGTATGGGTTTTACTTCTCCTTCTCGTAAATAGTTTTGCTCGACCAACCAACGACGAAGGTTTGGCTGCCGACCTCGCCATCCCGCCACTTCGTCGACGTGCGGAGAATCGCCCCAAATCCAAACCTCCAGTTCAGGAGCAAGCACGATGGCCTTGGCCCGTTCTCTCCATGCGGAACTGGCGAAACTCGCATTCAAGTTTTCTTGTAAGACCAGGCGAGAAGTCGCCTCCTGCCCACTTCCCTCATGATCGAACATGAGCAAAGCGTAGCGGTATTGGTTGGCAAAATTGGAAATGAATTCAACACCGTGTACTGCACAACCTGGATCGTGTTGCGGATGGGTATAGATATCTTTTTCGAGCGCTCGAATGCCTAGCGCCTGAGGCCTGGAAAGCAATCCCTTCAACGTATGTTCCAAGTCTTTATCGGCAACGACAATAACAAGGTCTTTCAACCCAAAACCCCTGAGGCGAGTAACGTCCCAAGATCGGCTTCTCCGTGCCACTGCAGTAGTTTGGGATGTTTAGAACCAAGAACAATATCTGTTGCTCCTGAATCATCCTTGGCGAAACATAGCACATCGTCAATTTTAGCTTCACTTAAGACCACCGGTGAATGAGTCGCTAGTAAAACTTGGGCTGCATAAACCGAGGAGAGAGAATCATAAACGGTTGCCACGGCGCGTGGGTGGATGCCGTTCTCCGGTTCTTCGATCAGATAGATCCCTTTTAGTTCGTCGAGATAAGCAGGCAAGGTTAGCGCAGTAAGCCGGAGCGTGCCATCGGACACCATCCAGGAAGGCACTTTCAAACCACCCTTATATTCATAGACCATATAGCAATGTTTATCCTCCGGGCGCTCAATTGTCGTAATATCTACGAGATCGTCGAGCGCCGTCCGAAGGTGCGCAATCCAGTCACCATGCCTTTGCTCGTCTTCTTGCCGCAGACGGGCGACTACCCAAGGCAAATTCGATCCATTGGGTAAAAAACCAGTTACTCGGGTAGGTGGGCTAGGTTGTCTGATCGCGAGGCTGTTTAGAACAAACTGTTGTACACCAGTGCTCAAATATTCTCGAAACCACGAAGCTACCGGAAGTGACTTTTCATCCGCAGGAAGGTTGCCGAGGGCCGATTTTTGCGGCCCTAGCTTAAACGAGGGGGCCCAGCCCTTTCCCCCTTGGGGGTAGGTCTCGCTGTAAAAATTATCATTCCCGCCCGGTACTTTATTGACCACGGTCTTGTAGTTAGGTCCACCTTTAGTCGTCAACAGCGACGCCGGCGCGTTGAGAGGCATGGGGAACAGCGTATGCTGAGGCGGTTCTACGGCATGGTTTTTTTTGAGCAAGAACTTCTCTGCCTTGAATTCGAACTGGCGCTGTGTTTCGTCGAAACCGATAGCCACCTCGTACCGCGCCGTGCCCATCTCCGGTTTCGCCGTCTGTCCACGCAAGTCATCGGGGATGCGGACCTCTATGGCCAGTTCCAGTTTCTCGCCCTGACGCAGAAAGAGGAGTTCTTCCGGGTTTGTGGTTCGGCTCGACAACGCCTCATCCAATCCCTTGGCTACCAGATCACGAAGAAATCCGACGACGTCGAGAAAGGTCGTCTTGCCGCTGGCGTTCGGTCCGACCAGAACGTGAAACGGCTCAAGAGGTCTCGACACGTACCGCAAGCATCGATAATTCAAGGCTTCAATCAGTGTAATCATCAAATTGTTCCGTCTTAGATTTCTTGGGTGTGGCGTTTAGCATGGTCCGATTCTCGCGTAGGGACAGGTCGCGACCTGTCCCTACCACTTACTTGTTCCCGCGATCCCTACGCCGTGGCCTCTTCCCTCAGCGGCTTCGTGTACGCGATGGCCGCCACGTCGAAGTATTCGAGGCTCGCGTTGTTCGCCCGGCGGAAGCTGCGCTGCTTTTCGGAGTTGAACCAGGCGTCGGCGGTGGCCTTGTCCTCGAAGTGGTAGACCGACGCCATGCGGCCCGTCTCCTCGTTCATGCCCCAGGTCTTGTCGATGAGGCCGGGCACCTCGTTCTCGAAAAAGGCGGCGGCCTGCTCCTTGTCCGCGCGGACCTCGGCGAGCGTGGGCGCGACGGCGGGATAGTGTAGAATGACCATCATCATGGTGGCGTCCTCCTCAGGATGTCCGAAAACCGATTGGAGTTATCGTCTTGCGTTTATTTTGCGTGAAATGATAGCCCAGAGGGGCGAATCCGCCAAACGCAGGCGAAGCCGGCGCGCGGGAGCCGGAAATCTCAAGAAACGGGGAAACCTCAAGCGAAAAGGAGCATGAAGCAATGAGCGAGGCAGCGTATCGGGAGATGTACGAGAGGGCGCGGGTGAACCTGGAAAAATCGGGCGGGGGAAACCCCTACGACATCCTGGGGCCGGATCTCCCCGGCACGCAGACGGCGCTCGCGGGATTCACGCGCTTCGGCCTCAAAATGCGCCTCATGCTCACCGATTCCGCCGACACCGGGTTCGATTTTCTCGGCAAGAAGCTCAAAAGCCCCATCATGACGGGTTCGATGAGCGCGAACACGCTGGCGGCCCACTGGGCGGACGGGTTTCTGCAGGTCGCCAGGGGCGCTGAACGCTTCGGGACGCAGTACTGGATAGGCGACTGCTCGGATGACGCATGGCGCGAAGCGGCCGCCGCACATCCTTCCGCGATCCGCATCGTGAAACCCTGGCGCGACAGGCAGCGCACGCTCACCTCACTCAAACTCGCCGAAGACACCGGCGCCTTCGCCGTGGGTATGGATTTCGAATCCGGCTTTTACAACCCCGAATGCGAACCCCAGAGAGCGGACGCGCTCGAGGGCTACGTGAAGGCGACAGGACTTCCCTTCGTCTTCAAGGCGGTGGGCTCGGCCGATACGGCGCGCATCGCGCGCGACGCAGGGGCTGCTTCCATCATCGTCACCACGCACGGAGGGGCGCACGGGCCCTCCTGGGCGCATCCCATGGAAATCCTGCCCGAAGTCGTAGACGCCGTGGGGGACGACGTGCTGATCCTGGCCGAAAGCGGCGTCCGTAGAGGCGACGACGTTTTGAAACTCCTGGCCCGTGGCGCGAAAGGGGTCACTTCGGGGCGGGCGCTCGTGCTCGGCCTGTTCGCGAACGGCCCCGCCGGCGTGGCCGAGATGCTCGAACTCATGCAGGCGGAACTCGAAAAATCCATGGTGCTGGCGGGCTGCAAGGACCTGGCCTCGATTTCGGGGGACATCCTGATTGAGAGGTGAAGCAAGAAAGATTCGGAACCCGTAGGGACAGGTCGCGACCTGTCCTCACCAACGCCACGACGACAATATCGAAGCGACAATCGTTATTTTGTAGGGGTCGCATATATGCGACCCTGTTTTTGCCTTCCAACGACGGGCCGCATATATGCGGCCCCTACACACGGGGGTTGTTGAAAAACCCTTTGTCAAAAAACCAACCCCCCCTACAAACATTCACACCGCCTCGGGCAACAGCGGCAGAAGATACTTCCCGAAATTGCGCGCCTCTTCATCATGCGGCCAGCCGGAGAGGATGAACGTGGTCGCGCCCACCTCGATGTATTCGCGCATGGCGTCGGCCACCAACTCGGGGCTTCCCACGAGCATGGTGCCCGCCCCCTGGCGCACGAGGTTGATCCCCGAAAACAGCGCAGGCCCGTGCCAGAGCTTTCCCTCCGCCGTCATGGCGTTCATGCGCTGCTGGGAGACGGATTCCACCTGTCCGGCCACCTCGCCGGTGACGGAGGAACTCTCCCCGTAGGACGCCGTGCCCGCAATGATGGATTCAGCCTCTTCCTTTGCCTGCGCGTCGTTCTCGCGCACCAGGATGTGGAAGCGCACACCGAGCCTCAAATCGCGGCCATGCTCCTCGCGCGCCATCCTTTTCACCTCTTCGTATTCCTCGGCAATCTGCCAGGGGGGCTCGCCCCACTTGAGGAATACGTCGGCGTGCTTGGCGATGACTTTCTTGGCGGCGGGCGAGCTTCCTCCGAAATAAAGGGGCGGCCCTCCCGGCCGCGCGGGGCCGGGGAAGACGAAGCCGTCCTCCACCTGGTAGTGCGCGCCCTGGTAGTTCACCCTCTCCTCCCCGTCCGTCCAGAACGCGCGCACGATATCCAGAAACTCATCCGCCCGCTCGTAGCGACCGTCGTGGTCCGCCCAGTCGCCGTAGCGGCGCGCATCCACGGATGATCCTCCGGGCACGACGTTGACCGTGAGACGTCCGCCCGAGATGAAGTCGAGCGTGTTCGCCTGCTGCACGGCGAAGGTCGGCGTGGTGAGGCCGGGTCGTATGGCGACGCAGAATTTGATGCGCTCGGTCTCGCGCGCGATCGCGGAGGCCAGGAGCCAGCCGTCCGAACACGAGGTGTTGCACGGAATGAGCATGTTCGTCAGGCCGCTCGCCTCCGCCGTCTGCGCCACGTGGACGAGATAGTCGATCTCGGGCGGTATCTCCACCTCGCCCGTGCCGAGCCTGGTGGCGTCGCCGCGCTTGTTCGAGGGCAGATACCAGGCGTATTCGATGGGTGTTGTGTCGTTTTCCATTGCGCGCGCGTCCTTTATTTCCTGTCACATCATCTCGAAACGGAGCGGTTCCTCTTCCGGCGGATAAGTTTGCGAAAAAAAACGCCCCGCCCGCAAGGGGGCGAGGCATTTTTATAGGGCGCTCTACGCGCCAGGCCGCAGGACAGGGTGCGGGATCAGCCGATAACCCCGCCGTCGTCGCGGGTGATGGCGACCACGGCCGAGCGTGGCGTGGTGTCGCCGCCGTCCGGGAAATGGCTGTCGCCTCCCCGCTCGCCGGGGTGCTGTATGCCCACAAACATGGTCTTCCCGTCCGCGCTCCACTCGATGCCGGTGACCTCGCACTGCCTGGGACCGACCATGAATCGGCGTATCTCGCCCGTGACCGGGTCGCCCACAAGCATCTGGTTGTTGCCCTGACCCGCGAAGCCCTTCGCGTTCTTGTAGTTGCCGTCGGTCTGAATCCACAGCATGCCATTCCTGTCGAACGCGAGGCCGTCGGGCGAATTGAACATGTTATCGGGCGTCACGTTCTTGGAGCCCGCATTCGGACCCTTGTGGACGGCGGGGTTGCCCGCGACGACGTATAAATCCCACGAAAAGGCGTTCGAGAGGTGGTCGCCCCCATCCGGCGCCCAGCGGACGATCTGCCCGTAGCTGTTCTTCGCCCGCGGGTTCGGACCGCCGACGGGGGTGGGGTCGCCGCCCTTGTTGGGCTTCACGCCGCGATTTTTATTATTGGTGAGGCAGCAGTAGATTTCCGCCTTCTTTGGGTTCGCCGCCACCCACTCGGCGCGGTCCATCGTCGTCGCCTTGACGGCCGAGGCCGCGACGCGCGTGTGGACGCAAATCTCCGCCTGAGAGGCCAGACCCGTGGATTTCGGCGTGAGTTCCACCCACTCGCCCCGGCCGTTTTCCGCGAATTTCGCCGCGTAGAGTTTGCCCGTCTCCAGGAGATTCGAGTTGTCGCCGCCCTCGGCGTAGCGGCCCTCGCTCACGAACTTGTAGATGAACTCGCCGCGCTCGTCGTCCCCCATGTAGACGACCACCCGGCCGTTCGCGGCGAGGACGACTTCCGCGTTCTCGTGCTTGAAGCGCCCGAGCGCGGTGCGTTTTTTGGGGGTGGATTCGGGGTCGAGCGGGTCGATCTCGACGATGTAGCCCGCGCGATGAGGCTCATTCGGGTGTTTCGAGATATCGAAGCGCTCATCCGTCATCTCCCAGCGGTATCCCCAATTCTTGGGACCCACGCCGTAGCGCTTGAACTCGGGCGAAACCTTCACCTCGGGGTCGCTCGATGAGAAATAGCCGTGAAAATTCTCCTCGCACGTGAGATACGTGCCCCACGGCGTCGCGCCGTTTCCGCAGTTGTTCCAGGTGCCGAGACAGCGGGCGCCTTCGGGGTCGGCCGCCGTCTTCATGAGGGCGTGGCCCCGGGCGGGGCCGGTGACCTCCATCGGCGTGTCGGGCGTGATCTTGCGGTTGTAGGAGGAATCCTTAACGATGGACCACCTGCCGCCCTTCTGCGCAATCTCCATGATCGACACCCCGTGCGCCGCCTTGCTCTTTCGCACGTCATCGGCGGACGCGGGCTTTCCGCCGCCCTTCCCGCCGTGGATGATGTCGATGTTCACGTACTCGTTGTTGACGGCGAGGACGTTCCTGCCGCCGGCGTGAAAGAGCGACATGCCGTCGTTGTTGTCACCGAAGGCGAGTTCCTGGCTCGCGCCCGTGCCGCGCGTCGCGTGGTCGAACTCGGGCCCGCGCGTCCACATGGGGTCTCCCCACCTGGCGACGACGTGCCAGCTGTAGCCCTTGGGCACGGTGACCGTGTCGCGCGTGCCTGCGGGCACGGCCTCGAAGCCGAAGCGGTTCGCGTTCGCGAAGGCCGAGAGCAGGTCGAGCCCGCCCGCGCTCATGACGAACGCCGTCGCAGCGAAGGCGGCGCCGCGGCCCAGGAAGCCCCGCCGGGACATCATCTTCTCCACCAGCTTTTCGAAATCCGTCTCCTCGTGACGCGGATAATGGATCTCGTCGAACTCATCCGGTGAATACTCCTCGTGCGCGGCGAGCTGCGCTTCGCGCGTTACATCCTCGTGCATCTCTCATCCCCCACTGTGTGAGATTCCAGAATAACGCATCGGCGCGCGAATGACGCGCCCGCATCATGCGATTTCGTCATCGGGGCGGATTATAACGGCCCGCCGTCGCGCGTACGTTACAAAATCGTGGAAAATTCATGAAAAACGGAAGACGGCAAGAAGAACCTAAGCGAGACTCACTATCCCCATGAGGGCCAATCGCAACCGATGAAGGAGCGATGGCGGAATGCCGATTGAAGAATAGTGGGTTGAAGGGACAACCCCCCGTGGTTGTCCTCTCACGGACAGGCACAGGGGCCTGTCCCTACGGGTTCCCTGCAGCCCCGGGGCGCCAGCCGCGCCAGAATTGCTCAAGTCGATTCGAGCGCCGCCTCGACTTTTTTCGCCACCTCGGCCGGAACCCAGCTCTTCCAGACCCTGTTGGTCTTCAGGAAATGGATCGCGGTGACCTTCGCGTCGCCGCCGGCTTCTTTTTCGAGATAGGAGAGTACCCCCGAGACGACTTTCGAGGGGAGCGAGTATTTTTCGAGGAAGGCGACGATCTCCGGATGCCTGGCCGCGAACTTCGTCGTGACCGTTTTGGGCAACTCCATCGTCCGGTAGGCGACGGCTTTCTCGGGATTCCCCATGGCCTCCACCCCGCCCTTCTTGAGCGCGTTCACATGCTTCATCATCGCGTCCCAGTCGGCCTCGTTCCACCTGGGCTCTTCGAGCTGGACGAGGTCGAGCTGGCCGAGCAGCGGCGTCGGCGCCCAGTAATAGGCGAGCACCGGTTTTTTCTTGAGATACGCGCCCTTGATGGCCGCCGCGAGCGCGCCGCCCGAGCCGGGCCGGAAATTCGTAAAATGTTTTTCCAGCCCGTAGGCGCGCAGCTTCACCGTGTTGATGACCTCGCACGCCCAGCCGGGGATGCAGTTCACGAACCGGCCCCTGGAGGGTTCTTCGGGGTCCTTGAAGAGGTGCTTGTACTTCGCCAGGTCGTAGACCGTCTTCAAGCCCGGGTTCGCCTTCTGGACGAAGCGCGGGATGAACCAGCCCTGTATGCTGTCGGGCGTGTTCACGCTCAGCTTCTTGACCTTGCCCTCCTTCTCGGCGAGGTCGTACTGATCCTTCGTGCTGTCGTACCAGAGTTCCATGATCAGGTCGTTCTTGCCCTCGTAGTGGGCCGCCATGGTCGGCAGCGTGCCGCCGTAGATGAGCCGCACCCGGCAGCCGTAGCCGTGTTTCAGGATGAAGGCGGCCACCTGCCCGTGAAAGTTGGCGCTGTCCCAGTTCAAGTCGCCGATGCGGACCCTGCAGGCGGCCTCGGCTCTGTTGGGCTGCGAGACGAGGGCGCTCAGCCCGAGGATGAGAACGAAAGCGAGCATAATCAAAGGCTTGTGCTTCATGACTTGCCTCCAAGATTTAGGTATTCAGGACGGGACGAAACGTGGGTTTCATGATGAAAATATAGAAAGTCGGCCCCTTCAGTCAAACCAGCGTGAGAAACGAGGGGTTGACTCTTTCGCATGTGTCGGGGTCGTCCACACCGCCAAAATGTCGAACAAGGCCATGCCGGCCCGTCATCAATCCCGCCCCGCCCTTCCCATGCGGGCGCGCAGGCTGTAGATTGGGTCTCGCCGAAAATTGTCGCGCACAACGCCACGAGAACGCCTCAAACCCCGGGAACCGGATGAACCCCCAGCTCATCGCCGCATCCTACGCCATGTCCACCGCCGTGGTGTTCGCTATCTTCAGCGTGTGCATCAGGAAGGGAGGCGAGCACGCCAACGCGCTCACGGGCGTCTTCATCGGCCTGTTCACCTCACTGCCCGTCATGCTCGCCGTCACCTGGTACTACTGGGAGCCCGAGTGGTGGAACCTCCCGGCGTTTTTCTTCTTCTCGCTGGCGGGCCTCACGGGACCGGCGATGTCGCGCGTGTTTCTCTACTTGAGCATCTCCTATCTGGGCGTCGCGCGGGCCATGCCGTTCGTATCGCTGACGCCCCTGTTCTCCACCTCGCTCGCCATCGCCTTCCTGGGCGAGCGGCCGGGCGCGCTCATCCTGGCGGGCACGCTCTTCATCGTGCTGGGAAGCGCCGCGCTCAGCTACAAGAAGACAGACGACACCTCCTGGCAGCGAAAACACCTCTGGCTGGCGTTTTTCAGCGCCGTCGCCGCCGCGTTCTCGTTCCTTTTCCGAAAACTCGCCTTCGCCCACGTCGAGGCCCCCGTCATGGGCGCGACACTCACCACACTGGCGGGGTTTCTCTTCCTCATCACCTTCATCCCCCTGTTCCCCAAGGACCAGAAGCCGAACCAGTTCGACCGCCCCAAGGCCTGGTACATCTTCGGGCTGTGCGGACTGCTGAACGCTTTGGGATTTTTCCTGCACTTCACGGCACTCAACATCGGCGACCTCTCGGTCGTCTCCCCGCTCACCTCGACGGCGCCCGTCTTCAGCCTCATCATGAGCTACTTCCTGCTCAGAAGCGTGGAGCGCATCACGCCCGCCATCCTCGTCGGCACGGCCTGCATGGTGATAGGCGCCGCCCTCATCGGCTGGCGCATACGTTAGGAAAACACGACGTCGGTGAAGTAATGGAATTCATAAGGACAGGTCGCGACCTGTCCCTGCGGAAAGCGGATGGGTTTGCGGGGGAGAACCCGCGTATCGGCCTTTATTTCTCCCCGCGTCAGGCGCGAAAAAACATCCCGCAACGATAAAATTTCCGCTAGAATGGTTCATGCGCGCCGTGGGGGAGAGAGTGCGCGCACACAGGCCGCCTCTTGTCCCCCCTGTCTTGCGCGAAAAACCGGCGGGGCCGAAATTGAAGGGAAGGAGGGTCGGCCGATGATGATGTTTCGATTCTCGCTATACGGCTTCCTCAAGAACCAGACCTATTTCGAGCCCTTCCTCATCCTCGCCTTCCTGGAAAAAGACCTCTCCTTCTTCCAGATCGGGATTCTCATCGGCTTCCGCGAGGTGTGCATCAACATCTTCGAGATCCCCAGCGGCGCGGTGGCCGACATTTACGGCAGAAGGCGCTCGATGATCTTCTCGTTCCTGGCCTACATCGCCTCGTTCCTCGTCTTCGGTCTTTCGGCGTCCTTCGCCGCCCTGTTCCTCGCCATGTTCGCCTTCGCCCTGGGCGATTCGTTCCGCACGGGCACGCACAAGGCGATGATATTCGAGTGGCTGAGAATCCAGGGCCGCGAGAAAGAACGCACCCGCGTCTACGGGTTCACGCGCTCGTGGTCGAAGATAGGCTCGGCCGTCTCGGTCGTGGTCGCGAGCGCGTTCATCTTCACAGGGGCGCGCTACAGCGACATCTTCCTGCTCGCCGTCATCCCCTACGCAATGAACGTCGTGAACTTCATGGGATACCCCACCGAACTCGAAGGCGCTCGCTCCCCGGACGCGAAAATCCCGGGCGTCTGGGAACACCTCAAGAACTCCATGCGCACGGCGTTCAGCGACAAGCCGCTGCGCGGCATCCTGGTGGAAGCGATGAGCTACGAGGGCACCTACAAGGTCGCCAAGGACTACATCCAGCCCGTCATCAAGCAGGCCGCCTTAGGGCTGGCCCTCCTCGCCGCCTGGCAGCAGCACCAGCGCGTGGCGGTTCTGGTGGGGGCGGCCTACTTCGTCCTGCACCTTCTCTCGAGCTTCGCCTCACGCGGGGGACACCGCCTCGTCGCCTCGGCGGGGTCCGAGGAAGCCGCCGCGAAATCGCTCTGGGGCGCCACCGCCCTCGTCTACGCCACGCTCGCCTGGGGGCTCTGGACGGGCTGGGAGTTCATCGTCATCGCGGGCTTCGTCGTTCTGGCCGTACTGCAGAACTTCTGGCGGCCCGTGCTCATCAGCCGCATCGACGCCCACAGCACGCCCGAGGCGGGCGCGACGATACTCTCGGTGGAATCGCAGGGCAAATCCGTCCTCGCGATGGGCCTCGCCCCCCTCATCGGCCTCTGCGTGGACGCCTTCGGCCTCGTGGGGATGAGCGTCGTCGCGCTGCTGATCACCGCGCCCTTCGCCCTCACGAGCCTCGGCGGCACGCGAGAACGGGCGGTTCACCAGCCCTAGGCTCCATCTTCCCCGGACGAACCGAACCGCTCGAATGCTTGGAACCACCCGGAATGAAATGATAGAGTCGACACACCCGGCTTTCGAAGTGTTCGACTCAAAGCCACTGTTCGCGGACGGAAGCACACCGAAAAAAGGACGGCCTCCCGCCGCCCGTCAGGAGCGCGACGTGAGCGACGCCGACAATCGAGACGATT
Organism: bacterium; assembly: GCA_965203325.1. Lineage (GTDB taxonomy): Bacteria > UBA8248 > UBA8248 > UBA8248 > UBA8248 > Bin107. The sequence continues at coordinate 346,771 of OZ241875.1, forward strand.
TGGGCATCACCCTCGGGGTCGAGGAGGAATTCTTTCTCGTCGACCCCGAATCGCGCGATCTCATCGCCGACCCCGACCCGGAGATATTCGAAGCCTGCGAAGCCCGGATCGGCCCCCACAAGGTCACGCGGGAGGCGCTACGCCCCCAGCTCGAGACGAACACGCGGGTGTGCGCGTCGGTGGCCGAGGCGCGCGAGGCGCTCCGCGAGACCCGGCGGGTCGTCATCGAGGCGGCGGAGGCGCACGGGGCGGCGGTGCTGGCCGCCTCCACACATCCCTTCGCGCAGTGGCGGGAGTTGGCGATCACGCCCAAGGAGCGATATAGGCGCTTCGAGGTGACTTTTCAGGAGACCCTGCGCCGCCTGGTCATCGGCGGAATGCACGTCCACGCGGGCTTCGGCGACCCCGAATCACGCATCCGGGTCATGACGGCCATGCGCCGCTATCTGCCCGCGCTCCACGCGCTCTCCACCTCCTCGCCCTTCAACAGCGGGCACGACACGGGCTACAAGTCCTACCGTCTGAACCTCATCGGCGGACTCCCGCGCACCAGCCTGCCCGGCCCGCTGCGCTCCCGGGTGGAGTATGAGGAGATCATCGCGGAGTACCGGCGAATGAACTTCATCGAGAACGGCAGCGAACTCTGGTGGGACATCCGCCCCGCCCACGCCTTCCCGACGGTGGAGCTTCGCATCTGCGACATCTGCCCCAGGGTCGAGGACGCCGTCTGCATCGCGGCGCTCTACGCCTCTCTCCTCAGGCGGCTCATGCGCCTGGACGAAGAGAGCGCGCTGCCGCCCGAGCCGCTCACCGAGATCATCGCGGAGAACCGCTGGGTCGCCCAACGATACGGAACGCTCGCCTTCTTCGGCGATACGACGCGTGAGAACGCGCGGGTGGACATCGACGACTTCATGCACGAACTCGTCGAGACGCTCGCGCCCGACGCCCGCGCGTTGGGCTGCGAGGCCGAAACCCGCCATGCGCTCGCCATCATCCGCGAGGGCAGCGGCGCGGACCGCCAGGTCGACCTCTACCGCCTGCGCCGCCTGGAAGGCGACACGGACGAGGAAGCACTCCGCCGCGTGGTGGACCTGGTGCTCGCCGAAACCAAGGAAGGGCTGTGGGAATCCTTCGGTGAAACCTTCGGTTGAGAAGCGCGCGCCTAGCGCGGCGCAAGTCCGTCATGTATTCCGTCCCACAAAAGTGCATTTATTGACACGAATGACTTGACGCACGACCGAATTCGTGCAAATATATGCACGCGAAAAGGGTAATGCAATACCAATAGAAACCAAAAGAAACAAAATCAAGCGCAGGTTGGAAAGGGACGGCTGGTATCTCTCACGCCACGGTTCCAACCACGACATCTATCGTCACCCGCGTAAAAGCGGCACAATTACGCTGCCGCGACACCGGACGCTCTCGCCAGGAGTCGTCCGTACGATTGCCGCACGAGCCGGATGGACGGACCAGGAGGGAACGACATGACCCGATACCCCGCATTGATCGATGGCGAGGAGGGCGCATACGGCGTCATCTTCCCTGATCTTCCCGGTATTGCCGCGATGGGCGAAACCCTGGATGAGGCGCTCGTCAACGCCGAGGAAGCGTTGCGCGACTACGTGATTGAGGCGGAAAAGCACGACGAGGAGGTTGTCGCTCCAACCGCCATCGAGAACGTAGACACCCCGCCCGGGTGCGCGCTCGTCTCCATTCCGATGATTCGCCTCTCGGGACGCAGCGTCCGCGCCAACCTGTCGCTTGACGAAGGCGTCGCCGCCTTTATCGACGGTGAAGCCGCCAGGCGCGGGATGACGCGCACGGCCTACGTCGAATGGATGGCGCGTCGCGTCGCGCAGATGGGGGGGTAGCGTCGCGCTCGCAAGCAACAGCCCGCATGGGGGATTCCCCACCCGTCATTCCAGCGCATGCCGGAATGACGAACCCAGGCAAAAGTTTTGTGATTCGGCGTAGGGGTCAGACATATATGTCTGACTATGTGTTCTCCCGTTTTCCGAGTTTTCGCCCGAGCGATTGGGCGGGCACTTAGGTCTGCCCCTACGTGTCGCTCCCGATTGATGACGGTTATGCAACAGACCCCCGATCGCATTGACCGCTCAAGTCAAAACAAACTAGACTGCCCCCATCCACCAGACATGGCGGGCCTGTGGCCCGGTTCTCCGCGCAAGACGGGAAGTCAATCGTGCGAAATATCGAACGAAACCTCTCCTGGATTCTTCTCCTCTCGCTCACCCTCATGCTCACCGCGCAGGTCATCGCGCGCTACATCTTCTTCACCTCGATCAGCTGGATCGAGGAGTTCTCGCGCATCGTCTTCATCTGGTTCATCTACCTGACGATCAGCTGGATCATCCTGCAGGGACGACACATCCGCGTGAACGCCATTGCGATGATAACGCCCGCCTCCTGGGCGCGTCCGATAGTCTTTTTCTCCGACTGCCTGTGGATGCTTTTCAACGTCCTGATGACGTATTACGGCTATCTTTTCGTGAAAAGCGAAATTGACGTCTGGTCGGAGACTGACATCCTGCAGATCCCCGAAGCCGCCGTTCACGCGATCATCCCCATCGGGTTCGGGCTGATGACCATACGGCTCGCCCAGTATATGTACCGCGTCTACGTGATAGGCGGACCCGAAGTGGTCTATGAGGTCGAAAAGCAGGAGGAGGAACGATGAACATGCCCCTGCTGCTGCTCGGCTCCCTGGCCGTGTTCCTCTTCATCCGCGTGCCGGTGGGCGTCTCCCTGGGGCTGGCCTCCATCCTCGTCTACTACGCCACCGGAGAGCACTTCGAGAGTCTGGCCCTCTCCTACTACGACGGGCTGGACAAGTTCCCCTTCATCGCCGTGCCCATGTTCCTGCTCGCGGGCGCACTCATGGAAAAAGGCGGCATCAGCAAGCGCCTCATCTCGGTGGCGGATTGCTTCGTAGGCAACGTGCGAGGCGGCCTCGCCCACGTCACCATACTCGCGTGCATGCTTTTCTCGGCGATTTCGGGTTCCGGCCCCGCCACGACGGCCGCCGTGGGCGGTCTCATGATCCCCACCATGCTCAGGCGCCAGTACGACAAGAACTACTCGGGCGCGGTATCGGCCTGCGGGGGGACGCTCGGTATCCTCATCCCGCCGAGCATCACCTTGATCGTCTACGGCGTCAGCGCCGATCAGTCCGTCACAAGGCTGTTCATCGCGGGCTTTCTGCCCGGCATTCTGCTCGGCTGCATGCTCATGTGCTGCGCCACCATCTTGTCGCGCTTCATGACGGTGGAATCGGATTCCGAGCCCTTCTCCGTCGCGCGCACGCTGCGCACCATCTGGGAATCGCGCTGGGCGCTCCTGGCGCCGGTCGTCATCATCGGCGGCATCTACGGCGGCTTCGTGACGCCGACGGAGAGCGCCGTCATCGCCGTGCTCTACGGTTGGGTGATCGGCATGTTCGTCTACCGGGAACTCAACTGGCGAAGGACGCGCGAGTGTCTCGAAATCGCGGCCCTCGTCACCGGAACCATCGCCATCATCTGGGGGGCGTCGCTCGCGTTCGGCGAACTCATAACGATCCACCAGATTCCCCAGTTGGTGACGGCCTTCATCCAGCGCGTGACGACTTCGCCGTTCATGATCCTCATGCTCATCAGCCTGTTCCTCACCTTCGTGGGGATGTGGCTGAACACCATGGCGCAGGTCATCATCCTCACGCCGATGTTCCTGCCCGTCATCCTGGCGGCGGGCATCGACCCCATCCACTTCGGCATCGTGTTCGTGGTGAACTGCGAGATCGGCTACCTCACGCCGCCTCTGGGCACGAGCCTGTTCGTGGCGATGGGCATCGCGGACACGACGCTGGGCGCCATCGCCAAGGCCGTCCTGCCGTTCATCGCGACGATGTTCCTGTGCGTCATCATTCTCTCGCTTTTCCCCAGCATCTCCCTCATCCTCCCGAACCTCATGCTCGGCAGGTGAGGAGCTAACCCAAAGGAGGCAAGACATGCGACATATGAAAAAAGGTTTTACGGTGATGGTGGGCGTCATCCTCATCGCGGGACTCGTCGGCTTCGCTGCGCCCAAGGCCGAAGCCGCCAAGTACGTGATGAAGTTCGCCCACAACAACCCTCCCAAGCCGCAGCTTCTCTATCAGGCCGCGGCGCTGACCATGCAGAAAAACCTGCAGGTCTACTCCAAGGGGAACATCGACATCCAGATATTCCCCTCCTCCCAACTCGGCAAGGACCGCGTGGCCGCGAAGAAGGTGCAGCTCGGCTCGGTGCAGATGCAGATCGTGGCGTCCAACAACATCACGGCCTTCGACAGGCGGCTCGACATCTTCACCCTGCCCTTCATGTTCGGCAGCTTCAAGGGCGCGGCGAAAGTGTTCAACAGCGACATCGGTCAGACCATCGGGGAGAATTTCCGCAAGAAATCGGGCATCCGCGTGCTGGGCTTCATCGCCACGGGCTTCCGGAACATGATGAACAGCAAGCACCCCATCATGAAGCCCGCGGACCTGGGCGACCTGCGCATGCGGATCGCGAAAAACCCCATCATGGTGCAGACGTACAAGGCGCTGGGCGGCAGCACCATCGGCATGGCGCCGACGGAGCTGTTCAGCGCGCTCAGCACCAAGACGGTGGACGGCCACGACGGCGGCTCGAGCTGGGCGTGGGCCATGAAGCTCTACGAGGTGCAGAAGTTCCTCTCCATCACCCGGCACCAGCTCGTGGCGGGCGCGCTCATCATGAACGACAAGTATTACAACAAGCTGCCCAAGGACATGCAGAAAGCCGTTCTGATGGCGGCGCGCGACACCATCGCCTGGGCGAACGCCTACGCGGAAGAGAACGAAAAAGACATCATGAAAGGGTTTGCGGCGAAGGGGCTCACGATCGCCACGCCCGATCTCAAGCCCTTCCGCGAGGCCGTACGACCCGTGCACAAGATGTTCGCCGACAAGGTGGGCGGCATCGAGTTGATCAACCGCATCCTGAAGATGCAGGAAGGCTAGTCAACCATACAGCGCGCGGCGGCTTCCGGGTCGCCGCGCGCCGTTTTTCGAGAAAAGGATAAGGCAATGAGCGGCTTCGAGGGGCAAAGCGCCATCGTCACGGGTGCTGCGACGGGCATCGGTGAATCCGCAGCGAGAATCCTGGCCCAAAGGGGGGCGGAAGTCACCGTCATGGATTTCGACGCGGAAGGCGCCGAAGCCGTCACGAAATCCATCAACGAAGGCGGAGGCGCGGCTCACTGCGCCGTCGTCGACCTGACCGACTGGGAGGCGACTGAAACAGCAGTCAACGAGGCGCACCACCGGGCTGGCAGTATTGACGTTCTCGTACACAGCGCGGGCGGATTTCCGCAATACGTGAGCCTGCTCGATTGCCCCGTGGACGCCTGGGACAGTGTGGTGAACTCGAACCTGAAATCGATGTTCTATCTCCTGAAGGCCGCGGCTCCCCTGATGGTTGAAGCCAACTACGGACGCTTCGTTACCCTTTCGAGCATGGCCGCGCGCAGCGGCGTGAATCCCAATCCGCCGCATTACACCGCCGCCAAGGCGGGCGTGCTCGGCCTTACCCGCCAGGCGGCGCGCGAACTCGGGCCGTACGGCATCACGGTGAACGCCGTGGCCCCGGCCAACGTGCAAACGCCGAGAGGGCTCAAAATCAGGACGCCCGAGCGCATCGCCCACATCGAGAAATCATCGCCCTTGGGCAGACTCTCCGAATCCCACGAAATCGCGGAAGCCGTCATTTTCCTCTGCAGCAAGGAGGCCGGTTACATCACCGGCGTCACGCTCGACGTGAACGGCGGCGCGACGATGGTGTGAGCCTATGGAATGATGCAGGAACTGGGTGTGAAGAGGCCATGCTTTGTTCTTGGGCAGTGCTCCCACCGTAAACGCTCTTGTTCAGCTTCGAACTCCCTTCGTTTTCGTTCCTGTTCCTTTCGCTTCCGTTTCCTCTCCAGTCTCGCCTCACGTCTCGCCTTGCGCCTCTCCTCACGCCGCCTCTCCTTCTCCAGTCGATGCTTCAGATCGGCATCAAGAACGGAAACGGCAGATTCCATTTTCTTGACTTGCTTTTTCAGTCCGAACACTTCTGATTTGAGCGTCTTGTTTTCCTGCCTCAATTTTCTAACTTCTTCCAGCAGTTCGCAAACCTCGTATTTCGACCCCGGCTGTGAGCAGAGCATTTTAAGCGCATAAAAATGCGGTACGTAGCCCTTAAAAGCATCCCTGTGGAAGGGGATTTCCCACTTCGGGGCCGGCTTATACGCAATTTTTTTCTGGCCGCCAGAAACCCAACTATGGACGACGCCAGCGGTTCCTACAGCGAACCCGAGCACGAATATCGCAAAGATAATCGACAACTTCATCAAATTTCTCATCGTCTGCTTGCTCCTCTTTGGCTAAAGGCAGTTGAGAGAACAATTTTCAAGTGTGACAAAATCTAAGTTTAGTCATATCTAAATTAAAAGTCAATCATGTCAAATTATCTGGCTGGAGTAGGCGAGAACGCAAGTACTCTATATAATTTAGGACGGCATCAAGTTCCGAGGAGGGAGTCTTCCACGCTAACTGCTCTATAGGTCTTGGGAAATAACTCTCTAGGCGTTTTGGAGGGCATGCTTCACCAGGGAGACTACCTCGGAGAACCGTTCGGCGACGAAGACCTCCGCCTCGCGCAGGAGCCTTTTCTTTCCCGAGGGCGCGCCGCGGCCACGTTCTATGAGCGCGCCCGTGTGGCTCACGCTCGCGGGCGTGGGCGAGGTTTCCCAGAATTCACCGGGAATCATCGCCACAACGGGTTTCGTGAACCCGCCGGACGCAATGAAGCGCGCCGCCTCCTCTTCCCTGTCCGTGCCGGGTTCACCGAACATGACGACGACGCGCGTCTCGGGGTCTTGCTCGAACAGGGCGAGCATCTCGACGAAGGCGGAGCCGATGAGCAAATCCCCTCCCAGGGCCACGTAGGTGCTCTGGCCGATGCCCGCCCGCGTCAGAAACAGGCATATCTCCGCTCCCATCCCTCCGCTTCTGCTCACCACGCCCACGGGGCCGGGGCGGAACATGAGGTCAGGCACCTCGCCCCCTGTGCCGCCGAGTTTCGCCTTCCCCGGACTCACCATCCCCTGGCTGTTGGGGCCGATGACGAAGGTGCCCATCTGCGCCGCGCGCGTGAGCAGCGCGCAGGCGTCGTGGTGCGGCACGCCCTCCGCGAGAATGTGCACGGTGGGAATCCCCGCCTCGATGGCCTCCAGGGCCGCCTCGCGTACGAAGCGCGCGGGCACGAAGAGCACGGAGAGATCGATTTCATGGTCGCGCAAAGCGTCGGCTACGGTTCCGTATACGGGCACGCCGCCGACCGACTCGCCCCCTTTTCCAGGAGATACGCCCGCCACCACGCGGGTGCCGTAGTCCGTCATGGTGGGCAGAAGACGCCTCGCCTCGGCCCCCGTAGCGCCCTGCACGAGCACGCGGGTATCCGAATCCAGCAGAATGCTCATCTCTCATCCCGCCCGTAAGCGCGCGCCACGATTCGCCGGGCCAGGTCTTCTATCGACGCCTCATCCTCATGCCATTCCACGCCCGGCACCTCGGCGATGAGCCGTCTCGCTTCCTCCACCCCCGGACCGGCGTAGCGGATAATGACGGGGAACTTTTCGAAATCAAGCCTCGCTTCCTTGAGCGCGCGAACCACGCCTGCGACTTTAATATCCACCCGCGTGAAATTACTCACGTTCCCCGCCAGGAGCAGCCCCTTGATGCCCGGTTTCGATAGCACTGCCTTCACCGCGCGGCGCATCTTCTCCTCGTAGCGCCCGGGCGTGATGTCGAACGTGGTGGCCGGCCTGCCGCCCTCGTCCAGAAGCGCTTCGAGGCTCGAGAGACCATACCCTCCGCCGGTGACCATGAAGCCGATGTCGCCATCCATTTCACTGAACCGAATCGCGCCCACGTGGGGGTCGACCGCGTCTATCTCGCGCATGCGCATCTCGAGTTCGGTGAAAGGCCGCCAGCCGTTTCCGCCCTCCACGCCCAGCTTGGCTTCAAGCTCCGGATGGCGGAAGAGCGCCTGCGCATCGAGCTGCACCACGCCCGCCGCCGCCACCACCCGGCCGTCGGCCAACTCCGCCAGAGGGTTCACCTCTATCATCTCGCAGTCATGGGCGCAGAAGACCCCGTACATCGCGCACGCGGCGCGGGCGACCTGCTCCGCCAGATCGCCCGAAAGACCCGCGCGACCCACAAGTTCGAGAGCGTCTTCAATAGCAAGCCCCTCCAAAATGTTCACGGGCCACTCGATGAGTTTGTCGGGATGGTTTTCGGCCAGTTCCTCCACGTCCACGCCGCCCTCGGCGCTGAAGAGGATGAGCGGGCATTTTCTCGGCGCATCGAAGGAGATAGAGCAGAAAATCTCGCGCTCTATCTCAAGCGCTTCCATGACGATGAGTTTCTTGACGGGAAAGCGCCGCACTTCCATGCCGAGAATGGCCTCTGCGCCCGCGCGGGCCTCTAACGCATTCGCGGCGAACTTCACCGCGCCCGCTCTTCCGCGCTTGCCCACCGGCACGAGCGCCTTGATGACGGCGCGTCCGCCCAGGCGTTCGGTGGCGCGGGCGGCTTCATCTGCGTCCGTGCAGACCTCGAAGCAGGGAACGGGGAGACCGCCTTCGGCCAGAAGCGTCAGGGAGTCGTTTTCCAGAAGGCGGGACAAGAGGGTCTCCACTCAGAATACGTTCGGCGCGTTATCGCGAGAAAACCTGAAAGATGCGCACTAGCTAGCACTTGGGCCTTCGGGCGTCAAGATTTACGGGGAAAATGCGCGTATTCGCCCGAGCGCCGCTTGCGAAAGTATATTGATGAGATAGAATCATCCCAACGAGCAAAACCCATTTTTCTTCGATTTCCTACGGAGGAGAGTCTATGCGTATTCACAAGAGATTGATCGCAGCAATTGGCGTCTTTGCAGCCGCGGCTTTCGCCGCATCTGTTGCGAGCGCCGCCACCACCAACATCACCATCGTCGGCGCGGGCAAGGGCGCGGGCGCGTTCCGCATGGCGGCGGGCCTCGCCGAGGCGGTGAACAAGACGAGCAAGACCGTCAACGTCACCAACCGCGAGTCCAAGGGCTTCGTCGCCAACACGCGCCTCGTCGCCAGCGGCCGCTCCGAGATCGGGATGACGAACGGGATCTTCGTCGACTTCATCCAGCGCAAGCAGAAGCCCTTCCACAAGGGCAAGGCGATGATGACCATCCGGGGCATCGGCCCGGTATCGACCTCCTGGTTCCAGGTGACGACGTTCCACAAGACCGGCATCAAGTCCTACCACGATCTCGCCGGCAAGCGGGTGAACATGGGTCCGAGAGGAAGCTCCACCCTGTTCATGATGAAGTTCATCACCGACAACCTAGGCATCACCGACAAGATCCGCAAGGACTACATGGGCTGGGCGCAAGCCGCCACCAACATGATCGACGGCAAGCTCGACGCTTTCGGCATCCCGAACCCGGTGCCCTCGCCCTCGATCCTGCGCGCCTCGCGCAGCGGCCCGCTCCGCATCCTGAGCATCCCCGACGAGGTGCGTGATAAGTTCGTCGCCCTGAGCTCGGGCTACTACAAGGACAACAAGGACGCCAGCCCCTACCAGGGGATGAAGGGCAAGAAGTTCAAGACGGTCGCCTACACCATCTTCGCGGTGGCGAACGAGAAGGTGCCCAACGACGTGATTCACGAGGTGACGCGGCGGGTGTACGACAAGGCGAACCGCGACTTCCTGATCAACGTCTTCAAGGGCTGGAAGATCGGGCTGGACTTCGCCGCCAAGTCGGATGAGTTCATCAAGCAGATGGGCAACTTCAACATGAAGCTCCACCCCGGCGCCGCGCGCTACTGGAAGGCGAAGGGTTACAACACCAACTAGACGATTCCCGGCTCCCCCGGAGGGCGGTGGCGCCTTCCGGGGGCCGGTGAAGCGCCTGTCATCGGCCTCGGGTGAGAAAGGGCGGCGATGAGGAAGGTTTTCGATTCTCTCTGGGAGTGGATGCGGTTCATCTTCGCCCCGGAGTCGGCCACCCGCAGGGATATCGAACCCGGCTTCCAGAAACAAAACCTGCCCGTCTTCGTGTTCCTTACCGTTCTCCTTCTCGTCTACATCGTTTTCTTCGCCGGAAGAACGTACAACCTCTACCTCCCCTACGAGATCGCCTGGGACTGGCAGGAGGTCGAATTCCCGGCTCTCGATGCCTGGCTATACGCCCTCATCTGGCTCTACGTCTCGGGCCTGTGCATCTTCCCGAGGGCGGCGATTCTGCTTTCATCGTTCGCGTTCGCCGCCTATTTTCTCTACGGCGCGGCGAACAAGGCGCCCGTGGATTTAGGCCTCGGCTTCGGCGAGGTCATCGTCTACGCCCTCTCCCCGCTCCTCACGGAGGGGATGGAGAAATCCCTCTCGGCGATTTGGGAAACGCTCTACTTCCCGGGGCTGGCCATCTATGCGTTTCATTTCTATCTGCCCCTGTACGTGATCTTCACCGCCATCCTGACGTTCGTCTTCTACCCGGCGCGCGCGGGCGCACCGATGAGACGGCCCTCCGCCGTGGACCTCCTGCTGTGCGCGGGCGTGGTCGTGTTCACGGTGGAATACATCATGAACTTCGCCGACCGGGGCGACCGCGCGGGCCTTGTCCTCTGGACGGACGTCGCCATGGGAACCATCGCCGTCATCGTTTCAATCGAAATGTGCCGCCGGGTGCTGGGTTGGGTGCTACCGCTGCTGGGACTCTTTTTCTTCTACTACGCCATGTACGGCAACTATTTCCCCGGACGGCTCCTGCACAAGGGGTTTTCCTACAACGAGGTCGTGAACTTCATCTACGGCACTTCGGGCATCTTCGGCGTCATCGCGAACGTCTATGCGAGCTACGTGTTCCTGTTCATCCTCTTCGGCGTCTTTCTGGAAAAGACGAAGGTCGGCGACGTGTTCATCGATCTCTCCTACGCCCTGGTGGGCCGCCTGCGCGGAGGAGCGGCCAAGGCCTCGGTCGTATCGAGCGGCATGGTGGGTTCGGTGGTGGGAAGCGGGGCTGCGAACATCGTCATCACGGGCACCTTCACGATCCCGCTCATGAAGCGCGCGGGCTACAAGGCCCACTACGCGGGAGCCGTGGAGGCGGTCTCCTCGATCGGCGGCCACCTGCTGCCGCCCATCATGGGTTCGGCGGCCTTCCTCGTGGCGGCGTTCACCGAGACCGACTACGGGTGGATAGCGCTCATATCGCTCGTGCCCGCGCTGATGTACTACTTCTCGGTCTACATGTCGGTGCACTTCCGCTCGGGGCTGGACGGCATCCACGGCCTCTCGAAAGAGGAACTGCCCGAACTACTGCCCCTGCTCAAAAAAGAGGGCTACCTGCTGCTCCCGGTGTTGCTGCTCATCTTCCGCCTCATCATCGGGCGCTCGCCTTTCGACGCGGCGCTCTGGTCCATCGTCCTGGCGATGGTTCTGGGATTTTTCCGTGAGGACACCCGCCTGCTGGCCTTGCCGCCGGTTCTCGCGCGCCTGGTGGGACGGCCCGGATGGAGCACACGCAACGACAGGCTCGAATACCAGGCCGCAGCGCACCACAAGAAACTCATGGAATCGGGGAAAAGCCTGGAAGATGCGGATGCCGAGGCGGAAGTTTATCTCGAAGCGGCCAAGACCGAACCGCCCGGAAACCCACTCATGGAGAACTGGCCCCTGCTCGCCGGAGTGGGCCTGCTTATCGTGCTTCCGGTGGCGGGGCATACCTTCCCTGAGGCGATCTTCTGGTCGGCGCTCGCGGCGATTGTGCTCTCCTCCCCGCGCGTTCTGGACGGGCTGGAGCGAGGCGCCGTCAACTCGCTGATCATCGGCGTGACAGCAGGCGTGATGGGCATCGTGCTCGCAGGCGTGTCGATGCCCGGCCTCGGCATCAAATTCTCCTCGATCATCCTGGGCTACGCCGCCATCATCGACAACGCATTCGGCATCACGGGAACGACGCTGCCAGTGGCGATTCTGCTCTGCGCCATCGCCAGCTACATCATGGGGATGGGTATGACGATCACGGCGAGCTACGTGCTGCTCTCGATCCTCGCCGTGCCCGCGCTCGTGGAGTTGGGCGTTCCGCTTCTGAGCGCGCACCTGATGATCCTGTGGCTGAGCCAGGACGCCTCGCTCACGCCGCCCTTCGCGCTGGGCGCGTTCATCGCGGCGGGCGTGGCGCGCGCGGACCCGATGCGCACCGGCTTCGCCTCGCTCAAACTCGGCAAGGCGCTCTACATCGTCCCCTTCCTGATGGCCTACACCCCGATCAACATCACGGCGGGCGCCGCATGGTTCGACATCATCATCGTCTGGGTGACCGGCTTCATGGGCTTTTTCTGCACCTCGGCGTCGCTTGAAGGCTACATGCGCAGAAAGCTCGAAATCTGGGAGCGCGTCGTCTTCGCCGTGGCGGGCGGTCTGCTGTTCTTCTACGTGCCGTGGATGAAGATAACGGGCACCGTCATCATGGCCGTCATGATCGCCATCCAGTTCATGAGCGCGAAGGACGAAGGCGCAGCCTCACAAAGCCCTGCGGCGTCTTCGTAATACCTGAGTTTCTAAAACCCATCTAAGAGATCGTGTTTTTTATAGTCGGATTAAGCTGGTAAGGAGCGCGCGAGACACGCCTTGAGCGCGCCGCCGCAGTAGGAGCGGGCGAAATCCTCCCCGTGCGCGGCGCTCAGACGCTCGGCAAAGTCCCCTATCCCCCAGATTCCGCGGAACTCATCGAAAAGCCGCGTGCCGTCGGGAGCGGGCCGGTTGATACCCGCAAAGTCGCTGCCGAGGGCCACCTGGTGGGCGGCGATTTCGGCCAGAAACTCGATTTCCTCCAGATGGCGCTCGAACGTCTCGTAGAACCCCGGGTGCGGCGCCAAGCCGATGAGCGCGCCTGTCTCGAAAAGCCTCCTGGCCATATCGCGCGGAAGCCCCCGCTCGCCGAAGACGGGCAGCAGCGGCTCGTCCAGATGCCCGTGGGAGTAGTGCATTTCCTGCCCCGTGACGAGGGCCAGATCGATCATGTCCGATTTCGTGCGGTGGTTCGCGTGCGCGCAATCCACCATGAAACCCGTCCGCCAGGCCTGCATCAAGAAAGCGCGGCCCAGGTCGGTCAGGCCGCGCACGGGGTCTCCCATCGCCCCGCCGCCAAGAGGGTTGTCGTCGTTGTACATGGGGCCGACGCTGCGCACGCCCTCCTCCCAAAGCCATTCGAGGAGCTTCAGGTCGTCTTCGGTTTCGATGAAATAGATGCCTTCCGCGTGGATCAACTGCCTGCCCACACCGTCTAAATCCGCTCGCGTGAGAACGATGCTCAGGCCCTCCGCCGAACGGATCCGCTCCAGGTCGCGCCTTACCAGATCGAATTGCGCGTCCTGCGGCGCGCCTTCCAGACGCTCCAGAGCCGAGAACACCCCGCCCAGCTTCGCTGCTGTCACGATGTCTATCTGCTCCGCCAGATAGGCGCGCTCATCGGGCAGATCGACCATCCAGCGCAGGTCGGTGTGAAAATCCCAAACATCCTTGAACTCTATCGGCATCCGTATTTTCTCCAGATATCAGCGTCAGATAATTCTCTCGACGAAAACGCCATCATAACACGCGAAAACAGGGGTTCGCCTTTGCGCTGCGCCGCAAGCTCGCATAGTCTGTCGGCTTTGTTTTCAGGGAGGACGTTCCATGTCGACAACGAAACCTTTGGTGCTTGTCGAGCGCAACGGCCCGCTCGCCACGCTCACGCTCAACCGCCCCGAGAAGCGAAACGCCATGAACACGCAGATGACCCGCGAGGCGAAATCGGCGATTGCGGGGCTTTCGGGGGCGGATGATCTGCGCGTTCTGATCATCGAGGGCGCGGGCAGCGTCTTCTCCGCCGGGGCCGACGTGGTCGAGATGAGCGCGCTCACCGAAGACAACGCGCGCGACTTCATCTCGAATCTCCACTCCCTCATCCGCAGCGTGCGCGAGTTCCCGCATCCTGTGGTCTGCAAGTGCCGGGGCTACGTTCTGGGTGGCGCTCTGGAGTTGATGCTCGGCTGCGACCTCCGCGTCGCGGCGGACGATACGAAGTTCGGCATGCCCGAGGTGCGGGTCGGGGTGCCCTCCGTCATCGAGGCCGCGCTGTTCGTGCCATTCTGCGGCCTGGGCACAGCACAGGACTTGCTCCTGACGGGCAGAACATTCGACGCCCGGGAGGCCCATCGAATGGGAATCGTTCAGCGGATATGCCCGCAATCCGAACTGGAAGAAACAACGCACGAAGCCGTCGCGGATCTTCTCCAGGCCGCTCCCGGCGCGCTCAGCGCCCAGAAGACGCTTTTGAAGCGATGGATGCAGGCCTATCTGGAAGCCGCGGTTCCTCCTTCCATCGACGCCTTCGAGGCCTCTTTCCAGAGCGGAGAGCCGCAGGAAGGCATGGCCGCCGCTCACGAGAAGCGTCCCCCCTACTGGGCGCCCGGAGAGAAATGAAACAGCGCATCCCTTTGCGGTGGCGTTCGCCGTTTCTGTGTGGCATCTTCACTCATCCCGCTGCAAAGATGAAAAAGGAACAAAAGTGACGGAAGACGAGATATTGATCGAACGCATCCGCCCGATTCTCAGGCGCCGCAAGGGGTTTTCAGAAAAACGGATGTTTAGCGGCGTGTGCTTCATGATCAACGGCAATATGTGCGCCGGAACCTGGAAGGGCGCGCTCATCGTGCGTCTCGCCAGGGAAAACCACGAGGCGACGCTTGCCGAACCGCATACCAAGCCGGCCGATATGGCGGGCCGGGTGATGAAGGGTTGGGCGCTGGTCGAACCGGCGGGGATTTCGACCGAAGACGATCTGAAAGCGTGGGTGCGGCGGGCGGCGAAGTTCGCAGGCTCGCTCCCGCCCAAGTGAGGTCATCGCAAAACGCCTTCTGCGCAACCGCTTTATGGCGCGTGGATTTACTCACTCGAAGGATGAACGATGAAAGCAATTACCGTTCAGGGAGACGCCGGAATCGAGGGACTGGTCTACGGCGAGGTTCCCACGCCGGAGCCGGGAGAAGGCGAAGTGCGGGTGAAACTCCTGGCCTCAGGGATCAACCACATCGACGTCTACCAGTGTACCCCCGCCATGGTGCAGCACGAAAAACCCCACACCATGGGGGCGGACGGCGCGGGCGTCGTGGATAAGGCGGGGCCGGGCGCGGCCTTGAAGCCGGGTGCTGAGGTGGTCGTCGACCCCAACCTGGGCGACCCCACCCAGCCGGATTACGGCCTCGTGGGCGCGCAAAGTGCGGGCACGCACGCGGAATTCATCGTCCTGCCGGAGCAGAATTTCTTTCCGAAACCGGAGAATCTGACGTTCGAAGAAGCGGCGGCGATTCCCTTAGCCCTTTGCACGGCCTACCGCCAGCTCATCAGCCGCGCGCGGCTTGCGGCGGGCGAGAGCGTCCTCATCCACGGGGTGGGCGGCGGCGTCATGCTCTATTGCCTGCAACTTGCAGTCCATGTGGACGCTTGCACCATCGTCACCTCATCGAGTGAAGAAAAACTCGAAACCGCAAAATCCCTGGGCGCCGACGTGTGCGTCAACTACAAGACGCAGGACGTGGCCAAAGCCGTGATGGAAGCCACCAATGGCCGGGGAGCCGACGTTGTGGTCGACAACGTGGGCGCGCCCACCTTCGCGCTGAGCGCGAAATGCGTCGCGCTGAACGGACGCATCACCATCGTGGGCGGAGCGGCGCACCACGTGATCCCCGAGGTGAACCTGCGCGACTTGTATTTCAAGCAGGTCGACATCCACACCTCCACCATGGCGACGCCGGAAGAATTTCATGCGGCGATGACCCTCGCCGCCGAGGGGAAGATAAAGGCCCACATCGATTCCACTTATCCGCTTTCGCGCTTCAGAGAGGCCATCGAACGCGTGGCGGAGGGCCGGCAATTCGGAAAAGTGGTGATAACGAGAGAATAGGAACGAGGCGACAGCGCGCGCCCTCCATAACCGCGCGAATAATTCATCTTTGGAGAAAGTATTAAAAAATGAAAAGACGTCTCGCCAAAACCGTCGCCGCGACCGCAGGTGGAGAGCGCGCCAATCACATGACGGCCAAGAAACCGGCGGGCCTGGTGCCGCTCGATTCGGGAACGCCCAACTTCCCCACGCCGGAGCACATCACGAACGCCGCAAAGGAAGCGCTTGACCAGGGCTTGACGGGCTACGCTCCCGGACAGGGTGATCCTGAATTTCTGGAAGCCGTGTGCGAGCACGTCGAGCGCGAGGCGGGCGCGAACTACACGCCGGGTTCGGTCATCGCGACGAACGGGGCGAGTTCGGGCATTTATGCCGTCATGACGACGTTCCTAAACCCGGGCGATGAGGCCATCCTGATGGACCCCACGTTTTCGCTCTACGCCCACGTCGCGCTGCAACTCGGAGCCGTCCCCGTCTCCGTGCCGCACGACGCGGACTACCAAATCGACGTAGAAGCTGTGCGCCGCGCCGTCACACCGCGCACCCGCCTCATCCTCGTCAACAACCCGAACAACCCCACGGGCGTGGTCTACCGCCGCGAGGACCTGGCGGCTCTCGCCGAACTCGCCACGGAGCACGACCTCATGCTCGTATCGGATGAAGCCTATGCGAAAATCCTGCAACCAGGCTTCGAGCACGTGCCCCTGCTCTCGTTCACCGAGCACCGCGATCACCTCATTCTGCTCGACACTTTCTCCAAGACCTATTCGATGACCGGCTGGCGGCTGGGCTTTATGGTCGTACCCGAAGACCTGCCCCAGCCGATGTTCAGCGTTCACCGCTCCATCAACGGGCCGATCAACACCTTCGTCCAGCGCGCGGGCGCAGTGGCGCTCAGAAGCTCGCAGGAGTGCGTGGAGGAGTTCGGGCGCGAATACCACAAGCGGGGCCGCCTCATGAACGAGATGACGCGCGACATTCCAGGTCTCATGCCCATCGAGCCCCAGGGCGGTTTCTACCAATACTGCCGGTATGAATACCCCATCCCTTCGAGCGAGGTTCGAAAGCGCGTCTGGGAGGCCGGGGCGGCCATCCGCAGCGGGTCGGAATTCGGCGCTTCGGGCGAAAATCACCTGCGCTTCACCTATTCGGTAGATGAAGAAGTCATCGAAAAGGGCATGAAGATTGTGCGCGAGGTGTTTCGCCACCTAGGCTGAGACTCTTGATTCGCCAATCATGAACCGCCCTTCCCCCGGCGGCTCCTCACAGCCTCATCAATAGACGGGCAGGATGTCCTTCTCGTAGGTCTCATCCACGCCCCGGGCGGCGGCGTAGAAGATTTCCTGCAGCCTGCGCGTGATTTCGCCCGGCTTCCCGTCCCCCACCTCGATGCGGTCGAGCGAGAGCACGGGCGCGACCTCGGCGGCGGAGCCGCATATCATCGCCTCATCGGCCACATAGATCTCCGTGCGATCCATGGGCCGCTCGACAGGTTCGGGGCCGATGTGCCTGCCGAACATCTCGAGCACGCTATCGCGCGTGATGCTCTCGAGAATCGAAGCCGTCACCGGCGGCGTGATGAGCTTTCCTTCACGGACGATCATGATGCACGTGCCCGTGCCCTCGGCCACCGTGCCGTTCTGGTTCAGTAGAAGCGCGTCGTCATACCCGTTGATACGCGCCTCGACGCCCGCGAGCCTGCCGTTCTGGTAATTCGCCGAAGCCTTGACGCGCGGCGGCACGGTATCGTCCGAGATGCGCCGCCAACTGCTCACGCACAGGTTCACGCCCCCCTCCTGTCGCTTGCGGTTGCTGTTCGGCCCCCCGCTGATGAAGACGCAGGTATCCACCTCGTCCGCCGCGTAGCCCTTCATGTCCAGGGGTCCCGAATCATCGAAATACACGTTGAGGCGAAAGTGGAGGTCTTCCTTGAACTCGTTCGCCCGTATCCATTCAATCACGGCGTCCTTGAATTCTTCCGCCGTATAGGGCGGCGTCATCCGCATCACCCGCATCGAATCGAACAGCCGCCGGATGTGCGGGTCCATTTTCCAGAGGAACAGGTTGTTTCGCTCCTCGCTCCAATAGGCGCGAATCCCCTCGTACACGCTCGAGCCTCTCAAGACCGCCTGGCTGAAAACGCTGATCTTGGCTTCCTCGGGCGGAACCACCTCTCCGTTGAGCCATACCTTGGCATGATCGTAGCTGGGCACGTGAACCTCCCATGTGGAAGTAGAATTGAGCCGTCAACACCGGAAACACGGCATCATGGACAATTTGATAGCGAGTTGACAAGGGGGGTCCCCGCCTTGACGCTCGGGCGCGCTTGGGCGTAGCGTTGTCCCGGACAAATTTCAGAATCCCTCCCTTCTGGAGATTTTCATGCAGCAGCCCACGGATACCCCGAAACTGGCGGACGCCTACGCCGAATCCCTGCCCGCCTCGCGCGCGCTATACGATCGGGCGCAAGAGGTTTTCCCCGACGGGGTGACGCACGACAACCGCAGGATGCAACCGTTTCCCATCTACGTCGAGCGCGCCGAGGGCGCATATAAGTGGGACGTGGACGGCAACCGCTACATCGACTACTGGATGGGCCACGGCGCGCTCCTGTTCGGACACAACCCGCCCCACATCCGGGATGCCGTGAGCGAGGCCGTTCTCAAAGGCTCGCACTACGGCGCGAGCCACAGGCCGGAGGTGGAATGGGGTGAGTGGGTGCAGCGTCTCGTGCCGTGCGCCGAGCGGGTGCGATTCACGGCTTCGGGCACCGAGGCGACGCACATGGCGCTTCGGCTCGCGCGCGCCTTCACGGGCAGAAAGCGCATCGTGAAATTCGCGGGCCATTTCCACGGCTGGCACGAGGGGCTTGAGATCGGCGTGCGCGCCCCCTACACGAACGAACCCGAAGCGGGCCAACTGGAAGTAGTAACCGACCTCGTGGCCGTATGTCCGCCGGGTGATCTGGAAGCCGTCCGGGAGGCGCTCGCATCACGGGAGGTCGCCGCGCTCATCCTGGAGCCGACGGGCGGGCACTTCGGCACCATCCCGATGAAACAGGATTTCGTGGCCGCGCTCAGGGAGGAAACACAAAAAGCGGGAACCCTGCTCGTTTTCGATGAGGTGGTGACCGGCTTTCGCGTATCGCCGGGCGGCGCGCAGGCGCACTTCGGCGTAACGCCCGATCTCACCAGCCTCGCCAAGATACTCGCGGGCGGCCTGCCGGGAGGAGCCGTCGCAGGCCGGGCGGACGTGCTCGAATATCTCGCCACCAAGCCGGACCCCGAGATGAACAGGCACACCAAAATCGCCCACCACGGCACCTTCAATGCGAACCCCATCTCCGCCGCCGCTGGCGTCGCCATGCTCTCATCTTTGGCCGATGGCCGGGCGACCGAGCAGGTGAACGCGCAGGCGCAAAAGCTGAGATACGGAATGAACGAGATACTCGCGCAGGAGGCGGTGGCCTGGCGGGTGTACGGCGAATACAGCGACTGGAAGATTCTCTTCGACGCCGACGCCCCGCCGCGTGACGGGGCGGATCAGGACGTGAGCGGGATCGACTGGCGGCGCCTCGATTCCAAGAACGCGCAGAAAAGCCGCGCGCTCAGACAAGCGCTCATCTTGCACGGGGTGGATTTCAACGGCGCGCGCGCCCTCGTGGGAACCTGCCATACGGACGACGTGATCGAGGAAACACTCGCCGCCTTCCGCGCCGGCGTCCAGACCATGAAGGAAGAAGGAGTCGCCTAGCGTTTCCAAGCCCCCCAGAGATACCATAAAGGAGAGCCGCACTTGCAAAGCGCGCTGAAAGGCCTTTTGAGCCTCGAATCCGGACGCATCGTGGACGACATGGAACACCCCTTCACCTGCCCTGAGACGGGCGGGAACCTGCAGGGCAGCTACGACGTCGAGTGGATAAAGGCGAACGTGGACCGGGACGAAATCGCCCGCAGACCCCGGGGCATCTGGCGCTGGCGGGAGCTTTTGCCCGTGCGCGATGAGAAGAACGTGGTATCGCTTGTGGAGGGCGATACCCCCCTCATCCACGCGGAGAGGCTCGGAGAAGCGCTCGGGTACGGAAATCTCTATATCCTGGATGAATCGAGAAACCCCACCGGCTCGTTCAAGGACAGGGGCGGTTCGGTCACCATCAGCAAATGCAGGGAAGTGGGCGTGGACCGCATCGTGCTGCCCTCATCGGGCAACGCGGCGGCCTGTTTCAGCGCCTATTGCGCGCGGGGCGGCATCGAGTTCATCGGCTTCGTGCGCGACGACAGCTCGGCCGTCCATTGCCTCCAGGTCGGCGCTTACGGGGCGTTCACGCTCATCATCGAGGGCGATCAGGGCACGGGCGGGCGTTTCGCCGAAGAAGTGTCCAAGGAACTCGGTTGCCTGCACGCCACCCTGCCCCGGAATCTCTACAGGATCGAGGGGAAAAAGACGGCCGCCTACGAGATCGCCGAAAAACTCGGCTGGCGCGCGCCCGACCGCGTCGTCTGCCCGACGGCGGGCGGCACGATGGCGCTCGCGATGGACCAGGGCTTCCGCGAACTGCTGGCTCTCGGCTGGATAGAGGAGATGCCGGCGATCGACGTCGTGCAGGTAGACGGCTGCGCGCCCATCGTCAAAGCCCTTCACTCAGGCGGAAAAGTCGAACCCTGGGGTGAGGTGCGCACAAAATCCGCTGGCCTCACGAGTCCCTCGCCCGGCGCGGGCGAGCGCGTGGCCGATGTCGTCAGGCGTTCGGAGGGCCATGGCGTGCTCGTGAACGATGCGATGAACCTGAAAGCGGAGTTTCTCATCGCCGGAAGTGAGGGGCTTTTCCTGCAACCCGCTTCGGCGGCGTCCGCCGCGAGCCTGATGGCGGGCGCCGAGCGGCCCGGAAGACCGGAAGCCGACGAGGTAATCGTCTGCATCGGCACGGGCACTGGCAAAAACGCGGCGGAGGTAGCGGGCGAGGTCCTCGGCAAGCCGGGGCGCATTCCGCCGGACATCGACGCCTTCAAGCGGGCGCGCGCATCCTGGCGGGGGGACGGCGTCTGAAGCATCTGAATGTATTCACGCAACTCCCGGGAATCCAGCACGCCACTCCCTGGCGCGCTTTCATCTCATAACAGCATTCTCCATACAGATAAAAAGCGAAAGAAAATACTCTTTTTTTCAATTTTTTATCATCTACTACTTCAGAATAATCCATGTAACTGTCTATAGATAAACTCATTATACGGCTATCAAAAAACCTCTTGATTTTCGTATTATTTTCGTATACATTTTCTCCCTCACGCCAATTTATACAGGGAGAACGACCATGGTGACGGAAAAAACCCTCCACAAACTGGCCATCCTCGGCGGCCAATCCTTCGACGACAGGGAGGGCCCGCCCGGCTTTCGGAAAAAGCCCAAATACCGCCGCAAGTTCCTGGCCTCGGACACACCGGCGATATTTCCCGTCCCCTTCAAGGGCGGGCGCATCATGCCGCTTCTCTCCACCATGATGACCAACGCCTGCAGCTACGACTGCCACTATTGCCCCATGCGGGCCTCGCGCGACATGCCGCGCTACGCCTTCGGCCCCGAGGAATTGGCCGACACTTTCATGGCGTTAAAGAAAAGAAACCGCGCCGAGGGGCTTTTCCTCACCAGCGGGGTTCCGGGCAGCGGCGTCACAGGCGTGGACAAGATGATAGCGGCGGCCGAAATCCTGCGCTTCAAGCACCACTTCGGCGGCTATATTCACCTCAAAATGCTGCCGGGGGTGGAGGATTCCCAACTCGGCCGCGCCGCGCAGATAGCCACGAGGCTCTCCGTGAACCTGGAAGCCGCCACCCAGCAGGGCCTTCACGCCATGGCGCCCGAGAAAAGCCTGGTAACCGACCTGAAACCCG
This sequence comes from bacterium, assembly GCA_965203325.1. GTDB lineage: Bacteria > UBA8248 > UBA8248 > UBA8248 > UBA8248 > Bin107. The sequence continues at coordinate 368,693 of OZ241875.1, forward strand.
CCCTCGAATACGCCGGAAAAATGGCGCGTGAGTCGTATTTCGAGAGAACGGGCCTTATCGCCGATGGCGTGACGACCCAGTTCATCGTCGGCGCAAGCGGGGAGAGCGACATGGACGTCCTCGCTGCCTCACACTCCCTCCAGAAGAAGGGTCTTTTGCGCCACACCCATTTCAGCGCCTTCAAGCCCGTGGAGGATACGCCGATGGACGGGGTGCCCTCTGTCTCCAAGACGCGCGAGCACAGGCTCTATCAGGCGGAGCACCTCCTGCGCGAATATGAGTTCGGGCTGGATGAGATTCCCGCCGCAGACGGCAACCTCGCGCTCGACGAGGACCCCAAAACGACGTGGGCCAGGCGGAACCTCTCGCAGTTCCCGGTGGAGATCATGACCGCGGACCCCCGTACCCTCATGCGCGTGCCGGGTATCGGCCCCACCTGGGCGAAGCGCCTGGTGGAAGTGCGCAGAAAGGCGCACATCCGCGATTTCAGGGATTTGACGCGCCTCGGCCGCATCCGGAAATCGGCGGCGGGCTGGCTCGCGCTGCGCGGAAAACGCCTGGGGCCCGAACCCGTCCTCGCCACACAGATGAGCCTCGACCTCCGGCACAGGGGCAAACGGCGCGTTCATCCCTCGATGAGCAACTTGCCGCCGTGCTCTTTTCGCTGATGAGGCTGCCGAAACAAGCGTATGGGTTATGCGCCCCCGCTTGACGGGGAAAAGCGATGGGACTACCCTTCCCGTCTCTCGCCATCGCACCTGTTGGCGCGATACGAGCGACGCCGCTTCATGGCCCCTTCGTCTAGCGGTCAGGACACCGGCCTCTCACGCCGGTAACAGGGGTTCGAGTCCCCTAGGGGTCACCAGTCGGACGAAACCCGCCAGAATGCAGGTCAACTGTCGCTCAACCCCACCTGTTCACGTGCACGATCTCTTCGAGCGGACGCCGCTGGGCGGGCCGGAAATTCGTCCCCAGCGTCCAGGCCACAGGGATGAGCGCCGCCTGCATGAAATCATCCGGCACGCCGAGAAGCTCCGCGGCTTCGGCCTCACAGCGCAGGTGCAGGGTGGTGAACACCGAACCCAGGCCGCGTGAGCGCAGCGCCAGTTGAAAACTCCACACCGCCGGGATGACGGACCCCATGAGGCCCGCCCACATGAACCGCGGCGGGTTTTCGGGCAGGAAATTCTGGATGCAGGGAATCACGTGCACGGGGGCGCGCTCGATGTTCTCGGCCAGATAGATAGCGGAATCGAACACCCGCTCGTCCTGCGCGGCGCCGCTCTCCCTCGCCTGCGCCAGACCTTCCGCGAGGTATTCATCCCCACCCTTACGGTAGAGCCGCCCGAGTTCGCGTCTCAAACCCTCATCCGTCACCACGAGCCAGCGCCAGCCCTGCCGGTTCGAGCCCGTCGGGGCCTGCAGGCCGAGTTCGAGGCAATCCATCACGACCTCCGTCGGCACATCGCGCTCGAAATCGAGCCGCTTGCGCACCGAGCGCGTCGTGGAGAGGAGTTTGTCGGTCATTTCCAGGTCAAAGTCGGCCATGTGGCACTCCTTTCAGTTTCGTGTACAAGTACATTTCACGCGAGATGTGCGCCATGTTATCAGAACGGCTTCCCGCTCGTAACGCGTCGTGCCCTCAGGTTCCCAACCGGGTAGGGTTCTTCTATAATCCCCCGAAATCCTGAACCCCATGAAGAGGAAAACCATGACGAACCAGGCAAGCGAGACGAGCAAAATCCGGCTGCTGAACCCCGATGAGGCGGCGGGCGATACGGCCCGTTTTTTCGAGGCGACGCGCGAGTTTCTGGGCCGCATCCCCAATTCCGCGCTCGCGCTGGCGAACACCCCCTACATCGCGCGCTTCTACCTCCCCTTCAACGCCACGCTCCAGCGCGAGGGCATGGGCGGGCTTTTGACGTGCAAGATCAAGGAGATCGTCGTTCTCAAGACGAGCTTCGTCAACGCTTGCGCCTACTGAATCGCGCACAACACCGCGCTTGGTCAAGCGACGGGAATCACGGATGCGCAGATCGAGGCCATCACCTCGGACGACTACATGACATCCCCGGTTTTAAGTCCCCGTGAGCGCGCCGCCTGCCTGTGGGCGGAGCATTTTACGAGAAACACCGCGCGAGAGAACCCGGGCGTGCTCGAGGAAGTGAAGCGGCATTTCACCGACGGCGAGATTGTCGAGATGTCCCTCATGAGCGGCAAGCAGGGGATGATGAACCGCTTCATGGACTCGTTCGCCATCCCCATCGAGGAGGAGGGCGAGGTGAACAAGATCAGGAAATCCGTGCGCGGGAACCCCGAGAAGATGAAGGCCTATCTGCAATCGCTCATCGACAACTGGCCCGAGGAGTTCCCCGAACCCAACCCGGATGACTAGGGACGCTCCCGAGAGGAAATGCGGGCAAATGCGGGGTCCGGAAAACTCTTTTTAATTCGATAAATTTCGATAATTTTATAATGCATTACTTTAATATATTCCAGCAAATTGCTAATTCATAATATAATATACCGTTAGTTTGACCCATGAACCTTTTCAGGAATTTATCGATATTTATCGAATTGTTCATCAATTCGAATTTCAGGGTTCCCGTCCTGGTTCGGGGCAATTTCATCGCTTGAACGTCCTCTTTCGTCTCGAACCGGCTGCGGCGGCCCGACGACGCCACCGGGTCTGCCCGCATGAACGGGCGGCCGGAGCATAACGCGGAAGCGGCGGGGAGAAGGTCCGGCAAATGCGGGGAAATGCGCGACCAACCCTCCCTGCCCCGTCAGCCCGATCACAAATAATCCTTAACCTCCACCGTTTCACCCAGGCGCGAGCTCGCGTCCGCCGCGTAGACGACGGCCAGGTTCTCGTGCGCCACGCGGCCGTCGACTTCGGGCGTTCTATCCCCGCGCACGCAATCGGCGAAATCTTCCAGCGCATCGCGGAACATGTCCCCCTCGGGCATGTCGTATACCGAATCTTCCCCGAGCGGGTCCCGGTCCACATGCAGGCGGATGGGTTCTGACGCCTTGGAGGGGTCGCGCCACTGCTGGCCGGTGATGCGGAAATGCGCGACGCCCTTCGTGCCGTGCACGTTCATGTGAAACGCCCAGGGGCACGCCCAGCCCCCGCCGACGTAGGAGAGCGCGCCGTTCTCGTGCTCCAGGATCATCATCGAGGTGTCATCCACGTCCTCGGTCGCATAGGCGCGCTTTAACTTCGCGGTGACGCTCCTGATCGGCCCGTGCAGGTAGCGGAAGGTGTCGATGTGGTGGATGGACAGCTGGATGACCACGCCGGTGGGGTTGAGTTCGCGGCTCGAGCGCCATCTGTCGGGCGTGAGTTCCAGCCCACGCTCGGTGCAGAAGTTGCTCTCGCTCATCGAGATTTTCCCGATTTCGCCCGCGTCTATCAGCTCCTTCATGCGGCGCGAGACGGCCAGACGGCGCGCGCTGTGGCCCACCGCCAGCTTGACGCCCACGCCCTCCGCCGCATCGACGATGGCCCTTGAGTGCTCCAGGCTGTGCGCGATGGGCTTTTCGCAATAGACGTGCTTGCCCGCGGCGGCCAGCGCCTCGATGTGTTCCTTGTGGTTATGGTTGGGCGTCGTGAGTATGACGGCCTCGATTTCATCGTCGCTCAAAAGCGCCTCGAAGCTCTCCGCCTCTCTCGCGCCGTAGCGCTCCATGAAGGCGCGGCGCTTTTCCGCCGTGCGGCTGTAGCACGAGACGATCCTGATTTTACCGCCGCGAAGTGCTGCGTCGGCGAGCACGTTTGCCCAGCGGCCCAGCCCCATCGAGGCGACGCGCAGGGGTTCGAACGACATGTTGTTTCTCCTTGGAGTTAAATATCCGGGTGTCGGCTGAATCCAGTATTCATGGGGTTGTTGAAAAGGCCCCCCATCGAGAGTGTTCGCCGGAATGAAGGGCGTTGTGATTTCTCAAAAGGATGTTCCCGTAGGGACGCTTCGTGAAGCGCCCGTTTCTCCAGTGGGTCGTTCGCGAACGACCCCTACGTCACAACCAGAGACGGCGACCGTAGGGGCGACCCCCTGTGGTCGCCCTGCTCCCGCGCCCGTCCTGACGAAGGACAACCATGGAAGGCAGGACAGGCACGGGGGCCTGTCCCTACGAAAACCGCAAACCCTCCCACCCTCATCGGCTTTTTCCACAACCCCCTATGAGGCGAATGAAACCCTGCAAACGCACTCCATCTCTGCCGGCGTCAGATACTCACCTGGAAATTGGGCAGACGCACGCCCCCTCCCGCATCCGCCGGGGCCGCGCTCAACTCCTCGAGCGTGGTTTCGCGCAGCGTCTTGTCGATGGCGTCTTCGAGTTTTTTCCAAAGCGTACGGCTTCCGCATACCGGGATGTTCGGGCACGGCGCCGAGGGAGGCGCATCGCCGCAATCGACGGGCTGAATCGTCTCGCCCACCGCGCAGAGAACGTCGCGCATGTTGATCTCAGAAGGCGGCATGGCGAGGATGTAGCCGCCTCCCGGCCCCCTCGTGCTGCTCACCAGAGAGGCCCTGCGCATTTTCACGAACAATTGTTCGAGATAGTGCTGGCTGATGCCGAGCTTGCCTGCAATCTGCGGCAGGGGCACGGGATGCGTCTGCGAATGCCTCGCCAGCTCAATCATGGCGAGCACGGCGTATCGCCCCTTGGTCGATATCTTCATCGGCGGCATCCTCTCATCGTCTCTCCCTGCCCCGAACGCTAAACGAGCGCACCACGCCCTGAGGGAATTTTCGTCTGCTTGCTCCCGGCGAGCGCGCAGGCAGGACAATCCGGGTCCTGTGCCACGCGCACGCTCCCGACGGCGTTTTTGCGTAAATCGGCCGCCATCAGCCTGTTCGACCAGGCAGGCGCAAGCCCCTTGAGAACACGCAGCGCGTCGGCAGCCTGCGCCATGCCCACGAAACCGGCCACCGCGCCGAAAACACCCGCATCCCCGCAGTCGAGGCCGCGGGCGTCCTCGCCCTCCTCGCCCACCAGACACCGCAGGCACGCGCTCCGGCCCGGTAGAATCGTCATCATCTGGCCGAAAAAGCGTAAAATCCCGCCCATCACCCACGGCTTGCCGGCTGCGGCGCAGGCGTCGTTCAGCGCGAGTTTGGCGGCCAGGTTGTCGCTGCCATCAACGATGACGTCATAGGGCGCGATGATTCTGGCGGCGTTCCGGCGCGTGAGTTTCTGGGGAATCATGTCCACCGCTACCTCGGCGGAGAGCCTGAATATGGAATCGGCGCCCGAGTCCACCTTCAGGCGGCCGATGTCCTCGGTCCGGTGGAGAATCTGGCGGGCCAGGTTGTCGAGCGTCACCACGTCGTGATCCGCAAGGCCGACCCGTCCCACGCCCGCCGCCGCAAGGGCGAGCGCCGCGGGACAGCCCAGGCCGCCGACCCCCACGATGAGCGCGGATGAGCGCGCCAGAGCGCTTTTTTCGCTCATGCGCGCCGTGGATGCGCTCACGGACGCCGGCGGCGCTTCATCGGGCAACCTCGCGCGTGGATTATGAAGGCTCACGCGCTTGTCTCCTCGAGAATTTCCAGATCGCTCTCGATAAAGGTCTTTTGCTCCGCGTCCCAGGAATACACCTTCTGCCCGAGCACCATGCCTTCCCGCACGCTCATGACGACGTGCTCGGCATCGGGAAACGCCGGGATATCCCCGAAAGGAACCGCCGCATCCACGTCTTCCTGCGAGAAATAGGCGTCCTCGTCCGGGTGGCTGTGGAATATGCCGCGAACCACCTCGCCCGCCTTCTCCGCTTCTCTCACGATGCGCTCGAACTCGAAGGGATCGATCAAGAATGCGCGCCGCGCCGTCCGCGGATAAAATTCGGGGTCTTTCTCGTGCATCTCGTTCTGCACGTTCCTGCAAGGCAGGAGGGCGAGCGATTCCTCCTGTCCCCCCTTTGTGCGTGGTGGCCCTATGATCAGCCCGCAGCACTCATCGGGATACGCCTCGCGCGCGTGGCGGTGCATCGTCTCCACCTGTTCACGATTCAGACGCAAACCAAACCTCCCTCGGGTTGGTTGAAAAAGTTCTGATTCAGTGGTTTGGTTCGACGTATGTGAAGGTGTATGTCGGACATATATGTCCGACATATATGCGACCCTGCCCTTTACGCCTGCCAACCACGGGCCGCATATATGCGGCCCCTACACGAGCAATCGCGCCCAATGCGGGCCTGTTGAAAAAGCCTTCGTCGGTCGGCTTGATTGCCCTCTCACCTACATGAAAACCAACCCCCCCTCCTCAGCGCGCTTCGCTCAGGTACCTGTCCCCCCCGTCGGGGAACAGGGTGACGATAACGCCCTTGCCTATCTGCTTCGCCACCTCGCGAACGCCCACGAGCGCAGCGCCCGCCGAATGCCCGATGAAAAGACCCTCTTCCTTGGCGATGCGCTCGGCGAGGTCGTAGCTTTCCTCGGTGCTCGCCAGAATCAGATTGTCGTGCACACCCTCATCGTAAATCTTCGGGCGAATGGCCGTGGGGATGTGCTTCATGCCCTCCAGGCCGTGAAACGATTCCGAGGGCATGACCGCATGCACCACGACGCCCGGTTTTCTCTCTTTCAGGCCGCGTCCCGTGCCCACCAGGGTGCCCGTGGTGCCGAGACCCGCAATGAAATGCCCCACGCGCCCGCCTGTCTGCTCCAGAATCTCTACAGCCGTGGTCTCGACGTGGGCGAGCGGGTTCGCCGGGTTGTCGTACTGACACGGCAGGAAATACTTCTCCGGCTCATCCTGATACATCTTCGCCGCCAGGCGCTGCGCGCCGTCCGAACCCTCCAGGGGATCCGAGAGAACGATATCGGCCCCGTAGCCCTTCAAGGTCGCCTTGCGCTCGTCGCTCGCGTTCGCAGGCAGGACGAGTCGGACGGGAACCCCGAGTGCTGCGCCGATCATGGCGTAGGCGATGCCGGTGTTGCCGCTCGTGGAATCGAGCAGAATCTTGCCGGGCCGCAACGCTCCCGTTTCCAGGCCGTCCTTCACCATGAAGAGCGCCGGCCTGTCCTTCACCGAACCGCCCGGGTTGAACCACTCCGCCTTGGCGAAGACCTCCACGTCCGGGAATTCGCTCTCGAACATCTTGATTTCGAGCAGGGGGGTGTTGCCGATACACTTGATGATTGGGGAATCCTCTAAATTTCTGAACGCGCTCGCGGGATTCGCCACCGTCGATTCGACCATTGATATGGCCCTCGCGCTTTGCTCCTGAAAATCTCAGGAAAAATTCGCACGCGCCTCCATCAGGCCGTGCGAAAAATCGAATCGGGCCTGCGCAGTCGACCCCACTGTATCCATTTCATCCACCAGATGCCGCAAGGCTCTCGCGGCCAGCCATGCGCCCAAAGCGCCCTGGGCCGCCACCGTTGATGCGCCCCCTCCAGGCGGCGTCACGTCCGGCTTCCCGAAAACGCCGGGGCCCTCGTGAATTTCTCCTGACTCCCCACGGGAGACGCCTCGGAGCGCGATTTTCGCCGAAGCCTCGCATCTCTCATCAACCGGGGCTCCTTCATCGCCCAGCCGGATGAGGACGTCGAAAACCTCCCCTGCTCCCTCGCCCGGGCGAACGGGAACCAGCCTCGAATCGGGATTGAGCCTCTTGAGGCCACTCCCCAGGCTGCCGCCAAAGAAGGCGGAGAGCGGCGATTTCGGCTTAAGCCCATCGCTCTCATCGAGCGGACACCAGCCGATGCGTCCCACGCCCGCCGCCGCCAGATAGACCAGGGCGGTGAGCGCCGCGCTCTCCTCATCCTCCGAATATGCGATGAGGACGGAAGACGCCAGCAGGCGCTCCTGGCCGGCTCCCCCCACTTCGGGGAGAAGAATGTGGCGGCTGTAGCGCTGAATCTGCTCTTCGCTCAAGCCCAAGGGGCGACTCTCCTCTCGGAGGATGCGGACGATTACAGGCCGCCCGCGATGGCCGGCACGATGGAGACCTCATCCCCATCGCTCACCGCCGTTCCCTCTCCCTGCAGAAAGCGGATGTCCTCCTGGTTCACATAAATGTTCACGAAACGCCGCAGCTTGCCCTCCTCGTCATAGAGGCGCTGGCCGATGCCCGCGAACTGGCCCTCGAGGTTCGCGAGCACTTCCTTCACGTCCGCGCCCGCGATCTCCACGGCGTCCTGCTGCTGTGTGAACTCCTGCAAAGGTGTCGGAATACGAACCGTTACCGCCATTTCTCTCTCCTGATCTGAAAACCCCGCTCTCCGGGGATGTTGAAGTAAGATTCCTAACGAAAATGCTGTTCCAGACTATAATATCTCTCCCAGCCGTCGGGAATGACAACCACCACGTTTTCCTCGGGACTCATCCGCCGCGCCACCTCAAGAGCAGCACTTACCGCCGCTCCCGCCGAAATGCCTGCGGCCATGCCCTCTTCGCGGCTCAGGGCCTTGCTCATCTCATACGCCTCCGAATCGCTGACCGGCATCACCTCGTCGATGATCGCGCGGTTCAACACAGCGGGAATGAAGCCCGCGCCGATTCCCTGAATCTGGTGCGGGCCGGGCTCCCCGCCGGAAAGAACGGGAGATGCGGCGGGCTCCACGCCGATGACGAGCGTTTCAGGTCTTCTATCCTTCAGGACCTCCCCCACCCCCGTGATGGTGCCTCCCGTCCCCACGCCCGCCACGAAAGCGTCTATGGATTCCGCGCCCATATCGCGCAGAATCTCGCGCGCCGTGGTTCTGCGGTGGATTTCCGGGTTGGCCGGGTTGTTGAACTGCTGGGGCATGAAGTAGTCCGGGTTCTCCTCCAGGATGGCTTCGGCCAGTACTAGCGAGCCGTACATGCCGCCCTCGCTGGAGCTGAAGACCACCTCGGCCCCGTAGCCCGTGAGCAGGGAGTTGCGCTCGTGGCTCATGCTCTTGCTGAGCACGATGATCGTCTTGTAGCCGCGAATCGCGCCGATGAGCGCCAGGCCGATGCCTGTGTTGCCGCTCGTGGGCTCGATGATCGTCCCGCCGGGCTTCAGGAGGCCGCGCCGCTCGCCGTCGAGCACCATGCTGAGCGCGATGCGATCCTTCACGCTTCCGCCGGGGTTGTATTGCTCGAGCTTGGCGAATACGCGCGCGCCGGACGCATCGGGCAGGCGTTGCAGCTGAACGAGGCTCGTGCCTCCGATGCGATCGATGAGCGAGGGAAGCGCCCTCAGAATCTGGGGCGGGCGACCCCGTGTTCCCAATGCCATGAAAGTGCCCTTCCAGTTCTTTTTATACGGACCCAGACGAGCGTGAGCCTATAATTCCCAAACAAATTTGTCAAGAATTCCATCTTAAAGAGATTTCCCGTTTTTTCTCCTCCTCGACATATTCCCGACATACTCCCAATATATTCTCGGTGTGCTACATTTTCATGTCGCATCGCCTTATGATGTGACGCGAAAGGAGAAAGACATGGCGAAACCCGAGAGCCTGCCCCCCATCGCCTTGACGATAGCGGGCTCGGATTCGGGCGGCGGAGCCGGGATTCAGGCGGATATCAAGACTTTCAGCGCATTCGGCGTCTACGGCGCCTCGGTCATCACCGCGCTGACGGCGCAGAACACCGTGGGCGTGCAGGGGGTGCACGGCGCGCCGCCCGATTTCATCGCGGCGCAATTCGACTCGGTGTGCACGGATTTGGACGTGGCGAGCGCGAAAATCGGTATGCTCGCCACGGTCGACGTCATCGAGGTCGTCGCTGCGAAGCTCAAAGAGCACGCGCTCGCGCGCGTCGTGCTCGACCCGGTGATGGTCGCCAAAAGCGGAGACCGCCTGCTCGCGCCCGATGCGAGAGAGGCGCTCGTCGAAAAACTTTTCCCGCTGGCCGAGGTCGTCACCCCCAATACGGAAGAGGCGCGCGACATTCTGGAGACCGGAGAAATCGAAAACCTCGCGCAGATGAGAGACGCCGCCCGGGCGCTTCATGAGCGCGGGGCGAAATGCGTACTGCTCAAAGGAGGCCACATCACCTACGGGGCTGTGGACATTTTCTTCGACGGCGAAAATGAGGTCGCGCTCGAGGGCAGGCGGGTCGACACCCCCCATACCCACGGTACGGGGTGCACGCTCTCTTCCGCCATCGCGGCGGGGCTTGCGCTGGGGGATTCCACCACCTCGGCGGTGAGGCGGGCGAAAGATTTCATCCAGGGCGCCATCGAGAACGCGCTCGCCATCGGAAACGGCCGAGGCCCGCTCAACCACATGTACCGCCAACGCGAGGGAAAATCGCCATGAGCCGCGTATTCTCGCGCAAACGGATTTTTCATATGACAGGCCACGATTTCACAAGCTGCGATTCTACAAACCGAAGGAGCCGTTATGAGCGATAGCAAACCATTGCGCGTGCGGGAGAGCGAAGCCCTGAGCGGGGAATTGCCCGTGCCCGGGGGCAGGAGCATGTTCCGCATTCTGCTGGATGAGGAGACCGTGGGCGCCAGACAGTTCGCCCTGCTCATCAACGAATTCGACCCGGGCCTCACCTCCACCGCCCACAAACACGACAAGGAGGAACACGCCTTCTACATCATCAGCGGTACGGGGGTGATCGACATCGAAGGGGAGAAGATACCCGTCGAAGCGGGCGATGCGGTTTTCGTGCCTCCGGGCAAGATGCACCAAATCACGAGCACGGGTGACGCGCTGTTCAAATATATGGTTTTATACTCGCCTCCGGGACCCAACGTCGCGCTCCGGGAAAAAGGCGGCTATGGACTCGCCGAATGATTCGGGCCCGACGCGTGAAACCGTCTTCATGAAATCGGTATAATGGACTGACTTGAAATCCTTATCGGGAACAGAAAATGACAACCGTGCTTTCGTTTCAGGTAGTGCCCAGCATTCCTCCGGAATTGAAGGGTCTCGAGGAAATCGCAGACAACATCGCCTTCGACTGGGACCATCGCGCGCGTGCGCTTTTCAGCAGGCTGGACGACGCCCTGTGGCAGGATTGCCACTACAACCCCGCGCAGATGCTGCGCTCCGTCTCTCAGGAGAAGCTCGATGCGGCGGCGCGCGATGCGCATTTTCTCCGCGATATGGAAAGCGTGCTCAAGGAACTTCACGCATATCTCCACAAACCGTCCTGGTACCAGAACCTGCCCGAGAGCGAAAAGAACGAGAACCAGCGCATCGCTTATTTCAGCATGGAATTCGGGCTGACGGAATCCGTGCCCAACTACTCGGGCGGCCTGGGCGTCCTGGCAGGCGACCACATGAAGTCCGCGAGCGACTTGGGGCTCCCTCTCATCGGCGTGGGCCTCGCCTACGGCCAGGGATATTTTCGCCAGCATCTGGGGGCCGACGGCTGGCAGCAGGAGCGCTACCCGGACAACGATTTTCACCACACACCCTTCCATCTCGAGGAAGATGAGAACGGAGAACCCGTCACAGTGGAAGTCGATTACCCGGACGGCCTCCTCACCGCACAGGTCTGGCACGTGCAGGTGGGCCGAAACCCCATCTACCTCCTGGACGCCAACGTGCCCGGAAACGCGCCCTCGCTGCGCGAAATCACCCTGGCCCTCTACGGCGGGGACATGGAGACGCGGATTCGCCAGGAGATACTGCTCGGCATCGGCGGCGTGAGACTGCTCCACGAGCTCAACCTCCCGCCTGTCGTCTGCCACATGAACGAGGGGCATTCCGCCTTCCTGGCGCTCGAGAGAATCCGTTATTCGATGGGGAAATTCGGCATCGACCCCGGCGCGGCCCGGGAACTGACCTCCGCCGGAAACGTTTTCACGACGCACACGCCCGTCCCGGCGGGCATCGACATCTTTCCGCCCGACATGATGGAGAAATACTTTCGCGACTATGCGGAATCCCTCTCCATGGAATGGGACGACTTTCTGGGCCTTGGCCGGGTGAATCCCGAGCAGGGGGACGAGCCTTTCAACATGGCCGTCCTCGCGCTGCGCCTCTCCTCGGCGGCGAACGGCGTCAGCAAGCTGCACGGCGAGGTTTCGCGAAAGATGTGGCAATCCATGTGGCCGGAAGTCCCCGAGCAGGACATCCCCATCGACTCCATCACGAACGGCGTCCACTTTCCCACCTGGGTATCGCCCGGGATGAAGGAGCTGTTCGACAGGCATCTGGGCGGCGCCTGGGTGGACGAGACGGACAAACCCGATATCTGGGAGAGAGTCGCCTCCATCCCGGAGAACGAACTCTGGGGCGTCCGGGAGAACAGCCGCGAGCGGCTCATCAAATTCTGCCGCGCGCACGCGCTGAAGCGGCCGCTGGGAAGCGTCACCCGCCCCAACGTCACCATCCTCCCCGACCCCGGGGCGCTTACGATCGGCTTTGCGAGACGCTTCGCCACCTACAAGCGCGCCACTCTTTTACTCAAGAGGCCCGAGCGCCTGGTCGCGCTCCTCACGAACGAGCAAAACCCCGTTCAAATCATATTCGCCGGCAAAGCCCACCCGAGGGACATGGAGGGCAAGAGCTTCATTCGCGAACTCCTCCATTTCGCCCGAAGGGAGAACGTGCGGGACAAGCTCGTATTCGTGGAGGATTACGACATCCACGTCGGGCGGCAACTCGTGCAGGGGGTGGATTTGTGGCTCAACAACCCCCGCCGCCCGCAGGAAGCGAGCGGCACCAGCGGCATGAAGGCCGCCGCCAACGGCGCCCTGAACCTGAGCATCATGGACGGCTGGTGGGCGGAAGGGTATGCGAGCCATTTGGGGTGGGCCATCGGCGGCCTCGAGACCTACAACGACCCCGGCTACCAGGACGAGATGGAGTGCGAGAGCCTGTTCAACACCCTGGAGCAGGTCGTGGTTCCCCTTTTCTATGAACGGGGCGATGCGGGTATTCCATACGGCTGGGTGGAGATGATCAAGAACTCGCTGCAATCCCTCTGCCCCTACTTCAACACGAATCGAATGGTGCGCGAATACGCCGAAAAATTCTACCTGCCCCTGGGAGCGCACCATGCGCGCCTCATGGCGGACGAGAGAACGCCCGCCAAATCGCTCTCCGAATGGAAAGAGCGCGTGCGCCGCGCCTGGCCCGGGGTGGAGATCACCCGGATATCGATGGCGCAAAACGGCGTCGTTCCGCTCGGCGCGAAAATGAGGGTCGAGGCGGAGGTGGCGCTCGGGAACCTCTCCCCCGAAGAAGTCCGGCTCGAGATTTACGAAGGCCCCCTGAAAGAGGAAAGCCTGCTGGCCGGCGAGATCGTCTCTCCCATGCACTACTCGGAAGACCTCGGCGGCGGCGCTTACCGTTTTCACGGCGAGATAGAATGCCGCAAACCGGGCATGCACGGCGTGTCGGTGCGCGCGCTGCCCCACCACCGGCATCTCATCCATCCGCTCAGCCTGCACCTCTTGACCTGGGGCTAGCCCCGGCGCGCCCGAAAGCGTATTTCAGGTTTTTCCCCGCTCCTGATAGACTGTTCGTGATGCAGGAAGATCCGCAGGCTCGGAGGAAAATACTTCATGGACGACAAAAAATCATTCATCGTCGAAATCGGCCAGGGGGGAAGAGTCCGCCTCCCCAAGGATGTCATGAAATCCCTGGGCGCCGGGCCCGGGAATCAGATCCGTTTCGAGATCGGGGATGATTCCGTGCGGATTCTGCGGCACCACATCAAAGACCCGTTCGCCGAAGCGGCCCAAAAGAAGACGCCCGACATCCAGGATTTGATGAGTCAACAGGCGGCCAGAAGAAAAGAGGCGGCCGACCTCTTCGAGAAGGGGATGCAGGAAAAACACGAAATCAGACCCGAAGACCGGGAGGATTTCTGGCGATAGCGGCGAAAAGCAGGTAAAGCAACACCGCTGCGGAACCCTCTACAAATTGAACCCTTCCTCGAAGCGGATGTTGGCCGCCTGCCTGAGTTTTTCCAGATACTGATTGAAGACCATCGCCCTTTTCAGGCGAAGCAGGCCCTGGCGGAAATCGGCTTTTTCGGACTCGAACTTCTCCATGTCGGTCTGCGGCTTTTCCAACACCTCGAACAAAACCACGTCGCTACCGGATTGGGCCATTCCGAACTCGCCCTGCTTGAGGTCAAACGCGAGGTTCGACAACTCCGGGGAGCGCCCGAGTTCGTCGGGAACGTCCGCACGCTTGAAGGCTTCGGGCTTGAGGACTTCGAGGCTGAGTTCCCCGGCGATAGATGCAAGGCCGCGTTTTTTATCCTTGAGCTCCTGAAGCCAAAGCGCCGCTTTTCGTTTCGCAACCTCCGCACCCTTCAAGCGCAGGAACGAAGCCTCCACCTGTTTGCGCACCGCCGGGAACTCGGGAACGAAAGGCTCCCTTTTCGCTTCGAGGCGGACGAAGTTGACGCCCTCCGCCCCTTCCCGCTCCCTGGATATCTTCTCCTCGCCGCTCAGACCGAAGGCAAGCTCGCTCACCACGCCGGAGGCAGGCACCGTTTGCGAAAGGCGGCCTCTCTCGAAGAACCCGGTTCTCCCCTTTTGCAGTCCGGCGAGGGCAGGCTCCGCCTTCTTGTCCTCCACCGCGTAGCGGATTTTTCTCAATTCATTCTTCGCCCGCTCTCTGGCGCGCAAGGCCCGCAAATCCTTTTCCACCTGTTCTCTAACTTCTTCGAACGGCTTCGCGCCGGGCAAGACCTTATCCCGCACCCACAGCAGGTGCATCCCGAAAGAAGTCTTCACCGGCTCGCTCACCTCGCCTTTCTTCAGGCGATACGCCACCTGCTCCAGTTCGGGCAGCATCTGGCCCCTGCCGAAAACGCCGAGGTCGCCCCCGCGCTCCGCCCCCGGACCTTCCGAGTGCGCCTTGGCCAGTTCGGTGAATTTCTCGCCCTTCAAGACGCGCTCGCGCAGCGCATCGAGACGCTTCCGGGCCGCATCCACCTGCTCTTTTTTCGCGTTGGGAGAAAGTTTCACCAGAATCTGATTGACCGACACGCTCTCCTTGCGCTCATGTTTCGCGCGGGTGCGCGTGTAGTGCGACCTCAAGTCCGCATCGCTGAGTTCGACCTCTTTCGCCACTGCGGAAAACGGGAGATGCCACCAGGATACCTGCCGCTGGGGGCCGGTCTTGAATTGTTCCTTATTCTTATCGTAATGGGCTTTCAGGTCGGTTTCGAGTTTCGGCACATCCGCGGAGAAGGCCTCCGGCTTCAGGTGAACGGCGGCCAGTTTGATTTCCTCGTTTCTCCACTCATAAGCACCCCGCGTTTCCTGCTCGCTCACCAGCACGCCCATGCCCACGTAGTCGCGAAGCTGGCCGAGCAGAACGACCCGCCGCTGATCCTCCTCGAACTGGCGGGGGGTGATGCCGTTCGACTCCAGGATGCTGCGATATCGCCCGGCGTCGAATCTCCCGTCTCTCTGAAACGGCGCGAGCGTCTGTATCTGGAGGGCGACTTGCGCGTCGGTGACCAGGATGCCGAGCCGCCGGGCTTCGCGCAGTTGAAGTTTCTCCAGTATGAGAGAATCGAGCGTCTGGCGCCTCAGGCCGAGCTGGCGTGCGAGTTCTTCGGTATAGGCGGCGCCCAGTTGCCGCCTGAGCCTTTCCGCCTGCTGATAGTAGCGTTGCTCGAACTCATGTATCGAAATGGGCGTATCGCCCACCCAGGCCGCAATCCGGCCGCCCCCGGAATCGGCCGGCCTGTCCGTGAGCGCAAATCCGCCGAAAGACACGAACGTGAGCGCTACGAAGCCGAGCAGCGCCTTGAGGACCCAGCTTTTCCCCTTTTCCCTCAAAAAGCGAAGCATCAATGTGGCTCTCCTTCCAAATCGACCGACCATGGGGTCGTCCGCGATTGCAGCGGCAAACCAATGAGAAAATAGCCCACCTCTCGCGTCATCGCAAACCGGATGAGGCGATTTTTGCGGCCCCCGCCCGCAACCCAACGGAATTTTCCTCGAATGGAGGCGCCTCCACCCTTGAAATTGGTGCTTTCCTTGATTTTTCTCACCTGGAGTGTAATCATAATGCGGAATACCGCCCAGGGTATGAATACGACATCCTTCACCAAAAGGAATTCCCTCCATCATGGTGTTAACATCGATTCTCGGCCTGTTCTCCAACGATCTGGCCATTGACCTTGGAACGGCCAACACGCTCGTTTACGTGAAAGGCAAGGGAATCGCCCTGCGCGAACCTTCCGTGGTGACGGTCCAGAAAGAGTCCAAACACGTGCTCGCCGTAGGCTCGGAAGCCAAGGCCATGGTGGGCAGGACGCCTGAAAACATCATGGCCATCCGCCCCATGAAGGACGGCGTGATCGCGAATTTCGAAATCACGGAAGCCATGCTCCGTTATTTCATCCAGAAAGTGCACAACAGAAAAACCTTCGTACGGCCCCGAATGGTGATTTGCGTACCCTCGGGCATCACCCAGGTGGAGAGGCGCGCAGTCCGCGACAGCGCCGAGAATGCAGGCGCCAGGGAGGTGTATCTCATCGAGGAGCCGATGGCGGCGGCCATCGGCGTGGGCTTGCCCGTAGAGGAGCCCGGCGGCAGCATGGTGGTGGACATCGGCGGCGGCACCACGGAAGTCGCCGTCATCTCGCTCGCAGGCATCGTCTACGCCCAATCCGTGCGCGTCGGCGGAGACGAGATGGACGAGGCCATCATCAGCTATATCAAGCGCAACTACAATCTGCTGATCGGGGAGCGGACGGCCGAGGAGATAAAGATCCAGGTGGGCTCCGCCTATGAAATAGGAGAAAGGAAAACGCTGGAAATAAAAGGCCGCGATTTGGTCGCCGCCATTCCCAAAACCGTCGTCATAACGGACGAGGAGGTTCGCGAGTCCCTGTCCGAACCCGTCAGCGCCATTGTCGAAACCGTCCGGGGTGCGCTCGAGAGAACGCCCCCGGAACTGGCCGCCGACATCGTGGACAGAGGAATCGTTCTCGCCGGCGGTGGGGGCCTCTTGCGGGGAATCGACGTTTTACTTAAAGAAGAAACCGGTCTGCCCGTCACCGTGGCGGAAGACCCGCTCTCCGCCGTTGTGATGGGAACCGGCAAAGTGCTCGATGAACTCGACTTGCTTGGAAAACTGGCCGTATAGCCGATATACTTCAACACAGTTGCGAACACTGCCCACAATAGCGCTAGCGCGCGCATTTCTGGAAGCAAACCCTAGAATACTATGTTTCAGTTTCTCGTCGAACGCAGAAGTTTAGCCCTCCTCATCGGGTTGTTTGTCGTCTGCTTCTCGCTTATGACGCTCAGTGTACGCTTTCGAGGCCAATCCACCTTGATGGAAAGAGCGCTTCTCTCCCTCGTCGGTTCGGCCATCCGGGTCGCCGAGATACCCAGGAAATGGTCGACCGATCTCTGGAAACAATACCAACTCATCAGGAATGCACATGAAGAAAACATCGCGTTGAAGCGAAAACTGCAAACGCTCACTGCGAATCATGCGCAGATACAGGAATTGAAACTGGAAATCGCGCGCCTCGAGAAACTACTCGGGGCATCACAGAATCTGGAGGCGCCCGTTCGGCTCGCCCGGATTGTGGCTCGCAACAAGAGCATTTACGGGGAATCCTTCCTGCTGGACCTCGGGTCACGAGACGGCGTGTACAAGAACATGCCGGTCATGCACCAGGCGGGACTCGTGGGAAGAATTTCTCGCGTGGGGAACAATGTGAGCCAGGTTTTGGCCCTGCTCGATTCGAGAAGCGCCGTCAACGTCATCGCCCAGCGCGCGCGCGCGCAAGGGGTCTTCGCCATTTCCTCGGAAGGAGAAAGCGAGGTGCGCTATATGCCGCTCCACGTGGAAATGAAGCCCGGAGACCTCCTCATTTCCTCCGGGTTGGGGGGAATCTTCCCGAAAGGACTCCCCGTCGCCCATATAACGGCAATCACGGACGTCAGGGGATTGTTCCCGAAAATAAAGGCCAAGGCGATCGTGGATTTTTCAAATTTGGAAGAGGTCATGATCCTGATGACCAAGCCTAAGGACAATCCCTGGAAATGATTGTTTTATTTTATATTATTCTCACCGTCCTGACAATCGTCCTGCATACGTCGGTGGCGGATTATTTCTCAATCTGGCTTGACGCCAGACCAGACGCCATTCTTCTTGCGACCGTTTTCCTGGGTCTGCATCGTGAGAGGGAGACGGGACTCATCGGAGGATTCAGCCTTGGAATCATTGAAGACGTCCTCTCCGGAGGCTTGCTGGGTTTCAACGCGCTCCTCAAAGGGCTGATTGGTCATTATACCGGCGGCCTGAAACCCAGCATGACGTCGCGCTTCATCGCGTTTCACTGCACTGTTGTGCTTTTCGCTTCGCTATTCAACATTCTGTTCTCTTTTCTTCTGGTAAAAATCTTTCTGCCCTCTCAATTTTTGACAGTCGGTTATTGGATAGACGCCATCAAGACGGCAGGTCTTAACGTCGCTTTGGCGCCATTCGTCATCAGCCTTCTGGGAAAGATCGAGGAAAAGGTGCTACCATCCGAAGCGGACACGCCATATCCGGAGCGATCCTGAGATGAAAGATTTGCAACTCAATTCCAACCGCACGACGAGCGATGCGCTCAAGCGCCGTGTCGTCATTCTTGGGATCTTTTTCGGCCTCATTCTTCTCGGCCTGTTCATCAGACTCTGGAACCTTCAGGTGATCCAGGGCGAAAAATTTCGAACCCTCTCAGAAGACAACCGGATCGCTTACCGACTCGTGCAAAGCCCGAGGGGCATGGTGTTCGACTCGCAAGGAGAACTGCTTGCGGACAACCGCGCCTCGTTCAACATTTACCTGATCCGCGAAAATGTGAAAAAACTGCAACAGACCATTCGGCTGCTGGCTGAAATCACGGAACAACCTTTTGAGGAACTCTACAGAAGAACACGGGATGCGAACCCCTTCCGGCCATTTCTGATCAAGGCCGACATCAGCCGTAAAACCATGGCCTTTCTCGAGGAGCACAAGCCCGATTATCCGGGCGTATTCGTTCAAGTGACGCCGCTCAGGCAATACCCCTCAAGTGAGGAGGCAAGCCACCTTCTGGGCTATATGGGAGAGATCAGCAACCGTCAGTTGCAACGGCTGAAGAAACGAAACTACCGGCAGGGGGATATGCTCGGTCAATACGGAGTAGAGAGAACCCAGGAAAAATTTCTGCGTGGGCAAAGCGGCTTCAAGCAAGTGGAGGTAGACGCCTACGGAAGAGAACTGCGCGTCGTCCGCCCGTTTGTGGAAAAACCCGGGAACAACGTCTATCTGACGATTGATATGGAGCTTCAGAAAAAAGCGGAGGAGTTGTTCGAAGCGCATGAGGGGAGCATCGTCATTCTCGACCCCTCGGACGGTGCGATTCTGGCCATGGTGAGCAAGCCGTCTTTCAATCCGAACATCTTCGCCAGCGGCATCGACGCCAAAAGCTGGAAAGGCCTCATGAAAGACCCGTTGAAACCACTCGAGAACCGGGCGATTCGCGGGCAATACCCCCCCGGTTCGATTTTCAAAATCGTAATGGGCTTTGCGATCCTGAACGAGAAAATCGCGCGTTCGGACAAAAAAATACGCTGCCACGGCTCGTTTCCATTCGGGAAAAAAATATTTCGCGACTGGAAAAAAGGAGGGCACGGACCGATAGACTTCATCCAGTCCATAGCCCAAAGTTGCGACGTCTACTACTACACGAACGGCCACAAGCTGGGCATCAAGAGAATCGCGCATTACGCGCGCATGTTCGGCCTGGGTTCACCCACCGGGTTCGGAGCCGCCGAAAAAGGGGGGGTCGTGCCCTCGGATGCCTGGAAGCGCCGCAGATTCAAGGAAAGATGGTATGAAGGCGAGACGATCAGCGTATCCATCGGCCAGGGCTTTAATCTCGTCACTCCCATGCAGGCCGCCAACCTCATCGCCACCGTGGCGAACGGCGGACATCTGTGGAAACCCTACGTCGTGAAAAAAGTGCTGAGTCCCCGCGGAAAGACACTCTTCGAGTCCAGACCCCGACTCATTCGCAAAATTCCCATATCTCCAAAAATTTTCCTGAAAGTTCGAGAAGCGCTCAAAGAAGTCGTTCATGGCGAAAAGGGCACTGCGAAAAAAGCCCGGATGCCGGATATCGTTGTGGCGGGAAAGACGGGCACCGCCCAGACAGTCGACCTGAAATATACGGGCCGCAAGAAAAAACCCGAAGATTTGCCTCGAAAATTCAGGGACCATAGCTGGTTCGTCGCATTCGCCCCCTACGAAAATCCAACTATCGCTATCGCCATTCTGGGAGAAAACGCCGGCAGGCCAGGGTCTTTCTTCGCCCCATACGCGAGAGAGTTGATTTCATTTTATCTCGAGAAAAACGAGCGGCAAATTCTGGCTTCGAGCGAAACCCCTGAAGATAAACGGCTCTCCGCGAACAACCGGGCTCCGGGAAATCGCAGATGACGGGCATCGCTGCTTCTCGATCTTCCCCCTTCCGGCGAGCCGTCTCGCAGATGGACTGGCTGCTCGTTCTGGCCACGATATTGCTCAGCTTGACGGGCATCTATATGATCTACAGCGCCATTCATTCCAACCCCGTTCTCCTGAAAAATTCCCTGCACCTCAGACAAGCGCTGTGGTCATCCATTGGATTATGCGTACTGCTCTCCATCCTCTTTTTCGACTACCACTTCTTTGCACGATGGGCCTATTTCTTTTACGCCCTCGTCATCGTTCTGCTCATCGCCGTCCTCTTCACAGGACAAGTGGTCGGCGGCTCGAAACGCTGGCTGGTTTTCGGCCCCTTGCGACTGCAACCCTCCGAGCTTGCGCGTCTGGCGGTCATCCTCGTGCTGGCCAGATATTTCGGCTCCCGCGAAGAAGAAGAGCCCATGGGCTTCAAGGAACTCATTCCGGCACTTTTGCTGGTGCTCGCGCCCGTGCTGCTGATTGTCCGACAACCCGATTTGGGCACCGGTCTCACGGTTTTCCTGATAGCGGGAGTCATGGCTCTCGCCGTTGGCGTCAAGCGAAGAGTCCTCATCACCATCGGAACCGCGGCGGTCGCGTGCGCCCCCCTGGGCTGGTTGTTTCTCAAGGAATATCAACGCCGCCGAATTTGACGCTTTTCAACCCCGACGCCGACCCCCTCGGCGCTGGCTACCAGAGCATGCAAAGCATCATCGCCGTCGGCAGCGGAGAAATATGGGGCAAAGGACTTCTCCAGGGAACCCAGAGCAGGCTCCATTTCCTGCCGGAGAAACACACCGATTTCATTTTCTCCGTCCTGAGTGAAGAACTGGGTTTTATCGGCAGCATCACCGTATTGGCGTTGTTCTTCATTTTCATTCTGCGGTGCCTGAGCACAGCGCTGAACGCCGCCGACAAGGAAGGCGCCCTGCTCGCCGTAGGCATTACCACGGCGTTTTTCCTCTACGTCATTTTCAACATCGGGATGACGCTCGGTTTGATGCCCATCGTCGGAATCCCGCTTCCCCTGGTCAGCTACGGGGGGAGCGCCTCTATTTCTTCTTTCATCGCCATCGGCCTGGTCTTGAACGTCGGCGTGAGGAGGAAAAGCCTCTCCTCCATGTTCAGCTAACCTCCCCTATTCCCCGTATTCCCTCTCTCCCGGGGGCGGAGACGCGAAACTGTTCCCGATTGCGATGACGGCGTCGCGACCGCCGTGCCGCTCGACCAGCGCCGCCTGCTCCGCTTTTGCGCGCCTGTCCACCTCATCGGGGTCGAGGATATCGAAAAGCCGCGCTTTCAGGTCGGTGAGAACTGCCTGATGGGCAGGGCTTCGGGAGAGGTCGCGGCGTTCTTCGGGGTCGCTCTCCAGATCGAAGAGTTCGGGTTTGTGTCCCGCGTAGTGGATATACTTGTAGCGTCCGCGGCGAATCATGAACAACCCCGTCTTGGCGCCGAGCGCGTGGAATTCACTGAAAATCTCGCGCTCGGGCTCATCGGGCTCGTTCGCGATGCGGAACAGGGAGTCGCCATGCAGCCGCACTTCCTCATCGCTTTCAAGCAAACCCGCGCAATCGAGCGCCGTGGGATACAGGTCGATGAGTGAGACCGGTGTTCGCGATACCTTGCCCCCCGGAAGGTCGGGGCCGGAGACGATGAGAGGCACGGCGACGGACTCTTCATACATCGTGGATTTTCCCCAAAGGCCGCGCTCGCCCAGGTTGTCTCCATGATCGCTGGCGAAGAGCACCCTCGTATTGTCCCTGAAACCCGATTCCTCCAGGGTTTTCAGGATTTTTCCGACGTTCGAATCCACAAAGCTGACCATGGCGAAATATGACGCGAGAGCGACCCGCCGCTTGTGGTCGTCAAAATAATCGTCGTACGGAGCACATTCGTGAAGCGCCCCAATCCAGGGATGCCAGTCGTAACCGCCCGAGGGGTGCGGCCTGGGCAGGGGTATGTCTTCGAGCGGGTAGAGGTCGTAAAACTCGGGCGGCCCGATGAAGGGAAAATGCGGGCATGTGAGGGAGACGAACAACGCCCACGGCCGCTCACCATCTTCAGCCGCTTGCCCGGCTATCCATTCACAGGCCAAATCGGTGACTTGCCCGTCATAGGCGATGTACTTGGAGTCTCCCGGCCCGATGCGCTCGGCCATCCACTCCGGATTGTTCCTGGGAGGCAGGCCCTTCTCGTCGCGTACCGCGCTGTGGATATCGCCCACTCCCCCTTTGGGCAGATGCAGGGGGATGAGCTGTTCGTCGAAGCCGACGGGAACCTCGGCGTTTCGGTAATGGAGCTTGCCGACCGAGGCGGTTCTCACCCCGGCGTCCTGAAGCCGGTGGCCCCAACTCGGGGGTTCTCCCTCGTAGGGGTGGGCATTGTCCCAGGCGCTGATTTCATGCACGTACCTGCCTGTGGCGAAACTCGCACGGGCCGGTACGCAGATAGGGCAGTTCGTATATGCGCTCTCGAAGCGCGTGCCCGAAGCAGCGAGCGCATCGATGTTCGGCGTCTTGACGATTGGATGCCCATAGCACCCCATGATCTTCCGGGTGTGCTCATCGTCCATCAAGAGCAAGAAATTCATCGGTTCCATCCGTGAAACTCCCCGAATTGATTGGAAATGATCAAGAATTCGCAAAATCATATCCTTAAATACACCGAATTGGGAAATACTCCCCTCACCCGAATTACGGCAAAGCGCTCTCACTCATTTTGACCATCGACACGCGCGGCCATGCGTATTCAAACGAGACGGCTCAGGTATGCGGATTTACCCCGGTTGCCAATTCCTTCGGTTTCCGTCATTATAAGAACTTGGTTCGCCCAGACCCCCAATAGGCGCAGGTCGGGGACCTGAAAGACGTATATATGCCTCACCGCATATGGCGAGAGGCTTTAACAGGTTGATTACAATGAATTTAGACTACGCACGGGACGTATTCCCTTTCGTCCAGAAACCTTCGCGTTATCTGGGGAACGAGGTCAATTCCATCCACAAAGACCTCACCGGGGTGAAGAACCGCGTCGCCCTTGCCTTCCCGGATACCTATGAAGTCGGCATGTCGCACAACGGCATCCGCATACTCTATCACCTCCTGAACGCTGACGAAGACGTCGCCGCCGAGCGGGTTTTTCTCCCCTGGGATGATTTCGAAACCATCCTGAGAAGCAAGGACGCGCTCCTGACCACGCTGGAGAGCAGAACGCCCGTCCGGGAATTCCATATTCTGGGGATATCGCTCCTGTATGAACTGGCCGCCAGCAACATCGTCTTGCTGCTCGATCTGGCCGGCATCCCCAGGCGATCCGCCCAAAGGCGCAGAGATGACCCGCTCGTCATCGCGGGCGGCCCCGTGACGTTCAACGTGGAGCCGATGGCGCCTTTCTTCGACGCCGTCGCCTTAGGGGACGGAGAGGAGCTTTTCCCCGACGTCATCAAGGCCCACGAAAGGTGGCGGGAGACGAACGCACCGAGAGAAGCGCTTCTGGAGATGCTGGAGGAGATTGACGGGATTTACGTCCCGAGCCGCTACGTTGTCGAGCACGAGCCCGACGGCGAGGTGAAGCGCTTCCATCACGTCAGCGGACACCAGGAACCCGTATTGGCGCGCGTTCTGGAGGATTTGAACGATTCGCCCCACCCCACGCAGCCGGTCATCCCCTACACGCAGGTGGTGCACGACCGGGTGACGCTTGAGGTGCAGCGCGGTTGTACGAGGGGATGCCGTTTCTGTCACGCGGGGATGGTCTACCGCCCCGTTCGGGACCGGGAGCCGCACAAAGTCCTCGAACTCGCCGAGGAATCCCTCAAGAATACGGGCTATGAGGAAATCAGCCTCTCATCGCTTTGCATCGCCGATTATCAGCCCTTGAAAGGCCTGGTGCCCCGCATGATGGAGCGCCTCGCTCCCATGCAGACCTCCATCTCCCTGCCTTCGCTGCGCGTCGGTGCGATGAGCCCGGACCTCCTGGCCCAGATTGCGCGGGTGCGCCGCACGGGCTTCACCCTCGTGCCGGAGGCGGGCAGCGAGCGCCTGCGCAACGTCATCAACAAGGTGCTGACCGAGGCGGACCTCAAGCGAAACCTGCAGGACATCCTCGATACCGGCTGGCCGGGCGTGAAATTCTACTTCATGCTCGGCCTTCCCACCGAGAATTTCGACGATTTGCAGGAGATGGCGGACATGCTCGCCTCCTGCATGAAAATGCGTTCGCGAAAAACGGGCGAACCGTTCCGCTTCATCAACGTCAGCCTTTCCACTTTCGTGCCGAAGCCCCATACGCCGTTCCAGTGGTTTCCCCAGAACACCAAAGAGGAAATCAAGGCGAAACTCGATTTCATCAAGCGCGCCGTGCCTGACCGGAGAATCAAGCTGCACTGGTCGAATCCCGAGCACAGTTTTCTCGAAGCGGTCATCTCGAAAGGCGACCGCCGCCAGGCGGACGTCATCGAGACGGCGGTCGACTCAGGCTGCAAATTCGACGGCTGGATGGAGTTTTTCGATTACGAGAAGTGGATGGCCGCCTTTGAAGCCCATGGACTCGACCCGGAATGGTACGCTTACCGCGAAATACCCGAAGATGCGCCGCTGCCCTGGGATCATCTCGACTGCGGGGTGACCAAGGAGTACCAACTCGCCGACTGGAAGCGCTCCCTGCGCGAGGTCACCATCGGCGACTGCCGCTACGAGGCGTGCGGCCAATGCGGCATTCTGGATAAATACAAGGGCATCAAATACCACTACGAAAAAACCATGCCGCTTGAAAGCTCCCCTCTTCCGGTCATCAACATGCCCGTTCAGGCGGGCGGCATGGTTCAGGCGGCGGATTTGCCGCCCGGACAGGACATTGCGCCCGCCGAGCCGGTGGAACTCGCCATCGCCAAGGCCCGGCCCGAGGCGCAGCGTCCCAGGCAGAGGAGGCGCAAGAGCGTCGCCCGGGAGTCCGGCCCCGTACCGGTGGGTTTCGAGGGCGCACACGACGACAATCCCGGCCTCGCCGAAGAACAACCCGACGCGCCCGTACGCAAGTTCAGGTTCATCTACGAAAAATCCGGAGACCTGCGCTTTTTGAGCCACCTGGAGATTTTGAGAACCTTTATCCGCGCCATTCAGCGCGCGGGCTATCGCCTGGAACATTCCAGAGGCTTCAATCCGCACCCGAAAATCGTCTTCTCCCATGCACTTCCCGTGGGGGTGGAAAGCCGCGCGGAAGTGGTGGATTTCTCGCTCCTGGAGGGGAGTGGACAAATCCGGTTGCGGGATTTATTCCAAAACCTGAAGCGAGAACTCCCGCGCGGCCTCAAACCGCGTTCGGGATGGCGTATCGAGGGGAAAACGCCTTCGTCCGCCAATGCGCTCAGCGCCGCGACCTATGAAATCTCCTTGTCTCGTGAAGACCTGGACCCGCCCCAAGCGCCGGATTCACAGATAAAAACCATCATCGAAGAGTTCATGGATGAGGAAAGCATTGAAATAACGCGCGAGCACAAGGGGAAGATAAAACAATTCGACGCGCGGCCGTCCATCATGCGATTTTCGCTCGAACCTTCGACGGACGCCGCCGTCCGCCTGCACCTCACGCTGCGCTATGGAGACGGCGTGAAACCGAAGGTAACGGAAATCCTCGCCAGATGCTTCGGTTTGTCTCCCGAGGCGTGCCTGAGGGCCCGGATCCGGAAAATCTCCGTCCAATGGAGAGCGGGTGCATCCCGCGCGATAGAACATGCCGTCTGAAATCGTCGTCAACGCCGAACCGTTCGAGACGCGCATCGCCCTGCTCGAAAACGGGGTGGCGGCCGAGCTTTATATCGAACGTGAAAGCGGCAAGAGCATCGTCGGCAACATCTATAAGGGAAAGGTGACGAAAGTGCTGCCGGGCATGCAGGCGGCGTTCGTGGACATCGGGCTCGAGAAGGCGGGCTTTCTCTACGTGAGCGACGTCGACACCATCGAGTCCATCGAGAATTACAGGAAACTCGCGGCCGAACAATCGGAAGACGACGATGACCTCGATTTCGAAAGCAACGATTTCAGCAACGGGGACGCGCACGAAGGCGACAAGGACGAGCAGCAAAACGGCTCGCACCGAAACCTCATCGGGAGGCGCCCGCGCCGGTGGGAGGAAGAGCGCCACATCGAGGACCTGCTCAAAGACGGCCAGGACGTCATCGTCCAGGTCAGCAAGGAGCCCCTGGGCACCAAAGGCTCCCGCCTGACGAGCTACATCACCCTGCCCGGCCGGTACGTGGTCTATATGCCCACGACCAAGCAAATCGGCATCAGCAGGCGAATCGAGAACGAAGAAGAGCGCAAAAGGCTCAAGAAGCTGGTGCGCAGAAACCGCCAGCCGGGAGCCGGGTATATCGTCCGCACGGCGAGTGAAACCATGCCCGCCCAGGATATCGAAGCCAACGTGAATTTCCTGCACGCGCTCTGGGAAGATGTTCTGCTCAAGAACGAATCGGCTTCTGCGCCGTCCCGGATTCATTCGAACCTGAACATCATCGAGCGGACCGTAAGGGATCTGTTCAATTCCTCCGTCGACAGGATGATCATCGACGACAAGGAACAATACCTGAAAACCAGGGAGTTCATACAAAGCTACTACCCGCATCTGGTTCCCAAGCTCCAGCATTACGACGGCGACGAACCGATATTCGATTATTTCGGCGTGGAACTCGAAATCGAACGCGCGCTCGGCCAACGCGTGTGGCTGCGCAACGGCGGATACATCGTGATCGATCAAACCGAGGCGCTTACGACGGTCGACGTCAACACCGGGCGATACGTGGGCAAGAAGAGCCCGGAGGAGACGATCCTCGAAACGAACCTGGAAGCGGTGCGGGAAATCGTATCCCAGTTGCGCCTGCGGAACCTGGGCGGAATCATCATTGTCGATTTCATCGACATGGAAAAAGAAGAGAACAAGGAAAAGGTATTCAACACCTTCAAGGAGGAGCTCAGAAAAGACCGCTCGCGCACCAACATCCTGAAGATAAGCGAACTGGGGCTCGTCGAGATGACCCGGAAGCGCGTTCGAGACAGCATCCAGAGAACACTCTGCACCCCATGTCCCTATTGCGAAGGGCGCGGACAGGTGAAATCCGCGATCTCGGTGAGCTATGAAGCCATGCGGGAAGTGCGGCGGATGAGAAGAGCGCACAAGGACGCCGCGAAATTCCTCATTAACGTCCACCCTGAAGTCGTGGACATCCTTCTCGATGAAGAAAGAAGGCACGTGGAAGAACTCGAAAATCTGCTCAACATACAACTCGTCATCAAAGGCGACGCCGAACTGCATCGCGAAGGCTTCGAAGTCGTTCGGCTGTAAGGAGGCGCACCGCGTTTTTCCGTGATTTTGCCGCCCTGAGGATAGATGACATGCGGCGGAGTGTATGCGCATTGGCACTCCCTGTGTTCCTGGCAGGGTGCGCCAATTTCCCCCTGTTCAGTCCAGAGCCCGCTCCCGCAGATACGCCCAGGAGCGCTTCCGCCACCGCTTCTCCCAAAAACGAATTATCCTCAACCAAAGAACGTAATGCGCGTCTTGAGGCCCGATTGGCCGAGTCCACCCGGAAAATCGAGGCGCTTACCAGGGAAATCCGCAAGCTGGAAAAGAAAAACCACACACTCGAAGCCACCGCGGAAAGGCTGAGGCGAGAGAACATCATCGCCAAAAGTTTCCCGGCTCCCCCACCCACGCGAAAGCGGATGAAACCACCGAAATCCTCTCCCCGAATGCGAGACGCAGCGCCGAAAAAGCCCGGACGAGCGTCCATCACCCCGCAGTCGCTCTACAATAAATCCTACCGCGCCGTCCGGGACGGGAAGAACGAGGCGGCCATTCGCGGATTCCGGCGTTTCCTGCGCCTGTTCCCCGAAAATCAGTTGGCGCCCCATTCCCAGTTTTGGCTCGGAGAGGCCTACTACGCGCTCAGGCGATACCCCGAGGCGCTGGATGCATTTCTCAATCTCATCACCAGATATCCCAAAAGCCGCAAGGTTCCGGATGCCTATTACAAACGAGGGCTTACCTATCTCCGGCGGAACTTCCCCCTCAATGCAACGCTTGAATTTGAAAAACTGGTGGAAAGTTTCCCCGCACACCCGATATCGAAAAAAGCGAGGGTCCAACTCCAAAATCTCAAGCATTCCACCCGAAAATAACCCTGAGATGGATAAATCGACCCTGCTCCTCCCGCCCCGGCCTTTTCCCGCGTCTTGACACGAGATACGGACTCCATGTTATGGGTTCAGGTATGATGAACGCCGGAGATCGGAAATGAGAACCTCAAACCCCGCGCCGCGCTTCGAGGATCACGACTCACCGAGCGAAGCCGACGTCTGGCTCGTCTTGCAAACCCTCCCGGGAATGACGCCCGAGCGCCTGAGCCGGTTGACCGAAGCGTTCGAGCGCCCTTCGGAAGCTTTCGGAGCGCCCCCCGACGTATTCGCCCGCCTTTGCGGCCGAAAAGCGCGTGAAGTTCTCGACAAGGATTCACCGGTCGATTTGGCCGCCAACATCCGCCGGGAAGCTTCGAAACTGGGCGCAGGAATCATCACGCGCGATTCCGACCGGTATCCTGAACACTTGCGCGAGATTTACGCCCCGCCGGGCGCATTCTTTATCGAGGGCGAAATCCTTGCCGCAGATCGCCTCGCCGTCGCCATCGTCGGCATGCGGCGCCCGACGGACTACGGGAGGCGGGTGGCGAGGGAACTTGCGGCCGAACTCGCCAGAAAAGGAATCACCATCGTAAGCGGGCTGGCCTACGGAATCGACGCGGAAGCGCACAAGGCCACGCTCGATGCGGGAGGCAGAACCATCGCCGTCCTCGGGTGCGGCCTGACCCAGAACTACCCCGCCGAGCACAAGGAACTCAGACAAGAGATCGCCGCCCACGGCGCCGTGGTATCGGAATTTCACCTCCGCGCCCATCCCAGGAAAGAGAACTTTCCCCGGAGAAACCGCCTCATCAGCGGCCTCTCCCTTGCGACGGTCGTCGTCGAGGCCGCGCAGCGAAGCGGCGCGCTCCTGACCGCCCGGCTGGCGCTCGAACAAGGACGCGAGGTGATGGCCGTGCCCGGGCCCGTCCATACCCGGAAGAGCGCCGGCTGCCATCATCTGCTCAAGCAGGGAGCGCACCTGGTGGAAAATGCGGAAGACATCATCAACGCTCTTCCAGAGTACGCCCGAAATATGCTAGACAGTCCAGCGCAGATTCGAGTCAAGGGAATGGGACCTGAAGAACCCGAAGTCCGGGAAGTTCCGAAGGCCGCGCCGCACTTGAATCTCACGGATGATGAAAATGCGCTTCTGCGCTTGCTGGAGAATGGAGACAGCACCATAGAGAGCCTGACCCGGAAGCGGGGCCTGCCGGCGCAGGAAGTTTCATCCGCCCTGTTGCGCCTCGAGCTGGAAGGCCTCGTGAGACAAACGACCTCGGGAATGTACGAACGGGTCTTATGAACAAGCGGTCGACTCGCCCGTCGTCGGAAATTTCAGATTTGACGAATCGGCTCGCGAAGCGCAAGCGATCGCAATTCGAGGAACAATTGCCGCCCATCAGGCTATTTCATCCACAGGCGCCGCCCCGAAAGGCTATCGTGGCCATGAGAAATAAATGACCGACAAAAAAACATCGAACAAGGCGGCTTCGAAGCGCTCTCCGGGCAGGGGGTATACCCGGAAAAAGGCTTCGCGAACCACGCAAGGCGAAAAATCCGCGTCCAAGCTCCTCATCGTGGAATCGCCGACGAAAGTGCGCACCATCCAGAAATTCCTGGGCGCGGATTTCGACATCCTCGCATCGCGGGGCCACGTGCGGGATTTGATGAAAACCGGCGAGCGCAAAATGGGAATAGACGTTCGCAACGATTTCCAGGCCGATTACGGCGTCATTCAGGGAAAAGCAAAGACCATCGACCAGTTGCGCAAGGCGGCTACGGCGGCGAAGGAGATCTATCTGGCCCCCGACCCGGACCGCGAGGGCGAGGCCATCGCCTGGCACATCCAGGAACTCCTTGGGGCTTCCGGTGCCGAAAGCGAATTCTACCGGGTGACTTTCAACGAGATCACGAAACGGGCGGTGCAGGAGGCGCTCGCGAAACCCGGTCGAATCGATCAGAAAAAAGTGGACGCGCAGGAAACCCGCAGAAAGCTGGACAGGATCGTGGGCTTCAAGCTTTCCGGTGAAATACTCTGGAACAAGGTCGCTTTCGGTCTCAGTGCGGGCCGGGTGCAGTCGGTCGCGCTGAAACTGATATGCGAACGCGAAGACGCCATCGAGGCCTTCGAGCCGAAAGAATACTGGAGCATCACGGCGCATCTGGAAAAAGCGGGCTTCGAGCCCCCGTTTGAGGCCAAACTGCACCGAATCGACGGGAAAGAAGCGGAAATTCCGAACGAAGCCAGGGCGACGGAACTGGCGGAAAAGATAGCCGCCGGCGCTTTGCGGGTTTCCCGGGTCGAGAAAAAAGAGCGTCGGCGCAGACCGCCCCCCCCTTTCATCACCAGCACCCTCCAGCAGGAAAGTTCCGGCAAACTGCGCTACGGCGCAAAAAAAACCATGCGCATCGCGCAGTCGCTGTATGAAGGGGTGAATTTAGGGCGCGAAGCGGGCAACGTCGGCCTCATCACCTACATGAGGACGGATTCCGTGCGTCTGGCGCCCGAGTCCGTCGCCACGGCCCGCGCTTATATCGAGACGAAATACGGGAAAGACCACCTTCCCCGCAAGCCCAACGTCTTCAAGACGAGGGAGACGGCCCAGGACGCGCACGAGGCGATTCGGCCCACCGATGTCGGGCTCACGCCCGATAAGGTGCGGGCTTTCCTGAAACCCGAACAATTCTCCCTCTACAGCCTCATCTGGAGGCGCTTCCTCGCAAGCCAGATGGCGCCGGCCGTCTACGACCAGACGGGTGTGGATATCACCCAAGACCGCCAGGAAGCGGATGGCGCGAACGAAGAAGAACTCCTCCTGCGGGGAAGCGGTTCCGTATTGAAATTCAATGGTTTCCTGAGGGTATATCAAACCAGTTTCGAGCCCGGAAACAACGAGGACACCCTGAAAGCCAGGACGGCCAGTTCCGAGCAGGACAGATTGCTGCCCCCACTGGAAGACGGTGACCCGCTATCGCTCGTAAAATCCGAATCCGCTCCCACAGGCGTCAAGCCCGAGCAGCACTTCACCCAGCCTCCGCCACGCTATACGGAGGCCTCTTTGGTGAAGGAGCTCGAGGAAGACGGCGTGGGCCGGCCGAGCACCTACGCGAGCATCCTGGACACGTTGGAAAAACGCAAATACGTCACCATCGAAAGAAGGCGCAGGCAATTCACGCCCTCCTCCCTTGGCAGGGAGGTGAACCGTCTCCTCATCCAGGGCTTTCCCGACCAGATCGACGTGGGCTTCACCGCGAAGATGGAAAAATACCTCGACGACATCGAGAACGGGACGACGCCGTGGCTGCCCGTGATGAGAGATTTTTATGACAACTTCGACAGGAAAATTCAGATAGCCAAAAAAGAGTTGACGGATCTCAAGAAGATAGCAGAACCCATCGGCCGGAACTGCCCGGAGTGCGAGCGCGAGTTGGTGAAGAAATTCAGCAGAAACGGCTGGTACATCTCGTGCTCGGGATACCCGGACTGTCGTTATTCGGAGGACATTTCCGCCGAGAGCGAGCCCGAGCCGGAAGCGGCGGAAGAGTTGGCCCGCATCGAGGAAATCGCCCCGCCCTGCGAGAAGTGCGGCGCGCCCATGCAGGCGAAACGGGGGCGCTTTGGTATATATCTGGCCTGCACGGCATTCCCGGATACGCACAAGAAAAGGAAAGTACTCGCCAATGGACAAGTCGCCGCCGCGCCGAGGCCGACCGGGGTGTCCTGTCCCCGTGAGGGTTGCGAGGGTGAGTTGGTGGAACGGCGCGCCCGTCGGACCGGAAAACCGTTTTACGGGTGCAACCGCTTCCCGGCGTGCAAGACGGTCGCGTGGGATTGGCCCGTAACGCAGCCTTGTCCTTCTTGCGGGAATCCCATCCTCACCATCAAGACCACCAAGAAGAGCGGGAATCAGCTCGTTTGCCCCCAAAAAGAATGCGGATATGCGGTAGAATGTCCCCCGGAACTTATCGAACAGATGGAAGCCTCGAAAGCCACTCCCGCCCAGGAGGCTTCGGCTTGAGCGACAGACTGCGGATCATCGGCGGCGGCCTGGCGGGCTGTGAAGCCGCCTGGCAGGCGGCCAGACGGGGCGTCGAGGTCGACCTCTACGAGATGCGACCCCACAAGAAAACGCCCGCCCATGAAACCAGCGGGCTGGCCGAACTCGTGTGCTCGAACTCTTTCCGCTCGAATTCGGTGGAAAACGCCTCGGGCCTGCTCAAAGAAGAAATGCGAAAGCTCGATTCGCTCATCCTGCGGGGCGCGGACTCCTGCCGGGTTCCCGCAGGATTGGCGTTGGCCGTCGACAGGGCGTCTTTCAGCGAAGCGGTCACCGAAGCAATCGCAAACGACCCGCATATCACCGTCCACAGAGAAGAAATCCGGGATTTGGAGGATAAAACCCTCACCATCGTCGCCACCGGTCCGCTCACGAGCGATTCCCTCTCGGCGGAAATCGCCCGCCTGACGCAAGGCAAGTACCTGTATTTCTACGACGCCATCTCCCCCATCCTGCACGCGGACAGCATCGACATGTCGGTGGCGTTCATGGGTTCGCGCTACGGAAAGGGCAACGAAGAAGGCGGCGAGGGCGACTATCTCAACCTGGGGCTCAACGAAACGCAGTATTACCAATTCGTCGGGGATCTTCTCGAAGGCGAAAAAATCCCCCTCAGGGAATTCGAGCGCGCCATCTATTTCGAGGGCTGCCTGCCTCTCGAAGAAATGGCCGCGCGCGGAAAAGACACCCTGGCGTTCGGGCCGATGAAGCCCGTGGGTCTGGAGCATCCCGAAACGGGGGAGACCTACTGCGCGGTCGCTCAACTCAGACGCGAGGATTTGACGGGAGATTACTTCTCCATGGTGGGCTTTCAGACCAGGCTGCGCTATCCGGAGCAAAAGCGCATCTTCTCGACGCTCCCCGCTCTCGGGAACGCGCGCTTTTTGCGCTACGGAAGCCTCCACAGGAACACCTACATCAATGCGCCGCGCCTGATGCGGATAACCTTACAACTCAAGCGTCACCCCCATATCTTCATGGCGGGCCAGCTCACCGGCGTCGAAGGGTACCTCGAATCGGCGGCCATCGGCCTGATCGCCGGCATCAACGCGGCCGCTCTCATCCATGGAGAACCCGTAATTCCTCCGCCCGCAACGACTGCGCTCGGCGCCCTGAACCGCTACATCATCGAGGCGAATCCGAGAAATTTCCAGCCCATGAACATCAACTACGGCCTCTTCCCGCCCCTGGAAAAGCGCGTTCCCAAGAAATTCAGGAAAAAGCACATCACCAGTCGCGCCATCGAGGATCTGGAGCAATGGAGAAGCAAGCTCGCCTCACAAACAGTCTGAGCGAAGCCCGGGGGTTGTTCGAAGCGCACCTGCGCGATGAGCGCGACAGTTCGGAGCACACGGTTCGCGCATACGCGGCGGACTTGAAAGACTTCGATGAGTTCCTCACCGATTGGGCGCAAAAGCCGGTACCGCTCGCCGAAATCGATTCTGTGGCCGTTCGCGGCTATCTCGGATTTTTGTACCGCAAGGGCGTCTCTCCGACGACGGTGAACCGGCATCTATCGAGCATACGCAGCCTGTTTCGCTTTTTAAGGCGAGAAGGCTTCTCCGTGGACGACCCGGCGGGGGAAGTGCCCTCCCCTAAAGAAAACAGGCCCTTGCCGACGTTCCTGCCCGTAGATGACGCCGTTCGCCTCATGGAGATGCCCGATACGTCGACGCCAGAAGGCGTCCGGGACAAGGCGATTTTCGAGTTGCTCTACGGGTCGGGGCTGCGGGTGAGCGAATTGACGGGGCTCAACCACTCGGATTTGAACATGGCGGAAAGGCTCATCCGCGTTCGCGGAAAAGGAAGAAAAGAGAGGATCGTGCCCATCACCAAGGAGGCGGCCAAAGCCGTAGACAACCACCTCGCTCGGAAAGAAACAGGCGCGCTCGAGGATTCACCGCTTTTCATCAACAAGCGAAACAAGCGGATTTCTCCGGCCTTCGTGCGCTCCATCTTCCGCGCGTATGAAAAAAAAGGCGGTTTCGGCTATCATTTCACCCCTCATGCCCTCCGCCATACGGCGGCGACGCATTTGCTGGAAAGCCAGGAGGCCGACCTGAGATCGATTCAGGAACTGTTGGGGCACGCGAGCCTCTCCACGACGCAAAGATACACGCAGGTGGATTTCTCACACCTGCGCGCCGTGTATGACGACGCGCACCCTCGGGCAAGAAGAAACGCGAACGAGGACGATAGATGACGACGCCGGGTGAAACCATTCGCTCCACTACCATTCTCGCGCTGCGCTACAAGGGGCGAACGGCCCTGGGCGGGGACGGGCAGGTCACCATGGGAAATGCAGCGGTGAAGCACGGCGCCGTGAAAATACGCAGGCTCGGCGACGGGAAAGTGCTCGCCGGTTTCGCGGGTTCGGCTTCCGACGCCATCGCCCTGTTCGAGCGATTCGAGGGAAAACTCGAAGAATTCCGCGGGAACCTCTCCCGCGCCGCCGTGGAGATGGGCAAGGACTGGAGAACGGACAGGGTCTTGCGCCGTCTCGAAGCCCTTCTGGCCGTTGCGGATGAGGAAACCTCGCTCATCCTCTCGGGTACGGGCGACATCATCGAGCCCGACGACGGCGTTCTCGGAATCGGCAGCGGCGGCCCCATGGCCATCGCCGCCGCGCGCGGAATCCTGAGTCTGGAGCCCGATCTCGGCGCAGAGGAAATCGTAAAAAAATCTCTGGAAATCGCAGCGGATATCTGCGTCTACACCAACAGCAACATTACAGTGGAAACCCTTTGATGGAAAATCTCACTCCCACACGAATCGTTGAGGAACTCGACCGCTACGTCATCGGCCAGAAAGACGCCAAGCGAGCGGTGGCGGTTGCGCTCAGAAACCGCTGGCGCAGACAGCAACTCCCGCCCGAGATGGCGGAGGACGTCGCCCCAAAGAACATTATCATGATCGGCCCCACCGGCGTCGGCAAAACCGAGATCGCCAGACGCCTGGCCAAGCTCGCGAAAAGCCCGTTCATCAAGGTCGAGGCCAGCAAATTCACCGAGGTGGGTTACGTGGGCCGCGACGTCGAGAGCATGATTCGCGACCTCGTCGAACTGGCGCGCAACATCGTTCAGGACGAGCAGCGCGATATCAACAAAGCCAAAGCCCAGGAACTGGCCGAAGATCGCCTGCTGGACCTTCTTCTGCCGCATCCCCCCGGGTTCGGCGCGATGGACGAGCGCGGCCAGTCCCAGGACCCGCTCGGAGAGGAGAGCTACCAGCGAACGCGGGAGAAGTTTCGCGCCCTGTTGCTCGAAGGAAAGCTCGACGACCGGGAAGTGGAGGTAGAAGTGGCGGACAAAGGCCCCGAAATCCATTTCATGGGCGGGAGCGATCTGGAGCAGATCGGCATCAACATGAAGGAGATCATGGGAAATTTCATGCCCCAAAGCCCGAAGAGCAGGCGCATGAAGGTGCCGGAGGCTTTCGAATACCTCGCTCAGGAGGAAGCGGACAAACTCATCGACTCGGACAGCCTGAACGCCGAGGCCATCGAGCGCACCGAGCAGTCCGGCATCGTGTTCCTCGATGAGGTCGACAAGGTCGCCGCCCAGAACAACGGCAGAGGCGGCCCCGACGTCTCGCGCGAGGGCGTGCAAAGAGACCTGCTTCCCATCGTGGAAGGCTCCACCGTACAGACAAAGTACGGTCCGGTGAAGACGGACCACATCCTCTTCATCGCGGCGGGAGCATTCCACATGGCCAAACCCTCGGACCTCCTCCCCGAGCTGCAGGGCCGCTTTCCCATCCGCGTGGAACTCGATTCGCTGGACCGCGACGATTTCATACGCATACTCCAGGAACCGGAAAACGCGCTGGTGCGCCAATACCCCGCTCTTCTGGCGACCGAGGGCGTCAACATCGCGTTCGGGGAAGACGCCGTGAAGGAAGTGGCCGACTTCGCCTTCCGCATCAACGAGCAGACCGAAAACATCGGCGCCAGAAGACTCCACACCATCATGGAACGGCTTCTCGAGGAAATTTCCTTCCGGGCGCCCGAGATGTCAGGTGAAAACGTGGAGATAGACGCCGCCTACGTGCGCGAGCGCCTCACCGACATCGTCGAAGACCTTGACTTGAGCCGTTATATTCTCTAAACCTTCTGCCCCTCCCCCTTGGCCTTGCGCCTCGGGGGAGTGTATATTCCTCGGCTTATGACGAGAGAGCCGTAGCTCATCGTTTCTTTTTGAAGGTTCAGACATGGAACCAAGAGACAGGGCGGCGACGCTGATTGAAGCGCTGCCCTACATCCAACAGTTTGCGGGCAAGACCATCGTCGTCAAATACGGCGGCGCGGCCCAGGTGCAACCGGAGCTTCACGCCCCCTTCGCCCAGGACATCGTGCTTCTCAAATACGTGGGGATCAACGTGGTCGTCGTCCACGGCGGCGGCCCCCAAATCGGCGAGACCCTCAAGAAAATCGGCAAGACCAGCGAGTTCATCGAAGGCCTCCGGGTGACGGACGAGGAAACGGTCGGCGTGGTGGAGATGGTGCTTTCCGGCGCGACGAACAAGAGCATCGTGAGGCTCATCAACCGGCACGGAGGGAACGCCGTGGGCCTTTCCGGCTCGGACGCCGGCCTCACGACGGCGAAGAAACTGATCATGAGCAGAAAAGGACCTGGCGGTGAGGACGTGGAATATGATCTGGGGCGCGTCGGCGAGGTCCTGGCCATCAAGCCCGACATCATTCACCATCTCACGGACGGCGGTTTCATCCCCGTCATCGCGCCCCTGGGTGTGGGGCAGGACGGCAACGTCTACAACATCAACGCCGATTCGGCGGCGGGCGCCATCGCCGGGGCGCTTCACGCGGAAAAATTCATCCTCCTGACGGACGTTCCCGGCATTCTGGACGATGACGAGAACCTCATCAGCACCATCAGGCGCGATGACGCCAAAAGGTTCAAAGAGGAGAAAATCATCACCGGCGGGATGATCCCGAAAGTCGACGCCTGTCTGGACGCGCTCTCATCGAACGTCACGAAAACCCACATCGTCGACGGCAGGGTTCCGCACGCGGTATTGCTCGAAGTGTTCACGGATGAAGGCGTGGGCACGCAAATCGTCAGATAGCTTCTTTATTGGGGAAAAGCATGGACAACGCCACTTTGATCTCGGACGCCGAACTCAACGTCGCCCCCACCTACGGGCGCTACCCCATCGCGTTGGTCCGTGGCGAGGGATGCCGCGTCTGGGATGCGGACGGTAAAGAATATCTGGATTTCGTATCCGGTCTGGCGGTGTGCAATCTCGGGCATTGCCACCCCGAGGTCGTGGCCGCCATCAGGGAACAGGCCGGAAAGCTGATCCACGTCTCGAACCTCTATCACATCGAACCCCAGATCGAGTTGGCGAAGAGGCTCAACCGGCTCTCTTTCGGCGATAAGGCGTTTTTCTGCAACAGCGGCACCGAGGCCGTCGAGGCGGCGCTCAAGCTCGCCAGAAAGTATTCGTTCCAAAAATACGGAGAAGGCCGCCACGAGATACTGAGCTTCGACATGAGTTTTCACGGCAGAACCATGGCGTCGCTCACCGCCACGGGCCAGACGAAATTCCACGGGGCGTTCAAGCCCCTGCTGCCCGGGTTCCGCTACGTGCCATTCGGCGATTTGGAATCTGTGGCCGCCTCGGTCTCGGAGCAAACCTGCGCCATCATGGTGGAACCCATCCAGGGCGAGGGCGGCGTGAACGTGCCGCCCGAGGGCTATCTCAAGGGTTTGAGGGAGATTTGCGACGCGAACGATTTGTTGCTGCTATTCGATGAGGTGCAGGTCGGACTGGGCAGGACGGGAAAACTCTGGGCGTACGAGCACGAGGGCGTCGCGCCCGACGCCATGAGCCTGGCGAAAGCCCTGGCGGGCGGAACCGCCATCGGCGCGCTGGTCGCGTCGGAGAAGGCCATGGCGTTCGAGCCCGGCGATCATGCCGCGACGTTCGGTGGCAATCCCCTGGCCACCGCCGCGGGATGCGCCGCGATGGACGCCGTCACCGCGCCCGGATTCCTGGAACACGTGCAGGAGATGGGGGCATACGCCACCGCCGGACTCAAGGAGTTGGCGACGCGGCACGCCATCATCAAGGATATCAGGGGCAAGGGGCTGATCATCGGCTGCGAGGTGGACGTGGACGCGACTTCCATCGTCACGAAGGGGCTGGAGACGGGCTTTTTGCTGAACGTGGCCGTCCAGAAGGTCATCCGGCTCATCCCTCCCCTCGTCGTGGAAAAAGAGATGATCGACAAGCTGATGAATTTCCTGGATGGGGCGCTGGCGGATCTGGCGAAATGAAAAAGCTCGACTACCTCACAGGCTTTGAGCTGAGCGCCGCCCAAACGCTCGAACTCATCGAAGAGGCGCTCGTCCAGAAAAAAGAAACAGCCGAGGGAAAACTCCGCCCCGCGCTGGCGGGCAAGAACTTCGCGCTCATCTTTGAAAAACACTCCACGAGGACGCGGGTTTCCTTCGAGGCGGGTCTCACCCAACTAGGGGCCAGCACCATTTTCCTCGCGCCGAACGACACGCAGATCGCCCGGGGAGAAACCCCCGCGGACAGCGCAAAGGTTTTGAGTGAATACGTGGACGGCATCGTCGTCAGGACGTATGCCCATGCGCGCGTGGAGGAAATCGCAGTGAACGCGAGCGTTCCCGTCATCAACGGCCTGACGGATCTTCACCACCCCTGCCAAGCCCTCGCCGATTTCCTCACGATGCGGGAGCGCTACGGCACGCTCGATGGCCTGAAACTCGCCTATCTGGGAGACGGGAACAACGTGCTGCATTCCCTGCTCATAGTGGGCGCGTTGATAGGCGTCGACATCAGCGCGGCGTGTCCGAAAGAGTTCTGGCCGGACGCCAGAATTCTGGAGCAGGCCCGGGGTTCTGCGCGAGAATCGAACGCGCATATCCAGGTTACCGAGGACGCCGAAGAAGCGTGCGCGGGCGCCCACGCCGTGTATACGGACGTGTGGGCTTCCATGGGACAGGAAGCCGAGAACGAACGCCGCCAGAAAGTCCTGGCCCCGTATCAGGTGAATGGGGAGGTATTCCGGCATACAGATAAAAACGCCGTTTTCATGCACTGCCTTCCCGCACACAGGGGGGAGGAGGTGACGGCGGAGGTGATCGACGGCCCGAGGAGCGTCGTTTTCACGCAGGCCGGGAACCGGCTCCACGCCCAAAAGATACTCCTTCAAATTCTGGCCGGAGGAAACGATGGCGCCTAAGCCGAGCAGGGTGGTCCTCGCCTATTCCGGCGGGCTGGACACCTCCGTCATGCTCAAGTGGATCAAGGAGACATACGAGTGCCCCGTCGTGGCCTTTGCGGCGGACGTCGGTCAGGGCGCCGGAGAACTCGACGGCCTGGAGGAAAAGGCGCTGGCCACGGGCGCGGAGTCCTGCCACATCCTGGATTTGAGGGAGGAATTCGCGCGCGACTACATCTTCCCCATGCTGCGCGCGGGCGCGGTCTATGAAGGCTCTTATCTGCTGGGGACCTCCATCGCCAGGCCCCTCATCGCGAAAGGCCACATGGACGTCCTCAAGAAAACAGGGGGCGACGCCGTCGCCCACGGCGCTACGGGCAAGGGGAACGACCAGGTGCGCTTCGAGTTGACCTACGCCTCCATCGACCCCGACGTCACCATCATCGCGCCCTGGCGCGACTGGGATTTCGGGGGGCGCTCCCATCTCATCGCCTATGCGGAAAGACACGGCATACCGATACCCGTGACGGCGGAAAAACCTTACTCGATGGACAGAAACCTTTTGCACATCAGCTTCGAGGGCGGCGTTCTGGAAGACCCCTGGGCGGAGCCGCCCGAAGATATGTACGTCTTGAGCGTATCGCCCGAAAATGCGCCCGACGCGCCCGAATACGTCGAAATCGAGTTCGAGAGAGGCGACCCCGTGGCCCTGAACGGAGAGCCCCTCTCGCCGGTCGCCATGATGGAGCGGTTAAACGCCTTGGCGGGCGCGCACGGCGTGGGCCGGGTGGATCTGGTCGAAAACCGCTTCGTGGGCATGAAGAGCAGAGGCGTCTACGAGACGCCCGCAGGCACGGTGCTGCATGCGGCGCGCCGGGCCGTGGAATCCCTCACGATGGACCGGGAAGTGCTGCAACTGCGCGATTCCCTGATCCCCAAATACGCGCAACTCGTCTACAACGGCTTCTGGTTCGCGCCGGAGCGGGAATTCCTGCAATCCGCCATCGACGGCGCGGCGGAATCGGTCTGCGGCACGGCCCGTGTGAAACTCTACAAGGGTTCCTGCATCGTCGTGGGCAGGAAAGCGCCCGAGAACCTGAATCTCTACCGTTCCGACCTCGCCACCTTCGAGGAAGATGCGGTGTATTCCCAGAAAGACGCGGAAGGATTCATCCGCCTGAACGCCCTGCGGCTGCGGGTGCGCGCACAACGCGATTCCTAATGTAATTCCTGAATCATTCGCTGTATCACACTGAATATATTTTCTATTTCTGAATTTTATTTGGGGATATGTAACCAGACAATCTTCGCGATCAACAGCCTTTGGTGCCAAACCACTCCGCTCTATATTGAGAAATATCAGGCTTTGGCGGCGGAGCTTCTTTTGCCTCGGGAGCCTCGGCGTGCCGGCTCCGGCCACGCCAGCAGGATGGGGCTCGCCACATATATCGAGGAATACGTACCAGCCACGATGCCGATAGCCAGGGCGAACGCCACGTCGGAGATGATGTCGCCGCCCAGGATGAGGAACGCCAGCACGGCGACCAAGGTCGTTCCCGATGTGAGCAGCGTGCGCGAGAGCGTCTGGTT
Source organism: bacterium (assembly GCA_965203325.1). Lineage (GTDB taxonomy): Bacteria > UBA8248 > UBA8248 > UBA8248 > UBA8248 > Bin107. Next base: position 410,085 of record OZ241875.1, read on the forward strand.
GATGGATTTGTTGACGAGTCCTGAAAACTCGGCGCGCCTCGAAGCGCGCGTATTCTCGCGGATGCGATCGAACACGACGATGGTGTCGTTCAGCGAATAACCGATGATCGTCAATACGGCGGCCACGATCGGGAGGGAAAACTCCTTGCCGGACAAGGAGAAGACGCCGAGCGTGATGATGACGTCGTGCAACAGCGCCACGACCGAGGCGATGGCCTGGCGAAACTGAAACCGGAAGCTGATGTAGATCAGGATACCGATGAGAGCGAACAGCATGCTGCTGAGCGCCTTCTGGCGTAAATCTGCACCCACTTTGGGCCCCACCATCTCGGTTCTGCGCATCTCGAATGCGTCTTTGCCGAATTTCTTGATGAGCGCGGTTTTCACGACGGATTCGACGCCCTTGATGTCGCCCGAGCTTTTCTCCACGCGAATCAGGAACTCCCCCTCGGAGCCGAAATTCTGGATGACCGTATCGCCCAAAGCGAGTCCTGCGAGGGCGCTTCGCACGTCGCCAATCGGCTTGGCTTGCTTGAATTGCACCTGCACCAGCGTTCCGCCGGTGAAATCGATGCCGTAGTTGATCCCCTTGGTCATCAGCAGGAGAAGTGACAACACGACGAACGCGGTGGAGACGCCGACGAAGAGCTTGATCTTGCCGATGATGTCGAACGATGCGTCTGGCCGGATAATTTCCATTAGATGCTCAAGCTCCTCACGTCGGTTCGGTACAAGAAGAAGTCATAGACGAATCGGGTGACGAAGATCGCGGTGAACATGCTCGCCACGATGCCGATGCTCAAGGTGACGGCGAATCCCTTGATGGGTCCCGTCCCGAACTGCAGGAGAACCAGTGCGGCGATGAGCGTCGTTACGTTCGCGTCCAGAATGGTGAGGAAAGCCTTGCCGTACCCCGAATCGATGGCGGAGCGGATGGTTTTCCCCAGGCGCAACTCTTCCCTGACGCGCTCGAAAATCAGGACGTTGGCGTCCACCGCCATACCGACCGTGAGCACGATGCCGGCGATTCCCGGCAGGGTCAGCGTGGCGCCGAAAAACCCGAGCGCGCCCATGAGGATCAGCAGGTTGAACAAAAGCGCCATGATGGCCACCGCGCCGCTCAACTTGTAATAAATGGCCATGAATATCAGAACGAGAGCAAACCCGACGATGATGCTGATGAGCCCCTGGCGCACCGAATCGGCTCCCAGCGAAGGCCCGACATTTCTCTCTTCCAGAACTTCCACCGGAGCAGGGAGCGCCCCGGCTCTCAGCGCGATCGCCAAGTCCGTCGCCTCTTCGAGCGTGAAACTCCCCGTTATCTGCGCCCTGCCCTGGCTGATTCGCTCCTGAATGACGGGCGCGCTGTAGATGACGCCGTCGAGCACGATGGCGAGGCGCCTGCCCACGTTGGCCGCCGTGAGGCGGTCGAACGCATCCCCCCCCACGGAATCGAACGCAATAGCCACGTAGGACTGGTTGAAGCGATCTCCGATTTCCACGCGCGCATCGGTGAGGTTGTCCCCGGTCAGGGCGGCTTCTCTTTTCACCAGCAAGGGCGTCCGTTCGAGCACCTCGCCCGTCTGACTGTCTCTGGTCACCTGATACAGAAGCTGGAGCCCTTCGGGCGCGCGGCCGCGTTCTACCGCGCTTGCGACGTTGGCCTGGCTGTCCACCATCTTGAACTCTAAGAGCGCCGTTTTCCCGATCAGAGACTTCGCCCGGGAGGGGTCTTCCACGCCCGGAAGCTGGATGATGATGCGGCGCTCTCCCTGGCGCTGGAGCGTGGGCTCCCGCACGCCGAACTGATCGATGCGGTTCCGAATCGTCTCGAGCGCCTGGATGATGGCCTGCTCCTTCGTGCGCTCCACCTGTTGTGAGGAGAGGAAATACTCGAACGTCGGCGGGGTTCCCTCTTCACGCTGCAGGGTGAGGTCCGGGTAATTCTGCATCATCGAGAGGAAACGGCCCCTGTCGCCGGGGCGATGCAGGGTCACGGCCAGCCTCAAGCCGTCGCGCTTGAAGGTCCGGGTCCTGATGTCGTCTATGGTAAGGCGGTTTCGAAGCTCCGTGAAGTAGCGGCTCATCTTCGATTCCACCGCTTTTTCGGATTGCACCTCAAGGACCAGATGAATCCCGCCCTGCAGATCAAGGCCTAAGTTGATGCGCTCGGCCGGAGGAATCAGATAAAACGCGGAGACGGCGATTACGATGGCTATCAGACCCGCCCGCCAGCTTGCACCCCTCATGAAACTCTCCTTACGCCGGGTGGCTCCACGCCGCCCGTACCGGAAACCATTTCACCGGGTGAAGGCGAAATGACTTCATTTTTATTTTTCTGGTTTTTCTTTCTGGGGAGCCTTGTTCTGCTCCGCATTCGCGCTCGAACCCGCAGCCGTCACAAAAGACCTCTGCACGCGAATACGCACGTTTTCATCCACTTTGAGTGTCACGATGTCGTCTTTGATTCTCGCCACTTCTCCCAGAATTCCACTCGCGACGACCTGATCTCCGGGCTTGAGGGCCTCCTGCATCCTCTTGATTTCCTGCTGCCTCTTCTGTTGGGGCCTGATCATGATGAAATAGATGATGGCGAAAATCATCAGGAACGGCGCCAGTTGAATCAGGAAACTGGGCTGCCCGCCACCCCCGCCGGAAGGAGGAGCCATGGCGTACGCAACAGAAGTATCCGCCAACCATGCCGCAATAGAATCCAACATCATCTACATCTCCATAAATAAAGCGCTTCGCCTGTCCTCATAGCCAAGGCTTCGTAGCAAAGCCCCCGCTCCTTGTCAACAAAGGCATTAAGAATCAGTCGCTTATTCTCGGACGGATACGCCTGAAACAAGACGCCCCGCGCGGTCCCGCCGCAACCCCGGGCCACCTCCCGGAGGGCCTTCCGGATCCCGGCCCAAGGGGCCTGCGAGCATCTCCTCCGCCCAGGACGAGAAACTGCCCTTTCTGATCGCATCTCGCGCCCGCGCGAGCAAATCCTGATAGAAATACAGATTGTGAATCGTCATGAGTCGCTGGCCCAGCGTTTCTCCCGCCTGGAACAAATGCCTGAGATACGCCCGGCTGTATCCCTTGCGGCAGGTATAGCACCCGCAATCGGGGTCGATAGGCCCCGGGGCTTCCGCATGGGCGGCATTCTTGATGGAGAGCCTGCCGTTCCATGTAAAAAGATTCCCGCGCCTCGCGTGCCGGGTCGGCATGACGCAATCGAACATGTCGGCCCCCTTGCGTATGCCTCGAATCAAGTCCGCAGGGGTGCCCATTCCCATGACGTAGCGCGGCTTTTCGAGCGGCAAAACGTCCGTCGCGGCATCGAGAAGAGATTCCGTTTCCACCTTCGCCTCCCCCAGGCAAAGGCCGCCGACCGCGTAGCCGGGAAAATCCAGCGCCATCAACTCCCTGGCGCTTTGGGCTCTCAGTTCCTCGTAACCCCCGCCCTGAACGATGCCGAAAAGCGCCTGACTCTCAAGGGAGTGCGCCTCCCTGGCTCTTTGCGCCCAAAGAGTCGTTCTTGAGAGAGCCTGCCCGGCTTCATCGCGCGTATGGGGAAAACCCAGCGGCTCATCGAGCACCATCGCGATGTCCGGCCCCAAATTCTCCTGAATCTGAACGGCGCGCTCGGGCGTGAGCATCATTCGCGCACCGTCCAGGTGGCTCTGAAAGTCGATTCCCTCATCGGATATCCTGGCGAGGGGCGCCAGGCTGAAAAGCTGGTATCCGCCGCTGTCGGTGAGTATCGGCCCCTCCCAGCCCATGAACCGGTGAAGCCCGCCCAGTCGAGCGATGAGTTCATCACCCGGCCTCAGCGACAGATGATACGCGTTGGCGAGAATAATCTGGCAACCCGCCGCCGACAAATCCTCGGGCGCCAGGGTCTTCACGGTCGCCTGGGTGCCGACGGCCATGAAGGCCGGCGTGTCCACCTCGCCGTGGGGAAGCGCGAGGCGGCCCGTACGGGCTTTGCTCTTCGTATCTTTGGCGGTGATATGAAATTGCAGGGACGTCTTCACAGGACTTCGATGGGCCCCTCGGAACTGCCGGTGATGAACTGCTGAACGAGCGGGTCGTCCGACCCCCGGACCTCATCCGGGCTGCCGGCGAACACCATCTTTCCCCGGTGCAGCATACCAATGTAATGCGCGAAATCGAGCACCTTTTCGACGTCGTGGCTGATCATCAGGGAGGTCACCTGCAGGACTTCCTGCATCTGGACGATCAGGCGATGGATGGAGTCCGTGAGTATCGGGTCAAGCCCGGTTGTCGGCTCATCGTACAAGATGATTTCAGGCTCGCGGATTATCGCTCTCGCCAGACCCACGCGCTTCTTCATACCGCCCGATAGCTGGGAGGGCATCCGCGATTCCACCCCGTCGAGACCCACGAGGCGCAGCGTCTCCCTCACGCGCTCGGTGATTTCTGGACCCGTCAGGGCGGAGTGCTCCACCAGGGGGAACGCCACGTTCTCCTCCACCGTCATCGAATCGAACAAAGCCGCCCCCTGAAAGAGCATACCGAACTTCGAGCGCGCCTCGTTGAGCCTCTTTCCATGCAATCTCGAAATGTCGTCGCCGTCCACGAGAATCTCGCCGCTATCGGGACGCAAAAGACCGAGGGAATGTTTGAGCAAAACACTCTTGCCCTCCCCGCTTCGCCCGATAACGGCGGTGATGCGCCCGCTTGGGACCTGGAAATCCACGCCGCGCAGCACGTGGTTCTCACCAAAACTCTTTTCCACCGCCTTGTATTCAATCTTCGTCACTGCCGCTCTCGCCTCTGCAGAACAACCACTCGCTACAACTTGCGAACATGAGTCACCCGGCCCTCTCGCAAATAGATTCTCGGCACGCGGACGCCCACACCGCACATGATCTCATAGGGTATCGTTTCGGCCCTGTCGGCCAACTCCTCGCAACTGACGGCTCCATCGCCCCCCTCTCCCAGCAGGACGACTTCGTCTCCCGGCGCGATGGTTTCGATATTCGTCACATCGAGCGCCAGCATATCCATGGATACGCGCCCCGCCACCGGAACCCGCACGCCGCCCGCCAGCGCATCCGCACGGCTGGAAAGAATGCGCGGATAGCCATCCCCATATCCCGCCGCCACGATTGCGATTCGACCGGGAGAACTTCTCTCATAAGTTCCGCCGTATCCGACCGGCCGGCCTGCTTCGACCTCTTTCATCTGCAGCACCCTCGCGGCCCACGTCATGGCGGTTTTGAGAGCGGTGCTCTTCGAAAACTGAGGCGAGCAGCCATACAGCGCGATGCCCAGGCGCACGAGATTGCCGGGCGCTCGGGGATAATTCAGCAAGCCCGCGCTGTTCGCCATGTGGACATGGGGGGGAAGCAGATTCTTCTCCCGAAGCACATGGACCAGCGCTTCCATCTCGTGAATCTGCGCGCCCGTCGCGTCCTTTCCATCTTCTTCGTCCGCCCGGGCGAAGTGGCTCATCAGCCCGGCAACCTCGACCCCTTCCTCCCGGGATGCCCGCTCGATGAAATCGACGGCCTCGGCAGGGCGCAACCCCAGGCGCCCCATCCCCGTATCCACCTTGACGTGGATTCCCGCTTTTTTGCCCGCTCCTCTCGCCGCGCCCGCCAGGCCCTCCATCTGCTCCACGTGCCAGACGGCGGCGTCGCAACCCGCATCGACCAGCCTTTTCGCGTTATACGCCAACGTATCGCTCATCACCAATATGCGCGCATCGGCGAATCCCTCTCCCGCCCCGTCGGCGCGTAGCGATTCCGCCTCTTCCACCGCCGCCACGCCGAACCATCTGGCGCCCGCTTCATATACGGCGCGAGCGACCTCTACGCCCCCGTGCCCGTAGCCCTCCGCCTTCACGACGGCGAACGGCTCCTGAGAATGGAGCAGACTCGTCAGATTTTTATAGTTTTGAATCAGGATGTCCAGATCGATGAAGAGGGCGTTGCGAAATCCGGACGGCAGCAAATGTTTGCTCAAAAAGAAAGCCCCCTTCGGGGAGACGGCTTCGCAGCTTCTTTGCTAGAACGGCGCATCTGCTTCATCGGGATAGCCCGGCTCTCCATTTTCCGAGCCTACGGCCGTGCCCTCGTGGAACGAATCCAGACTTACGAATCGCGCGTAATCCGGAAAAAACTTGAGCTCCAGCTCACCGGTCGGCCCGTTGCGCTGCTTGGCGAGAATCACGGTGGCGAGCCCCTTGTTCTCGGGCTTGGGCTCATAATACTCCTCACGATACAGCAAGGCCACGACGTCCGCATCCTGCTCGATGGAACCCGACTCACGCAAATCCGCCAGGTTGGGACGTTTGCCCTCCCGTGATTCCACCGCCCTCGATAGCTGACTCAGGGCCACGACGGGCACATCGAGTTCCTTCGCCAGACTCTTGAGCCCCCTGGATATTTCGCTGATCTCGCGCTGGCGGTTCTCCATGGAGCGGCCCCTGTGGTGCACGAGCTGGAGATAGTCGACCACCACGAGGCCGAGACCCTGCTCCGCCTGTATGCGGCGGCATTTCGCCCGGATGTCGAACACGGACAAATCCGTCGCGTCGTCCACGTAAATGGAAGCCTCCGATAGTTCGCCCGCGCTCCGAATCAAATCCGGCCATTTCTGGGAGGGCATGTAGCCGCTTTGAAGCTGTCTGGAATTCACCATGGCGCGGCCGCACATCATCCGAATCGCCAATGCGCGCGCGCTCATCTCGAGGCTGAATATCGCCGTGGCGGTTTTCGACGCCAAGGCGGCGTATTCGGCGATGCACAGCGCGAACGCCGTCTTCCCCATGCTGGGACGACCGGCGATGATGACCAGTTCCCCGGGCTGCAGGCCACTCGTCAGCTTGTCCAGGTCCGCGAATCCCGTGGGCACGCCGGTCACCAGTTCCTTGCGGTCGTAGAGGTCTTCCAGGTAGGGAAACGTATGTTTGATGATGTCGCGCATTCCCTCTACGCTTTGCTGGTAACGGCCGGACGAAACCTCCAGCATCGCGCGCTCGGCGTCGTCCACGAGCGTATCGATGTCCTCCTCGCCCGTGAAAGCTCTCTGGGCGATGGCGTTCGAGGTGTGTATCAGCTCTCTCAGCAATGCCGTGCTTCTGACGAGTTTCGCGTAGGTTTCCGCGCGCCTGGCGCTGGAGACATCGTCCGCCAGACGCGCGACGTATTCGGGCCCGCCCGCGGTGTCGAGCGTTTTCGCCTTCTTCAGGGCGTCGGCCAGGGTGAGCAGGTCGATGGGTTCGGATTTCTCGAACAGGCTGAGCATGCCCTCGTAAATCACGCGGTGGCTCATGCGGTAGAAATGCTCGGGCCGCAACACCTCCATGACGGGCGGCACCATCGACCCGTCGAGCAACAAGGCGCCCAGAACGCGCTGCTCGGCTTCTATGTTCTGTGGGGGGAGATGGCCCGACTCCGCGGACCGCTCGGGGCGAGCGGGCATTTCCACTTTGAAACTCCAATGTCTGCCAAGTGGAAAGAGCGGGCGTGGACGTTAGGTTACATCAGATGGAGCCAAGATCAAACTACCTGAAAACGTAATTGCCGGATCCCAAGGAAATAAGAGGCGCCAGCCTTCAACTGCCCCTTCTATCTCTATGATATCATTCGTCTTGCCACTATCCACCAAAAAACGACCGGAATGCGAAACGCTATTCGGTCTTTTCTTCCTCTTCTTCTGCGTCCTGGTTTTCTTCCGGCTCATCCTCCGAAACGGCCTCAGCCGCCTCCGCCGTCGCTTCTGCTTCGGTCTCTACTTCGTCCGCGGCCTCAGTGGCTTCTCCCGCCTCGGCGGCGGCTGCCTCTTCCGTCTCGGCAGCAGCTTCTTCCGCTTCGGCCTCGGCCGCCAGGGACGCTTCATCGGGCATCACCTTCACCTGAACCGACGCTCTCACTTCCTGGTGCAGGCGAATGTCGACGTCATAAGTACCCACTTTTTTAATCGGCTCGTCCAGAACGATTCTCCTGCGGTTGACCTCAAGACCCTTCTCCTGCAGGGCGTCCTCGATCATCCGGTTCGTCACCGAGCCGAACAGCCTGCCGTCCGCGCCCACGCGCATCGAGAATTCGAGCTCGACGCCGGAGAATTCTCCCGCATAATCCTGCGCGCTGCGTTTCGCCGCCTGGATTTGCGCATCGCGCAGCCGCTGCTCGTGCTGCGTCGCGCGCACCGTGCTCGCCGTGGCGTGAAGCGCCAGACCTTTCGGGATGAGGTAGTTGAGCCCGTAGCCGTCGGCTACCTCGACGACGTCTCCCACCTCTCCGAGACTCTCTATGTCCTTACGCAATATCAAGCGCATCGTTCAATATCTCCGACTTATGAATGGTCTACGGTGTAGGGCATCAACGCCATGTAGCGGGCGCGCTTAATCGCCGTCGTCAACTGCCGCTGGAAGCGGGCGGAAGTGCCGGTCACGCGGCGGGGAATGATTTTTCCCCGCTCACTCACCATGTTTCGAAGCGTTTTCACGTCCTTGTAGTCGATATACGCCACGCCATCCGCCGAGAAGCGGCATATCTTCTTTCGCTGAAAACGCTTTTTTCTCTTCCTCTTCTTATCACCGAATCCACGGGGAACAAGCGCCATATCTATCTCCTAAAACGAATCGACAAGTTTCGATATCAAAATGGGATGTCATCGTCCGTCATGGGCGATTCTTGCGGCGGCGGCGTGTAGGATTCCGTGTTTCTCGACCCGCCGCCTCCGGTCCTCTCGTCCCGGGTGGTCAGGAAATGGACATTTTGCGCCACCACCTCGTGCTTGCTGCGTCTCGAGCCGTCCTGCGCTTCCCAGGAGCGGAAGCTCAAACGCCCTTCCACCACAAGCGGGCTGCCCTTGCCCGTCTGCTCCATCACCCAGTCGCCCTGACGGCCATAGACGACCACATCCACGAAGCAGGTATCCTCTTTCCACTCATCCCCGCTACGGTATCGCCGATTGACCGCGAACCCGAAAGAAACCACGGAATTCCCGGAAGGCAGAAACCGTTTTTCCGGATCGCGCGTCATGTTGCCGCGGAGGTACACAGAATTCATTTGAGCCATAACAATACCCCTGCCATTTACGAGTCGCCCGACGAGGCGGACGCGGGCCGGCGTGGGGAATCCCCATCACCACCCTCAGAAGCGCTTTCTCGTTCCCTGGCGGCCGCGCTTTTTGCGTTTTTCTCGAGTTTTCTCAGGAGCACCTCATCCATTCGCACCGTCATATAACGCCACGTCTCTTCATCGATGCGCATATCGCGCTCGATGTCCGCCACCACTTCGGGTTCTGAATGATACGTGACGATGAAATAGATGCCGTGCCGCTGGCGCTGGATGGGATAGGCGAGGCGCTTCTTGCCCCACCGGTCTACGTTCAGAATTTCTCCGCCCCCCTCGGTCACCTTTTTCTCGAAACCGGAAATCTTCTCCTCCACGGTTTCATCGGTGAGTTCGGGGGACAGCAAAACCATCGTTTCGTACTGTCTCATCTCGTCCTCCTCCCGGACTGAGCGGCCCCGGCCTCTGTCGACCGGAGCGAGGAGCCAATAATATAGCCGAAGGTTAGCACACATGCCCCCGGCGGGCCATAGCGGCTCCGACAAGGAGCCGCGAAAACGCTGCTTTGGTTCCAGACCCTCGTTTTCGCTAGAAAAGCGGCGCCAACACGAGGGAGACGATGGACATCAACTTAATCAGGATGTTCATCGAGGGGCCCGAGGTGTCCTTCATCGGGTCTCCCACCGTATCGCCCACGACCGCCGCCTTGTGGGCCTCGGAGCCCTTGCCGCCGAGTTTGCCGTCTTCAATCTCTTTTTTCGCATTGTCCCAGGCGCCGCCCGCATTCGCCATCAGCAAGGCGACCAGAACGCCCGAGAGCAGCGCGCCGGCCAGCATGCCGCCAAGCGCCTCTTTGCCCATCAGATACCCCACCACGATGGGCGCGACCACGGCCACAACGCCGGGGAGGACCATCTCCTTGAGAGCGGCCTGCGTGCTGATGTCGACGCAGCGCGCGCTGTCGGGGTCCGCCGTGCCCTCCATGATGCCGGGAATCTCGCGGAACTGACGCCTGATCTCCTGGATCATGATGAAGGCGGCCTTGCCGACGGATTTCATGGTGAGCGCTCCGATGAGGAACGGTATCGCCCCGCCGATGAACATGCCGGCCACCACCTTCGCCTCTGTGAGGTTGATCTGCTGCAGATCGGCCGCTTTCGTGTATGCGGCGTAAAACGCCAGCGCCGTCAGGGCGGCGGAGCCGATGGCGAATCCCTTGCCGATGGCCGCCGTGGTGTTGCCCAGCGCGTCGAGGCCGTCGGTGATCTTCCGCGTCTCCGGCCCCAACTCGCTCATTTCCGTGATTCCGCCCGCGTTATCGGCAATCGGGCCATACGCGTCGACCGACATCGTGATGCCGATCGTCGCCAGCATTCCCACGGCGGCGATGGAGATGCCGTAGAGCCCCGCCCAGCCGTTCGAGACCAGGGTAATCACCGCCAGTACGAGCAGGGGAGCGCACACGCTCTCGAGACCCACGGCGAAGCCGCCGATGATGTTCGTCGCCACTCCGGTCTCGGATGCGGCGACGATTTCGCCGACGGGCTTTCCGCCCGTTCCGGTGTAATACTCGGTGAGCCAGCCGATGAGGACGCCGCCGGCGGCGCCGAAGAGAACCGAGCCGAACACGCCGTTATTCAGGCCCAGCGTGCTGGTGACGAAAAAAGCCAGGATGATGAATATGACCGTCGCGATTCCGGTGGCGCTCCTGAGGGCGACGGCCGGGTTTTTCGAGGCCAGCACCTTCATCGAGGCGATGCCTACCGAGGAGGCGATGAGACCCATCATGGCGAGCAGCAGGGGCAGCGCCATCGCCGCCGCGCTGTTCGCGCCCAGGGAAACGCCGATAGTCGAGCCGATGAATATCGTCGAAATGATGGCGCCGACGTAGGATTCGAACAGGTCGGCGCCCATGCCGGCGACGTCCCCCACGCAGTCGCCCACGTTGTCGGCGATGACGGCCGGGTTCCTCGGATCGTCCTCGGGAATGTTCGCCTCCACCTTGCCGACGAGGTCCGCGCCCACGTCCGCCGTTTTCGTGAAAATACCGCCGCCCACACGCGCAAACAGCGCGATGGAGCTCGCCCCCATCGAGAAGCCGCTGATGATGGTCACGTTCGTCGCGTTCCCCAGCACGTCGAAATACCAGAACAACACGCCTACGCCCAGAAGACCCAGGCTCGCGACGGAAAGGCCCATGACGGTTCCGCCGAAGAACGCCATGGAGAGCGCGCCCGCCTGGCCGGCTCCTGAATTCGCCGCCGCCGCCGTTCTCACGTTCGCCTTCGTCGCCGAGTTCATGCCGAAAAACCCGGCGAGAACCGAGCAGATGGCGCCGACGATGAAGGCGATACCCGTTTTCGCGGATATGGCGACGCTCAGAAGAACGAACACGACCACGACGAAAATCGCGAGAATTTTGTATTCCCTTTTCAGGAACACCATTGCCCCTTCGTGAATCTGGCCGGCGAGTTTCCGCATCAACTCGTTGCCGTCGGATTGTTTGGAAATCCAGGCGTAAATCGCCCCCGCCAGTACCAACCCCGCAATCCCGAAGATTGCGGCCATATTTGAGAAAGCAACCATTATCTCCCTTTCCTCCTCCTCACGGGCTGTTTAGCGAGAGGTATTAAGATGGACTTTCATTTTGCAATGAAAAAGGCGGATTCAAGGTCTATTGCCGACAACGAAATCAAATGCCCGCTGCACCGCCTCATCAACAGCCGGTTCCACTGCTTCGAGTTCATGATCGAGAAAAGTATCCAACAACCAATCCGCGCCGTCCGCTCCATTCGGCGGTCTGCCCACCCCGATGCGCAGACGGGAAAACATATCCGTCCCCAATGAGTGGATGATGCTGCCGACCCCGTGGTGGCCCGCGTCTCCACCCGATTTCTTGAATTTCACACGACCCGGCTCGATATCCATGTCGTCGTGCATGACGAGTAAATCTTCAGGCCCCAGCCCTTCTCCGAGCAGGAGCGCCCTCACGGCCTTGCCGCTTAAATTCATGAACGTCTGGGGCTTCGCGAGTATGAATTTCCATCCCCTGAGCGACCCGCTGCCCAGGACGGAATGGTATTTCGAATCATTCATCGAAACGCGATGGGCGCGGGCCATCCTGTCCACCGCCCAGAAACCCAGATTGTGCCTCGTCAACGCGTACTCTATTCCGGGGTTGCCGAGACCGACGATCAAGACAGCAGCAGCCATTCACACCCCAGTCTCAGTACTGCCGGCTTCCCGCACGAACCATCAGTCGGAAGACTCGGCCGCTTCGTCCCCCTCATCGTCAGAAGCTTCGGCCTCCGCCCCTTCTTCTCCTTCGCCTTCGCCGACAAGCAATTCATCCTCGACCTCTTCTTCCTCTTCCTCGACGGGAACCATAACCGTAAAGACGGGATCATCGGGGTCAGCCACCAGTTCCACGCCCTCGGGAAGCTGAAGATCGCGCACGTGAATCACATCACCGATTTCCACCTCCGAAATATCGACCTCGACATGCTCCGGAATGGCGTTCGGCAGGCAGGATATCTCCAGTTCACGCAGCAATTGAGAGAGCGTGCCGCCCATTTTCTCCCCGGGCGCCTCGCCCGCCAGAGAGAGAGGCACGGCGATCTCGATTTTCTCGTCCATCCGGATTTCCAGAAAATCCGCATGCAAAATCGTGCCCCTCATCGGGTCGCGCTGAAGCTCCTTTACGATAACCGGACGCTCCGAAGCGGCGTCGCCCTCGACGTTGAGCTGGAAAACGACGTTGGCCCCGGCCCTCGTACCGAGCAAGGCCTCCAGTTCCTTGGGCTTGATGGTCAAGGGCGTGGAATCCTGAATTCCGTACACGACGCCCGGTATGTTGCCGGCATTTCTCACTGCACGGGCGCCGCTCTTTCCTGTTTGCGTTCTCTTATCCACCGAGAGAGATAAATTTTCCATTTTTTACTCCAGATATGCCTCCGACGCTCCAGCCGATCATTCAAACAAACTGCTGACGGACGCATTCTCGTGAATGCGGCGAATCGCCTCGGCCAAAAGCCTCCCCACCTCCAGCACCTGGATGCGGGAGCAGCCTTTCGCCTCATCCGAAAGCGGTATCGAATCGCTCACGACAAACTCGACGATGCTTGAATTCTCGATTCTCTCTACCGCCGGACCCGAGAGAACCGCATGTGTGCAACATGCGTATACCTGACGCGCGCCTGCTTTCATGAGCGCATCTGCGCCCTGGCTCATGGTGCCCGCCGTATCGCAAAGATCATCCACGACCAGAACGTCGCATCCTTTCACGTCGCCGATGATGTTCATGACTTCCGAGTGGTTCGCCCGCTCGCGCCGCTTGTCGATGATGCCCAGACTCGCGTTCAGCCTCTTCGCGTAGTCGCGGGCTCTTTCCACGCCTCCGGCGTCGGGCGAGACAACCACGAGATCTTTCAGGTCTTTCTTCTTGAAATACTCTATCATGATAGGCGCCGAATACAGATGGTCCACGGGAATGTCGAAAAACCCCTGTATCTGGCCCGCATGCAAATCCATGGCGATAACACGATCCGCGCCCGAGGCGGCCAGGAGGTTGGCGACGAGCTTCGCGGTAATCGGCACCCTCGGCTGCACCTTCCGATCCTGACGCGCGTATGCGAAATATGGAATCACCGCCGTGATGCGCTCGGCCGACGAACGCCTGAACGCATCAAGCATGATGAGCATTTCCATCAGGTTCGCATTCCCGGGGGTGCAAAGGCTCTGCACGACGAATACGTCCGCGCCCCGGATGTTCTCGTGTATCCGCACGAACGTTTCGCCATCGCTGAAATCGATGATTTCAAGCGAGCCGGGCTTGATGTACAAAGCTTCGAAAATGCTCTGGTTCAGTGCCGGATTCGAGCGCCCGCCAAATACCTTTAATTGGTGTCCGTTCACCGTACCTGCTCACATAGTATTGTTCATGCAATCACAAAGGGCGATTTTTGATACTTGATTTTCCGGGCGGAGGCAAGTGGCGGGAGGCGAAATTCTTTCCATTTCCCCATTTTTCAGACATTTTGCCTCACTTTTCGATTTTTTCAAGGAAAACACGCCTCCCGGAGTGGCGTCGTGAGAAAACATTCACATTTTTTCCCCTTTTCACTCTCCTGGATGCGGATTGCCGCTCGCTCGGCCTCCCGTTTGCGGCGAAAAAAACCAAAAACCGCCGAACCGCTGCCGCTCATCATGGCCCTCACGGCGCCCTGGCGAACGAGCACGGCGCACAGGCGCTCAAGCTCCGGGAATCTCGGAAAAACGACTCCCTCCAAATCATTGCCGTATTCATACCTCCCGAGGCGCGCCGGGCCGTTTGTTTCGTCGAAATCTCGCCCCGCCCGGCCCAGTCTCTCGCGGGACCAGCCATAGACTTCGTGCGTGGACAGAGCCACGGGCGGCTTGACCAATAGAAACCAGCCGCTCCTCAGGGCTTCTTTCGCCTCGACTCGCTCGCCCCGTCCCCGGCACACCGCCGCCGGGCCACATAAAAAAAACGGAACGTCCGAACCGACCTGCGCGGCTACCTCGCAAAGCTCCGCCCTGTCCATCCCGAGATTCCAGGCCCGGTTCAGCGCCCAGAGCGCGCCCGCCGCGTTGCCGCTCCCCCCGCCCAGGCCCGCGCCCGCAGGGATGTTCTTTTTCAGAGAAATGCGCGCTCCCAGCGCCTTGCGTCCCGATGCCGCTCTCAAGGCCCTCGCTGCGCGATGCACGATGTTCTCTCCTCCGCCCGGAACATCATCCCGGTCCGCATACACGAGAATCCTCTCCCCGCCCGGCTCGACGCGAACCTCGTCATACAGCGATACCTGCTGCATCCATGTGACGATTTCGTGATAGCCGTCGGCGCGCAGACCCAGGATTCTGAGACACAGGTTGAGCTTTGCGGGCGTCTTCAAAACCAGGGGTGCGGAAACGTCTTTGCGGCTCATGAAACCGGCTATCCTCCCAGCCACAGCGTTCTGGCGCCTCGCGGCGGCTCCAGGCGGAACAAATCGTCGGGAAGCGCCGTATCCACCGCTCCTTCACCGGCGGGATAGGAGATATGGAGCCGATTCTTCCCGCCGGGGGCCAGAATCTCCACCTGCGATGGACGCCACACTTTCCCGGTTTTGATAAACCCGCCGTAACGAACCACAATCGCTCCCCGCCGCGTGCGAATTTCCAATTTCACCGCATGGAAATCCCGAGGCTCCAGTTCGACATAACCCGAAACCACCCCGGCGGACCCTCCCCTCGTCTCGAGCACATACGCGAAACCCCTCTTTTTCAAAGCGAGATTTTCCTCGCCCCCCAGCACGACTGCCCAGTCCCCCAGCAAGAGCTTGATGAAAATTTCGCTGTTCAACGGGATTCCCAGCATCCCCTCAATCCCCTGCCTGTCCGTCCTGCCCATGTATACCGTGTTCCGCGAGGGGGAATAGGCGCGAAACGAGTCGCCTCGCGCGACGACGACCAGCAGCGGCGTGCCGAACGGAGACAGAGGCTCTAACCGCAGCGAGTCCGGTTTCCTCAGAACCAGGGCCGCGTGGCCGGCGAACGAACCTTGTGGAACCAGGGGGTTCTCGCGTCTCGCCTTCGAGCGCTCGCCGTGATAGCGCAACTGCATGTATACGGCGCCGCGATACGCGCGAGGGTATCGCCTGGCTTTGAGTCTGGCGAATACTTCCGCGCGCGACGCATCACGGGGCGGGACCTCCGCGACTTGACCGGATTGGAGGAGCGCGCAACCGGCCAGGGCACAAAACGACACTGCCAGACAAAAACGCAAGGTACGCAAGAATCAAATGTCCCTGGTGAGAGAAGTCGAGATAATCCGGGCGGGAGCCAGCAGGCGCGCCAAATGCGCCAACGATCGAATTGCCCTACATGAGGGGCTTTTTCTCTTTTGGAAGATGTTTTTGAATCTTTTTCTTCAGTTTTTCGTTTTCCGGGTCCTCTTTGGAGGCGCGCTTCCAGTGCAGGAGCGCCTTTTCCACATCATGCAGGGCCAGGTATATATCGCCCAGGTGATCCAGGATGACGGCGTCCTTGGGCATCTTCGTCGCCGCGTGCTGCACCTTCACGAGCGCTTCCTTGAAGCGACCCTGTCGGTAATAAACCCACCCGATGCTGTCGAGAAAAGCGGCGTTTTCCGGCTCGATCGCCAAGGCGCGATCCAGGAGTTTTTCCGCTTCGTCGAGGTTCTTGTCGAGTTCGGAGAACATATAGCCCAACAGATTCAGGGCGTTGGCGTGTTTTGGATCGATTTGGATGATTTTTCTCGTGGTCGCCTCCACGTCATCCCAGCGCTTCAACTCGTAATACACGGAGGCGAGAGAATACAAATAACCCTCCCGGTCGGGTTCGAGCTTCACCGCTCTTTGAAGATGGGGCATCGCTTCGGTGAACTTCTTTTGTCTCGAAAGCAGCAAACCGCGCGTATAATACACCCGGTCTTCATCGGGATGGTGCTTTACGGCTTTATCCAGAACTTCGCTCGCCTTCTTCCACTTTTTCTGGTCGATGTACAACCAGGCGAGTTGGATGTGCCCGTCCAGCGACTTGGGCAACAACGACAACAATTCGAGAAGCTCCTCCTCGGCGCGCTGATATTGCTCCAACTCTTCGTAAATCCTCGCGACGTACTTGCGAACCATCTCGTCTTTCGGATTTCTCGCCAGGACGAATCGAAATTCCCGAAGCGCATCCTGATATTCTTTTTGATCGAAGTTCAAAAAACCGAGGGTTCGGTGAACACGCACATTGTCGGGCTCCTCCGACCCGAGCGCCTTGAACTCTTCCAGCGCCTGCTTGATGTCTTTCTTGCGGATGTAGAGCTGCCCCAGGCGAGAGCGAATGAGGCGGTTGTCGGGCTCGATTTTTTGCGCTTTTTTGTAGGTTGCTTCCGCCTCGTCGAACTTTTCCTGCGCCTCATAGAGCCTGGCGAGCAGGAGCATTCCGCGCGTGAACCTGGGCTGTCTCTTGAGGATATTGGAAATTTCCTTCTCTGCCTCGGCGAATTTTTTCAAGCCCGCATAGGCTTGCGCGAGATTGTACCTGGCGAGTATGGGCCTTACCCCCGACTCGACGAGGGTCTCGAGCGTCTCGACGGCTTCGGAATACTTGCCCAAATCCAGGTAGACGCTGCCCAGGAGCAGGCGTGTTTCCTGGTGATCAGGACTCAATTTCAGTAACTCGTTGTAAGTGGTGACGGCTTCGTCCAGCTTCGTGAGAGAAGCGTATATGCCTCCCAGAACGAAGTGAGCCTCGAGGTTCTTTGCATCCTGCGCCGTCGCCTTGAGAGCGAATTTTTCGGCCTCGGCCAGTTTCCCCTGACGAACGAGAAGCGACGCCAGGCGAGTCGATAAAAAAGAGGAGCCCGGATTGTTCTCGACGGCCTGGAGGTAAGACGCCGCCGCATCTTTGAGATTTCCGTCCAGCTCTTCGCGGTAGCCGGCGATAAAATGAAAATAGGACTTGGACGTTCCTTTTACTTTGTCTGAAAGCGGACGCAGCTTGACTACGGGCGCAGGCGCTTCGGGCTTCACCTCGGTTTCCAGGGGCGCGCATCCCGCCAGGATCAGGGCGAGGGGCAATATCATCTTGCCGTAGAATTTCACCATAAAGTACGACCTCTCCAACAATCTCTCGCGCCGGATATTATCATAATTTGGATTTTCCATGCGCACGAATACGGAAGATGAGTTTTTCCGCCGCCCGGCGTAATTGCTCATCCCCCATATCGGCAATGGCGGCACCTATCGCGGCTTCATCGCCCGAGGAAATCGGCGTCGCTTCCCTGGTATACGCCGCCGGTTCACCCTCATCATCATCGTCGAACGCAAGACCTTCGTTCGAAATCCTGAAGCGGATCTCCTCGATACGGGAATCCTCCATGTGCTCGTTGATTCTCGCGATCAAATCCTGCTTTCTGAGTTCGAGTTCATACAGCCAACTCGAGTCGGCGACCTCCACGTGGAGGCAGCCCTTCCTGAAAGATACCGGCCGCGCCGCCCGGGAGATGCCCTCGCCCACGGCCCTGGGCCAGATGCGGAACACGAAATTCCTCGCCAGCCGCTTGCCCCAGGGCTCTTTCCGGCGCAATTCCCTCAGGATGGATTCGAATCTCCTGGGCTTCGAGAAGGGTTGTTTACTCACCCGGAGCACCCTTTTTCTCGAGGCTTTCGGCGATCCCCCCGTTTTGCAGCTCCCCGATGGCCGTCATCACGCGGTCGATGATCTCCTGGCTCGCCTCTTTCGTGTTGACGATTGCATACGCATCGCTCAAATCCATCGGCGCGCCGAATCGCAACTCGACCCTCGTTCCCGGGCGGGGGATGGTCTTGCCCACCGGAATCACCCGGTCCGTCCCCTTGATGGAGACGGGGACGACCGTGGGAGTGGTGTTCCTCACGATCCGGCCCACCATGCGGTTCCCCCGCAGAAGCTGCCCGTCGCGGCTCCGCGTTCCCTCGGGGTAGAGGATGACCTTCCCCTCTTTGATGTATTCCTCGATCATGCGGATGGATTTCCTGTCGGCTCCGCCGCGCTTGATGGGGAAACCCCGCCATTTGTGGAGTATCCACCCCACGACGGGGAGATCAAAAAGCTCTTCTTTTCCCGCCTGGCGAAGCAGTTCTTCAGGGTATTTCAGGTAGATGGCCCATGGGATCACCAGGACATCGAGGGCGGAGACATGATTGCTCAAAAAGAGGATGTTCCCCCCCGGCGGGATGTTCTCCATCCCGGTGATTTTCATTTTGGTGAACAGGCGCACCAGAAGACCCACGAAGCCGCGCCCCAGCCGTATCATCACCCGCTCGCTCAATGGACCCGTACCCGCGATCAACTCGAAAATCTCCCGCCATGCAGAGATGAAAGTTTATGGAATTTCATGACTTTCAAGGGCCGAACCATCCAGAAGGCGGAGGGCGCAACCGCGCGCGGACGAACGAGGGAGCATTATACCCCCTCATGACGGAGAATGACACAAGGCGGGTTCAAAAACGAGGTTGCCCGCCGAAGAAGGGGGTGCAATAATTCGCGCGCCTTGCAGAAAAACGGCCATTCGCCCGATGGGAGTCTTGCGTGTCCGGCATCAACCCGCTGATCTTCAGGGAATACGACATTCGCGGCGTGGTGGAGAAAGACCTCACCACCGAGGTCGTCGAGACCATCGGCGGCGCGCTCGGCACGCACCTGGGCGGCGCGCAGGGGGCCGCCGTCGCCGTCGGGCGCGACAACCGATTCTCCTCCCCCGATTTCTACGACGCGCTCCAAAGAGGCCTCACCGCCGCAGGCTGCCGCGTCATCGGGATCGGCATGGTGCCCACCCCGGTGGTCTCCTTCGCGACGCACCACCTCGACGTGGCGGGCGCCGTGCAGATTACAGGCTCGCACAACCCGCCGGAGTTCAACGGCTTCAAGATCACCCGGGGGCGCGAGGCGATTCACGGCGCGGAGATCCAGGAGGTACGAAAAATCATCGTAGAGGGCCGCATCCACCGGGCCGAGGCGCGGGGCGCGTTCACAGAAGTCGACATCAGACCCCGATACATCGAGCGCGCATCGAAAGACCTGAGACTAACCAGACCCGTCAAGGTGGTCGTCGATGCGGGGAACGGGGTCGGCGGCACGGTGGCGCCCCAGGTGTTGAGAAAAATCGGCGCGGAAGTGGTGGAACTCTTCACCGAGCCCGACGCCTCTTATCCCAACCACCACCCCGACCCCACGGTACCCGAAAACCTCGAGTCCCTGATAGCGAAAGTCCGGGAAACGGGCGCCGAGGCGGGAATCGGCCTGGACGGCGACGGCGACCGCATCGGCGCGGTGGACGCCACGGGCAGGATTATCTGGGGGGATGAGTTGCTCATGCTGCTCGCGGCGCCCATTCTGGCGCGAAGCCCCGGAGAGGCCGTCGTGTTCGACGTGAAGTGCTCATCGCGCCTGGCCGACGCCGTGAAGCGGATGGGCGGGCGTCCGGTGATGAGCGCGACGGGCCACTCGCTCGTGCGCGCCAAGATCGTGGAGGAGAAGGCCCCTCTGGGCGGTGAACTCTCCGGTCACATCTTCTTCGTGGACGGCTACCTGGGCTATGACGACGCCATCTACACGGCCGCCAGGCTCCTGCATCTTCTGTGCGATTCAGAAGATACCCTCGCCGAGCGGGTATCTGAAATCCCCACGTCGGTCTCCACGCCCGAGATCAGGGTCGCGTGCCCGGACGAGGAGAAATTCCAGATCGTCGAAAACCTAAAGAATCACTTCAAGAATATATACGAAACCATTGAAGTTGATGGCGCTCGAATCAATTTCGAAAAAGGCTGGGGCCTCATCCGCGCCTCGAACACCCAGCCCGTGCTCGTCATGCGCTTCGAGGCGCTGGACGAACCCTCCCTGCAGGCGTACCAAGGCGAAGTATACGAAGAGATAAAAAAATACCCCGCCGTCTCCCTGCCGGATGCGTAGCCTCCGCGCGCTCTACGACTGGGTGCTGAACTGGGCGGATTCGCGCTACGCCCTGCCCGCCCTCATCATCGTATCGGCGACGGAATCCATCTTCTTCCCCATACCGCCGGACCCGCTCCTGATGGCCCTGGCGCTCGCCAGACCGCAAAGGGCGTATCTCTACGCCGCCGTCTGCTCGGCGTCTTCCGTGCTGGGCGGCGCGCTGGGCTACTTTATTGGCTTTTACCTCCTGAAAAGCGTCGGCGAGCCCATCATCGCCTTCTATGGCGTGGCGGATAAGTATCAACTCGTTCAGGAATACTACCGCGCCTATGACGCCTGGGCGGTCGGAATCGCAGGCTTTACGCCGATTCCCTACAAAGTGTTCACCATTTCGGCGGGCGCGTTCGAGATCGATTTTCTCGTCTTCCTCATCGCGTCGGCCTTGAGCCGCTCGGCGCGCTTTTTTATCGAGGCCGCGCTCATCCACCGCTTCGGCCCGCCGATAAGAAGTTTCATCGATCGCCGCTTTAATTTATTGACCATCCTCTTTATCGTATTGCTTTTGGGCGGTTTTCTCCTCTTCAAAGGAATCTTTTAGTGGCCGGACGGAAAACGGCCCCCCTGTGGGCGGTCATCATGGCGGGAGGCGTGGGAATGCGCTTCTGGCCGGTGAGCAGAAAAGCGAGGCCCAAGCAGTTCCTGCCGCCGGGAGGCGGGGTTCCGCCGGAAAACGAAGGCCCCTCGCTGCTCGAAATGACGCTGGCGCGCGCGCGCGGCCTCGCGCCGCCCGAACGAACGCTCGTTATGGCTTCGGCGGCGCACCGGAAATTGCTCAAAAACATCGATGTCCCAAAACGAAACGTCGTCTATGAACCGGAGTCGAGAAACACCGCGCCCTGCCTCGGCCTGGCGGCCCGCCTTATCGAATCGAGAGAGCTGGGCGCTGCGATGTGCGCCCTGCCCGCAGACCAGTTCATCGGGAAGACGCGGGAATTCCGAAAAATCATCAAGGCGGGCGCGCATCTGGCGAGTGCGGGTGGAACCATCGTGTCGCTCGGGCTGACGCCGCATACGCCCGATACCGGCTTCGGCTACATCGAACGCGGCCAGCGAATCGCGCTTTCAGGAGAAATCGAGGCGTTCCGCGCAAAGAAGTTTATTGAGAAACCCCCGCTCGCGCGGGCCAGGCGATATGCGGCCTCCGGGAAACACTATTGGAACAGCGGCATTTTCATCTCGAAGGCCGCTCACCTTATCGATGAACTGGAAGCCCACCAGCCCCGTCTGAGCGGACTTTTGAACCGGGCGGCATCCGCATTTGACAAGCGCGACGCCGCCGCTTTCGCGAAATTATGGGTGAAGTGCGAATCCATCAGCATCGATCACGGGGTGATGGAGAAAACGCGCGGCCTCATCGTCTTGCCGGCCGACGTCGGCTGGAGCGATCTGGGCACGTGGCCCGCCCTCCGGGACGCCTTGCCGCGCGATGAGGCCGGCAACGTCTGGATACTCCCCAAAGGAGGGGAAGCCAAGACCATCGAAGCGAAGAACCTCATCGTCCGCTCGAACAAGAAGTTCGTCGCCGCACTCGGGGTCGAGGACCTCATCGTCGTCGAGACGGACGACGCGCTGCTCATCTGTTCGGTCGAGAACGCGGAAAAAATCGGCGAGATGGTAAAGAACCTCAAAGGCAAGGACGCCAGATTCCTATGAATCACCCACTGGATACGTGAACATGCTCTGGGAACACGCCCTCATCCTCGGCGTCCTCCAAGGCCTCACCGAGTTCCTGCCGGTCAGCAGTTCGGGGCATCTCGTTCTGGGCCAGAGCATTCTGGGGCTGAAAGAACCCGAGTTGTTCTTCGACGTCCTACTCCACGTCGGCACCCTCGCCGCCGTCCTCGTCTTCTACGGAAAAGACCTATGGCGCATCGCGCGGGGGTGGGTCTCGTCCCTCGTGGGCGGAGATTCAGATGAGGGCGCGGCCAGAACGGGCTGGCTCCTGATTCTCGGCTCGGTTCCCGCGGGAATCGTGGGCGTTCTTCTGGGCGGTCTGGTCGAGCAGATGTTCGCCTCGCCCAAGCTCGCCGCCTGCGCGCTTCTCGTGACGGGCGGCATCTTATGCCTGAGCGAACCCGGAGAAGGCGCGGGCCGGGAGGAAGCCGAGATGACGGCCAAAGACGCCCTCATCATCGGCGTATTCCAGGCGTTCGCCATCATCCCGGGCATCTCACGCTCGGGAGCGACCATCGCCGCTGCCCTCATGCGCGGGGTGGCGCGCGAACAAGCCGCGCGCTTCAGCTTCCTGCTCTCCGTACCGGCCATTCTGGGCGCATTCGCGCTCAAGATGAAAGACCTGGAAGGCCCGCTCGGCGGGAAGCTGCTCCCCTACGCGGTCGGCGCGATCGCCGCCGCGGTCGTCGGGGCAGTCGCTCTCGGCTGGCTCATCCGGCTCGTTCGAGGCGGTAACCTGGCGCGCTTTCGCTACTACTGCTGGGGCGCGGGCGCACTGGCCCTCCTCTACCTGTTCGCCGCGGGATAGCGCTTACCGCCTAGTGCATGGGTGAGAACGAAGAGGGCACCCAGATTTCCGAATTCTGCGTATCCAGGAACGGACGCGAGCCCGGAGGCCAGTTCGGCAACTCGTGCGCTTTCTTGCGGATCTCGGCGCGGTGGTTCATGTCCTCATACGCCCAGACGTGAATCCACTCGTTAAGCGGCCCCACGTCGGTCATGAAGAGCGCCGCCAGCGGGGAGAGTTCTTCCCGCGCCGCGATGTGCTCGGTCCAGCGGCTCAGGACCTCGCCCGTCTTGCCGGGCTGCACGGTGTAGGTTCTGAACTCATATACGCCGCCATACTGCCCAAGGCGCGGTTCGGGCCGGAACGGGGGCGCCGTCATCACCTTGCTCTCCTGTTCGAGAATCAGATGCCCGTTGGGCGGCGGCCACCAGTCCATCGACATCGTCTTCGCCCGCACCTCGGCGCGGTGATCCATGCTCTCGTACTGCCAGATGTGCCTGATGCGGTTCAGGTCCCCGACCTCGGTATGGAAGAATCCCATGATCGGAGAGACTTCGTTTCTCTTGTCGATGACTTTTGCGAAATTCTCCTCGAACTCGGCCACGCCGCCGACGGTGAGCCGATAAGTGCGCATTTCGTATATCATGCAACTTTCCTCCAGGATGGTTGTTGAAAAGGGATACGCCCCGAAGTGTAGGCCGAAGCGGGCGGGCGGGCAAGGAGGCGAGAGCTATTTCGCACCGAATCGCTCGCACAAGTGCGAGTTGCCCCGGGAAAGAAGCGCTTGTAATGCAGGGCCCGGCCTCGAAGCGGTACCGCGTCGGGCGCGGTTTCCGGCGGGTCTAGGCGAGATCTCTCGGCAGGACGAAGTCGGTGAGAATCGCCGCGCCTTCGCGCAGGGAGGACCAGCGCGCCGCGTCGAGCGCGAACGCGGCCAGGGCGGCGGTCGGGAATTTTTCGTCCATACGCCGGCGCATCGGCTCGGGTCCGCCGCCGCAAATCCCGGCGGCGAGGTCTTCGAGCCCCGGGTTGTGGGCGATGACCAGGACGCAATCCACTTCGGCTTCGATGCGCCTGAGGCGTCTCAGCAGGGTCCCCGCGTCCGCTCCGTAGAGGCCGCTCTCGATGCGCACGACGGCGTCGCGAGCCAGGCAGGGCAGCATCAGGGCCAGGGTCTCACGGGTGCGCCGGGCGGCCGAGCACAGGATGAGGCCGGGCAGCAGGCCGCCATGCGCAAGATGCCGGGCGATCAGCGGCGCCGCGCGGCGACCGCGTGCGTTCAGAGGGCGATCGAAATCGGCCAACCCCGGTTCCGACCAGCTCGACTTGGCGTGGCGCAGCAGGAAAAGGGTTTTCATGGCTCCATCCGCCTCACGATGGTTTCATGCGATGCGGGTCATTGTCCTTCAGCGGTGAAAAAGCGTCAAATAGAGCGCACTCAACGACGACGGCGATTCCCGCACCGTTTGCCATTTTGTTGTCCGCCCACGGAGACGGCGCGCTTTCACGTCTGCGGGCGGAGACGCTCTGCGAGACGGATGATCCGGAGCCGGATTTGAAATCGACTCCAGGCGTGTTACCTTGCGCGCTTTGTGTACGCGCCGCCCGGACAGTCCGACGGGCGCGCCGTGCTTCGACCATTGCTCGAGATGGAGACCGAATTCCCATGAGCCGCGTTGTCACCACCGATACCCATCCCGGTCGTGGCGCGGTGCTCGCGATGATCGTGGCCGGTTGTCTGATCTCGCTCATCGGATTCGGGATCCGCGGGAGCTTCGGGCTCTACCTCGAGCCGATGACGGTTTCGAACGGGTGGTCGCGCCAGACCTTCGCGTTCGCGATGGCGATCCAGAATCTGTTGTGGGGCGTCGGCGTCCCGGTCGCCGGGGCCATCGTGGACCGGTACGGACCGGCGCTGGTGCTCGCCTCGGGCGCCGTCGCCTACGCCATGGGCATTGCAGGCATGGCGGCCTCGGAGAGCGGACTCGCGCTCCATCTGAGCGGCGGCATCCTCGTCGGCCTCGGGGTCGCGTTCACCTCGTTTTCGCTCGTGCTCGCCGCCATCGCGCGGGTCGTGGGGCCGGAGCGCCGCTCGCTCGCCCTCGGCTTCGGCACCGCGGCCGGCTCGCTCGGCCAGGTGATCTTCTCACCGCTCACCCAGGCCCTGATAGCGAGCTACGGCTGGTACGACTCGCTCCTGGTGATCTCTCTCATCACGCTGGTCATGATTCCGCTCGCGTTCACGCTGCGCGGCGCGGGCAAGGCAGTCGGCGAACCGGAATCGGGCCAGACCCTCAGAGAGGCGCTCGACGAAGCGATGAGCCACCGCGGCTACGTGCTCCTCACCATCGGGTTCTTCGTGTGCGGGTTCCACGTCTCGTTCATCGTCGTGCACTTCCCCGCCTACGTCACCGATCTCGGCCTGCCGCCGCATGTAGGCGCCTATTCGCTCTCGATCGTCGGGCTGCTCAACATCTTCGGCGCGTTCATGTCGGGCGCCGTAGGCCAGCGGTTCAGCAAGAAGATGAGTCTTTCCGTCATCTACCTGGGCCGGGCGCTGGTCATCGTCGCGCTCCTGATGGCTCCGTCGAGCGCCCTGACGATCTATCTGTTCGCGGCGGCGATGGGGCTGCTGTGGCTCTCGACGGTCCCGCTGACCACCGGCATCGTCGCGCAGATCTTCGGGTTGAAATACATGGCGACCCTCTTCGGCATCGTGTTCCTGGGCCATCAGATCGGAAGCTTCATCGGCATATGGATGGGCGGGGTGCTCTACGATCGCACCGGCTCGTACGACCTGATGTGGTGGGCCGCCGTGTTCTTGGGGGTGTCCACGGCCATCCTCCACCTGGCCATCGACGAGAAGCCGCTCCCCCGTCTCGCGCTGGAGGAGGGCTGAATGCAGCCGGGCCCGCCGTCAGGATGAAGGCGGCCGCGGCCCCTAGTTCACCCGCTTCTCGCGGCCGGCCCATTCCTTATCGCGGAGGACGAACTTCTGTATCTTGCCCGTGGCGGTCTTGGGGAGCGGGCCGAACTCCACGCGCTTGGGCGCCTTGAAGCGGGCGAGGCGGCCCTTCACGTGTTCGATGATCTCCTCCTCGCTCACCTCCATCCCCTCCTTCTTGACGGCGAATGCCTTGGGCACCTCACCCCATTTCTCATCCGGCGCGGCGACGACGGCCACTTCGAGAATCGCCGGGTGAGAGGCGATGGCTTTCTCGACCTCGATGGTGGAGATGTTCTCCCCGCCCGAGATGATTATGTCCTTGGCGCGGTCCTGGAGGTCGACGTAGCCGTCCTCGTGCGCGACGGCGATGTCCCCGCTGTGGAACCAGCCGCCCCGGAAGGCCTCCCCGGTGGCGGCGGGGTTGTCGTAATAGCCGGCCATGACGTTGTTTCCGCGCATCATGACCTCGCCCTGGGTCTTTCCGTCCCAGGGAACCGCGCGCATCTCCGGGTCCCGGACCTCGCATTCCCCCGTCATGACGAAGGGGACCCCCTGGCGCGCCTTGAGACGCGCGCGCTCCGCGGCGGGGAGGTCGTCCCATTCCGGGTGCCAGGCGCAGACGGTGTGGGGGCCGTAGGTTTCGGTGAGCCCGTAGGCGTGGACGACCCGCGCGCCGAGGTCCTCCTCCATGGTGGCGATTATGGTGGGGGAGGGCGGCGCGCCCGCGGTCATGATGGTGACGGGCTGGGGGAAGGGGCCCTCCCGGGCGGCGGGGTCGTTCGCGAGGGCGATGAGCACGGTGGGGGCGGCGCAGAAGTGGGAGACCCGCTCCTCGCGGATGAGGCGGAATATCTCGGCCGGCTGGACGGCGCGCAGGCAGACGTGTCGTCCGCCAACCGCCGTCACGCCCCAGGTGTAGCACCAGCCGTTGCAGTGGAACATCGGGAGGGTCCAGAGGTAGTTCATGTAGACCGATCCGCCCACCTCGACGATCTCGCCCAGGGCGTTCAGATAGGCGCCCCGGTGGGTGTACATCACCCCCTTGGGGCGGCCCGTGGTCCCGCTGGTGTAGTTGATCGAGAGGGGCGCGCCCTCCTCGCCGATCTTCCAGGGAAGGTTCTCGTTCTGCGCCGATGCGATGAACGCCTCGTACTCCGGCCCGTCGAAGACGCCGTCGGAAGGACCGAAACCCGCGGCGGCGTCCACCACGTTCACGAAGGTCCGGACCCCCGGGAGCTTGCTCCGCTGATCGGCGAGGGGCTTCGCCCATTCGCAGTCGGCGACGAGCACCTTGGCGCCCGAGTGCTCGCAGATGTAGGCGATCTCCTCCGGAGAGAGGCGGATGTTGATCGCCACCAGGAGCGCGCCCAGCAGGGGAACCGCGAAGTGGGCCTCGAGCATGGCCGGCACGTTGGGGACGACGTAGGCGACCCGGTCACCCTCCCCGACCCCCGCCGCCTTCAAGGCGGCCGCGCAGCGCTGGACGCGATCGGCGAACTGCGCGTAGGTGTAGCGGCGGTTCCCGTAGACGACGGCTTCCTTGTCTTTGTAGACCCAGTGGTTTCGCTCCATGAAGTTGAGCGGGCTCAAGGGCGCGAAATTGGCGGACAACTCGGGCATGACATGTCTCCTCAAGAAGGCCCGCCGCAGGCCGCGCCGGCGAACGGCGGCGCCCGGAACGAGGGCGACTTCAAAATGGGAGGCGTATTGTAGCAAAGCGCCCGAAGCCGGGCAGCCGCGCTCTAAGGATGAAATGATTTTTCCAGGGCATCCGCAATTATTTTTAACCACGCATCATGAGCTTTTCAACAACCCCGCAAGAGCGAGCAGCGGAACCTCCCTATTCGCCGAGATACGCCTCGCGGACGGCGGGCGAATCGCGCAGCACGCCGGGCGCATCGCCCATGATGATCCGCCCCGTCTCCATCACGTAGGCCCAGTCCGAGAAATTGAGTGCCAGGTGCGCGTTCTGCTCGACGAGGAAAATGCCCGTCCCCTCGTCGCGGATTCTCGCCAGGACCTCGAAGATGGTCTCGATGATCCGGGGCGCGAGGCCGAGCGAGGGTTCATCGAGCAGGAGGAGCCTGGGTTTCGACATCAGGGCGCGCGCGATGGCCAGCATCTGCTGCTCGCCGCCGGAGAGCGTGCCGCCCCTCTGGGCGCGGCGCTCGTGCAGAACGGGAAACAGGGAGCAGACGTAGTCGAGGTCTTCTTTCACGCCTGCGGCGTCGTTTCTCAAAAAAGCGCCCATCTCCAGGTTTTCGAGCACGCTCAGGTGCGGAAATATGCGCCGGCCCTCGGGCACCTGGCAGATGCCGCGCTTAACGATCTCGTCCGGCTCCCGGGCGTGGATGGCCTCGCCCTCCAAGAGTATCTCGCCCTGGGATACGGCGTTGACGCCGCAGATCGCCATCAGGGTGGAGGATTTGCCCGCTCCGTTGCTGCCGATGAGGCAGACGACCTGTCCCGAGCGCACCTCCAGCGACACGCCCTGGAGCGCGTGGATGTGGCCGTAGTAGAAATGGATATCCCGCAGTTCAAGCATTGGAGGTTCCCAGATAGGCTTCGAGCACCTTGGGGTCGCGCCGCACCTCGGCGGGGGTTCCATCCGCAATCTTCTCCCCGTGGTCGAGGACGACCACGCGGTCCGAGATGCCCATGACCACCTTCATGTCGTGTTCGATCAGCAGGATGGTGACGCCGCGATCACGAATCGCCAGGATCAACTCGTTCAGAACGCTCTTCTCGCGCGGATTCATGCCGGCGGCGGGCTCGTCGAGCAGCAAGAGGCCGGGCTCGCTCGCCAGGGCGCGCGCGATCTCGAGCCGTCTCTGATCCCCGTAGGAGAGCGCTTCCGCCATGCCCGAGGCGTAGGCGTCGATGCCCGTGAATTTCAGCAATTCCATGGCTTCGGCCACCGCCTCGCGCTCCTCGGCCACCATCCCGGGGAGCCTGAAGATCGCGCCTATCGGGCCGCTGCGCATCTTGCAGTGCCGGCCCACCAGGACGTTTTCGAGCACCGTCATCCCCCGGAAGAGGCGAATGTTCTGGAAGGTGCGCGCGATGCCCATGCTCGCCACGGCGCTGGGCTTGAGCCCCACGAGGTTTTTCCCCCCGAACACGACGTCCCCCTCGGTGGGCGCGTAGAGGCCCGTCACCACGTTGAAGGCCGTCGTTTTCCCCGCGCCGTTCGGGCCGATGAGGCCCAACACCTCGCCCTCGTGCACGATCATGTTCAGAGAATCGAGCGCCACCACGCCGCCGAAGCGCCTCGTGAGATTCTTCAAGAGCAAAAGACGCACCTTCGGGCTCATCGCCCCGCCTCCCCCTCGCTTTGCGGTTCGTCCCGTTCGAGATGGTGGCGGTGCCCCTTGGCCTGCAGGAGTCCCTGGGGCCTCAGCACCATCATGAGCACCATCGCGCCGCCCAGGAGCATGGGCCGGAACAGCGTGAGTTCCCTGAGCGCCTCGGGCAGCACGGTGAGGATGAACGCGCCGAGCATCACGCCCGGAATGCTCGCCATGCCGCCCAGCACCACCATGCACAAGATGATGACGGATTCAAAAAACGTGAAGCTCTCCGGCGAGATGAACGTCTGCTTCGCGGCGAAGACGACGCCCCCGAACCCGGCCCAGGCGGCGCCGAAGGCGAAGGCGGAGAGCTTCGTGTAGACGATGTTGACGCCCACGCACTCGGCCACCGTCTCGTCCTCGCGCATGGCCGCCCAGGCGCGGCCCAGGCGGCTCTTGTCGAGCCGGTTCACGATGAAGATCGTGACGATGCACAAGACGAGAACGAGGTAGTAGAAGTGCATGGGCTTGTAGAGGCGCATGTCCCCCAGATAGGGGCGCCCGATGCCCAGGATGCCGTTCGGGCCCTGCGTCACGTTGTCCCAGTTGTTGAGAACGAGGCGGATGATTTCGCCGAAGCCGAGCGTGACGATGGCGAGGTAGTCGCCCCGGAGCCGCAGGACGGGGACGCCCAAGATGATCCCGAAAAGCGCCGAGCAGGCCACGCCCACCCCCAAAGCCGGCCAGAAGGAAAGCCCGTACCAACTGTTCAAAAGCGCGTAGGAATACGCACCCACGGCGTAGAAGGCCACGTAGCCCAGGTCCAGCAGACCGGCGAAGCCGACCACCACGTTCAGCCCGAGAGCGAGCATGATGTAGATGCCCGTGATGACGAGCACGTCGGTGGAGTAGCGATCGAGCGTCCAGGGAAGCGCGATGATGAGGAGCAGGAACAGGCTGAAATACCGTTTGTCGTAGGATTTCTCCTCAATGAAACCCCAGGCGGATACGAACTTCTCCTTCACCCGATCAGCGGGCCCCGCCAGCGAGCCGGACTGCACGCTCGCCCGCGTCGCGCTCACCACGAAGACGACGGCGGCACAGCCCAATCCTATCCAGAGGCTGTTCTTCCAACCCGCAAGCGGCAACGCCAGAAAGGCGAACCAAAGGCCGATGAAGGGAACTCTCGCGTAGGCGCTCATGTTCTGTCCGCCTCTTCGCCCGAACCGCCCAGAATGCCCTGGGGCCGGAAGATGAGGACGACGACCAGCACCATGAACGCGAAGACGTCCTTATAGATCGCAGAGACGTATCCCGCCCAGAAACTCTCCAGGAGCGCCAGCAGAAAGCCGCCCAGGAACGCCCCCGTCACGTTCCCGATGCCGCCCAGCACGGCGGCGGTGAACGCCTTCATTCCAGCGACGAAGCCGATGTAGTGGTTCACGATTCCGTAGTACATCCCCACCATCACGCCGGCCACGGCAGCCATAACGGAACCGATGGCGAACGTGATCGCGATCACCCGGTTCACGTTGACGCCGACGAGCGAGGCCATCGTCCTGTCCTGTGCGGTGGCGCGCATGGCCTTGCCGAGTTTCGTCTTCTTGATGAAAAGCTGCAAAGCCGACATAAGGCCAACGGCAATTATGAGGATGAATATCTGCAGGCCGTTCACGTAGGCGCCGAAAAGCTGGAAACTCCCCAACTCCAGCAGGTTGGGAAACGCCTTGTCCCGCGCGCCCTGGACGACCTGCACGTAGTTCTGCAGGAACAGACTCATGCCTATCGCGCTGATGAGCGGGGAGAGCCTCGGCGCGCCCCGCAGGGGACGGTAAGCCACACGCTCGAGCGTGATGCCGTATGCGGCGCAGTAGATCATCGGGATCAGGAAGACGAGGACGATGCTCAGCGCCAGGCTCGTCTGCGTCAAGCCCATCGTTCCCAGCACCGCCAGGACGGCGATGCCCACATACGCGCCTATCATGTAGATTTCACCGTGGGCGAAATTGATGAGTTGCAGAATGCCGTAGACGAGCGTGTAGCCCAAGGCGATCAGGGCGTATACCGCGCCCACGACGAGGCCGTTCACCAACTGTTGCGCAAACATAGAAAAATCTTCACATGATCAGGAGACAAAAAAGAAGGGGAGGCTTCCGCCTCCCCTTTCATCATCCGGCATGGCGACGCACGCCCTAATTGATCTCGACGAATTTCGACCCCTTCACCTGCCATAGCACGTAGGGGCTCTCCAGAACGTCTCCTTTCTTGTTGAACTGGAGTTTGCCCAAAGAGGTGTTCCAGGCCTTGCTGCGCAGGTGGGCGGCCAGCTTGGCTCCTTTGGTGCTGCCCGCGGCCTGTATGGAGTTCAGGATCAGGTTTGCGGCCACGTAGCTGTAAATGGTGTAGGCGCCCACTTCCTTGCCGAAGCGCTTGCGGTGTTTCTTGATGACGTTCTGCGCCGCCGCGAGCTTGGTCTGATCCGGCGTGAACGTAATATAGGTGCCCTCGGCGGATTTGCCGGCGATCTTGTAGTACTCGTCCGTGACGATGCCGTCGCCGCTCATGAAAAGCGCCTTCATGCCGAGGCGCTCGCGCATCTGCTTGACCAGCAGGATGGCCTCGGGGTGGATGCCGCCGAAATAGACGAGTTCGGGCTTCGCCTGCTTGGCGGCCGTCAGCACGGGTGTGTAGTCCTTGTCCCCCTGTACGACGCCGCTGTAGAAGACGGGCTTGACGCCTCTTTTCTCGAGGAACCGCTTCGTCTCATCGGCGAGTCCCTGGCCGTAGGTGGTCTTGTCGTGGAGGATGGCGACCCGTTTGAGCTTCAGCTTGTCCACGATGTAGTTCGCCGCCACCTCTCCTTGCTGGTCGTCGCGCCCGCAGACGCGGAAGACCGTCGAGAAGCCCTGCTCGGTGAGTTTGGGGTTCGTGGACGCCGGCGTGATCTGGACGACGCCCGCCTCCGCGTAGACGGTCGACGCAGGGATAGAGACCGAACTGTTGAAATGGCCGACGATGCCGGCGGCGCCCGCGTTTACGAACTTGTGCGCGATCGACACCCCTTCTTTGGGATCGTGGCGATCGTCGCCCCACAGAATATCCACCTTCATCTTCTTGCCGCCGACGCTCACGCCGCCCCTGGCGTTCCACTCCTCGACGGCGAGCGTCGCGCCGTTTTTCAGCATCTCGCCGAACGCCGCCTGGGCGCCCGTGAGGGGGCCGGCCACGCCGATCTTCAAGGTCGCGGCGTGCGCTGCCGAGCCCAGGAATACGGCGGCTGTGAGAACGATCAGGACGGAATACAGCTTCTTGCGCATGTCGAGTCTCCTTCAGGCAACTGGAATTTGTTGAGAACCAAAGGCTCCATGCACGCTACAAGGCAACTTGCTTTGCTCCCGGAATTGCCCCTCGCGGCAATCATGACTTTTCCGGTTCCGTAGATTACGGTTCTTCATACGATACGCAAAGAAAAAGCGCCTTTCAAGATTTTTTTTGACGGGCGCTCCTGCTAGGCCGTCCTCACGCGCTCGATGTATTCGCCCGTGCGCGTGTCGATTTTGAGCACGTCCCCCTCGTTCAAGAACAAGGGGACGGTGACCACCGCGCCCGTCTCGAGCTCCGCCTGCTTTGTCGCGCCCGTCGCCGTATCACCCCGAACTCCCGGCTCTGTTTTCTTGATGGCCAGTTCCACAAACGTGGGCATCTCGACCGAAATCGCATCGCCCTTGTGGAAAAGGATGTCGACGATGGTCTCTTCGCGCAAAAGCTTCACGCTCTCGCCGAGTTTCTCCTCCCCCAGCCCGGTCTGGTCGTAGGTCTGCGTGTCCATGAAATAGAGAACGTCGCCGTCTCTGTAGAGATACTGCATCTGCTTTTGCTCGATCCCAGGGTCTCCCACGGACTCGCCCGAGCGGAATGTTTTCTCCAGAACGCGGCCCGTCCGGAGATTCTTGAGCTTCGTGCGCACGAACGCCCCGCCTTTGCCGGGTTTTACGTGCTGGAACTCCACGATGATGAACGGCTCGTTTTCGAGCTCGATTTTGAGGCCATTACGGAAATCACTTGTCGAGGGCATCGGTTCCAAAAACCTCCTGATGATGAAAAAGTCTACAAAACGACGAGTTCCTTAGGTGTCGAACGGGTGAGGACCTCCTTCCCCCGCTCGGTGACGAGCACCATATCCTCGATTCTCACGCCGCCCCAGCGGGGCAGATAGATGCCGGGCTCCACCGTCACCACCATGCCGGGCCTGAGTTCCTCTTTCACGCCGGGGCCGAGCCTGGGGGCTTCGTGGATGTCGAGCCCCACCCCGTGGCCCGTTCCGTGCCCGAACGCCTCCCCGTAGCCGTATCCCGAGATGACGTCGCGCGCGGCCTTATCGACTTCACCGCAGGAGACGCCGGGCTTCACGGCTTCTAACGCCGTCATCTGGGCTTCTAAGACGATCTCGTATATCTTCTCGCCCTTGGGCGTGGGCCTGCCGAGCGAGAACACGCGCGTCGTATCCGCATGGTAGCCCGACATCACGGCACCGAAATCGATGGTGATGAGGTCGCCTTTCTTGAGCTTTCTCGATGAGGCGATTCCGTGCGGCAGGGCCGAGCGCGGCCCCGAGGCGACAATGGTGTCGAACGAGGCGCCCGAGGCACCCCTTCGCCTCATCGCGGTTTCGAGGTCGAGCGCGACACCCGTTTCGGCGCGTCCGGGGCGAATCGACGCGGCGACCTCGCCCAAAGCATCCCCGTTCACCCTGGCGCCTCGCTTGAGCATTCGCACCTCGCCCGGGTCCTTGCAAAGCCTCAAAGCCTCCACGAGGCCCGAGACCGGTTTTAAGCGCACGCCCTTGATGAGCTTGCGCAACTGCCTATAAACCCCGTGGGTGAGGTGCGCCTCTTCGAAAGCGAGCGCCTTCGCCCGCGTTCTTTTCAGTTCCTTCGCTATCCCCTGAATCGGCGAGGCGTGCTCGGCGCGGCGAAAATCGGGCGGCACCTGCTTCGCCGCCTGGGAGCGGTAGCGGAAATCCGTGATGAAGACGGCGCTTCCCGCGGAGATAAGGCACGCGCCCGCAGAACCCGTGAACCCGGTGAGATAGCGGACGTTCTTCCGGTTCGTCACGGCGAAAGCGGAGAGACCCTCCCGCCGCATCGCCTTTCTCAGGGCGCGCAGACGGTGGTTCATTCTTCTTCCGGTGGAAACGCCAGCCCCTTGACGCAGGCGTCGATCGCCGCGCGCAGGGCCAGGGCGTAGCCCGCCAGGCCGAACCCGACCACGCTCCCCGCCGCCACCGGCCCGATCATCGAGCGATGCCGGAAATCCTCGCGCTTCATGACGTTCGAGATGTGCACCTCGTAGACGGGCAACTCCAGGCCGCCTATCGCGTCCCGGAGCGCGACGCTGGTGTGGGTGTATCCGCCCGGATTGAAGACGCAGGCGGCGCATTCGCCCGCGGGGGCCGCGTCCTTCCGGAGCGGTTTCGCGCCCCCCGCACGCTGTAGCGCGTCGATGAGTTCCCCCTCGACGTTGGACTGGAAACACTCGAGGGCCACCCCCTCATCCGCCGCCATCCGGGCGAGGGCCGCTTCGAGCTCTGCCAGCGTCGTCTTGCCGTACACCTCGGGTTCACGCCTGCCCAGCAGATTGAGATTCGGGCCGTTCAAAAGCAGTATTCTCATTCGCTCACTCAAATAGGGTGCGCCGCATCGCTTCCGCATGGAAACCGGCGAGGAATGGTAGAGAACACGGGCGGCGGCGTCAACGAACGAAAGCGGCCGAACCCGTGATTAACGGGGTTGTTGAAAAAGGCCCTAAGAAGGGGATGGCAACTCCCTGAAAGGGAAACCCCATAAAGCCACCCCCCTACCCCCTAAATATGAGTCTTTTTCCACAACCCCCTAACCTGCGAGCGCGCTCCGCCACAAGCGGGGAGATACCTCGACGCCCGGCTCCACCGCGCCGATTCTCCGCATCAGGACGAACCGGGGACTCCCCCGGCGCGTTTTCTTGTCGCTGGCGAGCAGCCGCTTCAGGACCGCGAGTTTCGGAGGCTCCGCCATGCGCGTGGGCAGGCCGAAACGATCGAGCAGGGCGGTCAGCCGCTCCATGTCCCCGGACCCGCAGCGTTCCATCGCGCACGATATCCGGCTCGCCGCGGACATGCCGATCGCGACGGCCTCTCCGTGGAGCAGTTCAGACGAATAGCCCGCCAGCGCCTCCACCGCGTGTCCGAGCGTGTGGCCGTAGTTGAGTATCTGCCTCAAGCCCGACTCGCGCTCGTCCTGCTCGACGACGCGCGCCTTGATCCGGCAGTTCGCCGCGACGACGCGCTCCATCACGCCCGCCTCGCGCGCGAGAACCTGCACCTCGTTCTTCTCGAGATATGAGAAAAGACGGGCATCCGCTATCGCCGCGTGCTTGACCACCTCGGCCAGCCCCGCCCGGAATTCGCGTTCGGGCAGCGTCTTGAGAGAGGAGGTGTCGCTCACCACCGCCGCCGGCTGATGAAACGCGCCCACGAGGTTTTTTCCGCGTACGTGATCGATGGCCGTCTTGCCGCCCACCGCGCTATCCACCTGGGCGAGGAGCGTCGTCGGCGCCTGAACGTAGGGAACCCCCCTTAAGAAGACGGCCGCCGCGAATCCGGCGATGTCGCCCACGACGCCGCCGCCCAGGGCCACGGCGCCGCAGCCCCTGTCCAGCCTCATGGACGCCATCTTATCCAGTATTCGGGACAACTGCCGCATCGATTTGCTCGCCTCGCCCGCCGGAATCCTGAGGGCAGACGCCTGAACGCCCGCCGCCGCGAGCGAGTCAATCGCTCGCTCGGCATAGAGCGGCGCCACGTTCGTGTCCGTCACGACGAGCGCCCGCCCGCCCCGGAAATGACGCAGACAGACTCTTCCGATTTCCCCGAGCGCGTCCGCCCCGATCCGAATCGTGTAGGAGCGCTCTCCCAGATGAACCCGGACGTTCTTCATGCGGCCTCCACCACCCGATACGCCAGCCCCGCCCCGATGGCGGCGGCGGGAGCGAGAGATTCCACCAGGTCTGAATCGAATTCCTCTTCGGGCGCTTCCACGCGGCGGAAGGGCGTTAGGATTTCCACGGGCGCATCGAGCGCCGCCGCCAGCCGCTCCGGCAGCCCTTCGAGCAGCGCCCCGCCTCCGGAGAGAACCACCCGCTCCACCTCAGCGGCGGGCGTTATCGGCCACATCAACCGGAACGTTCCATCGAGCTCGTATGCCAGTTTTTGCGCCTCCTCGCGGAAAACGCCGTCCAGCGCATCGGGGTCGGCGGCGGTCGCCTCCCCCCGCTTGACGGCCTCCGCCTCCTCGCGGGAGATCGCCAGACGCTCCGACAGCGATCTCGTCAACTCCTCTCCCCCGAACGGAACCGCCCTGGTGATCAGCGTGTGCTCGTCGCACACCACGTTCACCAGTGTTTCGGATGCGCCGATGTCCACCAGGGCGGTGATTTCCCCTTCCTCGCGCATGCCCGAGAGTTCGAAGGCGCTCTCCATCGCCAGGAAGTTCACGTCGACGACCAGGGGTTCACAGCGAACCCGCCCCAAAAAAGCCAGCAGCGCATCGAGCGGCTCGCGCCTCACGGCGATCATCAGATACTCATCCAGCCGCTCGGTCCGTTTTTCGATTTGGCCGATTCGCAGGTGGGACAGGCGCACCTCATCCAGGGGATATGGCAGCACCTGGGTCGCTTCGGCCTCCAGGGCGTCGACGACGGGAAAATCCTCTTCGGCGGGCAGCAGCACCGTCCGCACCACCGCCGCCCGGCCCGAAAGCGCCACGGCCACCTTCCTCTCTTCCCCCTCTCCGGCGGGGAGCAATTCCCCCAGCGCTTGTTCGACCTCCTCGGGGTCATGGACGAAGCCGCTCCGCACGGCGCCCGGAGCCAGGGGAACCGCGCCCAGACGCGAGAGGACGAGGCGCTCGTCTTTCTTTTCGAGTTTCACCAGCTTGACGGCGGAACTCCCGATATCGATGGCCAAAGGCGTGGACTCGTCGGACACGATGGCTCTCTACCAAGAGAAGAAAGTTAAAACAGCCGAACGGGCGCAAGGGTGAACGTACTAATCAGGATTATCATACACGCAAATCCCCAAAAACGCCTCTTGCGCGTCAGGGGCTCCCACTCGTCCATGAGCGGCGGATGGCGCCTGCCCAACAGGAGCACGATCACGCTCCAGAATATCCAGCCGGGCCACCAGTATCCCATCGCCAGCAGAACGAGGCCGACGGCGAGGGAAATCCTCGCGTGCCACCTCCCGAGAAGCGTGTAGACGACGTGGCCGCCGTCGAGCTGTCCGGCGGGGATGAGGTTCAAGGCCGTCACCAGCAACCCGCACCAGCCCGCAAAGGCCACCGGGTGGAGAACGATGGTCTGGCCCCTGGGGATAGGGCCGTGCACCAGCCACGCGAGGCCGTCGAACAGAAGGGGCGTCCCCAGCCCGATGCCGGGTGAGGTGCCGCCGGGGGCGAGTCTGGACATCGTCAACCCGATGAGGAGGGCCGGAACCGCCGCGGCCAGACCGGCCAGCGGCCCCGCCACGGCCACGTCCATCAGGGCGTTTCGGTTCACGATGCCGCCGCGTATGCGGATGACCGCGCCGAACGTCCCCAGCAAAGAGGGAGCCGGCAGGAAATAGGGCAGCGAAGCGTCCACCCCCCACCTTCGGCTCGCGACATAATGGCCCATCTCGTGCGCGCCGAGAATCAGGAGCAGCGTCAGCGAATAAGGCAGTCCGACCAACAGCGCCGCCGGCTGTGAGAAGACGGCGTCGGGCGCGACGCCGCGCTGGAGTGCGCCCGCAAACAAAGTGGAGAGCAGCGTCAGGACGAACATCAACGCGGGTATCCCGACAGTTCGCCAGGAGGGAACGCGCGTCCGGGCCATGCTCTCGAAACGAGCAAAAGCGGGGCCTTCGTCCCGCACCGGGGACGTGAGTGATTCCTCACCCGGCCCGGGATCGTCTGCGAACGCATCCCGTTCCCGTTCTCTGCGCGGGGCCGCATGCGGGGAGCGGCCGCCCGGCCCGAAGCCTTCTGTTCGTCCGTTCAATGGCTGCATCCACGGCGGGTGAGGAGAAAAAATCGCGCATCGCGGGATTCTAACCCAACCCGCGCGGTTCACGCACCTTGACACTTCCCCGCGCAATTCCTACCCTCGCGTGTGACCCGTCCGCCCGCGAGAAAGAAATGCCCAAAAACATCTGGAATCTCATGGTCGCCGCCTGTGTCGCCGCGTCGTTCATTTCGGGATGCAAGGCGGCCCTCCCTCCGGACCCGTCCCGAAAGGAAGCCGCGCCCGTCCGGAAGACGACGCCCGCTCCCGAGGCGAAGCGCAAGAGCGAGACGCCGCCCGGGAAGAGCGGCCCCGAATCCATGGATGCCGCGCAAAAAGCCCCTCCCGTGAAGACGGCGGCAGGGTCCGCTCCCCCGCCGGGGGAAACCTCCGGGACCGCGCGCGCCGAAGCGCCCCCTCCGAAAAAGATAGAAGAACCCGCCTTGCCGCCGGAGGTGAACGCCGGCCGCGTGGGAATCATGCTCCCGCTCTCGGGCGCCCTGGGCGCCGCGGGCGGACGCGTCCACCAGGGAATCCAGTTGGCGCTTCGCCACAGCCTGGCGAAATATCCGGGACTCAGGATTCAACTCGCGATTCGCGACACGAAAAGCACGGCGCATTCCGCGGGCGACGCGGCGGAAGTCGCCGCCGAGCTGATCGAAAAAGAAGGAGCGATCGCCCTCATCGGCCCGCTCATCACCGAGGCGGCGGAAGGCGCCGCCCGGGTCGCGAACCGCCTGGAAACCCCCATGCTCACGCCGTTTGCGCTTAGAATGCGCATGAACCCCGATTTTCCCTGGGTGTTCCGCAATTCGCTCACGAACCGCCTCCAGGCCCGGGGTGTCGCCGCCTACGCCGTCCAGCATCTCGGGATGCGGCGCTTCGCCGTCCTGTACCCGGCGGAGCGCGACGGGATAGAGCTGACCGACGCCTTCACACAGGCGGTGGATAACCTGGGAGGCGAGGTCGTCAAGATCGTTTCCTTCCCGGAGAACGCCACCGATTTCAGGGCGCAGATGCTCGCGCTCGGCGGCATGGACGATCGCCGGCTGAACAGACGGAGACGCTCACTCGGCCTCAAGAGAACCGACCCTGACCCAATCAACCTGGACTTCGAGGCGCTCTTCGCGCCCGTCCGTCACGAGGAGGCGGTGCTCATCGCGCCGCAGGTCCTCTTCTACAACATGCGCGCGGTCAGGCTCCTGGGCGGCAGCGGATGGAACGACCCCCGCCTGCTCGAACACGGGGAGCGCTACGTGGAAGGCGCGGTCTTCGTCGACGGGTTTTTCCCGGGCTCGGCGGAGCCGGCGGTCGCGCGTTTCGTGAACGAGTTCAAAATGATTTTCGGCCGAACGCCGGACATCTTCTCCGCTCTGGGCTACGACGCGGCGCGAATCATCTTCTCGGCCCTCGCCCGAGGGGCGAAGACGAGAGAGGACGTGAAACGATACCTCACCGCCCTCCGGGGCTTCGAGGGCGTCACGGGCCTCACGGACATGGGAGCGGACAACGACGCCGCGCGCCAGTTGTTCGTGCTGTCCGTGCAGGAGAAAGAAATCCGGCATCTTCAGATGGTCACGCCACACAGCAGGTTCGAGGGCGCCTTGCCCGGCGCGGCATGGCGCGAGGGCGCATTGCTCGCCCCGGTCCCGAACCCCGCGACGCAGTGAGGGGAAGCTGAAACCGGAACATCCGGGGCTGCTGAAAAAGTTCGGATTTCGCGATCCGGCGGAATGTAGCCAATCAGGTCTATCTTCATGGGAGCGCCACCAACCGTAGGGGCGGTTCGCGAACCGCCCCTACAGCGGACGCGGTATTCGCTCATCATTCCGGTGTCGGACCCGGCCAAGGAGGGATTGTTGAAAAAGCCCTGATGAACGAGGGTTTTACGCAACCGGTGAGAGGCGGTTTTTGTAGGGGCCGCATACATGCGGCCCATGTAGTGGGTTAAAAAAATCAGGGTCGCATATATGCGACCCCTACACACAAACAAATTTTCCCTTTGTGGGACATTTCCAACAACCCCATCCGAAGCAGGATTCTTGAAGCAACCCCCCTCAAGCCGCGCTTGACCTCAGATCTGTATCGCCCCGCACGAGATGGTGTACGCCTGTCCGGTGATGCCGGCGGCTTCTTCGCTCGCGAGGTACAAGGCCATGGCGGCGATCTCATCGGGCGCCAGGAAGCGCCCCATCGGGATGTCATCCTTGTAGCGATTCATCGCCGCCTCTCTCTCCTCGGCATGACTGGCGAGGCCTTCCTTGAAGGCCGTGACCAGGCTCGTGTCCACGAAACCGGGGCAAATCGCGTTCACAGTCACGCCCGCCGCCGCCACTTCGAGCGCTACCGAGCGCACGAGGCCCAGCACCCCGTGCTTCGCCGCGTGGTAGGCGCTGCGGTTCGGCCCGCCGATTTTGCCCGAGACCGAGCTGATCGCGATGAGGCGGCCCCAGCCGCGCTCGCTCATCTCCCCGACTGCCGCGCGAAAGGCGTAAAAGGCGCCGTTTAAGTTCACGCGCATCATCTCGTCCCAAATGGCGTCGGTGGTTTCCTCGAGCCTGGCGTGAAGGAGCGCGCCCGCGTTGGCGACCAGAACGTCCACGCCGCCCAGTTCCCGGCCCGCGTGCTGAACGGCTTCCTCCACCGCCCGAGAATCGCCCACGTCGCAGGGAATCGCCAGGGAGCGCCTTCCCTTTTCCTTGATCTCCTCCGCGACCGCGTCTATCTCGGCGCGCGTTCTCGCAACAACGGCCACGTCCGCGCCCTCGCTTGCGAATCTGAGCGCGATGGCGCGCCCGATGCCACGACCGCCGCCTGTGACGAACGCGCGTTTGCCCTCAAGCCGCATGGGCGCTCTCCCCCTCTCCCATCATGCGAGGGTGCGAGGCCAGATTATCGAAGAAAGCTTCCACCTCGCGGAGGACGGCGTCCATATCCTCCATCCGGTTCACCTTCTCGCGCATCGCCGAGCCTCCCCGAAGACCCTTCGTGTAGGCGGGCAGGTGCTTGCGGCTGTGGAACGTTGCGAGCCGCTCGCCCAGCACCTCTCTCAAGAGCCGCAGGTGGCGAAGCGCCATATTCTTCTTCTCGATCAGGCCGGGCGGTGCGGGCAGTTCTCCCGTTTTGAGCCAGTGGAGAAGCCTGGAGAAAATCCACGGATTGCCAATGGCGCCGCGCCCGATCATCAGGGCGTCCACGCCGGTGCGGCGAATCATGGCGATGGCGTCCTGCGGACTCAGGATGCTGCCGTTTCCCAGAACGGGCACCCTGACCGCGCGCTTGACCCGCGCGATGGCGTCCAGATCCACAGCGCCGCTGAACATGGCCTGCCGCGTCCTGCCGTGCACGGTGATGGCTTTGGCGCCCGCATCCTCCACCGCCCTGGCGAAGACTTCCGCCTGGCTTCGCTCGACCGTGTCCCAGCCGGTGCGCATCTTCACCGTCACGGGGATGCGCACGGCGCGCACCATGGCGGAGACGATTTCGTGCGCAAGCTCGGGGTATCTGAGAAGGGAGGAGCCCGCCTGGTTCTTCGTTATCTTCTTGACGGGGCATCCGCAGTTGAGATCGACGATGTCCGCCCCCGCTTCCTCCACCATGGCGGCCGCCTCGCCCATCTGGGCCGGGTCCGCGCCGAAAAGCTGGATGGAGACCGGCTTTTCCGCCGCGTCGTTCCGCATGAGGTCGTAGGTCTTTTTGTGCCGCCGCACGAGGGCCTGGCTGCTCACCATCTCGGTGGCCACCATGCCTGCGCCGTGCGCCTTGACCAGCGTGCGGAAGGGCAGGTTCGTGTAGCCCGCCATGGGCGCCATGACGAGGCGATTCTCGAGCCTCACGCCGCCGACTTCCAGGGGCGAATCGAAACCCGCAGGCGGGGGTGGAACCTCCTCCAGAGACTCCTCGCATACGCTCGGGCCCGCTTCTTCGGGGCGCATCAGCTTATCCTCTTGAAACGGCTATCCATTCGACGCATCTCCCAACTCCCAGGAAGGGTCCGCATCCATGTCGGCGTAATCCATAAAACGCTCGCGTCCGCGTATTTTCAGCCGGAAACCCCCTGCGCAGGCAATCATCGCCGCGTTGTCCGTGCAGTATTTGCGCGCGGGGAAATGGAGCGACCAGCCCTCCCGCTCCGCCCGTTCGGCGAGCTTCACCCGCAGATACGAGTTCGCGGCCACGCCCCCGCTCACGGAGACGGCGGGCAGATTCTCCCGGCGGACCACCCCGCTCACCTTCTCCACCAGAACCTCCACCGCCGCTTCCTGAAAGCCCGCGGCCACGGCGCACGCCACCTCTTCGGGGACGTCCTGCGGACGCGCCCAAGGGGGGAGGTTCCTGTCGCTGAGATACAGCCCTCGTTCTTTCTGGTAGTTTAACACAGCCGTTTTCAACCCACTAAAGCTGAAAGCGTAAGGTCTGTCCTCAAGAAACGGCCGGGGGAATACAACCGGAGCAGCACCGCTCCCGTTCGCTTCGAGAAACTTCGCATGAAGGCGATCGACGATGGGGCCGCCCGGATAGCCCAGTCCCATGATGGCCGCCACCTTGTCGTAGGCCTCGCCCAGGGCGTCATCCAGCGTGCCGCCCAGATGCGTGACTTCCGAATGTCCATCCACGCGGTAGAAATCCGTATGCCCGCCCGAGACCACGAAGCCCAGATGGGGAAACGGGGGCGGCGCATCGCTCCCGTCTTCCGCCGGCAGAAACAAGGAATGAACGTGGCCGTCGAGATGATGCACGCCGATGAGGGGAACGCCCAGGCTCCACGCCAGGCCCTTGGCGGCGGAGAGGCCCACGAGCAGGGCCACCACAAGGCCGGGGCCGCGCGTGACCGCCACGGCGTCGACCTCTTTCGCCGAAACGGACGCCT
This sequence comes from bacterium, assembly GCA_965203325.1. Lineage (GTDB taxonomy): Bacteria > UBA8248 > UBA8248 > UBA8248 > UBA8248 > Bin107. The sequence continues at coordinate 453,277 of OZ241875.1, forward strand.
CATCCAGAGCCGCCTCCAGCACGGGCGCTATCATCTCCACGTGGCGGCGCGCCGCGAGTTCGGGGACCACGCCGCCGTAGCGCGCATGAATCTCGTGCTGCGAGGCCACGACGTTCGAGAGGACCTTCGGCGCGGAATCCTCGCCGAACTGCAGGACGGCCGCCGCCGTCTCGTCGCAACTCGTCTCCACGCCCAGGATATACACGTTCATGCTCCTCGCTTTGCGCAAACCTCATCAAACTCTGGTTCAAGTGGATACGGGAATTTTCGCGGGGAAGCAACGCCTATCCGAGCGGTAGGGGCGATTTGGAGAGTCTCTTCCCCTGAATAGAGGGGCGATCATGCGGACACACAAGTCCACTCCTGCGGCAGGGCCTGTCCCTAGGCAAAAAAATCGAAGGCCGGGATTCACTCCTTCTTTGGGATTGTAGGGGCCGCATATATGCGGCCCGGCCTTTCCACCCTTACAATGTGGGTCGCATATATGCGGCCCCTACACCTGTATGTCGAGACCGAACCACAACACCGGAATAACTGAAGTCAATCTCAATCGATGAGGGATGGCTTGCTGAAACCGATTTTGCTCGTCTTAGAGACACGAGTAGTTCCGGGCAGTTCCGGTAATCCCGTAAGGCACTGTAATAAGCTCTGTTATGAGCTTTTCGGGAATCCTCCCCGGCAGGCTCGCAATCAAAATGAAAGCGGATTGATTACAACTCCAAAGCATCCCGTCGCGCGCGAGTCGGGCCGGCTAGGGGTAAGCGTTTATCCAAGCCGTGATGGTAGTGCCTTGAAGCAGTAGTTTGTGCCGGGATGGGGGATGATTTTACCGGTTGAGGATTTGCTTCCAGTTTCTGCGCAACGGTCGTAGCCAGATGTCCTTTTTCGGTTTGTTACGCTTCGTGTATCTGTCGTAGCGTCCACGCCCCTGGGTCATGCCGACGTGAACCCACCCCAATGCCCTGTAGACGGCTCCGGTGTAGCGCGGCGTCTCGACGAAGGTCTCGACGAGGACGGGGGTCGTGCCATAGCGCTCGGTCCAGTCTCCGGGCAGGCGCCTGCGGATGATGGCGAGGAGGTGCGAGCCGAGGTTGGGGATCCTGATCCAGGGCAAGATGAGGAACCTCGGGTTGTCGACCACGAGGGGGAGGTTCTTCTCGCGCAGTTGCGGCGTCCAGCCGATGAAGTCATCACGCGGGGCGAGCTTCCAGGCGGCGGTGGAGAAGCCGAGCATAGCGAGGGGCCTGCCGTCGCGGTCGTGGACGGCGTAGCGCATCTGCGCGCCGACGAGGGTCTTGTAGCCGAGGTAGTGGTAGCGGGCGACGAACTCGTTCCAGAGCCTGCCCCTCGCGGGTTCCGCGCACGGCGACGCGCATATCGAGCGGTCGGACTTCGTTGAGGGCCTCAGGCGCCGGGATGAGGGGAGGTTCGGTGTCCGGTCCGAAGACAATCGGCCCGGGCCGGTTCTGGCTCCACTTCGGAGGCGGCAGCGTGATCAGGCCGTCCTTGTGCATGGCCAGCATGGTCACCCGGGCCATCATGTCCTTGAGTCCGCCGTCGGGCTTGTACCAGCCGATGCGGCGGCAGAACTCCTTCGATAGCGCATGGCGGTTGAGCGCAGGAGGACCGGCGATCAGTTCGCGCAGCAGCGCCATCTCTTCCGCCGTGAAGTCGCGTCCGTAGTAGCGGCACTCGGTCACGGCGTCAACCCGGCGCCATAAGGGCGCGCCTGCGCTCCTCATTCATCGACCAGGGCAGCCACGCGGAGAGGTCCCCGGGCGGGCGGCCGCCGCCCTCCGGCACGTCTTTAAGCAGATTGAGGACGGGCGCCATCACCGAGACCGGGATCAGCATGAGCACCGTTCCCGAAACGGCCGGGGTCAGGACCCGCCGAAACAGCGCGAGCCGATCGGATATGACGAATTGAAAAAGCGCTGCGACGACGACCAGGGTGGCGAGGGCAGCGGGTCCTCCCTCAACGAGCGCCTGAATGGATACTGCGATAAAGGCCCCCGAACTGCCCATCATGAGCACGTGCCCCATGCCGAACCGCCCGAGCCGAAGCGCTTGGAGCATCGTGGCCCCGCCTCCGATGACGACGGCGGCGAACACAGCCCACGTGAGATAGGCTTCCCCTTGTCCGGCGGCCCGCATGATGACCGTCGTGAGCAAAATCGTGGCGGATACACTAAGGGCGGTAAGTTGCAACCCTAGGCCGAGAGCTAGGGCGGCAGGTGGTTTTTCATCGGCCTGGTATAGGAGACCCGAATCATTCGAACTCATGGCGCAACCCATGCTTCGCAAGCGCAGAGCATCCACCGATAGAGCAGAAGCGATGCTTTTCTCTGAAGATTTGCGTGCCTGATACTCGACTGAAAGAGTCTCACGGGCAACAGCCCGTTTTGGGATAATCCCCGCAGGCTATTAATGAATCCGAAATCCAAGTTGCCGATATCCATCTTCCTGGCTTCTGAGGTCACGGATGCAGGAGGTTGTGAAACTCCATGAATTCCCGGACCGCCGCAACACATGCCTCAGGTTGTTCGATTTGAAGAAAATGTGTCGCATCGGGCAGGAAATCATAGTCCACGCTCGATATATGACTCAGCTCGAAAGTCGGCAGGAACGAATACGGCAGGACGGGATCGGCTCCGATGACTTTCGTCGGACAGCCGAGTTTTTCCAAATCCACCCAAACGGTGAAAGCTCTGGCATAGTAGATAAGTTGCGCTTCATAGTCGCGAGGGCATCTCAGCTCGTAACCCTCTCCAGTTGCAGATTTACGAAGCGTCGTCCTTGCAAAGAGTTCACGAACTCCGGGTACGACGCGCTCAAAAGACGGTATATAGCGGAGGAAATCCGCGCATTCCTCGATGGATTCAAATCGCTCGGTCCGGCGCTGGATCACCTCGGAGCAGCGTCTGGTGGCCACGTCATATTCTTCGTTATAGTCAGAGGGCTTGCACACCGGCGGGTCGAACAGAATGCGCGCAGCAAATCCGCTGCCGTGGGTGGGCGAGAGAAGCGAAACCAACGCCGAAATCGAATGGAACACGCCTGTTTTCGGCTTCTCTCCATACTGAGAGTCTATTTCTTCCATAATGCGGTCGTGGTCATCAACGAATGAAGGGAGATTGTGCCGCTTTTGGGAACCGACGGGGTTCCAGCCGTGGTTCCTGAGATCGAAGACGAAGAGATCGAAATCCCAGAGCAGCAATGACCAGAACGGATAATAGAGATCGACCGCGAGACCGTTGCCGTGACTCACAACAAGCCTGGGACCCGCCGGATTCCCGTGACGCCGCAGGGTAATGACGGCGCCGTCTTCCATCCGAACTTCGTGGACGGAGAGCGGGGCGGGTATCTCCCAGACTTTTTCAGAAGTCGTCATTAAGCGCCCGGTCTTTCTGGAGAGCTATCTTTCCAGCGATGGCATCTCCAATCATGCCGCAAGTGAACGGAGCCGGCGAGTTGCCGGCATCGCCCGCACAATCACCCTACACACCTGTAGCTTTACTCACGTTTTTCACATCGAGAACCGAGTCCGATTCATAGGCGATGGCGGCGGCGAAGTGCGCGTTCCCCAGATTTTCGAGTCTCCAACTGGTGTCCGGGATGTGGGGAAACCGGAATACGCCCCTTTTCGCGCCGCGCCGTATGGCGGGCGGAATTTCGAACCTGGCCGGATCTAGGAAAAACCCCGTGCCGAGAGCCTTGACCAGCGTCTCCTTGAGCGTCCAGAGCGTGAAGAACAACTGGTGCTTATCGTTTTCTCTTACCGATGCGAAATCGGCTTGTTCCTCGGGAACGAACACGGTCCCGACCATTGCATCGAGATCGATGCGGGCGAAGCGTTCTTCCACGTCCACGCCAAGCCGCCCTAGAGGCGCAAAGGCGAGCAATCCATGCTTGCCGCTGTGACTCACGTTGAAGCTGATGGGAGCCTCTGACCCATCCACCAGCGCGAACGGCTTCCCATGTTCTGAGGCGCCGAATGCGAGTTGTTCGTTCTCGCAACCGAGTCGGCTACATAGAATCGAACGCAAAACAGCGCGGCACAGGACGAATTCGCGCCGGGGACGATCAAACCGGTATCGAAGCCAGCGGTCCCATTCACTCTCATCAAGCCACGAAATCGCATGTGCCTCGCGCCTCTCATGAGGCGTCAGGTCGACGTGCACGACGGAAACATCGCCAAATTCATGAAACTTGCGGAACCATGAATCGAGGGCGTCGGCAGACATGGCAATTCAGTATTTCCGCGAGTGTTGCAGTCGTCAACTGTGCGCTTCGGTGCCAGAGGCTAGTCTGGTAGGACCAGCCCCCGACTTCCGACCAAAACAGTTTTGTAATATCCAGAAAATCGATGTATTTTCTCTGAAGTATCCTGCAGCACCTGGATTCCGGGATTGCGCTAAAATATGTTGGTTTCAACCACCGAGATGGTTGATCAAGTCCCTCAAACTGCGGAAACCTCTAGCATCTTCGGGAGAAATATCGACCCCGAATTCCTGGTTGACGGTCTGGAGAAACTTCACGGCAGCCATCGAATTCACGCCGAGTTCGCTGGCGCCCACATCCAGCATCGCCCGATCCGAGATGTTCAAATGTTTCTCCATGAGATCTCCTACACGTTCTTCAACACTTGCCATCGCAGCGTCTCCCTTTGAAAAGCTACCAGAAAGCTACCAGTAGCAATTGAAATGTGGCTTGATCATAGAGCAACGGGCGTGCATGTCAATGGTTTAAAGTGCCTCAAACCAGAAGTGCCGGTGTTGGAATGGATAGCCCGGCAGTGAAATCCGGCGCCTATCCTCTCCGGCGAACAGCCCGGCGAAGTCGAGCGTGAACCCCGCCTCATACGCCCGCGCCACCGCCTCGACGAACGCGCGTCCACTCTGCGGCGCATCCTCCGTGGGATGTTTCAGGCTTATCAACACGACAGGCGGCCCGGCACCGTCTGCGCCCGCCCCCGCGTCGCCTGCCGGTTCCGGCCAAACCGAGAGCGCCTGCGGGCCGATCACTGCATCCGGCCCGATCTCCACCATGGCCTCCACCCCCAATTCCGCGAGCGTCCTCACGCATTCGCCCGGCACCGCCGGCTCGCTCGCCTGACGACGCCAGTAGGCCGCGTCCATGGTCTCACCCGCCCCGAGGACCAGGCCCGTCCCCTGGTTCACTATCGTGAGCGAGGGTAACGCCGTCACGACGCCCTCGAGCGCTGTTTCCAGATCGTCCAGCGCCTTCTCGGCTCCATCGGCATCGGAGATTGCCTCCATGAGCGCGCCGCGTCTGGCTGCAAAGCGCAAACCTTCCTCCAGAGTGAACACGCCCGCCGCATGCGCCGCCGCTATCTCTCCCGAGCCTGCGCCGAACACCAAGTTCGGCCGAATCCCGATACTCGCCCAAAGCGACGTGAGCGCGCACTCGAGCGCAAAGACCGCTGGCTGCGACCACGCCGGGTTGCTCAACTCTCCGATACGGCCGAACATCACGTCCAGCAGCGAAGCGCCGCGCTGCACCCGGAGCACCTCGTCACAGCGATCCAGAACCGCCCGCGCCACCGGCTCGCACTCGTAGAGTTCCTCGCCCATGCCGACCCGGTGGCCCTCCTCTCCGGCGTAGGCGAATGCCACCCTCACCGCCGCCTGTGGCTTTGCTCCCTCTTCCGACTCCGCGAGCGCCCTCAACCCTTCCCGCAGCGACGCGGCATCCTCGAATACGACGCCTGCGCGGTGCGCGAAATGGCTCCGCCCCTCAGCCGCCGTCCACGCCATGTCCGACAAGAGGGATTGCGCATCATCTTCGGCGGAAAGCTCCCCGGCGTTCTCATCCAACCAGGAGAGATATCGTCCCGCCAGTTCACGAAGCGCTTCGTCCGATTTACCCGAGAGTGGCAACATACGCGTCCGGCGCGGGCGCAACCCCTCCGCCGTCGGTGACTCCGGAATCTCCTCCGGCAACGAGACGGCGACAGGTTGCGCGGAACCTGAAGGACAAGACCACTCGGCATTTCGAGCAGAGTCCTCAACGCGCGCGCCATATCCCTCAACAATGAGGTGTGCGTTTGTCCCAGTCATGGAGAATGCGCTTATACCCGCCCGGGGCGGGCTATCCGGAGCAAGGGGCCAGTCCACCGCCTTCGACGTCACCCGTACCGGCAACTCGTCCCAGGCCATGTTCGGATTCGGGTTCTCGAAATTAAGGTGTTTGGGAATCATCCCGTGCTTTATCGAGAGCATTACCTTGATCAGGCCGGCGACCCCCGCCGCCGATTCCAGATGGCCGATGTTCGTCTTGACGGTGCCGAGAAGTAGCGGACGACACGGCTCGCGCCCGTTTCCATATACCGCCGCCGCCGCGTGAACCTCTATCGCATCGCCCATTTCCGATCCGTTCGCATGCGCTTCGAGATAATCGACTTGCGAGGGTTTTAGATTCGACTGCGCCAACGCCTCCTCAATGACCCGCCGCTGCGCTGGTCCGCTTGGCATCACCAAATCCCCGCTCGCACCGTTTTGATTCGTCGCCGACCCGCGAATGACCCCCCAGATTCTGTCGCCATTCTCTTCCGCGTCTGTCAGCCGCTTCAAGACGACCACCCCGCAACCCTCGCCGCGCACATAACCGTCCGCGGCCGCATCGAACGACCAGCATCTGCCTGAGCGCGACAACATTCCGAAATCCGCCATCCTGGTGGTGCTCTCCGCCGAAAGTATGACGTTCACGCCGCCCGCGAGGGCCATATCCGTCTCGCCGCGCTGCAAACTCACGACGGCATGGTGTATCGAAACCAGCGAAGACGCGCAGGCGAGTTCCACCGGCATCGCCGGCCCCTCCATACCGTATATAAACGAAACCCGGCCCACCGCCACGCCCATTGCATTACCGAAATAGTCGTCATGCACATCGTCTTCTTTCAGCAGTTGCCCGTACTCGCTGTTAGCGATTCCAAAGTAAACGCCGCTGCGGCTGCCCTTGAGACGGGCGGGGTCCATGCCCGCATCCTCAAGCGCCTGCCAACTGGTTTCCAGCAGCAATCGCTGCTGCGGATCCATGGCCCGCGCCTCAATGGGGAGAATGTCGAAGAACCCCGCGTCGAACAGATCCAGCCCGTCAACGAAACCGCCGATGCGGTGCACGGGTGCTTCGGCACCGGGGTCTCCGAGAACCCCGTTCCATGGACCCGCGTCCCGACGCCCGTCCATAACTGCGGATTCTCCAGCTTCGAGCTGGCGCCAGAAAGCCGCCAGATCGGGTGCACCGGGGAAACGGCACGCCATGCCCACGATTGCTATGTCATCGCTATCATGCTCGCGGCGCTTGGGTTTTTGCCGTTTCAGGGTCGGCGGCTTCAAGGTCGCGGCCGTGGCGCCGATCCCGCCGATTTCGGCTGCCAGATGACGCGCGAGAGCAGTGATGTCCGGAAAGTCGAACACTACTGTATTCGAAGCCCTATACTCGTCGTCGAAAGCGCGGTTCAGCCGGTTCCGCAACTCCACGGCCATCAGGGAGTCCATTCCCATATCGAAGAAGCTGACCGTCGTTGATGGGGGTGAAGACAGCCGGAGCACCGCCTGCAACTCCTGCTGTATGAAGGACTCCAAGAGATTTTGTTGCTCTTCAGCCGGAGTATCCCGAAGCCGGGACAACAGGCTGGCGGAAGGGGCGGAGTCTTCGGACTCACGGTCTTTAGGCTTCGTCGCGACTAGGAGGTCTTCGAAGAATGGAGGATGAGTTTCAAGTCCTCTTGCGATTACGGACCAGTCCACCATGGTGACGGTGGGCGCGGTAACGTCCTGTCTGACCAGCCAGTCAAAGGCTTTCATGCCTTGCTGGGGCGTAAGCCATCCCGCGCCGGTATATGTCAGTTGACGCTCAATCCGCTTCCTTTGCTCCTCCGCTTCCCCGATACCCGACCACGCGCCCCAGGCGATGGCTTGGCCGGGGAGGCCCAAGGCGCGCCGGTGGGCGGCGAGTTGATCCAGGAAGGCGTTGGCGGCGGCGTGATTCGACTGGCCCGAGTTTCCCACAACACCGGTTACACTGGAAAACAGGATAAACATGTCCAAGTCTTTGGTTCTTGTGGCCTGGTGGAGATGCCACGCTCCCAGCACTTTGGGCCACATGACTTGCTCGAACCGCTCCCAGGTCTGGTTCTCGATGACGCCGTCGGAGAGGACGCCCACGCTATGTATGACGCCGCCTAATGTTAACAAGTCTTCATCGATTCGGGCGAGCATGTCGTCAACGGCTGCGAAGTCCGTAACGTCGGCCACTTCCACCCGGACGTCAACGCCGCTCTCCCGCAACTCCCGGATCACCTCTTCGGTGGTGAGGTCGGGGTCCCGGCGGCCGTTCAGGACGATTGTGCCCGCGCCGTTTTCGGCCAGCCAGCGGGCGACCGCGCAACCGATCCCGCCCATGCCCCCGGTTACCAGGTACGTGCGGTCATGCCGGAGGGTACCACTAGCGAGGGGTGGCATCTTGAGCACGTTTTTACCGATGTGCCGGGCGTCACGCATTACCTCCATCGCTGCTCGGATCTCGGAAAGGGGCCAGACGGTGTGGGGCAGAGGAGTCAACTCGCCCGCCGACAGGCGCGCCATGACCCGGGAAAGGGAGGCACCGGCGCGGACAGGGTCGCTCCATATCATGTCATCCAAATCCAGGATGGAGTATGCGACGTCTGGACGTGACGTCGCCATTTCTTCCTCGCCCCAGATACTCCGCTTCGAAATCTCCACAAAGCGGCCGCCCGTGCCGAGACAAGACAGGTTCGCCTCAATGAATCCCTCTCCGGTGAGGCTGTTCAGCAGCACGTGAACACCCTCGCCGCCCGTGGCCTCGAGGACCTCCTGCCCAAACGCCGTCGTGCGGCTGTCGTACACACACTCCACGCCCATAGAGCGGAGAAACTTCTGTTTGGGCAGGCTGGCGGTTGCGAACACCTCCGCACCAGCGGCGTGGGCCAACTGGATGGCGGCAAGGCCGACTCCCCCGGCCCCGGCGTGGATGAGCACCCGCTCGCCGCTCTTGAGCCCTGCAAGCTCGAAAGCAAGTTCGGCAGTAGCGAAGCAGATGGGTACGGTGGCGAGGGCGGGCGGGGAGAACCCGGCGGGAACGAGAGCCGTCATGACCACCCGGGTGACCATCTCAGGTGAGAATGAGCCGAACCCCATCCCGACGACTTGGTCGCTGACCGAAAGGCCTTCGACATCCTGGGCTGTTTCTAGCACTCGTCCGTACATCTCGCGGCCTATTTCCCGGTTGTACGGAACTGCTCCCATGCTCTTGAGCATGTCGGCGAAGTTGAGCCCCATCGCTTCCACGGCGACTCGGACCTCACCGGGTTCGAGAGCGCTTCTGGGCCGAGGCTTCGCCCGGAGCGCCGCCAATCCGGCTTCCGGGTCGTCAGAGCCGATGCACCACTCCGCGTCTTCCGGGAAGGCGAGCCTTGTGTCGTCAGCGCCGCAGCGAATCAGGCGGGCGGCGTAGCGGGAGCCTCCCCGATAGGCGATGTGGGTCTCAGGGTCGGGAAACAGGAGTTCATCGATGAGGCTGGATGTTGCCGTCTCCCTCGGAGCAGGATCCAAGTCAATCAATCTCGGCTGCAAGTGGGCTGCTTCCAGAGCCAAAACCTTTCCGAGGCCCCACAAGGTCGCGCCGGCAAGTTCCCCGGATACTCGGGAAAGGTAATCTTGATCCAGGACTTGCGCGCCTCGCGTAATGAACCAGACGCCGTCGGCTGGAGTCGTGCCGACATCGCTCATGCCCTGCACAAGGGCCAAGGCAGTGGACGCGGCCCGTGTTACATCCTCCTCCATTTCCTGAGTGGTCGCCGCCGCACCGTGCCCATCAAGCGCCATGAGGTGCACTACTCCCTTAAGCGGCGCATCCCTGGGCAATCCCTCCAAGAGGGAGCGCCAGGATTCTCGCTGCTTCGGGTCTAAGGTCGCCGTAGTAACGCCTGCGCCTTCATCCGGTACCTCGTGATACTCTCGCTCTCCACCGGCGATGAACACGATTTGATTTCGTAAGGCGAGATCAACCGCCAGCTTCGCCGCCGTTCCGTCTTCGTCAGACGCGATAACCCAAACCCCTGGGGCGGGGTCCACTTCCTCCGGTCCGCGGGCGATTATTGCGCTCGAACCCAGAATTTCGCCGGAATCGGCATTCGCGGGTCCGAGAAACTCGACATCGGAGAAACCGGCGTCGCTCAGGGCGCGACGCCATACGACCGGGTCTGCCAGGGCATGGTCGGGCCTGTAGGCATCATCGAAGCGCCACCACCCGTCCAGGAGTCCGAATGTCATATCCTGCCAGGCCCGGCGCTGCAGTCCTTCCAGGGCTATCAACTGGCCAGACGGGGCCAAGAGGTCCAGACAATGCGCGAGCGTCTCTCCCAGGTCGCGTGTGGCGTGGAGCACGTTCGCGGCAATCACGAGGTCGTAGCCGTGTGAATCGAAGCCTTGGGATACGGGGTCGGTTTCGATGTCAAGGGGTTGGTATTCGATGGATCCGCCGGTTATCTCGAAATGCTCTTCGGCCTGGGCAAAAAAGCCTGCCGAGATATCCGTGAAGGTATAATCGAACCGCCCGTCAGGCAGGAGCGGCAGGATAGCCGCCGTCGCCGACCCGGTTCCCGCGCCGACTTCGAGCACCCGCAGCCGCCGATCCGCGGGAAGAGCGGACGCGGCGGCCGCCACCGCATCTCCCAGCATTCGATTCGCGGCCCGTGACGCAGGGGCCTTCCGGTATAAATCCGCAGCACTAGGCCCCTCTTCGCTGAACAGCAAGGGCAGGGGGTCGGCGCGGCCCTGCAATACTTCCGCAAGAGCCGAACCGCATCGGCGCAGAAGACCGAGTTCGTTGAGCCCGTGAGGGTGCCGAGTCGCGAGTTGCTCGACGAAGGTTCCAGGGTTCACCAGGGACTCGTCCGGGAGCGGTTCCCCCGCTCCGGCTTTGACCACGAATTTCCCGTCAGTAGGAGTCAAAACACCAGCATCGGACAGCATGCGGAGAAGCCGACCGAACAGGCGTTGGTGTTCGTCAACGATCTTGAGCTCACGGCGAAGGCCTTCCGGCTTAATCGTTGCTCCCGCATTGCGCTCCCACCCCAGTCGTTCAAGCGCCGCAAGGGCGTATGCCCGGGACAACCGCTCGAGGTCTCTCAGGAAAGCGCTCCTCTCCGGGGCTTCGACGCCTTCATCCGCCAAGTAGTCGGCGAATGACCGCGACCGGTTCGCAACCGCTGCGGGGTCAGCCAGAAAATCCGTAGGAGGCATGCCCCTGCTCAGGGGTTTCTCCCGCCAGTCAACCTCGTAGAGCAGATCCTTGAGACCCTCTTTGGCGGAGAGAAGTGCGGTTCGAGTCGCCCGCTTGGCAGTATAGCCGAGTAAGCCGCCAATCGGAGCGCCGTCCGTCGAATAGAACCGAACGTCTCCGGTCACGACTTCGGGCGGCGCGTTCGATGTCGTGTTTGCCACGTTTTCCGATGCGGGATTCCCCAAAACGGCGTGGCAGATTATCCGCTCCGGCATTGGGCCCGACACCCACAGGCGTTCCCATCCGAAAGGCATGTAGACTGCGCCGTGCTCGACTCCAGTGAGATAGCGCCGCGCCATCGACAGGAACTGGAAACAGCCATCCAGGAGAAGGGGATGCATTTCCATGCCGTTCGCATCCACGGATTCCTGAAGAACGAGTTCGCCCAGGGCCTCGCCCTCCCTGGCCCAGACGGCCTTGAGCGTGTGATAGGAGGGACCGAGATAAATCTCGTCGTCGGAACGCATCTGGTAGAACTTCGCCGTATCCTGGGGCACCAGTTTGGCCTTTAGTTCATCCAAATCTATGGAGTCGCCTTCTTCGAGGTTCGGCGCGCCCGAGAAGAGTTTTCCTTCGGCGTGGAGGGTCCAACTCTCCTCCGTTTCCCCTTTGCTGAAAATTTCGAAACGACGCGCCAGGCCCTCAGCGGGGCCGTCCAGAACGAACTGTAATTTGCGGCCAGCGTCGTCCGCCCCGTCATCGGCGTCTTCTTCCTCGAAAATAAGGGCGTTGTGCATCTGCATGTCTTCCACGATCGCTGGACCGTTCCCGTTGGCCAGTGACACGGAAACGGCCATCGCGCCATAGAGTCCCCCGGGAGCGACCACGCGTTCATACACCAGGTGATCCACCATCCAGGCGGGATCGGTGCGGAACACCACCGTTTCGTAAATCATCTCGCCTCGGGGCGACTCATGCCGTGCACCGAGCAGCGCATGGCCAGCCGCCTGTCGATGGCGTTTCGACGTCTGTACCCAGTGGCGGGCGCGCTGGAAGGGATAGCCGGGAAGCGATATCCGGCGCCGGGTTTCACCTGCGAACAAACCGACGAAGTCGAGCTCCAGACCCGCCTCGTACGCTCCGGCGGTCGCCTCTACGAAGCCGTCGCTGGTGTCTACCTCAGACTCTTCGGCATCGCGCGGCGGACGTTGCAGGCTGTGAAGGACAACCGGGCCCCCGGCGGGTGCCGATTCCGGCCATGTCATCGAAACCACCGGCCCGAGCACGGCGTGGGGGCCGATCTCCACGACGACGTCCACGCCCAATTCCGCCAAGGTCTCTACACACTGGCGGAAAGCCACCGGCTCTCGCGCATGCCGTCGCCAGTAGGCGGCATCCATCCTTTCGTTTTGGTCCAGCAGCTGGCCGGTGATGTTGCTCACCAGAGGCACGGAAGGAGGCGGAGGAGCAGGCGCGATATCCCTGACGGCAGATTCGAGATCATCCAGGGCGGGCTCCACCAGGGCGCTATGGTACGCGGGGCTGCGCTTCAATCGCGCCACCTTGACGCCTTCAGCCTCGAAAAGCTCCTGTAGCGCCTCGATATCCTTTGCCGGGCCACTCACGACTTGCTGCAGTCCGTTGTCTGCGGCGATACTCAATCCCAAGTCGTCCGAGGCGGCGTTGTGCTCGGCCACGACGGACGCGACGCGAGAGGCGGGTGCGAACACGGCGGCCATGGCGCCATCGCTGCGCATGGCGCCCATCAGCGCCCCCCGGACCGCGGCGTAGCGCAGGCCCTCCTCCAGGGTAAAGACTCCAGCCGCCTGCGCCGCCGCTATCTCTCCCAGGCTGTGGCCCACTAAGGCGTTCGGCTTTACGCCCACGCTCTCCCAAAGAGCCACGAGAGCGCATTCCAGTGAATAGATGGCGGGTTGGGTCCAGGCCGCCTCGTCCAGCAGGCCGTCGGTTCCTCCCCGCCCGAACATTACATCCAGCAACGAGACGCCCCGCTCTTCTGAGAGCAGTTGGTCACAGCGGTCGAGTACCGAGCGGAACACGGGTTCCCTCTCGTATAGTGCCCGGCCCATGCCCACCCATTGGCTGGCCTGTCCCGTAAAGACAAAGGCCACCCTCTTCGCCTGCTGCGCCGGGCCGTCTTCCGGACCTTCTCCCTCCGCCAGAGCCTCCAGTTTTTCTCGCAACCCGGCGAGGTCGCTGAACACGATACCGGCGCGGCGAGTGAAATGACTCCTCCCGATAGCGGCCGTCCAGGCCATGTCCGAAAGGGTCGGGTCGGCAGCGGTAGATTCGGGTGAAAGCTCTTCCGCGTGCTCATCGAGCCAGGACAGATAACGCGAGGCCGCGTCCCGAAGCGCCTGGGGAGACTTGGCCGAAAGGGGGAGGAGCCGGGATTCCCGCACACTGGGTTTCTCCTCGAAGCGTGGGGATATGGCGACTGGCAATGAAGCGCCAACCGGGGAGGACATTCTCGCGAAGGCGGTATCAGCCTCTGGCTCTCCGTAACCTTCTACAAGCATGTGGGCGTTCGTTCCGGACCAGCCGAAGGAATTTACGCCGGCCAGGAGAGGCTTGCCGGGACGGCGGGGCCAATCCATCATGACATCGGTCACGCGCACGGGCAGGCTGTCCCAGTCCAAGAGGGGGTTCGGGTTCTTGAAGTTCAGATGCCGCGGAATCACCCCGTGCTTCATCGACAGAACGGTTTTGATCAGGCCTGCAACGCCCGCGGCGGGCCCCAAATGTCCGATGTTGGTCTTGACGGAACCGATCAGAAGGGGATGTTTTGTTCCGCGCCCACGCCCATAAACCGCGGCGGCAGCAGTCACTTCTATCGGGTCGCCGACCACCGTGCCGGTGCCGTGTGCTTCCAGGTAGTCTATCTCAGAGGGGGAAGCGCCTGCGCGGGCGAGAGCCTCTTCCATGGCCCGTTCCTGAGAGTGGCCGCTGGGCACCGTCAGGCCCTGACTGGCGCCGTCCTGATTGACTGAGGAACCCCGGATGACGGCCCAGATGCGATCACCGTCGGCTTGCGCCTCGCTGAGGCGCTTGAGAGCCAGCAAGCCGCAGCCCTCCCCGCAGACGAAGCCATCGGCTGATGCGTCGAAGGTTTTGCACTGTCCCTCTGGTGAAAGCATTCCCGCATTCGCGCGCAACTCTAGAGGTCGTCCGGCGAGGAAGATATGGACGCCGCCGGCAAGCGCCAGATCCGTCTCGCGGCGTTGCAAGCCCCCCACAGCCTGATGGATGGCGACCAGGGACGATGAGCAGGCCGTGTCTATCGCCATGGACGGCCCCTCCAGACCAAAGGCAAAGGAAACCCTGCCTATGGCGGTGTTGAGAGCGGTGCCGGTGACGGCGTAGAGACCGCCCGCAGGTTCAACGGTTTCTGGGGCGTTAATCACCATGTCCCGGTAGTCGTTGTTGCTGATGCCGGCATAGACCCCGGTGCGGCTGCCTTTAAGACTCTCGGGGTCAATCGCTGCGTCTTCGAGAGCCTTCCAACTCGTCTCCAGCATCATGCGCTGCTGGGGATCGAGCATCTGAGCCTCAATGGGGGACATGCGGAAGAATTCCGCGTCGAACAGGTCTATATCTTCGACGAACGCGCCGAAGCGGACGGCATCGTTTTTGGCGTCGGAGTCCGGAAAGAGCCTGCCTGCGCGCCCGACGACGGAACCGGGTGGACCCTCGACCACCAGGTTTTTGCCAGCGACCAGTTGCCGCCAGAAATCGGAAAGCCTTTCGCTTCCGGGGAACCGGCAGGCCATGCCGACGATGGCTATGGGTTCTACAGGCAGGAAGCCCTCAGGTGCCCCGGTTTGAGTTTTTTCAGAAGACTCAAAATGCTCGCCTGTGTTCATCAGGCCCTCCTTCAGGCAGGGCTTCTTTCCCTTCAGGCAGGGCTTCTTTAGTCAAAGCAATATCTCATTTTTCAGGACCCCACTTCCTGGTATTGCAATTTTTTGCGAGGGGCCCGGACGACGCGTGTAGACCGGCTACCCTCAATTGTAATCTCTAATCAATCAAGCTTTCATAGTATCATCAAATTATATTTTTTATGTGTTTCCTGAAGTCATATTCATGTATATTCCATGTACATTTTAGTTTTTTACCTTACTTTCCACTTATCTCCGTTCGCTGAGGCTTCAGGAGGAGCCGGGTTTGCGCCGAACCTTCCAATGCACGCCGATGCGCCGCCTTCTTCAATTCAGCTCATACACAACATCTGACAGTAACTCGTTGCGCGAACGTCCTGTTGACGAAGACGCGTTCCGACGCAGCGGCGGACCTAGCGGAGGCCGAGACGAGCCGGGTGCTACGTACTTAGAAGCCGAGGCGGCCTACAGCCTCGACACCCAGCTAGGTCTCCTGACGCCCTATACGGGCGTGGCGATATCCGGGAACGCGGAAACTTGGCGCGGCCACGGAGGTGGGCCTCAAGGCGGACCTCGCAGAACAGGCGGGCGGCGAGAGACCCGAAGGCGGCCTCCTGCTGCGCGGTTCGAAACGGTGGCAGGGCGGACCCGGGGGTAGCTCAGGCCGTTTCTGATGCAGACGGGACAGCTCCCCGTGACGCCTGGATACATCCGGACGGCGAGCCGTCCCTCCCTGCACCGAACGCGGATTCTCGAGAACATCGAGTGAGAAATCGTGACGGCCTTGCCGCCTCGGAGCGTTCAACATCGACGAGGAATACCCGGCCGGGGCGCTTCATCTTCATCCCTCTCATTGCGGGTTGTCTCGCCGGGATGCGTGAGGAGGATCTAGGCGCGAAGAGCGTTCCCCGGAACCCACTCCTGTTCGGTATGTTCTACCGCATGGGGTTGGTCGAGCAGATCGGAAGCGGCATACGACGCATTCGACAATTGTGCCGCGATCACGGGATAGCCGAGCCGACAATCGATGTATCCGAGAACTGGGTGACAACCACATTCGCGCGGCAGGTCGAACATGCGGCCCCTCAAGTACCCGACAAGTACCCTGCAAGTCAGAAATCTCATCCGCTCCCTGGATGGCGAGCGGACGCGAGCGGAAATTCTTCAGCTTCTGGGACTCAAGGATCGGACGAATCTGGCCAAGGAATATGTGCAACCTGCTCTTACCGCAGGCCTAATCGAGATGACCATCCCAGATAAGCCCCGCAGCAGCAAACAAAGATATCGGTTGACGGACAAGGGCCGGGAATTGCAGGAGCACATGAGGCAGACGCGATGAGCCTTTTCTCGTTTCACTTGTTCTATCAAGCGGACCCTGCTTTGCGCTCGGCGCGGATGCGAGCATCTTCCCGGCATCGCTGACACCTGTATCCGGTACGCGGTCGTCCTCTCCGACGTTTTCCGGTGTGTGAGGGGGAGTGAATGAAGCATATTGGAATCTGGATGATAAGCGGTGTGAGCGTTCTCTATATCGCCATTATTTTCTTTTTGCGTGTTAGTGATGCCTGGCACCTCTTAACGACAGGCGATCTGAACGAATTAGGGGACTTTCTCGCAGGCTTTTTCACCCCATTAGCTTTCGGTTGGTTGATATACGGCTACTTACTACAGTCCAGCGAGCTCTCCCTTCAACGCAATGAGTTAGAGCTTACACGGGAACAACTCGGTAAACAGACGGAATTGCTACAGGAGCAAGTAACATCGGTCTACCAGGATTCCATACCCCATCTCACAATCAGAATCGTTAGATCCAATGATTTGTGGGATTGGAGAATCGAAAACAAAGGGGGTCCCGCGAAAGATATAAAACTCCTGAATCTGAATGAAAGCTCAAAAGTCGAAGTGGAGCTAAAATCCTTGGCACGTGATCAATTTTTCGATTTCACAGTTTCCGAAATCAGCAGCCCTTTCAAATATGAGGCGCGTTTCAGCTCAGAGCGCTCAGAAAGGTTCCATCAAACCTGGGAGATCGGAAATGGCAAGTGTAGGGAAATCACGGAAGGGCCGGAGCGGCTGGATGAAGATCGAGAGGGGTTGCCAACTGATGAATAAAAACCCCGCGCAGCCAAGGAGTCGGCTACCACGCCGGATGATCTCTCTTCAAATTCCATTTCTTGTCGTGGCATCCTATTGAAACCACGCGTTATATATCCGCCAGTCGGGTTTCGTCTCCTTGAGTGTGGGGTTCGCTTACGCCCGATCAGTTTACCGACTAGAACACGCTAAGCTGCGTAGAAATTGTAATTCGACCGCTTCCGGATTGATTGCGTATTGCAGATAAGCAAATCCTCAACCAAGCTCCTCAAAATAAATACCAACAACAGCTTCAAGAATCTACAAGAATTTTCCAGCCGCCGGATACCCCCGCTGTGTGAAAACACGCAAAGGATGCGCTCCTGCGTCCGCCCCGGTTCGCACAGCGGCGTTTCCCCGGCGCGATCCTCTAGCGCTCCTTCCTCTTCCGCGCGTTTCTCTCATCGGATATGGAAGTCCAGCGCTGCTTCGAGGCCCACACTTCCAGGTCCGCGGGCCGGTAGCGCACCCAGGCGCCGAATCGGCGGAAGGCTGGCCCCTCGCCGCGCACGCGGCATTGCGCAAGCGTCGTCGGCGGGATGCCCAGCCGGGCGGCCGCCTCCCGCGTGTCCAGGCAGTTTCCGGCGTGCCCGTTCATGCGGAGTTCCCCTTCGGTCTCCGGCCCGGCGAGCGCATTGACATCACCGCCTCTAAGACGCCGTCGTTCAAGGCGGGCAAGGCCCTGCGGGACGCGGTGCGCTAGCGCCCGTCCAGCAGGTCGGCCGCGATGCTCGCGGCCACCCGCTCCGCGGCCTCGCGTACCGTGTCGCGCGCGAGATGCGCGTAGCGCGCCGTGGTCTGTATGTGGGAGTGGCCGAGCAGCTTCGCGATGACGGAAAGTCCTTCTCCCAGCGCCAGCGCTCTCGAGGCGTAGGAGTGACGCAGGTCGTGGATCCGCACGTCATCGAGTTCCGCACGCACGAGGACCTTTCGCCAGACGTGATCGAGCCCGCTCAGGCGCGCGCCCGGCTTCCTGCCGGGGAAGACCCAGGGATTTCCGGGAAGACGCGGAAGAGCGGCCAGGAGTCCGGCCGCCGCCGGCGGAAGCGAGACCACGCGCGCGCCCGTCTTGGAGTCCGCCAGCCTCAGTTCCGATTCCCCGAGCGCCACGTCCTCCCAGCGCAGCCCGAGGACCTCCGATTTCCGGCACCCGGTCAGGGTCAGGAGCCTGATGGCGGCCACGGCGCAGGCGGACGCGCCGCCCCCGGCCTCTATCTCG
This sequence comes from bacterium, assembly GCA_965203325.1. Classification (GTDB taxonomy): domain Bacteria; phylum UBA8248; class UBA8248; order UBA8248; family UBA8248; genus Bin107. The sequence continues at coordinate 471,796 of OZ241875.1, forward strand.
TCAAGCGTCTTTCCCAAGCGCATAAACTCCGCCTCCGTGAGGAACCGCTCCCGCCTGCGAAGGGGGTATTTCACGATGGCGCGGCACGGGTTCGTTCCTTCGGGCAAAAGCCCCCAGTCGCCTGCCGTCTCGAACATCGAGGAGAGCACCCGCAGCGCCGCCCGGACCGCGGCGGCCGTGCGCGGCTTGCACCTCACCTCGACGTGTTCCGCCATGTAGCGCCCGGCGAGTTCGGCCACCGTGGGGCCGCCGGCGGATCTCACGGGCACCGCCTCCCCGCCCGCCTTGATCCGCGCGATGAGGAGCGCCGCGCGTCTTCTCGCCTCCTCGGAATGGATCACGCCGTGGCGGCCCACCGTCACCCGTCTGGGTCCCGCAGGTCCGCGCGCCTGCGCGATATACACCTTGCTCCCCGTGGGGTAGACACGTACGCCGAAGCCGGTGAGCTCCTTGTCCCAGAACACCGTGTCCTTGTGGACCTCGAGTTTCCCCACCATCCGGTTCGAAACCGTTTTCATTGCGGACTTCCTCATCGCTCCATCCTCCCGTTCGTGACGTGGACGCCGATGCTCTCCCCCACGCGGGTGGCCGCCGCCCGCTCGGCATCCCGCATCAGGTGCGCGTAGCGCGCCGTCGTCGCCACCTCGCCGTGTCCGAGCAGCGCCCCGATCACCGGGAGGTTCTCGCCCAGCGCGAGCGCCCGGCCCGCATACGAATGACGCAAGTCGTGAAGCCGCACGTCCCCGAGCCCCGCCCGCGCCCGGAGGGGCTTCCAGTAGTGATAGAGGTTCGTGAGCCTGCCCCCTCCCCGCTGGGCGCGGAACACCCAGGGACCGTCCCCCCGCGGGGGAAGCGCGTCGAGCACCGGCCCCGTCAGCGGAACCATCCGCGGTCCCGTCTTCGTGTCTCTCAATCTCAGTTCCCCCGCCGCGCGGTCCACGTCGTCCCAGTGCAAGTTCAGCACCTCATCCCGCCGGCATCCCGTCAGGAGGAGGAGCCTGATCGCCCCGAGCGCAGGCGCCCAGAGCTCGCCTTCCGCCTCTGCGATCACACGGCCCAACCGGCGGTATTCCGCAGGCGTCAGGAACCGCTCCCGCTTGCGCGTCCTGTAGCGGCGAAGCCTGCGGCACGGGTTCCGGCCGGGCGGTACCAGTTCCCACGCCTCGGCCAGCGCGAACATCCGCTTGAGCACGTCCACCGCGGCGTTCGCCGTCCCCGGCGTCGCGCGAAGGGCGTGCTGGAGCGCCGCGGCCTCCGCCTTGCCCACGTCCTCGAGGTTCATGGAACCCAGCGCCGGCAGGATATGGTTGTCGAGCACGGAGCGGTACTTCGGCGCCGTGGACGGCTTGCAGCGGCTCGCGACGTACTCGCGCATGAAGCGTCCGGCCAGGTCCGCCACCGTGGGCGCGGGTTCAGCCTCTCCGGACAGGGGCTCCTCGCCCCGCCTGATCCGGTCGATGACGGGCGCTGCGCGTTTCCTGGCCTCATCGCACGAGAGCGCCCCGTGGCGCCCGAGCGTCACGCGCACAGGCCCCCTGGGTCCTCTCGACTGCACCACGTAGACCTTCCGGCCCGTTGCGTGCACCCGCACCCCGAAGCCCGCCAGGTCCCGGTCCCAGAATACGGCGTCCTTCTCCTTGACAGCGAGGGCGTCGACCGCGCGCTTGGTGAGCTTGAACTCGCTTCTTCTCGGCATGGTTCCTCCGGGAAATATGTAATCAAACCGCATACAAGCGGCGTCAAACGAGAGCGTATTCAGGCATAAATATGACGAAAACGCAAGAGGGGAAATTTGAAAGGTATGTTATTTAATCAAGTATTATCAGCTATTTACATCATCTAGGCGTAGTCAGTCGAACGATTGACATACCGGTCGATTTGAATTATATGTTTGCTCGTCATTCCGGCCTTAAGCCGGAATCCAGAGCCGATGGGGGTGCATAATTCCGGTAATTCGTTCCGTCTTTGAAATTGCGGGAACAAAAGCAATATCACCGAACAACCTCGCGGTTCTCACCAACATGCTACTGGATGACGAACGAATGAATAAGTCGCGTCAAAATGGACTGATATGCGTTGCCGCCTCAGGAAATCACTCGCCTGTCATTGAGACAACAAGTGCTTCTTGAAGAATCGCACCACGTGATCGCGGGATTTGTGGGCCGCATCTTCATCCCATCTCATGATCCGGCCGCGCCGGTTGCGATTCACCCCTATCTTGTCGAACCCGTGGTGCGCGCCTTCAAAGAAAATAACGGGCACGCTGTGGCTGTGCTGGAACTGAAAGCACTTGTCGGGGTCCACATACGTGTCTGCGGTGCCCATCAGTATCAACATCGGAAGATTGTACAAACTCACCCTGTGGCTTCGCGCGCACCCGCCGTAGATTCCCACATGGGCGGCGAAGACCGGGCCGGGAGTCTTTTCCATATTCGCCATGCGAAACGCCACCGTGCCGCCGTAAGACCACCCCATGATCCCGACGCGCCCGCCATCCACGTCGGCGCGTTTGCGTATCCGCCGCGCGGCCTCCAACACCACCGGAATGTTGTCATCCGCCGGCGGTCGATCGCGGCGGCTCCTGAAGATGCCTGTCTTGGTGTCCAGGACGAACGTCCCTATCCCTGCGCGCAGCAAGTGCGGCCGGTAAAACGCCTGCCTCTGGTCAACCCCGGACGTTCCCGGAATCATGACCACCAGAGGGGCGGGGCCGGCCGCCTTCGGCAGGTGAAGCTCCGTGCCATACCGCCTGCCGTCAACGGTAATGACGCCGCGCTCGGTTGTAGCTCCATAGGCCGTCACGGGCATGAGCGCCGCCAGCGCCAGGCACACGATAAGCGAAAATAATCTGGGCATGGACATCCTCCGGATTATGTCTGATCGGGGCGTTTCACTGCTTCCAGGCGTTCGTCATTCCCTGGTTCGGGACGTAGCGGTAGATGTGATCCAGTCTGTCCCTGGACCAGTATTTGAACTCGATCTCTTCTAAATGGCCTTCAGCATCCAGGCCGACGTGGGTGATTTCCAGCGCAGTACCCTCACAGTCTTTCCTCGAGCGAATTTTCCATTCGCGCCCGGCCGGAAACTTGCATCTTCCGGTGTACCAATACTTCGGATAACGACTATCGTAGACTCTACCGATTCCGTCTTGATGACACGTGAAATACTGGACTTTGTAGCGAGTGATCTTCTCTCTCACCCATACCAGTTCGTCTTCACCGGATTCGATATTGGACCACTTCTTAGGCCCCCATATCCTTGTCAATCCCCCGCCCTGGACGTCGAAAGTAGTGTCGGCCTTGTGCATGCAGGGGCCTTCCTTGCGGCCGTCCCACTCAGCACCCGTCCAGAGTTGATAAGGCACGAACATCTTGCGGGTCCCGCAGTCATAGAGGTTTCCCACATGCCATGGTGACGAACTCGGCGGGTAGCCCGCGCAGGCGAGCTTGTGGAAGCTGTCCGCCGTCGTCTCTTCGTTCCAGGCCCATGCCGGCGTAAAGATACCAAGGGAAAACACGACCGCCAGAATGAAAAGCGCTGCGATACGCAGGATGCTCATGTCTTCTCTCCTTTGATCAATCAAAAAACAATATGGTGGATGCTTATCTCCGTCGGGAAGGCGCTCATGAACCAAGCCTGAATTCGCCTGGTGACGGCCCCCTTACGCATCCGCATCGCCGACGAAAATCGTTCAACTCATCAACGATTGTCATGATCCTTCAAAATGATAGGCACGGACGCTCCACTAATTTTACGTATAGCCTCCGAAAGAATTGGGTCCCCCTCCTTTCAATTCAATCTGTACGCACAGCGCCGAAAACACCTCGCAAACTATCGCGATTAAATTTGCCGGCCACACCCTGATGTTCTGTTCCGTAGAATGCGCCTTCAATTGTAGGTTGTCCCACCTGAGGGTCCCGGAATGCGCCCTTCTCGAGCTGAAGCGCCCGCCAGGACATGTCGCTATGCCCCTCTCCAAAGTCCGTGAAATCGACATCAACCGTCGCGTCACCGAAATCGACTTCGAGTCGTGCCTTTCCGCTCACCGGCGTATAACCTCGCGGCCCCGTTTCAACCGCACGCACTTTTCCGGACCAGACGGCAGACCCGGATACCGGATTACGTCCCGAAGGAGTTCCCTCGATACGTCCATATGGGGAATAGTAAGTCGTTGAATTGCCAGTGCTTGTGGTGTCCCGTTCAATAAAAGCGCCAAAAATGTTTTCCTGAAACTGTTTTGCCCAAAATCCCCACTTATCAAATGCGTATACCTCATATTCTTCGGAACTGTAAACATCTCTGGTAGCTCCCGTTTCTTCGAGTGTCACGGTATCCGCTTCTCGTCTCGCGCCGAAGCTGCCGAAGACATCCGTTTCATAATGATGGAATGTGCCTCCGGTCTCCTCGTGGACGGGGCCGAAGAAGGCGCCGTAGATACGCCCTGATTCGTCAGAATGTGCGAATGTGCCGTCTGCTACAGCTTGAAGATTTTCGAAGCTAAAATCGGGAATATTCCGTTGGCCGTCCCGGCTCGCCACATCGGAAAACATCACATCCACGAGATTCGTGAACAGCCAGAAATCGACCGTCGCGCGTCCTTCCACAAGCCGATTCTCGCTCGAAGGCAGATCGTACTGGTAGCCCAGCATGAGGCCGGACCACCGCGCGCGGCCACCGGGAAGATTGCCCGACAAGGTCCCCTGCACGCCGGTCCAGTGGTGTTCGAAGTCCGGAGAGATCACAGCCGGCTCCGTCGTCCAGTTCGTGTAGTGCTCGAATCCTGTCCCGAAGGCGACATGTTCCATGGTTCCCGTGTAACCGTCGACCACTCGACGCCCACGCGCTACGTCCGTAGATGCGCTTGTGAGCCTCTCGATCCGCAAGAAATCGTAGTCCGCCTCAAGTTTCGCGGTGTTCCGCCAAGCCCACCCGGCCGTGGAAGCGAGCATATTCTCGCGGGTCGTCGCCATCCAGTCGGACCATCCGACCGGTCCGGTTGGTTTATGGCGCATCTCACAGGATGCGTCCGCTCCACATCGGTAGTGGGACCACCCCTCGTCGACTGGCACCGGTGTGTTAATCAACCTGGATAGGCCCGTCAAATAGTCAGCGGAGGCTATCACGTCCTCCCTGGAGGGTCGCTCATCCAGCGTGGCCCCGAAGCTGGCCAGCAGGCCGGCTTGCGGGTCGTGGAGCACTCCCGCGACGTCCTCATGATTGGGCCCGTAGAAATCCGCCTGGAAGGTGGAGCCGGCCCCGGTTCCGATTATCTTGTTGGCTGACAACTCGATCGGATAGTGCAGGCTACCTTCCGCGAATACCTCGGGCGTACCGTCGGGGTAAACCGTGAGCGAAGTGAAGCTCGCCGCGCCGTCAAGAGTGGCGAAGTCAATCGAAAGGCTGGCGTCTCCAGTTACCGGCGGAAGCCCCGTGCGGTCGAGCGCCGCGCCGAGTAGCCCGCCAGAGTAGCGGACCGTGCCGTCCGGTCCCTTCGCCGTATAGGAAGAACGGAAACTCCCAGTGCTGAGATACCCGAACGCGTCGACTTCCGCCTGCAGCAGATCGACCACGTCGAGCGTATTCCACCGACCGCCGTGGTAGCCGTAGTGCGGCTGCGGGTCCGCAAGGGCTATCTGCAGGTCGCGAGAGACCGAGACCGTGAAAGCAGCGTAGTCCGTCCAGCCCGCGAGCCCGTAGGTCTCGGGCCTGTCGGTAACTTCTGTGATATTCATGCCGAGGTCTTTGAGGAAAGCGAAGTCGATAGCGTCCGGCAGAAATACCTGCAATGCAGCCTGATGTCTGCAATAGGCCATGAGCGATGTGCAGACGCCACTGTGATCGAAGTCGTAATTCGTGGCTAGCGGATCTCGCTCGCCGTAGACCCAAGCATGCGGATCGGAAGCATCTTGGAACGGCGCAGGACCGCCATGGAGGGCAACCATGTTCGGCCCGGTCCAGACGCCTGTCGCCTTGTCGACATAATAACTGAGGTTCTCTGGATATGAGTGAGTCGTCCAAGCCCCCAGAACATGTCCGATCTCGTGTGCGAGTGTCGAGAACAAAATGCCGGTGTGAGCCCTCTCCTGCAGATATTCCCTGTCGATCCTTATCGATCCGAATCGAGGTTCCCAGGTATCATCGGGCGTCTGAAATCCTGATAGCGCAGAGCCGGCGACCCCCTCGGGAAGATGTTGATCTCTGACAACTATCTCGAGCCCGGTACTGACCTCACCTTCTGGCCCGACCCTGACCTCAGTTCGAGCGGCAGATGGATTGCCTCTATCGATCCTGCCCTTGAGCTCGCCTGCGCGCCGCTCCCACGGCGTCCAGGTATCGGCGATCCGGTGACTCCAAGCCTTGCCGGCGTGCTCGAGCATGGCGCGGAAGGCCGGATCGTCGCTCATCAATGGCCCTGCGCCCGAGATGTCGAAATCAATCGAGAGCGTGTCGGCCGGACCGCCCGCCCAGCGCCCGAAGGTGACGCCGCGGCGAGTCCCCAGAATCCGGACTTCATCGCCGTCCTGAAGATTCGAGGCTATCGTAGTTCCACTGCGTCTCTCCGCCTCTGCTCGAGGCGTCTGAAGGTCGAAAGTGTCGCTTCCGGATAGTAGGGGAGTGAGGGAAAGACCCTCCTTGATCGCCTGGCTCCGCCGATGCCCCCAGTGATCGAGCAGGTCGGCGGCTTCGGGGTTGTTGCGAGCAGGCTCGGCCAAATGCCGGCCCCCCGGTCTCGTTCCACCCGGGGCCGAACCTCCTGCTGACAAGGAATCTTCATGAATCGCGAGTTGCTCCGACACTACGGCGGCCTGCGTGATCGGGTTGAGCGCTTCCTCGCGCCACGCACCGAAACTGCCGATGACTTGCGCCGCATTGTGGTGAAACATACCTCCGGCTTCTTCATGAGCGGGACCGAAAAAAGCGCCGTCAATAATACCTTCGGCGCCTCCCCTGAACGTCCCGTCCGCAGCAGCTCGAAGGTCCTCGAAACCGAAGTCGGAAAGGGTTCGCTTACCGTCGCGGCTCGCCACTTCCGAGAACCTCACGTCCACGAGGTTCGTGGACAGCGAATAGTCGACGGTCGCCCGTCCTTCCACGAAGGGGTTTTCTCCCCAATCGTAACTGCCATGATACCCCAACATACGACCCGACCACTTTGCGCTGCCGCCGGGGCGGCTGCCTGACAGAGCACCCTGGACGCCGGTCCATTTATTGTGGAGATTAATAGAAGCTGTAGCTGTCTCCCAGTTTTCGGTATTTTCAAAACCGACTCCGAACGCCATGTGTTCCAGAGTACCTGTCAGAGCATCGATTACATGACGCCCGCGAGCCCCGTCCGTGGATGCGCTGGTGAGCCGTTCGATCCGCAAGAAATCGTAGTCCGCCTCAAGTTTCGCGGTGTTCCGCCAAGCCCATCCGGCCGTGGAGGAGAGAACATTTTCGCGGGTCGTCGCCATCCAGTCGGACCATCCGACCGGTCCGGTTGGTTTATGGCGCATCTCACAGGATGCGTCCGCTCCACATCGGTAGTGGGACCACCCCTCGTCGACTGGCACCGGTGTGTTAATCAACCTGGATAGGCCCGTCAAATAGTCAGCGGAGGCTATCACGTCCTCCCTGGAGGGTCGCTCATCCAGCGTGGCCCCGAAGCCGGCAAGAAGGCCGGCTTGCGGGTCGTGGAGCACACCTGCAACGTCATCATGCTTAGGGCCGTAGAAGTCCGCCTGGAGGGTGGAGCCGGCCCCGGTACCGACGATCGAGTTTGCTGACAACTCGATCGGATAGTGCAGGCTCCCGTCCGCGAATACCTCGGGCGCTCCATCCGGGTAGACCGTGAGCGAAGTGAAGCTCGCCACTCCGTCCAGGGTTGCGAGGTCGACTGTAAGATTAGCGTCTCCGGTCACCGGAGGCAGTCCCGCGCGGTCGAGCGCTGCGCCGGGGAGCCCACCGGCGTAGCGGACCGTGCCGTCCAGTCCCTTCGCTGTATAGGATGAACGGAAACTCCTGGTGCTGAGATACCCGAACGCGTCCACTTCGGCCTGCAGCAGATCGACCACGTCGAGCGTATTCCACCGACCGCCCCCGTATCCATAGTGCGGTTGCGGGTCCGCCAGTGCTAACTGCAGGTCGCGGGACACCGAGACCGTGAAGGCGGCGTAATCCGTCCAGCCTGCGAGTCCGTAGGTCTCGGGCCTGTCGGTTTCCTCCATGATGGTCATGCCAATATCTTGGAGGAATGCGGAGTCGATAGAAAGCTTGTCAGCCAGACCGCCCGTCCAACGTCCGTAGGAAACTCCGTTGCGAGTCCCCAGAATCCGGACATCATCGCCGTCCTGAAGATTCGGGGCTATTGTATTTCTGCTGCGTCTTTCCGCCGCTGTTCGTGTCGTCTGAAGGTCGAAAGTGTCGCTTCCGGATAGTAGGGGCGTGAGGGAAAGACCCTCCTTGATAGCCTGGCTCCGCCGATGCCCCCAGTGATCGAACAGGTCAGCGGCTTCTGGATTGTTGCGTGGAAGATTGGATAGACGCCGGCCGCCAGACCTCGTTCCACTCGGGGTTGTGCCTCCGGTCAACAAGGAATCTTCCCGCACCGTGAGACGTTCGTCTGAGACAGCGCCGGGGCCTGTATCCAGACCGTTCGTGGGAAGATTCGGGTTCGATTTTGCTTGTGTAGCTATTGGTATAGCGGAGTCGCTAGCTGGCTCCGGCTCATCGCCATATTCAGAGAATCCATCCGACACGGTCGTTGTTGTGCTGTTAGTAGGACTATGACCAAATAACGGAAGTACCGCTGCTTGTGGAGGTATGGCGTCTCCACTTGGCAACGCGGTATCGAGGCCGATGCCATTACCGCGGCAGCCGGAGGAGGCAATGGCCGCTGCCAAGAACACCGTGACGAGTAAAAAATGAAGCTTCTTTTCACTCATTATCGCCTCCTGCCTGTAGTCGTTTCTTCAAGGCTGAAGTGCGGCATGAAGACTTTGGTGAGCATCTCTTATTCGTTACTTTCGAACAGAACAACAATCTGTCGAAATTTTATGGAACAATATTTCTCCCGCCCAAGTAAGAAGAACTAATGCAAAATCAGGTGTTTGTCCTTCTTGGATATGCAAAGTAAATATCCATGGCATTGTGGCTAAGAACTGCATTCTCATGGTTGATTAATAATTATGGTAAGTATTTTGACGCTTCTTTCGCGTCCCCAGATTTGGGGAGAAATTGCGAAATTTTTTGCTTTTTGGGTGAAATTTTCGGGAAAACGAATGACCTCACCGCCGCGTCAGGACGGCTTATACATTCAGTATCGAGACTCTCTGAGCACCGGGCAGCGACAGCACAAGCCGCACCAGATCCACCTGCCGCGAGAGGCCGAGCTTGGAGAAAATTTGCTTCACGTGCGAGCGGATCGTGCTTTCCTTTCGGCCGAACGCCGCGGCGATCTGAGCGACGCTCCTGCCTTCGGCCAACAGCACCGCCACCTGACTCTCCATTTTCGTGAGGCCGAGGAGCGCCCCGGCCATGGCCGGATCGACGTTGCGCCGACTCGCCGGGTCCACGACCAGCATGAGCGCCGCGACCGGCCAAGCACTGTAGTCCGTTTCCTGTCGACCCACCGGGTTGACGTGCACCGCCAACGGCAGGGCCGATGCGCGCCTCACCACCATCGAGCCGCCGATGCCCTGAGTCCGGAACGGCGGCAACGCCTGATTCAGTACTCCCTGGAGTTTGGCGTTGTCCTGTGGCGCACGGGCGAACAGGAAACCGCGCGCATCGAACAGACCGTCTCCTGTCCGCAGCAAATCCCGGGCGAGGTCGTTCATTTCCACGATGCGCCCGTGTCGGTCGAGTTGGATGATGCCCGCCCCGGTGGTATCGAGCATCTGCGTGAGGGACGCACCCAGCGCACCAGCGCTACCCAGCGCCTGCCGGACGCGCATGTACTGACGGATATGGGGCAGGAGACGCCGGATAGAGTTGAGCTGGGCTGTCGACCAAGCGTCACCTTCAACCGAATCGTGTACAATCCAGACAATACTTGAGCCAATAGGACCGTCCAGACGAAAATTAATGCTGTTTTGGGCGTACAAACGGTTTAAAAAATCGTTGTATACCAAGGAGTTCTTCAGCTCCTTCTCGGTGAAAAGATCTGAAATATGGACCGGTTGGCTGTCGGGTATTTGCGACGCGCGCGGGACCCGCTCGTCCAGGGGGTAGTAGACCTCGAAGTACTCGCGTTCCAATTCGAGGTGCCGTTGCGCATGAAAGAAAATACCCAAAAAGAAGAACTCGATGTCCTCCCCCGAGTGTAGGTCACAGACCACAAGGCTGTTGCCGTGCACGCCGAGGGCATCGTCGATCAGCGCAGAGGCGCTCGACCAGCGGGTATCATCCAGCGCCGCTTCGTGCATCGATGCCAAGATGCGCTCGAACGCCTCCTGATTGATCATGACGGCTGCTCTGCCGGCGGACGCACGGTCGGCCCATATTCCATTATATCAAGAGGCGAGTACCCTCTTTGGTTGCCCATATGACCCCTCGTAGTCATGGACACCGACATCGTTATGGGTAAATCGAACTGTTTCAACCACTACCGGATGACATTGGCGGCGTGATGCGCGGGCTGCCGGGACAAGAGATTGGTGGTCGCTGCGCCAAAGCCGTATACCCGGCCCGGAGTCATTTGAACACATCCGGGATCGCATCCCAAATCGACGGTGTTCCACTCCGCCAAGCCGACCGGTGCAGGAGTATCTATCTATTCCTGGTCTGCGTGTTCAGGCCAAATAACAAAATTAAAGTATAAGATGTCGCAAGCTTCTATTCCTCCCCAATATTGGGGAGAGATAGCGAATTATTTCCCATTTTAGAGGGAATCTTCGGGAAGGTGGGCGACGCCAGCGCCGGTCTGGTATTGCTATTTCCTTTAGCCTGGGGACTTCGGTGCGCCTCGAAAATTACTCCCCCCTTGGGAGTTTGTTGAAAAAGTTCCGATTTCAAGATTCTGAGTATTTTGACGACCAACGAGTGAGGAGACACCACGCCCATCTTGAACAGCCGTAACGACAGGTCGCGACCTGCCCTTCACACCGGAAAACAAAATGCCTTCACCTTCACGCAACGGCCGGGCTAGTCGCGCCTGGCTCCGAATGCGCCGGAAACATCATGAATATCTCCACCGACCCCCTCATTTTCAGCAGCAGACGCCCCGAAACTGAACAAGCCGCCCACTTCCTCATGGTTTTGGCCATAGAACCGGCCGGAAACGCCTCTCCTCGCCGGATGCCGGCTGGCATCCGCCTCACCTTCGCCCACAGGAGCGACTCCGAACGATCCGTCCTTGAGCGCCAGCCCTTCCCAGGAAACATCATCGAAACGGACACCCGTTCGTTCGTCTTTCATATTCGTGAACTCGACATCGACCAGCAGATCAGGATTTCCTCCCGGACGGGAAACCGTTATTTCGGCATCGCCCCTGACGAAACCACCCGGCTCGGCGATACGGATACCAACCATAATCCCGGACCACGTCACGGCGCCGCCGACCAGAACATCCGGATTCGAATCTGCCGCGTTTCCTATCGAATAAGCGCCATAGTAATTTGCGGAAACCCGGTTTTCTCCAGACGCCAAATCGATTCTGGGCGTCTTGATGAGGAAAAAACTATGGTCGATCCAGCCGGCCAGGGCGCGGTAGCTGGTCGCATCGCCCCCTCCTCTTGAAACGCCTGTCCTTTCCGCCAAAGACACGCCGCGACGGCGTTCGATGAAAAGAAAACCGGAAAAGTCAAACTCGCCGACCGCCCTGTAGTGAACCGGCCCGAGCCCTCCTTCACATCCTATGAGCAACGCCGCACAGGTAGCAGAGTCAGGAGGCGGAGGATCGGCGCCGAATCGAGCCAAGGCGGGAGATTTCGAATCGCTCCTCAAGTCGTTCAAAACGCCTTCGATTTCATTCGTCCCCGGAATCACGGACCCGGCTCCCTGACCGCCGCCTCCACAACCGGACAACATCATCAGAAACGACACGACTGCTACAAGAAGTGAAAGCCGGTTCCTCCTGCTCCGCATCCTGCGTCCCTCCGGTTGCTCCGGGTTTCAGGTGCACGACTCCGCGCGCAGATTGCGCCAGGCTCAAAATGCGTTCCTCTCGGGGCACACTTGGTCTTGCTTTCGGCATTCCGCCTTTGGTTCGACGGGCCTCAAGCAGACGGTTCTCCGGCAGGTTAGCCCAGGGCCGGACCCGGAACAATGGCGAGATGAAGACAGGCAAGCCGGCAAGCTCGGACAGGTCGCGACCTGTCCCTACGGTTCGATGAAACATCCCGTAGGGCCGAACGCACAAGGGCGGACACATCGGTCCCCGGACAGGCGCAGGGGCCTGTCCGGCTACGGCGCCAAACCCGAGCGATGCCGCGCCCGCTCGTGACCGATCAGGCGCCCATCTTCTTGTCGAGGAACGAATCCTTGAGGTATTTCACGGCGCGCTCGAGCTGGGTGTCTTTCTGCTCCTCATCGGGGCTTTTCGCCGGGCCGGCTCGCGGGCCGCCCGGGGTGTCTTCTTTTTGTTCCCCGTTCTTCTCCGCCGCGCCAGGCAGATGACCGGGCAGGTCCTTCTCGCGCACCGCGCGCATGGGGCCCGAGCCTCTTTCCACCTCGCTCACGATGTCGGGTTCGATTCCCTCGCCCTGGATGCGCTTCCCCTTGGGCGTGAAATAGAGCGCTGTGGTCAACCGAAGCCCCGAGCCGTCGGAGAGCGGAACGACGGTCTGCACCGAGCCCTTGCCGAACGTCTTGACGCCGATGAGCTTGGCCCTTTCGAGGTCCTGAAGCGCGCCCGCCACGATCTCCGACGCGCTGGCGCTGCCCGCATTGACGAGCACCGCCATGGGAATCTCGCCGCCCGGCACCTCATGCGTGGAAGTGAAGCGGTGCTCCTGGTCGGTCATGCGGCCCTTGGTGTAGACGATGAGGCTGCCCGCCTTCAGGAATATGTCGGACACCGAAACCGCCTGGGAGAGGAGTCCGCCCGGATTGTTCCTCAAGTCAAGCACCAGGGCTCTCGCGCCCTCATCCTTGAGCGAGGCGAGGGCGTCCTTGACTTCGCGGCCCGTGCCGTTCTGGAAGCTGCGAACCCGGATGTAGGCGATGTCCTCGGGCAGCATCCGGCTTCTCACGCTCTTGATGCGGATGATCCGGCGCGTGATGGTGAAGGGGAGCAATTCCTCCTCCCCTTCGCGCCTCACGGAGATCTTCACCTTCGTGCCGGGCTTGCCCCGAAGCTTCTTGACGACCTCCTGGAGCGAGAGGTCCTTCGTGGGTTCTTTCTCGATGAGGATGATTTGATCGCCCGCCTGCACGCCGACCTTGTACGCCGGGGTATCCTCGATGGGCGTCACCACGGTCAGCACGCCGTCGCGGATTGAAATCTCCACGCCCAGGCCCCCGAAGCGGCCCGTGGTCTCCACCTGCATCTCCTTGAAGAATTCGGGATTCAGATAGGTCGTATGGGGGTCGAGCGTGCGGAGCATTCCCCGGATGGCGCCGCGGATGAGCTTCTTCGCGTCCACCTTGTTGACGTAGTTCTCCTCGACGAGGCTCAGGACCTCGCTGAAGGCTCTCAGTTCAGAATACGCGCCCGTCTCGCTCGCCGCCGGATTCACGACGGGGCTCGCCGCCATCCCCGCAACGAGCAGCGCCAGGGCGCCGGCCCAAATCATCCATCCCGACAAACGGTATTTCTTTGACATCTCTCGCTCCTCTGACAATGCGGCACAAAGAGATAATTTTACTCCACGGGGCGCGAGAACGCCACACGAAAGCGTCGGTTCGGGTCCAGGGGAAAATGCGGGCGGGTGCGAACGGGAAGCGTTTGAATTTCGATAAATTGAAATATCAAGCCATCCCGATTATCCAGAATCTCTTCATGGTATTCCCTCCTTTATCGGCCGACTGAAGGCTGAATTATCTTGAATTCCTCAAACACGACCCCACCTGCGTAACCCCTGAAAACGAAATTCCTCCAGCGGGTCAGGCTGCCACCGTTATCCGCCGCTTGATGAATTCGTCAAACTTTTCAACCATCTGCGGCGTGTACTTGGCCCATTCCTCCGGCGGCGTGGCGTCAACGTCGAGAACCGGCATACCGAGATCGACCAGTTCGCTGCCGGGAATCAGCTTCTGGGTGTCGAACGAAGCCTCGCGCCGATGGTGGCGGTCATTCCCGCAGAACAACAGCGCGGGAACCTTTATATTTCTCAGGTCCTCCTCGCTCGCTCCGATCATCGGCTGGTTCGCGTCCGATATGAAGGAGACCATCCACCGCACCATGACTTCGATGAAATCTTCGGGATCCGTCGCCATCAGGATATCGCGGTTCCGCGGGTTTTCCCTGACCCGCTCGGAGAAGAATTCCGTTTCGCAGACTGCCTCCATGCCGCCGAGGCCGGCCGCCTTGATATATTCGGTGTAATATCGAACGCCGAGATTCAGGGTGGCGTACGCGCCTCCGGATATTTTCCAGAGCAACAACCCGGAGACGGCTTCGGGGTGACGGATGGCGAAGGTGACCGAGGTCCGGCAGCCGGACGATCCGCCGCCGGCGACGCAGGGCTGCGCGCCGAGTTGTTTCGTCAACTCGAAAAGATCGTCGGCCCATTCGTCGAACTCGGAAGCACCGCCCGAGATACCGACATCCGACGCGCCGCAATTGCGGCGATCAAAAATCAGGACGCGATAGCCCTTGCCGGCGAGCGACTCGGCCATCTCCTGAACCCCCGCCATCCCCACCCGCCCGCCAGGGGACAACGCGACCCAGGGACCCGTATCGCCGAGCACGTCGTAGTTCATCTGAATTCCGCGTATCTGAGCTACAGGCATTTTTGATTACCCCCTTGACGGCATAAACGTCTGATTTCAAAACTCCTGTGCCCGGCGTCAGCCGGTAATCTCGAGTTCTTTCCCGTTGATGACGACGGGGTCGGCGGCGAGAAGAACGAACGCGATAACACAGGGCTCCGCACCGTTGTTGACCCAGTTGTGAATCGTGCCGCGCTGCACGCACACGTCGCCCTCCTTCAGATGCACGATGACGCCGTCATCGAGCGCCATGTCTATCTCGCCCTTGAGGATCACCAGATAGTCGAGCGAATGAGTGCGGTGCATTCGGGACGCAACGCCGGGACCATATTGTGTGATCCTGATCTTCGAGGCCGTCGAACCCGGCGCCCCGGGTTCAATCGCCTTGCCGTCGGCGTCGGTATTCTGGTCGGCCGGATATACGTCGGTGGCCCATACGCCATGCCCCTCGTGTCCGGGCCTGATTGACCGGGGCTCGCTCATCAACTCGTCGATCTTGACGACCGCCTTGCCATTCTCATCATGCCCGGTCACGACCCGTCTTAGCGAAAACGCCACTTTGTACCTCCTCGTCCTTTATAAGCCTGTCACTACCGCTTCCCTGTTTTTTCGACCTCATTGGAGCCATGCGCGCCATCCACGGAAAACAGCGATTGATTCCTGGATGGCGGCATATATCTTTCCCTGAGATGCCTGAGGCCCGGGCCAAACGATTTCTCAAGCATTTCGCTATGCTTCCCGTAAATTTCAGCCAAATAGAACTCATGAAGGAAATATCCCTCGAGGACATAAACCATGGACTGATTGCGAGAATAGGAACCTCCCCATTCCTCTCCCGAAACAGCCACCAGCATATCGGTGGAATCCACCGACATCGAAATTTTCGTATTGGACAAAGAGGTGACCTTGACCCCGGTGCTCTCGTGGGGAATTACGATCAACTCAGGATACCGTTCGATTTTTTCGGCGGCGTCGTTATAGAGAATCAGTATGATCTCTACTCCGCGGCCAGCCGCAGCCTTGAGATCTTCCAGATAAGAATCGACCGCTCCCTCGAACGCTTTTATCCAGACGTGGCGTTTCGCGCCTGCGATCAATTCTGAAATTTTATTCTGAATTTTCTTTTTTCCGGCCAGTGTCCAGATATACATCTGCTCATTCGAGTCGGATTTCTTCTTCAAGGCCGTGGAAAGTTCCTGGCAGATTTTCCGCGTATTATCGACGACTCCCGAGAGGTACTCTTCCGGATCGTGGGGAATATATCTCACGGGGTCTTCGCTGATGGGCTGAACGGCCCCTTTCGACTCCAGAGATTTCAAAACGTCATAGGCATTGCTTCGGGGAAGCCGGGCGGCCTTGCCTATCTCGTAGCCGGTCGCCGGATGGCACTCACAGATGGCCAGATAAACGCGGGATTCATGATCGGTAAAACCGAGTTGCCTGAGGCTGCCCAGAATCTCCTGCGAGGTTGGCGGGGTCTCAGCGACAACGTTTACCACCTTCCCATTCGACCGGACCATTCGGATTCTCCACTATCAATATGTTTCTTCCGCATCGCAATTCGTCTGAAACAGCAATCGCAAACTCAAACGCTTTCGATATTTCCCTGATATGGTCGAGCTGAAATTCCAGCATCCAAAATTCCGCATCCAGCGGATGCCTGGCCTCATCTCTCGAATTACACGCCAACGACTCACGGCCCGGCGGCTTTTCGTCTGGAATACATATAATCTAGTATATATTCGTAGTATTTACAACTACTATATGAACCGAATTGTTTCCTCTTTCGCCCGTTCAGAGGCGGAGAAGTGCTTTTGGCGGGCGGGCGCAGTCCGGTCAAGTTTCAGGGCGCGGAGGCGGCGCGGAACGAAGGATCCGGGTGGTCGCTCCGGCGAGGCGCAGAACCTGAAAAATGCAAAAAATAATATGTGAAAAATTCGAGAAATATCGATAAATTAACGGGGTATTTCGATAAATTCACGAGGGTTTTCAATCTATTTTTGATTCATGCGGAGGCGCAATTAGCCCCCGCCCGAAACAACCGTGAGGATACACGTCCATGGAGGGGTTTGCGCAGCGGCAAATGCGCGCATCTGCGGGCAAATGCGCGGGTCGTTTCACGTGAAACGGTTCAGAGGAGGTCTTTCACGCGCGCGGCGACGTTCTCCGCCGTGAGGCCGAAATGCGAATATATTTCCTTGTACGGCGCGCTCGCCCCGAATCGGTCGATGCCAATCACGGCGCCATCATCCCCCACCCACTCACGCCAGCCCATGGTGGCGCCCGCCTCGATCGCCACCCTCGCCTTCACCTCCGGCGGAAGAACGGAATCCCGATAGGCGGGGGATTGCCCTCGGAAAAGCTCCCAACTCGGCATACTCACGACCCGGGCATCGATTCCACCTGCTGCCAATTCGCTTTGCGCTTCCATCGCGAGATGAACCTCCGAGCCTGTGGCGATCAATACAGCTTGGGGGGAATTCCCACTCTCCGCCGAGATGGCATAGGCCCCTCGCGACAGGGCATCCGCTTCGTTCTCCCCCGAACGCTTCAAGATGGGCAGGCCCTGGCGGGTCAACACGAGCATGGTCGGACCCTCGAGGCGCTCGATCGCCACCCGCCAAGCGACAGCGGTTTCGTTCGCGTCGCATGGGCGAATGATGGTGAGGCCCGGCATGGCGCGAAGCGATGCGAGGTGCTCGATCGGCTGGTGGGTGGGGCCGTCCTCGCCCAAGCCGATGGAATCGTGCGTCATCACGTAGATGACGGGCAATTCCATCAGTGCCGCGAGGCGTATGGCCGGGCGGGCGTAATCGGTGAATGTGAAGAAAGTGGCCGCATAAGGACGAACACCTCCGTGCAGGGCCATACCCGAGCAGGCGGCTCCCATGGCGTGTTCCCTGATGCCCCAGTTGATGTTGCGATTGGAGAAATCCCCCCTGGCGAAATTTCCCGATGCCTTGATGAGCGAGTTGTTTGAAGCCGCCAAGTCCGCGCTTCCACCGATAAGCCAGGGCATGGCGGGGGCGATTTCATTCAGTACTTCCCCGGATGCCGCCCGCGTAGCAAGCGCCCCACCGTCAGCCTGGAACCGGGGAATGCGGCTCTCCCAACCAGCCGGCAGTTCTCCTTGAATCGCCGCCTGAAACTTCGCAGCCAACTCCGGATTCTCCGCTTCATATTTCGCGAACCGGCGATTCCAGTCCTCTTCAAGCGCGGCGCCGCGGGAAACCGCCTCTCCCATGTGAGTGGAGACCTCATCCGGCACCAGGAACGTCTCACTCTCAGGCCAGCCATAGCTTCTTTTCGTAGCCTCGACTTCTTCATCCCCCAAGGGAGCGCCATGCGCGCGTGCGGTATCCTGATATCGAGGCGAGCCATATCCGATGTGCGAGCGAACGACGATCAAGGACGGACGTTCAGCCTCTGCCTTCGCCAGATTGAGCGCACCGGAAATCCCGGATAAATCCTCCGCGCTGTCACCCAGGTTTTGCACATGCCAGTTGTACCCCTCAAAGCGCTTCCCTACATCATCGGAATAACTGAGCGACGTCTCGCCATCGATGGTAATGCGGTTATCGTCATAGACACAAATCAATTTGCCGAGACCCAGATGTCCAGCGAGGGATGCCGCTTCATGGGAGGCGCCTTCCATGATATCGCCGTCGCTCATGAACACGTACGTACGGTGATCCACTATCGAGTGGCCCGGTCGATTGAAAACGCTCGCCAAATGCGCCTCCGCCATTGCCATGCCCAGTGCATTCATGAATCCCTGTCCCAGAGGGCCTGTGGTCGTCTCAACACCCGGCGTAAGCCCGTATTCGGGATGCCCCGGCGTCTTGCTTCCCCACTGACGAAAACGGACGATCTCATGGAGCGGAAGGTCATAACCACTCAGATGGAGAACCGCGTAAAGAAGCATGGAGGCATGACCGCAAGAGAGCACGAAGCGGTCCCGGTCAAACCAGTCGGGATTTCGGGGATTATAGCGCAGGTGGTTCATCCACAATTCATACGCCAGCGGCGCCAGAGCCATTGGCGTTCCCGGATGGCCGCTGTTCGCCTCTTGCACCGCATCCATCGAAAGTGTGCGTATGGTGTGAATCGATTGTTCGGAGATGCTCATGCCGGAAAACCGCTCTTTCTCCGTCGAGAATTTCGTCATGCCTGATATGCTCGCTTACAGGGGGAAGAAACTAAAAAAGCCGGTTCTATGCCACGCCCCGCCATCGGGGTCCGATATTTCATGCAATCCATTCAATGTGCGCGGATCAGGTCATGCGTTCGCCTTGCGCCGCTGCAACGTTTCGAGCCACCCTTCCAAAGTTTCCACAACTATCTGGTCAGCAAGAGGGAGAACCGGCGTCGTCCGGTCTTTATCCTCTTCCGCATCATTACGCAACAGGGATGCGGCCGATTCTTCCACTTTTCGCTCAAGCACCGATATTTTCCCCAATATCCAAGGGGCATCCTCTCCCAAGGCTTGCGCCTTTCGACACATATCCAGCGCTTGTGCATCGTTTTCCTCTTCGACGTAGAGTTCAACCATCTTTCGGAGAATTGAGTCGACGGCTTTTTCCCCAATAACACCCTCTTCTCCTGGAGCGATACCAGACTCTCGCCCCTCATTCACGGTTTCAGCTACTTTATCCGCAGGGCTCAAAGCATCACCCAAATCTTCAAATTCGGCGGCTGACGTATCGGCGTCCCCTTCAACTGCTTCCATATTTCCGGACGCGACATCATCCCCCTTCGCCTCACCTTTTACTTCTCCTGCTATCAAATCGAGATTTTCTCCCATTTCGGGGTATCCCGTGGACGCAGCAGCAGCAGCATCCTGCGAAATTTGCTCTCGGATAGCAGCCAACTTCTCATTCCATTCGACTTTAGCGGGGTCAGACTCCAAAAGACGCTCATAAACGTCCCGCGCCCTATCCAGATGGCCTTGAGCCATATAGAGTTCAGCAAGAGCCGGCGTGGCCACTGCGTCCAATTCTTCCTCGGGAACAACAGGTGAGGAGCTATCAACATCGGAATCGGTTATCGCGCTTTGGGGCGATACTTCATCGGCCTCGAACACCTCGGCCGCCCTTAAGGCAACTTGCGCGGCCTCTTCATCACCCTTTTTCCGCCAACACTTGGCCAAAAGACGTTGACCCGAGATGTTCCAAGGAGCGATTTCCAGGGCTTTTGCGATAAAACGGGCTGCTTGTTCGTGTTCACCTTTCGAGAGGAGTATTCCTCCAAGCAGAACACCCGCGGCTGCGTAGTTGGGATAAGTTGCCAATCCACCTCTCAGGAGATTTTCGGCCTGGTCTACTTCACCTTTTTCCCATAAAAGGGATGCCAAAGGGAAAAAAGCAGCCGAGGCGGGGTATTGTTGCAAACGCCCTTCCAAAGCTTTGATTCGGGCTTCTGGATTACTCAAGCGACGTATCATTGACACCTAATTCTCGGCAGGGAATAAAGGGCACCTTCATGCGTATGAAGAAATGCTAGCAAAGGGCGCCCTGCCCTGACAAGAGCTTCGTATCTCCTGCAGTCATCCAAGTTCTCATGCCTGGAAGAGTTATAGATTCGGTTCTACCGTTATGAATCGACAACGGCCAAGGCATTCACCTCGATGAGACAACGTGGATCTGTAGCCAGTTGAACCACCTGAACGGTGGTAGTGGTTGGTTTGTTGTCTCCGAAATACTCCGCCCACACCTTGTTTAGGGAATCTTGACCCTCCATGTTGGTTACAAATCGGTTGGCAGAAACGACATCGCCAAAATCAGCGTCCACCGCCTCAAGACTTTTTTTCAAGTTCTCCAACGCCGCTCGAGCCTGCCCTTCCATATCCCGGGGCATGGCATCAAATTCTTCCGGCTGATGCGGATGATGGTGATAGACGGGTGCTGCGGTTACTCCAGCCAGAAATACAAGGCTACCACCAGTTACTTTGATAACCGGCGCATAAGGCATCCACAGATCAGGTGCATCCGGCCAATGGAGATGCTCTAGTTTCTTACCCATTTCATTTCCTTTCATATATGTAACTGCCCATATTCCAGATATTTTCATCCGGCCTTGTAAACACTCTGCACTTTTGAGCAATTCAGATGAACGATTCGCTCGGAGAATCCTCCCGTCAACATTATCGCTTTCAGTTTCACCTCATATCACCAGACAACAAGTGTGAAGCCCGCACAACCTACTCGGACTTCTTCCTCAAAACCGCCGGTTTCCACGCCATGGTTAGAAACTACGACACTTCAGATGTATTTACGCTCATCACATTCTATTCGATAATATTCATTCGTGCCCTTCTCCTGCATCACAAAAGGATATTCCATGTCTATAAAACCACTAGCGGATAAACGAGTCATCATCACAGGAGCATCAAGCGGTATCGGAGCCGCTATCGCTCACGAATACGCGAAAGCGGGAGCTCACATATGGAACGCAGGAGGCAGCGACCTTCAAGGCCTAGAAAGCACCATCGGTGCGTGTAAAAACCTTGGCGTAAACACCGGTGGAAAATGTTATAATTTATCTAAAGCGCAGCGTACGTCTCAACTGATTCGCGATGGCGTCGACTTTCTTGGTGGACTTGATATTTTAGTTATTTGCGCGGGCACAAGAGCCTTCAAACCCATTGTCGAAATTACGGATGATGAAGTCGACCTTTTATTCGAAGTCAATACGAAAGCCGCCTACATCGCATCCCGAGAGGCGGCAAAGGTGATGATTCCTCAAAAAAGCGGCTCTATCCTGATGATTGGCTCAGCTGCCGGCCACCGTGGCAGAGCCGATACGAGTCTATACTCAGTGACTAAATCAGTGCTTCATCACCTTACGAAATGCTTGGCTATTGAATTAGGACCTCATGGGATTCGCGTAAACTGTCTGGCGCCGGGCCTGGTTGCAAGCCCGCGCGTAAAGGCAAGGCTCGATGCAAAACCTGAATATCTACAGTCCAGGCTAGAGGGCATACCACTCCACCAAATCGGAACGGTCGAAAACATGGCGGCCACCGCTCTGTTTATGGTCTCTCCTGGAAATGAATTCATGAATGGCTCGATTGTGCTTTCGGATGGGGGCGTCACGGCAGGGTAGAAAACATGCGCGATGCGATGATGAGAATTTCAAGAAAGAAATTTTCTCTTTTGATAGTTCTAGCCTGCTTCTTCACCTTCTATCCGTTTGAAAATATTGCTGCAGGAGAAACGACCCTAGATACCCACCAAACTCTCACCGCATTGGTTTCAAGCAGAACGAAGTGGTTATTGACAGCACCTGCCGAAAAGGGCTCCTCCAAGCCAAATGCTACTCTGCTGGCCTTTACAATGGATGGAGATTTTCATCCGATTACCTTCAAGAAAACAGGCGGGGTATTTCGTGTAAATGTGCAAGACCACCCCACCCCTTCCGACCTGGCTGCTAGTGTCCCACCCACCCAGCTACCAGATGGCAGTTTTGTCGGTGCAGGAAAAAGCGGAATGTTCATCAACGTCGACACTATCGAGCGACGTTGGTCATTCGTCTGGCCGAGCATCCGCCCTTCAATCCTATCGAAACCCGCTGTATTGGACAGAGGTAACGTGGCAATGGTCGGAGTCGATGGCTCCATACTTTTATTCCAAAAAAAAGAAGACAAATGGCTGCAAACCCAACTGATAAAAGCGAAAACAGCAAGGGTATTGCCAGATGCTGTTTTAACGACAGCCGACCTGGATGGCAATGGTCGAAAAGAACTTATCGTGCCTGCTGTACCATCCAAACTATACAGGCACGCCGTGCTCGGCGATGATATCGAACCCACGGAAATTCATGCGTATCGATTCAACCAAAATTCTCTCGAACTGATGGCTACATACACCGCAGGGAAGAACAGTGTTTTCGAAGCCATTGGCACCCTCGTCTCCGACTTGGACAAAGACGGGAAGCATGAAATTCTCGTTACAAAAAGCGATTTCGATAGTGGGGCAGCCCATCTCGTTTTGGGAATGAGGAACAAAAAACTCATGCTCAAGGCGCGAAGCGGTGCAATCGGGCCCGGAAATCGCTGGTCGCATCTGTTGGGCGCATTCAACATAGATGGCAGCGCTCCTAAAATTCTAGCCGTAGAAACACCCCACCTGTCAGGCCTTTTGCTAGCGCTGAGGCTAAGCGGCAATCGACTCCGCGAGCGAGCTCGCATGGCTGGTTTCACTACGCATTCGGTTGGTTCCAGAAACCTTTGGAAATTCGCCTTGCTAAGACGCCGCGGCGTTGTGGAAGCCGTGATGCAAGAAATCGGCCAGCAGTATTTGAGCGGTCTCGCGCTCTTCGGAAATCGCTGGCACTTCAGGTGGTCGCGTCCTATTCCCTCACCCGTTCGATCCAATTTGCTTACCGCAGATTTCAACCAAGATGCGAAAGACGACATCGCTTTCGTCGATCAAGCCGGTCTCGTGCACATCTATTTATCCAAATAAATTCTCATCGATTCAATTCAACTTCGTGAAACGAACCGAACCAAGAGATGTCCTCTAATCCCTGTAGACTAATGTCTTATAGCAGGGAACTCAGCTCTCTACTTATTCCCCTGAATATTAAAAAGAGCATCGCGGCCAGGGTAAACAGCCTCATCTCCCAGCTCTTCGTTAATGCGGAGCAATTGATTGTATTTCGCCAGCCGATCTGAGCGACTGGCAGAACCTGTTTTTATCTGGCCCGCGTTCGTGGCAATCGCCAAATCGGCAATTGTCGTATCTTCGGTCTCACCCGAGCGATGGGATACAACGGATGTATAACCCGCTCGCGTCGCTATCTGGATCGTCTCGAGAGTTTCTGTCAAAGTGCCGATCTGATTCACTTTTATCAGAATGCTGTTGGCCACTCCTTCGGCGATACCCTTGGAGAGTATCCCTGCATTCGTGACAAAAACATCATCACCTACAAGTTGCACTTTATCGCCAATTTCTTCGGTCAAAGCGGCCCACCCATTCCAGTCATCTTCGGCGCAGCCATCCTCGATTGATATGATCGGATATTGACGAACCCAGGACTCATAGAGTGCTACCATTTGCTCCGGCGTTTTCTTGCTATTATCCGACCAGCGAAAGACATATTTTCCTTTTTCAAAAAGCTCACTCGACGCCGGGTCGAGAGCAAGAACTACATCTTTTTCCGTTTGATAGCCTGCCTTCACAATGGCTTCGAGAATCGTTTCAACCGCTTCTTCGTTATCCCGCAAATCAGGGGCGAACCCCCCTTCATCCCCAACGGCTGTGCTATGGCTCCGGCCTTTCAGAACTACTTTCAACTGATGGAATATCTCAACGCCCATCCTCAAAGCATCCGGGAAATTATCAGCCCCGACGGGCATAATCATGAATTCCTGAAAATCCACGCAGTTATCAGAGTGTGCGCCACCGTTGAGGATGTTCATCATCGGAACTGGAAGCGTATGGGCTCCCGCACCTCCGATATAGCGATAAAGTGGTAATCCGTGTGCGTCGGCGGCCGCTTTCGCCACACCCAAGGAAATTCCCAGAATTGCATTTGCCCCTACCCGGCCCTTATTTTTCGTACCATCAATCTCACACAGACGCGCATCGATGCCCTTCTGATCAGACGCATCCATACCAAGCAACTCGGATGCCAACGTCTTGTTCACGTGATTCACCGCTTTGGTAACGCCCTTACCAAGGTAATAAGCTTTTTGGCCATCGCGCAATTCGACCGCCTCGCGCTTCCCCGTACTTGCGCCACTGGGAACTGCCGCTCGCCCGAAACCACCCCCTGCCAAGTGAACGTCGACCTCTACAGTTGGATTCCCCCTAGAATCCAAGATTTCACGCCCAACAATTTGCACTATGCTCGTCATGTCTTCCCCCGAAATTTAAAACCACTCCCATCGCCTTGCGCTCCAAAGTCGCCTAGGGTAGCCCATCTTGAGCGAGGGATAAAAGACGGAAAAGAACTTTTATGCTCTTATAAATTGATCTTTGAAACGTCGAATGATATCGCAATAAACATTCTATTTATTTCCAGAATGAAAAGGAAAGTTATGAGATGCCTCTGACAGGTGTACGTGTATTAGACCTAAGCCGCTTGCTGCCCGGCGGGCAATGCACATTGATGCTCGCCGATATGGGGGCAGATGTCATCAAAATAGAAGAACCGCTGCGCGGCGATTATATCCGCCTCGCATCTCCTTTTGATGAGCATGGCGTATCCCCCCTTCACCTCTGCTACAACCGCAACAAACGCTCCCTGGCTTTGGACCTTAAAAACGTAGATGGCGTATCCACACTCCTCAGATTGGTGAGAGATACAGACGTGCTCGTCGATAGCTTTCGGCCCGGGGTGATGGAGCGCCTTGGCACTGGCTATCAAATACTCAAAAAAGAGAACCCAGCCCTCGTCCATTGCTCTATCACCGGATATGGACAAGAGGGCCCTCTCGCCAGAACTCCGGGTCATGACTTGAACTTCCAGGCCCTCGGCGGTGTCGTAGAACTCACTGGCGACGCCGGCGGTCCTCCATATGTGCCCGGGGTGCTCATCGGGGATGTGGGCGCCGGCATGTGGGCGGCTTTCGCCATACTCGCAGCGTTGCGCCTCGCTGAGCGGACGGGCGCTGGACAATTTATCGACATGTCGATGCTCAATGCCGTGATGAGTTTCCTATCCATCCATGGGCAAACATATCTCTCGACGGGACTGAGCCCAGGACGCGAAGAGATGCGGCATAATGGCCGGAGACCATGTTATCGTCTCTATCCTACCAAAGACGGTCGGATGCTCTCCGTCGCCTGCTCGGAACCGAAGTTTTGGGTGAATTTGTGCGAGATGCTCGGGCATGAAGATTTTTATGACGATTATGGCGCCAGAGGAACGCGACGCACAGAAGTGATTCAAGCACTCAATAAAACTTTTCAATCGAAGACACTCGAAGAGTGGGCTGCGTTTTTTGATGGCGCAGAAGTATGTGTGAGCCCAGCTCTTGATATGCACGAAAGCTTCGGACACACACAGGTTCAATCGAGTGGACTCGTAAGGGAATATCAACATCCTGTCAAAGGGACTTATCCCGGCACGCGGCCAGCCCCAAAATTCTCGAACCTGCCTATTAGAGACTCTCTCCCGCCACCCCGCCTGGGAGAACATTCAATTAAAATTCTAAAGGAATATGGGTTTCAAGATGAAGAAATTGAGGGTTTGCTGGCATCCGGCACCTCTCACAATGGCACCGACCCGGTGGGTGAAACCATCAGCGAATGAATCTACTTCAATCTTTATCCGGTATGGCTGCGTTCTTCCAATTTTTCCAACTCAGCCTCGAAATCCTTGAGGGTCCCGAATGAGCGATAGACCGATGCGAAGCGAACGTAGGCCACCTCATCTACTTCCCTCAACTCATCCATCAATTTTTCACCTATTGCTTTTGTCGATATCTCTTTCTCGCCACTATCAAGGATATAGCGCTCTACCCGGTCGGCAATCGCTTCTTGATCCTCAGCGGATACAGGCCTTTTCTCCAATGCCTTTTTGATGCCTATGCTGATCTTGTCACGAAGATAATTCACCCTTGTGCCATCTTTTTTGACAATGAGCGGCCAGGAGACTTCTGCCCTCTCGTAAGTCGTAAATCGGTGCGCGCATTTTTCGCACTCTCGTCTTCTGCGAATCGAATTTCCTTCCTTGGTCGTACGGCTGTCGACCACTTTGCTTTCGGAATGACTACAAATCGGACATTTCATAAGGATCCAGTCCGGGCAGTAGAATCACTAAGACATCGGCTGAGGCGCATCTTCAATATCGGCAATCTTATCCAGACGACGAGCGTGACGCCCGCCTTCAAACTCCGTTTTCAACCAAATGGTTACAATTCTCTTTGCTTCCTCAAGGCTCAGCACCCGGCCACCCAGAGCCAAGACGTTGGCATTGTTGTGCAGGCGGCTCATACGCGCGGCCCATTCATTGTGACAAGCGACAGCGCGAACACCCGGAAATTTATTCGCCACGATGACCATGCCCGCGGCTGACCCACAACAAAAAATTCCTCGCTCGGAATTGCCTTCACTCACCGAACGAGCGGCGGGCCCGGCATAATCGGGATAATCACAAGATTCATCCGAGTTTGTCCCGAAATCATGGTATGGAATCGCTCTATCATCAAGCAGTTGCTTCACTGCTTCTTTGAGTTCAAATCCCCCATGATCAGCTGCAAGAGCGATTTGATTCATCGGAATTCTCCGGGCGATGCGCGTTGGAGGGATACAGCCTTTCAAAACTAGGCCGTAGCAAATTATAAGTCAAGAAATCACTCATTCACACAGCCATACCAAATCTGTGTAATCCCACACTTAAATAACGACCTTTATCATCAATGCCAATAACTATGCTCGTGCAAAAACATGATTCTTCAACACAAGGATTCAATATGGTTTCAGCTCCGTTCCAGAAATTGCTTTGCCCAAAAGAATTCTTGATGCCTCCTGCGCTGTTTTTTTGAATTCATTCTCTGCTGCCAGCCTCTCGCCTTTTTCCTGCAAACATCGCGCCTCGATCAAATGCAGTGCCAGACGCACCCAAGAATCCTGACCTTCTATCGACACGGCCATGGCAGATGCCTGCTCCAAGCTTTTATTGACTTTCTCGATTTGACCTGCTTCGAGCATCAACGCTGCGTGGAGCACGTGATGATGGATATCATTCTCTCTGCGCTTGCCCGCAGAATGAACATTTGCGGCAGCTTTTTTTATCGCATTATGTGACTCCAGAGGCCCGACCGACAACGCTAACCGTTGCAAAAACTCCAACCCACCCAAAGCCTGATAGCCATTTTCCCAAGTACGAAGAGCTCGCCTCTCACGACCTGCCGCTAACTGCGCATCACCCAACAAAAGATATGCTTTTTTTTCTTTGGCCAGATAACGCAGAGCTTGTTCTAACAATGGAATGGCGGCCTCTGTATCCGAGTTGTTGAATTTCGTCTCACCTACCGCAAGATACACGCGGCCAGCGATTTGATTGTCTTCTTGTCGATCCAAATCCGAAACATTCAATGGCGAGAGTTTCTCGCAAATTTCGACAGCAGCTTCGAGACGGCCATTTTCCAGATACATATCCCGGAGTTTTCGCAAAACTGAGGGGCTCACGCCTCTCCCTCTACTGTTTTGCGCAAGCAACTCAAGAGCTTTTTTCACCTGGCCGGAATGATCGAGAGTCTCCGACAATCGGATAATGGAATCAGGCGAGTTGTTCGTAACAGCACGAAGTCGCTCATTCCATTGAATAGCGTCATTGGGGTTGCCGGAATCTATCGCCAAATCCGCTGCTAACCTCAAGGCAGGAATAAAATGAGGGTCATCCTTGAGTGCACGCTTAAGTTCCCTTCGAGCGCGTCTTCTTTTTCCTTGGATTCCAAGGTTTTGAGCCCTGGCAAATCGCTCTTGAGCGCGATGCAAACGTTTTTGTTTCTTTGCCATTTTCTTCCGCGAAAACCAACCGAGCGCAGCCTCGCCCCACCCTAGTACAGAAGCCAGAAACGAACCAACGAGAGCCGCTCCGATAACCACTAGAGCTAATGGAACTCGCACTGACCAGGCATCAGTGAGACGCAGGTCTATGATTTCTCGATTGTAGTGAAGAAAATAGACAGCAGCCGCAACCGGAAATGCCAGAATGAGGAGAGTCCGAATTTTCATTCGCAACTCATCGCTCGATACCTAACTACCGCCGCGCCTTTCAATTGCATTTTGAGCCGCCACTGTATAACGCGCATAGGGGATCGCTTCCAGGCGGGAATAGGGAATCGGCTCATCCGACTCCTCACATATACCATAAAGTCCATCTTCGATCCTCTGGAATGCCGCCTCCACTTCCCGCAAACGCTCCCGCTCCCTTTCTCCCAAATCCATTAAAACTTGGCGAGAATACGTGTCGGCAGCCATATCAGCTATATCTTGAGTCCCATCATCACCAATTTCTTTGGTGTGTATCTTACTTTTCTCCACATCCCCAAGTATTTCACGGCGAACTTCATTCAATCTTTCCTCTAAATCTCGCAACTGTTTTTTAGTCAAATGCTTCACTTTGAACCTCAACTTTCATTCTGATGACCTAAGCACTAGGTGCCATTGGCTTGATGACGGATGCGTGTGACCATAAATCTTCCAATCGATAAAAATCTCGACTCTTTTCGTTGAATATATGGACAAGGAAATCACCACAATCCATCAGCACCCAATTTCCCTCTGCTAAACCTTCCGTTAAAAATACAGTATCACCTATGTTCTTAAGTTGTTCTCTTGTTGCCTCACAAAGCGCTTTCACATGTCGAAGGCTCGTTCCGTGACAAATCAAAAAAGCATCCACCTCGACGGATAAAGGCCGAAGGTCCAAGAGCACTACGTCCATCGCTTTCTTCGCTTCCAATGACTCCTGGAGTGCATGAAGCCGATTCTCTAGTTTCTTAATGGGTCTTCATCCCCCACAATATTTAGCCAACATTTCCCGAATGGCCATATAACCGGCGGCGAATTATAAAGAGTTCGACCTCGCGTGGCAATAAATGCTGTATGGAGGAAGACGTCTTGATGCACTGTCTGATCCGGGTGGCCGAAATGTCGACTTCAGGTATCGAAATGAATTTTATGATCCGCTCATTGTCTGCAAATTTGATTTCTTGTAAGGACTCATCCAGGCAATAAGCCGGCTCGATTTCTCGAATTACACGGAGAAGCGCCTCGAAATACTCTGTCGTATTTTGATTTCCTCTCAAGGTAACAGCAAAATCGACGGCGTGTAACACCTCTTTTGGTTTGTGCCATGTGTTCAACTCAAGAAACGCATCCGCACCGATGACGAAAAACAAGTCATTTTCATCAGGTAACCGTCTCGCTAATTCTTCCAAGGTATCAAGAGTATAAGATGCCCCTCCCCGCTCTACTTCAACGGGGTCACATACATATGCGGGGTAATCCTCCAAAGCAATCCGAACCATTTCCAATCTATCAGCAGCCGAGGCGACTTCATCATGCGGCTTATGAGGAGGAAAAGCAGAGGGAATGAACCTCATTTCATCAAGCATGAGCGCTTTGTGCACCTCTCCGGCAGACCGGAGGTGCCCATAGTGAATCGGGTTAAATGTCCCGCCTACAATCCCGATGCGCAAGCGCTCTCCTTGGTTTTTCTGTTATTCCTCAATCAAAACGAAATTGTTTCGGTGAATTATCTCATCGTAGTCCTTGCTTCCAAGAATCGAGGCGATTTCCCTGGTTTGTTTCCCGGCGATTCGGGCAGCATCCTCACTTGAATAATTCGCCAGTCCGCGCCCAAAAGCCATGCCTTGCACATCTTGTATCTCCACCACGTCACCAAACCGAAAATTTCCCCCAACAGATACGACACCACTGGGCAATAGGCTTTTCCCTCTCTTCAACATCGCGTTTACGGCACCGCTATCGAGCTTGAGCCACCCGCGAGGTTTAGCCGTTGTTCCTATCCAGCCCTTTTTCCCCTTTAAGCGCGCGCCATTCGGCACAAAAAGCGTCCCCAACTGTTCCCCCATCACCACCCGTTCAATGACATTAGGGTCCCTGCCTTTCACGATAAGTGTGCTTATGCCCACTTTATTGAGGATGTTAACGGCCTCAACCTTCGTGCGCATTCCCCCATGGGCAAGTGGGTTCGGACTGGTGCCTGCGACCGACGCGATTTCCTTAGGTAGACCTTCAACACGATAAATCAAACGCGCCGCTCTTGATTGCCGGGGATCTTCATCATATAAGCCCGCCACATCTGACAAGATAATGACGAGACCTGCTTGAACCATTTGTGCCGTCTGGGCGGCTAGTGTGTCGTTGTCCCCAAAACGGATTTCCTCAATGGAAACCGTATCGTTTTCGTTCACAATCGGGAGTACGCCTTTACTAACCAATGCCTCAAAGGTATTACAGGCGTTCAAGAATCGGCTTCTCTCATCTAAATCTGAATGGATGAGCAAAACTTGCGCCGTCTCGATTCCCCTTTGTTTGAATGCACGGCCATATGCTTCCATCAAGATGGGTTGGCCAACGGCAGCGGCGGCTTGACGCTCAGGGACTGCTTTAGGAATTTCTTTAAGCCCCAGCCTTTTTACACCAGCCGCAATAGCTCCAGATGAAACAACAACGACTTGCCGCCCCTCTTCTCGGAGTTTCGCGACTTGGGAGGCGATACGCCCCAAAACCCTTCGGTTGACACCTAGTTCATCAGATGCCGTCAAAACCGAACTTCCCACCTTGACCACAATGCGTCGGCTTTGGAGAACAGGGTCGTCTCTTTTAATCATCGTTTCACTCATTAGCTCTTTGTTTATTCGGTGAAAGTAAAATCGTTTTCCAACTCTCTCGTTTGCCTGAGCATTTGAGACATTTTACCCAACAATTCGTCTAAACCAACGCCCGAAACCGCTGAGATGGCATGGATTTCCACTCCCCGCGACATGATTCCCTCTCGTAGTCGCACAAAATGATCCCTCGAATCCGTTACATCCATTTTTGTCAAAACCGCCAATCTATGCTTCTTCGCCAACAGAGGCGAGAAGGCAGACAATTCATGGGTCACCGCATCAAAATCCGAGAGTCCACGCTCAGGCGGCAAAGAGGCATCAACCAAGTGAAGCAACAACTCGCAGCGTTCTACATGGCGTAAAAATTCCAGCCCCAGGCCTTTACCCTTACTGGCTCCTGGAATTAATCCTGGGATATCGGCTACCACGCATGAACTGTAATCGCCTAAATCTACCACCCCCAGATTGGGTTGAAGCGTAGTGAACGGATAATCAGCAATTTTTGGCTTGCTCGCAGAAATTCTCGATATCAGAGTGGATTTTCCGGCATTAGGCATCCCTATGAGCCCAACATCCGCGAGTAGTTTCAATTCCAATTCCAACAGACGCTCTTCCCCTGCTTTTCCTTTTGTAGTTCTCCTCGGCGCTCGATTTGTTGAACTCTTAAAATGCTCGTTGCCGAGTCCGCCTCGCCCTCCTTGCGCGATGATTACTTCCAGACCCTCTCCTGAAAGATCGAACACAACGTCTCCCGTTTCAGAGTCACGCACGATGGTTCCAAGAGGCACTTCAAGCAACAAGTCCTCTCCATCGGCCCCATGTTTATTGCTCCCCATGCCTGCCTGGCCTTTTTCTGCCCTCAAAAACGGTTGGAACCTAAAGTGCGTCAACGTGTTCAAAGACGATGTCGCCTTAAAAACGACATGCCCTCCTCGTCCGCCATTTCCCCCGTCAGGACCGCCCTTCGGCACAAACTTCTCCCTCCGGAAGCTTAGACAACCGTCCCCTCCGCGACCGGCTTGCACGCGTATTTTAGCGGTATCAACAAACATGGTAGGGGCGGAGCCTGCCCATTGGAGACTACTCCGCCGGAATGACACTGATAATTCGGCGGCCCTTGGCTTTGCGCTCGAACTTCAATCTTCCACTTGCTTTGGCAAAGAGAGTATGGTCATTCCCTAAACCGACATTTTCACCCGGATGAAAGACCGTGCCGCGCTGTCTGACGAGGATGGTTCCCACGTGTACGCTTTCACCCGCAAAACGCTTTACACCTAAACGACGCCCTGCGCTATCTCGACCGTTAGAGGAACTGCCACCAGCTTTTTTGTGAGCCATTTCCTAATCCTTTCATCCTGATCTGAGGATGTCTGTCACTTCTATTTGAGTATAAGGCTGCCTATGCCCTCGTTTGGTGCGGACTTTCTTGCGGCGTTTGAATCGAAAAGCAATAACTTTTTTCCCCCGCCCGTGCTCACGAATCACCGCTCTTACTTTGGCACTATCCAACGCCTCTTTTTCTGCAACAACATCTTCCCCATCTACGATAAGTCGGACATCCTCAAACTCGACACTTTCTCCAACATTCCCAAGCAAGCGCTCGACCAAGATTTGATCTCCTGTTTCGATGCGCATCTGTTTACCACCAGTTTCCACTACAGCATACATTCAAACATTCTCCTTGACGCCCAAATTATGCTTTGG
This sequence comes from bacterium, assembly GCA_965203325.1. Classification (GTDB taxonomy): domain Bacteria; phylum UBA8248; class UBA8248; order UBA8248; family UBA8248; genus Bin107. The sequence goes on from OZ241875.1 coordinate 504,668, forward strand.
TCTTAAAAATCAACTATTTCCCTAACTTCTGACCAACGTGGAGGATATCTATCAATCCAGCCCCCAAAAGTCAATTCAAAGTCTGAACAAAATGACTATGTTTTTCATTGTTTTTATTCTCTTTTCTTCTTGATCAAGCTAAACGTCACCCGTTCGGCCCGATACGATATGGTACGCCTGACAGGCAAATATCCGTTTTTTTGCACAGATACGGTAAAACCCTTAAAGACATCTGTTATGCCCACCTTGAATTTTAGGCGCAAAGGTGTTTTGCCTTGAAAAACATCATTAATGAAAACATCAGCCTGCGGTGGATTCGAGGTGATGATAAGTTGACGATCCTTGAATCCTTTAACCGGGTTTTCAACATTTCTCTCCCACCATTTACCCATTTGCTTCCTGGTTTTGGCGCAACCCGACATACTTGGAAGAAACAAAAGGAGAATACACAAACCCAGAATAAACCTTGATGAAGTTTTACTCATATCCCATTGATTCCATTTTCGGAACATGATTCCAAACCCTATGAAAATCGCCCGACGTGAAAATGCCAAAAGCTATTCAAAACATCAGTTTAACCTGAAAACATCATGAGGAAAAACACCTCAAAATTCAGCTGCCCCCGATTTTATTGCGGCCTCTTGCTACGCGGGTGGTTCGCCCACCTCCTGCCCCGACCATTCCTCAAACATTTGCAGCAATTCCGTCTGGTCTGAATCCGGCCCGTATTTTTGTAAACCAAGACCATATATCTGCCGGGCATGATTGAGATAAAACGCCGCCACACCGTTTTCGCGTGCCAAATCGCTCCCCATCGAGAGGTCCTTGTGCATCAATCCCGTTGAAAAGCCACAGGTAAAGTCCCTGGGTAGAAGAAAGCGGGGCCATTTGTCTTTGGTAGCACTATTCATGCCTGAGCCACCATTGAATACCTGAAGTGCCTTTTCGGAGTCTAAACCTAACTTCGATGCTAAAACCATGGCCTCCATAGATGCGAGCAGACTCGTGGCCGATAGAAAGTTATTTACGCATTTCATTGCATGTCCGGATTCTGGTGCTTCATTGATATGAACAATGGTTTTGCCCAATGTCTCGAAAATAGGCATCGCGGCTGCAACAATCTCTTTGGGACCGCCTGGCATGATCGCCAGAGTGGCGGCTTCTGCACCTACGACACCACCCGAAACCGGTGCACCGATAAGGTGTAGACCCTTGGCTTCCAGACGTGACGCAAGAACGCTCGTCCTCGTGGGATAGGAGGAACTCATATCGATTATCAATTTTTCCTTATCCAGATGCGTGGATATCCCATCCGGTCCATCGACCACTGCATCCACGACATCGCTATCAGGCAACATTGTGATGACGACATCGACCCGCCTGGCGAGGTCGGCCAAGCTTTCTGCTCCTTGCACGCCATCATCCCTCAAGGCCGCGACATTGTCCGGCCTCGTGTCATAGGCCACGACCGCGTAGTCACCACGCCTCAAATTTTTCGACATAGGCGTTCCCATCTTACCGATTCCGACAAAACCGATAGTAACGCTTCCTGGTTCTAGAGTTTTCATAATTACCTCGCTGTCTGGATGAAATTTTTTATTGAAGACACCGCCATGCGTGAGGATGTTTTCATTCGCTCGAAGGTTTTTGTCAATCCCCGGATGGAGTGGTAAGCTTTTCAGGAATTTCAAGCTTTTCTCATCAATCCGCCCCTTTTTCCATATGCCGCGCAAGGAGAACCAAAATGGCGCCGATTTCGGCGGACGAGGTAGTATGTTATCTGGAAGAGAATCCTGGTTTTTTCATCGAACATCCGGATTCGCTTCGCCAAAGCGGCCTGCTGACACAAGACAGCACTTCAGCCAGGGTCCTGAACTTGCGAGCCAAACTTTTTGACCGCCTAAAAGGCGAAAGAGAGGATTTGATACGTCTTCTCGATGAAACGATAGAAATCGTTCGCCAAAATGAACAAATCGAAAAGGACTTCATCGCAATTGAACAACTTCTCTTTGAGCAAGCACCTTCATTGGCCAGCCTTACGGAAATCGTAAAGAACATCGAATCGCGCTTTGGAATTGAATACGCGGGCTTTTTACTTCTGGAACCTATCGATGGCATTCCGGTTATCGCGGCAAAATCTGACGAATCATCCCGCATCCGCCCATTAGGCAAAATAGAAGAAGAACTCGTCCCCATAAAAGGGGGCGTTGCGCTGAAAGGCAAATTGGAGGGAGGCGGGGGACCCTTGTTCCCAAGTGCATTGAGCGAAAGAATACAATCGTCCGCTATTGTGCCTTTAGAAATCCATGAGAAAAAAATTGGTTTTCTCATATTGGGTTCAAAAGACCCCGAGCGATATCAGGAAGGGATGGCGACCCACCTCCTCCGGCGCCTTGCAATGCGTTTGGCTTTGGGTATTTCCATCTTTCAGCGATTCAACAATGGAAAAACAGCACAATCGACTCTTTGAATCAAAGCGCTCGATTCGCCATGTTCTCCTTTCCCACTAATAAATCATCAGGCTGGAACCCCCTGCGTTTTGGACGCAAGTTCCATGACCTCGGAGATACTGCTCAGATTTTCCAGGTTCCTGACCCGATCGATGAGCAAATCACCCGTTTCCTTTTCGAGCACAGGGGCCGTCATCACGCGGAATCTTTCGATTAACTCATCCCACGTCAACGGATTGCGTGAATCCCCCTTGGGATAATCCTGATGCGCTTCGAAAACGCCGCGATCAGTCTCGATTTCGACACGCGCTTGCCATTTGTCCGGAAATTCCTTTTCCATTTCCGCATCGCCGTAGCATTCAATTTTCTTGATAATGGAGGAGTAGACCTGAGAACGAAGGAAATCGTCGGCATACTCATCCAGCCCCGCAGCGCGCCTGAGAATCGCTACCGCCACGGCGTATTGAAGGCTGAACTGCGCATCAACGATGTTTTGCGGATTCGTTTTCATATCATAGGGTTCGATGACCACCATGACGCTCGTCTCCGGAACCCGGACTTTCACCCGTCTGATTTCCTCAGGCTGAATATCATGTGCTCTGCAAACTTCGATTGTCGCGTCAATGGAAGCGTGGTTATAGCGACAACAAGCGTAGGGCTTTATGGCACTCTCGCAGATTTCCCAGTACTCACCAAAGTGCTCCACAACATACTCGGGCGTATAGTCATCACTATGGCCATGCAAAAATCCCGTTTTCCCGCCCAGAATATCTTCCGGCCCCGTATAACCCTCCTGGGCCAGATAGGCGGCGATGATACCGCTATGCGCCGCCCATCCCGGGTGAAACCTCTTCGTCCAGGCGCCGTTATCGAGATATTGCATCGATCCCGCCGCCTGGCTGCCCGAGATGCCCATGGCATTGGAGGTGGCCTCGACCGAGAACCCCAGAAGCTTCGATGCCGTGATCGCGGAGGCGAAAGTGCCGCATGTGCCCGTGGGATGGAACCCGCGCTCATAGTGGCTCGTCGGGTTCACGGCATTTCCGATGCGATTGGTGACTTCATAACCCGCCACGATAGCGGCGATTACCCGCTTCGGATCAGGCTGATGCGCCTCGGCAACGGCTAACGTACTGGGCATGACGCTGACGGCAGGATGCAGGCTCGAGCGCGTAGTCACATCATCCATTTCGGTAGCGTGGCTGACGCCGCCGTTCACCAGCGCGGCATGAGGGGCATCCGTTTTCAAAGCCGAACCGATAATCGTGCACGGCCCGCCCCGGGGAGCGCGCTTTTGGGCGAAATTATGAAATACCCGCGAACTGGCCGCTTCCACAGCTCTCAACGTAACGCCGAGGTGATCGAGCAGGAAATACTTTGCGCGCTCTCTGGCCTCATCGGGCAGAGAATCGTATGTAATGGCGTGAACGTGCTCGACGAGCATTCGGCTGATATTCATTCGAACATCTCCTTCAGTAGAAGCCGGCAAGTAGTTTTGAGTCGTAAGCCCGCGGCTGCGCAGGCATTTTTCTCTATCCGGAAATCATACCAGAACTGGCTATATCCTGCCTCAACGCAAGAGCGGGAAATACGACTCATCCCCCCTCGGGCCACGGATGCGTTTGTCACAGGACATGGCTTGCGGATAGAATTTCCATCACTTCTGCATTCTCATCCATCCTGGAGGCATGACATGCAATCCTGCGTCTTTTGCAAAATCGTAGCCGGCGAGATCCCCTGCAAAAAAGTGTATGAAGACGACGCATTGTTTGCATTTGAAGACGCCAACCCTGCGGCGCCCACACATATTCTGATCATCCCCAAAAGACACATGGAGACGCTCCACGAAATACAGGATGCGGACAAGGAGTTGATCGGCTCGATTTTCGTCGTTGCGAACGAAATCGCCCGGAAACGCGGAATCGCGCAAGATGGTTTTCGAATCGTCGCGAATTGCGGAGAAAACGGGGGCCAAACGGTCTTTCACATCCACTTTCACCTCCTGGGCGGGCGCCGCATGGAATGGCCGCCGGGCTAGCAGTCGCATCGCGCGTGAAGTCGTGCAACGGAATGGCGCAGCCGGTGAACCCGCCGAGCCGCAAGGCGCCTGATGCAAAATCGCCGGAATGCCGGCGCCCTCATGGAACCTACATGACGCGAAACCGCCGCTCCATGGCCCGGCTCCATTTGCTCGCGTGGTCACCGTCGAACAAAATATCCGGATCCGCAGGCGCCGTATACCAGTCTCCGCGCCTCATCTCGCTCTCCAACTGTCCGCCCCCCCAGCCGGCATAGCCGACCACGATGACGATTTTCTCGGGCCGCCTGCCCCGGGCCATGGCCCGGAGCAGCGAATCCACCGGGCTTACCGCTACATTCTCTCCCACTTTATGCGCCACACCGAGTTCTCGCTCCCTCGTATGGAGCACGAAACCGGTATCGGGCGATATCGGCCCGCCGTAGTGAATATCCACGCGGCCCATGTCCCCCCGAGGCGCCTCGATACCGAAGCTCCTGAATAGCGCGGAGAGGGGCATTTTCTGCGCGACGCGGTTCAAGATCAGCCCGAAAGCCCCCCTTTCGCTGTGCTCCACCAAAAGAATGACGCTCCGGCGAAACCGGCCGTCCGGCATGCCGGGGCGGGCGACCAGGAGTTTCCCCTCGTGATACCCCAGGAGCGGGAGAAACGCCCCCTCCGGGTTCTTGTCCTGTTCCTGGGCGGAGGCGGACATGGTGAAAAACAACACCACCATCGCAGCGAGAAGGATTCGCTTCACCCTAGGCCACCCAGCCCCCGCCGTAGAGCACGTCGCCGGCGTAGAAAACGGCCGCCTGCCCCGGCGCCACGGCGCCCAGGTATGCGGGGTCATGGGGCCTGACCTCGACGGTTCCATCCCCTTTGGGCTTGACGGCGCAGGCGGCGGCGCGGCCCCGGTGCCGCACCTGCACCTGCAAATCCGCGGACTCGGGGGGAATCGACCAGCGCACGTCCCGGGCCCGGAATACCTCGCGCGCGAGGGCTTCCCGTTCGCCCACCACGACGGTCGCCGAACCCGCTTCCAGTTCCACCACGTAGCGCGGGGGGCCGCCCCCCAAATCGAGGCCCCGCCTTTGCCCCACGGTGAAGTTGGTCACGCCCCCGTGCCTGCCGAGCACGTTTCCCGCGAGATCCACGATGTCGCCCGGCCTGTCGATGCCGGGTTTTTCAGATCTCAAGAAAGCGCGGTAATCATCCTTCGGCACGAAGCAAATCTCCTGGCTTTCGGGCTTCTCCGCGGTGGGGAGACCCAGTTTCCGGGCGTATTCCCTCGTTTGCTCCTTCGTGAACTCGCCCAGGGGGAACGCGGTGCGCGCGAGTTGTTCCTGCGTCATGCCGAAGAGGAAATAGGTCTGGTCCTTCTCCGCATCGAAACTCCTGGCGACGCTCAGGCGCCCGTCGACCTCCACCCTTCTCGCGTAATGGCCCGTAACGAGCACCTCCGCGCCGAACGCCACCGCGCGCTCGGCCAGGTAGTCGAACTTCACGGCCTGGTTGCACTTGACGCAGGGCACGGGCGTTCTGCCGCTCTCGTATTCTGAGATGAAGTCTGCGATCACGCTCTCGCGGAAGGATTCGCGCACGTCCATCACGTAGAAGGGGATGTCGAGCCGGGCCGCCACGGCGCGGGCATCGGCCAGGTCGCGCGGCGCGCAGCAGCCCCTGTGGAAGGACTCCTGCGCGGGCCTGTCGGCGAGGCGCAGCCCCACGCCGATGGTCTCATGGCCCGCCTCCACCATGAGGGCCGCGGCCACGGAAGAGTCCACACCGCCGCTCATCGCCACCACCACGCGCTCCGCCATCACCGCCTCCATGGTTCACCATCCAATGCCAGGGCACGTTATACACCACTCGCTTCCATGGAGGCCAGAAGGCCCGCCCGGCTGGCGCCGCTGCGGGCAAATGCGGGCAATTGCGCGGTCCGGAAAAACTTTTTTAATTCGATAAATTTCGATAAAAATATAATACTTTAAATCAGGTTTACATTGTAACTTATTGAATAATTGCTGATTTCCATGTTGATTCGATCCTCGAACAATTTCAGGAATTTATCCATATTTATCGAATTTTACGGGAAATATCATTACTTTCATTTCCGCCTCGTTCTCGAACACATACGAGCCGTCCCTGGTGAGAAAAAGCCCCCCTGGGGAGGTCGAACGCGTGTGAGGAAAGCGTGTCGAACGCGACTGATGAAGGAGTGTCGAACGCGACTGATGAGGGAGCGTTCGAAGACTCTTCATAAAGGTCCGCCGCCCTCGCCCTCGCCCCGTCACCGCATCCCATGAGAAAGCCTCCGCGCCTTTGCGTTCCGTTCCGGCCCATGCGGGAGATACCGCTCCCCCGCGCCGCGCGCACGATACCGGATTCCGGGATTGCGGGGATAACGGTAATTGCGGGGAAATGCGGGGTCAAAGCCGATTGATGAATGAGGCTTTGCTCGCTTATACAGGTGTGGAGCCTTCGTAGGGGCGGCTCGCGAGCCGCCCGTGCGGAACAGCATTCCCCGGGCCTGCTGCGCTTCGTTCTTCACCGCCACGAACTTCATGCTCGGGCGGGAGGCCGCCTCGTAGATCGTCTGCCTGTGCGCGGGGTTGTCCTTGGCTGGAAACATGATGTGGTTAAAACGTAGCGGGTGCCGCCGCGGACCGTTCCGGGGCCCATTCGCCGAACCGACCGGCGAACGTAAGCCCAAAGAACATCGCAACTTGAATTAGATACAAAGAGGACCGAGATATGGATAGCACATTTGATGCCGCTGAATTCGTAAAGGACATAGGGGTTCTTCTGGTGCATGCCTATGACGGGGCGCGAAAGGCGACGACACCGGGATTGGTGGGGAGTGCAATCGAAAAACCAGTGCGCAGGCTGCTGTCAAGCGTGTTGCCGAGAGGCTTATCCGTAGGAACAGGTTGTGTGGTGGACAGCTACGGTAAGACCAGCCGCCAGATGGACATCGTGTTGTACGAACGGGACATTTGTCCCGTCTACTGCGTAAACGATACACCTGAGGCGACTTACTTCCCCTGTGAGGGTGTTGTGGCGGTCGGGGAAGTCAAAGCAGCGATTAACGGCCCGAAACTTGACGACTCCTTCGACAAGATCGAGTCGGTCAAGGCGCTGAGGAGACACTGGGACGAGTTCCAACCGACTGTGCCTCGGGAAAAGAATTACCGGAACTATGGTATTGGGGCGACCATTGCAGGAATTAAATCAGCGAACGAAAACGAGGAGCGGGAGCAAAATGAAATATTCGGGTTCGTGCTCACTGGCACATCGAAGCTGACGCCAGAAAGCCTCGTCAAAAGGTATGAGAACCGGGCTAAAACGAACGGAGCCTGGTCATGCCCGAACGTGCTGGCAACGATGGACGGCACGTATGTGCGTCCGTTCGTCGCGGATGGAGAGGAACGTGCAATCTCCAAACGATCATTCCATACAGGCGACCGTGTCGGGTGCTATGAAGGAACGGCGAGTTTCAACTATTTAATTGACGAGCTCTACGAAGCTTACCGGTACGGACATACAGCCCCACTGACAGCCTTTCGGCGGTATTTGGTAACACGAGAAGATAGCCAGCCAAGGACCATGCGAGCGCATGGAGTCATGCGAAGCCCCCTAGAAGGAGAACATGGGTGAGCCGCCAGCGTGATACGGAATGGCTTGATTGTGCGGAAATCTGTGATACCGAAAGGCGTTGAGCACAAGGAACGCAGCGGTCCGATTTGATCGAGGAACCCGGAACGAAGCCCCACGAAATCCCATTTGACCCGCACCGAGTGTAAAACGATGAAGAGCCGTTGCGCATTGTCATATTCAAGGATGAACAGCACGTCGTCCACCGGCGCCGCAACCGCTCAGCCAGCCGGACAGGCCGACACAGGGCCGTCGGTTTCAGTTTCCGGCTTCTGCGAACGCCTCGCGGTAAATCGTTTCGATTCGCGTCGCCTCGTCATCGGTCAGCGCGGCGAATTCCTTTTCCCGGCCCCGGCGGGAAAGGCTGCCGCCGTTGCGCCGCAGGAACCGGAACAGAAGGTCGGACAGCCTCTCCGGCATGTCGACCACCAGGTTCAGTTCCCTGCGAAATTCGTCGTAGCGCTCCAGGAAAGAGACTTCTTCCGGCAGGTCGTGCTCGACGGTCCGCTGCACGCATCCATACAGGAACTCGGTCTGCGGCGTCGCATCGAAGAACCGGTAGAAATCGTCCGTATCGTTCAAGACTTGGACGTTGCCGCTGTCCGTCGGCTCCCAGTCCACTGCCGGCAGCAGCCGCTGCGAATAGTCTTCGAGCGCGAGGCGGTAGTCGTCGACCCGCTCCAGAATGGCCGCCGATACGGGAAAGACGACGCCGGGCGGGTTGAAACCGCGCCGGGCCAGCACATGGTGTACCAGATAGCGGTGGAGACGGCCGTTTCCGTCCTCGAAAGGGTGGATGTAGACGAAGCCGAACGCGAGGACCGACGCCGCCACGACCGGATCGAGCTGTTGGGCGGCCCCCCGGGCGAAATCGATCATGCCCTCCACGAGCCGGGCCAGACGGTCCGGCCGGGCGCTGATGTGGACCGGTATCGGCACCCCCGATTCGCGGTCCCGTTCGCCGACGAAACCGCCCTCGGCCCGCAGACCGAGGCGGACGAACCGGGCATCGCCGATCACGATGCTTTGTAAGCGCAGCAGTTCGTCAAGATCGATCGCTTGCCCGCCGGCCTGGCCGATGGCGCGGCCCCACCGCTGGATGCGGTCGTGAGGCGGATGCTCGCCCTCGATGGCGAAGCTGGACCTGGAATCTTTCAGCAACAGGAAGGCCGCCGTGCGCGCCAGCAGATCGCGCGGGACCGCCGCAACGGCATCCCCCGCGCGCGCGCCCAGGTCCATGGCGATGAAGCGCTCCAGCGCCTCGGTGCGGAACACCAGCGGACAGAATTCCGGCGTGCCGGGCAGGTTGTTCTTTACCCGGTGGCGCGGCGAGGTTTCCGCCTGGACGGCATATTGCAGATCCGGATCGACGACTTGCGCATAGGCACCGCGATCGGCGTTCGGCAGATCGAGCCGCGTCCCACTCAGCCACTCATAGAGGAACCAGATACGCCTGGCGTAGGCGCCCGTCGGCTTGGCCTTGACGATGTTTTCGACGGGCGCGGGGCCGCTCGCGGCGAACAGGCGTTTCAGCACTGAGAGATGAAGCCCCTCGTGCTTCAGCGCGAAGGTGAGGTGGGCTCCTAAGCTCGCATCCGGCGCATAGCGGGGCGAGTAGATACGCCAGCCGCCATCCTCGATGCGCCTGTGTCGCTCGCCCGTGGCGCTCAATACGCGCGGCAGCGGCACGCGCAGCCCGTAGGCTTTGATGAGCGCGGCGTATCCGGCCGGCGTGGCCCTCTCCGGGAGCCGCCGTTCCTGAAAAACGGTAACCGGGCCTGAAAAACGATTCTTTTCGGGGACGTTCATCTTAAAACGGTTCCTTGTCCGTGAAAAACGGTATTCTTCTATGAATATTGATAACACATACGGACTAAAATGAAAAACTATTATTTCTTGTGGTGAAATCACACAGATATGTTCTGCTTGTATCGTCGCACCCCGGAAGACCCTGTCGCGCCTTGGCGACGGGCCGGGGTTCCTATCGTCCGGGATGTTTACCGATATGGTTTTGACGAGCGGTCGAGAACGGGGGTTCCGTCCGCACCAATGCGGCGCGGCGGATTGGAACCGTGCCGGGAAAAATGATAAGATAAAAATCTACGCGAGATTCTATTTCCAGACCCACAAGGAAAACGGACGATGCAAAGCGTCGAGAAACTCGCGCCGCCGGTTCTTGTTTTAGTGTCAATCGGGTTTTTATTTCTTTTCGGGTACAATGCAACGCAGCGTCCGCTGACGAACATGGAAGCGTACGTTTTCCAAATCTTCGCGCTCCTGGCGGGACTTGGAGGTTCATACGTTTTCGGTCGCCGAGCGGCCATCACCGGGCCGCATGCGCGCTCCGCATTCAGGCGGCTCGCTTCCCTGTATGGCGGCATGGGCCGCGTGGCGGACATCATCGCCGAGGGAAAGCCCGAAGACGACGCGACGAAGATGAAGATCATCGAAGCAATCGTCATGGAGCAGATAACCACGCTGGACGATGCGCTGTCGGATTGGCAGGATGTCGTTCCGGAATCGGTGGAGGAACTGCGGCAAGAACTAAGAGGGACGATTCAGGAGTCGGGAGGGCGGACGAATGGATGATCCGATTCGAGGGAAAGTCGCCAAGATTCTCAACGCGCGCGAAGTCGCCATCAACCTGGGCAGCGCGCAAGGGGTGCGCCCCGGCATGTATTTCGACGTCGTAGCACGGTATGAGGACATCGTGGACCCCGATACGAGGGAATCCCTGGGCGCCATCGAGCGCCCGAAAACCAGGGTGAAAATCACCTGGGTGCAGGAAAAGCTGTCCCTGGCTTCCACCTATAAAAGCCGGGAAGTCGCCGTCGGCGGGATGCCCCTGGGGGAATTCTCCAGAGCGCTGATGCCGCCCAAGTGGTTGAAAAAATACGAGACCCTCACGGCGGAGGAAACCGCCGAGCCTCTCGATGAGAAGGAAAGCCTCGTGAAGGTGGGCGACGCCGTCGTCCAGGTCGTCCCGGTCGCCGCAGAAGAGCGCGTATAACCGAGGCGAACGAGGTGTCGGGCCGGGAGTGCGGCCCCTCCGGGTCAAACCCTCCCGAAAAGGAGTTGTTGCAAAAGCCCCTTCGCCCCGAGCAGCGGCCCCGCTCGCCTCCTCGCCTTGAAAACCAACCCCCCCTACCCCCCCTTGTCAGGGGGGCAAGAAAAAACAAAAGCCCCTCTGCCGGCGGCGGGCGCCGCCTTTTCATACCCCCCTGACAAGGGGGGGTAGGGGGGGTTGCTCCTTTGACAAAGGCTTTTTCAACAACCTCTTGAGGCCTAGTCGACCGCGTCCTCGCCCCGGGCGTGGGCCAGTTCGCGCGCGCTCGGGTTGACCGACGGGCGGAAGGGGACCTCGCAGACCTCCGCGCGGTCGGGCCGGCCCGGCTCGCCGGCGTACTCGTCCGGCAGCCAGACCAAAAGCTCGGTCCCGACCGCCGACTTGCCGATCGGCACGTAGCCCAGCGCGATGTTGCACCCCAGTTCCGGGGCGTGCCACGGCGAAGTCAGGTAGCCGATAGGGTCACCTCCATCGGCGTCCGAGACCAGCCAGAAGTCGGGCGCGTAGTCGTCGATCGGCTTGCCGCCCAGCTTCACCCCCACCATCACCATCGAGAACGGCGGACGCCCCGCTTCGATCTCGGCCCGCATCCGCTCAAGCGCCGCCCGGCCGATGTAGTCGCCCCGCTTTTTGCGCGGCACCTGGTAGGCCAGGTTGCACTGAAAGGGCACCGTCTCGTGGTCGATGTCCTGCCCCCAGGAGAGGATGCCGGCCTGGATGCGGCGCTGGTGGCCGGGGGCGGTGACCATGAGCCGGTGCGGCTCGCCCGCCTCAATCACCGCGCGCCAGAGCTTCTCGGCGTGCAGGGTGGCGTCGCGCAGGTAGATCTCATAACCCTTCTCTCCCGAGAAGCCGGATTGGGTGACGACCACCGGGCAGCCCCCGACCTCGGCTTCCAGGACCCCGTAGTAGGGGATGTCCCGGACGCCTTCGCCCACCAGATCGACCATCAGCGCGAGCGACTTCGGGCCCTGGATCTGCAGCGGGCAGACGTCGATCTCGTTGATCTCCACGTCCATCCGCTTCCCGACGTTGACGCCCTGGAGCCAGTAGAGCAGGTCGGAGTCCGCCAGCGAGAACCAGAATTCCTCCCCGGCCAGGCGCAGCAGGACCGGGTCGTTCAGAATCCCGCCCTTCTCGTTGCAGAGGATGACGTACTTCGCCTGCATCGGCCGGATGCGGGTCGCGTCGCGCGTGATGACGTAGTCGACGAACCGCTCCGCGTCCGGCCCCTTCACTTGAATCTGCCGCTCGACCGCGACGTTCCAAACCGTCACGTGGCTCGTCAGCGCCTCGTGCTCGACGGCGGCGCCGCCGTCTTCGGGCCTGACGTAGCCGCGCGGATGATAGACGCGGTTGTAGACCGTGGCCCGCCAGCAGCCCGCCTCGTGGGACAGGTGCCAGTAGGGCGACTTCCGCACCCGCGTGGAGATGAGCATTTCCACGGGCGTCCGGCCGCTCTGGCGCAGGTTGACGGGAACGATGCGGTCGGACTGGTCGACACTTTGCGGCTGGCCGTTCATGGCTCCTCCTGCTCCGCCGCGCTTCACGGCTTCCCGGCGCGGCTGCGGTGCGCGAGCGCCTCTGAATGCCCAAGTGGCGGCTGTTGAAATAGCTCCGTGGAGCGATTTTGGTTGAGCGCACGCTTTTGAAATTCACTCCCCCCTTGAGGGGGTTGTTGAAAAAGTCCCGATGAACGAGGGTTGCAGGTTTTGTAGGGATAGGTCGCGACCTGTCCCTACTACGGATACCTCGCTCCAAAACCAACCCCCCATACCCCCCCCTTGTCAGGGGGGTATGAAGAGGCGCCGCCCGCTGCCGGTAGAGGGGCTTTTGTTTTTCTTGCCCCCTGACAAGGGGGTCTTTCTTTTTTTACCCCCCTGACAAGGGGGGGTAGGGGGGGTTGCCTTTATCCCCTGAGGAGGGACGGCTCTTTCAAAAGCCCCTCCTGGCTCGCGAAACTTGTAAACAGGGCGAATTATATGCCATATATGCCATGATTCAAGGCTGACCTTCCGGTCGGGGCGTGATGCGGACGCCGACCCCGCTCACGGGGGCGAGACCGGAAACCGGCGCTCCCGGCTCCGGGGCCGGGCGCCTCGCGGGCCGTGACCGCCATGCATACCTGGGAGATCCATCCTGAAAGACGCCATCACCAATCCAGCCGAGAGCGCTTCGCCGACGCCTGCGCGGGCGACGATTGCCGTGATCGGCGCCGGCATCGTCGGGAACTGCCTGGTGGGGCATCTGGCGGAGCTGGGGTGGGACGACCTGGTGCTGATCGAAAAGGGGCCCCTGCCCAACCCCGGCGGTTCGACCGGCCACGCCTCGAACTTCATCTTCCCCACCGATCACGACCGCGAAATCACGCTGCTGACGCTGGAGAGCCAGCGCCAGTACGCCGCGCTCGGCGTCAACACCACGTGCGGCGGCATCGAAGTGGCTCGCACGGAAGCGCGCATGGAAGAGTTGCGCCGGCGGATGACCTCGGCGCTGTGCCGGGGCATCGAGGCCGAGCTGCTCGATCCCGCCGGGGTGGTCGCCAGGGTGCCGTTCGTGAACGGCGACGTGATCCTGGGCGGCTTCTACACGCCGAGCGTATCGGTGGTCGACCCGGTCCGGGCGGGCGCCATCATGCGCGAGCGGGCGCAGGCCAAAGGAGCCCTGACCGTGCTGGATAACACCGAGGTCACCGGGCTTGAGGTGTCGCGCCCGGCGTTCGGCCGTCCGCGGGTCCGGGCCGTGGCGACGACGCGCGGGGAGATAGAGGTGGAGCAGGTGGTGATCGCGTGCGGCGTCTGGAGCCCGCGGGTCGCCGCGCTCGCCGGAGCGACCATCCCGCTTACCCCGGCGGTGCACCAGATGGTCGACATGGGCTCGATCGACCTGCTGCAAAAAACGGGAAACGAGATCGCCTACCCGATCATCCGCGACATGGACACCTTCATGTACGAGCGGCAGAGTCACGAGGCGATGGAGATCGGCTCGTACGCCCATCGCCCCATCCTGGTGCGGCCCGACGACATCCCATCCAATACCGAGGCGGAGCGGACGCCCACCGAGCTGCCCTTCACCGGCGACGACTTCGCTCCGCAGCTCGAGCACGCCCGGGCGATCATGGGCGAATTGCTCGCCGGTTCCGAGATGCAGTATTCGGTGAACGGACTGCTCTCGCTGACCCCGGATGCGCGGCAGGTGCTGGGCGAGACCGCCGAGGTGGAGAAGCTCTGGTCGGCGGCCGCCGTCTGGATCAAGGAGGGCCCCGGCACCGCGCGCCTGATCGCCGAGTGGATCACCCACGGCTATCCGCGCCTGTGCGATCCGCACGGCTCGGACATCACGCGGTTCTACCCGCACGAGCGGACCGAGCAGCACATCCGGCAGCGATGCCGCGAGCACTTCAACAAGACGTACGGAATCGTGCATCCGCGCGAGCAGTGGGAGTCCGAGCGCGGGGTGCACCGGGCGCCGTTCCACGACCGCACAGCGGACCTGGGCGCCGAATTCTTCGAAGCGCACGGCTGGGAGCGGCCCCAGTGGTACGCGTCGAACGAGGATTTGGTCGCCCGCTACGGCGTTTCGGACCGCCCGCACGAATGGGACCGCCGCTGGTGGTCGCCGATCATCAACGCGGAGCACCTCCACATGCGGGAGAAGGCCGGGATCGTGGACTTGAGCGCCTTCCAGATCTTCGACGTCACAGGGCTCGGCGTCGTGCCCTACCTGGAGCGGCTGACGGTCAACCCCTGCGACCGCCCGGTGGGTTCTTCGATCTACACCCCGCTGCTGACGCCGGAGGGCGGGATTCGCGCCGACCTCACCATACAGAGGCTGGCGCACGACCGGTTCCGGGTCGTGACCGGCGTCTTCGACGGCGCGCGCGACGAGGTCTGGTTCCGCCGCCATCTGCCCGGGGACGGCTCGGTCCAGTTCGAGAACCTCTCCTCAGCGCTCTGCACCATCGGGGTTTGGGGACCGGACGCCCGCGCGCTGCTCTCAGATATTGCCGACGCCCCGCTGACACAGGAGGCGTTTCCCTACGGGACGACGCAGGAGGTGATCATCGACGGCGTTCCGGCGACGATGCTGCGCATTTCCTACGTGGGCGAGAGCGGATGGGAGATCTACGCGCGGGCATCGCACGGCGCGCGCCTGTGGGACGCGATCCGGGAGGCGGGCCGCGCCTTCGACGCCCGGCCCGTCGGCATCGGCGTCTACGGCGCCACGGGACGCCTCGAGAAGGGATACGCGCTCATGGGCGCCGATCTCACGTCGGAGTACTCGCCGGTGGAGGCGGGCCTGGCGCGGCCCCGCGTGAAGGCCGCGGAATTCATCGGGAAAGAAGCCTACCTGAAAGCGCGCGACAATGGTCCGGCGGCGAAGCTGTGTACGCTGACGGTGGACAACCACGTCGGCGAATCCGGGATGCTGCGTTTCCCCGCCGGCAGCAGCGAACCGATCCTGACGCTTGAGGGCGAGCGCCTCGTCGACGCCAAAGGAAGAGAGTCCTTCGTCACCTCGGCCGGCGCGGGACCCTCCCTCGGCAAATACCTCCTGCTCGCCTATCTGCCGATCGAACAGACGGCACCCGGCAACAAGCTGCAGGTGCAATACATGAACGAGCGCTTCCCGGTGAGCGTGGCTCCGCACTCGGCGATGTTCGACCCCGAGAACGCCCGCATGAAAGCATAGCCGGGGGAAATACCGGACGGCCGGGCTATTGCATTGACCTCATCCTGAGTAGGCGCGCAAGCGCCGTATCGAAGGATGGGAAACGCAAACGCTCATTCATCAGTCGCATTTGCCTCCCCCACCGCATTGTCGAACACCACCACCGGATCAAAGTCCGCGATATCCACCCGGGGCAATGAAACGCCCGCGTAGGCACCCGCCGCAAGGAACTTCTCGAGCAGGTCCGCATCGCTCAGCGGCCTCTCCGGCATCCCGCGCGCCACCCCGCAAAAGCCGGTTGCGGAGCGGCCGTCGCCGAGCGTCAGCGTGAGGCGAATGCACTCGGGGTATTTCGCGCGCATGGCGTCGGTGGAAAGGTCTGGGGCGCGCTTCATACTCACCCGCGCCATGAGGGCGGACTTCTCGGGGCCGATGGCGTCGGGCACCAGATCCTCGAAGCGCACCCGCCCGTGGACCGCGGCGCAGGCCAGGGCGTAAGGCAGGCTGAACTGCATCTCCTGCGGCGTGGCCGGGTCTGGAAAGACGAGACTCTCATAAACGAGCTTCGGCACTTCGGCATGAACACCTGCGACCTCGTTCACGCTTGCGCCGAGTTCGGCCATGAGCGCGTTCATCTGCTCGATGGCCGCGAGCGCCGCCGAGCAGACAGGGCTTGTCTTGAACAAAAGGCCCGGCTCGCACAGGCGCCAGCGCTTTCCGATGGTTTCGAGTTCGGCTTCGAGGACCTCACCCCGGTTCAGCAGCTTCAGGTAGCCTCGCTCATTCTCGAACGCGTCTTCCGGCCCGGTAAGCCCGGCCCCGGCCGCCCGGGCGAACGTAACGGCCCGCCGCGCGGCCTCGCCGACCAGGAGGGGCTTGGCGTCCGTGCCGAGCACCGCCTTCCCACCGCCTGAAGCGGCTGCCGCCAGGCCGATAGCGCTCGTCATCGCGTCCTCATCGAGCCCGAGCAGGCATCCTGCGGCAACTGTCGCGCCCGTGAGGCCGAAAGTGGCCGTGCTCCACCAGCCGTCGAAATAGTGCGCATGCGTGCATATATCGGCGAGAACGTACGCCACCTCCGAACCCGCGACGAAGGCGCGGCGAAGCGCGTCGGCATCAGAACCTGCTTCCTGCGCCAGGGCCATGGCGGCGGGCAGCACCACCGCCGAGCCGTGCATGATGCCCGTGTAGGAGGTATCGTCGAAGTCCCAGACGTGCGCCGCCGTTCCGTTCACCAGCGCAGCGGCTTCGGCGTCCGCCCGCCCGCCCGTCGCGAGCGTCGCCTTCCCCTCCCCGCGCAAAGTGGCCTGAGCCAGAGCGCGCACCGATGGATGTGCGCCCCCCGCGAGCATGACGCCCATGGTGTCGAGAATGGCCCTGTCCGCAACTTTATTGACGTCTGAGTCGATGCGTTCCAGACCACAGGCGAACGCCGCGAATTGTCTGGCGATTGTCTGTGTACTCATGTGGCGGCGGCGCTGTTCCGGGGCGGGGGCAGATGCCCCTTCAACCACCCTACGGAGCGGGTGGCGCGGACGTGCGGCGGATGAGTTCCCTGAGCGACTCGCTCTGGACTTTGATCGCCTCCATGTTTTCCCGGTGTCGGCTTTCTATGGCCTCCATCGTTTCCCGGTGCTGGTCGCTTTGCGCCTCTTGCTGACGATTAAGCACCGCCATGGTTTCTTGATGTTGCGCCATGGCTGCTTGATGTCGGCTGTCCAGCGCCTTCATGGTCTCTCGATGCTGCGCCATGTTTTCCCGGTGCTGGGCGTCGCGCTGACGCGATGCCTGGCGCATGATGTAGAGACCATACGCGATCAGGCTGCATTGCGCGGCGCCGACGAGAGCGGCGACCCATACGGCGGCTTGTTGCGCCGCGAGAGCGGCTTCTTGCAAGGCGAGGCTTGCGGTTTCGTATTCCGTCATTCTGTTCTCTCCATTATTTTCTCGTGGAGATAGCAAGCCAAGCCAGTTTCACCCAGAGCGCGAAAGATGTCAAAGCGAAGGTGCGTCGGCATTCCGCCCGTTCTGTTCACAGGAAAGTCATTCTTGGATGCAGACGCAACGAACCTGTGCAAGACGGTGAGGCGTGGTGATTTCCCCTTAATACTCGAACACTGTGGGGCCGTCCACTTTTTCGCAGAGCGCGGCGACGGCGGCGCGGGCGGCGCCGAGACGCCATTCGCGCTCGGCCTCGGGCGTCCGGGAGGGGTCGCCGAATGGATGATGGAAGTGGCCGGCGCGGTTGTTGACGATGCGGTTGACCCCGATGTCGCGCGCCACATCGGGCAGACAGGTGACGATGACGGTGGGGATGCCCTCCCGCTCCAGGGCTCTCGCCAGCGCAGCCCCGCTGCGCGTGCCGGTGCCTCACGTGGCGGGGAGCACGACGCCCTCCACCCCGGTCTTTTTGAGCTCGGCGGCCCAGGCGCGGCCGATGCCGTCCATCTCGACGAAGGCGCCGCCGTTCCCGCAGGTGCTCAGGAAATCATCGTGGAGTTCGGCGATCTCGCCCTCGTCCGCAAGACGCCGGAAGGCGTCCACGGCGAGCATGCGGTCGGGCTCCTCGTTCACGAACACGGTGTTGAAGCCCCCGTGGATCGAGATGAACGTGCCGCCCGGAAGCGCGTCTTTCCCCTCGAATGAGTAGGTGGCCCAGTTCCCGTTCCTCGATCCGGAGAAGCGATCCGGGTTGCCGGGGGGGACCATGCCGCCTTCCGATACGATGGCGATGCGGGCTTTCTTGAGGTCGGCGACGGGTTCGGGGGGCGCTATCTCTTCGAGCGTCGGGACGTCGAGTTCGGTCCGGTAGGGTTCCCCCTTGATTTTCCTCAAAATCATGTCGACGGCGCGGCGTGAGGTCGGGAGTTCTGCGATTTCGTTGTAGCGGACCCCCCGAGGGAGGTAGCCCTCCTCGGCGGCGCTTCCAATCTTATCCCCACGGGCGAGCTTGCGTCCGAGCCGTGCGGCGGCTTCCAGGGCCTCCTCCATGCCGACGGCGGAATCGGCGGCGGGGACGGTGTGGACGCCGGTTCCGGCGGCGGGAAAACCCGGATTCTCGGGGTGCATGGCGGTGACGACGGGAATCCCGGCTTCCTCCACTGCGCGGCAGACGGCGGCGCAGGCGAGCCCGTAGCGCCCGGCGTTGAAGGCGGGTCCTGCAATAAGGAGATCGGGCGCGTATTCCTTGATGAGCGAAAGCGCTTCTGCGGAGCATGTCTCTTCGTTTTCAGCGAAAAGGCCGTCCCCCGCGAAGACGGTACCGACGACTTCTGCGTCCTCACCCAGGATTTTATCGAGCAGTACACCGGGGCCGACGGGACCAGGCCGGGCGGACACGGGATGACCGCTCCTCTCCTCGCCCCCGACGCCCGCGAAGAACTGGTTCAAGTAGTGAACGACCCGAAGTGTAGCGCTCATGACTTGGCCTCCTGATATGGATTCATTCAAAACCCATTTTAGCACGCGCGGCGAACACCTGGTTGAACGACTCCCGCCCTCAATAATCCTTGCCCACCATGTTGTTGATGTCCTTCGCCCACTCGTTGGCGTAGTAGTCGCTGTCGATCAGGGTGAAGGCCTCGCGGGTGTTGACGCGCTTGCCGTTGTAGAACTCGACGACTTCCGAACCGATGACCCGCTCCACCGCGGGGGCGTCGATGCGCTCGCCCTGCATGCCCTTGGAGATGACGGCGTCGGCTTCGGGCACATGAAAGACGAGCGGGAACTCGCCCGAGCCCGGCCGGCCCACCTCGTAGATGATCGGAACGGCGCGCACGCCCATCTGTTCGAGCGCCTGGACGGTGAGCCAGTAATCCACCGTGGAGTTGCCGCCGCCCTCGAAGGCGAGGACCGCGCCATCCGCCTTCAAGAGGTTGGCGAGCTTGGCGACGTATTGCGCCGAGCGCTCCTTGAGCGCCTGGTTGTCGTGGTGGCCGCGCGTGATGATCACCCCTGCGAAATTGAGGTCCACCCCGTGTCGGCGGTAGAGCTCGTAGATGAGCGGCATGTTGCAGTGCAGGTAGGTCGGCGCCTTCTGCTGCGTCTTGTAGTTCGCCCCCACCACCGCGCCGTCGAGCATCTCGTTGGGGTGAATGAGCGTGGGAAGCGAATCCCCCAGGTTCCTGCCGTACATGAACGTCTGCACCATGGACGCCTGGTGCATGACCTGATCGACGAAGACGACCCGGGGGAGAGCGGGGTCGACCTCGCCGAGTTCGAAGGTTTCCAGGCGAACGGGTTCGAGTTCCGCCGTGCGCTCGGCCAGCCGGGACGCGATTTTCAGCGTCGCCAGGCGAACGGCGTCGTCGTGCGCTTCGTTCGATGCGCCCTCCAAAGGCTCGTAGCAGGCGACGAGGTTCGCGGTCTCTGAATTCGTGCAGTGCACGGTCCCCGGGCCGGACATGTCGATGATCCCTTCCCGGAAAGTCATGATGCCCGTCATGGGACCCAGGAAATAAGTGGAGCTGATGACGCACATCCCGGCGAGCTTGTGGGTGCGGCCCTCTCCCGCTGTCTTCGCCGGGCCGAGAAATCCCGGAAATGCGCATGAGCGCCCGTTTACCTTGTAGATAGGCTCGACCGCATCGAGGACGTTCGTGATGCGCACCGACTCGCCCGGTATGGCCGCGTGAAAGCTCACGTCCTTGAGACCGCCGTCTTCGAGCGCCAGTTCGCGGAGTTCATCGGCATCCACGGTGAGCGTTTCGTCTTTGTACGCGAAGCGCTTCCCGATGATGATTCTGGAAACGGGAAATATACCCATCTCGAGTCGCATGGACATCGTTGCCCCCTACCCTGCCGCGCGCATATCGGCGAGATCGCTTTCTATCTGCTCCAGATCGAGCACCATCTCCATCATGAGAAGTTTATCGGCATAAACGTCCTCGGGAACCTGTGCCCGCACAGTTTCTTCCAGGATATGGAAAACGGGGAGTCCCAACGGGACTCCCGCCAGGGGCCCGGCCCAGCTCGGGTCCCCGGTGGTCAGCGTTTCGACAGCGAGCCGAAGGCCTTCACCGGGCATTCCCAACACCACCATCAGGTTCTCCGGGCCGATTTCATCCGCTATCGACTTGATGGCGGCCTGGTTCTCCAGGTCCATGGCGCCCGCGGAGGTTCAGACGAAACACTCCGTCTTCTGAAATACGACCTCCGCCCCCGCCGCTTCGAGGCACTCGGCGATCAGCGGGCCGGGAACACCGTCGCGCTCGCCCAGCGCGATCACCTTCTTTCCATCGAACATGAATACCCTCCACTCCCCAAAAAACGAACGAATCACGCCTCTATCAGCACCGAAGCCCCGTCGGCCTGCCGGGACATCCGGCCCAGAAACAAGCTTCCTTTGGCGAGGATCATTGTACTCTCAAGGCGGCCCGCCCGCATCCTCTCGAGAGCGTGTCCGAGAAAGGGAATCCCAGCGGGAATGTGTCCCTGCGTGGGCGCGAAACCGGGCATACCGTGCGTTTCGATGAAACCCGGTATCTCCTCGCGGGCGATCTCCCCACCCATGACCGCCAGGGCGGCCAGCATCCTGTAATTCGCAGCCGCCACGTCTCCCGCTCCCGACGGCAGCATGATCTCCGGATTGTGCAGTTCGACGGCGTACTTATCGACGCTGGTCAGCCTGCGCCCGGCGCGGGCCAGCGGGTCGCGCACGAGCGCTTCGGCCAATCCTTGCGGGGTGGAGGGCCTGCCCGCCGCGTGGCGTCCGGCGATCTCGAGATTCACACGGGGGCCATCGTCCGGATTTTTCGTGAGAAAAAACGCTACTCCGCCCAACACGTCTTCCAGGACGGGCACCCCCTTTCCCAGATGGAAATACGCCTTCATCCCGAGCTTCGCCATCGAACCGCCGCCCACGACGACGGCGTTGCCGACGACGCCCGCCTCTATCAGGGCCGCCGCGTGCACGAGCGCATAGACCGGCGCCGCGCAGAAGGACTTCACGTCGACGCCGGCGGCATTCACACAGCCCGCCATCTCGGCAATCGTCTTTGCGAGATTGCCGCCGCCTCGATTGTAGCGATCCCCGACCGCCTCTTCCGAGCAGCTGATGACGTACTCGATCGCTTCGGGAGCGATGTTCTCCTGTACGAGAAGGCGGCTGAGCGCGTATGCGCCGCTGGCCTTGGCCGAGAGGTTTTCGAGAAGAATGCGGGCGTCCAGGGACTCATCCGTTTCATGATCGCGACGGGCGCACCCGATGAGTCCTCCATCCTGAGATAGCGGCAGGGCCTCGCCTCCCTCGATGCGCCGGGAAATGTCTTCTTTTCCGTATTCCTTTGAGGGTTTTTCTTTCGTGAGAAGAGCGGAGGCGGCCTCTGAATCCACTGCGCCCGGAACACGGCGCTCCTTATCGAGCAGTATCAACCCGAACTGATCCGCAGCTTCGAGTAAGGAATAGAAAGCATCCTGCGGGAGGATTTCCCCAAAATGGCCCTCAGGCGAAGCGCCTGCGAGTGGATTCTCGTACCACGGAGCCGGGATTTCCCCTAAATTCTCCGGCGGCAGGTTGCCGATGAACACCTGATTCGGCGGGTAGCCGACCATTTCGTCAAAAGTGCGCAGGCTGGCGAATACGTCGCCCGGTGTTTGTCCCCTCCCTAAAGCCTTGCGCCAGGGCTTCGAGCCGTAGCGAACCAGATCGGGAACGTGAACGAGAACGTTCGCCGCCGCGCGCAGATACGCCGTCATATCGCCCGCCCGAAAAGGAGGAAGGGAAGTTTACGGGCGGTCGCCGTCACCGCCCTATCCCGCGGTGTAGCCGCCGTCGGCATAGAGAATGTGGCCGGTGTAGAAGTCGGACGCGCGCGATGCGAGGAACAGGAGCGGCCCGGCCAGATCCTCGGGTTCGCCCAACCGCCCTTTCGGGACCCGGCTCACGATGTTCTCGCGGGTCTTCACCGCCTTGGGCGCGTCGGTGAACATCCAGTCCGTGAGCACCGAGCGGAAGACGGTCGGTCCGACCGCGTTGACGGTGATCCCCGTCGGCCCCAGTTCGCAGGCGAGCGCCTTCGTGATCCCGTCGACCGCCGCTTTCGACGCGCAATAGGCGGTGTAGCCCGCCGGGTGGCCGAGAATCCCGCGCGTAGAGGAGACGAGGACGATCTTGCCGCCGTCTCCCTGCGCCTTCATCCGCCGCGTCGCGGCGCGCGCCAGAAGCCACGACTGCGTGACGTTGGCGTCCATGACGTCGGCGAACGCATCGGGCGCCATCTCCTCGATCATCCCTACCCTGTTGATCCCCGACGCCACGACCAGTATGTCCAGGCGGCCATAGGCCTCGACGGCCTTCTCCACCATGGCGTCGGCGATAGCTTCGGTTTCGGGGCGCGCGTTCACCACTTCGACCGACGCTCCCAGCTCCCGGCACTCGCCCGCAACGGCTTCGAGCACGTCGGAAGTGCCGGCGGTCAGCGTGAGGCGGCACCCGGCCCCGGCCAGCGTCCGCGCGGCGACCGCCCCGAAAGCGCCCGAAGCGCCGGTGATGAGCGCGGATTTTCCGCTTACGTCAAAAAGTTCAGAGGGTTTCATAATATGGCGTCCGAATGGGGGATCACGACGGGCGTCCCGCAGGCGTGAGAGAAGATTCCGTATGCCCCATGCTAGGTATCGAGAGGGCGGTATGTCAAGAATGCGGGGGCAAACTCGATCGATGAGGGGCTGTTGAAAAAGTCCTCTTTTCAGGGGGTGGAGGGGCATCCCTCTCGACTGAAAAGCACCCCCCCTACCCCCCCTTGTCAGGGGTCAAACGCGAGTGATGAACGAGCGTTTGCATAAGCCATTGACGAGAAACACATCGTCTTGCAAAACCTCCCTCTTCGGTCGGTTTTGACCCCTGACAAGGGGGGGTAGGGGGGGTTGGTTTTATGGGATTTCCCTTTCAAGGGGGGTTGTCATTACCCTCTCAGGGGATTTTTCAAAAAGCCCACTTACGGCTGTTTCGAGTAGGGATTCGGGGGTGGTGGCGATCTGGAATAACCAGCGAGAACACGGGAGAGCCGCCATTCTCGTTTCCTCGCCCTACCTCCTCTCCCCCGTCACGAGCCATACCCCCGTCGCCGTAAGCGCCGCGCCGACCAGCAGATGCCAGCCCAGCTGCTCGCCCAAGTAGAGCGCGCTTCCCACGACTCCGACGATGGGCGTCATGAAGAAGAACACCGATATCTTGGCGGGCGAGTAGCGGAGCAGCAGATGGCCCCAGTAGGCCAGCAGCAGCGCGCTCGCTATGACGCCCATGTAGATGACCGCGAAAATCTGCGGGCCGCCGATATGGGTGACCCCGAAATCGGGCTGGGAGGAAGAGAGGAGGAAATAGGTCGGCGCGCCGATGAGCATGGACCATCTGGCGATCGAGGTGACGTCGGATTTGCCGAGATACCGGCGGTAGTGGATCGTCTGCGTCGCCCAGCCGGCGGCGGCGATGAGGATGTAGAAATCGGCCTGCATGGAGCCGCCCGCGTCGAGGCTGTTCGAGAAGACAGTGACGGTGCCCGCCATCGCCGTCGCGAAACCCAGTGCCCGCACGAGGGTGATGCGCTCGCCCGTGAGAAAGAGGGCGCTCAGCAGCATCACCCAGACGGGCTGCGTGTAGAGCAGCACCGAGGCGCGCGCGGCGGCGGTTCCGAACATCCCCTGGTAGAGGAACCAGACGTAGGCGTTGTGCATGCAGGCGTTCAGGATGCGGTGGCCCTTCTCCCGCCAAGGGTCGTGATAGGTCACGCTCTCGGGGATGCGCATCAGAAGCCTGTAGAGCGTGAGGGTCAGCACCCCCGCGGCGCAGCGCAGCCACAAGAGTCCGAAGGGCGTCAGGCCCGCGTAGGCGCCCTTGATGACGGGCTGCGCCATGCCCCACACCGTCGTGAGGAGCAAGGAACCCAGCACCAGTTCGAGCGTCATGCCCGCGCCGGCGGATGATTTCGGTGAGACCGGGCGGCTGGTCAATCGCTCTCCCCGGACACACGGGGCCGCTCGCATATCTCGATGCGGATGTTCTCGGGGCCCTTGATGAAGGCGATCATTCGCCCGCCCACGCCTGCAGGCAAGGGCGCCATGTCGACCTCCGCCCCGCGCTCCACGAGGCGGGCGACCGCCGCCTCCACGTCGTCCACAGCGACGCCGAGATGGTCGAGGCCGTGCGTCAGCATGGGCGCCACGGCGTCCGGCTTATCGCCGGGGCGGTATCCCCGGATGCGCACGTCCCCGTCGCCCAGTTTCAATATGGCGTAGGGCGCGCTCTTGAAGTTTTCCTCGTAGGAGATCATTTCCAGTTCGAAGACGTTCTCGAAGAAATCCGCCAGCGCGCGCACGTCGTG
The DNA here is from genome assembly GCA_965203325.1 of bacterium. Classification (GTDB taxonomy): domain Bacteria; phylum UBA8248; class UBA8248; order UBA8248; family UBA8248; genus Bin107. The sequence goes on from OZ241875.1 coordinate 529,847, forward strand.
TGTCAGAAAATGCACGTGGTCGTATCGGTATTCCACAAAAACTCCTTTCGTGATTGTTCATATTCGCGCGGTCATATTACGCTGAACCGAGAATCCCACAGGAAGCGCCGTTTGCACAAACGATTTTCGCATTGACGGGAAAACTCCTTGGGAGCAACCCCCGGCCGCCTTGTCAGGGGATAAAGGCAACCCCCCCTACCCCCCCTTGTCAGGGGTCAAACGCGAGTGATGAACGAGCGTTTGCATGAGCCATTGACGAGAAATACATCGTCTTGCAAAACCTCCCTCTTCGGTCGGTTTTGACCCCTGACAAGGGGGGGTAGGGGGGGTTGATTCTGACGAGGGAGAGAGGTTTAGCTCACGCCGCACGGGATTTTTCAATAACTCACATTCAGAAAGGATACCCATGCCGAAGATAAAAATCACCGGCGAGGAACACCATGCGCATCACGACGGCGCCGAACTGTTCCTGTGGAGGAAGCGAAACGAGGGCCCCGAAAAACCGGGGGACGCGGTGCTCCTCGTGCACGGCTCGTCCATGGCCTCCACGCCCACGTTCGACCTCCAGGTGAAATCGCGGCCCGGATACTCCCTGATGGACCATCTCGCCGGGCGCGGCTACGACGTCTGGTGCGTGGACTGCGAGGGCTACGGGAGGTCCACCAAATCGAGGCGGGTCTCCTGCGGCATCGAGCGCGGCGCCAGGGACGTTCTGGCGGCGGCGAACGTGATCCGGCGCGTCAGCAGAAAGAGCGCGCTTCACCTCTACGGCATCTCCTCCGGCGCCCTGCGCGCCGCCCTGTTCGCGCAGAAAAACCCCCGGCGCGTGAAGCGGCTCATCCTCGACGCCTTCGTCTGGACGGGCGAAGGAAGCCCGACCTTGAAAGAAAGGAGCAAGCGATTCCGTGGCGTGGTCTCCACGTCGAGAAGGCCCGTGAACGCGGCGTTCATCGAGAGCATCTTCACGCGCGATCATCCCGGCACGGCCTACCGTGACGTCATCCGTGAATACGCGAAGGCCATCTGCGCGCTCGACGACACGATCCCGAACGGCACCTACATCGACATGTGCGAACGGCTGCCGCTCGTGAACCCCAAAAAAATCACCGCGCCCGTGATGATCGCGCGCGGCGAGTTCGACGGCATCGCCCATCTCGACGATCTGGTGGAATTCTTCCGGCTGCTGCCGAATCCGGACAAGCAGTTCGTGATGATGCCCGGCATCGCCCACGCGAGCCTGCAGGAGAAAAACCACGGCATCGCCTTTCATCTCATCGAGCGCTTCTTCAGCCAGCCCGCGCCCGTTTACAGGGGCTGAAGCCGCCCGGCGGGGGGGACGCCGGGGGTAGCCTCATTCCGCCCCCGCTTGATTCGCGCGGGGCAATGGGGCTAGATTAGGGCCATCGATTCGTACAAATGGTAGGGGCGAGAACGTCCTGTATCCGAAAGCGAATAAATTCTTATCCCTCAAGCAGAAAGGCGCATCCATGGAAACCCAGGACTGGTATTCCGTCAACAATTTCGCACCGGGCAGCTATCAAATCACCGAGGGCGGCAGGTTCAACATGCTCCTCCTCGAAGGAGACGAGAAGGCGGTCGCCATCGACGGCGGCATCGGGGTCGCGAATTTGCGGAAACTCTACGAGAGCATCACGGACAAGCCCATCGACTTCGTCCTCACCCACACGCACTGGGACCACCTGGGCGCGGCATCGCAGTGGGACAGCGTAGGCGTGCACCCCGTCGGCAAGGACCTTCTGGCGAATGATTTCTCGAAACTCGAGCAGGCCTTCGTGAACATGTGGAAGAACAACGGGAACACCTTCCCCGACTGGTTCGACGAGGAGGCCTACGGCATCAAGCCCGCCACGTTCGGCTGGACGCTCGAAGAGGGCGACACCTTCGACTTGGGGAACAGGAAGTTCCACGTCTACGAGACGCCCGGCCATTCGCCCTGCAGCATCTCGCTCTATGACGAGCGCGAGAAGATTCTCGTCTCGGGCGACCTGATCCGCTGCGAGGAATACCTCTTCCTGCAGGTGCCCACGGCGGTGCTCTCCGACTATGCGCCCTCGCTGCGCAAGCTCGAGAAGGTCGCCGCAGAGAACGAGGTGCGCTGGATCACCTCGGGCCACACCGACCCCTACCCGGACCCCTCCATCATCGGTGAGCTGGCGCAGAACATGGAGGAACTCGAGGCCGGCGCGCACGATCCGCCCGCCAAGGTGGACGGCGGCGCGTGGGGCGAAGTGGACGAGTACGTGTTCCCCCGCGTCAAGGTGTGGATTCAGGATCACGCGAGAAAGTAATCCGGGAAAAACGCCATGGACACGCAAGACTGGTATGAGGTCATCGAGTTCGCACCGGGCACCTATCAGATATCGGAAGCCGGGCGGTGGAACATGTTCCTCCTCGTGGGCGAGGAGAAGGCCCTCTCGCTCGACGGCGGGATCGGTGTGGGCAGCGTGCGCAGGTTGTGTGAGTCGATAACCGACCTGCCCGTGGAACACGTCCTGACCCACACGCACTGGGATCACGTGGGCGCGATCCACGAATGGGAGTCGGTGGGCGTTCATCCCAACGGAAAAGACAAGCTGGCGAACGACTACTCGGCGGGCTGCCGTGATTTCGTCCAGACTTGGGACGGAATACCCTTTCCCGAGGGGTTTGAGCCTGAGACCTTCACCATACCGCCCGGAAAGTTCGGCTGGGCGGTGCAGGAAGGCGACGTCATCGACCTCGGCGGCAGGAAAATCCACGTATACGACACGCCGGGGCATTCGCCGTGCAGCATCTCGCTCTATGACGAGAAAGAGCGCGTCCTGATCTCGGGCGATCTGGTGAAGCCCGGCCAGCCGCTCTTCATCCAGGTGCCCACGGCCGTCCTGTCCGAATACGGGTCCTCGATGCGCAGGCTCCAGAGGATCGCAGAAGATAACGACGCCCGGTTCGTCTGCTCGGGCCATACCGACCCGTGCGAGGACATCGCCGTCATCGGGCGGATGGCGCAGTTCGTGGAGGAGGTGGCCGCAGGCGCGCATGAGCCGCCCGCCAAGGTGGAAGCCGGGAAATGGGGCGTGGTCGATGAATACGCCTCCGGCGACATGAAGGTCTGGACGAACGACAACGCGAGAAAATAGCGGAGGATATTTGCAAGTGAACGCTTCTGACATCATTTGGCGGCCGGATGAGGATTTTCTGACGAACAGCCATGTCGCCAGGCTGATGAAAAAGATCGGCATCTCCGATTACCGCGAATTCCTCAAGTGGTCTATCGAGGACATCCGGCGCTTCTGGGAGGTCGTTTTAGATGACATGGGGCTTGCATGGTACCGGCCCTACGACGAATTGCTCGACCTGAGCGGCGGCTTCCCGTGGGCGAAGTGGTTCATCGGCGGCGAGACGAACCTCGTCCTGAACTGCATCGACCGCCACGTAGAGGGCGGGCGCCGCGATCAGACCGCCCTCGTATGGGAGAGCGACGGGGGCGAGGTGCGGAAGTTCACCTACGCCGAATTCTCGGCGGAAGTGTCGCGTCTTGCGAACGCCATGCGCGGGATGGGTCTCAAGCCGGGCGACGTGGCGGGCGTGTTCCTCCCCATGGTGCCAGAAGCCGCCATCGTCATGTACGCGTGCTTCAAGACGGGGGTGGCCGTGCTGCCCGTCTTCTCGGGCTTCGGCCCCGAGGGTCTGGCAGAGCGCCTCATCCACGCGGAAGCACGCATCCTCTTCACAGTGGACGGCGCCGTCCGCAGGGGCAAGAAGGTGCCGCTCAAGGGCACGGCGGACGCGGCTTTAGAGCGCGGCACGAAGGTGGAAAAGGTGGTCGTCCTCACGCGCTCGGGCGATGAAGTTCCCATGAAGGCAGGGCGCGACGTCACCTGGGATGATTTCGTAGCGGGGCAATCGACGGAAGCCGAGACGGAGCGCCTCCCCGCCGACGCCGTCTCGATGATCATGTACACCTCGGGCACGACCGGAAAGCCCAAGGGCACCGTCTACACCCACGCGGGGCTGATGAGCGGCCCGGGGCGCGAACTCAAGTATTGCCTCGACATGCGCGACGGCGATACGGTCTTCTGGGTGACGGACTTCGGCTGGGTCATGGCGCCTTACGAACTCGTGGGCTCTCACTTCAACGGCCACGCTTGCCAGCTCTATGAGAGCGTGCCGAACCACCCGGCGCCCGATCGCTTATGGCAAATCATCGCGAGGAACGGGGTCACCCACCTGGGGCTGTCCCCCACGGCGGTGCGCGTACTGATCAGCGCGGGCGATGAGTGGGTGGAGAAACACGATCTCTCCTGCCTGCGCGTGCTCGCCTCCACCGGCGAACCCTGGGACCCGGAATCCTACATGTGGTATTTCGAAAAGGTGGGCGGCGGCAGGTGCCCCATCATGAACATATCGGGCGGCACCGAGATCGGCGCCTGCCTCCTGCAACCCCTGCCCGTCATGGACCTCTCCCCCTGCACGCTGGGCGCGCCCGCCATGGGCACTGACGCCGACGTGTTCGGCGAGGACGCCAGGCCGATCCGCGGCGAGGTGGGCCACCTCGTGCTCAAACAGCCCATCCCCTCCCTCACCAACGGTTTCTGGAAGGAGCCGGACCGCTACCTCGAGACCTATTTCTCGCGCTGGGAGGGCGTGTGGTACCACGGCGACTGGGCCAAGGTGGACGAGCAGGGGCTCTGGTATCTCTACGGGCGCTCGGACGACACCATCAAGGTATCGGGCAAGCGCGTGGGGCCGAACGAAATCGAGTCCGAACTCATCAAGCACCCCGGCGTCATCGAGGCCGCCGTCGTGGGCACGCCCCACCCGGTGAAGGGGGAAGGCCTCACCTGCTTCGTCGTCATGCACGAAACTTATGAGCCTACCGACGCCCTGCGCGAGGAGCTGAAAGATCAGGCGGTGGAGTATCTCGGAAAGAGCCTGCGGCCCGATGAGGTCCGCTTCGTCAAGGCCCTGCCCAAGACGCGCTCGGCGAAAATCGTGCGGGGCGCCATCAAGAAGGTCTACCTGGGCGAACAGGTGGACCACATGGACCTGAACTCGCTCGAAAACCCCGCGCACCTCGACGCCATCCGGGAAGCGGTGTGAGGAAAGGGACAATAGACATCCCTAAGGAGACGGTTCAGTGCAATACGTGAAACCAGAAAGAATTTGGCTGAAGAATCCTCATACCGAACTGAACGAAAAATGGGTGCAGGATAGAATCTCCGAAGACCCATCCATATTAGGGCTGGGCGATCTTGTTTTGATGGATACGGAGCGAAAACAGCCCAGTGCAGGCCGTTTAGACCTACTGCTTCAAGATTCGAAAACAGACCACAGATACGAAGTCGAAATCCAGCTTGGGGCAACCGACGAATCGCACATCATCCGCACCATCGAGTATTGGGACATTGAGCGGAAGCGTTATCCGCAATACGAGCATTCCGCGGTTCTGGTCGCTGAGGACGTCACTAGTCGTTTCTTGAATGTCGTTTCACTGTTCAACGGCGCGATTCCCCTGATCGCGATTCAGTTTCAAGCCTTGAAGATCGGCGATTACATTTCATTGGTTTTTACTACTGTAATGGATGTACTAGTGCGAGGAGACGAGGACGAAGAACCTCAAACACCCGCAGATCGTACATATTGGGAGCAGCGAGGTTCTAAAGCCACTGTTTCACTTGCCGATCAACTAATAGGAATGATTAGAGGGTTCGCTCCAGATGTGGAACCAAAATACAACAAGTATTACATTGGCCTCTCCCAAAATGGTCGAGTAAACAACTTTATTGCCCTCATCCCCCAGAAAAATCGCCTCCGCCTCAGGATTTTCTGGGAGAGAACACAAGAAACCGACGAACGACTCGAACAACAAACAGATATTGCCTTTGCATATAACAGACACAGACGTGCTTATGATATTGATCTCAATAAGGACGATATCGAAAAACGAGGCGATGCATTAAAAGAACTCATACACCTGGCTTATAAGCGCAAAACGTAATAACCACCCGAGGAAAAGCCGTGAGCAATTCCGAAATCATCTGGCGGCCGAACGAGGATTTTCTGGAAAACTCGAACGTCGCCCGCTTCATGAAGAGACAGGGTCTCGCGAGCTATGAGGCGCTGATCGATTTCTTCCGGGAAGACGTCGGCCGCTTCTGGTCGGCCATCGAAAAGGACATGGGCGTCTCCTGGTACAGGCCGTATGACGAGATCATGGACGCATCGGGCGGCCTGCCCTGGACGAAGTGGTTCCTGGGAGGCGAGCTAAACATCGTCCACAACTGCATCGACAGGCACTTGGAAACCTCCAGGCGCGACAGGACGGCCCTCATCTGGGAGGGGGACGGCGGCGAGGTGCGCCGCTACACCTACGCCGAGATGAACGCCCACGTCTGCCGCCTGGCGAACGCCATGCGCGGGATGGGGATGCGGCCCGGCGACAGCGCCGGCATCTTCATGCCCATGCTGCCCGAGACGGTCTTCGCCATGTTCGCGTGCCTCAAGATCGGCGTCGTCGCGATCCCCATCTTCTCGGGCTTCGGCCCCGAAGCCGTCGCCGAGCGTCTCGAGCACGCCGACGCGCGGCTCGTCTTCACGTCGAACGGCGGGATGCGCCGGGGCAAGGAAATCGGCGTGAAGGCCCTGATGGACAAGGCCCTGACCCTCGGAACCCGGGTCGAGAAGGTCGTAGTCTTCAGAAGAACCGAATCGGACGTCCCCATGCAGGCCGGACGGGACGTCGATTGGGACGATTTCATCGACGGCCACCCCGAAGAAGCCGAGACCGAGCGCCTGCCCGCCGAGGCCCTCTCCCTCATCATCTACACCTCGGGCACGACGGGAAAGCCGAAAGGCTCGGTGCACACCCACGCGGGCTGCATGCTCAACGTGGCCAAGGAGATACGCTACTGCATGGATTTGCGCGATTCGGACACCCTCTTCTGGGTGACGGACATCGGCTGGATGATGGGTCCCTGGAAGATGATAGGCGTCCAGTTCGGGGGCGGCACGTATCTGATTTACGAGGGCGCGCCCAACTGGCCCGAACCCGACAGGCTCTGGAAGATGCTGAGCGATCATAAGGTCTCCATCTTCGGGGTCTCGCCCACCGCCGTGCGGCTGCTCATCAGCGCGGGCGACGAGTGGGTGGAAAAACACGACCTCTCCTCCCTGCGCGTGCTGGGCTCCACGGGCGAGCCCTGGGACCCCGAATCCTATATGTGGTATTTCGAAAAGGTGGGCGGCGGGCGGTGCCCCGTCATGAACATATCGGGCGGCACCGAGCTTTGCGGCTGCATCCTCCAGCCCTACCCCATCGTTCCGCTCACGCCGTGCTCCCTGGGCGGCCCGGCTTTGGGTTCGGACGCCGACGTGTTCAACGAGGAGGGGCAGCCCGTGCGCGGGGAGATCGGCCACCTCGTGCTCAAACAACCCGTCCCCTCGATGACCAAGGGTTTCCTGAAAGACGATGCGCGCTTCCTGGAAACCTATTTCTCGCGCTGGCCGGACGTCTGGTACCACGGCGACTGGGCGCGCCTGGACGAAGACGGGCAGTGGTATCTCTTCGGGCGGTCTGACGACACCATCAACGTCGCGGGCAAGCGCGTGGGGCCCGCCGAGGTGGAGGCCGCCCTCATCCGGCACCCCGCCGTGGTGGAGGCCGCCGTCATCGGCGCGCCGCACCCCATCAAGGGCGAGGGTCTTTGCTGTTTCGTGGTGCTGGTCGGGGGCCATGCGCCGAGCGACGCGCTCCGCGACGACCTCAAGGAAGAGACCGTGAAATATCTGGGAAAAAGCCTGCGCCCCGATGAGGTCAAGTTCGTCGAGGCGCTGCCCAAGACGCGCTCGGCCAAGATCGTGCGCGCCGCCATCAAGAAGGTCTATATGGGCGAGGACCCGGCGAACATCGACACCTCCTCCATCGAGGCGCCGGAGTTTTTACGCGCCATCACAGAGGCGCGATGAGGTGTCGCTCCTCAACTGCCCTGAATGCGGGGGGCTCCTGAGCACCGAAGCCAGGACATGCCCGCACTGCGGCTATCCCTTGCGAAAAGGCGGAATCGGGAGCGTCTTCCAAGCCATCGCCCAGATACCGTGCTTCGTCGCCGGCCTGGTCCTCATCTTCATCGCGCTCTTCTTCGGCTTGGTGCTCCTCGACGTCTACTACTTCCACGGCCTGATCCCCAGATTGTTCGGGATCGAGGGCGGCGTCACCACGTTCTAGGGCGGCCGCCGTATGACGCCTCATCCCGAGTAGGCGCGCTTGCGCGCCGTATCGAGGGACGGAGGCGCACCCTTCGATACGCCGCCTTCGGCGGCTACTCAGGGTGAGGGATGTGGGGGCCCTGAGCTTGTCCAGGGGCCGCTGCGCAGCGCGTGGTCGATTTCGTCGGCGGATAAAAATGGATTCCGGCTTTCGCCGGAATGACGGGCAAAAGCGTGTTCGGATCGCCCTGATTGCCCTCCTCACCCTGAAAATCAACCCCCCCTACCCCCCCCTTGACAGGGGTCAAAACCGACCGAAGAGGGAGGTTTTGCAAGACGATGTATTTCTCGTCAATGGCTCATGCAAACGCTCGTTCATCACTCGCGTTTGACCCCTGACAAGGGGGGGGGTAGGGGGGGTTGCCTTTATCCCCTGACAAGGGGGCTTGGGGGTCGAATGCGACCGGGGAGGGAGCGTTCGCCAACAACCGCGCAAACCAACCCCCGCCTCAGTTCATCACCATGCGCGGGAGCCAGAGCACGAGTTCGGGGAAGACGATCGTCAGGGCGACGACGATGAGCGAGAGCAGAATGTAGGGGATCGCCAGGACGGCCAGCCGCTCGAAGGGCAGTTCCGTGACCGGGATGAGTGCGTAGAGCACCATGCCGACGGGCGGCGTCAGCAGGCCGATCGTGAGAGCGACCGTCATGACCACCCCGAAATGGATGGGGTCGATGCCGAATTTCTCCGCCGTGGGCAGCAGAATCGGCGTCAGGATCAGGATGGCGGGCGTCTCCGCCATGAAGCAGCCGACGATCATCCACAATATCGTGAACAGGAACAGCAGCACCGTCGGGTCGCTGGATATCTGCGTGATCAGGGCGGCCAGGGCGTCGGGCACCTGCCCGCGGATCATCACGACGCCGAACGCCGAGGTGAAGGCGATGACCAGCATGATGACGGCCGTGTCGATCATCGTGCCCTTGATCTCGCGCATCAGGTGACGCCAGCCGTATTCCCTGTAGAAGAGAAGCCCCAGCACCATCGCGTAGAACGCCGCGACGGCGGCCGCCTCGGTCGGGGTGAAGATGCCCCCGTAAATGCCGCCGATGATGATGACGGGCGTCATCAGCGGCAGGAAGGCGTTCCGGAAGGAGACGAGGAGTTCGCGGATTCCCGCCATGGACCCCGAGGGATAATTGCCCCTGCGGGCGCGGTAGCTCACGTAGATGATGAAGGCGATGGCCATCAGCGTGCCGGGGATGACGCCGCCCAGGAACAGCGAGCCGATGGATTCCTCCGCGATGACGCCGTAGGCCACGAGCGGGATGCTCGGCGGGATGATGGGGCCGATGAGGGAAGACGCCGCCGTGATGCCTGAGCTGAATTCGCGGTCGTAGCCCTCCTGCAGCATGGCGCGCATCTCCACCGTGCCGAGCCCCACGGCGTCCGCCGTCGCAGCACCCGACATGCCCGCGAAGATCATGCTCGCCAGCACGTTCGCGTGCCCGAGGCCCCCCTTCAGGGGACGCGACACGACGCTCACGAAGCCGAAGAGCCGCTCGGTGATTCCGCCCACGTTCATGAGCCGGCCCGTGAGGAGGAAGAACGGGATGGCCAGCAGGAGAAAGTTGTTGATCTTGGCGAACGCGAGGCGGGCGATCATCGAAGAGGTGCGCGGGTCCAGGAAATCGCCGAAGAAATAGCCCGCCCCTATCATGGAGACGGTGCCCGCGCCGAAACCCACCGGAAAGCCCAGCATGATCAGGACCACGAGAGCGAATGCCAGAAAGGCGTAGGCGGCCATCACTCGGCGCTCTTTTCAGCGTCGCCGGAACCAGACAGAAAAGCCTGAAAGCTCTCTACGAATCCGTAGAGAACGTACAGGATGGTCAGCACGATGGCGACGCATTCGATGAAGTAGAGATATCCGGTGCGCAGCCAGGAGATGGCTATCATGTAGGATTCCCAGGTGACGGAAACCATCGCCGCAGCGCCCCGCAGCAGAAAGATCAGGAAAACGAGGATGACGGCGCTGAACAGCATCCCGACCAGCGCGCGGAGGCGCGGCGGAAGGCGGTTCAGGAGAAAATCCACGACGATGTGGCGTTTTTCGGCGACGGCGATGGCGATACCCAGAAAAACGCTCGTGATGAAGAGGATTCTCGCCAACTCTTCAGTCCAGTCGACCGATATGGCGAGCTTTCGGAAGAGAATCTGCGCCCATGTCGAGAGGAGCATGCCGCAAAAACCGACGAGGGCGACGCCCGTGACGAGATAGGTCACGTTCCGCAGCAATGCCCTGGGCGACCTGGAAGTCACGAACCCCGAACCCCCCGCATGGATAGAATGAGGAGAAAGCCCTCGAGAACCCCCCGGCGCCCCGCGAAACCACTCACCAGAGGGCTGTTGAAAAATCCCCGAGGAGAGAGGAGCCACTCCCCCCTTGAGGGGGAGTCGAAGAGGCCGAGCCTTGGCGAAGGCCGATTCGGTGGGGGGACATGCCACAGAAAAAAACTCCCCCCACCGGTTCGGTTTCGGGCAAAATCCCCCTCCCCTCACCGACTCCCCCTCAAGGGGGGAGTGGATGTTGAGCGCTCTTCAAAGGGGAAAGTTTCGCCTCCTCCCTCCCCGGTTGACTCCATACACACAATCACGAAATCAGTACATTCTCAAAACCCCACGAGTTGCCGGAGGAATTGAGCGGAAAAGCGGCTACATCCCCTGTTTGGCGATGTCCTCGAGCAGTCCGGGCCGGCACCTTTCCTTCGCGAACTTCTGGACGATCGGCTCGGCGATCTTCTTGAAGGCCGCGACGTTGGGCTTCACAACCGTCATCCCCTTGGCCTTGAGCTTGGCCTCGACATCGGCGAAGGACTTCCAGACGGCGTCCGTCATCCAGTCGATGGCCTTCTTCGCTTCCTCGTCGAAGATTTTCTTGTGGCCGGCGCTCAGACCCTTGTAGAACCCGTTGTTCCCGGACACGACGAAGTAGCTCCAGACGTGGCCGGTGAGGTTCAGGTATTTCTGCACTTCAAAGAAGTTCGACCCGTAGATGGTGCCGAGCGGGTTTTCCTGCGCCTCGACCGTTCCGGTCTGGAGCGCGCCGTAGAGCTCCTTGAACGACATCGGCACGGGGTTCGCCCCGAAGGCCTTGAACACGCGCTGGCGCAGCTTGTTGGTGATGCGCACCTTGATGCCCTTCATGTCAGACGGATTCTTGACCGGCACTTTCGAGGTGAGGTTCCGCGCGCCGCGGTGCCCGACGCCGACGATCCGGATGTTGTGCTTCTTCTGGAGGACGCCGCTCACCTCTTTCCCGAGCGGCCCGTTCCACACCTTGAGCCCGTGGTTGCCGTCCTTGTAGACGAACTCGGCCTCCATGCACTGGTATTCCTTCACGAGGTGGTGGACCACGACGGGCCCCGCCACGTGCAGCTGAATCTCGTTCGTCCCCAGCTGCTGGAGCAGCTGCTTGTCGCCGCCCAGGGCACCGCCCGCGATGATCTGCATGTCGAGTTCGCCGTTGGAGCGCGCCCGCATGGCGTCGGCCCAGCGCTGCATGGCCTGCACGCTGAACTCCTTGGTGCTGTTCGTCGTGCCGAGCGTGAACTTCACCTTCGCGGCCTCGGCGGCGGTCGCGAGGAGCATCACCCCGACCAAGAGCGCAACGATCGCAAAACCGGTTCTCAACGATTTCATCGAACACCTCCTCCTGAATGACGAGTCATCAGCCCATCCTCCCCCGAGGGTCCCCGAAACGATCGGGGGGGGGAGGAAACCATTGTCATACGCCGGATATCGGAATTATCGCCATAATACGCCGAAAGAGCAAATCCGGCCGCTTCGGTCGGCACCGCACCACCTCGCCTTGAAAACCAACCCCCCCTACCCCCCCTTGTCAGGGGTCAAAACCGACCGAAGAGGGAGGTTTTGCAAGACGATGTATTTCTCGTCAATGGCTCATGCAAACGCTCGTTCATCACTCGCGTTTGACCCCTGACAAGGGGGGTGGGCGTCGAACCCGAACGGAGAGGGAGCGTTCGCTCCCTTGACAAAGGCTTACTCAACAACCGCGCGAACCCGCCCGGCGCTTGTTCCCGGCCCCCCGAATCGCTAAGCTGGCGCTACTTTTCGTCAAAGGCTTGCAGGGGACGTTTTGGACTACACGGCGCATCAACTTCTCGCATTCGGGATCACCGCCTTTTTCGTCGGCTTTCTGAAAACCACCTTCAGTTCCGGTATCGGCATCCTTCTCGTTCCGATCATGATCATGTTCTGGCCCACGCGGTTCATCATCGGAATCGTGGCCGTCATCATGTGGGTGACGGATTTCTTCGCCATCCCCATGTTCTGGAAACAGTGGGAGAGCCGCTTCCTGCGCTACCTGGTGCCCGGCTTCTACATCGGCATCATCATCGGCGTCTACTGGCTGGTGACCCTGCCCGATTTCTGGCTGAGAAAGGGCATCGGCTTGACCTGCGTCCTCTTCGCCGTGCTGCTCTTCTGGCGCGAGGCGCGCGGCGAGATGAAGCCCCCGCCCATCAGCCTCCCGGCGGGGGTGGGCATCGGGATAGGCGGCGGCATCATCAGCGCCATGTTCCACTCGGGCGGCCTCGTGCTGAGCCTCTTCTTCGTCAGCCAGGGCATGTCCAAGACGGCGATAGTGGCGAGCATCCTCGTCGTCTGGTTCTGTGTGAACCCCTTCAAGGTCGCTTCGCTGTGGTACGGGGGCGTCGTGCAGACGCCCATGCTCGTGGCGGGCGCGCTCGCCTTCCCCCTCGCCTGGGCCGGAAGCTGGTGCGGCAAGCAGGCGCTCCATAAAATCCCCCAGAAAGGATTCACTTACATCCTCCTGCTCCTGTCCCTCATCACCGCCCTGCGCCTCCTGCTGGAGACGGGCTAGCAATGCCGGATTTCACCTGGGTCGAGTGGGGCTTCGTGCTGGCGGCGGCGTTTTGCAACGGCTTTCTGGTGCGCACGTTCGGGGCGGGCGTGGGACTGGTGATCACGCCCTTCCTCATCTTAGCGTTCTCGCCCTCTTTTTCGCTCGGCCTCATCGCGATGTTCAGCTGCTGGTCGGGCCTGGGGTCGGCGCCCCATTTCTGGGGAAAATGGAACCTGCGCTACGTGTTCCTCTTAGCACCCGGCATCGTGGTCGGGCTCGGCCTGGGCGTCTGGCTGCTCACCTGGCTCCCGGGCGCGGGACTGAAAATGCTGATCGGCGCCATCTGCTTCTCCCTCGCCGCCTACCAGGCGCTCGTGGAAATCAGGGGCAGACCCTTCGATATCCCTCCCCTGCCGATGTGGCAGGGCGGGGGCTTCGGCGTCATGAGCGGGCTCTGCTCCGCGCTCGCCAACAGCGGGGCGATCTTCCTCACCCCCGTCCTCATCAGCCAGAGACTCGAAAAACTCACCCTGGTGAGCACGATATGGATGCTCTACGCGGTGTTCAACCCCATCAAGGTGGTCGCCTTCTGGCAGGTATCCGTCGTCACCTGGGACACCATCTGGGCGACCGTTGTCGGCCTGCCCGTGCTGTGGCTGGGCATCAAGGCCGGCGCATGGGTGCAGGAGAGGCTCAGCGGGCGCACGTTCAACCTGTGCGTGCTGAGCATCGCGCTGGGAGGCTCGATACGGCTGCTGCTCGTCTGAATCCCCTCCCCCGCGCTTCCGCGACAATATGCGAAAAACGGGAATTCATGCCTGATTGGCCATGCTCTCCATGAGTAAAGGCAACCCCCCCTACCCCCCCTTGACAGGGGGGTAAAGGCGATATCTCCCGACGAGGGGCTGTTCAAAAACTTGGTGTACGTTGCCTACGGAGATTTTCCTCCACCAAAAGAATTTGAAATCAACTCCCCCCTTGAGGGGGAGTCGATGAGGTGAGGGTGTAAACCCGAAACCGAATCGGTGGGGGGACATGCCACTGAAAAAACTCCCCCCACCGCATCAGCCTTCGCACAAACCGCTCGGCTTCTGCGACTCCCCCTCAAGGGGGGAGTTGATTTGATATTCTCGTTGGTGAAAAGCGATCTTCGCAGGGGCCGCATACCGGCTTTTTCAACACCCCCGGCAAGGGGGTTGGGGGGTTGGCCGGTCAAATATATAATCCCCTGAAAAACCGCATGGAGGATCGAACATGAGCACGACATCGCAAGCCGCGAAAACACCCCTGCCGGTCTCGGAATCCAGCATCGGCATGGTGGACGCGGACATCCACCACGTACCCGCGTCCCTGGACGCTCTCAAGCCCTATCTGCCGGTCGTCTGGCGAAACTACGTGGAAGAGACCGATTATACGAAACTGCCGAACGCCCCCTACCCCAAGACGGCGGGCGGCGGCGTCCGCAAGGACGCCATCCCGCCGGACGGCCCGGCGGGTTCGAGCCTCTCGATGCTGCAGGAGCAGGTGCTGGACGCCTACGGGGTGAGCTACGGGGTGCTGAACGGGGCGTACTACAACGTCTCCTTCATGGGAATCCCCGAGTTCGGCGCGGCCCTGGCGAGCGCGCACAACGACTGGACGATCGAGCACTGGCTCGAAAAAGACGAGCGCCTGCGCGGCGCCATCACCGTATCGCACCAGGACCCGCAGCACGCCGTGGACGAGATAAAGCGCGTCGGCGGGCGCGACGACATGGCGCAGGTGCTCTTCCCGGCGGGTTCGCACGCCCCCTACGGCCAGAGGCGCTACCACCCCATCTACGCGGCGGCGGAGGAGCGCGGACTGCCTATCGGCATCCATTTCGGGGGCACGGGTGCCGGCAACGCGCCGCCGCCCACGGCTTCGGGCTGGCCCACCTACTACATCGAGTGGCACACGGCGATGAGCCAGGCCTTCATGACGCACGTCGTGAGCTTCATCTGCGAGGGCGTGTTCGAGTTTTTCCCCAAGCTCAAGGTCGTGCTGATCGAGGGGGGCCTTTCATGGATTCCGGGGCTGCTGTGGCGTCTGGACAAGAACTACCGGGGCATGCGCGCCGAAGTGCCCTGGCTCAAGAAGCTGCCGAGCGAGTATTTTTACGAACACTTCCGGGTGACGAGCCAGCCCATCGAGGAGCCGGAGGAGGACGAGCACCTCGTCCAGATATTCGAGATGGTCCACGCCGAGAAGATACTCCTCTTCGCCACCGACTACCCCCACTGGGACTTCGACTCCCCCGTCCACGCCCTGCCGCGCCAGGTGGACGCAGACCTCCGCGCGCGCATCATGCGCGACAACGCGGTGGAGTTGTACGGGTTGGGGGGTTGAGGGATTTTGACGGGGGTTTGGTGGATCGATTATATTGCAACACGTTGCGAACAGTAACGAGAGTTAATCTTCACAACCTTAGAAACCGCATTGTCCTAACAAATCACATTTTAGGAAACGCCAGTTCTGCGAGAGGATTCTATGCCAAATCAACGTTATTCAGTAAATCAGCATCCCGTCAATTACCTGCTGGCTCAGATCGATGCTGGCCAGATCGCCATTCCAGACATCCAACGTCCTTTTGTCTGGAACGCGGCGAAGGTGCGTGATTTCATAGATTCGCTCTATCACGGCTATCCGGTAGGATATCTCATCGCCTGGCAGAACCCGGGCGTCCGCTTGAAGGACGGCTCTCAATCAAACGGCAAGCACATCCTCATAGACGGCCAGCAGCGCGTTACGGCGCTTATCGCAGCCCTGCTGGGGCGGCAAGTCGTTGACAAAAACTACAAGACCAGACGCATCGCCATAGCTTTTCACCCGATTGAGGAGAGGTTTGAGGTGTCCAACCCCGCGATTCGCAAGGATCGCGCATGGCTTGGCGACATCGCTGAAGTTTTCGCTCCCGATACTAAAATTTTAGGATTTTTGGACAAATACTGTGCAGCGAACGCGAACATAGACAAAGACGATATTTACGATCACCTGGAACGTCTTCGAGGCATCAAGAACAACCCTCTTGGCCTTATCGATTTGAACGCCGACCTAGACGTGGAAACCGTCGCGGAGATTTTCGTCCGCATCAATTCCAAAGGGGTTACATTGAATGCGGCGGACTTCGCCATGTCCAAGATGGCGGCCAGCGAGCAATACAACGGACACCAACTCCGTAAGTGCATCGACTATTTCTGTCATTTAGCGATTGCGCCGGAAGCGTATTCCGACCTAGCACAAGACAAGGACTTCGTCCATACGAACTATTTCCACAAGATGGAATGGCTGAAGCATGAGAAAGAAGACCTCTATGACCCTTCCTACACCGACATGCTTCGCGTGGCTTTCACCTCGGAATTCAAACGCGGGCGTTTAGACGATTTGGTCGCCCTGCTCTCGGGGCGCAACTTCGAGACGCGCACGTATGAGGAAGCCATTGCGGAGGATTCCTTTCAAAAGCTCGAAGGAGCGATCCTGCGCTTTATGAGCGAGACGGATTTCAAGCGCTTCATCATGATCTTGCGCTCGGCTGGATTCGTGAATGCTTCGATGATCCGCTCACAGAACACCGTCAACTTCGCTTATATCCTGTATTTGACGTTGCGCGCCCAGAAGGTAAATCCTGCCGAGATTGAAACGCTGGTGCGGCGATGGTTCGTGATGTCCATACTGACGGGCAGGTATACTGCCTCGCCCGAAACCGCCTTTAGCGTCGATATACGCAATCTCAATGAACAGGGCGCGCGCTCCTATCTCGACCAAGTGGAGCAAGCGGAGCTTTCGGACGCCTTCTGGGATGTCGGCCTGCCGCAGCAGATGGACACGCCAGTCGCCAGCAGCCCTTATTTCAACGTCTTTCTCGCCAGCCAGGTAAAAGCGAACGACAAGGGCTTTCTCTCAAGCGATATTACCGTGCAAAACCTCCTTGAGGGTCTGTGGCACGTTCACCACGTCTTTCCGAGCAGTTATCTGAAAGACGAACAGAAACTTCCACCCGGTCGTTACAATCAGATCGCCAATTACGTCGTCATGCAAAGCGAGATCAACATCACCATCGGGAAAAAACCGCCGGCGGAATACTTCAAGGTGCTGAGGGAACAATGCGAGAACAAAACGCCCAAATATGGCGGCATCACAGATGCCGATAAAATGCGCACCAATCTTGCGGCGCATTGCATCCCCGAAGGAATGGATGAGGCGAGAAGCATCGAGGATTATAATGAGTTCCTGCAAAAGCGCAGAAGCCTTATGTCGGCCAAAATACGAGACTACTACCAGAAATTGTAACTAGACATCTGAACTGAGTGCTCCCTCAATCGAAGATTCAAAGGACTCTCATCCTCGGCTCTTCCGCCCACCCTGCTCGGCGAATCGGACGCTGAGCGAGAAGGCGATATCGCTCTATCGGTTTGAGGGTTTGCGGGATTTTGACGGGGCGGTATGCGTAGCGCATAATTCCGGGCGGATCGTGCAAAGAGGCTACCGTCTCCGATACACCTTGTTCGCCTTGGAGAAAGCGTGATGATCAAGCACGTCAACCTCAAGAACTTCAAGGCGTGGCGCGAACTCGACATAGAGTTCGGCCGGAGGATTACCGGTCTGTTCGGAACCAACAGTTCGGGCAAGAGCAGCCTGATCCAGTTTCTCCTCATGCTGAAAGAGACGAAGAACAACCCGGATCGGAACCTCGTTCTCGATTTCGGAAAATCCGGCGGGGTGATCAACCTGGGCGGCTTCGGTGACGTCGTTCACCGAAACGACAAAAACCTGAAGCTGGAATGGGAGTTGTCCTGGGATGGGTTGGAAGAGCCTTGGAGTGCATTCGACACCCACACGGGCGAAGATGCGATTCGGTTCGATTATAAAGAACTCGTCATAAAAGCAGTGGTGGAGATGACGAATCCAGAGGAATCCAAATCTCTGAAGACGCAGTCCATGCGTTACACTATTTTAGACAAAGGTGTAGCAGAAGGAGAAGAAACAACTTTCGTTATCGAGCCGATATCTAATAAAAAAGGAGGCTTTCGTTTTATCGAATTAGGAGCGGTGTCACCGAAACAAACAGGATTAATTGACACCGGCCCCATTAAAACTCACCTTTTTCCCTTTCGAGTGTTCTTTCATACCTCACCTGAAAAGCACGACTTGCTAAAACGTCTGGAGGCCGATTATGAAAGACTGATGGACAGGGTTTTCTATCTCGGTCCGCTCCGGGATTATCCGCACCGACAATACAACTGGAGCGGAGGCAGCCCTTCAGACGTGGGGACACGAGGCGAATTAACGATCAACGCCATCCTCGCCTCTTCGGAGAGGGACAACGCCCTTCAACTGAAGAAAGGGAGCAGAAAACGCTCCTTTCAGGAAATGGTCGCCATGCGGCTCAAGGAAATGGGCCTCATCCATTCCTTTTCGGTGGCCGAGGTCGCTAAGGGCTCCAACATATATCAGGCAAAAGTCTCAGTGGACCAAGGCAGCCCAGAAGTGCTTTTAACGGAGGTGGGCTTCGGCGTATCCCAGGTTCTTCCGGCCATCGTTCTGCTGAACCACGTCCCGGAAGGCTCTACCGTCATTTTGGAGCAACCGGAAATCCACCTGCATCCCGAAGTCCAGAGCGGTTTGGTGGACGCCATTGTCGGAATCGCCGAAACGCGGAATTTACAGGTGATCATCGAAAGCCACAGCGAGCACCTGCTGCGCCGGCTCCAACGGCGCGTGGCGGAAGAAGCCATCTCGGCGGACTTGGTGAAGCTCTACTTCGTATCGCAGGAAAGCGGTGAGGCCCATCTGACGGACATCGGCCTGAACGAATATGGAGAGATAAAGAACTGGCCCGAGCATTTCTTCGGCGATGAGATGGAGGAAATCGCCGAGACCAGAAAAGCCGCTATCAAACGCAAGATGAAAGCCGAGGAATGAGGGACAGGATTGTCGTTGATACGAACGTCTTGATAGCGGCGAATGGGAAGAGTCAACAGGCCGATTCCGAGTGCGTACTCGCGTGCATCGAGGCGTTGTTGACAGCGACCAAAGGGAAACAGAGCATCCTGCTCGACGCATCCGACCTCATAATGGGTGAATACCGTAGACGGTGTAGCTATAGCGGAGCGCCCGGTGTTGGGGATATGTTCTTCAAATTCCTTCATGACCATCAATGGTCGGAAACCAGTATCATCCGAATACAGATTCAAGAAACTTCGGATGCGGACGGCGGATTCGCCAACCTTCCCCCGAATAATTTTGACCGGAATGACCGGAAATTCCTGGCCGTAGCAGAGGCGGGAGACGGGCAAGTCGTGAACGCAACAGACAAGCACTGGCCGGAACACGCCGACTTCATCGCTTCCCTTGGCGTCCGCGTCTGTGAACTGTGTCCGCAGTGCCTGAAGCAAGCAGATAGTTAGTCAACAATCCCTACTTCCTTACTCAGCAACCACTCTCCCCTCTCGGGATTGACCACGCAATTCCCCGCATTTGCGCGTACCGCGCATCGGGTGGTTTTCGCTATCCTCCCTCGCCAGGATTCGCCGCAGAGACCGGCCCGATGATCCTGGACGGAGGGCGCACCAGAGCCGAATGAGGAAGATGGGCGATGATTCGAAGCGCGGATGACAGCCTGACGACGAGCAATGATTTCCCTACGATGCCCCGCCTCGAAACCCCTCACGAATTACTGAAAAATTCGATAAAATTAGATAAATTCACGGGGTTTTTCGATAAATTAAGAGGGTATTTCTGAAAATCAACAAGACCGATATCATACATGAACTTTACGTCGTAACTTATTGATATTATAAAGATATATTATTTATTTTCTGGATTCGGAATTCACGAAATATATCCCCGCCGATATCAGGACCGCCCCGCCGAGCATGAACTGCGTCAAAGGCTCCGAGAGCAGCAAGGCGCCCGTCAGGACCCCGAACACGGGCGTGAGGAACATGAACACGCCCACGCGGCTCGCCGGGTAGTCCGTCAGCAGCCACAGCCAGGGGATCATGGCGAGGCCCGTGCCGATGAGGCCACTGTAGCCCACGCCTGTGAGCACGTTGGTATCCGTCAAGTCGGGCCAGGGTTCGCCCAGAAACGAGGCGACGATGAAGAACGGGAGCACGGCCAGAAGCTGCGTCCAGGCGGTGATCCTGAAGGCGTCGAAGCTTCTGAGCTTCAGTTTCAGGAAGATCGACTGCACCGCCCATATGACGGCCGCCAGGACGACGATCGAGTCCCCGTACCAGGTGGAGCCGCCCGCCGAGGAGAGCTTGTCGCCGAAGAGGAACACCATGCCCAGGCTCGCGGCGATGAAGCCCGAAATCGCGCGGACGCCCACCCGCTCATGGGGCAGAATCCACGCCGCGAGCGCCGTCAGGAGCAGGGGCTGGGAGTAGAGGAACAACGAGGCGCGCCCCGCCGTGGTGTGGTCCACGCCGTGGTAATAGGTGATGAACATCAGGTTGTGCAGGCAGGCGTTGATCCAGAAATCGCGGCTCTCCCCCCGCCAGGACGGGCGCGGCGGCAGGACCGGCATTTTTCGCGCGAACATGATCAGGAAAACGCTCGCCGAGGAGATGATGCCCCGCAGCCAGAGGAAGGTGAAGGGCTCCACGCCCCGCAGGCCTATCTTGGCCGCCGGAAAACTCAGGCCCCACAGGAAGGTGACGGTGAATATCAAGACGAAAAATCGCAAGTCCGGCCTGTCCTTTCAGCGAATCCGCTCTGCACCGGGAATCACGCGGCGGGTGAAATCCGGGGAAGCACGCCCCTAGCTATCAGATTCTCTTTTCTTGGGAAACGGCTCAAGCTCCTTCAAATCCACTTCCTGCTCGAGTTCGTCGTGGCAGGCGTCACAACGCGGCTGCGCCGTCGCCGCCACCATGAACCCTTTCGCCCTCTCCCCGCCCGTGCGGTGGCCGTTGTGGCACTGAACGCAGTCCGCTTTTAGCTCCGCGTGGTCGCTGATGGCGTGAAAGGCGTCGTCGGCCAACTCCAGGAGGCGCTCCTCGTCGTGACACTTCAGGCAGTCCTTATCGAGGATGGGGTGGAAAACGCGCGAGGGCTGCTCGTAATCGCCGATGATGAACTTGTAGAGGTCCTTGTTCGCGAGAATCGTCGTGCGGATCATCCCCGTAATCCCCTCTTCCCCGTGACAGGAGATGCACCGCACCCCGCCCGCGCTCTTGTGCCACCCGCCCAGCGTCTGGACCATGTTCTTCGCGCGCGCGCCGTCGTCGAGATAATCCTGGTGGTCTTGTAAGTGGCAGACCGTGCAAAACGGGTCGTAGGACTCCACGGCGCGAATCCCGTACAGACTGCCGACCCCGAGCAGGGGGGACAGCAAGACGAGCAGGATCAGCCATCGCCACCAGCGTCTCCGGGCGCTTCGCATTCAGAATCTCCTCGGCGCAAGCATGTCATTTTCCATTCTTTGATCCGCCAGGATGATAATCGCCACCAAATCCATCTCTTCCTCATTATAGCGCGATTTGCTAGGATGGCTCTTGAACACGGGAGGTTGATTCGATGGCCAGAACGAGATTCAGCGCAAACAGACGCCGCCCCGGGCGCAGGAGCGCCGCCGCACCGCCCGCTCCCACCGGCGAAAGCGCGAAACAAATCGCCGCGCGCCTCAAGTCCTCGGCGAGCGTGGGCAGGAATGCGCAGGACTACAGGCGCAAGTCGCTCGACATCCACGGCTGGTTCTGCGCGAAATGCGGCCGGGATTTCGATGAGAACAACCTCCACATCCTGACGGTCCACCACCGCGACGGCAACCACAAGAACAACCCGCCCGACGGCAGCAACTGGGAGAACCTGTGCGTGGACTGCCACGAGGACGAACACTCCCGCGACATGCTGGGCCGCTACCTGAGCGATGACCGCTAGAAACCGCCGCCAGACACGCCCATCGTCATGATACTCTCGGTCGGGCCATCCATCGCCAGGGGAACCACCGGCGTTCCCGGCTCGAAATCCCACTCCATCCGCGCCGTCGCGTTCGCGTCCCTCGCTTCCGGGAAAAGCACGATTCGGAACCCCCTCGATTCCTCGGACGGCCTCTCGGCGGCCCGTGTCTACGCGAGCTTCGGCGCGGAGATCCACAAAGAAAAAGACGTCTGGTCGGTGGCGGGCTTCGGCGCCCGGCCCGAAGCGCCGCACGATGTCCTCGACGTGGGGAATTCGGGAACCACCTGCCGGATGGCGCTCGGCACCGCCGCGCTTATGCGGGAGGGTCAGGCCCGCTTCGACGGCGACGCCCAGACCAGGAAACGCCCGATGGGGCCGCTGCTCGATGCGCTCTCGAATCTGGGCGCAAGGGCGCAATCGGGCAAGGACGGCTATCTCCCCGTCGCAGTGGGCGGCCCGTGGCGCGGCGGGCGGACGAAAGTCGACGGGACGACCAGCCAGTTCACGTCCTCCCTGCTCCTGAACGCGCCCTTCGGCGAGGAGACGACCACCATCGAGCCGGTCGACCTGAACGAACGCCCCTACGTGGAGATGACGCTCTGGTGGCTCGATCGCCTGGGACTGGAATACGAGCGCGACGAGTACCGCCGCTTCACCGTTCCGGGTGGACAGGCGCTCTCGGGATTCGAGGTCACCGTGCCTGCGGATTGGAGTTCCGCCGCCTTTCTCGTGGCCGCAGGCGCTTTGCCGGGCGGCGATGTGACGCTCGAGGGTCTGGACCTCGACGACTCGCAGGGCGACAAGGAGATTCTCCGCTTCGTCGAGGAAATGGGCGCGGATGTTCTCGTATCGGAGGAAGGCATTCGAATACGCGGAAAGGCGCTGCGCGGCGGGGAATTCGACCTGAACGCCACGCCCGATCTGCTGCCCGTCATGGTCGTACTCGGCGCTTTCGGGGAGGGAGAGACCCGGCTCGTCAACACGCCCCAGGCCCGCATCAAGGAGACGGACAGGATCTCCGCGGTGCGCGAAGTCATCGAAACGCTGGGCGGGGAAGCGAGAGAACTGCCGGACGGCATCGTCGTCCAGGGCGGCGGCCTCAGGGGCGGGGTGGTCCACGGGTTCGGCGATCACCGGATCGTCATGTCCGCCGCCGTCGCCGGACTCGCGGCGCCCGGGGGCGTATCGGTCGACACGGCGGAGGCGATGGCGGTAACATTCCCTGATTTTTGCGAGCGCATGGCGTCGCTGGGCGCGGAGATGGAGACGAGGGGTTCACCCGATGCCGATCTATGAATACGAGTGCAGGGCGTGCGGCTTCATCTCCGGCCATCTGGTGATGAAGCCCTCGGACAGGAGAAAGCTCGCCTGCCGCTCCTGCGGACACAGGAGACTCCGGAAAGTCATGTCGCGCTTCTCCTCGCACCAGACCGAAGCCCAGCGGCTCGATTCGTTCGACCCATCGAAGCCGCAGGACAGCTCCTTCTACAAGGACGACCGCAACATCGGGCTATGGGCCCAGAAGCGCGCCCAGCAGTTGGGTGTCGACCTGGGCGACTCTTTCGGCGAGACCCTGGAGAAGGGGCGCTCGAAAAAAATTCTCGACAACCTGTGAGGCCACGTTGAGCACCGAACAGAAGATGAGCGAGGCGCTCCGCGCGGAAGCGGAGCCGCTCTGGGAAAAAATTCACGCGCACCCCTTCGTCCGCGGCATCGGGGACGGCACGCTGCCGCTCGCGCAGTTCCGCTTCTACATGTGCCAGGACTACGTTTTCCTGAAGGAATACGGCCGCGTCATCGCCCTGGCCGTCGTGAAGGCCCCCGAACTGGCGGAGATGGGGCGTTTCGCCGACCTCCTGAACGCCACGCTGAACACCGAGATGGAACTCCACCGGGGGTTCGCGGCGAAATTCGGCATCTCGGCGGACGAGATAGAGGCGACTAGACCTGCGCCGACGTGCAAAGGCTACACCGATTTCCTGCTCGAGGCGGCCTATTCGGGCACATTCGGGGAGGTCGCCGCCGCCATGCTCCCCTGCCAGTGGGACTACGCGGTCATCGGCGAGATGCTCGCCGCCAAGGGGGTTCCCGAGAACGCCCCGCTCCACGCCGAGTGGATAGAGACTTACGCGTCCGAGGAGTTCGCCGCGCTCGCCCGAGGGCTGCGCGACGTGCTCGACGAAGCCGCCGCGGCGGCGGGCCCCGCCGAGCGTGCGCGCATGCGCGCGCATTTCCTGATGGGCACGCGGTATGAGTACCTCTTCTGGGACATGAGCTGGAAGATGGAGGCGTGGCCCCTCTAGCCCCGAGCCCCGTCTGGAGAACGCATGGCCCCCCGGACGCGAAAAGACATCCCCAACCCCACCCGATGCACGTGGGCCGAGGGCGACCCCGTGATGGAGAAATACCACGACGAGGAATGGGGGTTTCCCGTCCGTACGACCCGGAAACACTTCGAGCAACTCACTCTCGAAATCTTTCAGGCGGGCCTCTCCTGGCGCACGATACTCCACAAGCGCGAGGCGTTCCGAAAGGAATTCATGGGGTTCGCACCCGAGAAAGTCGCCCGATTCACCGAGAAGGACATCGAGCGCATCCTCGGAAACCCGGGCGTCGTTCGCAACCGCAAGAAGATCGAAGCGGCGGTCGAGAACGCCAAAAGATTCCTCGCCATTCAGAAGAAACACGGCTCGTTCAACCGCTACCTCGCCTCCCTGCCGGACGATTTGGCCGCGCTGCAAAAGATTTTCCGCGCGGAATTCGTCTTCATGGGACCCAAGATCGCCGAAGCCTACCTCGAGAGCGTGGGCCGGATACCCGCGCCCCACGACCCCCGCTGCTGGCGCGCGTAACCCCGCTGGATTCATCGCAAATGCGGGGGTCAAAGCCGATTGATGAATGAGGCTTTGCCGACGTGATGCGGTGCGAGAGGAAATGCGGGCTGTTGCGGGGAAATGCGGTGGCGCCTGAAAAACTTTTTTTACCGCCGGATCTGAGTGTCCGGCGCTAAGATTTATACGGCAACCCTTTTGATTACAATTATTTATCTGGACGTTATTTTTCAGCAATTTATCGAAAAACCCCGTGAATTTATCGTATTTTATCGAATTGTTCAGTAATTCCCGTCGCGCGGAAAACGCCGGGTCCGTTCGCTTCGCTCTTTCCGCTTTTTCCAGGTCCATCGGAACTCCTCCCGTTCGCGCGCCCGATCCTGCCCCGCGCGGGCGCAAGCCCGGTAACGCCAAATGCGGGGAAATGCGTTTCATCCGGTTTTTTCGCGCAACCCGCACCGGTTCCCCTCGGGATCCGGGAAAACGGGGAACGGGCCCAGGCCATCTCCCTGGGCTTTGGGAACAACGGGACAACCTTTCTCTTTTCCACTATCCCATGGGTAAGGCATAATGAAATCTGGTAAGGGAAAGGGAGATCATGAAATGTTCGAATCCACGATTACATCCAAAGGCCGGACGACGCTGCCCAAGCCGGTGCGCGAAGCCCTCGGCGTGCGGCCGGGCGATCACGTGCGCTATATCATCCTGGGCGATGAGGTGCGCATCATCCCGATGCGGCCGCTCGCCCGGCTGTTCGGCGCGCTCAAATACGAAGGCCCCCGAAAACGCTCGAAGAGATGGAGCGCGCCGTCGCAGAAGGGGCCTGTGAGGAGTGATCGCGCTCGACACGAACGTCCTCGTCCGATATCTGGTCGCAGACGATGCAACCCAGACAGAAGCGGCGCATCCTCTCTCTACACCTTCGACAGACGAGCGGCGCAGATGGAGGGTGTGGTGTTGGTAGGATGAATCTCGACAAAGAAGGAGGGATTTCCGAGCAATATTAAAAACTAAAAGCATCCCCAAAACTTCTTGAACACCCATTGAAAAGAACCACCCGTCCGAAGTGATTGCTGTAGTTTCTTCTTGACATATATGTTGATTTGTTAAAAAATAAATCAACACTAACTATTTGGGGTGTTCTCCATGTCCAAATACGAACCCCTGACGACCCACCTTCGCGCATCCGGGCGGGCGTCGATCCCCCTCACCTTCAATAAAATCGAGCGCATAGTCGGGGCGAAGCTGCCGCCCTCGGCCTTCAAATACCGCGCGTGGTGGTCGAACAACCCTACGAATAGCGTCATCACACACGCCTGGCTCGATGCGGGCTACAAGACGGCGAACGTGGACATGGCGGGCCGCAAACTCGTCTTTCGAAAATATGCAAAGAGTGAGTCGGCACCTGAATCCGTCAACGAACGAGAAACCACGAACGGGGCCGACGCCGGTTTATTCCAGCGCATCTACGGTGCGCTTCAGGGCACGGTAACGATTTCCCAGGATACGGACCTAACTTCCCCCACCGATGAAGAATGGGAAGCCTTGCGATAGCCCGCCATGCCGGCTTACCTCCTTGATACTTGTGCGGTGATCTGGATTGCCGAAGGCGCGCGTCTGCAGGAACCTGCTGCGAGTGATCTCCCGAAAGCGCAAGACGGGGAGCTTTTTGTATCCCCCATAAGCGCATGGGAGATCGCTAATCTCGCGGCGAAGGGAAAAATCGCGCTCACGATGAGTCCCGAGGTCTGGTTCGAGCGTTTTTGCGATCAGCGAGGAGTAGTGCTGGCCGAGATGCCGCCTTCGGTGCTGATCGCCTCAGCCGTCCTCCCCGGCGCGCCTCCTGCCGATCCGGCGGATCGCATTCTCCTCGCCACGGCAAGGGAGTTCGGCTACACGCTGGTGACGAGAGATACGCACCTGCTCGAATACGGCGAGCAAGGGCACGCGCGGCTGATGGGGTGTTAAGGGGTGCATCATATTTGCGAATGATGTCCTAGGCTGGTTGATCTCAAGCATTTCAGCTTCCTTGCAATTTTCAAAAAGTTATTGAACACTAAATGCGAACACGAGGATTCTAAAAGACCCGAACCCACCATTACATCATTGGGGCAAACGATTTTGCATTAGCCCATTGGGTAGGCGTTCGGCGTGCTTCCGGGGATCGCGTGCGCTAATTCTCGCCTTGCTCAATGTGAGGCGAAGTGTGTTTGTACGGTCCGTCTCTCGGCGGCTCGACGCGCTTAGGACGAGGACATCCAACGCGCCGTTACCGATCGCCGACGAGGAAAGTCGCGTACATTACGAACGCCCTGACCACGCTGCTTTGACTTGGCACAATGAGCACTGTTTCAAAGGATAAACGGTGGCTTCAATTCCTGATAACGACCTTGACACACGAATGCGAATGGCCGAGTTACGCTCAAAACTTGTGTATGGGCTGAATTGAAGAAGGCGGCGCATCCTGCTGAAATAGGGTTTGCCAAATAGCCCGGTCATTCAGCACAAGGAGATGCGCCACCATGAGAGAAGATACGACGATTCCCATGAAGAATCCAGCCCTACGGGACGAGTTGAGCGAACTGTTGCGCGCGGGCGCGCGACGAATCATCCGCCAGGCGGTGGAAGCGGAGTTGGCGGCGTTTCTCGAAGAATATGCGGGCGATCGTGACGCGCAGGGCCGCCGCGCGGTGGTTCGCAACGGGTATCTGCCGTCGCGGGAGGTGTTGACGGGAGTGGGTCCGGTGCGTGTCCAGGTGCCCCGGACGCGGGACAGGTCGGGGTCGGGGCGGCGTTTCCGCTCGGAGTTGCTGCCGCCGTATCTGCGCAAGACGCGGCGCGTGGAAGCGGTGATACCGTGGCTGTACCTGAAGGGGGTATCGACGAACGACTTCGGCGAGGCGCTCACGGCGCTGTTCGGCGAGTCGGTGGGGGGCTTGTCCCCGGCGAGCGTCTCGCGGCTCAAGGAGGGCTGGGAGCGCGAGTACGCGCAGTGGCGCGAGCGGGCGTGGCACGGGGAGGAGTTCGCGTATCTGTGGGCGGACGGCATCTACGTGAACGTTCGCAGCGGGGAGCGGCGCTGCCTTCTGGTGGTCGTGGGCTGCGACGCGCGAGGCCGCAAGCGCTTCCTGGCCCTGGAGGCGGGGTTCCGTGAATCGAAGGAGAGCTGGAAGGCGGTTTTGTTGCGCCTGCGGGAGCGGGGCGTGAAGGCGGCGAAGCTCGCCGTGGGCGACGGGGGGCTGGGGTTGTGGTCGGCGCTGGCCGAGGTGTACCCCGGGACCCGGGCGCAGCGCTGCTGGGTGCACAAGACGGCGAACGTTCTCGACAAGCTGCCCAAGAGCGCTCAGGTCGAAGCGAGGCCGATGCTGTATGAGATGTGGAGGGCGGAGACCCGCGCGCATGCGGAGAAGGCGTTCGAACGCTTTCTCGCCACCTGGGAGGCGAAGTATCCCAAGGCCGCCGCGTGCCTGTCGAGGGACCGCGAGGAGTTGTTCGCCTTCTACGACTTCCCGGCGGCGCACTGGCGGAGCATTCGGACGACGAACCCGATCGAGTCGACCTTCGCCACGATCCGGCTGCGAACGGCGAAGACGAGGAACTGCCTGAGCGAGAAGACGGCGCTGAGCCTGATTCACCAACTCGCCATGAGCGCCGAGAAGCGATGGGGGCGGCTGGGCGGCTTGCGCCAGCTGGCCGACGTGATCACCGACGTGAGGTTCATCGATGGGATGAACGAAAAACAAACCGGCAGGGAGGCCGCTGAACTCAAGACGGCCATACACAACATTTGACAGTAACTCCGAATGGCCGCTTTCGATCGCGTTCGGGAATTACAGGAAATACATGATCACCTGACTGCAAATGAGTTAGGTCCGGGTTTTATTTTCGAGGGCAAACGCACCCCGCTCGTCAATCCGCAACGCGGCATTTTCAAACCCCGACAAATGCGATTCTTGCTTTCGATCAGGACTGTATTTCCGGTGCCGGGCGGAAGAATCTGGTATGACGATCAGCGCGAAGTTCACCGCCAGATATATGAGGGCGACGAAACGGTTGATTACGCGTTCATGGGGGAAAACCCGGAAGCTGCCGACAACCGTTGGCTGCGCGAAGCGTTCGAGAACAAAAAGCCGGTGATCTATTTCCTCGGCGTTGCGCCAAGGAGGTACCAGGCCATCCTGCCAGTTTTCATTACAGGATGGGACGCCGGAGCACTGAAGGCGCAAGTTGCGTTTGGAGCGCCGGGCCAAGAGATACTCTCACCACCCAAAAATGCCGTGGAGCGTCGTTATGCCCTGCGCTCCGTGAAACATCGGCTGCATCAAACATCGTTTCGAGAGGCCGTCATCACCGCCTATAACGGCCGTTGCGCGCTGTCGGGGATACCCGAACCACGTCTGTTGGATGCAGCGCACATTATTTCAGACAAGGATGAACGGCTCGGCCAGCCGGTAATCCCCAACGGCATCCCGTTGTCGAAAACCCATCATGCCGCCTTCGATAAACATCTGATCGGGATCGACCCGGACTACCGTGTGCATGTCTCCGACCAACTGCTTAGCAAGCATGATGGCCCCATGCTCGAAGCGCTAAAGCAACTCAATGGTGGAGCTATTCATCTCCCCAAACGCAATAAGGACGAACCGGATCGAGACCGCCTTGCGCTGCGTTTCGAGCGCTTCAAGGCAACAGCGTAAGTCCCCTTCCGTTTGATACATCAGAACCGATTGTTACGAAGCGCGAAAGCCGAACTTCGGCAGGGTGGGGACCGCAAACGCGAAGGCCCGGACGAGCATCAATCTCTCCCGGCAGCTTTTTTCACGGCGTCGGTAAGTCCGTGATAGGCAACGGGGCGAGCGAGTTTTTCCAGAGCAGACAGCGATATCGACTTACGCTTATCGAGCTTTGATGTAGCAAGCGCGTAGAACTTCCACTGATCGAGGTCGAGCGGGTCAATCGGTGCTTCCCGTTGCGCAAAGAGCGCGAACACATAGAGGTCGGCGTGATGTTTGGGTTCAGGATCTAACTGGCCGCTTTCAGGATCCCATGCTTGCGTTTTGGGCGTCCTGAAACTGATTCGTGACAAGCGCTCCTGGACCCAACTCTGGACATACGCCGCGGATTTGACCTCTATCTTTATCCCGTCCGGCATTTCGAGGTCGAACGGCGCCCACCCGTCGCGAATTTCCTTATCCATTGGTATTTCAAGAGCGCGGGCCACGATGTATTCCGCCAGAATGCCTCGGGCGGTGTTGCCGACCAGATCGGAAGCCGACCACCGCCAATAATCAAGCACGTTGAAATCGAGATCGGAGCCGTGCGCGCGAAAACGCTCGGAACCGTCTTTTTTTACGACTTTGAGTTTCTCTAAAGCATCCGTCATAAATGCCTCCGAAACAGTTCCCCTGCCTCCTCAATGCGCGGACCTTGCTCTTTTCGCTTTAATCGCCTTCAAACATCCTCAACCCCCGTCTCGAAAAACAGACCGTCATAAAGGAATGCGCTGCGGATCGCCTCGCAGTCGCGTTCGCTCACGCCGACGCCGCGCATCGTTTGTCGCCATGAAGCGCGCGCCGTATCGACGATGCGCGAGAAGATGGCCTCGGCCTCATCCGCGCCGAGGAGAAAACGGCCCGCCGCGCCGATGAGGTTCGCCTTGTTGGCCGACCTGCCCGCCGGGCCGCACGTCATCGCCAGATCGCGCCGCTCCTGCGCGACGACCGGCATCGGCGTAAGATCGTAGGCGGGGCTGAGCCGCCACTGTCTCCCTTTCGCAAGCAGCGCGTGGTTGCGCGGGTGATCGTCGAGATTCGAAACCGCCGCGTTGAAACACATGCGCGCGAACAGTTCGCGCAGGTCTTCTTCGGGGCGCACGCTCCCGCGCCGAAGTTCATCGGCGAGCAACAGATAAGACCACCGCCCCCGCGCGGCGGGGTTGTCTTCCGATTGCAGCAGCGTGAGGGCGCTCACCATCCGGTGGCGCTGGTAGCCTTCCCCGCTCCACTCGCGGTCGAAGCGACGCACGAGCAACACGTCGCGCCCGCCGACACTTTCCACCCGGCTCTCCGCGACATCGACTCCGCATTCTCTCGCCAGAACCAGCAACCCGTGTTCGACGCGCGGGTGGTTCCAGCGGTCGTCCAGTCTTCCGAACTTGGCGAGCCACAGGGCCAGCTCGTCCTCCACAACGACCTTGGGACGTGCGCCGCCCATCGACGTGCCAATCAACAACAACTCTTCGGCCTGCGCTTGGGCGGACCCACCTCCCTCGGGATCATCTGCGACGATGGCGTCGGCGGCGGCTTGCAGGCGGTCCAATTCGATCGTGCGGTTGAACCAGCGGCGCACCGGCGGCACCTCGACGACGGGGCCGAAGCCGAGCGCCCCCGCGCGGTCGTCGGGTCCTCGCACCAGATAGTCGAATTCATCGAGCCCGGTCTGTCCGCGGTTTCTTTCAATGACGAGGCGGCCCCAATAATCCGGCATGGAATCGCGTATGGCGCCGAAAAATCCGCTCATGCGCGCCGTCTCATACTCGCGCTCGGCGAGGCGCAACTCGACCGGGTCGAGCTCCACGGCGTCATCGCGCCCGAGATAGCTGCGTCCGTAGACGAATCGCCCAAGCGCCGCACCGTCGCGCATCTCCTCCACCCGGAAACGACCCGCCGTCACGAACTCCGTCTCTCCGGGGAGGACGATATAGACGAAGCACTCGCCCTCAGAAGTCATTGTCGAGCCTCCTGCGGCGCGGCGCTTGCCGGGGACTTCTGGCGCTTTCGAGCGTCTTGCCCTCCTCGTCCCTGTCGGGGTCAGCCACCTCGCTCATCCCCTCCAGCAGGCCGAGCGCCCACAGCGCCCCCGCGTAGGCGGCCATCGACGCGCCCGGCTTGCCCTTCTCGACGTCCGCGACCGTGAAGCGCGAAGCGCCGATGCGGTTCGCCACATCCTCGATGCGCAGCCTCCGGCGCAGGCGCGCCGTGCGGATGTTCCGCCCCAGACGCCGGATGGCGTCCTCGACGGCGGCCGGTGGCGTCCGTGTAATCCTGCCTTTATTCGCCATATTGCAAATATCCATCATATAAGAGATATATGTTGGTTAAAATCATCATAAATGATACGGGAATGGCGTTTCCCCCGTCAAGCGAAAAGGAGTTATGCGTTTCTTGGGAGAATTATATGGATTTCATAAACCGGCTAAATTCCATATAAACGCGCCAACTATTCCCTTGCTTAACCTATGGAAGTAAGGCATTATTATATTAAGTAAGGAATAGGAGGGTTCCGCATGGTCGAATCCACGATTACCTCGAAGGGCCAAACGACGCTGCCCAAGCCGGTACGCGAAGCCCTCGGCGTACGGCCGGGCGACCGCGTGCGCTATATCATCCTGGGCGATGAGGTGCGCATCATCCCGATGCGGCCCATCGCCCGGCTGTTCGGCATGCTCAAATACGAAGGCCCCCCGAAGACGCTCGAAGATATGGAGCGCGCTATCGCTGAGGGGGCGAGTGAGGAGTGATCGCGCTCGACACGAACGCCCTCGTCCGATATCTGGTCGCGGATGATGCGTCCCAGACAGAAGCGGCCCAAGGTCTGATAGC
This sequence comes from bacterium, assembly GCA_965203325.1. Taxonomy (GTDB): domain Bacteria; phylum UBA8248; class UBA8248; order UBA8248; family UBA8248; genus Bin107. The sequence continues at coordinate 562,301 of OZ241875.1, forward strand.
AGGGCTGACTGCCGAGCGGCCCGGCTTTATTTGCCGCGAGGTGACTGTCGAACTCGTCTGGGTGCTGGAGCGAACCTATCGGTTTTCCCGAGAACGAATCGTAGAGGTGCTGGATGAACTCGTAGCTACCGAAGAACTCGAAATCGAGGCGGCGGACGACGTCGCCCGCGCCGCTTTCCATTACCGGCGCGGCGGGGCCGGTTTTTCCGACCTCATGATCGCAGCCGCCGCGAACCGAAGCGGCGCATCCTCACTCTACACCTTCGACAGACGAGCAGCGCAGATGGAGGGGGTGGAGTTGGTAGAGGTCCATGCCGGTTGAGGGGGAAGGATTCCATTTTCTTATGTAGCAAAAACTTCATGAAGGGAAATACCGTTTCCTCCAATCACGATGAAATCTTGTCAGTCCAATTCCTTTTTCTTCGAATCGTAATGTTTAGTTGAAAACCACCTATTTCCTATTTCATCGAACTCTATATCAATTTTCGTGACGTGGCAGGGAACAGCAGTTATGGGCTCCGCGTCTTCGACGTTGAAAAGGGCAATGTTGTATCCCATCTCGCCAAATTGACTTCGATAGGCGATAGCGTCGTAGCCAGCGCCTCGAAAAAGCTCTGCGAGAATTTGCGTGGGCGCGTAATCTGCTGAGGCGTCAGAACGCCTCACCGGACGTGAAAACGCGTTGTCAATTTCGATCCACACTGCTTCCTCTTTTGTTTCGGCATCAATTGTTTTCGGATCGTCAATTTGCTTCAAAGTCAGGTGACCGATCCAAAATTTACCATGTCCTCGGGACAAATCGAGTGCTTTCAGATCACGGAGAACCTTGAATTGAGCGACTGATATCTCCGATCCTATCCACGGCCTCACTTCGGAAATCGCCGTTTGTTCAGTCGTGGCAAGGTAAAGTACAGGAAGACCTGCCGGATTAGCCCGCCCTTCCTTGGCGCGGTCTTCAAGCGGCTTCATTCGTTCTGCGCCGAACGCATATGGTCCTGTAGGCCATTCATTGCCGTTCTCGTCTACATCTTCCCTGTATTCAACATCTTGCTGAGCGCGGAAAAACACGGTGCCTTTGGAAATAGGCTCATCGCGATCCTTCAGAGTCTCGCGAACCGTATCCAGGAACGCCTCGACTTCTTTTCCCCAAACAAATCGCCGGCCACGACGAACTCGCTTGGCGAACTTCCCGTAGCTCACAACAGAGACAAACTCGGGCTTCGTTGGATCATCTAAATCCATAACGAAACTCTAAATGGAAAATATGGAAAGAATTAAAAATGGTCTATGAGAGCTACTACCCCCCTACCTCCTCATCTCCCGCGTTTCGATCTCCCCGCCCTCTTCCTTCTCACCACCCGTCATGCCCTGGAGCTTCTCCTTCCCCGCGCCGACGCCCTCTTTGGCCGAGTCGAGCTTGTCGCCGAATTTCTCCTTGGCGGCGTTCAGGCCTTCCTCGATATCCGCCTTGTCGAACCCCTCGATGTAGGCGCTCACCCCCCGCACATACGGGAGGAGCCTGTCCCCGCCGCCCGCAGGCAAAAAGCCGGACACATGGCTCCCGAAGACCGCCAGCCCCAGGGCGAAGAAGAACACGCCCTTGGCGCACCCGATGAGGCCGCCGCCGAGCCTGGAGAACAGCCCGGGCGTGGCGATCGACAAGACGCCGAACATCATGCGGAAGAACCAGGCGGCGAGCACCCATACGCCCAGGAAGAGAATCGGCTTGACGAGCGAATCGAGTCGGTCGCCCTCGCCCAGGAGATAGGCGAGGTAGGAGCGCGTGAGGTCGGTGAACTGCATGGTGACGAGAACCGCGATTCCGAGCGCGACCACGGAAAAAGTCTCGCGGAAAAAACCACGCACGCAGCCGCGGATGAGGAACGCGCCGACGAATACGGCGATGACGATATCGGGAAACGTGAAGGAAATCATATAAATTTTGAGTCTCTACGGACGGAAACTGTACGGCCTCGTGATAGAGCGGGCATAATCTAGCAAATAACAATGGGATTGTCACTAGATATTTAAGCGCCGGTTCAAATTTTTTCCTTCCACATCACGAGGGCGTCTTCGCGGTTGTCGGGGTAATAGCGCGGACGCATGGCCGCCGCCGTGAACCCCCACTTCTCATACAAGGCGATGGCGGCGGCGTTGCCGAGGCGCACCTCCAAGGTGGCGCGGAGGAGGCCCCTGCCCTTCGCGTCCTCGAGAACCCTCCCCAGCAGAACGTCCGCCACCCCCCTTCGCCTGTGGGCGGGCGCGACGGCGAAATTCGTGATGTGGCACTCATCCGCCACCTCCCACCAGCAGGCGTAGCCCATGACGCCGGCCCGAGCCTCCTCATCCTCCGCCACGACCAGGAGGTGGGAGTTGTCGATCTCGCAAATCTCGCGGATAAAACTCTCCCGCGACCACGGAAGCGGAAAGGAGAGGCGTTCGATGGCGAGCACCTGATCGACGTCTTCTACTCTCATGGGCCTCGTCTTCACGGCTCCCCTCACCTCGCGTTCAGCCGGAAACGGCGAATGAAGCGAAATCCCCTGAAACTCTTTCGCCCCGGAGTTTTCGGGACTATAATGCGCCGACCGGACTTCAGAACATTTGAACACAAACCGATGCCGCAAACGTAGCGCGTTTGCGGTCGAGCGAAAACCCGAAAACTGATACGGAGGACCATCATGGGCGCAACTCTTACTTATCTGGGACATTCCACTTTCGTCGGTCAGTCAGGCGGGGGCAAGACCTTCTACATCGACCCCTGGCTCGAGGGGAACCCGCGCTGCCCGGAAGGCCACACCAGCCCGCAGAAAGCGGATCTGATCGCCTTGACCCACGGCCACTTCGACCACATCGCCGCCGTCATGGACGTCTACGGCCTTGGCGGATGCCCGGTGGCGGGGCCCTATGAACTGGTGAACCTGATCGCCCAGAACGAGGGCTTCGCGGAAGAGCACGCGGGCGCGATGGGCAAGGGCGGCACGGTGGATTTCGGCGGGGTCGGCGTAACGCTCACCCACGCCATGCACAGCTCCAGCTACAACGACCCGGGCGTCTACGCGGGCGAACCCGCCGGCCTCGTCATGACCTTCGAGGACGGAAAGCGCGTCTACCACGCGGGAGATACCGCCGTTTTCGGCGACATGAAGATCATCGGCGAGTTGTATCAGCCCGATCTCTGCCTCCTCCCCATCGGCAGCCGGTTCACGATGGACCCGCGCGAGGCGGCCCTCGCCGTCGAGCTTCTGGGCGCACAGCGTGTCGTGCCCATCCACCACTCGACCTTCCCGCCGCTCACGGGCACGCCCGAGCAGTTCGCGGAAGAAGTGGCGGCGCGCGGGCTCTCGCCCGAAATCACCGTGATGGAGCCGGGCGATTCCATCAGCGTGTAGGCACGGGGGAATGCTCGACCCTTGAGGGGTTGTTGAGAAAGGCCCCTTTTCAGGGGGTAGAGGGGACGCCCCTCTCGACTGAAAAAGCAACCCCCCCTACCCCCCCTTAACAGGGGGGTAAAGGCGATGCCCTCCCGACGAGGGGGTTATTGAAAAGCCCCCCTAACAAGGGGGTATGAAAAGGAGTTACGCTCAAAACTTGTGTATGGGCTGAATTGAAGAAGGCGGCGCATCCTGCTGAAATAGGGTTTGCCAAATAGCCCGGTCATTCAGCACAAGGAGATGCGCCACCATGAGAGAAGATACGACGATTCCCATGAAGAATCCAGCCCTACGGGACGAGTTGAGCGAACTGTTGCGCGCGGGCGCGCGACGAATCATCCGCCAGGCGGTGGAAGCGGAGTTGGCGGCGTTTCTCGAAGAATATGCGGGCGATCGTGACGCGCAGGGCCGCCGCGCGGTGGTTCGCAACGGGTATCTGCCGTCGCGGGAGGTGTTGACGGGAGTGGGTCCGGTGCGTGTCCAGGTGCCCCGGACGCGGGACAGGTCGGGGTCGGGGCGGCGTTTCCGCTCGGAGTTGCTGCCGCCGTATCTGCGCAAGACGCGGCGCGTGGAAGCGGTGATACCGTGGCTGTACCTGAAGGGGGTATCGACGAACGACTTCGGCGAGGCGCTCACGGCGCTGTTCGGCGAGTCGGTGGGGGGCTTGTCCCCGGCGAGCGTCTCGCGGCTCAAGGAGGGCTGGGAGCGCGAGTACGCGCAGTGGCGCGAGCGGGCGTGGCACGGGGAGGAGTTCGCGTATCTGTGGGCGGACGGCATCTACGTGAACGTTCGCAGCGGGGAGCGGCGCTGCCTTCTGGTGGTCGTGGGCTGCGACGCGCGAGGCCGCAAGCGCTTCCTGGCCCTGGAGGCGGGGTTCCGTGAATCGAAGGAGAGCTGGAAGGCGGTTTTGTTGCGCCTGCGGGAGCGGGGCGTGAAGGCGGCGAAGCTCGCCGTGGGCGACGGGGGGCTGGGGTTGTGGTCGGCGCTGGCCGAGGTGTACCCCGGGACCCGGGCGCAGCGCTGCTGGGTGCACAAGACGGCGAACGTTCTCGACAAGCTGCCCAAGAGCGCTCAGGTCGAAGCGAGGCCGATGCTGTATGAGATGTGGAGGGCGGAGACCCGCGCGCATGCGGAGAAGGCGTTCGAACGCTTTCTCGCCACCTGGGAGGCGAAGTATCCCAAGGCCGCCGCGTGCCTGTCGAGGGACCGCGAGGAGTTGTTCGCCTTCTACGACTTCCCGGCGGCGCACTGGCGGAGCATTCGGACGACGAACCCGATCGAGTCGACCTTCGCCACGATCCGGCTGCGAACGGCGAAGACGAGGAACTGCCTGAGCGAGAAGACGGCGCTGAGCCTGATTCACCAACTCGCCATGAGCGCCGAGAAGCGATGGGGGCGGCTGGGCGGCTTGCGCCAGCTGGCCGACGTGATCACCGACGTGAGGTTCATCGATGGGATGAACGAAAAACAAACCGGCAGGGAGGCCGCTGAACTCAAGACGGCCATACACAACATTTGACAGTAACTCTATGAAAAGGCGACACCCGCCGCCGATAAAGGGGCTTTTGTTTTTTCTTGCCCCCCTGTTAAGGGGGGGTAGGGGGGGGTGCCTTTATCCCCTGACAGGGGGACTTTTTCATTGACCCTCAAAGAGGAAAGAAAAACCCAGGCGGAAAAAAGAAATCTCCAACTGAAATATATGATTCCCAATCGCACGCGCCGAAAAAACGGAAAAACAGGAATTCGCTATCAAACGCCAAATGAAAGGAACCACGCATGAGTGAGGCCCCCCAAGTCAACACGAGAACTGAAGACCGCGACGGCATGCGGATCACCTGGCACCAGCCCATCGAGATGGACGACGGACTCGTGCTTCGCGCCGACGTGTTCCGGCCCACCCAAGAGGGGAAATACCCCGTCATCCTGACCTACGGCATCTACGCCAAGGGGGTGGCCTACCAGGAGGGCTACCACCACCAGTGGAACAAGATGGTGGCGGACTATCCCGAAATTCTCGCAATGTCCACCAACAAGTACCAGAACTGGGAGGTGACGGACCCCGAGTGCTGGATTCCGCACGGCTACGTCTGCATCCGCGTGGACTCGCGCGGGGCGGGCTGGTCGCCCGGCTTCATGGCGCCCAACTCGCCTCGGGAGATCGACGACCTCTACGAGTGCATCGAGTGGGCGGGCGCGCAGGAGTGGAGCAACGGGAAGGTGGGGATGCTGGGCATCTCCTACTATGCGCGCAACCAGTGGCGCATCGCGGGCCGAAAACCCCCGCACCTGACCGCCATCATCCCCTGGGAGGGCGGGAACGACACCTACCGCGATTCGGGCTATCACGGGGGAATTTTAAGCCAGTTCCAAGAGCAGTGGTCGAAAGTCCAGGTGATGAACGTCCAGTACGGACGCGGCGAGAACGCGCGGAAACACCCCGTGACGGGAGAGTCCGTCGCGGGCCCCATCACCCTCACGGAAGATGAACTCGCGGCGAACCGCGTCAACGCCTTCGAGGAACTCAAAAAACACCCATTCGACGGCCCGTGGCACCGGGAGCGCTCCGCCGACCTCTCGAAAGTCACCCTCCCGCTCCTCACCTGCGCCAACTGGGGCGGACAGGGCATCCATCCGCGCGGGAATTTCAACGGCTACATCGAATCGCCCTCAGAACAAAAATGGCTGGAAGCCCACGGCGATTCGCACTGGTCGCTCTTCTCCAGCGCCTACGGGCTGGACCTCCAGAAGCGCTTTTTCGACCATTTCCTGAAAGGAATCGACAACGGCTGGGAGAAGACCCCGCCGGTTGCGCTCAACGTCCGCCACCCCGGTCCCAAGTTCGTCCACCGCTACGAGAACGAATGGCCCCTGGCGCGCACGCAGTGGACGAAGTTCTATCTCGATCTGGAGAACAAGGCGCTCGCGAGAGAACCCGTCGCAGGGGAGGCGAGCCTCGAATACGCGGGGCTGGGAGACGGCGTGACGTTCTGGATGCCGCCGATGGAAGAGGCAACCGAGATCACGGGGCCGATGGCGGCGAAGCTGTTCGTCTCCTCATCCACCGAGGATGCGGACCTCTTCCTCATCGTCCGCGTGTTCGACCCCGAGGGGAAAGAACTCACCTTCATGGGCTCCACCGACCCGCACACGCCGATTGCGAACGGCTGGCTGCGCGTCTCGCACCGCGCGCTCGACCCGGAGAAGAGCACCTTCTATCGCCCGTATCATCCCCACGATAAGGCGGAGAAGCTCACGCCCGGCGATGTGTATGAGTGCGACGTGGAGATCGTCACCTCGTGCATCGTCGTGCCCGCCGGCTGGCAGGTGGCGTTCACCGTTCGCGGGAAGGACTATGAATACACGGGCGAGCTCAGCGAGTTCGGCAAGCAGTTCCACTATTCCACGAAAGGCACGGGCGGCATGACGCACAACGACCCCGACGACAGGCCGCCTGCGGTCTTCGACAACAAGGTGACCCTGCACGCCGGCGGCGGGCGGGATCCCTATCTCCTCCTGCCCATCATTCCGCCGAAGGAGGGAGAGTAAAGCGAGACGACTTCATTTTTCAGACGTGGCAAAAGGAGCATCCAAACGCGAAGTAACACTAAAAAACGGTCTATTGACCGCTGCCGCCTGAATTGCGATATTTTGTCTTGATCCCCGCTTGCGCGGGCGCGAGGACGACTTCAAGGACCCAGGGAGGATCCAGATGAAAGACACATGGATCGGGTTTTTGGGCGTCGTGCTGACTATTGTCGCAGCCTACACTTTGCTTTCCAGCGAAATGGGGGACATTCGCGAGAAAATTGGAAGGATGGATAATGAAATAGGTAACATGCGCGGGGATATAGGAAAAATCGACGGGAGACTCGTAAGAATCGAAGACCGTATGGGAAAAATGGAATATCGCATGACGGGACTCGAGAACCGAATGGTGAAAGTCGAGAATCGCTTGGTGAAGGTCGAGAATCGCTTGGTGAAAGTCGAGAATCGCATCGGCAAGCTGGAGAACCGCACAGCGAGAGTCGAGAAATGGGTGGGCCTCACGGCGCGCGGCCTCAATCTCCTTCCGCAAGACGAAAAATCGACTCAGAAGCCGCTCCCTTAAGGGGCTGTTGAGAAGGTTATTCTCGGTCGGAATGACGGTGCGTAATCTCGATTGTAGGGGTCGTTCGCGAACGACCCTTGCCGGAGGAACGGGCGCTTCACGAAGCGCCCCTACGGGGCTTTTTCAACGACCCCTCCGGGAAGGGGGAAACATCAACATCACCCCGCGGCGCCGCGGCCGCCGTCCACGACGATGTGCTGTCCGGTGAGGTAATCGGAAGCCGAGGAGCACAGGAAGAGCGCCGCTCCCGTCAGATCCTCAGGCGCCCCCGCGCGTCCGGCAGGCGTTCGCGCATGGACTTCCGCCATCTTTTCGGGATTGGCGAACAACCCCCCCGTCATCGGTGTTTTGGTGAGTTGCGGCCCCAGGGCGTTCACCTGGATATTATGCGGCGCCCATTCGAGCGCCAGCGCGCGCGTCAGGGAGACCACAGCGCCCTTGGTGGCGACGTAGACGGCCTGGTTGGGGACGGCGCGCTCGGCCACCATCGAAGTGAGCAAAACGATCTTCCCGCCGCTTCCCTGATCGACCATCGCTCTCGCGGCTTCCTGAGCGCAGAGAAAAGCGCCGCGCACGTTCGAGGCCAGGAGCGCGTCCACGTCTTCGGGCGCGTGGTCGAGCGCGGGCTTCACGATGTTGATCGCGGCGCTGTTCACGAGGACGTTCAGCCCTCCGTGGCTGGAAACCACCTCCCCTGCCATCGAGGAAACCGAGGCTGCGTCCCCCACGTCGCAGGAGAGAAACTGCGCATCGAGACCATCGGCCCGGAAGGCTTCGAGCGCCTCCTCACCCCGCTCCTTCGAGCGACCGGCGATGACGACCTTGGCACCCGCGTCCGCCAGCGCTTTTCCGATTGCCAGGCCGATGCCCGAGGTGCCGCCCGTAACGATAGCCACGCGGCCGTCCATCCTGAATTGTTTTATCATCGCCACACCTCCGAAAGGCTGCTACTCACAGGCGCGGCCTCAGATATTCAATCGTCTTCGTCGCCGCCGTCTCGAAGTCGGGCTTCTGGGCGAGTTGGGCCGAGAGATAGCCCGCATAGCCCACCTCCTTGAGCGCGCCGATAATCTCATCGAACGGAATGTGGCCCGAACCTGGGTAGGTGCGCATGTTGTCGGCGATGTGGAAGTAGTCGATCCTGTCGCCCGCCTCGCGGATCGCGCCCGCGAACGAGGCGTCCTCGATGTTCATGTGGAAGCTGTCGATCAGGAAACCCACCGCCTCGTGGTTCATCTCGTCGAGAAAATCCAGGCCCTCTCGCGTGGAGCGCACGAAGTTCGTGTTGAAGCGGTGGTGCGGCTCGAAGAGCATCTTGATGCCGCGCTCCCCCGCCCTGTCCGCACCCGCGCGCAGTCCGTCCCACATCCACGCTTCGGACTCGGACCTCCGCTCGTCTTCCAGAAAATTCCCCCGGAAGCGGCCGATATTCACGGGACATCCCAGCTCGCCCGCGAAGTCGATGTGGCCGAAAAGACGCTCGATAGCCTTGGCGCGCACGTCCGCGTCTGGGTGGCAGATTTCGATCTCGTCCTGATAAGAGATCGGCGCCGTTCCGATGAGGGAGACTTCGAGGCCGGTTTCCTCGATCGTGCGGCGCAGTTCGTCCTTGTCGAAAGCGCCCGCGTCGCGCGTCGCGAGTTCCACACCGTCGAATCCTAAGTCTTTCAGGAACATCAGATTATCTCGGAACGCGCCACGCACCGCGGGCATCAGCGGCGTCGTCACGTCGGGCGTTGCAACCACATAACCGATTTTCATGAAGCTTTGCTCCTCTCATTCAAGCATTTCATCAAGAAAAGTTGCTCGTCATACTTCATCCATACGTCTCAGCGGGTGCGGCGACACTATAGCCGCAAGGGCATCGGGGCGAAAGAGGAAGATGCGTTGCCCGAACGGCGGCGATTCTGTAGCTTTCATAAACAGGTATCCGATACCACACAAAACCCGGAGAGGAACGGCATGAGAGAAGACCAGAGGCTGCTTCACGGCGCAATCGACACCCACATCCACGCATCGCCCAGCCTGTTCCCGCGCGTCTGCGACCACATCGAGTGCGCGCGCGGGGCGGCTTCGGTCGGAATGCGCGGCGTGGTGTTCAAGATTCACCACGGCGACACGTCGGGCCGCATCCCCATCGTGCGCGAGGTGATGGGCGACGCCATCGAGATTTACGGGGGCATCACGCTCAACAGCCCGGTGGGCGGGTTCAACCCCTTTGCGGTGGACACCGCCATCAAGATGGGGGCAAAGATGGTCTGGATGCCCACCATCAGTTCGCTGAACCACCTGGAAAAACTCGGTGCGCCGCATTTCCCGGGCATGAAGCAGACCAGGGGCGTGAAGCTTAAAGAAGAAGGCCTCACCATCTTCTCCGATGCGAAACGCACCAAGATACACCCCGAAGTCAGAACGATATGTAAACTCATCGCCGATGCGGGCATCTGCCTGAGCACGGGGCACCTGGACGTGGACGAGGTGCGCGCCTTGATCCCCCTCGCGAAAGAAGAGGGGGTGAAGCACATCATCGTCCAGCACCCCGAGTACATCGTGGACGCCTCTATCGAGGAGCAGGTGGAATTTGCCAAAATGGGGGCCTACATCGAGCATCTGGCGATCTTCTGCTTCACCCACTGGGGCGCGTACCCGACGGATGAGAACGCGCCTCCCATCTCCGTCAGGGAACAGGCCAAGATGGTGAAGGCCGTAGGCGCGGCGAAGACGATCCTCTCTACCGACCTGGGCCAGCTCCACAACGCGCCTCCCTGGGAGGGCCTGCGCGTGTTCGTTCAGTTGATGCTCGAGAACGGAATCAAGCCGCGCGAAATCGAGACCATGCTGCACAAGAACCCCGCCCGCATCCTGGGGCTGCCCTTGAAAGCGCCCAAGCGGGAGACGGAATCCGCCTAGTTCGTAGGGGCGGAGAGGTTATCAGCCGTATTGTCGGGGTCGCATTTGGGGTTGTTGAAAAAGTTCCCGAGAGGGTAATGGCAACCCCCATGAAAGGGAAACCCCATAAAGCAACCCCCCCTACCCCCCCTTGTCAGGGGGGCAAGAAAAAGCAAAACCCCCTCGGCCCAGAGGGGACGCATCGCCTTTTTATACCCCCCTGACAAGGGGGCTTTTTTGTTTTTACCCCCCTGACAAGGGGGGGTAGGGGGGGTTGCCTTTCTATCCGAGAGAGGCTTCTCCTCTACCTCTGAAATGTGGCCTTTTTCAACATCCCCCCGTAGTCGCGACCTGTGGGACAGCCCCGAGGCTACATCGAATACCCCGCGTCCCGGACGAAACGTCCCAACTCCCGCTTCGTCTCGTCGCCAAAACGCTCGAACATCTCGAGCGTCGCTTTCTTGCTGCCCTCCACGGCGGGCTGATCGAAAGGGTTCACCCCGCGCAGCAGGCCGCCGTAGACCGCCGCCCACTGCCACAGCGCGATGAGGCCGCACACGTCGGCGACTGCCAGGGAATCGAGGGTGAGAACCATGTGGGGCGTCCCCCTGCTCTCGGCTTCGGCGGCGACGCCCGCGTGCTCTAAGTGCAAAAACTCGGTGCAGCTCACCCCGCCTGGGAGGCGTGCATCCTCCATGAAACGCCCGACACAGACTGACAGCCCAATGACGTTCTCCCGCCCGCCGAAATACCGCTGGTTCGTGTGGTGCTGACTCTCGGGCGCGCCCGCCCAGAGAATCGTCTGCCCGCGCCCGGCCTTGCAGTAGCTCTCATGCACCAGTTGCACGATGAGTTCGCCCGCGCCTGATAGCGCATGGGCGTAAATCGGCATGAAGACCTCCGTGTAGCCGGCCCGCTCCGCCCGCCACAGTTCCAGGGCGAGGGTCTTCGCCATGTTCTCGCTTAGAGGCGAGGAGACCTTGAGCTTTTCGTGGGCGCCAGCGAAGGCGGCATCAATTTCTCCGGCCAGCTTCGTATTTCCCTCCAGCATCGCGAGGGGCAGGAGCGCGTTGTTCTGCGCGGCGGTGAAGCGCCCGCCCACCTCGTCGGGATGCGGGAAGGCCTCGAGATTCGCCTCGGCGACCATCGCAGCCAGCTTGCTCGGGCCGGATGAGGTGATCGCCAGCGCCGGATAGCCGCGCTCCATCAGGAGAGCGGTCTCCTGAATCACGTTTTCCGTCTCGCCCGACTTGCTCACGGGAACGATGAGCGTGTTCCCGGGGTTGAACGCGCCGCCTTCGCGCAGCAACTCTCCGAGCAGACCGCTCATGTCCGTGCCGTCGAGCAGGTGCAGCTTTCGGGCAAACCCCCGCTCTGAAAGCGCCAGATAGAGCGCCCACACGTTTCGTATCGATCCCCCGTTCCCGATAACGACGACGTGTTCTTTTCCCTCCGCCGCCCCGAGTTTCGCCTCCATGCCCGCTACGTCCGCCCGCTCCGTGGCGAACCAGGGCTCTCCCGGCCCCTTCTGATCCCAAGCTATCAGTTCGGCGCACCGCGCAGGGTTGTCGAGAAGGGCCTTTTTCTCGCGCCAGAGATCGTCCTTTCCCCTCTCGCCGAGCGGGGTTTCGAAACTCCTCAAGTACAGATGCAGGCTCAAACCTTGGCTCCTCGTTCCTAAGGTGTCGGAAAATGCATCATATTACATCGGCCCCTCGTCCAGATGGGCCTTCATGCTGCGCAAGACGATGGGGATGAGACCCGCGGGCGGAAGATTCAACCGCTCGAAAACGAACGCAGCCGCCTCTTCAGGCGAAACATCATCTCCCTTCTCTGATAAGGCCTGCCGCACCAGTCCGTCGATCTCCTGCATATAGCCCGCCCCGCTCTCGATGTGGCTTGCAACCGCCTCATCACGCGAGACCTCCCGGCTCATGGCGGAGAGCAGGACGCTCACGCCTTGAAGCGCCTTCAGCCTCTCCAGACTCGCCAGCGTATCCCGTAAGCTCTCATAGATCGGCAACGCCCCCGGTTCGGGCAGCACGTCCCCGCAGATGAGCGCGCCCTCCTCCGGCACGAAGAAAGAGAGGCTTCCCGCCGAATGGCCCGGCGTGTGGATCACCCGGACTTTGACGCCGCCCGGCGATATCTCGCCGCCCTCGGCCAGAAAGCCCGCGAGCTTCACGGGGCCCGATACCGCATCGCGCATTCTCCCCACCGGACGGACGCTGTGCTGATAGTCCAGATCCTCGATCATCCGCCGCTCCGCCTCGGGGCCGAAAAATTCAGGTGCAGCCTTTTCCGCGACAAGACCGTTCCCGCCGATATGGTCGAAATGGGAGTGCGTGAGCAGGACGTGCGCAATCTCTTGAGGACTCCTGCCGATGGACTCGATGTAGGCGAAGATATCCGGCGCCGTTGCGGCGACGCCCGTGTCGATCAGGGTGAGCGTATCGCCCGCGAGGATGTAGGACGTGACGAACCTCGGGATCCGCTCGCCCGCGGGTGTTTTGATCTCGAATTCCAGCCAGAGGCAATGCACGTGCGGCGTGATCTGCATGGAATCATCCTGGATGAATGGCGGAAAATTTATTAGTGCATCAATCAACGGGGAATCTACCAAAACCGCAAGGCGCGCGAAACGCGGTTGTTGTAAAAGTCCGAAAGGAAATAAATCACTCCCCCCTTGAGGGGCTTGTTGATAAACCCCGAGAGGAAAATTTGTTTGTGTGTAGGGGTCGCATATATGCGACCCTGATTTTTTTGCCCACTACAAGGGCCGCATGTATGCGGCCCCTACAAAACCACCCCTCCTCGGTCGCACAAAACCCTCGTTCATCAGGACTTTTTCAACAGCCCCTCAAGGGGGGAGTGGTTGGTTCACGCTCTGCAAGCGAGGAGTAAAGTTTCATCTCTCCATGATCGGCTCCATAAGTGGAATCACAAATTCACGAAATCCTCATCTTTTCCTCGCCCTTAACTTGCTGTATAAAGCCGCTTTGCGGCGGGTCCGCCGGAAAATCGCCCGTTTGGGCTGATGCGGCCCGCCGCGCGCGGAGAGCATTTTCTCTGGAGAAGACGATGAACACGACCGCCTTGAGCCTCACCCTGCTCGCCGTCCTGTGCTTCGGCGTCTGGGGATTCTTCATGAAGATGGGCCAGGAGCGCCTGGGCGCGATGCCGCACCTCATGGGAATGGGCGTCACCACCGCGGTCGTCGTGGTGATCGCCGTCTTGAGCAGACAGTTCCCCTTGCCGCCGATGCGTATGGAGGTCATGTGGCTGCCCGTGGTCGCCACGGTGGCCACCCTGCTGGCCATGCTCTTTCTGGTGCTGGCGCTGTCGAAGGCGGAAGGCCAGACGGCGGGCGTGGTGGCGCTTTCGGCGCTGTATCCGGGCGTCACGGCGGTTCTGGCGGCGATGTTCCTGGGCGAGGGCTTCACGCCCGCCAAGGTGGGCGGACTCGTCTGCGCCGCCCTGGCCGCATTCCTGTTCACGCGCTAGGTGGGAATCCTCAAGCCATGACGACCAAACGCGGACTTCGCATCGGCATCGATACGGGCGGCACGTTCACCGATGTGGTCGGCGTGCGCTCCGACTCCGGCGAGGTCTTCACCACCAAGACGCCGACGACGCCCGCCGATTTCAGCGAGGGCCTGATACAGGGCATCCGGAAAATTCTCTCCGAGACCAAGATCCGCCCGGCCATGGTGAACGGCGTGTTCCACGGAACGACGGTGGCGACGAACGCCATCCTGGAGCGCCGCTTTGAGGACCTGGGCTTCATCGTCACGGGCGGTTTCCGCCATCTGCTCGAAATCGGCGGGGCGAACGGCACGGCGAAGACCAATTACGCCGCTCCCCTGCTCGCAAAACCCCGCGACGCGCTGGTTCCCCCAGAACGGGTACGGGAAGCCAAGGAGAGAATCTCCGCATCGGGCGAAGTTCTCGAATCCCTGAATGAACAGGACGCCTTAAAACTCGCCAGGTGGTTCAAGGGGCAGCGTATCGGCTCTGTGGGGGTCTGTCTGCTCCACGCCTACGCCAACCCGGCGCACGAGGAATTGATATTAGAGGCCTTCGAGCGCGAATACCCCGAATGCTTCGTGAGCATATCGAGCGAGGTGATCCCCGAGCCCGGCGAATACGAGCGCGCCATCACCACGCTTCTCGATGCGTGCATCAAGCCGCGCATCAAGGACTATGTCGAGAACGCTTCCAGGAAAATCGAGGACACCCTGGGCGGCGCGCCGTTCATGATAATGAAGAGCAACGGCGGGGTTTCTACCGCGCGCGAGATCGCCAAGCGGCCCATCGGCACCGTGCTCTCGGGACCGGCTGCCGGCGCGCTCTCCGCCGCGTTTCTCGGGAAACTCTCGGGGCATGAGCAGCTCATCACCCTGGACGGGGGCGGCACCTCGACCGACATCGCCGTAGTCGAGGGCGGCGAGGCCAAGCGCGCCACCCGGCACCAGCTCGATGAGTTTTACTTGAGGATGCCGATGATCGACGTCGTCACCATCGGCACAGGCGGCGGGTCGGTCGCCTGGCGAAGCCCCGAGGGGCGTCTGCGCGTGGGGCCCCGGAGCGCGGGCGCGGACCCGGGCCCCATCTGCTACGGAAAGGGCGGCGAAGAGCCCACCCTCACCGACGCGAACCTGCTCCTCGCGCGCAGCCCGCTCCACCTGGCGGGCGGCGAGGTGAAGCTCAACAAGGCCCTCGCCATGAAGGCCATGCGCGATCTGGCGCGCGGGTTCGACATGAACCCCCACAAGATGGCCTCGGGCGTGGTCGAAATCGCCGCCTGGAACCAGACCCACGCCGTGCGCCGCGCGACGGTGCAGCGGGGCATTTCTCCCAAAAACTTCGCCCTGATGGCCTTCGGCGGCTCGGGGCCGCTCACGGCGGGTCTGGTGGCCGAACTCCTGGAGATCGACACCGTCATCGTCCCGCCCTTCGCGGGGATGACGAGCGCGTTCGGGCTGGAGGTCGTAGACCTCGTGAACGATCACGCGGCGGCGCACTATCAATCCGAAGAAAACGTCCAGCCCGAAGCCCTGGGCGACGCGTACGAGAAGCTCGAAACCCAAGCGGCGGCGGGCCTCGAAAACGAGGGGGTTCCCCCCCACCGGCGGATGATGCGCCGCACCGCCGAGATGCGCTACCAGGGAGAGGCCACCGAGATCGAAGTCGACGTGCCCGGCGGCTACATCACCCCGCCTGTGCTGGCGGAGGCCTTCGAGCGCTTCCACACCCTCTACCAGCGCCGCTACACCTACAACCACAAGGGCAGCCGCCCGGTCGAGATCGTGCACCTGCGCGTGACGGGTATCGGCATGACGGAGCCGCCCAACCTGCCCCTCATCCCGGCGGGCGACGACAGCCCCGAGGAGGCTTATAAGGGCGCGCGCCTCGTCTGGTTCAAGGAGCTGGGTGGGTTTCACGACACGCCGGTCTACTACCGGGAGAGGCTGCTGGAGGGCAACTACATCCCCGGACCGGCCATCGTCGAGAGCTTCGGCAGCACGACGGCCATCTTCCCCCGGCAGGAAGCCCGGGTGGACAGGTACGGAAACCTGGTGATGCGCTTCCGCTCGGAAGTCTTCGAGCGCGACGAGCGCGCCGGCAGGCCGACGGGCGATCACGGCGTGGGAGCGGCATGGGGATGAACGCGAACCCGATTGTCAGCGAAATCCTGGCGGGGGCGCTTCGCGCGGTCGAGGAGGAAGTCGAGGACCTCCTCGCGCGCATCTGGCGAAGCCCGTCCCTGCGCGACGCGGGCGATTTCTCGGTCTGTCTGTTCGACCGCTTCGGGCGCGCGCTCACCGGGCGGGTGCTCGCCACAGGCCCCGCGCCCGTCATCCGCGCCTATCCCGACCCGGCCGAGGGCGACGTTTTCCTCCACAACGACCCCTACATGCCCCCCGCGGGCTTGGGCGAGGCCGCGGAACTATGCCTCACACGCCCCCTATTCGCAGAGGGCGCGCTCATCGCCTTTTTGCAGATCAGGGGGCGTCACGACGATCTGGGCGGCGCGCTGCCCGGAGGTGCCAGCGTCGGCTCGCGCGAGAGCTATCACGAGGGCGTCCTCATCCCGCCCGTGCGGATAGCGCGCGGCGATGAGACGGTCGATGACATCAAGACGCTGCTCTTGCGCAACAGCCGCCAGGCCCATCACCTGGGGGACGACATCGACGCCCAACTCGGCGCGCTCCGCGTCGGCGCGGCGCGGCTCAAGGATTTGACGCGGCGGTACGGAGCGGAGAACCTCACGGCGTGCTTCGCCGATCTGCTGAGAGAATGCGAACTCGCGTTCCGCGGCCATCTCATCCCGCAACTCCCCGAAAAAAGCTGGACGGCGAAAACCGCCGTCGAAACGGACGGATTGAACGGCCCGCATGAACTCGCGCTCACGCTCACGCGGCAAAAGGACGCTCTCCATATCGGACTGGACGCGGCCCCCCAAGCGCGCGGCCCCATCAACTGCCCCCTGGAGGGAGAGGGCGCGCAGTTCCTGACCCGCCTCCTGGCCCCCATGCTGCTCCATCTTCAGGACGATATGAATGAGACTCCCCTGAACGACGGGGCCTTGCGGGGGTTCCAGATAAAATTGCCGGAACCGGGCACGATTCTCACCCCCCGCTTCCCCGCCCCGACGGGCCTGAGGGCGCTCACGCTCGGAAAGCTGCTCTCGGCGTTCGGCGAGGCGCTATTCGAAGCCTCCGGCGGGCGCACGCCCACGGGCTTCGATAACCTGAGGACGCTCAGCTTCTGGGGACACGACGAGAAAGGCGGCTTCCACCTGCTGAGAGAAGCCCTCGGCGCAGGCGCGGGCGCGGGGGTGAAGGGAGACGGGGCATCCGCCGTTCCCCCGCTCGGCGCGACCGGCGGCATGCCCGTCGAGGTGATGGAGGCGCGTTATCCGGTGCGGGTCGAGTCGATGGGGCTGGCGCAGGACTCGGGCGGCGCGGGCGCGCGGCGCGGCGGCCTGGGGGTTTTTCGGGAATACCGCATGCTCATCGACGGCGTATCGGCGAGTGCTGCGGGAAGCGCCGAAGCCAGCCCCGCGGGCGGGCCGGGCGCATCGGCCGGACAGCCCTACGAGATGCGCCGGCGCTCCGGCAAAAAGAGCGCGCAAGCTCCCGCCGTCGGTGCTTCCACGGCGTTCTCTAAAGGCGATTCGATTCGGGTCTCCACCCCCGGCGGCGGCGGGTGGGGCGACCCCAAAGAACGCGACCCCGAGGACGTGCGCGCCGACGTGTTGCGCGGCTTCGTTTCGCCCAAGGCGGCGGAGGCGGCCTACGGCGTGGTGCTGGGCGGCGCGCCGGGCTTTCAAATCGATGCGGATGCAACCCGAAAACGCAGGCAGGGAAAATAAATTCGCACTTTCTCCCTCGATGCAGCGGATTCAAGGCGCAAAGGGGGATAAAATCCCTCCGCCGCACTTGGAGCCGCCCATCGTATCGGGTAGAATCCGCGCGCGCATGAATCATGGTCGCCCGAGCGAACAATTTTTCCCCAAACGCTTCAAAGGAGAGAGGTTCAGAGAATGGCCATCAAAGTCGGCATCAACGGTTTTGGCAGGATTGGACGAAATCTGTTCCGCGCGGGTCTGGAAGACCCCGGCATCGAATTCGTCGCCGTCAACGACCTGACGGACCCGAAAACCCTGGCCCACCTGCTCAAGTTCGACTCGGTGCACGGTCGCTTCGCGGGCGAGGTGGAAGTGGGCGACGCGGAAATACGGGTGAACGGCAAATCCATCCGGGTGCTTTCTGAGCGCGACCCGGCGAACCTCCCCTGGGCGGAGTTGGGCATACAGGTGGCCGTTGAGAGCACCGGCATCTTCACCAAGCGGCCGGACGCGGAAAAACACCTGAAGGCGGGCGCCAAAAAAGTCATCATCTCCGCGCCTGCGACCGATGAGGACATCACCATCGTCCTGGGCGTGAACGACGAGAACTACGACGACGCCTCCCACCACATCATCTCGAACGCGAGCTGCACTACGAACTGCCTCGCGCCCGTAGCCAAGGTGCTGCACGAGAAATTCAAGGTGAAGCACGGGCTGATGACCACGACGCACGCATACACGAACGATCAGAAGATACTGGATCTCCCCCATTCGGACTTAAGGCGCGCGCGGGCCGCGGCGGTGAGCATGATCCCCACCTCCACGGGCGCCGCGAAAGCGGTGGGGCTGGTTCTCCCCGAACTGAACGGCAAGCTCGACGGCATGGCGATCCGCGTTCCCACGCAGGACGTCTCGGTCGTCGACCTCGTGGCCGAGGTGGAAGCGGACGTGACGGCCGAGGAGGTGAACGACGCCCTGAGAGAGGCGGCCAACGGCCCGCTCAAGGGAATTCTCGACTACACGGACGAGCCGCTCGTGTCGGTCGATTACCTCGGGAACCCGGCGTCCTCCACCGTGGACGGCCTTTCGACGAAAGTGCTGGACAACAAGATGGTCAAGGTCATCTCCTGGTACGACAACGAGTGGGGCTTCTCGTGCCGGATGGTCGACCTCATCAAGAAAGTGGGCGCGGCGCTCTAAGAGGCCCAGGATCAATGGCGACGATCACGAGCACGATTGAGAACGGCGACCCGAAACTCGGCGTCGAGGACATCGACGTCGCGGGCAAGCGCGTTTTCCTGCGCGTCGACTTCAACGTGCCGCTCGACGATCAGGGACACATCACGGACGACGCCCGCATCCGGGCGGCCCTGCCCACCATCAACTATCTGCTGGACGAGGGCGCGCGGGTCGTCATCGGCTCCCACATCGGCCGGCCCAAGGGAAAGCCCGACCTCAGAAACTCCCTTGGCCCCGTCGCAAAGCGCCTGGCCCGGCTTCTGGAGAAGGAATGCCCCCTGGCCCCCGCCCCCACGGGAGCGGAGACCCGGAGCATGGCGGAGGAGATGCGGCCCGGCCAGGTGCTCCTGCTGGAGAACCTCCGGTTTCATCCGGGCGAGGAGAAAAACGACGATAAGTTCGCCCGCGAACTCGCCTCCCTGGCCGACATATACATCGGCGACGCGTTCGGCAACGCCCACCGCAACCACGCCTCGATGTCGGCGATCACGAAATTCCTGAACCCCGCCGTCGCCGGTTTCCTGATGATCAAGGAGGTCAGCTACTTAAGCGGCGCGGTGAACAACCCGATGCGCCCCGTGGTGGCGATCGTCGGGGGCGCGAAGGCGAGCGCCAAGATCGGCATCGTCGAGCGGATTCTCCCCAAGATGGACAAGATCGTCATCGGGGGCGGCATGGCGGGCACCTTCCACCGCGCGCTGGGCTACGAGATGGGAAACAGCCTCGTCGAGGAGCACATGGTGGACACGGCGCGCTCCATCATGAACAAGGCGCAGGAGCTGGAGGTGAAGTTCTACCTCCCCAGCGACTACGTGATCGCGGACAAGTTCGAGGCCTCGGCGGAGACCAAGGTGGTGCCCGCCCAGGAAGTGCCCGAGGAGTGGTATGCGCTCGACATCGGACCGGCGAGCACGACTCTGTTCGGCGAGGTGCTCCAGGACGCGAAGACCATCATCTGGAACGGGCCGATGGGCGTGTTCGAGGTGGACGCCTTCTCGCGCGGCACCTACGCCATGGTGAACCACGTGGCGAACTCCTACGCGCTGACCATCGTGGGCGGCGGCGATACCGACGTGGCCGTCCACGCGGCGGGCGAATCGCGCCGCATCTCCTACATCAGCACGGGCGGCGGCGCCTTCCTGGAACTGCTCGAGGGGAAAGAACTCCCCGGCCTGGCCTGTCTCACGGACAAAACCTGAAAACCCCAGAAAGATAAAGAGGAACTCGCGATGCGGCGCGCCCTCGTGGCCGGCAACTGGAAGATGAACAAGACGATAGCGGAGGCGCGAACCCTCGCGCGCGAGGTGGCCGGGGGCGTCGCGGGAGAGAACCCATCCGGCGTCGACGTCCTGCTGGGACCGCCCTATCTCGCCCTCCCGGCGGTCGCGGAGGCGGTCGCGGGGAGCGCCGTCGGCGTCGCCGGGCAGAACTGCTCCCATCACCCGGACGGCGCATATACCGGCGAGGTGAGCGTCTCGATGCTCAGGGACGCAGGCGCCACCCACGTCATCCTCGGACACAGCGAGAGGCGCGAGTTGATGGGAGAAGGCGACGGCCTCATCGCCCGCAAGGCGCAGGCGGCGAGCGCGGGCGGCCTCACGCCCATCATCTGCCTCGGAGAGCCATTTACGACGAGAAAAGCCGGAAAGACGCTTGAGCGCCTCGCGCACCAGATAGAGCACTCGATTCAGGGCGCGTTCGCCTCCCCTCCTCCGGGGGGTTTCGTCGTCGCGTACGAACCCGTTTGGGCCATCGGCACGGGCCTCACGGCCACGCCCGAACAGGCCCAGGAGGCGCACGCGTTCATCCGCAAGCGGCTCGAGGACATTTTTGGCTTGGAATGCGCGCAGGAAACGCGTATCTTATACGGAGGAAGCGTGAAACCGGATAACGCCGCGGATTTGTTCGCCGGGCCCGACATCGACGGCGGCCTCATCGGCGGGGCGAGCCTGAACGGCGCAGATTTTCTGGAAATCATCCGCTCCGCGGGGACGGGTTCCGCACAGAC
The DNA here is from genome assembly GCA_965203325.1 of bacterium. Lineage (GTDB taxonomy): Bacteria > UBA8248 > UBA8248 > UBA8248 > UBA8248 > Bin107. The sequence continues at coordinate 583,333 of OZ241875.1, forward strand.
ATGAGAAGAGTGAGAAAATGACGATAGTCTTGACCGTTTTGCACGTAGCCGTTGCGATTTGCCTGATCCTCTCCGTGCTTCTCCAGGCGGGCAAAGGCGGCGGCATGGGCGCCGCCTTCGGCGGATCGAGCGATACGATGTTCGGGACGCGGGGGCCGGTGAACTTCCTGAGCAAGGTCACGACCGGCGCCGCCGTCCTCTTCATGGTGACATCGCTTCTGCTCACCTACATCGGCTCGCACAACGCCAACCAGGGCGGATCGATAGTGCCCAGCGCGCCGGTACAAGGAGCACCGACAACACCTGCCGCCCCGGAAAAGAAATAGAGCGAGGCCGACTCCTCTATTCAAGCGTTCTAAGGGCCGACGATGCTGATCAAGCGCATCCTGCTGCTGCTCCCCTTTCTCATCGCGGCCGCGTTGTTCCAGTCCTACTTCTGGGTGCCGACGTTCTCCGATCAGACAAAAGGCGGCAGCGACGAGCGCCTCCGCCAGTTCATCACCGGCTCCATCGGCGACGCGCAAATCCTGAACCCTATCCTTCACGCCGACACGGCGAGCGGGGCCATCGTCGATCAGATATTCGAGGGCCTCATCGACAGGGACCGCGACCTCTCCTACCGGGGCCGTCTGGCCGCCTCGTGGAAAATCTATGAGGAGGCGTTCTTCGTGCCCCATCCCGAGGGGCCCGGCGCGAAAGCCCTGGCGGAGCGCATCGAGCGGGCGCGCGCCGAAGGCGGGGCCGCATGGCTGGAAAACGTCGAAAAAGCCGAAACTATCGCTCCCGTCGAGGAGAAAACCGCCATCCGCACCCCGCCTCCCAAGGGCGGGAAAGCGCCTGGGCGAAAGGCCGTCGTCATCGCCTATCCCGCGCGGGTGAAGGTGACGCTCAAGAGCGTGGATCAGGACCTCTTCAAACATCTGGAGAAGCTGCTGGGCAAGAGCGGCCTCGCCAAAGACCCCGCTCCCTACCTCAAGACCAAGCTGCCCGATAAACTGCTCCCCTTCGCCGCGCGGCGCGTCAAGCTCACCGAGCACAACCCGATCATCATCTTCCAGCTCAGGCGCGGCGTGCGCTTTCACGACGGCCACGAGTTCGACTCCGGCGACGTGCGCTTCACCTACGAATCCATCATGAACCGCAAGAATCTCTCCCCCCGGGTGCCCGACTACGAACCCGTCAAGCGCGTGGAAACGCCCGGTAAATTCACCGTCAAGATCACCTACAAGCGTCTCTACTCCCCCGCCTTCGGCTCCTGGGGCATGGGGATGCTGCCCGAACACCTGCTGAACGCCGAAAAGCTCGCCGAAGAAGCGAAGCAAAAGGGCAAGGACCCAAAAGCGTTCAGCCTGCGCGACAGCGCGTTCAACCGAAAACCCGTCGGCACGGGGCCTTTCGTCTTCAAGGAATGGCGCTCGGACGAACTCATCCGCCTCGGGCGGAACGAGCACTACTGGGAGGGGCCGCCCGAGTATCACGAATACGTCTACAGAATCCTGCCGGACCCCCTCACGCAGGAGATCACCTTCTACGCGGGCACGGTGGACCGCTACGGGGCGGGCGCACACCAGGTCGAGCGGCTCAAGAAGGACCCGAGGTTCCAGGTGTTCTCGGGCCTCGGTTTTGGTTACACCTATGTCGGCTACAACCAGCGGCGCTGGCCGTTTCAGGACGCGCGCGTGCGCCGGGCGCTCGGCATGGCGGTGAACACCGCTCAGATTCACCGCTACGTGCTGAACGGCGAGGCCGAGGACATCACCGGCCCGTTCGTGAAGCAAAGCCCGCACTACAACAAAAAAATCAAGCCCCTGCCCTACGACCCCGAAGGCGCGGTGCGCCTGCTGCACGAGGCGGGGTTCAAGAAAAAAGACGGTATCCTGATGAAAGACGGCAAGCCCCTGGCCTTCAACCTCATGACGAACCACGGCAACGAGATCAGGCGCGCCGTCGGCACCGTGGTGCAGGACGCCTGGAAGAAGATCGGCGTCAAGATCACCTTCTCGCAAGTCGAGTGGGCGGTGTTCATCCGAAAGCACGTCAACCAGCTCAATTTCGACGCGGTCGTCCTCGGCTGGAGCATGGGCCTGGACCCGGACCTCTACCAGATCTGGCACTCGAGCCAGACGAACAAGGGCCAGCTCAATTTCGTGGGCTACAAGAACCCCAAGGCGGATGACCTCATCATCAAGATCCGCCAGGAATACGACCTCCCGACACAGGTCCGCTACGCGCACGCGCTACACAGCATCATTGCGGCGGATCAGCCCTACACGTTCCTCTATGTCGGCAAGTGGACGGCGCTGCTCGACCGGAAAATCGCCGTCGCCAGGCGTCTCAGGAGCGGCAAATTACGGCCCGAAAAAATCCGCCCCACCATCACGGGCAACTATTCGTTCGACTTCAACGAGTGGCTGAAATTCCCCCAAATCCCCCGGTTCGAGAACTAACGTGGGCGCCTACGTCATCCGCACGAGCCTGTTCAAGCTGGTGACGCTCTTCGTCATCTCGGTCGTGAGCTTTTTGATTATCCATCTCGCGCCCGGCGAGCCGAGCCAGATCGACCCCTTGAACCCGCGCTTCACCCAGGAAGACCTCGCGCGCTACCGCGCCGCCTTCGACCTCGACAAGCCGCTACCGGTGCAATACTGGCTCTTCTACAAGAAATTCTTCACCGGCGAACTCACGAGCCTCAAGGACAACCAGCCGGTTTTCGGGAAGATATGGCGGCGCTTCCTCATCAGCCTGCCGCTTTTCATCGTGGGCACCATCATCACCTGGTGCCTCTCGTTCCCGCTGGGAATCGCGGGCGCGCTGCGGCGTTACAGCGTATTCGACCGCTCCACCACGTTTTTGAGCTATCTCATGATCTCGATGCCGAGCTTCTTCCTGGCCTACATCCTCATCATCGCCGTCGTCCAGGGGTTCACGCTGCCCTTCACCGACTACCGCGTGCCGGGTCTGGAAGTCTCCGTGCTGGGCATCGAGACCTTCGGACGCGGCGAGGTCTCCCCCCTGTTCCGGATCAACGACCGCGTCTGGCACCTGGTGCTGCCCAGCCTCGTGGGCGCGATAGGCGGCATCGCCGTTCTCTCGCGCTACGTGCGCGGCCAGATGATAGAGGTGGTGGATTCGGACTTCATCCGCACGGCCCACTCCAAGGGCCTGGATGAGGACACCGTGAACTACGTGCACGTCTTGAGAAACGCGGCCCTTCCCTTCGTCACCATGTTCGGCCTCATCCTGCCGGGTCTGATCGGCGGCTCGGTCATCATCGAGAACATCTTCGCGTGGCCCGGCATGGGGCGGCTGGGCTTCGAGGCCGTGCTGGCGCGGGATTATCCGGTGATCCTGAGCCTCAACTTCATCTCCGCCATCCTGGTCGTCATCGGCACCTTCATCTCGGACGTTCTGCTCGTCGTCGTCGACCCGAGGATCCGCCTGTGAACGAAACGCTCGATATGCGCGAGATGATCGAGGAGATGGGGGAAGAACTCACCCCCGGCCAGCGCGTTTGGCGGCACCTGCAGAAAAACCGCATGGCGATGGCGGGCGGCGTCGTGCTGGTGTTCTTCTTCGCCCTGGCGGCGATTGGCTTCGTCAATTCCGCCCTCATGAGCGATCCGATGTTCGACGCGAACGTCGTGCGCCTGCCGGACAAGCTGATGGCCCCCTTCTCCGCCCCGAACGAGAGCCAGGTGCCCAGGGAAAACCTCCCGCGCCTGGGGATATACGTGTTCGGCACCGACGATCTGGGCCGCGACGTGTTCGCCAGGATGCTGGAGGGCACCTTCATCTCGATGTCGGTGGGCTTCGTGGCCATCGGCATCGCCACCCTGCTGGGCGTCGCGATAGGCGGAATCGCAGGCTTCTACGGGGAGATCAAGCCGAGCGGCGCGCCCCTGTTCGGCTTCATCGGGGCGGGCCTCACCGGCTACGCCGTCTGGAACGAGCTGGGATTCCTGGCGCTCCTGTTCGCCATGGCGGGCGCAGGTCTGGGACTATCGGTGCGCCGCGACGGCCGCTCCCTGTTCTTAGAAGGCATGGCCTTCGGCGCGCTGCTGGGTCTCGCGCTCGGGCCGTTCGAGCCGTTCGGGTTCAGCGGCTTCACCTCCGACTCAGGCCTCAGCGTGCGCACGCCCTACTGGCGCGAGGGATTCCTGGGCGCGGCCTGCCTCGTAACGCTCGCCGCCTTCGGCGGGGCGCAGGGGCGGAACGCCGAGGAAAGCGCGGCGGACGGCTTCTCCCTGAGCGCCGTTTTCGGCGGAGGCCTCACCTATTTCCTCTTGTTCCTCGCAGGCCTGTATATCGCCTACCCGGGCCATGCGCCGCACGCCTGGACGAGCATCGCGGGGGCGGCGGTTTTCATTTATCTCTACCAGCGATTCGACGTCACCGAGCGTCTCGGGCAATTCCGCCTGCCCAAGGTGGACGTCATCTACACCACGATCGTGGACGTGCAACTCTCGTTCCCCTCGTTTTTCGTGCTGCTAACCATCCTCGCTCTCGTGACGCCCAACATCTGGATCATCATGGTGGTCATCGGCGTCCTCGGCTGGGTCGGGCCGGCGCGTTTCGTGCGCGCGGAGATCCTCTCGCTCAGGGAGCAGCCCTTCGTGGAGTCCGCGCGCGCCTCGGGCGGCTCGGACAGGCTCATCATCTTCCGCTACCTCATCCCCAATTCGCTGGCGCCCGTGCTGGTCTCGGCCACCATCGGCATCGCGGGCGCAATTCTCACCGAAGCGAGCCTGAGCTTTCTGGGATTCGGCGTGCCGCCGCCCCAGGCGAGTTGGGGGAACATCTTCTCCGACGGCAAGAAATACATCTTCGACGCCCCCTGGCTCACCTTCATCCCGGGCTCCGCGATACTCGTCGTCATGCTCGCCTTCAACCTCTTCGGCGAGGGCCTGCGCGACGCCATGAACCCGAGGGCGAACTCCAGATAGTGTCTTGCGGCGGGAAAGCGGATCGGGAGGCGTTGACAGCGCAGCATACGCGACGCTATATAGCCTCTTGGCCTGAGCGTTGCCCCGGATGAAAATTCTCAGGCTTCATGCCCAAGTGGTGGAATTGGTAGACACGCTAGCTTGAGGGGCTAGTGGGGGCAACCCCGTGTCGGTTCGAGTCCGGCCTTGGGCACCAATATACCTTTTCTCACATTTCCGTGAATAGCCTCACATGCATCAAAATCCCTTGAAATACAGGGGATTTATGCTTTCCGATGTGTTTGACACTTTCCTCTCTTTGTCCTACATTCCCCGTAATTGTGTTGTATAAATTGTTGGATAAGTGGAGAAGGGCATGGGAAAACTCACGAACGCGAAGGTGAAATCACTCTCAAAATCCGGACTGCACACCGACGGGCAGACGCTTTATTTGCGCGTTGCGCCCGGTGGCTCAAAGGCCTGGGTGCAGCGAGTAATGATCAACGGCAAGCGTCACGATATAGGTTTGGGGGGCTGGCCGGTCGTTTCTCTCGAAAAAGCCAGACGGCGTGCATTCGAGAATCGCGTCGCAATAGCGGACGGGAGAGACCCTCTGGCGGAGAAGCGCCGAACCAAGGTGCCGACATTTCACGAAGCGGCTCAAAAGACATACGAGACGCTCTCCCCTCGTTGGCGCAACGAGAAGGTGAAAAAGAATTGGTGGCAGATTTTAGAACGCCATGCGCTCAAGCGTATTGGCGATCTGCGCGTGGATGCGCTCGGGCGTGAGGACGTGCTCGCCGTGCTCACGCCCTTGTGGACAAGCAAGCCGGAAATGGGCCGCAAGCTCAGGAGAGGCATCAAGGCGATACTTTCATGGGCGCAGTCACATGGATACGTGGAAACGAACATGGCGGGCGATGTGCTTGATGGCGCATTGCCGTCCTTGCCAGCCGTCAAACAAAATTTCAGAGCACTGGATTTTCAAGAAGTGCCCGAGGCAGTTGAAACCATCAGGAACTCTCGGGCATCGCTGGCTGCCAAGGCGTGTCTCGAATTTGCAATTCTCACCGCGTGTAGAAGTGGCGAAGCGCGCAATGCGGAGTGGTCTGAAATCAACATCGTATCCCGGGAGTGGCGCATACCTGCCAGCCGAATGAAAAGCAGACGCGAGCACCGCCAACCGCTATCGGATGAGGCACTCATGGTGCTTGAGCAGGTGAATCCGCTTTCCAGTGGCGAGGGTCTGATTTTCCCCTCACCCGTGCGGAAGGGCAAACCGCTCAGCGATATGTCTCTCACCAAGGTGCTGCGCGACACAGGCCTTGCGCAGAAATGCGTCGTGCATGGTTTCAGATCATCGTTCAGGACATGGGCGAGCGAGAACACAAACGCGGATCATGCCGTCATGGAATTGTGCCTCGCTCATGCTGTCGGCTCATCCGTCGAGCGAGCCTATGCACGTTCAGACCTTTATGCTAAGCGCGTGCGGCTAATGGAGTCGTGGGGTCGTTTCGTTTCTGGTGGCAAACGTGGAAAGGTGGTGAATTTTCGTCATGGATAAGTCCACGTTTAACAAACTTGTGAGAGAAACCAGACTCAGAATGCGCATCATTTCGAAGAGTTTCGAAAATTCATACGGGTCGAATCCTGCGGAAATGATTGCCAAGACCTACTCAAGCGCAGAAGGAGAAGAGTTTCTAAGCAGTTTAATCGAACGCTCAGACATAAAGAGAGCAGCGTGGGATACGACGAACTTGATCGCGCAAAAGTTGCTCCGAAAAGGGGAACAAACTCCACCTGAGTTAGCGGAATGGGTAGCCGACCTGCTAGCTGGCAAACGATCAATACCTAGTGGGCCAAACCCTGGCACGCACTTCGTGCGAAACATAACAATCTATATAGCCATTCGCTGGTTGGAAACCAAGAAAAACATTCCGCCGACACGGAATGACGAAAAGAAGAGTATTCCTGATAAGGCTATAAATCGGTGCTGTTATCAGGGCGGGTCAGGGTGCGACATTGTTGGCATGGCAGTATTTGAAGAATGTGGCGACGATCTTACCTATGGAAGAACCAAAGACCTTTTTCTAAATGTCAGAAAAATGTTCTCACAGCATGAAGTCTGGAGCAGGATTGAGCGTCAATTATTTATCCTTATGGATATTTTCAATTCTGTGGACAATTAATTCCCCATAATATTTTATCCACGAATCAATTTCACGACATCGCTACACTTGCGGGCAAGTGAGTTCACATACGCCTAAAGGAGGATGCGATGCAAAAAGTCGGGAGGCTACTAACAAGACAGGAAGTCGAGAAGCGCCTAAGAATTTCAACAACCGCGCTTTATCGGTCGATGCGCAAGGGCTTGCTACCGGTACCGATTCGAATCGGTGGAAAGGCGGTTCGTTGGTCTGAGGAAGAGATTGAGGCCTATCTCACCGATCCCAAGAACCGCGCCACTGGCGATGCAGGTGTCGGCACACGAGACTCATCATGATGGCAAAGCTTTCAGCCTCAGATATTGCCCGGAGTCTTCAGTGTTCAAGTCGAAATGGAAAAGGCTGGAAGGCGTGTTGCCCTGCTCATGACGACCACAACCCGAGCTTGTCGATTACAGAGCGAGACGGCAAGATTCTCGTGCATTGCCATGCCGGGTGTTCTCAAGAATCCGTCATTTCAGCATTGAAAAAGCTCGGCCTGTGGAACGGCATTTCTCGTTTCTCGCTCCCCACACATATAGGAGAAAACGAAAAAACGAGAAATGGGACACCAGTACGCGAGACAATTTATCGGTATAAGTATGCTGATGGACAACATGCCTTCGACGTTGTTCGACGCGACTTCCTGCATGGCAAGAAGTCGATTCGCCCGCGACTGCCTGGAGGCGAACTGAAAGCACATTCTGTACCGCAACCAATCTATCGCCTGCCAGAAATTTTGAATACCAACCTTGATAAGACCATCTTGATTTTTGAAGGGGAAAAATGTTGCGAGGCATGGCTCCACGCTATCGGTGGATATGAAGAGCTGGCCACCACTTGGGCAGGTGGCTCAAGTGCATGGCGGAAAACCGACTGGTCATGGGTGAAGGGGCGCTGGCTGCATCTGGTTGCGGATGCCGATGAACCAGGCCGTAAGGCAATGCATGCTCTTTCAACATACCTGCTAGCAGAACACGCACCCGCCTCCATCATCCTTTCGTGTCCTCCAGGAAATGGCGGTGAAGACATTGCCGATATCATTGAATTAGATGGTCTCGAAGGAGCGCGCTGCTACCTCAACAATGAAGATTATCGGGAAACCATCCTACCTCCGAAAAAGACCGGTGGTCTCGGCCTTGTTTCGCTTGGGAAATTACTCGATATGCCGGATGAGCAAACCTCCTGGCTAGTAGAGAATATGCTTCCTACCGGTGGATTCTCTATGATGACGGCCAAGCCAAAAGTGGGGAAAAGCACACTCGCTCGTTGTTTGGCCCTCTCTGTTGCGCAAGGGAGACCATGGCTCGATCGGGAGGTGGCTCAAGGCCCAGTTGTTTACTTAGCTCTTGAGGAAAAGAGCACGGAAGTCGTTCACCATTTTCGGGCTATGGGCATGAAAGAATCCGACCCTATTTTTGCATTAATCAACCGTGCGCCTCTTGGCGCAGACCAAAGATTAGTAGATGAGGTCCAAGAAAAAAAGCCATCATTGGTCATCATTGATCCGCTTTTTCGATTCGTGCGAATCGGCGATGGAAATGATTATGTTCAAACCACGCGTGCGCTGGAGCCACTTTTAGGTCTGGCACGTGACACAGGAACACATATCCTTGCCACTCACCATACCCGAAAAGGTGCGGGAGTTGGCGGTGAAGAACTTTTAGGCTCGACGGCTCTTTTCGGTGCGGTGGACACCCTAGTTTCATTGAATCGAAAAGAAAAATATCGGACGATCCGTACCATCCAGCGTTATGGGCAAGATGTACTGGAGACGATTATCGAGCTTGATGAGACAGGTTGGGTTCATGCCAAAGAAACACGGACCGAAGCGGATCAACAACGTGTAAGTGAGGTGATCATACATTTCCTCAGGAATCGGAGTGAGGCCATGGAAGATGAAATAGTAAAGGGTGTCGTGGGAGCGACTAAATTAGTGAGGAAGACGCTAAGAGCACTTTTGGACGATGGGCGGGTGAGCAGAATCGGTGAGGGCAAGAAAGGAAATCCTTACAAATATTTTATTCCTGAATGATAAATTAATTCTCGTTTCTCGTTTTTCCCCTAAGACGATGGAACGGAAAACGAGAAATTCAGGAAAAGGGAAATTGATTCTTTGCAAAATCGTACTGAACAGGCTATGCGCGGTGTTGGTCGTTTCAGCACAACATCTTCTAAAGCACAAACCAAGCAGAAGTAGGCCGTCTCTCCGTTCAGATATCTATGAATTTGGAGTTAATCGCGTTGCGACAATGTAATGTGACAATGCCCACTCGTCCGTATGGGGACAGCCTAGGTATAGTCTAGAACTTATTTGAAGGTCGCTGGGATCGTAAAGTAAGGCATATCAAGATATAAAAGACCCTTGAAATCTAATAGGGTATGGTCGCATGTTTCCAGGTGCTTCGGGTGTATATTCCGAAGCGCCGAAGGCCTTGAGGACGGCGGCGGTTGCCTCGGCCTCGTCCCATACGGGGCGGTTGTCGAACTCGTCCGGTCCCGAGGTGGCGCCGAACAGCTGGGCCTGCTCGCAGACCATGGCGGTGAAGGATTCGTTCCGTGCTTCGTGTTCGCTGTGCTCGTGCATGATTCTCTCCTTGTGGAAGTCGTTCGCCCGAAGCCTGTCTCCGAACGTGATGCCCATCCGTTCCACGCGCGCACAGGGAAGCCACCATGGCCGCAAGGCCTGTCGCGGGGAGTGCGCGGGTGGTGCGGGCGCACAAGCGAGCCTGCGAGCGCGGAGCCTCGGCCGCGCGCTTCCTGCGACGGCGCTCCCGCCTTGCGAGTCATGGCCGGAACGCAGTGGAGGACCCCGCAGGGGTTGGCGCAGCGAGCACGTGTGGCACGATGAGACATCACGCAGGAAGAGCTAATGTCACTGATAAGAGCAGACGAGCCTCTCTCGCGTCCTGACCGGGCACCCACCTCTCTCATCGAACCAAGGAAGGCTTCCTCCGGGTCGGGAGCAAAAAGAATGGGCCGACGCGCGAGGCGCCGGCCCATGAAGCACTCAGAACGGAACGTCTTCGCCCAATACGCCGGCGGGCACCGCCGTCGTCTCGGGGTGCGCGCCGTTGCCGTTCCCGTTCACCTTGTCCAGGAACTGAATGCGCCCGCCAGGCGCGATGAGGATCTCGGTCGAGAAGCGATCGGAGTCCTCATCGTCCTTCTTCCAGCGGCGGGTCTGGAGCTTGCCCGCGACGTAGACCAAGCGGCCCTTCTTCGCGTGCTTCTCAAACATGCCTTCAGAAATTCAAGAAGATTATAACATGCTAAATTTATTTGTTTTATTCGATCAAGAAATTCATTGGAGAATGATTGTCAACACTATCGCAACACAACGCCTCGATCACGAACACGGCATCGCATCCGTGCGCCCAGTAGAGCATGGCGATGATATTGCGATTCGGCGAAGGGTTCAAGCTCCGCAATCCGCCTGCTCATAGAGATGATTATCCTGTTGATCGGGGCGGCAGCCGTCATTGCCACAGACGCCGCTCTCCACCTACCAATGAAACTCTCAGGCCATATAGACAGGTAAATTTGGGCATCCATTCAGCGTCCGACTTCCTTGCACCCCGTCCGATGGGGCGAACTCTACCCGACGGTGGCCCCGGCTTGGCGGCGCGCCTGAGAACATATGGCGCCGATGTTCGCCTTTCCGCCGGCTATCCGGAAGATGATAAATACGAACAACACCTTAGAGACCCTTCGCCGATGGGGTGGACGACCCCTCCCGGCAGTATCACACTGTGGTGAGGCGGACGCTGCTGGGCGGATGAAGCTCACCCCGGCAATTCAGCCAGGAACTCCGCCAGTGGCAGGATGTCCAAACCGTCCAGTAGCTGCCGCCTGGAAGGTCGGGGTGGTGTACCGGAGGCTGGTGGGGGCTTAGCGGCCGGTTTGCACTAGATCCGCGTAGACGCACTCCCGGCCGTCGGCGCCGTCGTCCGCATCGGTCGCCACGGGCCGCCGCACGATCCGGCCGGGCCGCGCAGGCAAGGGTGACGAGAACATCGGCCCATCCAGCACGCAGGTATGGAACTCGCCGTTCTCGCCGAGCGGGTCGACGTCCGGCGGCAGATCCGCCAGCAGCTCGCGGTCGAACCATCTGCCGGCGATATCCGCCGGGGCCAGATCGGGATTGACGGCGTTGACGACCGCACGCAGCCCCGAGGCGATCATAGTGCGGGCGAGGCGTGAGGTGTCCGAGCCCCAGACGGGGAAGACGGGCGTGAATCCGGTCCCGGTCACCCGGTCTTCGCGATAGGCGCGCACGTCCTCCAGGAAGAGGTCACCGAAGGCGAAATGGCGCGCGGTCCGCGCCTCGGGAAGCCGGCGCACCCGTTCCAGGAAGCCGCGCATCGCGGCCTCGTAGGCGTCGTTCGAGCACGGGTAGGGGATCTCGATTTCATAGAGGGGCAGTCCCAGGCAGCGGGCCTGTTGCTTGAGTACCCAGCGCGGCGTCCCGTGCACGGACACGCGGTCGAATGCGGGGGTCACCGTGGTGAAGATCCCTCGGACGATCCAGGTCTCGGGTTGCTGCCGGAGCGCGTGGAGCGCCCATGCGGAGTCCTTTCCAGACGACCAGGAGACGAGGATAGGGGTGGGCGGCATTTGAGATTGGGGCGTGTCCGGGTTGGGGGAGTAGCGTTGGCCGCTATCTCTTGTCCGTCAGCCGCCTCGCCAAGTACTTGTGGATGACGCTGGACAACAACGTCTGGTAAGGGATCCCCTCTTCTCGTGCCCGAGCGTGTGCCCGATTGAAGTCGCGTTCGGTGACCCGCAGGTTGACCCGTCGGGTCTTTTTGAAGGGGTTGCGCACCGCCTGAGGTGCGATCTCCATCTCGTCGTCAGCCCGAGAAGCGGGCTGCAATTCGTCGCGCTCGAACTTCTCCAGGATTTCCCGCTCTTCCCTGCTCAGCTGGTCGTTCACGATGACTGCTTCCTTCGATAGTCTCGGGGCGCTTTTCGGCAGGGTATGATCGTCTTCAGGAATCGAGTCCCGTCCTCGTCGACAACGAACGGCACGACATAGAGGTACTCTTCGAAGTTGACAACGTAGATCATTTGGCCCCGGTATCGCTCCTGTAAGGCATTCATCCATTAGAGGTAGTCCTGTGTGGAGCAAACCGTTTCAGTCTGTATTCTAAATTTGTTCTGCGCAGGTGTTCGAAACCAATTAAATCGCGCCGTGGTACCCTGAGACGCTATCTTGTGAGACGGGACAATGAGCAAGTCGACCAAGCTGCTGGCTACGCAGAGATGGGATGATATAGCAGACAAACACCCGGGCCGCTCAACCACCCGCCTGCAACAAGTCGACGCGCAACCGCTTGCCGGTCGCCTCGGCATAGCGGCGCAGTGTCTTGATCGACGGCGAGACGCCGCCGCTCTCCAGACGAGCAATGGCCGACTGGGTAGTTCCGAGACGCCGGGCGATTTCCGCCTGTGTCAGTTTCGCTTCCGTGCGGGCGCGAACCAGCGCCTCGAACAACCTGAATTCTTCATCGACTCGCTCGTATTCTTCCCGGAACTCCGGGTCTTTCATGAAACGCTTCTTCAGATCCTCGAGTTTCGTCATGGCGTCACCTGTCTCATACGCTCCCTGGCCAGCGCCAACGCCCGTCTCGGCGTCCTCTGCGTCTTTTTCGCAAACACATGCAGAACCACGACCCGCCGGCCGGTCGCCGTCACATAGATCCCCCGGGCGATCCCCCCTTGCGCCCTGACGCGCAATTCCCAAAGCTTGCCCTCGATATGCCTGACGTGCGGTTCACGAAGAGCCTCGAGGCCGACATTTTCGATCATCTCCAACAACCGCACCAGCCGGGCGCGCAACTTGACGGGTAACCCCGCGATTTCGTCATCGACTCCAGATACGGTTTCGACCGTCCACCCTGCATCGTCCATGTATAGCACATCCGCTATATACTCTCAAGCCGACGTGAAACCCTGCCTCCAGAGTTCCACACGACAAGAGCATTACTCCACCATCGTCTCGAATCGGCCCTGCCATCAGGGAAACGAGTGGTGCGACGGAAATCCTGCTGTTACGGGCGAGAGCCGAATTTACATGAATCATGGTTATTCAAAAACCCCGGCCCCGGGTCAGCGTCTGGAAATCCACGCGCTCGAGAAAAGAGCAAATCCTGCCGAAACGAAGACACAGATCGGGGCAGGCTTCACACCCCTCTCCGCTTTCCTCCAGGCGCTCTCTGCGCAGGGACACCCTCTCTGCGACGTGGGCCGATATAGAGGCGGTCAATAGGGTCGCGGAGAGCAGCGCCACATCCGAGCGCATTGCGCCCCGAAGAGGCGGAGGCGGGCCGGGAGGGGTGGCGGCGGAGCGTCCGGGAGAGGGCGTTCTTCGCCGCCATCATCCACTCTTTGCAAGGAGGCGCGCGATGCGGACGACCATGCGAGAATCGAACACCTTCCTCACCCACCTGTTCGGACGCGGCCTCGAGGACGAGCGCTACGAAGTGAAACGCCACAAGTCCGCCGATGGCGACATCAGGCCCGTGCCCGCAGGAGATACGGGGAAACGCAAGGGAAAGCGCGTGACCGCCTCGCGCCGGACGGCTTTCCGGGTGGCCGTCGCGCGTTTCGCCCTGCGCCGGCCCTTCGTCGTCGACTCCCCTGCGGGCAGGGGACGTATGTCGCCGTCCATCGTGGACTTGAACCGCTCGACGGCGTATCGCTCATCCTCCAGCCCTTGGCCGAAGGTGTGGGTGAGGAAGGTGTTCGATTCTCGCATGGTCATCCGCATCGCGCGCCTCCTTGCTGTGGGTAGTCGGGAAAGCGGAGAACGTCCTCTCCCGGACGCCCGACCGCCGCCCCCTCCCGGCCCGGCTCTGCCTCTTCGGGACGCAGGACGAGATGGAGTAAAACGGCACAGGGAGGTCTTCTAAAGACCGGCGTGTTGCATGGATTGGATGGTTGGAAAGATTTCCGTGGACGAGCGGGTTCAACCCCGACTCTTGGCGCCTGCCTGCCGGCCAGCGACGGATTCTGCTCGGCACTAAAAATTCGACTTCGATATGACTATCGTACAACTCAAAGTGCAAATAAAAGGTTCACGTTCGATCTGACAGTTGGAATCGCAGGTCTGGATGTAATCTTGGCCTTTGGCGCCATGAAGTATTTTCTCCAGTATGAGACACTCATCTCATTGCCCACTCCGAAGGTATTCATTCTCTTTGTACGGCGTTTCAATTGAAATAAGGGAATAACAATGAGCGACGCTTTTGTCGGCTTTGATTCGGCCTGGAGCGACAAGAACAACGGAGGTATCGCATGGGCGAGTTTCCGGGGAAGCAGGTTAAAAGATTTCGGCGAGCCGAAGCCTGCCGACTTCGACGAAGCCGCCCGCATCATCGAGACCCTTCGAGACGAACATGGTTTCGTGCTGGTCGCGATGGATCAGCCGACGCTGGTTCCCAACGAAACTGGCTCGCGGCCCGTTGAGCGGGTCGCCGCTTCCCTGATATCCGCTCTTAAAAGCGGCGTCCAATACGCTAATCGGAGCAGGGAGGCATTGTTCGGCGCGTATGCACCCGTATGGTCATTTATTGAGCGATTCGATGCTCGTGAGAATCCCCCGGCAGCACGAGCGGCGACCTCTGGATTGCATATGATCGAGGTCTATCCCGCGCTTGCTCTCCCTGCCCTGGAACCCTCTATCATGGAGCGCAAGCGCGCGGCGCGTTACAACCCGAAAAAACGGAGCAAGAACTTCTCGCTAGATGATTGGAAGCTTGTCGCCAGTGCAGTCGGGCGCCACGCGGACACGCTGGGTCTCGTTCCGTTGTCTCAATGGGCCGGTGAGCACGTAGCGCTCGCAAAGCCTGTAAAACGCGATCAGGATCTCCTGGACGCCGCGATTTGCCTGCTCATCGCGCTTCAATGGCGACGGGCGCCACGCGACCGCCTCGCCGTGATTGGAGACGGGCGCACCGGCTACATGGTGACGACGGTTTCGCCCGACACCAAGGAGATACTCGATCGGGCGGCAAAGCAGAAGAACGTGCCGATAGACGCGCCCTGGCCCTCCGATGCAGAACGGGCACCTTCCGGTACCAGAGCCACAAGGATGCGGCGGCAAGAGAAACCGTCAAGTTCACCGCGCTCTCGCGCACGCCGACAGAACACACAGAAAATCACTCGTTCTTCGTTCGGGCATATGGAACTCAGACGTTATCTTGTCAAAATAGCGCGAGAAGGGAGGACAGTGACTTACGGCGAGGTAGCCAAAGAGTTTGGTGTCAAGTGGTCGCAAGGGGCGCTGTCATCCCTCACCGCCGCATTGAGTAAACTCGGTGAAGAGAACATGGTCGGCAAGGAGCCACTGCTGATGGCTCTCGTCGTGAACAAAAAGAGTCGCTTGCCCGGTCAGGGTTTTTTCAACGCGATTGGGCCATGCCCAGAATCCGATCGGCGCGAAAGGCACGAAGATTGTCTTGAAAGGATATGGGCGTTCCGATGGCTGGAGGGATGACTGGCGCGGCGTCAACCGATACGCTCGGGAGGACCTGCAATCCAGAGCTTCCATGTCTCGATTGGAGGAACACCTGGCGGCAGATGGGCGTTTACGACGCCCAGCACTCGTTCATAGCGATACTTCACCTCCTCGCTTCGGCCATCGTCGCCCAACCCGATAGCGGCGCGAATGCCGCCAGTGATTCGGGGAATATTGGCGGGGGTCAAACCCAGAGCCACGCGAGCATCAAGCAGCCTTTGCAGCGAACCCCGCACAGCGCCGAAAGCGCCGTGCCACTCCCAGACGTATTGCAGAAGCTGAAGCGGCGCATAGTAAACATCCGATGCGGATGCGTCTTTTAGCTCGACAATCACCAGACGGCCTTGCGGATCGACGGCAATCTGATCGATCTCGTTACTCTTTTTCCTTTGCGGCAACATCGCCCAGTGGTCTCTACGGGAAGGCAGCTTCCGCTTGGATGCAACGATGGCGCCCAGTTGAACATACGCATCGTCGATCTTCTGGCACTCCATGGCTTTCGCCTTTTCCGTTTCGGACTCGTAGGCGAGCACAGCATCCCGGTCGAAGGGTACCCAGGGCTCCGTGACACGCGACCAGCGTGCCTGTATGCCGCCCTCACGCGCCGTCTGCGCTTCGGCTACGGCCACGTTGTCCAGGTAGTTGCTCAGCGTCTCCTCGAAGCCAGGTTCCTGGGTGTTCCATTCCCGGAACAGACCCCCTGCACAGGGTTGTGTCGTGTACGTACTTTCTGCCGTAAAGTCGGCCATCCCGTTTTTCAGACATATATCGACAAGCTTGGTAAGGCCACAGTAGACGATTACCTTATCGTCCAAGCGCAGATGTACATCGAGATGGCAGCGAGCGACCTTCCGCTTCGAGAGTGCAAGCAGTGGCGCGAGAAATCCTCCCGGAGACAGGAGCGCCTTCATCTCCGGCGAAGGTGCGCGATCATAGGCGGGTCTTGGCGTCATCATGAACCTCCCGGCATTGACAGCGGCGGCGCATCCGAGAGCCTGAGCATTATACTCTCCGCCTTCGCCGCTTAGCGCACCTCTATCATGAGGTATCGGAACCGTTGATTCGTTGCTTCCCCGAAACTCCAATAATCTCTCCAGACACAATCATAAGAACCTTTCAGACGTATCGGTTCTTCCCTGCCTGTCGTCGTACCCTCGCTGGCCTGGGCAGACCATGCCTTTTCACCCGTAATCTTTCTGCCTTCATTTAGGCGAAAAGCGGCGTCAATCGTCGGTCTAGAAGGAGGTTTCCAATAGGGTGGAGCATTCGTCAATAAAACCGCATAACCGACCCTGGCTAGCCCAGGACCGTACACGACTTGCTCCAGCCTTTGGACATCCTTGAGGAAATCGTATCGTCCCAAATCTTGCGCTCCCTGATCACGGAGCGCAAAGAACTCATCCCCGCGTTTCAATTTCAGGTCTTTAGTGAGGTACTTCAACTCAATCGCAACCCCCACAGTTTGGCGACGCATCCAAATGTCGAGATACATCCTTTCATCTTGGAAAGGCTTATACTCCAGGCGAATCTCGTCAGTCGGCATCACCTTGTGAAGCTGCCACGCAAGTGCGTGTTGAAAATCCGCTTCCGAATGAAAAACCGGACGTTCTTCTGACAAGGTTACCATCAGGCTGGGTATATCCAACGTCATCAATTGAACTCCATCAATTCGGATACATGCCTGACTCGAGCTATTCCACTCCATCAGCCGAGAACCATCAAAAATAAACAGGTTATCTGCAATAGATATACGATGCTTCCATACGTGATCAAAGCCGAAAGCGGTCGGAACTCTTCTCAAGGACCGCCCTAAGCGCAACCCTCGGAGTACGGACTAGCGGAAAACGACTTCTTCGTGCTCAGTAAACCTCCTTTCTTCCGTTGGAGCTGAACAAGCGATTCTTCTTGCACGAGGACGATTTTGAAGGGTATGCTCTGCTTCATCACGAGGAACACGCTCGTAAAGCAGGCGGAAACGGAAGGCCCAACTACTGGCACGACCGCAGCCGGTGGGACCGTTTTACCCTTCGACTCGTCCATCCGACGAACGTTTCCCCACGATACATTCGAACGTATGTCCTCGTTCACGGCGCGGGCCGGCTGGCAGGCTCCGATTCGATGAGGACCAAATACGACATGGCAACTCTCCGGTCACATCAGGTAGTGCCAAACCGGTCCCTTATCATACACATAGATAAAGGGAGCAGGGAACGGCCATTCGAAGGTGATCTGACGATAACCAAACACAAACGGAACGAGAGAATACCTATTCATGGCTAACCTAAGCTCTCTGTTTCAGGACACCATACTGAGGGTTTTAGAGACTGCGCCACGTGGTCTGACTGTGGAACGAATTCGCTCTCAGCTAGCGAAGGCTGGAACTGCCATCGGCAAGGACGAGATAGTGCGGACGCTTGCGCAAATGAACGAGCGGCAGTTGGTTCAGATAAGCCCAACGCGGCGCTGGCACGTTCGCCAGCGCTCAACGAGGACGGACAAGACTGGACATCCAGTTTCGATTAGGCCGGACGAGCATCTAGTTGCAATCCCTTGCCAATCAATCGCAGGCGAAGAGGCAATGGCCGAGCCGGAGATGCCTGCAGGGAAAATCGAGCCGAGTTTAGATCTGCTAAGACAGCTTCTTCCCTACTACCAAGAAGCTTTGAGAGCCAGCGACAGCGGTTCACCCCAAGCATTTGCAAATCAGTACGGAGAAAGTTTCGTTTTGCTGGAGCCGGATAAGCCATGGTGGCCGACCATTGAACGAGGCCGCACACTGATCGTGCCACTACCACACTTGCCGCAAGGTTTACGATCTCTTCTGGCAAAACAGCACAGTAGGCATTTGTTGTTAGGCTATCCGCTTCACATGGTGGCACCGCGCAACTCAGAAAGCGATGTCTTTATCCGACCTGTTTCTGTTTTTCGCTGCCGCTACGAACAGACCGATACCCATCTGCGAATGAGCGTTCCTGTTGTTCGACCAACCATCGTTCGTGACTGGTTGCGAGACCAAGTGAAGTATAGCGGATGGAACGCATCGCGGCTATTGAGTTGGCTATTGATAGAGGATGAAACGGCGGGTATTCAGACCGAGGATGATACCGAGGCACTAGACTTTCTTGAAATTCCCACTTTTGCCGCTCGATTGGAATCGGCCGCTGGAAAAGCAGGGCATCAAAGGCTTGTTCCGGGTGCAGTTGCCAGCCGTGTGCCACGCATGAGCACAACGGGTTTCTACAACGGGCTCGCCTTGTTTCCAGAAAATATCGGGAACTACGTACGCTCCGCCATCACTGACTATGAGCGACTTTGCCAAGAAACAGAGGAACGATTGGGAGGCAGCTCAATAGGCGCATTTTTGGGCGCCTCAAGGTCCGTTTCACCTGTGCCTCCCATCCTACATCCGTTTCCCCTCGGTGAAACTCAATTGCTGGCGACCCGCGCCGCACTATCTCAATCGCTAACGGTTATCACTGGTCCACCGGGGACGGGCAAATCGCAGGTGATAGCCGCCATCATGCTCAGTGCTGCTGCCGCAGGACGTTCTGTGCTGTTAGCAGCGCGTCAGCATCGCGCGATAGACGCCGTACAAGAACGATTGGAAGCTTTGACTGAAGACAGGGTCTTGCTTGTTCGGGCGAATGAGTCTGAAGGGTTCGGGAAGTTCACATTTCCCGATGGCCTACGGGCACTGCAAACTCGGGCGAGTGACCCAAATGCGGCTCAACGCTTTGAGCGCCGCTTTACCGACATTGCAGAGACAGATTCGGCTCGCTGGGAACTACTGGAGAAATGGAGAAGCCTTAAGTCTATGAGCGAAGAAGAAGCCGCTCTCTTGGTGGAACTGGATAAACTGTCGAGTGACAGAGAAAAGTTGTTGGATCCGGGAGCGCACGCAGCGTCCCCAACAGGCTTGTCACGACTATTTTCTCGGATTCTGCATGCGTTAGCTCGTTTCCTACATCTGCCTGCCTCAGGGAACGTGCTTATGGGAAAAGCGTTTCGCCAAGCTCAATTTGACCATGAAGAAGCCCGACTTCGGCTAGCCCTCCGCAATGTCGAGGAACGTATCCGAGGTTTGCGGAGCAAATTGGAAGAACGGGAGGATACGCCCGTTAGTCTGGGAGCGAAAGTAGAAAAACTTAGCGCTGAGGCAATCGAGTTTCTGCTCGACCGGTTAGATGCCGTGAGCCAAGAAGATCGTCAGGCGTTAACGACAATCGCGGGCGATGCGGGGATCATGGGTCAGCGAGGTGTTGATACGGATGCCCACCGACTAATCTTGAAGTATATGCCCCTTTGGGGGGTAACAACGCTGGCTGCTGGCAACCGAATCCCACTGGAGGCAGGATTATTTGATTATGTGGTGTTCGACGAAGCTGGTGTGACAGATATAGGCTCTGCCCTTCCACTCCTCTTCCGGGCGAAGGCTGCGGTGATAGTCGGCGATCCGATGCAGCTTGGTATGATCTGCAATCTCGACCCGCGCGAGGAGCGGTTGATGTTAAGCCGGCACGACTTGTTGAGGCCCGGCATTGGGCGTTTCGCCCAAGGCCAAACGGATCTCTTTCAACTCGCAACTTCGGCCATTCAGGGCTCGCCATTCTTGTTGAACGAACACTATCGCTGTCATCCAGATATCGCAGCCTACTTTAACGAAGCATTTTACGGTCGCCGACTGACGGCCCTGACTGACACGGACAAATTACGTGTACCCAATGGCTTCAAGCCGGGACTACATTGGACGGACGTAAAAGGCGCCGTATCGACAGGCCGCAATATTGGCATGCAAGGCTCGGCTTATTCCAATGCGGAGGCCGAAGCAGTGGTTGAGAAGCTAGATGAACTGCTGGGGATAAATTTTGAAGGCACGGTCGGCATCGTCACTTTCTTCGCGCCGCAGGCCCGAAGAATCAACGAGCTGGTTATCCGCAAGATTGGTTCTGACAGATTGAACCAGTTGAATGTAAAGGTGTTCACCGCTAATAAGTTTCAGGGCGACGAACGCGACGTGATGCTGATGTCATTGTGTCTAGCCCCGGACATGCCGAGCGGTGCGAGAAATTTCCTGATGCGGGAGAAGCGCCTGCTGAACGTCGCGGTCAGCCGGGCACGTGCAGTTTGCAACATTTTCGGTAACAAAGAGTACGCGGCCACCTGTGGAATACCGCATATTGAAACTCTAGTCTCACGGGTGAATGCAGCAGCTACTGCGCATATTGACAAATCTGACGACCGCTTCGACAGCCCATGGGAAAAGCGGCTTTATGAGATGTTGGTCAAACGCGGCATAAACCCGATTCCACAACACCCAGTGGGAGGTCGCTTCCTCGATCTGGCTGTGGTCGACGAAACACGCCAACCGCCTTTGCGCTTGGATATTGAGGTGGATGGTTTTGTCCATCACACTGATGTCGATGGTAACCGCCTCGCGACAGATCTGTGGAGAGATCATCAGTTGCGGGGGCTTGGTTGGAAAATCTTGCGATTCTGGGTCTACGAGTTGCGGGACGATATGGAGGGGTGTCTTGAGCGAGTCGACCGAATCATCAAAGGGTAAGACTTCAGCACATACCGGATTGGCCGTCCAGCCAAAGAAGGCCCGTCCGACTCTGCTGCCAATCGGAATTATGGCACTGATCGGTTTGTGTGCCGTTGCATGGCTTACTCTCGCCGTTACTGAAAACTTAATCAGCCGCACAACCAAAAAGGCTGAGATCGAAGTGCTGTCGAAGAGACTGGGAGCATTACGAAACTCTTTGAGAGATATCGAGAGCGAAGTAGAAACAAATTTGGCCAACCGAACTGTATTGCAGCAGGCTGTGGACGGGCTGACTGTCCGGAAAGAAGCTTTGTCCCGTTTCGTCCAAGAGGCACAGGCTGTCATCGACAGAGCTGAAGCGAAAAGACTTGAACACGAGGAGCTTACCCGCGAGATAACCAAGATGAGTCGAAGTTTGAACGAGGCGAAAAAGAGTCGTAAAGAAATCGACAACCAAATAGCTTCCCAACAGCAACGCGCAGACGACCTCAAAGTAGCGAACGAAGGCGAGGCCGATCGTCTTCAAACCATGCGCAACGATCTCAAGAGCCTGCGCAGCGAACACAACCGGACGGAAGCGGAGACGCGGGAAGCCCAACGCGGAGTGGCCGGGTTACAAGCGCGGCTCGAGGAAAAGCGGCAGCAACTAAGTATTGTGTCGAAGCAACATAACAGTGGCAGAAGGGAGCTTGGGGCACTCGAAGCGAAAATAGATGATGCGCGCACAGAGGTGCAAGCAGCCAATCGAGACGCGGGTCGTGAAAAAGCGGCGTTGGAGACTGTCCGGCACAAGCGAGAAACGCTGGCTGGTGAGGTCGCACAACTCGACTCCAAGAAATCTACTTTGAAACAAGAGATCGCAGGACTGGAACAGGACCGGCACGACATTGCTCAGGCACGTACGAATCTCACCAAACTTCGAGCAAAGCTGGACTCTACCCAGGATCAACTACAACTTCTCCAACCGCGTATCGAAGCACTACGAGTCAAAGAGCGAATATTATCGAGCCGTATCCGCGACCTCAGTGCCCAACAAGATCGTCTAGAGAAAGTTCGTCAAAGAGTCTCTCAGGCAGAACAGGGACTGGCAAATTTAAAGGGGCAACGGGACCGCTTGGCTGCAGAGGCCAACGTCAGCCAAGGCAGGTTGAGGGGGTTGCTAGAGGACGAGGCAGAACTCAAAGCACGAATCGCTACGTTGGAGGCCAAGCGGGATAACATCTCCAAGAAAGCTGCCGATCTGGGAAAACTACGAGCTGAATGGGACCGTTTGGCTGCGGCGACAAGTGCTGCACAGGGCAGGTTGAGGGGGTTACTAGAGGACGAGGCAGAACTCAAGGCACGAATCGCTACGTTGGAGGTCAAGCGGGATAACACCTCCAAGAAAGCTGCCGATCTGGGAAAACTACGAGCTGAATGGGACCGTTTGGTTGCGGCGACAAGTGCTGCACAGGGCAGGTTGAGGGGGTTGTTGGAAGATGAAGCAGTACACAAAGCACGAATCGCTACGTTGGAGGCCAAGCGGGATAACACCTCCAAGAAAACTGCCGATCTGGGAAAACTACGAGCTGAATGGGACCGTTTGGTTGCGGCGACAAGTGCTGCACAGGGCAGGTTGAGGGGGCTGTTGGAAGATGAAGCGGTACACAAAGCACGAATTTCCAAGCTGGAACCAAAACGGGATGCTCTCGCAAAGCAAATTAGTGATCTTGAAACTCAACGAGATAGCTTTGCCGCAAAGGTCAATGTAGAACAAAGACAATTGGATAATTTACGTACAAAGGAAGCGAAGCTCAAGGAACAAATCGTCACATTGGAAAAACGCCATACCGATCTCAACAAGAAGAAACCGCCAGTCGTGCCTGGCGAAGCGCAACAGAGGTAACGGCAATTTAAGACTTGAGAGGAATAGCGATGAATTGGTTTCTTGATCCCGAGGTGATTTCGCTCTTAATCGCAATCCTAGCTATTGTTAGCGTCCTTGGGCTAGCTTTCGCTTATGGCGTGCGCTACCGCCTCGCTTGGGCGCAGTTGCCGGCCGCGGCCCGCGACGCTGAATTAGCAACCCTGATCATGCAGCGAGAGACAGAACTATTGGATAAGGAGCAGAGGTTAGAGCGGCTCGACGAGCAGATCCACGATCACGAGAGCAAACTTTTGGAACGTGACCAACTAGAAGCGGAGGCGGAATACTGGAAATCCCAGATCGAGGCCTTGAAGGCTGAATACGCCGGACTCGACTCGTTGCGCTCTGAAATCGAAGAGGTTCGTGAACGCTACCGGCAGGAGATCGAGAATTTGGCTGACGCTGAAAGACAAGCTCGCGAAGCCAAGGGTGAATCAGAGGATGCGCGCATGCGCGTGGTCGAAGCGGAACGCCGACTAGCCCAGATTGCCGACGAAGACAGCCGCCTGCGTGAAGCTCAGAATGATTTGGTTAAGGCGATGGACGAAACGGAAGCCAAACTCACCATCATAAAGGCCGAGTACGCCACGGAGCAGGATGCGCTGGAGCGCGCCCAAGACCGGGTCGCCAAGCTCGATCGTGAAGCAACATCGCTTGAAGCTCGGCAGAGAGAGTTACGTGATGAACTCCGCCAAGACGAGAACCGGCTGGAATCCGTCAAGGCCGAACTGCAGGCGTTAACGCCGCAACGCCAAGAGTTGACCGAAGTCCAAGATTCCATTGAAATCGCTGAGCGGGAATTGAAGGATAAGCGTGAAACTTTGTTTCGTCTGGAATCTGAGGAGGCATGGCTGAACGCCCAAATTGTCCGCAAACGGGATGAAGCAAGTGACAGTGAAGGACCAGACACCTTACTTGATGATCTCCTCAGACCGCCAGCTTGTTTGGCAACCAGAGACGATGACGGGACTGACACAGTAGTTCTGGCGAACCAACAATCCCAGGAAACGGAACTGGAAGCACTGCGAAGGGTTCGCGGACATCTGGAGGAAAGCGGAATTTTCTTCAGCGAGCGTGTGATCAATGCGTTCCACACCAGTCTGAAGACCGCGGTCGTCTCGCCACTCACTGTGCTGGCTGGTGTCAGCGGAACAGGCAAGAGTCAATTGCCGCGCTTCTACGCCGATGCGATAGGCATGCATTTCCTTAAGATTCCGGTTCAGCCGCGCTGGGATGCTCCACAGGATTTATTTGGCTTCTATAACTATATTGAGCAGCGCTACAAGGCGACAGACCTTTCGCGAGCGTTGGTTCATATGGACTCCCACAATTGGCCTAAGGAAGCGGAGAGATTCACTGACCGCGTGCTCCTCGTCCTCTTGGACGAGATGAATCTAGCTCGAGTTGAGTACTACTTCTCCGAATTTCTAAGCCGCTTGGAGGGCCGCCCGCTCGATGGCGATGCTAGCAATCACGATATCCGCCGCCCGTCTGAAATCGAGATCGATGTCAGTCAAAAAGGCCAGACAAAACGGGTTTATGCCGGCCAAAACATTCTCTTCGTTGGGACGATGAATGAGGATGAGTCGACTTTATCCCTGTCAGACAAGGTGTTGGACCGGGCAAATGTTTTGCGTTTTCCAAAACCGGACGAGCTTAAGTCGAATCTACCGACGGCAGGCGAGCAGCACCAGTCACAAGGTTACCTGCCCAAGTCGCGCTGGACACAAGAGTGGATGCGTAGTGAGAAGAATATGGACACAACCGTATTGAATTTGTCGTCCAGCATTGTCGAGGACATTAATGGAATTATGGACTCCATGGGACGGCCGTTTGGTCACCGTATGGGCCAAGCAATATTACATTACGTGGCGAACTATCCTTCCGATCTTAACCAGTACAACTCTCTGAAGGCTGTTAATATGGCAATGTGCGATCAAATAGAACTGAGAATTCTCCCGAGGTTGCGTGGCGTCCTAGTAGAGGAGAATCGCACCCATCTAATTCAACTCATCGATGTTGTAAAGACATTGGAGGATGACTCGCTAGCGAAAGCGATCGATCATGCTATACAGCGCTCGCGCGACACTAACGGCCTGTTTGTCTGGCGTGGGCACACCAGAGAATAAAATTCCGAGTTATGGCGACTCCAGACCTGATCTTTTTGCGATTGCCTTGGGGCCTCATCGGGGGCCCCGGGACACGGCGGAACATTCCTGCTCCCGCGGTCGTACAGGAAAGCGGCCGCGTCGCCCCCCTACTGTGTAGTCGTGACGAACGGACCATTCTGCTCAACGGTGATGAGTTCCAGGGCGAATTATTCGTCGAAACCCAGACGCGTTTTGGCGAAAAACAGCGAGTCTGGGAAATTCCAATCCCGCTGCACGATTACGAGTCCCAGACCCTGCGTTTCCACTCTTGGGACCGCGACGCTCCGATCGAGTGGCAGCACCGTGTCAGTTGTCCGTCAAACAGCCCTTCGGTCTCTGAGGACGATGAAGACCAGATGGGAGTTGGAAGCCTCATTGTCCATTTTTTGCAGACCATTGTCGCACGGATGCAGGATTTCGAGATTGCCTTAACAACCGGGCAGGATTCGTGGGATCATGTTCTCGAACTCTGGCTCGATCCAGAAGTGCCGCGTGAGCCTACAATGGATATCCTGGTGCGACACGCGCGTGAATACCAGGCCACCTGGACCGATATCGCTGAGCATCCAAGACGATTGCTGAATCGTAGCCGCGAGCTCGTGGCTATTTCACGTGTGCAAGAAATTGATGTGCAGTGCATGCAATGGTTGTCACGCCAACCTGGTGAAACATTGGCGCAACGAGCGGGGGATCGGCAGCGTATTCTAGCGCTGGCTCGCCATGAAAACCGAAATACTCTCGAGAATCGCATTTTCCTTGATCTCATGGTTCGGAGTGCAGCCGCAGCGCGGGACTACCTCGCTATGAACAAAGGTCGTTCGGTCACGTCGAGGACTCAATCGATTGAACGATACAAACGGGAGTGCCTCAATCTCATTATTGAGCTTAACGCTCAGGGCGTGTGGCGCCAGATTGAGCCGGTCCAACCCAATTATGTCCTGTTATACGATGAACGCTATCGTCATGTCTGGACTGCGCGGCAAGAAATCATCCAACGTGAACGGGCTGCGGACAATCTTTGGCGCTGGCAGCATCGGTCTTGGGCGGAGTTCTGCAAATCGGTGGTCGCCGTTTCCATGCTTTGGATTTCCGGTGCCGAGCGCTGCTTTGCCACGCCGTTGTTCGTGGCAAACGAGCATCAGCGCGGACAATGGCTAATCCATGATGATCCGATGATCGTCATCGCCCATTGGCAAAAGGGGTGGGTTGTGGAGCTGTTATCAGGCAATTCGGATGATGTGTCCACTAAAAAACGCAAACTTTGCGCATCATTTTGGCTACGCTACACCAATTTGCGCGGCGGGGATTACACTTATATTGCAGTCTGGGCCGTTCATGGGTTGGACGGAGCGTTGGATCTACGCGAACTTGTTGACTCCGCTAACGAGGCGTTGGAAATGCTCCGTGACCGCAGCCACCTCGCCGGCGGAATCGTATTGGCTTCGAATGTCAACCCAAATTCCGTGAGTAGAACTGAACAGGCGCAGTTTGTATCGGGTTGCATGTTCGGTCCATATGACAAACAACTAACCGACGCACTCGAGCATTTGGGCTATTACATTCAGAACTGGATCGAGGCTTCGTCGTGCGACCATTGATTGGCGTTGATTTGAACGGGGTTTGCGACTGGCTGGCGAGACTCAAGGCTGACGATGAGCAGGAGTACATCAATCTCGGTGTTCGCGGTGGTATAATCCGCCTCCAGGCGCAGGATGATCTGTGGTTGGCCGGGATGCAGAATGAATTCGCGCCTCATGGTCGCGGCTTAGGCTGGGGGAAACTGGGTTCCAGCGACAATCGGGTCGAGATGCTGAAGATGCTGGAGATAATTAACTCCTCGGAACCCGACGACCGAATCAGAAACGCAGTAACCTCCTCTTTACCTAGCCTCTTTGGTGACAGCGATCTCACGGTTTTTGCAGTTCCGGACATTCCAGCTTATGGAGAGGACTTCCGCGACCGACTACTCCGTCTACTGAATCTTGTCACCGGGCTGCGGCCTTTGCTGCTTTGGCGGCCAGTAGCGGCTCTTTTGGGCCACATTGCCAAAGCTCCTCAGGTTTTTCGCCCCGGTCTTGATATCGCGGTCTTATCGCTCATGGCGGATGGAATTCACCTGTCTTCTCTATCCCTGGAAAACCACGAAGGCAGTCCACTGCTAGTTCCGGTGCGAAACAAGTCCGGTCGACAAGCCTGCGGCTCCTTTCGCGGCGAGAGCTTGGTGGAGGATGCTCGAAGTCGCCTTGTTCGCTTATCTTCTTTGTCTGCCGAGGAAATTGAGGCATCTGCAATGGCACCTTGGCGCTTTGCAATAGGCGCGGAACAACAGCAAGAACTTATCCGGTTGACCGACGACCGCGGTTGGTTGAAGCTTCCGGATCTCGATTATAGTTCTCCATTCCCGGAAAAGATGGACTTGCCAGATAATTTCTTGGATAGCCTCCGTACGGTGCAAGCCCTACTGATCGAGGGACCATTTGCTGGTAACGAGGCATGGCGCGAGAACGTAGTAGCAGCATTGAAGGCGCATGTGAATCTGCCGACCTATATCGATACGTTGGACAGAACCACCGTTGCTCTAGGATGTTTGGAAGCGGCGAAACGGCATCGTATTGGTCAGCCGATATACTATGACTTTCTTCCCCAGCTTGAAATTAACGCGATGGTAGGAAACACCCCACAATTCGTCGACTTGATCGAACCTGGCGCTCGATGCCAAGGCGGGGAGCCCTTCTTTGCCGATGCGCCTGGGGAGTATGTCATAGACACGGGTGCGACGCGTCTCACCTTCTGGCTCTTCAAGGAAGATTTTGGGCCTGAGCGCCCCCGTAAGGCCGAAATAGAACTGCCAGTAGAAGCCGAGCAGCGATATGAACTTTCCGTTTCGGTCAAACAGACGCCGGGCCAAGGATTCGCAGAAGTGCAAATTTCGTCGTCTGAATTCGAGGCTCTCCGAAGATCCCCCATTACACTCGATTGGGCGAGTATGGAAGAGATCAATTTATCTCGTGAAGAAATCATGAAGGAATTGGAAGATCAATCCCAAATTGGTCGTCGCTGGCCAGACATCGACGTCAAGCCCGGTCACCCTATTTTGTGGCTGGATGTACATCCTAAGGGAAACCTCATAGAACAGTTGGCGGCATATCGTACGAGTCCCTTGATGCGAAACTTCGAGATCGATCCGTGTGCAACATTACGCCTAAAAACTTTACGGGAACGGTTCAGCAAGCCCGACACTCCCTCTTTTCTTGGCTCTAGGATAGGGTTAGACGTACAAGAACGCGGCAGTTTTCGCGCTCTCGATAGTAACGGGGAGTTACCTAAACCGACGAGTAACCTTCAGGTCCCGGAGCATACAGGCAAGGAATTGGATAAGACACTGCACAAATGTGAGAAAGATCTAGCCGTTCTCCAACATAGTTTTGGTGAAAGGATAAAAAAGACGATTTTGGGTGATATTCTCGGTTTTGCCAGTTGGTGCTTCTGGCGTTGTCCGTCTAATATTGCCGAGGTATTTCTGGGCACATACGAAGGTAAGTTCTCATATGATATTAACCCCATCCTGCTTCGTGAAGGAGTGGCGCGCGTGGTTTGCAAGCCTAACGAACTGAAGCGCTATTTTAAGGCTCTGGAAATACGGCTCACGAAAATAGGGCGCATCACAGCGGCAGAATACGCGGGCCTCGCCCGTGTGCTTGGAACCTCAGAAGAAGCAGCGGTCATCCTCGGTCCGGCGCTTGCAGACCGCATTGGAAATCTGACAGTCACAGATATTGCGGATGAAAACAACAAAGACATCAAAACGGCTTATAAAAAACGATTCAAAGCGGCGCTGTTGATGCTGGCTGCACTACTGCGACACCGAAAAAAGCGCGAGGACTTTCTATATCCAGCAACCAAAGTCGCCCGACAGCTTCTCGAGAAACTGGACAGTGCGAAGGATCGCAACCGCCAATTCGCCGAAAAAAACAAACGATTGGCTTCTCGTGTCCAAGGAGATCTCAGGAGGAGGCGACTCGCTGCGGCGAAACGCATGGACAATAATGCCAAGATCATTTCCGAACTCAAGGAGTACATCCACCTCAAAGGTCAAGACCCGAATATTATCCGGCGCATCGATATGCTTGATGAAGAATGAAGACTATCGAATATGCAAGTATGGAATAAACACTTCCTCCCACAAAAGTATTGAGATGTTCGATACAGGATTCTTGATTTGGAAATTGTCAGAGCATCTGTATAAGGACCACGATTTTCTCTCCTCGCCTAGTGGTATTGGTTCCTATTCCCCTCAGACCGGAATCGATATTCACCGAGTAGGAGAGATTGTCGTGGCCTTGAACCAGGAGAACCCGCTTTATTTCTCTGAAGACATTGCCCGTGCGATCAAGGCCCCGACCTTCTCCGCCGCCTCGACGAGATGCCCGTCGGCGAGGTGCGCATAGCCCGCGGTGGTGCGGTGCCGCCGATGCCCGAGCAGCGCGCCGACCAGAGGCAAGTTCTCGCCCGACATAACAGCATGGCTGGCCATGGTGTGACGAAGGTCGTGGAGCCGCAACCTGCCGAGGTCCGCATCCTCGCACAACGCCCTTCAGCAGTTGCGAAAGGATAGTATCCCCGTCCATTGGCGTAGTCTGGAAATAGAAACCTGTCCGGAGAGCGCTCACCAGGCATGGCATCGATGATCGCCCTGGCGCCCCGGTCGCGCGGCGCGGGTTTGCGAGAGAGGTTTCGGGGTGGCTACGCCGAGGGATACCGGCTTCTTGGGCGAAGAGGGTGGCGAGGAGTGTGTGAACGAGTCCTGCAAGGACGAAGGCCCTAGTGCTGCAGGGTGGATTGGGATTCGTCAAGGGTGCACTTCAGGGGTTGTGGGTTCCGCCCGGTCCTTTCCGCCAGGCTCCCGCACCCACGCCGTCTCCCTCCTCGTCCTCTGCAAGGTGCTTACCCGGCGTGCGATGAGGCGGCACAATCCTGTCTCATCGTCCTCTTTGCGCATACGCGCGATCACATATGGTTCAATTCAGTAAGGAACGCGGAATGAGGTAATTGGATATTGCGGCCCACGTCGCAGATCGGGGCTCGCTGTCGAAAGACTAGCAGTGAATGCGCTTTTCGAGGCCATCCAGGGTGCTCTAGTGAACGGGGAGATGGTCTCCATACCGGAATACGGAACGTTCTCGACGAGGAACTGGCTGGCGCGGAGTGGACAAAACCCCCGCACGGAGAAGAACATCGACATGGCCGCCGCAAAGATGCCGTTCTTCAAGGCCAGCAAGGCCCTGCGGAACGCGGTGTGCTAGCGTTCGATCGGATTAGAGCAGGGGTGCGGGCCGGTTCGAACTACAATGTCTACAAAATAGCTGGCTAAAACCGACACCTTCTTCAATTTTGCTCCACCATTTTACAGGTGTGAGTGGGTGGCACGAAACCGGTATAACCGTTGTTAGTCTCAAGAAAATTGACTGGAATAACAATAAACTATACAAGAAGCTGCCGCTCGCGGTGGAATATTCGAAATATTTTACTGGTCATTAGTAACAGAACCTAAGCATCGTTTACACGGCCTAAAATTTCAGGAACTCCATGTAGATCAAGACAATCGTCGGATAGTTGGCAGTGGAGGGACCATGAAGATTGAGCGCTTGCGGATTAAGAATTTTCGGTGTTTTGGGGGCAACCACAAGAACATCCCTTTTGAGCATGGCGTCACCGCGTTCGTTGGCGGTAATGGCTCCGGCAAGACAGCAACCTTTCTTGCTCTTTCTCGCCTGTTTGGCGTCAGTTCGTCACAACGTGCCGTGCACCGGAGGGATTTTCATATTCCCAAAGAGAGCCACCAATTGGAATCGGGAGCCTCGCTGACAATAGAGGCAATCTTCGGTTTCCCGGAACTGGAGGGTCTAGAAGAGGAGGAGTACGAGCATGCGGTCCCCGAATTCTTCCTTCAGATGGCCGCTTCGGGCCCTGGCGAGCCGTTGAAGGTTCGCATGCAACTCCAAGCAACTTGGACTGATGACAGTACACCGGATGGAAACATTGAAGAGGACTTGCGCTGGATAACGACGCTTGACGAAGTATTTGACTGGGATGAATGCGCAAGGGTCCAGGCGGTTCAGCGGGGTTCAATTCAACTGATCTACGTTCCCGCAGTTCGCGACGCTGCTAGTCAGGTTACGAATCTCTTAAAAGGACGCCTTTGGAAGGCAGCTCGCTGGTCGGAAGGGTTTCGAGATCGGAGCGCGCGAAGCGCGGAGAAGCTCCAACGGCGCTTTGAAGAGGAAGAACCAGCAGAGTTCTTAATCGAACGTTTGTCAGATCGATGGCTGCAACTCAGCGAAGCAGACACCGACACCACGCCAGCCCTAAAGCTCGTTGACAGCCGTTTTGAGGAGTTGGTGCGAAAGGCCGAGTTCGTATTTTCACCCGACGAAGAGGGGCGTGAACGTGAATTGGCTGATCTGAGTGATGGGCAACGATCTCTGTTTCATATCGCTCTCACCGCCGCCACGCTTGAGGTTGAGAAAGATGCATTTGCACAGTCGGCGGATGAGAGTTTTTTTGAGCATGAAAAGCTCCGCAGAACGCATTTGACGCTTTTCGCTATTGAGGAACCAGAGAACAGTCTGTCCCCGTTTTTTCTCTCGCGTATCGTATCGCAGGCGCGTGAGATCGGTGCCTTGCCAATGGCTCAGGTGATGATATCGAGCCATTCATCAGCAATCCTGAGTCGCATTGAACCTGAGGAGGTGCGGTATTTTCGACTTAATCGTCGGAGTCGGAGGGCTGTGGTCCGGAAGCTTTCGTTACCAAGAGATGATCAGGAGGCGAGCCAATATGTGCGGCTCGCCGTGAAAGCATATCCGGAACTCTATTTCGCGCGATTCGTGGTTTTGGGCGAAGGGGATTCAGAGCGGCTTGTAATTCCGAGAATTGCAGGCGCCATGGGCCTGGCGCTCGACCCGTCCTTTGTCCCGGTCGTTCCCCTTGGAGGTCGTTTTATTGGCCACTTCTGGAAGCTGCTTTCAGATTTACGTATCCCGCATGCTACGTTGCTTGATTTGGATCTCGGTAGAAAACATGGCGGGGCAAGTGCAATAAAAAAAGCCGTCACCGCGCTCGAAGAGTATGGGGTCGACTTTTCCGAGAAACCTTGTGTTGAGAATGGAATGGTAGACCCTGAAGCAATTGATGACCTGGATGACGCAGAACTGCTTGATGAGGAACACCACTGGTTCGACGCCCTTGCCAAAGAGAATGTCTTTTTCTCCCATCCGATCGATCTCGACTTTGCGATGCTATCCGCATTCCAGGAGGCGTACCAAACGCCACATCCGGGCGGGCGGGGACCGCGAATGAGTAAGAATGCGATCGAAGAAAAAAAGAGAACCACGCTGAAGACCGGCGGTACCCCCGATTTATATGATGAGGACTATAACGGCGCATTTTCCTGGTATCCTTACCTGTTCCTGAACCGCAGCAAACCTGAAACGCACATTGCGGCACTTTCCTGTATTGACGAGCAGATTCTTGCGAAAGACGCACCCAACGAGATCAAAGCGCTGATCGATGCCATCTGCGAAGCGCTGGGGCTGCCGGAAGACGAAATATGAGCCTGACCAGCCCGGAGGAATGGCAACCGCAAGGCGTCGATGATCTCGAACCCCGGGCTTGGGAAGCACTTAGGGAAACCGAGCAGAGCATCCTCGTTACAGCAGGCGCCGGTGCGGGCAAAACAGAATTTCTCGCGCAGAAAGCGGCTTACCTTCTGCAAACCGGGCTCTGCCCTGCTCCGAAGCGCATCTTGGCGATCAGCTTTAAGCGAGATGCTGCGCGTAATTTGACGCTTCGCGTTGAGAGGCGCTGTACGCCTGAACAGGCGCGCCGCTTCAATTCCTTCACATTCGATGCTTTCGCAAAGAACCTCGTTGATCGTTTCAGGGCAGCGATATCCGGCGAATTTCAGCCTCCCGCTGACTATCGCATCGTCATGCCGAGGAATCCGGATTTCCGTTATTTTCTTGAAAATAGGAATATTCGTGCCATTGGAGAACAGCAGCTTGAGCGGCTGGTTGCGCGAACACCTTTGCCGTTTAACGGTGATGGCCTAGCCGTTCAGACCCTTCACGCGTATTGGCACGCGCAATTCGAGGACCACGAGGATGTCCTACTTTCCTTTGCCATGATAAACCGTCTAGCGCTTCGAATGCTGGAGGAAAACCCATCAGTTCGGCGCGCCCTGCATCTTAGCTATCCGGTTATTTTCCTAGACGAATTCCAGGACACGACTTTCCCCCAATATGAATTGCTGCAGGCAGCTTTTAACGACGGTCATCCAATATTCACAGCGGTCGGAGACGACAAGCAACGCATCATGGTTTGGGCCGGCGCAATGCCTGAAGCATTTGATACATTTGCTGACGATTATCACGCGCGCCGTATACCACTAATTTGCAATTGGCGTTCCCATGAGGATCTCGTTCGCATGCAACAAGTGATTGCCACACGGATCGATCCAACAGTAGAGCATCCCGAGGCTCAGGCTGAGCGTTCAGTCGACGGCGAAATTGCGGCCATTTGGCAGTTCGCGACGGAGGAAGAGGAAGCCGAAATCCTCGCGGCGTGGATCGCGCAGGAAGTTGCCGTTGGTACGGTCGAACCGCACGACACGGCCATTCTGGTCCGCATGCATGCTAACAATGTAGAAAACAAGCTCTCCGACGCTTTTGCCCGCTACGGGATTCGCCTGCGAAATGTCGCACGCGATGTCGGCGGGATTTCCATCCAGGATGTGCTTAGCGAGGAGCTCACGCAGATTCTTCTGCCACTTCTGCGCCTTGGAAGCACCATCCGCAGTCCGGACAATTGGGATTCTTCGCTTCGGAACCTTCAATTCCTCGAAGCCGTCGACACAGAGAATGATGCGGCCTTGCTAAGACTGGAGCAGCGACTGGAAACGTTCGTGCGGGAGATGCGCCTTTCGATGCGCAGCGACAATCCCGATGAAGACTCCATTGAGGCTGCCGCATGCGCTGCTCTCGCGTTTGTGCAAGAGGAAAAAGTTCGACAAGCCTTTCCCGAATATCACCGTCAGCGTGATTTTGACCGCGCGTGGAGCGGGTTTGTAACGCTCCTGAAAGAATGCGCTGCGATAGGCGACACCTGGACCACCATCCTCGACGAATTCGAGGGAACCGACCAAGTCGTGCTGATGACCATCCATAGGAGCAAGGGCCTGGAATTTCATACGATGATCTTCTACGGGCTAGATGATCGAACTTGGCGGAGCCTAGCATCGCAGCGCCTTGAAGAACTGAACTCGTTCTTTGTTGCATTCACCAGAGCACGTCAACGTGCTTTCTTCACCTTATGTGATGAACGAGGGCGACCAGTTGCTTGGCTCGAAAGGCTCCTGCTTCCTGCTGGTGTCAACCGCGTGGAGGGTAAAATATTGATTGCGTGACTTCACGGCCTCAAGAGAGAAGTAAGCGCACAATTGACAGGCTGGATGCTACATATATTCTAGTTTACTCTTGCCAGTTATCAATGCGGCACTCTATGGCAGATCCCGCGAAGCAACCGAGTGTGTCTCCCCCCTTTTAAGGGGGCTTTGCCGCCAAAGGCCAGCCCACGGCTTCAGCCAATCCCAATAGGTGATGGGGGTCAGCACGTTTATGCAGTGCTCGCGTCAGACATGGTCGGCGTTGCGCGGAAGGTAGCGCTCGGCCGTCAGGAAGGCCTCGCACCGAAGCAAGACCGTACTCGCAGAAACCCGCCGAACTTTCTCGCTGATATAGCCGAACAACTGCTTTATTAGACGAGCCGAGCGCGCAGGGTTGGCAAACGGTGTCCGAGACGACAACAAGCATGTCAGGCGCGTTCTTGCGACCGCCCCTCGGCCCGAAAGATGATGATTGCGCAATCATCAGGCGTACGTGCGACAAGGGTACGCATGTTGGTCATTTCTCCATTTATTCCACTGCGCAGCCATCTTTCTGATGGCATAGTTGCCTATTGGAATACATTATGGCTTGCATCCTACGAGAGCCAATACGGTCCCACACAGACCAAGATAACAGAAATGTGTAATTCCCACGATTACCAAGCAAACGTCGGTGTCTCGAGTCTCTTCGGGACTTCCGTATTGAGAACATGGCCCCCGTTGGCCTTCTTGGCGATTAGGGCAAGAGCGAGCAGGGTGACAAGAGAACCGAGACTAAGTCGGACATAGGGAGCCCGCCCGTTTTCCAGGAAAGGCACATGTGCCGCTTGGGTCTTTTTACTACCAATCAGAAAGAGTGATGTTGATGCGTATGGCGGCACCGATCGGACCGGACCGACGGTTGATTAGTGGCCCAATCAGATCTTGGTCAGACTGCGAGTACTGTCGTCCCACTTTACATCGCAACAGCAATTCTGCGGTCCACGTTTCAAGTCGCCAATTTTCGTCACCCGACGACAACTGTAATTCTTTGAAGCTTGGACTGGCTTTTGGTCTGGAAGGGTCGTTGAGAACGCTTTCAATGGCACTGGACCTTACTACACGCGGTCCCAAAGGAGGAAATTGCACTGTATGATAGTTCGCCGCAGGCAAAGTGGATTCGAACGGAATTTGCGGTGGATGATAGAGAAGATAGAAAATCGATTCTCCAAATTTCTGTTGAAAATCACCAATGCGTTTCAATTGTTTATCATCGTGTTTGATCGCCGCATAGATCGATTGGTCAATAAACTCGTAAGTCGTCCTCCTGATTAGTGGCGCGGTTGTTTCGAGAGGATTCAACAAACGGTTCAGGCCGTAACTAAAACCAATAGGGTCATCGGTATCGACGTCATGATTCTCCGGGTATAGGCGCTTGGATTGTAGAAGGCCGATCTTCTGAGCTGTCGGTTTTCCACCGGAATATACGTGAACAAGAAAGGCAACATCGGCAAGCTCCCATTTCTCCAACTGTCTAAGGCCACCAATATTGTGCACCTGAATCATTACGACCGCGTTCGACGGAAGGCGCTTGGGAGCGGCAAATTTGGCTACAGCATTGACGAGCGCGTCATCCAGCGATGTTTCTCTAATGTTTGGTTGGTTGGATATTCGCTCAGTAGTTTCATCCGATGCATACCGAACAACCATTCTAACATATTCAATGACGTCTTCCGGAATATCTGGCCACATGAGAAAATTGCTCCTTCAATATTCGGTCAGAATTTGCAGATTGTGTCAGGGTTAAGTCCTAAACTTGCTGGAAAATTAAGAGGGGTGCCTCCTCGGCGGAGGAACCATGAACCCGTGCCGGTGAGCGCCGGCATCCCACCGAGGAGGCAACCCCATGAAGAAGAGAATACAGGCATCGATGCATACCCGCCAATCCCTGTCCGACCTGCTCGAAGGCCGTCTGTCGAGTCCTGATGCGCGAGCCGACCTGGTGAAGCTCGCCACGCGGCTCATCGTGGAAGAGGCGCTGGAGGCGGAGAGCCGCGACGCCTTGGGCCGGGAATACTACGAACACGGCGCGAAGCCCGGCCAGGGCTACCGCAACGGTCACCGCCCGGGTCGCCTGAAGACGGCCGAAGGGTTCATCGAGTACGCGGCGCCGCAGATTGCCGGGCGCGAGGAAGGGTTCCGCTCCGAGATCCGCGAGGGCCTCAAGGGGCGCACCGAGGCGCTCGAGGGGCTGGCGGTGGAGCTTCTGGCGCGCGGCCTGTCGGTGCGCGACATCGAAGACGTCTTCACCGACGAGAGCGGTCGTCTTCTGCTCTCGCGCACGGCGGTCTCCGAACTCGGTGAGCGTCTCTGGGAAGACTACCAGGAGTTCGCGTCAAGGGACCTGGGCGAGCACGAGGTCGTCTATCTGTTCATCGACGGGATTGCGGAACGTATCCGCCCGGGGAGCAGGCGCGAGCCGGTTCTGGCCGCCTGGGGATTCACGGCGAACGGCGCGAAGGTTCTCCTGCACCTGATGGCGGGTTCAAAAGAAGACGCCGAGACGGTGAGCGCGTTCTTCCACGACATGCGCGCCCGCGGCCTGGGCGACCCTTTGCTGGTGGTCAGCGACGGAGCGCCCGGCATCATCAAGGCGATCGAGACGTGCTTCCCGCGCTCGGAGCGGCAACGCTGCCTGGCGCACCGGATGAGGAACCTCGCGGCCAAGGCGCCCGAGGACCTCTGGCCGGAGTTCAAGGCGCGGGCGACGGCGGCCTACCAGGCCCCCTCGCGCGCCATCGCCCGGGAACTGGCCGAAGGGATAGTCAGGGACTACGAGTCCGAACTGCCCGGCGCCGTGGCGTGTATCGCGACGACTTCGAAGCCTGCATCGCGCACCTGCGGGCGCCCGTCAACCACCGCCGGGCCGTGCGCACCACGAACCTCTTGGAGCGCTTGCTCGTCGAGGAACGCAGGCGGATGAAGATCATCCCCAACGCCTTCGGGGAAAAGCCGGTGCTCAAGCTCATGTTCGCCGCCATGATCCGGGCTTCGGAGCGATGGCGGGCGCTCAGGGTCACCGGCTTCGAACGCCGACAGATGGACGCCCTGAGAAGGGAACTGGACCAGGACTACGAGGCGGAAAACGACATCAGGCAGCCCTCGGCCGATATGCGCCCAAAGAAATTATCCAGCATCTACAGGACTTGACCCTTTTTAGTTCCGCCTTGCTCGGCTGATAGGTAGGTTTGACGACTTTTACGGTGGGGCGTTTTGGCTGATCTTTTTTCATTATTCCCAACCCTCCTTCATCATGTCATTCCCCCTTCGGAAAGCTATCCTTGCGCACTGTGAAATAATATGCAATTCTTTTTCCGTCACTATTGCTTGAGAGAACCCGTCACATCCGTCGGGTCTCTCGCTGAATACAACAGCCTGCACGATTCCGGGGGTCGCTCCCTTGGGAAAGGTGAATAGGCGAGTCTTCACACGATCTCTCAAGTGATAGTGACGCGGCCCGGCCTGGACGGGTCACGTCATCAAAAATGCGTCGGGGTTCCCGCTCGAACGAGAACCCCGACTTGGTGGGGTTCGCCACCACACAACACATGGTATTCATCCTGTGTAGCACACCCCACCGACCTGAACGATGAACAAAGGTGTGTCCTTTCAAAATCGCTTGTCGGGAGGGTGACCAATGCGTCATTTTCTGTGTCTGTTTTTTGTTGTCCTTGTGGTTTCCGGATGCAAGTCCGCCATGGACTTCAAACCGCCACCTGCCCAAACCGCCCAAGAAAAAGCGGACGTACGGGTAACCGAGCAGCATTTTAGTGCCGAGAGAGAAGCAACGCGGTTATGGCAGAAAGCGGAAGATCGCGCACGCGCGGCGATCATGAGATCAAGTGCAGGAGACGAGTGGATAGCTGTTGCGAAAGAATATCAGGACGCCAAGTTTCAATGGGAATACAGCTACAAGGGAGGGCGCATGGACTCTCTGGGTGAAGTTCTTTTCAACGCCATGTTCGTGGATAGATACAAAGCCGCAAGAAGTCGATATCACGAAGCCAAGCAGAAATACGAGTCACTGCGGAAAGACATGCGGAGAACTCTTTACAGAATGACAGCTGAGTTTCTTGAAGATGAGATCAGGAAAATTCGTGAAAGGAAACAAGATTCGCTCTTGGGCAAGCTCAGAAGATTGATGAAGAAAAAGAAAGCCGAAATGACGCTCTAAAGAAGCATTTCCGTTGCGAAAGGGAAATATTGAAATGCAGATATTTCAACATGAAGAAGAAAGTTATAGCGAATGGCTTGAAAGCAATCCCAAAGGCTTCGTCTTGAATAACGGTATGATTCATCGTGCTTCTTGTTTCCATATCCATCTAGGTGCATACAAAAAGATCATGAGTAGCAATTTGAGTGATCTCGTTACTCATTTACTTGCAAAGCATGAAGGATGGACTTACTGCAAGACTTGTACACCACAAAACTGGAAAGAGATTTGATTACCGATTGAATTTCCGGCATGAAGACGGAGGCCGCGGCTACTACCGGGGCCTCCGTTCCGCCCGTTCGCTTGTTGGCTTGACCACTAACGGGGATACTTCCAAAATCAATTGCTGAAATATTTCCGAAAAAATTGCTCATGTCAACCTCTCAGGTCCAGTGTGCCCGGGAGGAAAATGAGATGCAATACGAAACAAGAAAAAGGCACCTCAACTATCAAGAACTGATGAAAGAGAACTTGTGCAAGCAAGGAAAACTGAAACGGAGAATCATTCGAAAATTTCGCATTGATTCTATCTCTGTGGTTGGGCCTTCAGAAAAGATTCCGGTTCTGATAGGGAGAAAATGAAAATGGACACGACCGAGAGACATGAACGAAAAATCCACGCGCTCACGCACGCCTTGCGTGAGATTATTGTGGCGCTGCTACCCCTGCTTGATGAGAAGCAACGCTTCCAGCTCACTGCGGAAATATCCAAGAAAGCGCATGGGTTCTCGATGACCCCGGACGATGATCCCTATCAGCAGATATTCCAGGAGCTTGAGGAGGTGCTGCTTTAATTTGGTGTTCTGGTTGGCGCTTATGTTTTAACGAATTGTAGACGCCTCGACAGAGGCCGTGCATGCGATTTTTTCATAAAGGGCGGCACGCTCTTCGGGGGTACAAAGACAATCGACGACGGCGTTGATTTTCACCTCAAGATACCATCCTTTACTGGATTTTCTTCCAGAGGTGACAGCCAATTCAGTTCTATCAAGAAGCCATTCATCGATTTGACGGCGGAATGGACGTGCAACATAAGGCTGCAACAGTTGCAAGGTTAGAATTTAGTGTTGAAAACGTCATAACTTATTGTTTTTAAATGCTATATACCCCCAACAGATTAACGTTCACTCCTTTCATGTGTCTCACAAATCCTCAGGCAGCGAGACCAGTCTCTCAGCATGCCAAAAAAACTAGCTAGACTCTGTCTGCGGGTTAAGGTTTCCGCGAAGGATTTCCTACCGCCTCTTGGTCGCGTCTTACGATCATAGGGAAACAAACCAACTAACCACTCTCTCCGTTCTGTCATGACACATTGGCAAGTGAGCCAAAAATTCTCCGTTGCAATATGGCTTTTACAGGACAATTCGGACAGACGGAGAGTAGGATAATTTGGAGACGACATCTTCGGAACGCAAACGCGATTCACTAAACTGCACTCGCACCAGTACCGGACTGAGATGGATAGGAGAAACGGAATAATTCTACTGAAAAGCATAAGTTTATTAAGATTAGAGACTTATTAAAGACACCCTAGCTCTCGAATATCCTCACCTATGTATGATATATTGTTGGAAAACAAAAAATAATGGGATATAAAGCTAATATAATCAATAAGTTAATATTATTATTCTAATCCGGCCTTGGGCACCACTTACCTTTTCTCACGTTTCCGTGAATAAGCGATTTTGCCCTGAACCCCTTGTAACACAGGGGTTTTCTGTTTCTATCACGTTAGTTGTTGTCATTGGTCCTTGCATGTTGACGAATAGCCATCATCAAAGAAAGCAGTTAGATATCAATGAGTTCCAATATATCGCCAAGTATCGAAAAGAATTTTCACATGATTGTAAAAAAAGAGTGCGCGTGCGACGATTGTGTCTGGATATGACGCTCGAACCCCTCGATAACGGTGGCTGTGTTGAACCACGGACGTTCGATATTTCGCCGCTCGCAGAGTCTTCCCAGATACCTGGAATATGGCATACCTGCGCTGATCCTGTTGCTGGGGCTTGCCCTTCGGGCCTGGGATCCGGCGCCGATTGCGGACATGCGGCTGAGAACTTTTGACTATTATCAACACATCAAACCGCGCGAATACGTTCCGCTTCCGGTCCATATCATTGATCTCGACGATGAAAGTATTTCACGTTACGGCCAATGGCCGTGGCCGCGGAATTTGCTTGCCCGGCTCCTCGAAAAGTTGACGGAGGCTCGTGCGGCGGCGGTTGTCTTCGATGTCATATTCTCGGAACCTGACCGCACATCGCCTCTTGAAATTATCAAACATTTACCGGGACAATTGGTCGATGAGAACCTGCGGGAGAAAGCGGCGCGCTCTAAAAATCACGACGAGATGTTTGCGGCCGCAATCAGAAAAGCGGGTAATGTCGCGCTGGGTTTCGTATTAACCCCGAATGGTCCAGGCGCTCAGCCGCCAATTCGCACGGGATACGCATTTACCGGTGACGACCCGCGCCTTTTCGTTCCCCGCTTCGAGGGTTCCGTTCTCAATTTGAGCCGCCTTTCCACTTCTGCAGCCGGTGGCGGAAGCCTGAACCTTGTACCCGAGCGTGACGGCGTGGCCCGCCGTGTTCCGCTATTGGTAAATTTCGTCGACAAAATCTATCCGACACTATCACTCGACACGCTGCGAATGGTCCAAGGCGCCTCGACACTGCTGGTGAAAAGCTCCGGCGCAAGCAGTGAGAAAGCGTTCGGACAAAAGACCGGCGTCATCAACGTCAAGGTCGGCCGGCTCACGGTGCCGACGGATGCGGTAGGGAGAATCTGGCTCTACCAGACCCGTGAGCAGGATGTCCGGTTCGTGCCGGCCTGGAAGGTACTCGTCGGCGATTTCAACCAAACCCGGCTCAAGGGTTCGATTCTATTCGTCGGCACGAGCGCCGCAGGACTCGCCGATCTCAAGACGACACCGCTCCATCCGTCTCTTCCCGGCGTTGCGATCCACGCCCAAGTCACCGAACAAATGCTTCTCGGCTCCTACCTTACCCGCCCAGACTGGGCGACGGGCGCAGAGTTGATCTTTCTATTCATCGCCGGCTCCATTCTCGTATTCCTTATCCCGCGGCTTGGAGCGGCATGGTCGGCGCTGATTGGCGGTGTGTGTGCCGTATTCGGCGTCGCCCTCTCATGGTATGCCTTCAGTGCGGCCTCCATAAGGCTTTTAATCGATCCGATCTATCCCGTCTTCATTGTAGGAATCGTTTTTGTCTGCGGTTCGATTTTGAGCTATTTGCGCACCGAATTGGATCGTCGCCAACTCCACAGCATGTTCGGCATGTATGTTTCGCGCAAGCTTGTCGACCACCTCGTCACACACCCGAACGAGGTGAAACTGGGCGGAGAGATGCGGCCCTTGACGGTGATGTTCATGGATGTGCGCGGCTTCACCGCTCTGTCCGAGAACATGTCGGCTGGCGAACTCACCACGTTCATGAACCGGTTTCTGACGACGATGACCGCGGCCGTACTCGAACAAGACGGGACGATCAGCCACTACACGGGTGACGGACTAATGGCCTTTTGGAATTCGCCGGTCGATCAGCCCGATCACGTCCGCCGCGCCTGCTTGGCGGCGCTGGATATGAGAATGCGTCTCGATAATCTCAATGCGGACCTCGAAAGCGAAGCCCTGGCCCGGAAAGCCTCGCACAATCCCATACGGATCGGGATCGGATTAAACACCGGCGTATGTTGCGTCGGCAACATCGGTTCTGAGCAGCGCTTCGGCTATTCGGCCCTGGGCGACGCCGTGAACATCGCAGCCCGCCTGGAGACGGAATCAAAGACCTACGGAGTGCCGATCATCATCGGCGAATCGACTCGCGCGGCCGTCTCCGAGTTCGACTGTGAGGAGATCGGCAATATCAAAATTCGTGGTCGGGAAGCTCCGTTGACGATATTCTCTTTATTGGGCGAGCAACACGCAGAATGACGCCTCTTGGGAAAGCGAACCCGCTTGCTAATCCCGGGTTCGTTACTCAGTAGACATCGACCTGAAAAACTATCCGGTTTTCTTTCCGATCAAACGCTATCTTTCCCCCGCGAAAGTTCCGCCGGCCTTGTAGCCGTTGCCCGTGACGTTGAAATCGCCGCCGACATAGGCGGGGATGGCGCCGGAACCTTGGGCAGGCGACTTGAAGAACGACCCCCGCAGGTTCATCACCCGATTGGAACTGCCCTGGATGTTCGCACTCTGGAAGTCGCTCCTGAGATTCGATGCCGAAACCGATCCTGAATAGTCGGCGCCGTCGAAATTCGTGACGTTAAATGCGCCTGTATCGGTCGCAAAATTGTACTGTTGGGTGAAGCGCCCCGCCGAAACGTAGTAGTTCGCGCCGTTTTTTACGTTACCCACGATGTGCCCGGCGTATGAGGCCGTACCGGTGGTGGGTATGTCCACGGCGTCGGGGATCTCGCCTGCGACCCAGGAAGCGATGTGAACTGCTTCCCTCTCGTTGTTTCGATCTTCCTGGGTTGTTTCCCTACGTGCATCGGCCGACCAGTAACCCCAACTCAGATATTCGCATTCGCAGGGCGTAACGCCCTCCGGCAGTACGTCTCCGAACATTCCGGTGGAAGCGAACAATCCACTCAGGCGTAAGATGGGATTACCACTCATAAAACCGTTACCGCCGATGACTTCTCGTCCGCCAGGCGATAGCTCACGGGCGATGAAACGGCGGTCGTCGATAAACGCCGATCGGGAATGGAAGGTACCTATGGGGGTGCCGAGGCGGTAGAAGTTGTTGTTGGACCCCTCAATGCTTTCAATGCCCACTTCCACTAGCATCCAGTTGCTACCGTTATCCGTGAAAATCCGGGCCCCGGCCTGTCCGCTCGGCGACACGTCGGGCGTGCTATAACGCCCGCGATCGACGGGGTCGGCATTAAAGACATAATCGCCTTGAAACTCGCCCCCTCTCTCTCTGATCTCGACGATGCCGCCTGTGTAGCCGAACAGTGTGCGTGTCGTTCGCCTAGAGCCGAGATTGGCCGGCGAGGAAGCCGGTCGCACGTACCCGTTGGTATGGAATCTTGTTCCTTGAGAGTCAAGACCGATTAGGGTCTGATAAAAGCCTGTGTAACCGGGTTGGCGAACGCCGGATAAAGTTCCAGAGTCCTGGGTGCTGTTGACGAAAAAATCGGGCGCGTTCACGCCAAAAAGACTATTTTTGTTCTCATCGTGTACGGAGTAGAAATTAAAAGCCGTTCGCACGGGATGGCTCGTACTGGATCGCCTTACAGATGTCCTGCTGCCTCCCCGAATTTCAATCGGTCCCTCTCTCGGCCCGCCCTCCACCAGACGTGTAAGATAGTAACCGCCGGAAGTACCAAGCATGGCGGAACGCTGCGCCGGGCCCGAGCCGTCGAAGACCACGGCCGCGCCGGCGATTACTCCCGGGGCGACGTTTGTGTCGCGGGCTCCGTAAATCGTAAAAAGGGTGTATTCACGGAGCAGGCCGAGGACGTCGCCGCCTGCGGCATTGGGGAAGGGATGGGCAGTCTGGTGACTTTGAGTTGCGAATCCTGATGAGGGGAACAAATCCGAGGTGATCGGAATTCCGCCGAAAATCGTCGCGAGATTTCCGTCGTTCTCAGTCTCTCCCAACGTGTAGAAGAAGAAATCCTGGTTGGGCGAGAAAAACCCTGTGCCCGAAACCGGCCCGAACGGCGTAGACGTTCCGGCAGCATCAAAAGTGAAGTCCCCGTGACTGGGAATCGGCAGGCGAATCTCCTGGCCGTTCA
Source organism: bacterium (assembly GCA_965203325.1). Taxonomy (GTDB): domain Bacteria; phylum UBA8248; class UBA8248; order UBA8248; family UBA8248; genus Bin107. Next base: position 628,044 of record OZ241875.1, read on the forward strand.
GTATCGCGTTGAACCACCCGTCCTCGATCTGCCCATTTCCGTATCTGATGTTGTGTGCGGGAATCAATTCGATGATTCTATCCGCGCCCGTGGTTCCTTGGAAATCCTGAACTGGATTTCGTTGGTATTGGCCGTAGAAAGTAACCTGCGGGATACTTAGGCCGGGCTGCGGTTCGGGTTCAGGCTCGGGCATAGCCGAAAGGTTATCTTGCGCCTCCTCAATGATGTCGCTCTCCGGCACTTTCTCGTCGGCAACACTCTTTTGCGTGGCTTGGGCAGCTTGGATAGCCGGCTCAATGGGTGCGAGATCAGCCGGATTCTGGGACGAACCTGCATCGGCAACCTGTTGTTCGGATTCGGCCGGCTCGTCGGCCGCTTCGCCTTCGAGCTTGGCGAGGTTGCCGTCGATTTCGGCTTGCGTAACTTTTTCGAGCTGAACGCTGCCGGTTTTTTCCGTCACCGTTGCCTTGAAGCCGTTACGGAGAATCCTGGATTGCAACTCCGCGCCGTCCGGCGTTCTAGGCGTGACAGCGACGTCGACACCGAAATGCTTGATCGCAACCACCGATTTATCGGAAACGTTAACGTCGGCGATGCCGCCGCGCAGCGCGATAATTGCGAGCGGAGTGCGGAACTCCACCTTGTTCTTCTTCGATATCACGCCCCCAACGAAGCGAAAGAAACCTTTTGTTGTAGAGAAGATGACCTTGCCCGCCTTCGTCTTGGGATCGTAGACGTATTCGTCGAGCACGAGGTCTGAGTTCGGCGCAACGATCAGCGACGAGCGGTCATTGAAGATCAACTGCGCGCGGCCGCTTTGCGAAGTCACCAACCGTTCGTTGGCGAAGACGTTGGTGCCGATTTTTAGCCGCCGCGCCACAGCGCCCGGCGGCTGCCCGGTGGTAAGAACGGTGACCGCCGTGGTCGTCCCGATCTCCTGCGCCACCGCTACAGTTCCGAACATAGAGAGCACGATGCCCATCAGGGCGGCTTTCCACCGCCGCGTTCGGATAGATGATGTCATAATCAAAGGTTCCTCATTTTATTTGAGATTCTTCAATTTCAATCACCCAAGTATCGGGATTATTTGCTTTTGCTTTCCTATCCGGCGATTCAGAATGAACGGCTCAGGGAAGCTGCGACCCCTGTATTGGTCTGTTCGAAATTCGGCAGATTCGAACTATTTCTCGAATGGGTCACGCCGATTCCGAGCGACACTAACTTCGAGAGAGGAATGTTCGTTTGCACGCGCAAACTCCACTTCTTGTCCTCTCTCTGCGTCGTCAGCGACACGGCGGGATCGGGAGCCTTATACTTCACAAACGAAAACTCACTGCTGACCGAGGTAAGCCAACGGCGCGAAGGGTTCCCAATCGGTGGCTCGTAAGACACCGATAAGCCGGCAAGTCCTCCATATTCGCGGTTCGCCTCGTAATCGACCTGAGCATCGTGGGCCTTTACGCGCACCCGCGCGAAAGCGTTGACCGTCGGGGTGATGGAGAACGCTGCCGTAACATGTCCCGACTGCTCTACGCCATCTTCGTCGCTGGCCGCCGGGCGGCTTGTGTTGTTATCAAAGCGCTTGTCTCTGGCGTCGTATCGCATCGTCACGCCCAGCCCGTCGTTGATTTGCCTGGAGATCTCAAGGCCGCCACCGAATGAGGAGTAGAGAATGTCTTCTCCGAGATGGATTACGTTTCCCGAGACGAACGGACGTATGAGTGTATTGGCACGCCCCTCTGATGCAACACGAAACCGCGGCCCTGCCACGACCTCCAGGAAGAGGATGTCAATCTGGTCTTGTTCGAGATGTTTGGAGCCAAACACGAACAGGTCCGTATCGAGCGTAGTTTGCTCCTGTGTTTCCAAGTCATAGACGTGGCGCAGATTGAGCGCACCAAAGAAGTTCCCATCCTTCTTGCTCGTATAGGCTTCATCGAGTTCAGCCGGAATTCCGAAAAGCAGCACCGAGGGCGAGTCAGGACCTGCATTGGCGTTCGTCTGGTAGCGTAGGCCTGCGCTTGCCGAGCCGGACAATTTGGACTTTGACAGCAATTCGTTGATCTTTACGAGGAACACGCCGACACGCTCGCGAACCACCGGCGGCACATTTTTCCCCTTTACCGCACTCTCGAGATAGGACTTTGCGAGCGCGTAGGAGCCGAGCCTGAAATAGAGCACGCCGAGTTCGAGCCGCACTCGGGGAAGACTGGGGTTGGTAATCAGCATACGCTCGAGCGCGCTGATCGCGGCTTCAAAATCGCCGCGTTCAATCGCAAGTTGCGTGAACCGAAACGATTTATCGAGGTTGCCGGGGTCCTTCAAAACTTCCTTATACGCCTTTTCGAAAATCCGGTCGTTTTCGGATATTTGTTGCGCATCAGCAGTGACGTAGAAAAAAAATGAGAAGAAAAGGACAGCGGTTAGCGCAGCAAACACAAGATTCTTGAGCGATGAATTTCCCAAAGGCCCTATCCTCAATAACCGTTCAAATGATGATTCCTCATCAGGCAGCAAAGAATACATAAAGCCCTGGAACGCCTACTTTTCAAGGATTTAGTGTCGTGTAACTATTATGTTAACAAATCAGTTGCGGTGTCAAATTGATACTCAAGCCCTAAACTCCAAAACATTTGACGTGGCCCGATAGTGGTATGTTGACAAATGCTTCGCTGGCTCGGTTATATTCACGCGTATTCCAGCTTTGTCCATTGAAATTATTGTGAGGGAAACTGTAAAACACGAAAACATAAAATAAATACAATTATGCAAACTTTTTCGATTTAAGCATTGGCACCATTTAAACTTCTTGCAAGCGACATGAAAGACTTCTGCAGTTCGCCCGTATCGTCCCTCCACCCACCCTGAAACCCCGCCAAAAACAATCCGCGCCTTTTCTGTGGCGAAATCTTCGCCTTGAAACCTATATTGAGAATATAAGAGGGCGTTACATCTCGCTCGGAAGGCAAAGTCGCCTGAGGAGACCGGCATGAGCAGATACACCTGGATTTGCCCGAGTTGCCTGCACCAGTTTCAGGGACACGTGTTCGATGAGGGCACCTACGGGACCGGCCCCATCTGCAACGCCTGCTGCGTGGAACTGGAATTCGCGCCCGGAGAGGATGCGGCGGATGAACCTGCGTTAAAGGAACGGAACCGCGGGACGCAGGTCCGCGCGACTCACCCCGCCTAGAGACGCAGGGCGCGATACCCCCGGTATTCCTCGTCGTATCAAAGTTGTGAAATCCCCCATCCAGGCCAAAAACCGGATAGGCCGTCATTCAGCGAGTTTTTTGTAGAGCGGCGCGTATCTCTCGTGACTCGCCTGGTACACCGCCATGACGCGGGGGCGCGGCCTGCTCCCCCTGCGCTTCTCGATCAGGTCGGCCTGGGCTTCATCCACCAGGGTTTGAAGCTGCCGCCCCTCGCTCCGCGCAAGGCTGCGGACGGCGGCCAGAATCTCAGAATTCACCCGGGTAGTGAATTTCTCTCATCGCCGGGTCGCTATGGGACGCCTCCTATCTTAAGCCCCTCACCCCGCTTAGGGCTGCGGAGCGTGGTGCCTGCGGCGCGGCGGGCTTGATGAATCCGGCGCGGCCTCGATGGGTGGCGGGGAAAGGGAACCGACTACGCGGCGGGGAGAAAATTTTTTTCCGCTCCCCTTCATCGGGGGAAATCGGCAAAACAGGGCTTCATGCTCCATGCCGAAAGCGGAAAGGGATTTTTTTATGCGCGCCGTCAATTTCATTACATGGCCGGGCGGGCATGATATGATCTCGCCCGGATGATAATGGCGCATGGGCCACTGATGGCACCGCCGCCGCTTGCCGATAGGGCACACTTCGGAGGGGTGAGTGACGAACTACGCAGACAAATTGGAGGCACAAAAAATGTCGCAATATCTAATAGTTGATGTGGATAGTTGGCTAACCCATAAAGGAAACGAGAAACCGTGTCTGGATGTTGCAATTCCTTCTGTCTTGGAGTCTGTCTTCTGCGCGCTGGTAGGTGCTTTCGGTAAGTTACCTGACGAACGAATTGAAGTCTCTTGGTGGAAAGATTTATCCAGAGTCCTTTCAGATTCCGGTCCTTATCAAATCCGTATTAATGCTCAAAATAGGAATTGGTGCGAATACGTCTATCAGTTCTCGCACAAACTGTGCCATGTAATGACGAACTACAATCGCAACAAAGGACATCGCCATACTTGGTTTGAGGAAAGTCTTTGCGAAATGGCGTCATTGTTCGTTTTGTCTAGATTATCGGAGACTTGGAAAACCAACCCGCCTGTGAATGTCAGTGGAGCTGCCGAATTTGCACCTAGCCACGCAAAATACTGTGAGGATTTCGCAGACAAACACCTGACACCAGAACGCAAAAACTTACCAGGATGGTTATCATTAAATCTTGAGGATATGCAAAACAATCCTTATCTTCGCTGCCGCAATGCAGTTGTAGCCCTTGCCCTCCTAGATCATTTTCGGAGTGATCCTTCTCTTTGGGCGGACTGCGGATTTATCAATTATTGGAATGCTGAAAACGACAAAACTTTTGAAGACTATTTGAATTCATGGGAAAAGTGTTTGAAATGCAATGACTCTGATTCGGTTCGAGTACCTGCCCTCGTTAGAAAAATGTTTTACGAGTAGCAAGTCGTGAAGATAAACCAGTTGATCGCAAGTCTTGAATCCGCGCCCGTGGGCGACGGCGATCTTATGGACGAGCCGTTCCTGTGATAGCCATATTAGCGTCGCCCCCCTCATGCTGCTCTTGCACCCTAGTATTGTGTACCGGCCTTTCCCTTGATGTGATGGCGTGAAGTCCGGGTTTGGACAAGCCCTGTGCCTAGACATCGTGTGAGCCCGAGCGTGGACCGGGTGCTCTACTCGGCCTCTTCTTTGGGCCGCGGCGCGTGATGCCCCCGGTATTCCTCGTCGAAGCAAAGAGAAGTGAAATCCCGAATCCTGTCTAAATACCGGATAGTCCGTCATTCAGCGAGTTTTTTGTAGAGCGGCGCGTATCTCTCGTGGCTCGCCTGATAGACCGCCATGACGCGGGCGCGCGGCCTGCTCCCCCTACGCTTCTCGATCAAGTCGGCAAGCGCCTCATCGACCAGGGACTGAAGCTGCCGCCCCTCGATGCGCGCAAGGTTGTGGACGGCGGCCAGAATTTCTGAATCCACCCGGGTTGTGAATTTCTCTCGTCGGCGGGTCGCCATGTGACGCCTCCAATCCTGGGTCCCTCACTCTACATAAAGCCGCGCGCACCTCTCAACCCTCAGGGCCGGGCTTTCTTGATGCGCCACTGCTTGAACTTCGCATCGGTGGAGGCGCACGGCGCGAGCGCGAGGTCGCGCGACATGAACGGCCCGGCCGACCTGCTTGCGGCCCCCGCGACGAGGCAAAGCGTCCGATCCGCGCCGGGGCGGAATTCCATCGACGCAGCGTCGTAATCGAAGACCTGGCCTGTGGCGTCTTTCGCGCAATCCAACAGCCCAAGCGTTACCCCGGCGGCGGCCGGCGCCAGGAGCGCCGCGCATTTCCCGGAAAATGTGGCCGAAGCGATCCGCCGCGCCGCCTCCTCGTAGCGGAACTGAACGTCACCGCCGCGCGGCTTGCACGAGTGCGTATGAAGCCTGTCGCTGAATCCTCGTCCGCGGGTATCAATGCACCACCCAAGCCCATCCTGCTCGTCCAGATTATCCGCCAGGTAGATGACCGGCGCCGGAGTCTTGAGGTCGGGCGGCGCCGCATACGATGCCGCCGGGAGGCCCAACAGCAGGAGAAGCGCCAAATAACCGAGACAGTCGCCAAAAAATCCTGAACGGCGGCGGGTGCCAGTAGTTGCGGTCATCGTCATTTTAGAATCCTCCCTTTCCTGATACAGGAGAAACTGAGCGGGAAGCAGGCACAGGCCCTTCAATCCTCTTTCGGCCTCGGGGCGTGGTATCTGCGGTATTCCTCGCCGAAGCAAAGCGTCGAGAAATCGCGCATCCTGTCGATGAACAACAACCCATCGAGATGATCGTACTCATGCTGGCACACGCGCGCGGCGAAACCTTCAAGCTCCTCCGCATAGACGTTCCCCTCATGATCCTGCGCTTCCAGCCGCACGCGGTCGTTGCGCGGCACGCGGCCGTGAATGTCAGGGATGCTGAGACAACCCTCCCATTCCTCCCAACCCTCGTCGCCTAAGGCCGTGAGCTTCGGGTTCACGGCGAAACGCAGCGTTTCCTCATCGTCGGGGTCGAACTGCATGACGAACAGCCTGATCCCCAAGTGCACCTGGGGAGCGGCCAGGCCCACGCCCGCATATTCCACCATCGTCTCGAACATATCCTCGATGATTTCCGCAAGTTCGGACCCCCCAAGATACTCGGGCTCGACCTCGCTCGCCTTCCGGCGCAGGACGGGGTGGCCCATGCGGGCGACCTTTAATATGGGCATCTCCCTCTCCTATTCGCTCGGGGACGAGGCGGGCGGCAGGGCGGCGAACCAGGCGGCCAGACCGCCCGGGTCGACGGTCTCCTCCAGCGAGTCCACCACGCGGTCGGCCCCGGTCAGCTTATCGGCGGGGTAGCTCGTCGTCACCGCGAGCGTCCTCATGCCGGCGGCGCCTCCCGAGCGCACGCCCGCCACGGAATCCTCCACCACGAGGCACGACCCCGGCGCAACCGGTTCGGCGCGGCCCTCGTTGATCCGCGCAAGCGCCGTCAGGAAACTCTCGGGGTCCGGCTTTCCCCGGCTCACCATCTCCGCCGTCACGATGATCGGGAAACAATCGATCAAGCCCACCCGCTCCAGCACGGGCCGCACCTCGTGGCCTAGGGCGCCGCTCGCGATGGCGAGGGGCCAGTGCGCGGCAGCGGCGCGAATCATCTCCGCAGCGCCCGGCAGAATCTGCGGCGCCAGAGCGATTTCCTGGTATCGCGCCTCTTTCATCTCCAGAAGCTGCTCGAAGCGGTCGGGCTCTACGCCCACGCCGCGATCGTTCAGCACGTGCGTGAACAGGAGCCTGTCGTCGAACGCGAGGTAGCGCTCGGCGTATTCCTCCTCGGTCAAGTCCAGGTCCAGCTCTTCCGAGAGCACCGCCTGGAACGCCGCCAGGTGCAGCGGCTCGCTGTCCGCGATGGTGCCGTCGAAATCAAAAATGATCGCTTGTAATTCCGGCATTCTCTCTCTCCGTATCCATGGCCGCCACGCCCCGGTGGAAGCCTCCGCCTCGCCGCCGCACGCCATCCGCCATCTTTTTACCGGGCCTTACAGCCACCCTCCTCCGTCTTCGAATATGCTCTCGCCCGTGATGTAGGCCGATGCGTCGGACGCCAGAAAAACCGCGAGACCCACGATGTCTTCGGGCTCCCCCACACGGCCCAGTATCGTCCTCTCGTTTAAACCCTCTTCCACTTCAGGGTCTGCGAGCGCGGGCTTGACCATCGGCGTACGGTGCACGCCCGGGCAGATGCAGTTCACGCGAACGCCGCGCCCGCCCCACTCCATCGCGAGCGATTTCGTCAGGCCCACCACGCCGTATTTGCTCGCGTTATAGGCCGCGCGCGCGGGCCGGTGCCCCCGCTCGCCCAGGAACGTGCCGATGCTCACGATGCTGCCGGAGCCTCGCGCGAGCATCCCCCGGCCTGCGGCCTGCGCGCACAGAAAAGCGCCCGTCAGGTTCACGTCGACGACGAAACGGAAATCCTCAGGGCTCACGTCCACGCTCGGGTCGGCGTTGATGACGCCTGCTCCGTTTATCAGGATGCCGATACCGCCCAGGGCCTCTTCCGTCCGCACCACGGCGCGGGCCACCTCATCCGCTTTCGTCACGTCCGCTCCGATAGCGAGCGCGCGGCGGCCCAAGTCTTCTACCCGGCCCGCCGTCTCGGCCACCAGGTTCTCTCTCCTGCCCAGAACGGCCACGTCCGCTCCCGCTTCCGCCAGTCCCAGGGCCATCGCCGCGCCCAGGCCCGTGCCCGCTCCCGTCACCAGGGCCGCCTTTCCGTCCAGACGAAATTTATCGAGTATCAAGGCAAAATCCTTTAGCGAAAGTATCGCTCCGCGTGATGAGCTATAACATCAGCCCAAAAACGAGGATGAAAAAGTTGTTTTTATTTACCTTCATTTTATAGCAGATGTTTCATGAGCAATTGATAATAACGGCACACGGTTTTCCTCATTTAGAATCTCGCAACAAAGCCGTTCCAGACTATGTGATCGAAATTGTTGATCCCAAGCAAAAGCCAAGCTTGCGCCGATATGCAACGTATTCTTTTTTAATCCTCCGGCAAGGCCATATTGATGATTAGCTTTGATCTGACACGATTTCCAATCATCTTCCCCTATATCCGCCTCGATGATCGCTCCGATATTAGAGTGCCAAATTGTGAATCCTTTACCCCAAATTGGAGCCGCAGGCATCGGGTTTTCGGACTCTGCACCCAGCAAGTTTAAAAGAGCCTGATTGTCTTTTTCATGTTTGATTCGGCTGCCGTTCCTGTCTTGCTGGTCAGCATCGGCATCGAAGACTACATAAGTTGGAATACCCATATGTTTGGCGATGACAAGAGGCTGGAGCAATTCGCTCTTCCCATTTACCGGAACGATATGGCAACCCATGCGCCTGTAATCTTCCAATCGCCCCAGTAAACTAAAATATGCCAATAAGTAGGCTACATCTTCCAGCCCTTCAACTAAAACGAGGTGCTGTGTGAAAAACATTTCGTTCAAACTAGGCTGCAAGACCTGATGAATTTTTGCGAGCGCCCCCTCGGGTTTAACATGATGGTTACCCGTGGCTTCACCGACAGCCTTAGCAATTTCCCCGAAAGACATGTGCCAAACAGACGAAGAAGGACTGCCAGAGTCTTTACGGACCATACGCACATCCTCAAATCCTTCGCCAGAAACAAACAATGGGTTATGCGTAGAAACAAGGACTTGGGAGTTATCGCGGCTGAGGTTATCAAGCACATCTGCAAGATGACGAGCTTGAGGTGGATGCTGATAGAGTTCAGGTTCCTCGCAAGCAAGTATTAAAGTAGGAGCACCAGAGGTGTTAGTTCCTGCGAGTTCTTGCAAAAGAGCAAGTAAATATGAGCGCTGCAAACCATGTCCGAAACGAGCCAACTCGCCTTCAAAGTTGCCTTCACCTGCAAGAATGTGAGCCAAAGGCTCCTCCACTTGTACTGATTTTTCGGGATCTTGCTTCCATTGTAGACGCAATCGCGCGTCTGGATGCGCCCATTCAGTTAGTCGTTCTTGAAGGCTAGTTGAGATTTCGTTGAGCACATCTTGGTTTTGATCAAGTATGTCCTGGTATTGCTCTTGCACCTCAGTTCGCAAAGCATTTACCGTTTCGTCGAAGTTCGTTTTGGACCGAACAGTGCGCGCTAAAAGCTTACCCAGAGCAGAGTTGCGCGCCTCGCTCTGCTCGCTCGTGACGTCTTTTACAGCTGGCACATAAACCCACTGCACATGTTTGTCGAGTCGGTTGACCCCTCTAGAGAAACCATAAAATTGATCTTCACTTGGGATGAGTTCACATTGATTCGGGTGCTCACTTTCATAATCATGTAAAGCTTGCTCCATGTTGTTCTTGGTTCCAGGTGGAGGCAAATCCGCAAATTCGTTCCGGAGGCTAGTATAAATTTCTTTCAGTTCCGCTACTTTCTTCCCATCGCTTGAGGCCTTAAAAAATGGAGCAAAGTCTAATATCCCCGAGCGCTGACCATATTGTTTGACCTCCGCATTACCAGTATCGGCGTTAAATTCGGCAACAGCGGAAACAACGAGTTTGTCTTGACGGAAATAATTTGAGAAATCCTTCTGCGCTTCCTCGCTCAATTCGGTAAAAGTGATCGTGATACAAATAGGATCAGCGGTGTTTTTGCAATTAAAATCCTCCTCAGCCAATTGGCTAAGATTAGTCGGAGTATTTTTTGATTCTCGGAAGAATACATTAAGAGCAGTCAATACCGTGGATTTACCAGCACCATTGGGACCGACTAAGCAGGTATAATCATTGAAAGGAATGGTTTCATCTTTAAATGAGCGAAAATTCTCGATACGAACAGATTCTATTTTCATGACCCATGTCTCCATCTATACAAAGTACAACTAATCCATTCCCTCCCCGCAAAAGCGCCCCAAGCTAGGGGAAGGCGCATGGGGTGTCAATATGAGGGGCGATAGTTTGAGCCGACGCGAGAGCATGGTGGAACGTATTTCTAGTGGGTTTGCTGAAAAAGCCCTCTCCGCCTCATCCTGAGTAGTGGCGTCGCAGGCTCTCGCCTTGAAAACCAACCCCCCCTACCCCCCCTTGACAGGGGTCAAAACCGACCGAAGAGGGAGGTTTTGCAAGACGATGTGTTTCTCGTCAATGGCTCATGCAAACGCTCGTTCATCACTCGCGTTTGACCCCTGACAAGGGGGGTAGGGGGGTTGCCTTTATCCCCTGGACAGGGAGGCTTTTTCATCAACCCCGTTGTTGAGGGCATACATAAAGACTACACTTTTCCCGATGTGTTTGATCCCTGCAAAACGCCCCCACCCCAGGATGGGCTATCTGAATGGCCGGTACCCGACCAGAACACTCGCTGGATGAGAAGTATGAAACCTGCCCCTTGTGCGGGTCGGGCGAGGCCGGGTTTTATCTTCGCGCCGATGGCAGGGATTATATGCACTGCCCCGTCTGCCGCCTCATTTTCGTACCGCCCGGGTACTGGCCCGCACCGGATGCGGAAAAAGCGAGATACTTACAGCATCAGAATTCCGCTTCCGATGAAGGCTACGTCGCCTTTCTCAGGCAGTTGAGCGAGCCTCTGGCCAAGATGCTGCCCCAGGTCGCGCGGGGGCTTGATTTCGGCGCGGGGCCTGCGGCCGACGGACACCCCGTTCTGTGCGAACTGCTCCGGGCGGAAGACTTCGAGTGCCTGCCCTACGATCCTTACTTTTTCCCGGAAACCCCCGAAGGCCCCTTCGATTTCATCGCCGCGAGCGAGACGTTCGAGCATCTCAGACATCCGAGAGAAGAAATCGGGCGGATTTATGAAAACTTGAAATCGGGCGGCCTCTTGGGCGTCATGACGGCATTCTGGGAGGAGGCGCTGTTCGCCAATAACTGGCACTACAGGCGCGACTTCACCCATCTTTGCTTCTATCGGCCCGAAACTTTCGCATGGATTCAGGAGCATTTCGGCTTCGCATGCCGCTGGACGGATGAGCGCCGCGTCATCATTCTGGAGAAGTTGTAATATGGCTGGACTCCGATTGCTCTCTCAAAATATGAGGCGGGGCGTATGGGGTTGTTGAATAAGTCCTGTGCGCCCCCTCGAATGGCGGCCGTAGGGGTCAGACATATATGTCTGACCCTGTGGCCGCCCGTCGGTCGTATTCACCCCGATACAGGAAGGGCACGGGGGGCCACGGACAGGCACAGGGGCCTGTCCCTACGGATACCTCTTCCCGGTCGGCATTGACCGTCGCCGGAATGACGAACAAAGCCGAATCGCATCTGTAGGGACAGGTCGCGACCTGTCCCTACTCCTCCTTCCCCTTTCGACTCCATCGTCGAATCACGAATTGAAGGGCTTTTTCAACAACCCCGAAGCCGTCGCCCGGAATAATTATCTCCATTCGGCCCACTCATCCCCCTGGTTTTCCATATCCCTTGTTCGCTCCCATCCGGTGTGGCATTCTTGCCCGTGGGAAAAACCTATTGATTCATGTGGGGAAACGCTCTCTTGCGCACGATGAAAACGGACATCCTCATCCTGGGTTCGGGCGGCGCGGGCCTCCTGGCCGCACTCGCCGCGCACACCAAAAACCCCGCTCTGGACATCACCGTGGCGGTCAAGGGTTTGTTTGGGAAAAGCGGCTGCACGCGCATGGTGCAGGGCGGCTACAACGTCGCGCTCGCCGAGACCGACTCGGTGGAAAACCACTTTCTCGACACCCTGAAGGGCGGAGCGTGGATTAACGATCAGGAACTCGCCTGGACGCTCGTGAGCCGCGCCCCCGGCTGCGTGGAGCGGCTCGAAACCGTGTGCGGGTGCTTTTTCGACCGCAACGAGGACGGCACGATCCACCAGAAAGCCTTTGCGGGCCAGAGCTTCGACAGAACGGTGCACAAGGGCGACCTGACGGGCATCGAGATCACCAACCGCGTGGCCGAGCAACTCGTAAGACGCGGGGTGGACGTACTGGAAGAAACCAGAGCCGTGGCCCTCCTGCCCGCAAGAAGGGAGCCTGAGCGCGTCGCAGGCGCGCTACTGCTCGACATCCAGAGCGGCGAATTCATCGCCGTGAACGCCAAATGCACGCTCCTCGCCACGGGCGGCGGCCCCACGCTCTATAAGATCTCCGCCTGTGCGCAGGAACTCGCCACCGACGGCATGGCAATCGCCTGGGAGGCGGGCGCATCGTTCTGCGACATGGAGATGGTGCAGTTCCACCCCACGGGCATCCTCACGGGAGACGGACTCCAGATAACCGGCACGCTTCTGGAGGAAGGCCTGCGCGGCGCGGGCGGGCATCTGAAAAACGCGGCGGGCGACCGCTACATGGAGCGCTACGACGCCGAGCGCATGGAGCGCGCCACGCGCGACGTCGTCTCGCGCGCGGGCTACACCGAGATCATCGAAGGCCGGGGCACGGAGCGCGGCGGCGTGTTCATCGACGTGAGCCATTTGGGAAAGTCTTTCGTGCGCAAGAACTTCAAGGGCATGGTCGAGCGCTGCGCCGATCTGGGCTACGACCTCGTCGGCGGCCCCGTGGAGGTCACCCCCACCGCGCACTACATGATGGGCGGCGTGAAGATAGACACCGCCTGCCGCACGAATCTGCCGGGGCTTTACGCCGCGGGCGAGGACGCGGGCGGCACGCACGGCGCGAATCGCCTGGGAGGAAACGGGGTGGCGAACGCCACGGTGTTCGGCGAGATCGCGGGCGAAGCCATGGCCGATGAGGCGGCGGACTCTCCCCTCCTCCCTTATGACGCGGAAGCGCTCGCGGTTGCGGAGGAGAAAACGCTGGATGCGCTGGGCGAAGGCGAATCCCCCTACCCTATCCGGTCAGAACTGAAAGAAATCATGTGGAACAAGGTGGGGCTGAGACGAAACGGCGCGGACATCCAGAGCGGGGTCCGGCTCCTGCACGATCTGAAGAGACGCGCGGCAGACGCCCGCGCGGAAGGCGGGCGCGCCTATAACCTCGCCTGGCAGCACGCGCTCGACGTGAGAAACCAGGTCCTGGTCGCGGAACTGATCGCTTTTTCGGCGCTCGAGCGCGACGAGAGCCGGGGCAGCCACTACCGTGACGATTGCCCCCACACAGGGGATGAGGACCTCTACAACGTCTATATCAAGAGGGAGGGCGATGCTGCGGTCATCGAGCGAAGGCCCGTCGCGTTTCCCCGCCTGCATCCGGCGGCGGAGCCGGCTGCGCAGCTGGAGCCCGATCCCAATTTCATCGACTGACATTTGAGCGGAGCGAAGATTAACGATGACGAGCGTGAAAGACCCCGTGACCAACAAACCCCCCGTCTGGAAAATCAGCGCATGGCGCTCGATGTATCCGGGCATGTGGTCCTGGGTGCTGCAAAGGCTCTCCGCCCTCGCGCTCATCGTCCTGTTCCCGATTCACGTGATGAACCCCTACATCGATTCGGTGCGGATCACGATGCTCCTGCTCGTCGTCTGGCACGCCATGCACGGGATAAAAGTGATCCTGACCGATTTCGGCTTTCCGGATCGCCACCAGCGGAAACTCTTCTGGGTGCTGTGCGTCTTGGGCGTGGCCGCGTTCTTCTGGCTGGCCTACATGCACACCGAATACTGGAGGTTCATGGCGTGAACGAAGACGCCCGAGTGAGCGAAGACGCGCGGTTGAGCGAAGGAGCGCAGGGACAAGAAACGCAGGAAGAGCCGGCTCCGGAAAAAGAAGAGCCGGAAGAAAAGGCGGAAAAACGCCCCACTGTGCGCGTCAGAATCCGTCGGGGCGGCGCTGCGGACGACCCCGAAGAACGCTTCGACGAGTTCCAGGTCGAGATCGGCCCGCGCATGACGGTGCTCGACGCCCTGGTCGCCGTTCAGAGCGCACAGGAGCCCGCGCTTTCGTTTCGCTACTCCTGCCGGGTGGGCATGTGCGGCACGTGCGCCTTGAAAGTCAACGGACGCCCCGCCTGGGCCTGCAGAACAAGGCTCGAAGGACTTGGCGATGAAATCACGCTCGAGCCGCTCACCAATTTCCCGGTGCTCCGCGATCTGGCCGTCGACATGTCGCCATTCTTCGAAAAAATGAAACGCGCGCGCGGCTGGCTCGAACCCACGAGCGCGGCGGAGAAGACTCCTGCGCTCATCGCGCCGGGTTCGCGCGAGCGCAAGCGCATCGAGCCGCACATCGAGTGCATCACGTGCGGAATCTGCTATGCTTCTTGCTCTATTGTAGGGCATGATAGTGATTACCTGGGGCCCGCGGCGCTGAACCGCGCCTACACGCTCGTGAACGACAGCCGTGACGCCTTAGGATTAGAGAGGCTTCAGGAGGTTTGTACCGAGGACGGCGCCTGGCGGTGCCACTCACAATACAACTGCACGGAGAGCTGCCCCAAGGGCATCAGCCCCACGGGCGCCATCAAGGGACTCAAGCGCCGCGCCGTAACCGGCGGCGTCAGACAATTCGCCGCATCCATCTTCCGGGGCCGCGCGCCCGGCGGATGAGAGCGGGGAGGATACCGACATGCCGACCGTCGAAACGCACGCCATCAGCAGCGAACTCATCAGAGAGGTTGCCTTCGAGCTCAACCGCCGCGCCGCCATCGGCATCCCCAAGGACGTGGGCGATTCCATCGCCGACATGGCCGAGCGCGAGACCCAGAAGCTCTCGAAGTTCGTCCTGCTCGAAATCGTCAACAACTACAAGGTCGCCGTGGACGAGCAGCGCCCGATGTGCGCCGACACGGGCCTTCCGCGCTTCTACGCGAAGATCGGGAACGACGCGGCCATAGAGGGCGGCTTCGTGGCGCTGGAGCGCTCGGTCCGCCAGGGAACGGCGGACGCCACCGAGCGCGTGCCCCTGCGCCCGAACCGCGTGCACCCCATCACCCGGCACGACTACAACAACAACGTCGGCATCCACGCCCCCACGGTGGACTACTCCTGGGAACCGGACGTCGACTGGATAGAGCTCACGAGCTTCCACAAGGGAGGCCTGTTCGGCGGTGACTACCGGATGCTCTTCCCCACCGACGGCATCGACGGCATCAAGCGCTTCTTTCTCGACGTGATCAGCGAGTTCTTCAAGCGCGGCCTCTCGTGCCAGCCCGCCATCGTGGGAATCGGCATCGGCGGAACGAAAGACACCTGCGTGCGCCTCGCCAAGGAGGCGGCCTGCCTCCGCGTGGTGGGGGACAGGAACCCGGACCCCCAGATCGCGAAACTCGAAGAAGACCTGAACGATCTGGGCCGGAGAACGAGCCTCGGCCCCATGGGCTTCAAGGGCGAGGGCGCGGTGATGGACACCCACATCGAGGTGGCCTACACCCACACCGGCGGGATGCCCATCTCGATCCACCACCAGTGCTTCGCGCTCAGGCGCGCCACCGCACGCATCCACCCCGACGGCCAGGTGGAATACCGCGAAAACCCCCTCTGGTTCACCGACTACTACCGCCGCGACGGCGTCGCATAAGCGGCTTGGGAGACTTTTGGATATGAGCGGCACCGCAGATCTGGAAATGAAGGAACACCACCTGACCACGCCCGCCACGCCCGAGGACCTGGCGAAACTGGAACTCGGCGACATCGTATATTTCGACGGCCTGGTCTTCACGGGCAGGATCGGCCTCTACAAGAAACTGTTCGATGAAAAAGCGCCCCCGCCGGTGGACATCGCCTCGCTCACGAACGTGACGTTCCACTGCTCGCCCGCCGTGGGTCAGAACGATTCGGGCGAGTGGGAGGTGGCCGCCGTCACGGCCACGGCGAGCTTTCGATTCGAGAAGCACCTGCCCCTCCTGCTGGACGGGCACGGGGTGCGCTGCGTCATCGGCAAGGGCGGCATGGCGCAGGAATTTTATGAGAAACACTTCAAGCGGCTGGGCGCGGTGTTCCTGAACACGGTGGGCTACGGCATCGGCGCGCAGTACGGGCGCGGCATCACGGGCGTCAAGGACGTCTACTGGCTCGACGAACTCGGCATCGCTCAGGCGATGTGGGTGTTCGAGGTGAAGAACTTCGGGCCCTTTCTCGTGGAATGCGACGCCCGCGGCAACAGCCTCTACCAGATGGCGCTCGCCGAGACGAACGTGGAACTGGGCAAGCTCTACGAGGGACTGCCCCTTCCAACGCTCAAGCGCATGGGCGAGGTGCACAACCCCGAAGACGAGGTTTTCTAGCAAAACCCCCGGAAATTCGAACCGAACCGCCGACGAGAGGATGAAAATGTCGAAAGGAATCGCCTGGGTCACCACGAGCTGGCTGAGCGGCCTCGAAGACCCGATGCGCCACTTCAAACGGCTCGAAACCGAGGCGGGTCTTGAAGTCAGAATCGAATCGAACGGCGTGGACAAGACAGAAGAAGAGCTCATCGCCTCGCTTCCCGGCGTGGTCGTCACCTTCCCGAGCAACGACCCCTACAACGAGCGCACCCTGTCGGCGGGTACGCATCTCAAGCACATCGCCAGGACGGGGGTGGGCTTCAACTCCGTCGACCTCGACGCCGCCACGCGCCGCGGGGTGGTCGTCACCAACGCGCCGGGACAGAACTCCGATTCCGTGGCCGAGCACGCGGTCGGCCTCATGCTGTGCATCGCGCGGAATATCGCCTTATCCGATAAAAAAATGCGCGCGGGCGAATGGGCGGACTTAAGAGTCCCCATATCGCCGCTCCGGGACAAGACGCTGGGGGTCATCGGGCTCGGCAACATCGGCAAGCGCGTGGCGAGGCGCGCCGCCGCCTTCGGCATGGAGGTCATCGCCCATGACATCGTGCGCGACGAGCGCTTCGCAGCCGAGGTCGGCGTATTCTTCGAGACGCGCGAGGAGGTGACGCGCCGGGCCGATTTCATCACCTGCCACGTGCCCCTGAACGACGGAACACGCGGCATGGTGGACGAGAAATTCCTAGCCTCCATGAAGCCGGGCGCCTATCTCATCAACACCTCGCGCGGCCCCGTGGTGGATCTCGACGCCGCGGCCACGGCCCTGGAGCGCGGGATCATCCAGGGCGCTGCGCTCGACGTTTTCCCGAACGAGCCGGCCGATCACCGCCACCGCATCTTCTCGCTCGACAACGTCGTCCTCACCCCGCACATCGCGGGTCTGGGCGAGGATGCGTGCGAGCAGTCGCTCGAGTTCGCCGTCGATGCCGCACTCGACGTTATCGCCGGTAAACGCCCTGCCGGCCTTCTGAACCCCGAGGTGCTGGAAAAAGCGGGCATCAAGGACTAGAGTAGGTCGTCGCCTTATCGCCGGGCCTCACCCCCGGATCGTTCATCACAAGCCGCCGCCACGAGGATGGATTCATGCGGAAAACATACAGACTGCGCGCACTCATGGCCGTCGCCTGCCTCCTCCTTCTATTGGCCGCGCCGCCCCCCGGAGCACGAGCCAAAACCGGGGCGCCCCTGCGGGTTCCCTGGAAGGTGACCGAGCACAGGATGAAGAACGGGATGCGCGCCCTGCTCCTGCCCGACCACAGCGCGCCCATGGTGGTCATGAAGGTCTGGTACGCCGTCGGCAGCCGCGACGAGCAGCCCGGCCTCACGGGCATCGCTCACTATCTCGAGCACATGATGTTTCGCGGCACCAAGAAATACGGCCCCAGGAAATTCAGCGAGATCATCAAGAAAAACGGCGGCTCGCACAACGCGTTCACAGGCTTCGACTACACCGCGTACTACGAGCGCATCGCCTCGGACAGGCTCGAACTGATTATCGAACTCGAGGCCGACCGCATGGTGAACATGGTGCTCGAAAAGACGGCCTTCGACGCGGAGAAGAACGTGGTGCACGAGGAAAGACGCACCCGATATGACAGGCCGGTGGGCAAGTTCTGGGAACAATTCCAGGCCGTCGCCTACACGAACCATCCCTACAAGAACCCGATCATCGGCTGGCCCGAAGATATAGACGCCATCACCATCAAGGACATGGAAGCATTCTACAGGCGCTACTACAGCCCCGAGAACGCCGTCGCCGTCCTGGTGGGCGATTTCAAGGTAGAAGAGGCCATCGCGCTTCTCGAAAAACACTTCGGGAGAATCCCCAAATCCCCCACCTTCCGGAAAAGGCCCGCGCTCGCCGAGTTCCCCCAGAAGTCGGAGCGCAGGGTGTACGTTCGCGCGGACGCCCAGCTCCCCTACGTTGCTATCGGCTATCACGCGCCCAACTGGAAGAGCGAGGACGCGCCCGCTCTCGTGATGCTCGAGGCCATCCTGGGCGGCGGAGAGACCTCGCGCCTCCACCAGAGGCTCGTGCGCAAGGACACGCTCGCGCTCGGCGCGGGTTCTGATTACACCTACATCTCGGTGGACCCGATGATCTTCTATCTCTACGCGCGGGTGGCGCCCGGCAAAAAGGCTGCCGATGCGGAGAAAGCCCTGCTCGAGGAGGTGGAAAAACTCATCGAAAAAGGCGTTACGGACGAAGAGTTCCGCCGCGCGCTCAGGAACATCGAGGCGAACACGGTTTTCGCCATGGACTCGCACTACTACCGGGCGAGGCTCCTCGGCTCGGCGGCGGTCGCGGGCGACTGGCGGCTGCTCGAAGGCTACCTGCCCACCCTCAGGAAGGTGACGCCCGCCGACGTGGTCCGCGTCGCCAGGAAATACCTGCGCCACAAGAACAAGACCACCGCCGAACTCATACCGACAAAGAAAAGCCGCCGCGCGAACACCGCCAAAAGCCGGGGAGGACGCTAGCATGAGGCCCCACCGCATTCTCTGGACACTGGCCGCTGCATTCCTTCTGCCCGCCCTGGCATGGGCGGACGTCATCACCTACGAGCGCGAAGAACTGCCGGGCGGCGGCGTATTGCTCGTCAAGCAAAGCAGGCAACTGCCCATGGTGCGCATCGCCGTCTCGATTCCAGCGGGCGCGCGCCACGAGGCGCCCGAACAGGCGGGACTCGCGAACCTGACCGCCGCCCTGCTCACCCGGGGAACGAAAACGAGAAGCGCTTCGGAGGTCGAGAAGCTGAACGATGCCTTGGGCGGCGGCGTGGGCTTGGAGGCAGGCCGCGCGCGCGCAGAAGCCTCCATGCGCGTGCTCACGCGGGATCTGGAAGAAGGCCTCTCCCTGCTGGGCGACGTGCTCAGAAACCCCGTCTTCCCGGCGGAGGAGATCGAGAAGACGAAAAGGCGCATCGTGGGCGGCCTGCGCAGGCAGCGCGAGCGTCCCGGCCATCTTGCGAACAAGGCGCTCCGGAAGAGTCTTTTCGGCGAAACACCCTACGGCCGCCTGGTCGAGGGGGCGGAGGCGTCGATCAAGAAACTCGGCAGAGAAGACCTCGTCCGCTTCCACAAACAATGGTACGGCATGAAGGGAACGATCTTCGTCTTCGTGGGCGACGTATCGCTCAAGCGCGCCCGAGAACTCGTTCTGGCCCGCTTCCAGGGCTGGCGGGCGGAGGGAGGTGAAATTCCCGAATCGACGCCCCCTGTGATTCCGAAAAAGATGCAGGTGGTCAAGATCGACCGCCCCCTCTCCCAGGCCACGGTGATTCTTGGCAACCGCTCGCTCAAGCGCACGCATCCGGATTTTTACGCCGCGCGCGTGATGAACTACATCCTGGGCGGCGGCGGGTTTTCCAGCAGGATCATGGACAACCTGAGAGAGGACAAGGGCCTCGTCTATAGTGTCTACAGCTATTTCGCCGCAGGCCGCTTTGCCGGCCACTGGCGGCTCATGCTCCAGACGAAGAACAAGACGGCGAACGAGGCCATCCGGGAAGCGATCGGGGAGGTGGAGCGCATCCAGGAAAAAGGGGTGAGCGAGGAGGAACTTCAAGACGCCAAGGATTTCATCACCGGGAACTTCGCCACGCGCTTCGGCTCGTCGGGCCGCATCGCAAACTACATCCTCGCGGTGGAGCTTCTGGGCTTCTCGCCGGGATATGCGGATGAATACCTGAAAAAAATCCGCGCCGTCACGAAAGAACAAATTCTCGCGGCGGCGAGGAAACACATCCGGCTCGACCAATCCACCCTCGCCGTGGTGGGAAATCTGAGCGAGGCGAAACTCGCCTTTTGAGGCGCGCGAGCGTTCGAGGAGGAAAGAAGGTGAAGCGCGAAACGGTAACGCCCGATTCGCTGGCCGCACCGGCCGGTCATTTCTCGCACGGGGTCATCGCCGAGGGCGAGCGCACGCTCTACGTGGCGGGCCAGACGCCGCTCGATGAGGACGGCAACATCGTCTGCCCGGGCGACCCGGAGGGACAGGCGCGCCAGTGCTACCGGAACATCCAGAGGGTGGTCGAGGCGGCGGGCGGGCGCATGGCGGATACGGCCAAGATCCAAGTGTTCGTGACGAGTCTCGACTACAGGGCCGCCGTCGGCAAGGTACGGGCCGAGTTCTTTCCCGATAATCCGCCGGTGAGCACGTTTCTGGTGATCTCCAGTCTGGCCGAGCCCGATTTTCTGGTCGAGGTCGAGGCGATCGTCCCCCTGCCCGGATAAGGGAACGAGGCGGTGAGCGGAAAAACCACCCTGCGCTGGGCGTTCGCGCTCGCCTATATGGCGGGGATTCACGTCTGGACGGCGACGGGCGGGCGGAATCCCTCCTCGCCCATGCCGTTCGGGGTGGACAAAATCGTGCACCTCTGCGAGTTTGGAATCCTCGCCTGGCTGCTCTGGCGGCCCTGGCGGGAAACGCTCCCCCGCTGGGCCGAGGGGAAGACCGCCGCTTTCGTCTTGATCCTCACCGTCCTGAACGGCCTGGGCGACGAGTTGCACCAGCTGTTTCTGCCCCACCGGAACGCGACGTGGGGAGACCTGGCGGCGGACGCCGCGGGCGGCGGGGTTGCCGTTTTGTGGTGTATTCACCGGGAGAAGACAAGGCCCCGCAAGACGACGCAGGGATAGGAGAATACACGTTGTCCAGTATCCGGGATGCCCTCACCGAAGACATGAAGGCCGCCATGCGCGCCAGGGAGGCGCTCAGGCTCTCGACCATCCGCATGGTGCGCGCCGAGATTTTGAACAAGGACAAGGAAGGCGGTGAAGAAACATCGCAAAAAGATATTCTCAAACTGCTCCAAAGTATGGTAAAGAAACGAGAGGAAGCCGCCGAGCAGTACGCAGCCGCCGGCCGCGAGGATATGGCCCAGAAGGAACGCGATGAGATCCGGATCATCGAGGGCTATCTCCCCGCGCAGATGGAGGATGCGGAAATCGAATCCGCCGCCCAAGCGGTCATCGAGGAAACCGGGGCCTCCTCGATGAAAGACATGGGCAAGGTAATGGGAATTTTGTCACGAGAACTGGCCGGGCGCGCTACGGGCGCCCGGATTTCCCAGGCGGTCCGGAAACTCCTGGGCACTTAGGGAAGAAGGAGGTCTCCAAATGAAGAAGCCGGCCTACCGCTTAGAAGACGTCGCCACAGCGTACCAATGCGAACCCGAGCAGGAGGAGATCATCTCCGCTCTGGCCGAGCGCGACTACCGTGTATTCGAAGTCGAGCAGCCCGCGGGAGCCTTCGTGCCCTACCACACGCACGATGAAGAAGAAGCCGTGATCGTCATCGAGGGACAGATGCAGTTCAACGTAGAAGAAGAACTCGTCCTCGTCCAACAGGGCGAGGTGATCACCATCCGGGAAGAAGCCATCCACAGCGCAGCCCAGATTGGAGAGGAGAAGGCCAGACTCCTGCTCGCCTTCCCGAACGACGGCGACGATCCGCCGGTCATCGACCTAGACTGGGAGGGCGATGAGGAGGACGACAACCTCGGCTACGCCTGATTCGAACTACTTCGCCTACGGGGCGAACCTGCACCTCGCGCAAATGAAATCTCTCTGCCCCAGGAGCGCGCCCGTATGTCCCGCGCGCCTGGTGGACTACCGCCTCACCATCGCCCTGCCCGCCGCGTCATCCGGCAACCAGCCCGGCTGGGCGACCGTGACGCCCGAAGCGGGCGCGCAGGTACCGGGCGCGTTGTTTCGCCTCCACGAAGACGACCTGCCCGCGCTGGATCATTTCGAGGACTACCCGGCGCTCTACGACCGGAAGGATGTGGAGATCGTCACGGCGGAAGGCCCGCTCCGGGCCATGATCTACATCATGCGGCATCCGCTGAAACCTGCGCGCCCGGCGGCGCACTACGTCGAGACGCTCCGGCAGGGATACCGCGACTTCGATTTACCGATGGAGGTTCTGGAGGGCGTTCTGGGGGAGACTGATTCTTGATTATCGAGTAGAAGGCTTGTTGCCTGACGTCAGTCGGCGGTTCGCTCGAGCAGACGGCGCAAGGCCAGCATCGCCGTCTCGCTTTGCTTCATGGTCATTTCACTCTGCTTCATTGTCATTTCGCTCTGCTTGAGCAGCACTTCCGTTCGTTTCGAAGTATCTTCCTGCAACTTGATCAGCACTTCCGTCTGCTTCATGGATTCTTCCTGCAATCCAATCAGCGCGTCCGTGCGTTTCATGGATTCTTCGTGCTGCTTGCTAAAGGCGTCAGCCATGACCTCGATCTGCTTCATCATGGCGTCGATCTGCCTGTCCGTCTGTTGCGCGCGCCTTTCTGAGGCATCGCTCATCCGCTTGATGCCGTAAAAGAACAAGCCCGATTGCACCATGCCCACGAACAGGGCCACGCCGGCCTGAACCCATCCCACGAGCAAGGTCGCCTGCTGGAATTCCGTCATTTCCCACTCTCCCACGCCTGAGAATAAATCAACATACGAGACGCCATCAACTCGTCCCGTCTCGGGTGGGTCCTCATTTCTCGTGGAGGTCGTAAAGAAGCATAGCATAAAACGAATAAATTACGAAATCAAAGTGCAAAAAATTTTCAGCCTGAAGATAAGTAGAATAAGCGCGTCCTAGAAATCGCCCTTCTCTTGTAAATACGGAATGAGGCCGCCCGCCTCGATCATCGCCCAGAGGCCGTCGGGGAACGGGGGGAAAGTAATCGTCTCATCGCCTACGCGGGCCTCGCCCTTCATCGGGTCGACCTCTATCTCATCGCCCGCTCTTATCGCGTCGGTATCGCACGCGATGACGGGAAGACCTGAGTTAATGGCGTTCCGGTAGAACATGTGCCCGAAGCTCCTGGCGAGCACGCAGCTCACGCCGAGTTCCCTGAGCACGACGGCGGCATCCTGCCGGCTGCTCACGAGGCCGAAGTTCTCCCCCGCCGCCACCACGTCGCCGGACTGCACGTTCTTCGAGAAACCGGGGTCCAGTTCCCTGAAGGCGTCGCGCTTGAGTTCTTCGAGCGTCGTGCCCGGCGGGCGGTATTTGACCGACAGATGCACGTCGGTGCTGATGTCGTCCCCGAAACGGTGGACCTTGCCCCTCATCGCCACGATTTCATCTCCCTCATCATGCCTATAGAAATTCCCTGGGGTCGGTGATGCGGCCCGTCACCGCACTCGCCGCCACCGTGGCCGGGGAACCCAGATATATCTCGGCCTCCTTGCTGCCGAGCCGGCCGGGGAAGTTGCGGTTCGCGGAGGATATGGCGCGTTCGCCGTCGGCGAGGCAGCCGTTTCCCGTCATCGAGGCGCACGGCCCGCACGCGGCGGTGAGCACGGCGGCCCCCGCTTCGGCCAAGGCCCCGATGGCCCCGCTCGCGGCGGCGGCCTCGTAAATTCTCTTGCTCGTGGGCGCGACGTAGAAGCGAACGCCCGGCGCGATCTTCCTGCCGCGCACGATTCTCGCCGCGATTTCGATGTCCTCGAGCCTCCCGTTCGTGCACGTGCCCACGAACGCCTGCTGGACGGGCAGGCCCGCGTAGTCCTCTACCGGGTGCGCGTTCCCCGTGGCGGGCGGAGCGGCCACTACCGGAGTGAGAGCCGAAACATCGAGATGGATTCGCCTCGCGTATTCGGCGTCCGGGTCCGGCGATACGGGCGTGTTGAACCGCGCCCCGTGCGCCCGCGCCCAGTCGAGCGCCTTATCGTCCACCTCCATGATCCCCGTCTTCGCCCCCATGTCGACCGACATGTTCGCGACCGTAAAGCGTGCGTCCATCGAGAGATCGGCCAGCGCGTCACCGCCGTATTCCACCGCCATGTAGTTCGCGCCGTTCTCGCCCATCTCGCGCGCGAGGACGAGTTCCATGTCTTTCGAAAAAACGCCGTGGGCGAGCGCGCCGGTGAACTCCACGCGAACGCTCTCGGGCGTCTTGAACCAAAGCTTCCCGGTGGCGTAGGCGGAGGCGATTTCCACGCTCTCGACCGCCACGCCCATCGCGCCCAGCGCCCCGTAGGTGCATACGTGGCTGTCGCCCCCCACGGCGAGCGCGCCGGGGCCCACCCGGCCCTCCTCCGTCACGACGGTGTGGCAGACGCCCGCGCCGGGTTCAAAGACCTCGACGCCGTGCTCCTCACCGAAGATTCTCAGTTTCTTGTGATGGTTCGCCCAGAGGACGTCCTGCGCGGGCACGAAATGATCGATGACGAAATCGGTCTTCTTGGGGTCCATCCGGAACTCGAAGCCTGCGTCCCTGAAGATGTCGACCGCTTTGGGTCCCTTGGCGTCGCCCGCCATGACGTAGTCGAGTTCCGCGATTACCAGGTCGCCGGCCCTGGCCTCGCTATCTGAGTGCGCGGAGAGGATTTTCTCCGCCATCGTCTGCCCCACGGTGTTCTCCTTGCTGAATCTTTCATATCGGGAACGCAAAGCCTTTGTATACACCAAAAACCGGGCGCGCGGAATTGTGAGGAGGCGTGCGCCTCGCGGTGGATTTAGAGGAACAAGGCGACGAGGAGCCGAACGCACCTTCGTTTTGACTTATCCCCCTCTCTGGGCGAAACTGGCCGGACTGGCTGCTCCACGAGGACAGACAGGAGAGAACCGAATGACGGAATACGAAGCCGCAAACCTCACCGTGCAGCAAGCCGCCCTTGCGCTGCAAAAAGACACGCTCGCACTGCAGCAGGCCACTCTAGCCCTTCAACAAGCATCGCTCGCCGTGCAGCGAGCTTCCGTATGGGTCGCCGCCCTCGTCGGGGCCGCGCAGTGCAGCCTCATCGGAGTCGGGCTCTACATCATGCGACAGGCCTCGAAGCAACGCGACGCCCAGCACCGGGAAAACATGGCGCAGCATCGGGAAACCATGGCGGCGATTAACGCCCAGCGAGAGGCGCAAAAAGAACAACACCAGGAAACCATGGCGGCGCATCAAGAAACCATGAAGGTGCTGGAAGGCCAGAACAAGGCCCTGGACAATCAACAAACGGCGATGATGGAACTCATCCGCCGCACCTCGGGGGCACCCGCTCAAGAGGACGGCTGAGGGGGCGGGGGCTTCGCCTCCCCTTCTCTTTTTCCTCCTTGACCTCACTTGGAGCAGCGCATTTGCGAGTTTTACCCCTCACTCGCCGGGGCGGTGGCACGCTAGGGCGCGGGAGAGGATGTCGCGCGCGGGCTGCGAGCCGTCGAGCGGGCGCAGCTTCCGGCTCTTAATCTTCCAGCCCTCCGGCGTGCGCACGAGCTCCCAGCGGTTGGCGAGGACGCGGTGGATGCGGTAGCCGGTCGAGACGCCGTGGTTGGGGAGTTCGCGCTCGGCGCCCTGGTGGTCCGGGTGGATGAGTTGCAAATAGGAGGTGACGAAGGCCGAATCGCCGTCGAGCTCGACGTGCGGCAGCCCGGCGAAGTGGGCGAGGCCGCCGTGGATGGCCTCTTGATGCGCGGACCTTTGGGTGATGGCGGCGATGGCCTCGTTTCCGAGCGTGTAGTCTAAGCTCTCGCCCCGGTCGAAGACGCCGTCTTCGGTGAAGACGGCGCGGGTGTAATAATCCGCGCCCGTGTCGGCGCTCGGCGGGTGCGAAGCGATCAAGTTGTAGATTTCGAGCCTGTCCTCGATATCGCGCAGCCGCGCCTCGAGCGACACAGGCCCCGGCGTCCTTTCGGTTTCCGTCATGTCGGCTTCTCCTCGGAGGTGGGATGAGAAATGGGAATATCTCACATCCGGGGGCGTGGTTCCTATCGCTTCGGTCGAGTTTCATCATGTTAGAATCACCCCCCCTTGAGGGGAGTGATTTCCATCCTTTCTCGGTCTGCAAAGCCTTTTTCCTCAATCGCAATAAATCCTCTCTCCTCACTCGGGATCGACACTTAACGCATTTATCCGTATTTGAGTCTATGGCGCGTGGGACGAGATTCGCCGTCCGGGACGGGCCGCTTCCCGATGCTTGCGGGCGGAGGCGTTTTCGGGAGAGCATCGGGATGGGAGCAGAAAGAAGGACGATGAGGCGAAGCGGGGATGATTGCAGGACTTCGAACAGGGCTTCCCGGGCGAAGTTCGCAGGCGCAAAGATCCCGCCCGGAATTTCCGAAAAATTCGATAAAATCAGATAAATTCACGGGGTTATTCGATAAATCAAGTTGATTGGATATTCCAGGCCGTTCTCATCGGCGATGGAATCCGTATAACTTATTGATATCATGTCGAATATATGGCTCGTCCATGCCTGCCGGAATTCGCCTTCCTCAACCCGTAATCAAGCCGAAAGCGGATTCGTTTAAACTCCCGCGCACCCCAGCGAGCGCGCGTCGGTATCAACGTTCGTCCCTACGACACGGTTGTGTAAAATTGGTTCCCGTTCGATCCTTATACCGAAAAACATACCAAAAACGTATGGTTTCGCAGGAACGATTTTTTGGGATGAACGCAATGCTGCTCAAGGCTTTTTCGAGGAAGAATAGCGTCTCAGTTCTTCCGCGACTTCCGGGTAGGTGAACCACTCGGGGATTTCTTCGCCCTTTTCCATCATTTTGCGAAGCCTCGTGCCGGATATCCTGAGGATTCGGGTGTTTTCGGGGATCCGGTCCACCGGCAGGTAGCGTCCCTCATCCGGGGCGTAGACCATCTCCTGAAACGGGACCATCGCGATCCCGCATTCGGCCTGGTGGTTTTTCAGTAGATCCTGGGCGGCGTACGGGTCGTAGAAAGGCTCACCCCGGCCGTCGACGCCGGGGCCGGCGTGATCCCTGCCCACGATGAAGTGGGTGCAGCCGTAGTTTTTTCTTATGAGCGCGTGCCAGAGCGCCTCTCTGGGGCCGGCCATCCGCATCGCCAGGGGCAGCAGCGCCAGGGTGACGGAACCGGACGCGTAATGCTTGAGAACATGCTCGTAGCAGCGCACCCGGCATATATGGTCGATGTCTCCCGGCTTCGTCATCCCTGCCACCGGGTGGATGAGTATGTTGGCTCCATTCTCGGAAGCGGCGCTCTTCGTCAGCTCGACGTGCGCCCTGTGCAGCGGGTTGCGCGTCTGAAAGGCGACGACCCGCTTCCATCCCATCGCCCGGAATTTCTCCCGCAATTCTCCCGGCGTGCGGCGATATTGCGGGAAATCGGCGTGCCGGGGCAGGCGGATTCCGCGCAGGCGGCCGCCGAGGTAGAAGGGGCCGGTTTCCTGGAAAAGGTATCGAACCCCCGGATGCGTTTGGTCGAGGGTGTCGAAGACGCTTAATGCCTCTCGTTCGGGGTCGGCCCGCCATACGTCTTCGGCCTCCAAAATCGCCAGCGGCGTCCCGTCGCCGTCCCGCAGGGCGAGCCGGGGGCGCTTCTCAATCCTGTTCGCCTCTTTCTCGGGAACGTCCAAGGCGATGGGGATGGGCCACAACGCCCCGTTTTGAAGGCGCATGGATTCGAGAACGCACTCGTAGTCTTTGCGGCTTGAATATCCTTGTAGCGGCGCGAAACCGCCGTTCAAGAGCAGTTCGAGATCGCATAGCCGGCGGGCGTCGAGGGAGATGTGAGGCAGATCGGCAGCCTCGCGTTCCAAAGCCGCTCTTTCCTCCTCGGGGACGAGGAGACGGGGATGCTCCAGCGGGTCGTTTTGCGGGGACAAACCGGACGCTCCCTTTAATGGAAACCCAAAAGGAGGGAATCCCGGTCCTCTGGCGCCCATACGCCCCGCTCAAGCCTTTCTCTTCTTCTTCCGTCATGCCAGCGCTTGTACTCAATGGACGCGATGTTGGTGATGGTGTCGTTCTCCATCAGTTGGCGCTTCTCGCGGGAGGATAGGTTGTCCGGCGCGCCCGTGAGCGCGTAGCCGAATTCGCCCAGCGTCTCGCCGATGAGGCTTTCGATGACCCCCACGTCCGACTCCGGTAGGCGATGCTTGTACATTTCGACGAAATCCGTCGTGATGGGGCGGGCCGTCTTAGCGTGGATGGGCGTTTCGGCCCACTTTTTCGTCGATGCGGTTTCCTGGTGGGCGAGCATGGCGGGCGAGAATTCTTCGCCCAGGAATTCACACAGTTTCTCCAGAACGGGTTCCGGTTCGGCGCAGAGATCCTCATATCTCACGACGTAAAAAGACTCGGGATCCAGCGTTTCCGCCGATTCGTTCACGCTCTCGACGAAGTCGCGCCACACGGCGGCGGTCGCGTAGAGGTTGTTCGGCCACAGTGCGGAATCCGCGATGTCGATGGCGACGTCCCGGCCGTCCCGGATGATGTGAACGAACTGCGCGCCGGGATACATGGATTTGAGATCCTCCATGTAGAAGCAGACGCGCGGCGTCTTCTCTCCCCAACGCTCTTTTCCGTGCGATTGCGCATACAGCCGGTGCAGGGCGGCGTACATCTCGGCAAAGCTGGGTTCTTTCATTTCAGCGCGCACTTCCTGAGCGCTCGGCGAGATCGGCCACGCGCGGATCGTCGGTGTGGCGAGGGAGTCCTCGATCATTTCGGCGAGATTGGCCTCGTTCGACAAGTCGCCGTAGCTGTAGAGATAGGAATAGATGAAATGCGTGAGCCATGCGGGCGGGGGCACCGCCAGGCGCGGGTGCGCGTCCAGGATCAATCTCAGAAGCGTGGAGCCTGAACGGGGCGAGCTGACGACGAATACGGGGCGTTCGATGTTCTCGGTCATGAAAATCTTCCTCTCAGGACGGCCCCGGCGCGTTCGCGCCTCTTTCCGGGGTGTGGTTGGAACGGGTTCATTCCATCATCTTCATGCGGGGAAACACATCGTCTCCCAGGGGAATCGGTCGGGATTTCCCCGCGTGAAGTGCATGGTTTTCTCAATCAGGTCGAAGATGACCGCGGTGCGCGTCGAGCATGGCTGCGCGCTGTTCGTCCGCGCTCCCGGCGCGCGCAGGTCTACCGCGCAGATCGAACCCACGCCCCCGTCCCCTCCGGGGCCTTTCCAGGCGAGCGTTCTTTTCAGGCTGTCGAGCGCTTCCGCCTTGCTCATTCCCTGCGGCACGGACTCATGGAGCCTCGCCAAGGCGTTCTGCATGTAATCGCAGCGCGTCTCCCTGTCCTCGCGCACGTGTTCGGGCAGCCGGGCCTGCTCGTCCAGCAGGATGAGGCGACCGTTGTTCCCGCGCGCGGAGAATCCTTCCGGATAGACGCGGGATTCGATTCTGTCCTCACAGTGCTCCAGTACGGCGACCTTGCCCGTGGCGTCCGCCAGAAGAAAATTTCCGCCCCGCTGCCCGGTACCTGCTCCCGTGTGTTTGGGGATAACGTCGTGCAGGTAGGGGAGCGTCTCATCGACAGTCTCGTAGATTTCCAGAAGGCTTGCCGCGATGGCGCTGCGGCGATCGACGTCGAGCGGGAAGTCTTTTTGTTCTTTCACGGGTTCGTCTTTTTCCTCGAAAGGCCCCCGGTAGTCCAAAAATGAGCGGATGACGGCCAGGCCCTTTTCGTTCATGCCGGAGTTCACGCCGGGCCGCGAGGCCGTGTTGAAGCCCATGAAGTCGTTGCCTGCTCCTCCGGTGATGCAGCCGTGCCAGTGGCCGACCTGCATGTAGTCCGAATTCTTGAGCGCAAAGGCGACGGGATTTCCCTTGGAATCTGCCGTCGCGACGGCGCCTATGGTGCACATTTCGCTCTCCTCACAAGAAACATACTTGAGCAAGCCTCATCTATAGTTACGCAAGGTTCACCCATACGGGACTGCTCCAGGCTTTTTCCTGGTCGACCTGGATCACCCGGACCCAATAGGTGTTGAGGCCCGAGGGCGCATCGTCGTCGATGTATTCGAAACGCGCCTCCCAGGGGCCGTCCGTCGAAGGTGTTCTTCCGACTTCAATCCGCTGGCCGAGCCTTCCGGCGTCCGCCATGGCTGGGTTTTCCAGAAAATCCCGGATTTCTCCTTTAAGCTCCGCGTGTTCCGTGCTGATCTCCATCTCGCCCGCATCGCCGTCCAGTTCGAGGTTGAACCCCCGGGAATCTCCCGCTGTGTAGAGACTCCAGGAGACCCCGGATTCCGCGCCCGGGTCGAGCCGGTCGCGGTTTTCGACGAGCGCGACGGGTTCCGCCGCCAGGATTCGCGCTTCGCTTAAAGATAGCTGCCCGTCCCACAGGGTGGAGCGCCCCCGTCCGCGCACCCTGGCGCCTGAGAACAGGACGCGAAGCCAATTGCCCGCCCGATCCTGTGCGATTTTCTCGGTATGAACCCGCGTCATCCCGCGAAACACCTCGATCCGCTCTATGGGGCCCGTGCCCACGGCTTCGACCGAGATACGGGGCGCTCCCGCCGTCTCGATCTCCTCTCCCATCCAACTATCGTTCACGGTGAAGCGCAGGTAAATCCGCTCGCCGCTCGTGGCGTAGCAGCGGCGCGCCTTGATGTCGGCCCAGATGGATTCCCGCGTCAGCTCACCGGCGTAGAGCGCCGTCAGGCCGTTGCGCGCGGCGAAGTGGCTCACGTCCTCGCTCGGGTAACAGGCGCCGGGCTGGCCGTAGTGGTCGTCGCTCCCGCCGACGAAGCCCACCTTCATGTTCCGCTCGATGGATTCCTCGAGCATCCACTCGAACATGCCGTGTTTGGAGTGGATCTCGATGACGGGTTCGAGTTCGGGGTCGTGAAACGCGAGATTCGCCGGACGCCCGCCCACGTGCGGGAGGCTCAGCGCTCCCCCGCCTCGCAGCTGCGCATGGAGCTTGGTGATGTGATCTCGATCGGTATCGGAGTCCGAGAGATCCGTCTGCAGCCAGTGGGAGCAGCGGTGGATAGAGTTCTCCTCATCGAAGAAGAATATGGCGTGATCCCCGCCCATCGGCGTGGTACCCGACCACTCATAGCCCAGGAAGGGGACGAAGCGGCCCGGCTCGTGGAAGGCGCGGGTCTTTTCTTTCAGCTCCTCCATGTCCTCGTTCGTCACTTCGAAGCAGTTTCCCTGGTGGGTGGTGAACTCGAGCGCGCCCGCGTCCCGCGCGAAGCGGTAGAATTCCTCGAAGCTGTTGACGCCCACCGTGCCGGCGGTCTGGCCCCCGTGAAAATCCCCCCAGTAGAGACGGGGGCCCTCTATCCGCTCTCGCACCACGACTGGGTTCGTGAGCGCCTCGCGTCCCGCACTGTCTTTCACACGGATGCGCGCCACGCCCTCGCTCCCGAATGAAATCTCCTCCGTCCTTATCAGTGCGAGCCCATCTGCGTCGAAACGCAAATTATCGGGAAGGCCCAGGTTCGCGCCTTCGGCTTCGAGCGAAATTTCTTCTGCGCAGCCTTCCGCAATGTTGCCGTGTCTGTCTTCCGCTTTCACGAGCAGCCATCCCTTTTCGCCGACGGCGGCCTCGGAGGTCATGATGGCGACGAGGCGGCGCGCCTCTCCTCCCTTGATCCGGAGCGTCGGGGAACCCGGCAGGGGCTGAAAATTCCCCGCGCCGAATGGGTCGACGAAAATCTTGAACTCGAAATTGCTCTCGCTGAAGGTCTGCGCCTTGAGACCGGGGCTTCCCTGACTCGTATCGCCCAGGACGATCTCGATGCTGTCGCCTTCCCAGAGACACCCGTCCAGAACGTCGATGGTAAGCGCCTGGCGCCAGTGGCGGATGTAGCCTCGCCTCTCGAACCTGGGTGCGAGCACCGCTTCGGAATCGGAATGGAGCCGGACCGTGGTGTAGTTCTCCCCCTTGGGGTCATCGAACTGCGGCGCGCCCCAGTTGCTCACCTGCCGGAAGGCGACCTTGATGGAGCCGCGCTCATCAATGCCCCAGCGGCCCACCGTGTAGCGGATCCGCCATGTGCCGAACTCGCCGGCCACCGCATCGGCGGCGGGGTCGACCTCGGCGAAGCCCAACTCATCCGTCCAGTCCTGTATCGTCCAATCCGGGAGACGCACGTTTCCTTTCCTTTCCTTTCTGGGGTTGTTGAAAAAGTTCCCCTCCTCAGGGGATAAAGGCACCCCCCCTACCCCCCCTTGTCAGGGAGGCAAGAAAAAACAAAAGCCCCTCTACCGGCGGCGGACGTCGCCTTTTCATACCCCCCTGTCAAGGGGGGGGTAGGGGGGGTTGCTTTTCCAGGGGCGGCCCCCCGTGGCCGCCCTTATCGAAGATGTCTATTCCCGTGGTTGTCCTTCGTCAGGACAGGCACGGGGGCCTCGGACAGGCGCAGGGGCCTGCCCTGCTACGGTGAACAATCCGATGATCGGGATTCCCTCCCCCCCCCCTCTCAAGGGGCTTTTTCAACAACCCCGTACCAAAACGGCTCTTTACTTCGCCATCATGGCCGATGCGGGCAGTTTGATTCCCTTCTCCTTGTAGTAGCGAATCGCGCCCGGGTGCACGGGGATGTTCGCCTTCGTCATCTTGTTGATGTCGAGGGCTTCCCACGACCTGTGGGCGAGCACCAGGTCCTTCTTGTTCGCGAAAGTCGCCTTCACCACCTCATACACGAGGTCGTTCGGCACGTGCGCGCCCGAGCCGAGCCAGTTCGTCTGCCCGATGGTCTTGACGGGTTTCGGGTTCCCCTTGTACATGCCGCCGACGATCGCCGTCTTCACGTAGAACGGGTATTTCGCCAGCATCATCTCCGCCCATTTCCCGTGCCCGAGCCCGAACACGCGGAAAGGAAGCTGGGAGGTGATGGAGGCGACGGCGGGATGAGGCGGCGCGCCGATCGTGGCGGCGACGTCGAGAATGCCGTCCTGCATCATGCGGTTCGCCTGCCCGTGGCCCACGTTGGTCACCTGGCTGGGCTTTAAGCCGACCACCTTCATGAGATTGCGCCCGAAGCGGTCCACGCCGCTGCCCGGACGGCTGATGTTGAGGCGCCTTCCCTGGATGTCCTCCGCCTTCATGATGGGGCTTTTCGCTGGCGTCCAGAACTGCACGCCCGAGCTGTCCACCGGCGACATGATGCGAAGGTTCTTGTAGCGCTTCCCTTTGGCGAAGCCTCTGCCATGATAGGCGGCGTCGGAAATGCTCGAACTCGTGCCGAAGCCGAAATCCTGCCTGCCCTGGCTGATGAGCCTGGCGTTCACCGTGGCGCCGGCGGTGGACTCCACCGAGGAGTTGAGCTTGAGCACCTTGTTCAGCACGCTGGACCAGCCAAGCGCCTGGAACTGGATGGTTCCCTGGAGAGGTCCGCCGCCGATGGTGATGCGTTTGGGCCAGTCTTTTCTCGCCCCCTCGGCGGGAGCGGACAACGCGACTCCGAAGGCGAAGGCGGCGATGATCGCAAAAACCACGGGTTGAATCTGCTTGCGGGTGAGTTTCATGGCCTTTCTCCTCTGTGTGAGATTGACAGGCTGTCAGGTTCACGTGAAAACCTGCGTCTAAGTGCTCTCCTCAAGTGTTTCCTCTTTTTGCTTCCCGCTGCGAATCTTCTGGAACCAGGCGAGCAGGTCGCCCCCCAGCCCCAGGGCCAATACAACGAGGCCGATGATGTCCGTCAGGCCGCCGGTCAGGATCAGCAGCAGGGCCGCCACCCCCAGTACGCCCCTGCGCCACAGGGCGATTCCCTGGTCGATGACGCACCTCGCCAGGGCGTAGACGCCGAAAAGCGCCGTGCCGACCGCCATCGCGATGCCTCCCCAGGAGCCCTGCATCAGGAGCGAATCCCCGTAGACGAACAGGAACGGGACGATGTAGGCGGCGATACCGAGCCGCACCGCCATGAAGCCGACCTGCATGGGATGGGCGCCTGCGAGCGCGCCCGCGGCGAAGGCCGAAGCCGCCACGGGCGGTGTCATGGTGGCCAGGACGGCGTAGTAGAAAATGAACATGTGTGCGCTCAGGAGCGGAAACCCCAGTTTCACGAGAGCGGGACCGGCGGCCGCCGCGGCGACGAGGTAGGCGGCGACCGTCGGCACGCCCATCCCCAGGACGATGGAGACCAGCATGACGGCGAGGAGTCCCAGCATCTTGCTGTCGCCCACGTAGGAGAGCAACAGGTCCGTGACCTTGAGTCCCAGCCCCGTGAGAGACAGGACGCCCACGACCACGCCCGCCAGGGCGCTGGGCGTCGCGACGTGAATGGCGCCTTCCATCGTCCGGTAGAGCGCCTCGGCCACCCTTTTCGCCCCCATGCGCGTCTCCTGCCGGAGCCAGCTGGCGACCACCGCCGCGCCGATGGCGTAAAAGGCCGATTTCATCGGCGAGACGCGCACGTAGACCAGGAAGTAGATGAGGACGAAGATGGGCAGAAGCAGGTGGCCGTTCTGACGCAGGACGTCCCAGAGGCGCGGAAGCTCACTCCTGGGCAGGCCGCTCAGGCCTAAGTTTTTCGCTTCGACGCCGATCATGAAATAGACGGCCACGTAGAAGAGAATGGCCGGTATGAGGCCCGCTGCTGCGATCTTGAGATAGGGGATGCCGGTCACCTCGGCCATCACGAACGCCGTGACGCCCATGACGGGAGGCATGAGTTGCCCGCCGGTGGAGGCGACGGTCTCGACGGCGCCCGCGAAGGCGGGACGATAGCCGATGCTCTTCATCAGGGGGATGGTGAAGGTGCCGGTCGTCACCACGTTCGTCACCGAACTGCCGGACATCGTGCCGAACAGGCTGCTGGCGAAAACCGCCACCTTGGCCGGCCCGCCTCGCGCGCCGCCCGCGATGGCCAGAGAGGTATCGATGAACAGCCTTCCTGCGCCCGAGCTCTGAAGAGCGGAGCCGAAGAGGATGAAGAGGATGATGAAGGTGGAAGAGGCCGCCAGCGGGGGCCCGAAGATTCCCTCCAGGCTGAAGAGGTACGTGATGGTGCGCGGATAGGGATAACCCCTGTGGCCCCACAGGCCCGGGAGGTAGTCGCCCCACAGCGCATAGGCCAGGCAGACGAGGGCGAGGATCGGCAGCACGTATCCCTGCAGGCGGCGTCCCATCTCCAGGATGACGAGGAACGTGATGGTGGCGAAAATGACGTCGTAGATGTTGGGGTCGACGCCGACCCGGTAGAGCATCTCGTCGAAGTCGACGATGAGGAAGATGGTCGTCGTGACGAGGAGAAAGGCGAGGGAATAATCGAGGAGGTTGGGGCCTTCGTTTTTCCTGTCGGCTCTCCAGGGGATGAGCGCGAAAACGAGGATGCCCGATGACGTCAGGTGAAAGGATCGCAATATCCAGGGCTGAATCGGCTGGACCATGAGGACGTAGAGGTGAAACGCGGTGCTCAAGGCTCCAAAGGCGAATATGATCTTCGCCAGAATATCGGGGAGGTTCCTGTGCTGGGACCCTACTCCCTCGGTTCTATCCTGCATCGGCTTCGCCTTTGTGTGGTCTGTGTTTCAATCGAAAAGGAATCGGAAAAATTCCTTTTTCCGAATTTTCAATAGCGTCGTTGTCGGCAATCCCTCAAAAAAGTTTTTATGAGCGTTCGTCATCGGCGCGATTCGGGAGGCGTCGTTTCGGCCTTTGGTTACCTCCACGAAACGCAGAGACGCCGTGAACCCCTCGTCATCGGGAATCCGGCCTTCCTGAAATCCGGGAAGGACGCCTCACTCTGAATAAAAAGTATGTAACTGGTATACAAACAAACATTTTCCGGGTCAATCCCGCGCCGTTCGGGGTTGTTGGAAAAGTCCCCTCCTCGCTCGGAATTGACCACCGCCGTCATTCCGGCGAAAGCCGAAATCCATTTTTACGCCTTTTGCCTTTCGTCATGGTTCCCGCGCATCGGTGGGGAATGAAACGCCGCCGTTCATTCACCCGCATCCGCAAATGGATTCCGGCTTTCGCCGGAATGACGAACAAAACCGCACCGCCTCTTGTAGTGGGCCGTTCTTGTGAACGGCCCAAGGTCGCGACCTGTCCCTACGGCCCCTTTCACGGTCGACTCCATACGCCGAATCAAAAAATCTGGATCTTTTCAACAGCCCGGATCATTCATCCCCCAGGGCGAACTCCTCTTGTGGCTGATCCCTGTTCCTGCGGAGAAGGGCGGAGATCAGCGGATACGCGAGGACGAGGGCGGTCAATATGATGAGGGCGATGCTGATCGGCCGGGTCCACAGGATCGACCAGTCATCCTGCGACAGGCGGAGCGCGACCCTCAGGTTGAACTCGACCTTGGGTCCCAGGATGAGGCCGAGAATGAGCGGGGCGATGGGAAACTTCAGCCGCTCCATCGCGTAGCCGAACAGGCCGAACCCCAGCATCAGGTAGACGTTGAAGATGCTGTTCTCGAACGAATAGATGCCCACCACCGTCAGCGCGATGATGACCGGCATCAACTGCACCTGCGCCAGCCGCAGGATGTTGGCGAACAGCTTGGTCGCGATGATGCCGCCGAACACGAACAGGGAAGCCGAGGTGAACAGCATCGCCCACATGTAGCCGTACACCACGTCGGGCGCTTCCTTGAACAGGCGCGG
Source organism: bacterium (assembly GCA_965203325.1). Lineage (GTDB taxonomy): Bacteria > UBA8248 > UBA8248 > UBA8248 > UBA8248 > Bin107. Next base: position 664,758 of record OZ241875.1, read on the forward strand.
GCCGGGTTCGAGCCCGTGGATGAGCAGGCCCGCCAGTATCAGGGCGGCCAGCCCGCTGCCGGGAACCCCCAGCGTGAGGGCGGGGATCATCGCGGCGGCGTTGTCGGCGTTGTTGGCGCACTCGGCCACGGCGACGCCCACCGGGTTTCCCTTCCCGAAGCTCTCGGGGTCTTTCGATGAGCGCTTGGTCTCGTTGTAGGCGACGAATGCGCCGACGACGCCCCCGACGCCGGGGAGAATCCCGATGATGATCCCGATGACGTTCGCGCGGATCCAGGCGGGGAAAATCTGCATCCACGGCCAGTTCGCCATGTCGGATTTGCCTTCGAATTCGAGGTCTTTGGATTTCACGCCGGTCATGATGGCGCGTTCGGCCATCTGAAACGCAGGCGGAAGCGCGTACACCCCGACCATGATGACGATGAGCTGCAACCCGCCCGAAAGCTCAAGCGTGTCGAAGGTGAAGCGCTCATAGCCGGTCACGTGGTCGAGGCCCACCATGCCCAGGAGCAGTCCGACGCAAGAGGCCATCAGGCCCTTGATGGGGTCGGACCCGAGCAGGACGGCGATGCTGGAGAGGCCGAACAGGCTGATCCAGAAGATCTCGGGCGGCCCGAAGGCCAGGGCGAATTCCGCAAGCGGCGGGGAGAGCGTCATCAGCGATACGGCGCTTACCATGCCGCCCACCGCCGAGGAGACGCACGCGATCTTGAGGGCGCGCTCTGCGAGGCCCTGCTGGGCCATCGGGTAGCCGTCGAACGTGGTGGCGATGGCGCCCGGCGTGCCCGGAATGCGCAGCAGGACGGCGGGGATGGCGCCGCCGTATGAGCCGCCGTTGTGGATGCCGGCCATCATCCCGAGCGCCATGAGCGGCGACATGCCGAAGGTGAGGGGGATCAAGAGGGCGATGCCCATCGTCGCCGTCAGGCCCGGAATGGCGCCGAAGATGATGCCGCCGATCACCCCCACGAGCATGGCGAGAATGTTCTGCCACTCGAGGATGACCCACAGGGAATTGTAGAAAGGCTCTATCAAGGTTTCATCCCCGGGGCTTGGAGTTTGAGAACGAATCGGTGTCCGGGCACGATGTTACGCACTCCCCCTTAGTGGCGCAGGAAAAATTCCTGCGTGAGCGGGCGGTCGAAGAGCTGATCGAACACCACGAAGATGAACAGGAGATAACAGACCGTGGTGCCCGCCATGACGAACCTGTTCCGGTAGCCCAGCGCCCACGCCGCGGCGGGAATGAAAACCAGCGAGGCGCTGTAATAGCCGAGATACTGAACGCCCGCGATGTAGCCCAGCGCCATGAGGGTACTTAGGAGGAACCTTTTGTGGTGGATGAAGAAAGGCTCGAAGGTCCTGCTCCGCCCGGATTTGAGCCACGACTTCACGAACATGAGAACGGAGAGAATGACCATCAGGCCGATGACCATCCGCGGGTAGAAGGCCGCTTCTTCGGGGAAACTCCCGGCGTGGTAGTAGAGGAAGGTCGTCGCAAAGAAAAAGATTACGGAGGCGACCCTGTCATGGTTCTGGAACACGTGCGCTTCCCCCGCGAGTGTAGCCAGGGACAACTCGTATGAGGCCGAAACTTCAAAGCGCCTTTTTCTTGCTACGGCATGGCGTCGACCTCGGCCAGGAACCCGAGCGTGTGCCGGCAGAACGCCTCGGGTCTTTCAATCGGGATCAGGTGTCCGCAGTCGGGAATCCTGACGAGCCGCGAACCCGGGATCCCCTCGTTCATGATTTCCGCATGGCCCATCACGTTGGTGACGTCCGCCTCGCCGTTCAGGATGAGCGTCGGAGCCTCGATGCCGGGGAGCTCCGCCTTGATGTCGAACGTCCCGAGCGCGGTGACCGTGAGTTCGCGGAATTTCTGCGGCGATTGCAGGGCGATACCGTACGCCTCGACCACGTCCGCCTCATCGCTGCCCGGACGGAACCAGTGGTGGATGAGACGATCCGCAACGGCGGGCCATCCGTCCCGCTCCAGTTCGGCCAGCGTCTCGGGGACGTTGCGCCCCGTGCGGTCGGGCATCGTCCCCACGAGCACCAGCCCGTCCACACGGTCTGGGTAATCGAGGGCGAAGCACTGGGCTATCATGCCGCCCATGGAGAGCCCGCAGACGTGGGCCTTCTCGACGCCGAGCGCGTCCATGAGGCGCGCCAGTTCCCCTGCGAATCCGCGCGGCGAGAAATCGCCGCTCTCTTTTTTCTCGGAATCGCCGAACCCCTGGCGGTCGTGCGCGATGGCGCGGTAGCGTTTTTTGAACTCGGGCGTGATTTTACGCCACACGCGGCTCGAACCCGCGTTCCCGTGAAGAAAGAATACGGGTTTCCCCTCGCCCTCGTCGACGTAGTGGAGGTCGACTCCCGAGACGTTGATGTGCGGCATACCTTTCACCCGACCCTGAGGCGCACCGGCTATGCACGCCTCGGGGTTGCTCGTGATTTTGCGCTCTCGCTTACGTGAAGACCCGGACCGTTCTTACTTCTTTTTCTTCTTCATCCAGGGATTCGTCTTCCAGAGCTGCTCGTGCGCCATGTGAGAGGCGTTTGCGACCTTCGCCATCTCCTCGCCGCTCGTGTATTCCACCGCGACTTTCTGCTTCTTCGCCACTTTCAGGAATCCCGGGTCCGCGATCGCCTTTTTGAAGGCGGCGCGCAGCTTCGCCAGAATGGGCGCCGGCACCCCCTTGGGAGCGGCCACGGGGCGGTAGACGAAGTTGGTGATGTCCACGCCCTGTTCCTTGAACGTCGGGACCCAGGAGCCGATCGACACCCGCTCGGGCGCCGCCTGAGCGAGGATGTTGACCTTGTCCCTGAATTTGGCGATAGCCGACATCGAGATCGCCAGCACCGGAACGTGGCCGCCGAGCAGGGCGTTGCGCGCGGGGCCGCCGCCGCCGAAGGGCACCTTGTTGAATTTGAGTCCCGTCTTGACCATGAACTTGCTGGTCCCGATGCTGTGGACGCTGCTGAGGGCCGCCATGCCTATCGAGATTTTACCGGGGTTCTTCTTGACGTCGGCCATGAGGTCGGCCAGCGTTTTGTACTTGCTCGTCTTGAGCACGGCGAACGTCGTCGGTCCCCTGTTCACGTTGCCCAGGAAGTCGAAGTCCTTGATGGTGTATTTCACCTTCCCCATGATGGGGCCGACGATGGCCTGGGGGAAGTTCGTCATGCCGATGGTGTAGCCGTCGGGCTTGGCGTTCGCTATCGCGTTGAACCCGATGTTGCCGCCCGCGCCCGGCTTGTTGATGATGGCGATCTTGGCGCCAGCTCCCAAGTGTTTTTCCAGAAAGGGAACGAAGGCGCGCGACGTCCTGTCCGAACCGCCCCCGACCCTGTAGGCGACGATGTAGTTGATGGCGCGTTCGGGATAGGCCGCTTCAACCGGGACTGAATCGACGAACCCCACGGATACCAGAACACCAAAGGCGATGATGCATTTCATGATCTTGGACATCGGGCTTCCTCCATGAGCAGTTTTCCCAGATTATGTTTCGATTCCGTGTATTCGGCTCCTATTATTCGTGGTTTCTCGCAACGAAAGAGAAAACGAATAGACCGGACTTCCTCAAGAGGCGCATGACTCGCATGAAATATGGATGTCCACCATGATAGTGAATCCAAGGAGGCGGCACAAGCGCGCCTTATCCGGCCCGGAAATACCGATGCGCCGGGAGTCGTCTACCCATCAGCAAAGAGAGCGCAGGAGGGATTTTCTCTCTTCGAGCTTCCAGACGCCCCCTTCGAGCCGCTCGCGCCGCCGGTCGGCGTGCCATTTGCGGTAGGCGATCACGCGGGGGGCTGAGATCATCTCGCTCTCCATCAACTGGGCCGCGAGCTTTTCCGGGATGGGCTTCGCGCTCCCGCCCACCGGGTAGCCGAACTCGACGAGCAACTCCCCCATCACCTCCTCGAGCGTGGACACGTCGTCCGCAGGCAGGCGCGTCTTGTACATCCCGCAGTATTCCGTGGAGATGGGCCGCCCGCTCTTCACGTGGTTGGGAAGGGAGCTCCAGCTCTTCGAGGAATCCGTTTCGTGGTGGGCCAGCATCTGCGGGTCGAAATCCTCGCCCAGAAATCCGCACAGTTTTTTAAGTTCATTCTCAGGCTCCGCACACAAGTCCTCGTAACGGATGACGTAATAATCCGATTTCCCCATGCGTTTTCCCGATTCGTGCGCGGCGCCGGTGAAATCCTTCCAGACGTGGGCGCCCGAGTATACGTTCTCGGGCAGCATCTCGGGCGAATCGGCGATGTCGATCGCCATGTCGCGCCCGTCGCGCACGATGTGGACGAACTGCGCAGCCGGGAAATCCGCCTTGATCTCCTCCATCCAGAACGAATTGCGGGGGGATTTCTCGCCCCACCGCTCCTTTCCCGTGCGCTCGGCGTAGTGGCGGTGAAGCGCGTCGTAAAGCCCCCGGAAGGTAGGCTCGGCAGCAGCGGCAACGAGGTCCTCGGGCGTGATGTCTAGCTTCATGTTCTTGATGAAGGGGCTCTCGAAGATGTCCTCGGCGAGGGCCGCGAGGTTTTCCGGGCTTGATAAGTCGCCATAGCTGTAGAGGTAGGGGTAGACCATTTCGTACAGCCAGGCGGGGGAAGGCACCGCCAGGCGCGGGTGGGCGTCCAGGATGAGGCGGAACAGGGTCGAGCCTGAACGCGGGGCGCTGACGATGAATACGGGTCTGGAAAAATCCGGCATGTTTCCTCCTTCATGGATTATCGGGCGTGCCCCTATTCAGGCGGTTTCTCCCCCGCCCTCGATTGCATGGCGTGTGGGCGCATTATACGGGCGCGCCCCCCCGGAGCCTAATCAGTTGGGAAGATCGTCGAATGAAGGAGAGGTATAAACCTCTCGCTTTTCCATCCTTGCAACCGCGTGGATGATGCGATTTACTGAAAACCCTGTCCTCATCAACCAATACGAGCCTGAAAGGAGTTCTCAGATGGCCGGATTCGCCTTCGATTTCGTTCCCCTCCCTGAAGAGCGGAGCATGGAAAAACCCAGAACCAGCGGGATCACCATGATGATCGACAAGGGGGAGACCATCGAATATCTCCGGGGGCTCCTGCGGATGAGCGGCCCGTTCATTGACCTGGGCAAAATCGCGGTGGGCACCTCGCGCCTCTATCTCGAGGATTACTACCGCGAGAAGCTCGAACTCTTCAAAAGCCACGATATCAAGCCCTTCATCGGCGGGCAGTTCCTGGAGTTCATCTTCGCCACGCAGGGCTGGGGCGGGGTTCAGCCCTATTTCGAGGCGGCGGCGGAATACGGGGTCGAGGCGATAGAGATTTCCGACAACTGCGTTTCTCTTACAGACGGCGAAAGGGAGCGGATGGTGCGCTCAGCAATAGACGCAGGGCTGGAGGTGCACGGCGAGGTGGGCTCCAAGACCGGCAAGCAGGACGTGGCGGAGTTGATCTCACAGGCGAACATCTGCATGGATGCGGGCGCCTCGGTGGTGCTGTTCGAGGCGGCGGAACTCATGCCGGGCGGCGCGGCCGACCGCGCTCTGATCGATTCGATCCGGGAGCAGATGGACGTCCGCAAGGTGATTTTCGAGCTTCCCGGCTGGTGGATCGAAGGCACCACGAACAACGTCATCTACGAGCTACAGAAGTTCCTGCTCACCGAATTCGGCCCTGACGTGAACATCGGGAACGTGCCTCCCTGGATGACGTTCAATCTCGAAGCCCTGCGCTGCGGCCTCAGTTCGGTCGGCCCGACGGAGCGGACCTTCGAATCTGCGGGATGAGGAAGAAGTTGGGGAAATTTTTTCTGGAACAATCAAGAGACTGAACATCGACATTACAGCCTGCCCCGCGCAAAAAAACAACTTGCATCGAAAATTTTACAAGGAGCTATTTTGCTTCGCCCGTTTAGAGTCATTGGTCTTTTTCCAACGGCCAAAATATCTCAAAGGTATCATTGAAAAAATTCAATCTTTTCAGTCTCGGTTTGAATCCAGTTTTCCCAGCAAATCATAACGAAAGTGGGTCAAGAATAACTCCTCGGCAACCTGGAGTTTCTCTGTCGGGGCGTCCTCTAAAAACTGGCGTGAGAAGGTTTACTTGTTGTCATATTCTTGAACTAGCGCCTCGACCAATGGGTCATCGGTCCCGACCACGAGCAAGGTTCGCCCGGAAACTCTGCCATGCAAACAGTCCCAGGAAGTGTTTCCTTTTACAAGAGCAGGCCCACCTCACGGTTTGCACATCATTTGCTTCGGTCAGTGCGCTTCCCGGGCAATTTCCCTCATCACCGAGAAGCCACGAACTCTCCTACGGCGGCGTGATGACGCCGGAACTCATCAAAACGCGCATGCCGAGGCAGACGGCCCTCTTTGAACTCACGGTCGGTAAGGACGGGATAGCGGACCTGGGTTTCGTACCAGCCTTGATTGACGATGCCGGCAATTCCGGCCTGGTCGAAGGCGAGAGAGCCGAAGAGGTAATCGACTTGGTGGAGAGGCTCTCGGCGGAGTTCGCCACCCGGATCACCTGGAGGGACGGCATGGGGAAAATTGTTTTGGGATAGAAGGCTTTGCGCCATAAGCGATGAGGATTGGCAATGGACATGGGTCTGGAGGGGAAGGTTGCTCTCGTCACCGGAGGGACAAGCGGGATTGGAAAGGCGACGGTCTTGGCCTTGGCGGACCAAGGTGTGAAGGTCGCCTTCTGCGGCCGGAATCAAGCCCGCCTGGACGCCGCACTTAAGGCGGTGGAGGAACAAGGCGGCGTGGGGCTCTCGCTACGTGCGGACATCAGCGTGGAGGAGGAAGCCTCGGAGGTTGCGTCCCGTGTGGTCGAGTCATACGGGCGGCTGGACATCCTCGTGAACAACGCCGGCCGCGCGGCGCCGAGTACGTTTTCCTCGCTGACGTCGGCGCAGATCCGAAAGACCGTGGACACGAAGATCGTCGGTTATCTCGTGATTTCGCGCGAGGCGGCGCATTTTATGAAAAAACAAGACAGGGGACGGATCATCAACATGATCGGAGGAACCGGGAAGGAACCCCTGCCCGGCGTTTTGGGAGGAAGCACGACGAACGCAGCGCTCCTGGGCCTGAGCAAGGGTCTCTCCCAAGCCTTGGTCAAAGACAATATCCTGGTGAACACGATCTGTCTGGGGCAGATCGATACGCCCATGCAGGACTGGATGACGGAGCAACTTGCCGAAGAACGCGGGATGTCGATCGACGAGATGCGCCGGGCTCGTGAATCGCAGATTCCCCTCGGGCGATTCGGCGCTCCCGAAGAGGTGGCGGGGCTGGCGGTGTTTCTGGCGTCGGTTCACGCAGGCTACATCACGGGAGCGACGATCAACGTCGATGGTGGAAAATTCCACTCGATTGTCTGAACATCTGCGCGCTGCCACTGGGCAAAACAATCGAAAATAGGGTGGAAAATGCCTCAAGTTTCCAGCCGATTTTTGGACGTTAGCTTTCGCGTGTTTTCAGGCAGTGGGGAGTTTCCAGCGGGGGTGAGGTCTTTGTAGTTTGTTGAAGCTTTTGGAGATATTTGTTTTTTCGAGTTTTGATTCAAAATCGTATTTTGAAAATTGCAATCAAACCGAAAGAGGATCAATTCAAAGGTCGGCGCGAACCTGCGCGTCGCTATTGAGAGCGCTTGTATTCAATAGCGGGTGATAGCTCTTCGCCATCTCGTCGTTGAACACGCGGCAAAGCTCCGCGCCGAGAGCCGACTCCGCCCAATAGACCATCGGCGGCCCCAAGGAGATGACCTGCATGTCCACCGCCGAGGCGGCCATCTGCTCCAGGCGAACGTCGAGGTCGAAAAAATCGGGGGAAAAAGTGAAGAACTCACGCCCCGCCACAAAGAGCTTGCGCTCTCCGCCCGCGCCCTCTCTCCTGACCTCTATGGGGGGTTTATCTCCTTGCCCTTCGATGAGGTCCAGGAAGCGCTCCGGGTAGAAATGCGCGTGGGCGTCGATTCTCATCAAGTGCTCAAAGCCCGGTAGACGTTTCTCACATTCCAGGGCATCCACTCCGGGTAGCGGGGAAGATGTTCGTAATCGGCGAGCCGCACGCGCGCGACCGCTTCATCCTCGCTCATGCCCGTTCCAAGCGCGTCTGCGACACCGCCTCGAAGAGCAGCGAGCATGTCGCGGAAGTCGGCGATCTCCTTCAAGCCCGCAGGCTTTCCGTGGCCCGGAATCACCTGCTCTACGTTCAGCGCCAAGACGTGGTTCAGCGCCGATATCCACCCGTCTACATCACCGTCCCCCAGCCACGGGAAGCGGCCGACGAAGAGCAGATCGCCCACGAATACGATCCCGTCCTCGGGGAGGTAGGCGATGACGTCCCCGTCGCAGTGGGCGGGACCCCCGTACTCCAGGACGATAGTGCGCCGATCCAGATGAAAAGTGAACGAATCCGCGAAGGTCTGGGTCGGCGGCGCGGCAATGTAGGTTGCGTATTCGGGCGAGCCGAGACGGCCCCGGAACCACTCCCATGCCGGATCTTCGGCGGGAATGAGCTCCGTGATGTTGGGCCCGAACATGCACGTGACTTTCGTTTGGAAATCGGTGAAGAAATCGCCCCTTTGTACGCCTGTGCCCAGCACCTCGCGGAATTTCTCCAGCGTAGTCTCGTGCGCGAGAACGGGGGCGTCGGAGGCGAATACCGAACCTCCCGCCGAGTGATCGAGATGGTAGTGTGTCAGCGCGAGACAGAAAAAGGCTAGATCGCCCGTCGCCTCCAGCGCGGCGCGGAACTTTTCCGCCAGCGGAACATGCTGCTGGGCATCGAGGACTATCCAGCCCCCGGGCGTCAAGAACGCGCCCGCGTTCGAGTCTCCGCCTTCTCCGATGAACGCGTAGATGCCCTCGGCGAGGGGGATGAGTCCTGCACCCGAATCTTTCGCCACTTTCAATCCCCCTTTCCCGCCGCGCTTTGCGGACCGGCGCGCCAAGCCCTTCTTGCGGAAAACGGCGTCTTCCGCCTCGAAGATGTCGAACCGCCATAATCGACCTTGAAATCCGTTTGCCGGGGCGATGTTAATATGAAACGGTCGTGATTTGGAATCTCCCAGACGAAATTACATCCATATCATTCCCTCGCATTTACGATAGTGGAAAAAGAGAGAATGTATGTATGATGGTGGAACTGAGCGGGTCTGTGCGTGAATGAAATTTTGAATAATTCGATAAAATCAGATAAATTCACGGGGTTATTCGATAAATTCCTGCAAATTAATTTCCTGGGATATGACGCCGCGAAATCCGGACGCAGGGGAATTCTGCCATGGCCCGCGCCTTCTGCGATGACGGCAAATGCGGGGAGTTGCGGGGGGCGGACGCGCTTATAGTAAAACATACGATAAGCAACATAACTATTTGAAAAGGAGAGCGTTTTGGACTGGATAGGGGTGGGTCTTCTGGTATTGGGCGCGGTCGTGGGCACGCTGAACGCGGCCACCGGCGTGGGCTGGGGCATCATCATGGTGCCCACGCTGTTCCTCATTCCCTCGCTCACGCCCCAACAGGCGGTGGCGGTCTCGATTCTCGCCTATCTGTTCAACTCGCTGGTCGCCTCGTTCGAGAACGTGAGAGGCGGGCTAATCGTCTGGAATTACGCGGTTTATCTGAGCATCGGGGCCATCATCGGCGGCGTAGTGGGCGCGCATCTGCTGCAAACCTTCTCGGCGCTGACGCTCAAGAGAATCGTGGGCGTTCTGGTGATCGCCGCGGGCGCGAACCTGCTCATCAACCGCTGAAACAAAACCCCCCGGGAGCGGGGGGTTTCATGGTGCGCACGCTTCATCGGTTCATATCTGCCTTCAGATAGAGGCAGAAAAATCAAAGGTTTCGCCTGATTCGGCTCATGTGATTCATCGGCCCGCTATCCCAGCAGCGTCCTCTTCATCCACATGAAAACCCGCGCCACGGCGGAGAACAACCCGCCGACTCAGGTGGGGCAGGCTCCCTGCTCTGGCGGCGTTTCATGTCTTTCATCCACCGGCTTCGGCGTGCGGGTCTCCAAGGTTCAGCCCTCTCCTTCCTGCGAGCTCCCGGCGCGCTCGGGGGCGATATCGTAAAGATAATCAAACGAATAGATGCCGGCCCCGCATCCGCCGCGCCAGATGAAGTTGAGGGCGTAGCGCCCCACCATCTCGACGTTTTCGAGCTCAGTCGGCCCACTCGGCCCCGAGAGAACAACGAGGGGGTTTTTCTCGCGCGCCTTGCGCTCCTCCTTGCAGTTCGCGCACGGGCAAAGAGCCGCGAGGTAATCGAAGCCGTAGGCGCTCTTCTCCCCGCTCGCCCACTCGACGCGAAACTCGCGGGCGGGCTTGTCCACCGTGAGATCGACGGGATGGGCCTTGTCGACCGGCGCGCTCATGAGACGCCGGCCTCGTGATGGCGTTTACGGCGCATTATCTCGCCTTCATCCCGTACTTCTCATACTTCTTCGATGAGGCGGTGCTGAGCTTGGCGGATTGGGGCGTCTTGAGTTCGAGCAGCCAGGGCCGCTCAGCCGATGTGGCCCGCACGGCGTCCAAGAGGCCCTGCTCATCGCCTTCGCTCTCCCAATCGCCTTCTTCGAGCTTCACGAAAACGGGCTTGCCCTCGCCGAAATCGAGCGTGGGAACGCCGAAAATGCCCTGTTCAGCCGCATCCTCATGCTCTTGCGCGATGAGGGGGATGGTGGCGCCGCTTTTCATGTCCTCCTCCCAGCGATCGACGTCGAGGCCGACTTCCACGGCGATATCGCGCAAAACCAGTTCACTGGTGATGTCCTTGCCGTCGCGGTGCCTCGCCCGGTGGAGCGCCACGTGGTATTTGTCGAACTGGGTCTCGCCCTGCAAAGCCGCGCACTTGGCCGCTTGATGCGGGGGAAGGTCCCTGCTCGGGAAGGTTTTGTCCTCCCAGGCCTTCCAGTCCTCGCCGCGCGCCGGGCCGAAATTCGCCTGTTCGAGCACGAAGGCCTTGTAATCCACTTTCAGATCGCTTCTTTTCTCCTGAAGACGAACGAGCCACTCCATGGCCCGGTAGGCGTAGGGTCAGACGTAGCAGTTCCACATGGTGACGTTCATGATTTTCTCCTTAAAAACGAGTTATCAAAGAGCATGGCGCGCTAATGATACACCACAAACTCGCAGATGAAAAAGCAGAGCAAAATCTTTTGAAAGTAGACGTTTCTCGCTAGTTTTCCGGCGTGAGCGCCTTGTTCAGCAATGCTTCCGCGCCCGCATTCAGGGAAAGCTCCCTGGCGGCTTCCTGCCCGCGCGCGGACATTTTCACCCAAGTTTTCCGCAAGATGCCGATGATTTTCTCCTCATCATGAAGCCGGGAGAAATCCCAGAAGTAGCTCTCCAAAAACACCAGACAGGCGACGTCCTCAAGCGTCTGGGTTTCCGGGTTTGATTTCAAGCCCTGCTTTTTCAAAAGCATACGGACTTGGGCTATCGTTTCCTCATCATAACCCACCTTTTTGAGAATCTCGGCCGCTTTCTCTCCATGATAGTCATAAAGGCGGATCCGCCATTGGTGGTATCCCTTCCGACCCAGTGGATATTCCGAACGTGGAATCTCCCATCTGCGTATGTGTTGGCTCCGCACAGCCAGACGAAGAGCCTCTGAGGCTTGCGGCTCGATGGTTTCGAGCCATTTCGTCATTCTCATCGAATACAAAAGCTCTTTGGGATAATCTTCGCCCTCGAAACTCTCGGTGTTCGGATCCTCGGAATTTGCCTCATCGATGAGACGCAAAGCATCTTCAAAACGTTTGGGATCTTCACTCATGATTTACACCTTCTCAGTTGCAATAAGCATTCACCAGAATCACTCCAGACAAGACTACTCAAGAATAAACGCCTGCTCGGGTTGACAAAAGCAAGAAAGTAAAATATTTTCCACAAAAAGTTAAGTATTTTACTTAACAATAAAAAGTAAAAACTGAATTTTATACGGGAATCTCTGATGTATCAAGGAAAAGTACAGATTGTGGGAGCAGGTCCGGGGGACCCGGACTTGCTGACACTCAAGGCAGTGAAAGCTCTCTCAAACGCAGACTTGGTGGTTTATGACCGTCTCGTGAACCCTGAGATTCTTGAGCTTTGCCCGGAAAACTGCCAACTCGTCAATGCGGGAAAATCCAGTGGTCGACACACCATGAGCCAAGATGACATCAACGAAGCTCTAATCCATTTCGCCCATCACGGTTATCAAGTGGTGCGTCTAAAAGGCGGGGACCCTTTCGTTTTCGGCCGTGGCGGCGAGGAAGCGCAAGCACTGGCCAAAGCCGGTATTGATTTTGAAATCATACCAGGCGTCAGTTCCGCCCTGGCCGTGCCCGCCTATGCCGGAATACCCGTCACCCACCGAAACCTCGCCTCGTCGTTTACGGTCGTAACAGCCCATGAAGACCCCGGAAAACCAGAAACGCAAGTGGATTACGCGCATCTGGCAGAAAACAAAGGAACACTCGTTTTCCTCATGGGCGCGCGTTCCATCGGACGCATATCAGCCGCTTTGATGGAAAACGGCATGTCGAAAGACACGCCCGCCGCCATCATTGAAAATGGAACCACAAACAGGCAATTGGCCTACCGCTGCTCTTTGGGAGAAGCATCTAGCCTCGCACAACGCGAAGAAATATCCCCACCCGCTGTTTTTCTCGTCGGACCCGTCGCCGGCCTTGAAGACCTCGTTTGGTTCGAGGCCGATGAAAGTCAAGAAATTTCCTGGCGCTGTCCCACGGAAGAATCCCTGAGCAAAGTCATTTCGTAAATGTCGGGCTTTGGCCCGGACCATAATTCATCATCCAATATGTGCACAGTTGTTCATGTAAGGAGTAAGTGATGCATGAAGAATCACGAAAACCATTGTCTCGGGAAACAGGCGTCATTCCTGTGATCCCCGAAGAATTCGATGATTTTGAAACACAAGCCACCAGATTCCGTAATGGAGAGCTAGATAACGGTGAGTTCCTCCCCTATCGCCTCAGGCGCGGCGTATATGGCCAGCGTCAGGCGGACGCACAGATGGTGCGCGTGAAAATCCCTTTCGGCGGTCTGAGCGCTTCCCAACTCGAAGCCCTGGGGCGCGTATCGCGCGATTACGTGCCATTGGGAAAAGGCCATGTGACGACACGGGAAAACGTGCAGTTTCATTTCGTCCCTCTCGACCAGTCCGCCGATGTCCTGAGGCTTCTGGGCGAAGTGGGACTTACCACGCGGGAAGCATGTGGAAATTGCGTAAGAAACGTCACTGGCTGTCCCTATGCGGGCGTTTGCAAGGACCAGGTTTTCGACGCCACGCCCTACGCAGGCGCGTTTGCGCGTTACTTCGTCCGTAAGGATTTTACCCAGGACCTGCCGCGCAAATTCAAGGTGGCGTTCTCCAGTTGCGCTTCGGACTGTGTGGTCGGCGGAATTCATGACATCGGTTTCATTCCCGTTATCAAGGAGATGGAAGGAACTCCCGTACACGGCTTCAAGATGCTCGTCGGCGGCGGCCTCGCTACCTTCGCGCGTACCGCCGAAGTGCTTTACGAGTTTGTTCCGGTATCCGACTTCCTGAGGGTGAGTGAAGCCCTCATCCGGGTTTTCGACCAGGCGACTGAACTTCGCAAATCCCGTTTCAAGGCGCGCATCAAGTTCCTCGTAAGCTGGATTGGGATAGACGGGCTGCGCGAACGCGTCGAGGATGAGCTCAAGAAAGATTGGGCGAAAGAACCCGTCAGTCCCGAACCCTACCTTTGGAATGACGATGAAGAAACCGACGCCCCTCCCGTCTTGAATACCCTGAACGGGGCGGGGGCCAGCCCGAACGGCGACTCGGCGGATTATCACGCCTGGAGAAAAACGAACGTCACCGCGCAGAGACAAGAAGGTTATTTCGCTGTCGATGTAAAACTCCCATTGGGGAACATCCTTACGGATCAGTTCTTCTCTCTGGCCGACCTCACCCGACGTTTCGCGAGAGGGCGCGCAAGAACGAGTTTCGAGCAAAACCTCGTGCTCAGATGGGTGCGCGAAGGCGAGCTTTACCCCCTCTGGAAAGAACTCCAACGCATCGGGCTCGCCGAAAAAGGCGCACGGGAGATATCCGACGTGGTTTCCTGCCCGGGAACGGATTCATGCAAACTCGGCATCACTTCCTCTATGGGCCTGGCCAACGCCATACGCGAAACACTGCGGGAAGTTGACCAAGACCCATTCACGCGGGAGATGCACATCAAGATGAGCGGTTGCCCGAATTCTTGCGGACAACACCACATCGCCAACATCGGCTTTCACGGGGGGACGCTCAAAGCGAACGGCGTGATGCTGCCCGCTTATGAAATTTTCCTAGGTGGCCAATACGATAGTACCGATGGAGAAATCCGCATCGGCAAACGCATCCAGGTTCGGATTCCCGCAAAACGCGTTCCCGCCGCGCTCAAGAAAATGCTGTCCCACTACCAGGAAAACAGAAGCGAGGGCGAGCGGTTCAACGAGTTTTTGGATCGTGTGGGCAATGCGTCCTTTGAAGATTTGCTGCACGAGTTTCACCTTGCCGGTCAGTTCAATGACGAGCCCGATTCTGATTTGTTCATCGACTGGAGTCAGGACAGGCAATACGTTCTGGAGAGAGGAGAAGGCGAATGCCTAGCCTAGAAGAACAATTGGAATTTCTGGACGAGGCGTCCGAGGATCAGGTGAAAATCGCTGTTTTGCTCGTCGGTCACGGCAGCCGAGCCCAAAACGCCAACGAAGCGCTTTTCCGCGTCGTGGACCATTTTCAAAAAGCATGGCCGCATCGCATATTGAAGGCCGCATTCCTGGAGATCAGTCACCCCTCCATTCCTGAGGGAATCGACTTGTGCGTAGCGAAAGGAGCTGAAAGAATCATCGTCATCCCTTATTTTCTTTTCAGGGGCAATCACGTTAAAGAAGATTTGCCCGTCTTCATCAAAGAATGCCGGAGGAAATACCCGGATATCGACGTCATTTTGGGCCCGCATCTCGGCTTCCATCCCAAGATGATCGAGATCGTCGACGAGCGAATCCAGCAAGTGCTCGATACCCTAAAATTCGAGGAGAATGCGCTCCCATGACCGACCAAAACGGATCCGCCCGCCCCATCGCCATTTATTATGAACATCCCGAGTGGTTCAAAAAGCTTTTTGAGGAACTCGACAGAAGGGATGTGGCATATGAAAAAATAGAAGCCTACAACCATCGCTTCGATCCAACCGAAACCGAATCGCCTTATACGCTGATTGTAAACAGGATGAGTCCATCTGCATGGGCGCGCGGGCATACCCATGCGATTCCCTACACGCTCGAGTATTGCGCGCACCTCAAGGCGATTGGCGCCAATGTGATCAACGGCTACAAGGCCTATCTCCATGAATTCTCAAAAGTGCGTCAAACCCGCCTGCTTAACAGTCTGGGCGCCAACCACCCGAGGTCACGGGTGATCAACCACCCCTCCCAGGCCCCGGCGGCGGCCGAGGGGTTCAGTTTTCCCATCATCACGAAAGCGAATATCGGCGGGAGCGGAGCCGGTATACAAAAATACGACACGCCTGAAGAACTCCAACGAGCGGCGGATGAAGCGAGCATCGATTTCGGCATCGACAATGTGGCGCTCGTTCAGGAATACATCCCGCCGCGTGGAGATCAAATCGTCCGGGTCGAAGTTTTGAACAGCAAGTTCCTTTATGCGATTCAACTGGCGTTGGTGGACCCGAATTCCTTTAATCTCTGCCCGGGCAGTTACTGCCGCCGCAACGAGGAGGTCGCATGCGGGGTGAACGGCAGAAACGCTTTGATTGAGAAGGTCACACCACCAAGAGAGGTAATCGATACAGTCGAGAAAATCATGCAAACAGCCGGGATAGAGGTCGGCGGCGTAGAATATCTGGTCAGCGACAAGGATGGAGAAATATATTATTACGACATCAATGCGCTCTCCAATTTCGTGGACGATGCGCAAAATCTCATCGGTTTCGACCCTTGGCCGCTGATGGCCGACTTCATTCTCGATCGCGTGCAGCACCCTGCTCCGGCTCTAAGTATTTAGTGCTCAGGCCAAAGCGCTTTGATGGGCCTACATACTTTTCTATAATGGGGGCGTGTTTGAGACAGCCGCCGTATATGCCCTCATATCAGCAATTTTGCTTGCGCTAAGGGATATCTTCGGGCGCTTTGCAGTTCGTGGCATAGACCCCATCACCGGAACGGCCTTTACCGCCATCATCGGCCTGCCCGTTCTCTGGATTGTCTCCGTTTTGAGGGGAGATTTTTCAGACCCCTGGCCGGGCTTGGGCTGGCCTCTTCTATTCATCGCCATCGCGGGAATTTTCAGGGTCTGCTTTGCGCGCACCATGCTCTTCGCCGCCACGCAGCACATCGGGTCCGCGCGCACGAGCACTATCGTCGCGACGAATATGATATTCGCCGTATTCTTCGGCGTCGCCTTGCTGGGAGAGGCACTCACGGTCACTATCGGGCTGGGCGCCCTGCTCGTGTTTGTCGGCTACCTCTTCATCGCCAGGAGTCATCCCAATCACCAGGGGGGTGAATCCCCTAAAAACCCGTATATCGGAATGGGATTGGCGCTCGGCTGCGCGCTGGCCTTCGGAGCAGCCGCAGTGCTTGTGCGACCAGCGGTGGGGTTCTTCACCTCAGCCAACGAGGCGAACTTCTATTCCAACATTTTCGCGGTAGCGGCCTTTTTGCCTTTTCTCTTTCGCAAAGGAAAAATTGGCGAAATCAAAAACTGGACTCCGAGCAACTGGGGGTTCCTCGCTCTGGCCGGTCTATCCGCTAGCCTCGGCGTTACGTTTCTCTATCTCGCGCTGGCGAATGCTCCCGTCGTCTACGCCTTCCCCATCGCGCAATCAAGGCCTTTGTTCGCCATCGCTATTTCATGGGCTTTTCTTCAATCGGAAGAGAGAATGAACTGGCGCGTCGTGGCGGGCGCGCTCGCCATTTTTTCGGGCACGGTTACCCTGATTTTCAACGAATAAGGCATTTGGGCAGTTCCACGAAAAACCTCTGGAATCAACCCTTCATTTCCATGCAAAAAATTGCGCACGAGGCTGGCAGGAGGAAAAAACCAGTTGCGGAAGGTCAGGCCTTGGGCTAAAGTTGTATCAAAATATTGGATATTCACTCCATCAAGGAGAATTCCACGACATGATGAACATCGGGGAAGAAAAGCTAGATTCTGTTGTCATCGTTGCGATTGAGGGGCGTGTAGACGGTACCACCGCCCCGGAGTTGGAAAACCGGATTTCGGAAATCGTCAATCGTGGTGATGCGCATGTCTTGTTCGATTGCGCAGGAATGACATATGTCAGCAGCGCCGGGCTGCGCATATTTCTCACGAGCGCCAGAAAATGCCAGCAAAACGGGGGCAAGTTGATGATCTGCGCGCTACAGCCCGATTGCAAGTCAGTGATAGAAACCAGCGGTTTTCATACTGTCATCGATTGCCACGATACTCGTGAGGCAGCCCTTGCGGCGGCTTCATAAAGGAGCGCTCCATGCTGACATTTGTCGATGAAATCTTATTGCTGATGCTCGATGACGAGAAAGGTTCGTTTCTTCCCATTCGCGAAAGCACGATGGGGTATGTGCTAGCGGGCGCCGTTCTCATGGACTTGGCGTTTGCAAACCGCATCGACACCGATCCCAGCCAGTTGATGGTTCTGGACAAAACCCCGATCGGCCACTCGCCGCATGATCGGATTCTCGAAAACATAGCGGCTTCCGACGAAACCAGGGATGCCAAGGCCTGGATTGAAACGATTTCCCGAGAGGCCACAGAAATCCGCGAGCAATCCCTGTCCGGTCTGGTCGATAACGGTATTTTGGAATCCCAGGAAGAAAAGTTCTTATGGGTCTTCCGGGCGCGGAGATACCCGACGATCGATGGTCGCGCCGAGCGCGAAGTGAAGCTGCGCATCACCGGCGTGCTGCTATCGGATGAAACTCCGGATCCCAAAGATGTCGCTTTAATCTGTCTTGCCGATGCATGCAACATTCTGCGTGACGTATTTTCCGACAGGGAGATTAGTCGGATACGTCCCCGTATCGATCAGATCCGTAAGCTGGATCTCATCGGACGTGAAGTCAGTGGAGCGATTCAGGAAATCGAACAGGCGATCATGGCGGCGATGACGCATGCCCATCACTAATCATCGGGAATTTTGACCAACTTACTGGAGCGAAGGTCCAGTAACTTCCGTTTATTGATAGTCGACGAGAAAAAGGCTTCTTTTTTGCTTAACCACTAGCGTCATGTGCGAACATGGCACCAGCCTTTTGCCTATATATTTTCGCTATTTCTCCTGCGCACCAAATTCACGGATCGCATCGAAAGCACCAGGTCGTTTTCCTGGTTGTATGTCCTGAATTCCATGAGGACAATCCCGCGTCTAGCCTCCGAGCGGGACGCTCTTGTCTCAATGACTTCCGCTTCGACCCGCAACGTGTCTCCGGGACGAACGGGCTTTAGCCAGCGGATGGAATCCATCCCGGGCGAACCCATGCCCGTGGTCCCGATAACGCCTGTATCGATAAACAGACGAAAAGAGGTTCCGATAGTATGGAATCCACTAGCGATAATACCGCCGTATGGAGACTCAGCCGCAGCTTTCTCATCAATATGGAACGGCTGGGGATCGTACAACTCGGCGAATTCTATGATTTCTTCCGTGGAAAGCGTCTTCTCTTTCGTATGAAACTTCTCGCCAGTCTTGAAATCCTCAAAATATTTTTCTCTCATCGAAACAATTATCCAATCTCATGTTATGCCGAGGCACCGGGATATTTCTTTTCTGCTTCCTCGGCCCCTTGCGCCAAATTGCAATCCTCATCCAGTTCTCCCGTTCCAGCCGGAAACTTCACGGTGAAGAAAGTGGCTTCCCCATCAACGGCTCGGCTTCTGTGGTTCGTAAACCTGGGAATGTGGATCAAATCGCCACGCTCAACAATCTTGTCTTCTTCATCAAGTATATAGTGCAGCTTGCCATCCAGAATAAGCGTGAACTGCTCTTCGTTCGGGTGCATGTGGAGCGGAGGGCCCTCCCCTTCCGGCTTTGTCACAATACCCACCTTCATGAATTCACCCACAACGCTTTTCGCCCTGACTTTGGGATTCGTCTTGCTGTTGCTCTCCTTCATCCCTTCAATTTCATAAAAAGGCATGTGCAATCCTCTCCGTTCGTCATAAAACCTATAATTCCTCGTACTCATTGATAGACATGGGTAATGAGACCGGCTCTTTTCGTTGCGCGGAAACGTCCATTGCCATTGTGAGCAGGAGGTTTCTGTGACCATCCTGCACAGTGGCGTGCGGCGTTTCCAATCCTGTGAAGATGCGCCCGAACCAGGCGTTGGTTTCTTCGCGCATCGGGCCCCAGAGTTGTTCGAATACAACGTCTCCAGGCGGATAACTCGTCAGAAAATCCACGTTTCGCTTCACATCGGGCGTATAGCCTGCCGGTTGCGCATTTTCACTGGCAAGAACCAAGTCTCTATGGGTGTCGTCGATGGTGAGAACGCCCTCTGTGCCCACGATGCCGATTTCCAGACTATAGACGGAGCCTGGCCAGACCGTCGGAAGCGCCCATGAGATATTCATGCTCCATA
Source organism: bacterium (assembly GCA_965203325.1). Classification (GTDB taxonomy): domain Bacteria; phylum UBA8248; class UBA8248; order UBA8248; family UBA8248; genus Bin107. Next base: position 684,387 of record OZ241875.1, read on the forward strand.
TCGTGCCGTCATCGAAGGTGAAGATTCCCAGGGTCGCGTCCTTGGTTCCATAGGACGCGCCGAGCGCCTTATCCATCGAGCGCGCATAGATTTCTACGGGCGTTTTCCCGTCCATCAGCCACATGCAGATATCGAGGCTGTGCGTCCCCGAGACGACCATCGGCGTGAGGATGCCGCGGTATTCCGTTTTCTCCACCGTAGCGATGGGCACCAGCCGGTTCATGAAGGCTCTCGTAACGACCGTGGTGACATCGCCGAGTTGACCGGTGCGAATTTTTTCCTTGGCGACCAGAAACCGCCTCCTGAAACGCTGGGTATAGCCAATAACCGCATCCAGACCTGCGTCTTCGATGGCTTTGAGAACCCGGGCCGAATCGGCTGCGTTCGTCGCCAGCGGCTTTTCAATGAACATATCGTGGCCCCCATCTACAGAGGCCAGTATGGGACCTACGTGCTCGTTTTCCTCTGTGGCGATAATGGAAGCGGTCACCTCCGGTCGGGCCAACAGCTCTTTGTAGTCCGTAGTGAAAAAATCGGCATTCGTTTCATCGGCGAGTTTTTTCCCCACTTTCTCGTTGATGTCACAAAGGCCCAGCCACTCGACGCCCGGATAATCGCGGGCGAATTCAGCACGGATTTTGCCGATAGTCCCGCAACCGATGATGGCCAGACCGATGGGTGTTCTTTTTCCATTTTCAGTGTTCATTCATTACTCCCTGATAAGTACGATGAAATGCTCATAAAACACGCATCGGGCTAACTACCCTTTACAACGAGGTGTTAGGCCAGGCGCCTAAAATCGCCAAATGCGCAAAACTAGTCTTTGATCTCGACGCGAATTGCTTCCAAGGGTTTGTCTCCATGGTTCTCTACGGCATGCAGACCCTCCCTCCCCAGCCAGAAAGGGACGCCTTCTTTGCGATCTTCGCTGATGGCGCAAGCCTCGCCCTTTTCATTGTAATAGGTGAGTTTCGGAAAACTCATGATAGTGAACACGCTCTCCCATTTATGCGTGTGCTCTTTTTCAAGCTCGCCCGGCTGAATCGTCACCCGCAAAACGCGGACTCTTTCGTTTTCAAAAATTATTTCATGGTTGTTAGGGGCCGCGATTACGGCATCCAACTCCTCAGGCGTTCCGGGAATGTATGGCGGCCTACTTCCAGTCGCATTTTCGCTCATCTTCTAACCCTCCCATGAGAAAACAAGCACGTGAATCATGTAAACAATGATTTCGGCAACATGGCGTGAACTCCCTTCACACCGTTTACAATTTGCGTGACCCGCAAGTCCACGGCAAGACTGCAAAGTGTATATGCGTCATCTCTGCTCATGCCGCGCAACTCTCCCAGAAATTTAATCGTCTCACGCAGCGCCATTTTGGCCGCGTTATCGAGAATAGGGTCAAAGCCCATCAGGATATAATGCGTGTCGGTTTCCGCCCGGGGATTATCGAGTTGCATATCCTTTCTGACGATGATTTCCATCGTCCCCGAGAGACCCGTTTCGATAGCCGTCAAACAGGCTTCCCCGTCTCCCTGACAGCCGTGCCCATCGCCTACGGAAAACAGAGCACCCTCGTTAAAAATCGGGAAATAGACGACAGAACCCGAGATGAGTTCTTTGTTGTCCAAATTCCCGCCCCACGCACTTGGAGGATAGCTTCCCACGCGGCCTACGGCAGGCGGGGGCGCCACGCCGAAGTTGCCGAAATAAGGCCTCAATGGCACCCTGACGCCCGCGCCCCAGTCCCCCGTTTGCGCTTCCAGATCGAGGTCCACGATGACGGTGCGCGTATACGGAAAATCCTCCGGCAATCCCCCCATCATCGGCCGGATGGTGTTATATCCCCAGTCATAGCGCGTCTTGACCTCGTGGATGCGGACTTCCAGCACGTCTCCGGGCTGCGCGCTTTCTACAGTCACAGGACCCGTCATGATATGGGGGCCAAGCTCCTGGGGAACCTGCGCGATGATGTTTCTCAAATTTTGGGACGCCCGGTCCCCGAGTTCCGCCAGATATTCCTCGCGTCCCGATTCCGTATGAACCTCCAGCGTGTCGCCCGAGCGAATGCGCATCACAGGCTCCAGGGAGGCGTCATAATAGCCCCAATGGACGGTATCCGGGTTTGCAATCAATTCATGAGTCGCCATCAACACACTCCTTCATCAAGAATACTCTTCGGCAACATCGCGTGAACGCCTTTGACCCCGTTCACAATCTGCGTGATACGCAAATCCACCGCCAGACTGCACAGTGTATACGCATCATCTTTGCTCATGCCGCGCAATTCCCCTAAAAACCGAATCGTTTCCCTGAGCGCCATTTTGGCTGCATTATCGAGAATTGGATCGAACCCCATGAGGATATGATGAGTCGGTGTCTCGGCACGGGGCATTTTCAAACTCAAATCCTTTCGGACGATGAGTTCAATTTTCGCGGACATGCCGCATTCCAAGGCGGAGAGACAGCTTTCCCCGTCCCCCTGACATCCGTGTCCGTCACCTATGGCGAACAAAACGCCATCGTGAAATACGGGAAGATAGACGCGAGAACCTGCGATAAATTCCTTGTTGTCCATGTTTCCGCCCCAGATTCCCGGCGGGGTGGACGGAACACGACCAAAATCGCTCGGTGGAGCTACGCCGAAGTTGCCGAAATAAGGCCTGAGCGGCACTTTCACGCCTGCACCCCAATCCCCCGTATTCGCTTCTTTGTCTAGTTCCACGATTACCGTTTTCGAATACGGAAAATCCTCGGGCAAGCCACCCGCCAGGGGCCGGATGACGTTAAAACCCCAATCATAGCGCGGCCAGATTTCCAGAAATCTCACTTCCAGGACATCTCCCGCCACAGCTCCTTCGACAGCGATGGGTCCGGTGAGGATATGGCCGCCCAGGTCCCTCTTACCGCGCTCGGCGATTTCTCGCAGATTTTCAGAAGCTCTTTCCCGAATCGGAGATTCAAGAGTCCTGATCCCCGGTTCGGTGTGAATTTCGAGCACATCGCCCGAAGCGACGGTGAGAACCGGCGAAAGGTCGGCGTCATAATAACCCCACTGGATGTTGTCGGGGATTTGCGCAATCACATGTTCGGCCAAGGATGACACCTTATAAATATGAAACTTATTCGAATAAAGATTTGGGCACCATCGCGTGAACGCCCTTGGTGCCGTTCACGATTTGGGTCACGCGCAGGTCGACCGCCAGGCTGCACAACCTGTACGCATCATCACGGCTCATGCCCCGAAGCTCACCCAGAAACTGAATCGTCTCGCGCAAGGCCATCTTCGCCGCATTGTCGAGAATCGGGTCAAACCCCATCAATATGTAGTGCGATTCCGTCTCCGCGCGCGGGGTCTTGATGTCCATGTCCTTGCGGACGGTCATCTCGAAAGTGCCGATGAGGCCCATCTCGATTCCGTTGATGTTCGCCTCCCCATCCCCTTGGCAGCCATGCCCGTCGCCTACCGAGAACAGAGCGCCTTCGGTGAAAACAGGTAAATAAATCGTCGAGCCGGCCGTGAATTCCTTACAATCCGTATTTCCTCCCCATTCTCCCGGGGGAGACGACGGCACGCGACCGAGCGCCGGAGCGGGTGCCACACCGAAATTTCCGAAAAAAGGCCCGAGCAGTACCTTGACGCCCGCGCCCCAGTCGCCCGTTCCACTCTCCTCGTCCACCTCGACAATCACAACCCTCGTATAAGGGAAATCCTCCGGCAAACCACCCATTAGGGGTCTGAAGCCGTTGTAGCCCCAATCATACCGGGGTTTGATATCACGATTCTTGATCTCCAGAACATCGCCGGGTTCGGCCCCTTCGACCGCCACCGGACCCGTCATGATGTGCGCACCGGGCCCCTGTTCCATCGTCTCCAGGATTTCTCTCAGATTCCCGGAGAGTCTCTCCGGGTACTTTTTCAAGAAATCTTTCCGGCCCGATTCGGTTTTCACGACGAGCGTATCGCCGGAAGCGATCGTCATGACGGGAGCAAGAGCTGAGTCATAAAAACCCCAATGGCAGGTATCGACGGTGGTATCCAGTTCATGCGTGGCCACAAGCACTCCTCCCCTTTCATCACTGTGGTACAAAAATATCCTGGAAGGATATCGTCAGGCGTCCGTTAAATCCCCGGGCTATGTCAATCCGGCGATATGTTCTGGATTCGCCGTGGACTCTATCATCCAGGGCCTTGAAGATCAAAAATCTACCCTTCAAACAAGCTCAAGCGAGAATCGCGTCTACGAGCGCAGGCAACACCTCGCCCGTTTTCCCTTGAATCCGCATGTCCGCTTTGGCGTCGAAACGGGTGGGGCCTTCGTTCACGATGATGAGGCGCGCCCCTGCTTTTCTGGCGCGCTCAGGCAAGCCTCCTGCCGGCCTGACCGCCAATGAGGATCCGGCCACCAGAAAAACATCGGCCTTTCTTGATGCCTCAACGGCGCGGGATAACTTTTCTTGAGATAACCCTTCTCCAAAGAAAACGGCATCCGGTTTCAGCAAGGCCCCACAGTCCTTGCACTTTGGAATTGCCTCACCACCCCGAACCCGTACGTGGACTTCAGAACGAGGTAATTTCATCCCGCAACCCACACAAACGCACACATGACTCGTCCCGTGCAATTCCACGACCTCGTCCGGGTCATGCCCCGCTTTCTGGTGAAGCCCATCTGTATTTTGCGTCACAAGCAATTTCAGACGACCGTATCGGGACAATTTAGCCAAGGCGAAATGCCCACCCGAAGGAGTGGCGTTCTGGACCAAATCGTACCCGTCCTGGGCGACTTCCCAGTAGCGTCTTTGTATTTCCTCTGAAGCAAGCCATCGACGAATTTCGAAATCCTTTGGGTCGAACCGATCCCAGATTCCACCTTTGGACCTGAAATCGGGGATTCCGCTCTCGGTACTTATGCCGGCACCGGTAAGGCATACGGTGGAGCGAGATTCCAAAACCCATGCCGCTGCTTGCTCGATGAGTTTTTCATGGGAATCAGCCAATCTTCTTCCCCAGGTGAAAAATAAATAATGGCAATAACAACAATGAGATGTGAAATTCAGCCGCCAATTGATGTATGGTACGAAAGAATGGGGCGCATGCAAACAAGAAGTGATGAATCGTGGGGATACGAAAATTGTCTGACACGAAAAAGCACTTTTTCAGATCTTCAACGCTCTTCACCCTGCTCGCTCTGGGAATAAGCCTGTCCGGCTGCGCCGACCCCTTTCTTCCCAAAGTGAAGGAAAGTTCCGTCAAAATCCTGAAAAACGCCATTGAAGTAGAATTCGCCCAACTGACCCGCGAATTCGACCAACTCGACCAAAAAGGCGACTTGGGACTTTGCGCTCCGCTGCTCTTCGGGGTGGCGCGTTATGCCGTTTATCAGGCAGTGGAGGAGAAAAGAACCGCCACCATGGCGCAACTGACTCGCTTCATCATGAGGGCGCGTAGGGCCATCAAGCGCGCGGAAGAGAAGATGCAAAGAAAACAATGCGTCGATACGGATGCCGACGGCCTCACCGATATAGCGGAATTCCAAAAGTACAAAACAAAACCGGACAATCCTGATACAGATGGGGACAAAGTATCCGACTCTTTGGAAATCCGCCGGTACCGGACCAATCCGCTCAAGGCGGATACGGACGGCGATCTGCTTGACGATGGGGATGAAATTTCGCGCGGCTTGAATCCGCTCCTCGCCGACAGTGATGGGGATGGGTTCATAGACGGCATAGAAGTCGCCCATAAGTCGAATGCGCGCGATGTGTGTTCCCAGCCCCTGGACGCCCAAAATCTCGACCGTCTGCGCGGATGTGGGCAGAAAAGGATTCATACCAAGCCGGTTCAAGTTCAAACACCGCGAAAACGTACTCGGGCGCCCGCAAAGACAAAACCAATCCTGGAGGGAAAAAGAAGCCTCGAGGCCGGAAAGCCAAAAACGAGGCCCTCTCCCAAGCCGCCGGAAGAAAGAACCCGAAACGTCAAGAAAACCAATTCCGAAAAGAAAACACCGAAACCGGCGCTAAACGGCAACGGCTCGCATCCTGCACAAAAAGCCCAGGCGATTCGAAGCCACCGGGCAAGCGTGGTCACTACTGCAGCCAAAGAGCCTCAAAAAGAAATCACCCATGGGAAAAGAAATCATCTCCCCTCGAAACCGCAGGATGCAAATCATCACATCGCGAAGCAAGCGAACCCTGAGGGAGTACAAACAAAAACGAACCCCAAAGAATCGCCAGTACAAGCGCCCGTCGCGGCTTCTCTCATGGAAAACCAGGCCACAGCTCCCTCGACACTTGAATCTCCAAGGCCAGCTAAGAAAAAATCTTTTCCCGCTGCCTCTGAGAACTTCCCCTCCGCGATTTTTCTTAGGTTGTGGTAGAGTCATTCATGGTGCCCCTGAATTATAGATACGCCGGAATCTTAGCGGCCATTAAATGATGCTTCCGCCATATACGCTGAAAACTATCGCACCGCGATTTGCATCGTTTTCATAAGCAGGAGAAGAAGAGAATAGGAGAAAAGAACATGACGGAGCAGAAAACAGCCCTGAACCGATTTAGCCGGCGCATCACTCAGCCGCCCTCACAGGCCGCCTCACAGGCCATGCTCTACGGCGCGGGGCTGGATGAAATCGACATGAAAAACCCCCAGGTCGGCATCGCCAGCATGTGGTGGGAGGGAAATTCCTGCAATTTTCACCTCAACCGGCTCGCCGAATACATCAAGCAAAGCGTGAACGCCGAGAAGAAAATGATCGGTCTCATTTTCAACACGATCGGCGTGAGCGACGGCATCTCCATGGGCACGGAGGGCATGAAATACTCTTTGCAATCCCGGGACCTCATCGCCGATTCGATCGAGACCGTCGTCGGAGCGCAATGGTATGACGCCCTGGTCACGCTCCCCGGCTGCGACAAGAACATGCCCGGCTCCATCATGGCGATGGCGCGGCTCAACCGGCCCAGCCTGATGGTTTATGGTGGCACCATCAGCCCGGGGTTTCTGAATGGAGACAAGCTGGACGTGGTCTCCGCCTTCCAGGCGTATGGAGAGTATTTTTCGGAAAAAATCGACGAGGAACGCTTCCAAGCGGTCATCAAGCACGCCTGCCCGAGCGGTGGGGCCTGCGGGGGGATGTATACGGCGAACACGATGTCCTCATCCATCGAAACGCTGGGCATGAGCCTGCCCTACAGCTCGTCAAATCCCGCCATGAGCGAGGATAAGAAAAACGAGTGTCTCGACGTGGGGAAAGCCGTCTATCACCTGCTCGAAAACGACATCAAGCCGAGCGACATCATGACGAGAGAAGCGTTCGAGAACGCGATCACCATCATCATGGCGCTCGGTGGCTCGACGAATGCTGTCTTACACTACATCGCCATCGCCAAGGCCGTCGGGGTCGAACTCACGATTGACGACTTTCAGGAAATCAGCGACAGAACGCCTTACGTTGCAGATTTGAAGCCCAGCGGGAAATTCGTCATGGAAGACCTCCACGACGTGGGCGGCGTGCCAGCCGTTCAAAAACTTCTCTTGAAAGAAGGCCTTCTCCACGGCGATTGCCTCACCGTCACAGGCAATACACTCGGAGAAAACATCGAAGCCTTGCCTGACCTTCATACGGGACAGAAAGTCATCGTGCCGCTTTCTTCTCCCATCAAGAAAACAGGCCACCTCCAGATTCTCTACGGAAACCTTGCGAGCGAGGGCGCCGTCGCCAAGATCACAGGAAAAGAGGGAGAACGCTTCGAGGGTCCCGCGCGTTGTTTCGATTCCGAGGAAGACGCCCTCAAAGGACTGGAGGAAAACAGGGTTCAAAAAGGAGACGTCGTCATCATCCGCTACGAAGGCCCCAGGGGCGGTCCCGGAATGCGGGAGATGCTGACGGTTACGTCCGCAATCATGGGAGCCGGCCTCGGAAACGACCTCGCCCTTATCACGGACGGGAGGTTCTCGGGCGGCACGCATGGTTTCGTCGTCGGACATGTCACGCCTGAAGCCCAAACCGGCGGCCTGCTTGCTCTCGTTGAAGACGACGACATTGTTTTGATTGACGCCCAAAACCGCGTCATGGAACTCAAGGCACCCGAGGAGGAGATAGAGCGACGGCGGCAGAACTGGAGTGCGCCCCCGCTTAAATTCACCAAGGGCACACTCTACAAGTACGCCAAGTGCGTATCTTCGGCTTCTGAGGGATGCGTGACGGACGAATAGAGGTTGAACACAAAAAAAGAGGGGAGAAAACGACTCCCCTTTTTATTTATAGCTGTGGCGCCAGTCTACGATGCGCCGGTATTCTTCTTGCGGTTGGCGAATTCCTCGAAATATCCTCCGATAGAGGAAGCTCTCCAGTCAAAGCCAATCTCTTGGGCTTTTTGCAGCACTTCGTCTCCGCTCAAGCCTTCTTCTTCGGCCAAGTGAACAAGCGAGCAAATCCCGGCTCGCCCCACGCCTTTTCAGTGAACGTACACCGGACCGTCTCTCTTCGCCTCATGGAGCGCTTCATGGATTCGTCCCGATAACGCATCATTCATGTTAGCGGCATTCACGGGAATATTCACAAAGTCCATTCCCAGTTCCCTCGCCGCCTCTCGTTCTGCATCGGGTGGCAACTCCGGTTCTTCCTCATCGGCGAAACGCAAATTGACCAGGGTTTTAATCCCCTTATTCGCCAGAGATTCCATATCCTTCCGGCCCGGCTGACTCCCGAACACCAGATTTTCCGCCAACTCGAAGTAGTCCATACCCCTTTTCCTCGACGATAGTTTTAGACTCGTTGCACCAGTTCTCGACAGCGAAGCAGGCAGGTTGCCTTTTCTTCTTCTCCGTCACGTTTATAAACTCCAAGCAGATTGTTGATCATTCTCTCCACAATGCGGCGAGGGGGAGTTTCCTGTAAAAACCGCATGTCGAAATGATACCCGAAGCTCCGCACAATCGCCGCGCAATCCCCTACGCTTAAGCGTTTTCCCCTGTCGAAGGGATCCAAAAATATGGGTTGCTCATCACCTTGGTATTTCACGATAAAATGTCCCGGCATTCCGACTCCGCAAAAGGGAAGTCCCAACCGCCCGGCAAGAATCAAATACAAAGCGGAAAGTGAAATGGGGATGCCACGCCTGCGCTCCAATACGCGATTCATGAAACTGTTCTGCGCATCATAATAATTGTCCCGCTCGCCATCGAAGCGAAGCTCCCCATGTAGATACTCCACGAATTCGTCGACAATGGCATCGGCTTTACCTATACCCTCCAATCGCCTCCGCAAATGATTTTCCATACCCAGCAGTTCGTCTTTTTTCGTCTCCATGTTTTCGAGCGGATGGCCGAAAGACGCCAACAAGAAGCAAGCGTCTTCCAGATCCACACCATCCACCGAGGAAAGAGACCAGTCCGAAAAAGCAATCTCGATTTGACTGTAATGAAATTCCCGAAGCGAAGGCGGCAGTATCACCTCGCTCGCCTCGCTCTTCTTCATCATGTCCAGAAGTCTTTTCTGCTCCTCAGTCGAAAATTCGGCAACCTGGCGGTCCAATGCCGCCGTCACACGCGCTGAACCATCATTCAATAAATGGCAGAACGCCTCTAATTGCGAGTCACTCAGCGACAAAATGCCACTCCCCGGTTAGTGAGCGTCTTCCTCTATCTCAGCCTTTGAAATATGGTATTATCATTCGAACTAATCCACAATTCGCGCTCGCCAGGAGGAATTGCATGTCTACGTATGCCGACGTTGTGGCGGAAGTCCTGCAAGACGCGGGCATCGAATTCATTTTCGGGGTTCCTGGCAGTTTGAGTTCCGTCGAACTCATCGAAGCTGCGAGAAAACGGAACATTCGCTACATCCTATGCAGCAACGAGAGCAGCGCAGCCGTGAAGGCGGGAACGTACGGCATCATGACTGGACGACCGGGAGTTGTGAGTACGGGTGTCGGCCCGGGGGCGGCTGCAGTCCTCCACGGCGTGGCGAACAACTATCTCGAGCGTGCCCCCTGTCTCATTTTGACCGATCGCTTCTCCGACGAGCAGTTTCGCCGTCAAGGACGGCAAAAACTCGATCAGGATCGTTTATTTCTTCCAATTACGAAAGGTACGATTAAGCTCGCGAAAGACAACGCTGCAGTAGCCATCAGGCGGGCACTGGCTCTGGCCGCCGAAGGGAGGCCGGGTCCCGTACATGTGGACCTCCCCTACAACGTCATGCTGACAAACGCCGAAGAAAGCGATTTTCCACCCAAGACAAACCCCAAAAAGTATGTTGGCCGCATCGGTTCCGCCCACCCGGGCATTACAGCAACTCTCAAAGCAATCTCGGAGTCGAAAAACCCGATAGTCATAGCGGGACTCCAGGTAAACCGCTCGGGACGAGAGGCGGAAAAGGAGTTCATATCATTCGCCGAAAAAATCGGCGCACCCGTTCTCGCCGCACCATCAGCGAAGGGCGTCTTGCCGGAACACCATCCCCTTGCCATGGGCACCTTCCGAGGCGCTCCCTCAGAACGGGAATTGATAGACAAGTCGGACTTGTTTCTTTTGGTGGGATTCGACACGGTGGAAGTGTTTGCACCCGGATACTGGGACTATCCCCAGAAAGTGATCAATCTCGATGAAGTGCCGCATCTCGATGATTTGATTCGGCCGGAAATTGAAGTCGTTGGCCACCTTGCCGACATCCTCAGGGAGTTGAGCGCTACCGTCTCCCCCAGCCATGCCTGGAACACCGAAGAGATGGATTCCTATAAAAAAATGAGGCAATCCGAATTGTTCCCCACTGGAGAGGGCTTGATGCCCGGCGCCGTCATTCGAATCGCGCGGGAATGCCTCCCCGATAACGGCATCATGACCGCGGATGCGGGAAGCCATAAAGTCCTGGCCAATGATATTTGGGAGACGAGGCGCCCTCTGGGTTATCTGACCTCCAGCGGGCTGGGTTCGATGGCGGTTGCCACACCCGCCGCTATGGCCGCCAAGTTAATCGAACCAGACACGCCGGTTGTCTGCCTCACCGGGGACGGGGGTTTTCTCATGCGGATTGGCGACATGGAAGTCGCCGTTCGAGAAAATATCCCCTTCGTCACCGTCGTATTTAACGACCGCTACCTGAACCTGATCAAAATCAAACAAGACAACCGCTCTTTCCCACGCCTTGGCACCGAGTTCCGAGATTCCGACTATTCGTCGGTGGCGAAAGGGCTGGGTTGTGAGGGCGAGAGAGTTTCTACTGAAAAAGAATTGAAAGATGCGCTCGCTCGTGCATTTTCATCCGATAAACCCTGGGTCATCGACGCCGTTATCAATCCTGACGGCTATGTGGCTTCAAAAGACGTTCGCGCAGAGTAATGGAAATTTTTTGCTTGACACAATCTTCTCAACAACGCATGTTATACTGTATCTCGTTCGCTTTGATGGGGGGAATTCGCATTCCCTTTTGAATCAGAGTCCAGGCTGGGGCTGGGCATGATATCCTCGACCTCATGAGGGGTCTCGCGCGGGAGGATTGTAAGTGCCAGAAGGAACAGTGAAGTGGTTTAGCGACAAAAAGGGGTATGGCTTCATTTCTCGGGAAGATGGCGACGACATCTTCGTTCACTTTTCCGCCATCGTTGCGGATGGATTCAAATCACTGAAAGAAGGTGAAAAGGTCACATTCGAGATCACCCAAGGTCCCAAAGGACTTCAGGCGGCGAATGTAACCAAACAAGAAGAATAACTTTCCTCCCTATCATCGTATCTCATCGGGTAAAAGCTACACGCTGGCCTCGGTATACCCTAAAACCGCCTGTGCTGCATTTTCCCCGCTTCTCACCGCACCCTCTACGGTGGCCGGCAATCCCGTGCGAGTCCAGTCTCCAGCCAGAAAAAAACCCTCTATCGGCGTTTTCGTATCTACCCGGTATCTTTGCTCCGCTACCCCGTTCGCCCAGGTAGCGGCGCGCTCCCGCACCACCAAAATATCTCGAATATGGTTCCGGGGAATCATTCGATTCAGGCAATCTCTCGCAGAAGACTCGATAGTCGCTCGCTCAGCAGATGCGACGGAATCTTCCGCTCCTGCCAACAGACACACCAGATTCCTCACGCCTTTTCCACTGAATTCCGGGCGAAACAGCCAGTCCCATTCCTCATCTACAATCGCTTCGAAAGGAGGTCCCTCATCCGGTTCCTCAAGCCAGCAATAGGCGCTAGCAATAGGCCCCGGGCGTAGTTTTCCCAGATTCGAGAAGGGCACCCGTTCACTGAGTTTCCCGCCCAGCAGTCTGCCAAGGGCGTCGGGCGGCACGGCGGAAATAACGGCAGCCGCATGCAAGGTCTCGCTCTCTTTCAGAATCACGCCTCTCATTATTGAATTCTTGACGTCAAACCCGACGGCGGGCTGCTGAAGCCTCAACTCTCCGCCGTGGTGCCGGATGTGTTGAGCCGCGCTGTTGGCCCAAAGCGTACCCAAAGCCTTCATCGGCACCCCCAGCGCAGCTCCCTTGGGCCCATCGGCGAAAGCCTCGCGAATTACCGTCCTAAAGAGCGCCGCACTCCCCTGTTCCAAAGGCAAGTTCAATACAGCGCGCGCAAACGGCTCCCAAAACCAACGCACCGCCTCATCCTTCTGGCCAAGGCCATCAAGCATGTCACTCATGGATTCACCTGGGTTCTCACCGCCCGATTTGGAAACAATCTTCGAAAGGCCTTTCAGAAGATTCACTTTCTCCCCAAGACGAGGGCCACGCCATTTGAGCAAGCCCCAGAGTTGCGCCAAAACTCCTCCACCTTCCGGAAATGACAATTGCGTCCGCCTAGCCGAATCCGCTTCCCGAATCCGGTAGCTCACCTCCAGGGAGGGTGAGAACAAAACATCATCAGTGGCGCCAACTCTTTCCAAAAACGATCGCAACGCCGGATTGGCCGCCATGAACAAATGCGGGCCCCAGTCCAGTTCCAAACCCGTGGATGAGTGAATGAAACTGCGCGCCCGGCCGCCGAGCAACTTCCCCGCCTCGAGCACGATTACTTTGATGCCCGACTCGGCAAGGCGTAAGGCAGCGGACAGCCCGGCGGCGCCGCCGCCGACGATGACAACCGGTCGCTCGAATCCGACAGGTTCAGGCATTTATGCTTCCAGAAAACAGCGAAGCGCTTCCAGTAGTTTTTCCCTGGACTTCAAAGAGGGGCGATAATCCATATGTCGAAAATGATTCTCCTCCATCTCGCTCAGGAGTCTCCGATAAATTCGGCCCATGATTCTGGCGGGAAGAAGGTTGCCTGTCTTCTCGCAACTCAAAGCTTCGTTCGCCCCCTCATAGTATTCACGTGCCCGATGCGCCAGGAACCGAAGAAGGCTTAAAACCTCGGAAGTATCGTTTTTGTCTCTCAAATCGGATACCGTTACTCTATACTTCTCCATTTCGCTTCGCGGAATATAAATGCGTCCCTGTTCCGCATCTTCCCATACGTCTCTCAAAATGTTCGTCATCTGTAGCGCTCTGCCCAAACAAACGGCGTAGTCTTTCGCAAAAACTGATTTCGCCTCAAAGATGCCCAGACACGCCAGCCCTACTGCGGAAGCCACCTTGTCACAATAATTTTCAAGGTCCGATAAATTTTCAAATCGGCTCTCTTCCAAATCCATCGCCACGCCGTCACAAATCGCCTGGAAATGCTCCGGCGGCAAGTCGTATTTTCGCGACGCCCATGCGAGTTCCCCGATTATCGGGTGGGCTGGACTCTCCCCGCCCAACTGATCCAATGCCTCTTTCCACTCGCGCAACGAGATTGTTTTGCCAGATATTTCGCCTGGCTCATCGGCGATGTCGTCGGCCATGCGACAATACGCATAAACCGCCGTGATGGCGCGCCTTTTCTCCGCAGGAAGGCTGAAAAAAGACAGATAAAAATTCGACCGGCTCGCACGAATGAACCAGCGGCAGTATGCACGGTTCAACTCTTCTTCGGCATGCAGATCCACACTGGATTCGAGTCGATAGACCGGGCGAAACGCCGCGAGCAACGATTGGGCCTTGTCCCGGCCATTCAAAAGCGGTGAACCCGCGCAGACGTTCCATTCCACACGGGAAATTGCGTCAAGCGCCGCAACGCCGCCGCGCCAAATCGCACGAAGTTCACGGCCCAATGCGCCGCGGGTTCGGTACAAAAGGGGCAAACCCTGCCTGAAGAGTCTTTTTGTTCTCTTTATCTGGAAAACCAGGAACGCGCGCAATTGAGGCGTCGCCACATCTGCAAGCAAATCATCCTCGGAGACGGAGAATCCTTTCATCTCATCCTGAGGCATATAGACGATGCCGCGTTCGGCGTCTTCTTTCACATCTTGTAAGTGATTCGCAATCTGCAAGGCCGTGCAAATGGCGTCCGAGGCGCGAAATGCCTCTTCATCGCGTATCCCGTGCAGCATAAGAACGATTCGCCCGACGGGATCCGCCGAGCGGCGGCAATAATCGAGCAAGGCTTCATAGTTCGGATACCGGAGGACTGTGACGTCTTGTTTGAATGCCGAGAGCAAATCCAGAAATGGCTGTAAGGGCAAATCGAATTGTTGAAGCGTATGGGAAAGCGCTATGAACACGTCCGTATCTGCGATTCCCTTCTGGGCCGACACGAGTTTTTCTTCCCATTCATCGAGACGGTCGAGCCGCTCTTGTGTAGGTCTTGTCGTATCCGCGATATCATCGGCGCCCCTCGCGAATGCGTATACCGCGGCGACGTGCGGCCTTATCTTCGCCGGCAACAACTTCGAGGCGACGGGAAAATTTTCGTAGTGGCCGACGACGATTCTCATGCAGGTATCATAAGCGGCGCTTAAGCCAGCCTCTGAGACGGATTTTGCCTCTTCACGCGAATCCCCTATTTCCTCGCCATTCATGAGAGATTCTATCAATCGCGCATCCGCAGGCAGGAAATCAAAATCCCCGAGCGAAGAAGGATGGACCCACTCGTGCTCCGCCACCCCCAAATTCTGAGTCACTCCGCTTTTCCACTCACAATCATAAAAGCGTAGGTGGACGTCTCTGTCGGGATAGCTGTGACGGGTTTCCCAATGAAGAGAGCCAACGCGCACTTCGACCCCTAGTTCCTCGCATATCTCCCTTTGCAAGGCTTCCCGGGGGCTCTCACCATCCTTTATTTTACCGCCGGGAAATTCCCAATAACCCGGCATGTGTCCACCCTCAGGGCGCTGACAAATGAGAATGCGCCCTTCATGCCGGACAATCCCGGCGACGACGTTCAACTCCAAAGCGGCGGTTTCGCTCTTCATTCAAGCTCCAAGAGTTCAATCCTGAGGAGGGTCGGTTGCCGCATACTCCGGCAAGCGCCTGAGAACACTTGAAAACACGATGGGTTCCGCCAGGGGCAACGCCTCGGCCAGTTCTTTTTCATCCGCAAAATACTCACCCGGCAGGACCAATCCCGGCATCCGCAGCTTGATCGAATCCCCAGAAAACGGCCAAGGGGATATTTCCAGATCGTCCACGTTGGCCGTTTTCACTTTCAAGCCGCTTTGCTTCAAGGGGTGGACAGCGTCATCGGGTGGGGTGATTTCCGGCGCCCGGCACGCCAACAGGGATAACGTATCGCAAACCCTGAGCAAAGACACGGAATTTTCGATTGCTCCTTTGTGTACCGGCTCAATCAGGGCGTCCAACATCTTCTGCCGTTTCGATTCAGCGTGGATAAACCCGTTCAGGACTTTGGAAACTTCGCCGGGCGCACCCCTTCTGCCTCCCTCGGCGAGCGAAGAGAAGTGAATGCTGACCAGACAACCCGAAAGCGGATGAAAAGACGCGCAGGCATCAATGCCCTCCGACCATATTTCCACCGCCTTGTCCGCCGTTATGCCGAAAAAACTGTAAGGCAGTTTCGTCATTTCATCCCATCTCGGCGTGGCATCCGGGCGGCACCATCCAACGTCATGGTTGTCGATGGCGAACAAAACTTTCTCTCTGAGTTCATCCGGCGGGGAGGGAAGCGATTCAATACCTACCCAATTTCGCGCAATCGTGCCTGCGGCCCGGGCATGGTCATGCTGACAGATGAGGCGAACATGGCTATCTCGCGGACAAACTATCATTTGAAACACCAAAAAACGGCGGAGAATCCATTCTCAATCCGTTGAATCTCCAAATCCATGACCCAAAAGTATTTTATTTCGCCTGTAGAAAATGTAACAACCACCATGGCGGCAAACAAGAAAAAACAAGCAAATGTAACAACCACTTGAACAAGCGTGCCAAAACACATAATTTTGCTACAAATCAGTATATATTCTTGTCCTGGAAATAAGGAAATCGCGCTAAATCATGAATCGAAAAAATTCCCCGCAGGATCCCGGTTCAGTCGGTCTGACGAAAACACGTATCATCACCCTTCCCGATCCGTTCCGGACCGATTCCGGCGAAACATTGCCTGAAGTCCAAATTGCCTATGAAACATATGGCGAACTCTCGCCCGACGCCGACAACGCCGTTTTGGTCATCCACGCTCTAACGGGCGACGCACACGCAGCCGGCTTCCACAGCCCGGACGACCCGCGTCCGGGCTGGTGGGACCCGATGATCGGCCCCGGCAAAGCAATCGATACCCGAAAATACTTCGTCGTCTCCTCGAACAACCTGGGGGGATGCTCAGGCACCACGGGGCCCGCTTCGATCAATCCCGCGACGGGCAGAGCTTACAACACCGGTTTTCCCGTCACCACGGTGGAGGACACGGTTCGCGTCCACAAGCTGCTTCTCGACCATCTGGGCGTGAAACGCCTCAAAACGGTCATCGGCGGCTCGCTCGCCGGGATGCAGACCCTGGAATGGGGCCTGCGCTACAGCGATTTTTGCGACTCCGTCATCCCAGTCGCGGGAGCCGCGCGCCTGGACCCGATGGGCATCGCATGGGACAAAATCGCCCGCAGGGCCATCACGGCGGACGGCGACTGGAAAGACGGCGACTACGCCGCCGGCGGAGGGCCACGCAAGGGTCTGAGCGCGGCGCGCATGCTGGCCCACATCACCTACCTGAGCCGAGGAATCATGTGGGAGAAATTCGGCCGCGAGATCAGGGACAAGGACAAAATGCTGGAGGATATCGCCTCGCGGTTCGAGGTGGAGAGCTATCTCGATCACCAGGGGGACAAATTCGTCGATCGTTTCGACGCGAACTCGTATCTATATATCTCCCGCATGATGGACCTGTACGACGCCTCCCTGGGCTTCGAGAGCCTCGAGGCGTCGCTGTCCCGGCTGAAAACGAAATGCCTGCTCGTATGCTTCATATCCGATTGGCTCTTCCCGCCGGAGAGAAGCATGGAGATCGCCCAGATTCTCCAGAAACTCAGGCATGAAGTGGAGTTGCACACGGTGGAATCCACCTACGGGCACGATGCTTTTCTCGTGCAATACGACAAGCTCACCGAAATCGTCGGTGGCTTTCTCGAAAGGCTCGAAAGCGGCGGCCCGGTCGGCATCAACGCAACCCCCATACCCCGGGGCTGCAAGCGGCTGGTTCTCTCTGTGCCGGGTCATCTCGTGCAGAAACCTATCTTGTGGGAGATCGGCAGAAAATACTCGTTTACCATCAACATCATGAGGAGCGAGCTGGACGCCCAATCGGGGTGGCAGGTATGCGAATTCGCTGGAAACGAGGAGGAAATCGCACAGGCGATCGCTGAACTCCGGGAGATGGGGGTGTGGGTCGACCCCGGAGGGCATGACACCATCGACCACGACCGCGCCGAAGTGGTATAAACCAGAAAATTACTGCCATTCTGATATTCACCGGATATGACAGAACTCGACAAAAACCAGACGGAGGCAACGCCATGAGTGAGTTGAAAGAGCCGATCGTAGTGGTGAAATACTCGGATTACACATGACCTTTTTGCTATGTCGCCACCGTGGGTGGCACGCCCGTCATTGAAGAAGACCCCGACGTCGTCGTCGAGTGGGTCAGTTGGGAGGGGAGACCGCCCGGCCAGGAGTTCGCCGGCTACTCGCCCGAGCAGAAACAGGAAAGTTACGAGAATAACCACAAACCTCTCGCCGAGAAATACAACGTGCCCATCCGGGTGGCGGGAGGCGACTACCGCACGACCAACCTCCACATGGCCACCTATTACGCCCGCGACAAGGGCAAGTTCAAGGAATTCCGGAATCGCTGCTACAAGGCCCGCTGGGAGGACGACCTGAACCTGGAGGATCTGGACGTCATCGCCGGGCTCGGTGAGGACGTCGGCCTCGACGGAGAGGAAATCAAGGCCGTCATCGCCGAGGGACGCTACATCGGCGCGCTGCACAGCCAGCGCGCCCAGGGAAAAGGGTTGGGTATTTACGGCATCCCCACGTTCGTGGTGGAGGGAAAGCTCTTTTGGGGGAAAGACGTCATCGACGACGTCAAGGCCGAGGTCGCCCGCGTGAAGCAGGAACGACTCGAAAAAGAGAAAGAGGAGAGCTAGCCTTCGCCTCACCCGTATGAATCAGGCGCCCGCTCCCGCGGGGTCGCCGAACCGCCCCGTTTCCGGGCCGGGCGGGCGGGTTCGCCGCGCGGGGAAAGGCGGGCAGTTGCGCGCAAATGCGGGGCTGCGAAAAAACTTTTTAATTCGATAAATATCTGAAAATAATTCATTGTCTGCTTTATGTTATCCAGGCAACTATTTGAATAAATACGAAATATCACTTTTCTTTCTATTCGATAAATCTCTAGGAATTTATCGAAAAACCCCGTGAATTTATCGTATTATCCAGAATATGAAAATTAAATCATTGTTTTCAAGCCAGTTATAAATTCCTTGAAATAAATGTAATCAAAACGCAAGCGGACTCATTACAACCCCGGAGCATTCCAGGGGGCGCGAGTCGTCGAAGACCGGTAAATCGTTCGTTGGCAGGGTGATAATACCACAAGGCTCAGAGGCAGTTGTTGGTATGGCACGGCGTATCCGATTCGGGTCGGCGAATTTTTGATGCTCATCACCCCATGAGAGAATGATTACCGGGGTGGCAGGCCGGGTAGGCGGAGGCATTGCTGCGCCCCGCCTGCCCGGCCGAATATTTTATGTGTCCTCCAGAATCCGGGCCGTTGGCATACAATCCACGAAGGAATGTCCGCCTATTTCGGCTTGGCCGTATTGTATTCGGCGGACGACCCGGAACGTCAGCATACGATGCGATAAAAACGAATGAAACAGAGAATCGGCGTCGTTCGACCTGCGGACGGGTAGCGCGCAGCGCCTTGCCGCGGCAGGCGCTTCTCCGGTCGAGATGCAACTCGCCGGGCGCCGCCAATCGGCGGTCATTCGCAGGGACGACTCGCGAAACAGCCCACTGCGGCGTGAACGAAAGAGGCTTTCGAGCTCTCGCCCGGGGAGCGGCGTCCTTCCTTTTTTTCCGCAGCGCCTCGCTGCACGTTCTCCGGCGACCCTCGTTTTCCGGAAAACCCCCTTGATTTCAGGCTGAACCGATGAGCGATCCGCGCACGGACGCAGGCGCGGACTCTTCCCGGGTGTACCTTCCGCGCTAGAAACAACGATTGAACGGGCGCTCGTCCTTTCCTTATGTTCGCGCGCCATGACCGCGTTCGACGACGATACCGGCACCCCGCTGGACGAGCGAATGCGCCGGAGCATTGCGCTCTGGCGCGCGCGCCGCGGGATGAGCGCGAGGCGCTTCGGGGTGGGTGCGCTGGGGATTCCCGGCTTCGTGGGCCTGCAGGCCCGGGGGCGGCCCCTGCGGGTCGACACGGCGGACCGGGTGCTCGCGTTCATGGGGTACCCGCCCCTGGGACCGCTCCTGCGGGCCGAGGTCGAGGCGTTTCTCGTGGTGAGCAGGACCAAGGTCTCGATCCTGGGCGAGGAGACCGTGGGGAATCCCTCCTTCGTGGGGAGGCTACGCGGGGGCGTTTCGCCGTATCTCAAGACCTTCGACCGGGTGCGCGCCTGGATGGCGGCCAACGCGACGGGAGAGGAGATCCGCGCCATACGCGAGAGGCTCGCGCACTTGCCCGACCCGTTCGACGGGACGTGGGACGTCGCCGGGGAACCCGGGGCCGCGGGAGACGTCGATGAACTTGCGGAGGAGAACCACCTGGACACGCGGGAGGCGGCCGCCTGGCTCGGCCTCTCGCCCAAGACGCTCGAGCGCTACCGCGTGAGCGGAGAGGGGCCGGATTTTCTTCGCACCGGATACCGGGTGCGCTACCTGCTCGAAGACCTCGAGAAGTGGGCCTCCGCCCGGAGGTGGACTTCCACGTCCGAGGAGAGATCCGCCCGGAGAAAGAAGAGGCGGTAGAGAGATATTCGGGATTAGTCGGACGGACTTCACCGCCCGTAGCGCAGCCTCGCCATCGCGCCCTGTTTCGCGAGTTGTCCCTGCGCGTAGCGCCCCGGCATGACCGGCGACTGCCAGCGCCCGGCAATCTGCATCTCGACCAGCGACGCCCCCGCCGTGGCCAGGCTCTGCGCGCCCCCCACGCGCAGGCTGTGCCCGCTGATGCGCCCCTCCACGCCCGCGGCCTTCCCCCACCGCGCGATGATGCTCCGGATGCTCCTCTCCGTCAGGCGCCCGGGCCGAAGCCGTCCCCCCTTGTACACGCCCCGGAAGAGCGCTCCCTCCTCGAGACCCGCGCTCGCCAGCCAGGCCCGGACGCGCGTCACGGTCGGCTCGCCCAGAAACTGCACGACGCCATCGCCCTCCTGGTCCGTCTTCGAGCGGCGGATCAGCACCGTCTGCTCGTCCAGGTCCACGTCCTCGATGTCGAGCGCCTCGACCTCCGACACCCGGAGCAGGGCGTCGCTCGCCACCGCCACGATCGCCGCGTCGCGCAGACCGGCCAGGGTCCCCGTCCCCTCGGCCAGCGCCGCCGCCCGGTCCGCCTCCTCCCAGCGCACCCCCACCACCTGGCCCCGGCCCCGCTCTGCGGCCAGGCGCCTGAAGCCGGCCAGCACCCGCTCCGAGGCCGCCCCCACTGGGGAGGGCCGGCCGTTCAGCTTCGCCCGGAAGCGAAGCGCCGCGACCGCCATCGCGGCCACGGCCGCCGAGTGCCCCCCCTCGTAGAGATCCCCCAGGTACGCCGCTATCCCGGCGTCGGTCTCGGGGTTTCCCGAGCGCTCGAACCTCCTGAGCGCCGTCTCGTACACTCGCCGCGTGTTCTCAGACATCGACGCCTTCGCCAGGTAGGCGGCCGTTTCCATTCCCTGAGGCCGCCCGAGCGCCTCATTACGCTCAAGGGCCTCGTCAAATACCAAGTATAGACGACGACGGGGAATTTCCACAAAAAAAGCCGTTTCGCAGGGGAATACCGGCGAAACGGCGGGTTTCTGGAGTCCGATAATTGACGTTATCGGAAAGTTAAACACCTCTCACGGCCATGTCAAGCGCAATTCCGGGGTCCCCGGAGGGGTTTCGGGCGCCGTTTTGCGCCTTCTTTCGCTCATCTTTCGCTCATGTGCGGCCCGAATGCCCCCCGAAACGGGTTTTTCGGCGGAAAACGGGGCTTCTGGGGGCCAATAACGTCAATTAGCGGACACCAGCCCGGGTTCGAGGCGGCGCATACCGCAGGAATCCGCCTCTCGCGGAAAGACTCACGACCGGCTGCGTCAGCTTGAACCCGAAATCTCGGAACAGGGGGCATTCCAAATGAAGAACATTACACGGATCTCGATACTGCCGGCGGCGGCGTTCTGCAGCGCGGCCCGGCGGCGTGAAGTGCGCCCGGCCGGGGCGCGCACGCCGGCTCCCTCGACATCGGCGGGCTCCAGACGGGCTGACGCCCGCACCGGGCGCGCCCGCGCCCGCCGCCTCTCCCTCCTCCTCCCCGTCCTCGCGCTGCTGCTCGGCGCGCTCGGCCTGTTCGCCGCCGGGACGGCGGAGGCGGTCCCCGCCCAGCCGCAAGGATTCACGCTCACGCCGGGCAATCAGGTGCTCATGGCGACGTGGAATGCGGTCACGGATTGGGGCGGACAGAACGCGGACGGTTACAGCCTGCGCTGGAGGGTGAAGGAGCCCGTAGGCAGTTGGTCCACCGTTGTCCAGCGCTCCACCTCACAAACTACGTACACGATCACCGGGCTGGTCAACGGCACGGAGTACGAGGTCGAACTCTGGTCGCGCGCCAGCGTTGGGCAAAACCGGCAGGTGAGCGCGGCCGTGACGGCGACCGGCACGCCCGTGGCGGCGCAGAACAACGCCAACCTGTCCGCCCTGACGGCGGCGACCCACACGAGCGCGACGGGCACGTTCACGTCGCTGACGCTCACGCCCTCGACCTTCGCGGCGACCACCACGTCCTACACGGCGTCGGTGTTGAACGCGCGGACGCACCTGAAGCTCACCCCGACGGTGGCCGCCACCGGCGCCACGGTGAAGGTGGGCAAGCAGGGGACCACGCTGGCCACGGTCACCAGCGGCTCGGCGAGCGCCGCCATCGCGCTCTCGGTGGGCGCGAACGCCATCACGGTCGAGGTCACCGCCGCGGACAACACCACGAAGAAGACCTACACCGTGACGGTGACGCGGGCCTCCTCCTCCGTCTGGTCGGCGACGTTGACGCCGGTGGCAGTCTCAGGGGGAGTCGGCTGCAATAGCGAGACCCTATGCAATACGGCACTGACCGACAACAGCTTTACGGTCGGCGGCACGAACTACCGTTTTAACACTGTTTTCAACGCCAGTTCGGGTTTGCAAGTAGGCATCACTCCAATTGGAGCAAACGCTGAACTTGCGGCACTGAAGTTCTGTGTCGGCACAACAGAATATTCGTTTAACCTAGGCGCCACTATTTTACTTTCGAACGACAACCCCGGCTGGACCGCCGGCACCCCGGTCTCCCTCAGAATCGCCTCGTCCTGCGCGCAGCAGACCACGACGCCGACCCCGACGCAGTCCACCGACGCGACCCTGTCCGGCCTGACGGCGACCCAGGCCACGAGCGCCTCGGGCCCGTTCTCGGCGCTGAGCATCGGCAACTTCGCCTCGGGCACCACGACCTACGCGGCGTCGGTGGCCAATTCCATAACCCACGTGAAGCTGACCCCGGCGGTCACCGACTCCGGCGCCACGGTGAAGGTCGGCAAGGGCACGAGCCTGACCACGGTCGCGAGCGGCACGGCGAGCGGCGCTATCCCGCTCTCGGTGGGCGCGAACGCCATCACGGTCGAGGTCACCGCCCAGGACGGCACCACGACGCGGACCTACACCGTGACGGTGACGCGCGCGCAGGCGCAGACGCAGGCCCCCGCCCCCGTCGTCCCGACCGGGCGGGGGGAGACCGTCTGGTCCGCCACCCTGACGGCGCAGAATGTGGTGCCCTCCGTCGTCGTTGGTTGCACAGGGTCCGGGTCTTCAAGTTGCGCTCTGACGAGCGTGCTCACGGACGACGACTTCGGCCTCTTCGGGAAGACGTTTACGATCACGCAAATTCAGCAGACGTCTGCGGGGGCCCTCGATATCGGCTTCGACCAGTCAATCTCGACGCAGACGGCGAGGCGCCTGACGCTGCATGTCGGCGACCGCGAGTTTCCGCTGGCGGAGGCGACTTATTCGTCGGGCAACACTACGGCGACCTGGACCAGCTCCGGCCTGACCTGGTCGGCGAGCCAGCAGGTGCCGCTGCGCCTGACCCTCGGGCCGCGCTGGAGCGGCGTGGCCTACGAGGGCGGCGGGCTGCTGCCCGGCCCGACCGGGGGCAAGGAGCTGCTGGTCGCCGAGGACGGCTCGGCCACCTTCGGGGTCAAGCTGACCCATGCGCCCACGGCGAACGTGACCATCCGGCTGTACAAGTTCGCTCCCGCTGCGATTCACGGGAACGTGAACGCCGTCACCATCAGCCCGAAGGAGCTGACCTTCACGCCGGCCAACTACGGCACGGCGCAGACGGTGACCGTCACCGGGGTGCCGGACGGCAACGCCGCCCACGAGCACCTGTACATCCTGGCCGCGTCGTCGAGCGCGGACGCGAACTACGCGCTTCAGGACGGGCACGAGGCGCTCTTCGTCACCGTGACCGACGGCGCAGGCGCGGTGAAGGTGGGGCTCTCGCGCGGCGCGGCGCGCGAGTCGGGCGACGGCACGGCCACGAATGCGCCCGTGACGGTGTGGCTCAACCGCGCGTCGACCTCCCAGGTGCGGGTGACCTACGCGACGGCGCCCGACACCTCCGCGCCGTCGAACAAGCGGGCGACGGCGGGCTCGGACTACACGCACGTCTCCGGCACGCTCGTCTTCTCGCCGGGCCAGACGCGCAAGACGGTGCAGGTCCGGATCCTCGACGACAGCGTCGAGGATTCGGGGGAGAGCTTCCGCTTCGTGCTGTCGAACGTGCAGGGGGCGACGCTGGAGCAGGGCTACGGCCGTGCGACTATGGTCATCCTGAACGACGAGGCGCAGATCGACGGGCTGTCGGTCGAGGGCGCGCCGGGCGCGGGCGGGCCGTGGGCGAAGCTCGACATCGGCACGTTCGCGCCGGAGACGGCGGACTACGCGGTGACGGTGCCGCACGGGACGACGCACGCGCGGGTGACGCCGGAGACGGCGGACGAGGACCTGCTGCTCTGGGCGGGCAGCGGCACGGGGCTGGCGTCGGTGCGGAGCGGCCAGGCGGGCAGCACGGTGGCGCTCGCGGTCGGCGAGAACGTGCTGATGGTGCAGACGCGGGCGGCGACCGGCAAGCGGCAGACCTACCGGGTGACGGTGACGCGGCAGGCGCGCCCCGGGGTCGCGGTGTCGCTCTCGGCCACGCCGAACCCGGTGGGCGAGGGCTCGCCGGTCACGGTGCGGGCGACGCTGGCGGAGGCGCTGGCGCAGGCGGTGACGATCCCGCTGCGGACGACGCGGGGCACGTCGGAGGCCGGGGACCACGGGTCTCTCGCGTCGATCGCGATTCCCGCCGGCTTCACGTCGGCCACGGGCACGGTGTCGACGGCCGAGGACGGCGACGGGGACGACGAGACGTTCACGGTGGCGCTGGGGAGCCTCCCTGCGGGCCTGACCGCGGGCGCCGCGTCCTCGGTGCGGGTGACGATCACCGACAACGGGCGGCAGGCGCCGGATCCGCTGACGGCGCGGCTCAGGGGCGCGGTCGCGGAGCATGACGGGGAGACGCCGTTCATGCTGGAGCTGGTGCTGAGCGAATCGCTCGATTCGGGGAGCCGGTGGCCTTCGGCTGCGTCGTTCGCGGTCAAGGGCGGGAGCGTGGAGAGCGTCCGGCGGTTCCGGCCGTACCGGTACCAGGTCCACGTCAAGCCGAAGTCGTGGAAGGACGTGACGGTCACGCTGGCGGGCGGGCGCGCCTGTAGCGAAGAGGGCGCGATCTGCACGGCCGACGGGAGGTCGGTGTCGAACACGTCGACGATGACCGTGGGCGGCCCGGTGCGGATCCGGATCGCGGGCGCCAGGGCGAAGGAAGGCAAGAACGCATCGCTCGACTTCGCGGTGACGCTCAACCGCGCGGCAGGGCATGAGGTCTCGGTGGACTACGCGACCGAGGACGACACGGCGGCGGCGGGGTCGGACTACACGGCCACGTCGGGCACATTGACCTTCGCGGCCGGCGAAACGGCGAAGACGGTCTCGGTTCCGGTCCTCGACGACGCTATCGACGAGGGCAAGGAGGTCATGCGGCTGCTGCTCTCGAACCCGAAGGGGGCGTATCTCAGGAACGTCCACACCCGGGCGCGGGGGGTCATCACGAACGACGACCCGCTGCAAAGGATGTGGCTCGCGCGCTTCGGGCGCACGGCGGCGGGCCACGTCGCCGAGGCGATTGACGGACGCCTGTCGGGCGGCGCCGCCGCGGGCGTCGTGCTGGGCGGCCACAGCCTCTCCGGCGGGGCGGAGCGCGAGGCTATCGAGTCGCGCCTCGCCGAGGCCCTGCTTGAGGAGAGGGAGGCCCGGCTCGGGCGCGGCGGGGAGGCGCCGGCATCCCCGGTGCGCGAGGTCGCGATGTCCGATCTCCTGCTCGCGAGTTCGTTTCACATGGCCTCGTCCGGCGGCGGGGACGCGCCGGGGGGGCTCTGGTCGCTGTGGGGCCGGGGCGCGCGCTCCTCGTTCGAGGGCGCCGAGGGCGATCTCTCGCTGGAGGGCGACGTGACGACGGCGACCGTGGGCTTCGACTACGAGCGGGCGCGCTGGCTGGTGGGCGTGGCGCTCTCGCGAAGCGCGGGCGACGGCTCGTACAAGGCGGGCGGCGCGTGCGATACGGGCTGCGCGGGCGAGGTGGAGAGTACGCTGACGGGTGTCTACCCCTACGCGCGCTACCGTGTGAGCGGGACGTTCTCGCTCTGGGGCGCTGTGGGCCACGGGCAGGGGGAGATGACGCTCACGCCCGGGGGGTCGTCCCCGGTGGAGGCCGACGTGGCGATGGGCATGGCGGCGGCGGGGGCGCGCGGGGTCGTTCTGCCCGCGCGCGAGGCGGGCGGGTTCGAGCTCGCGCTCCGCGCGGACGTCCTGGTGACGAACACGCGCTCGGACGCTGCGGCGGGCCTCGCGGAGACCGAAGCGCAGACGAGCCGCGTGCGCCTCGTGCTGGAGGGTTCGCGCTCGCTCAGGTTCGGCGAAGGCCTGCTGACGCCCTCGCTGGAGATAGGGTTCCGGAACGATTCGGGCGACGCGGAGACGGGCGGCGGGGTGGAGGCCGGCGGCTCGGTCCGCTGGGCCTCGGGGGCCCTGACGACGGAGGTGCGCGCGCGCGGCCTGCTCTCCCACGGCGCCGGCGGTTATGAGGAATGGGGCGTGAGCGCCTCGGTGGAATATGCTCCGGGCTCCGGGGGACGGGGCCTCACGCTTCGGGCGGGATCCTCGTGGGGCGCCTCCGCCGGCGGTGCGGAGCGGCTCTGGTCGCAGGCGGCGGGCCTGACGCCTGCCGGTGGGTTCGAGCCGGGCGCCGCTGGCTTCGAGGCCGAGGCGGCCTGGGGCCTGGACGCCCCCCGGGGGCTGCTGACGCCCTATACGGGCGTGGCGGTCTCGGGGAACGCAGAGACCTGGCGCGCGGGCGCGCGGTGGAAGCCCGGGGCGGCCACGGAGGTGAGCCTCGAGGCGAGCCTCACCGAACAGGCGGGCGGCGGGAGACCAGAAGGCGGCCTCCTGCTCAGAGGCTCGAAGCGGTGGTAGGGGCGGACCGGGGGGAGCGCAGGCCGTTCCTCCCGGCCCGCTTCGTCGCGATCCCCCTCCCGGCAGGTCGTCTCGCCGGCAGGCGGCGGGAGGGGCGCGCGTCCCGCTCTCCCCGCGTGTTTTCAGAGGGTGGGGGGTTTCCGTAGGCCGTGAAAGCTCAGTATCCTGTTGATATTATTGAGAAAGAATCCTTACTTCCTAGTTCGTTTGGAATCCATGATCTGCGATATGTAATCAAAGCGGAAGCGGGCGAATTACAACTCTTGGGTATCTCACCGTGCTCGTGTCCGTATGCGTTCAGTGTAAGTGTTCATCCAAGCCGTGATGGAAGCACCCAAATAGCGGTAGTTCGGTGGCTGTCTGAACGTAGCTGGTCCGGCCTAATTCTTCGGTACCACCCAAGTCCGCAGAATATTTGGGCAATTTCGGTTCATGGATGGCATTCCGACATCGACTTTCTTCTCGTAGAGGTCACCGTCAACTCGTCTCTGTTTGGCTCTGAGGCCTAATCCGTCACGGTTTGGTTGAACGATTACCGTTCAGTCATAGGGTGATATCGTCACTGGTACCGAAGGCAATTATTGGAATAGTGCGGCGTAGTCGGTTTAGACCTCTACTTTTCTGAACGCCATCACCCCGTGACTGAACGGTAACTCGTGTCCGATCTTCCTCCAAAATCCAGCCAGGAACAACTTATTATTGCCATTCTCCATCACTCTGAAACATCTATCCAAGACCCCCCGGTCCGCGTTCATATTCAGCGGAATTCCTAGTTTAAGGCCTTGACATTTCCGGTATCTTGGCAAGAAGTGCTGAACCTGCTCGGGGAAAAAGAAATGGGAATTACTCACATGACTTAACAAGCATCGACGCTATTACTTGAATGTGGAAACCATCCCAGATGGGAGGTTATTACCATGAATCGAGCAAAACCAGCTAAGGAGTTTTGATTCTGGTTTTATTGCCTAGGTTTTCTAGTCCCCTTGCTCCTCGTTATCATCACTTTTGCCCTCGGGCACCTTTGGGGTACCCCTTGGGGGAGTTGTGGTCCCGGGATTTGAATCCGGATCATTTATTGGGATGATATCTTTTGCTATTGCTTTCATTGGCATCCTCTGCCGTCATGTTCCCTACGGCCATTGCCTCAAAAAAATGATGACCGCAATTTAACCTCCCCCAACAAGTAGTAAGACATTAATTCGCATAGATGTTTTTATCATTTCTTTTCTCCTTCTGTCTCAGTATTTTCAGATGAAGGCGCCCATAATTTCCTGTCCTTGGTGGCTTCATCTAGCCAATCTCGAGCAAGCTCAAGGTTAGCCAATATCTGTTCTGCTTCTTCTGCGATCTCTTTTATTGAAACGTCCCTGAAGACTCTTAGTTGTATAGGTAGATTTCTTAAATTTTGGTTTTTATGCAATTTATTCGTTAATTTCCGTCGAATGCGCTTTTGGACCTCTTCATTGACATTTTGGAAGCTCAGCCACTGCAACAATCCTTTCGAAAAATTTAAGATGGTTAGCGCTTTCCTCTCTTCACCTACTGTTTCGATGCGTCCCCTAAATACCTGTTCCCATTCCTCAAAGCATGACACATTGTATTTGGCTAAACTCTTTTCAGTATGACCAAACTTTTTAGAACATTCCCATAAATGGTAGACCATGTATGGTTCTCCCCATTTCGTTCTATCTTCGTGGTAAAATTCGCTTCTTTCATAAAGCATGTGCTTGTCCCAATTTATATAACTACTTTCATTGCTAGGGTCCCTATTTCTGGATGGTTTAACCTTTTCCGAATCTATTAATATTTTTTGTCCTAATTCAGCAGTTATTTTATATGCGAATAGATTCCTTACTCCGACAAGCCAGAGATCGCGAAGGTGGGCATTTACCACACGGGTAATATGCTCTTCCTGTTTTTTTTCCAATCGTATTTTCTGCTCCTCGATTTCCTTCTTTTGCTTTCTTGTTTCTAGGAGTTCGCCCTGTAGAAGTTGCATCGCTAAACTGCCCGCGCCAGAAAAGAAGATCACCCAGACGGAAAGACAAGCAATAGTGAAGGTGGAAATGGTTCCTATCCACATCGCCAATGTTTTCATTGATTGCCGTTCACCCTGATTGGATACAAATTTTCAAGAGCTTTTCCCTTTTATTCAATTTCATAAGTCGATTGTGCTCTGCAATGAGTGAATCGAAGGCTCTGCTCACTATCGCGACAATCAACTTCTCTTCCCTGCTCTTGCCGGGAATGTCCGCCAGCACCTACTCGCGCAAATCCATTTTTCGCTCTACTTCAGCAGGCAGATTTTTCTCGCAGAAAGGGGATTGACAAAGTTTCAGTTGGGATAGTATCACGAGGGTGTCTGATATCCTCAATGATACTAATCCGCTGGGTCTTACTCACTCCCATCCGGGGGTTTTGTGAGTCCAGTATTCTATTCTGAACCTGATTGATCGAGCAAACAAATTTAACAAATCCGGCCGACCTTCCTATGTTGTAAGAACCCCTTCCATTGCAGGAGTCAAGGTCAACTGATTTGAAATTTTACAATACCGGCAAAACATTGATTTGGTGAAACAAGGTTTTCAACTTCACAGGGCGCGGCCAAGCCGCTTACTGCTAATTCGGTATTTCGGAAGTTGATAAATCCCTCCTCGCTTGGTAGTTATCCACAAAATATAGACAAGATATGTGAATATCTTCATGTATATTGTGGATGTCTTCATTTTTCATCTTGATGGATGTGGGCATTGTACACTATAATTTAGGCATTGGGGGGTAAGAAACGGCCCATCTGATTTTGTTCGACTGCAGATGGCGGTTTTTTGTTTTCGTGACACTAAACGAATTAAAGATTGGATGGTTGTCCTAGACATCTGCCATGTAATGATTAAAGAGCCAAGTACGGTTGCAAGGAAAACTACAATCGTAAAATTCTTCGCGAACTTAACGATAGAAATTCTGAGACAAACCAACGACAGGAGAAAGCGCGGCCATGACGGATGTAATGAAAAATGATCAAGAGCCAGCTACCCAAGCATTGACTCAGGTTGAAGCGAACATATCGGGATCAGCAAGTACTCATAAAGCATGGAATCCTGCTGATTTAGACCAACTAATCGCAGAAGCAAAAGCTTTGGCACTTTATGTTGCTCGACATGGTGACAGCCTGTCTGATGGTGACAGCTTGTCTGATAACGATCAAAAGCTCTATGACGAGTTGCTCTTGGCTATCGCCAGCATCGAATCGTCCCGTTCGTCAGAACACTGGCGCTCCTTAATGTCGGCTTATGCGAAAATCACGGCCATAACCTACCAAAAGCGGGGCGTGAACGGTCGCACCATTTTGGACACTCAGACAAAGCGTGTGTTCTCAATAAGAAACCGACCGACGATAATAGGGGTAGTGCTTTTCTTCTGCGCGCTGATTCTTGAAAGCCTGATGCGCTGGAGCGGTGGGGTATCGGATGTCAATAAGCTCACTGGTTTCCAAATGCACGTCTATTACCAAATCAGTTCTCTTTCCTCTCTCTTGGTGCCTGCTTTCTGGGGTGGACTCGGTGGTTGCATCTTCTTGACGAAGCGTATCTCTGACAAGCTGTTCGACATGGCCTATGAGGAAGCGCGTATGCGCGGAGACGTCACGCGGATATTCCTCGGCGCCATGCTTGGCGTCGTTATTGTGGTCCTTTTTTTTCCAAATTTCACCGAGCAGGTCAAGCTCGGGGAAATTACCCTAGCTCCAGCGACAGCGGCTTTTATTGCCGGGCTCGGTGTGAAGCCAGTCTATGCAGCATTTGAGTCCTTGAGCCAAGAGTTAGCTCGCCGTTTCCAGGGAAGTAGGAGCAATCCAAAGTGAAAGAAACCTGGCTGATCATCAACTTCGCATTTGTATCAATCTTGCTTTTCATAGGTACATCGGCCCAAGCAGCAGGTAAGCCGATGCGTCCACCACCCAAAGGCTATGATCACGCGAAGTTCGCTCCGAAAGCGGATATCTACAGA
The DNA here is from genome assembly GCA_965203325.1 of bacterium. Taxonomy (GTDB): domain Bacteria; phylum UBA8248; class UBA8248; order UBA8248; family UBA8248; genus Bin107. The sequence continues at coordinate 715,491 of OZ241875.1, forward strand.
GCATTTCACGGCTTCACGATCAGTTTCGATTCTAAGGATGACGACGACAGCGAATATGGCCCGGACTTACTCAGAGTTCCTCACTGGGTAAGTCATGAAGTGCGTCGTTGGGAGCCCTCTGCAGATGACCGGGACAACGACGAGGCTTGGTGCCTCGACACTCTAAAGAGCCGGCCGACTTGGTTTACTGACCCCGACTTACATGCCACTGGTGTAGCCCCCAAAGACAACAGTTATCGGCACAGTGGTTTCGACCGCGGGCATATGGCAATGAAGCTACTTGTAGAGAGGCTCGACCAAGATGCGGCTTATAATACCCACACGCTACTGAACGCGATCCCACAGCGGCCGAAGTTTAACCAGGGTATTTGGCAAAATTTAGAATACCTGACCGGTGCTTGGGCCCAAAACTATGGCAAGATATGGGTGATCCAGGGACCAGTGTTCTACAAGGGCAAGATACCGACCTGGATCGGCGATGAGGGCGAGTTCAAGGTCGCGGTACCGGACGCCGCCTTCAAAATCGTAATCCGCGAAAAAACCAAAGATGAGATAAGTAAAGGGGCAAATTGGGCTAAAGAAGCTCCCGAAGTCCTAGCTTTCTTATACCCACAAGTAGGGCCGGGATATTTCGGAAAGAGTGAAGAATATCGACATGAGCGATTCCTGACCACAGTCGATGAGATTGAAGAATTAACTGGTCTTGACTTCAATTTGTCTAAGAACCGTACCATCGAGAAGAAAGTGGAACGCCGACGTGCCAAGGCACTCTGGGATCCGCCTGTTGTGGATCTAAAGCAGCATCGACTCTTTCTATCCGGCTGCAGGAAAGGTAGTGGACAGTGATTTGATTAGAGTAAAGACGACTCTGACTCATATGGAACACGCGCTACGCGGATTGTAATCAAACTGAACGTAGGCAGATTACAACTTCTATACATCTTGGCGAGTCACTGGTGGATCGTTTTCTTGCCCACTTCCAAATTTCTACCCGCCGCAATCTGAATGCAATAATGCCTCGCCGCTTCGCAACTCCTCGTCGCGCTGGTCTCAAATAGTCAATAGTTCGTATCGCTACTTCCTTTATTTCGATTTCACTTTATGTGACGGTATTATCACTTTTCTTGGGATTCCAGAATTTCGAAGGTTGGATTTTACTCGGCATTAATAAGATTTTTTCAATGACTATTGCTGTAGGATTACCATCTGGAACGCTTGACGAATCCCTCGTAGTTCCTCAAGTCCCAAACTCTTAAGACAGTCCTTTCGATAATTATAGTTGTGTTCCGACAATTGTCACAATGATGTGCTCAATCATTGCTAACACAACGGAAGGCAGAGACGATCCATCTGCCGATGACAAACCAGGCTAGCTTGCATTCCTCTTAGGTAGGTTCAAGCGCCACTCCCTCTTCCACTGTGCTGCTCAGTAACCGAACCCAAGGAGGTTCGACTGCTATTCAGAACCAGAGCAAAGCCGAACATATCAACACCGTGGTCCCGACACGTCGGCACTCAACCCCTCCACACTATCCTAACGTCAACGTTCTATGGTCATTAGTATATGAAGGACCAATTGTATAGCTTTCCAACTCAAGCTCCGGGTTCATCATGGAGGTGGTGAATATTACCTGATATGGTGCATGCAATTCAGTTACGCGTTCAACAATTATCCGTTGAAACAAATGACTACGTTCTACTTCCATCCCTTTATCTTCGACATTATCAATCAATAAAAACCGTGGATGAAAAAATTGCTCATTCTCTCCGGCCGCTAGAAAAAGCCCCAATACCGCAGCATTCTTCAGAAAGACATTGCTGCTCTCCGCAAAATTAAGCAATCCATCAACAAAAATCGCATCATTCCGAAAGTCAAAGTCCACCCGATTTGCGAGAACAAACTCCCGTTGCCTTTCCAGATCGGCACGAAGAATTTCAGCGCTAATTTTTGACATCTGAGACAAAGCTATAGAACGTCGCTGCTCCGCCTTCTGCTGTAGAACCGCGCTTCTCTCAGTTAGCCTATCAATTTCAATTAATAGCGCATCTCTTCTGTTAGCAAGTATTTCGATTTGTTCGGCAATCTCAAGATTACTGATAAGATAACCAACTTCAGCATCGATTTGTCCCAACCGTTTCGTCCTAGCGGCAAGAAACTCTTCTCTTGGTCCGTTTCCACCTCCATATCTCAATTCAAAACTCGATAAGTTTAGCTCATGCTCCCGACGCAATCGTCGCAATTCCTGTCGACTTACGCTGATTTCACTCTCCTTTTGAATTGTGAGTTGCCTTGATTCCCGGGCTTGAATTTCCAAATCAAGCCGAATCTGGTTGTATCTTCCCTTTTCCCTTTCCATGTCAATGGGTGATTTGCAGACAACGCAATGTTTTTTTGGAACCTCTGAATCAAGTGCAATTCCGCATGCAGGGCAGTGAGTGAACTCAATAGAACCAATTGCCTTCAACGTTGCTTCTGCAAAGGTTAGTTTTTCCATGCCCTCTTGCAAATAAACCATATATTCTGATATTTCCCGTAACTCAAACTCCAGATTTACTACTTTTGACTCCAAATTGTGTAATGACGCTCGTTCTTTACTTATAGATGACCATGCAACTTTCCGCTCCGACAGATATTCCTTTACCTCACCTAGCTTCACATGTTCATCCACGTTATTAATCTCTTCTTGTAATACCGATGCCTCTTGTTGCAGCTTTTCTATTGCTTGCTTAATAAGTGCAGGCGTAGCGATTGCTTCGTCATTAAGTAGAACCCTTTGTAAGCCACCGAGTTCAACTTTCACACCATCCAACTCTTTACGTCTCTCACGAAGTTGCAAATCAATTTCATAAATTTCATACTCACTGATTCCACATACCAGATCGCCAACCGCTTCTCGGATGCCTTGTGTGTCGAACGCTTCAAACCGAAAGAGTCGCGTAGCTAGTGTGCGTTGATCCGAGTAACATAAACGGAGTATTTGATGCATAGTGACGTTAGAAGCACCCTCGCTCTGCGCTTCTGGTATCAAGAGGGAACGAAACATAATTTGGGAGAAGCTTTCTCTTCCCCCGTGGCGACGGATAGGAAACTGCTCCCATCCTTCCATTGAGCTTTTTGTCGCGATTTCCATTGGGCCAAAGAAAACTAGAATCGGTTCTTGGGCGGTCGTTATGCGACGCAATAAGGTTAACTTCCCCCGTGGCGTCTCTACTTCTGCCTGGATTTCGTCGCATTGACCGGCGGCCTCTTTCCAATCGTCGAACTCTCCTCCAAGCGCAAAGAATATAAAATCGGCAATAGTCGACTTACCGGAACCGTTCTGCCCACGGATAATGTTAACTCCTTCATGAAACGCTTGGTCGTACGCAATACGTCCTCGACGACTGATGCGCAAGCGATTTAGGCGAAGAAAGCAGCCATTTCTCTTCATCCGAGTCTCCTAATGCCAGCGTTCCTTCTTAGTGCTGGGATTTCATCATCAACGATTGCCGCAAAATCACCGGTAAGGAATTGGATGAGAGACACTTCGTGGCCAGTATAATTTCCTATGGCCGCGGACCTGAATATATCAATCCCTGTCTGCGATAATTCCACAAGACCCGTGTGTAGAGTTTCCACAGAAACGATCCCCTTTCCCGACATCGCGCGCAGGGCTTCCTTTTGAATCGGTTCCATCTTATTAAAAAGCAAGGGAGCGGCAGGATATTGCAAAAATGATTTCTCCGGCCGTGAAATCATTAACGCGGAAAACGCTTTTCTTGTATCTCTAGACATTGTGCATCTATGAAGAAGGGGTGGATTCGCGAAAAAGAAATCTGAAATGTACAAGCGTTCGATGCCAGGGGGTGTCTTGAAAGAAAGGAGCAATCCTCCTAGGCGTCGAATGCATGAGAAAACATCCAGCTGGGGATACCAAAGCCTAACGTTCATGATGAAGAATCCCATCGTATGTGGCATTGCTCAGTAAGAAAATACAATGCGCTTAAAATCGATTTTGCACTGAAGTTCGTCCCACCAATTTTCTTTGTCGATAAGGAGTCAATTATCTTCTCTTGTATAGCAGCACGAATTTCATCGTCCGAGGCTGATTTACAGATAAGGGGATGATAGACATGGGTAACAAATCGCGTTTCGACTTCTGAAAGAAGATTGTCATGGTCCTCCCGCGCTGCGGTGAAAAGACCCGTTTTTGTATATCGTCTAGCAAAATGATTCTGAGCATCGTTGGCGTAGTTATATTCGTGCTCCCGTCCCGCTTCAATTAGCTTTGCAAGTAGATCTCGTCGATCTCCAAGGCTCTTTTCGGTGTAGTCTTCGGATTCTACGATGAATTGTTCCTGCGAAGAGGTAGCCATCTCTGCCGAAATTATAACGTTGCGGATATGTCGTTTGACCCCAAGATATACGATATCCTCCCGGTTTCGTGGTTTACAAATGTTGATATGATCTTTATCGACAGGTACCGGATTTGATTTACTAACACCGGGATCCGCAGCTTCTCGAGAAACAACCACTCCCATTTTTTTTGTGAGATGTTTTTCATAATAGACAGCAGTAGAAAGATCTTCGCGACTATTGGCTAGGGTGCGATAGTGTTCATTTAGGTCGTATAGAAACCCTGTATCATCCGACAGAAGTTTGATTTGTTTTGACGTGAAGGGAACAACATCAAGAATGTTAGCCATTGCTGGCGCTGTATGTGGTGTAGACAAGAAAACGACTAATTTCGTAGCATGATAAATCCTTTTCCAATCTTCATCTTCAGCTTCAAAGGACTTCCGGAGAAGTAATTTTGTAAGAATGCCGCCGAGACTATGTGTGACGAATACAATAGGGAGACGACCTATCTCATTTCCAGCAAACAGCTCGAGAACGTTCGCGGCGCGCTCGTACATATCCATTTCTTTCTTTGCCCATTTCTCGAATATGCTCGTTGGATAACCTAGAGTGAAAACAGAAATGCGATTCAAATCGTTTTGGAGCCATTGTGGCCAAAAGTCATCTCCAGATTCGTCAGTCCACGTTTCTTTCGCATCTCCCGTTAATCCGTGGACAAAAATTACGTCGATGAGCGGGGAGTCTCCGGAAGCGATACGATGGAATAGAGGTTCGTCACTCATTAAAAACTCGTTAAAGATGGATTGCGATATCGTTTGCTACAAAAAAAGTGAGAAGACCGATATCTAATAATGTGTGTGTCTGAGAGTCTATTGGCAATTGTACGAGTCCATACAGGATAGTTAGAGACAGCTTCAAGTCCATACCGGATTATATTCGGCTTAACTGCTTTGTAGTGTTCCATTTTCCATTTCCTCTCGGTCGTTCGCCTCAGCTAGCGATGTTTTCTTCGCCTTCTTGGATTGGCTTGCCCGCCAGTTGTCGCATGTGAGGACACTTTTAGTAAACGTATCACTGTTGCAAGGATTCCAGATACAATCATATTGTAGAAGCATTTGTTCGCGATGTTTGTCACGAGAGCTACTCTCCAGCGGGCGACAGCGAGACATTTTTAGGTAAATTTTGCAGAGATTGATGGGGTGCGGATCTTGGGTTCTCTCGCCAACGCGTCATTACAGTCAACCAAACATTTCTTATAGCTAGGGTAGAGTCTCCCAGCTAATCCACGCATACGAACGGGTTGAACCAAGGGGCACACAGTTTGACTTCTCCTCAGATGACGAGGGAACGAGGGTCCCCCCAGATAATCAGTGGCGAAGATATCGGGTGACAGACCCCATCACTTGTACTCTAAGTTGGCCATGTTTGATGTAGACTTAACCTTGACGCTTTTGGGCAGGCCGCTGTCTACCGCCATCCTTGGAAAGTGGCACTGCATCATCGTCGTCGCGGCCGTTCCAGAGCAATCCTGGATGCGGAACGCGATAGTATCCATCATCCTTTTTCAGGGTTCTTGGCCTCCCGGGAACGGCTGTCGCTTCGAACCGTCCTTTCGCTCCTTGAAGATACGCCTCTACGATTTCTGCGCATATCCACTTTCGGCCCAGTCGCTCGGCTACTTCGCCCGTAACACAACTCCCTCCGAAAGGATCCAGAACCATGTCTCCCGGATCTGTAACCATGCGGATAAAGTACTCGGGTAGTGCGGCGGGGAAACGAGCGGGGTGCGGTTTGATATCTTTTTCTCTGCAATAGCGCATGTAGCCGCTGTTGCTTTCTGTATTCGGAATCGCGATCAGGTTTGGCGGAATCGCCGCGCCATTGTCGATTGTGAATTTCTCGCTGATGTCATGCCCCGACGGCCGCAACTTGGCTTTGTAGCCATTGCTCAGTAGTGCCTTCATGCTATCGCTATAAGGCTGCAAGACACGGCGATTGCTGGCACGTGGCCAAGGTGTCTTGGACAGCCACCAAACGGTATTGATCCCGTCCTTTACACGTATGCGACGGACGTTCACCCATTCGGCCGGCGTAGGCAGCTTTGATGGGTTCCACCAGTAAAACTCCTGGGCGAGATGAAAATCGTATTCCTCGCATAGCATGATCAGCAGCTTGAAGTGATAAAGGCTCCGTACCGGAAGCCCCGGTTTCCATGCGCCGCCGAGGTCAATGACAAGGCTGCCATCGTCTTTCAGGATGCGGTGAAACTGTTCTGCGAAATCCCTGAACCATTCAAGATAGGCATCCTCTTGCTCGTTCCCATAATCCTTCTTGCGCGTCAGCGCAAAGGGTGGGCTAGTCATGATTAGATCGACTGATGCTTTCTCACGGCATTTCATCATCGCCAGGCTGTCGCCGTGATAGATGCACCCGAGATGAGTCTGATGAAAAACAACCAGAGGCTGCTCAGTAGTCATCATTTAGCCTCCCTCAGAGTTCCAGCTTTTTCAGGTTCATCGCATGCCGCGCCTCGCGTTCAAAGGCCCGCAGAATCGCGGCGGGACGTTCGCTGATGGTGCTCAAGTCGCCACCGTCTAGCATGACAATCGCAAGATTCGAGTCGGCCATAATCTTGTTGGCGTAGCGGCGCGCCTCGCTGCCGATGTCCCCTGTCGTAACGATGACGATCACGTTGCTCTTGAGGAAGTGCGTGAGTCCGACTTCTTTTGCCACATCGTCCAGCGAGACGCGGGCGGTGTTCTTGCACTGCACCTGCCACCTGAAATACACGAGGCGAGCGCTTTCGAAGATCAGATCAACCTCCGCACCTCCTGTCTGGTTCGCCCGGAGGCGGGTTGCGACATAGGTCATGTCGAGAAGGCGCATGATTTTGAAAGCGAGCGCCTCCAAAGCAAGCCCCGCCCTGTAACGATTCTTGTCATCTATCTCCTTTAGAATGGCGGAGAGCGGCGTACGCAAGAGTGCTAGAAGCTTCGGATCGGTTTGTCCTTTGAGCTGCTCAAGGAGTGGGTCGACAACATCCGCGATGAGTTTCGGTGTTGGGGCAACTTGAAAGGGCTTCGCTCCACGCCCCGTGGTCGTTTTCTCGGCGGTGATATAACCAGCTTCCTCCAGATCGTTGAGGACGAGCTTCGGTAAGCTCTTCTCAGGGAACTTGACACCATAGGTTGCAGCAGCGAGCTTGGCAATCTCATTTGCGCCCTGGGGCTCGCTCGTTCCTGTATTGGCCAGGGCACGCAAGAAAGCGCGTTGTTCGGGTGTAAGACCAGCCAGAACTTCGAACTCATCGGGATTAAGCCCGAGGATGTCCTCAACTCGATGCGGGTCGATCTGCCAACGACTTCCGACAAAGACACCGGCCTTGGCAAGCCAGAGGCGCATCATGCTCGGATGTTTCCCACCTGAAGGGTAATGAACGCCACGCGCGGCGAGTCCCTGGCGTAGCGTGGTGAGATTCACCTGCTCTCCCGCAGCCACCATGTCCTGAATGCAGCGTACGAGCGTCATGCCGTGAAGGTTTAGAAGAATATGTTTTGCGAGGCACTCATAGAGAGCGGCCTCGTCGTCTATTAAGGTGAGAAGCTGTTGTCCAAAAGGTGTCAGCGACGCTTGGCGGTCAATGATGCCATAGGCGATCATCCCGAGCTTCGTGTTGTTGGCAAGTTTGCCGCGGTTATATTCACTAGTCTTGTGTCCCTCGAAATAAGCTTCCCGCACTTCATTTTCAAAGGCACGCCAGTCCCCTCCGTGAATGTCGGCGAACTCCAGCACGACCGGAAGCTCGATCTGCGAGGGAGAGAACTCACTGCCGAAGGGAAGGTCGCTTTTCTTTCTCACGGCTTAATCCCTTCTGTGAGGCAGCTCAATACTCTCTTTCTTTCTTTTGCTTGACTTAGCGTGATCGGGTATGGGGCATGGCTGAGGGGATCCAGATAGTCGCTGACATCTCTTCGGATGCTGTGGGTGGTAGATACGTCGTGGGCGTTCGCGAACGTGGTCACGCGACTATGGTGTGATTTCCTGAAGCTGGCACCGAGATTTGCGGTCGGCTTGGCCTCTCGTGGCCGAGGCATGAGTTTCAACTCCCCGTCGGGCGGGACTTGTGTATCCTACATTAAATTGGCGCAGTGTGAAATATCGTCTTCGAGATTTGCTGCCATATCCGGTGAAGTTCTTTTCTAAAATAATAGTGGTTAATCCGCAGCAGCTCTTCTTTATTTCGCAGGCGTGCACACTTGCACTCTGGAAGTGCGAGCACGATGATAACGCCGATTTGCTCCGCTTGGCTCGCAAGTTCCGAACTCTTTACACTGTCCTTCGCGACGGCTATCGCCGCGATTTGGCTCCTGGCGTTTACCGATTGCCACCGCTGTGAAATGCTTAATCTGCGCAACGCCACGAGTCAGATTAGCACCAAATCAATACAGCCCGACTAGTATCAGGTAACCCGCCTAGTTTAGACGGTCCCTTGCATGAGAAATCCGGTCATGATACCGGCAACAGAGAAGACGTAGCAATCTCGTAAGTACTGCAGTCAAAACAAACTTTGGACGTCAAGGATATACACTCATGAGCGACCAACCTCCTGTCTTTTCCTCTGAAAAACTTATTCAAGATGAGAAAATCACTTTCGTTATAGACACCAATATCTTAATTGGGTTTGAGCCAATTGCTCAGATCGATTGGCGACTCCTCTGCCCGAATGCAAGATCAATAGGCATAGTAGTGCCGAATACGGTAGTCCGTGAGATGGACGGACATAAGAAGAGTAATATTAATCGTAATCGTAAACGCGCCCTTGACTTCAACAAGTTCCTGAAAAAGATCGAAGATGGGAACGGTAAAGATACTACATTGCAAAGCAATCACGTCGCTCTGCGCCTAATACTTATGCCGCTCTATGCGCAGAATAATCTCCCTCTAGAAAAGCTTTCGCTTGAAATCGCCGATGATATAATCGTCGCTGAGACTCTGAAATTTACTCAGGATCATCCAGATGCCATTTTTCTTGCCGATGATAACAATGCACGCCGAACGGCGCGTGAGATGGGCATCAAGGTTGCACGTCCAGCAGAAGAGTGGCGGCGCAAAGAGCCAAGAGATTGGCGCGACGCTCGAATTGAGGAGCTGGAACGTCAACTCGGTGCAATGCCAGAACTTTCGCTTGAGTTGCCCACGGGAGACGTCAATACGGTCATCTTTGAAATGCTTCACCCCAAAGCAATTCCCGACGCATTTTGCGACCGCGTAGCTAATTTGATCCTCGAAAGGAACCCGGGCTTTAGCCGGGACGAACTTATGGAGCGCCACAACTTGTCAGTTGTGCAAAAAAAACGCACATTTTCTGTTTCTGATTTTTTCTCCGTCTCGGTGAACGACATCGACAAATATTGTAACGACTACCAGGAATTCAAAGAACGAGTCATCTCATGGTCGAAACGGCTGCCTGAGTTACTGAATCAAATCGATTTTGTTGCGCCAATACAACTAGAGATTGCCAACGAAGGTCACGCTTTTGCGGAGCATGTTGAGGTGACCGTTTCAGCTTCTACGGGATACCGTTTCATCTCTGATGATTTCGTCCGTTCCTATCTCGAACTCAGGCACAAGCCGCCGGATCCGCCGTCGAGAGTTAGAAGCATTTCACATATCCCGAATTTCTTTGAGCAGCAACGGCTTCACCAAAAAGACCCGTCCAGATTTTATTTGCATGATAAACCCGGCAAGAATCGAGTGGTATCTGATATTTCTTATGAATGCGAGCGCTTTCGGCATGGCGGTGTGGCTGTTCTTTCCAGTGCTTTGCTCCAGGAAAACAATGCGCCGTCAGGTGGATTATTGACTGTTCGGGCGTCCAGCGCCACTTTAGCCGACCCGGTCGAAGTTAACTGTCCGATAAGAGTAGAACAGGGGCAACGGTCGAAGAACTTCAAAGAATATCTTTGGAGTCGACTATTTTTCTTTCCTGAAGAGGTACGCGATTCAATTTCGACAGCTCTTGAGGATTTTTGACGAACGCAGCAAGAGGTCACACCACCTCCAGTGTTTTGTCACTGACTCACGATCTTTGCCATCATTTCGAATCTTAGAATCTGGCTCAGAGAAGCCGAATTACAAGCTGTCGCTCCCCGAATCCGCCCTCTCTTGTGATTCATTTGCCGACTTGCCCGGCAATTCCGGCGCGACTTCGGAGATATTCCTGCTGATTTGTTGGATTTCTTTCTCCCGTCCGGCCTTCTCCATGTCGCGTATTATTGCTTGTGCGACGAACATTGCGGATCGTAACAGATGAATTTCCGCCTCCGTACGGGGCCATTCGCGGCGATCCAGGGACTCCATGACGAGCTCGACCACCAGTCGGTTAGGCGACATTTCGCGCTTTTCGGCCTCATTTTCAATTCGTTTCCACTGTTCGGGCGTGACCCTGATGTTCTTCTGTATCGTCTGAACCATCCGTTTCGCCGCTCCTGTCGTGAAGATTTCATCCGTTCCGGTCGCAAAACGACCGCAAAAATTCTCATTTCTTGCACCAAACACACCCACTTCGTGTCCCCAAATGATATCCGTGACGCCGTTTCACAAACTACCAAAATGGTATCCTTCATAGCGCAGCGCACCCCTGACGCGTATGCTCATAGCATACGCGCAGGAAATCCCCGTGTTACAACGTATTACCGCCGCATTGCATATGGCATGCGCGATCTTTCAAGTGCCTGGATTTCAACAGGATACGCGGAATACCAAATTGGTATCACCTTGCCCAGTGTAAAGGAGGCAGGATTTGGCGTCGTTTGAGCAAGGCGCTGCATGACAGGCGCACGCCTGGTTTGCACCAGCAGCACGCTGCGTGGGGTGTACAACCCGAAGCGCCTAAGGGCGGCTAGCGGCGGATTCCTGGGAACGAACGACAGGGGAATTTTCGCCGGAGAGAATGGCGAGCGGGAGCCGCCGCGGCGATTGAGCGGACAGAGCGAGTGGCAAGAGGGAGTGAGGGTGTCGGAGCTTGCGCCTGGATTTACAAGCGGCGGACGCACGGGGCGCTGCAACTTGCGCTTTTCATCACAAGCAGACGAACGACACGGGAAGCAACGGGCCGCGCCGCCGGGCGACGACGACGCGACCCGAGGAGTGTTCGCATCAGGCGGCCACGCGTTGCACGGTGATGCCGAGCGCTCTGGCCTTGTCGACGAGGTTGTCGGTGATGCCCGAGCCGGGGAACGCGATCACGCCCTTGGGGAGGAGGGAGAGCAGCTCGTCGTTGCGCCGGAAGGGAGCGGCCCGGCCGTGTGCATCCCAGTCGGGCTTGCAGACGATCTGGTGGACGCCGTTCCGCTCGGCCCAGCCGGCTGCAATCTTCTCGGCGCCGGGGCCGCCGCCGTGGACGAGGACGACGTCGGCGTACTTGGCCTTGACCTTGTCGAGATGCGCGATGATTTTGCCCGCGTCGTTCGCCTCCTTGCCTCCCGCGACGGCGACGAGGGTTCCCTGGGGGAGGTGGGCGGTGTTCTCGCGGTCCTTTTTCGCGCGCTGGAAGTCACGCGCCTCGATCACCGCCGATGTGAGCTTGCCGGTCTGCGAGACGTGCGATCCTCGCCGGGGCCGCCATACCTCGCCGGTCTCGACGCGGTAGGCCTCTGCGGCCGTGTCGCGCAGTCCTTCGAACGCGTCGCGGCGGGCGGTGAGATTCTCGGCCCGGTCGGTGGCGAGTTCGAGTTCGCGGGAGCGGATCTCGGAGCCGTCCTGTTCGCGCTGCAGTTCACGGATGCCGGGGATGAGCTTGTCGGCGGCGCGGTCGAGCCGCTGTGTCTGGGCGTCGAGGGTGTTGACGAAGCCCCACAGGAGACTCGCCCGCTCGTCGGCCAGTTGCGTGCCGTCGGGCGCGGCCTCGGCGAGCAGGTGGAATGCCTTGAGGACGGCGGCGGTGGACTCCGCTTCGCCCCACACGGGGCGGTTGTCGAACTCGTCAGGGCCGGGGGTCGCGCCGAAGAGGGCGGCCTGTTCGCAGACCATGGCGGTGAAGGATTCGTTCTGCGCTTCGATGTTGTCAACCTCGTGCATGATGCTCTCCTTGTGGTCGTGTGTCGCGGTGGCAGTCATCGTTCACTCCTTTCAGTGGTTGGGTTGTCCTCAAGCGAGGGGATGGTTGAATTCGGGAAGAGCGTAGCCACGCTCGTTGCGCCCCACTTCTTTCGGCATCTCGTCGAGATACCTGGCGGCCCACTCGGCGGCGCGCGCGAGTACGTCGCCGTGGCACGGGAGGGGATGGCAGTGGCAGCCGAGCTTGCAGCCTTGCAGGTCGGCGAGTTCGTAGAGGTCCTGCTCTTCGCGCCGGATTCTTTCCCACAGCCATCGCCGGTATTTCTCGATGACCTCGCTGCGGGAGCCGTCCTGGCCGATGCGGAAGGGGTTTCCCCACTTGGTCATGCGGTCGATCCTGACCAGCAATCCGCCGCCGAATTGAGGCGCAACATAGTCGTTCAAGTTCACCACGGTGGTTTCCATGCCTTTCTCCTTTCCAGAGAGTTAACGGATTCGCTTCTTAGCGCCCCATTTTCAGCACGTGGTAGGCGTGGGCGTCAGGGGCGGTTTTCAGTCTTTTTTCACCCGGAGGGCGCGCAGCGGAAAAAATCCACGCTTCACCGATTTTTTCTGAAAAAAGATGCTTTTGCGTTTTTTGCAAAAGCACCCTTGACCCCGCGCCGTGCGTGCTAAAATGGGAGCGCTAAGAGAGAGAGGGTAGTACCGCCACCGGGACACAAGAGCTTTTGGTGTTTCACGATGAAGGCGAAGCTCATCGGGAAACAGTCTCTCATGCTGCGGAAAGGGTCATTTCGGGCCGTTTTTTCCGGCCCGAAATTCCCGCAGCGGGGGGTGGACTGAGCCACTATCCAGAACATGGAATGAGTGCAGGTGCATGCCGGTTTTCCGGGAACATGGTTCATCGTTCACGGAACCGGAGGATTTACCGGGTGTTCCCGGTAGACGAGAGAGCAGGCAGGGCGGACTTCCTCTGGATAAGGAGCATAAGAAAAGGGCTGACGCCGAAGCGCCAGCCCCTTGAAGCGCTCAAAATGGAATTTCTTCGCCCACAACGCCGGCGGGCACCGCCACGTCCGCCGTCTCGGGGTGCGCGCCGTTGCCGTTACCGTTGCCATTGCCGTTCCCGTTCACCTTGTCGAGGAACTGCACGCGCCCGCCCGGCGCGATGAGGATCTCGGTCGAGAACCGGTCCGAGTCTTCCCCGTCCTTCTTCCAGCGCCTGGTCTGGAGCTTGCCCGCGACGTAGATCAGGCGGCCCTTCTTCGCGTGCTTCTCGAACATATCCACCAGGCCGGGCTGGAAGGTCACGACCCGGTGCCACTCGGTCTTGTCCACCCGCTCGCCGCTCTGCTTGTCGACGTAGCCCTCGTCGGTCGCGATCGAGAGGTTCGCCACGCGCCCCCCGCTCGTGAGGTGGTTGACGGTGACGTCGGCGCCGAGACGCCCGATCAGTTCCGCTCTGTTGAGTCCGAATGCCATGATGATTCTCCTTCGTGGTGTGGATGATGAAGTGGAAGGGGCCGGGAAGCCTCTCTCCCCGATCCCCCGATCTGTCCTATTCCCTCCTGAACTCCTCCTCGCCCCCCGCCTCGTCGCGAATCTTGCGGATCGTGTACGCGTCGAGTCCGAGTTCTGCGAGCAGTTCGTCCGTGGTGGGAACATCGACGTCGAAGTCGTTCTCGTACATGGCCAAGCCTCCTGTCAGGGTTGTCGCCGGCGGCGGGAGCGGGAGACCGTCTCCCTCTCCCCTGCCGGGCCTTTGCCCGGCTCCCCGCTTCGCTCCACCTCTCCCCCGCGGAGGTTCAAGTCCGGTGAGGACCGCCAGCGGACCTTGAGCGGCCTCCGTCCCGACCGGGTAGCTCCGGAGAGAGACGGGAGCGGAAGCCCACCCGGGCCGGCGCGCGGTACGGGGTTCGGATGAGATGAGGGATGGGCGAACGGAGACGTATCGAGTGGGGTGGGGTTCGGGGCGGCGACGTTCCTGTCACCGCCGGTGAGGTTTATCGTCGGTGATCTAGTGCCGCAGACCGGGGTGTCGGCGTTGATGCTGCCGGGGCAGGGTTGCCGGGTTAGCTCCGCGCCGCCTGGCGGGTCGGGATTATGCTCGGCGCCTTCGTCACCGATGGCGGGACTGCTCTGCCGGGTTGCGCCCGCCCCGTGTGGTCGTATCCGGACTCGCGGCCAGACCCCCCGCCCGCCGTCCTGCGCGGCGCGCCCGGGTCCGGTTGGCGGCACAGCGGGGTGGCCTTCCCCCCGCTTCCGGCGAGGGCGAGAAGGAACCCGGAGGGTTTCGGGACGGCGATACGTATCCGACGGGCGGCGGCGGCGAGGCTGGGCGGCGACCCCCCGGCGGCAGGCCGGCTGCGCAGCAGGGCGACGCTATTCCTGCGCCGCCCCCCCGCCAGACGTATACAGGCCGGCGGCACGTGCAGGCGCGGCCGCCGAGACTCACTCCCAGGCAGCAAGGCTGGACATGATGGGCTCATCCACCACGACCTCGACCTGATCCCGAGAGAGCTTGGCGAAGGCGAGGCACATGGCGACCTCCTCCCAGGAGTCGAGGGGGCCGTGCTCCTCGCCCGTGGCTAGTTCGACCACGGTGAAGCGCGGCGGATAGACGGGCATCCCCTTGTGCTCTCCCGATGAGTGATACGATCGGCGCGCGCAGGGAGTACATCTCACCCCTGCGTCCGCATGGGCGCCGCAGTCGACGCAAAGCGACCGTGCCCGCCTGTCGCGATAGCGCTTCCTGCTGGCGGTGTTCTTGCGCGGACGGCGCTTTACGTCCCTTGCGGCGCACGAAGCGCACGTCGAAGCCTCATCGACGACTTCCGCACCACACCGACCGCATCGCCCCCCGGCGCGTCTTTTGGCGTAGAGTTTCCTCTCCGCCGCCCGCCGCGATTCCCGGCAGGGTTCGCAGACGGCGCCAGCCTCGACGGGCTCGCGTCCGCAGCGCGGGCACAAGCCGGCCTCCACCCGCTCGCGCCTGCGCTTCCTCGCCCTCTCGCGCGCCATGCGGCGGCGGCTCTCGGGGTCGCGTCCGCCATATGGGGCTCCCCCCGCTCGGGCTTCGGCGTATCGGGCGCGTCGGGTCTCCCGGTCCCTCTCTCCGCATGGCTCGCACAGACTGCGCCCGGGCGCGGGAGGAATCTTTCCGCACCGGGGACACATGCCCCGCGCGAGGCGGTCGGCGGTGCGTTTGCGGTGGCGCTCGCGCTCATAAGCGCGTCGTCTTTCCGGGTTCTTGTGAGGCATGGGATTTTCCTCATGCGTTGGAGAAGTCGTACAGACGGCGCCGGGCCGGCGAGACGTCTTGCGGGCGGAAGTCCTCCCGGGTGGGACTTCCTCACCGGGTGAGCATCCGGGCCCACACGAGGTGCTCGCCCCAGAGCTGCAGCCCGCTGCCGGGGACCCGGAGCCCCGTGCAGACGATGAGTTCGTCCCGCGCGGGCCGCATCTCGCGTACGGCTTTCCGCGAGGCCGTAGCTCTCTTCGTCTTGCGCCTCCCGCTCTCCCTGTCGGGCACGGGCCTGATGTCGCCATCGGCGGACTTGTAGCGTTTCACTTCGTAGCGTTCGTCCGCCAGGCCGCGGGTGAAGAGATGGGTGAGGAAAGTACTCGCTTCGGGTCCGGGTTTTCGCATCGCGCGCCTCCTTGGGTGGGTGGATGATGGCGGCGGAGGCGAGCCTCGAACGCGAGAAGACTCCCTCCCGGCTCCCCTCCGCCGCCCCCTCCCGGTCGGACTCGGCCTCCCGGTGGCGCAGAGCCACCCTCAGCGGGAAAGACGGCGGTCCGTTCGTTCAGGGTGGTCTTCGTTCGGCCCGGGGGCTTCTACGGGAAGGGGATGTCCGGGTCCTGGCCGAACAGCTCCTGCTCCTCCAGCTCGCGGCGCCAGGCGTAGCGTCCCGTCCGGGCGGACCACTCGAAGTCCTCTTCCTTCCCGTCGGGCAGTTCGTAGCGATGGAAGGCGGACCAGTCCCCGTGGCGGAACCCCCGCCACAGGACGCAGGAGAGAGCCGTGAGGAGGCACCAGAGAGCCGCACAGGCCCAGACGGCCCACAGGGGGCGGAGGCCGATACCTGCCGCGAGAGACAGGATTGTGGCGAGGAGTGCCAGAGCGGGTCCCGCGAAGACGAGGGCACGGGTGTATCGGGATGGTTTTCGGTTACTCATGAGTCGCGCCTCCGGGATTGTGAGAAAGGGGATCGCGGGCGCCGCCCGGCCTCTCCGGCCCCGGCTCCCGCGCCCCCTGACGGCCCGGCTCGGCCTCTTCGAGGCGCGGGGCCTGGGTGAGGCGCGCCGCGGAAAATTTTTTTGTCATATCCCTGCGCAGCCGGTCGCATGCGTGACCGCGCATGGCGCGCAGGCGTTGGCAATACGCTATCGAAAACTCTTGCAGACGAGTTGTTTTTGCTTTATTTACGCTCTGCATGCGGGCGATGGACGCCCCCGCCCGCATGACGCCGGAGGATCGATCAGGGCGAAAGGTTCGAACGCGAAGGAGAGACGCATATGAACGGGAACGGCGGGAACGATCAGGACGCACGGGAGCGCCGCCGCGTGAGCGGCGAGGCGGGAGAAGGCGTGGAAACAGAAGCGCCCGGACACGCGGGTCCGCAAGTCTACCACCTGAGGAGCTGTTGATATGGTCGCGTCGATCGGAGCCGTAGTCTCCCCCGCGCAGTGCGCGTCCTACTTCGAGCGCGACGATTACTACGCGAAGGACGACCCGAACCACCGGTCGGCGAGCGCCTGGCGCGGCAGGGGCGCCGAGGACCTGGGATTATCGGGTCCGGTCGACCCCGATACCCTCCGCGCGGTGCTCGAAGGCCATGTGCCGGACGGTTCGGGTCGCAGGCTCGGGCGCCCGGGCAAGGACGGGTCGTTCCATCACCGCCCGGGACGCGACCTCACCCTCTCGGCGCCCAAGTCCGTCTCCCTGCTCGCCTACGTCGGCGGCGATGCGCGCGCGATCTGGGCCCACGAGGTGGCCGTGGCGCGCACCCTGGCCTGGGTCGAGCGAAACGTCGCCGAGACCAGGATGAGCGACCCTGCGACCGGACAGATAGTCCGTGCGGGGGACCAGAAGAGCGTGGTCGCGACCTTCCGGCACGACACCTCGCGCAACCTCGACCCCCTGCTCCACACGCACGCCGTGATCGCCAACATGGTGCGTGGCGCGGACAGCAAGTGGCGCACGATGTCCAACGAGAAGCTCTATGCGAACAAGATGCTGATCGGCGCCATGTACCGGACCGAACTCGCCCGTGGCCTCGAAGGGTTCGGCTACCGGGTCGAGAAGACCCACGCCGACGGGCGCTTCGAGATCGCGGGCGTGCCCAGGGAGGTGATCGAGGCGTTCTCGAGCAGGCGCGCCGAGATCGAGAAGGCGATGGAAGAGCGGGGCCTTGGCACGACGGCTGAGAACCAGCGCGCGGCCCAGCGGGTCACGCTCATGACGCGGGACCCCAAGCGGGAGGCCGACAAGGGGACCCTCATGGCCGTATGGGAGAAGCAGGCCGCTGATCTCGGCTTCGACGCCGCCGGCCTCAAGGACCGGGCGAAGGCGAGGAGCGCCGTATCCCGCGACGCCGGCCGAAGTGCTGCTGTCGTCGAACCCGCCCCCGAGGCCGTGGAATGGGCCGTGGCGCACCTCGCGGAGCGAGAGGCCGTCTTCGACCGCTCCGCCCTGCTCGCGGGCGCGCTCGCCTGGCGGCCTGGCGCGGTGTCGATGGCGGGTGCGGAGCGCGAGGTGGCGAGACTCGAAAAAACCGGCGTCCTGCACGCGGCGGATTTGCCGGGAAACAGGGACATGCTCACGACGGAGAAGGCCGCGGCGGCGGAGCGCGAGACCATCGCCCTGGTGGAGGCAGGACGCGGGCGGGGCGCGCCCGCCATGCGGGGCTGGATGGTGAGCGCGCACCTGCGCAAGGGACCGCTGACGCATGGCCAAAGGGAGGCGGTCAAGCTGATCCTCTCGGAAAAGGACCGCGTGGTGGGGGTGCAGGGCTACGCCGGCACCGGCAAGACGAAGATGTTGAAGCGCGCCCGCGCGCTTTTTGAAAAACGCGGCTACGAGGTCCGGGGCCTGGCGCCCTCGGCCTCGGCCGCGCGGACCCTGGAAGCGGAGGCCGGGATCGAGAGCGAGACGCTCCAGCGCTTCCTCACGCGATACGCGGACGTCGCACAGGGCCGCCTCAAGAGAAGCGCCCAAAAACACTTGCGCGCGGGCTACGCGAAGACCGCCCTCGTCGTGGACGAGGGTTCCCTGGCTTCCACGCGCGAGATGCGCGAACTGCTCCGCATCTCGGAGGTCCTGCGCCTGCCGCGGGTCGTTCTCGTGGGCGACGCGAAACAGCTGGACGCCGTCGACGCCGGGAAACCCTTCGCGCAGTTGCAGGCCGCGGGCATGAAGACGGCCGTGATGGAAGAGATCATGCGCCAGCGCGACCAGGACCTGAAGGCCGCCGTCGAGTCCACGCTCGCGGGCGACGTGAAAAGCGCCTTCGAGAAGCTGGGCTCGAACGTGGCCGAGGTCAAGCCCGACAACCTCGCGGGCGCCGCCGCCGCGCGCTGGCTGGCGTTATCGCCCGAGGCGCGCGCAAACGCCGGGCTCATGGCGCCGAGCCACGCGCTCCGCGAGAAGATCAACGCCATCGTCAGAGAGCGCCTGGTCCGGGAGGGCGTCGTCTGCGGCCCGGCCTTCCTCACGAATCGCCTCGTCTCGCGCGGCTACACGAACCCCGAGAAATCGCTCGCCGCGAACTATTCACCCGGCGACGTCGTCGCCTTCCACCGCCCCTACAAGCGCCTCGGCGTCGAGAAGGGGGACGAGCTTCGCGTGACGGGCGTCGACCATGAAGGCCGCGCGGTCATCCTGCAAGGGAAGGACGGAGGGCAAGTCCGCTGGGAGCCCCGCCGCATCGCGGCGCGAAGCGGCGGCGTCGAGGTCTACAAGGTCGAGCGGATGGAGTTGCGCATCGGCGACAAGGTCCGCTGGACCCGGAACGACAAGGACCTCGGTCTCATGAACAGCCAGGCCGCCGAGGTGACGGACGTCAGGGGCGGGCGCGTCACCTTCCGCATCGAGGACGGGCGCGTCCTCGACATGACGAGCGCCGATTCCCAGCTTCGCCACGTGGACCGCGCCTGGGCCTCGACCGTCCACGCCTTCCAGGGCCGGACGGTCGACACCGTCATCGCCGCCATGGAGGCCAACCACCCCGAGCTCACCAACCAGAAGACACTCTACGTCGAGATCAGCCGCGCCCGGGACCGGGCGGAACTCGTGACCGACGACGCAAGAGCGCTGCGCGAGCGGCTCGAAGCCGCGACGGGGGAGCGCATCGCGGCGCTCGAGGCGATAGGAGCGGGCAAGGCGGAGAGCATCGGGGCGGAGAGGTCGAACGAGGCGACCCAGGCAATGGAGAGGCAGACGCCGGCGATGGAGAAGACACGCTCGGATCGGGGGTTGGAGCTATAGGCCGATTCCCCGGGAGTGGCGCCCGGCGCCCTTCCCGACTGGAAAAGCACCCCCCCCTGAAAACGGGGCCCAAGGGGGGCAACAGCGCCGATGGGGTGCAATTCTTCGTGAAAGCGGAATTTCCGTGTGATAAGTTTCGACTCGTGGTGATGGTTGGAACCGCCTGACCGCCATGATGAATCCCATGCTTCACCGGGCGGACGAGGAGAGGACCCGTGGGGAAAATGCCGAAGTACGAGATGGACGAGGTTCTGACGAAAATCATGAGCCAGTTCCGGCGTCACGGCTATTCGGCGACGACGATTCGGGATCTCGAGGAGGCGACGGGTCTCTTTCGAGGCAGTTTGTATCACGCGTTCGGCGACAAGCGTGAGATGTTCTTCCGGGCGCTCCGCCATTATGGCCGCATTCATCGCGCGGAGCCGATCGCGGAACTCGAAAAGGGCGACTCGCCGCGCGGAGCGGTGCTGGCCGTTTTCGGCGCTGCCGCCTCCGCCGCGCCGGGAGGTGGTTCGCGAGAGGGCTGTCTCGAAGTCAACGCCGCCCTGGAGCTCGGGGCGCACGATGAGGAGGTGGCTTCCCTGGTTGCCGACGCCTTCGCCGGCATGGCGGAGTTCTTTTGCGCTTCCATCGAGCGGGGCCAGGCTTGCGGGGAGATTTCCCCCGAAGTCGATCCGGAGCAGACGGCGAAGTCTCTGCTCGGTCTGCTTCTCGGCCTCAGGGTGCTGGCGTGCGTTTCTCCCGATGAGAGCTTTCCGGAATCCGTCGTGGGGCAGGCCGAGGCCCTGTTGCCTTCGCCTGCCCGGGATTCGGAAAAGCGTTCCTCAACAAACCCGTCAGCGCCGTAACGAAGGATGGGGCCCGGGACAGGCCCCTTCGATACGCGGCTTCGACGCTGCTCGGGCCGAGGCGGAGCGGTCCTCTCCGGGTTCCGCCCGCGAATCCACCGGTCGTCATGAAGGCCGTGTCCTGGTTTTTCCCGCCGTCTTGCGGCGCGGGGCCTTGCGCCGATGCGGACGTTGCCGGCCCGGTTCTTCCCGACCCCGGAACCGGCGAATCAATGGAAATTCACCCCGGCCCCGTTCACCGCATCCCTGAAGTTTTGTCCCGCCTTGAACCTCACGACCCTGCGGGCGCTGATGGGCGCTTCCAGGCCCGTCTTCGGGTTGCGCCCCATCCGGGCGTTCTTCTCCCTCACACTGAAGGAGCCGAAGCGCCTCAACGTGACGGACTCGCCCCTCGCGAGGGATTCCCTGACGGCGTCGATGATGGCATCGACGGCTTCTTCGGCCTTGATCTTGCCGAGGCCCGTGTCGCCGGACACGAGGCTGATGATGTCGATCTTCCGCAAAGGACTCCTCCCGCGCACCTTCCGGGTGAAAATATGAGATGAACGATTCGGATAATCCGTTGGATGGAATGAAATTTATGGGCATTATATACAATAGTGCCGAAACTTTATTTCAAGGTTTTTCTATATAATTAAATCAATCGATTTTACTATGGCAATTCCTTCTCTTCTTCTTCCTGTTGTTTTTGTTTCTTTGCGGTTTGTTCCGCTTCCACTTTTGCGCGTGAACGTTCTTCTCTAATCGTTTCGGTAAGTTCGTAACACTCTTTCCTGATAGCGGTTTTTTCTATTGCTTCAACCTCTCCCCGTAACCTCGCCAATTCCGGAGACCTGTCTGTTCCACTAACAAAGAAAAGCGCCGGCCAAAACAGAATCAAGCCGACTGCCATTGCACCAGTACTTTGTTCCGATTCGGCCCTTTGGAATTTTGTTACCTCAATGGCCCTGTAGTTTACTCTTCTATATTCTTCAAGTAGTTGAGAACATTTCAAGGACCGGTATTGCAAGGGAGATACATAAGCAGCCGAAATACCATCGGGGGAAGGAACACAACCGAATGTCAGGAATGCAGAAAGGATCAAGCTCATTACTTTTTTCATTGCAATTCCTTATTTAAACCCCAAAAAGATTTTTGGACACATAGGCGGTTGTGGCCTGGGTAGTCTGTTGCTTGATTTTTTCCAGAAAGGTTTTGCAGGATGAGAATAATATTTATTTTGAAATATTTGTCAAATATTATGGAAACGAAATAGTTTCAGGCACTCCCGAATTTATCACCGGCTCCGGGCGCGGGCAAACACCTGGCCGGCGCGCGCCTGCTGTGACCCTACAGCATGTCTTCGGCGATGCTCTCGGCGACCCGCTCGGCCGCCTCCTGCGCCGAGTCGCGCGCGAGGTGCGCGTAGCGCGCCGTCGTCTCCATCTTGCTGTGGCCCAGGAGCTTCCCGATCACGGGCAGCGCCTCGCCGAGCGCAAGCGCCCGCGAGGCCCAGGAGTGGCGCAGGTCATGGAGGCGCACGCCTTCGAGACCCGCGCGCTCCCTTATCGTTCGCCAGGCCTCGTCGATGTTCCTCAAGGGCGTCCCGGGCTTCCTGCCCGGTATGACCCAGGGGCCGTCGTGGGCGCCGAGGAGACCCGCGAGGAGCTCGACCGCCTGGGGCGGCAGCGGGACCGCCCGCGCGCCCGTCTTGGAATCGGGCAGCCTGAGCTCTCCCGCTTCGAGCGCCACGTCCTCCCGGCGCAGCCCGAGCACCTCGCTCCTGCGGCACCCGGTAAGCGCGAGAAGGCGGATCGCCGCCACAGTGGAAGCGGAGGCGCCGCTCCGGGCCTCCGCCTCATCAAGCGCTTCTCCCAGGCGGGTGAACTCCGAATCCGTCAGGAACCGCTCGCGCCTGCGCTCGGGGTATTTCACGAGAGCCTTGCAGGGGTTTGATAATCCCTCGGGGACCATTCCCCAGCCCGCGGCCAGGCGGTACATCGAGGAGAGGATGCGGAGCGCCGTGTTCGCCACCGCTGGCGTCTCGTAGAGGCTCTCGTGGAACTCCGCCACCTGCGCGCGCGAGAGCGCAGCGATCGGCAGCTTGCCCAGGGCGGGCAGGACGTGGCGGTCGATCACCGAGCGATAGAGCGCGGCGGTGCCCGGCTTGCACCGCACCGAGACGTATTCGGAGAGGTAGCGCGCGCAAAGTTCGGCCACCGTGGGGCCTCCCGCCGGCTTCATCGGTTCGGGCACCGCCTCCTCGCCCGCCTTGACCCTCGCGATGATGTGGGCGGCGCGCTTTCTGGCCTCATCGGCGTTGATCACCCCGTGGCGGCCCACGGCCACGCGTTTGGGACCCTCGGGCCCCCGCGCCTGGGCGACGTAGACCTTGCTCCCGGTGGGATAGACCCTCACGCCGAAACCCGTGAGCTCCCCGTCCCAGAAGACGGTGTCCTTCTCGACTGTGAGTTTCCCGACCGCGCGGTTCGACAGCGTTTTGATTTTGGGCTGCGTCATCTTCACTCTACCTCCCTCGGCTCGTGACGTGGGCGCCGATGCTCCCGCCCACCCGCACCGCCGCCTCCCTCTCGGCCTCGCGCATCAGGTGCGCGTAGCGCGCGCTCGTCGCCACGCTCGTGTGCCCGAGGAGTTTCCCGATCGTGTAGAGGCTCTCGCCCAGCGCCAGCGCCCTCGACGCATAGGAATGCCTGAGGTCATGGATGCGGACATCATGAAGCCCCGCCCGCGCCCGGACGGACCGCCAGTAGTATTGCAGGCCCGTGAGGCGCCTCCCCGGCCTTTGGCCCGCGATCACCCAGGGAACCTCCGGCTGATGGGGAACCCCGTCCAGCACCCTGAGCACGGGCTTCGTCAGGGGCACCATCCGGGGACCCGCCTTGGCGTCCTGAAGCCTCAAATCCCCCGCCGTGCGGTCCACGTCGTCCCAGCGCAAGTTCAGTATCTCGCCCCTGCGGCATCCGGTAAGTACGAGCAGCCGGATGGCCGCTATAGCGGGCGGCCATATCCCGCCCTCCGCCTCGGTTTGCCTGAGCGCAAGGCCCAGCCTCCGGTATTCCTCAGGCGTCAGGAACCGCTCGCGCGCCTGCGTCCTGTAGCGGCGCACGGCGAGGCAGGGGTTCCGCCCGGGCGGTACCAGCTCCCACGCTTCGGCAAGTACGAACATGCGCGAGAGCAGATGGACCGCCTGGTTCGCCAGGACCGGCGTATCGCGAAGGCCGTGATGGAGCGCCGTGACTTCCGCCCCGCCGATCTCGTCCATGCCCATCCCGCCCAGGACCGGCAGGATGTGTTTGTCGAGCACGGTGCGGTACGCGGCAATCGTGGCGGGCTTCAGGTGTTTCTCCACGTGGGTGCGCATGAAGCGTTCGGCGAGTACCGCCACGGTGGTCTCCGCCTCGGGCGCCGCGGCGCTGAAATCCTCGCCGCGCTTGATGCGGTCGATAATGAGGGCGGCCTGTTTCCTGGCCTCATCGACGGGCAGCTCCCCGTGACGGCCGAGCGTCACGCGCTTCGGCCCCCAGGGTCCCCGGGACTGCACCACCCAGGTCTTCCTGCCCGTGGCGTGGACGCGCACCCCGAAGCCCGCCAGCTCCCGGTCCCAGAAGATCGCGTCCTTCCCGTCGGCCTCGAGCGCGTCGACGGTGCGCTTGGTGAGTTTCAGATCGCTTCGCTTCGGCATCCCGCCTCCTGAATCTGTAATCAAATCGCATACGTGCGGCATCAAACTGGGGGGTATTCAAGCATATGTATGACGAAAATGCAAGGGGTAGCTGGGTACGGAATAACAGAAATATGGTATTATAAACAATCGGTTATCGTAGACATACGTAGTCAATCATACTATCGCGCCGACACCGGGTTCATGACAATGATTAATCGTATTTTACGGGAAATTGGATTATTTCCATTTCTCCACCTGCTCCCGCGTCCATGAGCGCCGCGGCCCGGGCCGGGTGAAGACCGCGGGGCGACGCCTCCGCCCTCGCCCGGAACAGGGCCCTGGCGAACGGCATCACGCGGTGAAGAACGCGGACAGACGCCCTTATCCTCTCTCGAATGCCCGGTTCCATGAGAAAACCTCCTCTCGCCTCCGCCTCGGCCCGCAAGCGGGAGAGCTTTCCCCCGCGCGGCGCGCACGATACACCGCTTCGGGGTTCGGGGGAGGACCGCAAATGCGCGCAAATGCGCGAACGCCCGGCCCGCTCGTCCTCCCCCAGCCTTGAAAACCAACCCCCCCCTACCCCCCCTTGTCAGGGGGGCAAGAAAAAGCAAAACCCCCTCAACCCTGCGAAGGCGCATCGCCTTTTTATACCCCCCTGACAAGGGGGGGTAGGGGGGGTTGCCTTTATCCCCTGACAAAGAGGACTTTTCAACAACCCCTCATCAGGGGCGCTTTCAGCGCTCCCCTGCGGCGGGGGGTTTTTCGTCCGCCTTTTTGCCCTTTCATCCCGGATTCGTTAAGCTGGATGTTCACTATCCATCATTGAGGAGAGAATCCGATGGCGCAATTCGACGGAATCGTGATCGGTGCGGGGCATAACGGCCTGGTGTGCGCGGCGTATCTCGCCCGGGCGGGGCTGAAAGTCGCCGTTCTGGATTGTGAACCCGAAATCGGCGGCGGCTCGAGCACCCAAGAATTCCTGCTGCCCGGCTACCAATCCAACATGCACGCGAATTTCTTCATCGGTCTGGACGATTTTCCAATCGTCAAGGACCTGGAACTCGACAAACACGGGTTCAAGTGGCTTACGCCCGACGTGCAGCACGCCGCACTGTATCGCGACGGCACGGCGGTTCTGCTTCACCGCGACGCTGAGAAAAGCGCGGCGTCCATCTCAAGATTCTCTCAAAAAGACGCGGAATCTTACGTCTACCTCCACCGGCGATTCGCCGTGGAACACGCCCCGCTCCTGCGCAGTTTCCTGTTTCACCCACCGCTACCACCGGAGGAAATCGTCTCCCGGATGGACAGCGATGCGGGACGCGAGATTCTGAGCTTTGCGAAAATGTCGATTTTCGAGGCCATCGAATCGAATTTCGAGCATCCCAAAATGCGGGCCTTGTTCTTCTTGTTCTCTCACGCCATTACGGTCGAGAACGCGCCGGGCACGGGTATCTTCCTCCCGAGCCTGTTTTCCACCCACACGACGCTCGGCCTCCCGGTGGGGGGCGCCATCCAACTGCCTCTGGCGCTCGAGCGCATCGTCATCAACAACGGAGGCGTCGTCCTGAGAAACAGCCACGTGCGTGAGGTGATTCGGGAAAACGGTCGCGCGACGGGCGTGATGCTCGAAGGCGGCGAGAAGATGATGGCGACGCAATTCGTCGCATCGAGCCTCAATGCGCCGGCTTCCATCAAAATGGCGGGAGAGGACGCGTTTCCCGATGAGGTCAACGAGAAGGTGCGGAACTGGGACTGGGGTTTCCACTCCCTGAGTACGCTGCATCTCGCACTCGCCGAACCCCCGCGATATGCCGCGGAGGATTTCGACCCGGACGTGGGCCAGGCGTACAACATCATCTTCGGCGCCGATTCCGGCGAGGAGATGGCCGAAAACACCGAAGAACGCAGAAACGGCCTCATCCCGTCGCGCCCGATGGGCAACGGCTCATGCAACAGCCAGCACGACCCCTCCTATGCGCCAGACGACGGCCACGTCGCCTTCTGGTGGCCCGGCGCGCCCTATGAACTCAAGGACGGCGGCCCCCGGAAGTGGGATGAAGTAAAAGAGGAATACACAGAACGCCTCGTGGACGTGTGGCGGGGCTACGCTCCGAACCTCACGCCGGACAACGTCCGCGCGGCGAAGCTCTACACCCCGCTCGACGTGGAGCGCGGGAACAAGAACATGATACGCGGCGGCGTGCGCATGGGGGCGTACATTCCCGAGCAACTGGGGGTCAACAGGCCCCATCCCCTGCTCTCCGGCATGCGGACGCCTCTGGAGGGCTTCTATCTGTGCAGTTCGAGCTGCCAGGGAGGCGGTCTGAACGGGGCGCCCGGCTATAACGCGGCCGGCGTGATCGCTGAGGATTTGGGCGTCGAGAAATGGTGGGAGCCGCTTCCTGCGCCCGCGGCGCCCGCCGGCTAAGTCTCCGCGCCGGGGATCATCACCACCGCCTCGATTTCCACGATGTCGTCCTGGTTCAGCCTGCTCACCTCCACGATGGTGCGCGTGGGCAGGTTCGGCCCGAAGTATTCCTCATACAGCCGGTTGATGACCGGGCGGTCGGCATCCATATCCCTCACGTAGACGACGGTGGATAAGAAGGTGGCGAGCGACCCGCCGCCCGCCTCCGCAATGGCTTTCAGGTTCTCGAAAGTTCTTCTGGCGCGCGCCTCGATGGTTCGCTCGACGAGTTCCCCCGAATCGGGGTCGATGCCGCGCTGGCCGGCGATGAACAACAGGTTCCCCACGCGGCGCGCCTGGACGAAGGGCCCGGTGGGCGACGGCGCCTGGTCTGTCTGGATGGTTTGAGGCGACTCCAAGGCGTCCCCCCGGTTGGACAGCAGGGAAAAGGCTGCCCGAGCGGATTTCCTGCCGCGCGGCGCCGCTATTATTTCTTGCCTTTCGGCAACTCCGCCGGAAAAGCGATTTTGAGCCATTGCTGCGTCAGAATGGTCGCGGCGTTCTCGTCTTTTCCGGGAATGAACGCGATGGGTTCCTTGGGCTGAACGCCCTCCTGATCGAGCATATAGACGTCCACGCCGAACCCGTACAGGTCATGATCGCGGGTTTCGAGGTTGTATTTCACCCCATTGTTCGTCAGTTGATTCATCCGGGATTATCCTTTCAAGCTCACTGGCGAAAACTCGACGATGAAAATTTCAACTCCCGCTATCATAGCCGATGGCTTGAGCCCCCGTAAAGTTTGGAGGCGGCCTCAAACGCATCTGTTCTCGGGGCTGTTGAAAAAGTCCTCCTCCTCAAGGGATAAAGGCAACCCCCTACCCCCCCTTGTCAGGGGGGTATAAAAAGGCGATGCGTCCCCGCCGGGCTGAGAAGGTTTTGATTTTTCTTGCCCCCCTGACAAGGGGGGGTAGGGGGGGTTGCTTTTGTAGGGACAGGTCGCGACCTGTCCCTACGGGTCCTTCTAACCGGTTGGTTCTGTTCGCCAAATCACGGAATCAGGCCTTTTCAACAACCCCGTTCTTGACCCCATATGGGGCCTATGATAAACGCAAAACCCTGGGCCGTTAGCTCAGTGGCAGAGCGCTGCCTTCACACGGCAGAAGTCACTGGTTCAAATCCAGTACGGCCCACCATTTTAATTTCGCTCGGCGTTCAACGGAAAACGACGGTTCCTAAATCTCGATCCCTTCCAGAAGTTCTGTCATCTGTATCTTTCTTCCCTCTTCCGCCGAGCGGCACGAACCCTCGACCTGCGCCAGGGCATGGACGGCCTCCCGTGGACCGGTTTCGGGCGCATCGCCCGTGCGCGCGCAATCGGCGAACTCCTCCACCTCGTCGATTATCATGTCCACCATTTCGGGCACGGGCACGTCCGTCCAGCCGGCCTCGCCCGCCTTTTGAATCGCTAATGTCGTCTCATCGTTCGTCCGGTGCGCCAGGGTGATGTTTTCGCGAATCATCTCGAGAGAGACCACCGCCTGTGTGCCGTGCAGCCTGAGCGTGAACACGCCGGGCGTCACGAAACTCGTCATCAGGGTGGAGACGGGGCCGCCTTCGTGCTCGGTGATCGTCATCGTCACGTCGTCGATCTCCGCAGGAGTGGCCAGCTTTTTGTGAATTCCCGTCACGCAAACGGGATCGCCCAGCAGGTAGTTCAGTGTGTCGCAGTGGTGAATCCCCATCTGCATGAGGGGACCGCCCGGACACTCGTCCCTGAAATAACGCCACCTGTCGGGAGTGAAAAACTGACCCATGTGATTCGAAAAAACAGCTTCCGCCCAAAGCGGCCTGCCGATGGTGCCGTCTTCTATCAGCGCACGGATTTTCCGGTGCCCCGCCGCGCGCCGGTAGCAATGCCCCACCGCCAGGGTCTTGCCGGACGCCCGCCAGGCTGCCAGCACTTCGGGCGTTTCGGCCAGGACGTTCGTTATCGGTTTTTCCACCCAGACGTGCTTGCCCGCCTTGAGCGCGGCGATGATCTGGGCTGCATGCGCCTTGTTCGGCGTGGTGAGGAGAATCCCCTCCACGTCTGGATTCTCCAGTATCGCCTCATAGCTGGGCGTCGCTTCGCATCCATGCTCCTCAGCGAAAGAGGTGCGCTTTTCTTCGTTGCGCGTGTAGCAGGCGACGAGGTCTATCTTCTCGCTTCTGCGGAGGGCGTCTCCTATCGGCGTCGCCCACCACCCGAGTCCCACGAGGGCCGCTCTGAAATTTTCCTGTGACATATAAACTCCCCGTTATGAAGTATCTGGCTTCTCCGAAATATGGCTCCTTTTAGGATGAGTATCCTCACATCAAACTCAACGGGTCTACGTCCACCGCCAGACGAACGGAGGAAAAAGCCGCTTCTCCGTCAAATTCCGCCCTCAGCGAATTGACCGCCTCGCCCAGGCGCTTCGCCCCTCTGGCCTTCAGGATCATGTGATACCGCCATACGCCGCGAATCCTCACGAATGGCGCCGGCGCGGGACCCAAGTATTCGACCCCTCCAGGATCGGCGGCGCGCCCGGCGGCGGCAGCGCCATGCCTACGCAAGTATGACGCCATCCATTCACCGGCTTTCGCGGCGAGGTGCTTGTTCTTGGACTCGAAACGCAGCCTGGCCAGACGTCGATAGGGCGGGTAACCCAACTGCTCCCGCGCCAGAGCTTCTCTCTTATAGAAACCGGCGTAATCATGCGTCCGCGCGCACTCAACGGCGAAATGATCCGGCCTGAACGTCTGGATGATGACTTCGCCGGGCAAATCGGCGCGGCCCGCCCTGCCCGCCACCTGGGTTAATAGCTGAAAAGTGCGTTCGCTCGCCCTGAAATCCGGCAGATGAAGCCCGACATCGGCCACCACGACGCCCACGAGCGTCAGATTCGGGAAATCATGGCCTTTCGCCACCATTTGCGTCCCGATGAGGATGTCGATTTCCCCGCTTCGCATGGCGCCGAATATGCTCTCGTATGCGCCTGCCCGGCGGGCCGTGTCGCGATCCAGACGCTGGACGCGCGCCTCCGGGAAGCGCGCTTTCACGGCCTGCTCGACGCGCTCGGTTCCAACGCCGAAGTAACCCACCTGATCACTGCGGCAGGAGGTGCACCTGCTGGGCGGATGCGCGCTGTAATCGCACCAGTGGCACTGCACCCTGCCCCCGCCTTCACGGTGAAACGTCAGCGGGATGGAGCAGTGAGGACACTCGAGTGCCTCCCCGCAATCGCGGCACAGGATCACCGAAGAGAACCCGCGGCGGTTCAGGAACAACAGCGTCTGCTCGCCTCGCTCCAGACGCTCGCCGATGGCGGTAGCCAATTCGCGCGTGAGAAGCTCGGGCGTCCTGGGGTCGGAGCCGGCCTCTTTTCTCAAATCCACCAGGCGCACCTGAGGCAACGTCCCCCCCGTGGGCCGATGCGACAGCGAGCGCAGACGGTAGCGGCCGCTTCTGGCGCTCGTATAGCTTTCAATCGACGGCGTCGCCGAACCCAGCACGACGGGAACCCCCAGATTCCTGGCGCGCACGATGCCCGTATCCCGCGCGTTGTAGCGAGGGGATTCCTCCTGCTTGTAGGAGCCGTCGTGCTCCTCATCCACCGCGATCATCCCGAGTTTCGGAACCGGGGCGAAGACGGCGGACCTCGTGCCCACGACGATGGGCGCATCCCCGTTCTTGATGCGCCGCCATTCCGACAGGCGCTTTTTCTCCGAATAGGCGCTGTGCAGACAGGCCACCAAACCGTCAAAACGCTCCTGAAAGCGCCCCAGGAGTTGGGGAGTCAGGCCGATTTCCGGCACCAGAATCAACGCGCCCAATCCGTTTGCGAGGGCTTCTTGCGCAAGCCGGATGTAGACTTCCGTCTTCCCGCTTCCGGTGACGCCGTGTAGAAGCGTGACCGAAAAATTCTTTTTCTCGATATCCTCCTTCACCAGTTCGAACGATTCTTTCTGCTCATCGGTAAGGCCCATAGCGGGTGCATCGGCCCTTGGACTCGGCTCGCTCGCATCCTCCGCATCGGGGAGGAGGTCTTCCTCGACTTCGACCCACCCCTTTCTCTCCAGCGCCGCGCAAGCGGCGCGCGCGCCCTTCGAGAGGATTTCCAGTTCCCCCAGCCGCACCCGTCCATTTTCCGCTTCATTCAAAAGACGCAGGACTTCCGCCTGCCGCTTCGCGCGTTTTGCCAGAGACTCCAGCTCACTTTCGAGGGGCATCTTGAGAAGGCGCGCGTACTTTGCCATTTTAGGCGAAGAGCCGCCTACGGAATCGACGATTTTCTCCACGAAGCCCGCATTGAGAAGACGCATGAGTTCCGGGCGCGTCCCGCGCCCGAACGAGGCCGCAAGAGAACCGATGGTTCTCGGGCCCTTGCGGAGCGCCACCAGTATGCGCGCCTTGTGACTCCGCTCACCCTCTGAGGGTTTGAGGCCGGGCAAACCAAGGCCGCCTTCTTCGAATGCCGCCTCCACCCGCCCTGTCTCACTCAGGCGGTAACGCTCTACAGTTTTCTTCTCCCTGTGGGACGGCAACGCGAATTTGAGCGCCTCCCCCCAACCGCAGCAATAGTACTCCGCCACCCATCTGGTGAGTTCCAGAAGCTCCGGCGTGAGCAACGGCTCATCGTCAAGAATCTCCAGAACGGACTTTATGGACCCGGGCTCGAATCCGGGGGGCGGGCTTTCGCCCGGCGGCTGAACGACGTATCCCGTCACCTTCCGCCTGCCCAGCGGCACCAGCACGCGCAGTCCGGGCGTCAATTTCTCCGCGAACTCATGACCCGCCCGGTAGGTGAGCGGTCCGATCTGGGGGACGCTGAGCGCAACTTCGACATACCGGCTTCCCGGTTCATGCGCTCGCGCGGCCTCTTTTTTGATGGTGTATTTCACGGAAGAGGCGTCCCGCCGCCGAGGATGATATCGAGATGCTCGCTGGTGAGGTTACGCCCGCTCAGGATTCCGGCGACTCGCTTGCCCTTCAGGTCCATCTTCATGGCGGCAGCCGTCGGGGCGGCGCCCGCGCCCTCGGCGATGACGTGCACGTCTGAGGCGAGCAGGCGGATGGCGTCGCACATCTCCTCCTCACTCACGGTAACGATTTCATCCACGTGTCGCCTGATCATCGAAAACGTCAGTTCGAAAGGTACCCGTGTGGCGAGTCCGTCCGCGAATGTGTCCGCTGAGGGCTGAGCCAGCATTTTTCCTTCGTAAAAGCTCTTGAAGAACGCCGGAGCGTTTTCCGCCTGGACCCCCACCACGTGGACTTTGGGATTGACCTGTTTGGCGACGAGGCCTGCCCCGGAAACCCCGCTTCCCCCGCCGAGGGGCACGATGACGACTTCGATATCCGGCTCGGCTTCCATGATTTCGAGCGTCTGGGTCGCCACGCCCGCTATCAGATGCGGCTCGTTGGCCGAGTGAACGTAGCGCATGCCGCGCTCTTCGCACTGCTCCTCGCACCACACCCTGGCGTCGTCGAAATCCTCCCCCGCGAACGCGACTTCCGCCCCCAGCCTCTCGATGGCCGAGATTTTATCCGCGTTCGCCCCGTTCGGGGCCGCGATCAACGCATTGACCCCGAAAATCCGCGCGGCGTAGGCGATGGACTGGCCATGGTTGCCGGTCGAGGCCGTGATGAGGCCCGCCTGCTTCTCCTCCGGGCCGAGCCTGGAGACGAGATTCACGCCGCCGCGCACCTTGAACGCGCCGATGGGCTGCATGGACTCGAATTTCAGGAAATACCGGCACCCGATGCGTTCGGAGAGCACGGGAATTTCGTGAAAGGGCGTAGGCTGCAAGTAGGCGGCGACCCGTTTTTGCGCCTCCAGGACATCATCAAACGTGGGCTCGCGCATGGTTCCTCCACAGGTGGGCGTATCAAGACTTCTTATATCAAAATTTCCGTCTCGGAGAGTCCCCGTAAGATAAGCAACCTGTGGTTTTCGCTATCCGCCTGAAAACCTGCGTATTAGGCCTTTCTTACGCGGCGCGGAAGAATACGGCGCCCGCCTGAATCTCGCTCAAAGAGGCAGAAGTTGACCCTCTTCTTCGCGCAACCTAGAATGCCCTTCCCATACAAGTCATCACACCGCCGTGGAGGTTGAGCATGAAGAGCGCCCTGGAAATTGCGATGGAGAAAACTTCCGCCATCGGCGAGCAAGCGCGCCAGGAGCTGGAAAAACTCAGTCCCGAGCAAAGGGACAAGATTGAGGAAATCAAAAAGGTTTACGAGGGAAAAATCGCCGAAAAAGACGTTCTCCATCAACAGGAATTGATGAAAATGACGGGCGGCGCTCCCATCGAAGCCGTCGAGGCGCAACTCGAACCCGAAGCCAGAGAAGCATTGGGCGCATTCCGCCAGAAATTCAGGAGCGAGCGCGAGGCGCTTGAATCGGAACGCGACGAGAAGATAGAAGCCGTCAAGAATGAGGGTTAAACGCACATGAGCCGCGTTGCGATTGTCCGTTGCGAAGACTACGACAAAGAGCGCGTGAGCGACGCCGTCGCCGAGGCTCTTGAAGCACTGGGCGGCGCGGCGCAATTCGCCTCTGAAACCGATGAGATACTGCTCAAACCCAACATCTTGAAAGGTGCGCCGCCTGAGAGCGCGCTGACGACGCATCCCGAAATACTCCGGGCGGTGGCGGAGCAACTCCAGAATTCGGCGGCGCCGCCAGAAAAGTTATCCATGGGCGACAGTCCCGCGTGGGGGAGTCTCGCCAGTTGCGCCGAGCAAGCCGGTCTGTCGAAAGTATGCGAGGAACTCGGGCTCCCCCTCGTCTCCTTCCGGAAAGGGGTGAAGGTTCCCAATCCCGACGGCGTCGTTTATGCGCACCTCACCATGGCGAAAGAGGCCATGGACCCGGACGGAATCATCAACCTGCCCAAGCTCAAGACGCATTGCCAGCTTTACATGACGGGCGCGGTCAAGAACCTCTTCGGCTGCGTGGCGGGCAAAAGAAAGGCGTGGTGGCATTTCAAGGCCGGAACTTTCGAGGATTATTTCCCGCTCATGCTCGTCGAAACGGCGCGGCTGCTCAAGACGAGGCTCTCCGTTCTGGACGCCGTCTGCGCGATGGAAGGACAGGGGCCCGCACAGGGAACCCCCCGCCGGGTGGGCCTCATCATCGCGAGCGCCGACCCGGTGGCGCTCGACCGCGTCGCCTGTGAGGTCACGGGACTGGCTCCCGAGAGGTTGAGAACCCTGGAAGCCGCCCGCCTGACGGGCTTCGGCGAGACGGAACTGGACAAGATCGAGGTGGCGGGACTATCTCTTCAGGAGGCGAAGCTGTCCAAACCCCTGGTCGAACCGAGGATGATACCGATAGGCTTCAGCATTCCGCGCGTCGTCAAGAGCACGCTGAAGCAACAGTGGCTCACGCGCGTGCGCGAACCCCTCCGGAAAGTCTCCTGAATCTCAGCAGGGATTAGATATTCGATCGGCTTTGCGAGCCGTCCACGTTCCAGCAGGCCCCGTGCACGAGGCTCGCTCTCGGGCTCACCATGAAGACGGCCACGGCTGACAGCTCCTCGGGGCGGCCGAACCGGCCCAGCGGCATTTCCGCGTCGATGAAACCCTTGAGGCCGTCGGGCGCCTCGTCTATCCGCCGCTCCCACACTCCGCCCGGGAAGAGAATGCTGCCCGGCGCAATCGAGTTCACGCGAATGTTGTCTTGCGCCGTCTGCTGGGCGAGTCCCTTGGAGAAGCTGATGAGCGCCGCCTTGGAGGCGTTGTAGGTCATCGCGCCCTTAGATTCGCGCCCGTAGATGGAGGCGACGTTCAGGATGGAGCCGCCGCCTCTTTTTTTCATCTCAGGGATCACGAGGCGCGAGAGCGTCACCGCGTGATAGAGGTTGAAACCGAACCCTTCGCGCCACTCCTCGTCCGTGATGTCGAGAAACACCTTGGGATTGCTGCCGCCCACGTTGTTCACGAGAATGTCGACGCCGCCGAACGCGTCGAGCGTCTTCTGGAGAAAAGCTTGGGGCACGCCCTCCTGGGTCACGTCGCCCGCCAAACCCGCCGCGCGCCCGCCGCCCAGCGCGTTCAACTCATCGACCGCCTGGTTCAGGCGCTCCTCGCCCCGCGCGCTGATCGCCACGTGGCAACCCTCTCCCACCAGATCTTTCGCGATGTGGAAGCCGAGCCCCCGGCTGCCGCCCGAGATCATCGCCACCTTGTCGGTGAGCATCAAATCCATCGTTTTCCTCCCAAAACTCGGAGAATGAGGGCCTCGCGACGCCCTTACGCAGGCTCGTCCAGCGTCTGGGCGGCGCGCAGCAGCGTCATCGAGTCCGTCCCGTCGCCGTGCAGGAAGGTGAGGAGGTCGCGCATCATCTTCTCCGTCGGCGTCTCCTTCATGATGCCGATGCCGCCGAGAATGTCCGTGGCGAAGGCTATCGTCTTGAGCGCCACCTGATCGCTGAACACCTTTCCGTACCGCGTGAAGCGCGTGTTGTAGCTCTCGTCGTTCTCCACGCCCCAGCAGATGCGCCACATGAACTGCTCGGCCACCTCGATGTTCATCAGCATCTCGGCGAGCATGTGCTGAATCGTCTGGTGCTCGATGATGGGCTTGCCGCCCTGGATGCGCTCTTTCGCGTGCTGGAGGCAGAAGTCGTAGATGCCGCGCGCGATGCCCGTGTTGCACGCCGGAAGCTCCGCGCTGCCCCGGAACACCGTGGCGAACGTCTGAAAGCCCTTGTCGACCTCGCCCAGGATGTCGTCCTTGTGGACGCGCACGTTGTCGTAGTAGCTCTCGGCGTTGGGATACAGCCTGTAGCCGAGCTTGTCGTGCACGTTGCCGTAGGTGACGCCCTCCTGGTCTCCGTGCACGAGAAAGCAGGTGGTTCCCTGATGAAGCGGAACATCGGGGTCCGTTCTCGCGAAGACCAGCAGAATCTTCGCCCAATTCGTGAGCGACGTGAATCGTTTCGCTCCGTTGAGCACGAAATAATCGCCGTCCCGGACCGCCGAGGTCTTGAGGCCCAGC
This sequence comes from bacterium, assembly GCA_965203325.1. Taxonomy (GTDB): domain Bacteria; phylum UBA8248; class UBA8248; order UBA8248; family UBA8248; genus Bin107. Next base: position 751,328 of record OZ241875.1, read on the forward strand.
GCGGGGTCGCTCTGCCGGTAGATGTTGTCCGAGCCGTAATCCGGCTCGGTTATCACGAACGAGCCGACGCAATCGTGGTCTTCCACGAACATCTTGCCCCACTTTTCAAGCACCGCTTCCGAACCGCATTTGAAGATCGCGTTCGACACCTTCCAGCACTGGCTCAGGCACTTGATGACGCCGATCTCGATTTGCGCGCCCGTCCAGAGGCAAAGGGCCTTGGTCGTCGTGTCGGCCCCGATGCCGCCGTGTTCCTCGGGAACCGCCATGGTCCGCAGACCGAGATGCGACGCCTTGTTGAGCAGCTCACCCGGATAGCAATCCTTGGGGTCGGGCCGCCTGTCCATCTCCGCAGCGACGGGCGCGACCTCGCGCTCCATGAAATCCCGGGTCAGGTCGGCCAGCGCCAGTTGTTCATCCGTAAATGGATATTGCATGACTCCTCCAGATTCTCGAGAAGAATTCTTGTCAAAAGTAAGTGTGTATCCCTTGGTTATCCTCTCGCGTCCAAGGTGTCAACTTCAAACCGCAATGGCTCTCACTTCCTCAGGTGCTTACATGGTGCGCCGCCGCCTCATGCAACTCACCGGATATGGGAACTTTATCGTGCGCAGGCGTTCCATCAGCCCCCAGCGACACGTGGATATTCGCCAGCCAGTTCTCATCGTCGCGCTCGGGGAAATCCGACCTCGTATGCGCCCCCCGGCTTTCGGCGCGCATGAGCATCGCGCCCAGCATCGCCTCCGCCGTCAGGCACATGAGCCTCGCCTGCGCGTGGCGCGAGACGAGCGAACCTGCGGGCGTCAGCGCTTTTATGCTTTCTCGTTGAGCGGCGATTCTCTCCAGTCCATCCTGCAGCGCCTCCGAAGTCCGCTCGATGCCGCCCGCGGAGAACATGGCGTCTCGGATATTTTCTTCAATTTCATCGAGTTGATTTTCACTCGTTTGCTCTGCGCCTCGCGCATCCCTTTCATTCTTCTCGGGCGGCCCGCCCTCTCCTTCCACATGAGCAGCCGCCCGGCCCGCCCGGTCGCCCATGACGGCGCACACGGTGAGTCCCCCGCTCGCCAGGCGGTTCGCCCCGTGCAGGCCGCCGCCGTTCTCACCGGCGGCGAAGAGGCCTTCCACGTCCGTCCGCCCGTTCGCGTCGATGATGACGCCGCCCATGCACGAGTGTGCGGCGGGAGCGATTTCTATCGGTTCTTTTCGCACGTCGAGACCCGCCGCCTCGAAATCATCGAGTATCTCGCCCATCACGTCTCTCAGCCCTTCATAGGACACCTTGGTCAAATCGAGATACAGGCCGCCGTTTTCGCCTCCGCGTCCCTCGACGATTTCGCGGTGCATCGCGCGGGAGAGAACGTCGCGCTTGGCGTGTTCCATGTCATCCGGCGCATAGCGGGTCATGAACCGCTCGTCCAGGCTGTTCCGCAACCGTACTTCAGGGAAGGAAAGCGCCATGCCGCCCGAGTTCCTGCCCCTGAGCTGCGGCGGATGGGCCATCGCCGTCGGCGTGAACTGCACGAACTCCATGTCCCGCAACCGTGCTCCCGCATCGAGCGCCGCCCCGTAGCCGACGCCGGCGACGCCCGGCGCGTTCGTGGTGATGGGGTACATCCCCCCCAAACCGCCCATCGCGAGAACCGTGGCGCGAGCGTGCACCCGAAGCAGGCTTGAGTCCTCCTCACCCTGAAAATCAGCTCCCACGACCCTGCCACTGCCGTCACGCAGCATTCCAATGAAAGAGAGACCCTCCAGGACGCGCGCGCCACTCTGCGCGAGCCGGGCACCGAGAATCATCATCATCCGGGGGCCGCCGCCCGGCACGCGTGCTCCCCGGGGGTAGGTGTGGCCGGGTAGTTTCGTGGGCGTCATCCGGCCGTTTTTCTCCAAAAAGGGAACCACGTAATCACGCAGGCGCTCTATCGCCGCGCCCGACTCGGCTGCGACCGTACGCACCAGCGCGGGGTCGGACATGAACCATCCGCTGCGGAAATTATCCGCCACCATGGTTTCCACGGAATCTTCCGGCGGGGAGAAGCCCTCCAATACCGTTGCGAAAACGCCGCCCGCGCGCGCGGAATTGCCCGTCAGGCCGGCCTCGCCCTTCATGGCGATGCAGACGTCCGCCCCCTCTTCTCGCGCGGCAAGCGCGGCCAGGGTTCCGGCCAGCCCTCCGCCGACGACCAACACGTCCGTTCGTATCTCTTCCACGATTCCTCCGTACATCAAGCAGCGGGATAAGGGAGCGGGTCGCACTCCCCGATTTCCTCGAACCCTTTCCGCCTCAGGATGCAGGCGTCGCACAACCCGCAGGGCCGCCCGTCATCCAGTGGATCGTAACAGGTATGGGTGAGAGAAAAATCCACTCCCAGTTCCAGACCCTTTCGCGCAATGTCGGACTTTCGCATCGCGCTGAGTGGCGTATGGATATCGAGAGGCGCGCCTCCGACACCCGATTTCGTCGCCAGACGCGCCATTTGCGCGTAAGCGTTTATGTATTCCGGGCGGCAGTCGGGGTACCCCGAATAGTCGAGCGCGTTCACCCCGATGAAGATATCGCTCGCGCCTTTCACCTCGGCCAGGGCGAGCGCATAGCTCAGAAAAATCGTGTTCCGCGCGGGTACATACGTTACCGGTATGCCCTCCCCGATATCATCACGCTCCTTGGGCACTTCGATGTCGTCCGTGAGCGCGCTTCCGCCGATGGGACGCATGTCGATGGACAAGACGGTGTGGCCGGACGCGCCGATTTGCTTCGCCACTTTTCGGGCGGCGTCCAGTTCGCAGCGGTGCCTCTGCCCATAGTCGAAACTGAGCGCCTCACAGGCGAATCCCTTTCCCTTCGCGATGGCCAGTACGACGGCGGAATCCATGCCGCCGCTCAAAAGGACGACCGCCACACTTTTCCCGTCCATGCGCGAATTCCCGTCAATGAGCCGAGCGGATGAGCCGTTCTGCGAAAAACCGCATAATAGGGTATTCTAGCGGTTCGGCAAAGGCGAAAGGCGTATTTCCCACAGCAGGAGGAGCGGACAATGCCGGTGGCGACGGTGAACGGCGTAAACCTCACATACATCATGAAAGGGAGCGGCGCCCCCCTGGTCGCGATGCACGGATTCGTCAATTCCATATACACCTGGGAGCCGGTGATGGATGCGCTTTCTGCGCGCTTTCAGGCCTTTGCATACGACCACCGGGGCCACGGGGGGTCGAGCAAGCGCCTGGGCCCATTTGGTATCGAAACCCTGGCCGAGGACCTGCTCGCGCTCTTGAACTTCTGGGGACTCGACAGGGTCCACCTCATGGGGCACAGCATGGGCGGGCGGACCGCCCTGTTATTCGCTCTCGAACACCCCGAGAGGGTCGACAGCCTGATGCTCGTCGCCTCATCCGCCGCTGCGCCGGCAGGGGAAATGAAGCAGCGATTCGAGTCTTTGCGAAAGCTGGCGCTCGATGAGGGAATCGAGGCGGCCCTGGCAAGCGAGGGGATGCGGGCGACGCTGCCCCGGGACTACATCGACGGAGCGAGCGCGGATGAATTCAAGAAGCGCTTTCTCAAGAACACCCCTGAGGATTACGCCGCGGCGGTGGACGCCATCCTCAATACGCCCGATATGAGGGATCGCCTGGGAGAAATCCACGTCCCCACCTGGGTCTGCGTGGGCGAGGGAGACGCCGGGGCGATGGCGTATGGGGAGATGTTCGAAGAGCGAATCCCGGATTGCGTGAAAACGATTATCCCCGCCTGCGGGCATTTCCCGATGCAGGATGCGCCCGGGGCCTTTTGCGCCGCGTTCGATGACTTCGTCGAGGCGGCGGTTGATTCGGACTCATAAGGAGAACCTCCATGACGCATGACGAGGCGCTGGCCTTCCTGAGCGAACAGCACTACGGCGTCCTGAGCACCCTGCTCCAAGACGGCAGATCGCACCCCACGCCCATCGTTTTCGATTACGCAGACGGCGTCGCCGAGATTTCCATGACGTGGAACCGCGTGAAGGCCAGGAATCTCAAGCGCGATCCGAGGGCGACGCTTTGCGTGATGCCGCAGGAGAGCTTCTATCCCTATCTCTGCGCGGAGGGCGAGGCCGAACTCGTCGAAGACCCCGACGGCACGAAAAACCTGGACCTCTACCGCCGCATCACCGGAAAGGACCCCGACGACCTCGACGAATACCTGCAAGCGATGAAGAACGAGAAGCGCCTCGTGGCGAGGCTGCGCGTCACGCGGATGTATCCGCTTGGGTGAGTGAAGCAAACGGAGAGAAGTGGATGAGACACTCGCGACCAAACACACAGGCTTCATTCCGTGTTATGGCGCGCTCAGCGATGGTTCTCGTTGTTTTATCCACGCTCGCGTTGTCAGGTTGTCAAGTCCGTGAGGCTCCGAAAAAACTTCGCGTCGAGCAAAATTTCGTACTCAAGAAAGCACCAAGCAAGACGATCCCCACCATCCTCCCTGAAGATCTTAAGCTGACCAGAAGAAAATTAGTTGTTTCGATCGATGGTGAGAGGCACGAACTCGAAGCTTTAATCTTCACACCTCCCGGTCCAGGGCCGTTTCCGCTCGCGGTTATCTCACACGGGAACTCGCGCAACCAGAGGCGAGTCAAACTCACCAGGTACTTGGGAATCGCGGAGGATTTTGCGGAGCGTGGCTACAAGGCGGTCGTCTTTGCGCGACGTGGCGCCGCATCCTCCACGGGCGGCTATGTGGACAACATGTGGGGCTGTCAGCACCTAACAGCCGGGCGAACCTCGGCGGAGGACTACACCGCCGTTATCAAGGCGCTCACAAATCGGCCGGATATCGATGGCTCCATCGTGGTCGCCGCCGGACAATCAGGAGGAGGGTTTGCGGTACTGGCGCTCGCTTCGCGGCCACCCCCCGGACTCGTCGGAGTCGTCAATTTCGCGGGCGGACGCGGTGGGAACCGCTATGACAATTTCTACAATTGCAATGAGTTCGGCCTCATCGATGCTTTTGCCGAGTTCGGCAGGACGGCCCGTATTCCGGCGCTTTGGCTCTATTCCACGACCGACCATTTCTTCTGGCCCGAGCTGGTCAAGCAGGGTTTTGACGCCTATGCCGGAGGCGGAGCGCCGGTGCGCCTGGAATGGTTCGGGCCGCTCTTGTACGCAGAGGACGGGCACAGGCTATACAGAGGTGACGGGCAATATCTGTGGGGTCCACGCATTGGCGCTTTCCTGAAAGACATTGGCGCGCCGAACTAGAAGTCCGGTACTGGAGGTTAAACGTCACGCGGATTTATCCGGTTGGATGAGATGAACCTTGCTCGTGCTATAATTCGGCTCGAACCCATCACACAAGGAGAACTTTCATGGCCGTTACCGCAGTTGTCCGCTTCCCGTTTCCCGAAGTTAAAACCGAGGAGGAGTTGATCGCGTCTTTCGAGAGTTCCTCGGCTCTCTACCGCGACGTGCCCGGCCTCTTGCGCAAATACTATCTGATGTCCGAAGACCGGAGGTCCGGGGGCGGGGTCTATATCTTCGAATCCCGCGCCGACGCCGAGCGGGTCCACGACGAGGTGTGGCGCGCCAGGCTGCGCGAGCGCATGGGGGTCGAGCCCGACGTCCAATACTTCGACTCGCCCGTCATCGTCGACAACGAAGCCAGGGCCGCTTCCACGGCATAAGGAGATTGTACATGGCCGTCACCGCAATCGTTCGCTTCACGCTTCCCGAGGGAAAGACCCACGAGGATATGGCCGCGGCCTTCGAGCACTCGGCCCCTCTCTACCGCGACGTGCCGGGTCTGGTGCGCAAATACTATCTGGTGTCGGACGACGTGCGCACCGGAGGCGGGGTCTATCTGTTCGAGTCGCGCGAAGACGCCGAGCGGCTCTATGACGACGCCTGGCGCGCCGGTATTCGCGAGCGCCTCGGCGTAGAGCCTGAGATCGAATACTTCACCTCGCCCGTCATTGTCGATAACGAAGCAGGGGCCATCTCCACGGCGTCCTGACCGCCCGGCGATTCGCGCTCCCCTTCGAAGGCGTCAGCCAAGCGAGTGGGAGCATCCGTCCTTCGCGTTCCGCCTGACGGAATGACCGTACAAAGCCGGGAGGCTGTATGCTCGGGGCCAATGCGCTGACCCTCTTCCTCGTCTTCCTGGTGTTCGCCGTGGGCGGGAGAATCGCGCTTCACTACCTGGCCACCGGAGATCTCGGCATCCGCACGGTGAAGCGAACCGCTCCGAGAATCGCCACCTACACGAGCATCCTTATGCTCGCGTCATTCGCAGCTACGTTCCTTCTCTCCTTGCTCGACGCCACCGGGGAGATTCATCCGCAAATCGATCCCGGCGAGGCGGGGAGATCACTCGGCGCGGCCACCTCGCTTGCCGGAATCACGATCATGGTCATTGCGCAATACCAGATGGGAACCGCGTGGAGGTTCGGTGTCGACCAGGCCGAGAAAACCGATTTGGTGACGGGTGGCCTCTACGCCCTCGTCAGGAACCCGATCTACAGCGGCGTGTTCCTGTTCTGCATCGGCATGCTGGTGTTGTTCCCGCACATATACATGCTGATTTACCTCGCCACGGCCTGGATGGGCATCGAGTTGCAGGTGCGTCACGTCGAGGAGCCGCATCTTCGGAACCTGCACGGCGCAGTTTATCAGGAATACGTCAACCAGACCGGCCGATATCTCCCGAGTCTCACTCACAAATCCGGGCGATCGGGGCCTGTTGAATAACCCGAAATCCGGCCCTTGGGGAGGGTGTGGTTTTGTTCGCCATTCCGGCGGTGGTCTCCCTCAAGCAAGCGGAGAGGAAAATCCCTCCCCTCTTGAGGGGCTGTTGAAAAAGCCTGAGAGAGGAAATTTGTTTGTGTGTAGGGGTCGCATACATGCGACCCTGATTTTTCGCCGCCCTGCGACGGGCCGCATGTATGCGGCCCCCACAAAACCATGATTCCCTCCGCCCCCCCTCCTCAAAGGGGTTTTTCAATAGGCCCTTGTCGGAGGGGGGTATAAAAAGGCGATACGCCCCCGCCGGGTTGAGGGACTTTGCTTTTTCTTGCCCCCCTGACAAGGGGGGGGTAGGGGGGGGTTGCTTTCAAAGAGGGAGGTCGGGGGTTCGCGCGAAATCGGCCTTCCCTCTAAAGGCAATGTCCCCCGACGGGGACTTTTTCAACAGCCTCGATAAATACCGATTCAGCCTACGAGCGCCTCCAAGCGCGCGCAGATTTCGGGGGAAAGCGCGCCGCCGCCAGAGGCCGCCGCGTTCTCGCTCATGCGGCCCGCCCTGCCGGTGGCGGGAATGACGCTGGAGACCCTCTCGTCGGCGAGAAGGTATTTCAGGAGCGCCTGCCCCGGCGTCCCGTCATGATGCGCTTTCAGTTCCGACATCCGGGCGATGGAGCCTTCCGGCCCGAGCAGACCGCTCTTCAAGTGACTGAAAGGCCGCATGACGATTACGCCCAGGGCCATCTCCTGCGCCAGGGGCAGAACCTCCTCCCGGCACTGCACCTCGCCCAGATAATAGGGAATCTGGATCGCGTCGTACGCGCCCGTCCTCATGGCTTCGATGAGTTCGGGAAAATTCTCCGGCCGCCTGTCCGTGATTCCCAGATGGCGGATTCTGCCCTCTTTCTGAAACGCCTGAATCACGGGCGTCACTTCGCGCCAGCCCGCCATGTTGTGAATCTGCAGGAGGTCTATCACGTCCGTACGCAGCCGTCTGAAGGAGCGTTCGATGCTAGCTCGCGCGGCGGAAGCGCTCGACTCCCACACCTTGGTCGCCAGGACGATCTTCTCCCGGCTCCCGGCCAGCGCCTCTCCCAGCACCCGCTCGGATTCCCCGTAAATAGGCGCGGTATCGAAGAAATTGATCCCGCAATCCAGGCATTCCCGGACGATCTCGGCGCACCGGGCGGGTTCGCTGCTCGCCATGTGCATGAAATTATGCGAAGTGCCGAGGCCGATCTCGCTTACTTCAAGCCCCGTCCTGCCCAGAATACGGTAGTTCATGTCTCTCCTCATCGATGTATTTTCAAGCCATCTACCTATGGCAACGCATACGACAGATGCCTCGAAACGAATGTTTCATTTCCGCGTTGCTCCCCACAAGCAACTCACCGGCAATGCATATCGACGTTCGCCGAAACCCAGCTTCTCTTCACCGAAATAGAAAACGATCGAGGTCACTTTCCGGGTCTTTCCCGGACCTTCGCTGGCAAACCATTCCAAATGCCTGAAATCTTGACGGCTCACCGAGGAGGACGCTTTTACCTCAATGGCCGCCACATCGTTTGCGCTCTCCGCAAGAATATCGATCTCCCGCCCCCGTTGGTCGCGCCAGTGATAGAAACGAAAACCGTTATTCTGGTAAGGCGCGGAACGCAAGAGTTCAGAAACAACAAAGCTCTCGAGCAATCCACCAAGTGCCTTGGGGTCGGCATCGGGATCGAATGATCGCGGCGTCAAGTTTCGTAGCGCCGCTGCTATCCCTGTATCGGCGAAATGATGCTTTGCGTTCTTAATCTCGCGGCGGGCTTCTCCAGATGTCCAAGCACCCAGTTTGATGACCAGCGAAAGCCGTATCAGCACGTCAAGGTACTGTTCGATGGTATTCCGTTGCACACCGATAAGTTTGCAAAGCAACGAGATGTTGAGTTCGGAACCTGTACGAATGGCCAATTGATCAAGCAAACGCCGCAGGGCGTCACTTTTTCGGATACGGACGATATCGGAAACATCGCGATCCACCACCGTATCAACGTAATCGCGATAGACCTTCTGCCGCCTCCTGTTATCGAGATCCCGGATCCCGGGAAACCCTCCTCTCAGGGCGAGATCGATATAGTCCGCCCTCGCTGCAGTTTCCGGCGCCGGCAGATCGTTCAAGTTCGGCGATTTGGAGATCGCCCAATCAAGTATCTTCGACGGGCCACGCGACATCGTTTCGGCCACGGTCATCGGCCACAACTTCAGCGTCAACATGCGGCCGGCAAGCGAGTCGGCCACATGCAGCGTTGTGAAAATGTTAGAGGAGCCCGTGAGAACAAACTGCCCCTTTTGATTCCCGAGATCGACAATCCTCTTGATCGCCAGCGACAGCTTCCCGGAGCGTTGAGCTTCGTCGATTACCAGCGGCCCATCTTTCAGTTCACCGACGAGCCGCTGCAACTGCCCCCATGGGTCGTCTTCGATTGCTTCCAACAACGCATCATCGTCGAGCGTGATGAATCTTCCATTCTGGAGAATGTCCCGAACGAACGTCGTTTTGCCCACCTGACGAGCCCCCACGATGTTGATCACACGTGAATAGCTCAGCGCGTCCAGCAATTCGGCGCTCAGGTGGCGTGGCAGGATCATTCTGTCCTCATTCATTTAACGCATCTACGAAACTGGTGAAATTGTCAATACAAATATGGTGAAATTTATATTACACATATGGTGAGATTGTCAATATAAATGTGGTGAAAGTGATATTATAAACACGGTGAAAGTGTTAATAGACTGCCGGTCAATTTAGCAATTCGGCACACCGTCATGGATGTGCCGCGCCTATTCCCTATTCATCCGAGTGGACCAACCCTCTTGGGATAGCGCTAGAACTTACTTCGGACGAGGATTCAGGCGAGCTCCCCCTCACCCCGCCGCTCTCGATAAAATCTCGCGGTAACCCGCGTAGACCGCCTCCCCGTAGGCGGGCGGGGCGTGCACTTCGGTGAGCTTGCCGTCCTCAATCGTCTTATCCGAAGCGTAGGGATTGAATACGGCCTCCCCGCTCGGGAAGATGAGGGTGGGGCTCGTCATCGGCATGCTCTCTTCGTCCCTCAGGCGCATGGCCTCTCTGTAGTCGTCCATCACGCCCGCTTCGTATGCGCCCGCCTCCAGGTCCGCGCCCACTTTCGAGGCGTCGAGACCCGTTTCTTCCGCCATCTCGCACAAAACCGCGTCCTCATCCACGCGGCGTCCATCATAGAAAAAGCCGCGCCTGATCCTGAGGTCGTAGACGCGCGCTTTTTCCGGGTCCTGCGCGTATGCGCTCGCGTAGGCCTGATAGGCGCGCAGCGTGGTTCTCAGGTATTCCTCGTGCGGCCAGCTTCTGCACGGCGAGAGCGGCTCCTGAACGGCGATGAGGGGCCATTCCTGGTCCACGATGTGGCGCGGCGCAGGGCGGTCGTTGATGATTTCCAGCGGGAACGCGCGCCACTTGAGATGCAGCCTGCCTTCGAACTCGGACATCACCTTGTCCAGCCGCGCCGCGGCCATATACGCCCAGGGTCAGTGGTATTCGTGAAAAATCTCGACAACCGCCGCATCCGCCATCTCATACCCTCACAGATAAGAGAAAATATCTCAAGATGAAATCAGGGAGAGGCGCGTCCTCTCCCCTCCCCGATGATTTACACCCTCGTCTTCATAAAGGGCAAGCCGCTGTTTCCCCGCGAGCGCTTCATGCGCTCGATAAAAGCTGTGGTATCATGCCGAAAATCAAGGAGCCGCACGGAATGAACCCTGAGGATCAGACAATTGCTTCATTGCTCGCCGAAGCCGAGACTATCGCCGTGGTCGGCCTCTCGGAGGATCCCTCGCGCACGAGCCACCGGATCGCCACGTATATGCAGGAGGCGGGTTACCGGGTCATTCCGATAAACCCCAGAATCGAATCCGCCCTCGGGGAGAAGGCATATTCAAGCCTGAATGAAGTCATCGAGCGCGTCGACATCGTAAACGTCTTCCGGCGTTCTGAGGAGATACCCGCCCTGGTGGATGAGGCGATAGAGAAGCGTCCGCGCGCGTTCTGGATGCAAAAAGGCATCTCGAATCCGGCCTCTGCGCGCCGCCTGGAGGCTGCGGGCATCACGGCGATCCAGGACCTCTGCATCAAGACCGCCCACCGGGAACTCGCCCAAACCCCTCGATGAGAATGGTACGCTGCGAATCTCGCAAAAAGTTCATCGCTATCTGCTCCTCGGCGCAGGCGCTTTGTTGGTCGTGGGAATGTTCGGGCTTTTAGAGAATTTCCTGCTCTATCATCCCTACCGGGAAATCGAGGTGACGCCCGGAAACTACGGCGTCGTTTACGAGAACGTCTCCTTCAGCGCAGAGGACGACGTGCGCCTGCACGGCTGGTACGTCGCGCCGAAAGACCCGGGCGGCCCGGTCCTCCTGTGGGCGCACGGCAACGCGGGCAACCTCTCCCACCGCGCGGAGAACATCGCGCTCATCCAAAAAGAACTCGGTGCCGGCGTCTTCATCTTCGACTACCGGGGTTACGGGAAAAGCGAGGGCAAACCGGGCGAGGAGGGCCTCTACGCCGACGGCAGGGCCGCGTACGCCTGGCTCGCCGAGCGCGTGCCGCCCGAGCGCATCTTCCTGTTCGGGCGCTCCCTGGGCGGGGCCGTGGTGGTGAAGCTCGCCGTGGAAGGAAAGAAAGCGCGCGGCCTGATTCTGGAGAGCCCCTTCGAGAACACCCTCGCCATGGGAAAGAAGATGTTCCCCTTCCTGCCGGTGGGCTGGATCATCTCCTCCAAATTCGACAGCGCGGCCATGATCCCCGAAGTGAAGACCCCCCTGTTCGTCCTGCACGGGGATAAGGACGGAATCGTCCCCTTCGCGCAGGGGAGGCGGCTCTACGAGGCGGCGGGTTCGCCGCACAAGCGGTTTTTCACCATCAAGGGAGCGGGCCACAACGACACGTATTACACGGGGGGTGCGCCCTACTGGGCGGCGTGGCGGGATTTTCTAACCAACCCCGAGTCAAGGTGAATCGGGGGTCGGGTTCGTCTTCCTGGCTTTGCGCCTCGCCCGGAACTCCTGCAGCAGCCTTTCATGGTGCACGCTCGTGAAGAAACTCTCGACGAACGAATCCACCGGATGGTTGATGAGGTTCTCCGGCGTGTCGACCTGGACGATTACGCCGTCGCGCATCACGGCGATCCTGTCGGCGATCTGAAACGCATCCGTTAAATCGTGCGTCACGAGCAGGCTGATCGCCCCGATCTCGTCGTGCACTCTTCTCAGTTCTTTTCGGACCTCGAGCCTCGCGACCGGATCGATGTTCGCCAGGGGCTCATCGAGAAGAAAAACCTGCGGGGGGATGGCGATGGCGCGGCCGATGGCGACTTTTTGCTGCTGGCCCGCACTCAGGCTGTCCGGGCGGCGGCGGGACCACTTTTTGCTGATCCCCAGACGCCGCATCACGTCCTGGGCGCGCTCGTTCAGGATGCCCGGCAGCCAGCGGCGGATTTTGAGCGCGAAACCCAGGTTCGAGTATTTCTTCTCGTCGAAAACCCTCATGTGCGGCCAGAGGGCGTAGCTCTGGAAAACGAGCTGCACCCCGCGCCTTCCGGGCGGAATGCCGTTCAGCCGCACGCCGTCCAAATAAATGTGGCCGCCGTCCTCATCCTCCACGCCGGCGATGATGCGCAAAAGCGTCGATTTGCCGCAGCCCGTAGGACCGACGAGCACCATGAACTCCCGGTCTTCGAGCGCCAGGGAGAGATTGTCGATCGCGCAAACGTCGTCGAAATCTTTCTTGAGTCCCGTAATCGTCAGACGGCTCATCGTTCTCTCCGGCTCATTCAGCCCTCAGGCGCCAGCTCGTTCAGCTTCTCGACGCCCGGCGTGAAGATCTCCTCGAGAACGAGCGGCCCATCGCCCGCGTTGCGCGTGGAGTGCTCCTGGTTCGGCGGAAAAACCACGACGCCGCCCGGCCCGAGGACCACTTCCTTCCCGCCGCACGCGAACTTCGCCGTGCCTTCGAGCACGATCGTCATCTGCTCGTTGGGGTGTGAATGGGGGTTGTACATGTCCACGCCGGCGCGAATCGTCTGGCGAAGCACGGTCAGGCGCTCGCCCGCCACCACGCGCTGAATCCTCTCCCCGGTGTCGTGCGCTTCCATTTCCTCGAAATTGTAATATTTCACGTTCTTCTCCACCTGGAATGGATAAACTGTATGGAAACTTGGACTGCAGGGCAGCATCAGCAGCCGATTCATCGTATAGAAGTATTTGCATCCGCTCAAACCTTCTCCTAAAGTGTTCACAAGCCGTCTTATTCCTAGGAGACCACCATGAAGCGAACCCTCATCTGCATCATCGCCATCGCCGTTCTCGCCGTGTTCTGGACGTTCTACCAGGCAGGCGCATCTGGACTCGGACCCGGCGCGCAAGCACCCGAACTCAAGGGCGGGCCCTGGATTGGCGGCGAGCCCGTAAAGCTCGCCGATCTGCGCGGCAAGGTCGTTCTCCTCGACATGTGGACGTTCGCCTGAATCAATTGCGTGCGGGAGATCCCCACGCTGCGCTCGTGGCACGAGCGCTATGAAGACAAGGGGCTGGTCGTCATCGGAAACCATGCGCCCGAATTCAATTTTGACCGGAAAAAAGAAAACATCGAAGAGGCCATGGCCAAGCTCGGCATCAAATACCGCGTCGTGATGGATAACGACTTCACCAACTGGGACGCCTTTCAGAATCGCTTCTGGCCGACGAAATACCTGATCGACAAGAAGGGCGTCGTGCGCTTCAAGACGATCGGCGAGGGCAATCACGAGCGCACCGAAGCGATGATCATGAAGCTGCTCGCCGAAAAATGATGGAAACGGAAGAAACGTCGCAACCGGAGAACGCGCCCGCCTATCCCTACTCGTCTCTCTTAAGGCTCACCCACTGGCTGAACGTGCCGCTCCTGCTCCTGATGATGGCGAGCGGGTTTCAGATATGGTGGGCGTACCCCGCTTTCGGCCCGGACAGGCCCAACCCCGAAGCGATCTACGAGGCGCTGCGGGGCACGGAAACCCGGGCCGACCCGCGCGCCATCAACCTGGGCGCCGACTACAGGGTTTTCGTCCAGGGCCTCACGAAAACCTTCGGCATCGGCGAGTGGCTCGCGGGCGCGCTGCGCTGGCACTTCGCCCTCATGTGGCCCTACACCATCAACGGGCTGATCTTCCTGCTCCTGCTCCTCCTGACGGAAGAAGGGAGGCACTACCGCATCACGCGGGCGGATTTCTCCGGCGCAAAAGAAATGCTGCTTCATCCCATCAGAACCTTTCACCATCCCCCCGGCGAGGGGAAATTCAATCCGATTCAAAAAATCACATACAACGTCGTCATACTGGCCGGTGTGCTCTCCGTCCTGACGGGCCTCGCCATCCTGAAACCCGTACAACTCGGTTGGCTCACCTGGCTTTTCGGGGGTTATCAGCCGAGCCGGTTCCTGCATTTTCTGGTGATGCTGTTTCTGGTCGTCTTCATGATCGGCCATTTCCTGATGGTGATATCCCACGGATGGCGGCGCGGACTCGCGCCCATGATCGTCGGGATCAAGGCGGAGCGAGACGCCTTTCGGGCCAGGCAAAGGCAATTCGCCAGAAATCTCGGGCGCGTCGCCGAGGAGGCGGCGATCCTGGTGCTCGTCTTCTGGCTCGGGAGCCTCGTTGCGGATATGATGAACGCTGTTTTGGGCGGTGAGGCCTCAGGCGTGTGGTTCGGCGCGCCGGGGTATCTCCTTATCCGCTTGGGTCTCATGCGCGGACGGCGCATTGGAGATTTTTGGCGCAAGGCGAGAGCGGGAAGCTGAGAGATGAGCACGGAAGAACAAACCGAATTCGTTCTGCCGACCCAACTGGCAAGGCGCAGACTATTCGCCGGCAAGCTGGTATTGGGCGTCGTCTGCATCAACGCCGCGCTGGCTTTGGTCGCCGCATTTCTCCTGAGCGGGCCGGTGGCCTGGATAACGCGATTTGAGTTCGGGTTTCTGACGTGGGCCTGCATTTTGTATCCCACCTCCCTCGTCCTGGCCGTCCCCATCATCGCGCCCGTCGTCATCAAGGTGTTGAAGCCGCCGCCCGAGTCCTCCGGAGAGTGAAGATGAAAAGAGGCGAAAAGCGAAACGTCTCCGGCGGAGATAGACTGGGGGCGTCGCGGCGCGGATTCATGAAGATGCTCGTAGCCTGCGCCTCCGCCTTCATGGCCGGGTGCTCGCGCCTGAACGAAGAACCCGGCGTGCAGGCCGTGCTGAGCTGGTTCGATCGGCTGAACCACAAGGTGGGCCTCATTACGGACAGCAACCACCGCCTCGCGCGCACCTACCCCCGAAGCGCCGTCCAGCCCGATCAGATGCGGCCCAACGGCTCGGTGGTCACGCCGAACTCCCGGATCATCAAGACCCCTCCCGAGGAGTGGCGGCTCGTCGTGGGCGAAGCCCATCTCAGAAACGGGCAGATGATGAAGCGGCACTGGGTGCAAGAATACACGCTCGCGCAGCTTCGCGAGATGCCGGTACTGGAGCAGACGGTGGAGCACATCTGCGTCGAGGGCTGGAGCGCGATATGCCACTGGCGGGGGGTGCATCTCGCTCGCTTCATCGAAATGCACAAGCTCAGGCCCGAGAGCCGCTACGTGTTCTTCCTGTGCGACGACATGCTCGCCACCGCGAACGGGCACGAGCGCTACAGCGTGACGTTCGATCTCAAGCAGGCGATGCACCCGCAGAACGTCCTCGCGTATGAGTACAACGGCGAGACGCTGCCCCTGGAGCACGGCGCACCGCTGCGTCTCGCCTCACCCACGAACGTGGGCTGGAAGAGCGCGAAATTCCTGCGCTACGTCTTTTTCACGAACGAGGACCTGGGCGGGTTCTGGGAGAAGCAGGGCTACCCGCGCTATTACGGCTTCTGACCGCTCAGGCAGCCTCGACAAGCTGCGCCCCCATCAATCCAACTAGGTATTCAATGTAAAACCATGCCTTGCCCGGAAGACAGGCATTCTGCAGAAACTTCGAAAACCAGCTTGCCCCCGATTTTAACCCCTTGACACCGGTCTAACGTTAGATAGAATGAATCAGGAAAATTAGAATCAATCTTATCCAGAGAAATCATGACGCAGGAGGTTATGGGGGCTCCTTATCAACGAGGGAGATGGATGCCCCTGATTTGAGATTCGTCCAACTCGAAAGGAGGGAACTGCTGATGACGATCAGGAAACTTACGACGATCGGGTTTATGATCTGTGCGCTGAGCTTCACGATGGTGGCGTCGGGAGTCGGTGAAGCGGACGCCGCAAAGCGCATACGCTGGAAAATGGCGAGTTGGTTCCCGAGCAAATTGACCCAGCTCGGCTCGATGGGCAAAGAAATGGTCGACCGTCTGGAGCGGGTTTCGGGCGGCAACATCAAAATCAGGTTCTTCGAGCCCAACGCGCTGATCCCGGCCAAGGAGTGCTTCGACGCCGTTGCGAAGGGCTCGGTGGATGCGTGCTGGTCGACGCCCGGCTACTGGTACGGCAAGGAGCCGGCGCTCGCCATGTTCGCCGCCGTTCCCTTCGGCCCCCGAGCAGGCGAATATATGGGCTGGATTTTCTACGGCGGCGGCATAGAGCTCTGGGATGCGATCTACAAGAAGCATGGCCTGAAATCGCTACCCTGCGGCGTGATCGCGCCCGAAGCGTCGGGCTGGTTCCGCAAGGAGATCAAGGGCATCGACGACCTGAAGGGTTTGAAGATGCGCTTCTTCGGGCTGGGCGCCAAAGTGATGGAGAAGGTGGGCGTATCGACCCAGCTTATTGCGGGCGGCGACATCTTCCCGGCGCTCGAGCGCGGCTCGATCGACGCGACGGAATACTCTATGCCGGCGATCGACTTGAACCTCGGCTTCTACCAGGTAGCGAAGCACTACTACTTCCCCGGCTGGCACCAGCAGTCGACGGTTTTCGAATTGCTGCTGAACAGAAAGAAGTGGGACGCGCTCACCGACACCCAGCGGGCGCAGATTGAGGTGTCGTGCGGCGACGCGTTCCGCCAGGGGCTCGCCGAGGGCGAGGCCATTCAGGGCAAGGCTTTGGCCGAACTCAAGAAGAAGGGCGTCAACATTCATCGCTGGCCCCAGTCGATCCTGGACACGCTCGAAAAGAAATGGGCCGAAGTCGCCGCTGCTGACGCCGCGCGCGACGCGACCTTCAAGAAGGTATGGGAATCCTACAGCGCGTTCCGTAAGGAATACGCGATATGGAAGGATCTCGGATACTTAAGGTAATGCCCATGTGACGGCGCTCAGCCGTCTCGCTTGAAATACCCACAGGCGCCGGAGCCGTAACGGTCACGGTTCCGGCGCCTTTTTCGCGTATGTTGCGCCGGAAAGCCTATTGATGCGGCAACTTTTTCGAATACAAGAGTTTCTGGCCCGAATCGTGACTGCCGTCGGAAAGATCAGCGCCTGGCTCTCGATTCCGCTGATGGTCGTTATCATCTTCGACGTCGTGACCCGGCGCTTCCTGGTGCTGGGCTCGACCAAGCTCCAGGAAGGCGAATGGCACCTCCACGCGGTTCTCTTCCTGTTGTGCATCGGTTTCACCTATATCGAGGACGCCCACGTGCGGATCGACCTGCTCCGCGAACGGCTGAGTACGCGCGCCAAGGATTGGGTCGAGTTAATCGGCTGCATCGTGTTCGTGATCCCCTACTGCCTCATCGTCACCTATTTCGCCGAAGACTTCGTCGAGAGGTCCTGGGCCGTCGGCGAGGCCTCAGACTCCGCGACCGGTCTTCCCTATCGATGGGCGATCAAGGCGTTCCTGCCGCTCGGGCTCTTTGTCCTTCTTCTGTCGGGAATCACCATCCTGCTGCGCAAGATCATCGAGTTGTTCGGCCCGGCGGATCTCCGTCAACTCCTCCCCAAAAAGGAAGAGTCCGGTACCGAACAGATCGACCGGATCGGGTCGAACTAGGAGCGCCTGCGCATGTATATCGAGGATTACCTGCCGGCTTGCATGTTCATCACCCTGGCGATCCTCCTGTTCTCGGGCTTTCCGGTCGGATTCGTTCTCGGCGGCGTGGGCCTCGCCTTCGGCTTCATCGGCATGTATTTCGAGGTCTTCTCCCAAGTCGAGTTCTTCAACCTCGTGCTCCGTATCTGGGGTTTCGCCGACAACCTGGTGCTGGTGGCGATACCGATGTTCATCTTCATGGGGACGATGCTGGAGCGCTCCGGCGTCGCCGCCAATCTCCTCTATTGTCTCCAGGTGGTGCTGAGGCGCACACCGGGCGGGCTCGCGCTCGCGGTCACGGTCATGGGGACCATCCTCGCGGCGACGACCGGCATCATCGGCGCTTCGGTGGTGATGATCAGCCTGATGGCGCTGCCGGTCATGGTCGAGCGCGAGTACAACATGGAGCTCGCGACCGGCACCATCGCCGCATCGGGCACGCTCGGCATCCTGATACCGCCCAGCATCATGCTGGTCATCATGGCTGATCTGCTCGGGCGCTCGGTGGGGACCCTGTTCGTCGCGGCCATCTTCCCCGGCTTGATTCTTTCCGGCCTCTACTTCGCCTACATCTTTACGAGGTGCATGGTGAACCCCGCCCTGGCGCCGCGTCTGCCCAAAGAAATGGGTCCGCAAACATCGGGTGAACTGCTCCTGCTCTTGCTCAAAGGTCTGGTGCCGGCTGTGTTTTTGATCGTCCTGGTGCTGGGGTCAATCGTCGTCGGCTGGGCGACGCCTACCGAAGCGGCCGGGGTCGGCGCGGCCGGAGCGACCCTGCTCGCCATCGTCAACCGGCAACTGACCTGGTCCGTACTGAAAGACGTGGTCGAGCGCACCTCGCTCACCAACGCGATGCTGTTCTTCATTTTCGTCGGAGCGACCGCCTTCTCCTACGTCTTCCGCTCGCTCGGGGGCGACGACTTCATCCAGGACGTGATTTACTCGGTGGGGACCAATCCCTGGTGGATCCTGATGATCCTGATGGCGGTGACTTTCATCCTCGGATTCTTCTTCGACTGGATTGAGATCACCCTCATCGTGCTTCCGGTGTTCGCGCCGATCCTCGCAGGGCTCGATTTCGGCGACCACCTGCCCAAGAGCGAGGTCATCTACTGGTTCTCGATTCTGATGGCGGTCAACCTGCAGACGTCTTTCCTGACGCCGCCTTTCGGCTTCGCATTGTTCTACATGAAGGGCGTGGCCCCGCCAGAGGTGCGTCTGCAACAGATATATCGCGGTATCATTCCCTTCGTGATTCTCCAGCTCATCGGGCTGGGGCTGGTCATCGTCTTCCCCGAAATCGCCATGTGGCTGCCGAGGGTGCTGCTCGACTAGCGTATGGCCGCCTCCTCTGCTCCACATCCTGAACGCCTCGCAAATCGAACGATTCACCGGAGAGCCTGGCGTCTCGCCGCATAAACCGCGACGGATCATTTTTCTTCCCCTGGGCGGGGGATTTGTTTAGACTTGGCTCCTGACTCCCTATCCCCACGGGGTTTCGGAGTCGCACCGCTACAGACAGGGAAGTTTCCCATGTTCGATGACCCTGTAAGCTCTCCGGATACCGAAACGAAGCGTCTCCTTCGCTTCCCGCTAAAGTTCGTCAACCTCTCCGGCACAACTCAATACCACTCTTTCCGAAGCCCTCGGGCTTCCGTTCACCTCGGGTGGATATCGCCGCGACCTGCCGCCATTTCGGAAAAACCAGACGGGGGGTCTACCGTTGGACGACAACCATCATAAAATCCTGTTGACCGGCGCGACCGGATACATCGGGGGCCGGTTACGCCGCCGGCTCGAAGCCGAATCGCACGAGCTTCGGTGCCTCGCGCGCCGCCCCGAAGTCCTCGAACCACATGTCGCGCCGAGGACCGAGGTGGTGCGCGGCGACCTCTTAAAGCCCGCAACGCTCCCCGCGGCCATGCGCGGTATATCCACCGCCTACTACCTGGTTCATTCGATGGCGTCCGGCGGAGACTTCATCCGAGAAGACCGCGAGGCCGCCAAGGGGTTCGCATACGCGGCCCGGGCCGCAGGGGTTGAGCGCATCGTCTATCTGGGCGGGCTCGGAAACGAGGATGCGTTGTCCGACCACCTTGCGAGCAGGCAGGAAGTGGGCCGGATTCTCCGCGAATCCGGCGTGCAGACGATTGAACTGAGGGCCTCGATCATCATCGGCTCCGGAAGTCTCTCGTTCGAGATGATCCGGGCGCTGGTGGAGAGGCTGCCCGTCATGGTGACGCCTCGCTGGGTTCGCACGCTTGCCCAGCCGATCGCCGTCGAAGACGTCATCGATTACCTTGTCGCCGCTCTCGACGCTCCTCCGGGGCGAAGCCTCATCCTGGAAATCGGGGGTGCCGACCGCGCCTCCTACGGGGACATCATGGCGGAATACGCCCGCCAGCGGGGGCTGCATAGGCTGATGATCGCCGTTCCGGTGCTCACCCCCCGTCTGTCGAGCCTGTGGCTCGCGCTGGTTACTCCCTTATACGCCCGGATCGGGCGCAAACTCGTCGAAAGCCTCCGCAACGAGACGACCGTGAGCGATACGACGGCTTTCGAGATGTTCGGCATCCGCCCGCGCGGTCTGACCGAAGCGATCCGGCGAGCGCTGGCCGCCGAAGAACACGAGTTTGCGGAAAGGCGCTGACCCAAGGCGTCTTGACAAGCCCGCGCCCGCTTCCCTATAAACCCCTTACGCTTGGGAGCCGGCGCCGATTCCGGTAGAATGCCCACTCAAGCGAAACGCCTCTCACTCCGGCGTAGCTCAACGGCAGAGCAATCGGCTGTTAACCGATGGGTTGTAGGTTCGAATCCTACCGCCGGAGCCAGGATTTTCAGAGATCACCTCACCTTCAGGCCTCATCCGCCTTCGAGACGAAATCCGAGAGCGCCTCTTTCACGAGGGCGTTCATGCTCCGGCCGCGCAAGGCCGCCATACGTGCGAGTTTCTCATGCAGTTCCGCCCCCGGACGCACGTTGAAAGACCCGCTGTATGGCTTGTTCGGCTCGATTCCTTCCGCCTCGCACGTTTCCAGATAATCGTTCACCGAATCCTGAAACGATTTCTTGAGTTCCCTGGCGGTTTCGGCTTCGTATGTAATCAAATCCTGCACGTGGAGCACCTTGCCGTGCAAGGTTTCGCTTTCCTCGTCATATTCAATGGATCCCTGATAATTCTTGTACCTCAAAACCGCTCCGATCATCTTTGGCCCCTTTCCATCCTCGTGAGCAAATCTGATTCCCCGCCATTCCCCTTCAGGTGTATTTCACAACAAACCACCTTCCTCCAACTTCTTTCTTACCTCGCGTATGACATATGGCTTCAACTTTCCTTCGGCATGGGGCTGGTGAAGGAAAATCCGGGGAGCCAACGAATGAATGAACCTTCGCCGTGAGCCACCCATTCTTCCTCCCGTTGACTGCCGATAACCCAATCCCTCCAATAGCTGAACCAATTCGTTCCATGTAAAATTTTTTGGATTCTTCCTGAATTTATCCAGCAGCTTCTCGTGTTTGCTCATCGGTCTCTTGTCTAAATATCACTGGCTCAAACCATTATAGCAACTGTCAATTAGTTGCATTATATAGGGCAAACCCCCAGAAATGCAACTATTTTTTCGTTGCAATAAGAAGTCGGGGTATAGATTATGAAATGATCACGGGCATGGGAGGGAAAAGACTTCCCAAGGAGTGGCATTCTTGATGGCAACTGCCCTTACCCGGCAATACCCCCTCAAACGCCGCTCTTCGCTTTTTCGAGGGCCGCGACGTTCATCGGGTGCGCGTTGCGGCGGCGCTTGTCGACGCGGATGCGCAGGCGCGCGGCCTCGGCGGGACTCAAACCGGCTTCCCGCAGTTCGCTCCGGCTGAACCCCTTGCCGGGCCGCCAGGCTCTGCGCGCATCTCTCACGAGAGGGAGGAGCCCATTTTCCGGGAAAGGGGGTTCCGAGGCTTCCTCCGGTTCTTCCAACGGCAAGTCGGCAGCCGCGTCGACGGCCTCCGGCTCGCTCTCCCGAGGCGTTTCCGGCTCGGAAACCGTCGCCTCCGCCACGCTTTCCTGAGAGGTTTCCGGCTCAGGGGCAGCCGCCTCCACGGCGTTTTCAACTACGTCCGTGACGTCCTCATGTTCCGAAACGACACCAAGCGTAGCGTCCGGCCCATCTTCATGAGGGACTGCAAGATCGGATGCAGTCTCCTCTACGACCTTCTCCTCGACAACCGAAACGGCTTCGTCCTGCTCTTCATCCGAATCGGCCGCATCCGGCGAATCAGCCGGTTCCGGCACGGCCAGGGCATCGAAATCATCGCCATATCCTTCAAGCGGCTCAGGCTCGCGAGATGGCACGGCCTCATCCACCGAACCACCCGGGATCGACGCCGCCGGAGGTTCGTCATCCTCCGCCGCGTCGGCATCGTCAATAATACGCACCCCGCTATCTTCAGGAATCTCCGCCGCCACGGGCGCATATCCCCCCACGACGCTTTCGGCTGCGTCGGGGGCTTCCTCAAACTCAAGAGCGGCATCGCCGATAGCTTCCGACTCGCTTTCTACAAAAACCTCAGGCTCTGAGTCCGGCGGCTCCCCGGCCTTTTCGGAAACGCGCGCGGCGGTCTCCTCATCCTCCCGAGGCGAATCGGCCGGTTCCGGCACGGCCAGGGCCTCGAAACCATCGCCATATCCTGCAAGCGGCTCGGACCCGCGAGGCATCCCGGCCTCACCCGGCGGTTCATCCGAGACCGGCGCCGCCAATGATTCCGGGGCGGGGGCATGGCCGCTTTCTGGCGCGTCCACCACGTTCGCCGGTTCCGCGCCTTGCGGTTCATCGGAAGCCAGTAACTCCAACTCGAGACCGTATCCGCTTTCTGGCGCGTCCGTTTCGCCCGCCGCATCCGGGTTCGGCGTTTCACCGGAAGCCAACAACTCGAAGTGAGAGCCGTAGCCGCTTTGCTCCGCCTCGTTCTCAGAATACGGAACGCCCGGTTCGATGGCCGTGGGAGGCGGCAAATCAAACCCCTCTTCTTCCGGCTTTGGAGGTGCAGATTCCTTGCGACGCCCGATGCGGCTCAAAAATTTTTTCTTCATGATGACACCGCCCTCTTTCGGAAAAACTCACGAGTCCATAAACTATCGTCGAGTAAATACAGGGGCGGTAAGAGAGGCAAGAAAACTTACGGGTTAAGACTAACGATAACAAAGATTTGGTGTCAAGCCGCGCAAAAACGAGCGCGTTGACGGGTATTCTCAATTATCCAAAACACGCGAAACCGGGAAGGCCGAGTGGGTGTCAATCGTTCAAACCGGATACGGGTCACCCGTCCTTTTGATGGATGGTTTGCAAGTCTCGATCGAGATCTTCGAGGTCATATTGGACCGGCGTTTTTCGGCTGCGCGCATAGTCCATCATCTCCCACAGGGAAACTCCCGCATCGCGCGCCGCCCGCGCAAGAGTGACCTTTCCATCCCCGTAGAGCCGGAAGTAATGCTCCAGCTTCCACTGCCGGACCGCGTTCGACAGCAGCCTTCGCAGGGTGGTCGAACGGTCGGACTGCTCCACATTCTCGATGAGTTCCAGTTCGCGAACCAGTTCCAGGGGGAGCCTCGCGCCTACCATGCGCTCTTTTTTCATACGATGCAATCCACACAATCCAGGGGTTGTGAGTAATTATTCATCCCAACTATCCACTGATGCCTCATGCTTGATCATTTCCATGACATTGATACCAGAAGACATGACCTCGAATCCACTAGATGTGCGACCGCTCTCAAAAATCTGCTGCCAGAAGTCATTATTTTGCTTTCCGCCGAACACCGAAGAGGATAGATCCTTGTTGACCCACAGTGGGAGGCGCTTCAAAGCATCAACAAAATTCTCGATATTCTCCCAACAAGTATCCGGGATCGTATATTGAAACAATTTACCTTCGGGTAGCGGCTTACCTGTAGCGATGAAATAATGCTGAATAATCTGGCTCACGTATCTCAACCAATTGTAAACAATCTCTTCTTTGGCCATTCGGAACGCGCGGAGGTGAGGCTCCGGGATGTCTTCTCCTTTTTGGATATTGTGTTCAATCCGTCGAGTGCCAAGTGAAGGCTCAAATTGTCCGATGAAAATCTTCTCGGCAATGACATTCATCAATCGGACTATCTGTTCAATTTCGAGATACCGTGGATTCGCCCCTTCTTCGAGCTTGAAATTAAACGGGGTAGTCAACAAATCAGCATGGATAAAAAACGAGTAGAAGGTTTTTTCGACTGTACTGTAACTCAGAGGCTTTTGGGTGCCCCGACCACCATAGTCAATATAGTCGCGTAGCTTGTTGTCGGGATGTCGTGTGATGCTGTTTCGAATCCAATCAATGACATACCTCTTCATTTCCCTGCTTTCGCCTTTGAAATGATTGACGAGATCCCTTTCCGTGAAACTCTCGTAATCTTCGTCTTTCCCACAATCACTTCGATAACGCTTCATTCTATCTTCCAACAGGGAACTACCGAGACTTCTCTGCACCGATTTGTCGAATGCGACTTGGCGCAGCGTCGTGCCTGCGTGAGTGTTCGCCGTCAGTAAGATATCGGTATCCGGATCGATGAACACTCGAACCGGTAGGCAACGAGTCCCCAAAAGTATTTGTGCAGCTGCTTTGTGTTGGCCGTCGAATATCTGAACTTTGGTCAGGTTGCCATTAGAAGTATCGAGCCATCCCAATGCGATATGAAGTTGTGGCATCTGCTTATGGAATTCCTCCACAATCTTCCTGAGATTCGCCCCAATTGGCCGTGGATTTATGTGGTTATCATGATGCAAGTACTCAATGGGGAGGTTGATGAATGTATAACGAAACCCTGACAGATCATCTTTATAGATCGGAAATGTAAGAATGTCGTTCTGGCCGAGATCAGAGAACGCCGTTTTCAATTTCTCTTCGTTAACAGTGACCGAAAGTTCATATTTAGCGCCACCATTCTCGCTAAGGACATCACCGAGGTTGGGAGAACGGTCTTCCGATATCGACTCCGATATCCTATCAAAGGAAGCGAGGATCCTCGCTACACGAAGGTCACTGGCTTGTTTCGTCCGATTACACGAATCATGGGTGACGGCGAAGTTGCTCGGATCGTCTTTTCCGCCGACTTTGGTCGGCTCTACATGGTCGATATCAATATGGTTGCCATGGACATCGGGGTCAATCGCCTTCCCACAGATGAAACAATTGTTATTTTGTGTTTTCAGAAGACGATTAATGAGTTCCCGGCGTTCCTCAACCGACAGTCTGTTGAGATAAGGTGATGGCATCGCAGTCCTCCATTAGACCTCGTGCGAGTGGAACATAATTACGGACCGCAGAAGCTACCTGTCAAGCCCTACAATCCGTCAGCCAATGAACTCGGCCTCACCACTTACATCACCCGCCAGTTCCTCGGCGGTCCGGATGATGAGTTCGATGTCCGCATCCCGCGAGAGCCGGTGGCCGCCGTCCTTGACGAGCATGAGTCTCACGTCATCGCTTTTGAGGACCTCGGTCAGTTTCAAGGAAACCTCCCAGGAAATCGTTTCATCGAGCATCCCGTGTATAAGGCGAACCGGGCAGTTCAAATCGATCTCACCCCGCAGGAGCAGGTGCTTATCCCCCTCATCGAGGAGCTTTTTGGTGAAGGGATACGGCTCCCCCCAGATGTTGGGCGCGTGCATGACGTATCCCCGCTCGTCGAGTTCACGCTCCATCTCTTCGGTGAGCCTGTGCTTCTTGAAGCCATCCGTAAAATCAGGTCCCGACGCCACGCCCACCAGCCCTTTCACGCGTTCGGGCCGGGCCAGGGCGGTGAGCAGCATCATCCACGCGCCCATGCTGGAACCCACGAGCACTTGGGGTCCCCGGGCGACCTCGTCCAGGATCGCCAGCGCGTCCTCCGCCCACTCGCCGATGGTTCCCTCCTCGAATTTTCCCGAGGATTCCCCGTGTCCGCCGTAGTCGAAGCGAACGTAGGCGCGCCCCACCTTCCGGCAATGGGCTTCGAGCGCGCTCGCCTTCGTCCCGCTCATGTCCGAGCGGAAACCGCCCAGGAACATCAGGCCGGGCGATTCGCCCTCCAGACGGAACCAGGCGAGCGAATTCCCGTTTTCTCTGTGAAGAAAACTCGATCCGGAGTCGGACATTTTCGTTTCAGGATGAATTTTTCAGATGGTCGAGCAGCCGGGCGGGGACGCTCCGGATTGCGGCCTCCGCCGCCTCGTCTATGCAATGCCCATCCTCGTCGAAGACCTTGTGGACGCTTCCGATGGAAGCCTGACCGGGCAGAACCTCTCCGCCGATGTGGGTGAGAATATGCCTCAGGTGCGCGAGGGCGTTGTCCGCGCTCGGCCCCATCGCCACGCCCAGGATGGCGATGGTCTTGCCCTCGAACGTGGAGGGATAGCCCAGGTTGTCGATCGCCAGCTTGAGCGTGCTGCTGATGCTGCCGTGATACTCGGGCGTCGCGATGAGGATTCCCGCCGCCCCCGTCACGAGACTTTGCAGCATATCGGGGTCTTTCGACTCGCTCGGCTCACCGGGCAGGGGCAGGTCCAGTTCACCCAGATGGATGCGCTTGATCTCGAAATCGCCCTTCCCCAACTCATCGAGCGCGAGGGCGAGGGCTTTATCGGTATTGTTCTGGGGCCTGCGGCTGCCGCCGAAGACAAGGATGTAGGGAGTCATTTCCAGTTTTTTCGATTATGCGGCGACGCCGGCCGGCTCGGGCAGTACGATGGGTTCGGTATCCTTGAGAAGCGGCAGGACCTCCCTGCCGAATATTTCCGCCTCTTCCCTGTGGGGCCATCCGTTCATGATGAAATGCCGCACGCCCGCTTCGTAATACTCGCGAATCACGCCTGCGACCATATCCGGCGTCCCGACGAACATCGTCCCCGCACCGCCGCGCACCCTGTTCACGCCCATCCAGATCGTATCGGTGATCCAGAGGCTGTCGCGCGAGCCCATCTCGTTGATGCGCATCTGTCCGGTGGATTCGGTGACGTTCTTCATGTCGCTCCACGTTCCCGTGTTCGAGATGTCGCTCCCCTCGATGAGCGCCTCGGCGGCGCGCACCGCCTCTTTCCTCGTCTCGCGCACGCAGACCAAATGGCGGATGCCGTAGCTGAGCGGCCGTTCGCGCTCATACGCCTGGGACTCGCGCCTGCCCTCCTCGATGTCCTTGCCGACGACTTCTGGTTCGGCGGCGTACATCATGTGCACGTCGCCGTGTTCCCACGCCACGCGCTTGCCGGGGTCTGAGCTACCCGCCAGGAAAATCGGGGGATTGGGCTTCGTCACCCGCTCGGGGAATATCCCTGCGTTTTCGATCTCGAAGAATTTTCCCTTGTAGTCGAGCGGCCCCTCCGCGTTCCAGAGCTTGCGCACCACGTCCAGGAACTCGCCCGTGCGCGCGTAGCGATCGTCATGCGGCATGAAATCTCCGTATCTTTTCTGATCCACGGGCGTGCTGCCCGTCACCACGTTAAGCGTGCAGCGCCCGCCGGTGAGGTAATCGAGGCTGTTCGCCTGCTGCGCCGCGTAGACCGGGCCGGTGATTCCGGGCCGGAAAGCCACCAGGAACTTGATCTTCTTCGTCCGGCTCGAAATCGCGCCCGCCGTCGTCCAGGCGTCGATGCAGTGCGTGCCGCACGGCACGAGGATGTTGGCGAAGCCCGCCTCCTCGGCCGACGTCGTGACTTCCGCGAGATAATCCAGAGTGGCGGGCCGATCGGGCGTCTTCTGGTTCACCTGCGACCCGTCCCCCGCCCTGTGGGAGCAGAGCGCCCAGATGTATTCGGTGGACATCTTTCGTCTCCTCGGCGCCTCACTCACCCGCGTGGCGCGACTTGGAAGAAGTCCTGAGTTTCACCCGGAACACGTACATCAAGATAAAGCCATCGCCATCACGGATCAAGTCCGTAAATCAACGCTGAAGCATGGCTGTTGAAAAGTCCCCGCAAGCGGTGGGGGTACGATGGTTTTGTAGTGACAACCCCTCCCCGGGGTTGCCCCACAGTTCACGAACCGCCCCTGCAGGCGTCATTCCGGCATGTTTTAAGCCGGGATCCATTTTCAAGCAGAATGACGATACGCCGGCTTTTCATCTCCCCGTCATTGGGGGAAGCAATCAGGAAATAAAAACAAAGGCAAAACAAATGGATTCCGGCTTTCGCCAGAATGACGATCAAAAGCATATTCACCCGTAGGGGCGGCCCCCTGTGGCCGCCCACATCGTATATGATCATCCCCGTGACTACCCTTCGCAGGGACAGGCACGGGGGCCTGTCCCTACAAACCCTCTACTTGCAGGGACCTGTGTGGGCTTTTTCAACAACCCCCGAAGCGCGAGTAACAGGCGCAAACCGGGTTCGCAACTCAACAGGGCGAATGACCTTTCGTCGGGCCGGCCGATCAGCGCTTGGACGAATTCAGGGCGCTTTCTCCAAAACGACCATGTAGCGGCGCTCGCGCCTGCGCTCGACGATGACGTTTCGGCGCTCCATCCCGTGCCCCGGCAGCCGCAGCCACATCGAATACTCGCCCGGGGTGAGATTCGTCACCTCGATCGCCGGGGCCGCCTTGCCGTAATACTGGCTCCCGATAAAGACCTCCGCGCCCGGCGGGTCGGAGCGGACGACGAGGCGGCCTGCGCCCTCTCTCGTCAACCGCATCTCGATGGACGTCTTCTTCGCGCGCACGTCGACTTCGAGAACCTGGCCGACGTAGCCGGGAAACTCCGCCCGGATCGAATGACGCCCGTAGTCCACACCCTTGATCTCGACGGGCCTGAGTTTATAGGCCTCCCCGCGCGGATTTCCGTTGAAGATGACGACGGCGCCCTCGGGCCTGCTCGTCACGACGATCTCGCCCTTGCCGCTGCGCGGAGCTTCAGCGGCTTTTTTCCCCCGGGCGCACCCCACAGCCGACACCAGGGCGAATAGCATGGACAGAACAACAATGAAACGGATGGGGCGCTTCGGCGGCGAAATGGAAGCAAAGAGTCTCTTCTTCATGCTCATCCCTCCTGTCTTGCGAGACCTGAGCCTTTTGCATCCCTCTAATGTACCCTGTTTCGGGCGAGAGCAAAAGCCGGGGGAAAAGACGACCCCCGCACGCGCTTGCCCATTCCCCTCCCATGAGGAATGATGCGGGTAAATTCCAGAAAATAATCACCAGGGGAGAAGATTCCAAGATGCGGGGACACCTGAGAGGACTGACGAACTATGGCGACCCAGGCTTCAGCGTTTTCGCGAGAGGCGCCTACGCGCGGGGGTTCGGCCTGACGAAAGAGGACCTGGAAAAACCCATCGTCGGCATCGCGCAGACCTGGAGCGAACTCAACCCCTGCCACCGCCACCTGCGCGAGATCGCCGAGGCCGTCAAGCGCGGCGTCTGGCAATCGGGCGGCCTGCCGCTGGAGTTTCCCACCATCTCCCTGGGCGAGATGTACATGAATCCGACTGCCATGTTCTTCCGGAACCTCCTCTCGATGGACACCGAAGAGATGATCAAGGGCCAGCCCATGGACGGGGTGGTACTGCTCGGCGGCTGCGACAAGACGCTCCCCGCGCAACTCATGGGCGCGGCCAGCGCCGGGATGCCCGCCATCTGCGTGACGGCGGGGCCGATGATCGGCGGACGCTTCGAGGACAAGGTGCTGGGCGCGTGCTCGGACTGCCGGGGGACGTGGGCCGAATACCGGGCGGGCAACTATGACGACGCGCGCCTCGAAGAGGTCCAGGGTTCGCTCTTCCCGTCCACGGGCACCTGCATGGTGATGGGAACGGCGAGCACGATGGCGTCCCTCACCGAGGCGATGGGCATGATGCTGCCGGGTCTCGCGGCGGTCCCGGCGGTGAACTCGAACCGCATGCGCCTCGCGGAGCAAAGCGGGCGGCGCATCACCGGGTTGATCGAAAAAGACATCACGCCCGAGAAAATCATGACGCGCGAGGCGTTCGAGAACGCCATCCGCGTGCTGATGGCCGTGGGCGGATCGACGAACGCCGTCGTCCACCTGCCCGCCATCGCCGGACGGCTGGGCATCGACCTCCCGCTATCGGTGTTCGATGACATCTCGCGCACCACGCCCATGATCGGCAACATCCGGCCATCGGGGAAGAAATACCTGATGGAGGACTTGGCTGCTGCTGGCGGAATCCCGGTGGTGATGAAGGAACTCGAACCCCTGCTCCATGGGGATTGCCTCACCGTGACGGGAGAGACCGTGAGCGAGAACCTCTCGAAAATCCAAGGGGCGCAGCCGTGGCAGGACGTCATCTACACGCGGGAGGAACCCATATCCGAAGAAGGCGGCCTCGTCATCGTCAAGGGCTCGCTCGCACCCGACGGGGCGGTCATCAAGATTTCAGCGGCGGACTCCGATCTGCTGACGCATACGGGTCCTGCGGTCGTGTTCTCATCCCAGCAGGATTTGATCGAGCGAATCGACGACCCCGACCTCCCCGCCACGGCGGAGAGCATCTTCGTGCTCCAGAACACGGGTCCCATCGGCGCGCCCGGCTTCCCGGAGGCAGGCTCCCTGCCGCTGCCCAAGAAGCTGCTCGAAGCGGGCGTTCGCGACGTGGTGCGCATTTCGGACGCGCGCATGAGCGGGACGGCGTCGGGAACCATCGTGCTGCACGTGGCGCCCGAAGCGGCGGCGGGCGGCCCCCTCGCCCTCGTCCGGGACGGCGACATGATCACCCTGGACGTCCCGAACCGAAAGCTGGATCTCAACGTCCCCGAAGAAGAACTCCAGCGCCGCCGCGCCACGCTTGAGCCTGTGCCGCCTCACTACGACAGGGGCTACGGCAGGCTGTTTATCGAAAACGTGCTCCAGGCGCCCGATGGCTGTGACTTCGGTTTCCTGAGAAAGGCGGAATAAGCCATGCGCCGGGTCCGCGTCGTCGCACGCATGCTGCCCTGCATCCGCGCCCTGCGCGGCAGGCCCTTCGCGCCTGCGATTGAAGAGCGCATGACCCGTGCGATGGATGAGGAGAAAATCGAACTCATCATCGAACCCGACGCCGGAAAACGGATGGCGGCGCTTGAGGAGGCGGATTTCTTTCTCTGCGAGAACGACCCGCTGCCTGAGGATTTTTATGCGCGCGCAAAAAAGCTGAAACTCATCCAGGCGGGCGGCTATTTCTTCGAGAAACTGCAAATCGAGCGCGCCACGCGGGCGGGCGTGCCCGTGATGACCTTCCCGATGCCGATCACCGACTCGGTGGCGGACCACACCCTGATGATGCTGTTGGCGCTCAAGAGAAATTTCGAAGGCGCCATGCGCGACGCCCGCGAAGGTTCGGACAATCCCCCATCCCCCCAAAGGCCGGACGGCAGCGCGTTTAACTGGACGCAGACGCAGGGCATCGCCCCGCTGCGCGGCGCCCGCCTGGGCGTTCTGGGGATGGGCGACATCGGACGCGGCGTATCCCTGCGCGCCCGCGCGTTCGGGATGGAGATTCTGTATTGGAACAGAACGCCGCTGCCCGAATCCGTGGACGAGGCGCTGGGCGCGCGGCCAGTGACGCGTGAGGAGTTGTTCCAAAACGCAGACGCGCTTCTGGTCGGCGTCGCCTTGAACGAGGAGACGCGCGGCATCATCGGCGAGAAGGAGATTCGCGCGCTGCCCAAAGGGGCATACATCCTGAACATCGGGCGCGGGCCGCTCATCGATCAGGAAGCCATGTATCGCGCGCTCACAGACGGCCACCTGGGCGGGGCGGGGCTGGACGTCTTCGACCCCGAGCCGTTTCCCCCCGAACACCCGCTGCTGCGTCTGCCGAACGTCATCCCCACGCCGCACTGCGCGGGCGGGGACGATGAGAACATCATCCGGGAAATCGAGGTTTACTTCGAAAACATCCACCGCGCCCTGAACGGCGAAGCGCCCCTGGGCGTGGTGAACGGCGCCCCCTGGCGGGGTTTGTAGGCGATGTGCGGACGCTTCACCCTCATCGAACCCATCCCCTGGCTCGCGGAAATTTTAGGCCTTGAAAACCCGGAAAGCGTGGGCGAGCTTCCGCCCCGCTACAACGTCTCGCCGGGCACGGAGGTCGTGATCGTCCGCACGAAAGAATCGACTGATACGAACGCGCGCGAACTCGCCCTCGCCCGCTGGGGCCTGGTGCCCTTCTGGGCGAAGGACCCCGATTTCGGGACCAGAACGATAAACGCACGCTCGGAAACCGCTGCAGAGAAACCCGCCTTCCGCGCCGCATTCCGCTACAGGCGATGCCTCATCCCCGCGGACGGCTTTTACGAGTGGGCGGGGAGCGGGAGAAAAAAACAGCCTTGGTTCATTCATCTGGCAGACAGGAAACCCTTCGCTTTCGCGGGTCTTTGGGAGAGTTGGACGGGGGCGGACGGGAGCGTTCTCGAGACCTGCACGATCCTCACGACGGGGGCGAACGAGAAACTGGCCGAACTGCACCACCGGATGCCGGTCATCCTGCCCGAGGCATCTTATGCGGACTGGCTGAACCCGCGCGAGAACCGCGCGAAGGTTCTCCAGCCGTTTCTCAAGCCCTATCCCTCCGACGCCTTTTCGTATTACCCGGTGAGCGAGCGGGTGAACAGCCCGAGAAACGACGATGCGGCGTGTACCGAAAGACACGAAGAGGAGAAGGAGCCGCCACAGCTTCAGGGCTCGCTCTTCGGGGATTGAGGCGAGGGAGCGGATGACCCCAGAGATACTTAGAGGACAGGCACGGGGGCCTGTCCCTACACACCCTAACGAGTGACGGACTGTAGGGACACCCCCCCGTGGTTGTCCGTCGTTACGACCTTTTCCTGCGAAGCAGGGCGGCTTTGCTCGTCATTCCGGCGAAAGCCGGAATGACGGCGGTGGCAAAAATGTCGGAGAGGAAAAGCGAGTTCATCGGATGGCGCTGCGCAGGGCGCGATGGTTCTGTAGGGACAGGTCGCGACCTGTCCCTACGGTGAACAATTCGATAATTGGGATGCTGTCCCCCCTTGGGACTTTCTCAACAATTCCGCCTGCATTTCCTACGAGCCGTTAGACAAAAACTGGGCGGACACATTCGGGCTTCGCTTCCTCAGCGAAGCCCGGAACATCTATGGAAAATCTTTCGTTATCAATTACTTACAAAGCGAAGCTCACGAAATAGACGAACCCTCGGGTTGTTCTTCTATCGGCGCATCGGTGGTGAGGCGCTTTTTCGCCGTGGGCGCGTAGCCGCCACCCGCCATCGTGGAGGCGATTTCGAGCACCTCGCTCATGGATTCGGGGATTCCCGAGGGATAGGCATCGTCGGGACACTTGCTGTTCGTCATGAACGCGCACGGCTTGCACTCGATGCAGCGGATGACTTCCCCGTCCCGCCCGGCGAGCGCCTTGTTCGCATAGTCCGGATCCGTGAGCAGGGCGCGTCCCACGCCGACGAAATCGGCACCCCCATCGAGATACGCCTGTATCCGCGCGGGCTCGAAGGCGGCCCCGTTCGCGACCAGGGGAACGTCCACCGCTTTGCGCAGCCTGTCGAAAGCGGGGTTGTACAAATCCGGCATGACGGGCAGGCCCACGCGCGCGTTTCGCGAGCAATGGAGGATGTCGACCCCCGCCTCCACGAGCGCGGGCGCAAGGGCCAGCGTGTCCTCCACCGTGAAGCCGTTCTCGAAAGGCTCCAAAAGCCCTAGGCGATAGCTCACCACCATCTCGTCTCCCCCGCCCTCGCGCACGGCCTGCGCCACCTCGATCGGAAAGCGCATGCGGTTCTCAAGCGCGCCGCCGTAGCCGTCCGTCCGCTGGTTCGAAGCCGGCGAGAAGAACTGCTGGCACAGATACCAGGTCGCCCCGTGAATTTCGAGTATCTTTCCCCCCGCCTCGCGCACCCTGCGCGCCGCGTCGCCATAAGCCTTGACGGCGGTTTTGATATCCGCCTCGCTCATCTCGCGCGGCACCTCGTCTTCGGTGGGATGCGGGATGGGAGAAGGTCCCACGGGCTCCATCCCCGTGATGGCGCTGAGCGCCGTCCTGCCCGCGTGATAAATCTGGACGGCGAGCGGCGCGCCGGCGTCTTCCACCGCCTGAATCAGTTCACGAAGCGCGGGGACGTGCGCGTCGTCATGCGTGCTCAACTGGTTGGGAAAGCCCTTCCCCTCCTGGTTGACGTAGGTCGCCTCGGTGAAGCAAATCGCTGCGCCCCCTCTGGCGCGGGCTTTATAGTGCGCGTGCGACCAGGCGGAGGGCGCGCCGTCTTCTTCTGCGCGCGAGGTCGTCATCGCGGACATGAGGATGCGGTGCTTGATGCGCTGCCCTCGGACTTCGATGGGATCCGTAAATTTAGCCATGTAGAGAAATCTCCCGAAAATCACCCCCAACAACCACCATCGCGGCGAGCCCGCCGGACCCGCCGCGATGCGATCTGAAAATCAGGAGGGCGGAAACTGCACCCGCTCCCCGCTCGTTTTAGTTTCTCGCCAGAAAATCCTCGATGTCGCGCAAGGATTCCTCAAAGCACTGGATGAGGAAGAAGTGGCTCGCCTCCTCGTAAATCTTGATCTCACAACCCGGCACGCGGTCGGCTATCTCCTGGGAAGCGCTCGCCGCGCACAGCACGTCCTGCCCGCCCGCGAGCACGAGCGTCGGGCACTTCACCTCGTGGAGCCTGTCGAGCGCGTCGTGCGTGAGGCAGGCGTGGGTGGAATTCACATAACCGGGTATGGGCCTGTCCGTGTTCCCGAGTCCCGCCTCGAACGCGTCGAGCTGTTCCTTGTTCTCGTTGAAATAGTGCGGCGGAAAGAAGAAGAGCGATTGGTGCATCGCGGCCGGTCCGTAGCCCTGGGCCTTCACCACCTCGTTGATGTTGTAGAGGATCTGGTAGCCGTATCTGTCCAGCTTGCCGAAAGAGGCGGTGATGAGGAGGCTGCGCACGCGGTCGGGATAGTCGAGCGCCATCATCTGGGCGATGGCTCCCCCCATCGAGCGTCCGATGACGTGCGCGGGCTCGGTGATGCCCACCGCGTCCATCAGGCCGATGGTGTCGGCCGCGAAATGGCTCGACGTATAGGGATAATCAGGCGCGGAACTCCTGCCCGCTCCCCGGTTGTCGAAGGCCAGCACGCGGTAGTTCTTCTCCAGGCTCTCGATTTGCGCCTTCCACGCGCTGCAATCGCCGGCGAGGCCATGGATGAGAACGACGGGAACGCCTTCCCCGTAATCCTCATAGTAAAGCTCTACGTCACCCACCTGAACTTTCGGCATCTTGGTAATCCTCTTCTGTGAATAGTCGAAAAGCCGCTCCTAGGCCCCTCGCGCGGCCGCGGCGGCCCGCCTGCGAAAATCGAATTACGCTCTATTTCGAGCGCGGGGGAATCAGCTCTTTTTCCCCTCGGCGCCCTCGGCGACTTTATCCATGAACTCCTCGTTGTCGAACACCCAGCCGAGGCAGCGCATGACGTTCTGCATCCCGAAGACGTGGAGGTCCGGCCCGTACATGCTCTTCACGCAGTCGGAGAGCATCACCACCCGGTAGTCGTAGTTGAAGGCGGTGAAGGCCGTGTTCAGAACGCACGTGTTCGTGTTGATGCCCATGAGGCAGACGTTCTTCGTGCCGAGTGAGTCGAGGAGCATCTGGAGGTCCGTTCCCATGAAGCAGTCGAGGCGCTTTTTGTTGTCGATGACGTAGTCGCCTTCTTCCACGAGGGAGGGAATCATCTCGGTCGTCACCTCGCCCATGATGTTGTGGTCGTTCACCGTGCTCTTGCGGCCCAGGGTGAGGCGGTTCTTCTCGTCCTGAATGTCGTGGAGCGCCTTCCAGAAGTGGACCCGCATGCCCTCGCTTCCGAGGCCGGGAATCTTCCGGAAGATGAGCTTCACGTGGACGACGGGAATTCCGTGGCTTCTGGCGAAACCGAGGAGTTCCTCTGCCGCGCTGATGACGCTCTCGCAATCCTCGTCACTCGCCGGCATGGTGGCGACTTCGGGGTCCAGGTGCCCCCGGTGCATGTCGATGGTGACGATGGTGGTTTCTTTGGGATCGAGCGATATCATTTCCTTCAACTGATCCGTCATCTCGGAGCGATCAAGAATCTCTACTTGTTGTGCGCACATGGCTTCACCCCTCTGCATGAGAATAGATGGACAGGTTCCTATCGAATGCTCATAGCATAGTACATATCGCCGGGATTGAAAACGGGGGGATGGGGCGGACTTTCGGGGCGTGATAGCGTTCAACTTGGTATCTCTTTTATTCGGTAGTATCATCGCATATCGGATATGGAGCACCGCTCCACCCGTGAAGGCCCTGACTAGATTGGCTACGCAAGGATAAGCGAAATGCTGAAGTTCACGAAGTTGCGCCTGAAAAACTGGAAGAACTTCAAGAGCGTGGAATTCGACCTACAGAATCGCATGTTCCTTGTCGGCCCCAACGCCTCGGGAAAATCGAATCTCCTGGACGCTTTCCGCTTCCTGCGTGATCTCGCTTTATCAGGCGGCGGCTTCGAAGAGGCCGTAAATCGGCGAGGTGGAATGAACGCCATTCGCTGCCTGGCGGCGCGAAAAAAACCGGACGTCGAGATCGGCGTCGAGCTGCAAGAAGTCGAAGGACATCGCTGGAAGTATGAACTCGCCTTCCACCAGGACAACCGACGCCGACCGTTGGTGCGCAAGGAACGTATTTGGCAAGACGACGAAGCGATCATTGACCGACCAAATGAAGAAGATTGCAAAGACACTCAACGCCTGACCCAGACCTACCTGGAGCAGGTGAACGTAAACCAGCCGTTTCGCGAGCTGGTTTCGTTCTTCGCATCCATCCGCTACTTGCACATCGTGCCGCAAATTCTGCGCGAACCGGACCGAGCACAAGGCAGATCGAATGATCCCTTCGGAGGCGATTTCCTGGAGCAAATCGCCAATACGCGAAAACAAACCCAAAACGCGCGAATGAAACGAATTCAGAGAGCGCTTCGCGTGGCGGTGCCGCAACTCGAAGAGATTGAATTGGAGCGAGATGAGCGCGGGACACCCCATCTGCGCGGCAAATACCAGCACTGGCGGCCCCAGGGGGCATGGCAAAACGAGGAGCAATTCTCCGACGGCACTTTGCGCCTTATCGGACTACTCTGGGCGGCCTTGGAGACGGGTGGGCCATTGCTGCTCGAGGAGCCGGAGTTGTCGCTGCATCCCGAAATCGTGCGCATGCTTCCGCAGATGCTGGCGCGCGTTCAACGCCGCACAGGAAGACAGATATTCATGAGCACGCATTCGCCGGAGTTGCTGCACGATGAGGGGATCGGCCTCGACGAAACACTTCTATTCCTTCCCAGGAAAGAGGGCACCGAGGTAGAACCCGCAGCATGTGATGCCGACATTCCACACTTATTGGAAGGCGGGCTCCAACTCAACGATATTGTGCTCCCCAAAACACGGCCTGAAAACGCTACAGAGTTGTTTATGATCGCGGATGCGTGAAGCGTTGGCGGCTCCAGTAATCAAAGCCGCGGTTGAAGGAATCGTGGACGAAGCGGTCGTGAAAAAACTCATCGCTCACATCGGCGGCGCGACGATCAATATATACGGAAGAAAAGGCAAACCTTTCCTACGTACAAAGATCGGCGGCTACAACAACGATGCCCGGACACGTCACACACCATGGCTCGTGCTGGCCGATCTCGATAACGAAGCGGACTGCGCGCCTTCTATGCGCGACGGGTGGTTGCCCGACCCCGCAGATAATCTTTGCTTCCGGATCGCCGTCCGCGAGGTCGAAACCTGGCTGATGGCGGACGCCGAAACACTCGCCAAACACCTGAGCATATCGCCGAACCGGATTTCCAGAACACCCGAAAACATCGAGCATCCAAAAGACGAAATGGTGAATTTGGGACGGCGTTCGCGTCGGAGAGATGTTCGCGAGGACATGGTACCTCGTGAGAGAAGCGGGCGTCGAGTGGGACCCGCCTACGCATCGCGGCTCATCGAGTACGTCAAGAACAAATGGCGTCCCGATGTCGCGGCTAGTCGTTCGGAAAGCCTTCGCCGAGCGATCCTTTGCTTGAAGCGACTCATGCAGACTACATCCTGATTAGGTTTTCCAAGCGGAACAAACCCGGTTTTTCACGAGAAAAAGGCTCCCCGCCGGGGGGAGCCTCATTATAACTTACTGAAATGTAAGGCTTAATCGCCTCTCACGGTCGCGCGGATGAACTCGCGGTTCATCTTGGCGATGTGGCTGATGCTGATGTCCTTGGGGCACATGGCCTCGCACTCGGCGTGGTTGGTGCAATTGCCGAAGCCCTCTTCATCCATCTGCGCGACCATGCTGAGCACCCGCTGCCCCCGCTCGGGCACCCCTTGCGGCAGGTGTGCGAGGTGAGAGACCTTCGCCGCAACGAAGAGCATCGCCGAGCCGTTCGGGCACGACGCCGCGCAGGCGCCGCAGCCGATGCAGGCGGCCGCGTCCATGGCCGCATCCGCATCGGGCTTGGGGATGGGGACAGCGTTGCCGTCCGGCGCGCCGCCCGTGTTTGCCGAGATGAACCCGCCCGCCTGGATGATGCGGTCGAACGAGGTGCGATCCACCACCAGGTCCTTCAATACCGGGAAAGCGCTCGCCCGCCAGGGCTCGACCGTGATGGTGTCGCCGTCGTTGAATTTTCTCATGTGAAGCTGGCAGGTGGTCGTTCCGGAGAATCCCCCGTGCGCTCTTCCGTTGATGACGAGCGAGCACGCGCCGCAGATTCCCTCGCGGCAATCGTGATCGAAGGCGATGGGTTCCTTGCCCTCCTCGATGAGACGCTCGTTCGTCACGTCGAGCATCTCCAGGAAAGACATGTCCGGGATGATGCCGCTTATCTGGTAGGTCTCAAGCGTTCCCGTAGACTGCCCGTCTTTTTGCCGCCAAACCCTGAGGGTGAGGTCCATTACTTGTAACTCCTCACGCTGAATTCAACTTCCTCGAATTCCAGATTTTCCTTGTGCAGTATCGGTCGCCCGCCGTTGCGCGGCGCCTCCCACGCGCTCACATGGCTGAAATGCTCATCGTCGCGAAGGGCTTCGCCCTCTTGTGTCTGATATTCCTCCCGGAAGTGTCCGCCGCAGGATTCCTTCCGCAAGAGCGCGTCGTAGCACATCAGTTCCGCGAATTCGAGGAAATCGGCCACGCGCAGCGCCTTTTCGAGCTCGGGGTTGAGTTCGTCGCCGCCTCCGGGTACGGACACGTTCTCCCAGAACTCTTCTTTGAGCGCGGGAATCAGGTCGAGTGCTTTCGTCAGGCTCTGATCGGTGCGGGCCATTCCGCAGTAATCCCAGCAGATGAGGCCCAGTTCGCGGTGGAACGATGTCACCGTGCGCTTGCCGTCGATGGAGAGCACGCGCTTGATCCTGTCCTTCACGTCGTCTGCGGCCCGCGTGAATTCGGAAGAATCGGCGGAGTAATCGCCCGGCGTCTGGCTCGCGAGATAGTTACTCACCGTGTAGGGCGCGACGAAGTAGCCGTCGGCCAGCCCCTGCATGAGGGCGCTCGCGCCCAGGCGGTTCGCACCATGGTCGGAGAAATTCGACTCGCCCAGCACGAACAGGCCGGGGATGTTGCTCATCAGGTTGTAGTCGACCCACAGCCCACCCATGGTGTAGTGGATGGCCGGGTAGATGCGCATGGGCACTTCGTAGGCGTTCTCGCCCGTTATCTTCTCGTACATGTCGAAGAGGTTGCCGTAGCGCTGCTGCACCACGGGCAGACTGAGGCGCTTGATGGCGTCCGTGAAATCGAGATAGACGCCCAGGCCCGTATCGCCGACGCCGCGCCCCTCGTCGCACGCTCTTTTCGCCGCGCGCGAGGCGATGTCCCTCGGGGCCAGGTTCCCGAAGCTCGGGTACATGCGCTCCAGGTAATAATCGCGCTCGTCCTCGGGTATCTGGGCGGGACCGCGCGGGTCGCCCTCTTTCGTCGGCACCCAGATGCGCCCGTCGTTTCTGAGCGATTCGGACATGAGCGTGAGCTTCGACTGGTGATCCCCCGAAACCGGGATGCAGGTGGGGTGAATCTGCGTGTAGCAGGGGTTCGCGAAATATGCGCCCTTCATGTACGCGCGTATCGAGGCGGTGACGTTGTTCCCCATGGCGTTCGTCGAGAGGTAGAA
Source organism: bacterium (assembly GCA_965203325.1). Lineage (GTDB taxonomy): Bacteria > UBA8248 > UBA8248 > UBA8248 > UBA8248 > Bin107. The sequence continues at coordinate 791,210 of OZ241875.1, forward strand.
CACCGGCCCGTAGCCGCCCGTCGCCATGATGACGACGTCCGCCGCGTGTTTTTCGATCTCCCCGGTCACGAGGTTTCTGGTGACGACCCCCTTAGCCTGCCCGTCGACCAGGACGATTTCGAGCATCTCGGTGCGCGAGTGCATCTTCACCGTACCCGCCGCTATCTGGCGGCTCAGGGCCGCGTATACGCCCAGGAGAAGCTGCTGGCCCGTCTGGCCCCTGGCGTAGAAGGTTCTCGACACCTGCGCGCCGCCGAAAGAGCGGTTCGCAAGCTGCCCGCCGTACTCGCGCGCGAAAGGCACGCCCATGGCGACGCACTGGTCGATGATGTTGGCGCTCACCTGCGCCAGGCGGTACACGTTCGACTCGCGGGAGCGGAAATCGCCCCCCTTGATGGTGTCGTAGAACAGCCTGTAGGTGCTGTCGCCGTCGTTCTGGTAGTTCTTGGCGGCGTTGATTCCGCCCTGGGCCGCGATGGAGTGCGCCCGGCGGGGGCTGTCCTGATAGCAGAAGCAATCCACGTTGTAGCCCAACTCGCCCAGCGTGGCCGCGGCGCCCCCTCCCGCCAGCCCCGAACCCACCACGATAATCTTGTAGCGGCGTCTGTTGGCCGGATTCACGAGCTTCATGTTGAAGCGGTGGTTGTCCCACTTCTCCGCCAGAGGACCGTCCGGGACGTTTCCGTTCAGGCTGCCGTTCGTATCCATACCCTTCTCCTCACCAGGGGAGAACTATTTCAACACACCCGCCAAGACGGCCAGCGGAATCGCCATGAAGCCCGCGGCGACAAGCACGCCGCTCCAGGGGCCCAGCCGCTTGATCAAAGGGTTGTAAGAGGGATTGTTGATCCCCAGCGACTGGAACAGACTCGTCACGCCGTGGCTCAGGTGAAGCCCCAGCAGAATCATCGAAACCAGATACACGCCCGATACCGCCGTGTTCCTGAATCCCAGAATCACCATCCTGTAGACGTCGTGGCGGCCCTGCGCGTCGTGCAACTGGGCGAATTCTGGGTTCGTGGCGAACAGCGTGAAATGAAGCAGATGGTAGGCGGCGAAAGCCAGCACCAGGGCGCCCGTCAGCACGATGGAGCGGCCCGCATAGGTGACCATCGTGGATTCGGACACGGCGTAGGCCTGCGGCCGGGCCGCCTGATTCATGCGCCAAAGGCGCAGGGCCGAGCCGATGTGCACCAGGAACACGACAAGAAGCCCTATGCGCGCCACCCACAGGAGAGCGCCGAGATCCTTCAACCCCTTCGCATAGGCGTTCGTCGCCTCGGGACCCGCGAACATCAGGAGGTTGCCGAGCATGTGGGCGATGATGAACAGGACCAGAAGAATGCCGGTGACGGCCATGGCGACTTTCGCGCCGATGGATGATTGCAGGACTTTCGCGAACCTGCCCATCAAATTGCTCCCCCAAAAGCAAAAAATCTCGAAATCGAGAGGGTTGATTCGTCTAATCGGGTGGCAATGTATAGTTTCGGGGGCGCATGGTCAACCGCATTTCGGGAATTCCTCTTTTTTCACCAGACCCCGTTTCGCACCTTGGCCTATTTGTGATTTTTGCGATATTTTAGACTTGGAATCAGCCCGATTACCCAGCAAAACCACCCCGAGAGGGACGCTCAAATGCTGAACGGCGACGTCTTCGTTTTCGACAACGTGGTTCACATGTACGACCTGTCTGACGAGAACCTCGCCCGCCCGGACAGCGGACTCGATCGCCTCTGGCACCTGCGCATCGGCAAGGGAAGACGCCCCAGGGGCCAGGAGGACGTCTATGCGGGCGGAGACCCCATCGGCGGGTTCGCCAGGAAATGGACGTGCGATGAGCTCGGCAGGCTGGTTTTCGAGGATTCCGAGACCGACATGGCCATGGCGCAGGCGGTCGTGCTCTACGACGTCTACAAGGAGGGCTTCTCCCCCGTTCAGGCGCAATACGATTTCGCCTGCGCGAATCCCGAGCGCGTCTTGTTCTGCGGCGGGGTGGACCCCAAATACCCGAGCGTTCAGGGCGCGCTCGAGGAACTCGAACGCCAGGTGACGGAGATGGGCGCGCGCTCTGTGAAGTTCTACAACGCCCACATCGACGGCAATTCATGGCGGTGCGACGACCCCGAACTCGCCTATCCCATATACGAGAAAGGCCGCGAGCTGGGGCTCAACGTGTTCCAGTACCACAAGGGCTTTCCGATCACCCGCGCGCGACTGGAGGATTTGACGCCGCTCGACATCCAGCAGGCGGCGATGGATTTTCCCGACCTCACCTTCGCCATTCACCACCTCGCGCTGCCCTACTTCGAGGAGTGCGTATACATCGCGGCGCGTTTCGAGAACGTCGTGCTCGTCCTGTCGGGCACGATGCACCTGCCCCTCGTCGCGCCCTGGCAGTTCAAGGAATACATGGGCAGGCTGCTCAGAGACGTAGGCTCCGACCGTATCATCTGGGGTTCGGAAGCGCCCCTGCTGGGCAATCCCCAGCCCATGATCGAGTGGTTCTGGGAGATGGAGATCGACGAGGAACTCCAGGAGCGATACGGCTATCCTCCCATCACGGAACAGGACAAGCGCAACATTCTGGGCGAGAACCAGGCCAGACTCTTCGGAATCGACGTGGCGGCGAAGAAAAAAGAGCTCGGTCTCCTCGCCTGAGGCCACCGCGGGCCAGTCGAGGCTACGCTCTATACCAACGGGGTTTCGGTTTGACCCTCACCGATTTCTGCGCGAGGATGAGACGAACAACTGACAATCATCTCAGACATTTCCAGGCAAATGAAAATTGGAGGATTTTCCATGCAACCACCCTATGACGGGGAAAAACTCGACCGCCTCATGAGCGAAGCCGGCGTGGACCTCGTTCTGGCCAACTCGCGCGAGAACGTGCGCTATCTGTGCGGCGGCTATTACTATCACTTTCACGAGAGGTTCACGTCCATGGGGCGCGGCCAGTACATGGCGCTGGCGGGCATCCCGCGCGGCGACGCCGGAAAATCGTTCCTGATCGGCGGGACCGGCGAGCGCGGCCAAGCGCAGGACCAGAATCTCTGGATACCCGAGCTTATCCCCTCAGGCAGATATCCGGCCGAAGCCGCCAAAGACGCCGCGCAAGCCATCTCGGAGCGCGGTCTCGGGAGCGGCTCCATCGCCGTGGAGGGCAACTTCCTGCCCGCCATCGCCAAGGATACGCTCATGAGCGAACTGCCGAACGCGACGTTCGTGGAAGCGCTCCCGATTCTGGAGGAACTTCGCGCCATCAAGACGCCCGAGGAGATCGATATCTACCGGCGCATCTCCCAGGCGGACGCAGAGGCCATACGAGACGCTTTCGAGACGGCCAAACCCGGCGCCACCACGAAGGACGTCGCCCACGCCGTGGAACGGGGCATGACGGACAGGGGCCTCCACTTCCTGTGGGTCTTCGCCGCTGCGGGACCGGGCATGCTGCGCGCCCCGTCCGGGAAAGTGTGGGAAAAAGGAGAAGTGCTGCACTTGGACGCGGGCGGCTCGGAATCCGACTACCTGACGGACATCTGCCGGATGGGCGTGCGGGGCGAGCCCACGCCGCTTGCGGACGAACTCTACAAGGCCTGTCTCGGAACGCAGGATCACGTGCGCGCCGAGATTCGCGCAGGCGCCGTGTGCGGCGACATCTACGAGAAGGGCACGACGTATCTCCAGAACACCGAGCACGGCGCGTACGGCAACTTCATCATCCACGGCATCGGCATGGTCTCGCACGAGCAGCCCTATTTCGGCCCCGGCGTGGAGAGAGCGCTCGAAGAGGGCATGGTGGTGTCGATAGAGACCGACATCCGCCATCCCGAGGTGGGCTACGTGAAGGTGGAAGACGCCGTGGCGGTGACGGCGGACGGCTACGAACCCCTGGGCGACCTGGGGCGCGAGGACTGGGTGGTCGTCGACTGATGAAGCCGCTGTACGACGAGCAAAAACTCGCCCGCCTGATGGAAGATGCGGGCGTCGACCTCTTGCTCGCGCACACGCCCCACAACATCCGCTACCTGACGGGCGGCTACTACTTCCATTTCCGCGAAAGGGTGGCCGCCATCGGGCCGAGCCAATACCTCCCTTTCGTGGGAATCCCCCGCGACAACCCCGAAAACGCCTTTCAGGTGGCATGGCGCGTCGAGGCGTCGCCGCGAAACGAGGTGGACACCTGGATCCCAGACGTCATCTACACGAAGGCGCGGGGCACCGTCGGTGCTGCGGAAACGGCGGCCGAGGCCGTGAGGAAGCGGGGACTGGACGAGGGAACCATCGCGGTCGAGCGCGCCTTCATGCCCGTGGACGCGATGGAAGCGCTTGCGCGCGAACTCCACGGCGCAAGGTTTGTCGATTCTCTCACTATCCTGGAAGAACTACGCGCCGTGAAGAGAGAGGATGAACTGGAGATATTCCGGCGCGCGGCGAATGCGGATTCAGAAGCCATCCAGGCTGGCTTTCAGGAGGGAGCGCGCGGCGTAACGACCCGGCGGATCGAGCAAAGGGTGGAGGAGGAAATGGTGCGGCGCGGGCTCCATTTCCACTACGCCTTCACCGCGGCGGGACCCGCCATGCGGCGCGAGCCCTCGGATAAAATCTGGCAGAAAGGGGAAATCCTCCACATCGACGCCGGCGGCTCCGAGGCGGGCTACATGTCCGACATCTGCCGGATGGGGGTGCGGGGCGAACCCTCCCCTCTCGCCGAAGAGTTGCGCAAGGCGTGCCTCCACGCGGTAGACGCCTGCCGGGACGCCATCCGGGCCGGGGCGAGTTGCGCATCGGTGCATGAGCGGGGACACCGGGCGTTCGCGGACACCGGCTTCGCCGACTTAGGCATTTTCGAGGTGCACGGCATCGGCATGGTGCAGCAGGAGTTGCCGCGCTTCGGCCCCGAGGTGGAGCGCTCGCTCGAGGCGGGCATGGTGGTATCCGTGGAATGCGACATCCGCCACGCGGAAATCGGCCACGTGAAGATTGAAGACGCCGTCGCCGTCACAGAAGACGGCTGCGAGGGTCTGGGGGATCTGGGCAGGGATTCCTGGGCCTGCATCGACTGATTATTATCGACTCATAGAAACGGAGGAGAAATTCATATGCCGAGACCATCGGGGGGCTTCACGCGGCTCCAACACGCCGCCATCAAGGTGCACGACATCGAGGCGGCCAAGGATTTCTACGTCAACACGCTGGGCTTCACCATTTCGGAGATATTCGAGCCGGGCACGGTGGGCGATTTCCCCTTCGGGCTTTGCTTCATGCGGTGCACGGAACTTCACCACGACATGAACCTCATCTTCTGGCCCGATGGCGAAGGCCCCGCCCCGCCCGAGGAGCGCTCCTTCTTCTCCTTGCAGACGGGCCTGCATCACATCGCGTTCGAGGTGGAAGACCGCACGCAAATCGAGGAGTGGGCGTCCTATCTGGAAGAAAAAGACGTCGAAATCTTCTGGGGGCCTTCCATCCACAGCCCCACGCATCCCGAGGGGGATGGCTTCTGGGGCGAGAACCACGCGCTCTACATCGCGGACCCCTCGGGCAACTGCATCGAGATATTCTGCGACATGGCCGTCATGGACCCCTACACGAACCGGGTGAACGAGGATTGGTTCCGCGACAGACTCTCCCGGGACGGCCACCCGCGCGACGCGGCGGCGCCGCCCGAAGCCTGGAAGCCCTAGAAACGGGCGAATCAAGGGCGCGCCGGGAGCGCTTCCCGACGACCGGCATCGGCTCGGGAAACGGCGCGCGTCGATTCGAAATGAAGTCCCAGGGCGCGGTTGCCCGCCGCGCCTTCGCGACTATGCTATATTCACGGCAAACAAAACCGCGCGCCGCTCCATCCGGTCGGGCGCAACTCATTCGGAGACAAGACATGAAAGAAGGCATGAGGCCCGGAGACCGCCTGCCCTATTCGGCCATCGTCGATCGCAAACCGCTCAAACTGCCCGAAGGCGCACGCCTGGTGCTCTGGCCGGTACTGGCGCTGGAAGTGTGGGACATCGTCCGGCCCATGGCGCGCATGGTGATTCCCCCGCCCCAGGGGGTGCCGATGCTCCCCGACCATCCCAACTGGAGCTGGCACGAATACGGCATGCGGGTCGGCATTTGGCGCATCAAGCGCATGCTCGACGATCTGGGCGTACGCCCGACGGTGACGCTGAACGCCCGCACCTGCCTGGAATATCCGCAAGTCGCCGGGGCGTGCCTGGAGGCGGGCTGGGAATTCAACGCCCACTCCTACGAGCAGATACCCATGCACAAACTAGACGACGAGCGCGCGACGATTGAGGAGTGCATGGACATCATCACGGAATTCTGCGGCAAAAGACCGCGCGGCTGGTTCGGTCCGGGGCTGACCCAGACCTACCAGACGCTGGATCTTCTCGCCGAGGCCGGGGTCGAATACATCGGCGACTGGGTGCTCGACGACCAGCCGGTGCACGTGAAGACGACGGTCGGCAAGACGGTCGTGGCGCTGCCCTACAACTACGAACTCCACGACATCGTGAGCATGGCGATCCAGTACCATGAGTCCCGGGTCTTCCGCGACCGCGCGATTGATTACTTCGAGACCGTCTACGCCGAGAGCCACGAATCCACCAAGGTGATGTCGATCGCCATGCACCCATATCTCTCGGGCTCGCCGCACCGGATCAAATACGTGCGCGAGACCTTCGAGCATATCCTGTCGAAACCGGGGGTGGTCTGCTGGGACGGTGAGCAAATACTGGATTGGTTCCTGAAGGAACGCCCGGCGCCGAAACCCCGGAAACGCCGCGCCAGGCGGAAAAGGGCTTAGCCCGGAACCGGAAAGGATTTGAATTTCCCGGCGTCAGTGGATCACCGAAGAAATAGAACCGGATATCTCACTCAAGCGAACGCGCGGATTCCGGTTTCAAAGCCTGCGATGATGAGCTTCTGGATCTGGCTGGTTCCCTCGTAGATGGTCGCCACGCGCGCGTCGCGCATGTAGCGCTCCACGGGATACTCGTTGCTGTAGCCCATGCCGCCGTGAATCTGAATCGCGTCGTTCGCGCAGCGAAGGGCCGCCTCGGTGCAATAGTATTTGGCGATGGAGGTCTCGCGCGTGTTCGGCTTGCCCGCATTCTTGAGTTCTCCCGCCCGGTAGAGCAGGAGCCTGCTCGCGTCGATGTCGACCACCATGCGGGCGATCATGTCCTGTACGAGCTGGTGCGCGGCGATGGGCTTACCGAACGTGCGGCGCTCCTTCGCGTAGGCAACCGAGGCTTCGAGCGAGCCTTGCGCGATTCCCAGGCAACCCGCGCCCACCGAATAGCGTCCGTTGTCGAGCGCGCTCATCGCGACCTTGAAGCCATCGCCCACCTCCCCCATCAAGGCGTCATCGGGCACTTCGACGTTCGCCAGGAAAAGCTCGGCGGTGTTGGAACTCCTGAGTCCCAGCTTCCCGTGCATCGTCCGCGCCTCGAAGCCGGGCAGATCGGTCTCCACCAGAAAGGCCGCCATCTTGCGCGGGTTCTCGCGATCGGTCTGCGCGATCACGAGCGCAAGCTGCGCGACCCCTCCGTTGCTGATCCATATCTTCTGCCCGTTCAGATTCCAGCCGCCCGAGGTCTTTTGCGCAAAAGTCTTCAAGTGCTGCGCGTCGGAGCCCACGTCCGGCTCCGTGAGGCCGAAACACCCTATCCACTCCGCCGAGCAGAGTCTGGGAAGATATTTCTTCTTCTGCGCCTCGCTCCCCCACTTCAGAATCGTGGTGGCGACGAGAGAGATCTGCACCGACAGGACGGTGCGCACCGAACTGCACGCTTTGCTTATCTCCTCGTTCATGATGGCGTAGGAGATATAGTCGAGGCCCGCGCCGCCGTATTCCTCTGGAATCGGGCCGCCGAACATCCCCAACGCGCCCATTTCGGCGACGATGTCCGCCGGGTAGCGTTCCTTCTCGTCGTTCTCCCGGGCCACGGGGACGATTCGCCGTTGGGCGAACTCCGCCGCCGTTTCCTTGATCAGCCGCTGGGTCTCGTTGAGTTCAAAGTCCACGGTCGTCTCAGGATGGGAGGCTTACTCGTAGGTGAAGAAGCCGCGGCCGGACTTTCGGCCCAGGTGGCCCGCCTTGACCATCTTGCGGAGCAGGAAGTTGGGCCGGTAGCGCGTATCGCCCAGCTCGCGGTAGAGCGTCTCCGTCTTGGCGAGGTGGATGTCGACGCCGATCAGGTCGATGAGTTCGAGCGGCCCCATGGGCAGGCCTGCGCCCATCTTCATCGCCTTGTCGATGTCCTCGGCGGAGGCCAGACCGCCCGCATAGACTTCCACCGCCTCGTTGAGCATTCCCGCCAGCACGCGGCTGCCGATGCCCGCCGGGCTGTCGAAATTCGCCATCACGGGCGTCTTGCCGAGCCGTTCGGCCAGGGCGCGGGCGGCTTCGACCGTCTCTTTCGAGGTGCCGAGGCCCGGCATGATCTCCACGAGCTTCATCACCAGCGGCGGGTTGAAGAAGTGGACGCCCACGACCTTCTCGGGCCTGGAAGTGGCCGCCGCCATCTCGGTGATGGAGAGCGAGGTGGTGTTCGACGCGAAAACAGCGTGCTCGGGCGCCGCTTCATCCAGTGCGCCAAGCACCTCTTTCTTGATATCCATGTCCTCGAAAACGGCCTCGACGACAACGTCCGCATCCGCCGCCTTCGCGTAGCCCGTCGCAGGCGTGATGCGCGAGAAAACGGCGTCTTTTGCCTCGGCAGACATCTTGCCCTGCTCGACGCGCTTCGCCGCGCGCGCCTCAAGCCCCGAAATCGCCTTCGCCACCATCTCTTCGCTCAAATCCGTCAGGACCACCGGAATCTCGTTTTGCGCGAAAAGCTGGGCGATTCCTGCGCCCATCGTGCCCGCGCCCACCACCATTGCCTTTTCCATTCCCATCTCACCCTCTTGCTTTGCCGAACCGTATAATCATTGCGCCTATGCGACGCGCTCCAGCACGACGGCCACCCCCTGGCCCCCGCCGATGCAGGCGCTCACGACGCCGAACTGCCCGCCCCTTTGCTCGAGCGCGCTCAGGCAGGTGGCGATGATCTTACCGCCCGTTGCGCCCACCGGGTGGCCGAGCGCGATGGCGCCGCCGTGTACGTTCAGCTTTTTCCTGTCCCACTCGAGTTCGCGCTCACAAGCGATGACCTGGGCGGCGAACGCCTCGTTCACCTCGATCAAATCCATGTCCGCAAGCGCGAGGCCCGCGCGTTCGAGCGCCTTCGGCATGGCCGTGACGGGCCCCAACCCCATGTAGCGGGGCTCCACGCCCGTCGAGGCATAGCCGCGCAGGACGGCGACGGGCTTCGCGCCCAAATCGTCGGCCTTTTCCTTCGACGCCAGCACGAGGGCGGAGGCCGCATCCGCCTGGCAGCAGGAATTGCCGGGGGTGACGGAGCCGTTCTTGTCGAAAACGGGCCGGAGGCGGCCCAGCTTTTCCATCGACATGCCGCTGCGCGGCGTCTCGTCCCTATCGAACACGTTCACCTCGCCCTTGCGCCCTTTTAGTTCGACCGGCACGATCTCATCGGCGAACTTTCCGCCCTCGACGGCCGCCACGGCCTTCTCCTGGCTTTCGAGCGCGTACTCATCCTGCTCCTCTCGGCTCAGGTTGTATTTTTCCACCAGATTCTCCGCCGTCACGCCCATGAGTTGCCCCGAGAGCGGGTCCTCATAGCCGTCCTTGTAGATCAGGTCCAGAAACTGCGCGTGGCCGAAGCGGTTCCCCCACCGCGCGCCCGGGTTCACGAAGGGCACGTTGGAGGTGCTCTCCACGCCGCCCGCGAGCACGACATCCGCATCGCCCGCGCGGATCGCCTGGGCGGCGAGGGCGGCGGCCTTGATGCTCGAGCCGCAGCGCTTGTTGATGGTGTAAGCGGGCGTCTCCTTGGGAAGCCCCGCGCCCACCGAGATGAGCCGCGCGGAATTGGGACCCACCCCCGCCTGCCAGCCGTGGCCGATGATGGTCTCGTCGAAATGTTCCGGCGCCACGCCCGATCTTTGAACCGCCTCACGCGCGATGTGAACACCCATCTCCGGCGCGGTCATGCCTTTGAGCGCGCCGCCGAAGGCCCCGCCCGGGGAGCGAACGCTGCTGAGAATGACGACGTCTTTCATATAAGCCCTCAATTAACAAAAGGATGAGATATCTTTTCTCCAAATTACCAGAGCAGATAACTCAAATGCCTGAAACGATATCTCCATGTGTCAGGAGTTCTTATGGCATACCTCGAACACGGTAGGCAAGGAATGAGATGAAACGAAACCTTGGGACGCCTCGGGCGGCTTAGGCGTGAAACTCATTCAGCAAGAGAGCTACCCCCGTAAATCCTCCAGCAGTTTCAGGAAATCCACCGGAGGTTCGGCCAGCAGTTCCCGCTCGTCCCCTTCGATGGGATGGCGGAAAACCAGCCTGTGCGCATGGAGAGCCTGTCTCCCGATGAGGCTCTTTTGATTCGATTTGTTCTTCTTGCGGGGCCCTCTCGGCAACCTCCCCAGACCGTAGACCGGGTCGCCCAGGACGGGATGCCCGATATGGCTCATGTGCACCCTGATCTGGTGCGTTCTGCCCGTTTCGAGCGTAATGCCCAAAAGCGAAGCGCCTCCCAGCACTTCACGGACCGCGTAGTGAGTCACCGCCCGACGCCCGCTCTCCACAACCGCCATGGCCGTCCTGTGGGCCGGATGGCGTCCGATGGGAGCGTCTACCGTCCCCTCCCCTTGGGCGGGGATGCCGCGGACGATGGCCAGATAGTGGCGGTGAACCCGGCGCGCCTTGAGATCGGCGGATAGTTTTCGGTGCGCGGCATCCGTTTTCGCCGCAATCAGCAGGCCGGACGTGTCCTTGTCGAGCCGGTGAACGATGCCGGGCCTCTCCACCCCGCCGATGCCCGAGAGCTGTCCTCTACAGTGATGCAAAAGAGCGGCGGCGAGGGTTCCCTTGCGCTGCCCGGCTCCCGGGTGAACCACCATGCCGGGCGGCTTGTTGATCACGAGAAGGTGCGCGTCCTCGTAGCGAACGTCGAGCGCAATCTCTTCGGCCTCGATGTGGGAGGGCGCGGGAGGCGGCAGCGTCACCACGACGCGTGCGCCGCCCGGGAGGGCGTGCGCCGTTTTCGTCTCCACTCTTCCATCGACCGAGACCATGCCGTCCCGGATGAGCCCCTGCACGCGCGAGCGGGAGAGGTCTTTCAAATTGTGAGCCAGAAACGAATCGACCCGCTTGGCGCCTTCACGGCAGACAAGCGCCCAGGTTTTCTCGCCTCCCTCCGCCACACTCATACCTTGACGAGGGCGCCGATGACGCGCGTTCTGGGGTAGAGCGTTCCCCGGACATGATCGCCCGTAGCCAGGAGGTCGTGATAGCCCTGCGCGGCCAGGAACCAGCCTTCCTTGATGATTTTTCCGCTCCCGAGCGTCAGCGGGCGCATGCCTACGCCGCGAACGATTCTGAGGTGATATTTTTCTTCCAGGAAGGCCAGTTTGTTCCAGAAGATATAGGAGGCTTTGGACGCGACGCGGCCCTCGAAGTTCACCGGTTCGCCCATCAGGTCTCTGAGCGCGCGAGAGGCTCGCCAGAATGAATAAGCGAGAAAAACGCCCAGAACAGATGCGGCGGCGTAAAAGAGCGTCTCTTCTTGAAGCGGGCGCTGCGCAAACAGGTATCCCAGGCCCGAAATGCAGGCCAGAGAAACAACGCTCCAGACAACAGACGTGTTCCACAGATAATGGCGCGCATAGCCGCGCGCCCTGGTCGCCGAGCCTACGGAGGGTTTGTTTCGACTCGCATGCGTTCCCGAGAACGGGAAGGGGCCGAGCATCTCCATCCCTCCGGAAAGAAATCCACTTCTCGTGAAAACCGGCTGCTGCCCGGTCGAACCGCTCTACCCGCCTTTCCCCTTCGATGCGGTCTCGGCCGGACTCCGCAAGAGATCGAGTATCATCAGACCGACACCGACCGTGATGCCTGAGTCCGCCAGGTTGAACGCGGGCCAATGGTATTGCCCATAATAGAACAGGAGATAGTCGATCACCTCGCCGTGGGCGACCCTGTCGACCAGGTTTCCCAGTCCGCCGCCGAAAACGAGAATCATGCCCGCTCTTCCCCAGAGATTTTCCGGCGGATGAGAGCGGTATAGATAGAGGACGAACGCCAACGCGGCCAGGGTGGCGCAGATAAAGAAAAGACGCCCCCACAGGGGAGGCAGGCCGTCGAGGATGCTGAACGCCCCGCCGGAATTTCTCAAATGTACGAGGTTGAAAAAACCCGGAATCACCGCTACCGAGTCGCCCAGGGCGAAGGTTTTATCGACGATTTGCTTGACCACCTGATCGGCCAGGGCGAAAAGAGCGGCGATGAGGAAAAACGGTTTGAGCCCCGGCCTTCGGCTCACGAAAGCACCTTCGCGGCGATGCGGGCGCAGCGCGCCGAGAGGTCGGGGAAACGCGGGTCAGAACCCACGTCTTCCGAGATTTTCCACGACATGGCGCACTTCGCCCCCCGCGCCTCGTTCACCTCGACGGCCAGACCCTCCACCTCCTCGCTGCGGTAAACATCGCCCGAGGGCGCCTCGCCTGAGTCTGCGAGCGCGGCGCCCGAGACGATGAACACGTCTTCCATCTCGGGTTCCAGAACCGCCAGCCTCTCGCGCATACTCTCCTCGGTGAACAGCCTCACGCTGAAATTGAGAGAACTGCCCTTGCCCTTTTCCTGATTCTGGCGGACGAGTTCGAGCGCCTTGAGCACCTCGGCCCGCGCGCGCATGAGCGGTTCCCATTTCTCTTCGAGCGCCTCGTCGCGCCGCGCAGCGTCGGCCTCGGGCAGGGACGCCAGGTGAATGCTCTCGCCGTGTAGTTTCGGCGTGAGTTGATAGGCTTCTTCCGCCGTGAAGGGCAGGATCGGCGCCATCATCCGGAGCAGCGCATCCAGGATTTCGTGCATGGTGCTGACGCCCGATATTCTGTCCACGTCGTCGGGCAGGGAGATGTAGAGCCTGTCCTTCAAGACGTCGAGATAGAACGAGGACAAATCGACCGCGCAGAAGTTGTTGAGCGCATGGTAGACGGCGTGAAACTCATAATCGGCATAGGCCTGCCGCACGCGCTCGACGAGCCTGTCCAGGCGGCTGATGATGAGCCTGTCGATCTCCATGCGCTCTGCCAGCGGAACGGCGTCCTCGCCGGTGTCGAAGCTCTCATAGTCTCTCAGGTTGCCCAGCAGGAAGCGGCACGTATTCCTGATCCGGCGGTAGGCCTCCGCCATGCGGTCGAGAATCTGCGGGGAGATGCGGATGTCTTCCCTGTAGTTCTCCCCGGCGACCCAGAGCCTTAATATCTCGGCGCCGTATTTCTTGATGATCTCTTCGGGCGCGATCGTGTTGCCGAGCGATTTGCTCATCTTCTTGCCCTTGCCGTCCACCACGTAGCCGTGGGTGAGCACTTCGCGGTAGGGCGCCGCGTCCCTGACGCCGACGGCGGCGAGCAGGGAACTGTGGAACCAGCCGCGGTGCTGATCGCTGCCTTCGAGATACATGTCCGAAGGCCACGTCAACTCTTCTCTTTTCTCCAGGACGGCCGCCTGGCTCACGCCCGAGTCGAACCATACGTCGAGAATGTCGGTCTCTTTCCTGAAAGACGTGCCGCCGCATTTGGGGCAGGTGAAACCCGGCGGCAGAAGTTCCGCGGCCGGTCTCTCGAACCATACGTCCGCGCCGCCTTCTTCCATCAGGTCGGCCACGCGGTGCGCCACCTCGGCGTCCACCACGACGTGCCCGCAATCCTCGCAATGGAAGGCGACGATAGGCACGCCCCAGGAGCGCTGGCGCGAGATGCACCAGTCCGGCCTGTTCTCGATCATGCCGTAGATGCGCTCCTCGCCCCAAGGCGGCACCCAGGCGACTTTTCGAATTTCCTCCAGCGAGCGCTTTCTCAAATCGGCGTGCTCCATCGAGATGAACCACTGCGGCGTCGCGCGGAAGATGGTCGGCCTGTGGCTGCGCCAGTCGTGCGGATAGGGGTGGGTGTAATCCTCCACCGCGAACAAATGGCCCGAATCGCGCAGATGGGCAATGATGTTCGGATCCGCATCGAAGACGAACTGGCCTGCGAAATGCGCCACGTCGTCGGTGAACTTCCCGTCATCCGCGATGGGGCTGTAGACTTCGAGGCCGTATTTGAGGCCGGTCTCGTAGTCCTCGCGCCCGTGGCCGGGAGCGGTGTGCACGACGCCCGTCCCCTGATCGAGGGTGACGTAATCGGCCTTCACGACGAGCGAGTCGCGCTCTATCCAGGGGTGTCGCGCGTGCAAGCCCTCGATCTCGCCTCCCTGGAAGCCCGCCACCTTCTGGAAGGCGCCGCTCGCACCCTCTTGTTCGGCCAACTCTTTCAACCGGGGCAGGAAATGCTCATGGAATATCAGCAACTCCTCCCCGTGGCGGAATACGCCGTATTCGAGAGTCTCGCTGAACGCCAGCGCCAGATTGGCGGGCAGCGTCCAGGGCGTCGTCGTCCAGATGAGAACGCTCACCCGCGAACCTTCCGCGGCCTCGTCCAGACCTTCGATCTTCTCCGCCCAGCCCGGCAACTGCTCGTCCGAGATGGGGAACTTCACATAGATGCTCGGCGTGGTGACCTCCTCATACTCCACTTCGGCCTCGGCCAGCGCGGTCCTCAGACCCGGCGCCCAGTGCACGGGTTTGAGACCCAGATACACGCCGCCGCGCTCGATGAAGCGCGCCAGTTCGCGCACGGTGGCGGCCTCGTAGTCGTAGCTCATGGTGAGGTAGGGCCGCTCCCAGTCGCCGAAGACGCCCAGGCGCTTGAACTCGTCCCGTTGGATGTCGATGTATTTCTCCGCGTATTCGCGGCACATCCTGCGCTTTTGCACCTCGTCTATCTCGAAGCGCTTGCGGCCGAGTTCCTTGTCCACCTGGTGTTCGATCGGCAGGCCGTGGCAGTCCCATCCCGGCACGTAGACGGCGTCGAAGCCGGCCATCTGCTTCGATTTCACCACGACGTCCTTCAATATCTTGTTCAGCACCGTGCCCAGGTGGATATGCCCGTTCGCATAGGGGGGGCCGTCGTGCAGGATGTATTTCTTGCAGCCCTGCGATGCGTCCCTGATCTTCTCGTAAATACCCTGCGCCTCCCAGGACTCGAGCATCTGCGGCTCGCGCCGGGGCAGGTTCCCCTTCATGGGAAACGAGGTTTTGGGCAGGTTCAAGAGTTCCTTGTAGTTCGTCGTCATTCTCCCATCCAGTCCTTTATGTCGTTTCGACAGCCGATACGGGCATCCCGGGGATTCCCGCCGCCTCCCTCACGAGGCGCATCGTCTTTTGCGCCTCCGCCCTGGCCCTGGCGCCGCCTTCGGCCAGAACGTCCTCCACATAGCCGATATCCCCTTCCAGGCGTTTCCTCTCTTCCCGGTAAGGTGCGAAATACGCATCCATCTTCTCGAAAAGAGCCTGTTTCGCATGGCCGTAGCCGAAGCCGGGCGTCCGGTATTGCTCCCTGAGCTCCTCCTGTTCCGCCTCATCGGAGAAGAGTTGATACAGGGCGAACACGTTGCAGGCGTCAGGGTCTTTGGGCTCTTCGAGCGGGGTGGAGTCGGTGACGATCGACATCACCCGCTTCCTGAGTTTTTTCCCCTCCTCGAAAATCTCGATGGTGTTGTCATAGCTCTTGCTCATCTTCTGGCCGTCCAAGCCCGGCACCTTGGCCCCCGCATCGAGCCGGACGGTGGGCAGGGGGAAGATTTCCCCATACGCGTTGTTGAACGCCAGGGCCATGTCGCGCGTCATCTCGAGATGCTGCACCTGATCCTCTCCCACGGGCACGACCGTGGAGCGGTAGATGAGGATGTCGGCGGCCATGAGCATCGGGTAATAATAAAGCCCCATCGAGGGCGTGATGCCTCGCGCCACCTTGTCCTTGAACGACGTGGCGCGATCCAGAAGCCCCTTTCCCGTGACGGCGGAGAGCATCCAGGCGAGTTCGTTCACCTCGGGCACGTCGGACTGGCGGAAGAAAACCGCCTTTTCGGGGTCCAGACCCAATGCGAGATAGTCCATCGCCACGGCAAGCGTCTGCTCCGCCAGCAAGTCCTTGTCCTGCACCGTCGTCATGGCGTGGTAGTTCGCAATAAAATAGAAGGCCTCAGCCTCATCCTGGAGCGCGATGTGCTGTTTGAGCGCGCCGAAATAATTGCCCAGGTGCAGTTTTCCCGAGGGCTGCACTCCGGAGAGAAACCGCGTCGGCCGGTTTTTCTCGTTTTGGCTATCCGTCATCCGAGTGTCCTTTATCCGCGCGCCTGCGAGAAACCCGCTACGCCAAACCGAAGATTCTGAGAAGATTTAGCACAAAAACCTGCTCGGCCGTAGCCAGGGCGACGAAAATCGGCATCATGATCGTGTGCAGCGCGCCCAGCAGCAACAGGCCCAGCACGATGAAGAACCCGAACGGCTCGCTGCGCGAGTACTGCCACGCCAGTCTTCTCGGCAAAAGCCCCATGACAATCCTCCCCCCGTCGAAGGGGAGGATGGGAATCAGGTTGAACGCCGCGAGCGCGGTGTTGATGGTGAAGCTCGCCCGCAGCATCAACATGAGCGGCTCGCCCACGAAGGTGAAGCCCAGGCCCGAGCCGCGCAGCAGAGAAAACAAAAAACCGCTGATGATCGCCAGGATGAAGTTCGTCGCCGGCCCGGCGAGGGCCACCCACATCATTCCCCGTCTGGGATGACGGAAATTGCGCGGATCCACCGGCACCGGCTTCGCCCAGCCGAAGCCAACGCCCCCCACCATGGAGATGACGAAAGCGAGCGTCCCCATCAAATCGAGATGGACGATGGGATTCAGATTGATACGCCCCAGCATGCGCGCGGTGTTGTCGCCCAGCTTCTCGGCCATCCAGCCGTGCGCCACCTCGTGAAAGGTGAGCGCCAGCAGAATGGCCGGTATCGCGATCAGCAACTGCTGAATGAAATCCGAGGAGAACAAGGCAGTCCCTTACCCCGTATGAGAGGCGACAATGAACGAGCGGCATGAACCCCTGACATTCACAAACCGGGCGCTTTACCAAGCAAACCCGCTGGATTCTAGGGGCATAGGCAGATAGGGTCAAACGCGATACGCGCCGTGAAAACCGGCCCCGCGACTATCTCGCCTGGCCGAACGAATCCTGGAAGAAAATCTCGGCGGGATCCTTGCGCGCGGGCGGCTTGTTGTCCTTCGCCTGCACGTCGGGGTGCAGATCTTCGGTCTTGCCCGGATACCCCACGGCGAAGAGGGCCGCGACGCGAAACGGCTCGGGGATGCCGAAACCCTCCAGCACCTTCTGCTCGTCCCATCCCGCCATGGCGTGCACGGTCAGCCCGAAGTCACTGCCCTGGAGCAGGAGATTCTCGAGCGCCATGCCGACGTCGAGCAGGTATCGTTGCTGCCCGAAACGCTCGGGCTGTTCCTCGGGATTGCCGAGAACAACCATCTTGAGCGGGGCCGCGGCCGCCCACTGGCGGTTCCCCTCGTTCAGGCATTCGTCGAACTTCGCCTGCGCCTCTTCAGACTCCACCACGATGACGCGCCAGGGCTGGCGGTTGTTCGATGACGGCGCCCAGCGGAACGCCTCGAGCATGGCTTCGAGCTTCTCGGGCTCGGGCGGCACGCCGTTGAAGGCGCGCCGGCTTCTTCGGTTCTTGATGAGTGGGTGCATCCGTTACTTCCTCCTTGGGAATAAAAAAAGACGAAACAAAGTAGCTATTTATAACGAACACGATATGCAGACAACTACTTCATCAATTACAACCGCAAATACAGAGCAAACCCAGCAAAGATTAGCTCTTATGGACGATTCGTTATACAAATAGAGAACGAAACGAAACAACCATGTATCTCGTTTTCTTTAGCTTGACATCAATACGTGTCATTACGTATATTAAATACAACATAGCCACCACGCCTCTCGCATTGGTGCTTATTGATGATGCTAAACTTAAACGGGGCGACTATTTGACCCCGGAGAGTAGATCGTCAAAGGCTCCCCTTGATGATGCGGACCTTGGTGGCTTTTGCTTTAGTTCTTCAGTGATTTTTTGTACCTGCATCTTGGACACCCTGATCTTTGAGGTCTATTGAAGATCCGCCATCTTACCTATGAACAACAGTTGGTTCACCTCAAAAAACAGGGTTTGAGCATAAAAGATAATGCTTTCGCCCTATCCAAACTCAAGACCATTGGCTACCACCGCTTAAAAGCATACTGCTCTCCATTCTGTGTTTGGGACAAACATTCCAAAAAAGTAACCAACCAATTCATCCGGAACGCAAACTTTAACGAAGTCATCAAGGTATATGAGTTCGACCGCCACTTGCGATTGCTGGTCATGGACGCCATCGAAAGGGTGGAAGTCTATATTCGCACTTTAATCGCATATCACTTGGGCCATACATACGGTCCTTTCGGGCATACCGACGCATCGAATTTTCGCCCGGAATTCGACCATACGGATTGGCTTGGTAAGATAATAGAAGAAGCAAATCGCTCCAGGGATAGCTTTATCACGGACTATAAACTCAAGTATCCGCAGTCTTCTGCCTTACCAATCTGGATGAGCGCAGAAGTGATGTCGTTTGGAAGTTTGTCTTTTTGCTATAAAGGTTTGAAAGGCAATGACAAACAAGCCATTTACCGGCAACTGGGACTTCGGGACAATCGCTTGGCGGATTGGCTACATCAGTTGACTGTTATACGCAATGTATGCGCCCATCATAATCGGCTTTGGAACAGAGAGGTTTCGATTAAGGGGAGACGCGTGCGCGATCCCGTTTGGAATCCACCGGTTACGCCCAGAAACGATCGCGTCTTCTTCATCCTCTTGATGTTGCGTTATTTGTTGAAAACCATGGACGATAGAGATGACTGGCGCAATCAATGTACGGATTTAATTGAGCCGATAGCTCAGGAGAGGCGTTGGCGTGTGGCGATGGGAGTGCCGGAGAACTGGAAAAAACACCCGATATGGAATTAAAAATCAAAACGTCCCACACATAATCCCTTAGTTATGCGGTGCATGGCAGCCGACCTAGGATTTCGTCGGGAACCTTTACTCCTAATCCTCGAACCTCGCGTCGCGCCAGGCGACGGCGGCGCGAAGGCCCTCGCTCCGCGCAATCTCCAGAAAGCGGGCCTTGTCCTCGGTTCCCCTGCCCTCGATCATGAGGTCCAGGTCGAGCGCGGCCTCCAGCGCGCGGCCCATTCCCATGATCTCATACGTGCGGTTCATCGCCAGCTTGGTGGCGCGCAGGAGGCTCTGATCCATCGGCGTCATCTTCTCCGCCAGTGACATGGCGGTATCGAGCACTTCGGCTTCGGGAACCACCCGGTTCACCAGCCCGATGCGGTGGGCCTCGGCCGCCGGAATCCCGTCTTCCCCCGTCAGGATGATCTCCTTCGCCAGCTTGGGGTTCGTGAGCCAGGGCAGGAGCATGACGACAATTCCTGCACCGAACTTGAGTTCCGGCTCGCCGAAAACGGCGTCTTCTGCCGCCACGGTGATGTCGCAAGCCAAGGCCAACTCGCATCCTCCCGCCAGTGCGTGTCCCCGGACGGCGGCGATAGTGGGTTTCGAGAGATTCCAGAAGCGCATGACGGCGTCGAAATCCTGCCGGAGCGCTTGTCTCCACTCGGCGAAGCCTGTGGGCGTGTTCTCCGCCTGTTCCTTGAGATCGAAGCCTGAGGAAAACGACTTGCCCTCCCCGGTGAGAACGGCGACGAATATGGAATCTTCGGCTTCAATGAAATCGCACGCCTCGTTCAACTCGCGCAGCATGACGCGGTTCATGGCGTTCAGCCGCTCGGGGCGGTTCAGGCTCACGAGCGCGACGTTCCCGCGCACTTCGAACAATAGCGTCTCGAAAGCGGGAATGTTCATCAGGTTTTATTCCTCGACAGAAACGCCAGAATCGCCTCGGCCGAGGCTTCGGGGCGTTCGGAATAGAAATGATGGCCCGTGTTCTCGACGATGACCAGTTCCGCCCCCGGAATCCGCCCGGCCATGAGTCTCGAATTCTCCGTCGGCACGAGAACGTCCGCCGCGCCTGATATGACGAGCGTGGGGACTGGCAAGGCCTTGATCTCCTCAGAAACGTCGAACGCCGCCATGCCTTCGTTGCGCCGCTCGATCTCCTCTTTGCTGATGGGAAAGCGGCGCTTGAAGCCGTCATAGAAAGCGACCACCCCGGGCCTTTCGTCTATCGTCTCGGGATGAAAGAGCGTCTCCAAAGCCGCCCGGCGCTCCGCTTCCGTGGCGTCGGGCGCGCCGCCTCTCGCGCGCGTCTCCCGGACGCCGGGGGCGGCTGCGATTTTATCCGCTCCTCCGAAATGAGAACACGCGACGATGAGACTCTTGAGTCTTTGGGGGTGTTTCACCGCGAAGGAAAGCGCTATCGTCCCGCCGTAGGAGCCCCCCATCAAGTGAAACGTGTCGAGGCCCAGCCCGTCGGCCAGCCCCAGGAGGTCTTCCGCCATGCGTGAAGGCGCGCGGTCGTTGTCGTCATGATGCGCCTTCGTCCTGCCCGTCCCCCGGTTGTCCGGCATGATGAGGCGGTATTCCGCCGCGAGAAGCCCCCGCAGCTTTCCCCAGACCTCCACCGTGGCCGTCAGGCCGCCCACCATCACCAGGGGTTCGCCCGCGCCCTCTTCCTCGTAATATATATCGAGCTTTCCCCGGCTCTCGACTTCCAGCGTCGCCACCTATGACTCCTCAATCACGCATCAAACGCCTACATTCGTACGGATGTGCGCGGATGCTCGGCTTGGTCGCGCCAAATGAAACTCCTATTTGGCCCTACGCGCCCAGTTTCTCGGCCATCCAGTCCGCCATGTAGCCCACGACGGGCGCGATGTAGTCCATGTGGCAATGCTGGGAGCCGCCGTCGGTGCCCTTGTAGACGCGAAGCGTCTTGTCCTTCGAGCCCGCCGCCTTGTAGAGCGATTTCGCGTCCGCCAGCGGTATCTGCTGATCGTCTTCCCCGTGCACGAGAAGGAAGGGACACTTCATCCGCTGCACGACGCCGTCGAGCCGGAAGCCTTCGAGCTTCTCCAGGCCCTCTTCCGCCGTCTTGACGTTGAAGCTCCACGCCAGGTGGTTCCCCGGCGAGGGAAGCTGAATCTTGAACGCCGCCTCGATGCGCCTTTTCCATATCGCGTGGTAGTCCCATATCGCGCCGTGGGCGAGACAGGCCTTGAAGCGGCGCTCCATGCTGGCGGTTCTGGGTGCGTAGTATCCCCCCAGGCTCGACGCCATGATGCCGGCGCGCTTCGCGTTCACGTCTTTTCGCTTCTCCAGCCAGTCGAGAACCGCCGAGCCCGCCACCTCGTAGTCGTGCCTGAGATATATCTTTCGGAAACGGATGGCCTCGCCCACGCCCGGGCTGTCGACCACCACCACGCTCATGCCGCGCCGGGCGAGTGCGCCGGCCGAGATGATCATGGGCGATTCCTTGGTGCCGTCGAAACCCGAATACAGCACGACCACGGGGGGTCTTGATTTGCGCGTGTTCTCGGCGTGGACGAAGTAGCCGGGCAGCGATTTGCCCCCCTCGTAGGGAATCTCGACGATCTCCGCTTTGGGACTGTCGTTCAGGCGGACGTAGCGCTTGAAGCTGTCGATGGATTTGCGGTAGACGCCCTGCGATTCCTTATCCTTCGGGAAGCGAAACCTGTCGGCCATCTGGTGATAGGTGGCGGAGCGGCAGAAATGGCCCGCCGCCGTCAGGTTCTTGCCGCGGCGCTGCGCCACCACGCCCATCGCGCGTATGCGGTCGCCCATGCGCTTCCACTCATCGAACCAGAGTTCGTCATTGCCTACGTCTTTATCGAGATTCCTGCAGACCTCGAAAATCTCCGACGTATCCGCCCCGCCGCCCGCCACGCGCATCAGCCCCATGGAGGTAATGAACGACCAGCGATAGTTATCGGGAAAGTATGTGAACCATGGAACCTTGCGTACCGCGTTGACGACCATGCGCGCTCTCCTCCTGATACCGGAATTTTGGACCAAACCTCTGTCTCAGATGGGTGGAGTATACGCGAGATGATACCATTCCTGGAATCGGGTTATGATTCGCGGGTTCTTTTCAGCCATTCTCTTTCAAGCACACTACCGCAGGGGGGTATGAAATGCCTTTTTACAGCACCGAGACCATCGAGAACGTACAGCTCCGCACGGGAAACCCGGGCGAGTACAAGCCCCTGGCCGGGGAGTTCATGAAGGCGGGCGTCGTCACCTACCGCAAGGGGACGGGTTCCAAGCCCCACTGGCACAACAACGAGGAGCAATACATCTACATCATCGAGGGCAAGCGTTACATGCGCCTCGGCGATGAGGAGCGAATCATCGGCCCCGGCGACATCCTCCATATCCCCCGGGGAACGCTCCACGGCGGGAGGACGCTCACCGAAAAGGCGGTGATGTTCGTGGCGAAATCACCCGCCGAAGACCCCGACCTAGGGGCCGACCACCACTACCCGGACGATCTCCAGGACATCATCGCGCACCTCGACGCCAAGGCGGAGGAGCTTTACGGCACGGTGTAGAACGTCTGTAGTGGCAGTTCCTGCTCGGGACTGCCCCACAGGTCGCGACCTGTCCCTACGGGATCGACTCCTTCTTCCTTCTCGCATCCGTCAAAACGGACCAGAAAGCCGTCATTCCGGCATCATTTCCGACCAAGGCGGGAGGGAATGCGGAATCCAGGGAATTTGTTTTTCACCTTTGGTTTTTACCGGTATTCCCCGCGAATTATGGAGACAATGGAATGCCGCCGGATATCTATTTCATCGGTTCTGGATTCCGGCATGCGCCGGAATGACGACTAAAAACGAAAACCGGGCGGACACGCGGGTCCGCCCCTACGGAAGACGAATGGTTTCGCAGGGGAAAACCCGCATGTTCTCCCGCATCGAGCAATCGCTCCCCCCTAAAACGGATCATCAGGTGGCGGCGCGTCGGGGGCGGCCTCGCCGGCGGCCACGCCTTTCAGGCTCCAGGTGGTGTCCTTGACGTAGATGGCCTCGACCTCTTCGATCATCTTTGCGGCGTGGACCTCGTTCGCGGGTATGTGGATGACGTCGCCCGGCCCGAGTTCGTACTCCTCGCCGCCCATCGTGAACTTCTGCCTGCCGCGCATGATGTAGATGAACTGCTCGCAGGCGTGGTAATGCGGCTTCGCCTCGGTGCCTGCCTCCCAGATGCGGTGGCAGAAATACATCCGCTCCCCCTTGATGCTCTCCCCGTGGCCCGAGGAGAGGCCGGGGTTCTGCTGAACGTCCTTCAGATCTTCGAATCTGTAGATGGGCATTTCATGCTCCTTGCGTTATGAGGCGCTCATACAGACCTCGCGCCTTGAGCAGTGGCTGGCGACGGTCGAGAAGTAAACCTGCAATCTATTTTATCTTCTCTAGTATTTCTTTTGATTTACTAATGACGAACCGAGCAGATTTATCAAAAATCTCTGAATTCAATGCCATTATCCGCTGTTCTTCCATTGGTAAAATGCCAATCCTTCTCGCAGGATCATATCTCTTCGAAAAAAGAATGTATAAATTATGTGCGATAGGGCATCCCATATCGGTTATTGAATTATCATCCCTCAAGTATTCAAACTTTGTTGGGGAGTCACCAATAATAAACTCATTGTTCCTATTGTATGGCGTGAATAAGAAAAGATCGCTTGCTTCATCTACAAACTCCGATGACTTTGACGGACGTGGCCAATCTCGTAGCGCGAGAAACACTTGAAACACCATTTGCTGATTGTGTAACAAATCTCCCGAATGACCGGAAAGTCTCGATGCAGAAAGATACAGAAAATACATCAAAATAAAATCAACCAAAGTGTCCACTTCCTTTTCATAAAGTCGAAATTTTTCTTCTCCTCTATGATTTTGCTTCTCACGGTTTGCGAGTTTCCTCAATTTTCTGATTATT
The DNA here is from genome assembly GCA_965203325.1 of bacterium. Lineage (GTDB taxonomy): Bacteria > UBA8248 > UBA8248 > UBA8248 > UBA8248 > Bin107. The sequence continues at coordinate 815,203 of OZ241875.1, forward strand.
GGCGCTGCCTTATTTTCAAGTTTAGAGCGTTCAAATTCCAATGAATAATTCTTTGCTGGAATTTCTTCATGAGGATTTATCATTGTATGTAAATCTGGGGTTACTATATTTGAAGGTTTTGCTTCTCTTAACTTGTTTGTTTTCTTATCAAAAATCCAACATTGGCCGTTTTTGTTACAAAAACCACTCAAAATAAACTTTGAGATAAAATGTTGTTTTACAGGCTTATTCAAAGGTTTTCCGTCCATCGCTTTGCCGTGACACCCCTCATCAACCCTGCTCCTTACGAATAAACCTCGCCACGGCCTCTCCGATCTCATCGGGGCAGTCCTCCTGGCCGTAGTGGCGCGTCGGGATGGTTACCTCCTCCTGGTTCGGCCACTCGCGGCAGAACGCGCGCGCGGCCCCCGCCAGGGCGTGGCCGTGTTCGCAGTTGATGAACAGCTTTGGGAGATTCCCGCTCGTGCGCAGAAATTCGCTGTAGCGCTTCACGATCTCGTAGTTGTCCGCAGGCTCCCCCTCGAAGGGAATCTCACACGCCCACTGGTGGGTCTGTCTCCTCTTCTGAGGATCTTCGGTAGGCTTTCTGTAGGCCTCCTTTTCCGCCTCGCTCAGATCGCGCACGATCCCGCGCTCGAACAGCATGGTCTCGACGAAAAAATTATCCTCCATCACCATATCGAGACCCGCCTCGCCGCGCAGCGTCTGGAACTGCGCGACCCTGTCCTCGGGCATGTCCGTCCAAAGGCGCGGGCGCACCATGGATTCCATATAGGCGAGACCTATCACCTGCTCCGGGAAGCGGGAGACGCGGTTGAAGCCCAGCGCGGCCCCCCAGTCGTGGAGCACGAAAAAGGCGTTTTCCGTCGCGCCCACCGCCTCGAACCAGGCGTCCATGTAGGGGATGTGATCCCGGTAGCGCAAACCGCCGCCGGGAATGCCCTCCGACGCTCCGCTGTTCATGAGGTCGGGCGCGAGGCACCGGCCTAAACCCTCCAGATGGGGAATCACGTTCCGCCACAGATAAGAAGTGGCCGGGTTGCCGTGCAGGAGCACGATGGGCGCGCCCTCCCCTGCTTCGATATACGCCATCTCCGCGTCGAGCACGCGGACGCGCTTTCTCTCATAAGGATCATCGGGGGATACGGGACTCATGGATGACTCCTGTCTTCCTCAGTTGGTCGTTCCCTCTTCCTGCCTCGGTTCGATGAGTTCGAGCCGCGCGTCGCCCTCCAGCATCCCCACTCTATATAGCGTGTGCGCCAGAGACTGCGGAGATTTTAATACTTCGACTCGGCTGGAGACACTCAAAAGGAGCCTTATTAAATCCACCATTCGGGCGACGGCGGTGCCGTCTACGAGATCCAGTTCCTCCAGATCGAGGCTCGTGAGGTCTGCGCTCAAGACCTCGCTTTCCATCGTCTCCAGGACGCGGGCGGCTCCCTCCGCATCGAGGTCGCCTGTGAGGATGAAACACTCTCCCGAGGCGGATTCCCTGAGTTCGTACTGAGGATGCGAAAGGAGAATTCTCTGGTCGGAATTCAATGCAAGAGGAGCTCAGTGGGAGTTCGTGAGCGGGAAGTCGATCGGCCGGTTTTCCTTTGCGCTGTGCTCGATCGCCAGCGTCACCTCAAGCACGGTGCGGGCGTGATGGGGCAGCGCCAGCGAGACGCTGCGGCCCATCGTCACCCGCTCCAGAAACAGCCTCGTTTCATCGCGCATCGGCCCCCAGAAATCGCCCACCAGCCAGTCGCCCGCCATCATGGATTCCAGGAACACCACGTCCGACGACATGCCGTCCACATACGGCGAGGGAACGCCCTTGTTCGTCGCCATGACGGCGTTTTTGTGCGAATCGTCAATCGCGATGGCCCCTTCGGTGCCCATGACTTCGAGGTCGATGGAGGTGATGTTCGCCGGCCAGTTGTCGGGCAGTATCCACGAACACCCGAAGTTCACGGTGCCGCCGTCCTCGAAGGTGAGGATCGCCCAAGCCCAATCGCCGCAGCCCATGGGGTGATGCGGAAACACCTTGCTGCCCCCCTGGGCGTAGACGCGCCTGGGTTTTCTGCCCTCGAAATACCAGAGGCAGATGTCCACCATGTAGGTGAGCGTGTCGGTGACGGGGCCGGCGTGCGCGGCGCGCTTGTATATCTCCGCCCCGTTTGTGGTGACGTTATAGAGCGTGGCGCGCGCGGTCTGGAGATGCCCGAGGCGGCCCCGCTGAATCTGCTCCTTGGCGTTCAGGAAACGGCGCCTCTGCCGCTGCGTGTAGCCGATGAAGAGCTCGGTATTCGATTTCTCATACGCCGCGAGAATCCTGTCCGCATCCTCCAGGGACAGGGATATGGGCTTCTCGCACAGCACGGGCTTTCCGAGCTCCAGCGCGCGGCAGACGGCGTCCGCGTGATCGAACTCGGGCGTGGAGACGATCACCGCGTCCACGTCGGGATGCGCGAGCACCTCTTCATTATCGCCCGAGTGGAAATCGGCCTGCGTCTCGGTGGCGATGAGTTTCGCCCGCGCGGGGTCCCTGTCCGAGAGCGCCAGAAATTTCACCTCCGGCGAACCCGACGCCAGGTGCGCGCGCAGCCTGCCCATGCGTCCTGAACCAATGATGCCCAATCCGATCTGCTTCACTTTGTCATCCTTCTAGATATACAGAACTGGTTTCACTTGCTCCTGCGGCGTCCGTTCTCGCGCCTTCTCCGGGCCGCTCATGAAGCTGCGCAACGAACCGCCTCAAATTGTGCTCGAACGGCTCGCCTCCTGCCTGCTGTACCACTCGACCCCCTGCTCTCTGATATGCCGGCGCAGCGCCGGGTTGTCTATCGAGTCGTAGAGTACCAGATCGACCGACTGCGCCATGGGAATTTCTTCAATGGCGGCACCGAGGCGGGCCTGATCAGTCAGGGTGAGGCGGCTGCCGAACAGCGCGATGTCCACGTCCGAGGTCGCGGTGTTGGTTCCGGTGGCCCTAGAACCGAACAGAACGGCCCGCTCCACGTTGTCGTTGGCGGCGATGGCGGCGGTGATCGCCGCGCGGTGTTTGTCTTTGAGAGCATCGGTCATTGCCGCCGTCTCTCGTTCAGGGTTGCGCGAAGCTGTAGCAGGGCCGGGTGATAGCTGTTCCTGATCAGCACTTCCGCTTCGAGCGCAAGCTCCTTTCGATAGGTATGGCTCAGCAGATTCCTCTTGTCCAAGGCGTCGAGCAAGGCTTCGCTATCGTCCTCTCCGAGATACCCGGCCTCAAAACTCTTTCGGATAATCGAACGGGGCACCTTTTCGTCGTAACCCTCGAAGAACAGCAAATCCTTGAGGGTGTTCCAGGCGAGTTCGAAACTGAACTCGAACGTCTGGACCAGGCCGGCACGCTCCAGATCGCTATACTCCGTAATTGCGCAGGCATCCGTCAGTTGTGAGAGCGCGCTTTCGAAACTCTCCAGCCTCTGCATCCACCGGGCTTCATCGAGATTACTCATCCTCCGCCCTCCAGAACCCCGGCGCTTTCAAGTTCCCGGCGATGACGGCGCTTCGGCGGGAGATGGAGCCGTTCATCGCCCCGATTTGCCTTGCTTCACCGTTTCATCCCTTAAACGGCAGTTCGACCACCTCGCCGCCCCGGCGGGCGCTCTCTTCCATCGCGAGGGTGAGTTCGAGCACGGCGCGGCCCGTCTCCGCGTCGCAAAGCGGCACGTCCTTGCCGGTGGTGACGCGCTCCAGGAAGAGCCTCGTCTCATCGCGCATCGGCCCCACGAAATCGCCCACCGCCCAGTCCCCCGGCATGGCGGAGCCCAGGAAGGCGACCTCCACCGAGGAGTCGGGCGCATAGGGCGAGGGAACGCGCTCGTTGCCCACCATCATCACGTCCTTGTGGCCGTCGTCGATGCGGATGGCGCCCTCGCTCCCGAAGATGTCCATGCTGATGGTCGCCACCGTGGCGGGCCAGTACTCGGGCAGCGCCCAGTTGCCGCCCAGGCACGCCGCCGCCCCGTCCTCGAAGGTGACGACCGCCCAGCCGTAGTCGCCCATTTGGTCTGGATGATCGTGAAACACCTCGCTGCCCGCCTGCGCGTAGACGCGCACCGGCTTTCTGGGCTGGAAGAACCAGAGCGCCATGTCGGCCATGTAGGTGATCTCGTCCGTGAAGGGATTCGCATGCGGGGCGCGCAGGTAGACCTGCCGCGCCGTGGGCCGCGTGTTGTAGATCGTCATGCGCGCGGTCATCACCTCGCCCAGGCGGCCCGCGTCGATGTGCTCCTTGATCGCCAGGAATTTCCGCCTGATCCGCTGCGTATAGCCGATGTAGAGCTCGGCGCCTCCCTTGTCCTTCGACTCCATGATCCTGTCCGCATCGGGCAGCGTGAGCGCGATGGGCTTTTCGACGAGAACAGGTTTTCCAGCCTCTAACGCCATGCAGATGGCTTCTGTGTGCTCGCCCTCGGGCGTCGACACGATTAACGCATCCACCTGGGGGTGTTCGATGACCTCACGGTTGTCCGAGGTGTGAAAGGCCGCCTCGTTCTGCTGGGCCACGGCCTCTGCGCGCTGGGGGTCGATGTCGGATATGGCGAAAAAATTCACCACCGGCGAGGTCGCCGCCAGATGCGCGCGGAGCGAGCCGATCTTTCCCGCGCCGATCAGGCCGACGCCGACTTCTTTCTTTTGAATCACCATTTGGCTTTCTCCTTGAAGACGCGCGAATCCTACAATCCCGACCCGCGCTCCGCAAGGCGCGCAGGGCTGGTTGGAGAGGTTGTTGAAAAAGTCCCTCAAAAAGAGAACCAACGCCCCCTTCGAGGGGATCGGGACAGGCCCTTCGATACAAACGCTCCTTTCTCAGTCGTGTTTGACCTTCGGCGGCTACTCAGGGTGAGGAAGACTAAAAACACCCTCATCCCGAGTAGGCCCGCAAGGGCCGTATCGAGGGACGCGGGAAAACAGCCTTCCCATCCCTCCTTGCCGTGCCTCGCCTCTCAGATCATCCCGCCGACGAAACCTTGCCTGCGGGTTCTGGCGACCGGCTCGAGATCCACCTTCTTCGAGCGGCATTCCCGGCAACGCAGGAGCGCCTCCAGCTCTTCCACGCGCATTCCGCGGTGCACTTTTCCCGTCCCCGGCCGGGCCAGGAGTTCGGCGGGCTCCAGGGCCGTCTCACGGCCGCAGGCCCCGCATGATGCGATGAAATACCAGTCCCCCCCGGCGTAATCGCCCAGACAGAGCGCCATTACCGGAAATCCTCATGCCCGGGAATGCGGCCGTACCCGATCTTGGCCCCCACGTAGCCGCCCGGAGGAGCGCAGCCGCCGTAGCCGACGACGGTGCGCGCATAGCGGCCGTTGATCGCATCGACGGCGGCGGTAAGCCTCGCCAGCCGATGCTCTTCGCCCGGCTCGCCGAGAGGCAGTTCGAGTTGCGCTTCATCCGACGGGGTGAGCCGGTCGAATGAGACGGCGATCCGGAACACCGCGTCCCGGCTCCGCGCCGAGGCAAGCGCGGGCCAGAGCGCCGAGAGGGCGCCCAGGCAGGTCAGATCGTCGTTCGCTCCGGCGACGGCCGCCGAGGCCGTCCAAGAGGGTGCATCGAGACAGTCGGCCGACAGGGTGAGCCTCCGGGCGAAGACCCCCTCCCGGCGCAGGCGCCGGGCCGCCTTCACCACCAGTTGCCTGGCCATCGGTCGGGCCGCCTGCGCGCTGCGCTCCCCCGGAGGCAGGACCCGCCCGTGGCCGATCGAGCCGCGCCTCGTCACCGGCGGCTCCACGGCGTAGCCGTGCAGCGCGTACCAGAAGCGCGCGCCGTTCACGCCGCCCCAGATCGAACGCAGCCGTCCGGGATCCGTTTTCCAGATGTCCTCGACCGTCGATATCCCGCCTTGTCTCAAGCGCGCGCGCATGCGCTTGCCTACTCCGGGCAACGCCTCCAGGCCGAGGCCGAGCAGAGGACCCGGCAGGTCGGCGGGAAGCAGCACCGTCAGGCCGTCGGGCTTGTCCAGTTCCGCGGCGATCTTGGCGAGCCACCTGTTGGGCGCACAGCCGATGGAGCAGGTGATGCGCTCTCCGACGGCGGCCCGCACCCGGGCCTTGATCCGCCCCGCGACCTCTTCGGGGCGGTCCCGCTCCCCCAGAACGGCGGCGAGCTCGTCTATCGAGCAAACGACGTCGATCGGCAACACGGAGAGCACCGCAGCGATGATCCGCCGGTGGATGCGGACGTAGTGGTCCGGCCGCTGCGGCGCGAGCGTTATCCGGGGGCACAACCGGCGGGCCTCGGCGATGGCTGTCCCGGTCTTGACGCCGAACCTCTTGGCCGCAGGGTTTGCGGCGAGCACGCAACTGTTGCGCGCCCCCGCGAACGGTATGACCCCGACGGGGCGGCCATGCAGGCCGGGGTCCGCCTGTTCCTGGCAGGACGCGAAAAAACCGTCGAAATCGATATAGAGCCGCTTCGGCTTGGTCGGTCGGCGCATGGCTCACCCAAGAGAATAAAAAGCGAAAATAACACATTCCCGGCGGCTCGCGCAAGATGAAAATCGACGCCGCGCGCGGTTTGATCCCGGCCGGGGTTGTTGAAAAAGACCCCTTTTCAGGGAGTAGAGAAGACGCCCCTCTCGAATAGAAAAGCACCCCCCCCTACCCCCCCTTGTCAGGGGGGTAAAAAAAGGCGACGCCCACCGCCGGTTGAGGGGCTTTTGTTTTTTCTTGCCCCCCTGACAAGGGGGGGTAGGGGAGGGTGTCCGAAGCTGCGAGAAGGAAGAGAAACACGACCCCCTCCTCTGGCGAAGCGGACGATAAAACCTTATAGTGCGTCGCCGAATCGCCGAAAACCGAAAATCACCACCGGAGGATTTCTCGTGACCGACCGAAATTCACTCGCCGCCCTCTTGCATGAACCGGGGAGGCTCGAACTCGTGGAGCGTCCCGCGCCCGAGCCGGGGCCGGGCGAGGTGCTCGTCGAAGTCGGCGCCTGCGCGATATGCGGCAGCGATTTCCACCTGATCGACGGCCACGTTCGGCGCGCGAAATACCCCGTCGTGCCGGGCCACGAGCTCATGGGCGTGGTGAGCGCGCTGGGTCCCGGCGTAGAGGGCGTGGAAGTCGGCGCGCGCGCCTGCATCGAGAACCACGTGCACTGCGGGGAGTGCTACTTCTGCAAAATGGGCCGGGTGAACCTGTGCAACAACTCGCGCTCCATCGGGATGAACGCCGACGGCGGCTACAGCCAACATGTGATTGCGCCCGCCAAGTGCGTCCTCCCCCTGCCGGATGCGCTGGACGACGCCACCGCTTCGGTGATGCAGACGCTGGGCACGGGCTATCACGTCGTGATGAACCGCGCGCGGATGGAAGCGGGCGAGACCGTCGCCATCATCGGGATGGGGCCGGTGGGGCTGTGCGCGCTGGCCTGTGCGAAATACGCCGGATGCCGCGTGGTCGCGATCGACGCGGTGGCGGAGCGGCTCGAAGTCGCCCGGGAGATGGGGGCGGATGAGACGATAGACGTACGCGAGCATGATTCCGTCTCCGCCGTGCATGACCTGACCGGCGGGCACGGGGCGGACGCCGTCCTGGAAGTCGTGGGAGGCGCGCAGAACAAGACGATGGCCCAGGCCTTCGAGATGGCACGCAAGGGCGGGCGCATCGTGGTCGTGGGCGCGTTCTCGGTGGATGCGCCCATCGCGCTCGAACACTTACAACACCTCGAAAAAGAGATCATCGGCTCGCGTGGACACCCCGACACCTTCGAGGTCTGCATCGACCTGGCCGCACGCGGGGAGCTGAACGTGAAGCCCATGATCACGCACCGGATACCGCTCTCGATGGTGCACCGGGGGATCGAGATGATGCGCGAGCGAAAGGACGGGGCCATCAAGGTGGTGCTCATCCCGAAAGAAGGCTGAGTTTCGGGCGCGCCGCGCCGAATCCGCTCTACCTCTTCTGACAAGACAACCAACGTGACACCCAAGCAGGGAGATAAAAGCGATCATGCAAAGAGAAGAAACCATCGGCTTCATCGGTCTGGGCCTCATGGGCCGGGCGTTTTCCAGGAATCTGATTGAGGACGGCTACCGGCTCGTCGGCGCAGACCCGGTTCCGGCGGCGCAGGAAGCGTTCGAGAGTTTGGGCGGCCAGGTTCTCGCCTCCCCGAAAGAGGTGGCCGAGGCGGCGGATTTCGTCTTCATCTCGGTGCCGAACTCGAAAATATCCCTCGAATGCGCGCGGGGCGAGGAAGGTTATCTCACAGCCGATCCGGACAAGAAACCGAAGGCCGTGGTCGACACCACTACGTCGGATCCGGACGACACGCGCGAGATGGCGCGCCTGTGCGCGGAGCGCGGCTTCGACTTCATGGAGGCGTGCGTGAGCGGCAACAGCGAGAACGTGAAGAACAGGTCGGGCCTCTTTCTCGTGGGCGGAGAGGAGCGGACACACACGCTTGTGAAGGACATGCTCGGCCGTCTGCTTTCGGATCAGATCCACTGCGGTGCTGCGGGCGACGGCGCGACGATGAAGGTGCTCATCAATTACTTGACCTGCCTGCAGCGGTGCGCCATCGCCGAGACGCTGCGCATGGGTCTGAGAGCGGGCGTGAAAGGGGAACTCCTGCTCGACGCCTTCATGCGGAGCGCCGCCGACAGCAGGCAGCTCAGAAACCGGGGTCCCCGGATGGTGAGCGGAGATTTCTCGAACCCCGTGAGCACGCTCGACGTGCTGACCAAGGACATCAAGCTCGGCCTCGCCCTGGGCCAGAGCGTGAACGCCAACATGCCGCTGGGCGATCTCTGCCTGCCATTTTTCACCGAGGGACAGGAACTGGGCTTCGGCTCCCTCGACAGCGCAGCGGTGTACAAGGTGTTCGAGCAGAGGGAGGGATAGCAGGGGAAACGCAAGTTGCCCTTGCTTTGGAGCTATACCCTCTTCCGCTTTGGTCAAGAATTACGCAAAAAAGAAAGCAGGGACAGGTCGCGACCTGTCCTTACACAAGGCATATTTCCCGCATCGCTCGTGATTGAACTCAAGGGGATAGTGTGCTTCGCCTCTGCCCATCATTCCGGCGGATGCCCCTAGAAGCTCAAGGAGATGTCGCGGTGGTGGGACATGCAGGCCGCCACGGGTTTCGCGAACCGGGTCGGCAGGCGTTCCAGTTGCCGGACCCCGATGGTTCCGCGTATGGCGGCCTCATAAGTAGCCAGGCCGGGGTCGAGCTCCCGGGCGGCGCGGGAGCGCCACGCCACCTCGCGCTCGAACAGGGCGATAACATCATCCAGGCGCTTCTCGGCGCGCTTCAGGCCTGACTTGCCTCGTCTGGAGTCCGAGCGCGCCCTGGAGAGACCCGAGCGCAGATCGTAGGTTCCGGGCACTTTTCGAAACGCCCGCTCGGCTTCGCGGATGGCGGACCCCGCCTTTTGGGCCGTCTGCGTCTGGAGGATTTCCGGCAACCCCTTGAGCTTCGCGCCTGCTTGCTCAAGAGCCGCTACCTTCGCCAGCATCTCGCGCATCGAACGCACGGAGGCGTAGGCGTCGTCGACGTTACGCCGGTAGGCGCGGCGGGCGCGTGTCTCCTTGCGCTCCAGGTTCAGGTAACGTCGGCGCATCTTCTTCCCGCCTTCGGGGCGTCTCGCCTCGGCGCGGGCCCTTCGCTTCGTGAGCTCCTCGATCTCGTGGCGCAGCGCCGCCGCGGCGTCCGTATCGCGCCCCATGCGCCGGATGGTGGTGCGGATCTCGCGGATTTCGCGGTCGATCCGCCTCTCCTGCGCGTTGACGCGCCTGATGACGGTGTGTACGGGCTTATAAGTTTCCCCGAACTTCTTCCGCTCCGCACTTGTGCGGCGCACTTGCGCGACCAGATCGAAGGTCCGGGCCGCCTTCTCCATGCCGCCGGTCAGCTTTTTGCGGACTTTCTCGGGCAGATAGCCGGTATCGAGTTTTTGCGCGGTTCGTATGCTCGCGCGTATCGTCTCGCCGTCGCGGTCGTACTGCTCGAACAGGTATTCCTCCAGGCAGTTCTGGAGGCGCGGGTTCCGCGGAGGCGGCGCCGTCTCGCCGGTGAGCGAGGTGCGCATCGGCAGGTAGTTCACCAGGGGCGGATAGAAACCCACTATGCCCAGGGCCACGAGCTGGAGCACGATGAACGCGACCACGCCCTTGTAGATGTCCGTCGTCAGCACGTTGGACGGCGCCACGCCGCGCAGGTAGAACAGCGCGAAACCGAACGGCGGCGTCAGGAAAGAAGTCTGCATGTTGACGCCGATCATCACCCCGAGCCAGACGGCGGTGACGTTGGCCGAGGGATCCGAGAGCAGGATGGGGGCCACGATGGGCACCACGACCACCGCTATCTCGATGAAGTCGAGGAAAAAACCCAAGATGAAGATGACCGCCATGACGACGATGAACTGGCTCCAGAAACCGCCCGGCAGCGTGGTGAGAAACTCCTTCACCAACTCCTCGCCGCCGAAGCCCCGGAAGGCGGAGGTGAGCATGGCCGCGCCAAGGAGGATGATGAAGACCATGGCCGTGGTCTTGGCGGTCTCGACCATGACGCCCGCGAGCATATTCTCGGTGCGGTAGGCGCGCCAGCCGCTCCAGGCCACGGCGACCAGCAGACCGAAAACAGCGATGGCCGCGAACGTCACGCCGATGGCCTCGTAGGCGCCGTGAATGGTGCGTATGTTGAGGTCGAAGGTGGCCAGGAGGATGAAGAGCGCCAGCAGGGAAAGGCCCGCGATGATGGCCGGCGTGTAGCACCCGCGCTGCCCCTCATTCAAGCGGTACCCCGCCATGATGGTGGCGCCGACGGCGCCGATGGCACCGGCCTGATTGACCGTGGCGACCCCCATGATGATGGAGCCGAGCACGGCCAGGATGAGCGCCAGGGGCGGAATGAGCGCCAACAGCACGCGGAAGGCGAACTGGCGGTCGAAGCTGCCTACCATCGGGATGGCCGGCGCGCTGCCGGGCCGTATGAGCGCGACCGCGAGAATGTAGATGACGTAGAGGCCCACCAGCACCAGGCCGGGCAAGATGGCGCCCAGGAACATGTCGCCCGCGCTGGCCGAGGTGATGCCGAACTCCGTGGGCATGATGAACTGGCCGGTGGAGGCCTTGAAGTCCACCAGCCGCAGCGTGCCCGCCTGGTCGGTGGCGTTCGAGAGCTGGTCGGCCAGGATGATGAGCACCACGGAGGGCGGGATGATCTGTCCCAGCGTGCCCGCCGCGCAGATGGTGCCGGTGGCGAGCCGGCGCGAGTAGCCGTTGCTCAGCATGGCCGGCAGCGAGATGAGGCCCATGGCGACCACGGTGGCGCCGAGAATGCCGGTGGTGGCGGCGAGCAGCGCGCCCACCAGCACGACCGAGATGCCGAGACCGCCCGGAACCGGCCCGAACAGGCGCGCCATGGTCACCAGCAGGTCCTCGGCGATCTTCGAGCGCTGCAGCATGATGCCCATGAACACGAACAGGGGCACGGCGATGATGGTGTCGCGCTCGACCTCCCAGTAGACGCCCCGGAAATTGGTGACGCCGGCTGTGAGCCACTGAACGGGGCCGTCCTGCGCGAAGAAGGCGCTGGCGTCCCCGGCAAAGATGTAGCCGGTGATCGACGCGAGACCGATGGTCAGGATGGCCGAGCCGGGCAGCGCGAACGCCACCGGGTAACCCGACGCCAGCGCTCCGGCCATGGCCAGGATTAAGAGTGCGAGAAAGAAGAGTTCCACGGTCAGGCCGGCTCGTGCGTGGGCTGGCTTGGCGACTGTCCGCGAAGAACCGCCATGGCGTTGAGATAGTACGCCAGAAACTGCGTCATCATGGAGACGGCGTAGACGGCGAGGAAACCCGCCATCAGGTACTTGACGTAGAGACCGTACCCGCTCTGGGACGTTTCGAAATAAAGCAGCGGGCTGTTGATGACGGACGCCTTGCCCGACATGCCGACGGCGAGGATGGTCCAGCACAGCGGCACGCCCAGCAATATGGAGCCCCACGCGTTGACCAGCGCCTTGCGCCGTTCCGTGAAATGCGTGTAGAGCACGTCCACGCGCACATGGCCCCCGGCGACCAGGGTATGGGCGCTGGCGAACAGGAAAAGCGCTGCGTACCAGAAACGAACGAGGTCGCCCATGAAGGCCTGCTCATAGGAGAAGATGAAGCGCGCGATGACGATCTGGAACTCGGCGACGACCACGAGAAGCGCGAGCCAGATGAAATCGAGCCCCCGCCGGAAACAGGCCACCACGACGGCCGCGAGCATCAACGGCAAATGCACGTAGATGCCGCGGAAGCTCGAGACGCCGAGTTGCTGGGCGAGCGTCTTGCCGAACACCGCGGGCAGCAACCCTTCCACGCGCAGAAACGATATGACGCCGTCGACGATGCCGACGAAAAAAGTCGACCAAAAGGCCGCGGAGATGATATAGGCGGTGACGGAACTGAGAAGCGCCGCATCAGACGCGAACGGCCGCTCCTGGTTCCTGAGCGTGATGATGATGATGGCGACGACCGGAAGGACGTAACCTACCAACTGCAGCCATGCCAGGAAGGCCGCTCCTCCGGAGAAGATGCGTGCGACGCCCGGCCAGCCATGCCAGAAGACCAGATAGTTGTTGAAAAGGAAGGCGAACATGGTTGCGGCCAGCGACAGCGCGAACGCGCGGTAGAGCGCGTCCGCGATGCCGGGCCGTCTTTCGTCCTCGTTTAACCGATCCTCAGTCACCGTGGAAAACCATAGCGATCCGTCACGCTATTGCCGGACGTCTAGCTCGATACGCCCAGCACGCGGTTGCGCTGCGCTATGAATGCCTGGTCAGCGAGGCTCATCCAACCGCCGACCTCGAGGCGCGCCTTGGCGAAACTGTCATGGATGCGCTTGGCGAGCGGGCTGTGGGTCACCACCCCCGCGAAGACTTCATCGGCCGCTTTTCCGAACGCGTCGTAGATGTCGTCGTTGAACTTGCGCACCTGGACGCCCTGGTCGCGCGTCAGCCGCGCCAGCGCCGCGCCGTTCTTGGCGTTGTACTCGGCCATCATCACGTCGTTCTCCATGGAGGCCGCGGCCTCGATGAGCGTCTGATCGGCCTTCGAGAGCGAATCCCAGAACTTCTTGTTGAAACCAGCGGACAGCATCGAGCCGGGCTCGTGCATGCCCGGATAGTAGTAGTACTTGGCGGCTTCATAGAACTTCATGAACTCGTCGTTCCACGGCCCCACCCATTCGGTGGCGTCGATGGCGCCCGAAACGAGGTTCTCGTAGATCTGCCCGCCCGGCAGGGATACCGGCGAGGCGCCGAGCTTCGCCATGACGTCGCCGCCGAGACCCGGGATGCGCATCTTGAGGCCCTTGAGGTCGTCGGGGCTGTTGATCTCCTTGCGGAACCAGCCGCCCATCTGGACACCCGTGTTGCCGCACATGAGGCCCTTGAGCCCGAACCCTGCGGCCAGTTCGTCCCAGAGCTGCTGCCCGCCGCCGAAACGGATCCAGGCGTTCAACTCGGTGTAGGTGAGGCCGAAAGGCACGGCGGTGAAATAGGCCCAGCCCGGATGCTTGCCTTTCCAGTAGTAGTCGGCCGCGTGGTAGGCCTGCGCGTTGCCCGAGGCCACCTCGTCGAACGAGTCGAAGGCGCCGACGCGCTCCCCGGCGGCGAAGTAGCTCACCTTGATGCGGCCGTCGCTCATATCCTGGAGCCGTTTGGCGAAGCGCTGCGCCCCGGTGCCGAGTCCGGGGAAATCGCGCGGCCAGGTGGTGACGATGGCGATCTCGATGCGCTTCTTCATCATGGCGGGCGCCTTCTGCGCCTGGGCCAACCCGCTGCCCGTCACGACCGCCGCGGCGGTTCCGGCCGCGGCGCCGGTCATAAAGTCACGACGTTTCATTTGGTTCTCCTTTTGATGAGAGTAGTTTTATACCCACAATATGCTCGGCCGGCGCGCCGGCCGGAAACCAACAGCCAAACTTCCCATAAGACTCATTCTTCATGCGTTGTGACGCCAGAAAATATACTATGACAAGCGCAATTGCGGCGCAACCACGAACTTGGCGACTGTCGGTCCGGCGGGGTGGGGAACGCCGAAGGGCCTCATCCCGAGTAGGCTCGAAGGGCCGTATCGAGAGAGCGCCCTTCGATACAAACGCTCCTTTCTCAGTCGCGTTTTACCTTCGGCGGCTACTCAGGGGGAGGCGGAGACATTGCCTGCAACCCCGATCCGCCTTGCGGCGTTATCGTTGCCGGCCTGTCAGTTGACAGATGACACCTGACACACTACTCTTGGGTAATGATCGTGTCTTTCAAACATCGGGGTCTGAAAGCACTCTACGATGGCCGAACGGCGCGACGGGTTGCGCCGACACATGTCCAGAAGCTGAGGGATATCCTGGCCGTTCTCGACAGAAGCCGACGGCCGCAGGATGTCAATATTCCCGGTTTCCGGCTTCATCCACTAAAGGGTGAACTGAGGGGCCATTACGCCGTGACGGTTTCAGGCAACTGGCGGGTGACCTTTCAGTTCGAAGAAGGGGACGTAGTCGACGTGGATTACCTCGACTACCACTGATGAGGGCCAAATGATGGCGATGAAAAATCCGCCGCATCCGGGCGGGATCGTGAGGCGGCAATGTCTCGAACCGCTCGGATTGTCCGTGACGAAGGCCGCTGAGGGCATCGGCGTCGCGCGCCAGACCTTATCGGAACTGGTCAACGAGCGCACCGGCGTCTCCGTGGAGATGGCGATCCGCCTCTCCAAGGCGTTCGGCTCGACGCCGGAGACCTGGCTCGGCCTGCAGATGGCCCACGACCTCTGGCGGGCGCGCGCCCAGGCAGACGAAATCAAGGTTGAGAAGCTCGGGGCGGCGTGATTTTGACTCCCTTCAGCAACGCCACACTCGGGAACTCGTAGGGACAGGTCGCGACCTGTCCCTACACAAGGCAAAATTCCCCACGCATCGATCACGATTGAACCCTATTGAAATAATTTTCGCCTTTGTTCGTCATTTCGGCGAATGCCGGAATAACAATTACTTGATTGGAAGTAGGCCATTTGAAAAAGCACGGGCGGCTCGCGAGCCGCCCCTACGGAACCAACGCGTTCGTCCACTTCAAAGTGATGGACGGCTAGGGACGAATCTGCAGGGTGAGGATGGTCTCGACCGGCGCGTCGTAGGTGAGTTCGTTGATGTTCAGGGCCGCGCGCGCGTGCTTTCCCCGCTCCTCGCCGAGCACTTCGACGAGAAGGTCGCTCTCCCCGTTCACGACCCAGGGCGCCTCCTGGAAGCCGGGCGCGCTGTTCACGTAGCCTTCGAGGCGCACGGCCCGGACGATACGGTCCAGGTCGCCCCCGAGGCACTCTTTCGCCATGGCGAAGTGGTTCAAGCCGCACAGGCGCGCCGACTGGTAGCCCTCCTCGACGCTGACCCCGCCGCCGAGCTTCCCTCGGATGGGGATCTCTCCGTTGTACTGGCCGATGGTGCCCGCGAGGAAAAGCACCTCGCCCACCGCCACGCCGGGGATGTAGTTCGCCACGGCGGGCGGGACTTCGGGAAGCTCGACCCCGAGCTCTTCCAGCCTCTTTTCGATGCTCATTTTTATGCTCCATGCCTGATGAGGATACGATCGCAGAAGGCGGGCGCGTTCGCCCGCGCCGGGACGATGGTAGCACGACTTCGCTTCCCTTGCGCCTGAGTTTTTTCGACGACGGGCGTTTGCGCGAGGGGAGGGACAGGCCGCGACCCCGGACAACGGGGGCAGGACAACCACGGAGGGTTGTCCCTACAAAACCCCGACGAAACGAAGCGCAGGGGGGTTGGTTTTCGAGGCGATTCCGAACCGGCCCTGAAGGGCCTGTAATCAAGCCGAAAGCGGATTGATTCAAACTCACGCGCGCCCCGCTGGCGTATCGGCGTGTCCTGGAAGTTCCGGGAATGGCCCAAGTCCTCGGAGAGTCCCGGCGAGCGGATGTGACCGGGAAAATCCTCAAGCCTCAGCGCCGCCTCCTGATCGCGCAGATATTCGAACAGCCTCAGCCCGTCGGGCCGGCAACTCTTCAGGCGATGCACTTCTTCTGCGCTCAGCCCCGAGGAGACGAACTCCCGCGGCCCTCCCACCTCGTCGCATCCGTTCATCGTCAGCGCCTCCCGTGAGCGAGAAATACGGCAAAAAATGCTAATATACACGATAATAATATGAAAATAAATAATTCAGATACGAAGAAGATATAAAGTTTCTGTAAAATGAAAGCTGAATCCGGTGACCACATCCGGACGGCGAGTCGTCCCCGCCGCGACTCCTTGGAATGGAGAACAATACAACTTCTTGCGGCGGGGGCGGCGACAAAGGCGACAAACAGGAGCGAATCATGACGGACGGCATGATTCACGGCCTGCCCGTGATGAGGATGCGATAATACTCGTGCAACTGGACCGATACATCGACGCCGTTTTGCGCCACCGGTGGCTGATCATAGCGCTGGCCGTTTTGCTGATGATCATCGCGGGAGCGGGCGGGCGATTCATCACCGTTGCGAGCGATTACCGCATTCTGTTCAAAAAGGACAACCCTTACCTCCTTGCTTTCGATGCGCTGGAACACACCTTCTCCTCATCCGACAACGCGCTGATCGCCGTTGAACCCCGCAGGGGATCGGTGTTCACCAAAGAGGCGCTCGTCGCGCTCGAGGAGTTGACCGAAGCCGCGTGGAAAACACCGCATTCGAGCCGGGTCGACTCCTTGACGAACTACAACCACAGCCGGGCGGAGGGGGATGATCTGATCGTCGAGCCGCTCGTTGACGACGCGGGCGCGCTCACCGACGCCGACCTTGCGCGAATCCGGAAAATCGCGCTGAACGAGAGGGAAATCGTCGATCGCCTCGTCTCCCGTGACGGTCGCGTGGGCGGAGTGGCGATTACCTTCATTCTGCCGAAAAACCAGGACGCAGGCGTAGTCGCGATAACCGACTACCTGAACGCCGTTTTGAAGAAGGCCCGCGCGAGCCACCCGGACATGAACTATTACATGACCGGCACTGTCGTCATTAACCGGGCTTTCCAGGATGCCCCGAAGGATGACTTGAGCATCCTGTTGCCGCTCGTGTTTCTCGTCATCGCGATTTTCACGATTATTCTCTTGCGCTCGATACTGGGCACGCTGGCAATCATTATCTTTCTCCTGTTCCCCATCATCACCACCATGGGAATAGCCGGCTGGCTCGGGACGGTGTTCAGCCCCACCAACTCCGGCGTGCCGATCATCATCATGGTCATAGCCATCGCGGATGCGGTTCATATCGTATCGAGCACGCTCCTGGAAATGAGGCGCGGCCTCGAGAAAAATGCGGCGGTCGCGGAGTCGCTTCGCCACAACGCCTGGCCGGTGTTTCTGACCTCTCTCACGACGGCCATCGGATTCCTGAGCCTGAACACCTCGGACTCTCCGCCTTTCCAGGTTCTGGGGAACTACGTGGCGCTCGGCGTGGTGTGGGCCTACGTCTATTCCATGACGCTGCTTCCGGCGCTGCTCTCGGTTCTGCCGCTGCGAGCACCTCGTGTCCGCTCTCAAGGGACCGCCTTTTTCGAGCGATTCGCCGAGTTCGTCATCGCGCGGCGCAAGCCCCTGCTCGTGGTCCTCTCCGTGGGTGTAGTTTTCCTGCTCACCGGAATCCCCCGCATCGAGCTGGGTGACAACCTGACGAAATTCTTCGACGAAAGCTACCGGGTCCGGCGCGATGCGGATTACATCTCCAAGAACCTGACCGGCTTCGACAAGCTGGAATATTCCCTGAAAGCGGGGCGCGAGGGGGGCATCACCGATCCCGCATATCTGAAAAAGGTGGAAGCCTTCGCCGGATGGTACGGGGAGCAACCGAAAGTGAGCCACGTCCAGGCGTTTCCGGACGTCATGAAGCGCCTGAACAAGAACATGCACGGCGACGACCCGGCGTTCTACCGGATTCCCGATGACCCCAGGCTCGCCGCGCAATATCTGCTGCTCTACGAGTTTTCGCTCCCCTTCGGCATGGACCTCAACAACCGCATCGACGTCGCCAAATCCAGGACACGCATGAGCGTCACTATCAAGGATGCGACGTCGCGGGACCTGCGTGAGCTCGGCAATCGCGCCCAGGTCTGGCTGCGCGCCAATGCGCCCGAATTCGCGCAGGAGGCATCCGGCCTGAGCGTCATCGTTGCGCATATGACGCAGCGCAATCTCGAGAGCATGCTGGGCGGCACGATCATCGCCATGGCGCTCATCTCGTTGATTCTGGCCCTGGTTTTCAAAAGCGTGCGTTTCGGTCTCATCAGCCTCGTGCCCAACTTCCTCCCCGCGTTGATGACCTTCGGTCTGTGGGGCCATCTCGTGGGCCAGTTGGGCGTCGTCTCCTCGGTGGTTCTCGCCGTCACCTTCGGAATCATCGTGGACGATACGATTCACTTTTTGAGCAAATACTTGAAGGCGCGGCGCGAAGAGGGCCTCCCGCCGTTCGAGGCGGTGCGCTACGCCTTCCGCACCGTGGGCCACGCGCTGTGGACGACGACCGTGGTCCTGTCGGCGGGCTTCATGGTTTTCACCGCATCGGGGTTCGAACTCAGTTGGGTTCTCGGGCTTCTGGTGACGATAACGATCATTTTCGCGTTGCTTGGCGATTTCCTGCTCCTGCCCATTCTGCTGATCGCCATCGACAGGAATCATTCATGATGCCTAACCATAAGTATGTTGCGACAATTTTACATCCATGAGGAAAGCTACATGAGAAAGAGTACCGTTGTAATTTTAGGAGGGGGAGCGGCCGGGCTGTGCGCCGCCTACACCCTGAAGAAACATGGCATAAAAGCCATCTTGTTAGAAGCCGGCGATCGTCTGGGCGGACGGCTGGGCGGTGACAGAGTGGACGATTTTTCGCTGGATGCGGGCGCGGATTTCTTCTGTTCTTCCTACGATGTCACTTTTCGCATATGCGAGGAACTGGGATTGCCCCTGCTTCGCTCGAAGATGAGCCTGGGCTGGTACAGAAACGG
This sequence comes from bacterium, assembly GCA_965203325.1. Classification (GTDB taxonomy): domain Bacteria; phylum UBA8248; class UBA8248; order UBA8248; family UBA8248; genus Bin107. Next base: position 834,202 of record OZ241875.1, read on the forward strand.
CCGGTGGACCGTGACGTGTCCGGTCGATTCCTTGAGCACACTCATCCAGAACCTGGTGGCGTTCTGGAAGCTGAAGGTCTTGTCGCCCCGGGAAATCTGGCCGACGCTCAAAATGATCAAAGGGATCAAACAACAGTCTGATTTCCTGAACTTCGCCAGTGACTCCAGGATCATCGAACTCGACGGGGGGGAGAACGCCGGCGAATACATGGACAGCCTCGGCATGCCCGAGTCTTTGAAGACGACGCTGCGGGGATTCATGGAGATGACGATGGGCGAAATCGAGCAGATGGGCTCCGCCTACTTGCGAACGTATCTGGCCGAGATGCTCTTGAAGCCCGAACAGATATATGTGCCTGAGCAAGGAGCCAGCTCCCTGATCCACGCCCTGGCAAGCGCCTGCGGGGCCGATATCCGCGTCTCCACGCCCGCAAGAAGCGTGGTCATCCGAGACGGGGCTGTGAAGAACGTGATCGTGGACGACGGACCCATCGAGGCTGACGCCGTCATCTGCGCCGTCCCCGCCACGAAGGTGTCTGAAATCATTCCGGATCTGCCGAGCGGAATTCGCAGCGCACTGGGCAAGGTAACGTATTCGCGCGGATGCAGAGTGGTGATCGGCCTCGACCATCGCCCGCTTCCTCCCGGCTGGCACGGAGCGTTGTATCCCGAGGACGAGACGCCGCTGCTTCTGGATCGATCCATCAACCTGCCGGTCTGCGTACCACCGGGAAAGAGCACGCTTGATTTGCTCGTCGGCCGCGAGCGCGCCGAGGAGTTGTTCCCTCTTGACGATGAAGAAATCAAGCGCCGAATGCTCGCCGACGCGCGCCGGAACCCTCCTCCCGGCTCCAACCTTCCCGGTGACGACGAGGGGCTGTTCACCCGCGTGTACCGCTGGCGGGAGGCCGTGTGCATGGGGCCTCCCGGCATGTTCAAGGCGATAGCGGATATGCGCCTTGAAATCAAACGCGACGTCAAGAATCTCTTCCTGGCGGGCGACTACATGCGGGTTCCCTGTGTGAACGGCGCCCTGGCAAGCGGCGTCGACGCAGCCGAAGAAGTTGCGGAGTTGCTGGCGACCCGTTCCTCATGAAAAGCTGGCGCGTGGTTCTTCGATAAGTTTCTGGAAATTGTTTCCCGTTTAACCGGTTGTAATACAAAGGGTCACCATTCAAATCTGAGCGCCGGACACTCAAATAAAGCGACAAAAAAAGTTTCCTGATTCCCCCGCATTCGCGCGCCGACCCGCCGATGGACCTCACCGCCGCACGCCCCCCGGAGCGCCCCGCCCCATGAATCGGGGCGTTTCCGTTCACCGGCCGGACGTGATATATTCAGTCCATATCGATGCTGCCTTGAGTGAGGAGATGCGCTATCCATGGAGACGAATCCTCAGGATATCGGGGAAGTACCGGTAAGGGAGGATGGATCGTCCATCTCGACGAACGGGGCGCAGCAGGACGGCTCCGGCGATTCGAGGTATCTGCCCGACTCGGCGGGCGCGCCCCTTCCCGACGCTGAAACCGAACTCGACGAGGTAGAAACCGACGAGTGGCTCGAATCGCTCGACTACGTCCTTCAAACCCGGGGTCCCGAGCGTACGAAGATCCTCCTTCGCCATTTGCAGGTCCATGCGGTGCGCGCGGGCGTCGTCCGCCCGTTTTCGGCGAACACGCCGTATATCAACACCATCCCGCTGGAAAAGCAGCCCCCCTTCCCCGGGGACCGGACGATCGAGCGGCGGATCAAGAGCCTCGTCCGCTGGAACGCGATGGCCATGGTCGTGCGCGCCAACCGGGAAGACGCCTCCATCGGCGGGCACATCTCCACCTACGCATCGGCCGCCACGCTGCTCGAAATCGGGTTCAACCACTTCTTCCGGGGCAAGAAGCATCCCTCGGGCGGCGACATCATCTACTTCCAGGGCCACAGCGCGCCCGGCATCTACGCCAGAGCGTTCCTCGAAGGACGCCTGACAGAGAGGAATCTCGAAAACTTCCGGCGCGAGCTCAAAGAGGGGGGCGGCCTCTCCTCCTACCCGCATCCCTGGCTGATGCCCGATTTCTGGGAGTTCCCCACCGTCTCGATGGGACTCTCTCCCCTGATGGCGATATACCAGGCGCGCTATCTGCACTATCTGGAAGACCGAGGCCTCAAGCCCGCGACGGGCCAGAAAGTCTGGGCGTACCTGGGCGACGGCGAGATGGACGAACCCGAATCGCTGGGCGCCATCACCCTGGCCGCGCGGGAAAAACTCGACAACCTGATCTTCGTCATCAACTGCAACCTGCAGCGCCTCGACGGCCCCGTCAGGGGCAACGGGAAAATCATCCAGGAACTCGAAGCCGCCTTCCGGGGCGCGAAGTGGAACGTCATCAAGGTCATCTGGGGAGACGACTGGGACCCCCTCGTGGCGATGGATGATGAGGGCGCGCTCCTCCAGCGGATGAACGAGACAGTCGACGGCCAATACCAGAAATACAGCGTCGAGAAGGTCAAGGAGGGCGATTACCTGCGCGAGCATTTCTTCGGTGGCGACGAGCGGTTGAAGGCGATGGCCGACACCGTGCCCGATGAGAAACTCAACAGGATGCGGCGCGGGGGACATGACCCCGAAAAAGTGTTCGCCGCCTACCAGGCCGCCATGGAATGCAGGGGTCTCCCCACGGTCATCCTCGCGAAAACAGTGAAGGGGTATGGCTTGGGCGAGGGCGGCGAGGGCCGGAACGTCACCCACCAGCAGAAAAAGCTCAATGAGGATGAACTCAAGGAGTTCCGCACGCGCTTCGAGATTCCCATGTCCGATGAGGAAGTGACAGAGGCGCCGTTCTACCGGCCGTCGGAGGACAGCCCCGAAATTCAATACCTGAAAGAAAAGCGGAAAAAACTCGGCGGATACGTTCCCACGAGGCGGAGCATCTCCACGCCGCTCAAAGCGCCGCCTGATGAGTTGTTCGAGGAATTCCTGGAAGGCACGGATGGGCGCGAAGTCTCCACGACCATGGTGTTCGTCAGAATCCTGAGCAAGCTGCTCCGCGACGAGGGATTGGGCAAACTCATCGTTCCCATCGTGCCCGATGAAGCGAGGACGTTCGGCATGGAAGCGCTGTTCCGGCAAATCGGAATCTACTCCCACGCCGGACAGTTGTATGAGCCCGTCGACCGCGACAGCCTCCTGTACTACAAAGAAGCGCAAGACGGACAGATCCTTGAAGAGGGAATCACCGAGGCGGGTTCGATGGCGTCGTTCATCGCCGCCGGGACCGCCTACGCCACCCACGGTGTGAACACCATCCCGTTCTACATCTACTATTCGATGTTCGGCTTCCAGCGCATCGGCGATCTGATATGGGCGGCGGCGGACATGTGCGCGCGGGGTTTCCTGATCGGAGGGACGGCCGGCAGAACCACCCTGAACGGGGAAGGACTCCAGCACCAGGACGGCAACAGCCACCATCTCGCCTATCCCGTTCCCAACCTTCTCACTTACGACCCGGCTTTCGCCTTCGAGATGGCGCTGATCATTCAGGACGGGATTCGCAGAATGTACCAGGAACAGGAAAAAATCTTCTACTACCTCACCGCCTACAACGAGAACTACGCCATGCCTCCGATGCCCGAAGGGGCGCAGGAGGGCATATTGAAGGGCATGTATCTCTTCAAGCGCTCGGAGGCGGACTCGGGTATCAAAGCGCAATTATTGGGCAGCGGCACCATCATGAACGAGGTGCTCCGGGCGCAGGAAATGCTGGAGAAACGATATTCGATTGCAGCGGACGTCTGGAGCGTCACGAGCTACAAGGAACTCAGGCGAGACGCCCTGGAAGTCGAGCGATGGAACATGCTGCACTCGGACAGCGCACCGAAAACTCCATACGTGACGCAATGCCTCGCGCGCGCACCCGGCGTTTGCGTGGCGGCCTCGGACTATGTGAAGGCCACGCCCGATTCGATTTCGAAATGGGTGCCCAAACCCATGATTTCGCTGGGAACCGAGGGGTTCGGGCGAAGCGAATCGAGGGAATCCTTGAGAGATTTCTTTGAAATCGATGCGCGCTACATCGTGCTCGCCACTTTGTACAGCCTTGCGCGAGACAAGAAGATATACCCCGAACTCGTGAACAAAGCGATGAAAGACCTGGATATCGACCCCGAAAAAACCAACCCGATGATGTCCTGATACAAATCCCGAGGGAGTTCCATGACCATCGAACTCAAACTCCCCGAACTCGGGGAGAACATCACATCCGGAAAAGTAATTGCCGTTTTAGTCAACGTGGGAGACACCGTGGCAGTGGATCAGTCGGTCATCGAAGTCGAGACCGACAAGGCGCTCATCGAAGTCCCCTCATCGGTCGAGGGCAAGATAACGGAAATCCATCTCAAACCCGGCGACGACGCCGAAGTCGGGGGAACGATTCTCGTCATCGAAGAGAGCAGCGAGATTGCGGCGCCCACTCTGGGCAAAGAGAATTTTGAGGAAATTACCTCAGGCTCCAAAGAACGGGTGGACTCGGAAGAAACCCGGCCCATACCGGCGGACGAACCCGCGTCGCTTTTCGAGACGACGGGCGAAGATGCCGCCGCGACGGAACCCGCGCCTGCCGGATTTTCTCTGCAACCCACCGGGACCCCTGCACCGGAGACTTCTGAAACGCCTGCGCCAAAGAGCAAAAAAGAGCCCGCGCCCGCGGCGCCCTCGGTACGCAGAATCGCTCGTGAGGCGGGCATCGACATAAGCGATGTGCCGGGCAGCGGAATTGGAGGCAGAATATCCGCGCAAGACGTCAGGCAATTCGTGGCGGCGCAAGGGGGCGCCGCTTTACCGGATGCGCCTGCCCCGGCGCAGATGAGCGCCCCCGTTCAACTGCCCGACCTCGCCCGCTGGGGGGAGATCAAGCGCGAACCGATGACGGGAATCCGGCGCGCGACGTCCGTGAATCTCACGCGCGCATGGACGAGCGTCCCCCATGTGACCCAGTGCGAAAAAGCCGACATTTCCGAACTCGATGACTTGAGAAGAAAATTCACTCCAAAAGCGGAGACCGCCGGCGGCAAACTCACCATCACCGCCATCCTCATTAAAGTCATCGCTTCGGCTCTCAAAGTCTTCCCGCAATTCAACGCGAGCGTAGACACGGCGGCCGAAGAGATCGTCTACAAGAACTACATACATGTAGGTGTTGCCGTAGATACCGAAAACGGTTTGCTCGTACCGGTAATTCGCGATGCGGACAAGAAGAATATCATCGAACTATCGGTGGAACTGGGCGAAGTTGCAGAACGCGCCCGCTCCCGAAGACTCGCACCCGACGACATGCAGGGCGGCTCCATGACCATCACGAACCTCGGCGGCTTCGGCGGCACGTATTTCACCCCGATAGTGAACTGGCCCGAAGTCGCCATCCTCGGCGTCTCCCGCGCGCGCATGGAGCCGGTTTGGGCGAAAGACGCAGAAGAATTCGAACCGCGCCTGATGCTCCCGCTCATGGTTTCCTACGACCACCGCATCATCGACGGGGCGGATGGCGTCAAGTTTTTGAGATGGGTGGCCGACGCGCTGGAAGAACCCATGCTCATGAGCCTCGAAGGTTGAGCGACTCTCTCGAAGACGGGGAAATCCATCCCCATGAACCTCCCGGGTTGAGCGGCCCCAGCATTATCCAGCGAAACCTCCTGGGTCACTACGAGAGGCACGCGGTTCTCCCCGATTCATCTTTGGGATGTCTTTTCAATGGCGAATCTCCTGGGTGATTGGAATTTTCTGCAATACTGGTGGTGGAAACCCTACATCAAACCCCTCATCGGTTTGGCCTGGTTTGCGGGCGTCATCGCGCTGGGAGCGATCATCTTCTTCGCCGTCATGGGAAGCGCCAAGCTATCTGAATACAGAAACGCTCTCTTCCCTCCCAAAGAACCCGATATCCCCGAGGATGAAGCGGCGCTCGTCGAATTCATGGAGTCTTTCTTTCCGGAAGTATCGGAAGAAGAGGTTCTCCTGATGGAACATATCCTTGACGACGTGATCAAGGAAGATATTCATCCGCAAATGGCGCGGGAAATCGAAGCCCGGGGCATACCCGTCCGGCTGCTGGCGCTCCCGCCGCCGGAAATCGTACGCGCAGTAGGATGCTATCCCGTGGCCGTGTGGATTCCCCGTCTGAACGCGATAGAACTGTACGCATCGGTCGTCAAAAGCGAATGCAAGCGAGACCCGAAGCGTTACAGAGCGAAGATAGGCGATCTGCTGCTGCATGAAATCGGCCACGCCCTGGGCCTGGATGAACCAAAAATCAAGGATTTCGGCGTATAACCGCCCTATTCCTCCGCGCCGTGACCGTTCAGGTCGGCGGGGTCGGTCACCTCGATGCTCCCCGTGAGCCCGAAAAGGCGCTGCATCTTCTTCCTGAAGGCCGGGGTGAAGAGTTTTTTGGCATAAAACCGGCCCGCCACCCTTTTGTTCACCTGCGCCAGGGTGGGATAGACATGAACCGTATCCACCACCTCTTTGACGTGCATCTTTTTGCGGACGGCCAACACGAACTCGTGCAATATCTCTCCCGCCGCAGGCCCGACCAAATCGGCCCCCACGAGCCTGCCCTTCTCGTCGCACACCACCTTGCAAATGCCCTCCGTCTCTCCATCCAAAACGGCGCGGTCCACGCGGCTCATCGGGAAGCGGAGCACCTGGATGCGATTCGCCCCCAAAGCCGCTTCGGCGTCGGCTTCGCTCAAGCCGACGTGCGCCGCCTCGGGCGTGGTGTAGATCGTCCACGGCACGGCGTCATAGTTCGTTTTCTTCTTGAGAAACGGGAGCGGAATCCCGAAAGGCGCGCTGAAGAGCATGTTCCTGAGCGCAACGCCCGCCTCATATTCCGCCATGTGGGTGAAGAGATACTGCCCCCGGATGTCGCCGGCGGCGAAGATGCGCGGATTCGCGGTCTGGAGATACTCGTCCGTCTCCACGCCGCGCGGCGTGTGCTTCACGCCCGCCTTTTCGAGGTCCATCCCGCCCACGTTGGGCGAGCGGCCGGTAGCGATGAGGAGCTGATCGCAAGCCCATTCCCTCTTTCCCGACGGCGTATCGGCCTCCAGGAAAATCTCCTCGCCGCGTTTCTCGACCTTTTGCGTGTTCACGTTGAAGTGTAGCTTGAGGCCGGATTCCGCCAGGGAATCGGCAAGAATCCCGGCCATCTCCTTATCGAGCCTCGGCAGGAGCTTCGGCGCGCTTTGCAGCACTTCCACCTCGGCGCCGAGTTGCTGAAACGCCTGGGATAGTTCCAGGCCGATAGGTCCCGCTCCCAGCACCACCAGGCGTCTCGGCAATTCCTCCAAATCGAATACGGTTTCGTTCGTGAGATAGGGCACGCTATCGAGACCGGCGATGGGCGGCACGAAGGGAGAACTCCCCATGGACAGCAAAAACCGCTTGGCCCGCAGCGTCCTGTCCCCTACCTGAAACGTATCGGGGCCGGTAAAGGCGCCATCGCCGAATATCACCTCGATGCCCATGCCCTCGAAGCGCTCGGGCGCATCGTGCTCGCCGATGTGGGCCTGGGCCGCCTTCATCCGCTTCATGACGCGGGGAAAATCGACCCGCACGCCGCTTACGTCAATCCCGAACTCGGGCATCGAGCGCGCCTGCGCGGCCAGCCTCGCCGAGCGGATCAGGCCCTTGGAGGGCACGCATCCATAGTTCAGGCAATCGCCGCCGAGTTTCGCCTTCTCCACGAGTGCCGCCTTGGCGCCCAGTTGCGCAGCGCCCACTGAGGCCACCAAGCCACCGACCCCTCCCCCGATGGATACCAAATCAAACACCGATTCTTTTTGCATCTTCATATCCTCTCCAGACGGCGAAATGCGTCTCTTCCGCAACGAACGCGGAGCAGTCCGCTCAAGATGTTTCCTTTTCCAGGGGTTTCAGCCCGAACGAGAAGAACAGGAGCGCCATGAGCAAATAGCCGATAGCTATGCCGGGCGCCGCCCCCCAGCCGAAGAAGCTGACGACGCCGCCGGGCGTGATTCGCCAGGCGTGGATGACCCCGAACCAGCTCAATACCGCGCCGGCCAGCGCCCATCCTCCCGCCTGTTTCGGCTCCTTGTCCACAAGTTTGGCCACGATGGCGGTCATGATGATGGACGTGAAAAGAAAACCGCGCTCCAAAGTGACCATCCCGACGAGGTGGAATCCCGCCTTGGCGAACGCATCCTGCCCCACTTTCCACAAGTTCGTGCCCGCTCCCCTTAAGGAGGATTCCACCATCAGCAGACCCCACGCGGCGATGGCGGGTATCAAGCCGATGGCCACGGCCGGCCCGTGATTCTTCGGTACGGCCTGGAATGCCTGGGTGAGCATCATCACCCCGATCCATAGCATGAGGGCGAAGAGCGCCTCGCCCGGAATGATCTTGGAAAGCGCCGCTATCGAGCCGGTGAGGCAAAGGATCGTCATCACGACCCCGTTCATGGCGCTATAGCCGGAGCGCGCCCCGACTGCCTTCCAGGCAGGGTGTCCGATATATATGGTCGTGGGAAAACAACTGCCCAGACACGCCGCGAGAAGCGATCCTGCGCCGTTCACCGCCAGGGAACTGCCCGTATCGAAATTGTCTCCGCCCGCAGACGCGCTTTCGAGGCACATCAGGCTGCCGACAAGCGTCATCAGGCCCATGGGGATGGAAACCGCGAGGTAATCCCAGGCCAGCGGGCCGAAGAGAGCGTCTGACAAAGGACCGAAGGCGAAGGATGGAAGCGCAAGACCCACAGGCGCGGGGATGCCGCCCGGAAATCCTCTGATGACGGCGGAGAGCACCACTCCCACAGCCACCGCCACGAGGCCGCCGGGCACACCGAAGGGGAACCGGAATCCGCCGAAATAATGGATCAGGATGATTCCCAGCGGGATCATGGAGAGGAGCGGATTCTCCCAGATTCTGAACGCGAAATCCATGGCGATGAACGTGAGCGCGATGCCTCCCAGTGCGGAGAGCAGGGCGGCCCTCGGCGCGACCCGCCTGATCCACCCGCCCGCCAGCGCACCGACGGTCTCGATCACCCCGCTCACGAAACAGGCCGCCATACCCGCCTTCCAGGCAGCCTCGGCGCTTCCGGTCTTGAGTTTCACCGGCAGCATGACGAAGAAGATAAATGCGAAAAGCGTCACCGTGTTCAGGCCGTAGGGCATGGCGGTCACGTCGTCGCGGCCCTCGCGCGCGGCCAGTCGCCGCGCCTGCCAGGTGTAGAAAAGATTTCCGCCGAGGAGGCTCAGCGCCGCTGCGGGCAACACGCGCCCGAAGATGAGCGAATCGGGAAAACCCAGCAGCCCTTTCAAGAAGCTCACGATGAGAAGAAGGTTGATGAGGTTGTCCATCCACAGGCCGAAGAAGCCGTCCACATCGCCCTTCACGAACCATTTGGACATCGGGGTCTCCCCGTTCAGGGTTAAAAACGTCAATCCAGGCGCGCCGCGCCCTCGGGATAGTAAAACACGCGGGCTTTTTCGCCAAAGCGCGCGGGGCAGTTTTTCTCATCGAGATCGTTTTGATATGCTCCATCCATATACAAAAATCACTTTCGCGTTCACTCGGGAGAAAAGCGATGGAAGCTGTCAAGGTCTACACGCGGCACGGGTGATACACCTGCGCCCTTACGAGAGAGTTTCTCTCGTCCAGCGGTTTGGAAGTCGTCAACCGGGACTGTACGAACGACGCCGAGGCGCAGGCGGAATTGAAAGCACTCGGCATCAAGTCCCTGCCCGTCGCCGTACGCGGAGAGAACGTGGTGGTGGGCTATGACGTGGATGCGCTTCGCGAGGCCTTCGGCATCGAAGGGGAAGGCGCAGGCCCCCTCTCGTCCGAAAAGATGCTCCACTACTTCGAGATGGTATTCGACGCCCTGCGCCGCGTAGTCCGCCAGATTCCGCACGAAACCCTCGACTGGATATCTCCCGGCAGACCCCGCTCGCTTCGCCAGCTCACCTGGCACAGCTTCGAGCGTCCGGACCTGGTGATGCAGGCCCACGCATCGGGCGAATACACCGAGGAGATGGTGCGCCGGTATGAAACGATGGCGGACGATTACGATACCACCGAGGACATTTGCGCCTATGGAGATGAAATTCAGGCCAGACTCACCGAATTCCTCACGGACGGCGGCGAGGCGCTCGCCAAGAAAGTATCGAGCTATATGGGGCCCATCACCGTCCATGAACTGATGATCCTCTCCCTGGGACACGCCTTTCAGCATTTGCGGCAAACCTATCACTATTTCGGGATGCTGGAGATGGAGCCGGAAAACCCGCTCAGGCCCGAGGATTACGAGGAAGTGCCCGTGCCCAAGGATCTGTTCTAGACCATACCTGAACCCACAAGGAGGCTGTCTGATGCCCTCGAAAGACACGTTCCCCTTCCGCGCGAACCGCGACCGCATGAGGCGTGAGTTCAACGCCCAGGCGAAGATCGGCAAATACGGAAAAACGGGCCTGGATCGCGTGGCCTTCACACCGGTCTACAATGAGGTGCGCGACCTCGCCGAGGGCTGGATGAAGGCGGCGGGCCTCAAGACGCGCGTCGACGCCGTGGGCAACCTCTACGGAAGAAAAGAGGGCCGCGTGCGCGGGCTTCCCGCCGTGATGGCGGGCTCCCACCTCGATTCCCAAAGCCCGGGCGGACGATTCGACGGCCCCGCCGGCGTTCTCACCGCTTTGGAAGCGTTCCGCCGCATCAATGAGACGGGAATCTCCCACGATCACCCCATCGAGATAGTGGCCTTCGTGGGGGAGGAATCCGCGTGCGGGATGACGGTGTTCGGGAGCAGCGTCGCCACGGGCGTCGTGGGCGTGAAGGACTTGAAGAACACGGTGCATCCGCCCAGCGGAAAATCGCTCTATGAGGCCATCGAGGCGGTGGGCGGGAGTCCTGCGCGCGTCCGCTCGTGCCGTATCAAGGAGGGCTCGCTCAAGGCATTTCTGGAGCTTCATATCGAGCAGGGCCCCGTGCTCGAATCGGCCGAAGTCCCCATCGGCATCGTGGACAGGGTGGTGGGATACACGAGAGGGGAGGTGCATTTCACGGGCGTCACGGCGCACTCGGGCGGACAGCCCATGCCCTACCGCAAGGACGCGGGCATCGCTGCGGCGGACTTCATGGTGCGCATGGAAAACCTCGTGAACCGCGCGCCCGACTCCCAGCGCGTCACGATCACTTTTGGGGAGATGGAGGCGCATCCAGGGTGGGTGTCCATCGTGCCCGGAGGCGCGAGGCTATCCTTTGATCTCAGAAGCAGAAGCCAGGCGGTAATGGAGCGCATCCTCGGGCGGATGGAAAAGACCCTCTCCGCCATCGAGAAGGAACGCGGCGTAAAGGGCCGTCTGGCCGACGTGAAGAAGCTGGCCGTCTGCCCCGCTTCGAACAACATTCAAAAGGCGCTCCGGCGCGCATCCAAAGAAACGGGCCACGCTTCGCTTACGCTGTCGAGCGGCGGGGTGCACGACGCCTGCCGCATGGCGGAGATTTGCCCGATGGGCATGGTGTTCATCCCCTCGGTGGGCGGTCTCTCGCACACGCCCGAGGAGTTCACGCACTTCGACGACATGGTGAAGGGTGCGGAAATCCTCGCCTCCGCCATCACGCATCTGTCCAACGAGAAGGTGAAGGCGTAAGGCGACAAGTCAACATTACACGTACTTTCCCAGGCATTTCACCGTTCAGTGATGCGCTGGTCCTCCCAGGTTGATCCGTCGCACCTGCTCGAAAGAGATGCGACCCTTCACCGTACTTTCCCTCTGAAATCCTTTATTTATTATGGAGTTATTGTGAAGCGGGTTGTTTTGTGGTAAATTTCGCCGCCGAATCAATGAAATGGAAGTGTGAATTTGTTGCCGCACCTCGTGCGGCGTGGCGTCTCGAAACGACAAACTCTACAGTTGAAATCGAGAGGGAGAAAAAAATGGGCAGGATAATCAGGCACGTTATTTTCGGGTTTGCGCTGCTCCTCGCAGTGAGCATCGCCTTCACGCCTGCGGCGCAGGCGGCCAAGGAAGTGAAGATAGGCTTCAGCATGGCGCTGACCGGACCGCTCGGCCCCGCGGGCAAAGCGGCGCTTCTGGCCATGCAGATCTGGCGCGACGACGTGAACGCCAAGGGCGGACTGCTCGGCCGCAAGGTCAAGCTGGTCTATTACGATGATCAGACCAAGCCGGCCAACGTACCGGGCATCTACGCCAAGCTGCTCGACGTGGACAAGGTGGACTTCATCGTATCGGGCTACGGGACGAACCTCATCGTTCCCGCGCTGCCCATCGCGATGGAGCGCGGCATGGTGTTCATGGGCCTGTTCGGCCTCGACGCGAACGCGAAGTTCAAATACAACAACTACTTCCAGATCATGCCGGCCGGCCCCGACCCCATCGTGGACTGGTCGCGCGGCTTCTTCGAACTCGCCGCGAAGCAAAAGCCCCGTCCCAAGACGATAGCGCTGCTCTCGGCGGATGCGGAATTCGCGCGCAACGCCGTGGCCGGCGCCCGCCGGAACGCGAAGAAATTCGGCTTCAAGATCGTCTACGACAAGCGCTACCCCTTCCCCGGCACGACCGACTTCACGCCGATTCTTCGCGCGGTCAAGGCCGCGAACCCGGATCTCTTCTACGTTGGCTCCTATCCGGGCGGTTCGGTGGGCATCGTGAAGGCCGCACATGAGATCAAACTGGAACCCAAGCTCTTCGGCGGCGGCATGGTGGGACTTCAGTACACCGCCATCCAGATGAACCTCGGCAAACTGCTGAACGGCATCACGGACTACTGGTTCTGGGCGCCGGAGAAGACCCTGAAGTTCCCCGGCATCGAGGCATTCCTGGCGAAATACCAGAAAGAAGCGCCCAAGCAGAAACTCGACCCGCTGGGCTACTACCTGCCGCCGTTCGCCTACGCCTACGTGCAGTTGCTCGGAAATGCGATCGAGGCCACCAAGAGCTTCGATCAGGCGAAGATCGGCGCCTACATCCGCAACAACACCCATTCGACCGTGGTCGGAGACGTGAAGTTCGGAAAGAACGGCGAATGGGCGACTTCCCGGACGTTCCAGGTTCAACTGCAGAACATCCAGAGCAACAAGATGAGCGAGTTCAGCAAAGCAGGAAAGATGGTGGTGGTGTATCCCGAGGAGTTCAAGTCCGGAAACTTCATCTACCCATACGCGAAGGGCAAGTAACGAACCGGACATAATACCGCGACCGGGGGGCGACGCCCCCCGGTCCGCGTCCGGCTCGCGGGAGGAGAGCATCCATGCTCAGCATCGAATTCTTGTTGAACGCGCTCGTCGCGGGCCTCCTGCTGGGAGGCTTCTACGCCGCGATGAGCGCCGGGCTTTCGCTCTCCTTCGGTTTGCTGGACGTCGTGAACATCGCTCATCCGGCCTTCATCATTTTCGGCTCCTATCTGACCTTCTATGTGAACGAGCACTTCGGGTTCGACCCGATACTCGCGGGCCTCGTCTTCGCGGTTCCCTCCTATTTTCTGGGCGTCGCGGTATATCGAATCTACTACAACTGCTTTGAAAAAACGGGAGCGGAATCCCTGCGCGGACTGGTGTTCTTCTTCGGACTCTTTTTCCTCATCGAGGTCATTCTCATCATCACCTTCGGGGTGGATTACCGCCTCGTCCGCGCGTTCTACATCGGCAAGTCCACCTCCATCGGCTCGGTGGGAATCGCCTACCGGCTGTTCGTACCCTTCCTCGTGGGGGGAATACTCGCCGCCGTCCTGTACCTGTTTCTCACAAAAACCTTTTTCGGGCGCGCCATCATGGGCGTGGCGCAGGACAGCCTCGCCGTCCAGTTGATGGGGGTCGACCCCATCCGCATCAAGACGGTCGCCTTCGGCATCGGCATCGCCACCGCCGTGATCGCAGGCTCCCTGCTCATCATCATCGGTCCGGTCGAGCCGACCATCGGGCGCGAATACATCGGCCGCGTGTTCGCGGTCACCGTGCTCGGCGGGCTCGGCAGCATGACGGGCACGCTCGTGGGCGGGCTCATCCTGGGCGTCGCGGAGAGCTTCACCTCTTCATTCTTCGGCCCCTCGTGGGCGCTGGCCGTCTCGTTCGGCATTCTGCTCATCTGCCTGGCGGTACGGCCGTCCGGCCTGTTCGGGAGGTAGCTCCTTGAGTAAGGAAAGGAAGCTCTTCCTGATCGTGGCCGCCGTACTGATCGTCGGTTCTTTCCTCATCACGACCCAGATGGAAAACCGCTTCTATTACAAGGCGGCCTACGTCGTGTTGCAGTACGTCGTCCTGGCCACCGCGTGGAACATCCTGGGCGGCTACACCGGCTACGTGAACTTCGGCACGGCGGCGTTTTTCGCCATGGGCGCCTATACCGCCGTCGCGCTCATCAAGACCTGGAAGCCGCCCCTCTACGTGCTGCTCGTCATGGGCGGCCTCGTCTCGGGCCTTCTGGGACTCGGCATCGGCTACCTGACCTTGAGGCTCAAGGGCGTGTTCTTCTCCATCGCCACGCTGGCGCTGGCCGTCGTGCTCCAGATGATCATCTCGAACTGGAGCTATGTGGGCGGGGGCGCCGGCACGGCCATCCTGAAGCCCAGGAGCGTGCCGATGTTCTCGAACTACGACGAGTTCCTCTTCTTCGTCATGGCGGCGCTCGCCGTGGTCTCCGTGGCCGTCGCCTGGCTCATCGAGAAATCCTGGGTCGGGCGGGGAATGGCCGCCATCCGCGACAACGAGGAGGCGGCCGAGTGCATGGGCGTGCCCATCCTCAAGCTCAAGCTGTTCGCCACCACGGTGAGCGGCGCGCTGATGGGAATCGCGGGCGCGCCGTTTTCCTATTTCGTCGTCTATATCGAACCCACCTCGGCCTTTCACCTCGACTACGCCGTGAACAGCCTCGCCATGCCCATGATCGGCGGCACCACCACCTGGCTGGGCCCGCTGGTCGGCGCGGTTCTCGTCGGCACGGCCCAGCAGATTGCCACCGTCACCCTCTCTTCGGAAATGAACCTGCTCATCGTGGGCAGCCTGCTCGTGGGCTTCGTGGTGTTCGCGCCCGACGGCCTCGTGGGCCTGTTCGGCAAGATTCGCGCGCGCCTGGCGGGGAGGGAGGCGTAATGAGCGAAAACCTCCTCGACGTGCACGGCGTCACGAAGCGCTTCGGCGGATTCAGCGCGCTCACCCGCGTGGATCTGCACGTGAAGGAAAACGAGCGTTTCGGCCTCATCGGCCCCAACGGCTCGGGCAAGACGACGATGATCAACTGCATCTCGGGCGCTCTGGCCAACGACGAGGGAAACATCGTCTTCGCAGGACAGGACATCACCAGGATTCCCGCCTACCAGCGAACGCGCCTTGGCATCGCTCGCAGCTTCCAGATTCCCAAGCCCTTCGTCAGCATGACGGTGCTCGAGAACCTCTGCATCCCGCTCGAATACGCCGCCCACCAGCACTCCCACGGGGTGGAGCTTCGCGGCGAGGCCATGGAGATACTCGAACTCATGAGCATGACGGACAAGGCCGACGTGCGCACCGGGGGGCTCACCCAGATCGAACTGCGAAAGCTCGAACTCGCCCGCGCCATGGCGGCCAAGCCGAAGCTCCTCATTTCGGACGAGGCCATGGCAGGTCTCTCCAACACCGAGGTGGACGACATTCTCGAAATTCTCGTGCGCCTGAACGAAGAGGGCCTCACCGTCATCATGATCGAGCACATCATGCGGGCGGTCATGAACTTCTCGGAGCGCATCGTCGTCCTCGACGCCGGCGAGAAGATCGCCGAGGGGACGCCCGATGAGATCGTCAACAACAAGGACGTGGAAAGGGCCTACCTTGGCGCATAGCATCATCGTCGACAACGTATCCGCTGGCTACGGGGCCGTGCGCGTGCTGCACGGGGTCTCCATCGAGGTGAACGACGGGGAAACCGTGGTGCTCCTGGGCACCAACGGCAACGGCAAGAGCACGCTCATCAAGTGCATCATGGGCATCATCCAGCCCGATGAGGGAGAGATTTATCTCGAAGCCGACGGCGAGCGAATCAACCTGGCAGGCCGGAATCCCGAGGAAATCGTTAACCTGGGCGTGGCGCTCGTGCCGGAGGGCAGGCGCCTGTTCCCGCGCCTGACGGTGGAGGAGAACCTCCTCCTGGGCGCCTACCGCGAAGAAGCCCGCCGCGGCATCGACAGAAACCTCGCCTTCTCCTTCGAGGCCTTCCCGGTTCTCGCCGAGCGTAAGAACCAGCTCGCGGGCAGCATGAGCGGGGGCGAGCAGCAGATGCTGGCCGTGGCCCGCGCGCTCATGTCCGCGCCCAAGGTGCTCCTGGTGGACGAGCCCTCCGTCGGCCTAGCGCCCATCCTCGTGAGCCGGGTGATCGCCAAGATCCGAGAGCTCAAAGAGGAATACCAGCTCACCGTCCTCATGGCCGAGCAGAACTTCAACCAGGCGGTCAAGATAGCGGACAGGGGCTACATCATCGTCCACGGGGAGATCGCCTTCGCGGGCGAGGACACCGAAGCCCTCGCCGGCCACGAACTCGTGAAGAAATACTACCTCGGCGCGTGAGGGAGAAGCATCAACCTTCCTTAGTCACGCACCTTCCCCGATAAGCCTATCCTTCCCCGAAAGGGGCTGTTGAAAAAGACCCCAAGGGAATAGCGCTTGCGCCGCATTCCCCGCCCCGGCGCGTAATGCCTCTCTCATCCCGAGCAACCCGCCGCTCCCCGATACCCCTCACCCTGAGTAGCCGCCGGAGGCGGCGTATCGAAGGGGCCTGTCCCGAGCCTGTCGAAGGGCGAAGTTTGCGCCTCCCATCCTTCGATACGGCGCTTTCGCGCCTACTCAGGATGAGGGTTTGGGGCGACCGATGAGGAAGCAAGAATCACTCCCCCCTTGAGGGGGAGTCGGTGAGCAAGGGCGCAGCCCACAAGCGAACCGGTGGGGGGAGTTTTTGTTTTAGAATCATGTCCCCCCACCGATTCAGCCTTCGCACAAACCGCTCGGCTTCATCGACTCCCCCTCAAGGGGGGAGTGAACTTCAAAAGCGCGCGTCCAACCAAAATCGCTCCGCGGGGCTTTTTCAACGGCCCCGGCAAGGGGGGTTGCTCCTTTGACAAAGGCTTTCCCAACGGCCCCCTAAAGCAGAGAAGCGTGAGAAGCGCCCGTTCATTCTCGCCGTATAGTCTCAATACCCCAAATCCTTGGCGGGGACGTCGGAGGCCACCTGGATGACGATGCCCTCGGTCTCATCGGGGTGTAAGAAGAGGATTTCATACCCTCTGGGGGTGTAGGTGCCCGGGCCGAAGCCGTCCAGGAATTTCACGCCGCTATCCGTGAAATGCCTGCCCGCCGCTCCCGTATCGGGCGTCGAAAGCGCGATGTGCGAGAGGCAGGGGCCGCCGTTTCGCTCGAGCATCTTCGTGTAGAGGTTCTCCGGGTCGTAGGGCTGCATGATCTCGATTTCCACGTCGCCCATCCTCAGGAACGTGGCGTGCGCCCAGCCGATGTCGGCCACCTGCACGCGGTTCGGCTCGCAGCCGAGTTTTTCCTGGAACATCCTCACAGTGCGCTCCATGTCGTCCGTGATGAGGCCCACGTGATGAATCTTCTTGAACATTTTCATACCCCTCGAATGATGATTGCTCGTGAAAGCCGAACCACAGGGAAACAACCTTCCGAAAGATTCGGGCATAAGAGACACACGCGCCCTTGAATGTCAAAAAGGATGCGTCCCGACGCACCGGTTCACCCATGAAATTGTCGAAACAGTAAACGAGGAAATCCCCCGTTTTTCAGTTGTTGACATCGCCATAGCGAGATTCTATGATTTTTCCATCGAAACCATTTCAAAGGGGCACTGGCAGCATGATTCGCAACGTCCTCATGTCATTCATCACCACAAGGAGGAGAAATCCATGAGTCGTTTGGACAGAAGAAAATTCCTGAAAGGCGCAGGCCTCATCGGCGGCATCGTGGCCGCGCAGGCGGCGCCCCCCTTCCTGAGAGAGGGACTCGGCGCCCGGCCGATCAAATGGGGTTCCATCCACCCGACGACGGGCCCCTACTCCACCGAGGCGTTCGACCAGGTGGAAGGCGTCAAGATCGCCATCGAGGACGTCAACAAGGAAGGCGGCGTGGACGGACGCGAAGTCAAACTGCTCTTCCGCGACGACCAGTTCAAATGGGATCAGACCACCACGCACGCGCTCGACCTGATCGACAACCACAGGATCGACTTCCTCGCGGGCTCCATGGTCGGCCCCGAAGAAGTGCGCCTGAACGAGTTCTCCCGCAAGCGCAAGATCATCTATGCGAACTATCCCCAGCACATCATGTCCACCCCGGGGAACGCGAAGAAGATGTCGCCCCTGTTCTTCACGGCGAACACCACGCCGTATCAGCTTTGCGCCAGTTCGCTCACCTATATCGCCAAGAACAACCTGGGCAAGAAAATCCACTGCGTGTTCGACGACTACATCTGGCCCAAGATGTTCATCCCCGCCTTCGAGAAGCTGACGAAGGACTTCAACCTCACGTGGAACGCGAACAGCTCCGTATCGTGGGTGCCCTTCCCGACCTCGATGGACTATTCGGCGACGTTCCCGAGAATCCTGAAGGAGAAGCCCGACGTCGTCTACGCACTCAACTGGGGACAGCGCCAGGTCGCCTTCGTCAAGCAGGCTCGCGAAGCCGGTCTCGACAAAAAGGTGAAGATCGTTCTCGGCGCCACCGAGATCACCATGCCCGAGGCCGCCGGACTCGGCTCCTATGAGGGCTTCAACGCGGCGATGATGTGGCACCCCTCTCTCGCGAGCAAGTATCCGGCCGCCAAAACGCTGAACGACAAGTTCCTGGCGCGCCGCAAACGGCCGTGCTCGAGCTACGGAATGCTCGCCCACGACCTCACGCGGCTGATCCTGGACACGGCGAAAGAGACCAAGCTCTACAAGCGCCGCGACCACTTCAAGCTCGCGAAGGTGCTCGAAGGCAAGAAGTTCCAGTACAGCAAGGGCGTGTGCGAGATTCGCCCCTGCGACCACGTCTGCATCTCGGAAGTGTTCGTGATGCGCGGAAAATCCAAGGCCGAGATGAAGGATAAATTCGATCACATCGAGGTCATCGGCTCTTCGAGCGGCGAGGGCAACACCGTCTCCTGCGAGGCGAAAGGCCTGAAGGAACCCGCCAGCGAGAGAAGGGCCTAAGAAACGGCGCATCGAAACACCATCGGACGCTGACCGGGGCGGCTGGATTTCAGCCGCCCCGGCTTTTCCTCACGGCGTTTGACAAAGGCGGCGTTTCATCCTAGACATTGCACTCTTGCGACTTCCCCGTTCTCAAGGAGCGTGTTTTGGCAACTGGTGGTGTTGAATTCTCGGAGTTCGTCCAGCACCTGTTCCTGGGACTGGTACAGGGCTCCTTCTGGGTTCTGCTTGCTCTGGGGCTTTCGATCATATTCGGTCTTATGGGCATCATCAATTTCGGGCACGGCGCCTTCTACATGCTGGGCGCGTACGTGGGCTTCACGGTCTCGGACCTCGTATTCTCTCCCTTTCTCGGGCCGAACGCGGGCTTCATCGTGGCCCTCGCCATGGTGCCCGTCGTCATGTTCGCCCTCGGGATGGTTTTTGAGAGATACGTCATCAGCAGAATATACAATACGGAGAACGAGCGCTTCTCGGGCGTGCTGATCATGTTCGGCATGTCCATCTTCCTGCCGGACTTCGTGCGCCTCATCTGGGGCAGGCCGGGAAAGCCCTTCAACATCCCGCCGATGTTCCAGTTCTCGCTCTTCAAGACGGGTACGCTCGACATCACGGCCTACAGGAGCTTCACCATCATCACCGCGGCGATTCTCGTCGCCCTCCTCTGGGTACTCATCTACAAGACGAACCTGGGCATGATGATCCGTGCGGGCACGAACAACAACACGATGGTGAAGGTGCTGGGCATCAACGTGTCGCGCATCTGGCGCCTCACGTTCGGACTGGGCATCGCACTGGCCGGATTCTCCGGCGTCATGATAGCCCCCCTGTTCGCGGTGGACGCCACGATGGGTGAACTCATACTGGTGCAGACCTTCATCGTGGTCGTCGTCGGCGGCATGGGGAGTTTCATCGGCCCCGTGATAGGCGGGCTGATCCTCGGCCAGCTATGGGCGCTCACGCCCCTGGTGGGCAGAACGCAATACGTGGTTCAGAACTGGACGGGCACCGTGATCGGCCCCGATTTCTGGGAAAAAGCGTCCGACATCCTGCTCTTCATCGTGATGGCGGTGATCCTGCTCTTGAGACCAAGAGGGTTGTTCGGCCAGGAAGGCGCTTTTGATTAAGGTACCTTTGCGTCTCGGGAGAGATTTCTAAAGTGGACTCAGCTGCTCCAAAAAACCGATTCACCCCCAGGGAATTCTGGGCGTGGCTCTCGGAAGTCTTCGACAACTACGGCATCCTGATACTCGCGGCCATACTGGTGGTATACCCGTTCCTGTTCGACGCCCTGAACGAATCCATCATCTGGCTCGAGGACAACGACTGGGAGGAGACCGCCGAGATCGTCGCGGAGTTCCGCGGCTTCGTGCCGAGCACGCCGCTGATGATCCAGATTCTCATCTACACGCTCTTCGGCATCGCCTTCAACATCCTGCTCGGCAACACCGGGATGCTCAGCCTGGGCCACTGCGCCTTCTTCGGCGTGGGCGGCTACACCGTGGGCATCATGCACGCCTGGATCAAGCCGGGCACTTACGCACCCGACTGGATGGTCAGCGCCTTCAAGGTGCTGCCCCTGGAAATCTCGCTCATCACCTGCATCATCGTCTCGACTTTCGTCGCCTGGCTCATCGGCACCATCTGCAGCACGAAGCGCGGCGTGTACTTCGCGATGGTCACGCTCTCCATCAGCATGATCTTCTACTACTCCGCGCAGACGTTCGACGACCTCACGGGCGGAACGGACGGGCTGGGCGGTCTCGAGAACATGCGGCTGGGCTCCATCAACCTTCGCGTGGGCATCATGGACGCGAACATCACCTATTACTTCGTCTTCATAGTGAGCGTCGTCTTCATCGCCGCCATCTGGCAGGTGCTGCGCTCGCCGTTCGGCCACGTGCTGAGAGCCGTCCGCGAGAACGAGAACCGCGCGCGCATCTGCGGCTACAACGTGGCAAAAGTGCGGCTCATGGCGTTCACGATGAGCGGGGCCATCTCGGGGGTCGCGGGCGCGCTGGCGATCATCTACGGCGAGACGGTGCCGATCGAGAACATCCACTTCATCACCTCGGGGCAGATCGTCATCATCACCCTCTTCGGAGGGGCGGGCACCTTCCTGGGGCCGGCGGTGGGATCATTCATCTACTGGTATCTCCGGCAGTTGATGAGCGTGGAGTTCGTGAAGTATCTCGCCATCTTCCAGTACTGGGAAGCGTGGGTGGGCGGCATCTTCGTGCTGATCGTGCTCTTCGTGCCCTCGGGCATCCTGGGCACAATCCGCAACATGACGCTCGAATACCGCGAGAAGAAATTGTTGAATCGAAAAGCCGTGGAAGAAGTTCTGGCGAAACATGCCGAGGACGAGGCGGCAACCGACACGGAATAACGGAAAGACAAAATGCCTATCCTGGAAACGAAAAACCTGAGCAAGCACTTCGGCGCCCTCGTCGCCGTGGACGGCGTGGACTACGAGGTCGATTCGGGCGAGCTACGCTCCATCATCGGCCCTAACGGCGCGGGCAAGACGACGTTCTTCAACATGATCGCGGGCGATCTGATCCCCACCTCGGGCCAGGTCATCTTCGACGGGGCGGACGTATCGGAAGTGCCCGCCCATGAGCGCTCCCACATGGGGATTGGCCGCACCTACCAGATAACGAACATCTTCCCCAAGCTGAGCGTGCTGGAGAACATCCGCATCGCCGCGCAGTCGCGCAAGATGACGTTCAACCTGTGGTCGACCGTCCCCAGCCACAAGGAACTGGTCGAAAAATCGGACGGGATACTGGAGCGCATCAACCTGACGGAAAAGCGCGACGAACTCGCCGGCACGCTCGCGCACGGCGAGCAGCGCTATCTCGAAATCGGGATCGCGCTCGCCACCGACCCCAAGCTGCTCCTGCTCGACGAGCCCACTGCGGGCATGAGCCCCGAGGAGACGATTCAGACGGGCGAGTTCATCAAGAGCCTGGCCGATCCGCTCACCATCGTGCTCGTCGAGCACGACATGGAGGTGGTGCTCGGCATTTCGGACAAGATCACCGTGCTGCACAACGGCGCCTTTCTCGCCGAGGGCACGGTGGAGGAAGTCCGCGCGAACGCAGAAGTCCAGCGCGTATACCTGAGGGAATAATGCTGGAAGTCGATTCCATCAACACGTTTTACGGCTTAAGCCATGTGCTCCACGACCTGAGCCTGAAAGTCGGCGAAGGCGAGGCCGTGGCCTTCCTCGGCAGGAACGGGGCGGGCAAATCCACCACCATGAAGACGATCATGGGGCTGCTCACGCCCAGCAGCGGCAATATCACCATGGAGGGAGCCGACATCACCGAGGCCGAGGCGCACACCGTCTCGCTCGCGGGTATTTCATGGATTCCCGAGGACCGCCAGGTCTTCACCAACCTCACCGTCTACGAGAACCTCAAGATCAGCCGCATCCCCATCGACGGCGCCAAGGACCTGGACTCCCATCTCGATTGGATTTTCTCCCTCTTCCCGCGTCTCAAGGAGCGCATCAACAACAAGGGCAACCAGTTGAGCGGCGGCGAGCAGCAGATGCTCACCATGGCGCGCGGCCTGGGCACCGAACCCAAGCTCATCATGGTGGACGAACCCACCGAGGGCTTGATGCCTGCCTACGTCGAGACCATCGAGAACGTGCTGGTGGAGATCCAGAAAAAAGGCATCGCCATCCTGCTCGTGGAGCAGAACTTCCGCATGGCGCTCAGCATCACCAGGCGCGCCTACCTCATTGAAAAGGGCATCATCCAGTGGGAAGGCGCCTCCGCCGACCTCCTCGAAGACCAGGAAACCCGCATGCGGTATCTCGGCGTCTAGGCGAGCGCAGGGCGGAACAAACCCACCGGGAAAGTATGACGCAGGGACAGGCCTCCGTGCCTGTCCTTATCGCGTCCACCTCAAGGGAGGACAACCACGGGGGTTGTCCCTACGGCCTGCTCAGAACGAAATCGCCTGAAGACCGATACGGCGCGCCTCACCGCTCATCGACGAGGCGGCGGGCCTTCACGTCGCGCATCGGGTCGTGGATCACGCCGGGCGCCACGAATTCGAGTGCCGGCCGTATCATCACCGCTCCGCGCACCCGCTCCGGCAAGGAGACGCCGAGCCGCTCGCGTTCGGTTTCCTCGGCTTCGAGGCGGATGATCATCTCGTCCATCGAATCTGAATCCCCGGGCGCTGACTTGCGAATCGTGATCTGAAACTCCCTTATCGCGCGTTCTTTCGCGAGAAGGTCGATGATGATATCGGGGTTCATGAGCATGCCGCGCACCTTGAGCAGGTCGCCCGTCCGCCTCGGCAGTCGTACAATGCGCTCCCCAAGCCGCCCGCAGTGCGGACACGGCTCCCACCTGAGTGCGATGAGGTCCCCGATGAGATAGCGCAGGAACACCGTGCCCCGGCGGTGTAAGTGCGTGAGGGCGATGGCCCCCTCCTCGCCTTCGGGCATGCGCTCGCCTGTTTCGGGATTCACCACTTCGAGCAGGTAGAGTTCGGGCACCACGTTGTGCGGCATGGCATCGTTCGCGCACTGAACGAGGCCCCCCTGCATCTCCGTCGCCGCGTAGCGCACGCGCACCTGGGGGTCATCCGCGCCGAACCAGCGCAGGTGGTCCATATACTCCTCGCGCAGGGCGTCGCTCACCGCCTCGCCCGTGGTGAGCACCATGCGCGCGCGGGGGAGCTTCGCGCCGCGCTCGCGCGCCCGCCTCAGAAAGCGGCGGACGAAACTCGGCACCCCCCAGATGACGGTGGCGCCCGAATCGGCCACCACGTCGACGGCCTCGTCGAGCGAGCGCCGCACGGGGTATTCGGGATGCGGGCTGCCCGTGAGCGCACTCACCACGGGAAGCCCCATGATTTCCGCTGAGCGCACGCAGCAGAGGAACCCGCCCAGCGGCATGGGCGAGAGCGGGTAGAGGTTCGCGATGACGTCGCCGGCCCTTAAGCCCTCGACCTCGTTGCACACCTTCGCCTGGAGCATGATGTGGTACTGGTCGTGCGTGGTGTTGAAAAAAGGAGACGGCCGCCCGCTCGTGGTGCCCGTGGTGTAGGCCACGTTCCACATCGTGCGCTCCTCGAAGGGAAGCTCGGGCAGCCAGGCGGGGTCGAGGCTGAAATCCTCGGGCGCCGCCATGAAGTCCTCTTTTTTCGTGAGGGGGATTTTCTGGAGGTCGTCCAGTTCCTTGACCGCATCGGGGATGATGTTCGCCTCGGCGAAGCGGCGCTTGTAGAACGGGTGCGCGCGTCCGCACAGGGCGACCATGCGTCTCAGGCGTTTTCTCCTTAATTCGTGCAGCGCGTCCTGTTCGTTCATCGAATTTCGTCTCCCGCTCCCCTAAAAGATACCGGCCTTTCTCTGCAGCCAGCGCACGTACCCGACGATCAGGGCCACTTCTTCGGGTTTCACGCCCGGCACGGGCGCCATGTCGCCGAACTTCCAGTGGTGGCTCTTCACTCCGCGCGAGACGGCCATGAAGAAAGCGGCGTCCCCATGATGGGAGGGCTCGTAAATCTTGTGCACGAGCGGCGGACCGATTCGAGAACCCTTCGCTTCGGGCCCATGGCAGCGCAGGCAGTTGCGCGCGAACAGCTTCTTCCCCTGGTTGATCCGGGCCATATCCTCGGTCACGGGCACCTGCGGATGCCTCGGGGGCTCGGGTCTTTTCGTCAAAGTCACGAGCAATCCGAATCCCGCCAGGAGAAAAAGCCCCGCCGCCAACGCCCTGTTCATTCCCGAAAACCTCCTTAGGCGGAGACTCCTCGCGCAGAGGCGCGCGCTCCGCAGGTCACACCGCCTCTCGTAAAATATTCAAGAGAGCACCCAAAGCGGCGCAGACAGATTATGTGGATTCGCGCGCCGATTTCAAACCCCGGGCGCCTATGAACCCCAGAATGTCTCCGCTCCGCGACCAGTGCAAGAACCACGCGAACAGGAGCGCGCCGCTCAGTATCTGGCCCCCGCTCACCGCCCACCAGACGCCGCCCGCGCCCACCGCAAGCCAGAACGAGAGCAGCCAGGCGGCGGGGATCTGCACACCCCAGCGGACGACACCTTCCACCAACATGGGCGGCTTCGAGCGCGATGCGCCCTGGAACGCGCCCGCCATCACCCGGCGGACGGACTCCATCAGCAGGCCCGCGCACAGGATACGGAGCGCCATGACGGCCGTGGCGTTCCCCTCCATGCCGAAAAACGAGACGATCTCCCCCGCCCAGGCGAACAAACATACGCTCGCCGCCGTCATCAGAACGATGAGAGCGGCGACGGCGAGCCATACCGTGCGCGCCACGCGCTCCGGTTTCTCCGCGCCCAGGTTCTGGCCCACCAGCGTGCGCACCGAGCTTTGCAGTCCGAAGCTCGGCATCCGGGCGATCATCGTCACGCGGTTGCCGATGCTCCATGCCGCCAGGGCGCTCGCGCCGAATGGGGAGAGCATCCGCACCATGAGCAAAAGGGCGCTTCGCTCGAGCAGGTTCTGCGCCATGGCGGGCCAGGCGAGGCGCGTCACGCGGGATATTTCCGCGCCACGCGGTCGCAAGTCGGCCCACCGGAGCGTGAGCCTCGATTTTCCTTTCACGATAAAGGCCAGCATCGTCAGGAAACCGCCCAGCCTCCCCACGCCGATGCCCAAGAAACTGCCCGCGAGACCCAAAGCGGGAACCGGCCCCCAGCCGAACATGAGGAGCGGGATGAAGATGAGCGTCAAGACGGTGGAGGAGACGACGCCCGCGATGGTAATGGCGGGCTCGCCGGTTCCCCTTAAAATCTGTCCGACGACGAACATGGCTTCTGCGGCGAGCAGCACGGTGAAGCCGGCGCGGATGTAGACGACGCCCAGAGCGGCGAGTTTCGGGTCGCGCGTCATGAGGTTCATCAGCTGGGGAGCGAACCAGAGGCCCAGGAACGTGGCGATGAGGCTGAAGACGCCGACCAGGAAGATGGTCTGTCCGGCCATGACCGAGGCGCCTTGCGCGTCGCCCGCCCCCACGCGCTGGGCCACGAGCGCCTGGCCTGCGATTCTCAGCCCGAAAGGTCCCGAGCGGATGAACAACAAGGTGATGAATCCCAAGGACGCCGCCGCCAGCGCGTCCGCCCCCAATTGACCGAGCCAGTAGATCTCGAAGATGCCGTCCAGATTGCGCAGGATGCGCTCGCCGCAAATCGGCACCGAGAGGCGCGTGATGGCCCAGCCGACCGAGCCACGGGTATAATCGTATCCGCGCGTGCTTTTTTCTTGTTTCAGGGGGCGTACCTCGACTCTAATAGAGATACAGGAAAGCAACTCGTCCATGATACGCTAGAGCACGCAACACGTTAAGTGAGGGAAGGATTCCATGCCGCATCCAGATTACGAGCGGTCGAAAGAGTGAAACTCCTTTCCCGGGATACAGCTTCCGAGCTTCGCGCGGACATCCTTTCCGACAAGGCCGTTCCGGCGCTTTTCGCCGGATTCACCTCGGGCCTGGGTCTGCTCGTCGCCCAGATTGCCTTCGGCAGTTTCATTTTTTCGGGCGCATTGGCCCCATATTCCTCCCAGGGCGTGGGGCTGGTGTTGTTCGGAAACTTCGCCGCCTGTCTGGTCATCGCCCTCGCCAGCGGCTACCGCGGGGCGATTTCGGGGCTTTCTCCCGCACTCGTGCTCGTGATGGCGCTGATCGGCTCCACGATGGACGCCGGGGGCGATGCGCTGTTCGTCACCACGGCGGGGGCGCTCATTCTCAGCGCGATGGCCACCGGCGTCTGCTGTCTCGTCATCGGGCATTTCCGGCTCGCCAACCTGGTGCGCTTCATCCCGTATCCGGTGGCGGGCGGATTCGTGGCCGGAATCGGAGGGGCCGTATGCCTGGCGGCCATGTCGATGATGGGAGCGGAGCCGGACTGGCGCACGATTCCGGCGCTTCTGGAGCCGGCGGCGTTATGGAAGTGGAGTCCGGGCGCAGCATTCGGGATTTCCCTGTACCTCTCGATGAAGCGCTGGGGCAACGCCTTGATCCTGCCCGTGAGCGTGGCGATTGCCGTTGGCGCATACCACCTCACCCTGACCGCTCTCGATATTTCCGGTGAGGAGGCGAGAGCGGCCGGTCTGCTGTTCAAGAGCACCGCAGACGGGAACCTGTGGCCCGTCCTGGGGGTCGCCGATCTGGCTCACCTGGATTGGGCTGCGATGACCTCGCAGGTTCCCAACATGCTGACGCTTCTGCTGATCGCCCTGATCTGCGTGATCATGAATTTCGCCGGCCTCGAGTTGGCCGCGAATCACGAACTGGACTGGGACCGGGAGTTCAGGGCGGCAGGAGTCGCAAGCCTGGTCGCCGGCCTGGGCGGCGGCACTGTGGCATGCACTATCGTGCCCGCCTCGCTGCGCAGCAAGCTGCTCGGGGCCACCACCCGCCTGACAGGCATCGTCGCCGCCCTCGTCATCGGTGGCGCATTGCTCCTTGGCGACGGGATGCTGGAACTGGTTCCGATACCGCTCATCGGAGGAATTCTGTTTTTTGCGGGCTCCGGTATGCTGGACGAAGGTCTCTTGAGAAGCTTCAAGCGGCTCCCCTGGTCAGAATACGGCATAATCGTTTTGATCTTTTTCACCATCATCTCTTTCGGACTGTTCGAGGGCGTGGGCGCCGGCATGCTGGCCACACTCTTGTTCTTCGTCGTGCGCCTCAGCCGGGTGGACCTGATCGAATCCCGCTTCACGGCGCGCGAGCATCGAAGCAACAAGACCCGACCCGTCCCCGATCGGGCCATCCTCCTGGCCGAAGGAGAGGGCGTTCATGCCTACCGGCTGCGCGGCTACATCTTCTTCGGCAGCGTCTGTCCCCTGGCCGATCACCTCAAGAAATCCCTGGGCGGCGCTTCGCGTCCCGCCTGCCTGATGCTGGACTTCGCCGCCGTCTCCGGCTTCGACTACTCGGCGGTGAGCGTCCTTTGCAGGTTCCTGCAGACGGCGCAAGCCGCAGGCGTTCCCGTGGTTCTGAGCGCGCCCGGCGAACAGTTAAAATCCGAATTGGAGCACAACCTTCCGCCTTCAGTATTCGCGGAATTGCTGATTGAGCCGAATGCGGACCGCGCCGTCGAACGCTGCGAGGAAATCGTCATCGAGGCATGGAAGGCGGACGTGAGCACTTCGGACAAGCGGCGCGCTTTGCTGCTGGCGCACACCGCGGATGAACTCGAGCGCTATCTGGAGCGGCAGATTCATTTCGAGGACCTGATAAAGGAACTCCGTGGCTGGCTGGAGTCTCGTCAATACGACGCCGGAGAGGCCCTCGCGGGACCCGATGCGCCAGGTGAAGACCTGCAACTGTTGCTGTCAGGCCGGGCTTGCGCTTACGACTCCGGGGGTGCGCGTCTCCATGAGTACGGTCCCGGCGACGCGATCTGGCCGACCGCTCCCCTGGACGAAAAGGAGGCTTCGGTGGTTGCGGACGAACCCTGCCGGACGATAGTGCTGACGCCGGCCGCCCGGCACTGGCTGGACGAGCACGAAGAGAGTCTTGCCATCAAGCTGTATCGTTATCTGCTCACCTCGCGGCACCGAACCGGGTCAGAAGCCGGCTAGTCGAAGAAGTTCCCTGCAGACGAACAATCAACTCGCTTCCCCGGAAACAACGCAACGACGATGAAGACTATCCTGTTTTCCTGCTGACCTTTTCCCCCTCCTCGGTCGGCATTGATTGCCGGAATGACGGTCAAAACCCGAAACCGGGCGGAGCCGCAGGCTCTCGCCTTGAAAACCAACCCCCCCTACCCCCCCTTGTCAGGGGGGCAAAAAAAACAAAAGCCCCTCTACCGGCGGCGGGCGTCGCCTTTTCATACCCCCCTGACAAGGGGGGGTAGGGGGGGTTGCCTTTATCCCCTGACGAGAGGGGCAACACTTCCGCAAGTGTTGTCTCCAGCCGTTCGAGAGGGAAAACCCGGCTGAATGCCGCCGAAAGACAAGCGCACCCGGATGTGAGCGGAGATACCGGAAATCGGCTCTCCCATGATACGCTGGAGTACCCAACACGTTAATGGAGCAAGAGAAACCGATGCCGCACCCCGATTTCGCACGCTGCGCGCGCCACGTCACCGAAGACGCCGTGCGCGAGTTGCTCGCCGACATGGTGAACATCCCCAGTCCCACGGGCGGGGAGTCCGGGATGGCGCGCTATCTCATCAAGCGCATGTCGGGCGCGGGGCTGAACACGCAACTTCAGGAAGTCGACCCCGGCAGGCCGAACGCGGTCGGCGTGCGCGAGGGCGCGGGCGACGGGATGAACCTCCTGTTCACCGGCCACATGGACACCTCCTATGACGGGAATGAGGATTACCTGACCGGCGAGGGCTTCAAGCCCAGGGCCGTTCACCGGGACGGCTGGCTGTGGGGTCTGGGCGCGAACAACATGAAAAGCGGGCTTGCGGGTGCGCTGGCGGCCGTCGAGGCCATCTGCCGCGAAAATATCCCCCTGCGCGGGGACCTCTCGCTCGCCGGCGTGGTGGGCGAGATAGAAAAAGCGCCCGTGGATGAATTTTCGGGTCAATCCTACTCGGGCTACGGGACGGGCACGCGGCACCTCATCCTGCACGGCGTGACGGCGGATTGCGCCATCCTCGCCGAGCCGACCGGGCTCAAGGTCTCGAACGCGAACATGGGTGTCGTGTGGGCGAAGATCACAGCATCCGGCACCATCAGCCACAGCGTCTTCTCGAACCGCCCGGGGGTCGTGAACGCCGTGCGCGCAATCCACAGGATTCAAGCCGCTATCGAGCGCTGGATACCCGATTACGAGGCGAGACACTCCTGCATGGGCGAACACCCCAACGTGACGATAGCCGCCGTCCGGGGCGGCTGGCCCTGGCGGCTTTCCAGAAACCCGGCCGAGGCGAGCCTTTATCTCGACATCCGCACCGTGCCAGGCCAGAACACCGAGGACATCAAGCGCGAGTTGCGCGGCGTGCTCGATGAAGCGGCGGATGAAGCCGGGCGGACCTCGCTCACCTTCTACGTGAACGACCCGCCCACCCTTCTCGATGAGGACGCCCCGCTCGTGCAAGCTGCGCTTGCGGCGCACGAGGAAGTGACGGGCGAGGCAACTGCTCCCGTCATCAGGCGGCCCGCGGCCGATTCCACGCATTTCAACCGCTACGGCATCCCGTGCGTCTGCTACGGCCCCGGCGGGCGGATGCACCCAGGCGCCGCCGAAAAGGGACTGATGCACGCCGTGGGCGAGCACGTGCTCGTCGAGGACGCCGTGACGGCGGCGAAAGTCTACCTCGCCGCGGCGCTTGCGATTTGCGGCGAGAAAGCTGGTTCATAGGGGAGCTGTTGAAAAGCCTTGATATCGTGATTCAGCGTATGGAGCCGACCGGGGAGGGAGGGTTCACGGCAAGGAGGGATGAGGGGTTCGGAGGGAATCATGCTTCACTCGCCCTCCCTTGGCTTGAAAACCAACCCCCCTTAACAGGGCCTGTTGAAAAAGTCCCGTGGAGCGATTTTGGCTGGGCGTAAGTTTTTGAAGTTCACTCCCCCTTGAGGGGGAGTCGAAGAGCTAAGGGCGTAAGCCCGAAAGCGATTCGGTGGGGGGATGATTCGGAATGGCGATAAAATGTATTTTACCCCCCACCGCATCAGCCTTCGCAAAAAACGCTCGGCTTCTTCGTCTGGCTTTCCCCTCGGGAAGCCAGACCCTCAAGGGGGGAGCGATTCCTCTCTTCTCGGGGTTTATCAACAGCCCCCCGGGGACAAGGACAGTGAGGCATCACATTAAGGCGAAAAGAAACCTCTCATCCAACTAAACACCGGAAAAATAAACCGATAAGGATACACGCATGGATTTCGAACTGAGTGAAGAGCAAAAAAGCCTGCAGCTTCTCGCGCGGGAATTCGCGATGGAGGAGATGCTGCCAGAGGTGGCCGAACTCGAGAAACGCCCCGACGGGGAGGACAAGTTCCCCTACGACCTGGTGAAGCGCGGCGCCGCGCTCGGCTTCCACTCCCTGGGCGTGCCCGAGGCGCACGGGGGCGACGGGGCCAGCGTCCTCACCCAGTGCATCGTCGTGGAGGAACTCTCCGCCGGCTCGCCCGCCGTCTCCAAGGTGTACAGCCACAACTGGAAGGGGATCGCGGGCTTGATCGCCGTGGCGACGCCCGAACAACTCGCCCGCGTTATTCCCGCCTATCTCGAAGACCCGCTCTATTGCATCGGCATCGCCATCACGGAGCCCGATGCCGGCAGCGACAACGCGCTCCCCTTCGACGCGGACCCGGCGGCAGGCCCCGCCCTCAGCGCGGTGCGCGAGGGGGATCATTACGTCCTGAACGGCACGAAGCAGTTCATCGCCATGGGCGCGCAGGCGAAGTACGTCACCGCCTTCGCCCGGACGGACAGGAGCGTCCCGTGGACGAAGGGCACGACGGGGTTCATGATCTTCCCGCCGCACGATGGCTTCGAAGTCGGCAGGCTGCACGACAAGGTGGGGCTCAGGTGCTATCCCCAGCACGACCTCATCTTCCGCGGCGTGCGGGTGCCGGTGGAAGACCGCCTGGGCGAGGAGGACAGGTTCCAGGAGGGCCGGAGGAGCGTGACCAACGTCGGCACCGTGGAGGCGACGGCCACCTCTTTGGGCATCGCCCGGCGCGCGTACGACCTGGCGCTCTCCTATGCGCGCGAGCGTGTGCAGGGCGGTAAGCCCATCATCGAGCACGACTTGATCGGCGCGCTCCTGCTCGAGATGTTCACCCGCCTGGAAGCCGCGAGAACGCTGCTCTGGCGCGCCGCCTGGAGCATCGACAACGGAGTCCACGATCAGAAACTCGCGCGGGCGACGAAGGTGCTCGCCGTCGAGACGCTGAACTATCTCGCGACGAAGGCGGTGGAAATCTGGGGCGGCATGGGCGTGATGAAGGACGCGCCCGTGGAGAAGGTCTACCGCGACGCGATCCAGCTTTACCACATGGGCAACACGAACCAGGTGAACGTCCTGAAGGCCCTGCCCCACCTGTGAAGATTCAGGGCATCGAATTGCCTCTTGTATTTCGCGCGGTTTTTGAGGATTCTATTCGTGTAGCGAACCGGAAAGCGAGAAGGAGATTCGACATGATAGAGAAAACGGATGCGGAGTGGCGCGAGCAGTTGACGCCCGAGCAGTACCACGTCACCAGAAAGGCGGGCACCGAGCGCGCCTTCAGCGGGAAATACTGGGACTGCCACGATGACGGCATCTACGCGTGCGTTTGCTGCGGGACGGAGCTTTTCGACGCCAAAACCAAGTTCGATTCGGGCACGGGCTGGCCGAGCTTCTACCAGCCGCTCAGGCCCGAAAACGTGGGCGAGAAGGAGGACAACTCCTTCTGGATGCGCCGCGTGGAGGTGGTGTGCTCGAACTGCGACGCGCACCTGGGCCACGTGTTCTCCGACGGCCCGCTGCCCACCGGCCTTCGCTACTGCATGAACTCGGCATCGCTGGACCTGAAGCCGAAAGACACTTCCGAATAGTTTTATACCGGCATAAAGGGATGAATTTATACGGAACCTGACGCCATTTGCGCGATAATAGATATAAAAGAGCGCCATTTTTCAGAATCACAGGAGACAGCACCCATGAGCATTCAACGCTTTCATAACGTATCCCTGACGGTGAAGGACGCGGACGCATCTTCGAAATGGTACGCCGAGAATTTCGGCTTCGAGGTGGAATCGGATTCGGAGCGAACGCCGGATTTCTCGGCCCAGGTGACGGGCGTTCCGGGCGCGGTTCTCCGCGTGGTGCACATGGGCGGCCACGGGCTTCACTTGGAACTCATGGAGTACAAGGGCGCTGCCGGAGCGGCGGTGGACACCTCCCCCAACAACGCGGGCTGCCTGCAGATCGGCTTCGTGGTGGACGACGCCGAAGCCCTTTTTGAGAAACTCAAATCACAGGAAACCGCCATGTGTTCGCCGGAACCCGCCACGGTGCCGAGCGGCCCCATCCAGGGCTCAAAAATCTTCTTCTGCAAGGACCCCGACGGCGTGGTGCTCAAGTTCCTGTCGATCAAGAAGTAGGGGTTTCATAAGGGACGTGAACCGGCCCTCCCTGTTTCTCTGGCAGGGGCGTCGGACGAGGGAAAGTTCGAATGTGTCCGCCCTTGGGATTTTCGGTTCTCTCTCGACCCCGCAGGGACGAAACTTCAAGAGCGGCTCGTGAGCCGCCCCTGCAACTTCCATCAAACCGAACAAGACCGCATTTCCCCGCATTTGCCGTACTCTCTGACATGGCGGATTCAGGTATCGTGCGCGCGGCGAAGAAAAGCGGCAATCGCCGCCCATGCGCCCTCATCAGGAAGGGGCGGGAATCGTTTCGGGGAGAGAAATCATGTTCGTGGATGCAAGGATGGTGATGGAAATGAAAATAATGATATTTTCGATAAATATGTGTAAATTCACGGGGTTTTTCGGTAAATTTCTGAAAAATAACGTCCAGATAAATGATTGTAATCAAAGGGGTTATCATGTAAATCTTAGTGTCCTGCACTCAGATATGGCGGCAAAAAAAGTTTTTTGGTTCCCGCGCATTTGCCCGCAACTGCCCGCATTTCCTCTCGCGCCG
This sequence comes from bacterium, assembly GCA_965203325.1. GTDB lineage: Bacteria > UBA8248 > UBA8248 > UBA8248 > UBA8248 > Bin107. The sequence continues at coordinate 868,000 of OZ241875.1, forward strand.
CATCACGCCAGCAAACCCTCCCTCCTCGGTCGGGTTTGACCCGCGCATTTGCCCGCAAGAGCCCGCATTTGCCTGGTCATTTCTTCGGCTTCATCCCGTGGCCCATATGCTTCTTTGCCTTGCCTTTGCCGCCATGGGACATGCCGGATTTGCTTCCGCCGTGGCCTTTCATCCCGCCGAAATGGAGTTTCTTGATCAGGCGGTCCCGGCCCGGCTTGGTGAAATCCAGCTTGAGCGCCCACTCTCCCGTCATTTCCAGGTGAACCCGCGCCCGGTAGGTTCCGGGGGTTCCGCCCGGTTCCGCGGGCACCGGACGCACGTTGTGGGTGCCGGGCATGGAGGGCATATCGGCGCCGACCGTGAACTCGGCGCCGGCGACCGGCATGCCGCTCTTCTTGCCCTTGAGGGAGATCATGCAGTCGTAGACCAGCTTTTTCTCCGCCGGCTTGCATTCCACCTCGGCCACCTTTCGCTCGCCTGCCGCCGGCATCGGCGACAGCACCAATCCGCCAACAACGAAAACGATGAACAAACGGGTCTTCAACATGGCTGCGCTCCCTCCTTGTCCGGGTTGTGAGATTCAGGCGCGGGAATGCCCAGGTAATTCGACACGAGCCGCTCGTCCGACATCAGTTCCGCCGCAGACCCGTGGAGCGTAATCCGTCCGCTTTCGAGAACGTAAGCCCGGTCGGCGAGCGCCATGGTCCGCCTGACGTTCTGTTCGACGAGGAGGATGGTGAGCCCCCCCTCGCGGAGCCGGGAGATCAGCCCGAAAACCTCCTCCGCCAACTTGGGTGACAAGCCGAGCGAGGGTTCGTCCAGCAGCAGCATCCGGGGACTGGACTCGAGCCCGCGAGCGAGCGCCAGCATCTGCGCTTCGCCGCCGCTCAGGCCGGCGGCCGGACTGTCCAGTTTGTCCGCGAGGGCGGGGAACATGCGCTGCAGGCTCGGGCGGTCGTGGCGCCGCAACACGAACCGGCCGCTCTGATGGGCGGCGGCCTGGAGGTTTTCCTCCACGCTCAAGGTCCCGAAGATCATGCGCCCTTCCGGAACCTGCACGATGCCGCGGGCGACGACGGCGTGCGACGGAAGGCCGCCAATCGACTCTCCCTCGAAGAGGATATCGCCCTTCTCCGGCGGCACGATGCCCGAGATCGCATTGAGGATCGAAGTCTTGCCGGCGCCGTTCGCGCCGATGATGGAAACGATCTCTCCGGGCCGGACTTCCAATGACACCTCATCGACCGCGCGAATGCCGCCGTAGGAGACGCCCAGCCGGCGCACTTCAAGCATCGGGCGCATCGTCCCCGCCCAGATAGGCTTCACGGACGTTCGCATCGGCGAGCACCTCGCCCGGGAGGCCTTCCGCAATCTTGCGGCCGAAATCGAGCACGCAAAGACGGGTGCACACGCCCGCGATGAGCGCCATCTTGTGCTCGATCACCACACAGGTGCGGTTCGGGGCGACGACCTCATGGATGAGCCGGGCCATGTCCGCGGTCTCGGCCGGAGTCATGCCGCCCGCCGGTTCGTCGAGGAACACCAGCGGCGGATCGGTCGTCAGCGCGCGGGCGACCTCCAGGCGCCTGCGCGCCGGCAAGGGGAGGTTTTTCGCCAGCACTTCACGATCTTTCAGAAGTCCAAACAGCTCCAGCATTTCATCGACTCTTCTGGTATCGCCGCATCTGAGCGCCGGCCGGCTTCGCAACAGGCCGAGCAGTCCACCGGAAACCCGGCTGTGCTGTGAGGCCCACACGTTCTGGAAGACGGTCATGGTCGGAAACAAGCGGATGTTCTGAAAAGTGCGCGCGATTCCCAGGCGTGCGATTTGGTGCCCTTTCCATCCGGTGATGTCCGCGTCCTGAAAGGAAATGCGCCCGCCGCTCGGCGGGTACACGCCGGTCACGGTGTTCAGAAGCGTCGTCTTGCCCGATCCGTTGGGCCCGATGAGGCCCAGAACCTCTCCGGCCGCGACCTCGAGGTCGATCCTGTCGAGCGCTGCCAAGGCGCCGAAGCGTTTTTCGACCTTCCTAAGCGCGAGCATGATTCCGCCTCGAGAACACAGCCTTCAAGCGATGCACCCGCTCCTCGTCGAGGATGCCGCGCGGCATGAAAATCAACAGTATCGCCACCAGGCCGCCGAACACGATCATTCTATAGCCCTGGATGAAGCGAATCGCTTCCAGAAAACCGACATCGATGGCGACGCCGATGAGCGGTCCGAATGCTGTGCCGAGGCCTCCGATCAGACCGTAAGCAAGGGCATGTACGCCCAACATGACGTTGAAGAACTGCGGCTCCACGTAGGTGGTGAAGTGTGCGTAAAGAGCCCCGCCGACGCCCGCGATTACACCGGCCATGCCCACCGCCAGAATACGGTAGCGCACGGTGTTCAGGCCCTGCATCTCGGCCAGCAGATCATCCGAACCGAGCATTCTGAGAATCGAACCCAGCCGGGAGCGCTCGACCAGCAGCAAGCAGATCAACGTCAGCGCGAGCAGTCCGTAGATGAGGAGCATGAACTCGGTCAGGCTGATGTCGCGCTCAAACATCCAGCGGATGCCGTGGAATCCGTTTGCGCCCTCCGGACCCACCATCTCTCCATCGACCTCGACCTGAATTTCGACGATCAACAGGATCAGGCGCGCCATCTCCGCAAAAGCCAGAGTCGCGATCGAAAAGTAGAGACCGCTGAGCTGCAGCGTCAGAGCCCCCACGACCATCGCGATGATTCCGGCCGCGCACGCGCCGACGAGAATTCCCGCCCAGATCGGCATCTGGAACATAGCAGTCGCCGCACCGGCTGCGTACGCGCTCAGGCCGAAGTAGGCCTGCTGGCCGAAGGAGATCTCCCCTGTCAGCAACAGCAGGTAGGCCGACAACGCGATGAACGAGATCATGCCGATGTTCGACAGCACCGTGATGACGTAATTGTCCATCCCTCAAACCCGCCGGAAGGCGAGAGCCTCGCGGCTCAGAATGCGTTGGCCCATGAGGCCTCCGGGCCGCAGCACCAGCATCCCGAACAGCAGCAGATATGCGCTGAGATCCTTGTATTCGTTACCCAGATACCAAAGAGCGTGGGCTTCGACGACGCCCAGCAGCAAGCCGCCCAGAATCGCGCCCGGCAGCGACCCCATGCCGCCCAGCATCATCGCAATGAGACCCTTGAAGGTGGCCCACAAGCCGAAGAAGGGGGTAATCTGCGCATCCGTGGACAATATGGCGTAGCCCGCCACCCCGCCCATCAGGGACACCAGCGCGAATGCGCACAGCGTGACCCAAGCCGCATTGATGCCCATATAGGCGGCGGCCAGGGAGTTTTCCGAGACCGCCCGCAACGCCAGTCCAAAACGGGTGCGATACAACAGGACGTGCAAAACGCCTACAATGATCATCGCCAGGACCAGCATCGAGGTCTGTTCCGCCCGAAACAGAAAGGGTCCGATTTCGAAGGAACCGGCTGCGAGCAAAGCGGGGAAGGCATAGGTGCGCTCGGGCAGCAGATGAATTGCGGCTTCCTCCAACTGCATCCAGATCACGAAGCTCGACACCATCGACGCGAGCACGGCGCTGCGCCGGATGGCGTGAAAGCATAAGCGTTCGACATAGATGCCAACGAGGACGGTGCTCGCCAGTGTCGTAAGAGCGACGATCCACACACTGACCTGATACTGCACGTGCAGCCACGTGCCGATGTAGGCGCCGAGCATGATGGTGGCGCCGAAGGAGAGATTGATCCGGCGCATCACGCCGAAGATGATCGTGAAACCAATCGCCAGAAGCGCGTAGGACGAACCGAACATCATGCCGTCGACCGTATTCTGGACAAAATCGATCAAGACGCGCTCCCACGACTCCGGTATTCGTTAATCCTTCTGCGACCCGAGGTAGGCCCGGTGAATGACCTCGTCTTCCGCCAGCTCTCCGGGCGATCCCGAGAATGTGATTTCTCCGTTTTCGATGAGGTAGAACTTGTGGGCCACGGTCAGCGCCATGTGGGCGTTTTGCTCGACCAGGAAAATCGTGACGCCTTCCGCATTCAATTCGCGGATGATGTTAAAAATCTCCCTGACGATCAACGGCGCCAGCCCGATGGATGGCTCGTCCATGAGCAGAATCTTGGGGCGATTCATCAGGCCCCTGGCAATGGCCAGCATCTGCTGCTCGCCTCCCGACAGGGTTCCCGCAAGCTGGCCCTTGCGTTCTTCCAGGCGAGGAAAACGCCGGTACATGTCCGCGACATCGGCCGCGACCTCCGCCTCGGAAGCCCGCCGGGAGTAGGCGCCGGCATGAAGGTTCTCCTCGACGTTCATGTAGGGAAAGACAAGACGGTTCTCGGGCACCAGAGCGAGGCCTCTCGAGACCACCTTGCTGGCCGGCAACCGCGTTATGTCGTCGCCGCTCAAAACAACGGAGCCGGATTCGGGGGAAAGGATGCCTGCAATGGTGAACATGGTCGTCGTTTTTCCTGCGCCGTTAGGACCGAGCAGACACGTGATTTCGCCCTCGGCCGCATCCAGGCAGATGCCTCGCAGCGCCTGAACTTTTCCGTAGGAAGTGACGATATCCCGAACGCTCAACATGTTCTCAAGCGCCCGTGTCGAGAGAGGAGGCATCCGAGTCGGACGTCCCCAGATAGGCTTCCTGCACGGCCTTGTTCCGCTGAACGTCGCCTGGAGTCCCGGATGCGATCTTCTGCCCGAAATTCAGAACGGCGATTTGCTCCGCCACGCCCATTACGAGTTCCATTACGTGCTCGACGAGCAGGATCGTTACGCCGGAATCACGGATACGTCGAATGCGCAGGCTCAGATCGTGGATTTCCTGGCGGTTCATGCCGGCTGCAGGTTCGTCCAGCAGCAACAACTTTGGACGGGCGGCGGCGGCGCGGGCGAACTCTAGTCGCCGTTGCTCCCCGAATGCGAGGTTGGAGGCGAGTTCATCGCTTTTGTGTTCCAAATCGGCGAGTTCGAGCAGGGTGGCGATCTCCCTCCGCGTCCGGCGGGTAGCGCCGAACCAGCGTGACAGAAAGCCTTGCGCGGCGATATCCTGGGGCGAGTTCTGCGCCACCCACAGGTTCTGCCATACGGTGAGATTCGGAAACAGGCGGATATTCTGGAACGTTCGGGCGATTCCCGCTCGCAGGCGTTGGTGCGGCGGCTTGCCGTTCATCAGTTCCTCGTGGAATCGAACCGTACCGGCCGTTTCCTGATACACACCGCAGACCAGGTTGATAGTCGTGCTCTTGCCCGATCCGTTGGGGCCGATCAACCCGAAGATCTCACCCTCTTGAACAGTGATGTCCAGCTCATCGACGGCCTTGACCCCACCGAAGTGCTTCGACAGACCGCGCAGTTCAAGCATCGGACTTCTCCTGCGCGCCGAGACCGACTGCGCGTTTCAGGATCTGGGCGGTGCGCGCATCGAACAGGCCGGAAGGCTTCAGGTTCATCGCCATGATGATCAGCAACCCGAACACGATGTTGCGCCAATCTCCCAGAAACCGAAGCCCCTCCACGAGTACGCCCTGAATGAAGACGACCGCCACCAGGGTGCCGAACACGCTCGAGAGGCCGCCGAGGATCGGATAGGAGACCGCGAAGGTCGCGAGCAGCACGGTAAAGGTGAGGTGATCGACGTAGGTCGCCGTGTGCGCGTAGAGGGCTCCGCCGATGCCGGCGATGAAGCCGCCGGCGGTCATGGCCGTTACCTTTACCGCGGTGAGGTTGACGCCGACGCTTTGCGTCGCGAGTTCATCTTCGCCGACTGCCCGCAACACCGCCCCGGCGCGCGAACGATCCATCCACCACAGCGCCGCCATGACCAGGATGACGAACGTCCAGACGAAGGCCGCGATCTCCCACGGCGACCATCCGTTCGCGACGAAATACCGGATCTCGCGGAAGCCGTTGGTGCTGTCCGGTCCGACTACGATGTCGCCGCGCGGCACGCGCCAGCTCAGGTTGAAGAAGAACAGACGAACGAACTCGCCGAACGCGATGGTCGCGACCACCAGCATCAGACCCTTTACCCTCAGGGCGGGAAAACCGACGATGAACGCGAAGAACGCGGCGATGACCGCGCCCGCGAGCAATGCCGGAAGAATCGGTACTTCGAAAATCACGGTGAGAATGCCTGCGGAGTAGGCTCCGATCGCAAAGAAGCCGGCCTGGCCCAATGAGAGCTGTCCGGTCAGCATCAGGACATACGCGGACAAGCCGAGAAGAGTGTGAATCCCGATGAGTTGGGCGAGGCCGAGGTAGTACGACATCGGTGGCTAGTCCCGCTCCACAGCCGATCCGAAGAGACCGTCGGGTCTGAAAACCAGGAAAACGAACAGCAGCAGAAGCACGTACATATCGCGTTCGTTGACGCCCCGGAAGTACAGGAACGCATTCTCCAGCCCGCCGACCAGCAACCCGGCCGCAATGGCTCCCGGGATCGATCCAAGGCCCCCGATAACCGCGACGATCAGGCCTTTGACCGTGAGCGGCACGGTGATCAGCGGCGACAGCACGCCGACAGCGGACGCCGTCATCGAACCGGCGATGCCGCCGAGCAAGCCCGCGAGCACGAAGGTGACGGCGTTGGTCCGATGGACGTCGATGCCGCAGAGCTGAGCCGCCACGTCCTGTTGGGACACCGCTCGCGTCGCCAGACCCAGCCGGGTTCGGTAGAGCACGTAGAGCAGTCCGATGGTGCTGAAGATATTCACCGCCAACACGAAAAGCAAATCGCCGCGCACCCCGTAAGGGCCCATTTCGAACATCACGTCGTCGAACAATGCCGGAAAAGTAAGCGGCGAACCATCGGTCGTATGCACGACGATCTCGTCGATGAAGAACAGCGCCCCGATGGAAGCCATCAAGGCGGCAAGGTGGTTATTAATGGGGATGAACCTGAAGCAGGTGATATACACGGCACCGCCGATCAACCCCGATGCGAGCGCGGAGATCAGGAATACTACCGGGGCCGGGGCGTTGATGAAGGTGAACGCGGCCAGGCCGACGTACGCCCCGGCCAGAGCCGCCGCGGCGTAGGTCATGTTGAGTTTTCGCATGGCGCCGAAAATCAAGGAAAAGCCGATGCCGATCAGCGCATAGGTCGTGCCGAAGAACAGGCCGTCGCCGATGGTCTGGGTGATCTCTACGAACTCGAGCAAAAAATCACTCATGGTCTGATCTCATTTGTACCCTCAGCGACCAAGGACAATCAGCGTCGCGCGAGACTAATACCGGATACGTGATCGGACCTTCCTAGTCATGCTTTCTCGCACTTTCCTGGGAAAGACGCCAGTCCCGGCCCGGCGACATGGTGAACAGGAGTTCGAATAGATGCTGTTCACCATGTCGCCGCATCAAGGATCCACCAGTCGCGATCCTGGTCGGAGACTGCGTTAGCGTGGATCGTGGACGACTTTCCACGTACCCTTTTGGGCTTGCACGAAGACGTAGGGTTTGATGGATTCGCCCTCGTTCTGGACCCGACCGATCTCGCCCATCAGTCCATCGACCTTGACCAGGGCTTCGAGGCCGTCGCGGACCTTGCGTCTGTCGGCCTTCAGCGTCTCGGGCTTGGCCATGACGCCGGTCGCCTCGACCACCTGCTTGATGATGTGCGCGTTCTCCCAGGCGGCCGCGCTGTGCAGATCGGCTGCTCCGCCGTTGGCGGCGGCGGCGGCGGCGACTTTGGCAGCGGCCTTCGTGATCGGAGCGAAGCCGGTCGGGATGTAGATGCCCTCCGCGGCGGCGGAGCAACCCTTGAGGGTTTCCGCGCTGGACGAACTGGTGAGTCCCACGAGCACCTTCGGCCTGATTCGCTGGCGTCTCATTTCCTTGAGCATGCCGCAGGTGGTGAAGGGGTGCGAGGAGATGATCATCATGTCGGCGCCCGATCTCTTGAAGGCGCGGGCCTGGACCGAGAAGTTCGTATCGGCAAGCAGCCAGTTGGACGATTTCGAGACTTTGAGCACGTTCTTCATGCCCGCTATAATCTTGCCGGTCACCCCTTCGATGCCGCCGCCGACCCACTCGAAGCCGTATTTCCTGGCCTTTTGGACGATGACGGCGGCGAAGGTGATCCTGGAGTGGGCCTGGTCGGTCTCGGTTCCCCCGTAGATCGTCTTGACGTCGGGATACTTGGAGCGCAGCCATTTGAACAACGCGTCATACATGGTGATCTCGTTAGGCACGTTGCGGAACGTCCATTGGGACTTTTTGGCAAGGCCGGGACGAATCGCGGTGTCGGTGAGAATGGGAAACTGAAGCCCGCTGTCGGACTTGTCGTCCACCTTTTTCTGGAAGATACCGTACATGGCCGCCGCGGCGCCGGAGCACGTCGGACCGATGCCGGCCAAAGCTGCGGTTTGCGATTCGACCTTGCGCGCAATCGAGATGGCCTGATCGGCGTTGCAGGCGGAGTCATAATAAGTGAATTCCATCTTGGCCATGGTGCCGTCGCCCAGTTTCACGCCGCCCGAATCGTTGATGGCCTTTATCGCCCCTTTGAGCACGGCCTCGGAGTTGACGCCGAACGAACGCAACGGTCCGGATTTCGCGCCCCAAGCTGCGATCTTGACGGTGCGCTCGGCCGCGACCACCGGATGCGCGAACATGAAGAATGATGCGACCATAACGAACATGGCCGCCGCCGTGAGTCTTGTGGTAGACATTTCGGATCCTCCTGTTTGAATTCCGTCCTCGTGTTTGGATTCCTTCCTGGAGTTGATCGCTGCAAGTCCCGGGCTCGGCATGGAAGCGCCTCTTGTCGTCAGCGCTCGTGGCCGCCGAACCCCTCCACACTCATATTTCATTATATAGTAATCCAACTACAATAAATATAAAGAATTTCATGTTAAATTCGTGTTTTCATCCCTCATGTATTGCGTTTTCACCTTGCATTTCACTCATGGACTGAGGCTCGGAAACCGTGGGACGAACCGGGAAACCGCCTCCAACCGCCCTGAAGGAATATCAAGCCGTTGCGCGCCAAGACCGGACTTTGGAGAACAATCCGACGCGGGGGCGCCGGAATGCGTGCGAGTCGGGGCCGATCGCCTAGGAGACGCTCATCTTCCGTCCACTCTCATACCACTCGGGTCCCGGCTGTTCGGGGGGATCGTCGTAGCGCTTGATCTCGAGCTCGACGTTGTCGGGATCGTAGAAATAGGTGGCGTAGCCCACGCCGTAGGCGCCGAGGTTCTTCTCCTCGCCCCGGTGAGGCTCCCGGCCGCTCGCGCGCAGGCGGTCGATCACCTCGTTGTATTCGGCGTCATCCATGCAAAACGCGAGATGATCCATCCCCCCCTTCACCTCGACGTCGTCGGAGACGAAATCATCGGCGTGAAAGAGAACAAGAATGTCCTCCCCCACGCGGAAGACGACCTGGTCGATCTCGCCGCCGTGGATGAGGCGGCGGCCGACGGGCTTGAAGCCCATCACGTCGCGGTAGAACGCGATGGATTTCTCGAGATTCGTGACGCGCAGGGCGACGTGTTCGATCATTCGTTTCATGGCGGCCTCCTTTAGGGGAGGAGGGAACTAGTCGTCGTAGGCCTTCACCGTGGGAACCGTGATGGGGGACTCGGGCTCGGTCCTGCCCTCGGCCACGGCGCGAATCGCGGAGATGATCTGGCGATAACCCGTGCAGCGGCAGAGGTTGCCGGTGAGCCAGTGCTGGATCTCCGCCTCGGTGGGGTCGGGGTTCTCCTCGAGCAGTTTCTTGGCCGAGACGATCATCCCCGGCGTGCAATAGCCGCACTGCGTGGCGCCGTATGAGGCGAAAGCGGCTTGTAAGGGATGCAGGTCTTCGAGGCCGCCGAGGCCTTCAATCGTCTCGACGTTCGCGCCGTCGGCGCGCACCGCCAGGACGAGGCACGAACTGATGAGTTCACCGTCCATGATGATCGAGCAGGAGCCGCACGCCCCCTGATCGCAGGCGCGCTTGGTGCCCATCATGCCCAAATCCTCGCGGATGAGATCCACCAGATAGCGGTTCACGGGAACCATCGCCTCGACAGGCTCTCCGTTGAGAACGAAAGATATCATCCTTTTTTCAGACATATCGATCCCCCACATTTTGCGGCCATGCGCTGTCTTGAAGTGGCTCCACTATACCACGTTTCCGCCCGGCGTGCACGAAAACCCTCAGATTTTCCGGAGCGCCGGCATGAGTTCGTCCGAGATCATCCGCATGCTGTGAAGCGCCGTGGAAAGCGGCATCCCCGCCCAGTGGGTGCGGATGACGAGGTGGTTCATCCCCACTTCCTCCCAGAAGGGGCGAAGCTGCTCGTAGCACTCCTCGGGCGAGCCGAGGACGAAGCGGTCCTTGAGCAGATCGTCGAATTCCTGATCGAAGCTCTCATCCTCGGGCATGGCGTCGTCCTGTCCCCACTTGGCGTAATCCCGGTATTTGCCGAACAGATAGGGCCCCGCCATCTCGAGGGCGCTCTTCCTGTCGTGGCTGCAGAAAACCTCCTTGATACAGGGGAATTCCGCCGGAAACGGCTTGCCGCACCTGTCCAGCTCCGCGCGGTAGAGCGTCATCTGCCGCTTGATGGTCGCCGTGGTGGAGTGGGGGTTGATGAACCAGTTGTCGCCGATGCGGGCGGCGCGCTCGATGGCCTTGTCATTATTCGCCGCCACCCAGATCGGCGGGTAGGGCTTCTGCACGGGGCGGATGTTCATGCGCACGCCGTCGAGCTTGCAGACCTCATCCTCCCAGGTAACCTCCTCCTCCGTCCAGAGGCGCTTCACGAGTTCAAGACACTCCTCGAAGCGGCGCACGCGCTGTCCCTTGGGAACGCGGAAGGCGTCGAACTCCGCCTCGCGGTAGCCCAGGCCGATGCCGAACACGAAGTTCCCCCGGCAGAGGACGTCCATCGTCGCCACCGTCTCGGCCACGTAGACCGGGTTGTGCAGGTTGATGAGCAGGATGCCGAGCCCGAGCGTCATCTCGCCCGCCTCGGCCTGAAGCCGCGCGAGGAAGGGCACGATCTGGAGCTGCTTGTTGTTGCCCTCGTTCAGGTAGTGCTGCCCGGTGAAGAGCGAGTCCCAGCCCCTGTCGCGCGCGAGGCGCACCATGGCGTACTGCTCGTCCAGGGCGCTGACCATGTCGGTTTCGAGGTACTGCTGGTTGGTGATGAAGAGCCCTACTTTCATGTCGCGTTCCCTATGCTGAGGTGAATGGTTAGCGGCCACCATACCCCAAGGCTCGGGACGCCGCCATGCTAGTTGGTCAAAGCCGGTTGATGAATGAGGGTTTGTGGGCGTAATGCGGCGCGGGAGGAAGTGCGGGCAGTTGCGGGCAAATGCGCGGGAACCAAAAAACTTTTTGGGCCGCCATATCTGAGTGTAAGACGCTAAGATTTATATGATAACCCTTTTTATTACAATCATTTACATGGACATTATTTTTCAGGAATTTATCGAAAAACCCCGTGAATTTACACATATTTATCGAAAATATCATTATTTTCATATTCATCATCCATCCCCGTTCCATGAGTGCACATCCCCTGCGAGAAAAAGCCCCACTGATAAGGTCAAACGCGAGTGAAGAACGAGTGTCGAACACGACTGATGAAGGAGCGATCGAAGACTGTTCGGATGGGTTCGCCGTCTTCATTCTCGCCTCAACGACCGATTCCATGCAAAAGCCTCCGCGCCTTTCGGTTCCATTCCAAATCATGCGGGAGAAACCGTTTTCCCGCGTCGCGCGCACGATACCGGAATCCGCTGTTTCAGAGAGTACGGCAATTGCGGGGAAATGCATGCATAGAGCACCACCCAAATCGATGCACACGCCGAAAATCCGAGTCTTGATACAATAGTTTTACTAAATTATAATGCCTATATAGCGACACAAGCATCACCACGAGGAAACTCTTAGGCTGGAGGCATGCCTATGACTTTCGCGTGTTCACTTACTAGATACTTCTTCTTGGTTATAATCACCCTCACTTTCCTCGGCTGCAAAACAGAAGAAACCGTCTCGCTGCGCGAGGCGAAGACCATCACGACGGAATTCGTGGGAAAAACCTTCAAAGTCCCTCCCCGTTCGTCCGAAGACCTGATCGAATTGGCGGCAAGGTATGATCGACCAGCCGCTGTTGCAGGGGATATTGCGAATTTACAACGAGAGGCGCAAGCCGAAGCGAGCGAAACAGTCAAGGCTGACCCAGCTCGCTATATCGCCCTCCTCAAAGACAGGATGATGAAGCGCTACGAAGTCGGTGATATCAGAGGCTCCGTCGAGGACGCACGTCTGGCGTACCGGATTTATATGCGGTCCGATCCGGACATATACGCCGGTGAATTGCTGCGAAGAATCGCATGGCGTGAATTTACGGGCGGAGACTTCAGTGAAGCCCTCCGTATCGCCGAGATGGGGTTGGCGCGCGCCAACTTCAAAAGCCAACACACAAATCTAGCGCAACTGCTCCGCATGGCGGTGTGGCGCGGGGAGGTCGAAGAGGCAAAGCGATATTTACAAAATATCGAAATATTACGCTTTGATAAGAAATTTCACAGACGGGTATATGAAGGACGAGAAGCAGTCGCCCGGGCCGAAGGCCGCTGGGTTGATGCGGAACAAGCGGCGAGAAATTTGGAATCTCACTTACGCGATGTCTACTCCGGTTACTGGGTGCCCCGGAAAGTTACTGATGTCACAGTCTTGATTGCGAATTCTCTCATCGAGCAGGGCCGTCTCCAGGAAGCAGAGCTGCTTCTTCGTGAACGACTGCTCCACGAACTAAAGCGGTTCGGCTCGTCGCGCGAGACGATCATCGCGGGTCTTTATGAAAGATTGGGCCAGGTCTATCTCCGCGCCGGTCGATTCGAAGATGCACTGACGCTCGCCCGCCAGTCCTGCGCCATCAGCAACCGGTTGAAACTGGGTTGGGACGCATCGCCATTCAGGGCATCGGGCGGGCTTACAGGCTGTGTAAATCTGAAGGCGAAGTCACTATTGGTTTTGCGCCGCTTCAAAGCCACACGAGCGGCGTTTGATGAGATAAAAGCCGGGTTTGGGCGCGTTAACCTCGAAGGTTTCAACAGCTTTATTCGGGACGACCCCAATCGCCTCCTGACCCTGATTCTGACCGGACCCAAAGCTGATACCGGCACCATCGTCGATGAATTGCTTGCCCGCCTCACTAAAAGGCTAGGTCCGCAGCACTACCAGAGCGCCGAGGCGAAAGCACTCAAGGCTGCACTGCTTGCGCGCTCGGGCAAGCCTGCGGCTGCTCTGCCACTGTTCCGTAAGGCGTTCTCCGTCATGAGCAGAAACTCGCAACGCCCCGGTGGAGCCGACGCCGGTTTGGTGCGCCAACGCTTCACCTATTTTTCCGAAATCTATCTCAATGCGATTGCGGAGGTCCTCGCAGGCAAACAGACGCCCGCGCTCGTCGAAGAAGCGTTTCTTGTCGCCGCCGAGGCGCGCGCGCATCGTGTGAGCGCCGCCGTGTCTGCGAGCGTCTCGCGTAGCCGCATCGCCGACCCCGAACTCGCCGAACTCGCCCGCCGGGAGCAAGACGCGCAACGTCAGGTTCGAGCACTTCGTGGATTGTTGGCGAACGCGACCCTACGCGGCGGCTCGGACGCCACACGCGAGCAACTCAGTACGCGGGTCAATGGCTTGCGGGCCGCCCGCGCCGCGATTGTCAAGGAACTCGAGCAACGCTTCCCGGCGTACGCGGAGATTATCAACCCGAAACCACCGAGCCGTTCCTCGATTCAGCACGCGCTCCGAGGCGGCGAAGCATTGGTGAGCTTCTACTTCACCGAAAAACGCGGTTTCACCTTCGTCGTGCCGAAGTCGGGTCCTATTACCTTGGTCGATAGCGGTGTCTCGCGGCGTGAAATCGCCAAGCGAATCGCGCCGTTGCGGGCCGCCCTGGACCCCGACGCGGCGACGGTGGGAGATATCCCGGCATTCGACGTGGAGGCCGCCTGGACGCTCTACCGGGATATTCTGCATCCGGCACGTAGCGCGCTCGATGGAGCGTCTCTCCTAGTGGTGGTAAACCACGCCGCGATGGGCCAGCTTCCCCTGGCGGTGCTGACGACCGAGCCTGCAAAGCTCGCCCGCAGCGATCTACTGTTCGCTGAGTACCGCGGCGCGCCGTGGCTGGTGCGGCGCTGGTCGAGCGCGGTCGTCGCTTCAGAAGCCGCCTTCGTGGCGGGCCGCTCCGTCCGGCCGCCGCCTTTGCAGCGTCACGAACTTGTAGCGTTTGGTGATCCGGTGTTCCGTAAAGGCCAGACAGCGAAGGTGGAAGTCGCTTCGGCTGCTCCGGTGCAGAGCCGGGGGCTGAGGCTGCGCAGGCGGAGCATACCCCGTACGCTGCGTTTACGGAGCGCGAACCTTTCCGATCTCTCGCCGCTGCCCGATACGCGTGAAGAAGTCGAGGCGATCGCCGTGGCGCTCAAGGCGAACCTGGGAGAAGACGTTTTCCTGGGGGCAGAGGCTTCGGAGAAACGGGTGAAGACGACAGACCTCTCAAACAGGCGTGTCGTCGTGTTCGCGACGCACGGTCTCGTTCCGGGCGACCTCGACGGCCTGAGCCAGCCGGCTCTGGCACTGGCAACGCCCGAGAGCGGAAGCGAGGACGGGCTGCTCACGCTCTCCGAGATCATGGGGCTTCGTTTGAACGCGGACTTGGTGGTACTCTCAGCGTGCAACACGGCGGCGGGTGACGGCGCGGGTGCGGAGGCGATATCGGGGCTGGCGCGCGGGTTTCTCTATGCGGGGGCGAGGGCCTTGCTCGTCAGCGGCTGGCCGGTGGAAACGACGAGCGCACGGCTTCTCACGACGAAGCTGTTCGAGGGACAAAATAAGGAAAACACGGCGTGGCCGGAAGCGTTGCGCCACGCAAGCCTAGAGCTTGCGGACGATGGCATTTACCGACTCCAGAACGGAAAGGCGGCCTTCTCCTATGCGCATCCCCTGTTCTGGGCCCCATTCTTCATCGTAGGGAGCAGCGGCTGATGAAAATACTCCTCCTCGTTATTTCGTTTTCACTAACGCTCCCCACCACCGCCGGTGAGGCGACGGAACCCGTGGCAATAGTCGAGGAAGCAAGCGCCGACGCGCCGGTGAGGATCTTCAGCTATCTCTCGCAAGGCCAGATCATCAATCTCGGTCCCAAAGCGGAATTGTTAATAGGATTTCTTCGGAGTTGTGTTCAAGAACGCGTCCGTGGCGGAGTCGTTAAGATTGGAGCGGACCGCAGCCACGTCACCAACGGCCAGCGCTCCGCAAAGCCCCTGGATTGCGGAGGTGCGGCGAAGTTGTCCCGCGCCGAGTCCGAGCGTGGCGCCGCCCTCGTAATGCGCAAACCTCCTGTGCCCGCACCGAAGATTAGGCTCACGTCGACAACTCCCCTCATTGCACCGAGACACCCGGCCTCCTCTGTGCGTCTGACACGTCTCGACCGCAGGGAGACCGCCATGAAATTGGCGCTCCGAAGCGGGGTTGCCGACCTTGCCGCCATGGGCGTTACCCTGCGTCGTGGCGGAACCTATCGCGTCAAGGCAGGTGCGGCGTCAACCGTCGTCAAGATAGCGCCGGATGCCCAAGCCGGAGGCGGATCCATCCTGGTGCGTCTGCTTTCATTCTAAGGCGATGTTCTCGATTCGGCGCGATTTGCCGGCGCCTCTGATTGCGGCGGCAGTCGCCGCGTTATTCCTGTTCTCCGGGCCCGCCGACTGGCTACGCGGCCCATCGCTTGATGCGCTATTTTTCCTTCGCGCATCGCTCTTCGATACGCCCCGTTCTCACGAACCGCCAATTTCAATCGTCGCCCTCGACGAGGAAACCTACCGTCGTCCGCCATTTCGCGGCACGCCCAAGGCCCTGTGGACGCCAGAAATCGGCCAAGTCCTGAGCGCCGTTCTCGACGGCGGCGCGTCGGTGGTCGGCTTCGACCTCATCATGGCGACCTCGGCGGAAACGCGCCTACCGGGGCACGACCACGCACTCTTGTTGGCCCTCAGGCGCGGCAGCAAGCAGGGCCGTATCGTACTCGCGCGCGTCCAGCATCAGACCAAGCCAATCAGCCCCTTTCCCGGCCTTGCCATCGCCGCAGGACGCGGGCGCAACATTCGTTTCGCCAATGTTTTTTTCGATCCAGATGGTGTGGTCCGTCGCGTGCCATCCTTGTTCCGTGTGGCTACACCGCAAGGCGAAGTTTTGGAACCGAGCTTCCCACTCGAGATCGCCGCACGCTACCGGGGAGTGACGCCTGAGCAAATCGGAGAGAACCGTGCCGGCCTGGGGAGTAAACCGATGCGCGGAACGGCGAAAACCCAAGGTTTGTCGCTCAACTTCCAGTCGGGCTCGACAGCTTATCCGACTTACTCTCTTGCGGATCTCTACGCCTGCGCCAAGGCGGGACACACCGAATTCTTCCGCAAGGCCTTTGCCGGTCAGGTCGTTCTGTTCGGAGCGGTTCTCGACGCCGAAGATCGCCTCCTTACTTCCAAACGCTTTATCACCGGGGCTGAGCGCGACCGACAGGCCCCACGCTGCGTATACCCGGTCATGGAGGGTCTTTATCATAAGGACGTTCCCAGGCAACTCATCCCGGGCGTGGTCGTGCAAGCGACGGCAATCGACAACTACGTGCGTAACGCCGGATTGGTTTCGCCGACATTGGTGCCGGAGGAAGCGATTATCATCCTCTTCTCCATCCTGTGCGCGTGGCTCTTTCAACGGGCGCCCCTTGGCTGGTCGGTGGCGGGTATTCTCATTTTCGGCGCCGCATGGACCATTGTGGCCGCATACACGCTCCGACAAGGCGTCGTCCTACCTGGCCTAACCCTTGTGGTGGCACTGATTGCCGCCGCGGTCGTCGCCGTGGCGTATCGATATCTCGTCACAGACAAGGACAAGCGCGCGGTTCGCCATTATTTTTCGATGTACCTCTCACCGACGATCGTCGACCGGCTTATGGCCACCGGCGCCGCCCCTTCCCTCGGAGGAGAAAACCGCGAGGTAACGATTCTCATCAGCGATGCCGAAGACTACACGGCCCTGAGTGAGAACATGACGCCCGAGCGCGTCGTCGACCTCGTCAATCACTATTTCGAAGTGCTCGCAGGCGCAGTCGAACGGCATGGAGGCTTCGTCGACAAATTCATGGGGGACGGCATGCTCGCGGTTTTTGGCGCTCTTATCGATGAGCCTGACCACGCGGCCAACGCCGTCGCCGCCGCATTGGAACTCCAAGCCCTTACCATTGCTGATTCCAAACTCCTCCGCCCGGACGGCGGACCGCTCCGCACCCGCGTGGGGATTGCGACGGGGCCGGTGGTGGTCGGGAATATCGGTTCCCGCACACGTCTGAACTATACCGTCATCGGCGATACGGTGAATCTGGCGGCCCGACTCGAATCGGAAAACAAGGCGCAAGACACATCGATTCTGGTGGCGGAAGATACCGCGCGCGCCGCCGGGCTTGAGGGTTTCGATTTCGTAAGCCGCATTACTGTCCGGGGACGAATCGCGGAAGTCGCCGCGTACACGCCAAAACGGCTACCGCCACAACCCGATTCTTCCGAAGTGGGCATACAAGAGAATTCGGCGGAGGCTAAAAGAGAGATATCACCGGAAAACCAATGAGCGCACAAGGATATTTGCAAATCGCAAAACCCCGCAATTGCTCGTACCTCGTTCGGAAAACCTTCCTTCCTCAGCCGGGTTTGCCCCTCACGCCCTTCCCCCGGCCTGCTCGAAGATATCGCGCAACTCGTCCGGGTCCTGCGTATGCGCCAGGGCCACCATGAGCAGGGTCCGGGCCTTGATGCCGCTGAGATACCCTGCGGATATCGCCCCGCGCTCGAGGAGGCTCAGGAAAGAGCCCTCGTGCGCCTTGGCGCGGTGCGGCGCGCCCGCGAAGATGCGCACCCCGACCACCACGGGGACCCCCGCGTCGAGCGCATCGCAAAGCGCATGGTAGAAGGGGACGTTCACGTTGCCCGCGCCGACGCCCTCCACCACGATTCCGTCCACGCGCGCTTCGATGCACGCGCGCACGAGCAGGTCGTTCACCCCTTGCGTCACGGTCAGGAACTGCACGTTTTCCTTGAGGGCCGACACCTCGAAGTGAAGCCGCCGCTCGGGGCGGTAGTGGAAGAAGGCGCCCTCATCCGAGACGACCCCTATCGGCCCGCCGTCTCTCGAGGCGAAGGCGTGGGGCCGCTGGCTGTGCACCTTGATGACGTCGCGCGCGGCGAATATCTCCCCGTCGAGCGCGACCATCACGCCCCGGCCCCGCGCCTCGGGCGCCCCGGCGATTTTCGCGGCGTAGAAGATGTTCCTGGGGCCGTCCGCGTCGCGGGCGACGGAATTTCGCATCGCACCCGTGATGACGACGGGCTTCTCCCCGCCCAGCGTCAAGTCCAGGAGATAGGCCGTCTCCTCCATGGTGGCCGTCCCGTGCGTGACGACCGCCCCCGCCGTCTCCTCATCCGCCAGAACCCCCCGCAGGCGGTCCCTGAGCGCAAATGCCGTCGCCGTCTCCATCACGTCGCTGGTGACGTTCGAGTGCTCGACGACGCTCACTTCGGCGATGCCGGCAAGTTCAGGCGCCGAAGCGATGAGTTCCTCCGCACCCGCCGCCGGGACGTTCGCGCCGCCTCGCGTGTCGTATTTCGACGATATCGTCCCGCCAGTCGTTACGATAGCGATGGAGGGCTTCTTCATGGCGTCTCCTTGTCGGTGTTTGAGATTGGGTTCGTGTATGGCCGTGAGGGCGCATTGTGGCCGCAGGCTGAGGCGACTGCAAGGTCAGACGGAGCAGGCGCAAATTGATTCCCGTAGGGGCGGACCCGCATGTCCGCCCGTTGGCGCAAGAGGATAAAGATTCTGTAGGGGCGGCTCGCGAGCCGCCCGCGCCTCTTCGATATTGCCGTCATTCCGGCGAAAGCCGGAATCCATTTGTTTTGCCTTTGTTCTTCCTTTTTTGATTGGTTCGCGCCAATGACGGGGAGATGAAAAGCCGCGTATTGCCATTCTGCTTGAAAATGGATTCCGGCTTTCGCCGGAATGACGTTGGTGGTCAACTCCGAGCGAGGAGGGATTTTTCAACACCCCCTCGACGGAGAGCATCGCCTTTATCCCCCTGTTAAGGGGTTGTTGAAAAAGTCCCTGAAAGGAAAACCCCATAAAGGCAACCCCCCCTACCCCCCCCCTCACACAAACCTTCTCACCCCCGGATACACCTCCTCCCTTCTCAGATCCGTCTCGTCGTGTCCGGCGAAGATGAGGTCGGGGGCGGAGGCCAGATCCTTCACGGTTTCCAGGGCGCGCAGGGCGTCGTCCACGTGGATGTGGATGCCCGGCGGTATCATGGATTCGAGGCTCCGGTAGAGATAGCACGCGTCCACGGCCAGCACCGCCCAGCCGCGCGCCGTGCGGAAGCGGATGATCTGGTGGCCCGGCGTGTGGCCGCCCGTCCAGTGGACGCGCACGCCGGCGGCGATCTCCGCCTCCCCGTCCACGAGTTTCATACGGCCGGCTTCAAGCAGCTTCTCCGCTTCTTCGAGGTCGCCCAGGAAATGGTTGATGAAGTGGTATTCCGCCGCGTCGCTCCTCCAGAAATCGAGTTCGCGCCTCTGGAGATAAAACTGCGCCCCGGTGAACAGCCTCGGCGACATGAAGTGGTCCCAGTGAAGATGACTCACGATGATCGTCTCGACCTGGGAGGGCTTGAGATCGAAATTCTTCAGAAGCTCATGCTGCGGGCGGTAGTCGGCGTAATCGGGATTACGCGCCTTCTGGGACTCCTCGCTGAAGCCGGTGTCGACGACGACCGGCGCGCCATCGCCTTCGGGCATCAGCACCCAGAAGAAATAGGGGAGCGTGCGCGTCCTCCCCGATTCGCTCAAATAAAGAAGCCAGGAGGCGTCGCACGTGCGCGAGCCCTGGCACAGGGCGTAGAGGTTGTAAGTCGTCTCGCTCAAGATGGAAGCCTCCTTGTTGTCCCGCTCGGAAGGGAATTGTTGAAAAAGTCCGCATAGAGACCGCTCTTAATTTCACTCCTCCCTTGAGGATGAGGCGTAATCAACGAAAGAGGAATTTCACTCCCCCCTTGAGGGGGAGTCACAGAGGCCGAGCGGTTTATGCGAAGGCCGATGTGGTGGGGGGAGCTTCTATCCGTGGCATGTCCCCCCACCGAATCGCTTGCGGGCTTCGCCCTTAGCTCTTCGACTCCCCCTCAAGGGGGGCTGTTGAAAAACCCCGTTTTGAAGCGGGAGGTATGGCGTCTCACGCAGCGGCGGAGAGGAAGCCCGCGAGGTGCGTGAGGCCGCCAGGAACGCGCATTCGGCGTCTCAAGGCGGCGCAGGCCCTCCACAGAGCGAATAAACGCGCCGCAACAGCGGCGGCGAGCCGCTTGAGGTTCACCGCAGTCGCCGTCAGGTAGGCCTGGATCCTTATGTTCGCAAGACCCCGGCGCACCGCCCGCGCCAGGCCGTGCCAACTCTTCGCCTCGCCGTGATAGCCCTCCGAGCGACCCATGTGCCGGCGCCACAGCCGACCCTCCTCCTCCCCACGGCGCGTGTGGCGACGGCGCGCGCGTAACAGCGCCGGATACTCATGCGGAACCAGCACCGTCCTGCTCGTGCGGGACTTCGACAGACAATCGGCCTTGAGCGCGCAGCCCGCGCAATCGCGCGTCCTCGATACATAGTAGCGACCCCGCTCCGTCTCCTTCCGGGGGCGCAGCGTCTTGCCCCCCGGACACTTCACCACCTTGTGACGCTCATCGTAGCGGAACAGCTGCAACGGCACCCGGCTCTGGGAAGGCTCCTTCTTCGCCGGTATCACCGCGTCCACCCCCCGACGCTCCAATGCGCCGTACACCTTCGAGTACGCATAGCCCGAATCCGCCGTCACCACCCCGGGCGCGCGCCCCGTGAGCTCGCAAACCGCATCCAACTGCGGCTCCATCATCTCCCGCTCGTTCAACGTCCCCTCCGTCACCGCAACGTCGAGGACAACGCCCCGCTCATCGTCCACCACCGCGTGGTGCTTGTAGCTCGGCTCGAACCCCGCCCGAGCGCTCTTGCGCGCCAGGCGAGCGTCCGGGTCCGTTCGGCTCACAGACCCCGAACCCCCGCCCCGGCCTTTGCCCTTCTTCTCCGTCTCATCCTCCGAATCGTTCTCCCGCACCACCTTCTCCGCGTGGCGCTCCGCCAGACTCTCCCAGCTCACGTCCGCACGTATCAAAGAGGCGTCCATGTGAACCACCTCTCCCGTCGCCACCTTCGCCTCCACGCAAGCCTGAACCGTGCGGCGCAATACCTCCTTGAAGCGCTCCTCCCCCCAGCGCTGGCGAATCCGCGTCAGGCTCGAATGGTCCGGCAACTCCTCGTCCAGCCTGTACCCGATGAACCACCGGATCGCCAGGTGCGCCTGCGCCTCGCGCAACAGACGCCGGTCGTGGGCGTAGCCCAGCAGCAGGCCCGCCAGCATCAACCGAACCACCACTTCGGGGTCCAGGCCCGGACGGCCATTGTCCGCGCAATAGCACTCCGCCACTTCCTCGCGAAGCCAGCTCAAATCCAGTACGCGGTCCACCTGCCGCAATATGTGATCTTCGGGAATCAACTTCTCCAGCGGGCCGGCCACGAACAAGTCCATCTGCTCGCGCCTCTTGCGATCCAGCATCGAGGGAACTCCCATCTCGGGCGAGTCGGGATAACTCCATACGATCACAAAACCAAGGGTTTTTCAACAGGCCCCAAGGGGGGAGTAGTTCTCCTTTTCTCGTCGGTCGCGTCGAGCCCTTATTCGTCCGGACTTTCTCAGCAACCCCCTCAAGGGGTCAATCTCGACTAAGGTGAGAGGGATTGTGAAATCTTCTACCCCTCCCCCCGATCACCTCCATACACCGAATCATGAAATATGAACTTATTCAACAACCCCAGAAGACTTAAGAAGCTCGGTGCATCACGATGCGGCGCTTCGTTGTCCGATGCAAGAGATTATGCCATTATCACCGAAGCGCAAAACGCAAGGCATGGTATTCGGTCCACGGAAAACCACTCCCGAAGGGCGCTCGTTTTGGACAACACCTTCATCATCGTGTTCTTCCCGTTCGCAGCCGCCCTCATCATCCCCTGGTTCGCAGAACGTTTCAGAAAACACGCCGCGTGGTTCGCCATGGTTGCGCCGCTGGTGAGCACCTGGGCGCTCTATAACCTCTACGGCGAATGGGCGGCCGGCGGGCATCAGACTTTCACGCGCGCTATCGCCTGGGTCCCCGCCGCGAACGTCGAAATCTCCTTCATGGTCGACGGGTTGAGCCTCATGTGGGGCTTCCTCGTGGCGGGCATGGGCGCGCTCATCGTCCTCTACTCCCACTGGTATCTCCACGAGCACGAGGCGCTCGGCCGCTACTACGGCTTCCTCATCGCGTTCATGGGCTCGATGCTGGGCGTGGTGTTCTCCGATCACTTAATTTCCTTGTTCATTTTCTGGGAACTCACGAGCATCACCTCGTTCTTCCTCATCGGCTTCTGGTCGGACAGGGACGCCTCGAACTACGGCGCCACCAAGGCCATCCTCATCACGGGCAGCGGCGGCCTCGCCATGCTGGGGGGATTTCTGCTACTGGGCGACGTGGCGGGCGAGTGGCGGCTTTCGGAACTCGTGCTCATGCCGGACATTGCCAGCCAGGTATCGCTCGGCGTCTTCCTTTTGATCATCCTGGGCGCGGCCACCAAGAGCGCGCAGTGGCCCTTCCACATCTGGCTGCCGAACGCGATGGAAGCGCCCACACCCATCAGCGCGTTCCTGCACTCGGCCACCATGGTCAAGGCGGGCATCTACCTGCTCTCGCGTTTCTACCCAATCCTCGGGGCGCACCCCGCCTGGGGCTACGTGGTGACGGGCTTCGGCATGACGACAATGATAGCGGGGGGTTTGTTGTCGCTCAGGGCGTATGATCTCAAGGCGATACTGGCGTATGGCACCATCAGCCAGCTCGGCCTCATCGTCACCTTCCTGGGCTACGGCGGGAAGGGGGCGATCATCGGCGCGACGCTCCACCTCTACAACCACGCGGCGGCCAAGGCGGCGATGTTCATGACGGTGGGCATCATCGACCACGAGGCGGGCACGCGCGACGTGCGGCTCTTGGGGAACTTAAGAAAGCTCATGCCGAAGACGCACGTCCTCGCCGTCATCGCGGCGCTGAGTCTCATCGGCATACCGCCCATGGGCGGGTTCATCACCAAGGAGATGCTCTATGAAGTCAGCCTCCACCCCGGCGGTCCCGGACACTGGAGCTGGTTCTGGCCGTATCTGACCGTATTCGCGGGCGTGTTCACGGCGCTTTATCACCTGCGGTTCCTGAGCGAGCCCTACTGGCAGGCAGCGGAAGGAGAAGCGCCCAGGCATCCCCACGACCCGCCGCTCGGTATGCTGGCCGCGCCCGCGATTCTGGTCGCACTCGCGCTCGCGTTCGGTCTCGCGCCGGGGCTTATCGAGAACGCCATCGTCGCGCCCGCGGCTTCCGCCACCCTCGGCGGCGGGGCGAAGGTGGAACTCCACCTCGGCCTCTGGCACGGGGTGAACGTGCCCTTGATCATGTCGGTCATCACGATGGCGCTGGGGCTGGCGCTCTACTTCGGCTTCGCGCACGTGAAGACAGCCCTCGACGCAGTCGCCCGCGTCTGGGGGAACGCCCCCGCGCCCGACAAAATCTATGACAGCTTCGTGAACTGGCTGAGAAACGGCACGTGGGAAATCCTCATGCTCATCCAGGACGGAAACCTGAGACACTACATGCGCTGGATGTTCGTCCTGCCGACCGCCTGCGTCCTCTACCTCGTCTGGCGGATGGACTGGGGCGCGAACGTCTTCCCCAAAGGGTTCGCGGGCGCATCGTTTCTGCTCGTCGTTATCGCGCTCATGATCGCGGGCGCAGCCCTCGCCACGGCGCTGTTCAAGCGCAGAATCGCGGCCATCCTCGCCCTCGGCACGATGGGCTACGGCATCGCGGGGCTGTTCCTGCTCCTGAAGGCGCCCGATCTGGCCCTCACCCAGATCATGGTGGAATCCGCTTCGGTCGTGCTCTTCCTGCTGGTGTTCTACTACCTGCCGGAGCTCAAGCCCGTCCCGCGCTCGGCGGCGAAGAAGATGCGCGACTGGGGCATCGCAATCGGTCTCGGCGTCTGCACGACGCTCGTCATGGCCGCCGCCATGAACACGCACAAGTTCCGCACGATAGCGGACTACTTCATGCGCACGAGCAAGCCCGTGGCGGGCTTCAAGAACGTGGTGAACGCCATCATCGTCGATTACCGAGGCTACGACACCTTAGGGGAGATCACCGTGCTGGTCATCGCCGGCATCGCGATTTACGCCCTCATGCGGCTGGTGGGAGAGATGAAATGCGATCACTGATCCTGCGGACAATAGCGCCCGCCGTGCTGCACCTGACGCTGCTCTTCTCCATGTTCCTGCTCATCTACGGCCACAACCAGCCGGGCGGCGGGTTCATCGCGGGGCTGATGACGTCGGTGGGCATCGTGCTCCAGTGGGTGGCGGTGGACGCGGAAGAAGGCCGGCGGCGGTTCAACTGGCCGTATGAGGGAATCTTCCTGGCGGGGCTGGCGCTCTCCACACTCACGGGGGTGTGGGGCTATATAAAAGGCGCGTATCTCAAGAGCTCGATCTACCGCTTCGAACTGCCCTTCATCGGCGACGTGGAACTGTTCACCGCGTTCCTGTTCGACGTAGGGGTGTACGGCGTGGTGGTCGGGGTGGTGATGTGCATCTTCACCAACCTGTGCGAGGAGGAGGCGAAGGATTCGTGAGGGGCGTAATCATTCCCCTTTTGAGGGGGTTGTTGAAAAAGGCATCATTGGTCGCAATGACGGCCAAAACCCGAACCCGGGCGGAGGCGCAGGCTGTCGCCTTGAAAAGCAACCCCCCCTACCCCCCCTTGTCAGGGGGGCAAGAAAAAGCAAAGCCCCCTCGGCCCGGCGGGGGCGCATCGCCTTTTTATACCCCCCTGACAAGGGGGGGTAGGGGGGGTTGCCTTTATCCCTTGACAAGGGGGAGTGAATGGCAATCTCAATGAGGGAGAAATTTTTCCCTTCCTTGGGTAGTAACGACCCACAGGAAGGAAGTGGTTTTGGAAAGGGAATCATGAATTTAACAAGAAACCGTCAACTCGAGCACATGATTCCCGACGCAAAAGCGCGCAGGAGACGATAACGTGGTCTGGATACTGGCGATGATCATCGGCGTGCTGGTGACGGTGGCTTCCTACCTCATCATGCAGCGCAGGATCATTCAGGTCGTGCTCGGCATGGCGGTGCTCAGCCACGCCGCGAACCTGATGATCGTCGCCTCGGGCTGGGTGGGGGACGGCAAGGCGCCCATCGTCCCCAAAACGGGCGGCCCGCTGGATCCGTTCGCCTACGTCGACCCCCTGCCCCAGGCCATGGTGCTGACCGCCATCGTCATCAGCCTGGCCGTGACGGCGTTCCTGCTCGTGCTCGCGTTCTTCACCTATAAAAAGTTCGGCACCGACGACATCGACGAGATCAGGAGGCTCAAGGGATGAACGCCTTCTTCCCGACCTTCGTCGTCTTGCCGCTGGCGGTGGGCACGTTCCTGTTCCTGGTGCGCAAGAACCGCGCGCTGCAGGAGTCGGTGAGCCTGCTCGCGCTGCTGGCGAACCTGATATTCGCAGGCGCGCTCCTGCATGCGACGGCGGACGGGACGATTTTCGTCCACCGGATGGGGCTGTGGCCTTTCCCCTACGCCATCGTCCTGGCGGCGGACAGGCTCGCCGCCACGCTCTTGTGCCTCTCCGCCTCCATCGTGGGGGCGTGCGCCGTCTTCGCGAGGAGCTATCTGTCGGATGAGCAGCGCAAGGAGGCTTTCCACCCCCTGCTGCACTTCCTGCTCATGGGGATGCAGGGCTGCTTCATCACGGGCGACCTGTTCAACCTGTTCGTCTTCTTCGAAGTCATGCTCATGTCCACCTACGCGCTTCTGGGCTTTTACTACAACCTCGACCAGCTAGAGATGGCCTTCAAGTACACCTGCCTGAACCTGATCGCCTCGGCGCTTTTCCTGCTCGGCGTCTCGCTGCTCTACGCCCAGGTGGGCACGGTGAACATGGCCGACCTGGCCGTAAAGATAAAACTCCTGGGGCCGACGCCCCTGATGGTGGTGACGGCGCTCGTCTTCGTGTTCGTCTTCAGCGTGAAGGCGGCGATCTTCCCCATGCACCTGTGGCTGCCGTCTGCGCACTCGATATCGCCCACCCCCATCAGCGCCATCCTCGCGGGCGTGCTCGTCAAGGTGGGCATCTACTCCATCATCCGCTGCGCCACGCTCATCTTCCCGGCGGCGTTTTTGATACTGCAACCCGGGCTGATCCTCCTGTGCCTCCTGACCATCGCCATGGGCGCGCTCGGCACCCTGCCCCAGACGAGCATCAAGCGCATCCTGGCCTACAGCACCATCAACCAACTGGGCTACATCGCCTTCGGCGTCGCCCTGCTCTCCCAGGCCGGACTCGCCGCGGCGGTCTTCTACATCGTCGGCCACGCCTATCTCAAGAGCGCGATGCTGCTCGGCGCGGGGCTCAACCAGAAGCTCACCGGCACGGTCGATCTCGACGAGATGGGCGGCATGATGGGCAAGGCGCCCTTCGCGAGCCTGCTCATGCTGGTGGGGTTCTTATCCTTGGCGGGCTTTCCGCCGTTCACCGGCTTTTTCGCCAAGCTCTTCGTGCTCCAGGCGGGATTCTCGCAGGGCGCGGTGCTCGCGACGGGGATCGCCCTGGGATTCGGCGTGATATCGCTTTATTATAATTTCACGACGTACCAGCGCTACGCCTGGGGGACGGGCGGCGGCGAGGTCGGGGCGGCGGGCGCAGGGATATACGGCTCGGTCGCCTTCCTCTCGGCCTTCGCGGTCATCTTCGGCGTCGGCGCCTACTGGCTTTTCGAGTGGGCGCAGCTCGTGGCCGCCCAGATCACGAACCCGGAACTCTACATCGCCGCCATGCGGGATTTGGGATAGGAGACGCCTGATGCCGCTCGCCACGCTCGCATTCACCATCGCCACCATCTGGATATTCCTGCACGGGAGCGCGACGCCGGGGCATTTCTTCGTCGGGCTGATCATGGCGATCTTCATCATCCGGTTCTTAAAGAAATCCTACTACCAGGACAGGACGTTTTTCCGCATCGGCAGCTATTTCAGATACTTGCGGAGCTTCACCTGGGAGCTTCTCATCGCGAACGTCCAGGTGCTGAAGATCGTGCTCTCGCCCAAATTATCCATTCGTCCGGGCATCATCCCCTACAAGACGGTCTGCAAGACGCCGCTGGGCGTGACGATGCTGGCGAACTCCATCACGCTCACGCCCGGCACGCTGAGCATCGACGTGTCAGACGACGATGAGACGATATTCGTCCACACGCTGGACATCGACCACCCCGACGAGGTGGCCGAGGGCATCCGGGAGGGGCTGGAAGAACCCATCGTGGGAGCCGTGGAATGATAGCGCTCGCCGTCCAGATAAGCCTCGTGATGATGGGCGCCTCGGTGCTCTTGGCGTTCATCCGGCTCGCCAAGGGGCCCACGACGTCGGACCGCGTGGTGGCGGCGGACACCCTCGCCACGAACGTGCTCGGCGTCATCGCGCTGTTCGCCATCCAGACGCACAACAAGCTGTTCATCATCGCCGTGCTCGCCCTGGCGATATTGAGCTTCGTGGGCACGACGGTGTATGCGAAGTTCCTCGAGAGGGGGAAGATCATTGAGTGACGCACTCGCCGCCGTCCTGCTGCTGGGAGGCTCGTTCTTCATGCTGGTCGCCAGCATCGGCCTCATCCGCCTGCCCGACGTCTACTGCCGCATGCACGCGGCCACCAAGGCGACGACCTTCGGCATGGGCGGCATACTGCTGGGCGCGAGCTTGATCTTCCAGAGCGCCGCCGTCACGACGCAGGCGCTTCTGGCCATTTTCTTCCTCTTCCTGACCGCGCCCGTCGCCGCGCACCTGATCTCGCGGGCGGCGTATAAGCGCGGGCCCGACCTCTGCGACGAGACGACGCACGATGAATACGGAAAATACCTGGAGGGGCGAAAGGCGGAGGAAGAATCCCCGCAACGGTATGGAGACGCGTAGCGAAACACCGCCGGGGCCGGTCGTCGGGAAACTAAACGCCGGACAAGCCTGCCTTGGGGGTTGTTGAACAGACCCCTGCGCACCCCCTCGAATGAAGGCCGTAGGGGTCAGACATATATGTCTGACCCCGTGGCCGCCCTTGTCATCGGCTCGAAAACCAACCCCCCCTACCCCCCCTTGTCAGGGGGGTAAAAAAAGGCGGCGCCCACCGCCGATAGAGGGGCTTTTGTTTTTTCTTGCCCCCCTGACAAGGGGGGGTAGGGGGGGTTGCCTTTATCCCCTGAAAAGGGGCCCTTTTCAACATCCCCCCGGATGCGAATCCGGACCGACGCGATATGAAAGCGGAACACATCCCCGTCATTGCGCATTTGCGCCATCGCGCCTAAAATCATGCGCGTTCTTGCCGCCGGTACCCATTCATACAGAGGAATTACTCATGAACAGATTCGCGAAGTATGCAGCAGCGCTCATCGCGGCGGCATGGCTGACAGCACCCGCCCTCGCCCAAGCCGCCGACTGGAGGATCGACCCCACCCACACGACGGTCTCCTTCAAGGTACGCCACCTGGGCGTCACATGGGTGCAGGGGGAATTCCAGAGAGTGTCGGGAAAGGTCCGTTTTGACCGGAAGAACCCCGGCGCCGCGGCTGCGGACATCGTCATCGACGCCGACTCGATCAACACGCGCAACGCGCGGCGCGACAACCATCTGCGGAACGACGACTTCCTGCTCGTCGAGAAACACCCCACCATCACGTTCAAGTCCAAATCCGTGAAAAATGCGGGACCGGAGGGCCTTGAACTCGTCGGCGACCTGACCATCCGGGGCGTCACGAAAGAGGTGGTCCTCAAGGTGGCCGACATCAGCGGGGAGGTCACCACGGGGCGCGGGACCGTCAAGATGGGCGCGAGCGCCACCACGCGGATCAACCGCAAGGATTTCGGGGTGAAGTACAACCGCCTGATCGAGACGGGCGGGCTCGTCGTGGGCAACGAGGTGCGCATCGCCATCGACGTGGAGTTGAACAAGTCATAGCGCGGGCAGGCTCCGCAGTGAAGGGATAAAAGTCTCAGGCGGAGCCCCCGAAAGCGCGCACTCATTCTGCGCCTGCGGCATAGGTTTCGCCGCTTGTTTTGGCGCTGTTTGTGGTATACTCGCGACTCCGAATTATGTCGGATTCACTGTGAAAACTGAAGACGCTTGACACACAAGCCCCCTTTGGGAAAACGAGGAGGATAATCCTATGACCATGAAGAGAACGACTCTCTGGGCCATCGCGTTCGGCTTCGCGCTGGCCGTCCTGGCGGCGCCCCTCGGCGCGGTCGCGCTCGAGAAGAAACTCGTCATCGTGACGTCCTATCCGCCGGATACGACGACCACCGTCAAGAAGGCCTTCGAGAAGAAACACCCCGGCGTCAAGGTCGAGATGCTCAAGAAAAAGACCACCGCCGGCATCAAGTACTTACAAGAGACGGCTTCGAACAACCGCTCCGACATGTTCTGGGCATCCGCGCCCGACGCCTTCGAGGTCCTCAAGGGCGACAACCTCCTGCAGAAATACACGGTCAAGGTGAAGGGCATCCCCGAGAAGGTGGGCGCCTTCCCGATCAACGACCCCGAGGGCTACTACAAGGGGTTCGCGGCGTCGGGCTACGGCATCATGTGGAACACCCGCTACTTGAAGGCCAAGAAGCTGCCGGAACCCAAGACCTGGGCCGATCTGGCGAATCCCGTCTATCACGGCCACGTCGGCATGAGCGCGCCTTCGCGCTCGGGCACCACCCACCTGACCGTCGAGACGCTCCTGCAGGGCAAGGGCTGGGAGAAGGGCTGGGCGGAGTGGAAGGCCATCGCCGGCAACTTCAAGACCGTCACCGAGCGCAGCTTCGGCGTGCCCGACGGCGTCAACTCCGGCCAGTTCGGCCTCGGCATTGTGATCGACTTCTTTGGCCTCTCATCCGAGGCTTCGGGCTTCCCGGTGAAATTCATCTACCCGCCGGTGACGACGCTGGTGCCCGCGAACATCGCCATCGTCAAGAACGCGCCGCATCCCAAGGCCGCGGCTGCGTTCATCGAGTTCCTGCTCACGCCCGCGGGACAGGAAGTGCTGCTCGACAAGAAAATCAGGCGGCTGCCCGTGAACCCGGCGACATACGCCAAAGCGCCCAAAGACTTCCCGAACCCGTTCAAGGACAAGTCCATCGGCGCCGCGGTCAAGTTCGACCTGCAGCTCTCCAAAAACCGCTACAACGTCATCAACTCGCTCTTCGACGTGATGGTCACCTACCGCTTGAGCGATCTGCGCGCGGCGACCAAGGCCATCCAGGCCGCAGAGGCGCAGATGGGCGGCAAGAAAAACATGGCGGCGAAGAAGCTGATCGACGAGGCCAAGGCGCTCGTCGCCAAGGTGCCGATCACCGCGGCCCAGGCGAGCAAGAAGGAATTCAACGCGATTTTCAAGAAGAAGCGCAAGAAGGCGACCACGAAGGTGACGGGACGCCAGGCGGAGATCGAACGCGAATGGGACGCGCAGGTCAAGGCCAACTACGCCAAGGCCAGGGCGCTGGCCGAGAAGGCGGCGTCCATGCTCTAGCCCTGAAGCCTGCGCGGAGAAGGGGAAAGAATGTCTCTGGAAGCGATGGCGCGCGGCCAGTGGGGGCCGGCGGCGGTGGGCCTCATCGTCGGCCTGTTCCTGCTCGCCTTCCTGGTTGTGCCCGTCGTGAACGTGATCTACGTCGCCTTCCAGGACCCGAATACGGGCGCGCTGACGCTTATCAACTTCGTCGACTTCTTCCGCAACAGCCTGTTCCAGGAATCCGCCATCAATTCGATCTACGTCGCCTTGATGGCGGTGGTGCTGGCGTCGATTTTTGCACTCCCGCTCTCCTATTTCACGACGCGCTTTAATTTCGGCGGGGCCATCCTCATCCAGACCCTGGGCGTGCTCCCGCTCATCATGCCGCCCTTCGTCGGCGCGGTGGCGATGCTCCTGCTGCTCGGCGAGAACGGCTCGGTGAACCTGCTGCTGGATGAGTGGTTCGGCTTCACGATTCCCTTCATGGAAGGGCTGAACGGCGTCATCCTGGTGGAGAGCATCCACTATTTCCCGTTCATCCTCATGAACCTCTCGGCCTCGCTCAACAGCATCGACCGGTCGATGGAGGAATCCGCCCAGAACCTGGGCGCGAGCGGAGTTCGCCTGTTCCGGCGCATCGTGTTCCCGCTGGCGATGCCCGGCTACGTCGCGGGCGCATCCCTGGTGTTCCTGAAAGTCTTTGACGACATCGGCACGCCGCTGCTGCTCAACATCAACAACATGCTGGCGCCCCAGGCCTACCTGCGAATCGCCTCCATCGGCATCTCGGACCCGATGGGCTACGTGATTTCGGTCATCCTCGTCATTTTCTCCCTGCTCGCGCTGTGGATCTCGTTCCTGGCGCTTCGGGGCAAGGACTACGCCACCGTCCAGAAAGGCGGCGGCGGGCTGATGAAGCGCGACCTGCGGCCCTGGGAGAAGGCGGGCTGCTACGGGGTCGTCGTCTTCATCCTGCTTCTGGTGCTCTCACCGCACTTCGGCCTCGCCATCCTCTCGCTCGGCACGGTCTGGTCGTTCAGCGTGCTGCCCGACGCCTACACGTTCTCGCACTACATGCGCGTGGTCTCGGAATCATCCGAGTTCATCACGAACACGCTGCTCTACGCCGGCCTCGCCGCGGGCATCGACGTGGTGTTCGGCACGGCCATCGCCTACATCGTCCTGCGCACGAATCTGGCCGGCCGCAAATGGCTGGACTACGCCGCGATGGGGGCGGTGGCGATCCCCGGCGTCGTGCTCGGCATCGGCTATCTGCGCACCTTCTACGCGTTCAACGTGCCGATCATCGACAAGCCGCTGGCCTCGTGGTGGGTCATCATCGTCGTCGCCCTCGCCATCAGGCGCCTGCCCTACGCGCTGCGCGCCTGCGTCGCGGCGCTGCAGCAGTTGAGCGTCATGCTCGAAGAGGCCGCCGAGAACCTGGGGGCGACCAAGGGGCGCACCATCTACCGGGTCGTCGTGCCGCTCATGTCGGGCGGCATCGTCGCGGGTTTCGTCACCAGCTTCGCCACCGCGGCGGTCGAGCTTTCGACGACCATCATGCTGGTCTCGCAGGAATCGGACGCGCCGCTCGCCTTTGGTATTTACGAGTTCATGCAGTCGGCGGCGGGACGCGGCCCGGGCGCCGCGCTCGGCATCATCGCCGTGCTCATCGTCGGAATCGCGACCTACGTCTCGCACCGCATCATCCAGCGCAAGGAAACGCAGCAAACGCCGGACATGGCCATCGTAGCGGGAGTGTGACCCATGACATCAAATCACGCAGCCGGCGTCGTCATCGAGCAGCTGAGCCTCGCCTACGATACGACCGACGTACTGAGAGACGTGAACCTGCGCATCGAACCGGGCGAGTTGTTCACCTTCCTCGGTCCCTCGGGATCGGGCAAGTCGACCCTGCTGCGCGCGGTCGCGGGCTTCGGCCCGACGCCGCGCGGACGCATCCTCATCGGCGAGGACGACGTGACGAGGCTGCCCCCCTGGCGGCGCAACGTCGGCATGGTGTTTCAGTCCTACGCGCTCTGGCCGCACATGACGGTGCGCAGAAACGTCGCTTTCGGTCTCGAGGAGCGCAGGACGCCCTCCGCCGAGATACCGAAGCGCGTCGACGCCGCACTGGACATGGTCGGTCTTCTGGAGCTTAGCGAAAGGCGACCGTCTCAGCTATCCGGCGGACAGCAGCAGCGCGTCGCCCTGGCCCGCACCATCGTCGTCGAACCCCGCGTGCTCCTGCTCGACGAGCCGCTCTCGAACCTCGACGCCAACCTGCGCGTGCAGATGCGCCGCGAGATCCTGGATTTGCAGCGCGAACTCGCGCTCACCACCATCTTCGTCACCCACGACCAGGAAGAGGCCAACACCATCTCGGACCGCATCGCCGTGCTCGACGAAGGCGTCCTCCAGCAGGTGGGAATGCCCATGGAGCTCTACGACGAGCCGGTGAACCGCTTCGTCGCCCACTTCCTGGGCACGGCGAACCTCATGGAAGGGCGCGTCGAGGCGGGGGCCGATGGGGCGCGCTTCGCCGCGTCGAACGGCATCGTCTTCCCGCTGGCGGGTGATTCCCACCCGGCGGGCGAGGAGCGGACCGCCGTGTTCCGGCCCCAGGACGTGGCCATCGCCGCATCCGGCGAAACGGTGCCCGGAATCGTCCTGACCGGCCGGGTGCAGCACCGCGAGTTCCTCGGCAACCTGCTGCGCTACAGCGTCGCTATCGGCGATGACATCCTGCTGGTGGACGACACCCACCACCCCGGCCGCCGCGCCTTCGCCGTGGGTGATGAGGTCGCCGTGGGCCTCCGCGGCGAGCAGGTTCGCATCCTGGGACGTTGAGAGGAGCGTTCTCCCGCAGGTCCTGACAAATCCAAACAGACAAAATTCAGTCTCCGCTAGAAGGGATTGTTGAAAAAGTCCCCCTGAGGAGGGAGGGAATCCCAATCATCGAATTGTTCACCGCAAACCATCGCGCCCGCGGCGAACAAGACCTGCCCCGTCTGGCCAGGCGCGCCGCTCCAGACGCGCCTGGACGCCATCAGCCATATATGAGGAGGTGAACCGATGGGCCGCAAACTCCTTGCCGAAGCAGTCGGAACCGCGTTTCTGCTCGCCGCCATCGCAGGCTCGGGCATCATGGGCGACGCCCTCTCAAACGGGCAGGCGGGCGCCGCGCTCCTGCCGCACTCACTGGCGATAGGCGCGATCCTCTTCGTCATGATCACCCTGCTCGGGCCGGTCTCGGGCGCGCACTTCAACCCCGCGGTCACCATGGTCTTCGCCTTGAACGGGGATATGGAACAGCGCGAGGCCGCGCCCTACGTCGCCACGCAATTCCTCGCGGGCATCCTGGGCGTGCTCGCCGCGCACCTGATGTTCGACCTGGACATCGTCCAGGTATCGGCGAAACAGCGGGCGGGCATCGGCCAGTGGTCGGCGGAAGTAATCGCAACGGCGGGGCTGATATTCGTCATCATGGGCGGGCTGCGCACGAACGCGGCCCTCATCCCCGCGATGGTCGGGCTCTACATCATGGCGGCCCTATGGTTCACGGCCTCGACCAGCTTCGCCAACCCGGCGGTCACCATCGCACGGGTCTATACCAACACGTTCTCGGGCATTCAGCCGTTCGACGCGCTGCCCTTCGTCATCGCCCAGTTCATAGGCGCGTTCTGCGGCTGGCGGCTGGCGTGTGCCGTCTGGCCCGGAGGGGATGACAACTGATACGCGGGCGTGCCTTACGGGGTTGTTGAAAACGCCCCTGAGAGGGTAATGGCAACCCCCTTGAAAGGGAAATTCCATAACGTCAACCCCCCCCTACCCCCCCTTGTCAGGGGTCAAACGCGAGTGATGAACGAGCGTTTGCATAAACCATTGACGAGAAGCACATCGTCTTGCAAAACCTCCCTCTTCGGTCGGTTTTGACCCCTGACAAGGGGGGGTAGGGGGGGTTGCTTTCAAAGAGGGGATCGGGGATTCGCGCGAAAGCGGCCTTCCCGCTGAAGGTAATGTCTCCCGACGAGGGCTTCTCTACAGCCTCCCAAGCGCCCCCTCCCCTGAATCACACCTGAAAGTGCAAACAGGCTTGCCATTCCCGCGCCGATGGTGGATTCTCCCCCGAAATCTGAAACGGCCTCATCGAATCTGGAGTCCATACGAATGTCGGAACCGAATAGCGTTTTCATCGAAAGAGACGGCGTGCGGCTGCACGCCCTGGATCACGGGAGCGCGGGCGAGGACAAACCCGTCCTCCTGATGCTGCACGGCGCGGCAGCCCATGCGCGCTGGTGGGATCACATCGCCCCCCATTACTCGGACTTGCTCCGGACCGTGGCGCCGGATCACCGCGGCCACGGGGACACCGGATGGCAGGATGAATACATATTCGAGGACCTGCTGCGCGACGTGGCCGCCTGGGTGGAATGGGCCAAGGCGGAGAGCGGGCGAAAACCCTGGATGCTGGCCCACTCGATGGGCGGCGTCATCGCGCTGAACCTCTTCGCGCTCGAGCCGCCCGATATCGAAGGCTTGATCGTCGTGGATTCCCCGCTTAAGACGACGGACGCGATCCTCGCCGAGGTGCGCGCCTTCGGGAACCGCCCCGCCAGACCCTGGGCGTCGAGAGAGCTTTTCGTCGAGAAATTCAGGCTCCTGCCCGCATCGGACAAGGTGAACCCAGAGACCATCGCCCACATCGCGCGCCACGCCGTGCGGCAAAACGGCGACGGCACCTGGACGGTGAAGGCGGACAGGCGCTTTCACGCGGCCCGCCCCGAGACGGATCAGCGCGCCGGCTGGCAACGCGTCGAGACCCCCGCCCTGCTCGTGGCGGGGGAACTGTCGGATCGCCTCAAATCAGACTCTCTCGAATGGGTGCGCGAGAAAGTCCCCCACGTGGAGACCGCCGTCATCCCGGGCGCGCACCACCACGTCTTCATGGACGAACCCGACGAATTTATCCGCGTGACGCGCGCGTTTCTGGAGAGGAAGCTCGCCGCTGCGAGTGAGCAGGGCGCATCTCGGACGGTCTGATGACTCCCTGAGATGCCCTTCTTGAGGGGTTTTTGAAAAACCCCTTACAAGGTAATGGCAACTCCCTTGAAAGGGAAATCCCATAAAGGCAACCCCCCTACCCCCCTTGTCAGGGGTCAAAACCGACCGAAGAGGGAGGTTTTGCAAGACGATGTGTTTCTCGTCAATGGTTCATGCAAACGCTCGCTCATCACTCGCGTTTGACCCCTGACAAGGGGGGTAGGGGGGGTTGATTTTTCATTCGAGAGGGCTTCTCCTCTACCCCTGAAATGTGGTCTTTTCCAACAACCCCCTGCGAAACGCCTCCCTACTCCGTCACAGCCAAGGGCGCCATGGCTTCGATGTCGCTCACGCAGTCGATGACGACGGGCCTGTTCGCGCTGAAGGCCCGGTCGAGCGCGCTCTTGAGCTCACCCGGCTTCTCCACCCGGATGCCCAGCGCGCCCATGGATTCGGCGATCTCGGCGAAATTCACCTCGTTCAGCATCCAGAGCTCATAGGCCTGCTTGGTCTGCTCGCCGCCGTAGGCGCGGTCGAAGCCGCGCTTCGACTGGTTGCCCGAGGCGTTGTTGTTCACCAGCGTCACGGCGTTTATCTTCCAGCGCACGGCGGTCTCTATCTCCGAAAGATGGTACCAGAAGCCCGAATCGCCGTTGAAGGTGAGCACCGGCCGCTCGGGAACGGCGCACTTGGCCCCCAGGCCCGCCGAGAAGGCCCAACCCAAGTGGCCCGCGCTGCGCATGTAGCTCTGGTCGGGGTGCGAGAGGTCGTACATGCCGCCCATCCACATGCCCGAGTGGCCCGTATCGGCCAGCACGACGCAATCGGACGGCAGCGAGTCCGTCAACTCCTGGCAGATGCGCTCGGGGCGCATGGGCGCAGCGTCCGATTCGAGATACCCGGTGAACTCATCGCGCCAGCCTTGCACGAAGCCCTGCGCGCGCTCCACCCAGCCCGCGCGCGAGGCGGCGGAATCCCCGCTCGCCGCGTCGATCATCTTCTGGAGGCTCACTTTCGCGTCGCCCAGGACGGCGGCTTGAAGTGGGTAGTTCCGCGCAAGCGCTTCGGGTTCGATGTCGAGTTGAATCGCGGGCGTACCGATGGGCGGTACGGCCCAGAAGTGGGTCGTCATGCCGCCCGTCTCGGTGCCGACGAAGAAAACGAGGTCGGCCGCGTTCACGACCCGGTTCGCGCTCTTTCTCGAATAGGTGCCCACCACGCCGACCGAGAGCGGGTGGTTGCCGGGGATGTTGTCCTTGCCGTTCAGAGAGGTCGCCACCGGGATGTTCAGCTTCTCGGCCAGGGCGATGAGTTCCTTCGAAGCGCTCGATGAG
This sequence comes from bacterium, assembly GCA_965203325.1. Taxonomy (GTDB): domain Bacteria; phylum UBA8248; class UBA8248; order UBA8248; family UBA8248; genus Bin107. Next base: position 905,124 of record OZ241875.1, read on the forward strand.
CGAACCCCGCCGCCCGAGACGATGACGGGCCGCTCCGCCTTCTCCAGCAGTTCGACCGCTTTTTTCACCCGCGCCATTTCCGGTTCTGGCCGGTAGGGGGGAAGCTCCTTGAAGTCCTCTTCGATGATCACCTCCATCTCGGCCTCTTCGATGTCGAGCTGGCCCTCGTTGCCCGCGAACTGGAGGTGAACCGGCCCTGGACAGCCCGACATGGCGACGCGGAAGGCCTGGCGCAGCATGTCCGGGAAGCGCGAGGCGTCGTCCACCGTGGCGTTGAACTTGGTCACGGGTTCAAAGGCGGGAACGTCGTCCACCTCCTGGTAGACCTTGCGGAACTTGGTCTCGGGTACGCGCCCGCCCGTGAAGGCGAGGACGGGGGCTTTCGCCAGATAGGCGTCTCTCAAGCCCGCCGCCAGGTTAAGCGCGCCGATGACCTGCGCCATGCAGACGCCCGGCTTCTTGCCCGCGCGGGCGTAGCCGTCCGCCATGTAGGCGGCGGATTTCTCGCCGTGCGTCTGGATGCGGGCGATGTTCGTGCGCTCTTCCATCTCGGCCATCGAGCGCCTGAGCACGGCGGGAACCAGAAAAGTGTGCGTAACGCCATAGCCCTTGAGCATCTCGGCCATGACCTGGGCGCCTGTCATTTTCGGCATTTGCAATTTCTCCTTGTCTTTACACAAAATTTTCTTGGGACGATGAAATACGAAACCACCAGTTTCGGATTTTTCTGGGAATACCGGATAGAATTATCAGCTAAGGGCGAGAAAAGCTAGCCACACAAGGCATCGCGCACGGCGGCGGGAATCTCGCGCATGTCCTCCACCACGGCGGCGCCCGCCTCTTTCAGCAGCGCCTTTTTCCGCGCGGGGGAACCCTCGCCGCGCTCGATGATGGCCGCCGCGTGGCCGAAGCTCACGCCCTGCGGGGCGGACTCGTTCACCATCCCGGCGATGAAGGCGACCACCGGCTTGGTGAAGCCGCCATCATTCATGAGGCGCGCCGCGTCTTCTTCGGCGCACGAGCCGGGTTCTCCGAACAGGACGACGCACTCGGTATCCGGATCGTCTTGGAATATGGGCATGAGTTCAGAAAACGGCGCGCCCACCATGGCGTCCCCGCCGACGCTCACGTAGGTGCTCTGGCCGACCCCCTCGCGCGTCAGGAGCCAGCAGGTCTCGCTCCCCATCCCCCCGCTCCTGCTCAGCACGCCCACCGGCCCGCGCCGGAACAGGAGGTTCGTGACGGGCAAGTCCCCGCCCGTCCCGCCCATCTTGGCGCGTCCGGGGCTGATGATTCCTTGGCTGTTGGGGCCCACGAGCCGTACCTCCGCGCGCCGGGCATGGGCGATCATCCGCGCCACGTCGTGCTGCGGCACCCCTTCCGCGCATACGAGGATCATGCCGACGCCCGCGTCCGCCGCCTCGATGGCCGATTCCGCCGCAGCGGCGGCCGGCACGAACAGGACGGCGGCGTCCGCCGGGTGCTCCTGGAGGGCCGAGGCGAACGAGTCGTAGACGGGAACGCCGTCGCAATCCTCGCCCGCGCGTCCGGGCACGACGCCGGCCACGACATTCGTGCCGTACGCCCGCATGAAGCCCGTGTGGGCGCGCGCCTGCCAGCCGGTGATGCCGGCCACGACGACGCGCGTGGTCTCATCGACGAGGATGCTCACCGCGCACCTCCCGCGCTCATCCACGACTCGCCGCGCTTCACGGCTTCCACCTGGGCGACGATGCGCTCGGCGGCCTCTTCGAGCGTCACCTCATCCCCAAGATACTGAAGGCCCGGACAGCCCGCGGCGATCTCCCGCGCCTCCTCCCCGCCCGCGCCCGCGAAGCGCACGATGAAGGGGAATTCCGCGAGGTCGACCCCCGTTTCCTCTACCGCGCGGGCGATGGCGCTGACTTTCAGCTGGACGCGTGAGAAACTCGTGATGTTGCTGCCCGCGAGCGCACCCTTCACGTTCGGCATCCGGAGGATTTCTTTGGTGATCTCGTAATACTTCTCCTCAAGCGGCCCCGGCGTGATGTCGAACGCCGTGGCAGGCCTGCCGCCCAGGCGCGCCATCGTGTCGAGCAGATACAGGCCGCCCCCGCCCCCGCTCCACATGAGGGCGATCTCCCCGTCTTCTATCTCCGTGAAGCGCGCCGTGTTGAACGGAGGAATCCCCGCGTCTATCTCCGCGACCCGCGCCTCGGCGGGCGTGGGCGGGCGCCAGCCGCCGCCTGAGTCCTCATCCAGCAACGCTTCCAGTTCGGGGTGGCGGAACAGGGCGTCCGCGTCCAGATCGAGTACGCACGCGGCGGCGATAACCTCATCCTTATCGGTCAGGACAAGCGGGTTGACCTCCAGAAGCCGCGCATCGGTGCGCCGGAAGAGCGCGTAGCAGGCCTCAATGGCCATCGCCGCGCGGTAGAGGCCCTCCCCGTGCACGCCCATCGCGCGCAGGAACGAGATGCACCGCTCCTCGCTCAGGCCATCCAAAATATCCACCTCGAGCCGCTTGAGGGCTTCGGGGTTTTCCTCCAGGAGCGCCTCGATCTCCACACCGCCTTCGGTGCTGAACATGACGAGCGGTCCGCGCGATGCGCTGTCGAAGGCGACCGAGAGATACCACTCCTGCGCTATCGAGACTTTCTCCTCCACCAGCAGGCGTTTGACGGGAAAATGGTGCACGACGCGCCCCAGGAGTTTCCGGGCCGCTTCTTCCGCCTCACCGGGCGTATCGGCAGGTAGAATCGCCCCCGCCTTGCCGCGTTTTCCGGCGGGCACTAGGGCCTTCACCATCACGGAGCAGCCGACCCCGCGCGCAGCTTCCGCCGCTTCTTCCGGCGTCGTAACGGAGCGGCCACGGGGGACGCGCACGCCCGCGTCGGCAAGGAGCGCTTTGGCCCTGTCCTCGAACACGCGGGGCATGGCTATCTCACCGGAACCGGAAGTAGTGTGTTTACAGGATGGCCACGGGGCGGACGGGCGAGCCCGTGCCGCCGCGCACCTTGAGCGGCAGACAGACGAAGAGAAATTCATGCGCGCGGGCTTGGCTCAACTCCTCTAGCACGGCGACTTCGAGCAGATGGATGCCGCTGTCGACCAGCATGTGGCAGTGCACCGGCAGGGAGGGAGCGGGCAGCACCTCGACGGCGAAGTTATCGCTCCCCGCCATGAAGATTCCCTGGTCGGAGAGCCATTTGGCGGCTTCGAGGTCGATTCCGGGCACGCCGCCTTTTTGGTGATAGTAGTTCCGGCCCGGCCAGTGTCGCATGTGGCCCGTGCGTACGAGGACGACGTCGCCCTCTTCTATCCTGACGCCCTGGGCTGCGGCCGCGGCTCCCAGTTCTTCTTTCGTTATAGGCCGCCCCGCCTCCAAAACGTCTTTTTTGAGGTATGCCGCCACGTCGATCATCACGCCGCGCCGCACCACGGGCGCCACGCTCTCGACCCCGTGGGCTTTCAAGCCTTCGGTCTTGCTCTGATGCCCGGCGGCGTCCAGCCCGCCGTGGAGCTTCATGTCCCGCGCGACGTGGCCCAGGGCGTCGATGTGCGTGCCCGTGTGGCCGGTGCAGAAGAACGTATCCACCGCCGAGCACGCCCCGCCCGCGTACATGAAGTCGCCGTGTTCCCTGATCATCGAATACCCGAACGGGCCGTGCAGCGGCACGTGGGGCATTCCGGGGAAAAGCTCTACCCCTAAATCGAACACTCTGCTGCCGCGCGCGATGGCGCGCAGGTCTTCCATGTTCATGATTCCCCCATTGAAAATTTCAGGAATTGTATCAAAGACATACCTCTACGCTTTATTCCTTGCCCGAAACGAGTGTTCACAACTCCGGCTCGGGTTAGTCTTCTTCAATCACGCTGTCGCTGATCCCATATACTTCTGCGTAAATGTCCGAGAGGTTTCTGCCTTCGAAAGTCCAATGCCCACAGGGCGGAGCCGAGTAAGCCAGGTTCAAGGCTACCCTCGTTGCAGCCGTCAGAGACATTTCCTCGCCGCGAAACGACACCTTTTTCTCTCCAATCACGACCGCTTTCTCGTGTGCGCCTTTCGTGGACACAAGCTCCGAACCATCCGGAACTCCCATCTCTGTGAAATTGAAATTCGGTTTACGGTTGCGTCTTTGGAATTTCCTCGCATCCTCTTTCTCTTCGGAAGACAAATCTTTACCCATGTCACGCCCAATCTCCGGCGTAACGTCTCGGGCGTCCGGCCAGATTTTGAGCAGAGCCTCCACCTGAGAACTTTTTACCGAGAAGAACTCTCTCGAACGATTCTCTCTTTGCGGCTCGAATGCGGCATGGAGGGCTTTCTCCAGTTCATCCCCATTATTCTCGACCTCGACCGCGATGGCGCAATTAAACGCAAAGGGAACGCCCGTCGTATACAGCTCTTTCATTCTCGCCCGGAGGTTATCCCGCTTCGTCTTGCCGATCTTGACGAGACCGGGCATCGCCGGGTTGGTCAGGACATATACGATGACGGACATGATTTTTCCTTACTTAGCAACTTCTTTTTAGCTGCCACAAATCAGACACCTTGCCATACATACTTAAAGCGAAAAGAGCGTTTTCGTATCTGAGACCACTATCGACGAAGCGCCGCAGGAAGGTCTATTAACTTCTTCATTCCCTGACCGATAGCTCCGGATCGCGTTTGGGCTACTATAGCTTTGCGTCTCCCCATCGGGCAAGGTAAACAGGGATGGAGATGGAAACGCGGCTTATCGAACCTCCCCGGAGCAGGAACGCATGAATCTGGCGGCGTATATTCACCCGGCTTTTCAGATAATCACCCTTTCGCTGGGCCTGGTCACGCTGGCGAACGGCCTGCGCGTGAGGCGCTCGCGCAAGGGGGGCGCCGGCCCCGAGACGGCGCGGATCGCCCGACTGCACATGCGGCTCGGTCGGTGGTTTATTACTCTTTTCTCAGTGGGTTACGCACTCGGATTGGGGGGTATGCGCTTCGCCCTGGAAGGCCCCCTCTACGAGACGGCGCACAGCTATTTCGCCACCCTGACGCTCGTCCTGTTCTGGACGACGGCCTGGCTGGGCCGGAAGCTGAGGAAAAATCCGGGTAAAGATGATCTAAGGCAGATTCATTCCTATTGCGGGTTTCTCGCCGTCTTCATCGCCCTGTTCGTCGCCGTTCTGGGGATGCGGCTGCTTCCCTAGCGTCTCCCGTGCGTATCATGACCGGTTACCAGCTAAACCTGTAGATGATCGCCAGGCGCGCGACACCGAGTTCTGCGTCGATATCGTAGGGACACGGTCGCCGGGGCATTTCCGGCCCACAGCGGTTATCGCCCGAGCGATTGACGTAATGGGTGCTCCGCCCGAAATCCATATAAGAGCCTTCGAGCCGCAGCGTCCAGGATTCGTCCAAGGGGACTTCCAGACCCAAGCCGAGCGTCCAGCCGAACCCGGTCGATACGTCGCGAAATGAATCGTCAGGGTCCATCCGAGGCGGCGTGTCCACGCCGGAATCGATGTCAGTCACCGAGTTCTCGAACCGAGCGGCCGCAACCCCGCCGGATACGAACACCGTCACTGGGCCGATGGACCGCTCAACCCCAACACGCGCTGCGGCGACCCATCGAAATTCCGATACCACCGTCTCGTCCAGACCTTCCGGATCGAGTCTGTTCGACCTCGCCGATATATCCCCGAACATTGCGTCGAGTTCGAGTCTGAGCGGTACGCCACCAATCCGTAGCCTTTTCCCCGCCAGCGCGCCGGCGAGATAGCCCGAATCCTCATAACCGAGAACCGCTCCGGTATTGCCCCAGTTCGCGAAACCATCGACATCAGTGATTTTGTTCTTCGCTCGACCGAAGCCTGTTTGCGCGCCCACGTAGGTCACGCCCCACTCGAACCCCGCATCATCCCCCCAGCGTTTGCCGGAGTGGCGAGCATCAGCGTCAACAAAGCGGAAAACACCACGACAGACTGACGCCATATGAAATATCGCCTTGAACTTGTATGAAACATTTTCATCCTTTTTTCTGTGTATTGTGGGCGTGCGCCATCATACCCACTTTCTCTCCAATCAAAAAACGTTGCTGCTCCCCTGATCTCTTCGATTCTGATAGAATCGGACCGATGCCGCCGCTCTACGAGGCAGAATCCATGACGGTATTCCCCTTGATGTTGTCGCGCCGAATCCATCCCCCCAGGGGAGAAAGAACCATGCTGAGAAAATCGAGGCTCGTCCTTCTCGGCGCCCTCCTTGTCGTCTCGATATGGGCCGCCCTTCCGGCTCTGGCGGCGAACGCACCCAAGAACCCGTGCGCCGGAAACCCTTGCGCCGCCCAAAATCCCTGCGCGGCGAAGAACGCCTGCGCCAGGACGGAGAAAAACCCGCGCATCGTCAAACCGTCCACCTCCCCTGCGGGCGGCGGGGCCCGGGCGGCTAGCAAAAAGCCGACCGTCACGCATCCGCCCTCTCTCTCCACCCCGAAGCGCGACGCCAGCGTGAAGGACGCCGTCGCCCGGGGCAGGAAAATCTTCCGCAGCACCGGCTGCGTCAGCTGCCACCCCAGGGGCCGCACCATCCGGGGCACCGTCGTGGACGTCACGGGCGCGAGGCATCCGGTTCCCGTCCCGACCCTCATCGGAGCGTCGGAGCACTTCCCGCGCCTGAGTCCGGCGGGACATGTGGTGAGCGTCGGGCAGTTCAACGACTGGTGCGCCAGGACGTTCATCGGAAACCCGCCCATGAACCCCTATTCGCAGGAATACAAGGACCTGGAAGCCTACGTGGCCTCCCTCTCGCCCGCGCGGTATGCGCGCATGCTCGAGTGGGAAGCGAAGCGCAAGGCGTTCATGAAGACGGTGCAACCCGCGGCCGGTGGCGCAAACCCCGGCGGAACCAACGCCGCCGCACCGAAGAATCCCGGCGGGGATGCGTCCATTGCGAGAAACCCAGGTGAACCTGCGAATCCGTGTGCGCCGAACAACCCCGGCGCACCAGCGAATCCATGCGCCGCCACGAACCCGTGCGCACCCCAAAGCCCAGGCGCGTCCAGTAATCCGTGCGCTGCACAAAACCCTTGCGCTCCCCAAAACCCGTGTGCCGCCAAGAATCCGTGCGCCAAAAATCCTTGCGCGAAGAAATAATGGTGGCTTGACCGGCATCATCGGGTGAGCAACCGGCGCGCCCGCGCTTGAGACTCAGCCTCCAACCCGTATCGACGAGACCGCTGGAAGAGGACAGGAAATGAAGTTTTTGAGGAAAAAGGGGGTGTGGGTCGCCCTGGCTTGCTCGCTGAGCCTCACCGCGCCCGCCGCCTCTCTTGCGGCCAGGAGAATCCCCCCGAATCCCGAAACGGCGAAGCAAAACGGCGGGGATTACTGGCGGGGCAAGAAAATTTACGGGGAAATCTGCTTCTCCTGCCACGGGGTCAAGGGCGACGGCAAGGGGCCGATCTGGCGGACGGTGAGGCCGAGGCCCCAGGTGTTCATCAGCCCCTACATGAAGCGCATGACGGACGACTACATGTTCGCCGTCGTGAAGTTCGGCAAGATGAACGTGCTCAAAAACCAGACAAAGGGCCACAAGGTGAAGAACGGCGTCCCCACCGCCATGCCCTCCTTCGGCGAATCGCTGGACGACGCGCAGATCCGAAAACTCATCAGGTGGGTGCGCGGCTTCAGCAAAGGGGAGCAGCCGAAAGACGAGGTGAGCCGGGAAATCTTCACCGACGCCTGCTCCCAGTGCCACGGCGAAAAAGGCCTCGGAAACGGTGCCCGCCCCGTGGAGGATCAGGACCCCGGAAAGCCGTTCATCAGCCACATCCAGCCGCCGCCGATGAACTATCACCTGCGAGAGCAGATGGCGCGCTTCAATGACGGGTTTCTCTTCTGGCTCATCAAGCTCGGACGCATCGACGCCAGCGAGATAAAGAAGTTCAATTTCATGCAGTCCTACGGCCACCTGCTGAAAGACGAGGATATCTGGTCGGTCGTCCGCTACGTCCGGGAAGCGTTCATCAACGGAAAACCGCGAAAGAACAAATAGGCGGGGCATAAAGGGGCTCTTTCGAATACCGCCGCCGCCGAGGAGTGATGAACGATGCGCTTGTGGAGCCTTCATCCCAAATATCTCGATGCCAGGGGCCTCGTCGCCCTCTGGCGAGAAGCCCTGCTCGCCCAGTCGCTTCTGGCGGATGAGACGAAGGGCTACCGCAATCATCCCCAACTTGAGCGGTTCCGCGCAGGCGCCAGACCCGCCGCCCTCATCGCCGAATATCTGAGAGCCGTGCGCGCGGAATCGCTTGCGCGTGGCTACCGGTTCGATAAAGGCAAGATAGGCCGCCTTCGAACTTCGAAACGACTGGACGTTACGAGCGGCCAGCTCGAATTCGAGTGGCGTCACCTGATGAAAAAGCTGGAAACCCGCGCGCCCGAACTACACGAAACATACCTGGTGGAGGCCTCGCCCGAACCCCATCCCCTTTTCCGCGTCACGCCCGGCGGAATCGCCGGTTGGGAGCGAGCGTAAGGCTTCGTTTCAAGACAAGACGCGCCGCGCGGTTTGTGAGAAAATGCGCGCGTCGCCCGAAATCTCCGTTTCCTGGGAGTTTCATGATGCGTTTCGACCCTGAGGCATCGCGCGAGGAAATCACCTCTTTTTGCGAACGCTGGCAGGTTACGCAGCTCGACGTCTTCGGCTCGGCGTTGCGCGAGGACTTCGGCCCCGATAGCGACATCGACTTCCTCGTCAGCTTCGAGGAAAGCGCGCGCCATACCCTCTTCGACATGGTTCGCATGGAAGGGGAATTGAAGGGGATTTTCGGGCGCGATGTGGACCTCGTCGAGCGCGCGGGGGTCGAACAAAGCCGTAACCATATTCGCCGCGAAGCCATCCTCCAGTCCACCGAGACGATTTATGCGGCGTGAAGAAGCCTGGCTGATCGACATGCTGCAGGCGGCGCGCGAAGCGGCGGCGTTCGTCGACGGTTTGAGCTTCGCGGAGTTCAAGCAAAACCGCATGGCGCAACTCGCCATCCTGAAAGCCATAGAAATCGTCGGAGAAGCCGCCTCCCATGTCGGCCCTGACGCCAAAGAGGCGCATCCTGAAATCCCATGGCCCGAAATCATTGGTATGCGAAACCGCCTTGTGCATGGATATTTCAACGTCAACCTGATGCGCGTCTGGGAAACCGTCCAGCAGGACATCCCCCAACTCATTTCCCGACTCGAACGGCTCGCGCCGCCGGGGTCTTAGTCTATCGCTCCCCCATCCCCCGCCCAGACCTTGACGAGGGTGTGAAACTCCCCGTTTTCCCCGAACCGGTCGATTTGCTCGGGCAGGCCCGTCATCATCGCGCGGTCGAAGCGTTGCCCGACTTGTACGACGCCGCGCGCCTCCTCCGTCACCGCTGAGACCTCGCATACCGCGCCGCTCGCTTCCAAGTCGTCCATCAGCGCTTCATACGGCGCGCCCCAAAGCGGGAAGTGGAGCGATGCGCCAAGATCGGCGGCCAATTCACGAAACGCCTCGACGCGCCAATCGCGTATGTGTTCGAGATGCAGGTCGCCGAAAACGAAACGGGATATCTGCGGAATCACCCGGGCCGCCTCGGCGATGCGCTCCTCATACACTTCTCCCGGATGGAGGGGTACGCCCAGCAGCGGGACGCCCAGGTATTCCGCCTGTCGCGCCACCAGTTCGATATCGAGTTCCTGATGCGCGATTTTCCGGCTTGCCGCGTCGAAGGTGGTGAGCAGAACGATTGACCTTTCGTCCTCGCGCCGCAAGGCCCGCCAGGTGAGATAGCTGTCCTTGCCCCCGCTCCAGAAGAGCACGTCGGCGGGTCCGGTGGGAGGCGGAACGCCGGTCATCCAGGTGGGCCGGCGGGCGAGGCGGGGGCGTTCTTCCACAGGCACCGCCTCATGCGCGTAGGGGCAGTGGCGGCAGCCGCTGCCGCAGCAACTCCCGCGCCGCCTGAGCCCGATCTCGGTGAAGACGCGCCACCCCGTCTCGGGATCGACGTAGTATTCCTCACCATTACGGCACGCGCGCTCATGGAGAGTCGCCCAATTGTTCTCGTTCATCACTCGTTCCGGTGGGTATCAGGCCGCGCCTGCGCCCAGACGCTCCCAGCCCGCGCCCTCGTGGCCGAAGGCGAAGGCGTCGGGATGGAGAATCTCCGCGAGAATCTCGGCGGATTCGACCAGCCTGGGTCCGGGGCGGTTGAAGAACTGGTTCCCGTCCGTGACGAACACTTCTCTCCTTCGGGCGGCTTCGAGGCGCGCCCACTCCGGCCTTTCTGTGAGTGCCGCCAACTCGCGTCGCGAGCGCGCGATGTCGAAACCGCACGGCATGAGCACGACAGCCTCAGGCCTGGCCTCCTCCAGCGCCGTCCATTCGAGCCACGCGGAGTGTTCGCCGGCGACGCCCAGGACGTCCTCCCCGCCCGCGATCTCCACGAGTTCGGGCACCCAGTTGCCCGCCGCCATGAGCGGATCGTACCACTCGATGCAGGCGACACGCGGCCTTTTGCCCATCTCCCGCGCGCGCCCGGCGATGGCGTCCAGCCGCTCATGCAATTCCGCCAACAGCGCGTCGCCGCGTTCGCGGACTCCCAATGCCGCCGCCACCGAGGCGACGTCGCGCCAGACGTCTTCGAGCGCATTTGGCTCGAGCGAGAGAACGTCGGGCTCCGAGCGCACCAGTTCGCGCACGGCCGCTTCGACATCCTTGAGGCTCACGGCGCAGAGTTCGCATTGGGACTGCGTGACCACCAGATCCGGCGCGAGTTCGTCGAGCAGGGCGGTGTCGACGCTGTAGACCGAGACGGCGTCCTGCAGCACCGCCTTCACGCGCTCGTCAATTTCCTTGCTCGTGCCGTTCGGGTCGAATTTGGGCGCGGTGCAGGGGGGAAGCGCCGTGATTCCGGCGGGGTAGTCGCACTCGTGCGAGCGGCCCACGAGGCGATCGCCGCATCCCAGGGCGTGGATGATCTCCGTGCTGCTCGGCAGGAGCGATACGACGCGGTTCAAGAACCCGCCCTCCACTTATGATGAAGTTCAACTTTGCGAATGCTAGCACACCATAAGCGCTCATGCCGTCGCTCGTTCTTCGTCACTTCGCCATAAATGCAAAAGGAGAAGCGAAGAATCAAGATTTTCCAGAGCATTCAGAAATGAATCCGCTTCAAGATTTCATCCCGTCGCTCAAGCGCCTCTCCACTTCCCGCGCCGCCCGCACCAACGCGGCGATGAGTTCCTCGCCCACATCCAAGGCGCCCTCATACTCGGCGAGGTTGCGCTTGCGGTGGGCTTCGTCCAGCACGCGCCACTGCGCCTGCGGCAAATCGACGGTGTGCTGGAGGCATTGAAAAACCAGATAGCGCGAATCGGAGCGATAGCCTCGCAGGCGCAAAGCGGCGAGCGCCAGCGCATGGGCGGCGTTGTAGGCCAGATCGAAACGGCTCTCCAGGCTTAAGTTTTCGCGCTCGGCGTCGTTCAGACGGCGAACGCCCGAGCGGACGAGACCCTCGATTTCCTCATCGGCAGCCGGCTCGCTCTTGAGTCGGCCGATGCGCACCAGGTTATCGAGTTGCGGATGCGTCATCTTCGCTCCCGATGAGGATGATATGCTCACCGGCGAGCACGTTCTTCAGAAAAGGGTTCCCGGCGGCTCTGCGTTCTTCGAACTCACGGGACGTGTAAAGCGTGGGGCTGATCCGGCGGGCGAGGCCGGTCTCCACCGGCGAGAGCGCCTCGTAGAGCTCTTCCAGCATCACGCCGTCGGCGACGACGAGCAGGTCGACGTCGCTACCCGCCGTTTCCGTCCCCTGTACGACCGACCCGTACACCAGGGCGAGCTCGATGCGGTCGGCGAGCGGCTCCAACACCCGCCGGACAGGTTCCGCCAAGGCGAGCGTCTTGCGCACGATGCCGCTCATCTCCTCGAACACCGGACAATCCGGATTGGCCTGGTAATGCTTCTGCCTGCCGATAGAAGTGACGCTCACCAGACCGCTGGATGCGAAGCGCTTCAGTTCACGCTGCACGGCGCCGGAGCCGGACCCCGTCAAGCGAATCAACTCACTCGCGAAAAAACTCCGTCCGGGCTGTCCGAAAAGCAGCGCCAGGAGCCGCTGCTGCGTGGTGGTGAACAGCGCATCCGCGAGACCTGTGGATGCGGCGTCAGGCCCGGACGTCTTGCGGCGAGTCATGCGTGAAAGATGTGGCGAAGCCAAATTACCCATAATGGGTATTATAATGCCTGATATGGGCATTATACAAGCGGGGATTCAACTTCTTTCACTATTCGTCCGGGTCCACATTCTCTTTCCGCTCACGCCGCCTCGATGTCGGTATGAGCGAAGTCCTCGCCCTTGAACAGCAGCGGCTCGTCCATCAGGTCGGCGAGCGCGTAGGCGAAGCAATCTCCGAAATTCAGCGATGCCGGATGATTCCCCTTGCCGAAGCGCCGCCAGGCGCGCCGGGCCGCTTCCAAATGCTCCAGACCAACGGGCACCAATTCGATTCCGGCGTCTCTCAGGAACAAATCGAGTTCGCCTCCCGCCGCCGCGCCGCCTCGACTTTCCAATACGATGGAAGTCTCCAGCACGTTGGCGACCGACATCCGGGGGTGCGCGGCCGAGGCGATGGCCTTCTCGTAGCGTTCCGCGTCCTGCTCACGGTAGAGAACGGCGAGGAGCGCCGAACTGTCGACAATCACCTGGGCAATCCCCGCTCGTCGTAGAGCATGTCCCCATGTTCTACGGCGGGCGGCCCCGGACCCAGGAGCTTCGCACAACGCTCCGCGATGGCGCGCAGTTTTTGAGCGCGAACGTCTGCGTCGCGCAGCCTTTTCTCGCGCTCGAGACGTTCTTGCAGGGCAACCGTAATCGCGCCGGTCATCGTCTCGCCGGTCAGTCGGGCCAAATCAGCAGCGAGCTTACAGGTTTCCTCATTTTTAATATTGAGACCCATTGCCGACTCCAAGGGTAGAAAAAATATTTCCTTTCTACCCTACATCAAATTGTGGGCATACGCAACGACATGGCGAGGGAGAGGAATAGCGCAAGGCTGGAGAACTGCGCACGGCGACCCGTCCCTCCCCTTGCCGGGCCGCCCGCCCCCTGCTAGCATCCGGGGAAATCCACTCATCACTTTTTCACGCTTCAGGAGGACGTGCGCAATGGCGGAATTCACCGTAGCCAAGTTCAAGGACGTTTCCGAGGGTCTGCAGGAGGGCCAGTTCGCCATAGGCGAGAGGACGAAAGCGAGCGGTCTGGCGGCTTTGGACCCCATCTATCGAGATTTGCTGGACAAGCCGATCACGGTCACGCTGGGCCTCATCGGCCCCGACGGGCGGGTGAACATGACGCCCATGTGGTTCGACTACGAGGGCGACACCATTCTGGTGAACACCGCCTCGCACCGGCCCAAGTGCGGATGGATTCGGAACAACCCGCAGCTCACGATCCTCCTCGTGAACCCCGAAAACCCCTACCACTGGATGAGCATCAAGTGCACGGTGGTGAACGAGATACACGAAGACGGGCCGGGCGGCGAGCGGGCGACCGAGCAGCTCGACCGCATCTGGACGAAATACACGGGCGCGGACCCGCCCTATGCGCTCAGAGACCCCGCGATCGACGAGAAGCGCGTGCTCTTCGAGTGCCGCGTAGACAGGGTGGCCACGTTCGGAAAGCCAGCGTAGGGGGCCGGGTTCGCAGGTCGGACATATATGTCCGCCACACATACGGGGTTGTTGAAAAAGCCTTTATCAAGGGAGCGAACGCTCCCTCCGTGGTCGCGTTCAACCCCCTAATTCCACTTGTCAGGGGTCAAACGCGAGTGATGAGCGAGCGTTTGCATGAACCATTGACGAGAAACACATCGTCTTGCAAAACCTCCCTCTTCGGTCGGTTTTGACCCCTGACAAGGGGGGGTAGGGGGGGTTGCCTTTATGGGGTTTCCCTTTTAGAGGGTTGCCATTCCCCTCTCAGGGGGTTTTTCAACAGCCCCTCATCGGTCGGCAGCCCCTCCTTCCTCAGTCGGGGCTGACCTACCACACGCAACCGCGCGCGGCGACGGGGATCACGGCTTCGAGGACGCCTTCTTCCATGCCGCCGCGAACGCCGTGGTAGACGTCGTAGAGGTTGATGGTCGGGTCGCAGTGGCTTGGCTGGAACAGTAGCGTCTCGCCGATCTCGGGGCGCCTCGAAGCCGGGGACAACTCCAGCACGCCGTGTTCATCCGATGCCCGCGCGTGCACGGCGCCCTCGAGTTCCATGCAGGGCGCCAGCCCGCTGTCCGAGGAAAGCGCCTTGTGGCCGGCGTCCATCACCACGTGGCCGGGACCGGTCGCGCTCACCACGGTCGTCAGCACGAAAAGACTCGGCTGGAAGTCGTCATAGATTTCGGAATTCTCGCCGCCGATGCTGCCGTAGTGCGAATCCATGAAGAGATAACTGCCCGCCTGAAGCTCGTTCAACACGCCCGATTCCGCATCCCAGCGCCATGAACCCGTGCCGCCGCCGCTCCTGATTTCCAGCGGAAGCCCGGCGGCCTCGAACGCGTCCACCGTCTCGCGCATCCTGGCAATTGCCTCGGCGTAGACCTCGCGCCGCTCGGCGAAACCATCCACGTGCTGGGCCTTGCCGTGGTAGGCCTGAATCCCCTTGAGTTCAAGCCCTTTCGCCGCTTCCACGCGCCGGGCCAAATCCGCCGCCGCCTCTCCGGGAGCGACACCGCAGCGGCCCTGGCCCACGTCCACGTCGACGAGCACGCCGATTTCCGCTCCCGCCGCCGTCACGGCTTCTGAGAGCATCGCCACCCCCTGGGGGTGGTCCACCACCACCATCAGGTCCGTATGGCGCGCGAGCGCGGCCAGACGCCTGAGCTTCGAGACGGCCGTGACCTCGCTGCTCACGAGCACGTTCCCGACCCCGCCCGCCACCATCACCTCGGCCTCGCTCACCTTCTGGCAGCAAACCCCCACCGCGCCGAGCGCCATCTGCTTTCTCGCGAGCCAGGGGCTCTTGTGCGTCTTGGCGTGGGCGCGGAGCCTGACGCCCGTCCCCGCGAGGCGCTTCGCCATCAGGGCGAGGTTCTCCTCCATGACGTCGAGGTCGACTATCAGGGCGGGCGTTTCGATTTCACGCACCGGCGTTCCGATGCTCTGGGTGGGGGGCATGGGAAATCCTTTTCAGGGAGAAATCGTTATTCTTCCTCATGAGAACATTTATTGGAGAATATCACCTGAATCGCGCGTCGGGAACCGGCTTGCCCGCCGCCCCCTCATGGCGCATGATGGATTTTCATGATTTCAGATGATTTTTCGACTCGCAGCCGGAGGGTTTTTCTACATGCGCACCAAGGCGGACGATCTCCTCGAAGGCGCCATCGACGTTCACGCCCATATCTTCCCCCAGGTATTCGTGGAAGAACCCGGGCGCGTGCTGGACCACGAATGGGCCGAACTCGCGCGCGACGTCGGCATGCGCGGCTTCGTGATGAAGAGCCACCTGTGGCCCACCATCGCCCAGGCCAGGATTCTGAACGAGGTCTATCCGGGCGTCACCGCCTTCGGGGCCATCACGCTGAACGCCAACGTGGGCGGGCTTTCGCCCTTCGCGGCGGAAAGCGCGGCGCGCCTCGGCGTGAAGGTCATCTGGATGCCCACCTACTCCGCGGCGAACGACATCGAGGTGGGGGCCTACAGCAAGCGCATCGCTGAGGCTTATCAACAGCCCCCGCCCGCGCAGGGCCTGACCGTGCTGGACGCAGACGGCGCGATACGCCCCGAGGCGGACACCATACTCGAAATCGCCCGCGACGCGGACGTGGCCGTGGCCACCGGCCATTTGTCGGCGGAGGAAGGCGTCGCCCTGGCGAGGCGCGCGAAGGAGATCGGGGTGAAAAAATTCATCTTCACCCACCCGATCATCTTCATCATCGACGCGAGCGAGGGGCAACTGCGCGAGGTGGCGGATTTGGGCTACATCGTTGAATTCACCTGGATATCGGCCTTCCCCATGTGGCGCGACCTGGACCCCGTGAAAGTGGCCGAAACCGCGCGCGCCCTCGGCCCCGAGCGATGCGTGATGAGCACCGACGCGCAACTCGACCTCAATCCCCCGCCGACGGAAATGCTGCGCATGTTCATCGCCACGATGCTGCGCCTGGGCTTCGAGGACGAGGAGATTCGCTGGATGGTGCAGCGAAACCCCGCCCGCCTGATGGGCCTCGAAGAATAGAAAGCACTCACGTATAACACCGCAACAGATGATGCGTGAGGCAGTGCTGCCTTTCTGCTTCCAACCCTTCATTTTTTCTTGACTCCCCTGCGAAATTCCTTACAGAATCTTCACGTAGCGACGCCGCCTTCGTTGATAACATTTCAACAGGCACTTGAGGCGGAGAAACAATTCCATGAACCAAGAAGATTCCATTCTCATCGTCGAGGATGAGAAGAACATCGCAACGCTCATCGACAAGTCTTTACGCCAGGAAGGTTTCCACACCATCATTGCTCATGACGGGGAGCGGGCCCTGCAACTGGCGCGCGAGTGGACGCCCGTTTTCGTCGTGCTCGATCTGATGCTCCCGAAAATGAGCGGGTGGGAGGTGTGCAGGCGGCTCCGGGAGGAGTCCGAAGTTCCCATCCTGATGCTCACGGCCAAGGAGGGAGAGATCGACAGGCTTTTCGGCTTCTCGCTGGGCGCTGATGATTACGTCGTCAAGCCCTTCAGCCCGAGAGAACTCATCGAGCGCGTCAAGGCCATCCTCAGACGCACCAAAAACGCGCCCATGCTCCGGAAGACGAAACTCTCTTTCGGCAACCTTATTCTCGAACCCGAAAAACACAAACTCACCCGAAACGGCAAACCCATAGCGCTCACCCCCTCGGAATACAAGCTGCTCCTGACGCTCATGAGCGCACCCGGGCGCGTTTTTTCCCGCCACGAACTACTCACCAGGCTCTACCATACTTCGGACGCCGTGGTCGCCAGAGTAGTGGACGTCCACATCGGAAAACTCCGTCGAAAAATCGAGGGCGACCCCACCAATCCCCGACTTATCCTCACCGTGCGCGGCGTGGGATATCGTTTTGCAGAAACGGAAGAACAAGGAGGTCATTAGCATGAAGAGTCGCCTGCTCTGGAAACTCCTGGCCATCAACCTTCCGGTCATCGTGCTGGTCACTTTGGTTGTCTGGCTGTCGATCGATTTCCTCGCCGCCGATTACTTCGCCGCCCTGATGCACAAATACAACATCTCGCCAACGGAAACGCACCGGATGTTCCTGGACGCCGTGCATCGTCACATCATCAACGCGAGCATACTTGCCATGATCATGACCGTCGCCTTGAGTTTCTTCCTCACCCGAAGGGTGTTGCGCCCGTTGTACGCGATGGCGGAAGTATCCCGGAAAGTATCGCTGGGCGATTTCACCGCGCGCGCGGATATTACATCGAAAGACGAGATCGGTGAGTGCGGGAAGATGTTCAACCATATGGCCGATAACCTGGAGAAAATCGAGAACTTGAGAAGGACCATGCTGGTGGATATCGCCCATGAGTTGAGAACCCCGCTCACTACGGTGCGAGGCTACCTCGAAGGTCTGATCGAAGGCGTCATCCCGCCCGCCAAAGAAACGTTCTCCATGTTGAAGGAGGAAATCGTGCGCCTCGTGCGCCTGGTCCAGGACTTTCAACAACTCACCCGGGCCGAGGCCGCAAAGGTCTACTTGAGACGAGAAGAAATTCATTTGCCCCATCTGATCGAGCGCGTCATCGAACTCTATCGGTACGATTTCGAATCCAAAAATATCGGTGTGAACGTGGACTTCGGCGGTGACGTCCCCCTCGTTCAGGCGGACAAGGACAAAATTGTTCAGGCCATTGGAAACATCGTTCAGAACGCATGGCGGTACACGCCCGAGGGAGGTGCGTTCCGCGTCCGCGCGGATGCGGCCAGGGAAAAAGATATGGTAAGTTTCATTTTTTCAAATACCTGCGAGGAATTCCCGGAGGAAGACGTCGGCCTCATCTTCGAGAGGTTCTACCGCGCGGACAAATCGCGTTCACGCGAAAGCGGGGGTGCGGGCATCGGGCTGGCGATAGCGAAAGCTCTCGTCGAGGCGCATGGCGGCGAAGTGGGCGCATCGTATGACGAAGGCGTCATCCACATCTGGTTCAGCCTCCCCGCCTGATCATTCGGCTGACGATGGATTTGGCGTTTTTTCATCCACGAGCCAAGTTTTTTTGGTATTCTTTTCAAAGCGAATCCGCGTCCTGGAATGCGCCGAACATCCGAAAGAACCGTCGGCTCGCTGGATGAATCCCGACGATCCATCTAAAGCCGCAAGAGCCGAGAACACACACCCGAAAAGGAACCAGGCCATGCAAAACCTCTACAAAACGCTCATGATTCTCCTCGCGGCATCTTTGCTGCCTCTCGCATCGACTGGCGTGTACGCCGCCGGGCCGAGCGTCATCACCCTCACCCAGACGGGATGCCAGTTCACCGAACCCGAGGGGGAGGACCACGGCTTCAAGACCACGGGGGCGGCCGATTGCAAGGCCATCAACTCGAAAAGCGGGAAAAAGCGCCTCGCCGGCTCCAAAACCATCACGCTGAAGCCCGGCAAATACATTTTCCGGGTGACGAACAAGAACGTGCCCTATCCGCTCGGGTTTTATCTGCGCGGCGCAGGGGTCGGACGCCTTACGCTGCCGAAAGTCTCGGGGGGCGGCCTCACGAATGGGAAATCGAGGGACTACCACATCACGCTCAAAGAGGGCGACTATCACTATTCCTGCCCCCTGAACCCGACGCCCGACTACAGGCTGAAGGTGACGAACTAGACTTTCGCGCCAGCGAGAGAGCAGGCCGCGCGCGTCCTCTCGCGCGTCTATCGCGCTCGTCTCATCAACGAGCGCGTTTTGCGGAAGTCGCCACGTGTGGGGCCTGTTGGAAAAGCCGGTGTGCGGCCCCTACGAAGTCGCTTTACACAAATGAGAACACCAAAATCACTCCCCCCTTGAGGGGGAGTCGAAGAGCTAAGGGCGAATGCCCGCAAGCGATTCGGTGGGGGGTATAATCCGGAATGGCGATAAAATGCATTTTACCCCCCACCGCATCAGCCTTCGCACAAACCGCTCGGCTTCTGCGACTCCCCCTCAAGGGGCTGTTGAAAAACCCCGTTTTGAAGCGGGAGGTATGGCGTCTCACGCGGCTTGGGAGAGGGAGCCCAATCGGCGCGTGAGGCCGCGGGGAACGCGCATTCGGCGTCTCAAGGCGGCGCAGGCTCTCCACAGAGCGAACAAACGCGCCGCAACAGCGGCGGCGAGCCGCTTGAGGTTCACCGCAGCCGCCGTCAGGTAGGCCTGGATCCTTATGTTCGCAAGACCCCGGCGCACCGCCCGCGCCAGGCCGTGCCAACTCTTCGCCTCGCCGTGATAGCCTTCGGAGCGACCCATGTGCCGGCGCCACAGCCGACCCTCCTCCTCCCCACGGCGCGCGTGGCGGCGGCGCGCGCGCAACAGCGCCGGATACTCATGCGGAACCAGCACCGTCCGGCTCGTGCGGGACTTCGACAGACAATCGGCCCTGAGCGCGCAACCCGCGCAATCGCGCGTCCTCGATACATAGTAGCGACCCCACTCCGTCTCCTTCCGGGGGCGCAGCGTCTGGCCCCCCGGACACTTCACCACCTTGTGACGCTCATCGTAGCGGAACAGCTGCAACGGCACCCGGCTCTGGGAAGGTTCTTTCTTCGCCGGTATCACCGCGTCCACCCCCCGACGCTCCAATGCGCCGTACACCTTCGAGTACGCATAGCCCGAATCCGCCGTCACCACCCCGGGCGCGCGCCCCGTGAGTTCGCAAACCGCATCCAACTGCGGCTCCATCATCTCCCGCTCGTTCAACGTCCCCTCCGTCACCGCAACGTCGAGGACAACGCCCCGCTCATCGTCCACCACCGCGTGATGCTTGTAGCTCGGCTCGAACCCCGCCCGAGCGCTCTTGCGCGCCAGGCGAGCGTCGGGGTCCGTTCGGCTCACAGGACCCGAACCCCCGCCGCCGCCCTTCTTCCCGCCCTCATCCTCCGAGTCGTTCTCCCGCACCACCTTCTCCGCGTGGCGCGCCGCCAGACTCTCCCAGCTCACGTCCGCCCGGATCAACGAAGCGTCCATGTGCACCACCTCTCCCGTCGCCACCTTCGCCTCCACGCAAGCCTGAACCGTGCGGCGCAATATCTCCTTGAACCGCGCCTCCCCCCAGCGCTGACGGATACGCGTCAGGCTCGAATGGTCCGGCAACTCCTCGTCCAGCCTGTACCCGATGAACCACCGGATCGCCAGGTGCGCCTGCGCCTCGCGCAACAGACGCCGGTCGTGGGCGTAGCCCAGCAGCAGGCCCGCCAGCATCAACCGAACCACCACCTCGGGGTCCAGGCCCGGACGGCCATTGTCCGCGCAATAGCACTCCGCCACCTCCTCGCGCAGCCAGCTCAAATCCAGTACGCGGTCCACCTGCCGCAATATGTGATCTTCGGGAATCAACTTCTCCAGCGGGCCGGCCACGAACAAGTCCATCTGCTCGCGCCTCTTGCGGTCCAACATCGAGGGAACTCCCATCTCGGGCGAGGGGGGATACATCCATACGATCACAAAACCAGGGGTTTTTCAACAGGCCCTTGAGGGTCGAGCTTCCCGAGGGGAAAGCTCGACGATGAGGTGAGGGTGAAAACCCGAAACCGAATCGGTGGGGGGAGATTTACTCTGTGGCATGTCCCCCCACCAACTCGCCTGCGGGCTTCGCCCTTGCCTCGTTGACTCCCCCTCAAGGGGGGAGTGAAGTCTCCTCCCTGCTCGGTCGGTTACATAACCCGAATTACAGAATCAGGTTTTTCAACAACCCCGCCTGGAGGAACGTCCTGCATCCCGGCCCGTGCGATGAATGAAAAATACCGGACGCGCTGGAGACGCACGCCCGCCTTGTCTTATAATCATTTCATAAAATCTCGTTTACGTGGAATATGATCGGGAACCATATACCCACCCACATGAAGTCGTATGGAGAAACTTTCTTGAACCTCGAAAATTCTCCCACCGTCTGCGTTCTGGGATTCGGCATGGCGGGCAGGCCCATCGCCCGGGGACTGGCGGAGGCCGGGGCGTCGGGGGTGCACGTCTGGAAAAGACCGCCCTGGCGGCCCGAACACATCGACGCCTCCGATCACCCGGCGATACTCATCACGCAGTCCATGGAAGAGGCGCTCGAAGGCGCGGATTTCGTGCTCTCGCTCGTCACGCCGGAAAGCGCGCTGGAGGCGGCGCGCAGCGCCTCCCCCTTCATTCGGGACGCCGTATACCTGGATTTGAACACCACGACGCCCGAGGCGAAGAAAGAAATCGGCCGCGTCATCGAGGCCGGCGGAGGCAGTCCGGTCGACGGGGCGATTTGCGACCCCGCGGAAGTATACGGGCACGAAGTCGTCACCCTGATCTCGGGTCCCGAAGCCAGGCGCCTGAGCGAGGCCATGGCGCGCTACGGGATGCAGCTTCAGGTGCTGAGCGATCGCGTGGGAGACGCCTCCGCCCTCAAGGTCGTGCGCAGCGTGTTCACCAAGGGGCTGATGATGACTTTCCTCGAATCCATCGAGGCGGCGAGGCGCTGCGGGCTGGTGGAGGAACTCCTCGAATCCATCGCCGGCACCGTGGAGGGCCTTCCGCTCAGGGACCTGGCCCTGAGCCTCGCGGGCACGAGCCTCATCGTCGCCGAAAGGCGCGCACAGGAGATGGAAGACGTCGTCTCGACGCTCGAATCGCTGGGCGTGGACTCGCACATCAGCGCCGCCTCGCTCGAAAAATTCCGCTGGCTCCAGGGGTTCGATTTCCACGAAGAACTCGGCGGCGTACCGCCGGAATCGGTCGAAGCCATGCTCCGCGCACTCGCGAAAATTTTCGACGCCTCCCCGAAATCGACAGGTTGAAAAAACCCGCCTTCAGGTAAAAAGAATCTTGATTTTGTGCTTCTATACCCTTGATTTTCGGGAGCGGCATCTGCTAGCATCGCTCTGCGCTTGGGGGTATCCAGGCTGACATAATTCTCAGAAAAATGAATCGCCAGGGAGCCCGTTCCCTCGGGATTCGAATCGCAAGAATAATCATTTTTCGAGGAGGGATTATCCATGACATTTGTAATCGGGGAAAAATGCCTGGGCGAGCGCTATGCGACGTGCGTGAGCGTCTGTCCCGTAGATTGTATGCACCCCGGTGAATACAAAGGGGAGCCCTTCCTGATCATCGACCCCGAGGAGTGCATCGACTGCGGCGTCTGCCAGCCGGAATGCCCCATTGACGCCATTCTGGAGAGCGAAGACGACGACCCCGTATGGGCGGAAATCAACGCGGAACTCACCGAGGAATTCAAGAACAACGAGCCGGTCGAGCCGCGCCCGGCGAACGACCCGCCGCGCAGGTCGGACAACGTGCTGCGCTAGCTCCATCCTGCTGATTCAAACACCGCGGTCATCGGGCCGCGGTGTTTTTTATTTACGCCGAAGCGCGTTTTCATTCTTCCCGCCGCATGAAAACGCGGATTTCCGAGGGAACCATGGTTTTACGTCCACCCGCAAAAGACGGCCCGCTCATCGCGGTCGCCGGAACGCGCTTCGGGCCCCCCACGGTCGAGGAGGAAATACTCTCGCCTCTGGGTTCCCGCCTGCGTCTGGGCATGGGAGCGGACGCTGAATCCCTGGTTGAACTCTGCGCGGAGGCGGAAGGCGTCATCATCGGCTCGATTCCCGCCTTCACCGCAGAGGTCATCGCTCGGCTAAAGCATTGTAAAATTCTCGCGCGCGGCGGCGTGGGCGTGGACAACGTCGACCTCGAAGCCGCAAGAGCGAAGGGCATTCCGGTCACCTCCGTACCCGATTACTGCGTCGATGAGGTATCGGATCACGCCATGGCGCTCATCCTCTACTTCGCCAGAAAACTCGAGGGTGGAATAACGGAAGTGAAAAAAGGCGGCTGGGGCATCGCCGCGCTCCGGCCCATCGCCCCGCTTCGGGGCGCGACGCTGGGCGTGGTGGGAATCGGGAGGATCGGCGCGGCTCTCGCCGGAAAAGCGCGCGCCTTCGGCATGCGGATCATCGCGCACGATCCTTTCGCGTCAGAATCCGCTTTCGAGAAGCTGGAAGCCGAGAACGCCGCGCTCTCACGTATTTGGGAGGAATCCGACTATATCTCACTCCACGCGCCCTTGACATCCGATACGAGGCGCATTGTGAACGCCGAAGCGCTCGATCGCATGAAGAAAGACGCCGTCTTGATCAACGTGGCGCGCGGCGAACTCGTGGACGAGAATGCGCTGGCCGATGCCTTAAAGAGAAACGCCATCCGCGGCGCGGGCCTCGACGTGTTGGAAGTTGAACCCCCGCGTCCGAATCACCCGCTGCTCGCCCTTCCCAACTGCCGCGTCACGCCGCACAGCGCGTGGTACAGCACGGCGGCTCTCGAGGACATGCGGCGAAAGGCGGCGACAGACGTGTTGCGCGTCCTGCGGGGAGAGGAGCCGCGCTATCCTGTGAAATGATTGTCCTTCGGGGGTAGCCTGCCGCGTTATTTTTCAATCGGAAAACCGACGATGCTCCCCCACTCCGTCCAGGAGCCGTCGTAAATCTTCACATCTTCATAGCCGAGCAGATACCGCATGGCGAACCAGACCAGACTGGCCCGGTGGCTGAGGCGTCAGTAGAGGACGAGTTCTATCCCGTCATCGGCCGCTGCGCCCGCGCCGCCGAGAATCCGGGCAAGCTCCTCCTTGTCTTTATAGGTGTCGTCCTCATTCAGCAGTTCCCGGAAGAACAGGTGCGCGGCCCCCGGAATGCGCCCTGCGCGCTCGGCCCCGTGGTCGAAGCCGGGCGGGGGCATCACACGCTCGCCCCTGTATTCCTCGGGCGAGCGCACGTCGAGCAGCACCCTGCCCGGCGCGCCCAGCTTCTCTCGAATATCGTCCCTGCCCACGCTCAAGACCTCGCCCCCATCCGGAGCGGGGTGAGAGACAGGCCCGGCGTCAGGAACGTCAGTCGAAACAGGCATACCGTCGGCAAGCCACTTCTTCTTCGAGCCGTCGAGCAGCTTCAGATTCGTGAAACCCGCCATCTTGAGGACCCAGAACGCGTAGGTTCCGAACTGCACCGGCTCGCCGTACAGGACGATTTCATCATCCGGCCCGACGCCCATCCCGCCCAGACGTTCGGCCAGGGCCTCGGAGGTTGCGAACGCGCGGTCCGTCTCGTGCCAGAGCGCCCCTTTCCAGAACCACCAGTGCGCGCCCGGCACGTGGGCTTCGCGGTAGGAGGCGTCGTCGCCTGCGGAGGACACCTCGATGACGTGAAGATTCGGATTTCCCAGGTTTTCTGAGAGCCACGCCCCCGAAACGAGCGTGGCGCCATCGGTTTGCGTCATATCTCTATACCCTCATGATGAGAAAATAATCCGGTAAATCACCCGCCGACCATGGCCGGCTTCTTCCGCCGGATGTCCGGCGTGGCTTCCTCGAACGCATGGGACGCCTGCAGCACGCGCGCTTCCTCCCAGGGCGGCCCCACGATCTGGATCGATACCGGCAGGCCGTCTTCGCTGAAGCCCGAAGGCGCCGCCATGGTCGGGAAACCGAAGAGGTTGTAGGGGCCGGTCTGCGGTCTGCCGAGGCCCGTGAAGAGATGCTCCTTCCCGTTCACCGTGCCCATTATCGTCGCAACGGGCCCCGCGGGACAGGGATAGCCGGGCGCCAGGAGTATATCGATCTCATCGAACACCTTCGCCATCTCGCGGGTGAGCGTGCGCCGTTCTCTCATGGCGTGCATGTATTCTTCCAGCGTCACGCGGCTCGAAATTTCCAGGCGCTCGCGGACGTCGTCGCCGAATTTTTCCGGATGCGTCGCGAGCCGCTCGCGGTGAACCGCCGCCAGTTCGGCGCTGGCGATGATGCGGCGCACATCCCTCATTCTATCCGCGTTCGGATAACGCACCTCTACGACCACGCCGCCCAGAGCCTTCATGGTCTCTATCGCATTCTCGAAGCCTTTCTGCACCGAAGCGTCGTTTTCCGGGAGATAGAGGTCCTCACAGACCCCGAAGCGCATCCCCTCGACGCCCGCACCTATCAGGGCGCAGAAATCGGGCGTCTCGCGGTCTTTGGAGCCTGCGTCCGCCGGGTCGTAGCCCGCCATGGCCTGCAGCATGATGCCGCAGTCGCGCGCCGTCCTGGCGAGCGGGCCGGCGTGGTCGAGAGTCGGGGAGTTCGGAAAAATGCCGCGAAGGCTCACGCGTCCGTAGGTGGGTTTCAGGCCCATCGTGCCGCATGCGCTCGCGGGTCCCCGGATAGAGCCGCCCGTATCGGTTCCCACCGCGCCGGGACACATATAGGCCGCCACCGCAGCGCCCGAGCCGCCGCTCGAGCCGCCCGATACCCGCTCGGGATTCCAGGGGTTGCGCGCAGGGCCGTAGTGGGGGTTCACCGTGGTGGAACCCGCCGCGAACTCGTGCGTGTTGCATTTGCCGACGACGACGGCGCCCGCTTCTTTCAGCTTTCTCACGCACTCGGCATCCGCCGCCGGCACGTTATCCGGGAAGAAACTCGACCCCTGCGTGGTGAGGACGCCGGCGGTATCGATGATGTCCTTGATGCCGACCGGCACGCCGTGCAGAGGGCCGCGGTAGCGGCCGCCCTGAATCTCACTTTCCGCCTTTGCCGCGTCCTCGCGGGCTTCGTCCGCGCACACGGTGATGAACGCGTTGAGTTCGGGATCCAGGGTCTCGATTTGCCGCAGATGCGCGTCCACCACCTCGCGCGGTGAGACCTCTTTGCGCTCGATACGCCCGGCGAGTTCATATATTGAGAGAAAATTCAGTCCATCGGCGCTCATTTCGACCTCCATTCCACCTGTGTGAATTTCATATCGCTGCTATCGAGTTGATGAAACGCCACCTTACCACGACGAGGCTAACCGCGCCTTCACCACAAGAGTTTCCTTCTTATGTCAAACGCGCGCTGCGGAATCACTACTCTTGAGAGTCAAAGCCGACAGAAGAGGGGAAGTTTACCAACCGAGAAAGCACGTTTGTAGGGACAACCCTCCGTGGTTGTCCTCCACCAGGACAGGCACGGAGGCCTGTCCCTACGGGTCATTGAGGCAACATGGGAAAATTGTGGCTTTCGATGCAGGGACAGGTCGCGACCTGTCCCTACCATTTATCCAGCCAACAATTCGCGAATCGTCTCTGCAGAAAAGGAGCAACCCCCCCTACCCCCCTTGACAGGGGGGCAAGAAAAAACAAAAGCCCCTCTGCCGGCGGTGGGCATCGCCTTTTTATACCCCCATACAAGGGGGCCTTCTTTTTTTACCCCCCTGTCAAGGGGGGTAGGGGGGGTTGATTTTCCAGTCAAAAGGGCTGACCCCGCACGCATCAGCCGTCGCATAAATCGCTCGGCCTCATCGTCCGGCTTTCCCCTCGGGAAGCCCGACCCATCAAGGGAGGAGTATTTCGACCTTCTAGCTCGCCTGGAATAATTCCTCTCTCCAATCGGAACAACCGCTCCTCTCTCTTGGTGAGCCACTTGGCGGAAACACGCCGATTTGCTATGGATGTTTCCCTGTAGACGACGTGAAAAAGATTGCCCGCGCCTGTCGGGCGGAACGGTCGGCGGGGCGGCATCACCGCATGAGGTAAGTTTTCTTGAACGGCGATACTTACGACGCCCTGGTGGTCGGCGGGGGCATCAACGGGCTCTCGGCCCTTTATCATCTGAAGCGCCTGGGCGCTGCGCGCGTCGGGCTGGTGGAGCGTTTCGAGATCGGCCACGACAGGGGCAGTTCGCACGGCGCCGCCCGCGTCACGAGAAGCGCCTATGTCGCCCCCGAATACGTCCGCCTCATGCAGTGGGTGCATAAAGAAGAGTGGCCCAGGCTCGAAAAGGACACCGGCAAAAAACTCGTCTATTCCAATCCCGGGATATACACCGGGCCGCCGTGCGAGCGTTACCATTCCTACGTCCACGCGGTGGCGCAAGAGGGCGTGGACGTGGAACTCCTCACCGCGGACGAGGCGCGCGGGCGGTTCCCCCAGTTCACCTTCGAGGACGCCGAGAGCGCCCTGCTCGACAAGACGGGGGGTTTCATATCCTCGATAGAGGCCATCGAATCGCTCGCCGCGCTGGCCCACGAGAGCGGGGCGCAAATCCATGAGAACACAGTCGTCCACGGATTCGACCCCTCGACCGACCCCGTAAAGGTCGAAACCAGCGCGGGAACCTTGGTGACCGAGCGCCTCGTCGTGGCGGCGGGCGCGTGGGCGAAGGATTTACTCCCGTTCATTCGGCCCAAGCTCAACATCGCCCGCCAGACGGTCGGGTACTTCACGCCCGAAGACGACCCGGACGCCTACCGGCCCGGCCGTTTCCCGGTCTGGGCCTACAGGGAGCAGGACGAGAACAACCTGTTCTACGGAATGCCCGAATTCGGGCGCGCGGGCGTCAAGGTGGGCCGGCATCTGAGAGTCGGGGTGGATGACGACCCGGACAACCCGCCCGACGAGATCGACCAGGAGAAAATCGCCGACGTGAAGCGCTTCATGGCGCGCTTTTTCACTTGTAAGAACTGGACGCTCTCGGGCGCGGAGCACTGCCTCTACACCAACGCGCCGAATGAGGATTTCATCATCGACCTGCATCCCGAGAACCCGCGCATCGCGTTCGGGGCCGGCTTCTCGGGCCACGGATTCAAGTTCGGTCCGCTCACCGGAAGGCTTCTGGCCGAACTCGCATGGGAAGGAAAAACGTCCATACCCGATGCCGAACTGGCGAGGCGCCTTTTTTCACTCGAGAAATAAGGCTTTATCTCTCCTGATGAGGGTCCGCGTCCCTCCTGAGGCGTCGGGTATGGACCCCCTCAAAGCGAGCGCAGAAAGGCGAGCAGCGCCGCACTCCAAGTACGTCAGAATAGTCGACTCACACCCGTAAAATTTGATTTTTTCGATTTTTCTTCTTGACAAAATGCGAGTTTTGCCAGATAGTTAACTAATATTTAACTTTATTAAATTTATTTAACACCATGTGCAGGAGTTACTCACCATAAACTGTCAAACATTCATTTAACGCAAATTTTGGAAAGGGAAGATTGAGAGTTACATGAAACAAGCACTGCCCCGCTGCCCCATTGCCGCCTGATTACCCCCACGATTCGGCGGCGGATGCGGGTGGCGGGGCGGCGGCTTTTCCGAAAGCCTTATGACGCCCCTTGCTCTATAAGCGCCCTCAGATTCTCCGCCGCCAGCCGCGCCGCCGTGCGGATGTCGGGCTTTGAGACGATCTGGCAGGTCAGCCAGCCGCCGTACCCTATCGAGCGCAGCGCCCCGATCACCTCGTCGAAGGGAATGTGCCCGCCGCCGGGGTAGAGGCGGTTGTTCTCGGCGATGTGCATGTGGCCCAGAAGCTCTCCCGATTCAACGATGGGGTCTGTGAACGACGCCTCATCCGCGTTCATGTGGTAGGTGTCGAGCATGAGAACCAGGGCCTCGTGACCGAGTTCCCGGCAAAGGGCGGCGCCCTCGGCCGCCGTGGTCACGTTGTTGATCCAGTGGCTGCACAGGGGCTCGAGATAGAGTCTGGCCCCCCGCGCCGCGGCCTCATCCGCAAGACCGAGGAGCGCATCGCGCATCCAGCCGAGAGAATCCTCGCGGCGCTCATCCTCGCAGAGATTCCCGCGTGAGGAACCGATCACCATGCCGCACCCGAACCTCTGCGCCATATCAAGCGCATCCAGGTGGCGGCGGTAGGACACCGCCCTGATCTCGGGCACGGGGTGGCACAGCCATATCCTGTCCTGAAAGCCCATGGCCGCCGTGTGGATCATCGAAACCGAGAGGCCCCGGCTATTGATCTGCTTCTCTATATCGTCCAAATCGAGTTCAGCGGGCTTTCGCACCGAAAGCTCCACGCCGCAGAATCCCGCCTCGGCGATGCAGTCGAGGTTTTCCTCAAGGGTCCCCTGCGCGCTGGGGAGGTTGGGGGTGGAGATATCCGGCGTAGCGATCTGATAGCTGAGCTTCACTTTTGAGACTCCTCCTCTCCCATCGCGCCCCAGGACGCGGCGCGGTGCGGCGTTATCTCTATCATCCAGGCGTGGATCGTGATGGCGCCGCGGTACTGCGCATATTTTTCACGCAAGCGTTCGGCAGCCTTCTCGTAAGCTGCGGCGTCCGCATCGGCGTGGATGATCCGCGCGCTCCCGAAGATGAGGGCGAAGCCGAGTTTCGCCCAGTCGTCCTCGTAGTGATCCACCAAAAACGAGACCTGCGCGTTCTCGCGGATGTTATCTAGCCTTTTGAGCCGCTCGATGTCTTTTTTCTGCTTGCCGTCCACCGGAATGTATATTTTCCCGTCCACCACGGCGAAGACGACGGGCACGACGTGGGGCGCGGCGTCTCTATCCGCCGTCGCCAGCCGCGCCACGCGGGCGCGCTCCACGAACGCCCAGGCGTCATCTGAGAGCAGGGGCTTCATGATTCCGCCTCCCCGTAGCCCCCGCCGCCCGGCGTGATGAGCGTCAGGGTGTCGCCCGGCTCCATGTCGGTGGTGACCTTGGGGTCGATTTCGCGCTCGTTGATGCGCACCTGCCCCCGCCCGCCGTGTCCGCCGCCGAACAGCCCCGGCGCTGCCGATTTCGTGCGCTCGGCCATGAACGAGACCGTGATGCGCGCGGGCGAGTCGTTCCGGAAGACGATCCGCTGCCCGCAGCCGCCCCGGAACTTTCCGGCGCCGCCCGAATCTCTCAGTATCGTCTTCTCGATTAAGGTGAAGGGCGTGATGCGCTCGATGACCTCGATCGGCGTGTGGGAGACGTTGCTGGGATAGCTCAGGCACGCATGGCCGTCCCCGCGCGCGGTGGCGCCCGTACCCCCGTTCTGGAAGAAAAGCCCCGCCGTCCGCACGCCGCGCTTGTCCAGCCCCGTGTAGTTCACGCACCAGAGCGGAGAGCCGCTCGCCGCGGGGACTTCTTCCGGGATAACGGGGGCGAGCGCCTCGAAGACGGCGGCGGGCAGGTAGTGGCCCACCAGCATCCGGCCTCCGCCCGCGGCGGGGTGGAGCGGCTCCAGGATGCTGCCCGGCTCCGTCCGCACGTCGATGGGCCGGAAACACCCCTCGTTGTTGGGAACCTCGGGGCACAGCACGCATTTGATGGGGTAGACCGAATAGGCGTAGGTGTAGTTGTAGGCCACGTTCACGGCGCGATCCACCTGGGGCGAGGAACCCGCGTAGTCGATGACCAGGGAATCGCCCGTTTTCTCTATCCGCGTCCGCACCCGAATGGGTTCCGCCAGGCCGTCGGTCTCGATTTCGGACGCGAACTCCCCGTCGGGCAGGCGGCGCAGGGCGTCGCGCATGGCCTTCTCCGAGCGGCCCTGGATCTCCTTCGTCAGCGCGCGCAGATCATCCAGGCCGTATTCATCCAGCAGATCGCCCAGGCGTTTTTCCGCCAGGCGGTTCGCCGTGAGCTGGGCGTTGATGTCGCCCATCACCAAGTCCGGCACGCGCACGTTGTAGCGGATGAGGTCGATGAGCGTCCGGTCGGGCTCGCCGCGCCGGTACATCTTCATCATCGGAATCTGGAGGCCCTCCTCGTAGACTTCTCTCGGGTCGGGGGAGCGGATTTTGCCGCCGATGTCCGGCAGATGGGCCGTGCTGGCGGAAAAGCCGATGAACTTCTCCCGGTAGAACACCGGCTTCACGATGTTCACGTCGGGGAGATGGCCCGTCCCGTACCAGATGTCGTTGGTGATGAGGATGTCGCCGGGCTCCAGCGTCTCGGGCGGAAACGCTCGGAGAAAATGGCGAACCGTTATCGGCAGCGTGCCGATGAACGAGGCGATGCTGGCCGAGGACTGCACGAGCGAGTGGCCCTGATCGTCGGTGATCACGCAGGAGAAATCGTTCGACTCGCGCACCAGCGTCGAGAACGAGGTGCGCACCAGCGTCGCCGCCGCCTCGTCCACGATGCCGATGAGCCTTCGCCAGAGCACTTCCAGCGTGATGGGATCGAACGCCATTAACCGGCAACCTCGATGATAATATGGCCGCTGCCCTCTTTCCTGAAGCGCGCGTCTTCGGGAACCACGATGGTGGATTCGCGCTCCTCGACGATGGCGGGGCCTGAAAACGCCCGCCCGGCGGGCAGCGAATACCGGTGATACAAGCGCGCCTCCGAGAATCCACGCTCGGGACCTGCGTATATTCTTCTTGATCCTTTATCGAAATCCGTATCGTCTTTGAGGGGCGGGACTTCCGCCTCGGAGGGTCCGGGACCCAGCATGGTCAATCGCCAGGCGGCCACCTCCGCCGCCACGTTCTCGATTTTTCGCAAATACCGCCGCTCATAGGCGCGCTCGAATAGCTCCTGCATTTGCGCGCTATCGCGCACCGGCATCTCCCCAACTTCTGGCAGGGGAACGCTCACCGTGTCCGTCTGCCCCCGGTAGCGCATGTCGGCTGAGCAGAGAAATTCCCAGCGATCGTCCACCTCGATCCCCTCGCCGAGTGTTTCCGTCATCTGCGCAACCATCTCCCAATAAAGCGCCTCGACGCGCGCCCAGTCGACCGCATCCACGTCGGACACCAGGACGCGGACGGCGTCCGCCCTCGGCCGCGCCGCCAGGAGACCGGCCGCCGAGGCCACGCCCACGTCGGGCGGGCAGACGACCCGGCGGATGTAGAGTTTTTTCGCCATGTGGCAGGCATGAAGGGGTGCCGCGCCGCCGGTGGCGATCAGGGCGTAGTTCCTGGGGTCGCCCCCTTTTTCGGCGATGTGCACGCGCGCGGCGCTCGCCATCTGCTCGGTGATGATCTCGTAAATCCCCCACGCCGCATCCTCGACGCTCATGTCGAGCTCACCGGCCAGAGACGAGACGGCCTCGCGCGCGCGTTCGGCCTCGAGCCGCATGGCACCGCCCAGGAAGAAATCGGGGTTCAGATAGCCCAGGAGCAGGTTCGCGTCCGTGACGGTGGGCTGCGCGCCTCCCTGATCGTAGCAGGCGGGCCCCGGGGCCGCGCCGGCGCTTTGGGGGCCGACGCGGATCAATCCTAAGTCGCTTATCTGCGCGATGCTGCCGCCGCCCGCGCCGATCTCGACCAGGTCCACCGTGGGCGATAGGATGGGCAGGCCGCTTCCCTTCTGGAACCTCGATGTCCGCGCCACCTCGAAGCGGTTCTCCGTCGCGGGTTCGCCGTCCTCGATCAGGCATATCTTGGCCGTGGTCCCGCCCATGTCGAACCCCAGGGCGTGGGCCTCGCCCAGCGAGCGGGCGATCTGCGCCGCCGCAAGCGCGCCGCCCGCAGGCCCCGATTCGATGATCCGCACCGGATGCTCGCGCACGCTTTCGACCGCCGCGAAGCCGGAATTGGAGAGCATGATGAAGAGATCGCCCGCGAAGCCCGAATCGCGCAGGCTGGCGAGCAGGCGCGTCAGGTACGCATCGGCGATGGGCCGCACGTAGGCGTTCGCCGCCGTGGTGGAGGCGCGCTCGTACTCGCCCGTTTCGGGGGCCACGTCGGATGAGATGGAAACGGGCGTATCGCCTGCGACTTCCCCGATAGCCGCCCGGGCCGCCCTTTCGTTCGCAGGATTCACCGGCGCATGGAGAAACGAGACGGCGATGGATTCCGCACCTATCTCAAGGAGTCTTTCCGCCTCGCGCTTCACGGCTTCCGCGTCCAAAGGAACCACCACCTCGCCATCCACATGGGAGCGTTCGGGTATCTCGGCCCGCAACTCCTGCGGGATGAGGGGTTCGGGCATCTCCTGGTGCAGGTCGTAGAGGTCGAAGCGCTTCTCGCGGCCGATCTCGATGACGTCCGAGAACCCCTGCGTGGTGATGAGGCCCGTGCGCGCGCCTTTTCTCTCGATGAGCGCGTTGGTGATGAGGGTGGTGGCGTGAACGATGCCCGCGAGGTCGGATGCTTCCAGCCCGGCGGATTCGAGTATTGTCCTGAAACCCGAGAGCGTCCCCTCGGCGGGATCATCGGGCGTGGTCAGCACCTTGGCGATGTGGGCCGCGCCGCGCGCCTCGTCGATGAGCACGAGGTCGGTGAACGTGCCCCCGATGTCTATTCCCAGGCGAATGTTCAAATTGTTATCCATCATTCCGCGTTTACGAGTATCTCGCCGTTTCGGATGATCGGCTCGCCGTCGAACCAGACGGAAGGCGCGCGGATGATGGCGTCGAAATGGGTCTTGGCCTGCACGTCGCCGCCGAGGTTCGCGGAGGTTCCGATGCCGATGTGGATCGTGCCGTTCACGCCCTCGTCGTTCAGCATCTCGCCCGTGAAATCCTTGCATTCGGGATTGAGGCCCATCGCGAACTGCGCGACGTTGTAGACCCACTTATCGTTCTGCGCGGCCAGAAGAGTTCTAAGGAATTCCGCCTGCCGCCCGCCGGTTATCTCCCGCACAAAGCCCTCCTCGATTCGGAAAGTCACAGGCTCCTCAACCACCCCCACCCCGTAATAGGGGATGCTGCCGTCCACCACGAGCGTGCCGCTCGTCGTCCCGTCTAGAGGCGATGTGTTGGCCTCGATGTTCGGGACGGCGGTGAAGCCCGCGCCGTCGAGCACGCAGGCGTGGCTGTTGCCCGCGCGTCCTTCAAGGGAGAACGTGAGTTCGGTGCCCGCCGGATTGGTGACGCGCACCTCGCGCGCCTCGCTCAGGCGCGCCGCCAGGGCGTCGCAAAGCGGTTTTCTCGCCCTGAAATCCGCCATCAGTCCGCCGCGCTCCATCTGGCCGGGCGTGAACGCCGTCATCGAGAGCACGCGCGCGCCTGCGCCGATGGCCTCCCGCGTCGCCCGCGTATGGGCCAAGGCGTGGGTGACGGGCAGGAATACCACGTCGGACGCCCGCATCGCCTCCGCCACGGCGCGCGGGGGTTCTTCGTTGTCGATGCTCCGGGGCGGGCAGACGGCCATCGTGGCTCTAGCACCCAAGTCTCCCGCCTCGGCGCAAAGGGCCTGCGCGATGGGGAGACGCTCGGCGTCGGTGACGATGAGCACGTCCTCGCTTTCCTTCACGCCGGCGCAGTCGCCTACGAGAATTTTTGCGCCTTTTTTCATGAAAAATCCTTTACCTTCGAGCGGTGGACACGACGCCGCAACTGAGCGTCCCCCCGCATTGCTCGACTCGTGGAAGCCCAAAAACACGACCAGGCTACAAATGAGTCGTTGCGAAAATGAACCTGCCCATATTAAAGAGTAGGAATCTACACCATGGGAATAACCGAGGCGAGTATGAGCGGAGAAAAACGCGCAGCCCAGGTATCGAGCTTAAACCGGAAGCGCCTGATGGATATCTACGAGCGTCTGTATGCGCGCTTCGGTCCACAGGACTGGTGGCCCGGCGAGACGACGCTCGAGGTCTGCCTGGGCGCCATTCTGGTCCAGAACACCTCGTGGGCGAACGCGGCGCGCGCGATCGGGAACCTCAAGAAAGAGGGCCTACTCACGGAGAACGCGCTCAAGAAGGTGCGGCGAGACCGCCTCGCACGCCTCATCCGGCCCGCGCGGTTTTTCAACATGAAGGCCAAAAGAATCAAAGGGTTCATCGCCTACCTCTCGAAACACTATGGGGGAGACGTGGACAATTTTTTAAGCCTGCCGACCGAAGAACTGCACGAGGAACTGATGGGCCTGGACGGCGTGGGGCGCGAGACGGCGGATTCCATCACGCTCTACGCGGCGGAGAGGCCCGTTTTCGTCGTGGACGCCTATACGAAGCGCATCTTCTCGAGGCTCGGGCACTTCGAGGCGTCGAAAAACGGGGATAAGGACTACCTTGCCCTGCAGGAAATCCTCACGGCGCACCTGCCCCGTGAGACCCCCCTTTTCAACGAATACCACGCCCTGCTCGTGCGCCTGGGACATACCTTCTGCCGCCCCACGCCCAAATGCGAAGAGTGTCCGCTACGGGCTGTGTGTCCGTATCCGGGGGAGGAGACGCAGGAATGACGGGAAAGGCGAAAAATCGCTCCCGCATTGAGGGTCAATTCCGACCAATGAGATAGGACGTGATTCAGTGTAGGGGTCGCATATATGCGACCCTGGATTTCC
This sequence comes from bacterium, assembly GCA_965203325.1. Lineage (GTDB taxonomy): Bacteria > UBA8248 > UBA8248 > UBA8248 > UBA8248 > Bin107. Next base: position 940,257 of record OZ241875.1, read on the forward strand.
CGCCTTCAAAACACGGGCCGCATATATGCGGCCCCTACAGAAAACCGCAAACTCTCACTCCTTGGTGGGTTTGACTTCCTGCAACGATCTGGAATTGCCGCACACACCGCTCTCCCTCCGAATCACGCAAGGATACCGGCGCACGAACCCCCCCCAACCTACACGACAGGGCAGAATCCCCCGTCGATGTTCACCGCCGTTCCCGTGATGAAAGAAGCGGAGTCGGACGCGAGAAAACACGCCATGTTGGCGTATTCCTCGGCCGTTCCCATCCTGCCGAGCGGTATGTCGCGCCCCGCTTCGGCGACGTATTCTTCGAACGAGAGCTCAGGCTTTTCACGCTCATAGCGCCGCGCGATCTGATCCGTCACGATGCGCCCCGTGCACAACGCGTTCACGAGCACGTTGTGGGGAGCGCCCTCACCCGCCAGCACCTTGGTCATCGCCATGCCCGCGGCGCGCGATACGGACGTGGGCGCGCTCGTGGCGGGCGGCGCCTTTCCCGCCACGGTGACGACGTTGATGATGCGGCCCCAGCGGCGCGCCTTCATCGCGGGGAAAGCGAGGCGGCAGGTCCTGATGGCGCCGAAGAGTTTGAGGCCCAGGTCTTCCTCCCACATCTCGTCGCTTATCTCCTCGAACGGCCCCCGGGTGGAGGTGCCCGCGTTGTTGACCAGAATGTCGATTTGCCCCAGATCGTCGAGCGCCGCGGTCCACATGGCCTTGATCGCTTCGGCGTCGCCCATATCGCACGAATAGGCGAACACCCTGCCCCCGGTGGCGGCTTCGATCTCCGCCCTCGTCTCCTCCAATACGTCGGGCCGCCTCGCGACGATGGCCACCTCCGCTCCCGATTCAGAGAACTTGAGCGCCATGCCCCGGCCCATGCCCCGGCTGCCGCCCGTGATGAGCGCTTTTTTTCCGTCCAGACGAATGTCCATGAGAAGACTCCTCGATGATTGGGTGGTTATGATTGGCGTCAAACAAGATGCAGGTCGAGAACTATCACTGCGCACGGAAACCCCATACATCCGCGAATCCGCCCGAACTGTCCCGTTATGGGGTTGTTGAAAAAGCCCTCCTCGCCGGGGGCCAAAGGCAACCCCCCTACCCCCCTTGACAGGGGGGTAAAAAAGGCCGACGCCCCGGCAAGTGGGGGATATGAAAAAAGACGACGCCCGCCGCCGGCCAGGGGTTTGGCTTTTTCATACCAGCCGCCGGGTAGAGGGAGTTTTGCTTTTTCTTGCCCCCCTGACAAGGGGGGGTAGGGGGGGTTGGTTTTATGGGGTTTCCCTTTCAGAGGGTTGCCATTCCCCTCTCACGGGCCGTTTCAACAGCCCCCTCATGAAATCTTCGGGAGGGGCTGCTCGCGCGTCATGACTTCCACGATGGCCGGCTTGCCCGCCGAGAGCGCCGCCTCGACCGCCCCGTCGAGGTCGGCGGGGGCTTCCACCCGCACGCCGAACGCGTCGAACGAGCGCGCCATCTCGGCGAAATTGGGGCTCTTGAAGTCGCAGCCGTAGGCCGCGCCGTAGAGGTTTTGCTGCTGGCGGTCTATCTGGCCGTAGGAGCCGTCGTTCAGGACGACCATCACGATATTCGCGCCGTATTCGCTCGCCGTCACGAAATCGCCGATCGTCATCAGGAACGCGCCGTCTCCCACCAGGCCGATGACGTCGCGCCCGGGGTATTCCATCTTGGCGACGATGGCCGTGGGCAGGGCGAAGGACATGGCGTTCCACACGCCCGACTGCATGAAGGAAAACTGGTTCGTGAGAGGCACGTAGTAGCGCGCGAACATCTGGCAGTTCCCCACGTCGCTGACGACGATGGCGTCGGGCTTAATGTGGCGGCTGAGCACCTCCATCAACAGCGCCGGATGGATCGGCGTCTCGCTCTCATGGCCCTCGATGACCTCCAAAGCCTGCCTCCTCAAATCCGCCTTGCCTTGCTCAATCTGCTCCCGCACCTCGGCTTTCATCCGCCCACTCTCGCCCTTCAGATGCTTCTCCAAAGCGCTCAGGAACATTTTGGGGTCTGCGACTATCTCGTCCGCCCCGCCGTAGTGCGCATCCTCCGCGTCGTCGAAGCCGATGAAAATACGATCCTTTGGCGCATAGGGTTCGATGTGCTCGACCTCCGCCGTGGCGGCGCGCAAGCCGATGAACATCATCAGGTCGCACTTCTCGGTGACGCCGTCCATGAAGCCTGTGTTCCTGAAGGCGAAGTAATGCCCCACCGCCAGGGGGTGGTCCTCTGGAATCACGCCCATCGCGTCCTGGGGATAGATGACGGGAATCGAGAACTTATCGGCGAGGCGCGCGAGTTCTTCCATCGCCCCCTTGCGCATCACCCCCTTGCCCGCGCAGATGACGGGGTATTCCGCCGCCAGCAACCTGCGGGCGTACTGGGCGACGTCTTCCGCATTGGGGGCGACGACCTGCGCCGGCTGCGGCGCATATTCGGGCAGCGCGATGGGGGCATCCTGCAACAGATGGGGGCTGTAGTCGCTGAGCCTCGGTATCTCGACGTGCACCGGCCCCGGCCGGCCGCTTCTCGCGATGTGGAACGCTTTCGCCATGACGCCCGATATCTCCTCGATGCTCTTCACGCGCACGCTCCACTTGGTGACCTTCTGGAACATCTCGACCAGGAAGTCGGGGTCGTCCACCCCGTGGAACGCTTCGCGAGAGGCATCCAGAGGAACGGAGCCCGTGATGTGCACCATGGGCGACGCAGCACCATAGGCCTGGGCCACGCCCGCGATGGAGTTCGCGCCGCCCGGCCCCGCCGTGAGCAGGCATACGCCGGGTTCCCCGGTGAGCCGCCCGTAGGCGTCGGCCATCAGGGAGGCGTTCGGCTCCTGTTTGCAGGTGACGAGGCCGATGGAGGGGGCAACTCTCAGCGCGTCGTAGAACTGAAGAAGATGCGAGCCGGGAAGGCAATAGAGCCTCTTGACGTTTTCCCTGACGAGCGCGTCTACGACGATCTGGCCCGCGTGCGCGGGCGCACCGACTTCAAAAGGCATATTCGGCCTTCCAAACGCTAAAAGGAATGATGAAAGGTTGCCGGAAATTGTCGATCTAATGGGGAGGTCTTACTCATTCCTCCGCCTTGCTCGTCCGCCTGATGAGTTCATGAAGCGCCGCCATGTTTTCCTCGTGCTTCGCCATGGCTTCCCTGTGATTCTTGTCGATTTTTTCCATTGATTCCTTGTGATTCGCCATGAACTGTTCGTGGTTCTTCATGACTTCTTCGTGGTTCGTTCTCCCGCCCTTGATGAGTTCGTCGAGCGCCTTGTCTCGCATGATCGCCGCGCGGCGCATCATGAAAAGACCCCCGCCGATGAGGGCACACTGCGAAAACCCGACCACGGCCGCAACCAGCACGCCCATTTTCTGCACCGCCAGCGTCGCCATCTCGAATTCCGTCATTCCAAAGTCCTCTCTTTCATCGTCCTATCGCCATGGTAGCGGCCACGATGGGCGTTGACAAGTAAGCCCATCGCTCACTGCTAATCATGGCGTATTTCCTGGCGGCTTTCATCTAGCGAATCAAATATCTGTAACCGGAAAATCCTAAAATCTACGCGCCCGATTTCTCGATGTGCGCGCAGAGATAATCGCCCACTTCCCGGGTGTTCAGCGAACCGCCCAGGTCGGCCGTGGTCTTTTTCTCGCGGACGGCGGAGCGTATCGCCTCCCAAATCAGGTCCGCCGCCTTTTCCATGCCCAGCGTGCTCAGCAGGATTCTTCCCGTAAGACACACCGCGAAGGGGTTCGCGATTCCCTTAAGCGCGATGTCGGGCGCCGTGCCGTGGACGGGCTCGAACATGCAAACGCGCCCTGGGTGGATACAGCCCGACGCCGCCAGACCCACGCCTCCGACCAGCCCTGCGCAAAGATCGCTCAGGATGTCGCCGAACATGTTGTTGGTGACGATGACGCCGAAATCCTCCGGCTTGAACAGGAGGTCCTGACAAAGGGTGTCGATGAAGTAGTGCTCTCCCTCCACGTCGGGGAATTCCTCGGACGTCTGCCAGAATACGCGCTGCCACAAGCCGTGCGCGTGGATGATGGAGCCGTGCTTGTCCGCCATGGTCACCTTCGGGTAGCCGTGTTTACGCGCGTACTCGAAGGCGTAGCGGCAGATGCGCGAGACGCCCTTATAGGTGTTGACGTCCTCCTGGATGGCGACCTCATCCGGCGTCCCCTTCTTGAAGTTGCCGCCCACGCGCACGTTCAACCCTTCGGTGTTCTCGCGCACGACGACGAGGTCGATTTCGGCATCTCTTTTCAGGGGAGAAAAATCCGGATGCAGCAGCGGCGCCGGCCGCAGGTTCACGTACAGGTCGAGTTCGAAGCGGAGCGCGCGCAGGAGGTCGCGGCAGTTCACGTCTTCGGGGATTCTGGGGTCGAGGCCCGCGCTTCCGAACAGGATGGCGTCGTGTTTTTCCGCCAGGCCGCGCACCAGGCCGTTCACGTCCTCGGGCAGCGGGGTTCCGTGTTCGAGATAGTGGAGCGCACCGTAATCATAGATTTCCGGCTCGACATCCACCCCCTCGGCGCCCGCCGCCGCCCGGATCACCTCCGTCGCCACGGGCAGCACGTCGTGGCCCACGCCGTCGCCCAGGATGACGGCCAGGGAAACCGTTTTTCCGCTCATGGGATTCCCCCGCCTAGAGGTGCTTGATGACCTTGATGCGCTGCACCGCGTCGCCCGCGAGGTGCGTCCAGACAATCGCGTCGCGCACGAGTTTTTCCACGCCCACGTCCTTCATGACGCCCGCGCCACCGTGGATGTCCATGCAGAGGTGGGTGACGCGCTGGATGACGTCCGTCGCGAAGTTCATGAGCAGGATGGTGTGCTTCATGTCGCGGTCCGCACCCTTTTCCAGGTCGCACGCGGTGCGCATGACGTAAGCGCGAAGCGCCTCGGTGAGCATGTGCATCTCGGAGAGTTTGAGCTGAATGGCCTGGTGCTCGATGATATATTTGCCGCCCTGCCAGCGCGTCCTGGCCTGGTGCATCGCCATGTCGACCGCCGCCTGGCACACGCCCAGCCCGTTGGCGGAGAGCTCGAGGTCGCCGAATTCCGACGTATCGCCCTTTCGCGCCTGAACGCCGCGGTTCACCTCGCCCACCACGTTGGCGTGCGGCACGCGGGCGTCCTCGAAGATGAGTTCCGCGTTCTGGTAAAAGCGCCAGCCGATCTTGTCGTACACCTTTCCCACGCGGAATCCCGGCGTATCCGAAGGTACGAGGAAGAGCGTGGTGCCCTGCGTGATGGGAACGTCGGGGTCGGTCCTGCCGTCGATGAAGAAGAGCTTGCCCACGCTCCCGTTGGCGATGTAGCGCTTCCGCCCGTTCAGCACCCACTCGTCGCCCTCGCGCACCGCCTGGAGCTTCCAGCCCGTCCGGGGATCGTCCGAGGGCATCCGGTTGTCAGAACCCGCCGATTCCTCGGTTCCGCCTTTGCCAAGCAGATAGGTATCGTCCTCAAGGAAGGGCTTCAGGAACCTGTCTTTTTGATCGTCCGTGCAGGAGGCGGCGATGAGGTGGCTCCACTTCCAGCACTGGCTGAAGGTTTTGGATATCGCGCTGTCGCCGCGCGCGATCTCTTCCATCACCAGCGCCTGGGTGACGAAATCGATCCCGTGGCCCCCGCGTTCCTTCGGCACAACGGCGGTGCGGAAACCGAGTTTGGAGCCTTTCTTGATGATCTCCCAATCAAACGTCTCCCTCGGGTCGGATATCATGTCCCGCTCGAGCGATATGGGCGCGACCTCCTCGATCGCGAATTTCCTCGCCTTATCGCGCCACGCTGTCTGTTCCTCGTTCAAATCGAAATCCATAAAAATTCGCCCTCATCGGTGAAAGGAGGCCGGACTCTAGGACAAGTCAGGCCACAATATATTGAAACTATCGAAAAGCTAGACGGTGACCCCCTGGCTCAGGGGCAAGAACGCCTCATCTCCTTCGCGCACGAGGTCGAGTTCCCGCTCCATCTCGCGCACGAGCGGAATAACGTGTTTTCCGACGTTCATGCATTCCTCATGCAGGGGGAAGCCCGAGAGGATGAGCAAGTCGATGCCCGCCTGTTCGATCTCGATGATCTTCCGCGCGCACTGTTCATACGAACCCACAATGGCGACGGCGGAGCCCGAGCGAATCCGGCCCATGCCCGCCCAGAGGTTGGGGCCCACCATCTCCTCGCGCGTGCGGGCCTGCTGATCCTTCGTGCCCTTGCTCTCGAACGAGGAGATGACCTTTCCGCGATGCGCCAGCACCTCGGGGTCGACCCGGCTCATCACCTCCTCGGCCGCCTCGAAGGCTTCCTCTTCCGTCTCGCGCGCGAATATCTGGAAGCGCGTCACGTACTTGAGCGGGCGCACCCGCCCCGCGCGCTCGCATTTCTCGTTCATGTAATCGACGCGCCCGGCCACCTGCCCGGGCGTCTCTCCCCAGAAGACCGAATACTCCGCCCGGCGGATCGCGATATCCTGCGCGACTTCTGAAGCCCCGGCCATGAAGAAGGGAATCCTCGGCCTCTGCACCGGCCGGGGATACACGGTGGCGTCTTTCAATTTGTAGAACCTGCCTTCGAAGGAGTATTTCTCCTGCGTCCAGAGGCCCTCCAGGATTTCCAGAAATTCATCCGTGCGCTCATAGCGCGTATCGTGATCCAGCGTCTCGCCGTAGCTCGCAAGCGCGCCGCCGCCCGTCACGATGTTGTAGAGAATGCGCCCGCCCGTGAGTTCGTCGAGCGAGGCCATCATCCGCGCGCAGATGGCCGGGTCGATGATGCCCACCCGCACGGCGAGCAGCAGCTTTATCGTCCTGGTCGCCGGGCCGACCACCGCGGCGTTCACCATGCTGTCCCACGTCGGGGCCTGCGGCCCGTAGTGACCGCTCACCTGGGAGGTGGGCACCAGGATGGTGGTGAAGCCGCTGCGCTCCGCGTTTTGCGCGATGCGGGTGAAGGTCTCATAGCTGGGGGGATGATCGGCGAATTTCCGGCCGATGTAGGCGCTGTCGCCGTCGCAGGACATGTACCATGCAAGCTCTATGGCCATGAGGCTCTCCCCGGGTGGATGAACTGTCCTTAATGGAGGAGCCAGTATATATCCTGAAAAGCGCTTTCGTCACATGAGATCGGCGATTCGCGCACGGGCGCGGCAACGGCGGTCTAGAGACAGGCTTCTTTGAGGTGTTTGGGGCAGGTTCGTTCGACAAACTCAGGACAGGTTCTCGATACGGCACGCCGTCATCTTCTTGCGCCTCGGCGGGAGATGCAGCTGTACAGTTATCCCGATGTTCCCGTCGCCGCCACTTCCACGGTGTCGGCGGTCGCTTGAGGCCGTGGCGCAGATTCCCCATGCTCGCACAGGCTTTCGAGATGAAGTTCGATGGCTTCGCGGATTTCCGCCAAGGTCTCTTCCCGGGTGCGGCCAGTCGCGACGCAACCCGGTAGGTCGGGAACATAGGCGGCGTAGTTGTCGGGCGATTTCTCGATAACGACCGTGTATTTCATGCTCATGATCGCTCCTCCACTTGGGATTGCTTCAAGATGCTGTTCCATGTTCCCGGCGGTAGATCGTCTCCCGGTTTGCCTGCTATGGTCACCGTACCCGGTTTCACCGGATGCCGGTACTGCCGGTGACTTCCCTTGGTGCGAACGAGCCGCCATCCGTCTTCCTCAATCAAGCGTATCGCATCTCTGACCTTCGGCATGACCTACTCGTCTCAAGCTTCATGAACAACCCTCGTCCGCTCGCTGCGCTCCGCGTTTTGCGCGATGCGGGTGAACGTCTCATAGCTCGGGGGATGCTCGGCGAATCTCCGGCCGATGTAGGCGCTGTCGCCGTCGCAGGACATGTACCATGCAAGCTCTATGGCCATGAGGCTATCTCCGAGTGCAGTTCGTTTCCGTGATGGAGGAGCCAGTATATATCCTGAAAAGCGCTTTCGTCACATGAGATCGGCGATTCGCGCGCGGACTTCACTCCTCCAGAAACGCGCTTATCTGCCGTCGGTAGTCGGCGTCGTTCATGTATTTCTTCATGAAATCGCCTGCGGGGACGTTTTCGAGGTCTTCGGGTTGCACACCTTCTTTGAGCGCCTTCAGCGTGGAATAGGCCGCCCGGGCCGCCGCCATGATAGGCTGATGGCCCTGGAGTGCGACGCGCACGCCCTGACTCGCTAGATAATCCAGCCCCCGCACCTCCTTCGCACTCCCGCCCAGGATGATGGGGAGACTCACCGCAGCCGAGATGGCCTCCAGCTGTTCGCGGCTCTGGACGCCCACCACGAAGATGGCGTCCACACCCGCCGCCTCATAGGCCGTCACGCGCGCGACGGCGTCCTCCGTACCCGTGACGCGGGGCGCGCTCGTCCGGCCTGCTATCACCAGATTCGGGTCCTGGCGTCCCTCTAGCGCCGCGCGCATCTTGCCGGCGCCCTCTTCAATCGAGGTGAGCTGCGCGCCATCCGCGCCGAATGGCTGGGGCAGCACCGTGTCCTCTATCGAGAGGCCCGCCACGCCGGCGGTTTCGAGTTCCTCGACGGTGCGCTTCACGTTCAGCGCGTTGCCGTAGCCGTGATCCGCATCCACCAGCAGAGGCATCCCGGTCGCGCGGTTGATGCGCAGCGCCTGCGCCGCGAATTCCGTGAGTGTCAACAGGATGATGTCCGGCGCGCCCAGCACGGTGAGCGAGGCGGTGGAACCTGCGAACATCCCGACCTCGAAGCCCAGGTCCTCCGCCATGCGCGCGGTGAGTGGGTCGTAGACCGAACCGGGATGCACGCACCTCTCGCCCGAGAGCAGGGCGCGGAATCTCTCTCGTCTCGGCGTCCAGTTCATATGACTTCCCGCCCGCCGTCCGAGTAGGTCACCTTCATCGTGACCATGCCTTCGTTCAGCAGCCAGGGGCGTATGGTGAACGTGCGTGCGCCGCTCGCGTGCATGGGGTCCGATTCGGCGATCTTCCGCGCCTCCGCGATGGATTCTGCCCGGATGATGATCATCCCCTCCCCCTCCCAGCGCTGCTCGTCTTCCGTCCAGAAAGGCCCCGCGCCGAACATGATCCCCTTCTGTTCGAGTTCGACCTGAAATTTCAGGTGATCTTCGAGATTCTCCATCACGGGTCCCAGGCCGTTCGCGGGTTTTGTGAAGTAGACGTACATCTGTTTTTGCAGACAGCCCGCGCTTGCGTTCAGGACGTCCTGCGCACTGATTTGCGGCTCGCTCATGGTTCGCTCCTGTATGAGAGATGATGATGTGAAATCAAGAGGGGCCACTATAGCATTTTTCAACGCGCCGACCAGCGGCCCGGGGCATATTCGCCGGCGCGTCGAGATAGACTCCGGTTACGTGGAGAATCCCGTCCGCCCGATAACCCTTCAGCCGCAAGATTGCGCTGTGCGCCGCTAGCCGAGCACCAGCATCACCATCCCCAGGAGGATCAGACAGGCCCAACCCATGCGCCTGCGCAACTCGCCCTCGCCCAGCAGGATCGACCCCATCGCCACCGTGATAAGCACGCTGACCTCCCGCGCGGGCGCGACGTACACGATCGGCGTGAAGACGAGCGCCGTCAGCACCAGCATATACGCAAGCGGGGTGAACACGGCGATCCCGAGCACGGCGAGCTTGTGTTCGCGCCAATGCTTCACGACGAGCTTCTTGCGCGTGAAGGCGTAGGGCATCAGGAACGTGGCGCGCGCGAAGTTCGACGCGTAATCGAGCAGCAACGGCGGGATGGCGAGCGCGCTGACCGCATAGGCGTCCCAGACCGTGTAGCTGCCGATGAGCACGCCGGTGGAAACCCCGAACAACAGCGAACTCGTGCGCCGCGCGGAAGACCAGTCGAAGCCGCCCGTCAGGAACACGATGCCGACGATGATCGCCAGGCCGCCGACGGCGATCTGGACGGTCAGATTCTCGCCCAGGACGGAGACGGCGAACAGGGTCGAGAGGAACGGCCCGGTAGCCCGCGCAACCGGGTAGACCAGGGACAAATCGCCCCGGCGGTAGCCCTGCTGGAGAAGCAGGAAATAGGCCATGTGCAGTGCGGCGCTGCCGACGTAGAACCCGATCTCGCGCCACCCCATGAGGGGGCGCTCCATCAGATAAACAACCACGACGACCGGCAGGTAGATCAGGACCGAGAAAACGGAAAACAGCCAGACGAGTTCCGGCCCGCCGTTGATGCGCTTGACCAGCAGGTTCCAGGTGGCGTGACAAAAAGCGGCGGTCAGCACCAGCGAGAGGGCAAGGAATGTCATGGAGACACTTTACGGTCTGGAGAGCGGACGCGCCAGACGCATCCACCTGAAACGCGCTTCAGGCCAGTGCCCTGTGAATCGTTTCGATGCTGATGAACATTCTCAGCGGTCGCGTCGGCAAGGGCTGAAATCCCATGGCGGCGTAGAACGCGCGGCGTTTTTTCGAGTTGATCGGTTCTATGGATATGCTTTGTGGAACTGATATGTCCTCAGCTGTCACGCGCCACCCGCGCTTCGTGCAGGGCCATCGCCTCGCGCAAGGCTTCGGTCGGCTCTTGGGGCGCATCGAGGGCGGCGAGAACCACGGCGCGGTCATCAGCCCTGAGGAGCGTGCGCTCATGATCGGCAATCGTGAGCCGGGCGCGCTCTAAAGCTGTGCCGGTCATGAAAGTCGCCTCGTCGATGGCGTCGTTATGGTTAGGGAAATTCTGCATGGTCTCGCCTCCTTGGTCTTCCTGTAATGTACGGCATATTGCCGGATACTGTAAGTCTTGAATTATTCCAGCGGCAGAGTAAAGAGAGAGTGAGGAGCGAAAATGGCGAATGCGAGTTTGGGAATTACTCCCCCTTGAGGGGGCTGTGTAGGTCGGACATATATGTCCGACGTATACGCGACCCTGCCTTTTCGCCTTCCAACGACGGGCCGCATATATGCGGCCCCTACAATCAATTCCACCCGGTGAGGGAGGGATTGCCGGAATGACGAACGAAGTCGTAGGGACAGGTCGCGACCTGTCCCTACTACAAAACCAAGTACCTATCCTGTACTGTGGGATTTGCTCCCGAGCACAGGGATATTCACTTCTTAAATCCGTGAACCCGCATCCTCCTCCCGCCGCACCGTGCCGCCCACGGCGATGGCCGCGCTCAAGAGGATGAGGTTCTTGATGATGTATTGCCCCTCCAGCGTCGGCGCGAAGGGGATCTGCGTGAAGCAGACCTCGGGCAGCAGGAACAGCGGCAGAACCGTCCCCGGCATCTGAAGGAAGAGCAGAAAGAGCGCGACGCGGATGAGCGGGCGGAAGAGCAACCCCACCCCTATCGCCACCTCCCACCAGCCGAGCAGGGGGATGAAGAAATCGGGCGGAAGCCAGTAGACCGTGCGGCGCACGAGTTCGGCCGCGGCGCTCAGCCCCAAGGGCTTCAGGATACCGAACCAGATGAAGACGACGGCGAGCGAGATTCGCAGGAACAGCCGCCCGTAGCGGTTCATCCAGCCCGAGATGTGGCGATCGATTTCGTTGATGTATGCGATCAAGGGAACTCCGTCCCGGCGGCGGGCTTTGGAGCGCAACTGCTTCATCGAATATAGCCGCTTATCGCTCGCGGGGAAATGGACGTAAGTCTCGAAATCTTCCGGGCGAGACGTTTTGCGATTGTTGAAAAAGCCTCGTCGGGGGATAAAGGCAACCCCCCCTACCCCCCCTTGTCAGGGGTCAAACGCGAGTGATGAACGAGCGTTTGCATAAGCCATTGACGAGAAACACATCGTCTTGCAAAACCTCCCTCTTCGGTCGGTTTTGACCCCTGACAAGGGGGGGTAGGGAGGGTTGGTTTTCATGCAGTTGAGAGTGCATCCTTCGATACGCGGCTCCGCCGCTACTCAGGATGAGAGAGACGTGAGGCCTTTTTCAACAATCCCGCTTCTCCCCTCCCCTTCACCAAACTCCCGGAGAGAGAAAACGCAAAAGCCATCAATTCCGCAAATTGAAAAACGCGCGGCGTTCGCGCATAATTTCCTCACATTCTACTCATGCGGAAACGCGGAAAGAGCGGGCGGCCCCGTCTCGGGAGCCGCGGCCTCATTCTCAAACTCAGGAGGTAAGTATGATTATCGAACGTGATCTGCCCGTCGAGATGGATGACGGGGTGGTGCTGCGGGTCGACGTATTCCGGCCCGACACCAAGGCGAAGGTGCCCGTCGTGATGGCCGGCGGCCCCTACGGGAAGGGCGTCAAGTACCAGGAACACTACAAGCCGCTCTGGGACTCGCTGGTGAAGATGCACCCCGACATCCTGGAAGGCTCCCAGCACCGCTGGCTCACCTGGGAGACGGTGGACCCCGAGATATGGGTGCCCTGGGGCTACGCCTGCGTGCGGCTCGATTCGCGCGGCGCCGGCCGCTCGCCCGGCTATCTGGATATCTTCTCCCCGCGCGAGACCAAGGACTTCGCCAACGCCATCGAATGGGCGGGGCAGCAGAAGTGGTCGAACGGCAAGGTGGGTCTCAACGGCGTCTCCTACTACGCCATCAACCAGTGGCAGGTTGCCGAATTACAGCCCAAGCACTTAACAGCCATGATCCCCTGGGAGGGCGCCGCCGACCACTACCGCGACTGGGCGCGCCACGGGGGCATTCTTTCGAACAAGTTCATGGAAATCTGGTATCCGCGCCAGGTCGAGGCGGTGCAGCACGGAAACCCCAAGGGCCCGCGCGACCACTGGATGGAGACGCGCTCGACGGGCCCCGCAACGCTTCCCAAGGAAGAACTCAAGGACAACCGCGCCGATACGCTCGCGAACTTCCTCGCGCGCGAGATGGACGACGACTGGTACCGCTCCCGCTCGCCCGACTGGTCGAAGGTGAAGGTGCCCTTCCTGAGCGCGGGGAGCTGGGCGGGCTTCGGCCTCCACCCGCGCGGGAACTTCGAGGCCTACACCCAGGCGGCCTCGGAAGAAAAATGGCTCGAAGGCCATCCGGGCAGGCACGAGGAGTGGTTCTATCTCGAATACGGCATGGAGCTCCAGAAGCGCTTCTTCGATTATTATCTCAAGGGCGAGCAGAACGGCTGGGAGAAAGAACCCCGGGTGTGGCTGAACATCCGCCGTCCGTTCACCGACGAGGTGGAACTGCGCAAGGAGCACGAGTGGCCGCTCAAGGGCACGAAGTGGACGAAGCTCTACCTCCACGCGGGCGGCAAGGGCAAGCTCGACTTTAACTCGCCCAAGGCGAAACGCTCGAAGACCTTCCGGGCGCTCACGCGCGGCATCACGCTCAGGACGGCACCGCTCAAGGAGGAGACCGAGATCACCGGCCCGATGTCGGCCAAGCTCTTCATCTCCTCCTCCACGGTGGATGCGGACCTGTTCGTCACCGTCCAGGCGTTCTCGCCCAAAAACCGCGAAGTCTACTTCCAGGGCACGGTCGACCCCAAGACGCCGCTCGCCCAGGGCTGGCTGCGCGCCTCGCACCGGAAGCTGGACGAGGAGCTGTCCGAACCCTGGCGGCCCTACCATACGCACGACGACAAGATGCCGCTCACGCCGGAGCGAATCTACGAGCTCGACGTGGAAATCTGGCCCCAGTGCATCGTGCTGCCGAAAGGCTTTCAGCTCTCCATCAACATCGCAGGCCAGGACTTCGACCGCCCCGGCCCCGCGGTGCAGGCCTACGTGCCCTCGCGCGGCTCGGGACCGTTCCTGCACGATCACCCTGTCGACCGCTGCAAGGAAGTCTTCGGCGGGCGCACCACGCTGCATTCGGGACCGAACCACCAGTCCTACCTGCTCGTGCCGATCATCCCGAAACGCCGGCCCGGCGCGGTGGCGAGGTAAGAGTAAAGCGGCTCGGGCGCACCCAAGCCGTCAGGATGAAACACAAAGACCGGGGGTGGGGAGAGATTCCTCACCCCCGGTTTGTGAAGGGCTCAGGAGCGCCCTTCAACAACTCCTCTGAGGGCCCGTTTGACACTGAAAATATGACGGCTTATGTTTGTCTTGAGGCGTAATCCTGGATGACAAGACAGGGTTACCCATCATTCCGAGACCCACGCTCCGGCGTGGGTTTTCGCGTTTTTGGGTTCATGGGTGGAACCCGGAACTGACAGGGGCTGTTGAATAACCCGGTGTACGGCCCTCACGGAGAGCGCTCCCCACGGAGGATAATTCCCAAAGTATTCACTCCCCCCTTGAGGGGGAGTCGATGAGGTGAGGGTGTAAACCCGAAACCGAATCGGTGGGGGGAGTTTTTTCCTGTGGCATGTCCCCCCACCACATCGGCCTTCGCACAAACCGCTCGGCCTCTGTCGGGCTTCCCGAGGGGAAAGCCCGACCCCCTCAAGGGGGGAGTAGATTCTTTCACTTTGGCAGGAGGTGAGAAATCCCTCCTCGCCTTGAAAACCAACCCCCCCTACCCCCCCTTGTCAGGGGGGCAAGAAAAAACAAAAGCCCTTCTACCGACGGCGGGGGTCGCCTTTTTATACCCCCCTGTCAAGGGGGGGGTAGGGGGGGTTGCCTTTCATGCAGGTGAGAGAGCAATCAAACCGACCGAGGAGGCGCCGCCCCGTAGGGACATCGCGACCTGTCCCTACAAGAAGCGATGTGGCTTTGTTCGTCATTCCGAGCGACGAGGGCTTTTTCAACAGCCCCTGATGGACCGGTCGAGAATATAGGAACCCGGCGAAGTCACCTGCCTGCAACTCGCCTTATATCTGGTGGGCGGGAGAGGGTTCGAACCTCCGGCCTACGCCTTGTAAGGGCGCCGCTCTGCCAGCTGAGCTACCCGCCCAAGGGGGTGTTGGTTCAGAAACGGCGCGTGGAGAATAGCATCTTGCGTGTCCGGCGACCAACCCTCGGAGCCGATGCGAATCGGGTTTTGGAACGCGGCTAAACCTGGAGTTCTCCGTCCTTGGAGAAGAGCTTTCCGTCCACGTAGACCTCGCCGCCGTCCCTCAAATCGCACACCATGTCCCAGTGGAGAGCGGAGTTGTTCTTCGACCCACTCTGGGGATAACCCTTGCCGAGCGCCAAGTGCAGCGTGCCGCCGATCTTCTCGTCGAACAACGTGTTCTTGGTGAAGCGCTGGATGCCGGCGTTCAGGCCGAAGGCGAACTCCCCCACCCGCTTCGCGCCGTCGTCCATGCCGATCATCGATTTCAGGAACGCCTCGTTCTTTTCCGCCGACGCCTTGACGACTTCCCCTTTCTCGAACTCGAGCGCCACGCCCTCCACCTCGCGCCCCGAGATGCAGGCGGGGAAGGAATAGCGGATTTTTCCGTCGATCCTGTTCTCTTGCGGACCGGTGAAGACTTCCCCGTCCGGGAAATTGTTGTGCCCCGAGCAGTTCATGAACGGACGCCCCGCGATGCCGACCCTAAGGTCGGTGCCCGGCGCCCCGATTTCCACGACTTTACGGCCCTTGAGATAACGGATGACGCGCGCCTGGTGCCCCTCCTGCGCCCGCCAGCGCCTGATGCCGCCCGCTTCATTCGCGAAACACGCGCTGAATACGAAATCCTCGTATTCGCGGATGCCCATTTCGGCATCCTGGGCGTAGGCCTCGGTGGGGAACAGGGTGAGCGTCCACCGTAAGCCCCCCTTCCCCTTCTTCTCGTGCTCTGCGGCGCGCTTCATGAACGTCTCCATGACGGGCTGTCTGGCTTTGGAGGCGAGCGCCTGTTTCTTGGGGTCCGCACCCGAGAGCCGCCGGGTGTTCGTCTCGGAGAGTATGGAGATGACGACGTCCAGGTTTTCGATCTCGAATTTCCGCACGGGCGAGAGGAACTCCAGCTGTCTGCGGGTGGCGCGCTCGTAGAAAATCTCTTCCAGCCCCGGCAGCGACACCTCGGCGGAGACGTAAGCGCCGCGCCGGACGCACTCGGCGTAGAGCGCGCGAATCAGCGGAGCGGCGGCCGTGCTGCCCCGGATGCCGACGAGATCGCCCCGCTTTATTTTTGAGGAATACCCCGTGATGATCTCCGCCATCCGCTCCACGCGCACATCTTCCATCGCTTTCTCTCCCGTAATGATTTGTTCCGGTAACGCTGTAGACGGCCTTACCCAACCCACGGCCCGCCATGAACGACGCGGGGAGCCGCGATACCTTGGGCCATCATACAACAAAACGGCGGCTCCGACCCGCCCCGGCCTCGATCTCCCGCCACCGACGGACGATTCCACCTCCGCCATGCACAAAGGCTGCGCCGCATTGCTTCGCCTTGAACCCGCCGGGATGGCGGATGATCCTGCTTGCGCCCGCCGCCACTTGGCCGTCTTACGCGGCGGAGGAACTTACCTTTCAACCACATCCATGCGGGCCGTTAGAAATTATTGACAATTCGACCCTTCGAACCTATTTTTAATTATATAGGCGTGAGTTAAGCGCACCACCTGACACACGAGTTCGACCCCCGTTCGGGGGATAAGAGAAAGGAGTTCCAGCAAGGCTCGGCCCACCAACATAGGAGCTAAGACTGTCCGGGAGGAGAACAATTATGAAACAGTGGCACTCATTCCCCGTTCTCGTCGGTTTTCTCTTCTCTTTCTTGTTGACAGCCACGCTCCTTTTCCCCACCGGAACCAACGCTTTCGATCGCGATTCCAAATGGGATTCCGTCTATTCGAAGGGCAGCCGGCTCTACCTGATTCACTGCGCGGCCTGCCACGGGAAGAACGGCAAAGGAGGCGTGGGTCTCCCCCTGAACCTGCAAAGCTTCCTGTCCGTCGCCCCCGAAGGCTACATCCGCCGCTCCATCTTCTACGGGCGGCTGCCGCGCCAGATGATCCCGTACGGGACTTTCCTGAAAAAAGAAGACATCGAAGCCATCGCGACCTATGTGCGAAGCTGGCAACTCCGCGACTACGTGGGGATCGATCAAAAGCGCGTGGCGGGGTCCATATCCCGCGGAAAGGAGTTCTTCGACGGGATGTGCTCCGGCTGTCATGGGCGGGACGGCCTCGGCGGCCCCCAGGTGGGTGGAGGCCACGTGACAAACGCCATGGCGGGCTACGCCGGACCCGCCCTGAACAACCAGGGTTTTCTCAAATCCGCCACCGACGGCTACATCAAGGCGACGATGATGCAGGGCCGGGTCGGTACGCCGATGGGCGCCTATCTCAAGGGAAAGCAGGGCATGGTGGAGCTGACCGAGGAGGAGATTAACGACATCGTCGCCTACATCCGCACCTGGGAAAAACGCGATTCGGGACCCGTAGACCCCTGGAGGGACAAGTGATGCCGAAATTCAATCGCCGTGCGTTTCTGCAGTCGTCCACCGCGCTCGCCACCGGGCTCGCCATGGGCGGGGCCCTGACCCGCGACAAGGAGCTGTTCCAGCTCGTCGGAGAGGCGGAAGGCGCCCAGGACACGCGGAAGCTGGTGCCCACGCAATGCCCCTACTGCGGCGTGGGTTGCCACACCTACTACGTCGTCGAGAATGAAAAGATCGTGGCGTGCATCCCGGACAAGGACTCCCCCGTCAACCTGGGTCTGCAGTGCATCAAGGGTCTCACGGCCGCGGAGTCCCTCTACGTCGACCGGCTGGAGGAGGTCCTGATCCGCAAGGACATGTCCAACCCGCTGACCGGCCACGTCTCGAAGACGAAAGGGCGCTTCGATGACGACGTCTTCCGGGTCGGCACGTGGGAAGAAGGTATGGACATCGTCTCGAACATGGTCGTCGGGGTCGTGAAGAAGCATGGGGGAAACTCCGTGGGGATCTACCAGTCCGGCCAGTTGACCATGGAGGAGCAATGGCTGGACAACATCTTCTACAAGGGCGTCCTCCAGTCGAACAGCATCGAGGCCAACGCCCGGATGTGCATGACCTCGGCCGTGACGGGCTACATCCACAGCCTCGGGAGCGACCACCCGCCGGGGAACTATTCCGACATCGAAGACGCCGACTTCATCAATCACTGGGGCCATAACGCGCGCGGCTCGCACCCCGTGCTGTTCTGGCGCGTGGCCGCCACCAAGGAGAAACGCAACATCCCGACCATGGTGGTCGACCCGCGCTACACCGGCACCATGGACGGCTACGCGCAGATCAACCCCAACAACAGCCTCTCGATCACCATCCGCCCCAACGGCGATCTTTCTCTTCAGAACGCCATCGCCCACGTCCTGATGAAGGAGTTCCCCCAGGCCGTGGACGAGGCCTTCATCCGGCAGCACACGGACGGGTTCGACGATTACCGCGAAGGCATCATGGCCCGGTACAGCCCGGAGCAGGTCATCGACCGGACGGGGATCGCCCCCTCCGTGGTCCGGCGGATAGCCTCGATCTGGGCGGACGCCACCCTGAAAGGGAAGCGGCGCAAGAAAGGCGGCGTCCTCTCTTTCTGGGGGATCGGGTACAACCAGTCGCTCCACGGACAGCACCGCAACATCAACATCATCAACCTCCACCTGCTGACCGGGAACATCGGCCGGCCGGGCGCGGGGCCCTTCTCCATGACGGGCCAGCCCAACGCCATGAGCGAACGCCTGATGGGCGGCCTGACCGGGCGGCTTCCGTTCAACGAGGGCATCAAGAACGCCGCGCATCGCAAGAAGATCAACGAGGCCTGGGGCCTCCCGCCGGGACGGCTCGACGTCACCGCCGCCGCCCCGAACAAGGGCATGACCATCGGCATGTTCGAGCGCGCCATGAAGGGCGACATCAAGATCATGCAGTTCGCCTACGCCACCCACGTGGACCTGCCGGAGGTGGACACCCTCATCCGGCCCGCCATCACCAAGACGTTCACCTACATGGTGGAGGCCTACCGGCACGCCCCGAACCTGCTCTACGGCGACGTCATCTTCCCCGCCGCCACCCACGGGGAGAAATGGGGCGTGTACCAGAACAGCGAGCGGAAGATGTACGTCACCGACAAGGCCATGGAGCCGCCCAAAAACTGCAGGCCCGATCTGGACGTCATCATCGACGAGGGCAAGTCCATCGCCAAAAAGCTCGACCTGGACGCGGAGAAGATATTCCCCTACGAGAGGAAAGCGGACGGCTACTATGACCCGGAGGAGGTCTACCGGGACATCATACGGGCGAGCAAGGGATCGGATGCGGATTTGACGGGAATGCTGGAGGTGGAGAAGCGGGACAAGCTCTCTCCCTACGAGCAGCTTCGGAAGCGCAAGGGGATCTTCTATCCCGCCCCCACGTACGAGATCGCCAAAGGGGGAGGCATCGCGCGCAAGTACATGGCGCAGGAGAAGGGCTGGAAGGACAAGCCCTACAGCGCCTTCCGCCGCAAGGACGGCAAGGCGAAGTTCAAGCTCACCGAGCAGGACTATTCGCGCGCCAAGGAGCTGACGGACATCTTCGCGAAAGCGGGCAAGGACCCGGATTTCTACGCCGTGGACCATTACGACGTGCTTATCCAGATGCGCGACGACGGGTTGACGCCGGAACTGCCGGATTTCGACTACTACGGAAAGACCATGGCGGAGATCAAGAAGGCAGACAAGTACCCGTTCTGGCTGAACCTGGGGGTCGTCTTCGAGCACTTCCACACCACCAAGACGATCCGGGCGGCCACCACCCGCCGGCTGGTGCCGGAACAGTATCTCGAAATGAATCCCCGCGACGCCCGGAAACTGGGAATCGAGGACGGGGAATGGGTCCGGGTCGTGACCCCTCGGGGCAGCTACGAGGCGCGGGCCAGCATCGGCACGAAGAGCAAGGTCAAGCCCGCGCGCAACAAGGTCATGCCGGGGCAGGTGTTCTCCCCGTGGAACCTCTCCGTCGCGGACAGCGCCGACCCGAAGAAGAACCGCTGGCTCGTCAACGCGGTCACGCACCGGGCCTTCGATCCGGTATCCGGCCAGGCGGACTTCAAGCACGTAAAGGCGAGGATCGAGAAGATTTGAATACTTGATGCAGCGGGCGGGACGGGGAGAGGTTTCCCGTCTTCTCCGTCCCGCCGGGCTGGAGGCTTTGGGGAGTTGAGAGAATGGGCCTGAACAGACGGATGTTCCTCCTCGCGGGGGCGGCGGCGCTCACAGGCGTCGCCTCCCTGCTCGCGACCGGACGGAGGAGTTTCGCGAGAGCCGCTACGCGCTTTCGCCGGTTCCTCCGCCCGCCCGGCGCGCTGAGCGAGCAGGACTTCCTCGAACGGTGCATCCGCTGCGCGAGGTGCGCCGCCGTCTGTCCGAACACCGCCATCCAGATGACCGGGTTCGGGCAGGGCCTGCGAAACCTCAACACGCCCTACATCGTCCCCCGCGAACAGGCCTGCATGCTCTGCATGAAGTGCACCGAAGTCTGCCCGACGGGGGCGTTGACCCGAATCGCCGCAGACGACGACGCCGTCCTCACCCAGGTCAAGATGGGGCGCGCGGTGGTGGACCGCTCCATGTGCTTCTCCTACCAGGGGCGCACCTGCGGGGTGTGCATCCGCGCCTGTCCCTTCCCGGGGGTGGCCATGAAGACAGGCATGTACGAGCAACCCATCGTGACAGACGCCTGCGTGGGCTGCGGGCTCTGCGAGCGCGCCTGCATCCACGTCCCCCAGGCGATCCGCATCGTCCCGTTGGAGTCCTGATACCATGGCTCGCCGGCTGAGAAGGGGGATTCAGCTGGGAGCGCTCGGCCTTCTCCTGGCCGTGCCCGCCCTCAATTACGGGGGCATCCTCTACCAGCAGTACGGCAAGAACGGCTACCACAAGATATCCCTCACGGGAACCCTCTTCGAGCAATGGCTCTACCACCTGTTTTCGATCACTATCGGGCGCCTGGCCGACCCCGCCGTCCGGTCGATGGACTGGGTGGGCAATTTCGGGTCGTTCTCCGTGTTCGGGTTCCCGATTCTCGATCCGGTGGTCGCGGCGGAGACCGTAATCCGCACGCCGGGCGCCTGGCCGGCTCTCCTGGCGGGGGCCGCACTCCCGGTTCTCCTGGCCGTCACCCTCGGGCGGATTTTCTGCGGGTGGGTCTGCCCGGTGAACACCCTCCTGGAGGGATTCGACCTCCTGCGCCAGCGCGCGCTGCCGAAGATCGGGGTCCGTCCGCCGGACCTCGAAGTCCCCCGGTGGGCCAAGTGGCTCCTGCTCTTCGCCGGGCTGATCGCGGCGGTCGTATTCAACATCGCCCTGTGGGCGAACCTCCTCCCCCACGTCCAGATCGGGCGGGACGTGTTCTCCCTGATGGTGTTCGGCGTCACCAACGGCGGCGTCCTGATCTTCTCGGGCGTCATCCTGGCCGAGCTGCTCCTCTCCCGCCGGGCGTGGTGCCGCTCCCTCTGCCCGACCGGCGCGCTGCTGGGCTTCTTCGGCTCGCTGGCCCCCTTCCGGGTGCGGAAAGCCGAGAGTCCCTGCATCGAGGGCTGCACGGCCTGTGCGAGAGCCTGCCCGATGGGGGTCAATCCGGCGAAGTCGTTCTCCCTGGCCGAATGCTACAACTGCGGGGTCTGTACGACCGTGTGCCCCGACGACCTCCTGACACTGGGACTCGCTCCCGCACGCAGACGTTTTCCGGCCAGGCTCTTCTCGCGCCTGAAAAAGGGCGTCTCCCTGGGGTTGGGGCTGGCCCTGTTCCTGATCCCCGCCGCCGCTTCCGGCCACCACATGCGGGGAAAGCCCCATTACGGCTATGCCGAGAATTATCCCCAGATCCCCACGCGCGAAACGCGCGTCCGGGTCGGCAGTTATGACATCACCGTGGTGAGCTATTTCTTCGAGGGGCTGCGCCGGCAGACTTCGGACACGCCCGACGACGTGCAGTTCTACGTCAGCCTCACGGACTCCAAGACCGGCCAAAGCTACACCGGCCCCCTGACCATCGAGGTGCGCCGGGGGAAGACGCGGCTTGCGGCTTTCCGGCACGACCGGCCTTTCGAGGAAGCCGTGTACCGGGTCCGCCAGTCGGTGCCGGGAACGGGGCTTTATGACCTGAGGCTCATCGCCGAGGGGTTCCAGGGGTCCGTCTCTGTCGACGTCCAGGGCGACAGCGTCTCCTGGATGCCGTACGCCGCATCGGGCGGCGTCGTGCTCTTCATCCTGCTCCTGTTTCTCCACCGGAGGCGATCCCGCGCGGCCCGCCGGAAGAAGAGCCATGCGGCATCCGGCGCGTAAGACGATCCCGGCACGGCGGCTCCTCTGGGGATGGCGATGAAGCCGATTGAATTCGACCGGCGCGCCTTCCTCCAGAAGGGACCCTTCGCCTTTATCCAGGCGGTCCTCACAGGCTCTTCCGCCGATGGCGCCGACACGCCCCGGCCGCCGCTCCGTCCGCCGGGCGCGGCGCCCGAGGAGGAATTCCTGGAGCTTTGCTGCGGCGTCGGCGCGTGCGCGGAGGTCTGCCCGGCCGATGCCATCCGGCTCGTCTCCCGGCCAGACGATTCGGGCGCCCTCCATCCGGTCATCGTCCCCCAAGAGGCCGCCTGCATCGTCTGCGAAGACCTCGCCTGCATGAAGGCCTGCCCGAGCGGCGCGCTCACCCTGGTGTCCCGCGAGGAGATACGCATCGGGCTCGCGCAGGTGAGCCCCGATCGCTGCCTCGCGTGGAGCGGAACGGACCCGGGGTGTGATTATTGCGTGGACAGGTGCCCGCTCGGGTCAGAAGCCATCCGCCTCGAGCACGCGGGAGGCGTCCGCGGCCCCGTGGTCGAGAAGGGATGTATCGGGTGCGGCGTCTGCGAGTATTTCTGCCCGACGCAGCCCTCCGCCATCCGGGTGTTCGGCCACTGAACCCCGCCTGAAATTTCCGGCTGCGCGGCGGCGAATGAATTGACGGAACAAACTCCCCTCCTCCCGGTACGAATCGCTTTGACTTGTCCTCCGTTCCGGGCGAGACTGGACGGGCTGCTCCACGAGATAAACTGGAGAGAAGCGAATGACGGTATTCGAATCCTCTCCAGAACCAGGACCGATGAAGCCAATCGGCGCCGCTCTCTCTATCGCATCGGCAAATCAGCGTCATTCACAAGAACCGGGATCCGAAACGGGAAATCACTGATGGGTGCGGTCCGGCATTGAAGACGAACAATCACTTTTTATTCGAGGATGGTGGCGAGCCGGGCAAGCACTTCGTCCATAATAAGTTCAGGGACGGTTTCGAGACGCGCCCCGTTGCGGGCAGCGAGATCAAGGGACCTCGGCTGGTCGCAACGGACGACACCGGTTGTTCGGGTGCCCGCGTCCGAGAGAGAAACTGCGAAGCCTGCCCTGCGCGCAAAGTCGCCGCCCGATGTGATCGGCAAGACCACGGGCGTCCCGGTGAGTCTATTGAACGGGTCCGGGGATACGATCAGTACCGGACGGGTACCCTGTTGTTCATGGCCTGCGGTGGGGTCGAGGCTGACGAGCCAGATTTCACCCCGCTTCACTACAACAACTCGTTGCCAACCGGTCTGGCCTCCATCCAGGTGCGGTCCTCGGCGGTCTGCGTAGAGGTTTCTTCGCATTGCGCGAGGAGCTCATCGAGTGAATAGACGGGACGTGCTTTGGGCTCGATGATCAGGCGACCGTCCTCCACGTCTATTTCCACCTTCGCGCCGACCCCGAGTTTCAGGAGGTCGAGAAGGGCGGGGGGAACGGCCAGCATGATGGAACCACCGACTTTGCGCAGATTTGTCGTATGCATGACACCCTCCAAGTTATATATAAATATAACATGCAGAAACCGGCAACGCAAGTTGGAGACATTCTTGAATCGGACTTCGGAATGTTCCGTGTTCATGTTCAAGCGTCTTTGGCCGAAAGGACTCTCCAGATTAGATATGTGAAACGATTATGCCGAGTAGTCCGACACCCGGACCGACCGGAAAAAACCAGATTTCCGTGGTATCGCTTTTGAATCTCGTGTCAATTGCTTGAGGGCCTCTCTCGAGAATCTATCGGCGACACGTCCAGCCACGCTGCAGGAGCGCTTTGACTTGTCCTCCGTTCCGGGCGAGACTGGACGGGCTGCTCCACGAGATAAACCCGAGAAAAGCGAATGACGGTATTCGAATCCGCAAACCTCGCCGTGCAGCAAGCCGCCCTGGCCTTGCAAAAAGACACGCTCGAACTGCAGCAGGCCTCTCTTGCCCTTCAACAAGCATCGCTCGCCGTGCAGCGAGCCTCCGTGTGGGTCTCCGCCATCGTCGGGGCCGCGCAATGCGCTGTGGCCGGACATGGACTTTTCCTATTGCACCGGCACTACAAGCGCAGCGCCGAACAACATGAAAAGAACATGGAGGCGATAGAAGGCCGAATAAAATCACTAAACGCCCAGCGCGAGGCGCACAGCGAACAACACCAGGAAAACATGGCGACGCTGAAAGCTGAACGCGATGCGCAAAGCGAACAACATCGCGAAACCATGAAGATGTTGGAAGGTCAAAACAAGACCCTGGAAAACCAACACGCTGCGCTGATGGAACTCATCCGGCGCACGTCGTCGACACCCGCCCAAGAGGACGGCTGAGCGGGCGGGGGCTTCGCGTCAAATCGGCGGCAGATCGGCCAACGAGATTTTCGGCAAATCCGCATCCGGGCGATGCGCCTTCTCCGCCGCGCGGCGAATCATTTTCTTGATCGCCTCCTTGAGAAAGCGGCGCTCCTGTTGTGTCAGTTCCGTGTCGACGCCGCTCGCCTTTCGCGCTCCTGCGGGACCGCCTTTCGTGGAGGAGAGACGACCGATTTCAGCAAGCACATCTTTATCAATTTGATAATTTTCGGCAGCGGCTTTGCGCTTTTTGGGATGTATTCTCTCTTGTGAGTTTGGTTGAGACGGCCGATCCTCTAACATGGACAGGCAGAAATAGGCCATGCTCTCCAACCCCTCGCGCCCAGAGTGATGGCGTATATAGCGTTGGTACATGGATTCCACATCTGGAGTGACTGAGATATCGGATGGGGGCTTTGGGTAGCTTCTGCGTTGGCTAATCCCACTCGCCCTGAATTCGGCTCGGATATAAACTGGCTGTGGACCGGGGGCGAATACTGCTTTTTCAAATTCCAATCGGAAATAATGCCGACCCAACGTACAGCAAGTATTCACGTTCCATGCAAGGACATAATCCTCGACGGCCTTCCGCGCCTCATCTTCCGTTGCATAATGTTCCTTCAACTCGAATCGGGCTTGCTTATCTTTGACTTCCAAACGAAAGGCGGTTTCATCACTAAAAAGAGGTTTTGCCTTACTGTAGTCAACCCAGTCTGCGCACTTGACGCGATAGACGAGCGACGTCACGTGTTGATCGTTCATATCAATTCCTTTCAATATGTTGGCTGATGGGTTCACCCACTACTCAGCTATCGTGTCCGCCTCCGCCTTCTCCTTCCCCTCACCCACGCCTCCAGCGGCGCGCGCATTTTTTGTGCAGGGCGAAGAGGTGTTCCACGCCCTTGGAAGTAAATTCTTCGTTGTTTCAGCGAGGTGTCATGCTTTCACGGTATAAACTTTTCCCGGTTTTGGAAATCAGTTTCATCACACCACTTAAGGAGTAAACGTCCATCATCCTGGAGAGCAACAATCACAGGCCCGAATGGCCTACGACCCTGCCCAAACTCCGTATGAAGAAATTCGGAGATTAGACCAGCATGTACAACGAAGGAAGAAAGCGCCCGCGCTACTTCCGCAGGGTCGCGGGCATTGGCGGATATTGTGGTTCCGGAAATTTCATCTGGGAAATTGAGACCGAAAACAATTTTGACCTCTCCATCAATTTCATCAACTACCGTCGACAATGTTGTCGCTATATCTATAATGGGATTCATCTCTTTTCCCTTGAACAGTGATGTTAGACTATCCCATGTCGCATCGCCCGCTCTCTTTGCTATCTGATTTAAATAAGTTGTCGCGGCGATTGCAAATGGCGCCCATAGCGCCACCGCGCCCAATAACTCGATAAAAGAGGGTGGATCTGCCGACCTTTGGAAAACTCTGCTTGGATTTCCGACCTTCACATAATTGCCAAGTGCAATTCGGATAGTTTGGATATCACGCTCATTGAACTTATCTGATACCGAGAGGTTCAATTCTGTCATGATATTTACTTTCCTTTCCTGCGTACGTTTGATTGAGATTTCCCCCTCACTCTCACCTCAAGCGGCGCGCGCATTTTCTCGTACAGGGCGAAGAGGTGCTCCACCCGCTCGCGCTCGGAGGAGAAGCCTGCCCGGCGGTAGAGCCTGTCCACGGCGCGGTCGAGGGTCTGGTGGGCGCGACGCAGATCGGGCGGCATGAGGTCGGGATCGTAGAGGTCGGCCAGCGTCTCTTCGGGGTGCGCTGCTCGGGCGTCGAGAACAGCCTGGGCGAGCGGCTCCAGATTCGAGAGGTCGGCGTTTCCCGACGGCGTGGGGAAGGTATTGTAGATAACACCGACGGAATACATGTAATCACTCTTCATTCGGCCCGTTATCGCCCTCATCCAGGCCATGTGCATGGCGGAAGTGAGCAAGGCGAAATCTTGAAGGGTCGCATCAGGAAGAATCCGCAGCTTTTGGTTCGCTATAACGTCATTTCCAAGCCAACCGATGGGCACGTACTCCCGCCTCTCGGAGCTTGTATTCGGGATTACCAGATAATCCGCATCTAGCCTCTCATCCACACCGACCAAAGTGGGATAGTCCGCCATCTTCTGCGTACTCGTCCGCTTGCTGGCGGCACGATACGCCCGTACCTCCGAAACCTTTCTTGCAGTCATCGGCAACTGCCTCAAATCGGATGAGGAAGCATCTCGAAGATAAAGAATCCAACGATGAAAACCATTGATAAATTCGTTTCCACCAATATATCGCCGGAAAAACCGGGAAGCGTCAGGTTCAGACGCAAGGAATCTCTCTTTTTCCTCCTCGTTAAAGGTCAGGATTCCATTGTCGATCATTTGAACACCGGTCTTTAGTTGCTCCATCCCGTTAATGGGCCTGCTCTCCTCCCGCACCGTCAGATGCGGATCGGCGAGGCGGCCCGCGTCGAACAGGTAGGGCGAAAGGGCGGCGTGGCGGCTCTCCTCCGGCTCGCCGTTGATGTCGGGATAGCTGAACAGGCGCTTGTCCGCTCGCGCCGCTTCCCGGGGACCCAGCCCGATGATGACGACGTGCACGTGCGCCACCCCGCGCGCGTCCGACCCCCAGGCGAAGGTGCGGTGGGCGAAGGCGATCTCCAGCCTGCAACGCTCGAAAAGGATCGGCCAAAGCTGCGCCGCCTGCTCGCCCTGCGTGATGGAGTTGGTGGCGACGAAGCCGACCCGCGTCGCACTCCTTTGCAGGTACTCTCCCGCCCGGATGAACCACGCGGTCACGTAATCGAGCGTTCCGCCGCTCCTGCCGAGGTCGGCGATATGGCGCACCTGCAAACGCTGCGCGCCCGTCTGGAACTTGGCCCCCACGAAAGGCGGATTGCCGAAAACATAGGAGCACTCCCTTGGCGGCAGAAGCGCCGCCCAGTCGGTCTCCAGCGCGTCGGCGCAGAGGATGTGCGGGGAGGTCGTGAGCGGAATGCGGGTGTAGGTCTGGCCGAATTCGAGACTCAGGCGGTTGTTCATGATGTGGTCTATCATCCAGAGCGCCGTTTCGGCGATGCGCGCCGGGAACTCGCCGAGTTCGATCCCGTAGAACTGATCCACGGTGATTTGCGATAGCCCGGCCACGTCGAGTTCGCGCTGTATCTCGTCGGCGCGCAGTTCGCGGATCACCTCCATCTCCAGTTCGCGCAGTTCGCGATACGCGATGATCAAGAAATTTCCGCACCCGCAAGCCGGGTCGAAGAAATTCATCTCGCCGAGGCGTCTCTGGAAGGCTTCGAGTTCGGCCCGTCGGCGGCTGTCCCTGCGGGCTTTCAGCCGTGCGAACTCCGCGCGCAAGTCATCCAAGAAGAGCGGCTCGATGACCTTCAAGATGTTCTTCTCGGTGGTGTAGTGCGCCCCCTGCGCGCGGCGCTCCGCCGGGTTCATCACCGATTGAAAGAGCGCGCCGAAGATGGCGGGCGAGATGTTCGACCAGTCGAAGCGGCAGGTTTCGAGCAGGGCGTTCCGCATGGCGGCGTTGAAGGAGGGAATGCGCAGGGCATCCCGGAACAAATCGCCGTTCACGTAAGGGAAGCGCGCCAAATCCTCATCCAGCGTCCTCTGGCGCGCATCCTCCGGCGTATCCAGCACCTGGAAGAGTTCGGCCAGCCGCGCGCCGGTGTCCGAGCCGTCCTCGCTCGTGCGCTCTTCGATGTAGTTCAGAAAAATGTCGCGCGGCTCGAAGATGCCCGTATCGTCCGCGAAGAGGCAGAAGACGACGCGCACCAGGAAGCGTTCCAGATCGTCCCCCGTATAGCCCGCCTCCGCCAGAGCGTCGTGGAGGTTCCCCGCGAGTTCGGCGGCCTTGACGTTGGCGGGGTCCTGATCGCGAAAGGCGCGGCGGCGCACGCCCAGGATGAAGCCGAATTTCTCGACGTTGGCGGGCAGGTCGGCGAGGGAGAAGACGGTGCGCTCGCGTTCGTCCAGATCGTAAAGCTCGAAGGTCTGGAAGTCGCTCACGAGGATGTGGCCGGGCTTTTCTCTTTCGGGCAGGGCGTCGAAGTATTCCCCCGCCTGCCCGTAGGCGCGCTCCAGGTCGCGGCCCTCGCTTTTCTGCTCGACGAGCAGGACGCGCGGCCAGAAGAGATCGATGTAGCCGTGGGTGTTGTCGAGGCGCCTCACGTGTTCTTCGAAGCGCGCGACGGAGCGGCGCCGGACGCCGAAAATCTCGAAGAAGTCGTTGTAGAAACTCTGCGTCTCGCCTTTTTCGTACGCAGCGCCCGCCCACTCGCGGGCGAAGCTCGCCGCGCGCACGCACATCTCGTTCCAGGAAAGGCGCACGCCCGGCCTCAGGCGGAGCCGCGCCGGGCGGCGATAAGGGATGAGTAGCGATGCGATGCTTCCTTACGGGTCCTCATGGACGGGAATATCGCACATTTCGGGGCGCGGTTCCTAGCGGGTGGGGTTTGATCCTCAAGAGAGCGGCGGCATCGGTGAACGCGGGGGAATGACGCCTTCCCGAGTTCGGCGCGGTTTACGGTAGGGACAGGTCGCGACCTGTCCCTACCTCGCCCTGAAAACCAACCCCCCCTACCCCCCCTTGACAGGGGGGTAAAAAAAGAAAGCCCCCTGCAAAGGCGTATTCCGCATCGGTCGGGTTCGGCGAAGGAACGGCGGCGGAAGGGGCGAAGGCGCGCAACGAAAAAACCCGCCGGAAGCGCTTCCCGGCGAGCGAGGGTTTTCTCCTTGGGGTCAGGCGGCGGGAGCGGTTCGCTCGATAAGGGTTTTCAGCGCCGCCATGTTTTCCTCATGTTGTTTGGCGTTTTGCTTGACGAGTTCGTTGTTTTCCTTCGTGAGTTCACGCCAGGCCATCATGTTTTCTTCATGGCGCTTTGCGTTTTGTTTCTCGAGTTCATGATTCTGCCTGATGAGTTCCCTCAAGGCCGCCATGTTCTCTTCGTGACGCATCGTATTCTGTTTGAAGATCTCATCATCCCGCCTCGAATTCTCCTCGAAGGCCTTCATGGTTTGCTCGTGCTGCGCGTCACGGGCCTTCTCCTGCGCCGCGAGTTGCCTGCTTCTCAAATCGTTCGCCCGCCGCATGGTATTGAAGCCCATGTAGATGAGCACGCATTGCGTCCCCACCCCCGCCGCCTGAACGAGCGCCGCCCACATAACCCAGAACTGCGTTTCATAACCCAGCATCCCATTTCCCCGTTTCGCCTGCCTCGTGGAGCAGTTTCGGATCTATTTTCCCATACCGAAGGACGGCGTTCAAATTCACCTTTCGCGCGGTTTCACCGCTCCCGACCCGGGCGGGCCCCGTGCGCCTTCAGCATCCGAATCACCTCCCGAAAAGGTTCGGTCTTCTCCCTGATCCTTTTCATCCAGTAGCGGGCCGCATCGAGAGGAGTCGCGCCGTTCCCGTCTTTCGCGTTCACCCTTGCGCCGGCTTCGATCAGAACCCTCGCCGTTTCGGGACATCCGCTGCCCGCCGCGGCGTGAAGGGGAATGCCTCCGTTTCCGTCTGTCGCGTCGAGTCCGGCGCCCTTTTCGAGCAGGGCTTTCATCACGCCTGCGTCACAGCCGATCGCCGCGGAATGAAACGGCGTATCTCCATCCCATTCCCGGGCTTTCACCTCCGCACCCGCGGCGAGCAGCACGTTCACCGCTTCCGCGTGGCCGCCGTACGCCGCGACGTGAAGGGGCGTCGACCCGAAAGCGGTCTTCGCGTTCACATCCGCACCCGCGCCGAGCAGCGCCTCCACGCTCCCGGCATGTCCCCGGTTCGACGCAAAGTGGAGGGGAGTCCATCCATCTTCTTCCTTCGCGTCCACCCCGGCGCCCGCGGCGAGCAGGGTCTTCACGCTTTCCGTATAACCCCTGAGCGCCGCGTAGTGGAGGGGCGTCCATCCATCTTTTTCCTTTGCGTTCACATCCGCACCCGCGCCAAGCAGCGCCTCCGCACTCCCGGCATGTCCCCAGTTCGACGCAAAATGGAGGGGAGTCCAACCGTGCCTGTCTCTTGCGTTCACGTTCGCACCGGCCCTGAGCAGCGCCCGGACCACCTCGATGCGGCCTTCTCTCGCCCCGATGTGCAAGAGCGTCTTGCCGCCCTGTTTCTCACGCGCATCGGGGTCCGCCCCGCGCTTGAGACATTCGGTCACGTCCGGGGGTGTGGCGTGCTCGAAGAACTCCCGTGTATTCCAGAGACTGCAATTCGCGGCGCCCGCTTTCCCGGGCAGGGCGGCGACGGCAGGGAGAGAGGATGCGAGCATGGCGAGCAACACCACCAATACCGCCGGTTTCATCCTGTGGCGAGACATCGTCAGCCCCTCTTTCAGGAGAGTGGCGGACTTTGAAAAAGCATATCGCTCAAGCCCGTGAAAAACGGTTGCGTGCCGGTGTTTTGCAGAAGCGATCCTAATCGGGAAGCCGCCTTCCGTCCACTCGCTCCCGTCCGCCCTGCGGCGTTCCTCGCCGGGTGAGGTGCGCGGCGGGGAATCCGGCGGAAGGGGCGGAGGCGTCGCTTTCCCCGGCGGGGTTATTCAACAACCCCTCCCCGGTCGGAATTCACACACGCATTTGCCCGCAGTTGCGGTGGCGGGAGACGAGGCGCGCATGGGTATACTGAAGGGTTGGCGTGCGGCGGGATTTCCCCACCACGGGGAGGCCCGGCCCTCCTCCATCAATCGGAATCGACCTGCCCGGTCTGGGCCGGCCGCCGCAATTCCCCGCATTTGCGGGGACGGGCGAAGAGGAGAACACGGGTATCATGGCGGAGCCGATCGCTTCGCTCGAAGATAAGGAATTTCTGTAAAATACGATTAATCATTGTCATGAACCCGGTGTCGGCGCGATAGTATGATTGACTACGTATGTCTACGATAACTGATTGTTTATAATACCATATTTCTGTTATTCCGTACCCAGCTACCCCTTGCGCTTTCGCCAAATATATGCTTGAATAGCCCCCAGTTTGATGTCGCACGTATGCGTTTTGATTACAGATTCAGGAGGCGGGATGCCGAAGCGAAGCGATCTGAAACTCACCAAGCGCACCGTCGACGCGCTCGAGGCCGACGGGAAGGACGCTCTCTTCTGGGACCGGGAGCTGGCGGGCTTCGGGGTGCGCGTCCACGCCACCGGCAGAAAGACCTGGGTGGTGCAGTCCCGGGGACCCGGGGGTCCCAAGCGCGTAACGCTCGGCCGTCACGGGGAGCTGGCCGTCGATGAGGCCAGGAAACAGGCCGCCCTCATTATCGACCGCATCAAGCGCGGCGAGGATTTCAGCGCCGCGGCGCCCGAGGCGGAGACCACCGTGGCCGGACTCGCCGAACGCTTCATGCGCACCCACGTGGAGAAACACCTGAAGCCCGCCAGCGTTGCCGCATACCGCACCACGCTCGACAAACACATCCTGCCGGCCCTGGGCGGGATGGGCATGGAGGAGATCGGCGGGGCGGAAGTCACGGCGCTCCATCACGGCCTTCGCGATACGCCGGTCCTGGCGAACCAGGCGGTCCATCTGCTCTCGCGGATGTTCGTACTTGCCGAGGCGTGGGAGCTGGTACCGCCCGGGCGGAATCCCTGCCTCGCCGTGCGCCGCTACAGGACGCGGGCGCGCGAGCGGTTCCTGACGCCCGAGGAATACCGCCGCCTGGGCCGTGCGCTCAGGCAAGCCGAGGCGGAGGGCGGGGTATGGCCGCCCGCGGTCGCGGCCATCCGGCTGCTCGTCCTGACCGGATGCCGCAGGGGCGAGATACTGAATCTCGGGTGGGACGACGTGGACCGCACGGCGGGGGATCTGAGGCTTCAGGACGCCAAGGCGGGTCCCCGGATGGTGCCCCTGACGAAGCCCGTTCTCAGGGTGCTCGACGCCATCCCCCGCTCCGGGGAGAACCCCTGGGTGATCGCGGGCCAGAGACCCGGAAAACGCCTGACGGGCCTGCACCACTACTGGCGGCCCATAAGGGAGCGGGCGGGGCTTCATGACGTGCGCATTCATGACCTCAGGCATTCCTACGCGTCGAGGGCGCTGGCGCTGGGCGAGAGCCTCTACACGATCGGGAAACTCCTCGGGCACACGAGCGTGGCGACGAGCGCGCGCTACGCGCACCTGATGCGCGAGGCCGAGAGGGAGGCGGCGGTGCGGGTGGGCGGGAGCATCGGCGCGCACGTCACGAGCCGAGGGAGGTAGAGTGAAGATGACGCAGCCCAAAATCAAAACGCTGTCGAACCGCGCGGTCGGGAAACTCACAGTCGAGAAGGACACCGTCTTCTGGGACCGGGAGCTCACGGGTTTCGGCGTGAGGGTCTATCCCACCGGGAGCAAGGTCTACGTCGCCCAGGCGCGGGGGCCGGAAGGGCCCAAACGCGTGGCCGTGGGCCGCCACGGCGTGATAAACGCCGATGAGGCCAGGAAGCGCGCCGCCCACATCATCGCGAGGGTCAAGGCGGGCGAGGAGGCGGTGCCCGAACCGATGAAGCCGGCGGGAGGCCCCACGGTGGCCGAACTTTGCGCGCGCTACCTCTCCGAATACGTCTCGGTGCGGTGCAAGCCGGGCACCGCCGCGCTCTATCGCTCGGTGATCGACCGCCACGTCCTGCCCGCCCTGGGCAAGCTGCCGCTGGCCGCGCTCTCGCGCGCGCAGGTGGCGGAATTCCACGAGAGCCTCTATGAGACGCCCGCGGTGGCGAACACGGCGCTCCGCATCCTCTCCTCGATGTACCGCCTGGCCGCGGGCTGGGGAATGGTCCCCGAGGGATTATCAAACCCCTGCAAGGCCCTGGTGAAATACCCCGAGCGCAGGCGCGAGCGGTTCCTGACGGATTCGGAGTTCACCCGCCTGGGAGAAGCGCTCGAGGAGGCGGAGGCCCGGAGCGGCGCCTCCGCTTCCACTGTGGCGGCGATCCGCCTTCTCGCGCTTACCGGGTGCCGCAGGAGCGAGGTGCTCGGGCTGCGCCGCGAGGACGTGGCGCTCGAAGCGGCCGAGCTCAGGCTGCCCGATTCCAAGACGGGCGCGCGGGCGGTCCCGCTGCCGCCCCAGGCGGTCGAACTCCTCTCGGGTCTCCTCAGCGCCCACGACGGCCCCTGGGTCATACCGGGCAGGAAGCCGGGGACGCCCTTGAGGAACATCGACGAGGCCTGGCGAACGATAAGGGAGCGCGCGGGCCTCGAAGGCGTGCGGATCCATGACCTGCGCCACTCCTGGGCCTCGCGGGCGCTTGCGCTCGGCGAGGCGCTGCCCGTGATCGGGAAGCTCCTGGGCCACAGCAAGATGGAGACGACGGCGCGCTACGCGCACCTCGCGCGCGACTCGGCGCAGGAGGCGGCCGAGCGGGTCGCCGAGAGCATCGCCGAAGACATGCTGTAGGGTCACAGCAGGCGCGCGCCGGCCAGGTGTTTGCCCGCGCCCGGAGCCGGTGATAAATTCGGGAGTGCCTGAAACTATTTCGTTTCCATAATATTTGACAAATATTTCAAAAAATATTTATTCTCATCCTGCGAAACCTTCCTGGAAAAAATCAAGCAACAGACTACCCAGGCCACAACCGCCCATGTGTCCAAAAATCTTTTTGGGGTTTAATAAGGAATTGGCAATGAAAAAAGTAATGAGCTTGATCCTTTCTGCATTCCTGACATTCGGTTGTGTTCCTTCCCCCGATGGTATTTCGGCTGCTTATGTATCTCCCTTGCAATACCGGTCCTTGAAATGTTCTCAACTACTTGAAGAATATAGAAGAGTAAACTACAGGGCCATTGAGGTAACAAAATTCCAAAGGGCCGAATCAGAACAAAGTACTGGTGCAATGGCAGTCGGCTTGATTCTGTTTTGGCCAGCGCTTTTCTTTGTTAGTGGAACGGACAGGTCTCCGGAATTGGCGAGGTTACGGGGAGAGGTTGAAGCAATAGAAAAAGCCGCTATCAGGAAAGAGTGTTACGAACTTACCGAAACGATTAGAGAAGAACGTTCACACGCAAAAGTGGAAGCGGAACAAGCCGCAAAGAAACAAAAACAACAGGAAGAAAAAGAGAAGGAATTGCCATAGTAAAATCGATTGATTTAATTATATAGAAAAACCTTGAAATAAAG
Source organism: bacterium (assembly GCA_965203325.1). Classification (GTDB taxonomy): domain Bacteria; phylum UBA8248; class UBA8248; order UBA8248; family UBA8248; genus Bin107. Next base: position 974,791 of record OZ241875.1, read on the forward strand.
TTTCGGCACTATTGTATATAATGCCCATAAATTTCATTCCATCCAACAGGTTATCCGAATCATTCATCTCAGGTTTTTCACCCGGACGGGGTGCGGGAGGAGTCCTTTGCGGAAGATCGACATCATCAGCCTCGTGTCCGACGACACGGGCCTCGGCAAGATCAAGGCCGAAGAGGCCGTCGATGCCATCATCGACGCCGTCAGGGAATCCCTCGCGAGGGGCGAGTCCGTCACGTTGAGGCGCTTCGGCTCCTTCAGTGTGAGGGAGAAGAACGCCCGGATGGGGCGCAACCCGAAGACGGGCCTGGAAGCGCCCATCAGCGCCCGCAGGGTCGTGAGGTTCAAGGCGGGACAAAACTTCAAGGATGCGGTGAACGGGGCCGGGGTGAATTTCCATTGATTCGCCGGTTCCGGGGTCGAGAAGGACCGGGCCGGCAACGTCCGCATCTGCGCAAGGCCCCGCGCCGCAAGACGGCGGGAAAAGCCAGGACACGGCCTTCATGACGACCGGTGGATTCGCGGGCGGAACCCGGAGAGGACCGCTCCGCCTGAGCAGCGGCGAAGCCGCGTATCGAAGGGGCCTGTCCCGGGCCCGCCGGAGGGCGAAACCCGCGCCCCCATCCTTCGTTACGGCGCTGACGGGTTTGTTGAAGAACGCTTTTCCGAATCCCGGGCAGGCGAAGGCAACAGGGCCTCGGCCTGCCCCAAGACGGATTCCGGAAAGCTCTCGTCGGGAGAAACGCACGCCAGCACCCTGAGGCCGAGAAGCAGGCCGAGCAGAGACTTCGCCGTCTGCTCCGGATCGACTTCGGGGGAAATCTCTCCGCAAGCCTGGCCCCGCTCGATGGAAGCGCAAAAGAACTCCGCCATGCCGGCGAAGGCGTCGGCAACCAGAGAAGCCACCTCCTCATCGTGCGCCCCGAGCTCCAGGGCGGCCTTGACTTCGAGACAGCCCTCTCGCGAACCACCTCCCGGCGCGGCGGAGGCGGCAGCGCCGAAAACGGCCAGCACCGCCCCGCGCGGCGAGTCGCCCTTTTCGAGTTCCGCGATCGGCTCCGCGCGATGGAGGCGGCCATAATGGCGGAGCGCCCGGAAGAACATCTCACGCTTGTCGCCGAACGCGTGGTACAAACTGCCTCGAAAGAGACCCGTCGCCTCCTCGAGATCCCGAATCGTCGTCGCCGAATAGCCGTGACGCCGGAACTGGCTCATGATTTTCGTCAGAACCTCGTCCATCCCGTACTTCGGCATTTTCCCCACGGGTCCTCTCCTCGTCCGCCCGGTGAAGCATGGGATTCATCATGGCGGTTTGGCGGTTCCAGTCATCACCACGCGTCGAAACTTATCACACGGAAAATCCGCTTTCACCAAGAATTGCACCCCATCGGCGCTGTTGCCCCCCCTTGGCCCCCGTTTTCAGGGGGATTATAAAAGTTACTTGATAATTTGAGGGCGCGACGTAAAATCGGGGCATGGAAAAGTATATACATTCTGCAATCTTCGCTATCGGAGCGTTTATGCTCATCCTGGCGCTCCCGGATGTTCCCGGTCAAATCCGGGCGTTGGCAAAGATGCTTGGCATGAGTGGGGCGGAATGGCAATGGTGGAATTATGCAGGCGTAATGATCGGCTCTTTCTTGATTTTGTTTTCTTTCTATCCGCTTTGGAGGCGAATGCTACGCTTCTTAAGCGGCGATGGCATGACGCTGAATTGGACAATGATTCGCAATACCATCTCTTTTGCTGACGTAGGCAGGGTGATTATTCTTGTTATTTTGATCGCTTTCGGTATCTACGTTTTCACAAGGGAAAGTCCGTCGTTTGTGTGGAAGCACCCAACACTCCCCTTGGCAAAACAGAAAGAGATTGTAGGAGAATGCCGTATGCGGGCAATCGATGCCCTTGGCGGAAGAATGGCTGTATCACATATGCGGAAAGAATACAGAGCCGCCTGCCTGACCTCCAAGGGATTCAAGTTAGAACAGGTTATTCCCGGGAGAAACGAACATGAAACCGATGATTGATCCAAAGAGAGACTTGGCGGGCGCGACGCCCGAGACGCTGGCCCGCGCGTTCTTAGAGGAAAGTTTGTCAAGTAAGATTTATAATTCCCCTTTTCAGGGGGGGATGCTTTTCCAGTCGGGAAGGGTGCCCCCTCAACAGGGGACTTTTCAGCAACCCCTCATCAGAGCTTTTTCAACAGCCCCATGATTTGCAGGCTCCCGGACCACGGCAAGATGGAAACGACGGCGCGCTACGCACACCTCGCGCGCGACTCGGCGCAGGAGGCCGCCGGGCGGGTCGCCGCGAGCATCGCCGAAGACATGCTGTAGGCCTCGGGCGCAACTCCCGGGGAATCGGCCTATAGCTCCAACCCCCGATCCGAGCGTGTCTTCTCCATCGCCGGCGTCTGCCTCTCCATTGCCTGGGTCGCCTCGTTCGACTTCTCCGCACCTATGCTCTCCGCCTTGCCCGCTCCTATCGCCTCGAGCGCCGCGATGCGCTCCCCCGTCGCGGCTTCGAGCCGCTCGCGCAGCGCTCTTGCGTCGTCGGTCACGAGTTCCGCCCGGTCCCGGGCGCGGCTGATCTCGACGTATAGCGTCTTCTGGTTGGTGAGCTCGGGGTGATTGGCCTCCATCGCGGCGATGACGGTATCGACCGTCCGTCCCTGGAAGGCGTGGACGGTCGAGGCCCAGGCGCGGTCGATATGGCGAAGCTGCGGAACGCCTGCAGTCATGCCGATCGTGCGCCCGTCCTCGACCCGGAAGGTGACGCGGCCGTTCCTGACGCTCGTCACCTCGGCGGCCTGGCTGTTGACCAGTCCGAGGTCCTTGTCGTTCCGGGTCCAGCGGACCTTGTCGCCGATGCGCAACTCCATCCGCTCGACCTTGTAGACCTCGACACCGCCGCTTCGCGCCGCGATGCGGCGGGGCTCCCAGCGGACTTGCCCTCCGTCCTTCCCTTGCAGGATGACCGCGCGGCCTTCATGGTCGACGCCCGTCACGCGAAGCTCGTCCCCCTTCTCGACGCCCAGGCGCTTGTAGGGGCGGTGGAAGGCCACCACGTCGCCGGGTGAATAATTCGCGGCGAGCGATTTCTCGGGGTTCGTGTAGCCGCGCGAGACGAGGCGATTCGTGAGGAAGGCCGGGCCGCAGACGACGCCCTCCCGGACCAGGCGCTCTCTGACGATGGCGTTGATCTTCTCGCGGAGCGCGTGGCTCGGCGCCATGAGCCCGGCGTTTGCGCGCGCCTCGGGCGATAACGCCAGCCAGCGCGCGGCGGCGGCGCCCGCGAGGTTGTCGGGCTTGACCTCGGCCACGTTCGAGCCCAGCTTCTCGAAGGCGCTCTTCACGTCGCCTGAGAGCGTGGACTCGACGGCGGCCTTCAGGTCCTGGTCGCGCTGGCGCATGATCTCCTCCATCACCGCCGTCTTCATGCCCGCGGCCTGCAACTGCGCGAAGGGTTTCCCGGCGTCGACGGCGTCGAGTTGTTTCGCGTCGCCCACGAGCACGACCCGGGGCAGGCGCAGGACCTCCGAGATGCGGAGCAGTTCACGCACCTCGCGCGTGGAGGCGAGGGAGCCCTCGTCCACGACGAGGGCGGTCTTCGCGTAGCCCGCGCGCAAGTGTTTTTGGGCGCTTCTCTTGAGGCGGCCCTGTGCGACGTCCGCGTATCGCGTGAGGAAGCGCTGGAGCGTCTCGCTCTCGATCCCGGCCTCCGCTTCCAGGGTCCGCGCGGCCGAGGCCGAGGGCGCCAGGCCCCGGACCTCGTAGCCGCGTTTTTCAAAAAGCGCGCGGGCGCGCTTCAACATCTTCGTCTTGCCGGTGCCGGCGTAGCCCTGCACCCCCACCACGCGGTCCTTTTCCGAGAGAATCAGCTTGACCGCCTCCCTTTGGCCATGCGTCAGCGGTCCCTTGCGCAGGTGCGCGCTCACTATCCAGCCCCGCATGGCGGGCGCGCCCCGCCCGCGTCCTGCCTCCACCAGGGCGATGGTCTCGCGCTCCGCCGCCGCGGCCTTCTCCGTCGTGAGCATGTCCCTGTTTCCCGGCAAATCCGCCGCGTGCAGGACGCCGGTTTTTTCGAGTCTCGCCACCTCGCGCTCCGCACCCGCCATCGACACGGCGCCGGGCCGCCAGGCGAGCGCGCCCGCGAGCAGGGCCGCGCGGTCGAAGACGGCCTCCCGCTCCGCGAGATGCGCCACGGCCCATTCCACGGCCTCGCGGGCGGGTTCGGCTTCCCTGGACGGAGCGCTCCTCGCCTTCGCCCGGTCCTTGAGACCGGCGGCGTCGAAGCCGAGATCGGCGGCCTGCTTCTGCCAGGCGGCCATGAGTGTACCCTTGTCGGCCTCCCGCTTGGGGTCCCGCGTCATGAGCGTGACCCGCTGGGCGGCGCGCTGGTTCTCCGCCGTCTTGCCCAGGCCCCGCTCTGCCATCGCCTTCTCGATCTCGGCGCGCCTGCTCGAGAACGCCTCGATCACCTCCCTGGGCACGCCCGCGATCTCGAAGCGCCCGTCGGCGTGGGTCTTCTCGACCCGGTAGCCGAACCCTTCGAGGCCACGGGCGAGTTCGGTCCGGTACATGGCGCCGATCAGCATCTTGTTCGCATAGAGCTTCTCGTTGGACATCGTGCGCCACTTGCTGTCCGCGCCACGGACCATGTTGGCGATCACGGCGTGCGTGTGGATCAGGGGGTCGAGGTTGCGCGAGGTGTCGTGCCGGAAGGTCGCGACCACGCTCTTCTGGTCCCCTGCGCGGACTATCTGTCCGGTCGCAGGGTCGCTCATCCTGGTCTCGGCGACGTTTCGCTCGACCCAGTCCAGGGTGCGCGCCACGGCCACCTCGTGGGCCCAGATCGCGCGACCGTCGCCGCCGACGTAGGCGAGCAGGGAGACGGACTTGGGCGCCGAGAGGGTGAGGTCGCGTCCCGGGCGGTGATGGAACGACCCGTCCTTGCCCGGGCGCCCGAGCCTGCGGCCCGAACCGTCCGGCACATGCCCCTCGAGCACCGCGCGGAGGGTATCGGGGTCGACCGGACCCGATAATCCCAGGTCCTCCGCGCCCCTGCCGCGCCAGGCGCTCGCCGACCGGTGGTTCGGGTCGTCCTTCGCGTAGTAGTCGTCGCGCTCGAAGTAGGACGCGCACTGCGCGGGGGAGACTACGGCTCCGATCGACGCGACCATATCAACAGCTCCTCGGGCGGTAGACTTGCGGACCCGCGTGTCCGGGCGCTTCTGTTTCCACGCCTTCTCCCGCCTCGCCGCTCACGCGGCGGCGCTCCCGCACACCCGGGCGGCATTCACTATTTCCCTTCATATGGATCTCTCCTTCGTGTTCGAACCTTTCGCCCCGATCGATCCTCCGGCGCCATGCGGGCGGGGGCGTCCATCGCCCGCATGCAGAGCGTAAATAAAGCAAAAACAACTCGTCTGCAAGAGTTTTCGATAGCGTATTTCCAACGCCTGCCCGCCATGCGCGGTCACGCATGCGACCGGCTGCGCAGGGATATGACAAAAAAATTTTCCGCGGCGCGCCTCACCCAGGCCTCGCGCCTGCGAGAGGCCGAGCCGGGCCGGGAGGCGGGCGCGGGAGCCTGGGCCTGAGAGGCCGGGCGGCGCCCGCGATCCCCTTTCTCACAATCCCGGAGGCGCGACTCATGAGTAACCGAAAACCATCCCGATACACCCGTGCCCTCGTCTTCGCGGGACCCGCTCTGGCACTCCTCGCCACAATCCTCTCTCTCGCGGCAGGCATCGGCCTCCGCCCGTTGGGATTCATCTGGGCCTGCGCGGCCCTTTGGAGCCTCCTCACGGCCTTCTCGTGCGTCCTGTGGCGGGGGTTCCGCCACGGGGACTGGTCCGCCTTCGCTCGCTACGAACTGCCCGACGGGCGGGAGGAGGACTTCGAGTGGTCCGCCCGGACGGGACGCTACGCCTGGCGCCGCGACGTCGAGGAGGAGGAGCTGTTCGGCCAGGACCCGGACATCCCCTTCCCCTAGAAGGCCCCCAAACCGAACGAAGACCACCCTGAACGAACGGACCGCCGTCTTTCCCGCCGGCGGTGGCTCTGCGCCACCGGGAGGCCGAGTCCGGCCGGGAGGGGGCGGCGGAGGGGAGCCGGGAGGGAGTCTCCTCGCGTTCGAGGCTCGCCTCCGCCGCCATCATCCACCCACCCAAGGAGGCGCGCGATGCGGAAACCCGGACCCGAAGCGAGTACTTTCCTCACCCATCTCTTCACCCGCGGCCTGGCGGACGAACGCTACGAAGTGAAACGCTACAAGTCCGCCGATGGCGACATCAGGCCCGTGCCCGACAGGGAGAGCGGGAGGCGCAAGACGAAGAGAGCTACGGCCTCGCGGAAAGCCGTACGCGAGATGCGTCCCGCGCGCGACGAGCTCATCGTCTGCACGGGGCTCCGGGTCCCCGGCAGCGGGCTGCAGCTCTGGGGCGAGCACCTCGTGTGGGCCCGGATGCTCACCCGGTGAGGGAGTCCCCCCCGGGAGGACTTCCGCCCGCAAGACGTCTTGCCGGCCAGGCGCCGGCCGCACGATTCCATCCACCCCAGGGAGGGAGGCGGGATGCCCTACAAGGACCTGGAAAAAGCCCGAGCTTACGAGCGCGAGCGCCACCGCAAACGCACCGCCGACCGACTCGCGCGGGGCATGTGTCCCCGGTGCGGAAAGATTCCTCCTGCGCCCGGGCGCAGTCTGTGCGAGCCCTGCGGAGAGAGGGACCGGGAGACCCGACGCGCCCGATACGCCGAAGCCCGAGCGGGGGGAGCCCCATATGGTGGACGCGACCCCGAGAGCCGCCGCCGCATGGCGCGCGAGAGGGCGAGGAAGCGCAGGCGCGAGCGGGTGGAGGCCGGCTTGTGCCCGCGCTGCGGACGCGAGCCCGTCGAGGCTGGCGCCGTCTGCGAACCCTGCCGGGAATCGCGGCGGGCGGCGGAGAGGAAACTCTACGCCGAAAGACGCGCCGGGGGGCGATGCGGTCGGTGTGGTGCGGAAGTCGTCGATGAGGCTTCGACGTGCGCTTCGTGCGCCGCAAGGGACGTAAAGCGCCGTCCGCGCAAGAACACCGCCAGCAGGAAGCGCTATCACGACAGGCGGGCACGGTCGCTTTGCGTCGACTGCGGCGCCCATGCGGACGCAGGGGTGAGATGTACTCCCTGCGCGCGCCGATCGTATCACTCCTCGGCAGAGCACAAGGGGATGCCCGTCTACCCGCCGCGCTTCACCGTGGTCGAACTAGCCACGGGCGAGGAGCACGGCCCCTGGGACTCCTGGGAGGAGGTCGCCATGTGCCTCGCCTTCGAGAAGCTCTCCCGCGAGGAGGTGGAAATCATCGAGGACGCGTCGCCTATGGCCAGGTACACTAGCTGGTAGGTGCTTGCACCGGCTCGCCGCCTGCACGTGCCGCCGGCCCGCAGCCGGTAGTACGTACTGCCGTCAGCTCGCCGGCGGGGGCAGACCCGGCCGGGGGGAGGGTTTGCGCCGCCCTGCTGCGCAGCCGTCCGGAAGCCGTCCGGGTTCCTTCCCGCCGGGGGCGGGGGGAAGCCACCCCGCTGCGCCGCCAACCGGACCCCGGCGCGCCGCGCAGGACGGCGGGCGGGGGGCCTGGCCGCGAGTCCGGATACGACCACACGGGGCGGGCGCAACCCGGCAGAGCATTCCCGCCATCGGTGACGAAGGCGCCGAGCACAATCCCGACCCGCCAGGCGGCGCGGAGCTAACCCGGCAGCCGGCTCCGGCAGCATCAACACCGACATCCCGGTCTGCGGCACGAGATCACCGACGATAAACCTCATCGGCGGTGACAGGAACGTCGCCGCCCCGATCCCACCCCACTCGATACGTCTCCGTTCGCCCATCCCTCATCCATCCAAACCCCGTACCAGGGGCGCGCTCGCCTGGTTCCCGCTCCCGTTCCGCCTCCGGGACTACCCGGTCGGGACGGAGGCCGCTCAAGGTCCGCTGGCGGTCCTCACCGGACTTGAACCTCCGCGGGGGAGAGGTGGAGCGAAGCGGGGAGCCGGGCAAAGGCCCGGCAGGGGAGAGGGAGACGGTCTCCAGCTCCCGCCGCCGGGGACAACCCCGAGAGGAGGCTTGGCCATGTACGAGAACGACTTCGACGTCGATGTTCCCACCACGGACGAACTGCTCGCAGAACTCGGACTCGACGCCTACACGATCCGCAAGATTCGCGACGAGGCGGGGGGCGAGGAGGAGTTCAGGAGGGAATAGGGCAGATCGGGGGATCGGGGAGAGAGGCTCCCCGGCCCCTTCCACTTCATCATCCACACCACACTGTGAAGGAGTACTACAATGGCATTCGGACTCAACAGAGCGGAACTGATCGGGCGTCTCGGCGCCGACGTCACCGTCAACCACCTCACGAGCGGGGGGCGCGTGGCGAACCTCTCGATCGCGACCGACGAGGGCTACGTCGACAAGCAGTCCGGCGAGCGGGTGGACAAGACCGAGTGGCACCGGGTCGTGACCTTCCAGCCCGGCCTGGTGGATATGTTCGAGAAGCACGCGAAGAAGGGCCGCCTGATCTACGTGGCCGGCAAGCTGCAGACCCGCCGCTGGAAGAAGGACGGGGAGGACTCGGACCGCTTCTCGACCGAGATCCTCATCGCCCCGGGCGGGCGCGTGCAGTTCCTGGACAAGGTGAACGGGAACGGGAACGGCAACGGCGCGCACCCCGAGACGGCGGCGGTGCCCGCAGGCGTAGTCGGGGACGACATCCCGTTCTAGGCTCACAAGGGGCTGGCGCTTCGGCGTCAGCCCCTTTTTTATGCTCCTTATCCAGAGGAGGTCCGCCCTGCCGGCTCTCTCATCTACCGGGAACACCCGGTAAATCCTCCGGTTCCGTGAACGATGAACCATGTTCCCGGAAAACCGGCATGCACCTGCACTCATTCCATGTTCTGGATAGTGGCTCAGTCCACCCCCCGCTGCGGGAATTTCGGGCCGGAAAAGACGGCCCGAAATGACCCTTTCCGCAGCATGAGAGACTGTTTCCCGATGAGCTTCGCCTTCATCGTGAAACACCAAAGGCTCTTGTGTCCCGGTGGCGGTACTACCCTCTCTCTCTTAGCGCTCCCATTTTAGCACGCACGGCGCGGGGTCAAGGATGCTTTTGCAAAAGACGCAAAAGCATCTTTTTTCAGAAAAAATCGGTGAAGCGTGGATTTTTTCCGCTGCGCGCCCTCCGGGTGAAAAAAGACTGAAAACCGCCCCTGACGCCCACGCCTACCACGTGCTGAAAATGGGGCGCTAAGAAGCGCATCCGTTAACTCTCTGGAAAGGAGAAAGGCATGGAAACCACCGTGGTGAACCTGAACGACTATGTTGCGCCTCAATTCGGCGGCGGATTGCTGGTCAGGATCGACCGCATGACGAAGTGGGGAAACCCCTTCCGCATCGGCAAAGACGGCTCCCGCAGCGAGGTCATCGAGAAATACCGGCGATGGCTGTGGGAAAGAATCCGGCGCGAGGAGCAGGACCTCTACGAACTCGCCAACCTTCAAGGCTGCGAGCTCGGCTGCCACTGCCATCCCCTCCCGTGCCACGGCGACGTACTCGCGCGCGCCGCCGAGTGGGCCGCCAGGTATCTCGACGAGATGCCGAAAGAAGTGGGGCGCAACGAGCGTGGCTACGCTCTTCCCGAATTCAGCCATCCCCTCGCTTGAGGACAACGAAAGGAGTGAACGATGACTGCCACCGCGACACACAAGGAGAGCATCATGCACGAGGTCGACACCATCGAAGCACAGAACGAATCCTTCACCGCCATGGTCTGCGAACAGGCCGCCCTCTTCGGCGCGACCCCCGGCCCCGACGAGTTCGACAACCGGCCCGTGTGGGGCGAGGCGGAGTCCACCGCCGCCGTCCTCAAGGCATTCCACCTGCTCGCCGAGGCAGCGCCCGACGGCACGCAGCTGGCCGATGAGCGAAGAAACCTCCTCTGGGGCTTCGTCAACACCCTCGACGCCCAGACCCAGCGGCTCGACCGCGCCGCCGACAAGCTCATCCCCGGCATCCGTGAAATGCAGCGCGAGCAGGACGGCTCCGAGATCCGCTCCCGCGAACTCGAACTCGCCACCGACCGGGCCGGGAATCTCACCGCCCGCCGCGACGCCTTCGAGGTGCTGCGCGATACGGCCGCAGAGGCCTACCGCGTCGAGACCGGCGAGGTCTGGCGGCCCAGGCGAGGCTCGCACGTCAGCCAGACCGGCAAGCTGACTTCCGCGGTGATCGAGGCGCGCGATTTCCAGCGTGCGAAAAAGGACCGCGAGAACACGGCCCACCTCCCCCAGGGAACACTCGTCGCCGTCGCGGGAGGCAAGGAAGCCACCGACGCCGGAAAAATCATCGGCCAGCTCGACAAGCTGAAAGCCAAGTACGCCGACGTCGTCCTCGTCCACGGCGGCGGCCCCGGCGCCGAGAAGATAGCGGCGGGATGGGCCGAGCGGAACGGCGTCCACCAGGTCGTCTGCAAGCCCGACTGGGACGCCCACGGCAGGGCCGCTCCCTTCCGGCGCAACGACGAGCTGCTCTCCCTCCTCCCCAAGGGCGTGATCGCGTTCCCGGGTTCGGGCATCACCGACAACCTCGTCGACAAGGCTCGAAGCCTCGGCATCCCCGTGCAACGCGTGGCCGCCTGATGTGAACACTCCTCGGGTCGCGTCGCCACCCCGGCGGCGCGGCCCGTCGCTTCCCGTGTCGTTCGTCTGCTTGTGATGAAAAGCGCAAGTTGCAGCGCCCCGTGCGTCCGCCGCTTGTGAATCCAGGCGCAAGCTCCGACACCCTCACTCCCTCTTGCCACTCGCTCTGTCCGCTCAATCGCCGCGGCGGCTCCCGCTTGCCATTCTCTCCGGCGAAAATTCCCCTGTCGTTCGTTCCCAGGAATCCGCCGCTAGCCGCCCTTAGGCGCTTCGGGTTGTACACCGGACGCATCGCTGATGCTGGTGTCGCGTTGGTGCGACTGCCCGCGATATGCTGTGAAAATTCGCATCCCCGGGTATTCCCGTCATGCCGAGAAAAGCAATACCAATCTGGTAGCACGCGAACCTTTTGAAATCATTTTACTTAGAGAATCGCGTATGCTCATGTAATACGGGGAGTTCCTGTAAGATACCAGATTGGTAGTACACGGAGGCGCGCTGCGCTATGATGGCTACCATTTTGGTAGTTCATGAAACGGCGTCACGGGCATCGTTTTTGGGCCCGAGGCGGGTGTGTTTGGTGCAGGAAATGAGAATTTTTGCGGTCGTTTTGCGATCGGAACGGATGAAAATCTTGTTGAGGGGAGCGGCGAAACGGATGGTTCAGACGATACAGAAGAACATCAGGATCACGCCCGAGCAGTGGAAACGAATTGAAAATGAGGCCCAAAATCGCGAAATGTCGCCCAACCGACTGGTGGTAGAGTTCGTGATGGAAGCCCTTGAGCGCCGCGAATGGCCCCGAACCGAAGCGGAAATCCACCTGTTGCGCTCCGTCATGTTCGTCGCACAGGCCGTCATCCGCGACATGGAAAGAACTGGACGGGAGGAAGAAATCGAGCAAATCGGCAAGAATATCTCCGAAGTCGCGCCGGAATTGCCGGTCAAATCAGCGCAAAACCTTGTGAATTAAGAGTAATCGGGGAGCAAGATGCAAGGGACAAACTCTCTAATCCATGTGTTTCAGCCGGGTAATACCACTGATTTTACCGAAGAAGTAAGGGATGAATAATCTCGCGACCCAGCCCCTAGCATTTCTATACTCCGCTATCCACTCAACTTGCTGAGACAACGTCAACGCACTAATATTCGATCCAAACTAGACAGTGTTCACGAATCAGTAGTTGTTTAGGGGACAATGAGTGTGGCCCGTTATAATACGTAGAGTTCTACGTGAAGGGAGTACGTCAATAGTTCGTGCTTAGGAAACCGGTAGCGCGGATATAGACGCAACCTTGGATTAGTCTACCAAGGCTAGTAAGGAAGTGATCGACAAATAGCAAGTGCGCGAGGCCAAGGAAACAATAGATTATGGGCATGAACAAGTTCACAAAACTTACTTGCTGCATCGCAGTCACTCTCGAGCAGAGTGGGCAGGAGTTGATTTGGCAGGTCAAGGTTCTTACTGGTGCCTTAGGTCAATGAAGAAGCACGATGCCTGACCACAACTACTTCGCCAATCTGATTTGGCAAATTGCCGATCTGTTGCGTGGCCCCTATAGGCCACCACAGTATGAGCGCGTCATGCTACCGATGACCGTACTTCGCCGCTTTGACTGCGTACTCACGCCGACAAAGTCTAAAGTTTTGGAAGAATTGGGCAAGTACGAATCAAGGTTTGAGGGTGAAGCTCTTGAGTCTCGTTTGAATTTGGCCGCAGGCGAACGCTTTCATAACCGCTCACACCTCGACTTTGGGAAGCTTAAGGGTGATTCAGACAATATTGAAAAGCATCTGGTTAGCTACATCAAGGGCTTTTCGAAGAACGTGCGTGATATTTTCGAGTTTTTCGAGTTTGAGAACGAGATCGAACGGATGCACGAGGCAAACATCCTCTATCTTGTGGTCTCGAAGTTCGCCGATGTCGATCTGCACCCCAATACCGTCCGCAATGAGCAGATGGGACTCATCTTCGAAATTCTGATCCGTCGCTTCAACGAGTTGGCCAACGAGACCGCGGGCGACCATTTCACGCCGCGCGAAGTGATTCGTTTGATGGTAAGCATTCTGTTCATCGAGGACGATCAATTGCTTGCCACGCCAGGCTCCGTCCGCAAGCTGCTTGACCCGGCTTGCGGTACTGGCGGAATGCTAGCTGAGGCTCAAAACTACCTGCGCGAACACCACAGCGCAGCGCAGTTATTCGTCTATGGTCAGGACTATAACAAACGCGCATTCGCCACAGCCGCGTCAGACATGCTGATGAAGCAGGTGGATCACAACGGTGGCGGCGATAACATCCGCTTCGGTGATAGCCTGATTGATGACCAGTTCGACAATGACACCTTCGACTACTTCCTCACCAATCCGCCCTTCGGTGTTGACTGGAAGAAACAGCAGAAAGAGCTCAGGCAGAAACACGACCAACGTGGGTTCGACGGTCCTTTCGGTGCCGGTCTACCGCGTGTGAGCGACGGCTCCCTACTATTTCTCCAGCACATGTGGGATAAGCGCGAGCCACTACGCCCTAACGTACACAAACATGGCTCCCGACTCGCCATAGTGCTCAGCGGCTCGCCGCTCTTCGCTGGGGGTGCGGGCTCTGGCGAGAGCAACATCCGCAAGTGGTTTATAGAAAACGATTGGATCGAAGCCATAGTCGCCCTACCCGAGCAGATGTTCTACAACACTGGCATCGGCACTTATGTCTGGGTCATCACCAACCGCAAGGAAAAGCGACGCAGGGGCAAGATACAGCTTATCGACGCGCGGAACTTATGGACGGCGGGCGGTAGTGAAGAAAATCGCCGCAGTCTTGGTGACAAGCGTCGCCACCTTGCCAAGAAGCAGATCGAAGAGATTGTCCGCCTTTACGGCAGATTCAAAGAGAACGATTGCTCTAAGCTGTTTGACAACGCCGATTTTGGCTACACCCGTGTCACAGTCGAGCGTCCTCTACGCCTGAGCTATCGGATGACGATCGACGATAAGGCTCGCTTCCTAGATGCTTGTCCCCACCTGCTGGATGACGTACAGGCTATAGACGAGACGCTGGGACGGAAACCAATGCACGATTGGAATGCAGTGCAAAGCCAAATCGAGGGCTTACTTCGCGCACGCGACTCGCGGTGGAAAGCGCCGGAGAAGAAACTTTTCCGCGATGTATTCACAAAAACATTTCCCGAAGCTGATCCGGTCGCTTCCAGTGGGCGGAGTGGCGGCTGGGAGCCAGATACTGAATTGCGCGATTTCGAGAATGTGCCGCTCAAGGACGATATCGAAGGTTACTTTGATCGAGAAGTTCGCCCCTACGTGCCGGATGCTTGGATGGATCGAGGTAAGGACAAGGTCGGATACGAGATCAACTTCAACCGTTACTTCTACAAGTACACGCCGCCGCGAACTCTGGAAGAAATTGACGAGGAATTAAAGAAAGCGGAAGAGGCGATTGTGCGCCTGTTGAAGGAGGTGACAGGGTGAACGGACAATCGGTATCCTCTTACCCCACTAAGCGCCTACGCTTTCTCACACACCGTGGACTTTCAGACGAACAGCGACAAATTTTGACTGAAGTGGCTCAGGTCACATTTATCCCGATGGAAAAAATCGGGGAACAAGGAGAGCTTGACTGTTCTCTTTCTCGAGAAATCGACGATGTCCAGAACGGCTATACTCAATTCTTCGACGGTGATGTTCTTGTAGCAAAAATCACACCTTGCTTTGAAAATGGTAAGGGTGCCTTAGTATCTGGAACTCTGAACGGGGTTGGTTTTGGTACTACCGAACTTCATGTGCTGAGACCTACAAAGGAGATCGACGCCCGCTTCCTGTATTATTCCACCACTAGTAATCAATTCCGCAAACACGGTGAGGCAGTCATGTTTGGATCTGCTGGCCAAAAGCGTGTTTCCGAAGAGTTTGTTCGAAATTTCCGTGTTTTGGTTCCTCCGTTGGAACAGCAACGTGCCATTGCTAATTATCTCGACCGCGAGACGGCTCGGCTCGATGAGTTAGTTGCGTCTAAAGAGCAGGTTCTCATTTTCTTGAGAGAAAAGCGCCGCGCTCTTATTACTCGTGCCGTGACCCGTGGGCTCGATCCTTATGTGCCGTTACATTACTCTGGGATCCCTTGGTTGGGGGATATCCCTGCACATTGGAAGATCAGACGGCTGAAACATGTAGGGAAACCGACCATCGGTTTGACGTTCGACTCGAGTGAAATGGTGCTGGAAAAGGAGGGGGTACTTGTACTTAGAGCCTCAAACATAAAAGATCAACACATCGTTTTGGAAGATAACATATACGTTAAAGTGGATATCCCCCAAGAGTTAATTACACGTGTTGGTGACATACTCATATGTTCGCGAAGTGGAAGTCGCGCACTAATCGGCAAAAGTGCGATGATAGACAGTGCATCTGCGGGAATTACATTTGGCGTCTTCATGACTCTTTTCCGGAGCACGTACAATTCTTTTCTCTATTTTGTCTTCAACTCTCCCATTTTCGAATATCAGGCAGGTGCATTTTCTACATCTACTATTAACCAACTAACAATCGAAACGCTAGAAAATCTTAAGGTTCCAATACCACCATTTAGTGAGCAGCGGTCCATAGTTTCCCACATCGAAACTGAGACACAGAAATTAGATGAGTTAATTCAACTGACCAATCAGAGTATCACTCTCCTGAAAGAACGCCGTGTGTCTCTTATCTCGGCGACAGTGACAGGTCAGATTGATGTGGAGCAGGGAGTATGAGAATAACATCGCTAAAGCTGACCAACATCCGGGCAATCGAGACGATTGATTTTCACTTCCAGTCAGGATTCAACCTGATCGCCGGGGTGAATGGTGAAGGAAAAAGTACGGTCTTGGATGCGCTGCGTATCTGCCTGTCTCGGATATTTCCCTCGACGACAGAGTCGCGCGCCAGGGCAATGGCCTTTTCGGTTGACGATATCAGTAACGGCTTCCCGTTCTTGGATGTAGAACTAACATTAGCCATTGGCGACGAAGAGTTCCGCTTCACGCGACGCCAGTGGCGGGAGACGTTTGCTGCTGATGACGTAGAGAATCTTGAGAAGCTTCGACGGGAGATACTAGACTCCGAAAGGCTGCGCGATAGGGCCCGCAATCTTCTTCGTGAACTCGACGAATCTCACGGAGTTTCTGACTCAGATGCCTTCACACCATCAAAAGCTACACTTAAAAGCGCCGCCTATGCCGCTCCAGTAGCTCCCAACTGCATCTTTTTCTCCACGAATCGGTCCGTGGCCTCGTATGCCAGTGCAACCAAGTCAAGGGCGGCAGGAGGTGTATCATCTGCTTACGCTGAAGCCCTTATCGCTCGACCGATGTACGTTACTCAATTTTCTGACTGGATGCGAGCGCAGGAGGTTCTTGGGAGGGAACAAACTGCAGCAAAGCGACACCTAGAGATGATGAGATCGGCTATCGAGAAATTTCTGCCAACCTACAAGAACCTTCGTCCGGCTGACAAAAAATCGTCTCGCCTACTAATTGACCGGGGTGAGGTTGCACTTGATGTAGCTCAGTTGTCTGACGGTGAAAGAGGTGTTTTAGCTTTAGTCCTTGACCTTACTCGACGTCTATCCCAAGCGAATCCGTCACTCAACGATCCCTTGAGCGACGGCCATGCAGTTGTGCTGATCGACGAGATTGATCTCCACCTACACCCTAAATGGCAGCGGCAAATCGTTCACAAACTTACGACTACATTTCCGCGCTGTCAGTTTATCGCTACAACCCATTCACCGCAGATCATAGGCGAGGTCGAACATGATCAAATACACATCATGTCGGATGGAGAAGTCTATCCACCTGTCCACTCGTTTGGTGTAGATTCAAGCCGGGTGCTCAAGGAGATCATGCAAACTAACCCGAGGACCGAAGTGGTGAACGAACTACTTACTAAGATTTCTCAGTCAATTGGAAACGACTGTTACGACCATGCCCGGAAACTGTTGGGCGATTTGGCAAAACTACTGGGAGAGAACGATCCGGAGGTGACGCGCATCCTAACTCTTCTAGACCTTATGGAGGGAGAAGAATGAGGGCTATCATGAAGGATGCCGAACCCCAAAGTCTGCTCACGCACCGCAAGACGTCGCACTGTGACTATGACAATTACGCATACAAGGACGAACTTCGAAACGCTCTTGTCACTGAGCAGCATGGTCTGTGTTGCTATTGCATGGGGCGTATTAGTCCCGATTCTAATACAATGAAAATTGAACATTGGCAATGTCAGACTACCTATCCAAACCAGCAATTGACCTATCGTAATCTCCTCGGAGCCTGCAAGGGTGGCGAAGGGCAACCGTTTCATTCTCAACATTGTGACACGCGGAAGGGCGACGATGAGATCCTTTGGAACCCCGCCGATCCGACCCACTCTATCGAAACAAGGATACGATATGAACCTAATGGTACTATCAGGTCCAATAACAAAACCTTCGATAATCAATTGAACCAAATTTTGAATCTCAACTTGCCCATACTTAAGGCGAATCGGAGCAGAGTTCTCGACGCTGTTCTCGAATGGTGGAAACGGAAGGGAGGCGGGAGAAAAGGCCGTCCTATGAATCGCGACGACTTCGTTCGCAAACGGAACCAGTATGCTTCCGGCGTCGGTAAGTTGCAGCCCTACTGCCAAGTTACTGTGTGGTGGTTGGAGCAAAGGATCGCAAGGATGAAAGCATGAGTATAACTCGTCATTCTGAAGCTGACTTCGAAACCGCCATCGAAGCCCACCTTATAGGTAACGGTTATGTAGCAGTTCCCAGCAAAGGATTCGACCGCGAATGCGCGATCTTTCCCGATATAGTCCTAAGCTTCATCCGCGAAACCCAGCCAAAAGAGTGGGCCAGGTTGGAAAGACTGCACGGTGATAAAACCGGTGAGCAAATCCTCGGAGACCTGTGTAAGTGGATGGATACGCATGGCGCGCTCGCTACACTCCGGCATGGTTTCAAATGCTATGGTCGAACGCTACGCACAGCATACTTCAAATCAGCGCACGGACTGAACCCTGAACTTGAGGCGCGCTATGCCACCAACTGCCTAGGGCTTTCCCGCCAACTTCATTTCTCGCCACGCTCGGAGCAGTCGCTCGATGTCACGCTAAGCCTGAATGGTATCCCTGTGGTGACGATTGAACTAAAGAACCCTTTCACCGGTCAGACAGTCGAGGATGCCCGCCAGCAGTACCAGCGGGACCGCGATCCTCGTGAGCTCATTTTCGAGTTCAAACGCCGCACACTGGTGCATTTCGCTGCGGATACCGAAGCTGTACTCATGACCACCCGGCTGGCTGGTAAAGCGACTAATTTCCTACCTTTCGACAAGGGATTCGAAGGTAAGGCTGGTAACCCACCCGACCCGACCGGGAGAACATATCGCACGGCTTATCTGTGGGAAGAAGTGTTGCAACGTGACAGTCTGCTCGACATTCTGGCCCGCTTCATTCACTTGCAGATCGACGAGAAGCGCGATGATCGGGGTAATAAGATCAAAATGGAAACTATGATCTTTCCACGCTATCATCAGCTTGAGGCAGTACGGATGCTCGTGGCCGCCGCGCGCGAAGAAGGCGTGGGTCACAACTACCTCGTTGAACACTCCGCTGGTAGTGGCAAGAGCAACACCATTGGATGGCTTGCCCATCGACTTGCATCCCTGCACGACGCTACCAACGAGCGAGTTTTTGAGAGTGTGATCGTGATCACGGATCGCGTCGTGCTCGATCAGCAACTCCAAGACACTATTTACCAATTCGAGCACAAGCGCGGTGTCGTAGAGCGCATCGACAGAAGCTCCCGGCAGCTTGCCGAGGCACTTGAAAGTGCGGTGCCGATCATCGTTACCACCTTACAAAAATTCCCGTTTGTTTCCCAACAGTTGCTGAAAATGGTCGAGGAACGCGGGGTAGATGGCATGGGAATGCTCCCAACCCGCCGTTGCGCCGTCATGGTAGACGAAGCTCATAGCTCTCAGGGCGGCGAAACTGCTACTGACCTGAAGGAAGTGTTGGGCGGTGAACTGCTGCGTGAAGAAGCCAGAATGCGCGCGTCCGAGGAAGGACAAGAAGACATGGAAGAATTGTTCCGCAGTATGGCTAAGCGAGGCAGGCAATCGAACCTAAGCTTCTTCGCATTCACCGCCACGCCGAAGCATAAGACTCTCTCCGTGTTTGGCCGCGACGGGAATCCCGTGCATCGCTACACTATGCGGCAGGCAATCGAGGAAGGATTCATCCTCGATGTGCTAAGGAACTACACTAACTATGAAACGTATTTCCGGCTACTTAAGGCATGTGGTGATGATCCCAATGTAGAGCGTAAGAAGGCGGCACGAGCCTTGGCGCGCTTCATGCGGCTGCACCCGCATAACATCGCGCAGAAAACCGAGGTGATGGTCGAGCATTTCCAAGCAGTAACGCGGCACAAGATCGGCGGCCGGGCCAAGGCGATGGTGGTGACGGGTTCACGCCTCGAAGCGGTTCGCTACAAGCAGAGCTTCGACAAATATATTCAGGAGAAGGGCTACTCCATCAAGTCGCTGGTCGCTTTCTCTGGCACGGTTGAAGATGACAAGATCGAGGGTGTTACCTATACCGAGCCGAGCATGAACCGAGGCATCTCCGAGAAGGAACTGCCCGAGAAATTTGCGACGCAGGTTTACCAGGTATTACTTGTCGCTGAGAAATATCAGACTGGGTTCGATCAGCCCCTACTGCACACGATGTATGTGGACAAACGCCTCGCTGGGATTCAGGCCGTGCAAACCTTGTCTCGGTTGAACCGCGTGCATCCACGCAAGGAAGACACATTTGTACTCGACTTCGTCAACGACCGCCAGGAGATACAAGAAGCTTTCAATGTATATTATGAAGGCGCCGAGATGGGTGAGGAGGTAGATCCGGCGCGCATGTACGAGATCAAAGATGATCTAGATGATTCGGGCGTTTATTTCAATGACGAAGTCGAGCAATTTTGCACGGTTTATTTCAAGCCGAAGCGCCGTCATAGTATCTTGGATCATCAAGCCATGAATGCTGCCCTCGATCCGGCGGTGTCGCGCTTCAGCAGTTGCTTGGACGAAAACGAGGAAGAGGCAGAAAACTGGCGCGGAAAAGTTCAAGCGTACCGGAATTTGTATGGGTTTTTAAGCCAGATAATTCCTTACCAGGACTCCGATCTTGAGCGTCTGTACGTGTTTCTCCGCCACCTTGCAACTAAGTTGCCGCGTCGAAAGAACGGGTCCGCATACCGATTTGATGATGAAGTGCAGCTTGAATACTATCGTCTACAAAAAATTAACGAGGGTTCCATTCTACTCAGTGGAGGCGAAGCGCGTCCGCTCGACGGACCCACGGAACTCGGGTCTGGATTGGCGCGTTCACAATCCGTCCCGCTTTCACAGCTAATCGATATCGTGAATGAGCGCTTCGGTACAGACTTCAATCAGGCGGATCAACTCTTCTTCGACCAGGTTGTAGAAGAGGCAATGGCGAACAACGGGGTACGACAGGCGGCGGTCGTGAACCCCGGTGAAAAGTTCGAATTGGTGTTCAAAAATCTACTCAAGAATCTGTTCACAGAACGGATGGACCAGAACGAGGAGATATTTGTGCGATTTATGAACGACGAATCGTTTCAGAACGTAGTGACAAGCTGGATGTCATCAGAAGCGTACAGGCGCTTGAGGAGTGAAGTTGATGTGAACCTGGATCGCGAGGTAACCTTTGACCGACCATAACCGGGCTTAGGCTGCCGCCGATAATGTCGTTCCTTTCATGGCCCTTCAGTTAATCGCAACCTATATTCATCTTCGAGTTTGCTACACTTGCGGGCTACCAAGGACCGATCCCGGGAAAAATACATTACGAAGGACACTGCTAAGCACTGAAAGACTGGAGAAACTCACAGAAAATGGCAAAATCTGATGACAAAGCGGCGCGGATTCCCCTGCGACACCTCTCGGTACGCGTTCCATGGCACGATGCAGGCTGGGATGGGACGGTTTGCCAATTTCCGCGAAAAAACGCGAGTTGCCTCGCTTTGAACAGGATCGGAGCGATGAAAGACGATGATCTGGACGAGCTGCATGCAGGTAAGCATCTCGATCAGATACCACCGACCCAAGTACCGCCCTGCTTTACCGAACGGGTCAACTTCCTCTCTTCTCGTGCCCAGCAGCGGCTTGCTCATCACGCCTATTCGGATACGAGCGATCACCACAGCCACATATCCGACACATCATTCAGACATCCACCCTTCTCGGCGGCGGCAACACCGTACGGTTGGATGCTCAAGGAGAAAGCATGGGGAAAGGAATGGAAAAAAGGCGTAATCGACAGCCAGTCGATTGCCGAACGTTACGGCATAGAAGCACATCCAGAGTTCGAACCTGAAGAGCCCGACTGGCTTGAAAGCAGGCCATGGATTCAGGGCGACAGGAATCAGAAAGCATTGCTCAATGCGTTCTTTGACGCGCTGAAACCGGAACGCAGTCTGGTATTCATCTACGCAAAACGCACGCCACTGACCGACGATGAGCAGTGGACCATTATCGGAGCCGGGCGCGTTACAGCGATCGGGGATCTTGAGGAATGGGATTATGATCCACAAAATCACAATGGACTGCGCTCCTATCTCTGGGAACGTTCCGTCCGCCACAGCATCAGGCTAGATGGCGATAACGGCGTGCTGTTGCCGTATCATGATCTTCTTAGACGTTATGATGATGATTCGAGCATGGATCCGAGTGATTGCATCGCGTTCGTGCCAAAGGAGTACCGGAAGGAGTTTTCCTATGCAAGCGAACACGTGTCGTCGGGGACCGCCATTGCCGCACTGCTCTCGATTAAAGGGGCATTGTCAAACTATGCTCAACGCTTTGGAGGCGATTGGACACGGCAACTGAAATGGATCGATCAGTGTCTCGGTGAGCTCTGGACGTTGCGCGGACCCTATCCCGGTCTTGGTTCCGTGCTATGCGCTATGGGTGTCGAGTACGGATACCAGCTCGCGTACTACTGTTGGGACAAGGCTGGCGAAAAAGGCGATCCGTGGGAGGTTCTCGCAGCGCTTGTCAGGAATCCGAAGAAACTCCCGGCCGACTTGAAGACACAGGTTGACGGATTTACTGACGTCTGGAAGTACCTTGCTAGTGAAAAAGGTAGGACACGGCTAGCCCTTGCAAAGTTGCTGGCTCGATTTGACATCACCGGGCAGCAGGCTGAACGCTGGTGGGATCAGTCCGCGCGCAATCGCTCCGTTCTTCGGATTGACAACGAAGAGATCACCGACCGGGCGATTCTACGGAATCCCTATCTGATCTACGAATGTGACCGGTATCAATTTGGACCGATTGCATTCCGCACCATTGATCAAGGGGTCTTTCCAGAACGGGCGATCGCAACAGTCCATCCCCTTCCCGAGCCTTCTGCAATCAAGGGACCTGTCGATGGCCGGCGTTTACGCGCTGCCACCGCCGCGATACTAGAAGGTGCAGCGGAGGACGGACATACGTTGATGGCACGTGAAGAAATTATCGCTCAGATCCGCGAACTGAATCTGAGTCCGGCTCTACCAGCAACGGACGACCTTTATGAAATCCATGGAAAGCGCCTCACACCGGTTCTCGAAAGTTGCAACCTAGAAGACGGCAAGCCTGCCTACCAATTGGATCGTCTCCACATCACCCGTAAGCTGATTGCGTCCACAGTGCGCAGACGCGTCAAGATGGGCAAACGTCATAGTGTCGATATTGACTGGCGAAAACAGCTTGACTGTGAATTCAAGGATGAATTGCCCCCCAAAGGCTCGCTTGAGGACCGACGTCGTCATGAAAAGGCAGCCGCCCTTCGGGAAATCTCCGCTTCACGGTTTTCGGTGCTGATCGGCAAAGCCGGAACGGGAAAGACTACGCTATTAAAGTTTCTCTGCGAAGCTCCACCGATCAATCAGCGTGGCATATTGCTCCTTGCACCAACGGGAAAGGCTCGCGTGCGATTGCAGCAGGAAACCGGCATGGAAGCCCACACGATCGCGCAGTTTCTACGGCCAAGGCGGTACGACGATACTACACAGAGATACAAGGTGATTGGTGACATCGAGCGGTCGTCCACCTATAAGACTGTAATCGTGGATGAAGCATCGATGCTCACTGAGGAGCAGCTTGCTGCACTAATTGACTCACTCAGCGCTGTGGAACGGATCATTCTAGTTGGCGATCCAAGTCAGCTCCCACCAATTGGGGCCGGCCGCCCCCTCGTTGACATCGTCAAGCTCCTTACCCCGGCGAATCTCCCTGCAGGACGGCCACGTATAGGGACAGGCTATGCCGAACTGACACTTGGCAGCCGGCAGAAAGGCGCGCAGCGGCTAGACCTGGAATTTGCGGAACTATTCAGTGGCCGAGCGGCCGGTCCTGCCAGCGATGCGATCATCGGATTGCTCGCGCAAGGCGATTGCGGTCCGCATTTGCGGGTGTGCTCGTGGTCCACTCCTACTGAGTTGGCCACAATGCTACCTCAGATAATCAGCGAAGAGCTGAAGCTTGATCCTGCCGACGTTGAAAAGTCATTTGCGCTCAAAGCTCTCGGCGGCACTGAAAGTGGTGGATATCTCTATTTCAACTTCTGGTCTTCTGGCCACGCTGCGGATGGTTGGCAGGTGCTGTCTCCAGTGAAGGGTGAAGCAGCTGGAACCATCATTTTAAACCGGCTAATCCAACGTGGGTTCCGGCCGGAAATGCGGAAGTTTGCAACACCCAAAGATCGGCGATTCGCAAAGATAGCAACACCGATGGGTGCCGACGGTATTGTCTATGGCGACAAGGTGATAAATCTACGCAACCACCGTCGGCACTCGGTTTTCCCGAAAGAACTCGACGACGGGACGCAGCCTCTCAAGTATGTTGCCAACGGCGAAATCGGGATCGTTACTGGACCCTTCAAAAAACGAGGCAGCAAGGTCAGCCTAGATCAACTCAAAGTGACGCTTTCGTCACAGCGGGGATACGAGTACAGCTATTGGGCTAGTGATTTGGATGAAGACCAAAGGCTACTGGAACTGGCCTATGCCCTCACAGTACACAAGGCACAGGGGAGCGAATTCAACATGGTATTCGTCGTCCTGCCAAATCCCTGCCGAATCCTGTCTCGCGAACTCCTCTACACCGCATTCACGCGCCAAGAAACACGACTCGTTCTCTTTTGCCAGGATGAAGCACACAAACTCTTGGATTACCGCCATCTGTCCGATACAGCACGCCGCCTCACCAACCTGTTTGAAGCTCCTGAGCCGGTGCAGGTCGGAAAACACGCGTACGATAATAAGCACATTCATCGCTCACGCCGCGGTGAACTCATGATCTCAAAATCCGAAGTCATTATCGCAAACGAGCTTGCAAACGCCGGTATCGTCTATGAATACGAACGGCCGTTCATTGGAACGGATGGAACGCCGAGGCGCCCGGACTTCACCATTGAGGATGCCGATACAGGGCTCACTTGGTACTGGGAACATCTCGGAATGCTTGGCAACCTCGAATATGATGAAAAATGGAAGGCAAAACTAAAATGGTACCGCGAGAACGGAATCATCTTGGATCAGGAAGGAGGCGGTGAAAATGGGACATTGCTTACCTCGAGTGAAAGGGAAGGGATAGATCACGACCAGATTGCACGTCTCATAAGGAAGATCAAAGAAGGCGAATAGGGTCGGTGACTTTCTCGCCAGTTCTTCTTTAGAGTGCTCTTCAATATTAAGTGATACATTGGGGGCCCCAACTTTTGAGGATATCAATCTTTCTCCATTATGCAGAGCACATTTCTTCCAGGGATTCCATTTGTTTCAATAGAGGCAGCTTCTGAGTTTCTTCACGCAGTTTATGCGCATACTTGGGGTTGATATTTGAAATGTCGCATCCGGAAATGATCTATCTTGTTGAACTTCTGCACGCTCGCACAAACTCTTTGAAATACTAATTCCAGCTTAGATTAGAATTCCGCAGGATTTCGATAAACCTCACATCCCTGTTCAAACAGACAGTCATGTTCCTTGGTTAAACTCCCCGTTAAAAATAAAAATTTTCAGGATTTCTCAAGGGATTCCAGGGGGGTTAACGGCCCTATTTCGGACACTAACAAACACAATCAGGAGTTCACAACATCTAATGCGAGCAAGGAAATTGCCAAATTACTATTGAAATATTCCACTAGATTGCATTTTAATAAAATATTGAAAAATTTATTTATATGTACCATAATGGTCAATAAATATTTTTCAATGTTGATGAGGTCAAGTATGGCGAAAAATAAAAACGAAATCACTCCTGAGGAAATCCGTGCAATTCGAGAGCATCTCGGCCTCTCGCAGGTTGAAGCCGGAGAACTGTTGGGTGGTGGCCCGCGCGCTTTCACGAAGTACGAGGCGGGTACCATAAAACCCTCCGCTTCTGTCATCAATCTGCTGCGGCTTTTGGAGGCCAATCCGGCTATGGCCGCCAGTCTGCAAGGAAAGAAATCTACTCCCATGCGCACCACAACTGGAATTCATCCATTTGAGGTGACGGGTGAACATATAGCAGCCCTCTCCGCGCAAGCTTTTCCTATGCTTTTGCGACGCTTACTGCACGCGGAAGCCCAAACCAATGGTCTTCCCACTGACGGAATTCATGTGGCCAGCGGGATTACCACTCCCGATGGAGGCGAGGACGGACGGATCACATGGGAAGACGGCCCCGACCGTACTCCATACCTCCCCTCACGGCTCTGTCAATTCCAGTTAAAGGCCGGAAAAATCTTGCCTGCCAAGGCGGGGCGCGACGTCTTGACAACAGCGGGAAGGGTCAAAGATATGGTCCGTTCGGCCGTCGAGTCCGGTGGCCACTACATCATGCTTTGTGCTCATCCTTATGTTCAAAAGCAAATCGAAGAGCGGCAAACACGTATCCGGCAGGCACTCCGCGGCGCCTGCATGACTATCGACGACCAGCAAGTACGGTTTCTCGATGCCGATCAAATCGCCGCCTGGACGAACAGCCATCCCGCTGTAGCAATATGGACCAAGGAGCAAACTCAACCGGGAACCGTCGGCCCTTTTCGATCCTGGCTTCACTGGGCGGGCCGCGCAGAGCACGAGCGCTCTCCCTGGGTGGAGGACGAACGTCTTCCCCCGCTGCAAGAACAACTGTGCGCACATGTTACGAAACCGCATGGCAGAGTACGCGTAGTCGGACTATCCGGTGTCGGCAAATCAAGACTGGTTCTTGAAGCTCTTGATCGTGTCGAGGAAGGAGGCGGTTTTTTCAAAGACATCGTTCTCTATGCCGACGAATCCCAGGTTGATCCTTTAGCCATCAAAAGCGTTGTGCAATGCTGGGTGGATATGGGAGTGCGAGTTGTAGTGATTGTCGATCGCTGTCCTCCTGAGTCTCATGAGGCACTTGTCGACATGATTTTGCGAAGCGATAGTCGTCTCTCGTTGATTACCATCGACAACGAGCTTCCCGACGGAACGCCGGATAAAACGACGTTTAGGGTGGGCAAAGCGCCGCTTTCCGTCATCGAAGCCCTTATCAATCAAGTCTTGCCTGACCTGCCGTCCGAGGACCAGCGCCGGATCATACATTTCTCCAAGGGTTTTCCTGGGATCGCGATCCGCGTTGGTCAGGCATGGGCTGAATCCATACCCGTTGCCCACGCAACAGACGACCATATGGTCAAAGTCTTTGTTCAAGGGCGCAGTAACCATGAGCCTGAGTTGTTGCTCAAATCGGCGAAGCTACTGGCTACATTTGGCCTGACCACGATAGAGCATTCAAATGGTGGCCAACTAGAGGAAATAGCGACGCGAGGACGTGGCCTAACGGCTGCCGACTTACATGCCGCTATAAAAAGGCTTGTCGATCGAGGAGTCGCCCAAAGGCGAGGAAGGCTTGTCACCCTCCAGCCCCGTTCAATCGCCCTGAAACTGGCCGAGAGCCAGTGGCGAGAGTGGAGTCGAGACGATTGGGATAGAGTTTTGACCGGTGACACCAGTCCCAACCTCAAAATTTCGGCGGCCCGACAGCTCAGTTTGCTCAACACGACCGATGTCTCCCAGGAAGTGGTGGTCCATATCTGCCGTCCTGGGGGACCCTTCGATGATCTTGAGGGAATTTTCCGTCCCGGCCACGCGGAGGTGCTATCGGCACTTGCTGAAATCAATCCCGAGATTGTCGTGCGGCAAATCGAGCACTCTCTAGCCGATGTCAAAGACCTTTCGGACATCAAAGGCGATATACGCTGGAACCTTGTTTGGGCACTGGAGAAGATTGCCTTTCGTTCCGAGACTTTCGAGGATGGTGCCCGCCTCTTGCTACGCCTCGCAATCGCTGAAAATGAGCAACGCATGGGCAACGACGCCACTTCTTCCTTTAAAGCGCTTTTTCCCGTGCTTGCTAGCAATACTGAGGCCGACGGCCGTATGCGGCTTTCGTTTCTGGACGATGTGGTTAATACCGACGATCCACTAGAACGCTCGATTATCGTCCAGGCTCTGGTCGCTGGCTCCAAGACAGACCATTTCCACCGACAAGTGGGTGCGGAAATTCACGGATCCAGCCCGGCTTTGGATGATTGGCGTCCAGCAACGAACGAGGAGGCAACAGATTACATCAGTGGCTGTGTGATACGCCTTACCGAATTCGCCAGGCGAGACGATGAGTCCGGCATAGCTGCGCGCATAGGGCTTGGTCATCACCTGCGCTCATTGGTTTCCCATGGCTTTATTGACACCGTGGAGACAGTAGTCGAGCGAGTTTGCGGAGAGGCCAGTGAGTGGGTAGAAGCACTGGAAAGCCTCGGCCATTTTCTTGAATACGATGTTTCCGAAACAGAGCACGAAATGATTGCTCGGATCAAAACGCTGATGGCTGATCTGCAACCGAAAGACTTGGAATCACGTGTGCGCTTCCTCGTTACCGAGATGCCGTGGGACTTTCCTTGCGGAGAAAAACTGGACTTCGAGACGAACGACAAGCGCAAAGCCGAGGCTGTTAACACCCTGGCAGTCGAGATTGTTGAGCAGCCAGAAATTCTGGAAAAAGTCTTGCCTCAGATCAGCCGGGGCCAGCAGCGGATGGCCCCTCTTTTCGGACAATCCATTGCCAAGGCTACTAATTCTCCCCTGGACTGGCTGGAGCGAATCATCCTGGCGGTTTCAGAAACACCGGAGAATGATCGCAACTTTGATCTATTGGCAGGATTTATTGTCGGTATCTCTAAGAATCACCTAGACGTCGTAGATTGCATAAAGCAAAGGGTAGCTCAGTCGGTCTATCTCGCTCCGTCACTTCCCCTTATCTGCTGGCGATTGGGTATTTCATCATCTGATATTGGATTGACGATCAGCGCTATTGAAGCGAACTTGTTACCTCCTTGGCGATTGATGCAGTGGACGCTAGGTGGAGAGATCGCCAAGGTTCCGATCCACGAAGTTGTACCTCTGTTTGATACGATACTTAATCACAGCACGGAAGCGTATGTGGTGGGAGTGGAATTGATGGGAATGTATGTCTACGGTGAAATCGAGCGACTTGACAACCTTCGACCTCAAGTGCGGAAGGCTGCGGAAAACTTTTCCCGGTGGGTGCGCTTGCAGGGTAGAACAACGGTAAACCCCCATTTCGAGAAGATCATGAAATGGATGCTTAAGAAAGGACGGCAGGACGACGACGCTCGCGCCACGGCCTTCGCTCTCACGAAAGGGCTGGTCAATGTTATGGATTGGAACAACGAGAGAGATATTGAACCCGTTATCCCAATGTTGCTGTCAGACTTTCCTGAGGTCACCTGGCCGCTCATCGGGCAGGCAATCGTCTCTGACAGAAAACGGGCATGGCGATTTGAGCATCTATTGGGAGATTCATCTTTGTTTGAACGGGAGAAGTCTCCTGCGATTCTGAGCCTCCCGGAAGATACCCTGTTTGCCTGGTGTCATGCTCATCCGGACTGTGCGCCGGCTTTTGCGGCAAAGATCGTTCCAGTCCTGAGAACTTACAAAACCGATGCTCCCGAGCAATTATTGCTACATCCAGTAATGGTCCGACTGCTCGACGAATTTGGTGACCGCAAGGACATGCTGCGATCAGTCTCCCTCAATATAGAGACATTCGGCTGGACGGGCTCGGTGACGAATTATTATGCGCTCTTTCAGCCCCCGCTAACAGCTTTGTGTGAACATCCAAAGCAGCAAGTACGTCGCTGGGCGCGGCGTATGCTCCACCGACTCAATGACGCGATCAAAAACGCCCGTGATGAGGATCAAGAGGAAGAGGCGCGTTGGGAAATCTAGGTGCGGAGTCGTAAAAAGATGCTAGAAACATTACCGTGCTCTCATATGTCAAGGCTGCTGTATGTGTGTTGAACCCCTACTAGTCAAAAGGGAATCCATGGCTTGGTGCTGGTTTCGACCCAAACAAATAACATCGCTTCGCACATGACTGTGGAAAGAAGATTAATGAAGGGCCTGTTAACTTTCCTTTATAATTCCCAAAGAAAAATATAAAAAGAACCCATCTCAGGTCCACGTACCTGGTGAAGCCCAGTTTGCCGGGCTCGATTTTCGGAAAAATAAGCCGCGACGATAAGCGAGAGTAAACATCGCTTGCCGAATTCATGATTTCCGCGAACGAGGAGGGGATGTGGGGTTGTTGGGGTCTGTTATGAAACGCCACCCACATTTGCGCAAATGGGCGATTGTGGCCGCGCAATTACGCCGCCATGGCCGTTTCGTGGACGGCGTGCGCTTGCTTGCACTGCAAGTATACGTTAGTTTGGAAATGTCCCGATGAGCAGGGAGGACTGGCCAGTGGCAAGCATCACCATCCGCAATCTTGATGACGAAGTGAGGACGCGCCTGCGCGTCCGCGCCGCCGAGCACAACCGCTCAATGGAAGAGGAGGTGCGTATCATCCTGCGCGAAGCCGTGAGCGACAAGCAGTCCGCTCCCCGGAACTTGGCGAAGTTCACCCGCGAGTGCTTCGCGCCCCTTGGCGGCGTCGATCTTGAACTTCCCCCGCGCGGACCGATGCGCGAGCCTCCGAATTTCTCCTGAGCCGCACTCCATGCTGGTGCTTGACACGAATGTGGCCTCCGAACTCATGCGGCCGGAGCCGGCTTCCGCGGTCGCGACCTGGATTGCGGAGCGGGATACGCAGGAGATGTTCCTGACGGCGGTCAGCGAAGCGGAGTTGCTCTACGGCATCGCGATCATGCCTGCCGGCAGGCGCCGGGAAAGGTTGGCAGCTACCATGAACCAGTGGCTTGAACTCGGCTTCTCGGAGAGAATTCTGCCGTTCGACAGCGCCGCCGCCCGCGCCTATGCCGAGATTGCTGCCGACCGCCGCCTCACAGGACGGCCGATCGGCGAGGCGGACTGCCAGATCGCCGCTATATCACGCTCGCGCGCCGCCATCCTGGTCACTCGTAACGTCCGTGATTTCGAGGGATCCGGCGTAGATGTCGTCGATCCCTGGGCGGACGCTCGGAGTTGACATGTCTGAACGACAGTCCGAGACTCGGTAATGACTCTATTGAATCGCCCTGTTCGTAACAGCCCAACCGCGGCAACATGGATCCCATACGTCCCAGACCGGAAGTGATGTACGTCGAAGCCAGGAAAAGACTCGTCACGTGGCTGCGCAAACAACTCATTGGGCCATCCTCCGAAAGCAGCCTGAGAATGTCCCCGCTGGATCGGTATCCAACCGGCGTACTCCATCCCATCGACCCCGATGTGTCCGGCATCGATCCGGCCTCCACAACCCAGGAAGAAGCCGAGCCGACCCTGCTGGATGAAGAGGATGACCCTACCGACTCTGACGACGATTCGGGCGATCGGAGGCTTGGGCAACCTGTTCGACGGCGGCGATACGTTCCACCCTCTTCTGTGGGATTCTCCTTCTTCGTTCGTGGTGCGGCGCGCCTTTCAATCACGGCCTCCGCCTCGATCTACAGGAGTAATGACGACCGCGACGAGCACGGCCGATTTCGGCCGATCGAATACGTCCGGCAGGAGCTTCCCGAAGAGCCCGTCACGTGGTGCGGCTCCACATCCGCCAGTGAGTCACGTACCGACATCTGGGATGGCTGCGCCGGGGTCGATGTTCGGGAGCGTCCTCACAACGATGGCCAAATTCTCACCGTCACCCTGTGCAACCGGAAAGAACTTGACCAAGACGTGGCCCCAAATCTCAAGACCCGCGACCGGGTATACAAGGCGCTCTTCGAGGCGCGGCTCGAATGCCTCATAGAGAGCGGCGAGTTGGTCGAGTATCCGCGGGTCGAGGCGAGCCTCCTTACCGAGGAGGAGCAGGAACTTGAACTTCAGTACAGAGAACAACGAATCTACGCCATTGGACACGGAGCAGCCGCCAACTGGGATGTGAGCCCGGGCCGCACAGCGCAGATCCGGTCTGAGTTCATGCCGGAAACAGAAGTGCCCATGATGACCGTCAACACCGGCGGTGACGATGCGGTGCTCAGCCTCAAGTACCTCGCCGACACGCCCGACACCGACAAGTTGGAGCACTTCGTCAACGGCTATGCTGACTGGATAGGCGAGCAGGAGCGCATCGCCACCAAGTTTTCCGAGAAGGACCAACGACTCGCCGCAGACCGAATATGCGCAAACATGCAAGTCGCGCTGGACCGTATGCGCGAATGCATCGAGATGCTTCGCACCGATCGACTCGCGTCCGAGTCATTTCGGATTGCGAACCAGGCGATGCTGGCTCAGATGAGCCAGGCTGATCGCATTGCCGGAAAGGAGACCGATCCCGGCGCGTACCGTTGGCGGCCGTTCCAGTTGGCCTTCCTTCTGACAGTGATGGTGTCCACGATCCACGAAGACGACGAGTTTCGCGATTTCCTGGACCTGATCTGGTTTCCTACCGGCGGCGGGAAGACAGAAGCCTACCTAGGTCTGATCGCGTTTCTGATCGCGTGGCGGCGCGCGAAGTTTCCCGATTCAGGAAGAGGAACCACCGCCTTGATGCGCTACACCTTGCGGCTGCTGACCCGCCAGCAGTTCGAACGCGCCGCCCGCATGATTTTTGCTCTGGAACTGATTCGCCGGCGCAATTCCGAACGCTTGGGCGATGATCCCATCGACATCGGCATCTGGGTCGGCAACGAGATCAGCCCCAACCACTACGAAGAGGCGAGGGATATCGTCGAGCAGATAAGGCAAGGAAAGTCGGATGCGCGTTATCGACTTCTGCTCGAACGTTGCCCCTGGTGCGGCAAACCGTTCGACCCTGCGCGCGGTTATCGTGCCACCGATAACGAATTCAATTTTCAATGCACCAATCGTGAATGCGCATTCGGCGAGGACGCACGCGCTCTACCGTGCAACGTCGTGGACGATGCGCTCTATGACCGACCGCCGTCGCTGCTGATTGCGACCATCGACAAGTTCGCGCGCCTAGCCTGGGAAGAGCGTACCGGCGCCTTCTTCGGCGTCGGTAACAGGTCGCGCCCGCCAGAATTGATCATCCAGGACGAACTGCATCTGATCACCGGCCCCTTGGGTTCGGTCGCAGGGCTGTACGAGGCGGGACTCGACACCCTACTCGTCCGCCGCGGCGTCCGACCTAAGTACGTCGCGTCCACCGCAACCATCCGCATGGCGAAGGATCAAGTGAAGCGTCTCTATGCGCGCGATCTAGCCGTATTTCCTCCTCCGGGGTTGTCTCACGACGATACGTACTTCGCCCGTACCGACCTTGAACGTCCGGGTCGGCTCTATGTCGGATTCCTCGCCCCAATGCTCAATCAACAGCACTGTCTCGGCCCGCTCGCCTCGGCGCTGCTCGCCGGCCCTGAGGCATTGTTCGACCACGACATGGACCGGGACGCACTGCTCGATGCCTGGTGGACTCAGGTCGTATACCATGGAAGCCTCAAGGGTCTCGGGAACAGCCACAATGCATTTGTCATCGACGTCCGTGACTTCGGCCGATGGCTCGTTAACGGGCTTCAGCATGAGGATGAGCTTGATCTTGCCGCCGAAAAGGACGCATTAGCGGAGAATTCGTCCGACACCCTGCTTCGATTCAGCAATACCCGGATTGCCCAACTCACTAGCCGCCGAACGGCGCGGGAAAACGCAGAGACATTTCAACAGCTGACAATTGCGCAAGGAGACGAGGGTTGTCTCGACGCGGTTCTGGCGACCAACATGGTGTCGGTGGGCCTGGACGTCGCTCGCCTTGCCCTGATGATCGTCAACGGCCAGCCGCTGACCACCGCAGAGTACATTCAGGCCACCAGCCGCGTCGGCCGGGCCGATGTCCCCGGTCTTGTCGTGGCCAACTATTACCGGCATCAGGCTCGCAGCCTCTCGCATTACGAGAGCTTTCGCCCCTACCACGAATCGTTCTACCGGTTCGTGGAGCCGAGCAGTGTCACTCCTCATACCTTCCAGGTGCGGTCCCGCGCACTTCACGCCGCTCTTGTCATTGCCATTCGGCACGCTTGCACGGAACTACAGGCCAACAAGTCGGCCGGAAAGTTCAACCGGGAGTCCGAAGAGGTCAAAGCCGTCATCGTGGCATTCAAGGGACGCTGCAAACGCGCGGCGGCCGAGGAGGCGCAAGACAACGACATCGTTTCCCACATCGACAGCCTCGTCGGTCAGTGGCATGATGAAGCGAGACGCTGCGAGCAAGAACGTAGGGAGTTTCGTTACACGGCGTATGCCAATGAAAAAAACGCGGATCGGCTTCTCTACTCGCATGGAGAGCCGCGCCGGGGGCTTTGGGCGACACTCAACTCGATGCGCAACGTGGAAGGCCATGGATCGTTGAGGATTCGTGATTGACCCCCGTGGTCACTGCCGGGCGATGGAAACCGGCACTGCAACAGTGAGCCCGGAAATGGTGCCGGCACATGACTGAAGATCATATTCCGGTTCGGCTCTCGCACCTGCTTCGCGACTGCTCGGTGGGAGCCATCGTGCGCGGTCCGGACAGCCTGATGGTGGTTCAGGACACACGCGACTGGGACCGATCGGACAGCGATCCTCTGGAGCGTGAGATCCGGTATGTGGACCGGGTGCGAAGCGCTCTGGGCATCAAGGAGAAGCTCTGCGCGCCGCCTCGAGCGGTTGAGCGTGATGGAACGGTGGCGGGATGGATTCCGGCGTTAAGGTTTCCAACCTGGATGCGTTGTCTGAGATGCGGCCTGATGCATTCGGCGCCCTGGCGGAAGCGACCGTCGAAGGGCGAAAGTGGATCGCATCCGGATATGGCCAATCCCCGGGAATCGTGGAAATGCGAAGAGTGCGAGGGCCGACTGGAGCAGACACCGTGGGTCCTCATCCACGAAGAGGGCTATCTCGCCGACGTGCCTTGGCACGACTTGGCCCACCGAAACAGTCGCAATCCCGAACATCGTCAATGCGCTCCCGACTGGTCGAGTCCCTATTTGAAGCTGGAAGAAACAGCTCTGGGCCGTCGACTTAGCTGCAACAAATGCGGTTCGCAAATGATATTCTCCACGACCATGGTTACCCGGACAAAGTTCCCGTACCGCGTCTGGCAACAACCCTGGATTCGCGAACCGCCGGTTCAACCCCCGGAAACCGAGGCTTGGTTGGTAGAGATCAACGATGTGCGCGTGCACTATCCCGTGACGCGCACCGCACTTGTCATTCCGCCGGAGTCGCGTATCCGGCAGGGAACGGTGACGGACCGTCTCCACAACAGCACCCGGGGCCAAGAAAGAGTCCGGAGAGCAAGAAATTCATTGGCACGCAAGGCAGCCGTCAAGCAACTCGCCAACGACTTTCGGTGCACTAATGAGGAAATCGAGCAAGCCATCCGGGACATCGATGAAGGCTATCCACTATACGGCCGATCGATCACCGATACCGATCTCTTGGCCGACGAATACGGTGCGCTCACCGGGGAAATCCCCGATCTCAGGGAAGACGAAGACTTCGTCACCAAACACCATACGCGCGCTTGGCGGCGACTCGGGCGGACTTTTGGCAGCGGCGGCATCGCACGACGCGTCATCAGTGCCGTTTCCGGCCTTGTGGCCGTCAACAGGTTGAAGGAAATTATGGCGCTCATCGGTTTCCGGCGCGCCGGAGGGGACAAGACGACGACGCCCGACATCACCGGCGAGACGGGCTGGCTTCCAGCACTCGAGCTGCATGGCGAAGGCATCTTCTTCACCCTCGATGAAGACATGTTGCGGCGCTGGGAAGACAGCGACGCGATTCGTGCACGGGCGGACGCTTTCTCCAGGCGATACTTGAAGCGGACCGGGCCGGATTCCCCCGGGAGAGACGTTGAAGTCTCGCCGCGTTTCCTGTTCTGCCACACGCTTGCCCATCTCATGATCCGCGAACTCGATGCCAGGGCCGGATATCCTGCCGCCTCGCTCAAGGAACGCATCTACTGCGCCACCGGAGATGAGCCGATGGCTGGGATACTGATCTATGTAGCTGTTCCGGACGAGGAGGGCTCGCTCGGCGGCCTGATGGAGCTCGCCAAGCCGCATCGTTTCCTGCGTCTCTTGACCAGAGCATTCGAAGCCGCGGCCTGGTGCTCACTGGATCCGGTATGTTGTGAGCAGGAAGGGCACGGACCGGATCTGCTGAACCGCGCCGCCTGCCATGCCTGCGTCTTGGTACCCGAGACGAGTTGTGACCATGAGAATGTTCTCCTCGATCGGGTTTTCGTTAACGGCGCAGGAAAGGACATTCCGGCGTTTCTGGATTTTGCTGGGACGTTCGACTGATGTCCAAACGCAAGTTCGAACTCCCGGGCATTCAGGATCTCAGCAAGGAGCAGGAAGCGGCGCGCGCCCTGCCCAAGGATGGCCGGCATCTTATCGTGGGTGGTCCGGGAACGGGGAAGTCCGTTCTTGCGCTGATTCGTGCGCGCCGTCATCAACGGGATCGGGACGACTACCTGTTTCTGGTCTTCAACCATCTCCTGAACCGCGCGAGCGGTCAGTTGTTCGGCAGCGATCTCGTCGCCAGAACCTGGATTGAGTGGTTTTTGGAAACTTTCCAGTCGATCACGGGCCGAGCCACTCCGCGGCTTCCAGGAAACAACGGCTTTAGAGATATCGATTGGGATGCCGTCAAGCACATAGTTGATAGGTTGCCCAACATCGATGTTCGCCCCTTGCCGTTCCTCGTCATCGACGAGGGCCAGGACATGCCACCAGACTTTTACAATACCTTGGTCAGCCTCGACTTCGAGCGCTTCTTTGTGGTCGCCGATCAAAACCAGCAGATCAAGGAGGCGAACAGCAGCCGCAGGGAGATACAGGATTGCCTGGTCATCGAGACGGGGGATGTGATCGAGCTTCACCACAACTACCGGAATGACTACCAGGTCGCGAAACTGGCGAACGCCTTCTACACCGGCGACCCGGCCAGCCCACCTCCCGAACTCCCACCTTCCGCGCCCGGACCTGAACCGATCCTCTACGACTACGATCAGGACAGGCTGGAGGTAGCCGTGCGAGCCATCCTGCTCCTCGCCGACCGCGACCCGCGACAGCTCATTGGTGTCATCGCACCGAATAACCAGGTCAGGGAGCGGTATTTCGAAGCGCTCCGATCCGCGGAGGTGAAGCTCGACAACCCACCGCCCGCAATCGTTACCTACCATGGTCAGAACCGTACAGAGGTGGCATTCGACGAAGGCGGCGTCCTCGTCATCAATGCGCAGGCATGCAAGGGGCTTGAGTTCGATACCGTCGTGCTGGCCGACATCGACGAGCATTATATCCCCCGCGCCGATCCGGACGTGGCGAGGCGCCTTTTCTATGTCATGGTCGCGAGAGCGAGGGAGAGGGTGTTCATGTTCATGAAGCGCAACGGGCGCAAGGAGATTGAGCGCATCCTGCCCGCCGACCCCAACCTCCTCCGACGGGAGGGGATGTGATGGAAATGGGAGACTTGTTCGAGTCGAACAACCCGCCCGATCGGGGAAACGCGCCCAGAGCGGGGTATCTGGTGACCAATCAACTCAACCTGATGTACATGCTCGCCGCAGGTTTGATGATCCCGCCCGCCGGCTTCGGGGGTAAATACTACCGGGATACGCTTGAATGTTTCCCCGGCTGGATTCCCTTGTTCATCGACAAGGTGTCCAAGGCAGCGATCGAGTTTTCCACGAAAGATGCCAGACACCTCAAACCGTGCATCATCGAGGTCAACCTGTCCGGATTGTCGGGCCGAGTGATGGCGCTCGGAAGCGCTGGCCTGAAGGAGCTTCGTTTTCCGGAACAATCTGAAAGAACTGACCGCGTGCTGCTGTTTCCCGCACCGCTACCTGTGTCCCGGATCGAGTCGGTGATTTTTCAGTCGGCAGACGACAAACGGGCGGTCGAAGCGGACGCCAAAGACTTTGGCAACGTTCCGCTGGAGGAATTCAAGCGTAGAAGTCTCAAGACACTATTCACGAAGGCTTCCGATATCCAATGGCCACCCGAACAGGGGTCTGAAGACCGATCTACACCCCTGCAAGGATCCCTTGCAGCCGGCGGTGTCATGGCGATGCTGCTCCTCTTCGCCAATCTCGGCGAGCAGGCGGCTCTGGCTTGCCGGGATGCCTTCGATCCTGACGATGCCGCGATTCAGCCCGCCTGCAATCTTCCAATCCTTGCCGGACTTGAATCCTGGATCCGGGACGGAGTGGCGTCACTGCCGGAATCCACGGATATGGAAACGGATCGAGCCGATCTCCAAAACACCTCCCAAGCCAAGCTGTTTTGGAAAGCAATTGATCGGCTGGTGAAATGGAGAGATTCCCCTCAAACCGACACCACCGAGAATATTATCATCGACCATCTCTCCGCGGCCATTACCGGCCTCGACCCGAGACTGCAGGCGGGCGTGCAAAAACTCCACGATACGCTTGTGTCCCTGACCGGCTTGGCCGACGCCACGACCAGTGAGTTGCTCGATCGCCACGATACGCCCCTGGGCCGAGCCTTGACTCTGTTCTTCCTACGCCGGGACTGCGCGGACCTTTTCGACTATGAGAGCGATCGGCTCACCGAGCCGGACTGGTTGGCTGCCGCTATCTTTTTCGGCGTTCGGGATGGATGGATGAACCTCCCTCTTCGACTCCGTTCGGGCCGTGATCTTTCGAACGCGGTTTCCCACCGCATGGCGCGTCTTTCTCATCGGATTGCCGGTACCGGTCTGGAACTTGGCGAAATCCCACCCAGGGTCCGGCCGCTACGCGAACTCTTCGGTGACGGATCGGCTTGGCGATCCAGAAAGAAGTCCGCTGCACTGGCGCTCGCACGAGCGCGGAAATGGGACTGCGTTCATACTCGCATCAACCTCGGTCGGAGGAAATACAAGTTGAGCGTCAGGGGCGGTTCGACGCAGATCGAAATGCCCGGCGAGCCCCGCATAACCCCCGAAGTCGACACGAGTCGCTTCTTCGACTTGCTCGCCAGTGCGCGCCTCGACCACCATAGCGCCGCAAAGATTCGCGGAATGCTCCAGGGCTGATCCCGTCATGCGCATGGTCCCAAGCGCGCCGTTCGACACAGGAAGCCAGGCGGAGAAACGGGTCTTCGAACGGCTCTGCCGCACCTTCGATGACCGATATACCGCCTATCATTCCTTGAAACCAACCACACATCCGTACAAACAATATCCGGAGATCGACTTCGTCATCTGCGGCCCGGAAGGGCTGTATGTACTGGAGGTGAAGGGCGGAAGAATCGCCTTAAGCGAGGGCGCATGGCATTACCAGGATCGTTACGGTCGAATCACTCCCCATATGGAAAGTCCTTTTCGTCAGGCAGAGACCGCGTTGCATGGGCTTATGGAAAAACTGTGCACCCATCTTTCCTCCACTGTCCTCAGTCGCCTTCGAAGAGGGTATGGCGTGGTATTCCCCGATTGCGAATGGCAGGCCTACGGATCGGAATGGGATCCGGAGATGGTTGCCGACAGACAACGCAGCCGGGACATGGAAGGCTGGCTTCGCCAGCTTTTCGAATACTGGAAAAACCGTGGCGGACCGCGAGAACAGGCTGATGACGATACGCTGAGAATTATCCGAGAGCACATTCGCCCGAACGTGAGTGCCTCAATCGGGCTGTATGAGGCGCCTGACCCTCTGTCTCAACAAGTGGAAGACGCAGAACGACGCATTGAGCGTATGACTGAAGACCAGATGCGAATGTCGGATGTGGCGGAAGCCAATCCGCGAGTGCTTTGCGCGGGTGGCGCCGGAACCGGGAAGACGTTTCTGGCTGAAAGGCTGGCCCGCCGCTGGACCGAATACGGCATGCAGGTGGTACTGGTATGCCGATCACCTTGGCTGCGGCACCACCTCGCATCGCGGCTTGCGATCCCTGGCCTGACCGTATCGCTAATTGACGGCGTCCACTTGGATTGCCGACGAGCCGGACTGGATCGCTTCGATGCATTGATCGTGGACGAGGGCCAGGACCTGTTCGAGATGGCCAGCATCGGCATGCTGAACGACGTTCTTGCCGGTGGGTTGGAGAAGGGTCGCTGGTGCTGGTTTCACGATCTGAACAACCAGGCACTCACCCGGCGCTTCGAGCCGCGCGCGAAGGAATACCTGGAATCGATCAACCCCGTACGCATGCCGCTGCGCACCAACTGCCGGAACACCAGGGTTATCCTGGAATGGGTTCAAGACACTCTCGGCGCTGACGTTGGTACACGCGGAGCCGGCGCCGGTCCAGAGGTCCGCCGGCATACAGTCTCCGGCCAGCACGAATCCGCCGAGCGCGTTGTCCGAGAGGTTGCTGAGTTCGTTGACATAGGAGGTCTCGCGCCTGGTTCCGTGACAATTCTCTCACCCTTCGATTACGCCGATTCCTCCGTGGCCCATGTGCCAGCGGAAGTTGCAGATCGGATTTGCCGTCTGGACGAGTACTCGGTGCGGAGAATTCCGGGCGACAAGGTTGGATTCGCTCGGATCGACGAATTCAAGGGCCTGGAGAATGAGGCTGTCATCGTCGTCGATCTTTCCGCTCCGAACCAGACGAACAGAGAATTGGCGGCCCACTACGTAGCTATGACCCGGGCTCGCTCGCTGTTGTCCATCGTTCAAAGAGAGTCTCGTTTTTGATGCCGAGCAAGGCCAACCTGATGTTCAATTGTGAGGGTTCACTTACTGTGAGCTTGAGAACTCTTAGCCCTGCCATGGTTTTCCCGATCCTGCCTCATTTGCCATTTTCCTTTACTCGTTTTTCGACCTGCTTACATTCCCGGCGTTATCTGCGTACCTGCCGTTCAGACGATCGGCGGCGGCTCCCGATAGAACTCTTTCCGAACTTTTACCGACGAGGAATATCTGTTCGGTCATGGGGTGATAACCTAGTCGATGCCGAAGACAATGTAGGATTTACGCGGTGTAGCCGGCTTGAACTGGTGTTTTCCTGTTTCTCATCACCCCACCAGCGAACGCTTACGACGAGGACCCACCCAGCCCAGCATGCGCAGGAGTTGTAAATCATCCGCTTCCGTTTTGATTACATCTTATAAAAACCGATTTCCGAGCGAGATTCGCAAAATAGAAATACCCGAAATACTTTCAACAAACTACAAAGATTACTCCCCCGCTGGAAATCCCCGGCTGTCGGAAAACACGCGAAGCAGAGCATGGGCTTAAACGCCCCTATCAAGATTAGGTATCTTCGCTAATCTCTGGGTTGGGTTCGACGTGGAATGCAATATCAAAAACCTTTTGTCCCGTTCCCTCGACAGTGCATGTCGCTGACTTCAAATTAGCAAGGGGTAGATTCTGGTTAAATCCCTCGAGAAAATATTTCGCCGTATCAAAGGCCATCTTTGGCGTCACCTTAGTTCCAGGCATTTCATAGTTAGTCTCCTGTTCTTGATTGAGATTATACCTCTGATCATAATACCGAAAGTTAACTTTCATCGTCATAATAGCTCCTACATGTTTAGCGTTATCAAAGTGTCGTTGTGATAACGAGTCCCCAAACATCGGCATGGCCGCTTCCTGAGCGATCAGCTTAGCAATACACAGTGAAAGCAAACAAAGCACTTCCGCTGTTTCCTGCTCATGAGGTAGCCAGGCATTTTTGCGCTTGAGGTTTCCATGAAAATAGAAGCCTCTCTTTTCGACGAGATGATCGATTACTGCTTCAGGCGTCGGAAATGCTGAAATCAGTTTTTCTGTATCAGAATTCCGAGAATGCGTCGG
Source organism: bacterium (assembly GCA_965203325.1). Lineage (GTDB taxonomy): Bacteria > UBA8248 > UBA8248 > UBA8248 > UBA8248 > Bin107. Next base: position 1,015,730 of record OZ241875.1, read on the forward strand.
GAACCTGCATTCCTTAAGTGCATTTCCAACAATTGACACAAATTCAATATTTCTTTTTAGAGCATTTTTGAGTTGTCCAGCCTTATATTTTCCGTCGCCGTAGAGAGACTCAACCAATAAGAAAGAATAACGAAATGAGTCAATATATCTTCCTTGCAACATCTCTGTTCGCGCCATTTTGAAAAGATTTGCCTCCAACTTTGGGGCTATCCCTGTTTCTGCTGCCATAATCGCACGAGAGAAAAGGTGGTATGGCACGATCAATGGGGGTTTGTCGTTTTTAGATTTGAAACTCTTTATCTCAATCTCTTTCTCTTCCTCTTTTGTCTCCCCGATGTACTTGGCCTCTATCTCATCAGCAAGAATTTCCACATCGAAATAACACTGGAAATACGCCTGCATCTCTTCCAGTTGCATTTTTACGAATGGCAGTAGTTTATCACGCCCATTCATGGTGAATGCGACTTCCCCTTCTTCGTGCCTCTCCAACATTGGTGCCATATCCACCGATTGACCTGAGAAACTGATTTCAAAGGCAATTACCACCCCATCTTGTGATACAGCGCGGAACTCACCACCCATGATAGGAATAGGCCAATGATCTTCGATGTAGATCGGCTCTCTGAGTTCCACGAGGTATCGAATAAGCATGATCTAAATTGATATCCCTAGACGACTCCGGTTTGTTCTTGATTTATCCCCGAATCTATCGCCTTATATATAGCTGAAATCTCTTGCGCCGCCTCATTTAAATTTTACACTTCATTATACCCTGCCTCGTGATCATTGAAGATACTCAAAGTTCGGCTCGCGATCTTCCTCTACGACCATCGAATCGTTTTATTCACTGAACATATGGATGGTCAACCATGCAATGCGGCGCAGACGGCCATCGGGGCAGCCCTTACGGGATTTTTGCGTCAACTTCAAAACCGCCGCGACCCTTCGCGCCGCGTCGGTGAAGTGCTGGATTTCCTCGGACTTGAAGAGGCGGCCAAGGACGTCATGTTCTCTATAGAAGAGCCATTTTTTCTAGACCCGATACCTGCCGAATTATGTCGCCTGACGGTGGGGCGGACATCCAGCCAGAAGGCGCTCCCGCTCCGATAAACATCAAAGCCAGAGAGCAAAACTACCTTCCCGCTCTCCACATCAAGCACATCGTTTGTGGCGGACGTCGCCCGGGAATGATAGGGTATAAAAGCTGGTGCGCGTATTCAATAACGCGTCACGGTGCGGCTAGGGTGCCGCAGCCTGCGAGGGGAACCGGGCGTGATGAACAGTCGAGTTTTCTGGCTCTGGTTTGCGCTCGGCGCGATTCCTTTCTGGAGTGCGTTTGCGGCCGACGCGATTCTCGCCTCGCTGAATGCGCGTTTCCTGTCGGGAATCTTTCAATTTGCGCTGCAAATCTACTCCATTCCCGGCGTCATCGTTTCTCTTCCGATTCTGAATCTCGTCGCAAGTCCGTGGTGGGCCATTGGCGTCATCGGCATCCTGAACGGCGCCGCCTACGGGTTTTCCGCATGGCTGATTGCGCGCTTGATGCGCACGCGGCGTTCGACGCCGCCGTCGCGGGAGCCTACGGGTGGAAAGTGACATTTCAGAAAACGAAGCGTTGCAGAACCTGCTCACGTTGAATCCGGCGAGCGGGGAGTGGGGCAATCGAACCGTGATGTGCGATTCTACATGGCTTTCAACCCCTGACAGAACCGGACCGCCATGGTCCATTACGCCTGCCATAACCGTTGTACACAGGGAATTATATCGTTGACTGCGATCACCCTGAACCAGACTTGTTTTTAATCGAAAGCCAACGGGGGTTCAACGCAGCCTTCCTTAATGGAGATACGAGATGATCAATGGCTCAGTGATCGCTCCCTTTCGACATGATTCGACTTGGCCCGACGGTGTGTTAACGCAGTTCCGTTCGGCCGTCTACTATCTTTATGTGCCTGTCCCCGGACGCGCCCCCGCAAACTACTTGCGGGAATTGATACTGCAGGAACTGCGCAAGGGGAAGTCGCAAGAAACGTCAACCCAATGGAAATACTTGAAGGACGCCTGTGACAAGGTAGTCCACTTGGCACTCAAGGGCGTCAACGACGAAGATATGTTCAATCTTGTCAAGAACCTCTTGATTTTTGCGAACCTGTTGCTTGTCTCGGATTACGGCCTCGAATCATCATCCTCTATGCGGTTTGAGCCTGACGAGTCGGCGAAGAAAGAAGAATATGAAATGGGACGGAAGACAGCAAGGGAACGATTCTCGGCGAGGATCGACCATGCGTACGAAAGCCTGGAAATCGCCGTTGAGAAATTGAGACAGAGTGATGGTAGCCTGCGCGGGTCGTTGAGGTTGGAAAAGGGAGTAGCCGTGCTTTCTTCCATCTCGAGTTTTCATCATGACATCAACGCACAAGATGTTTCCAAGGTGAAAATGGTCTGGGTGAAACACGACACCGACAGATGCGAGTATGAATTCCGTCCTCATGATCCCATTGGATGGGTGATGATGAGCGGCAATCGTTCGAATGACAGATTCGCTGATGACGCTATGTCGAGCATGGGAGTGTTTGGAAAGTAGAACGTCTTGGTTTTCCCTTCGGTGAAATCAACGATGTAATTCCCTGTACTCGAAACGAATCCGTATAACGTAATCGATGGTAGTAGCGGCATCGGGGCATGTGGCGGGGCTGACTCCCGATGCTGCGCGTCGTAGTACCGTCGTGGTGCATCACACACTCCCGGCGCTTCGAGCCGTTTTGAATTTCAGATCCAGCGGCCGTACCTGCGGCGCCCGCGGGAACGGGAAGGCGGCGCCACGACACGGGGACTCATCGCCTAGGCAATGATGCTTCCGACCTTTTCGGTGGTCTCGACGAGGTGGGCGTATTCCACCATGGAGCTATGTAGCCGATGCCCGAGCAGCTTGATGAGCAAGGGTAGGTTCTCGCCCGACATGACGGCGTGGCTTGCCGCCGTGTGCCGCAGGTCATGCAGCTGAACCTTGCCCAGCTTCGCGTCATCGCAGACCGCGCGCCAGCATGCGACGATGTTGGTGGGCGACTTTCGCCCGGCGTTCTTCGGGAACAGGAAGGCGTCCCGGTCGCAGAGGTCGGGCAATGACTCGACGACGGCTTGCGGGGCCTCGCCAAACCGTACGGTCCGCGGACCTGCTGGTGACGCGCACGGATTCGTACGCGGCGGCGGGCCTGGCCGAAGCCGGGGCGAAGACGAACCGGCTGCGGCGGCGGCTTGAGGGTTCGCGGACGCTGCTCTTCGGCGGGACCCCGTGCTTACGCCCCCGGTGGAAGTGGGCTTCCGCTATGACGGGGGCGTCACGGAGACGGGCGGGGGCCTCAAGGCCTCGCTCACCGAACCCCCCAGCGGGTAGCTGACCGAGAACGCGTTCTGCTCTGCGGCGCACTGGTAGGCGGAAACGGCGCCCGTCCCGCCGGAAGGCGAACGGCGCGGGCAGGGTCGGTAAAAAATCCATGGCTGCATGATTCGGCGTGTGGATGTTTTCACCCTCGGGAAGGGGGGAACCGCTCCCCTACCCGGCAGTTTTCAACAACCCCGGCGACGACTTCTTGCGGAAAGCGGCTGGTAAGCGTTTATCCAGGCCGTGATGGAGTGGATCTCACTGCCGAGCGGCTCCCGCTTAACGCCGACATCTATTAGATAAACCGATATTGGAATGTTACTCAAGTACCGCAAACGCCTGAGGATACTACTGAACTGAATAGTGGAGAAAGTATTGAGCAGGACCAATTACGTTCGGACAGGACCTCAAACTGCCGCTATCTAGGTGCTGTCATCACGGCTTGGATAAACGCTTATTGCGTCAGGCTAAGCTCTGGAAGGGAGGATGTGATGACAGCGCCTGAATAGCGGCAGTTTTGTGTCCTGTTCAGCTGTAATTTGTGTGGCTCAATGCTTTCGCCACCATCCAAGTCGGCAGGCTCTCCAAGCAATTTCGGCGCATGGGCAGCATTCCGATATCGACCTACATCTCATAGAGGTCGGTCTCAATCCGGACCGGGTCGACGCAGAAACCTACTCCGTCACGGCCTGGCTGAACGGTTACCGTTGCTGAGCACCTAGAAATACCTGCAGCGCATCAGTTCGTTTATTGTTCGCTGAAGGTCCGCCAGGAAGTTCTCATCAATGGTGTCCGTCCACCAATGTGCGATGTCATCCCTGTAGCCGGTCAGCTCCCGCAGCGTCTTCTTGCCGGCGACAACTACGTTGTCTTCCCTGACATTTCCCTGGTAACCCAGGCACGTCTCTGCTGTCTCTGCCAACGATTGCCACAACCGCAAGTACTGGAGTCGTTGATAGGAATCGTCCTTGCGCTCATCGCTGTACATGGAGTTGATTAACAGCGCCATATGCGGAGTCCCCATGTCCGGTTCCATAGCAGCAATGGCTTTTCGAATCTCTGACGCCTTGCACCTGAAAGCCTTTGAATCCATCACAGTTGCTGTACCCAGTCTCGCTGACGCCGTAGGTCGCATCATCACCACGAAGCGGCCATCGTCCGTCACGAGGCAACTCTGCTCCACGTATTTGCGTATCGGATCCGGCGTCTGCTGGCCCACACGGACGCCCGCCAGTATCATGTTAACCAGTTGTTGATTTCCGGGCAGTTCCGGCCACGCACCGTCTAAAGTAGCCCAAGCGGTTATGAACTTCTCGCCCTCCCTGCCGCCGACCAATGCGGGCATTTTTTCACCATCGCGTACAATTACTTCGTCCAAAACACTGCATTCACCCTTGAGCATCTCGACCGGCGTCAATTCGTTATATTCCTCGATGACCAAGAACACAGGCACTCTGCCATTTTGCTGGACTCTGACCTTCTTATCGGTTTCGGCAACCACGTGCCGCAGAGAAGGGCTGATAGCATAATGCCTGTTGTGCGTCGCGTTCTCGAAATAATCAACCAGGTTCGAGAGGACACACGCTTGAACCGAGGGAGACGTATAAATGGTGTGATGAGGATCCTCACCGTTCGGACGGAAGTCGATTTGCGGGAACTCGAAAATCTGTGTTCGGCAATGCCCACTGATTGTGCAACAAAATTCTTTGCCGCCTATACCCTCGTACATCATCCGTAGTCCGGCTAGAGAAAAGTGGGCCTTTGGAGGGATCGGCTGCAGGGACTTCTGACGATCCGCTACTGTTCGGCTCTTTCTCGTCATGATGAATTTACTCCCTCCATTGTTGCCATTCCGCCTCCCGTCCTTGGCCTAGTCGCCGAGTTAAGATCAGCCCGCGGTTTCCGGCCAATTCAGCAACTTGTCCATTAGATTCTTTCGCTCTCCACAGCTTCGTGTCGAACTAGCATTTCTCATGCTGCGTGGCGTAGAACCTGCGGCAGTTGCATCGATCGATCCGAGCGTCACGCAGTCCCACCGATCGTCGTTATGTGGGTTTATCTTCTTCCATGAGAACCAATTCGCCGAGCACCCATTCATGCCAGCGCCTCGTGTATGCTGGACGCAAGGTGGTTCTTGACCGGTAACCGACATCATCGAGGAGTCCCTCGAGCGACACCAGCCGCTCCCGGTACCCAAGCCGGACGCCGCAACGAAGACTGGCCCGGTCCGGTCCGCACAAGACCCATGCGTCGGTCCGGATCAGCGCATGCGCCCAAAGCGAAGCCTCTCCCCTGTCCAGTGCGATATCGGGAATTCGAACGGCCAACCCTGCGCGTTCGCGGTTTCTGACCGGATGGACCGCTTTCAGGGAATCTCGCAGCTCGGCGGCGTCGACTTGCAACTCCGGCCGGCGACGCTGGAAACCCGTCTGCGTTTCAGCGACGCAATCCTCGACGGTTTCCACCCGGTAGCCGCCGGTCAGCGCTCGCCACGAGCCTGTCCGGTAGGCCTCCAGCATGACGTTCGTATCGACCAGCACTGCGTTCTGATGTCGAGCCATGACGCATCACAGGTCGATTGCGCATCGGACGTCATGCGCTGCAAAGAGATCCACGAGGTCCTCGACGCTCAGGTCGAGCAAACCGGCGACACGCCGCACCGAGACGCAACCCTCCTCTAACGCGAGTCCGAGCACCTCCATGAAGGGTCTCGAGAACAGGGCGGGCGGGATGTTCTCGGCGACGTCTGGCCTGTTGTTGCGCAATGCCGCATCCGGCAGGGAACGCGCAGCCGCAGGTTTCAATTCGCCGAGCGCGACCAGCCGCCATTTCAGCGCCGAGGCCGTCACGCCAAACTCGTTCGCCACCGCGTTCAGCTTCCCGGTCAAATCATCCTGAACGAGGTTCGACCAGTTCCCGAACCGCGCCAGGATAGCGGCCGGCATCAGAACCGCCGCCGCGAAGTTGTTGGCGAGTTGCTCGGCGCGGTTGCCTCCGGTCTCCATCGCTTCCTCGGAGTGTTCGGGCGGCATCGCATCCCAAGTCAGGATGTGAAAGAGCTCATGGGCGAGATCGAAGTGACGGCGTCCGACAACCTCGCGTCGTGCGATCAGCACCGCGTCGAGTTCGGGCAGGCGGCAGGCCGCGCCCGAGATGCCGCGTTCGGCATCCATCATGAGAACCAGGATGCCGAGTTCACGTTCCATGACTTCCACGAGGCGCACAGCGGGGACCTCGCCGAGATCGAATTCGGTGACGAACCGTTCGCCAGCCGACATGGCATCCTCAAAACGCGAACGGCGAGTGAGGCCGAGCGCCCGCCTCATTAGCGGGGTTTCGTAACCGACCTGTGGCGCCAGGGTGCGGAACGCGGCGATCCAACGTCCGGCGCTGCGTTCACAGGCTTCAAGCCGTTCAGCGCCGACGCCGGTCTGGCGCCAGGAGAAGCGTCCTTCGCCCGCTAGCCGGAACGGATCGGTGAAGTACTCGATCGGAGCGTCCAGTCTTTCGACCGCGAGTAATAATTCCTCCGCCGTCACGCGTCTGGCGCCCGTCTCGATGGCCGATACCGTCTGCCGGTCCCTGAAACCGAAGATCTCCGCTACACTCTCCTGCGAGAGCCTGCGTTCCTCTCGCAATGCCTTGATCCGCCTGCCGATAAGCCCTGTCGTCATCAGAACCCTCCCGCGAATAAGAAATCTTGCATTATTTTATATGCAATTATTTTATGCGTTTTGCAAGCTGCTTTCAAAGCCACATCAAGATTTCTTACGACTCGTAATGGTTCTTTCGTGGGGTGATAGCGTAGTCGATGTCAGAGACAGTTGTTGGTGCTGCGCGGTGTAGACAGTTTGGGCTTGTGCCGCCATCACCTCGCGCCGAACAATTACCGACAAGGACCTGCCTGGATGCGCGGGAATTATAACGAGGCCGCTTTCGTTTTGATTACGTTTTGTGGAATACAAATTCCGAACAAAATTCCCCCAACAAATACCTACAACAGTTTCAACAAACTACAAGCATCCCACCACCACCGGAAATCCCCCACTGCCTGAAAACACGCGGGAGAGCGGGATGCGCGCTCCTCCCGCCCGGCTGACGAGCCGGGCGATCCCCTGGAGGAAACCGCCTTACTGCCGCTTCGCGCCGAACGCGCCGACGTACGCCCCGGTGTCGAAGGCGCCGAAGGCCTCCTCGTGGCCGGGGCCGTGGAAGCGGCCGGACAGGCGGTCCGTGCCGGGCGCGCCTTTCGCGAAGGCGCCGCCGGAGAGCCGCATGCCGCGCCATTCGAGCGCCACGCCGGCGCCGCCGTCGTCGAGGTCGACGTCCACGTCGACCAGGGGCCGCGCGAGGTCCGCGATCCGCAGCTCGGCGGTGCCGGGGAGGCGCGCGAAGTCGCGGGTCCGCGCCGCCTCGGCGATGCCGCTCCAGGTCGCGCCGCCCGTACCCGCCGGGTTCGTCCCCGACGGCTCGCCCGCCGCCCAAGCGTGCGCCGCACGGAACGTGCCGGTCCAGGTCTGCCCGTCCGCCTCGGCCGTGAGCGCGCCCGCGCCAATCTCCACCGCCGCGTAGCCGTGCACGCCCCAGAAGCCGTGGCGCGTGAACTCCGCCCCGGTGACCGTCGCCGACGCCCCGGCGAAGGCCCGCGTGAGCGGGGGCCCGCCCGTCGCGCCGCTCGCCGTGGCGAACCCGGCCCGCATGCCCGTGCCCGCGCGGCCCGCGAGCGCCCGCAGGTCCTCCGCCGGGCAGCCGGCGCCGGGGCAGCCGAGCGGCGTCGACCCGGTCTCCCCGATCGGCTCTTCTCCCGCGCGCGTGAGTTCATAATCGAAATAAAGCCCCGAGACGAGCGGCGCGGCGGGTTCGCCGGCCGCGGGCGGCGGCTGTGTGTCGGGAGGCCGTGTTTCGGGAGGCCGTGTGGACGGCGGCGCCGACGTGTTCCCGCCACCGCAGGCGGCGAGGGTCAGCGCGCACGCGAGCGCGGCGGCGCAACAAAGTATCCGGTGTGTCATGAGAGTCGTTCTCCTTTCAGATCGGAGGCATGTCCGCATCGGCGCATCCCCCTCAGAACCGCAGGCTGAGGTCGAGCCCCAGTTCGTGCTCGGGCTCGGACACGGCGCTCTCGCGCCGCTCGCCCGCCAGTTCCACGCGAAGGTCCGCGCCCCGCGCCTCGTACCGCGCACCGAGCCTGAGGCGCCGGCTCTCCCCGCCGGCGAGGCCGGCTTCCGCGAACGGCGTCAGCACCCCGCCCGACGCCGTCCCGAACCCGTAGCCGACCTGCGCGTCGAGCGCGCCGTCGTCGCCCGAAGCCGCCGGGTTCGGCATCTCCTCCGCCCACAGCGCCCGCGCGCCGCCCGTTCCCGCGCCCCAGCGGGGCGCGAGCGCGAAGAACAGGCCGCGGCCGCCGGCGCCCGGACCGGCGCGCACCGTCAGGCTCACGCCCCGCTCCTCCGCACCCTCCTCGCTGTGCGCCGCCAGCCACCGCCCGCGCATCTCCACCGAAACCCCGGGCGCCGCGTAGCGCACGCCGCCGGCGAGCTCGAACCCGCTGCCCTTAAGCCCGTCGCCGCCGTCGTGGCGCACCGCCGCCTCCAGGAAGGGCTCCAGGCTGCTCTCGCCCGCCAGCGCGAAGCGCCGCGAGGCCTCGAGCCCCGCCCGCAGCCGCCAGCTGTCGGCGGAGAGCCCGTGGATCGCGTCCGGGCCGTCATCGGTCTCCATCTGCGTGACGCTCGCGTCGGCGCGCACCGCCAGCGCCGCGCCGGCGAGTCCGCCGAGCGCACGCCTGACCCCCACCGACGCCATCCGCATCGTGAGGTCGCCGGTCTCCGCGTCCGCGTCCCCGGGCTCGTGGCGCGCCTCGCCCCAGCCCGCGCCCGCCACCGCGCGCAGCTCCAGGCCGTCCGCGAGCGTCCAGCGCCCGTAGGGATAGACCGCCGTCAGCGTCGTCTCCAGCCGGCCCCGGCCGGTGAGCGCGCCCCCGGCGAAGGAATAATCCGCCTCGCCCGTCCCGTGGCTCACCGCGAGGCCCGCCACCCACGGGTCCGAGCGCCCGTCCACGCCCAGCCAGCCCGTGCGCAGCTTCCCGTCGTAGCGGAGCCCCGTCTCGCCGCCTCCCGCGAACGTCCCGAGGTCCCCCCGGCCCCACACCGCCCACTGCGGCGCCGCCGGGCCGGCGTCCTCCGCCGAGGCGAGACGCACCGAGAAGGCGCTCGCGCCGAACAGGTCGGACGCCGCAAGCGCCCGGCTCTCCGTGCAGCCCGAAGCCGGCACAAGGCCGGCGGCGGCGTACCGCTCCGGCGCGCAATCGCGCAGCGCGTAGGCCGCGGCGGAACCATCGAGCGACACCGCCTGCCCGGCCAGCGTCACGCCGCTCGCGCCGATGTCGGCGAACCTGCTCCCGATGTTGTCCAGCGCGCTCGCCGTCGCCCTTCTCACCACCGCCGCCAGCGCGCGCCTCACAGCGCCCTCAACCGCCGCGCGCCGCGGGTCCGCCGCCACCGCGACCGCGAAGGTGAGCGCCGCCTCGTCGCCGTCCGCGTCCCGCACCGTCCAGGTGTAGCGCACAGGCCTCTGCGACCGCGACGGCGTGCCGCTCAGCCTCCGCGTGCCTAAGTCGAGGCTCAGCCCCGGGGGCGGGGAAGGCGCCAGGCGGTAGGTCAGCGTCCCGTCGCCGCCCGTCGCCGCCGGAAGCGCCAGCGCCGCGATCGCCGTGCCCGCCGTCCATGACTGGTCCGCGACCGCCGCGTCGCCGAACGACGGCATCAGGTTCTCCTCCACCTCGACCGTGAAGGTGAGCGCCGCCTCATCCCCGTCCGCGTCCCGCACCGTCCAGGTGTAGCGCACCGGCCCCTGCGCCGCCTCCGGCGTGCCGCTCAGCGTGCGCGCGCCTGAGTCCAGCGCCAGGCCCGAAGGCGGCTCGGGCGTCAGGCGGTAGGTCAGTGTCCCGTCGCCGCCCCTCGCCCGGGGCAGCGTCAGCGCCGTGATCGCCGTGTTCTGCTTGTACGACTGTGCGGCGACCGCCGCGGACCCGAAGCTCGGCGTCAGGTCCGGCGCTGCGCCTCCGCCGCCGCCTCCGCCGCCTACATTGCCGCCGCCTCCGCCTACATTGCCGCCGCCCCCGCCGCCGCGGTCGTCGTCCCGGATCGTAATCTGCACAGAACGCGGGCTGCCCGCCGTCACCTCAGACGGCAGCGTCCCCAGCGCCACCGTGAACGTCTCGTCGTCGGTGTCGCTGTCCTGCGCCGTGGTGATGGTCCCCGTTCCGTTGGTCGCGCCCGAGGCGATCGTGATGCCCGTCAGCGTCCCGTGGTCCTCGGGCTCGGCCGTGCCGTCGGTGATCGTCAGCGGTATCGTCACGCTGCTCGACAGCGCCGCCGACAGCGTCGCCGTCACGGTCACGCTCGATCCCTCCGCCACCGTCGGCGAGGCCGACAGCGTCACCGTGGGCGTGGTCGTGTCCAGCGTCGCCACGGCCCCCTCGGTCGTGCCCGTCGCGTGCGCCCAGAAGCCCTTGCCGCTCGCGTTCTCCGCGCGCACCCGCACCCGGTAGGTCGTGCCGTCGTCGAGGCCCGTGATGGCCTGCGAGGCCGCCGTGCCGCTGCGGCTCACCGCCACCCATTCCGTCGCCACGTTCGTGCCCACGGCCGCGCCGGCGGCGACCGTGTTCGATGCGGTATAGTGCACGTCGTAGCCCGTCAGCGTCCCCGAGGGCGCCGTCCAGGCGAGGTCCAGCCTGCCGTCGCCGGGCGTCACCGCCAGGCCCGCCGGCGCGGCCGGCGCGTTCTGCGCATGCCGCGTGACGGTGACCGTCCAGGTCGTGTTGGCCCCCTGCCCCAGCGTCGACGACGCCACCACCTCGATGGCGTTCGCGCCGGCGTCCAGCGCGATCGCCCCGCTCGTGTCGCCGCTTGTCAGCGACACCGCGGCGGCGCCCCGCTTGCCCACCGACAGCACGTACCCCCCCAGCACGCCGACCGTCGGCCTCGCCTTCACGTGCGTCACCGCGTGCGGCACCGCCGCCGTGTAGTCCGTCACGCGCGGCGAGAAGCCCGGGCTCAGCGCCAGCGCGTCGTAGCTCGCATTCTCGCCCTGCGCCTTGGTGAGCGCCAGGCCCGTCAGCAGCAGGCCCTCCGGCGTGCCCGCGCCCTCCACCCAGGGGCTCACCAGCCTTCCGCCGGCGTTGCTCGCTCGCACCCGCACCCGGTAGCGCTGCAGGTTCCGGCCCCTGACCGTGTACGAGGTCGCCGTGGCATCGTTGTGGGGCCCGCTCGCGCGCTGGAGCGCCACCCAGCCCACGGCCTCGTCGACGCCGCGCGCGCGGGCGTCCGCCGCGACGGCGGTCGAGGTGGTGTAGTCCACCCAGTAGGCCGTCACCGTCCCCACCGGCGGCGCCGTCCACGACAGGTCCAGCTTCCCGTCGCCCGGCGTCACCGTCAGGCCGGTCGGCGCCGCGGGCGCCAGCGCGGCCTCCACCGGCGCCGTCCACACGCCCGCGGACATGCCGTCGCGCTTCACCGAGCGCACCCGCACCAGGTAGGTCTCGCCGACGGCGAGGCCCGTGAAGGTGTGGCTCGTGCCCGTCACGTCCGTGTCGGTGTTCGGCCAGGCCGCGGCCGACTTCAGCTTGCTCTGCACCTCGTAGCGCGCCACGTCCACACCCGCCGGCGCCTTCCAGCGCGCCGTCAGCTCGCGGTCTCCCGGCCTCAGCGTCAGGCCCGAGGGGACGTTCGACGTCGGCGTGCCGGTGGCGAAGACGTAAGCGCCCTCCGGGCCCGCCGTGCGCAGGCGCACCCGGTACGCCCTGCCGTTGGTCAGGCCGGTAATCGTGTACGAGGTGTCGGTGTCGTCGACATCAGCAGACACGGCCACCCAGTGCGTGGCCGCGTTCGAGCCCGAGCTCGCCGCGGCGTCGGCGACCGCGCCGGCGCCCGTCCTCGGCGCCGAGGTGTAGTCCAGCTCGTACGCCACGAAATCCCCGTCGGGCCGGGTCCAGGTTACGAGGAGCTGCGCATTGCCCGGCGTGACCGTCAGGCCGGGCAGGCCGAGCGCCTCCGGCGTGCCGGCGCCGAACGCCCAGGCGCCGTCGCCCCCGGCGCTCGTCGCCCGCACCCGCACCCGGTGGGCAGACCCGCTCGGCAATTTGCCAATCCTGTGCGAGGTCCTCGCGCCGTGACCGTTGCGGGACACCGCCACCCAGCCAGTCGCGCCGTTGGTGCCGGCTTGCACCGCCGCGTCGTTCGCGACCGTGCCCACGGCCGCCGACGTGTAGTGCACGTCGTAGCCCGTCACCGTCCCCGGCGGCGCCGTCCACGACACGTCCAGCCGCGTCGGGCCCGGCGTGACGCGCAGACCCGTCGGCGCGGCCAGCGGCACCGCCGCGCCGTTGACGCGGATTTTCATCGACCGACCATGAGCTTCGGCGGTCCAGGTCGACGAAGCGGTCGGCGCGGCCGATCCGTTTCGAAAGAAGTTACCTGCGTTGGCGATGCTCCAGCCGGCGGCCGCTCCGCTGTCTTCCGCATCCTTGGCGTTATGCGTGAGCTCAAAGGTGGAGAGAGTCTCGGCAGTGGTGTAAACGACCACGTGGTATTCGGTGCTCGCCGCGAGCGTGGTGCCTGCCGGTGCCGAAAAGGTGGAGGCCCTTGCGCCCGTCGCAAAGCTCGAAGGAACCGTCAGGTCCGCGAGCTTCGACCCGGGCTTGCCGCTGCTGGATGACCAAAGCTCCGCCTCGATCGTCGCAATCTGCTGCGCGGTCAGGGCGGCGGTAAAGACGTTCGTACGTATCTCGATGCTTTCGAGGGTGTAGCCGCCGCCGTTGGAGCCTGTCGTGAAGCCTTGAGCGCGGGCGAATACTCTGGCCGTTTGCAGGTTATCTAACCCCGTCTGCCCGATGTTGCTCACCAACACATCGGCGGCGGCCGGGGCGGCGGCGAACGGGGAGAGCGCCGCAAGCAGCAGCGCGAGGACGGGAAGGAGACGGAAGCGGCGGGCGCGGGGGCGCCCGGTGCGCGGCTCAGGCTTGCGCCCGGAACCTGGCCGGGAATGCGGGACGCCGTTCGGGCCGCTCGTGCCGCCCTTTTCTTCGGATGACGGATGACGGACCATGCCGCCCCCGGTTGCAAGCCTCTCCATGCGATGTCTCATTTTCATTTTCCGGGTCCTTCCCTCTGGTGGAATCCTCAGAGCCGAACAAAGATGCGAATCCGCCTGATATTCGCCATGCTTCCGCCGGGGACCGCCCGGCGGACGTGCCGGGCGACCCCCTGGAGGAAACCGCTACTGCCGGTTCGCCGTATCCCGGGCAGCTCGAAATACGGTAGACTTGCGGACTCGCAGTCCGGGCCGGTGGTTCCGCGAGACAAGAATCCCTGCGGTATGCGCCCACCTCGAACCCGGGCTGGTGTCCGCTAATTGCCGTTATTGGCCCCCAGAAGCCTTGTTTTCCGCCGAAAAACCCGTTTCGGGGGGCATTCGGGCCGCAAATGAGCGAAAGGTGAGCGAAAAAAGGCGCAAAACGGCGCCCGAAACCCCTCCGGGGACCCCGGAATTGCGCTTGACATGGCCGTGAGAGGTGTTAAATTTTCTGATAACGGCAATTATCGGACTCCAGAAACCCGCCGTTTCGCCGGTATTCCCCTGCGAAACGGCTTTTTTTGTGGAAATTCCCCGTCGTCGTCTATATTTGGTAATCGACGAGGCCCTGGAGCGGCCTCAGGGAATGGAAACGGCCGCCGATCTGGCGAAGGCGTCGATGTCTGAGAACACGCGGCGGGCGTACGGGACGGCGCTCAGGGTATTCGAGCGCTCGGGAAACCCCGAGACCGACGCCGGGATAGCGGCGTACCTGGGGGATCTCTACGAGGGGGGCACTCGGCGGCCGTGGCCGCGATGGCGAGGCTGCGCTACGGGCGGTGAGGTCCGCCCGGCGTTTCGTCGTGAGCATGTCCTTCGCGGCGGGCAGGTCCGCCGCGTGCAGGACGCCCGTCTTCTCCCGAATATCTCTCTACCGCCTCTTCTTTCTCCGGGCGGCTCTCTCCTCGGACGTGGAAGTCCATCTCCGCGCGGAGGCCCACTTCTCGAGGTCTTCGAGCAGGTAGCGCACCCGGTATCCGGTGCGAAGAAAATCCGGCCCCTCTCCGCTCACGCGGTAGCGCTCCAGCGTCTTGGGCGAGAGGCCGAGCCAGGCGGCCGCCTCCCGCGTGTTCAGGTGGTTCTCCTCCGTGCGCTCATCGGCGTCCCCGGGTTCCACGGCGGCGTCCCACGTCCCGTCGAACGGATCGGGCAAGTCCGCGAGCCTCTCGCGTATAACGCGGATTTCCTCTCGCGTCGCGTTGGCCGCCATCCAGGCGCGCACCCGGTCGAAGGTCTTGAGATACGGCGAGGCGCCCCGGCGCAGCCGCCCCACGAAGGAGGGATTCCCCACGGCCTCCTCGCCCAGGATCGAGACCTTGGTCCTGCTCACCGCGAGGAACGCCTCGACCTCGGCCCGCAGGAGCGGTCCCAGGGGCGGATACCCCATGAACGCGAGCACCCGGTCCGCCGTGTCGACCCGCAGGGGCCGCCCCCGGGCCTGCAGTCCCACGAAGCCGGGAATGCCCAGCGCGCCCACCCCGAAGCGCCTCGCGCTCATCCCTCGGCGCGCGCGCCAGAGCGCAATGCTCCGGCGCATTCGCTCGTCCAGCGGGGTGCCGGTATCGTCGTCGAACGCGGTCATGGCGCGCGAACATAAGGAAAGGACGAGCGCCCGTTCAATCGTTGTTTCTAGCGCAGAAGGTACACCCGGGAAGAGTCCGCGAGCGCGTCCGTGCGCGGGTCGCTCATCGGTTCAGCCTGAAATCAAGGGGGTTTTCCGGAAAACGAGGGTCGCTAGAGAACGTGCAGCGAGGCGCTGCGGAAAAAAAGGAAAGACGCCGCCCCCCGGGCGAGAGCTCGAAAACCTCTTTCGTTCACGCCGCAGTGGGCTGTTTCGCGAGTCGTCCCTGCGAATGACCGGCGATTGGCGGCGCCCGGCGAGTTGCATCTCGACCGGAGAAGCCCCTGCCATGGCAAGGCGCTGCGCGCTGCCCGTGCGCAGGTCGAAACGGCGCCGATTTCCTTGTTTCATTCGTTTTTATCGCATCGTATGCTGATGTTCCGGGTCGTCCGCCGAATACAATACGGCCAAGCCGAAACAGGCGGACATTCCTTCGTGGATTGTATGCCAACGGCCCGGATTCTGGAGGACATATAAAATATCCGGCCGGGCAGGCGGGGCGCAGCAATGCCTCCGCCTACCCGGCCTGCCACCCCAGTAATCATTCTCTCATGGGGTGATGAGCATCAAAAATTCGCCGACCCGAATCGGATACGCCGTGCCATACCAACAACTGCCTCTGAGCCTTGTGGTATTATCACCCTGCCAACGAACGATTTACCGGTCTTGTAAACGTTCGGCGGCAGGGTGATAATTTAGTCGATGCCGGAGACATTTGTAGGAATTGCACGGTGTAGCTAGCTTCAGTTGGTGTTTTCCAGTTCCTAATCACCCCACGACCGAACGTATACCCGGTCTTCGACGACTCGCGCCCCCTGGGATGCTCCGGGGTTGTACTGAGGCCGCTTGCGTTTTGATTACATTTATTTCAAGGAATTTATAACTGGCTTGAAAACAATGATTTAATTTTCATATTCTGGATAATACGATAAATACCGATAAATTAACGGGGTTTTTCGATAAATAGCTGACAATTTTTTTCTCGGGAAATGACGCCGCGGAATCCGGGCGCAGGGGAATCCTGCCACAGTCTGCGACTCCATCGATGACGGCAAATGCGCGCAAATGCGGGGATTTTCGCACCCTCACCGCTCAGGCCGGCTCCCGGGCGATCAAAAACGTCTTTCATTTTTTCACAAGCGATATATTGTTGTAATTCAATAGCTTAGGAGGCCGGATTCCGCCGCCGGGAAACAGTCCATAGCGAGGCAGCCCGGTTTGGTGATATAATGGCGTCACCATATCCGGGAGTCATTTCCTAAGAGGAAACCGCGATGCCCAGACGCCATAAAGTACGGAAATACAAGCCCTATCTCATGCGCTACCTCCATTCGGCCGACCCGAACTACGAGCCGGTGCTCATGGATTTGCTCGAACACGAGCACGAGGTGTATGACGAGAGCACCGTCGGCGAGGGGGCCGAGTCGACCCGCGGAGAGCGGCTTCCCCACATGTGGCACGTTGTTTTTACGGAACTTACGGACATTCTCACCCCGTTCCACATCGAGCAGCTCTTCGAGCGGCTGGAGAAGGATTTCGCCGCCACCTGCCAGGTTCTGCGCGAGATGTCCGACCCGCAACCGGTCGAAAAAGAGCCGGAATTCAGGCATTACCTCATGCGCTACATGAACTCGGACGACCCGAACTACGAGCCGGTGCTCAGAGACATTCTCGAGCACGAACACGAGAGATACGACGCCATCACGGCGAGCGAGGAGGTTGATTTCCAGCGCGGCG
The DNA here is from genome assembly GCA_965203325.1 of bacterium. Classification (GTDB taxonomy): domain Bacteria; phylum UBA8248; class UBA8248; order UBA8248; family UBA8248; genus Bin107. Next base: position 1,032,598 of record OZ241875.1, read on the forward strand.
AGCAAGGAACGCTCGCCTGGCAGGCGGTATATAGCCAACTCTGCAGCGTCATTTCGCCCGCGCGAATCAAAGAGCTTTTCGACAAGCTGGAAAGGGATTTCTCGGCCACCTGCGCGCTCTTCCACGAGATGGCCGAGGCCGAGAAACTCATACAGGAAGAAGAGGGCGGACCCGGCTAGACCCGGCTTCACGCCCCTTGCCACTCCCGGCCGCTATCCTTACAATCCAAGGCTCACCAAGCCGAAAGACAACCGGACGCCTCATCAAATCAGAGGTTTACAGCTCATCGAGAGGGGAATCCCGCATGGCCGAATACTCATACGACCACCTTCACTTCAGGAGCGAAGACCCGCACGCCGCCCGCGATTTCTGGATCGACATGTTCGGCGCCACCGTCGTGGAGGAGCGCAAGCTGGGGGGCGCGCCTTCGTTCAACATGGAGTTGAACGGCATGGTGTTCCTCGTCTCGGGCCGGGCGGAGGGAGAAGACCCCGTGCGGACTGGCTCCGAACCCCGCTACGGGCTGGATCATTTCGGGCTCCGGGTCGACGACATGGACGAGGCGCAAAAAGAGCTGACCGAAAAGGGCGCGGAGTGGATTTGCGAGCCCTGGGAGATTCGGCCGGGTGTGAAGATCGCCTTCATCAAGGGGCCTGACAACATCAGCATCGAGATGGCCCAGCGCGGCTGATTTCTTCACCTCGGACGACATCAATCGGCAGGGACGGTCATACCGGCATGGTATTGTTTTCATTCACTCTCAGGCGATGCCAGGGTAATTGTCCGCCGGATGCGACACGGGTGAATTTCGGGAACTGGCGTATGCGCGCTCAGAAGTGGTAACCTTCTCAGAGAAACGTATCCCGCCGCCGGGGATTTCGTCATGGAGAAATGGAACAGACGAGAGCTGCTGAAAAACTCCCTGCTCGGCCTGACCGCGCTCGGCACAGGCGCATTCGCGCTTCGGGAAACCCTCGCTCCCACGCCCGCTTACGGCGAATTGGGGGAATACGGAAAATTTCTGCTCGCGCGAGGCGAAAAGCCGGATGAGGCTCCGCCCCAGGCGCGAATGCCGACTCACTCGGACTCCATGGGACCCTATTACAAGGAAGGGGCTCCTTTCCGTGGCCGCCTGATGCCCCGGGACGCGGCGGGAACGCCCATGCTCATCCGCGGCCGCGTCTATGGACACGACACCCAGAAACCGCTCGAGGGCGCGATTATCGACGTCTGGCAGGCGGATGACAGCGGCAGCTACCACGGCATGGACGAGAAGGAGAATTATCTCTACAGGGCGCGTATGCGCTCCACAAGGAGAGGGCTGTACCAGTTCGAAACCGTGCATCCGGGGCGATACGGCTTCGGCTTCTGGGCGAGGCCCTCACACATTCATTTCTATATCCGCCATCCCGATTACCAGCCCCTGGTGACGCAACTGTATTTTCGGGGCGACCCGAGACTGGGCGACCATGAAAGAGCGAGACCCTCATTGATCATCCCGCTCAAGAAGGTTTCCTGGGGAAAAACCTACGAACTCGGAAATTTCGATATCGTTCTGGTGCGGAAATGAGGAAAATCGCACGTTTTCAACTACTTGAAATGCCCCGCTCTCAGCCGTAGAGCGCCGCTTGAAGCTGCTCGCGCATTCTCTCGGGCGCCATACCAAAAGCGCGCAGCGTGTCCTCCGCTTCATGAATGACCCGGTCGATATCCTCATAGATTTTGTACGTCTTGGTGTAGTCGGGATACTCGAACCCCATGGCCTGGCCGAGAATCGTCATGAAGTTCTCGATTTCAAAGGATTCACCCTTTTCCAGACCGCATAGTTCACGGTGACAACTGTGATAAACGGTGAGCAGCGAATCCACCTTGGCGCGGCGCGCCGAGTCGAAAAGTTTCTCCCGCATCGCCGCTTTCGCCTCGGGAATGACGAGCGTGGGACACTGATAGGCATGATCGGAGAGTTGTTCAATCTCCACAAACTCGAGGCCGGGAACCGCCCGGAGAATTTTCACCACGTTTTCTTCGACGCCATCGCTGCCCCCGTGCAGGTGCACGGCCACGCGCTTTTCCACTTTTTGCGTGAATTCTCCCCTTAAAGCCTCCAGATTGTCCACCAGATATTGCGTGATGTGGACGAAGGGCAGGGTTTCCTCTTCGCTATTTATCGAATCACCCGCCATGGGGAGAAGCGGCTTGCCGGTATAGAGGTGTTGGTATTCGGAGTACTGCATCTGGCAGGTCGGGCAAAACGTAATGACTTTCTCGGGCTGATATGACTTGAAATGATCCAAAGAGCGCGCGCCCATCGCCGCCCCCGCCTCCAGATCTCCGCGCCTGATGTGGTTAATGCCGCAGCAATGGCCCACGCCGCCGGCGACCTCATAGTCCAGCCCCAGCCGGTCGAAAACATCGATGCAGGAGAGCAGGATATGGGGCGTCTGGAGGATGTTGCACCCAAAGTAAAACACCGCGTCCACTTTGTTCGCCTCCGAGCCCCGCACGGCGGTGAGGCGTCTGAATTGTTCGGGTTCTAATTGCAAAGCGGCCATGAAACGAATCTTCCGGCTCAAGTCCTGAAAATAAGACCTGCCGGCTTCCTGGATGTCCGCTTTCTCTGATTCGATATTCTGTAGCTTCAGCTTGGCGTAGGTGAGCATTTCACGCGGATTGACGTCTTCCGGACAGGCCTCGATGCAAACTCCGCTTTTTTGGCAAGCCTTGGCCCACAATGCCCCTTCCGGTTCATGCGGACGATCGTTGATGATGTTGAGCACGGATTTCGTTACCCTCTCCGGGTCTGCGCCTTTCGCTCCCGAATACGAAACCATCGGGCAGACCTCGTAACATTTTCCGCAATGCGTACAGGCTTCGGTGATTCGGGAGATTCGCTCTTCCATGAAACTCCGGTAGGCAGTCGCTTCCATGACGTTCCTTCATGAGGATGGAAAATGAGCAGAAATTTTATGGGAGCCGACCGGCGTGGTCAACCAAACAGATAATGGATGGTGCCACGCTGCTTGAGATAGCATGATGGCGTGAGCAGTCGTCTCATCCTGGGAGTTTTTGACCCGGCTCCGCCAATATGTTAGTTAGGAGCCAGTTTCCTGACTCCCTGAGTGACGGAAAACCCTCATGGAAACGGTCTCATCCCTGCATCCGCGCAAACATGATTTGCTTTTTACGGAAAGCTTCGAGGAGGTTTTGAGAAATGCCGAATGCTACAGAGAAATACGATGTCGTCGTCGTGGGTTGCGGCAATGCCGCACTATGCGCATCGCTTGCGGCGCGAGACCAGGGTGCGAATGTATTGGTGCTCGAAAAAGCGCCCGAGGCATGGCGCGGCGGCAATTCGGCTTTCTCGGGAGGCTTGTTTCGGTTCGCCTTTAACAGCATCGAGGACATCTACTCGCTCGTACCGGACCTTTCCGACGCCGAGAAAGAAAATATCGAGATTGACCCCTACACATCGGAAAAATTCTTTGAAGACCTCGCCCTGTTGACCGAATACCAGACTGACGGCGACCTTGCCTCCGTCCTCATCCACGAGTCGTTTCCGACCCTGAAATGGATGCAATCGAAGGGTCTGCGGCTCATCCTCGCAAGCGGCCGGCAGGCATTCAAGGTGGACGGCAAGATGCGCTTCTGGGGCGGTCTGGTTCTCGAGATCGTGGGCGGCGGACGCGGCCTCATAGATTCCCTGCTTGATTCTGCGAACGAGGCCGGAGTCGAGATTCGCTACGCATCGAAGGCGATGCGCCTGCTCACGGACCCGATGGGCGGCGTGACGGGCGTCGAAGTAAAAGGTCCCGATGGGCCTTACGAAATCGAGACGCACGGTGTGGTGCTGGCGTCGGGTGGTTTCGAGGCGAACGCCGAGATGCGCTGCCGCTACCTGGGTCCGGGCTGGGAGCTCGCAAAAGTCCGCGGCACCCCCTACAACACGGGCGACGGCATCAAGATGGCGCTCGATATCGGCGCGCAGCCCTACGGCAACTGGAGCGGCTGTCACGCCGTGGCCTGGGATTTGAACGCCCCGCCCTTCGGTGATCTCACGGTAGGAGAGTCCTACCAGAAACACTCCTATCCGTTCGGCATCATCGTGAACATCGAGGGAAAACGCTTCGTGGACGAGGGGGCCGATTTCAGAAACTATACCTACGCAAAATACGGCCGAAACATCCTCCAGCAGCCCCAGCGGGCCGCTTTTCAGATTTTCGACCAGAAAACGGTTCACATGCTGCGCGACGAATATCGCATCCGCGAAGTCACCAAGGCCGAGGCCAACACGCTGGAAGAACTTGCCGGACAACTGGAGATCGATGTCGATGAGTTCGTCAAAACCGTTCAGGAATACAACGCCGCCGTTCAGTCGGGCGAATACAACCCGACGATCAAAGACGGCAAATGCACACAGGGTATCGACCCCCCGAAATCGAACTGGGCGCTTCCCATCGATGAGCCGCCCTATCTCGGCTTCGCCGTTACCACGGGCATCACGTTCACCTTCGGCGGCATCCGCGTGACACCCAAAGCGGAGGTCATGAATACCGAAAACGAGATCATCCCCGGTCTCTTCGCCGCGGGCGAACTCGTGGGCGGCGTCTACTATTTCAACTACCCGGGAGGCGCAGGGCTGACCCTGGGCTCCGTATACGGTCGGCTGGCGGGCACCGCAGCGGGGCAGCGCGCCGCCGAGGCGAATACGGTCTCCGCGTAAATCTTCCTGTCTTTAAGGGACGAGGCGCTTTACGCCGTAATACCGCTCATAGAGATCGATTCGCCGTTCAGGCTCATCGTGCTTTTCAGAGGAACGGCGTCCGTCACCATTTGCTCGGCGAAACATCCCTGCTTCGCATTTTTGATGACTGCCAGTATTTTCTCCGCCGGTTCATCGGATTCCACTTCAAAGTGCGTACGCACCTCGTTGCATCCGGCATTCACCGTTCCCTTGAGAACAGAGCCCCGTAAGAAATAATCGAAATCCACGTGCACCTTGGCGTGCGTGAAGGACACTTTCATCATATGCGCGTACCGCGCAAGCTGGGTGAGCAGTCAGAACCCCACCCCCATGGCAATGTAGCAAAGCGGTTGGGGATAGGAATCCTCACCGCCGATGCGGGGCGGTTCATCGCAATACACTTCGAAGTGTCTGTGCGTTCCCAGCTTGAGTTGACCCTTACCCTCTATCGTTTCGGTGTCGGCGGACATGGTGAAAGCATAGCCCTGCCTGGGGAGTTCGGGTTTGTCGATGGCACGCTCACCGGGAACGGTGCTGTCTTTACGCGGGTCGAGTGGTTCCACTTGTCTTGTCTCCTTTGGTGTCATAAGAATGGCGGAAGAAAGACGCTATTATGCACGCAAGGGCGGTGCAAGCGAACCGCCGGAGCACTCGTTTTCTCGTGGTTAAAAGGGGCTATTTTGTGAACCGAATCGCCGTGCCAGATGACTACCCTTCCGTTTTCATGGGCAGCACCGCCGAGACCCGTCTGCGGGAGATCGGGGATGCGGAAATCCATACCTCAAACCCGCAAACGTCCGAAGAACTGCTAAAACGAGTTTCCGGGGCCGATGGAATCATCAACATCCGGGCTTTTTGCAAATTCGACGCGGATTTTTTCTCGAATTGCGGCGGTCTCAAGGTACTTTCGATCTGGGGCACGGGGGCGGATCACGTCGATTTGAAGGCAGCCGAGAGCGTAGGCGTCATCGTATCGAACACACCGGGCGTGGCCGCCGTTTCCGTGGCGGAACACACTCTGACCCTCATGATGGCGGCCGCGCGTCAGATACCCGTCAATGATTCCGCCATACGGACGGGCGAGTGGCCACGGGGACAGATGACGCAATTGCACGGAAAAACACTCGGCCTCATCGGCCTTGGCGCCATCGGCCGCCAGACGGCCCGCATCGCCGCCGGGGTCGGAATGAAGCTCATCGCCTGGACGTTTCATCCGGACGATGATTTCGCCGCAGAAGCAGGGCTGGAGTTCGTCGATTTGAACACTTTGTATGAACAGGCGGATGTCGTCTCGATTCACGTACGGCAATCGGCTGACACCATCGGCATGATTGGCGCCGAGGCATTCTCCCGCATGGGGCCAGATACCATTTTGGTGAACACCGCGCGGGGGCCTGTCGTGGATGAAGAAGCGCTCATAGCGGCATTGGAAAGCGGGGCCTTGGCTGCGGCGGGTCTTGACGTATTCGATCAGGAGCCTTTACCCCCGAACCATCCGATCGGGAAACTGAAAAACGTGGTTCTCTCCCCGCACAATGCAGGCATCACGCCTGAGGTTACCGAAGCAGGACTTTTGATGTCGGTGGAAAACATTGCCGCCGCACTCTCGGGCAACCCGCAAAACGTGGTGCATTAATCATGATTTGCTATAATGAGACTTTGGAATAGGCCATTTTCTTTACCCGGAGACCATCTGCTTGTGTCAATAGCAGCATGAAGATTCCTTCAATTTTTCGCCCGAATGGTCAAGGAGAAAAAAATGAGTCCTACAGGAAGGGCCTGCGTAGCAGAAGCCATCGGCACGTTTGCACTGTGCTTCATCGGCGCGGGCTCCATCATCTTGAATCAGAAAACGGGCGGAGCCGTAGGTTTAATCGGCATCGCCTTGGCCCATGGTTTGATCCTCTCGGTCATGATTTCCGCCATGGGGCACGTCTCGGGCGGTCATTTCAATCCTGCAGTCACGATCGGCTTCATGGTGACCAAAAAAACAGACAGCGGCACGGGTATCTCCTACATCATCAGCCAACTCGTGGGCGGAACCGTGGCCGGCATCCTGTTGAGAATCATCTTTGCCGCCGACGTCTGGCAAAAGGTGAATCTGGGAACACCGACGCTGGCAAGTGACGTGAGCTTCGGCATGGGGATTCTGATCGAAATCATCCTCACGTTCTTCCTTGTCACCGCTATCTGGGGCTCCGCCGTAGACGACAGACACCCCGACGTGGGTGGTTTCGCGATCGGCCTCACCATCGCCGCAGACATTTTGATGGGTGGCCCACTCACGGGCGCATCCATGAATCCGGCCCGCACGTTCGGTCCCGCACTGGCCGGAGGCGGTTTCGACGGCATCAATCACCTCGTCTACTGGATAGGGCCCATCATCGGCGGCGTGGCGGCGGCGCTGGTGTACAACAACATATTGATTAAAAAAGAATAAAGAAAAAACCGCCCCGGCACTTATCAACTGCCGGGGCGGGTGCGTCCGGTTTCTTACGCGTCTTCTCTGACAACGTTGCTGGGTGAACCCCTTAAAAATGCTTCGATGTTCGCTACCGGCACGTCGCGGAACCTCGCATACGTGCCGTCTGTAATCCAGGCCGAATGCGGCGTGATGACGACGTTATCCAAAGAACGATATATCGAATCTTCCGGCAACGGCTCGAAAGGTTCGAAAACATCGAGTCCCCCACCCGCGATGCGCCGATTTCGCAAGGCGTCGAGCAGCGCATCCTCATCCACATACTGAGCGCGCGCTGTATTGATGAAAAACGCCGTCTCTTTCATCCGGGCGAATTTCTCTCTCGTCATGAAGGGCGCTGCGTCCGCCGGCAAATGTAGTTGAAGCGATACCACATCAGACGCGAGGCATTCCTCCACAGTAGCCGCTTCCGCCCCCTCTGCTTGTGCACGCTCTGGCGTCATCGAAGGCGAACATGTGATAACCCGCATACCGAAACCCAGGGCCATACGGCAAACCAGACGAGCGATGTGACCGAAACCGATGAGTCCCAGCGTCTTCCCGGCAAGTTCGACTCCCAGATCCTGTGGCCAGCCGCCCTCCTTCATGGCGGGGAACATGAGCGGCATTCTTTTCGCCAGCGTCAGGATCAGCATCATCGTGTGCTCGGCCACCGAAGAGGCGCTCGCCGCAGGCGTCGTGCTCACTACAATCCCGCGCTCGTTCGCGCGAGCCATGTCGACCATGCGCGGGCGCGTACCCATTACGGAAATCATCTTGAGATGAGGAATGTGATCCAGTAAATCGGTTGTCTTGAAGTCGGTCTGGTACCTGGTCGTGAGAATGATTTCCGCTTCTTTCAGGCGCTCGCGGAGCGATACTTCGCTGTCAGCATTCTCGGTGTAGTAATGCACGTCGCCCAAGGCACGCAGGCGCCCGAGGGCTTCGGAGTCTTCAAACAAGCGGAAGCAATCGTCTGGAATAACGATTTGCATCGATGAGGCTTTAACTGTCGCTCACGATAATGACCGCCGCTTTTTCGATGGTCAAGCGAACCTTGCTGCCCACACCAAAGAATTGGTGCGGGTCGCCGATGACTCGAAGCGGCTCATTCAGACCCGGCACCTTCACGAGGTAATCCACCGTGCTGCCGAAATAATAGCCGCGCGTCACTTCGCCATCGAGGACATTCTGGGCATCCGCGCCGCCCACGTCGGCATTCTCGGCATGAACATGAATGCGGTGGGGTCTTATGGATACAAGCTCTCCCGTTTTTCCGCCGTCTGCGTTCATCATGAACTTTGCGCCGTCATTAGCCTCAAAAAGTTCCGGAGAACTTATCTTTCCGGGAATCGAGTTCGTCACGCCGACGAATTCAGCCACGAACTTCGTCGCCGGTATGTCGTATATGTCGGACGGCTTGCCCACCTGCTCGATCTTGCCGCTGTTCATGACGCAGATTCTGTCGCTTGTGACCATGGCTTCGGCCTGGTCGTGGGTCACGTAAATGCTCGTGATGTTGAACTCATCGTGCAGGCGCCTGATCTCGAAGCGCATCTCCTCGCGCAGGTTGGCGTCGAGATTCGAGAGCGGTTCATCCAGCAGCAAAACGGCCGGCTCGACCACGAGGGCGCGGGCCAGTGCCACGCGCTGCTGCTGGCCGCCAGAGAGCTCCGCCGGGTATCTGGCGCCTAGATGGTCCATCTGCACGACGGAAAGCAGGCTTTTCACGCGCTTGTCCGCCTCTGCTCCCGTGATACCCCGGAATTTCAACCCATAGCCCACATTCTGGGACACTGTTTTGTGCGGCCAGATGGCGTAGCTCTGGAAAATCATGCTCATGTTGCGGCGCTCTGGCGGTATGACGCTTCTCACATTCGATACGACATCCCCGTCCATTATAATTTCACCGCCGTTCGGCTCAATGAAACCCGCCACGAGACGCAGAGTCGTCGTCTTGCCGCAACCCGAAGGCCCCAGAAGAGAGATCAACTCCCCGTGTTCGATGTGCAGATCGATTTCATCCACCGCCCGAACGTCAGTGCCGAATATCTTCAACAGACCTTTTAAGTCTAGAACAGCCAACGCAACTCTCCCTTCTCTATCCAGCGGAACGCATGAAGTCCCTGCCTACCAAACGGAAACCGGCCGCTATCGCCACCAAAGTGATGAGCAGAAGCAAAACCCCTAAAGCCGATATGGGACCCAACAGCGATTCCTCGTAAAAATCAACGATGACCACCGAGATGACCTTCGTATTCGTCGTCCACAACAGAACCGAGGCGCTCAATTCCCTGAGCGAGGGCATGAACACCAATATCCATGAGGCGATGACGGCCGTCTTGAACAAGGGTATCGTCACGTCCTTGAAAACCTGAAGCCGATTCGCGCCCATGATGCGGCTACTCTCCTCGAGTTCGGGATGAATGCTCGTGAGACCCGCGTTCGACGTCTGGTAAGCCAATGGCAGGTATTTGGTCAGATACGCCAGGAACATGATCCATAACGTCCCATACAGAACAAAAGGCTGCTTGGTATATGCCGCGAACAAACCGACCGCCAGGACGATGCCGGGAATCCCGATGGGCGCGGTCGCCATGAATCCCAGATATTGATGGCCCTTGATGAGCTTGCGCTGCGCGATGAAAGCGGAAATCGCGGCCACGATCGTGGCGCCGGTCGCCGCCATGATGGCCAAGAGAATCGTATTGTATATCGACACTCTCACTGCATCGTTCGTCAGGATGAAATGATAATTCGATAAGGTGAAGTTCGCCCATACCAATCCACCACCCAGGTTTTTCATGAACGACGTAGTCAGCAAAGAGAATCCAGGCAGAACGATGGCGCACAAGAGCGGAATCATGCAGAGCACGAATATCGGGATTCGCCAGACGCCCAGCTTTTGCGGCCGCCTCTGCCCACCCTTGCCGCCGACGGTGGCGTAGCCCCTGCGGCCCAAAATAATGCCCCGCGTCCAGACCATGCCGATTGCCAGAACAAGCATGGGCATGGCGTAGGCAGAGGCCAAACCGAGCAGATCGTCTTCCGACACCATAAAAGCACGAAGCTGGGTCGTCATCGTGTGCTGACCCGCCGGTATCGCCAAAACCGCCGGGATACCGAAAAGAATCATCGCCTCGAGCGCCGCCAGAATGAAACCAGCGAACAAAGAGGGCGCCACAAGCGGCAAGGTGATGCTGAACATGGTATGGAACGTGCCGCCGCCCGCCACGTTTGCCGCGTCTTCCACGTCCGATGAGATATTGTTCAGGCCTGCCAAAACGACGATAAAGACGAGGGGAAACGTGTAGAGCGACATGGCGAATATGACGCCCTTCATCGTGAAGATATCGAACAGGTAAAACTCATCGCTCAGGCCGAATATCAAACGTATCAACTTGTTCAGCCACCCTTCGTTTTGCCCCGCCAGGAATATCCAGGCAATGGCGCCCAGGAAAGGAGGCGTCACGAAAGAGGCCAGGATGCCGTTCCTGATCAGATTCGGGAAAGGAATATCCGTTCGGCTGACCACCCAGGCCATCACGGCCCCGACCACCAGGGATATGCTGCCCACGGAGACGGCGAGCATCATCGTGATGTACATCGGCTTGTAGTATTCATCGGTCTCGAAAGCGTCGATATAATTCTGGAAGGTGAAGCCGCCGGCCTCATCTTCAGAAACGAAGAAGCTTTCCTTGAAGAGCTGGAAGATGGGATTCGCCACCAAGATGACTAGAAGTATTAAGATAGCCACCCAGACGATGACGGTATAGTCGAATTTTCTGGTGGCCGAAGGTTCGCCTCCCGAGATCATTCCGGGTAACTGTTGTGCATCCTGCGTCATATGCGCGTGTTTCCTTTTAGTCGTTAAGTGATGCCCGATCCATTGCGTCCATCAAAATAATGAAACGGGAGCGATTTCTTGATTTCATGCAAGAAATCGCTCCCGCTCATGCTTTTTACACGCCGAATAGCTTCTTGAATTTCGCCCTTGTTGGCTTGTTTTTCTTCTTCAGTTCCGCCCCACCAATGGCCATCAGTTTGATGTCCTTGAGCGCAGGTAGTCCTTTGGGATATTTCACATCGGGATTGCCCACGTAGAGGAAGAGGTCCGCGAGAAGCTGCATGTTTTCCTGGGTGAACAGGTAATCGGTGAACACGCGCGCGGCGTTGGGGTTCGGCGCTTTCGTGAATACAGCGTTGGGCGAAGTGATCAAAGCCAAACCTGTCGGGGGAACGACGGGCTTGAGCGGTTCGCCTTTCTGGATTTGCTTGAGCAGGGAGTAAGAAGTCGTGCCCGCGCCTAACCAAAGTTCACCACGAGCTACGAGAGGAATACCGCCGGCCGCCGATTGCACGATTTTGGGCTTTTGCTTGGCCATTTTCTCATAATAACCCCAGCCGAATCTGTTCACGATGTTGATCATGCCGTTCGTGACAAATCCGCTGTAGCTCGGATGCGAGTGAACGATTTTACCCTTCCACTTGGGGTCGAGGAAATCAGCGTAAGTCTTGGGCGCATCTTTCTCTTTGATTTTCTTGGTGTTGTAGAAAGGCATCAACACGCCAGCGCGAAGAATCGTCCAGTAGTTGTCCTTGGTCACAAACATCGAGTTGAAGTTGTCCGTTCCGGCCGGCTTGTAGGGCGTGATGATTTTCTTGGCTTTCAGGTTCAGGAAATGGCCCAGGTTCGACGTGTGGATCACGTCGGCGACGTAAATGCCACCTTTGCGCTCCTGCAGATAACGACGATAGAGCTTGCCCGAACCGTCTCGGTGGAGGATGCACTTGATACCCGTTTTTTTCTTGTTATAGGCGTTACAAACAGCCTGCGAAACAGGTAGCGTCAGAGAAGAATACCAAGTGACTTTCCCCTCTTTCTTGGCGGCGCGCATGGTCGCCTCATCCGCGGCGAACGTCGGTGCGCTCAACAACGCCACCGCCAACAGACCAGCAATGATTCCTTTCAGCATTTTCATTCTCCTCTGCTTTTTGAATTAGCAGTCCAAAAGAGTGCGAAGATTCTCAGTTTCAAGAATCTTCAGAGTACGTTCTATCTACCCACAAACCAAAATGTAAGATGTTTCAAAAGGTAAGCCGAATCATATCAAAACTACCCGCATCGTCAAGCACGCCGAATTTCGTAATGGAACACCCCATCGGGGGCTTCGAAACTCATTATTTTCATCGTGAGATCTCTGCACTTTTCCCTTGCAGCTTTCCTCCAGCGATAAAACGCCGGGCGACAAAAATGGTGGCGACCCCTCCCAGGATAGCCGCGACTCCCGGCCCGATGAACGCCCAATCCCAATTCACGGGAAGTGCCCCATCGCCCGAGTCGTTGCTCATGTCCAGGAATTTCCCCACCACCATGGGCGAGAGGGAGCCGAGCAGAAAGCCCAAGCCCGACTGGATTCCCAATGCGGAGCCGAGGTGGCGTCTGGGTGTGAGTTCCGTGGTCAACACCACCAGCACGGGAGCGTCCACGTGCATCACGATCACCCAGACCAGGCACAAAATCTGCAATATGGCGAAAGGCGCTCCGAATGCGAGACCGATGGAAACCGAAATGAGGCCGCTCAGAAAAAGGCTCGCGGTAATCGTGGGCGGCCTGCCGATGCGGTCGGCGAACCAGCCGCCAATGAGCTTCGAGACGGCGCTCAGCCCGATGATCAGGGCGGCGGATGAGGAAGCGACTTGCAGGGCGCTCTCGCGCGTCTCGGTGCCCGTCATCACCAGGGAAGCCGCCAGGAAGGTGACTATCCAGCCCCTGAACGCGAATACCTCCCACCTGTGCGCGCCCACAACGCCCATGAGCACCCACACGGGAGCCGGCAGCCTGGGGAACTCAAACCCGGCGTCTCCATCCCCTCTCGGCGAGGGCAGAGGCGGGAGAAAAAACATCATGGCAAGAAAACCGATTGCGGGACCCAGAGACGTCAACGCGAACGCCGTGCGCCATTCGAAATTCGCGACAAGCACACCCGTTACATAAATCGAGGTGGCGACTCCCACGGTGTAAAAAAACGTGTAAATTCCCACCATGCGGGCGCGTCTCCCTTCCGGGGCGTACTCCGCCACCAGCCGAAGCGCAGGCGCATAGGTGCCGGCCAGTCCTACGCCAGTGAGACCTCGAAACACCGAAGCGCTGATGAAGCCATCAGCAAGAAGCGGGAACATGAAATTCAGGAGCGTCAGCCAGAGGCTAGAGGCCAGATATATCTTTTTCGCGCTCATGTAGTCCGTTGCGGTCGCCAGCACGGCCGCGGCGAGAATGTAGCCCACGTAAAACGCCGTATAAATCGTGCCGGCCTGCACGTTCGTGAGGTTCCATTCCGCCTTGAACAGCGGAAGCGCCGCCACATAATTCGCATAGACGAACATCATCGGCACCTGGGCCGCGCAAATCGCCCAAAGCCAATGGGTGGATGTTCCGTCGCGCTTTCTCATACGAATCCTCTGGTTCCAAAATGAGAAAGAGGATAAAGGATTCAACATACTCTGGCGAGGGAGCGGGCATTTTCTTGCGCTGACTATCCGACAACGAGCATCCTGATGTAATCTGCGTTCATAATAGATTCCAATTCCACGGAGTTTACGGATGCCGACACCCATCATTGATTTCAGGGTCTCATGCCCCATTCCCGAGGGTCTGGACAGATACCTGAAACCGACGGGCCGCTTAGCGGATTACGCCAAACATTACGGGGACAGGGTTTTCGGCAATACGGAAGAGCACCGCTACATGAAGCCGGAGGAGTTCGTCGCCTTTTTGGATGAACAAGGGGTGGACAAGGCCGTTATCAAGACTTCCGACATGACGACGATCTCGGGCACGAAATTTCCCGCCGACGTTTTGCACGAATACATCAAGGATTATCCGGATCGCCTCATCGGAACGGCGGGATGCGACCCATTTCGCGGTATGGATGCGCTGCGCGATCTGGAGCGCGACGTGAAAGAATACGGCCTGCGGGGCGTCAACATGGGACCATGGGAGCTCGGGCTTCATGCGAACGACAAGAAGTTCTATCCCATTTACGCCAAATGCGTGGAGTTGAACATCCCCGTCTTGCTCCACACGTCCATGAACCTCTCGAGTTCGAACCTGCTCGATTTCGGGCGTCCGATTTATCTGGACGAGGTGGCGAGAGATTTTCCCGAACTTCGCATCGTAGCGGTGCACGGAGGCTGGCCGTGGATACTGGAGATGATCGCCATAAGTTGGCGGCACCCCAATCTGTACATCGAAGTCAGCGGAACGATGCCCAAATACATCGCCACGCCCGACACCGGCTGGGAGCCATTGATACGCTACGGGAACTCGGTGCTCAAGAACAAAATTCTCTGGGCATCGAACTGGCCGATGATCAGCCCCAAGGAAAGTCTGGCCGAATTCGATAATTTTCCACTGAAAGACGACGTGAAAAAACTTTGGTTCGGTGGAAACGCTCTCAGGGTTTTGGGACTGGAAGAATAAGCCTCAAAAGACGAAAAAAGGCGGGAGCTTTGGTCACTCCCGCCTTTTCGTTCCGATGCTGTCGTTCCGAGATTGTCTACGTCGCCGCCACCGCTTCTTCGACCAGACCGTATTCTCGGGCGAACGCTTCCAGCTTTGCCATATTGGCGTCAGACGGCGCGCAAAGCGGCAGCCTGTATTCCAGCGCGATGCGCCCCATAATCGCCAGAGTCGCTTTCGCCGGAATAGGGTTCGTTTCGCAGAACATCATGTGATTGAGTTCCCACATCTTGTAATGCAGCGCTTTCGCCGTGGCGGTATCTCCATCGAGTTGGGCTTGGCACATCCGGGCCACGTCCGCAGGCGCCACGTTCGCCGTCACCGAGATCGTGCCCACACCGCCCATCGCCATCATGGGCAGCGTGACGAAATCATCGCCTGAAAGCACGATGAAATCGTCCGGCACACGGGAAACGATGTTGCAGCAATTCGCCAGATCCCCGGTCGCTTCCTTGATGCCCACAATGTTGGGAATCTCCGAGAGGCGCGCCACCGTTTCGGGGGCTATCTGCACCACCGTGCGGCCCGGCACGTTGTAGAGAACGATCGGGATATCGGCTGATTCAGCGATTGCGCGGAAATGTTGATACAGGCCTTCCTGCGTAGGCTTGTTGTAGTAAGGCGCCACCAGGAGCGCCCCATCCGCACCGGCCCGCATGGCGTACTGGGTGCGCTGAACGGCCTCTGCGGTGCTGTTCGAACCCGAGCCGGCGATGACCGGAATCCTCCCGTTCACCTGCTCGATCACCAACTCCACGACCCGGTCGTGTTCTTCATGGCTCAGCGTGGCGGACTCTCCCGTGGTCCCACACGCCACAATCCCGTGCGTTCCATTTTCAACATGAAATTCCACCAGAGAGCGAACGCCCTCTTCGTCGAGCTTTCCGTCGCGGAACGGAGTGACCATTGCGACATAAGAACCCTTAAACATGAGAAGACCTCCTTCTCCTTCCGCCCATGCGGCAAAAAAGAATGTCATACCCCATTTTCAGACAGGGCACGCTTGACGTGTGTCACATTTGTGTACAGAAATTTCGTCAATACCCCTTTGGTAGTGCAAATCCTATCAGAGCAACCAAGCAGACGCAAGAAATGGAAATTAAGGATGTCGCGCAGACAGAGTTTCTCGCCGTCATAAGCAGGGATATGAGCATCCGAGCGGGGCTCCCACCGACCCATTATTTTCCGCTTTGACAAGCACATGGAAAAAGTCTTTAATTGGTTCAAGTTCAAGGGGAACCGATAATCCCCTTGGCTCCTTCACCAACCCGCCCGTATCGACAGCAATTTAAGGAAAGCGCATGTTATTCGCTTTGGGTCACCATCGGCGATCCCGTTTAACCGTCATCACAACCTTCGTCTTCTTGTTCACATTTTCTCTAATTCTCGGCGTCGATTCGGCTTCCGCGCGCCGAAAACGTTCCCGCAAAAAACCCATTCCCTATCGCTCGATCCTGCTGATTGAAGCGAACACGGGACGAGTCCTGAAAGCACGCAATGAACGGCTTCCAACAAAACCCGCTTCTATCGTGAAAATGATGACGGCGTTAATCGCCATGGAACAAATTAGAAGAAACATCATCCACCTCGACGATATCATCACAACCAGCAGAAGCGCCTCCCGGATCGGGGGCCAACAAGTGTATTTGAAGCAAGGGGAAAAATTTACCCTGAGAGATTTGATGAAATCCATCATCATCAGTTCTGCAAACGATTCATCCTACGCCGTGGCGGAACACATCGCCGGAGACGCCGAAGCCTTCGTCGATATGATGAACCAGCGCGCCAAGGAACTCGGCATGACGAACACCCGTTTCGTCAACGTCAACGGGCTTCCGCCGGGCGGAAAAAAACCGACCAATCAAATGAGCGCGCGCGACGCCGGCATTCTTGCCCGCGAGTTGATCAAGTATCCGCTCATCATGAAGTGGAGCGCCACCAAGAACGCTCCTTTCAGGAACGGGAGCTTCATCCTTACGAACACGAACACTCTCCTCGGGCGGTTTCGCGGGGTCGATGGCCTCAAAACAGGCTATCACCGCAAAGCGGGATTCAGCATCGCCGCCACAGCCAAACGCAAAAACCTAAGACTCATCGCCGTCGTAATGGGGTCGAGCCACTCCAGACGCCGATTCAAAGAGGCCAAGCGTCTGCTCGCATGGGGTTTCAACCAATACCGCTGGATCGATTTGGGCAAGACGAAAAAGCCGAAACGCCAGCAAATCAAGGTGCTGAAGGGCCAGAAACGGACGGTACGCATCCAGCTCAAGGAAAGTGTCCAGACATTGGTAAAAAGGGGTGAAGAAAAACGTATCTCCATGAAACTGGAGTTGCCCGAAGAGGTAACCGCACCCGTCCGCGCCGGCCAAAAAGTGGGCCGCGTCACGTATGAACTGGGAGGCAACAAAATCGGCGGGACCGACCTCGTGGCCGCTGAACCGGTCAAAAAATTAGGCTTTTTCCAATCTTTGTTCCGATTCCGCTAAACGCACGTATCCAAACAACTACTCTTGTTGAATCTCACTCTCCCTGCCCATAAAAGGCAAGGCGATCGCCATGAACACGAGCATCACCACCTCGGAATCGCCGAAGTTGTATTCGAACATACCTGCGCTTAAAAAACCCGCAGCCACGGCCAAACCACCCACCATGCGAAATCGTGTCCCAAAAGGCGCGTCTCTCGTATTCCGAATTCGCTGAGCAACCAGGACAAAATATCCGATCCAGACCCAAATCCAGGCGCCCAGAGCAAGAATTCCCCGCTCGGCAGCCAAATGAACGATATTGTTGTGGAGATGGGAGGGAGATTTCGGCGTCACTTCGGGATTTGCATACCGGGTGTAATTCTCCTGGATTCGCCCAGGTCCGAAACCCAAGAATTTCTTCTCCATGAACATCTGCAAGCCGCTATTCCACATGTAAATCCGTTCCACGGCCGTTTTATCCCGGGGGTTCACCATGCTCTTCACGCGCTGGCGAATGGAATGCGGCGCGATGAATACCACCAGTACTGTCACCAACGCCAAACACAAACCCACCTTCTTGCGCCCACTCGCCACGGCTACAACCGCCGTCCCGACGACAAGTCCGATCCAGGCGCTCCGACTCAATGTCGTCATCAACGCAGAGAGGATGAGGAGGACCGACGTGTAGACCCATACGCTCTTGCGTTCCCGAGACGGCACCATGAGGTACGAGAACGCCAAAAGACCGGCTACAAGCAGAAAACCGCCTAGCGTCATGTATATGCTGAAAAAGCCCGACGGGCGATTCGCCAGCGACAATGTCCCTGGCAGCGATACGCCCAAGGCATACAAGGCGATAAAGCTCGTGGCCGCCAAGAGCACTTTCACCAACCAAATCGCTTCCCGGTCGTCCTGGATGACGTTCATCGCCAAATAAAAAATCATGATCTGCGTCAATTCTCGCGTTTTGATAAGGCTTTTGAGCGAATCGGGTGCATGAAAGGCGCTGGCAAGTGTAAATAGCGCGAAAAAAAGCCAAGGCATCCACAACGGAAATTTCTGGGTCAGCAAGGGAGCCGCTTTGGTCATGGAAGCCAGCCAAGCCACCACGGCGGTGAACACGCATATTTGAGCGAGCGATATCGAAAAAGGGGCTGTGACGACGAAACCAAGAAGCCCGCCGAACGCCACCCGAGACGCCGGTGAACGCCCCCTGAATCGCTCTCCCAGTTCCGGGAAATAGACTCTTAGCTTGTGCATGAAGTTGTTCTCTCAGCTCAAAGCCGAATGCACCTGGTTGATTTTTCCAAACGCAGTCTACGATCCATCAATGTGGAGCGAATCAGGGCAAGCTTCACGAGAGCATACCTCCAGCGAGACGGCATCCCCGGAAACAATTTCCGCTCATTTCCTGATAATAGATGGAATGAAGACCAGAAAGCGGAAACGCAAACTCATGATTGTATAATATCGCCGGGATATAACTTTACATTCCAACTTCAGATTCAGGTCGCGAGATTCACCTTTTCGTCCGGTCGTATTGTTACGCGAGCGAATAATCTTACGACATGGTTTCCCCATTCGTTGCGCTTTTGATTTCTTCGGAAAGAGATAATTCCTCGCTCACAAACTGCATTTCGTAGAGTCTCTGGTACAAGCCGCCTTGTTTCATCAAATCATCGTGCGTTCCCCTCTCCACGATCCGCCCCCCGTCGAGAACGATGATTGAATCGGCGTTTCGGACCGTGGAGAGCCTGTGAGCCACCACAAACGTGGTGCGGCCCTTCATCAAAGGCTCCAGAGCTTCTTGAATCAACTGCTCACTCTCCGTGTCGAGCGCGCTCGTGGCTTCATCGAGCAGCAAAATAGAAGGATCTCTCAAAATCGCGCGCGCAATGGCGATGCGCTGGCGTTCGCCGCCGGAGAGGCGTACTCCCTCCTCACCCAGCATGGTCTCATACCCATTATCAAGCTCCATAATGAAATCATGGGCGTTGGCCGCTTTCGCCGCCGAGATTATTTCGTCACGACTGACGGGTCTTTTCTCCCCATAGGCGATGTTGTTCGCCGCCGTATCATTGAACAGAATCACCTGCTGGGTCACCACGCCGATCTGGGCGCGCAGGCTGCTCAGTGAATACCGCGACGCCTCTTTCCCGTCGAAAGAGATACTCCCCCTGGCGGGCAGATAAAAACGCGGTATCAAGTCCAGCAACGTACTTTTCCCCGCGCCGCTCATCCCCACAACAGCCAGCGTGCAGCCCGCCGGAACTTCTACGCTGATATCCTCGAGCGTCGCTTCGTCCGAATAGGAAAAATGCACGTCCTCGAATCTTATATTCCGGGCTAAACGCCCCATCTCTTCGCCATCGGGATTCTTGTCCTCAGGTGCATGCCCATCCAAGACCTCGAATACCGACTGGGCGCCCGCGATTCCTTCCACCAGGCTATGAAACACCCGTGTGAAGGATTTCAACGGGTTGTAAGCCATACCGAGGGCGACGGCGAAACTTATCAGCTTTCCCGGGTCCATATTTCCAAAGATCACCGCCTGGGCGCCGAACCACAGAATGCCCGCTCCCATCAGACCACCGATGATTTCCACCATGGGCGGCGCCAGCGAGCGAACCCGCATGGCCCGCATAATCGTGTCGAAAAAAGAACGTGTGGCGCGCATGAAACGTCCTTCTTCCTCGACTTCGGTTCCAAACGCCTTCACGACGCGGACTCCCGCATAGGTTTCCTTCATCAGGTTGCTCATGTCCCCCATGCGCTCCTGACTCCTCCGCGTGATCCGGCGAATCTTCTCTCCCATCGTCACGACCAGAATCGCCACCAGGGGAATGAGTACGACGAATATCAGCGCCATTTTGGGGCTCTGGTAAATCGCCACGCCGAGCAAAGCGATGAAGGTGAACCCATGGCGGAGCAGTTCCCGCACGGACTCCGTCGCCGCATGCTGCATCAAAGAGATGTCATATATGACTTTCGACATCAGCTCACCGGTCGTCTTCACCTCGAAAAACCGAAGCGGCAAATTCAGGAGATGCCCGTGAAGCTCGTTTCTGACGTCCTTCACCACATGCTGACCGACCCAGAGCATGAAATAGTTCTGGCAATAAGCGGCGATGCCCTTCACCAGATAGACGACGACAAGGGAGAGGCAAATCAAAAAGACGATATCGGCTCGCTTCGAGATCAAAATATCATTGATGACATGTTGAACGAGGTAGGCGGGATACGCATTCAGACCGCCCACAACGATGGTGCAGGCGACGGCGACGCCGAACCGAAACCGGTAGGGCCGCAAGTATTTCAGAAGCCTAAGATATACCCGGGTGCGGCTCATCTGGGATTCTCTTGTAAAAACATATCGGGCGTCATACGAGCCAACTCGAATGACGCGCCTGCCCGGCTCGCCCCGCTCCTCGGTTCGCGGTCCGGCCGGCCGATTGGCGGAATCTCTCGCCCGAGCCCACCAAGTGAGGCGGCCTCGGGGAGGAATCTCTTCTCCCGTCCGCCCATGCCCGAGAATGCTTCCGTATGAACAACGCTAAGGGCGTTCACGTCTTCGACACAGCTCCCACAAAAAGGCGGTGCGCATGAACACATAATAAGCGGAGCCCGCAGATACCCATAACCCATTCACACCATCCAGAAGGCCCATCTTCAAGACGTAGCTTTTGAAAAAACGCCAAAGAGGCCGGATGACGAAATCGGCTATTCCGGGTTGCACCCCCCTGGAAGACAAATCCTCCGCCGATAACCTGGCGTATTTCACCTGTCTTTGGAAAAAATCGAAAAGCGAGTCATAGCTGTAGTGTTCCAAAGGAGACGAAAATACACCCACCCGCCCTTCCACCACCACGGATTCGTGAACGCTTTTCCCGTTAAACGCTCCGACATCGCGCCGGAATAACCGGATCTGGTAATCCGGCCAAAGGTCGCCGTGACGGAGCCAGCGACCGAAGAATATGTTCTTTCGGGGCACACGATACCCCTCTGCAGGAGCATCGTCAGACAAAACGGAGAGAATTTCCTCGGCAAGTTCGGGACTTACGCATTCATCCGCATCCAGACTCAATATCCAGGAGTGGTTCGCTTTCGAGAGAGCGAAATTTTTCTGCGCCGCATATCCTTCCCAGGGATGCTGGATGAGCAGCGCGCCGCGTTTTCGGCATATTTCCTGCGTATCATCCGTACTGCCGGCGTCCACGACGATAATCTCATCCGCCCAGGAAACGCTGTCGATACACGCGCCAATGCGTTCCGCCTCATTGTGGGCGATAATCGTGACGCTAATCGGTTCCCTGGCCGATTCGGAGACCGGCTCCTTTCCCGTATCGGCTTCGGCAGACGCTTCCGCCAAGCCGGACACTTTTCTAGCCCTTCCCCTGGGTTTTCTCCCACTCATCAAGCGGGATGGCTTCGTCCACGAGCATGATGGGGATGCCGTCTTCGATTTTATAGACCAGCCCCGATTCCCGGGCGATCAAAAAATTCCCGTCCCCGCTCAATTCAAGGGGGGTCTTGGTGACGGGACACGCCAATATCTCCAACAACTCTTTGTCGACGCTCATCTTCCGCTTATCTCCAAATTTCAGTCAAAACGATAAATTGACCAGAAACCATCAGGTCGTTCATCACATCTCGCCAAAAACGGAAACAGTGCCCGCTTCTTTCACGAGAAACTCTTTTAGTTTCGCATATTTCGCCATGTTTTTCATGGGGCCGACTGAAGCCGGTTCAGCGCATCAATCGCTTCTTCGACTTTCACGCGCTCGAGACACTCGATATCCGGACATTTTCTCGCGTAACAACCGCTGCAGGCGAGACGACGGTGCAAAACCAGATTCCCCTCTCCCCACGGGCCGTTTCTCACGGGTTCCGTGGGTCCCATGATCGCCAGACACTTAACCCCCATGGCTGCGGCGAGATGGAGGGGACCCGAGTCGCCGCCCACGAAGCAGGAACCACGCCGAATCAAGGCCATCATTTCGCGGACGCTCGTCGCTGGCGCGACAAAAGGCTCCGTTTTCATGGCGTCCGTCACCTCACCCACCATCTTTTCCTCTCCTGGGCCCCATATCAGGAGAGCGTCCCCCATGTCATTCTCTTGCCAGTGATCGGCGAGTTGCGCGAAACGGGCCGTGTGCCAGCGTTTCGTCACCCAACCGCCCCCGGGATGAATAACCAACAAGGGGCGGCCGTCTCGGCGCCCCAGGCTGTCCAAACAGTCTTCCGCCTTCTCCCTCTCTCCTTGCGTTTCATGAAGCGGAAAGCGGTATTGCTCCTTAGGCGGAACCGGCAAACCCAACGGCTTGAGAAGAGATAAATTCTTCTCCACTACGTGGTGGGGGTTTTCCGGGGGCAGTACGTGATGCGTCGTGAAGAGTACGTTCATCCCCTCTCGGCAAAAACGATGCTCGAACCCGATGCGAAGAGGCGCTCCCGACGCCCGTGCAAGAAAGCCGCTCTTGATCAGCCCCTGAGCGTCGAGCGCCACGTCGGCGTCTACGTTCCTGACCGCCAGCAAGTCGCGCCTAAGAGCAGCGAAACCGCCGGAGAGCACATTTTTCCGCCATGCCTTGGTATCGACTGTCAAGATTTCATCAATATCGGGATTTCCAAGAAGCACTTCTCGAGGGGCCGGTTCGACCGCCCAGGTGATATGGGAATCGGGCCGCGCATCCTTGATGGCTGCGGCCAGAGGGAGGGTATGAACGACGTCGCCTATCGCTCCCAGGCGGATGATGAGGAATCGCTCACCCATCCGGGGCCGCTCTCCCGATGTTCTTGCCGTCTTCGCACAATTTCTCCAGACCCTGATTCAGGGAATCCACTCGCATCCATTTACGCCGATAGTCTTTTTCCTGGATGCTCACGCGCTCTCCCCCTCGAACGTCGCCAGGAGTTCATGGGGCTCCACGACCGTCGTTCCCGCCTTCATCACCGCCAGGCCCGCCGCGCGATTCGCGATTTCCGCCGCCTCGCGCATCGAAGCGCCCGCAGCCAGTGAGAGCGTGAACGCGGCGATCACCGTATCCCCCGCCCCGGTCACGTCGAGCACCTGATCCGACCCGTAGATGGGGATATCCGTTCTTGGGGAATCTCCCTCAAAGAGACTCATCCCCTTGTCTCCCCGCGTGAGCAGGACCGCTCGGGCGCCTGTTGTTTCAAGCAAAGAAGCCCCAGCCTCGTCGAGACGCTCTTCATCGGGCCAATACCCGAGCAACCCCGCCACCTCCTCCTCATTCGGCGTGATGGCCGTGACTCCCAGAAACGAATCCCCGGCATAGCGGCTGTCCACCGTAACGATGATTTCGGTGGGCAATTTCCGAATCGCCTCTTTCACGCCTTTCGTCACGACGCCCAGGCCGTAGTCCGAGATCAAAAGTGCATCCAGACCGTCATTCGCCATTCGCTCTAATTCACCAACGAGTTGAGATTCCAGCCTTTCACCCAAGTCCAGCTGCTTTTCGTGATCCACCCTGATCACCTGCTGGCGTTTGGTGTTTCGCCCTCCCGCCATGATGCGCGTCTTCGTGGGGGTGAGGCGCTCGGACTCCGCCAACAAAAGTCCGGTTTCGATTCGGCGTCTCTCCATCGCCCGGCGGAGTTTTTCGCCCGCCGCATCGGCTCCCAACGCGCCGATGGCCCGCACGTTCCCGCCCAGGGCCGCCGAGTTCATCGCCGCATTGCCCCCGCCCCCGGGAGCGATCTCGCGGCGGATGAAATCCAGAACAAGAACCGGCGCTTCCCGGCTGATGCGCGAGGTGGCGCCATGGATGAATTCATCCGCGATGAAATCTCCCAGCACGGCCATGCGGATGGACGGGAATCTTTTAATATATTCTTTGAGTGGAGACTTCATGTCAGTGATTCCCGCCCTCGTTCAAAATGATTTCCACCGCGTGATAGGCGTCTTCCGCCACGAAATCCGGTCGGCGGGGCCACTGCGCGCCGCGGAGCTCTCTTTCTCCCCGACCATACCCCGTGAGCACGAGGCCTGATCTGCAACCCGCGCGCCAGCCTGCCTCCAAATCGGAATACTTGTCCCCCAGCATGATGGATTTTTCCAAATCGACGCCGTGCTCCTCCGCCGCCTTGAGAATCATGCCGGGATAGGGTTTCCGCATCTTGGAGTCGAGCGCGTACGCGGGGACGTCTCCGTTCGGGACGTACGGGCAATAGTAGATGGCGTCGAGACGCGCGCCCTTGCCGCCCAGTTCGTCCCGGAGCTTGCGATGCACCTTTTCGATCATGGATTCGGAGAAGTAACCCCGCGCCACGCCGGCCTGATTCGTGATCAGGATGGCGAGCCACCCCGCCTCGTTCACCTTGCGCACGGCCGCCGCCGCCCTGGGAAGCAGTTCATACACGTCGAGGTGGGTGACATAGCCCACGTCCCGGTTCAGGGTTCCGTCCCTGTCGAAAAATACCGCTGGTTTCTTTACGGCGCCTGCCTCAGTTTCCATCTTTTGCGATCCTCAATTTTTCGTTCAACAACTCGACGACCTCACTCGCCACCTCCTCGGGCGTAATCCGTTTCATGCAGTCGTGATGGCCGAGAGGACACGTTCTCGCGAAACACGGGCTGCAATCGAGAGCCTTGTGGATGACCCTGCTCCGAGGCCCTCTCGGGCCTGTTCGACGATAGTCCGTGGGTCCGAACAGCGCAATCGTCGGGGTTTTTACGAGTGCGGCCACATGCAGCGGACCCGTATCGCCGGAGATGAACACGTCCAGACGAGACAGCAGGGCGGGCAAGGTTTCCAGAGTATCCTTTCCGGCCAGATTCACCGCTCTCCCCCCGGACATCGCGTTCAATTGCCCGGTAAGTTCGATCTCATCCGGCCCGCCCAATATGAAGACCTGCCCTACCCCGCTATCCACGAGCCGGTGAATGAGTGTTTTGAAATGCTCCAGCGGCCACGTCTTGGACTCGCCGAAAAAGGCTCCGGGATGAATCCCTACCGAAAGCGTGCTGCTCATCGCACGATACGGGTTCAGCAGATTCTCCGCGAATTGTTGCGCTTCCGGTGTAATGCAGAAATCATCGACCTGCGCCCGGGTTTCATGTCCTTGCGCCTCAAGCAGATGGAGATATCGATCCACCAAATGCGAAACATCCCGCGGAGGAGCCACCCGGTCGCTCAACAACCAGCCCCGGCTGTCGGTTCCATACCCGATTCGCCGCCTTGCTCCTATCCATTTCGTCATCAGGGCCGCCCGAAAGCTGTTGGGCAGAATCCACGCATAATCCACCGTCTGGTTTCTTAATAATCTCCTTAAAGAAAACAAACCGGACCATTTCCCCGCACCGAGCGGCAAGACCCGATCGATCCAGGGAAAACTGCGGAGCAACCCAAAAGTCCAGGGACCCGCCGCCGCCATCAGCTTCGCCCGTGGATGCGCTCTTCTCAATGACGAAAAGAAAGGAGCGGACATGGCCGTGTCACCTATCCATGTGGGCGTCACTACGAGGTGCAACTCCTCCCGATGGGCATCGCCGGACAAACTCGATTCCTCCCCGATGCGTCTCCGCACCTTGAGTCACGGGGAAAAGCAACAAAAACCGCCCTTTTTTCAACGCTATCAACCGATGTGATGGGCGTCAATGAGCAGAAAAACACGTTTTGCATTCCGGTAAACGCTCATATAGTGTGATGTAAGCGTATCGAGCACCCGACTTCCAGAGGATTCCCTTTGAAGACATTGCACCGATATATCCTGGGCGAGTTGGTGTCCTATCTGCTCATCTCCTTGTTTTTCCTTACATTCGTGCTCCTGCTGCACAGAATGTTTCAATTCACGGATTTGGTGGTGAACCGCGGAGTGCCAATTTCAATCGTGGCGCAATTTCTTTTCGCCGCATTGCCCGTCCTGCTCCTCATCACCCTGCCCATGTCCACCCTTATCGCGAGCATCATGGCGTTCAGCCGCCTCTCGAGCGATAGCGAATCCCTGGCGATGACAGCCTCCGGCATGACCTTCTACTCTCAGCTCATCCCCGTGGGAGTGGTAGGGGTAGCCACCGCTCTCCTGAGCGGATCCCTCATGATGTTCGGGCTTTCCTGGAGTCAAAACACCACTTTGGAAGTCCGCCAACAGATGCTCCACAGCCGAGTCGCAACATTCGATCTTCGAGAGCAGGTTTTTCATGACGGTTTCGATGGAATCATGTTCTACGTGCGAGAAATCGAATCGTCGGGCAAGGTGATGAAAGGCATCATGATTTCAGACACCACAGAGGCCGGGACGAACCGGGTTATCTTTGCCGATCGTGGCATGTTGTTCAAATCCTCATCATCCCCGAAAGTATGGCTGCGCCTCGTCAGGGGAACCGTCCATACGGTCAGCGACACGGAGAAGACCTCCGGCAAGAAAATCAGCGCGAATGACGGCTCTTCTCTCTCCGGAAACAACTATCAAATCACGCGCTTTGAGAGCCACGACCTCAATTTCGATCTCACGAAAACCATCGGCAAAACGAAAGCGCTTCGCAAAAGCCTGCGAGCTTTTCCTCTCGATGAGCTCAGAAACAAGTTAAAAGAACACGAGCCCGGAACGAGCAGGTACAACGCCGTTCTCGTGGAGTTGCACAAAAAATTCTCGGTGCCCTTCACCTGCCTCATTCTGGCTTTGCTGGGAGCACCCCTCGGCCTACAGAACAGACGCTCGGGACGCCACGGCGGCTTGGCCCTGAGTCTGGGTGTTCTGATCCTCTATTATTTGCTCGTCACCTTTGCCGAGGGCGTGGCGGAAAGCGGGCAAATCAGCGCCGCCGTCGCTGTCTGGAGTCCGAACATTTTATTGGCTCTCCTTGCGGGATACACGATACGAACCGCAGGGCTGCGCAACACTGTCGACATTTGGGGTCTGCTCCTCAAACCTTTCTCCCCCTTCATCCGAAGCAAATCATAAATTCCCGCCATGACCATATTGAGCCGCTACATCCTCATGCAGTTTTTGAGAATGGTGTTTCTTTGTCAGTCGGGAGCCATCACCCTCTTCCTTACCGCGGAGTTTATCGAGCGCATCGATGATTTTATCGAAGAGAACGCGACCCTGGCCGACGCAACCCTGTATTTCCTATACAAGATACCCCATCTCGTTTTCCTCTCCGTTCCGCTCACCGTTCTGATGGCGAGCACGTTCACGCTGATTCTTTTCTCCAGAGAAAACGAGGTTCTCGCCATGCGCGCAGGGGGCCTGAGTCTCTACCGCATCATCGCGCCCATTCTCATCGCCAGTCTGGGAATCAGCCTCCTTACCTTCCTGGCGAATGAATACATCGTTCCATTCGCCAACAAACGCGGAGAATACATTCGGCGGGTCAATATCCAAAAAACCGGCTTACGCACGCATGCCCAGAGAAACAAAATCTGGTATCGCTCGGAAAACAACACCATCTGGCAAATCACGCACTATGATCCATCTTCGGAAAAAATGAGAGGCGTTACCCTGTACCGAATGGACCGGCAAAACCGCCTCACGCAACGCATCGATGCAGATGAGGTGGTTTGGCTTCCTGCAAAAGAACATTGGGAATTCCACAAAGGCGTGATCCACGACTTTGCGGGCGAGGGGAAAATCAAACAACAAACTTTCAAGAAGAAAATTTTGGGGCTTACGGAAAAACCGGAAGATTTCCAAAAAGCCGGCAGAAACCCGGAGACAATGAATTACCAGGAACTCGGCCGCTACATCGAAAACTTGCGCAAAAGCGGCGCGAACCCCACCCGCTACGTCGTAGATATGTGGGCTAAAATTTCTGCGCCGTTCATCAGCTTCGTATTGGCGATTGTGGGTGTGCCTTTTTCCATTCGAAGCAGCAGAAGCGGAGGAGTCGCCCTGGGGGTCGCCATCGCCATCGGAATCGGCGCCATCTATCTCGTTCTTTTCCATGCAAGCCTATCGTTCGGACATGCCGGACGCCTCCCACCCGTCCTGGCGGCCTGGGGGCCGAATGCGATTTTCCTGGCGGGAGGGGCTTATTTTCTCGCCTCCGTCAGGGGATAACGCGCCCACTCCCTTCAGGATGAAAATAGCTCTTTCTCGATCAAGGCGGATAAATTCATCTCTTCATCAATCTTCATCACCACGCGAAGGACGCGATGCGGCGCATTACTCAATAGAGGAGACAGCTTCACCGCATCCTTCTCCGTGGTGAGAATGAAATCGGCCCCGGTCTTCTGCATGGACGAAACGAGCCGCACGCCGTCCGCCAAAGCATAATGGGCATGATCGGGATATTCGTGATGCGCAATGACCTCGACATCCAGCGATTCGAGCATTTTCTCGAAACCATGCGGATTCCCCAAGCCGCTGACGGCAACGACCCTGGCGCCCTTCAATTCATCCGGTGAACCCGTGTTCTCGCCTCGTGAATCCAAGAGCGCATCGGGCTCAAGGTGGCCCGTGAACACCGGGATATCCGGTATAAGAGACTGAATCTCCTCTCTCGTACGGCCGGCGCATTCGCCCGTCAGCAAAACGGCGTCTGCGCAAATCAGGGCCGAAACCGGCTCCCGGAGAACACCTGCGGGAACCACCTTGCCGTTCCCAAAAGGAGAGTCTCCGCGCAATACCACCACGTCCATATCCCGGTGAAGCGCAAGGTGTTGAAACCCATCGTCGAGCACGACAACGTCCGCTCCGAATTCCTCGACCGCCTTCTTCGCCACAAAAGAACGCTCCGCACCCGTCAACACGAGGAGGTCGGGATAGCGGCGGGCAAGCATCGCCGCCTCATCCGCGGCCGGTGGCGCGGTTATCAGGCTTCCCTTCCCATCGCCCACAACCATCACATCCTTGGGTCTTCCGCCATAACCCCTGCTCACCACGGCGGGTTTCCGACCGTTCAAGATTAGTTTTTCCACCAGCCAGGCGACCGTGGGCGTTTTCCCCGTCCCCCCCAGGGCGAGGTTTCCAATCGAAACAACAGGTACGGGAATTTTCGAGACATTGGCTTTTTCGGCTTCATAACGCCGGCGCCGGTTCGTCATCGCAGCGCCATAGAGACTTCCCAGGGGGCCGAGGCTCTTCGCCAACATGCGGGACCATGCCGGGGACGCGGGGTCGCCCTCCCAGGCCTGCAGGACTGCGCGCCGAAAACTCATGCGGCGCCCTCATTCGATTTCGCCAGGACTTGAACGATATATTCCGCGGTTCGCTCGCAAGCGCCCCGATTATTCTCCACTACCCGCCGGGCTGCTTCACCTGCCCGATTCCGAGACTGCGGGTCGTCCAGCCATTTCATGACGGCCGTCTCCAAATTCTCCCGCCCGCTCAGTTGAATCGCGCCGCCTTGTTTCACCATCTCCCGCGTCACCTCGGCGAAATTCTCCATGTGGGGGCCGCACAGGCACGGCACCGCCCAGCGCGCCGCTTCTATCGGGTTCTGGCCGCCATGGGGAATAAAACTTCCACCGATGATCGCCATCGTTGCCCACCCGTACGCATCCGCCAGTTCGCCCATCACGTCCAGGATGACTGCCTGATGATCACCGCCCGTATCTTTTATACGGCTCCACCGTACGGGAGAAATCCCCGCATTCTGCAGGTCTGCCTCCACCTGAGCCACTCTTTCCAGGTGACGAGGCGCGACGAGCAGGCCCACTCCCGGCATTTTCCGGTAAACGGACGACAATACCTCTCCAATCAGTTTCTCTTCTCCCGGGTGCGTGCTGCCGGCTACGATGACGTGCCGGCACGCGCCCAGGCCATACGCTCCATGCGGGGGTTCCTGAAGCGGCGCGGGCGCGTCGAACTTGACGTTTCCGGAGACCCGCACGGAAGGCGCGCCCAAATCCGAGAACCGCCCGGCGTCCCCTTCCCCGCGCACGAGTACGTCTCTGAAACGCTTGAGGACTGAAGAGAAGAAAAATCGAAATCGCTTGTATTTATGATACGAACGCTCGGAAAGCCTCCCGTTGACGATGGATACGGGGATATTCCGCCTTGCCGCCTCCGCCACGAGATTCGGCCATATCTCCGTCTCGATGAGCGCGATCATGGACGGCCGGATGCGCTTCAAGGCGGAGCGGACAATCACAGGAAAATCCAGGGGGAGGTAGATGAGCTGCTCGACTCCCGATATTTTTCCGGCCTCTTTTCTTCCCGTTCGCGTCACCGTGGAAAGAACGATTTTGAGTTCCGGCTTCTTTTTCAAAAGCACGGGTATCAAAATAGCCGCCACGCCCACTTCCCCCACGGAGACGGCGTGCAGCCAAAGACGCCCCCCCTCCGCATCGGGCAACCCGGGCGGAAACCCGAACCTCTCACGAACGGCTCGCAAGTCGAACCCCCGAAGCCACAAGCGAATCAGAAAGTAAACGAGCAATACGGGCGAGACGAGAAGCAGAACGAGGTTGTAGAGAAACAGCATGAGAAGCTCACTTCCCCGCCGTGTTCTTCAGGTGGTGCTGCGCCTCTTCATTCGCATGAATGAGCCGCCTTTCGACTTCCGCGCGCTTCGCCTCCAACACCCCCTTGTCCCGGGTTCGCGGCACTTCCAGAGGTTCCCCGCAACAAAAGGCGATTCTCCCGAACGGCAGGGGCAAAATCGTCTTGTCCCAGGTGGGGATGGTGAAAAAGCGCGATGCCGCAAAAGCGACCGGGCAAATTCGATATCCCGTGAGGCTCGCCAAAGTGATGACGCCCATTTTTACCTTCTGAGGCGGGCCCTTTGGACCATCCGGCGTGATGACGAGTTGATGCTTCCCTTGTTTCGCCACCCTGACCATCTGCCGAACCGCAGAGGTTCCGCCTTTATCGCTCCCGTCCAACACAGAGGAAGAGCCTCTCACGCAATGGGTATCGAGCCGGGCCATCACCTGAGCGAGTAGTTCTCCGTCCCGGCTTCTGCTCGCCATACATGTGCGGTGAGAATGATACGCATTAAAGAAGCAGGGCAGCCCCAAATGACGATGCCAGAGCGCCCAGATAAATTGTTCATCACGCTTGCGGCCCATTTTTTCATTCGATTCCGTTTTCGGCACGATCATCGACGAAGTTGCATAGACCGCTTTCAGGTAACCCGCGATGACCAAGCCTCCCAGCCGCGCCGAAAGCGGCGCATCGGGATTCCGGCCCCATTCATCATAGGCGATGGAATCTCCATTCATGCTACGCGTCCTGCGCTTCAACACCGAGTTCCGCCGCGATGTGCGCCGCGGCGCATTCGTAGGGGTTTACCCCTTCCAGGGCGTTTTGAATCCTCTCGAATGCCCTGACTTGCCCGGCTCTCACGCCGTCATCGAACAGCACTTCCCTCAAGGCATTTGCAATGGGTTGCGCGCGCACCTGCTTCTGAAACAACTCGGGAACCGCCTCATGGCCGGACAACAAATTCACAAGGCTGATGAAATCCACTTGAAGCAAAAAATACCTGGCCAGCGTATACGAAAAAATATCCCCGGCATAGAGAACGACCATCGGCACACCCAGCAGAGCCGTCTCGAGAGATGCCGTGCCGCTCGCCACGACTACGGCGTCGGCCGCGCGAATCACTTGTTCCGCATCACCCCTCACGACCCTTATCTCGACGCCGGACGACTTCAAGCGGTTCGCAACGTACCCCTCGGGCAACGAAATCGCCTCTGAAATCAAAAAGCGCACCTCCGGCGTCTGCGCATGGATAATCTCCAGCGCATCCACCATGGCACCCACGTGAGAATCGATTTCCTTGAGGCGGCTGCCGGGAAGAAGCGATACCACCTTCTCGTCCATCGACAAGCCCAATGAGCACCGGGCGCTCTCCCTGGAAGGCGCATCTCGAAGTTCATAGGCGACGGGATTGCCGATGAACACGGCTTTTCCGCCCAATTCGTTAAAAATCCGAGGCTCGAACGGAAATATGTTCAGGGCCAGCTCGAAAACATCCGCAATGATGCGGGCGCGGCCTTTCCACCAGGCCCACACCTGGGGGGTGATGAAATATATGCACTTGGGCGGTTGCGGCAGTTTCCGCACCGCGCGCGCGCACGAAAGATTAAAACCCGGATAATCCACAAAAATCACCGCCTTCGGCTTGTGATCCGCGATCCTCCTCAACAAATCTTTCTTGATCTTTCTCAGCTTGGGATAAATGCGGGGGATGCCTGCGAAACCAACGATGGATATGTCGCCGATGTCGTGAATCAAATCGACTCCCGCCTCGGCCATCAATTGCCCACCCATCCCGGATAGCTGGAGGTCGGGTATCCTGGCGGCAAGCGCTTTCACCAGATTCGCAGCGTGAACGTCTCCGGACGGCTCTCCGGCGAGCACTACGACGTCGTTCGCCGAGCGCTCATCCGATCTCATTTTCCGACCAGCCGACTACGCAGATTCCAGTCGCGTCGGCTTCCCGTATCAAGCGCTCGCGATCGATGAGAAAAGTTCGCTCAGCCTCCAGGATCAACCCCGAAGCGCCGCCTTCGCGCATCACCTGCAAGGTCTCGGGTCCCACTGTAGGCACATCGTAGCGCATGTCCTGCTCGGGACGGGCCACCTTGCAGACAACAGCCCCTTTCCCGGCGAGAGCGCATCCCCTTCGGATCGCCTCGTTCGTACCCTCGATACCCTCCACTGCGACTACCGTCCCCTTGTGAACCACCACGGTCTGGCCGATGTCCAAGGCCGCGACGCTACGGGCCATCCGGAACGCATATTCCGCCCCTTTCCGCTGATTCCGGGGCAACTTCTTTTTCGTGATGCCCCCACGCGGGGTCATGAGATGCTCGAGATATTTCGTTTGGGGCACGACTTTCATCCCGTTTTCTTCCACAAACTCGATAACGGCATCCATGACCGTTGTATCGGCCGTATTCCTGGCATTCTTCATGAAGCGCAGAACCGTCAAATCGAAGCGCAAAGATTGGAACAAGACACTTTTCTCCACCTTCCCCACAAGCCCTATTTCTCCAACATCCTCATCTCTGAAGAACCGGATGATTTTATTCGGCTGGGTGGGAGGGATGTGGGTGATGGAATCCGCCTCTCCTGACAGCGTCGCCTCGATTTCAGCGGACAAAGCCACCACGGATACGCGCTTGCCCCGCTTTTTCGCACTGGATACAAACTCGGACGGCAACCTGCCCGAACCTGCAACGAGGCCTATTCTTTCCAGGGAATCCGGCATGGTGAATTTTAGTGAGTTGAGGGCATGGTGTTTTTCAGCATCTCTACGATACGCAGGGCAATCTCCAAAGACCGCAATTCTTTCTCCGGATCGGAAACAACATCCCGGAGTCGTACCGATTGCAAGAAATGCCGCAACTCCAACTGGAGCGGATTGCCTTTGTGGACGAAAACCCTCTCCACCTGGAATTGCTCGCGGTATTTGAGCTCCTCCCGGGTCAATTGGTGCTCGCTCACGGCCTGTCGATGAATTCTCAGTTCCTGGTCCGCGTAATCGAGTGTGATGAACGCGTCCGGTTGCGATACGGAAAGCGTCCTGATCTTGTTCTGCGTCACACGGCTTGCGGTCAGATTCGCCACGCACCCGCCCTCGAAGCAAATCTGCACATTCGCCACGTCGTCCCGATCGGACAGAACACTCGACCCGGTAGCCGAGAGCAAATCAATTTCCTCATCCACGAGCCGCAAAACGATGTCCAGATCATGAATCATCAAGTCGAGCACGACGCCGTCTTCTCTCACTCTCGGCGAGAAGGGCCCCAGCCTGCGGCATTCCACCAGGGTGGGCGCATCAACGATGTTGCCCAATTCCTGAACAGCCCCGTTGAACCGCTCCACGTGGCCGATGTGAAGAACCAGATTGTTTTCGGTGGCCAGGTCGAACAATTTCCGGGCATCTTCCATCGTAGTACAAATGGGCTTTTCCACCAAAACATGGATGCCGTTCTCAAGGAAGATCCGCGACACCGCAAAATGCTGCAAGGTGGGTACGGCGATGGTAACCGCATCTACCAGACCGATCAGGTCGGCGGGATCGGAGAACGCCTCCACACCATATCCGTTGGCCAGTTCTTGGGCGCGGCTCGGAACCAGGTCACAAACAGCCGCCAGATTTACGTCCGAAAGCTCGGAGAGCGCAGCCACATGATAACTACCCATGTGGCCGACGCCGACGACGCCAACTCGTAGAGAATCCAGCATGGGCTCTTAACCTCGTAAAAAACTTACACTTACACGCGGCCTTGGTAGACGCCATTCTTCGAATTCCGCACGAATTCTACCACGGATTGAATTTCCGCTCCTAACGGCGCCTGCGCTTCTATTTCCTCTATTTTTTGCGCCATCGTGCCCGGCCCGTCGAAAAGGATTCCATATGCACGCTTGATTTCCGCTCTCACTTCGGCCGAAACGCCTCTTCTGCGCAAACCGACCACATTCAGTCCGACCACGCGAAAAGGAGCACCCGCCATCTTGACGAAAGGAGGCACATCTTTCCTCACCGCAACGGGACCCACCAGAATCACCCCTTCCCCGATTCGCATACGCTGATGAACGCCGATGAAGTTGGAGATGAAGCTATTGTCCCCCACTTCCGCATGACCTCCCAGGGAGCAATGGTTCACCAGGATCACCTCGTCGCCGACACGGGAGTCATGGCCTACATGCGCTCCGACCATGATGTAGCATTTCCGGCCGATTACCGTATTTTGACCCTGGTGCATCGAACGATGGATGGTCGCCGTTTCGCGGATGGTCGTACCCGCTCCGATTTCAACCCCGCCCGAATCCGACTGTAAATCAACAACCTGCGCTTCCAGACCGATGACGGCATTCGGAAAAATCCGGCACCCCTCCCCTACGACGGCAGGTCCCTGAATGGTTGCGTTTTGTCCGATTTCGCAGCCGTCCCGAAGAATCACGTTTGGGCCCACAAAAGCCCCCGGGCCGATTTTCAAATCTTTCCCGAGCTGTGCTTCCGGATGGATATGGGAAGTGGGGGCTATATCGTTCAATGTTTATCAGGACCGGGGGACGGCGTAAGCGGAGAAAATACCTTCGGCGGCTATCTGACCCCCTGCAAATGCCCGCCCTTCAAACTTCCAAAAAGTCCTTCTGTTTTTCAGGAGTTTTGCGTGCAACTCCAGCAAATCACCGGGAACGACGGGACGCCTGAATTTCACCTGCTCGATGCCGGTGAAGAAAAACTCGGCATCGGGTTCGACCATTTTCAGCTCGAACAGACAAATCAAACCGGTCTGCGCCAGCGCCTCGATGATCAAAACCCCCGGCATGATGGGATTACCAGGGAAATGACCCCTGAAGAAAGGTTCATCAATCGAAATCGTTTTCCGGGCTACGACAGATTTTTCTTCCGCATTTAGTGAGGTCACCTGATCGACAAAAAGAAACGGCTCCCTGTGCGGGATTAATTCCTGTATCCGCTGACTATCAATCATGATTCCAGTTCGCCGATCTTTCTTTCGAGTCGATTCACTCTATCCGAAAGCCTCGGCAAATTCCTCAATACCGCAATCCGCCTGCGCGCATCGCGAACTTCCGCCGCCGGGTTGTGCATATACACTTTCCCGCCTTCCAAGCTTTGCAGCACACCGGTATCCGCGCCCAGTTTGGCGCCGTCACCGATTTCGACATGATCCACCACCCCGACACGGCCGCCCATCATGACGCCCCGTCCAATTTTGACACTACCCGCAATGCCCACCTGGCTCGCCAATATGCAATCCTCCCCAATCACGACGTTGTGCGCGATTTGCACCAGGTTGTCGATTTTCGTGCCGCGTCCGATTCTCGTCTCCCGCAACGTAGCGCGATCTATCGTGGTGTTCGCCCCGATTTCCACGTCGTCTTCAATGACGACCCTCCCGGTCTGCGGGTATTTGAAAGTACGGCCCTCCTCATCGGGAATGTACCCGAACCCGTCCGCCCCGACGACGACTCCCGCATGAAGAATGACTCTCGCCCCGATTTCCACTTCCGCATACAAAACACAATTCGGGTGTATGAAACACCCGGAACCTATGCTCACGTTCTCGCCGACATGCACACCCGCCCCGATATAGGAACCATCGCCTACCGCTGCGCCGCCGGCAAGAGATGCAAACGGCCCGACATATGCGCCGTCTCCGATGCGGGCCGTATCGGAGATACTGGCCTGGGCATCGATTCCGGGCTGGAATTTCCGGGGTGGCCGGAACAGCGAAACCGCGCGGGCGAAAGACAACCGGGGGTTTTGGGTTGAAATCGAGGGGCGGTTGGTTTCCAGCCCCTGAGGAACGATGAGAGCGCCTGCGTCAGAATGCGCACTCAGTTTTTTCGCCGACTCCACGTAGCTCAAATCTTTCGGCGAAGCCCTTTCATACTCGGCCACGTCGTGTATATCCACGTTCCCGTCACCGATCAATTCCCCGCCAAGCAGATTGGCGATGTCCGCGAGAAGCATTTTATTTCTTCTTCTGGTCGTATAGCCTGATCACCCTCTCCGTAAGATCCACTTTCGGGTTGACGAACAAAACACCGCCTGAGGCATTGTCTACGACGACGTCATAACCTTCGTTTTTTCCGATGTCCTCAACGATCACGCGAACTTCTTTCAAAACCTTCTCGGTGGCTATTCTTCGGCGGTCTTGCAGGTCTCGTTCGCTCTCTCGCACCAATCGCCTCAAATTGTCCTGCTCACGTGCGAGTTCCCTTCTTTGGGAACGCAAATCGAACGCCTTGCGCTCTTTTTCCTCCTGGCGCCAAACCCCGCTTTTCTGCTCGATCTCCACCTGCAAATCCCGCACCTTGTTCGCAAGTATGCTCAACTCGTCGCGCCTTTTCCGAATCGCGCTTTGAAGCCTGTTTCTCTCCCTCTCCAAAGACGAACTCGCGGCCCGGCCGCCTTTCGAAACCCGCAATACGCGCTGAATATTGACGACGCCGTATTTCACACCCGCCGATTCCGCATGACCCGCATAGCCGAAGGCGAGAAGCATCGAAAGGATCAAAACAGATGGACCATACCGCCTCACTTCAGACATCCTCCCCATCAAAGGCGAAATCGGCGCGCGCGACCTAGAACGCGGCCCCGATTCCCAAATGCGCTTCCCTTCTGCGCTCGTTGTCTTTTCTGTCCAGCTTGTATCCGATATCGAGCCGCATGGGGCCGATCGGCGTCACGATGCGCAAGCCGATTCCGGCGCCGTACCTCAATTCCCCGAAATCGAAGGCATTATCCTCATCCCAGATGTTTCCCATATCGAAGAAAACCGCGACCTGCGTCGGGCCGATGAAAGGATGCGTCAATTCGACGGAGCCGAGAGCGGCGGAGAATCCGCCTATGGCTTCGCCCTGCGAATCCTTCGGCCCCAGGTCGTCGGAAGTGAATCCTCGAACGGTGTACCTTCTCGTGGCGTACAAACGACGGAACGCGGGCGCTTCGCCATCGAGCGCTTCGGCGAAGCGAACATTGCCACGCAAACTCAAGACCAAATCCCGCAAAAGGCGGATTCGGAAACGCTCCCCGATGTTATGATATTGCCTGAATTCCGCCTCTGCGGTGAGAACGTCGACGTTTCCGCCCAACGCCGATGAAGAAATCGTGGAGGCGATGCTCCAGTAAGTGCCGTCCGTCGGGAAAATGGGTCTGTTCAGGCTATCGTAGACCAGCCTCGGAATGATGCTGCTTTCAAGGAAAGTTTCCCCTTCCTGCGCGAGAATCGTGGATATCGCGTTGGCGGAGACGTTGCTGATTTCCGATTCCGCGATCTCATAGGAGAGGAAACCCCTCAAAAACTCCTGAAATTCCCTGCCGACCGTTATCCGGCCACCCTGCCTTTCGTTGTCGAAAGTACTGTACTCCTGATCGACGAAAAAGAGACTTCCCCCAAGCGAATAGCCGGAGTCCCGGAAACTGGGGTCGAAGTATTCCGCAACCAAATCAAAGCGATCGGAAGAAATTCTGGTGAACAGGGAGCCGACCAGACCCTTGCCAAACAAATTCGCTTCTCTCAATTCGCCTTGCCCGTAAAGGCCCTCGTCGCTATTGACGCCGAGGCCGCCCGTTATGGAGCCGGTCGGCTTCTCCTTCACCTCGATTTCGATATCGAGGATTTCATCGTTGCCGGGACGCCGTTTTTCAACGACCTTCACCGTTTCGAAATAGTTCTTGCGTCTCAGACGCTGACGCGTCAACTCCAGTCCCCTCGCGCTGTACAGAGATCCTTCGATAACGCGAACGTTGCGGCGAATCACGTTCTCGCGAGTGCGGGTATTGCCTTTTACCGCCACCTTCCCGATGTATACCCTTCGCCCCTTGTTGATTCGCACCGTGATGTCGACCGTTTTCTTCTTATCGTCCGCTTTCGTGAAACTGTTCACGTCCGCGAACGCATAGCCTCGGTTGGAGAATTGATTCGTTATCTTGCGCACGTCGGCGAGCAGGCGGGTTTTGTTGAAAATATCGCCGACGAAAACGAGCATTTTCCGCCGAATCTCTTCTACGGGGATGACGTCCTCCCCGCCGCGAACCTCGATTTTGGCGACTCTGTACCGAAAGCCTTCGCGGACGGGAATCGTTATATCGATGCGGTTCCTCCCCCGGTCCTCGCGAATGACGGGCTGGCTGACCTGAACCTTGGCGTAGCCGCGGCTCTCGTACAGCAAGCGAACCCGCACCAGGTCCCTCTGCAGTTCATCTTCGTTGAATATCCCCGAACTCGTCAGGAAAGAGAAAAACCCCTTCTCGCTGGTTTCCATGACCTTGAGCAATTCTCTTTTGGAGACGTTCTCGTTGCCTTCGAAATTGATCGAGCCGATGCTGACGCTTTCCCCCTCGTCGATCACCAGGGTGACGGCCACCGTATTCGGGCCGCTTTCCTTGAGAACCGCTTCTACGCGCGCGAAATAATAGCCGCTTTCCTGATAGAGTTTTCGGACGTTACGGACACTTTCTTTCAGGATGGATTCGTTGACGATGGTCTGAACCTTCACCGTCATGCGCTCGCGGATTTTCTCGAGGTCCAGGTTGCTGTTTCCGATGATTTCGATCTGGTTGATCGTGGGCTTTTCACTGAGTTGATATATCACGCGGAGCCCGCCTTCCAGAGACTCCACTTGAACCCTCACATCCCGGAAGAATCCCAGTTTGTATATGGCCCGGACATCCGCGCGGATTTGCTTGACCAATTCTACGTTGGTGTAGTTTTGCCCCTCTTTCAGCCGGACATAGAAAAGAACGGTGGAACGGTCGACCCGGCGATTCCCCTTGACCTCAATGGCCCGTATCGTGATGGCCGTTGAGTCCGACTGCCCCCTCGCCTCATGCGGAGCGGCAATAAGCAACACGACGGCCACCAAGGCGCAGGTCAACACCTTCGCCGCACAACGCATAAGACCACCCCCCGAGGAAAAAGGGGAAACAAGTTTCAATTTTGCAGTGAAACTATAGGTCCTGGACACTGAGCACTTCCGTGTCTTCTTTCAGTTCGAATACCAATTCATCCCCAGCCAGCTTCGCCAGGATCGTTCCCCCGTCCTGGAATTTACCGTGCAAAACTTCTTCGCTGAGGGTGTCTTCGATGTGTTTTTGGATGACGCGGCGCAGAGGCCTCGCCCCATAGGCCGGTTCGAACCCCTGTCTGGCAATCCAGTCTTTGGCATCGTCGCTCAGTTCAATCGTCATTTCCTTTTCACTCAGCGTCTCATTGACCTTGTCGATTTCGATATCCACGATTTTCAGGATGTCCTCGTGGGTCAACGGCCGGAAGATGATGACGTCGTCAATCCGGTTCAGAAACTCAGGATTGAAGGTGCGCTTCAGTTCATCGCGAATGCTGTCCTTCATCTTGTCGAAGCCGAGGCCCGTGTCCACCTTCTGGAAGCCGAGGGACGTCCCTTTCTCGATGGATCGGGCCGCCAGATTCGAAGTCATGATGATGACGGTATTCTTGAAGTCGATGTTGCGGCCATAGCTGTCGGTGAGCAAACCATCGTCCATCACCTGGAGCAAAACGTGGTAGACATCGGGATGCGCCTTCTCGATTTCATCGAGCAGCACGACGGAGTAAGGCTTTCTGCGAACACGCTCGGTGAGTTGTCCCCCCTCCTCGTAACCGACATACCCCGGAGGCGCTCCGGTGAGGCGGGAGACGTTGAACCTCTCCATGTATTCACTCATGTCGATGCGAATGAGAGCGTTCGGGTCGCCGAACATGAACTGGGCGAGCATTCTGGCCATCTCGGTCTTGCCCACGCCCGTGGGACCCAGGAACAAGAAGCTGCCGATCGGGCGTTTCGGCCCTTTCAGGCCGGCACGCGCCCGGCGAACCGCCTTCGTCAGGGCGCGTGTGGCTTCTTCCTGCCCGATGATGTTGCTGTTCAACTCCTCTTCCATCCGGAGAAGACGCTCGTTCTCTACTTCTCCGATGCGCTGCAGCGGAATCCCGGTCATCCGGCTGACGACGTAAGCCACATCATCTTCGGTGACATACGGCTCCTCATCGGTTTGCTCCGCTTCCCACTCCGCCTTCAACTCGTCGAGCCTGCTTCTGTCCTGCTCCTCCTGGTCGCGCAACTCGACGGCCTTTTCAAAATCCTGCTTTTCGATCATGTCCTTCTTGGTACGAACCGTATCTTCAATCTGGCGCTGAAGATCTCGGATGTTGGTGGGGAACGTTTCTTTCTCGAGGCGAACCTTGCTGCACGCCTCATCGATGACGTCTATCGCCTTGTCCGGCAGGAAGCGATCCGACACGTACTGGGACGACAGGCGAACGGCGGAGACCAGCGCATCGTCCGTCAACTGCGCGCGGTGGTGTTTCTCGTATTTGTCCCTGAGGCCCTTCAGTATGCTGACCGTGTCATCCACCGACGGCGGGTCCACCATCACCGTCTGGAAGCGCCGCTCCAAAGCGCCGTTTTTCTCGATATATTTCCGATATTCATCCAGCGTGGTGGCGCCGATGCACTGAACTTCTCCGCGGCTGAGCGCGGGTTTCAGCATGTTCGAAGCATCAATGGAGCCTTCCGCCGCACCCGCGCCCACCAGGGTATGCAGTTCATCGATAAAGATAATCACATCCTGGCTTTGCGTGATCTCCTTCATGATGGCTTTCAGGCGCGCCTCGAATTGTCCGCGGTATTTCGTCCCTGCGACCAAAGCGCCCAGATCGAGCTGAACCACGCGCTTGTTGTACAAAATCTGGGGAACTTCCTTCGAGATAATCGATTGAGCCAAGCCCTCGACAATCGCCGTTTTCCCGACGCCGGGCTCGCCGATCAGGACGGGGTTGTTTTTCGTCCGTCGCGCGAGAATCTGGATGACGCGCTCGATTTCCTGCTCCCGCCCGATGACCGGGTCGAGTTTCCCCTCCTCGGCAAACTCCGTGAGGTCGCGCCCGAATTCATCGAGCGCGGGCGTCTTGCTCTTCTCGCGAGAACGCGCAGCCACCGGCTCCCTCAAGAGATTGATGGTCTGCTCCCGCGTCTGCTGGAGCTTGACGCCGAAACTGGCCAGGATTTTCGCGGCCAATCCGTCTTTTTCGCGGACAATACCCAACAACAGATGCTCGGTGCCGATATAGTTGTGGCCCATCAGACGGGCCTCTTCGACGGCGTACTCAAGCACTTTCTTCGCTTTCGGGGTGAACGGGATGTCCCCTTCCACGGGGCCGCTCAAACTCTTGGGCAAATTACGTTCAAGCTCCAGCCGAAGCTGTTTGGGGTCGACACCCAGCTTCTGCAAAACGGCTATGGCGATCCCGCCCCCATCCTTCAGCACGCCAAGCAAGACATGTTCGGTGCCCAGATATTCGTGTCGATAGTGCTCCGCCTCTTCTCTGGCGAGGATAATGACTTTTCGGGCGCGCTCG
This sequence comes from bacterium, assembly GCA_965203325.1. GTDB lineage: Bacteria > UBA8248 > UBA8248 > UBA8248 > UBA8248 > Bin107. The sequence continues at coordinate 1,074,566 of OZ241875.1, forward strand.
GTGAATCGCTTGAACATACGGCCCTCCTTACTTTTTTTGAGCTATTTTCCCATCCACCACGGCGATCACACGATCCATCTTCTCCGCCATCGAAGCATTGTGCGTCGCCACCAGAATCGTTTGCCTGCTTCTCTCGTTAATCTCTCGAAGCAATTCAAATATCGTTCCCGCGGTTGACGAATCCAAATTCCCCGTTGGTTCATCCGCGAGTACCACAGAAGGATTGTTAATTAACGCGCGTGCAATAGCAACCCTTTGCTGCTCCCCCCCGGAAAGTTCTCCAGGCCGATGATTCCACCTGTCGGCCAAGCCCATCCGGCTTAACAATTCCTTCGCCTGCTCCTCCACTTCTTTTTTCCGGGCGCCGCGGAGCAACCCGGGTATCATAACATTTTCCAGCCCGGAAAACTCCGGCAACAGATGATGAAACTGGAATACGAAACCCACATACTGATTTCTCAGTCGAGCCAACTCGACCTCGGAGCGCTCATACAGGCTTTTGCCCTCCAGAATCACTTCGCCTTTCGTCGGCCTGTCGAGCGCTCCCAAAAGGTGGAGCAAGGTGGTTTTCCCCGCTCCGGAGACTCCCATGACGGCCACCATCTCGCCATGCGCAACTTCGAGATCGACTCCGCTCAGAGCCATCACTTCGCCGCTGCCCATGGCGTATGATTTTTCTAGTCCCTTTGTGATGATGACCTGCGTCGACACCTCTTCTGGTGCAGCAGATTCGCTCATCTCCAATGTGCCCGAATCAACCATAACGGAGATTTTCTACCGGATCGACGCGAGAAGCCCGCCACGCTGGATAAAGTGTCGCCGCCAAACAGATAATAAAAGCAACCACTGCCGTAACAGAGACATCAAAAGGCGTCATCTGCACCGGTAATTTCTCTATATGGTAAACGCTGGGAGGCAGTATGTCCAGACCAAAGACACGCTCTAAAAAATCCTCCACCACATGGAGATTCCACCCCAGAACGAGGCCGCCACCGGTGCCCAGTACAGCCCCCACCAGACCGATAAAAGCGCCTTGCACGAAAAATATCCTCAAAATGGCGCCGCTCGTAGCCCCCATCGACTTCAAGATTGCGATTTCGCGCCCCTTCTCCATCACCACCATGACGAGTGAGCCGATGATGTTGAAGGCGGCCACGACGACGACGAGGAGGAGAAGGATGGTGAGCGTGGTTTTTTCCGTTTTCAGCGCGGAAAACAGGTTGCGGTTCATTTCCTGCCAAGAGCGGGAAGAATACGTCCCCGAGAGCACGCCCTGAATCTTGCGGGAAATGCGCTCCGCCGAAAAAATGTCCTTCACGCGCAAATGCACCCCCGTCACGGATTTGCCGAACCCGAAGAATGCCTGGCTCTCTTTCATCGAGACGAACGAGAGTCCGGCATCGTACTGATAAAAGCCGCTGCGGAAGATGCCCACTATCTGGAATTTTTTCGTTCGGGGCACCAGACCCATGGGCGTAACCACCCCCACGGGGCTGACCATCGTCACCGTGTCGCCCTCCTTCAGAAAGAGGTTTTTCGCGAGTTCGGCCCCGATGATGATGCCCGGCTTGCCCGCGCCGGTTTTCCCCAGAATCTTTTTCAGTGCACCGTCCTTCAAGTATTTCCTGATATCCGTCACGTCGATTTCCCGGTCCGGAACAATCCCGCGCACCACCGCGCCCAGCACACGGTTCTTGAACGAGAACATCGCCTGGCCATACACGAACGGACTCGCCGCCACCACGCCCTCATGCTTGCGTGCCTTTTCCAGGACGTCCTCCCATTTGCGCATCAATTTAGCGCCCGATCTCGTGATGACGATATGACTCTGCGTGCCCAGTATCTTGTCGCGGAATTCCCGCTGAAACCCGGTCATCACTCCCACAACGACGATGAGGGTGGCGACGCCCAGCGCGATGCCCAGCACGGATATCCAGGTCGTGAGCGAGACAAAGGCGAGTTTGCTCCGCGAGCGCAAATGCCTGAAGCCGATGAACAGTTCCGTGGAAAAAGACATCATCCGTCCTGGTGTTTGCGCAACAGGGGGAAAAGGATGACGTCACGAATCGAATGCGTATTCGTCAGAAGCATTGCGAGCCTGTCGATCCCGATCCCCTCGCCGGCCGTAGGCGGCAGGCCGTATTCCAGGGCCGTCAGGTAATCCCAGTCTATCTCGTGGGCTTCCTCATCGCCGGCTTCTCTTTTCGCTTCCTGTTGCTCGAAGCGCGCCCGCTGATCGTCGGGATCGTTCAACTCCGTATAGGCGTTGGCGATCTCGCGCCCGGCGATGATGAGTTCAAACCGCTCTACGATATCCGGGTCGTCTTCCCTGCTCTTGGACAGCGGTGAAAGGGCTTTTGGAAAATCATAGACGAAAGTGGGCTGTCTGAGTTTCGGCTCCACCAACTCCTCGAACAGGTACTCCAGGACGTGCGCGTGGCTCATCTCATCCGGAATGGGATAACCCTTGGGTTCCGCGGTTTTTCTCGCGAAATGGCGGGCTTTTTCCTGATCCTCCAATACGTCGTCCGGTGCTCCGCCCACCTCGACGATGGAATCGCGCCATTCATACCGCGCCCAGGGCGGCTGAAACGAGATTTCCTCGTCCCCGTATTTCAGCACGTCATCCCCCAAAATCTCCCGGGCCAGCGACGCCAGCATCTTTTCCGTCAATTCCATCAGGTCGTTGTAGTCCGCATACGCCATATAGAATTCCAGCATGGTGAATTCGGGGTTGTGCTGCGTGGATATGCCTTCATTCCTGAAATTGCGGTTGATTTCGTAGACACGATCCATTCCACCGACAACCAGGCGCTTGAGGTAGAGCTCGGGCGCCACGCGAAGGAACAAGGGCATTTCCAGGGTATTGTGGTAGGTCGTGAACGGTCTCGCCGTCGCCCCGCCGGCGATGGCCTGCATCATCGGGGTCTCGACCTCGATAAAATTCAGATCATCCAGAAAGCGGCGTATCGACTGAATCATCCGGGTGCGCACCCGGAATACCTCGACCACCTCGGGGTTTGCGATCAAGTCCACATACCGCTGCCGGTAGCGGGCCTCCACGCTTCTCAGGCCATGCCACTTTTCAGGCAGGGGCCGCAAACTTTTCGTCAGGAGGCTCATCCGGCGCACCCAGATGGAGAGTTCGCCCATCCTCGTTCGGAACACCCCGCCCTCCGCGCCGACGATGTCACCGATGTCGAGATCCCTGGCGGATTGAAACGCCTCCTCGCCGATCTCATTCATCCGGATGAACAGCTGGATCTGCCCGGTTCCGTCCCGCAGATCGATAAAGGCGACTTTCCCCTGCACCCGCTTGGCGATGATTCTTCCCGCAACGGAAAAATTCGCCTCTTTCGCCTCATCGAAGCCATCCGCCGGCACTTCATGAAATTCCCCGACGATGACGCCGATTTGGTGCGTCGTCGAAAACCGGTTCACGAAGGGGTTGGCGCCCGACGCCCGAATCCCTTCGAGCTTTTTTCTCCGCTGCTGGGTCAATATGTTTTCATCGTCCCGCTCATCCGGCGACGATGCCGCTTCATCCGCCACTGGGGCGCTCCTCCCATGTCCTCTTTCTGCGTCCATAAAACCGTGATTTCCCCATCCGCCTCAATCCGGCCCGGTCGACGGCGATTAATCGCGCGCGTTCGCCTTCTCCTGTATCAACGAGAGGAGATAGGCGTCAATGAACGCGTCGATATTCCCGTCCAATACGGCGTTCACGTCCGAGCGCTCCACGTCCGTTCGATGATCCTTCACCATCCGGTAGGGGTGCAGGGTGTAAGAACGAATCTGGCTCCCGAACCCGATGGTCTTTTTCATGGCGTGCTGCGCCTCTTTCTCCTCGTCGCGCTTTCTTTTCTCCATCTCGTACAACTGGCCGCGCAGCAGCTTCATGGCCGTCGCGCGATTCTTGTGCTGGCTTCTCTCGTTCTGGCATGAGACCACGATGCCCGTGGGCATGTGCGTAATCCGCACCGCGGAGTCCGTGGTGTTCACATGCTGCCCGCCGGCGCCCGAACTCCTGAACACGTCGACCCGTAAATCGTTCTCATCGATCTCGACTTCCACGTCATCCGACACCTCGGGAACGACGTCCACGGAAGCGAAAGAGGTGTGCCTCTTCGCGCTGGCGTCGAAAGGTGAAATCCTGATGAGACGATGCACGCCGACTTCCGCCCGAAGATACCCGTAAGCATAATCCCCCTGGATGATCAGGGTAGCGTTCTTGATGCCGGCCTCCTCCCCTCCGAGTATGGAAACAAGGCGCGCCTGATACCCCTTCTCCTCCGCCCATCTCGTGTACATGCGCAAGAGCATTTCGGCCCAATCCTGGCTCTCCACGCCGCCTGCGCCTGCGTTCACGGAGAAAATGGCGTTGGCCCTGTCTTCCTCGGAATCCATGACCAGGTGGAACTCCAGGCGCTCGATCTCCCGAAAAAGGGAGGAAAGCGTTTTTTCGATATCGCTCAGGAGTTCCGATTCGGACGTTTCTTCCATCTGGAGAAGCTGGAGAAGCTCTTTCTGCTCGTTGAGTCTCCCGCTGAGGTTCTCCCAGTTGCGGATCGTCTTTTCAAGCGAAGCGCGCTTTCTTAGCGTGTTCTGGGCGGCTTCGGGGTCGTTCCAGAAATCCTCTTCACCGGCGATTTTATCGAGCCTGGCGCACTCCGCCTCCAGTCGATCGAGGTCAAAGCCGCCCTCGCAGTTCAAGGAGGCGCGCCTCCAGTTGCTCACATTTCCTGCATAACTCTTCCATCTACATCTCCCATCTTTCGAATTCGGACTCCATGCCCCTCGGCACGGAGTCCAGCCGGGCGGTTCCAGCTATCATATCACATCCGCGGCCTCCGTCTGGAGCGGAACAACAAAACCGCCGCCGCGGAGAAGAAAACACAGATATAGGCGAACATATCCCCCACCCTGGCGTACAAGCTGGGACGATCTTTTTTCAGCGATACGGCATCGGCGTGCACCCACTCCTCGAACAGGGGGCTTCGTACCCGAATTGCTCCGGTGGGGTCGATGAGCGCGCTGATTCCCGTGTTGGCCGATCGGACGATCGGCATCCGGAATTCCACCGCCCGGAACGCCACCATCGAGAGGTGCTGCTCGGAGGCCGCCGTCTCGCCGAACCACGCATCGTTCGTGATGTTGACGAGAAACTGCGCATCTTTCATCCGCCGCACCACGCGGGGGAAAATCACCTCGAAACAAATCAGGACGCCGAATTTCCCCTGCGCGGCGTCGAATATCTCGGGCCGATCCCCGGGCCTGAACGCGCCGATGACCGGCACGAGTTTTTTCACGAAAAACAGTAACTTGCCGAGCGGGACATATTCGCCGAAGGGGAGCAGGTGCATCTTGTCGTACCGGCCGGTTTCGGTGCCCTCCGGGCTCAAGAGATAGGCCGAATTCGTCAATTTGGGGCCCTGTTTCACTTCCCGCTTCCCGATGACGCCGAAGAGCAGGTGGGAATTCGCGTCCTTCGCGATATCGCGGAGATACTTTTGTTCGGATGCGTGTCTTCCGTAGACAAGGGGCGCCGCCGCCTCCGGCCAGGCGATGAGGGGGGGAGCGGTCGATTCATCTTTCGGGAAACGCCCTCTCAAATCCTTCGTCAGCCTTCCCATCTTCTCGAGAATGCTCCTCCGCCACTTGGGAGACCACTTCACGGACTGATCGACGTTGCCTTGTACGATGCCCACCGCGCGCGACTCGCCTCGCGTCTCAAGCGGCACCTCATGGAGCCGCAGGTATCCATAGCCCCACACGAACGCTGCGGCGAGCGAGACGCTGATGACGAGGGCGAAGGGCGCCTTCCGGGGAAAACGGAAGAAATGCCAGATCGCCGCGTTCACGAACACGATGAAGAACGACACGCCGTATACGCCCACCAGATCGGCGATTTGGATGACGTGTAAATAGCGGTACTGGCTGTAGCCCAGCAGCGCCCACGGGAAGCCGGTCATGAAATAGGCGCGCAAAAGCTCCAGGGAGACCCACAGCGGCGCCGCGAGGAGGAAAGTGAGAACGGAGCCGCCCGCATGGATGCGCACCATGCAAAATGCGAACAGCGCCGGGTAGAGCGCCAGATAGAGCGCGAGGACGGCGGTGATCAGCCACGCGAGCGACGCCGGCAGCCCGCCGTAGGTGGCCATCGAAATCTTGACCCACCAGATGATGACCCCGAAGGAAACCAGACCGCTCACCAGCCCCAGGGTGAACGCTTCGTGCGGTTTCTTGCCTTCGAGCACCCACAAGAGGGGGACGAGGGCGATCCAGGCCAGCATCTCGAAGCGAAACGGCGGGAACAGGGACGCCACCAAAAGGCCCGAGAATATGGCATAACCGATGTCCTTCGCTTTCAAGATTCGCTCCTCCGGGGAGCGCTCTTCCCGGGTTCTTCGACCAACGCGCCCTCGCCTCCGAGTTTTTCCCGCAAGGCGGCGACGAGGTTCGGCGTGATGCCCTCCACTTCGAGGAGCTTGAGATCGCTCGCCTCCAGAACGCCCCGCAGGCTCCCGAACGTCCGCAAGAGCGCGCGCCTGCGCTTGGGGCCGAGACCCGGCACGTCATCGAGGCCGCTCCTGATCCCGGTGCGCCTGCGGCGCGTCCGGTGGAACGTCAGGACGAAGCGGTGCACCTCGTCGCGGATTTTCTGGAGCATGAGCTTCGGCGCGCTCCCCTCTTTCAATTGAACGGGGTCCGGCTGCCCGGGCAGGAAAACCACGTCCTGCGCTTCGGGGTTCTCGGAACTTCTGCCCTTCGCGATCGCGCATAGCGCCACGTCCGCAAGCCCGAGTTCCTCCAAGGCCGAGGCGACCGATGAGAGCTGCCCCTTCCCCCCGTCTATCACCAGAAGGTCGGGCATCTCGCCTCCCTCGTTCACCAGACGCTCCAGGCGCCTGAACACGATCTCGCGCATGGAGGAATAATCATCCGGCGATTCCGCCACGCTCCTGATCTTGTAGCGGCGGTAGCCGTCCTTGAGCGGGCGCCCGTCCTGGAACATGACGCTCGCGCCGACGATGTTGCTGCCCTGCAGATTCGACACGTCGAACGCCTCAATCCGCACCGGCAGTTCTTCGAGTCCCAGCGCCCGGCGGATATCTTCGAGCGTCTGCTGCTCCTTGCTGAGGAGGGCGTTTTCCTGCTCCTGGGCGTGCGAAGCGTTTTCGCTCGCCATCTCGACCAGCCGGCGCTTGTTTCCCCGGCGGGGATGAAAAACGGACACCTTCTTCCCCCGCTTTCCGGACAACCACTCTCCGATGAGCGAAGCGTCGCCCACGGCGGAGGGCAGGAGCACTTCATCGGGAAAAAACGTCTTGTCCCCGTAATACTGCTTCACGAACGCGGAGACGACCTCTCCGTCGGGAACGCCTTCGCGGGCGGCCACCTGGAACCCCTGGTCGCCCAGCAGCCTGCCGCCCCTGATGAAAAACAGGCGGAACGTCGCCTTCTCATCTTCCCTGTGACAGCCGAGCACGTCCTGATCGCCCCCCTTCACCGAAAGCATGGTCTGCCGCTCGGTGACGTGCTCGATGCCCTGTATCTGATCCCGCACCTTCGCGGCGGCCTCGTATTGCAAATCTTCGGAGTATTCCTTCATCTGCTTCCTGAGCCTTCGAACCAGTTCCTGGTTCTTCCCCTTGAGGAAATCAAGCGCGTCGTCGACGCCGCCCCTGTACGCATCTTTGCTTTGAAGATCGTCGCACGGCCCCAGGCACTGGCCCATCTGGAAATAGATGCACCGCTTCGCCGTCTTGTCCTCAAGCCCGCCCGTACAGGGCCTGATGTGAAACGTCTTCTGCAAGAAGCGGATCGTGCGCCGCAGGCTGCTCGCCGAGGGGAAGGGCCCCAGGTAGGAATCGCCGTCACCCGCGGGGCGACGGACGATGCTCAGGCGCGGGTAGTCCTCGCCCGTGCTCAGCTTCATGTAGGGAAAATGCTTGTCGTCGCGCAAAAGCACGTTGTGGCGGGGCTTATGCTTCTTGACATAGTTGCTCTCCAGGATGAGCGCCTCGATTTCATTGGCCGTCACGATGTGCTCCAGCGTGGATGATTCCTCCACCATCTTCTGAATCCAGGGACCCCGGCCGGTCCTCTTGGCGAAGTAGCTGCGCACCCGGCTTCTCAGGCGCAAGGCCTTGCCGACGTAGAGCACGTCTCCCGCACGGTTCCTGAAAATGTAAATCCCCGGTTTTTCGGGCAAGGACTTCAGAAACGAGCGGTCCTCTTCCACGGAAACGGAGCTCGGGGAAAGGGCGGAATCACTCATGACGCGATATTGGAGGGCTTGAGGCCGAGCTGCCGCCGCTCGATGGCGAGGATCTTGTCGCGAATCCCGGCGGCCTTTTCGAATTCGAGCTTCTGGGCCGCCTCGTGCATCCGGGCGCGAAGCTCTTCCAGCGTCGCCGCGTCGAGTTCCGAGAATTCCGGCGCGTCCCCCTCTTCCCACGAAAAGGCGTCGCCGGCGTCTCCCACGGCGGAGGCTTCGAGGAGCTCGTCCATCCTGCGGCTGATGGAGCGGGGAACGACCCCGTTCGCCTCGTTGTAGGCGATCTGGATGCTTCTTCTTCTGTCCATCTCATCGAGGGCGCGGCGCATGCTGTCGGTAATTCGGTCCGCATACATGATGACCCGGCCGCCCACGTGCCTCGCCGCCCGGCCCGAGGTCTGGATCAGGGAAGTTTCCGAGCGCAGGAAACCTTCCTTGTCCGCATCGAATATGGCGACGAGTGCGACTTCGGGCAAATCCAGCCCCTCGCGAAGCAGATTGATGCCGATCAGCACGTCGAAAACGCCGGAGCGCAGGTCGCGGATGATCCGCACCCGTTCGAGCGCGTCGATGTCGCTGTGCATGTAGCGAACGCGGACGCCCAAATCCTCGTAGTATTCCGTCAAATCCTCGGAGAATCTCTTCGTCAGGGTAGTGACGAGGGCGCGATCCCCCTTCGCCGCCACCTGGCGCACCTCGGCCAGCAGGTCATCCACCTGCCCCTGCACGGGCCGAACCTCCACCGGGGGGTCGACCAGGCCAGTGGGCCTTAACAACTGCTCCACCACGAGGCCTTCGCTCTTTTCCAGTTCATAGGGTCCGGGAGTCGCCGAAACGTAGATCGTGTTCTTGAGGTTCGCCTCGAATTCCTTCATCTCGAGCGGGCGGTTGTCCAGAGCCGAGGGCAGCCTGAAGCCGTAAGACACCAGGGTCTCCTTGCGCGAGCGGTCGCCCCGGTACATTCCCCGCAACTGGGGGATGCTCTGATGGCTCTCGTCTATCACCACCAGATGATCGCGGGAGAAATACGAGAACAGGGTCGCGGGCGGCTCGCCCGTCAGGCGCCCGTCGAGGTGAAGGCTGTAGTTCTCCACCCCGTGGCAATACCCGACTTCCCGGAGCATCTCGATGTCTTGTAAGGTTCGCTGCTGCAAACGCTGCGCCTCAAAAGATTTGTCCTGCGCATTCAACTCCGCCACGTGCTCCCACAATTCCTTCTGAATGGCTTCGATGGCGGTGGAGAGCCTCTCCTCGGGCGTGATGTAATGGCTGTTGGGGTAAATCTCCACCCGGTCGAGTCTTCTCAAAACGATTCCGCGCAACGGCTCGATTTCCGTGATGGAGTCGATCTCGTCGCCGAAGAACTCGACGCGAATCGCCTGCTCCTCCTCGTGGGCGGGCAGAATCTCGACGACGTCGCCGCGCGCGCGAAAAGAGGCGCGGCGCAAAGCCGCGTCCGAGCGCCGGTACTGAATCCGCACGAGCTGGGTGAGCAGTTCTTCGCGATCCATTTCCATTCCGACGGAAATATCGATATGCAGATCGAAATAATCGGCCGGCGAGCCCAGACCGTAGATGGAACTCACGCTCGCCACCACGATGACGTCGTCCCGCATCAATGCGGAGCGCGTGGCCGCGTGGCGCAGGCAATCGAGCTCATCGTTGATGGAGGCGTCTTTTTCGATGAACGTATCCGTGGTGGGGACGTAGGCTTCGGGCTGATAGTAGTCGTAATAGCTGACGAAATACTCCACCGCGTTGTTCGGGAAAAAACCCTTGAATTCGTTGTAAAGCTGCGCGGCCAGGGTTTTGTTGTGAGCGATGACGAGCGTGGGTTTCCCCAGCCGCGCGATGACGTTCGCCACCGTGAACGTCTTGCCGGAGCCGGTGACGCCCAGAAGAACCTGATGGTTCTGGCCCTCTTCGAACTGGCGCACGATGGCGTCTATCGCCTCGGGCTGATCGCCCGTGGGGGAGAATTTCGAGTTCAGTTCGAAGCTGCTCATGAAGGGTCCTCTGCTCCCGAGTCAGGCGCTCGAAAAAACGAGCGATAAAAGTTTAGCGGATAAAGGAGGGCTGATAAACCTTGCGGGTCAGGCGAGAGGCGTGGGTTGAAGATATTTTTCCCATACTTGCTGCACTGCACGGGGAAACCGATGATTCAGGTGATGGAATATGAACGATTTCGGTTTTTGGGGCTGTTTTTTCAGTTTCAGTCTGGCCTCGTCCGGCGTGCGGTCCCCTTTTTTCGCATTGCATTTCCGGCAACTGCAAACCACGTTCTCCCACGTGGAGCGGCCGCCGCGCGAGCGCGGCAAAACGTGATCCACCGTCAGATACCCGCCTTTCGCCCCGCAATACTGACAGGTATTCTCGTCGCGGCGCATCACGTTCTTTTTGCTGAACGGAACCTGGCTTCGGCGCGGGACGTATACATACGTTCTCAGCCGTATGACGGCGGGCAGGTGAAACTCCATCGCCTCGCTGCGCACGAGCAGGCCGTTCGTTTCCACTGTATCCGCTTTTCCGTTGATCATCATGCGGATCGCACGACGAGCGTTGCAGACGTTTATCGGCTCATACGTCTGATTGAGCACCAAAACACGCGATTGTTCGAACACCCTATGCGCTCCCCTTGAGACAAGTGGGCGACGGGATACAAACACGATTTGCGCATCCCTTTATGTCGACCCCGCCTGTCCTTGTCAACGAGCGATCGCTTTTTTCGGATATTGCGAAAACGGCAACGCAAACTTATAATTGATGATCTCCGCAAAATGCGGAGGGACGCTTCGAAAATTCGCCTTCCCCAAGAGGATCGCCCCGTTGTTGCCCCGTTCCGGACGCGGAAAAACAACCCTGCTGATACTATGCGCCCTGGCTATTGCATGCGGCATGGGTGTCGGCGCGAGCTTTACCTATCTATACGATTTCCCCGAACTCGATCGTCTCCACAACTACAAACCCAACACCATCACGCGCATTTACGCCCGCGGAGGCGAACTACTTGCGGAATTGTACCAGGAGAGAAGAAAGCCCATCCCCTTGAAGCAAATCCCCACAACACTGCAGCAAGCGTTCCTGGCCATCGAAGACAGCCGCTTCTATGACCACCCGGGCGTCAGCTATCCCGATATTTTCCGGGCGTTCATCAAAAACCTGAGTGCGGGCCAATTCGTGCAGGGCGGCAGCACCATTACCCAGCAGTTGGCGAAAGTCCTCTTCTTGACGCCCGAGAGAAAACTCAAGCGGAAAATCCGGGAAGCCCTCCTGGCCCTGGAGATCGAGCGGCGCTTCACGAAAGATGAAATACTCGAATTCTACATGAATCAAATCTACCTCGGCAGCGGGGCGTACGGAGTGCAGGCGGCGGCCCAGGTGTATTTCGGAAAGACGGTCGCACAACTCACGCTGGCCGAATCCGCCATGATCGCGGGGCTGCCCAAGGCGCCCACGCGTTTCAACCCCAGAACCAATCCCGAAAAAGCCCTGAATCGACGCAACCTGGTCATCAACAGAATGCGGGTATCGGGCTTCATCACGGAAGAGCAGGCGAAAACCACCCGCGAAGCGCCTATCGAAGTGATCCCCCGGACAGCCAATATTGTACCCGAAGCGGCCTACTTCATCGAAAAAACACGCTTGGGCCTGAGCCGCAGATTCGGGCAATCCCTTTACAAAAGCGGTCTGCAAATCCATACGACGGTCGATATCGGCTTGCAGAAGATTGCCCACGAAGCGCTCTTGAACGGGATCGGGAAGATTAACAAGAAGCGCGGATTCAAGAGTCCAGGAGAGAAAATCAAGAGGCCGCCGCGTTTGGGGGACAGGTTCCAATTCCACACTCTGGACATCGCGGGCAACGTGGTGAGCGGAATCATCGGGGATTACGAGGCGGAGATGCCTCTACCCAAACACATCGACCCCAAAAGGCTCCGGGAAGGCGACCTGCTTCTGGGGCGCGTGGTCAAGGTGGACCGCGCCTCGAAAAAACTCTTCCTGGATTGGCAGGAGACCGTGCAAGGCGCCGTCATCGCGTTCGACTCCAAAACCGGAGCGCTCCGCGCCCTGACGGGTGGAACCAACTTCCGCCGCTTCCCGTTCAACCGCGCCACGCAGGCGCGGCGCCAGCCGGGTTCGGCTTTCAAGCCCATCGTCATGGGGACGGCCCTGTCCCAGGGCTATACGCCCACGCACATTCTCATGGATACCCCCTTCGTCCGCCGGATGCCGGGAACGCGCAAGGACTGGAAACCCAGAAACTACACCAACAAGTTCTACGGCCCCGTCACGATGAGAAGGGCTCTCGAGTCTTCACTCAACCTGGCCACCATCAAGCTGCTCGACCAAATGGGCCCGAAAAAAGCGATCACGTTCGCGCATCGGCTCGGCATCCAATCGAAAATGAGTCCGTATCTTTCGCTCGCGCTCGGCTCCATCGAGGTGTCGCCATACCAGTTCACGGCTTCCTACATTCCGTTCGCGGCGCGGGGCGTGTATGCGCGGCCCTACGAGATCATGAAAGTCACCGACGGGAGAAACCGGGTGCTGGAAGACAACGTTCCCACGACGCACCTCGCCATCGCGCCCGAGACGGCCTATCAAATGAAAATGCTGCTGCGCGGCGTCGTCACGAACGGAACCGGGAAAAAAGCCAAAGATATCGGCGCGTTTCTGGCCGGAAAAACCGGCACCACGAACGAATTCAGGGACGCCTGGTTCATCGGTTTCTCCGAAGACCTCGTGCTGGGCGTATGGGTGGGCCGCGACGACAACAAGCATATGGGCTACCGGGCTTCGGGCGGAAGCGCGGCCCTGCCCATCTGGGTCGAGGCGATGAAAGGCTGGCTCGAAGGCAGGGAATCGGAAGTTCGCACTCCCGAACCGCCGCCGGGCATCACCCTGGTGCAGGTGGATTCGCGCTCCGGTCAACTGCCCTCGGCCTGGTGCGAGGGGGAGCCGATAACGGAAGCCTTTGTGGAGGGGACGGAACCTTCGGAGCCTTGCGCCCGAAAATCCCGCCTGCCGGCGATACTGAGCGGCGGTTAAGACGCAGACGCGCCGGTGGGGTGTGAATTCCGAGTGAGAAGGGGGTTTTTCAACAACCCCGTATCATGAAAATTGAAACATATCGACGACATGGCCTTTCACCCTGCGGACGGTAGTTCCGCGAGAACGCACGAGGAGCGTGATGATTAACCAGCCGCAAACCAATTTCCGCCGACTCCTGGTCGCCAACCGGAGCGAGATCGCCATCCGCGTGTTTCGCGCCTCGGTCGAACTCGGCATCGAGACGATCGCTATCTATTCACAAGAAGACCGCTTCGCCCTGCACCGCTTCAAGGCGGATGAGGCCTACCTGGTGGGCCGGGGGATGGGCCCGATCGAGGCCTATCTCAGCATCGAGGAGGTGATACGCGTCGCACGCGAGAACGCCACCGACGCAATCCACCCCGGCTACGGCTTCATGGCCGAAAACCCCGATTTCGCCGAGGCCTGCGCGGACGCGGGCATCGCCTTCGTCGGGCCGAATCCCGATATCCTGCGCGCGCTCGGCAACAAGGTGGCGGCGCGCGAGCTTGCGGTGTCGGCGGGCGTTCCGGTGGTTCCAGCGACCGGCCCGCTCCCCCGCGACCCAGAGGAGGCCGCGCGCCTCGCCCGCGAAGTCGGTTTCCCCGTCATGCTCAAGGCGAGCTGGGGCGGCGGCGGACGCGGCATGCGCACGATCGAGAACGAGGCCGAGTTCGCCGACGAGGTCGAGGCCGCGCGGCGCGAGTGCCTGGCGGCGTTCGGCAACGACGAGGTCTATCTCGAAAAACTGATTCGCCGCGCGCGCCACGTCGAGGTCCAGATCCTCGGCGACAACCACGGCAATCTGGTGCACCTCCACGAGCGGGACTGCTCGGTGCAGCGGCGCAACCAGAAGATCGTCGAGCAAGCGCCGGCGCACTATCTCGATGAGGCGACCCGCGCGGCGATCCACGAGAGCGCGCTCAAGATAGGCCGCGCGGTGGGCTACAACAACGCCGGCACCGTCGAGTTCCTGGTCGACGACGACACGGGCGCGTTCCACTTCATCGAGGTCAATCCGCGCATCCAGGTCGAGCACACGGTCACCGAGGTGGTGACCGGCGTCGACCTCGTACAGGCGCAGATCCGCATCGCGGGCGGGGCCGCTATCGGTAAGCCCGAGAGCGGAATTCCGGGCCAGGACGAGATTCGGGTGAACGGACACGCCATGCAATGCCGGGTGACCACCGAGGACCCGGAGAACAATTTCATTCCGGATTACGGCGTGCTCACCAACTATCGCGGCGCCACCGGGTTCGGCATACGCCTGGACGGCGGCACCGCCTATTCGGGCGCGCGGATCACGCCGTATTACGACTCGCTGCTGGAAAAGGTGACGGCCTGGGCGCCGACGTTCGAAGAGGCGATCCGGCGGATGAGGCGGGCGACCGTCGAATTCCGCATCCGCGGCGTCGCCACCAACCTCGCCTTTCTCGATAACGTCATCAGCCATCCGCGGTTCCTCGAGGGCGCCTGCACGACGCGCTTCGTCGACGAGACGCCGGAGCTGTTCCACTTCGAATACAGGCGGGACCGCGCGACCCGGCTGCTGCGCTATCTGGGAGAAGTGGTCGTCAACGGCAACGCCGCCGTCGAAGGCCGGGCCAAACCGCCGACGCACCAGACGCCGAGCGCGCCCGAGGCTCCCGGCGTCGAGGTCCCGGACGGCACGCGCCAACTGCTCGATGAACTCGGGCCCGAGGCTTTCTCCCGGTGGATGCTGGACCAGGAGCGGGTGCTGATGACCGACACCACGTTCCGGGACGCGCACCAGTCGCTTCTGGCGACGCGGGTCCGGAGCTACGACCTGGTCGCGGTCGCGCCGGTCTATGCGCGGCTTTTGCCCCAGCTTTTCTCGGTCGAATGCTGGGGCGGGGCTACCTTCGACGTGGCGATGCGCTTTCTCAACGAATGCCCCTGGGCAACGCTCGAACGGCTGCGCGCCGCGATGCCCAACCTCCTGACCCAGATGCTGCTGCGCGCGTCGAACGGCGTCGGCTACACCACCTACCCCGACAACGTGGTGCGCTATTTCGTGCAGCAATCGGCCGAGAACGGGATAGACATTTTCCGCATCTTCGATTCGCTCAACTGGGTCGAGAACATGCGCCCGGCGATGGACGCGGTGCTGGAAACCGGAAAGCTCTGCGAAGCGGCGATCTGCTACACCGGCGACATCACCGACCCGGGCCTCACCAAGTACGACCTCAAATACTATGTCGCGCTCGCCCGGGAACTCGAAGCCGCGGGCGCCCACATCCTGGGCCTCAAGGACATGGCGGGTCTTTGCAAGCCTGCGGCGGCCCGGCTCCTCGTCGAGACCCTGAAAAAAGAGATCGGCATCCCCATCCACTTCCACACCCACGACACCAGCGGTATCTCCGCGGCAAGCGTGCTCGCCGCGGCCGAGGCCGGGGTCGACGCCGTGGATGCGGCGATGGATTCGATGAGCGGACTCACCTCGCAGCCGAGTTTCGGCTCGATCACCGCGGCTTTGCGCCACTCCGAGCGCGACCCCGGGATCGACCCCGATACGGTGATGACCCTCTCCACCTACTGGGAGCAGGTGCGCAACCAGTACCGCGCCTTCGAGAGCGAATTCCGCGCCGGCACGTCGGACGTCTACAACCACGGAATCCCGGGCGGCCAGTACACCAACCTGCGCGAGCAGGCGCGCGCGCTGGGCATCGACAACCAGCGCTGGCCGGAGGTCTCGCGGGCCTTCGCCGAGGTCAACCGCATGTTCGGCGACATCGTGAAGGTGACGCCCTCCTCCAAGGTGGTCGGCGACATGGCGCTGATGATGGTGACGGGCGGGCTGACGCCCGAAGACGTGGCCGACCCCGAGCGCGAGATCGCCTTTCCCGAATCGGTGGTATCGCTGTTTGCGGGCGAACTGGGGCAGCCGCACGGCGGCTGGCCGCGCGCCATGCAGGAGAAGATCCTCAAAGAAAGGGAGCCGATCACCGTGCGGCCCGGATCGGTGCTGCCCGACGCCGACCTCGAAGCCTGCCGCGAGGAAGCCGAAAAAGACGCCCAGCGCCCGATCAGCGACGCCGAGTTCGCCTCCTGGCTGATGTACCCGCAGGTTTTCACCGACTACGCGGCGGCGCGCCGCGATTACAGCGACGTGAGCGTGCTGCCGACGCCGGTTTATTTCTACGGCATGGAGCCGGACGAGGAGATCGCCGTCGACATTGAGCGCGGGCGCACCCTGTTCATCCACTATGTCGCGCGCAGCGAGACCGACCAGAAGGGAGAATGCACGGTCTTCTTCGAGTTGAACGGGCAGCCCCGGACGGTGCGCGTCGCCGACCGCAGCGCCGCCGCCGCAGTCACGGAACTGCCCAAGGCCGAGGAAGGCGACCCCGGCCACGCCGGCGCGCCGATGCCGGGGATGGTGACCAAGGTGTTCTTCCATGAGGGCGAGGCGGTCGATGAGGGCGACGTACTGGTGGCGATCGAGGCGATGAAGATGGAAACCGTCATCCGCGCCGAACGCGGCGGCGTCATCGAGAAGGTCGTTGCGCCGGTCGGCACCACGGTCGACACCAAGGACCTGCTCGTCGTCGTCGGCGACGCCTGACGCGCCGGCGCATCCCGAAAAACGACCGCCCCAACCGCATCATGCGAGGCGCGCATTCGTCCCGCATTTCCCGCCCGCGCGGGTTGAGCGGCCTCCGGCATGCTGGGGAAGCCGACCGGCTCGTTCGGCGCGCAGATGCGGGCAGTTGCAGGCAAATGCGGTGGCGCCTGAAAAATTTTTTTTGCCGCCGGATCTGAGTGCGCGACGCTAAGATTTATATGATAACCCTTTTGATTACAGTCATTTACATAGTCAGAAATTTACAGGAAAACCCCGTCAATTTATCGATATTTATCGTATTTTTCAGGAATTCCCATCGCGCGGAAAACGCCGGGTCCGTTCGCTTTGCTTTTTCCGAATCCATCCTGCCCAGGTCCATCGGAACTCCTCCCGTTCGCGCGCCCGATTCTGCCCCGCGCGGGCCCAAGCCCGGTAACGCCAAGTGCGGGAAAATGCGGGGGATTTGCGGGGATGATAATCCCCCGGGCGGGCGCCCGGAGGCGCTACCTGCCGAAGATCGCCTCGATGAAGGCGTCCGCGTCGAAATCAATGAGGTCTTCCGCCGCCTCACCCACGCCGACGTACCTTATCGGTATGCCGCTCTCGTAAGTGGCGCCCAGCGCCACGCCGCCCTTGGCCGTGCCGTCGAGCTTGGTGAGCACCAGGCCCGTCACGCCGAGCGCCGGGCCGAACTCCCGCACCTGGGAGAGGACGTTCTGCCCGGATGTCGCGTCCAATACGAGCAGCACCTCATGGGGCGCCGTATCAACGAGGCGCCCCGTGACGCGCCTGAGCTTTTTGAGTTCCTCCATGAGATTGTGTTTCGTGTGCAAGCGCCCCGCCGTATCCACGAGCAACACATCGGCGCCGCGCGCCTTCGCCGCCTGAACGGCGTCGTACACCACGGCGGAGGAATCCGCTCCCTCTTTGTGGCGGATGATTTCGCATCCGCTCCGCTCTGCCCATGCCGTCAACTGCTCACCGGCTGCGGCCCGGAACGTATCCCCCGCCGCGAGCATAACTTTAAGTTTTTCGGCGGAATACCGCGATGCGAGCTTGCCGGCCGTCGTCGTCTTGCCCACGCCGTTGACGCCCACCAGAAAAATGATTCTGGGCTCGTCCGCCGCAGGCTCCTTCGGCGCAAACGCAGGCGGGGATTCAGGGTTTTCAAGACAAGAGCGCATGATTTCCTGAACGCGCGTCTGCGGGTCCGACCCCGCGCCCTGCCCCGCTTTCAATTTCCCCAGCAGCGACTCGACGAGAGAGGGACCCATATCCGCCATATAGAGAACTTCTTCCAACTCCTCGAGCGTATCCTCATCGATGCGTCCCGCGACCAAACCCTTCACTTGCGCGAGAAAACCACCTCTCGTCTTCGAGAGGCCTTGGCGCAATCTGCCGAACCAGCCTTTTGCGCCGCTGTCTCTCTCTGAATTTTTCTGCTGCCCGGAACCAGACATCAAAGGGCTTTCCTCGGCCTGCGCCAAACAAACCAACCCCGGCGACAATGCGCCGGGGTCATCTTCAACGAAACCTTTCGTGAATATACGGGACGATGCTACGACACACTCGTTTCCAGCACCGCTTCTCCTACGCCGTTTACCCTCTCATCCTCGCGGCTCAACTTTACCGAGACGATTTCTGAAACGCCTTTTTCTCTTTGCGTAACGCCGTAGAGGTGATTCGCGTACGACATGGTCTTTTTGTTATGGGTGATGATGATGAACTGGCTTCTGTCCTCGAGTTCGGCCAGTACTTCGCGAAAACGTCCGACGTTGGCGTCATCGAGGGTGGCGTCCACCTCGTCGAGGATACAAAACGGACTCGGCCGGACGCTGAAGACCGCGAACAAAAGAGAAATGGCGGTGAGCGCTTTCTCCCCGGCGGAGAGGAGCATAATGTTCGAAGGACGCTTGCCCGGCGGTCTCACCTCGATGTCGACGCCCGTCTCCAGCGGGTCATCCGGATCAAGCAGGAACATGCGCGCCTCCCCTCCCTGGAAAAGACGTCCGAAAATGTCCGAAAAGGCGCTACCCACCTCCTCGAACGCCGCCAGGAAGCGGGACTTCGTCGTCTTGTTCAACTTCTCGATCGTAGCGTGGAGGTCGGCGATGGAGTTTTCGAGATCCTGCTGTTGTTCCTGCAAAAACACATATTCCTGGTTGATTTCATCGTATTCCTGCGCGGCCAGAGGGTTCACCTCACCCATCTTGCAAAGCCTATGGTTCAGCATCTCCAGGCGATTCACAATCTCCTGGTACCGGGGAAGTTCTTCCCGCCAGTTCTCCGCCGTCTCCTCGAGATTCACCTGATATTCCGCTTCGGCGGACTCCTCCATAGATTCCCGTTGCACGCGAAGCGTCGTCCGCCGCTCCGCCGCCGCTCGAACTTCATCGCTCAGAAGAGAGGCTTTGGTTTTCATATCGCGAATCGAATCCGCCAGTTCCTCATCGCGCGATTGCATCTCCTGTAAAACGCGATCACGCTCCGCCAACTCGGCTGTCACATCCGCTTTTTCATCCTGAAGAGCGAGTATTCCCTCTTCGCTCTGCGCAACGCTCTCCGTAAGACGCTCTCTTTTTTCTCTCGATTCGCGCTGCTCTTCTTCCCTGCGAATCTTGCGAGCCGCATTCTGGGATATCCCGTCTTCTATCCGCTGGACTTCGGCCTGGCCGCCGGCCACCTGCCCGTTGATTTCCGTCAAGGCGACTTTCTTGTCCGTCACACGCGCTTCCACCTCCGAGTACCGCAGGCCGGCGCCGCTCACCTTTTTCTCGATTTCGTGGATACGCAAGCTGAATTCCTGAATCGTTTCTTCCAAACCAAGGCTTTCGTCCTTGACCGTTTGGAGAGCCTCCATGAGACGCGTCTGCTCATCGCGTATTTGCTTTTGCGCAGCTTCGAGCGTGGCCAGCCGTGTATTCAACTCTTCGTGCCTGCCTTCCGCTGCCCGGAGGGCTCCCTCCGCCTCCACGCGCATCACTTCAGCCCGCTGATACGCCTCGGCCGCATGGCGGCTTCTTTGCTCCGCTTTCGTGAGTTGCCCGCCCAATTTCCGGGAAATCGGCTCCAATTCACGAAGTTGCGCCTCAAAATGCTCAACCTTCAGGCGCATTTCCTCACACCTTCTCGAACGCTCCAAAAGACCCTCGTTCCGGGTCAAACCGCCTTCCACCACACCATTCGCATGGATAATCTCTCCATTCAAAGTCACGCAAACGATGCCTTGGGGTCCGTTGCACCATGCCGCCTGCGCGGCATCGATGTCTTCCACCACGACAACATTGCCGAGCAGCGACTGAGCGAGATGGCGATAACGCATGTCACAACGAACAAAATCCGTCGCCGCGCCCAGAACGCCCTCTCCCAACGGGACGACGGCGCCCGGCTGGGCATCGACTCCAATCGGCAGGGCTACACCTCGCCCGGCTTCCGAACCCATCAGCGCGCGAACCGCGTCCACCGCGTCGCCGGGGGTATTCACGACCACGCCCAACAACTTGTCCCCAAGGGCCGTTTCGATGGCTTTTTCGAATTTCGGATCTACACGAATGACTTCGGAGAAAGACGCCAGAACTTGAGCGCCGCAAGATCTGAACGCTTCCGCATCCGAGATTCCGCTCTCCCCGGAACCCAAAACACCCTCCAAGGCGGAGAGGGCGGAGCGCGCCTCCATCAACGATTCTTTCGCCCCAGCCACGGATTCCTCATGGCGGGCCGCCAACTCGGAAGTCCGCGCACACTCAGACATTGCCTGCTCAAGTTCCAGTTTTGCCTGGCCTTCAGATGCAACCAGCGATTCCAGCCGGCTTCTCGCACCACCTGCGTCGGTTCGGGTCGATTCGAGTTGGCGCTTGACCTCCTTGATCTCGTCGCCGGTTTTTTCCATGGATTCAGCCAGTCCTTCGCGCCTCGATTCCACCGAGGCGATTTGCTGACGCGCCGCGCTCAAGCGCTCCCTTTCCTCCTCTTGGGCGCGCCTGGCCTCATCAAGCGCCCGTTCGAATTCTTTCAGGTTCTCCCGAACGGCGGCCAACTCCGCCGCGCTGACGTCATACTCCTGGCGCGCAACGCGCGATTGCTCCGTAAGCATATCGAGGGTTGCGGCAAGCTCGACTCTTTCATTTTCAAAGGCCGCGATTTCAACGTCGAGCGTCCGGATTTCCTCCGCGCGGCGCTCATCGTCCACGTCGAGTTCCGCGAGATGGTTCTTCAGCATCTCGATTCGAGTCTCCAGACGCTCCAGGCTCCCCTCCAACTTCGTCGCACGTTGGCGGGATTCCACCAAAGCCTCTGAACGCTCCCGCAGTAAAATACGCCCGCTCTCCCTTTCGGCTTCGAGAGAAGACAATTTCGCCGACACCGTTTGCTCTTCTTCTTTGACGCGAGCGTACGCTTTTTCCGCCGGAACAAGTTTTTCCACATGTTTCAGGTAGTCGAGCGCCATGATTCTTTGGGAAAGATCGGCAACCTCGGTTTGATATTCCTTATGAAAAGTCGCCTTTCTCGCCTGGCGGCGCAAGGAGCGGAGACGGGATTCCTTCTCACGCATGATGTCGGCCACACGGAGCAGATTCGCCTGCGCAAGTTCCAGTTTGCGCAAGGCTTCGTTTCGCCTGCTCTTGTATTTCATGATACCGGCGGCTTCTTCAATCAGAACGCGCCTGTCCAAGGGCCTCGCGTTCACGAGGGTTTCTATCTTGCCCTGCTCGACGATGGAGAAAGTATCGAGGGAAACACCGGTATCGAGAAACAAATCGACGATGTCTTTGAGGCGGCAAGGGTTGCGGTTGATGAGATATTCACTTTCTCCCGAGCGATACAAGCGGCGGGTGACCACCACCTCGTCAAAATCCCTGAACGCGGGAGAGGTCACCACGCCCTTGAGATCGGTGACGGTAAGCGAGACCTCGGACATCCCGTGCTGTTTGCGTTCGGCGCTGCCGTTGAAGATGACATCCTCCATCTTCTTCGAGCGCATGTTCTTGGGAGCCTGCTCACCCAGAACCCACCTGACGGCGTCACACACATTGCTTTTGCCGCACCCGTTGGGCCCGACCACAGCCGTAAGGCCCTCGCCAATTTCGATTACGGTCTTTTCAACGAAAGACTTGAACCCCTGCATCTCCAAGCGTTGGAATCGCAATTCAACACCTCGGCGGGCGGATGAACTTTCATTATCAGGGGGCGGTGTAGGACACTACCAGGGCGGTAGGAATCAATAACTTACCAGAATTCCCCTGCATTCGTAAAGCAAAAATATCGCATTCCGGAAACTCACGGTTGCCAGGCTTCCTCAATCTTATGAACTGCTTCTTTCGCAGCTACTTGCTCGGCCGCCTTTTTGGTCGTGCCCTGCCCCCGTCCCAGCACCTTCCGACCAAGGCGGACTTCCACTTCGAATTCTTTTTCGTGCTCGGGACCACTCTCTCGAACCAGACGATAACCGGGGGGCTTATTTCCATTTCTTTGAGCCAACCGTTGGAGTTGGCTCTTGAAATCCTGGGACAGGACATCTTTTTCATTCAAGCCCGCAGCCCAGAACCATGATTCCGCCCACTGAACGCAACGGGTGTAACCGGCATCGAGATATATGGCGCCGACCAGTGCCTCGACTGCTCCCGCCTGGATGGAGGGCTTTTGCCGGCCACCCGTTTTCTCCTCCCCTTTACCCAAACGAAGGAAATCGCCCAACCCCCGGCGCCTGAAAATTCCCGCCAAAGAGCGGCCATTCACCCGTTCTGAACGCATATGGGTCAAAACACCCTCATCATCCGTCGGAAAATCCTTCCAGAGCTTTTCCGTCACGATAAGTTGCAAGACGGCATCGCCCAAAAATTCCAGCCGCTCATTATCTAAAGTGGGAGTTGAACTTTCTTGAGAAAAAGAGCGGTGCGTCAGGGCCCGGACGAGGAGTTCCCTGTTCGAAAACGAATAACCGATCTCGGCTTCGATTTCGGCCAGGGTAACACCTCTTGCACCGAAACCGGGGACTTTCCCGTTTCCGTGGATGGGGGAGCCTCTCTTGCTAAGCTGCGTTGCTTTCCGCTTTCCTGAATAAGAGCGACGCGTTGGTTCCCCCGAAGCCGAACGAGTTTGTGATGGCACAGCCGATGTCCGCTTTCCGGGCAGAGTTGGGCACATAGTCGAGGTCGCATTCCGGATCTGCAGTGTCCAGGTTAATCGTGGGAGGAATACACTGGTTCTTGAGCGCCAGGATGGTGTAAACCGATTCCACGCCTCCCGCCGCACCCAGAAGATGTCCGGTCATGGATTTCGTGGAACTGACACTCAGTTTGTAGGCATGCTCGCCGAATGTTCTTTTGATGGCTGTCGTTTCGAGTCTGTCTCCCGCACCGGTGGATGTACCATGCGCGTTGATGTAATCCACCTCCTCGGGCTCGAGTCCCGCATCATTCAGCGCCATGTCCATGCAGCGGGCCGCCCCGTCACCGCCGGGGTCCGGAGAGGTGATGTGATGGGCGTCGGAAGTGAGGCCATAACCACTGAGTTCGGCGTAAATCTTCGCGCCCCGCGCCACGGCGCGTTCATAGCGCTCCAGGATCATGACGCCCGCCCCCTCCGCCATCACGAATCCATCCCTGTCCGTATCAAAGGGGCGACTCGCCCCCTCGGGATCGTCGTTACGCGTGCTGAGCGCTCGCATCGCGCAAAATCCCGCCATGGCCAACTCCGTGATACAAGACTCACTGCCACCGGCCACCATGACATCCACCAGGCCGCGCTGAATGCACTTCATCGCGTCCCCGATGGCGTGATTCCCGGATGCGCACGCCGTGGTCGTGCAGATGTTCGGCCCCTTCAGTCCCCAGCGTATCGAAATCTGGCCGGCGGCCAAGTTCCCCACCAACATGGGGATGAAGAAGGGACTGATGCGCGTCGGCTCTCTGGTTAGTATTAATTCCTTGTTGGCCTCGATGGCGGGCAAACCGCCCAAACCCACACCGATGATGGTGCCGTATCGCGGCGCCGTTTCCTCGTCCGGCGCTTCCAGTCCAGCATCATCGAAGGCCATTTGAGAGGCCGCAAGAGCGTACTGGATGAAAGTATCCATCTTCTTGAGTTCTTTGCGGGAAATATAATTTTCGGGCTCGAAACCTTTTATTTCGCCGCAAATCCGCGAGGCGATCCGATCCGGAGAAAACCGCGACACTTTTCCGATGCCCGAGCGGCCCTGCATCAAGGCTTCCCAGTTTTCCTCCACCGACAAGCCCAGCGGCGTAAGCAATCCGAGCCCGGTGACGACGACCCGAACATCCGACTTCACCAAATCTTGATTATTCATGCTTCCTCTTCAGATTTGCAGACCAACGGGGTTTCTCTAATCTCCAGGCACCTTGCCGATATAGTCGTACGCATCCTGAACCGTGGAGATTTTTTCCGCTTCTTCATCAGGTATTTCGATACCGAATTTCTCCTCAAACGCCATGACGAGCTCTACGGTATCCAGCGAGTCCGCTCCCAGATCATCGGTAAACGAAGCTTCCGGCACCACCTTTTCAGGCTCCACGCTCAACTGTTCCACAATGATTTCTTTGATTTGTGCTTTGATTTCATCTGTCACGCCGATTCCTCCGAAAATCTTTCTGTCAAACCGGCACCGGGTCGTCCTTTCGACAAGAACTCAGACCCGATACGCATTTACACATCTGCGGGGCGTTCATCCGAATTCGATGACTTGCTTTTTTCTTTTCCGCTCAATGTCCTCATCAACCATCATACACGGGGATGAAATTCAGTTGAACTCTCCCAAGGCCGAAACTGCTTTCTCCAGACTCTGCATATCTTCCACATTGTGCACCGGTATATCCCGCAATATCCGCCTGTTCAATCCTGAGAGCACTTTCCCGGGGCCCAGTTCGACCATCACATCGGGTTTTTCCTCACCTGCCGCCCGCACGGCGTCTTCCCAGCGCACGGCGGAGCGAATCTGCCGTTTGAGCAACTCCCTTGCCTGTTTTCCCTCCCGAACGGGTCGAGCGGTCACGTTCGCGTAGACGGGGATGGAAGGATCGCCTATCTCCGTTTCATCGAGCACTTCACTCATCCGCTCCGCAGCTTCACTCAGCAAGGAGCAATGGAAGGGCGCTCCTACCGGAAGCATAACCGCCTTCCTGGCTCCTTTGTCCGTCGCCAAGCGAGTGGCGGATTCTACCGCATCCTTGTCTCCCGACAAGACATATTGGCCGGGGGCATTATAATTTGCAACCTCCACCACGCCTTCCACTTCCCCGCATATGGCTTCGGCCGCCTCTCTCTCTATCCCGAGCAAGGCCGCCATGGCGCCGCCGCCCGCCGGGACGGCCTCGTGCATGAAGCGGCCCCTTTTCTTCACCAACTCGACACCCTTCTGAAAATCGATGGCCCCGGCCGCCAGAAGAGCGGAGTATTCCCCCAAGCTGTGGCCCAGGGCGAGAGAAGGCCTGAAGCCGCGCTCACACAACAGGGTGCATGCGATATGGCTATGAACGAGAATGGCGGGCTGGGTGTGACAGGTGAGCGTCAACTCCGACTTGGGGCCTTCAAAGCTGAGCCTGGCGAGATCCCACCCCAGGATATCACTCGCCCGTTCATAGGCTTCCCGAGCGAATGGATACTCATCATAGAATTGTTTGCCCATGCCGACGT
This sequence comes from bacterium, assembly GCA_965203325.1. GTDB lineage: Bacteria > UBA8248 > UBA8248 > UBA8248 > UBA8248 > Bin107. The sequence continues at coordinate 1,100,152 of OZ241875.1, forward strand.
ACTGCGAACCTTGTCCTGGAAACAAAAACGCAATTTTCACGGCCATCTAGCAACCCTTACCTATGGCATGAACGGCAAAGCTTGAATCTATTATGCTCGCGAGAAAAACAGGGCGGGGGATGAAGCGAAATCATTCCGGGCGTTCATATCGTCAATTCCATTCGACCAAAGCCGCACCCCAAGTGAGGCCTCCGCCGAAAGCAGCCATGAGCACATTATCTCCGCTTCGAATTTTCCCCTCCCTCACCGATTCATCCAGAGCAACCGGGATGGTGGCCGCGGACATATTGCCATATTTGTTAATCGTGATGACTACTTTGTCCATTGACAATTCGAGCCGTTTCGCCACGGCTTCGATAATCCGCAGATTCGCCTGATGCGGGATAAACACGTCGATGTCATCCAAGGTAAGGCCGCTTCGCTCCAGCGTTTCCTTACAGGCTCCCAGGAAATAACGCACGGCCGTCTTGAACGTCTCCTGCCCCTTCATCTGCAATAAATGCTCTTTGTTGTGCACGTCGTCCGCCGTGATCGGGGCGAACCGCGAACCGCCTCCCGGCACCAGAATCAACTCCCCGCCACTGCCGTCGCTGTAAACTCTCGAATCCACCACACCTCTTCTGCCATTCTCCGACGCCCCTACAACAACGGCGCCCGCTCCATCGCCCCACAAAACGCAGGTACCCCTATCCTCCCAATTGGTCATCCGCGTCATCACGTCGGCGGAAACCAGGAGCACCTTCTTCATCATGCCCGAACGAATATAGGCATCCGCCGCCTGAAGGCCGTAGACGAAACCCGTGCACGCCGCGTTCAAGTCGAACGCCGCGGCCCTGTGCGCGCCGATATGCGACTGAAGCCAGCAAGCCGCGGCCGGGCACATCGTGTCCGGCGTGAGAGTGGTTACGATGATGAGGTCGATTTCCTCAGCGCTCACCCCCGCTGCTTCGAGCGCATGATTGGCGGCATGAAGCGATAAGTGGGAAGTCGCTTCGTCAGCCCTCGCCACACGCCGCTCGCTGATTCCCGTTCTCTCGCGAATCCATTGGTCGCTGGTATCGACCATCTTTTCCAGATCGGCGTTCGAGAGAACTCTTTCAGGGACGTATGAACCCGTCCCCAGGATGACGGAGTGGGTCACGGTTTGATTCCCTATTCGGGCGAGATTACTGCTCAAATGTGATGGTAGTCGAAAACAGGCTCAGATATCAAGAAGACGAATTTTCTTCATCTTCTTCATCGCCGCTCTTTTTTTCGTCCTCCGTTACCTTTTCGTAGAAAATGCCCGTTCGTATCTGATTCCACAAACGCCAGCCCACATCTCCGCTGCGCTGTATGGAGATATGCTTGTCGATTTCTTTTTGTATCTTCGCGTTCAGATCGACCTTGACGATACTCGCCGTCGTACGGATGGCGTTTTTCACGGCCTTCGAGTTGCTGCGGCCGTGTCCGATTGTGCAAATTCCCCCCAAACCCAGCAACGGCGCCGCTCCGTATTCGGAATAATCGGTTCTCTGGCGCATGGATTTCAGCCCGTTCTGCAAAAACATATACCCAATCTTGCTGCGCACAGAACCCACGATTTCCTCTCTGAGCAGCGTCGTCAGCATTTCACTGAGACTCTCGCTCACCTTCAAGGCCACGTTTCCCGCGAACCCGTCGCACACGACCACGTCCGTGTCGCCCTGAAAAATCGTGCTCCCCTCTACATTGCCCACAAAATTCAAATCGCTTTTCACGAAAATCTCATGGACCGCCTTGAGCACGTCGGTTCCTTTGGAATCCTCTCCCCCCACGTTCAGCAGACCCACCGTGGGCGCGGGTTTCCTGAACACCTCTTCGGTATACACGGCTCCCATAACGCCGAACTGGAACAGGTGCTGCGCCCGCGGGGTCAGGTTCGCTCCCACGTCCAGCATGACGGAAAAGCCTTTGAGGGTGGGGATCAAGGCGGCAATGGCGGGCCGTTGAACCCCCGGCATGCGCTGCAAAACAGCCAGGCCCGTGGCAAAGGCGCCTCCGGTGTCGCCTGCGCTGAACACCGCCTGCGCTTCATCGTCCTTCACCAACTGGAGGGCGACGCGCATGGATGAATCCGGCTTGGACTTCACCGATTTCGTGGGTGATTCGCCCATCCCGATGACTTGACTCGCCGAGCGAATATCGAAGGTGTCCTTGGAGGCTCCGAGGCGCTTGAGTTCCGCCTCGATTCGCTCCGGCTCACCCACCAATACGGATTCGATACCCTCTTCGCGGTGAGCATCCAACGCTCCTTCTACGATCGCCGAAGGCGCGTTGTCCCCTCCCATGGCATCTATCGCTATTTTCATCATCTCTATCCAGCGTTAGTATTGTCCCTTCACATCTAAAACTTTTTGCCCCTTGTAATACCCGCAGACATTGCACACCCGGTGGGGCAGCACCGGACTATTGCAATTCGAGCAAAACGCAACCGATGGTTTCGCCACCTTGTAGTGTGTTCTTCTTTTGCGGCCTCGCGTCTGCGAGTGCCGACGTTTGGGAAGCCCCACAGCACCGTACTCCTCTCACAATAATACGTTAAACACGGGCAATTCCCGCCGATGTCCTCTCGGCTCCATGCCCGAAAACAGAATCCTTACATACTAACATATTTCAAATTTCAGATTCACCACGCACGAAGGACACAAAATTCATGCGGGGTCCTCCGGTTTCCAGCCCTTGAGCGGCCCCCACCGCGGGTCCGACCCCGCGCCCGCGCCGACGGATTCTCCCTCATCGAGTTTACGGCAAGTTTCAGGCGCCTCTCCCAGACATTTATCAGGACATCGGGGCTGAATGGGAATCGCCAGCCCGATTTGATCGCGAACGGGCGTCGTCAGGTCCGCCGTTTCATTTTCGATGTATGCGGCCTCGATATCTTCTTCTTTCAGCTCAACTTCATCTTCTGAGGCGAGGTCTGGCGGCATTCGCGAAAAATAGACGGCCAACGGCTCGCTGAACGGGTAAGGAAATTCCGCCAGTCCGAGAGAACACTCCAGCAAAAACCGACCGCTCAACCGCCCCTGAAAACTCACCTCATCAGAGCCTGTTCTCTCCAACTTGCCGATGAGCTTTAGACTTGATGCCCGGAACCAGATTTCCTCCAAATCAGCCGGCTCTAAATCCACAGAGACGTCCAGGCCGTCATCCGGAATCTGGGCGAGAGGAAATTGAAGTATTTTCCCCATATCGTTTCCCCGGAGGAGGTGCTCGACCAGACGGGCGTACGACTTGATCATCACGGCGCATCGCGCTTCAAACCTCCCGATGCCTGAATTCAAAATATAGGGAGGTGTCGAGTCATGTCAAATTACATCGCCGGGATCCGGCAAGTATGTCCCGTATTCGATTGAATTTACGCACATCTCATCGTCGAGTCGGCGTATCTACCCCCCCGGTCGCAGCAGTTCCAGGAGCCTTCCCTCGCGAACACCACCGGTCGATACGCCCAACGCCTTCTTTCGTCCCCACCGCATCAGCGCGCGTACGACGATAAGCCCGGCGAGCGCCACGTCCTCGCGCCCCGGTTCGAAGCCTGCCAGCTCTCTCCTTCCCTCGTAAGTCAGCCCGGCAAACCGGTTGACCCATTCTTCGAAAAAAGAGTTCGGCAACGAAACGCCGTCTATGCGCCCGCCCGGCGGCGCGCCTTCCGTCAAAAACCAAGCCAACGCCACCACCCCCCCACAGCCGATGAAGGGGATATCCGCCAGTTCCGCCCCGGCGAAATCAACATCCGCCAACATCGCCTCCACCGCCTCCGAACAGGCCTGCACCTGTTCATCCGGCGTGGGCATGTTCTTCAGATAGCGCTCCGTCAGATACACCACGCCGGCGGGAAGGCTCGCCATTTTTCGAACCTCGCCACGCCCGGAGAGTATGACTTCGAGACTTCCTCCGCCGACGTCGAACACCAACGCGCGCTCGGGCTTGGCCTCCTCATCGGCGAAAACACCCGCCAGCGCCAGGCGCGCTTCCTCCTCGGGCGGAATCACGCGCATCGAAACCCCCAGTTGCAGGGCGCGCTCGATAAACACATCCGCGTTTCGCGCCTCACGCAGCGCGCTGGTCGCGAGGCCGTCCGTGAGGCCGACGCGATTCTTTTCAATGATTTGCGCAAACCGGGAAAGGCAGGCAAGCCCTCTCTCCATGGCGCTTTCAGAGAGCACTCCTGTTTCGCGGACCCCCTCGCCCAGACGAATCAGCTCCCGCCAGCGGCCCCGCGACTCCAGCCTGCCCGCATCATCGAGCGTGGCGAGCGCCAGGCGGGCCGCGTTCGTGCCCAAATCCACCACCGCGGCAAGCGGGGCCGGGGATTCGGCGCAGGCCTGTTCAGACATGAAAAAAGAGGATTTTCGGTGCGGTCATGAATTTCTGAAGCGTTCCTTGTTGTTCATATAGGAGACGGCCGCGTTCTTGAAACGCTCTATTTCCTCATCGCTCAGATCGCGAACATACTTCGCGGGCGCGCCCAGCCAAAGAGTACCGGGCTGGATCACTTTATTCTCGGGTACGACGGCGCCCGCTCCGACGACGGCGCCCTCGCCCACCTTCACGTTGTTGAGCACGATGGCGCCCATCGCGATGACGGCGCCGTCTCCCACATGGCACCCATGCACGATGGCCATGTGGCCCACGGTAATGTCGTCGCCCAGAACGCAGTCGTATTTGCCGCTTTCGATGTGCAGAATGGAGCCATCCTGTATGTTGGTGCGCTTGCCCACGCGGATGGGCATGTGGTCCCCGCGCAATACACAGTGGTACCAGACGCTGCTGTGCTCGCCGATCTCAACGTCGCCGATGACGGCGGCGGTCTCCGCCAGCCATGCGGTTTCATGAACTTTGGGCAGCACTCCCTCGAAGGGAATCAACATGAGCGTCTTCTCCCTGGTTTGGTTTCCGGCTCAAAGGTTTGACGTTCGGCCGCGCACGGCGGCGAACAGCGGCCCGGGGACCGCGCGCGAAGCCTGAGAGTCCTTCAGCAGGGGCAAGTTGTCAAACATCGTTCGCCGCTCCTCCAGAATCTGTTTGAAGGCCGGACGCAGCGAACGGGGAAGCGGCATGCCTTTGGGGAGTTTCGCCTTCAGGGGGTTCAAATACCGTCCACGGCGGGTGATCCGGTAATCCAGATGAGGACCCGTGGACAAGCCCGTGGAACCCACGTAGCCGATCACCTGGCCCTGGAGGACCCGCCTGCCCCTGCGAATCCCGCGCGCGTACCGATACAGATGGAGATAGGAGGTCCGATAACCGCCGCCATGACGCAGTTTGATCGTCTTGCCGGCCTGGCTTTTGCGGCCCACCCAGGTGACGACGCCATCGGCGACCGCATGGACGGGCGTCCCACGGGGCGCAGCGTAGTCGACGCCGAAGTGGGGGCGGTAGCGCTTGAGCAGGGGGTGAAAGCGCTTCTTCGAGAAACGCGAACTGATTCGCGTATAGCGAAGCGGAGATCGCAAAAAGGCGCGCCTCAGGGATTCGCCCTCGACGTTGTAATACCTGCCGCCTCCGCCCTCGAAATACACCGCGGTGTGCCGCCTCTTCCCCACGATGAACTCGGCCGCCAGAATCCTCCCGTAACCAACGAATTCATCTCTCAAGTGCTTTCGCTCGACCAGGGCCTCCACCTGGTCTCCACTTTGCAAATCCTTGTGAAAGTCAATGACAAACGCAAAAATATCGCTGAGCTTGTTCACCAGGACGGGAGAGCCGCCGCCATCGGCAATGGCTTTATACAAGGAACTATGGATGCGGGATTGAATGCGAACGACGTCTACCGAATAAGGTATGTCCTCTTTCGAGGCCGTCATCGCACCGTTCGGCGCTCGCGAAATTCTGAGTCGGCTTTCATTGTCGAGTTGAAGAACGAATTCACGGAGTTCGCCGCCTTTTTTTTTCACCTCATACCGGCGACCCGCCCGGATGCGCGAAAAAATACGTTTTTCACGGACGCTATCCAGGACTTTCTGAATCACCGAACGGGGCACATCGTGCGCCATCAACACGCCGATGACCGTGTCCGCTTTGGAGAATTTGCCGGCTTCCGTGGTGAGTTTTTCCTCTTTCGGCAAACTCTTGGTTGGTTGATCCCGGGTGATTTTCTTTAAAGTATTTTCATCCGGCCTCTCGCCCACCCGATGCCGGGGCGCTTTGGCGATTTCCCGCTGCGTCTTGTCTTCAAGCGCTTTTTCGGTGACGCGCGCATCCGGACGCGGCGCATTCTTTCCAGACGATTCGGAAGGGGGATGAACTACGGAGCGGCCGCTCAACAACACGCTGATGCCCAGCGCCAGCAATACGCCGACCACGCAGACCATCGCGGAACTGCTGGTGGATTTTAGTTTCGAAATAAATTGCGTGACGAGACGCGCGCGCCTCTTGCGCATCACGAGTCCTTTCGCAACATCGGGCGGACTTCATACAAAACCGGCAGGTACAAGAGAAAACTTCATCTTGCTGTTGAAGTATCACTATAGCAAATTTTTCTGATTTCTCAAATTTCTATTTCGCAATCCCTCCCGAAAACAAGAACTCTCCGGGCATTCATGGGCCAACCTGTTGCAGAACGATTCCCCGCCCTCCTCAAATGTGACTCTCTCCCGCGCATTTGCCCGCATTTGCGAGGCGAACGCTCCTCCCCGATTCCCATATATTCGGTGACCTCGGCGCCTTCCTGCGCCGGAGTGATGCCGAAACCCAGGCGGGAGCCAGGGATTTTCCCGACATGGAACGCCCCGCCCAGGAGAGTGGAATGGGACACCGCTTCATGTACCGAAATCTCATTGACGACGAGACGCTCATCACCGCCACTTCCGTGGAGAAGGGGTTCGTCGGCGCAGGCGTGCCCCGCGTCGCGAATGCGGGCGGCTCGATGGTCTTCTCGGGCGCCTACGCCGGAGAGGACCAGGAAGTCTACTTCGCCGAAATCGAAGCGCCGGGCGACGTGGGAAGCGCCCGTTTCAGGTGGCGCAAGACATCGACACCCGCGGGCGGCTGGGAAGCCTCGAACATCCCCACCGCGCTGACGGATACCGCCCTGGACTCGGGCGTGAAGGTCCGCTTCGTGAGCGGCGCGAGTTCACCCGCTTTCGCCTTGGGAGATCATTGGCAGGCGACGGCGAATCGCTTTTTTTCTCCAAGAAGAATCTACGATCTCGACCCCGCCACGAAGATGAGAAGCGCCTCGCCGCCCGAGGACCCATGGTCGCTCGCCCTTGATTTCGGTGAGGAGAAATCTCCCGACGTATTCATCGCCCACCTCCACAATTTCCCGCCCGGCGCAAGTCTCCGGATTCAGGCGAACGGGTCTGCAGACTGGCGCGCGCCCGCACTCGATGAAAGGCCCATCTGGCGCAGCGGCACGCTCATCCACTATTTCGCCACCACGCCGCGCTCATACCGCCACTGGCGTTTTCTGGCCGAGGGCGTAGCCGCCGGTCAGGCTGCCTGTCTGGAAGTCTCGGAAATCTATCTGGGGGACTTTTTCGAGCCAGCCGACCATTTCTGGTTCGGGAACGTGGTGGGAGAAGAAGCTTTTGAGGAAACAAGCCGCACGGAAAGTATGGCGGAGCGTCCGGTGCTCTTGAATCGCGGCCGCAGGATCACCCTTCCCTACGAGCGCATATCGGATGAGCAGCGAGGTGCGTTTCTCGCCATGTACCGCGCGGTGAAGGACGTCGACGCCAGGCGGGCCAAGCCGTTTTTCGTTCACCTGGACGTGGACGACCCCGCCTCGGTCATTCTCGCCCACCTCACGGGCGGCTTCTTGCCGCAACAGACGGGGTCGGACGACTTCTCCTTCGAACTCGAACTCAGGGAAAGACTCGCATGAGGCGCGCTACGGACCAGGCGGTCGCGGACATCGCCGGACATGAGGGGAAAACCGCTTTCATCCTCTATCATCTCTCCACCGCCGGCGGAAAGCGCGTGTTCTGCGGCAAGCAGGTCCCCGACTCCCTGATCGGGCAAGGCGGAAGAATCCATTTCCTCGACGGCTCGCGAATTCTCGATGGCTCCCTTCTGCTGGGAGAGGGAGCGGAAGTGCTGCTCGGCGTCCATGACTGGATAGAAGACGGCGGGCGATTCTCTCTCGGCGCGTTTCAGGGCCCCTCCATTCTCGAGGCATTCCGGGAAAAGGAACTCTCCGGCCTCACGATAGCCGTCCACAACGCTCCCGACATGGACGGCCACCCGCGCATGAGCCGCATCCTTGCGACGGAGCCGCTCATTGGCGGAAGGGTCGACGTGCGCGTCGGGTTTTCGGGACAAAACATATCCGACGTTCTCTCGATCGGGAGCTTCACCATTCGCCGTATCATCGAGCGCATCGACCAGGTCTCCATGGAGTGCGAGGGCAACTAGATGAGTGACCCGACGACGGACCGGCTCTCGGACGCATTCCCGATAGGGCGCGCTTCGAGGTACGCCGACCCTGAATTCGAAGACCAGAGTCTCCCCATCATCTATGGGGATTTGACCACTCCTTCGCGCGAGAACGCGGGCGTTTACGAGCTTCCGAAAATCGACTCCGCCGGGGGCGGCGTCTACTGCGTGGCCGCCCATGAGATTTCGGGAGCCGTCGCGCTTTTCGACGACGGTGGCCGCATCGAGCCGGAAAGCTACTCCCTGGAACTCGCCCGGAACTACCAGGGCAGGGGCGCAATCGCCACGGCCGCTTTCGCAGACCCGCCGAAGGGGCGCGTGACCGCCGTATGCAAGGGCAGGAAAAACGACAGCGGCGCGCTCATCGAAAACCCCGCAGAGGTCGTTTATGACCTGATGACGAGCGTCTGGGGGTTCGGCGAGCAGGCCCTCGACATGCAGGCCCTCTCGCGCGCGGCAGCCGGCGCGAAGGCCCTCGGCTACCGGGCGGGCGGGATCATCATGGACGACCATGCGCCCGCCGACATCCTCACCTCGCTTTTGGGCGATTTCCTCGGGCGATACGAAATCGACCCGTTCGGCCGTCTGAAAATTCACATCACAGGAGAGGAACCTTCCGCCATTTCGCCCCAAAAGGTTCTGCCGCGTTTCGGCCACTCGAGCATCGAGGCGGAGATGGCGCGCGACACCGTCGTCAATCAGGTTCCGGTGCTCTATGCAAAGGATTATCCGGGCGCGCGCTACATCAGACACGACGACGGGAGCGCCGCCCGGAACATTTCCTCCCAAAGGCTCTATGGCGTCAGGAGACCTCCGCAAAGCCCGCTCAGGCTCGACTGGGTCCGGCGCGAGCGCGTTGCCGCAACGGTTCAATCGCGCATCGTGGAGCGCTGTCACGAACCCACCCGCATGCTCACCATCGAGGACGGCTCCTTGAGAGCGCTCGAAATCGAACCGGACGACTACGTGGCGTTCAGCGTGCCCTGGATGCGCTCCGAGAAGCTCGAACCCCTCGTGAATCAAATCGGAGAAGTCATCGAGGTGAATTACGACCTGGGTGAGCAGGGCATGGAGCTCAAAATCCGGGATACCGGCTTTTTCCTGACGTCCTCCCTTCTTTTGGACGGGAGCAGAACACTCGAAGGCGGCCGGCTCCTGGGCGCCGAGCGCGACGCCGCCACTTACGCATAAAGGAGAAAACGATGCCCATCGGAGCCGATCTGTCCGCCCGTTACACCGAGGAAGCCATCGGCGGCCATCACCCCACGAAAGCCCGCGTCATCGACCGCCTGGCCCTCGCCGCCCTGTTCCCGGACGGAAAAATCAGGGCCGACAGGCAACCCATCGAATGCGCGGGCAGGCTCGATTACGTGAACGCCACCACCCTGGCGTTCAGGCCGGCGCTGGGCTCCGCCTATTATCCCGCCGTCGCCAATCCCGTGGCGGGCCGCCATGTGCCCTTCATCGACGAAGCGTCGGGAGACGTCTATTACGAGGATTTGCCGTGGGAGGGCATCACGATTACGAACGCGGACCTCGAGGCGGACAGCTCCCATGCGGTCTTCGTCTACGATGACGGAGGCGGGCTCAAGCTCGAATTCGACCACGCGGGAAGCTGGGCGTTCGACGCCGCCACGGGGCTGGCGCACAAAACGGACGACAAGAGCCGCACCCTCGCCGGGGTCGCGAGAACGGACGGCTCATCGCAATTCGTCCTCGCGAACGACGTGTATGTCAGAAGTTTCTGGAACAAGGCGGCATACGCCGCGCAGTCCAAAGGAACGCTCGCCACCACCCTGTCCACCGACTGGACCTCCGTCGCCACGCACGAAATCCTGATGTGGCCGGGACATGACGTCATCCGCCAGGAAGCCGGCGGACAAGGCTGGGTGAATTCGACGAGCATCGCGGGTCTGGCGGGTCTGGACATGAACCTCGAACTGTTCGGCGGAACGGGGCAGGCCTATCCGGAAGTCGAAATCATTCGCTTGTCGAACAATGAAAAAGACAACTTCGCGATTGCGAGCACACGAATATACAGGGGCGCCCTCGCCGAGGTTCACTCCACGTTCGTCTTTCGCGTGGCGGGCTCGACCATCCTGAACATCGGCGACTATCTCTTCCAAAGCGTCGTCTTGATCTAGGAGGCCAATATGGAAATCGAAGTGACCAAAGCCGTCGGGCCGCATTTTCGAGATGAACTCAAAACCGCCGGCCTCGCGCACCTCTACCTGGGCAGCGCGCACCGGCTGAAAACGACCATGGTGAATGACGCCGACTGGCGGCCCAAGCCCGGCGAGACGGAATCCGCCCGTCCCGAAATCCACGGCCCCGGTCGGGACACGTGGGTCATCAACGTAGCCGGTTCAAGCACCCGGGCGCAGCGCGAAGCCATTCTCGCCGCTCATGCCGCGCACGTGCCCGGTGGCATCGCTGATATCCATCGAGACGAGGCGAAGGAGAAGCTCAACCTGTTGCTGAACGCCGCCAAGGCGCGCATCGTGGGCGTGCCGGTGAGCGCTCTGGGCGGCAAGCTGGCCGAATACGAGGAAAAAGCCAAGCTCATCGACGCCTGGGCGCAGGATTCAGGCGAGAACAAACTCGCAAAGCCGGGGTTCGCGCTCATCAAAAACAGAAAAGACGCCTATCCCGCGCGCTACGCGACGGGCCAAAGCGTGGTGGATGAGTGGACGAGCCGGAGGACGGCCCTGCTCGGCAAGCTCGCCTCTCTCCTTAAAATTTATGATGAGAGCGTGCGCGACACCCGGGACGCCGCCGTCACCGCCAGCGTGGCGGCCCTGGATTCCAGACTCGAAGAAGCCGCCTCTTCTTTCGACAAGGTGCGCTGATGGCGTCTGAAGGAAATGGAAAAGGGCTCCAGATATTCCTGTCCATCCTGAGCATCGCCGGCTTAGGTGTCGCCGCCTACACGCCGCTCTACAACCAGATCGTGAACGTGGAAAGGCGTCTGGCGGCCCACATGGCCGAGCGGGGCCACTCCTGGCTTTTGGAGAAAAACGCGGGCGCGCGCGTCCGCTTCCGGGAAGTGGAAACCCGGTTGCGGGAGGCGAAGACGATCGCCGATCTCGAATTCCGTGAACTCAAAGCGATTTCCGTGAAAAAAACGCGCGGGGACGCGCAAACCTTCGCGCAAATACTTCGCCGCCTGCGCGAGGTCGAAACCGCGCTCGCCAGACTCGACGAGCGCCTGAACAAGGAGCGTCAACCATGATTCCTTATCTTCTCGCGGCGCTTTTCTCGGCCGCCGCCGTCTTTTGCGTCATCGCGGTGGTCGAGCCGCGCCTCATCACGAACCACCTGTGGCATTTCATCAACCCCTGGGCGGATTAGCGCACCCCGCTGCGCACCCCATCCAGCATCTCGTTCATGAATAGGGGATTCCATGCCGAAGCACGTCCACAAGATATCGGTGATAAAGAAAATCGACCTGAACTCCGGGAACAGCCTGAAAGCGCTCGACCGCTTCACCAAGGCGGCGGGCCGGGCGAGAATCGCCACGGAAAAACTCAAGGCCGAAATGCATGGGTCCCGGAGCGCGCTCGAAAAATCGAGCCGCGCCTTCGTGAGGTCTTCAGAACGCCTCCAGAGAGTCGGCGCTTCGTCCACCGATGCCGCCGAGGGGATGCACTCCCTGTGGAGGAATGCGGAACGAGCCGGCTCCCGACTCGCCTCCGGCCCGCTCACGAGGGGTCTCGATGAGGTCAAGGCGAAAGCCGCCGCCCTGCCCGCTTCTTTCCGGGTCGCCGGAAGGGCGGTGAACGACTTCGCCTCGGCGAGCGAGCAGACGCTCACCCGGTTTTTCTCGAGCGTCCTCACCGGCAAAATCGACAGCGCCAAGGACCTGTTCAGCGACCTCAAGAACCACGCCATCAACATGGTTCGGAACGCCGCCGCCGAGATGGCGAGCACGCAGTTCATCAAGCCCGCGGTGGGCGCACTCCAGGATTTGGGGCTGAACCTGGTGGGCGATCTGGGGAAGGGGCTGCTCAGTGTATTCGGATTTTCCAAGGGAGGTCTGGTGAAAAAGCCCACCCTGGGCGTGATTGGCGAGGCGGGGCCGGAACTCGTCGTGCCGCTGGCGAAAATCGGCGGCGAGGCGGGCCTCATGCGGCTTTTCCAGTCCGTCTCCGAACTCGAGGCGGCCAACCGCATCGGCGGCACGGCGGTGGCCACCGCCGCAGGCGAAAAGGCGAGCGGCGCGCTGGCCGCGCGGATTGCGGCGACGAAAGCAGCGGCGGCCCTGCGGGTCGCTTTTTCGGCGCTGGACTTCCTGAGCGGCCCCAAGACACTGAAAACAGGGGCGAACCTGGCCATCAACGTCGCGGGCGCCGTCCCCGCGCTCGCGGGCGCCACCGGCCTCGCCGCCTTCGGGCCGGCGGCGGGCGCTTTTCTGCTCACCGACGTCCTGTTCAACAAGGGCGGCGCCATCAAACAGGTGCTCTCCTTCCTGGGCTTCAAGGGCTTCCGGGACAGGTCCACCCCCTTCACTCGGGGAATCGCGAATCTCGCGCAGGCAGCCGGGCTGTACATCGCGCTCGATAAATTCCAGAAAACCGGCGTAGCGGATGAAGCGCGGCTCCTCTCGCTTCCCAAGGCGGTCTACGAAGGCCGGATGAGCGTGGACCCCCCTTTGCTGGAAAAAGCGGGCCTCACGTTTCAGCTCATTCAAAGGGCGGCCGGGAAGGCGGGCATCTCGCCCCAGGAGGGAGTGAAGCGGTATTTCGGCCAAAGCCTCTACTCATCATATTTGGGGGCGTTGCCCGTACTCATCGATGAAGGCGACGCGGCGGGGCGTTTCGTCAAGCGCTCAGCACTCAGGCTCGTGGGCGAGGCGGGGCCCGAGCACATCATGAACGTGAACCACCCGCAATCGATCGACTTCTTTCAGCGCGGCGTGCGGCCCATCATCCGCGACGCGATACGGGAAGAAACCGGCGGGGGCAACAGCCACGTATACCATATTCACATCGAAGGGAACCTGAGCGACAACCGCACGCTGGAGAAGCTCTCGCGCAAGCTCGAGGACATCAACAGGCGCCGCCGCCGCTACGGGCGGGGGTAGGCATTTACCCGCATTTGCGCGCATCCGGGCCCCGCATTTCCCCGCAAATCCCCGCATTTCCACTCGGAAATTTTCAGCAATTTACCGGCTCCGCCTCGCGTGATCCGCCAATCTCCTTGTCACCTTTTGTCGCATGACAGTTCAGATACAGAATCCCTTACATAGCTGCACAGGGTTTGGATTTCAAATAATGCTTATGTATTGATTGGTTTGTTCGAGACGCATGTGTCGACTAAGCGAATACGACATGAAATCGCTTGGGTACGTGCGAGTTTGAATTCGCCCGCTTCCGCTTTGATTGCATCTTACAAAATACGAATCCCGAGCGAAGTTTCCAAAAACCAATACCTGCAACAGTTTCAATAAACTACAAGGACTCCACCCCCGTTGGAATTCCCCCACTGTCTGAAAACACGCAACAACTCCGAGCGAAAGCACCGCCCCACCCCCGACCTGTCCCGCATCCGGGGAACACGAACCCGCACCGCACCGACACCCGTCAAAACCTCCCGCGACGGCAGGTAGCCGCCCAGCACCACCGTGCGACGGCCTCGCGTGTCTCGCTCGGTAGAATGCTCTTCCAGAAAGGCCCCCAACTCCGCTTCCACCGTCTGGCGGATGATTCGCTGCGCGCCTTCGCGCACCAGTTCGCTCAACTCGTCTCGAAAGGCTGGATTCGTAAAGGGAATCGTCGTATCTTCGTGCATGGTGGCGCATCTCCTATTTGCTGAATGACAGGGCTTCTCACAACCCCATTCCAGCAGGAATGCGCCGCCTTCTTCAATTCAACCCATACACAAGATCTGAGGGTAACTCCATAATATAGTGTCATTCCTAAAACGCCCCGGTGACGCCGACGAGGAAGACATCGGTGCGCGCCGAGGCGTCACTGTGCGTTTGGTCCGGCATTATCTCGCCGCTTTCGTCCTTGATGTTGCCGCCGCTGATGAAGTCCAAGGGTGTGTATCCATCGACACGGATGTATTCGGCAAAGAGCTTCACGCTGGGCCGGGGCAACCAGGCCACGCCCAGGGCAAGCTGGTTCTGGCGCTCCCACGGCGCGTCATCCGGACCGGCGACGAATCGGCTGAGTTCGATGGAAAAATCCAGAGGGCCGCGACTGGAGTCGTACCGGTATCCGGCCCCGACCCTGAAGCTCGTCACCTTGCTCGCCGGGAATTGCGGGATGCCGGGGTTGAATGTAGCGGGCCACTCATTCACCGTACGGATGAACTCGCCCCCGATATTGAGATTGTCATGGACGAGTTTTCCGTAAACGCCTGAAGCCGGGTTGTTGTCCTTGCAGGGCGCGAAGTGAACAACCGGAAAATCCTGGCAATAAGCCGTCCCGCGCAGGTATGACCCTCCCAGGAGAAACGTGCCCCAGGAAGCGAGTTCTATCGTATAGTTCGCGTTCACGGCGAAGTTGTTCAGTTTGCTCGGGACGGCGGTTCCGTTCACCGGGGTGTTTACGGCCCTGAACTGCGCTCCTCCCTGCACGCCCATGAAGGAGAGGTTCAACCCGTCGCTGGAATAGCCCAGCTTCAAGCCGTTGGCCAGCCCTCCGAAGGCGTGCCAGACGCTCGAGGCGGAGAACGGATTGACGGTATCTGTGAGACCGAAGGGAATCGCCATCTTGCCCAGGCTGGCATAGAGCGGCGACCTGTCGAGATTTCCGATCAGGACCCAGGCGCGCCGCAATTGCAGCTGGTTGCGTTCCAGGTCCGTATTGGTTCCCTGGCCGAAACTCTGTTGCGGATCATAGAGAATCTCGGCGTTGGCGGTAATCCACCCGCCGAGCGCACCCGTGAATCCGAGTTGCGCCGAATGGATCGCCGCCTCGGAAACCACGGTCCCCGCCTGATTCTTTCCGGTCGGGTGGCGCATCAGGTATCCGAACTTGTTCTCCCTGTTGCTCGACTGGTAATCGGCTATCGCGGTGACCGCACCGTGCAGGTGAACGCTGTCCGGGGCGAGTACGCCCTCTTGCTTGCGCTGGAGTACCAGGCGTTGCTTGGAGTTGATGTTCGTCGTCGGGTCGAGGATCTCGTAGCCGAATTGCGGGTCGATCCGGATGAATCCGGTTTTGGCTCTCGCGGGCGCAGCCTCCCTCGCGGATACATCCATTGACAGGTCGCCCGAAGCGTAGCGGACGAAGCCGCCCGCTTCCACTTGCGCGGAGCCTCCCTCGAGCGAAGGCGTCAGCACGAGGTTCTCCCCGAAGCGCGACGAGCGTGAGCCTTCGGGCGGTACGCGAACGCGGCTTGCATCCCCGTCAACTCCGGGCAGGCCCGGCGCCGCCTCGCCGGTATCCGCCGGCGTCGTGGCCGTGGCGACCGCAGAGGGAGGCCCCGCTCCCGACTCGCCGACCGCCGAGACGCGGTAGTGATACGTCGTGCCTCCCGGGAGGCCCGAGTGCCAGTACTCCGTGTCACTGACGCCCGTCTCGGGGACAAGGTCGCTCCAGCCCGCCTCCTCTTCGCGGACCTCTATCCGGTAGGTCAGGAACGCCGATTCGCTGACCGGAGGTGCGCGCCAGGACAGGAAGATGACCGAAGATCCCTCCGCCCGCGCCGTGAGGCCGCCGGGCGCGATCGCCGCCGCGCCGTTGACCAGAGTGGCGGCCTGGGCATGGGCCAGCCCGGCGGAGGCCGGCGCCATGACGGCGAGGAGAACGAGACACGCCGCGAGACTGCTCCGCCACAAGGTCAGGGGCCGCCGGTCGGGGGGGATACAGGCGGGTGTTCGGCTTCTTCGGTCTCGAGCCCAATCATGACTTCCGGCTCCGGGCACAGTCGCAACTCCCGGCTCTTCAAGGGACGATGGGTGCATCAATCTTCCTGTCGGGAATTCTCATCTCCACACGGAGCGACAGACGCCTCCCCGGAGGATGCAAATAAATCCACTTTATTCACCGATAAGTATACAAAATCCACCTGTCTTTAGCGTATCTTTTTCGTCTCTTTTCATGCCTCTTTCATGTATGCTTGCGTTTTTTGCCGTATTTTCTGCTCCGGGAGGGAAGAACGATGAACGGATGCGACGACGCGGGGCGCATCCGGGCCGAGAGCGCAGACGCGGGCCTCGGGGCGCGTTTCACCTTCACGCTGCCGGCGGAGGAGGAGACCGGAGCGGCGGGCGCGCCGCCCGCGCACGGCAGGGGGAGTGAACCCGCTCGCGTCCTGGTGGTGGACGACGACCCCGAGACGCTGCGCCACGCCCGCGAGGCGCCCGAGCTGGCCGACCTGCCGGTCATCTTCATCTCGGCCTACGGGCATGAGGAGACCGTCGTGCGTGCGCTCGATGGTCTGGGGGAGGCGCGAGGACGCGGGCGTGCAGGCGGTGCGCAACTTCGTGAAGAAGCTCCGCCGCAAGCTCGGCGACGACCCCGCGCAGCCCGCCTTCATCCACAACGTGCGCGGCGTCGGCTACCGCATGCCGAAGCCCGGCGAGACGTAGCAATCCCCAACACGGGCCCGCCGTGATGCGCTGGAGTTGGAACGAGTCCGCTTTCGGCTTGTTTACGGACTCTTCAGGGCTGGTTCGAGAACGGGCCGGTAGCAGTTATGAAAAATGAATATACAGAAATGATATCAACGCGTTACGGGAACTCCGCAGTAAAGGGAAAAAGACCGGCATCCCTGGATATCTGGATTTTCCGGGAATTTACGGAAAAACCCCGCAAATTTATCGAATTTTATCGAATTGTTTACTATTTCCCCTAAAGCAGACTCACCACCCGTTCGAGTTCTTCTTCGGTGTTATAGAAATGCGGCGCGAAGCGAAGGCCGTTGTTGCGCGCGCTGGCGATGACTCTCTTCTCGCGCAGGCGCGCCGCCGCCTTGGGCGGATCGGGCGACTCGATGCTCACGATGGCGGCGCGCTGCTCCCAGGGGCGAGGCGTCAGAATCTTCTCGCCCCGCCTCTCCAACAACTCCATCAGATACGTCGTCAGCCCCCGCACGCGCGCCTCGACCTGAGCAAGCCCCACTTCTGCCAGGAACTCGACCGAGCGGCCGAGCACCCATAATCCCAGATAATTCTGGTTCCCGATCTCGAAGCGGCCGGCGTCCGGGGCCAGTCCGACCTCCATCCGGGGACGCGCTTCAGGCACCATGCTGGCGCGGGCATAGAAAGGGGGCTTCATCCCGGGAATCAGGTCTTCGCGGCAATAGAGAAAACCCGTGCCCGGCAGGCCGAGCAACCCCTTGTGCCCGCCGCAGACCACGATGTCCGCCCCGAGGACAGGCAGCGACGCCGAGAGGATTCCGACCCCCTGAATCGCGTCCGTCATCAAGACGACCCCGCGCTCGCGGCAGGCCGCGCCCAGAGCGGGCAGGTCCACCCGGCAGCCCGTGCCGAAAGTCACGTAGGAGACCGCCACGACGCGCGTTCGCTCGTCCATCGCTTCGATGAACGCCTCCACGGAGGGGTAGCCGTCCCCGTTTCGCACCCACCTGAGTTCGACGCCGTTTTCCTCCAGGCGCTTCCAGGCGTACACCTGGTTCGGGTGGTCCATTTCCGCCTGGATGACGTTGTCCCCCGCCTTGAGATCGAGTGCCTGCGCGGCGATGTTCAATCCCTCCGACGTGTTCTTGATGAACGCGAGCGCTCCCGGCGATACGCCTAGGAGCGATGCCAGTGAGGTGCGGATCTCCTCCACGCGCAGCTTGGAGAAGGCTTCCCGGACGCCGCCTTCGTTCATCTCCCGCAGGAAATCGGGGATGGCGTCTTGGGCGCACCGGGGAAGGGGCGCCTTGTTGGCGAGGTCGAGATAGGTCCAGTTCCGGGTGACGGGAAACGCTTCTCGCAGCGCCGCAAAATCAGGAGCAACCGCCCCCTGTTGTTCGTTCATCGAATTTCTCCCGTTAGATAAGTCGGTAAACCCTTATTCGGATGATTATATACAATCCTGCCCGAAGGGGTTGTTGAAAAAGCCCTGATTTCGTGATTTGTCGTATGGAGATGAGGGAATGACGATCAAAACCGCACCGCCTCATCCTGAATAGCGGCGAAGCCGCATATCGAAGGCCAAACGCGATTGATGAACGAGTGTTTGCTCTCGCCACGGCGCGAGCCTCTCGCCCTTCGATACGCCGCCGTTCGGATTTGCGCTGTTTTACATGAAGGGCGTGGGCCCACCCCAGGTCAAGATCCAGCAGGTCTGCACCGGAATCATTCCGTTCGTGCTTCTGCAACTGACCGGACGGGCGCTTATCATGGCATTTCCGGAAATCGCCATGCGGCTGCCGAGACAGCTGCTCAATTGAGCTGTTCCCGGGCCGGTGCGGCCAGATCGGGCCTTCGGTCGGCCCACGGTCTGGCGGCCTCGAACGCGGCGGCGGCGCGGAAGATGTCTTCCTCGTGCAGGATCTTCGAAACCATCTGCATGCCCACGGGCAGGCCGTCCCGGGTCCATCCCGCCGGCACCGAGGCGGCCGGCTGGCCCGTCAGGTTGAACGGATAGGTGTAGTAGACCCAGGATACGATGTTGCGGCCGGGCAGCTCAGGCGGCGCGTTGCAGTTCACGTCGAAAGCCGGGACGGGAAGCGTCGGCGTCAGGAGCAGATCGTAGTCCTCGAAGAAGAGGCGCATCTTCTCGCGGAAGTCGTAGCGCCGGAAAACCTTCCCGTAATACTCGTCCAGTTCCTGATCGAGGGCGCCGGCGAGCACGTCGGCAACCGCCGGGTCGAGCAGGTCCGGCTTGTCGGCGAGCACATCCTTGAGCCGGGTTCCGACGCCGGCGTAGAACTCGGCCATCCAAATGGGGAGCGGGTCCTCTTCCATGACCTGTTCGACCAGGTCCACGGTGCAGCCGAGATCCTCGAACACCCTGACGGCCTCCTCGACGATCCGGACCACCTCGCCGGTCGGCTGCGCGTAGCCAAGCGTCGGGCTCCAGGCCAGGCGCATGCCCTCGACCGGACGCTCGCAGGCGGCCAGGAAGTCGGGCACGGGCTGCGCGACGCCGAAGGGATCCCGGCGGTCGTGCCCGGCGACGGCGTTCAGCAGGAGCGCCCCGTCGCGCACGGTGCGGGTGAGCGGGCCGACATGGGCGAGCGTCGGCGTGGCGGCCGCCGGGAAGACCCCGACGCGCGCGAACTGCGCCTTGATGCCGAAAAGGCCGCTGAGCGAACTCGGGATGCGGACGGACCCGCCGCCGTCAGTTCCGAGCGCGAACGGTGTGACCCCGGCGGCAACGCTGGTCGCGGCGCCGCAGCTCGATCCGCCCGGCGTCTTGGCGAGATTCCAGGCGTTCGGCGTCACCCCGGTCAGCGGGCTGTCGCCGACCGCCTTGCAGCCGAACTCGCTGGTCGTCGACTTGCCGACGATGCAGCCGCCCTGCCGCCGCACCCGGTCCACCGAGGGCGCGTCAACCGCCGCGACGTTGTCCGCCATCGCCCGGGAGCCGAAGGTCAGCTTCAGGCCGTCCACGGCGATCAGGTCCTTCACCGAGATGGGTAGGCCGTGCAGCAGTCCGAGCTCTTCGCCGGACATGACGGCCTTTTCGGCCTGCCGCGCCGCTTCGAGGGCGAGGTCGGGCGAGGTCTGGACGAAACAGTTGAGCGTCGGCTCCAGCCCGTCCATGCGCTCCAGGGACGACCCGACGAGTTCGACCGGCGAGATGTCGCCGCGCGCGATCAGGTCCTTCAACTCGATTGCCGTCATGAACGCGAAATCGCTCATCGTTCCTGTCCGTCGAGCCACCCGCCAAGCGTCTCAAGCGTCTTCGCAAACCGCTCGATTTCATCCACGTCTATCGCGCTGAAGGTCCGGAATAGATCCTGGCCGATGTCCTTGTGGATCCTGTCGAGCAGCGCCGCAAAATCAGGAGCCACCGCCCCCTGTTGTTCGTTCATCCGTTTTCTCCCGTTAGATAAGTCGGTAAACCCTTATTCGGATGATTATATACAATCTTACCCGAAGAGGTTGTTGAAAAAACCCTCGCCGAGTCACTCATCTCCCAAACCGAAAGAGCGGCATCCGCCAGGCGCTGGTCGTCCACCTACGCCGCGCCGCACCATTCCAGGATCAGGTGGAGCAGCCCCTCGACGGAGAGTTCAAGCTCGTCGATATACGTGAACTCGTCGGGGATGTGGCCCCGCGGGCATTCCCCGCCGAACATGATCGTCGGCGTGCCGCCGTAGAGGACCGGGAACCGCATGTCCGTCGTCCCGTTCAGCGCCTGACGCTGGCAGGGACGGCCCGTTACACGTTCGGCTACCGACAACGCCGTTTTGACGAACGGGTGTTCGGGGTCGGTGAGGCAGGGCTCCGCGCGCCTCTCCGTCCATTCCAGACGGGGCGGATGCTCGCGAAGCCACGGGTCGGCCCCGGCTGCCCGGGCGAGGTGGCCTTCCACGAGCCCTTTCACTTCTTCCAGGCTCTCTCTCGGGGCCACCCCCGCCACGCCCTCCAGAACGCACTCGGCCGGGAGCTGGCCGATGGACACCCCCGCGCGGATCACGGTCACCACGAGGTTCACCGTGCGGGGCTTAAGCCCGCTTATCTCGAAACGCTTTTCCACCAGCGGTTCGCGAACCGCCCCTGCTCTTTGCGCGTCCAGCTCCCTGAGTGCTGCGTGGATAAATTCTGCTTTCTCGATGGCGTTCACGAAAAGGTGCGCCGAGCCCTTGTGACCGGCCTGGCCCGGCACGGTGATCCGGAAACTCACGTCGCCGCCCGAACCGATGTCCACGCCGCCGAGTCCCCCCGGCTTCATGTGCGTGTAAACGGCGCCATCCGCCTTTAAGCCGCGCAGAACGCACGCCAGCATGCCCCCGCCGCCGCCTTCTTCCTCTTCGACGGTGGAGAGAAGCGTCAGATCGCCCTTCAAGCGCACCCCGGCGTTCTTCAAGGCCCGGGCGCACGCGATCATGACGGCCAGCCCCGACTTGGCGTCTCCTGACCCCCGTCCATAGAGGCGGCCCTCTTCCACCTCGCCGCCGAAGGGGTCCTTGGTCCAGGCGCTTCGCGGCCCCGGCGGAACCGTATCGGCATGGCAAAAGAGAAAGAGCGACCTGCCGCCTCCCGCGCCCCGCAAGCGGCCGATCACGTTGGGCCGCCCCGCGTAACCCCTCTCCAGCGATGAGCGCGGGGCCGAGAACGCCGGATGCTCTCTTAATTCCTCCAAATCCGCCTCGAACGCCTCCACCTCGAGGCCGGCGCTGGCGAATCTTTCCTGCACCAGACTCTGGATCGCCGCCTCCTCTCCCGTGGGGCTGGGAATCCGGACGAGTTCCTGAAGCAGGGCGGCCACGTCGACTCGCCGGGCCTGTGAAATCACCTTATCGATAATGTCGCTCATGAATAATCCTCTAAGCGTATGAATCGGCCGCGGCTTCGACGCCGACGTCGCCCGCGAAATGACAGGCCACCGTATGGCCGGGCTGGAGTTCCCGAAGGGCCGGCTTCTCTTCCACGCAGCGCTTCTCGCTGTAGGGGCAACGGGTATGGAAGCGGCACCCCGTCGGCGGGTCGAGGGCGGAGGGAACCTCTCCCTCGAGGATGATGCGCCGCCGCTTTCTGGCCTTCACCGGGTCCGCCACCGGGGTGGCCGAGAGCAGCGCCTGCGTATAGGGGT
This sequence comes from bacterium, assembly GCA_965203325.1. Lineage (GTDB taxonomy): Bacteria > UBA8248 > UBA8248 > UBA8248 > UBA8248 > Bin107. The sequence goes on from OZ241875.1 coordinate 1,122,219, forward strand.
GCAGGGGGGTCGTGAAGAGCGACTCCACCGCCGCAAGCTCCACGATCTCGCCCAGGTACATGACCCCCACCCTGTCGCAGACCGAGCGCACGACACCCAGGTCGTGCGTGATGAAGAGGTAGGAGAGATCGTGCTGCGCCTGAAGCGCTTTCAGGAGGTTCAGAATCTGGGCGCGGATGGAAATGTCGAGCGAGGAGACCGGCTCGTCTGCGATCACCAGCCGGGGCTTGAGCGTGAGCGCCCGCGCGATGCCGATGCGCTGGCGCTGGCCGCCGCTGAGCTGGTGGGGATAGCGGTCCATGAAGATTTCGCCCGGCTCCATGCCCACCTGGTTCAGGAGTCCGACGATGGTCTCATCGATCTCCCCTTTCTCCGCCGCGTCATGATTGAGGAGGGGCTGGCGCAGGATGGCCCGCACGGTGCGCCTGGGATTCAGGGATTCGAAGGGGTCCTGAAAGATCATCTGCACGTCGCGGTTGTACTGCTTGAGGGCGGGTCCGCTCAGCTCCGCGACCTCTTGCTCGTCGAAGAGGATGCTCCCGTCATCGGGCTTCTCCAGTTTCGCCAGCAGGCGGGCCGTCGTCGTTTTCCCGCAGCCGCTCTCGCCCACCAGGGCGAACGATTCGCCGGCGCTGAGCGAGAAGCTGATGTCGTCCACGGCGTGCACGTGGCGGGGAGGCCGGAGCCATCCCCCGTCGACCGGAAAATGCTTCGTCAGCCTTTGCACTTGCAGGAGTGATTGGTTCATCGCGGCGAGATCACTCATAAAGCCAGCAAGCCACCATCCGTCCCTCCCCCAGATCGAGAGATGGCGGCGACTCCTCGCGGCAGATGTCTTTGACGTGGGGGCAGCGCGGGTGGAAGCGGCAGCCCGAGGGCATGTCCGTCGGGTTCGGCACCTGCCCCTCGATGGTTTCGAATACCTCCACCCGCTTGTCGGGGCTGAGCGTCGAACGCAGGAGGCCCTCCGTGTAGGGGTGTTTCGGTTCGGCGAACAGGGTGAAGGTGTCGGCGTGCTCGACAATCTGGCCCGCGTACATGATGTAGATACGGTCGCAATGCTCCGCCACCAGACCGATATCGTGGGTGATCAGGAACAGGGCGTTTTGGAGTTCCTCGCGGAGGTGGGCGAGCAGGTCCATGATCTGCGCCTGGATGGTCACGTCGAGCGCCGTGGTGGGCTCATCGGCGATGAGCAGGGAGGGGCGGCACGAGATGGCCATGGCGATGAGCACCCGCTGGCGCATCCCGCCGCTCAACTGATGGGGGTAGCTGTCATATACCCTCTGGGGCGACGGGATGCCGACGCGCTCGAACGCGTCGAGCACCTGCGAGCGCGCCTCCCCCTTCGAGACCTCCTGGTGCTCCAGCACCACTTCCGCCACCTGGGCGCCGGCCCGCATGACGGGGTTCAGGTACGTCATGGGGTCCTGAAAGACCATGGCGATCTCCGTCCCGCGGAGGTCGCACATGCTCGCCGTGTCCAGCGTCAGGAGATCCACGTCGTTCAGCAGTATCTCGCCCGAGAGGATGCGGGCCACGACCGGCTGGAGCCGGATGATGGTGAGCGCCGTCATGGATTTCCCGGAGCCCGACTCCCCGACCAGCGCAACGGCTTCTTTGCGGTTCACCTCAAGCGAGACGCCGTCTACGGCCTTGATCACGCCGGAGGGCACGTCGAGGTAGGTCCTGAGGTCTGAGACCCGCAGGAGGCCGTTTCCGTTTTCAGCGTTCGCGTTCATAGGCCGGTCCGGTGAATCTCGGAGGAGCGGGGATTGAGCACGTCGTTCAGGCCGTCTCCCAGCAGATTGAGCGTCAGGACAGAGAGAAAGATGCCCAGACCAGGATACACGGCCATCCACCACGCCTGGCGCAGAAAGGGCTGGGCCTCGTACAGCATCCGCCCCCAGGTGACCAGGCTGGGGTCTCCCAGGCCCAGATAGCTCAAGCCCGCTTCGAGCAGCATCGCCTGCGCCGTCAGCAGCGAGGCGTTCACGACCACGACCCCGATGGCGTTCGGCAGTATCTCGCGAAAGATGATCGTCGAGCGCTTCGTGCCGATCACGTGCGCGGCATCCACGAACTGCCGCGTTCGCAGGGTCAGGAACTCCGAGCGGACGAGGCGGGCCGTCACCGGCCACGTCAGGATGGAGATGGCCAGGATGATGTTCCAGATGTTCGCCCCGAAGAAGGCCACGATGATCAGGGCGAGGAAAAAGCGCGGAATCACCATGAAAGTCTCGGTGAGGCGCATCAGGATATCGTCCACCCAACCGCCCAGGTAGCCCGAGATCGTGCCCACGAAAAGTCCCAGGACCGTCGTGGCGAAAGCCGCCGAGAAGCCGACGAAGATCGAGACCCGGCCGCCCCACAGGATGCGGCTGAAGACGTCGCGGCCGAGATTGTCTACGCCCATGAGGTTGCGGAAGCTGTGCCCGCCCAGCCTTGAGCCCGAACCCAGCGCGTAAGGGTCATAGGGCGCCAGGATGGGCGCGAACAACACCAGCAGGACCAGCACCAGAAGAATGGACCCTGCGATGGGCACCGCGCGATTCTGGCTGAACGCGCCCCAGATGGCTCTCCACTGGGGCCCTCTGTTCGAGTTTCGATGATCGATTGTATCCGCCGATGTCGTCACGATCCCAGATTCCTAGTTATACGCCACGCGCGGGTCGATCAAGGCGTAGAGAATGTCCGTGATGAGGTTCGCCAGCATGATCATCATCGAGACGACGAGGAAGATCCCCAGAATCATCGGGTAGTCCCGCGCGGTGATGGATTCGAAGATCAGCCGGCCCATGCCCGGCCACCCGAACACGGTCTCGGTGAACACCGAACCCGCCATGACGTAGGCGAAATTGATGCCGATCACGGTGACCACCGGGAGCAGCGCATTGCGCAGGGCGTGCCGGTAGAGCACGCGGCGTTCGTTCAATCCCTTGGATTTCGCGGTCAGGATGAAGTCCTGTGCGAGCGTCTCCTGCATCTTGCCCCGCGTGATCCGGAACACGAGGGTCATGTGATAGGTAGCGTAGGTGATCGCGGGCAGGAGCAGGTGCTTCAGGACGTCCAGGACCGCAGGCCAGCCGGGCTCCACCCCGCGCATCGAGTACATGCCCTGGCTCGGCAGCCAGTCCAGATAAAGGGCGAAAAAGAGTATGAGAAGCTGTCCCAGCCAGAAGATGGGCATCGAATAGCCGGCGAGCGAAGCCAGGGTCGCCAGGTGGTCGCCCACCGAATAGGAATAGCGCGATGCGATGACGCCGAGAACCACCCCCATGAGGCTGGCGATGGAGAATGCCGTCGCCATCAGGAGCATGGTCGCGGGCAGGCGATCGATGATGACGCCGAGTACGGGGGAGTTGTGCCAGGTGGAATAGCCCAGGTCCAGATGAAGCAGCTTCCAGAGGTAAATCCCCATCTGGACGTAAAGCGGCTTGTCCAGGCCGAACTCCTTGCGCAGCTCCGCGTAGGCCTCCGGCGTGGCCTCGGTGACGCTGGCCAGGTAAATGGCCGGGTCGCCCGGAGCGAGATGGATGATGGTGAAGTTGATGATGATGACCCAGAAAACGAGAGGGACGGCCTGAAGGATTCGCCTTACGCTGTAACGCAGAAGCGGATAATCACCTGCCATGGATCGCCCCTCGGTGAGACGTCAGGAAACCCGCGGGGCCCCGCCCGGAGACGGGGCCCCTGAAACACGTTTCGAATACCGGGACTACTTCTGGTAAGCGTCCTCCCGAGTGCAATACGCGCAGTAGGGACGCGTTACCACATCCGCCCATTTCGCCGAATGCGTGTGGACGAAGGGCGTCTCGAACAGCGGGATGACGGGCACGTCGGCCGCGACCATATCGACGATCTGACGCCACGCGGCGCCCCGCTTCTTCACGTCGGGGATCTGCCATTCGGCGTCGAGGAGACGCTGAACACCGACGTTGATGTAGGACGGCGCGTTGTTGAAGTTCGCCGAGCCGATGTTGTTCCTGTCATAGACCCGCGTCACGCTGATCTTGGGGTCGGGCCCGGTGGTGAAGAACTGCATCATGATGTCGAAATCATGATTGATGTAGACCTTCTTCAGCGTGGCCGCCCGGTCGAAGGACTCGATCTTGATGTCGATGCCGACTTTCTTGAGCTGCTGCTTGATCACCTCGGCCGCCAGTCCCTCGAAGCCGCGGCCCTTGGCCCAGGTTACCGTGAGGCTGAAGCGCTTGCCCCCCTTCATCGGGTAGCCCGCCTCGTCGAGCAGCCTGTTCGCCATCTTGAGGTCCTGCTTGTACTGGGCGAAGCTGCCCTTGTGCGCCCACTTCATGGCCGAGTGCATGATGCCGTCCGCCACTTTCGCGGTGCCCCCGGTCGCCAGCTGGCTGATCTGGTTCTTGTCCAGCGCATACGCGATCGCCTGGCGAACCTTCACGTTGCCGGTGATGGGCCGCCGCATGTTCAGGAGCATGAACTCGACCTGCCCCGTCGCTTCTCCCCCCTTGTCGAGGACGACGAGTTTCGGGTTCTTTTTGAGACGGGCGGCCTGATCCCAGGGGATGAGGGCCGCGCGGAGATAGTCTATCTCGCCTTTCTCCAAGGCGATCAGGCGGGTGTTGGCGTCCGAGACGAACCGGATGACCAGCTCATCCGCGTAGGGCTTGGGCGCGTTCCAGTAATTCGGGTTGCGCACGAGCCGGACGTGGCTGCCCTTCTTGTATTCCTTGAGCATGAAGGGCCCGGTTCCGACGGGCTTCTTGCTATACGGAGCGTTTAGGAAGGCCTTGCGGCTGCCCACGTGATCCTTCCACAGGTGCTTGGGGTAGATGGCGGGGCCGCCGAAGATCACCCCCATCACGGTGAGCAGGGGGGCGAAAGGCTTCTTGAGGCGGACGACGATGGTGTACTTGTCCGGCGCTTCCACCTTCTCCGCCACCGGCTTCCAGAACACGCGCGAGCGCGGGTTGTACGGCAGGCACTTCTCCAGCGAGAACTTCACGTCCTCGCTCGTCATCTCCTTGCCGTCGTGGAACTTCACGCCCTTTCGGAGGTGGAAGACGAGCGTCTTCCCGCCGTCCTTGACCTCCCAGGATTTCGCCAGTTCCGGCTTCGGGTTGAGGTCGAAATCGAGCGTGATCAGCTTGTTGTAGATGTTCACGGCCGGCACCTGGACCGTCGTGCCCGGTTTGACGATCAGGTTGAAGTGCCCCGGATCGGCTTCCAGGCCGACCACCAGCGTGCCTCCCCGCTTCTGGGCCCATGCGGACCCCGGAACCTGGCCGAATACAAGCACCGCCGCGAGGAGAAAGAAAATAGCGACGCTTCCAAATCGGATCTTATGCCGTTCCATTGCTCTTCCCTCCAAATTGATGGGTTGTCACGAACAATCCCGTAAGAATCGGTATTTCGTGCCGCAATGTCCTGTCACCCCCGGCGTTGAACCCCCGCCATGGGGCGAGGAGCCGACGACCGGGCGCCATACAGCGTTGAATCCGTTCTCCTCTTGAGTATGACCCGCGTTCAGTCGGTGAAGGAAAAATCAATCTTTCGCGTGACGCTGTGCGTGTTACCGAACGTCGGGATGACGAGGCTGTGCTTCCCGAGTCCGCCCGCCACGAACAGGCAGATGCTCTCCTCATCGTCGACGACGGGTACGCTTTCGAGGTCCTCCTGGGCCATGAGGTCGTCCCGGCGTCCCCGCGCGCGCTCCAGGTTCGCCGGCGCAAAAAGAAACGTCGGCACCCTGCCCCGCTCGTAGAGAAAGGCCCGGATCCGCGGCGGGTCCCAGCCGTCGCGCACGAGCATGTCGACGTGTTCGGGGCCGAGGACAACCACCATCTCCCCGCCGAAGAGCGCGTTGTTGCTCCCCGCCTGCATCATCGACGAGGCGATGGACTGAAGCACGCCCTCGCCGTCCGTGCTGGCCGCGTCGTTGACCATGATGTGCGGGTCGACGGCGATGACGGTAACGGCGCTGTCCGAACGCTCCAGGCCGCGCTCGACGTGGAGCGGCGGCCACGGGCTCGCCTCTTCGTTCTCGCCGATGCAACTCGAGAACTTGCCCTGGTGGCCGAAGGTGCTGCGATCGGTATCGCCCGGCTTGGCGCCCCCGATGTTCTGCAGGATGAACCTAAACGCCCTGCCGATGGTGGCGTTGGCGCGCCAGCCCTGGCCGAAGAGGTTTTCCTTGCAGTTGATCCCCAGCGCGCCCCGGGCGGGCCCGTGGACGACGATGAGCTGCGCAATGCAGTTCGTCGTCCCCTGAACGCCCGGCAGGTTGTATATGGGGTCGAAGATGGCGTCGACGGCGGTGACGAGCACCGGCATGTATTCGGGCTTACAGCCCGCCATGGCGGCGTTGACGGCGATCTTCTCGATCGTGGCGTCGCCGAAGAGGTGGGGGATGCGGCCGCGGGATTCCTCGGGCGGCCGCCCCGATGCCTCCACCATGGCCGCCACCCGCTCCTCAGTCGGCGGGATGACGGGCAGCCCGTCCCCCCAGCCGCGTTCCATCACGTACTCGAGCAGATCCAAGGGGGATTCCGCCACCTCGTGGCGCGTGGAGGCCAGCTTCATCCTTCGTCTTCCGGGGGCGGCGTCCGCGTCAGGGACTCCGCCACGCTTTCGAGTATCCCGTCCGCGTGGGCGTGCACCGTATCGAGCGGTATTCCGGTGATGGGATGGGGGATAGAGACGATCGGCAGGCCCGCAAAACCCAAGGCCCGCGCCTTCTTTCGGCCGAAGGCCTCGAACATGTCCGTGATGACGGTGAGCGTGGGGAGCCCGCGCTGTTCGAGCTCGATCGCGTCGTGGATACTCCACGGCGTGCAGGACCCTCAGTCGGGCACTGCGTTCACCACGAAGTCGCAATCTTTGGCCATCCGGTCGATCAGGTCCTCCTCCAGGGGGAGCGCGCTGCCGCCCTTGCGGTAGTGCGTGAACGAGGCGATGGGATATTTCCCGCTCAAGCGCTCTTCCAGCCGGCGGAGCAGCTTGTCGGAGTTTGGTTTCGTGTTATCGAGAAGGCCCAGGCGAACCCCCTCGAGAAGAGCGGGGCGCGCGGCCGGCCGCACCTTCTCCATCGGAGGGGGTATTCCCGATGGATCGAGAATCACCAGAGTCTCCCTCATAAAACACTCCTCCCCGGAAACCAGGCGGAATCGCGCCCGGCGCGGTCTGAAGTCACGATAAGATGATAAGATGCCGGATCGTTATGGAATAATAAGATGATTGTGAGTATCTATATTCTTGCCGATCCTGTCAACAAACCCCCGGACGGCCCCCGTGCCGTATCGACCTCACCCTGAGCAACCGCCCCCTCGACTTCGCTTGGGGCAGGCTCCGCCGTTCCCCGACACCCCTCACCCTGAGTAGCCGCCGGAGGCGGCGTATCGAAGGGCGCTCCCTCGATACGGCCCTCCGGGCCTACTCGGGATGAGGTTCTTTTGCGTCTCCCGCCCCGCTGGCCCCCTCTCGACGGGAAAAGCACCCCCCCTACCCCCCCTTGTCAGGGGTCAAACGCGAGTGATGAACGAGCGTTTGCATAAGCCATTAACGAGAAACACATCGTCTTGCAAAACCTCCCTCTTCGGTCGGTTTTGACCCCTGACAAGGGGGGGTAGGGGGGGGTAGGGGGGGGTTGCTCCTTTGACAAAGGCTTCTTCAACAACCCTGTCAGCCTGGCGCGGACGCCGGGATGCGCGGGAATCGTAACGAATCCGATTTCGTTTTGATTGCATGCCGAGGCATATGGATTTGAAGGAAACGGATGGCGACAGGAAAACGCCAATAACATCAATATGATATCGAGGCTCCACAGCCGATGGAAACGATTCGATGCATCGAATTTATCGATATTCCCGGACTTTCCCCCATCACGTCAGCGGGTCGAGGCCCAGCACGGCGCGGCGCACGAGCTCCATCCCGTAGATGGGCGCGCGCGACTGCACGAACTGCTCGTTGCCCCCGAAGCTCGCCGTGAAGGTGAAGGCGTCGCTCCCTATGTCGAGCGCCATGTGGGTGTCGCCCAGCGCGGGCGCGCGGCGGGAGTTTTCGGGTTCGATGTTCTCCGGCGGATTGGGGCCGAAGACGGCGAGGCCTAAGTCGGCGCCCGACTCCTCGCGGATTCGCCTCGCGAGCGCTTTTGCGAAATCCTCCGGGCTTTCTGTCTCATCCACACCGAACATGCGCGCCAGCTCCTCCGCGTGCAGTCCGACGACGCCGCGTTTCAGGAACCGCACGCGCTCGGGCCAGGCGTTCAGCCGCTGGATCAAGGCCCCGCCGGTATTGGACTCCACAATCGCGATGGTCTTGCCGCTCTGGGCCAGCACGCGCGCCAGCGTCTCCTCGAGCGTCGCGTTCCCGGTGGCGTAGACGGCGGAACCCAGAATCTCGCGCACCTTGACTTCGAGACCCGCAATCATGTTGTTCGCCTCTTCGATATCCTTTGCGCGCGCGGTGATGCGCACGTCCACCTGGCCGGGGTGGGCGAGCACGCCGATGCTCGGGTTCACCGATTCCTTGAACAACTCCGATATCATCTCGTCCACCCGCGATTCGCCGAGGCCGCAGGTCTTCAGGACCTTCGTCCGGATGACTTCCCCTAAATCGAATTTCTCCTGCAGGATGGGCAACGCGCACTGCGTGATGATGTAGCGCATCTCGTGCGGCACGCCCGGGCTCACGATGATGACCCCCTGCTCGTCTTCGCACATGAAACAAGGCGCCGTTCCGCGCGGGTTCTCGATGGGCGTGGCCCCGGCGGGGATGTAGGCCTGCTTTTTGTTGTTGTCGCTCATGTGGAAGCCGCGGCGGCTGAAATAGGCGCTGATGTAGTCGTACAGGTCCTGGCGGAACTCGAGCTCGACGCCCATCACCTTGGCGCAGGCCTCCCGCGTCAGGTCGTCCACCGTGGGGCCGAGGCCGCCCGTGGTGATCACCACCTGGGAGCGCTCGTGGGCCTGTTTGATGACGCCTGCGATCCTGTCCAGATTGTCGCCTACGGTGGTCTTGAAATACATGTTGACGCCGATCGACTTGAGCTGGTCTGCGATGAAGGCGCTGTTGGTGTCGATGAGGTCGCCGAGCAGCATCTCGGTGCCGATGGCGACGATTTCGCCGCGAACAGGTTCCGCCATGAAAGGTTCCTCTATGTCGATGATCAGAAAATGAATGCCACAGTGGGACGCCGCATATTAGGGGAGCGCTCCCCCGGCGACAAGGGCGGGAGAACTCAAGGCCACTAAGCAAGCCCCGAGAGAGCGAGCCAGCGCTCGAACCAGCGAGTCGCCCGCCGGTTCAACGTCTCCATGTGCAACGGCGCTTCGCCCAATATCGCCTCGGGGTCCGCATCCGAGCGTGGGGATTTCATGTCGCCCTCGAACGCGTCCAGCCAGGTGGATATGTCCTCCATCCCGATTTCCAGGTGAAACTGGAAGGCGTAGGCGCGCGCGCCCCACCGGAACGCCTGATTCGGGTACCGCGCCGAAGACGCGAGATGCACCGCGCCATCGGGAATGTCGAACGTATCGCCGTGCCACTGGAAAACGGGGAAAGACGCCGCCTCATCGCCGAGCAGCGGGTCTCCTTGCGCCCCCGGCGTCAGATCCACCGGAAACCAGCCGATCTCCTTTTTCCCCTCGCCCGGATACACGCGGGCGTCCAGCGCCGCCGCCATCAACTGCGCGCCCAGGCAAAGGCCGTAGACGGGGAATCCCGCGTGCAGCGCTTCACGGAGGAAACGAAGCTCATCCGCCAGCCAGGGGTATTTCTCCGCCTCGTAGACGCCCATCGGCCCGCCCAGGACGACAATCGCGCTTACATCCTCCAGATCACCCAAAGAGCGCGGGAGAGGCTCCCCCTTGTGGAGGGCCAGATAGCGCGCGGGTACTCCCTTCTGCGCGAGCACCTCTTCGAGCAGCGAGAGCCTTTCCACGTCCACATGCTGAAGCGCGAGAACCGACATCCGGATGTCCTCTTATAAACCAGACTTGGAGGGGGCGTTGAAAAAGCCCCCCTTCTCAGGGGATAAAGGCAACCCCCCCCTACCCCCCCTTGTCAGGGGGGCAAGAAAAAACAAAAGCCCCTCTACGGGCGGCCGGCAGCGCCTTTTTTTACCCCCCTGACAAGGGGGGGTAGGGGGGGTTGCTTTTCCAGCCAGGGAAGCGAGCGGCGGCCGGGTTCGGCCGTGAACCTTCCTTCCCTGTTCCGCCCGCCCCGACGGGGGCTGTTTCAACAACCCCTACAAACCCAGAATCGAAAGCGTATCCTCAATCTCCCGAATCTCGAAATCGGGCGGCTGGCAACCCTCCGGCACGGGCGCTCCCTTTCTGTTGAGCCAGGCGCAGGGCATGCCCACGCTCTGCGGGCCCGTAACGTCGGCATCGAACGTATCGCCCACGAAGAGCACTTCTCCCGGCGACACGCCCAGTTCCTCGGCTACTTTAAGAAAAAGCGACGCCGCAGGCTTCCTGAAACCCTCATCCTCTGAAATATGCACGGTATCGAGATAGGGCGTGATGCCCATCTTGTCGATGATCCGTAGGGCGGTGGGCGAATGGTCGAAATTGCTCAAGAGCGCTATCGGAAGACCTGCGTCTTTTATCTTCCCCAGCACGTCGAGCCGGTCCGTGTCGAAGACGACGGAATTCTCGATGCCGTACATGTGGGCGTTCAGGGCTGTCTTGGCGGCGCGTTCCCTGTCTTGCGCGGGAATGGCGATCAGAAGCTCCATGAGGCGCCGGAAACGGACTATCGAGCGGACCTCTTTGAGTTCGGGGTCGTTGTTGCGCTCGCCCCACACTTCTTTCGAGTTCTGGAGCCAGAGCTGGTGGAAGGCCGGATAATTCGGCACGAGGAAACCGCCCTCGTAGAGCGCGTCATAAGCCGCTTTCGAGGTGGTCTTCTCCTCCTTGCCGTCTATCTCCACCACCGGGAACAGCTTGATGTCGAAATCGACGAGGGTGTCGAACAGGTCGAACGCAACCGCTTGATACGATGCCAAGGGAACTCCTCATCAAGTTCGAGTCTGGTTCAGGGATCAGTCGTAGGAGCCGTCCATGTCCATCTTCCGGTAGGCGCTGCCGTAGAAAAGAAGCGGGGCGCGCACCTCTTCCTCGAGCACGACGCGGGTCACGCGCCCCACGACGATAGTGTGATCGCCACCCGGAAGCTCCTCGTGTAGGTCGCACTCCAGAACACCCACGTTCCCCGTGAGCACGGGCGAGCCGTTCTCGCCGATTTCATGCGGGATGTCGGCGAACTGATCCTCCGCGTCCCTGCCCTTGCCCGCGAACCAGTCGGAGGTGTTCTTCTGCTCCTCAGCCAGGAAATTGATGGCGAACTTCTTCGCTTCCTGCACCATCTTCAGGCTCGACGCCTTGTTGTCGTAACACACCAAGACGAGCGGCGGGTCGAGCGAGAGGGAGGAAAACGCGTTCGCCGTCATGCCGCGCGCTTCGGTCGGCGTTTTCGCGGTGACGACCGTGACGCCCGTGGCGAACCTGCCGAGGGCGGTTCTGAATTCTTTTCCGTCGATGCTCATGTGTGCCATCCTCTATATTGAAAACTTTGGATTCGTCCGAATATATCTCATCTTTCCTTGAGTTCGCCTTTTCCGGTGTAAAGCGCAGTCGTTCCCCGTTCCTCGCCTATCGGGGCTGTTGAAAAAGCCTCCCCGCTCGGAATTGACCACCGCCGTCATTCCGGCGTCATTGCCGTATCTATTGTAGGGGTCGCATATATGCGACCCTGCCTTTTTTGCCTCCCGACCATGGGCCGCATATATGCGGCCCCTACACAACCAACCACACCTGCTCGCGCCGCGCGGGCTTCCTCGTCATCGTCGCGCGAATCTCCTTAACGCCCATAACCTGAACAGAATTTTACAAAATCCCCTACCCTTTCGGCGTCAGGAGCACCTTCAGCCCGGCCCCGCGCGCCATGATGTCGAAGCCCCGCTCCCATTCATCGAGCGGGAGCATGTCGGATACCATCGCCTCGGCGTCGACCCTGCCCGCCTCCAGCAACTCAAGCGCCAGCAGCCAGGCGGAGTGCTTCTGCCCGAAGGTGCCGATAAGACGGATCTCCTTGAACGCCAGTCTGTCCATATCAACGGGAACCGGTGCGCCTGGCAGGCCCACCTGGAGGATCTCTCCGCCCTTGCGCACCGCCTCGACGCATACCTCCATCGCTCCGGCAGCGCCCGCCGCCTCGACCGCCAGATCGACCCCCCAGCCGTTCGTTACCGCGAGAGCACGGCCTAAAACATTTTCCTTCTCCACGTTCACCGTCCACTCAGCGCCCAGCGAACGGGCGAGTGCGAGCCTGTGCGCGTCCTTCCCGGCCCCGGCCACCATCACCCGCGCGCCGTGGGCGAGCGCCACCTGGGCGCACCCCAGGCCGATCGCGCCCGGACCCATGACGAGGACGAAGTCGCCCTCGCGCACGCTGCATTGCTCGCACACCCCGTGAACGCAAACCGCGAGGGGTTCTGAGAGTGCTGCCGCCTTGAGACTCACGCTGTCGGGCAGGCGGTGGATCGACTCCGCACGCGTGACCAGGTAGTCGGTGAAGGCGCCGTCGCTCACCACGCCCGCGATGTCTCGCTGCTCGCAGCGGTTGTAGCGGCCCGAGATGCAGTGCGGGCAGACGCGGCAAGTCGACTTCGTGGGTTCGGCCGTCACCCGCGCGCCCAGGGGAATCCCCTCGACGCCTTCGCCCGTTTCCACCACTTCGCCCGAGAACTCATGCCCCAGCACCAGCGGGGGGAAATAGTGGAAAAACTCGCCCGAGGCGATGTGCACGTCCGTGCCGCAGATGCCGGCGTGGGCGATTTTGACCTTCACCTGCCCGGGCCCCACGCGAGGCTCCGCAACGTCCAGGAGCGCCATCTCGCCGGGCCCGCGCGCCCGTTTCACCAGGGCTTTCATGTTCGCCTCGCGTGAACCGAATCAGGCGTTCAGCACGGCGATCGCCCGAATCGGCGAGCCCGACCCGCCCCGAATCTTGAGCGGAAGCCCGATATAGAGGAACTCCTTGCCCACCACCAGTTCGATGTTGCACAGGTTCTCCGTATTGGTGCGGCCCAGTTCGCGGCAAACGAGGTGGCAGGGGTATCCAGGGCTGGTCGCCATGTCCATGCTCGGGGCGTCGGTGCCGACGTTGATGGCCCCGCACTCGCCGTAGACGTACTCGGCCGCCTCGCGCGTCCAACCCGCGTAGGCCGTCGTGTAGAGCGACGTCGGGTGGTGGCGCTTGAAGTGCCCGTAGGTGTAGAGGAGCGTGTCGCCCGGCTTTATCTCATAGTTGTAGTGGTCGAGCCTGCGCTTCACGTCGTCCGCGTCGATGTAGCTGTTGTCCTCGACGTTCTCGAAATCAATCGCGATGCCCCGGCTGTAGAAGGAATCGAAGTTCATCTCGTCGATGTGGGGGGCGTCGGGCGAGGGGTCGAGATGGCTGATGGAATCCACGTGCGTGGGGCCGTGCTCGCAGAACTGGATGATGCCCGAGTAATAGCTCATCTCGCTCTGGAAGCGCCCGCTGGCGGCGCTTTCCTCGTGTGTCATGTTCGTCCAGCGCCAGGTCTCGGGGTGTCCCACGAACACCGGCTGGCCCTGGTAGATGTCTTGCGAGAGATCGATGATTTCGTGATTCTTATACGCCATGGTGATTCTCCTCCGGGGTGTTCCGCTATTGGTGAACTGTTCGAATCCTTGCGATTCGCTGCATGAAGCACATCTTTTGAATCAGGCCAAAACCGGCGATACGACTTGCCCGCATCCGGGTTTCTTGTGGGATATGTCGTGGGTTTTGAGCGCTTCCGATATTAGAGACGGGGTGAGGGGTTGTCAACGGAAAGCACTCGGGGCGCGCCCTTGGAGAATTGACACCGGGAAGCCCCCCTCCTTACCATGCCGGCGAAACTCGATATCAATCTTTCCTTTCGGAGAACTCAAATGGCGGAGGCGCGCCGCATTACGGCGATAATCCTCGCCGCAGGCCTCTCCAAGCGCCTGGGGCGGAACAAGCTCCTCCTGTCCCTGGGGGATGAGACCGTGCTGCGCAAGACGGCGAAAGCGGTGCTCGCAAGCGCGGTTTCCGAGGTCATCCTCGTCACGGGCCATAAGGAAGCGATGGTGAAGCAGGCCGTGGAGGGTCTCGACGTGCGCATCACGCACAACCCCCGCTACGCCGAGGGGCAGAGCACGTCCATGATCGCAGGGATCGAGGCGGCATCAGGCGACGCCGGGGCATATCTGTTCGTCCTGGGCGATCAGCCCCTGCTGACGCCCGGAATCGTGAACGAGGTGATTTCCCTCTATGGGAACTCCCGGCCCGAAGCACTGGTCGCAGCGCCGGTATTCCAAGGCAGGCGCGGAAACCCCACGCTGTTCTCAGCCTCCTTGAGAGACGAACTGCTTCAGACGAGCGGAGACACGGGCGGCAGGGGGATCATCCAGAGATTGGAAACCGAATCTCCCGGCAAGATCGTTTTTCTCGAACTCCCCAATGATGATATGTTTCTCGACATCGACACGGAAGAAGATTACGAACGCATGCTTCGTAAATTCCCTTAAACCTCATAAGAGCAGCGAAGGAGTGTATTCATGGTGAAAGCGTTCCAGATTGCATCCGGCCCGCGCGTCCGCTTCGGCCGCGGAGAGGCCGCCCAGGTCGGAGAAGAAGCCAAGGGCCTGGGAATGACGAAGCCGATGCTCGTCACCGACCCGGGACTCGCGTCGAGCGGGGCGCTCGATTCGGTTATAAAAGGCCTCGAAGACGGCTCGATCGACTACCAGTTCTACGATCAGGCCGAGGCGAACCCCTCCGACACGAGCATCCTCGCGGCCCGCGATTTCTTTGGCGAGCACGGATGCGACGGCTTCATCGCCGCGGGCGGGGGCAGCACGATGGACACCGCCAAGGCGACGCTCGCCATCGTCGCGAACGGCGGCGCGCCGAGCGACTACTACGGGCGCGGCAAGGCCACGAAACCCGGCCCGCCGCTCATCACCGTCCCCACGACGGCGGGCACCGGCAGCGAGGTCACCATGAGCTCCATCGTCACGGACACGAAGCTCATGATCAAAACGGTGCTCGCCGACGACTCGTTGTTCGCGAAACTCGCGGTCGTCGACTCCGCGCTCCTGGCCAAGCTTCCCTCGCACATCGCGGCGGGCGCGATGATGGACGCCCTCACCCACGCCATCGAATCGGTCGGCTCGCCCGCCTCCAATCCGTGGACGGAAGCGCTGGCGTTCGAGTCCATCGCCCGTATCGGAGCGCACGGCAGGGCCTACGTGGACGACCCCTCGGACCCCGAGGCCGCCGACGCCATCTCGCTGGCCGCCATGCTCGCGGGACGCGCGTTCACCAACACGGGCCTCGGCATCGTGCACTCGCTCGCGCATCCGCTGGGCGCCTATCACGGGCTGCACCACGGCACGGCGAACGGCATCCTTCTGCCGCCCGTCATGGAGTTCAACCTCCCCGCCATGCGGGAGGCCTACGCGCGCATGGCGCCGCTTTTGAAAGACGGCGCGGCGAACACTGCCGAGGCGGCGATAGACGCCATCCGCGAACTCAACACGGACATCGGCATTCCGGGCAGCCTGAGAGAGGCGGACGTCGTGAATGAGGACCTGGACGTCCTAGCGAAGGACGCGGCGGAGAGCCACCAGGTCAACACGAACCCGGTCCCCTCGACCCAGGAGGACCTGAAACGCCTTCTGCTGGCCGTGCTCGAGTAGACGATGCCTGCCGAGGAAATTCTGATATCGCAGGCGCAGATCGAGAGCCGCCTCCCCGAACTCGCCGCCGAGATCAACGAGGCGCTGCCCGCCGGGCCGGTTCACGTCGTCATGATCTTGAAAGGCGCGATTGTTTTCGGCGTCGATCTCGCCCGCACCCTCGGGCGCAACACCACGCTCGGCTTCCTCTCGGCATCGAGCTACGGCGCAGGCACGCGCAGCAAGGGCCGGGTGGAAATCGACGCCAGACACCTGGGCGAGGTCGAGGGGCGGAACGTGCTGCTCATCGACGACATTCTCGATACGGGCCATACGTTCTCGAAAACCATTGATATTCTGAGAGATAAGCGCCCGGCCTCCCTCAGGACGTGCGTGCTGATGGACAAGCTGGAGAGGAGAGAAGTCGATATCCACGCGGATCACGTGGGCTTCACCATCGAGAATCATTTCGTCGTCGGCTACGGGCTCGACTGCGATGAGGCCTACCGCACCCTGCCGGACATCCGGATATATGCGCCCGAGTGAGTATGGCCGGAGGAGACGAACAGGCGGAAGCCGGGGAAAGAAGGGTCGAATCACTCCCCTTGAGGGGGGATCTTTGAAAAAGCTCCCCTTGTCAGGGGGGTATGAAAAGGCGACACCCACCGCCGATAGAGGGCTTTTGCTTTTTTTGCCCCCCTGACAAGGGGGGGTAGGGGGGGTTGGTTTTCAAGGCGAGAGCCTGTGCCTCCGCCCGGGTTCGGGTTTTGGCCGTCATTACGACCAAGGATGATTTTTTCAACAATCCCCTCAAGGGGGAGTGATTTCATAAACCTATGTCGAATGAGAATTCCATTCTCCCATAAAGGAGTAGATTTCATGCCGATTCAAGAGATAACGGTCTGGGATACCGCCGTGCAAGTCAATCAGGGTTCGAGGAACCGCTACGGGGGCGCGTCGACGCTGGAGCGGGTCGTGGTTCGCTTGGCGGACGATGCGGGCGAAGAGGGCTGGGGCGAGGCGGCGCCTTTGATGTATTTCACCAAAGAAACGGGATCGGACATGGCGGCGACCCTGCGCGAAGCGGCTCCCCGGATACGCGGCAAAGAGGCGGATGAACTCCTCGCCGCGCTCGATGAGGTGGCGGACTTTGGGGGCATGGGCGCCGCGCGCACCGCGCTCGAAATCGCCGCGGTCGACCTGGCCGCCAAGATCAACGAGGCGCCCTTCTCCCAGGTTTTCGGCGGGCACAAGAGAAACGCCGTCACGCTCGACGCGCCCATCGGCCTCCTCCCACCCGATGAAGCCGTCAGGAAGGCCGAACCGCTTGTGGAGCAAGGCGTCACGACCCTCAAGGTGAAATCGGGCGTCGATATGGAGGCGGACGCAGAGCGCATCGTGAGGCTGCGCGAGCGATTCGGCCCCGATATAAAACTCAGGACGGATGCGAACGGCGGCTACTCGCCCGAGGAAGCCCTGCGCTTCACGGACAAGATGATCGAGATCGACCTGGAACACTTCGAGCAGCCCGTGCTCCCCACGGAGAAGAAATGCCTCGACGTGTTCCGCGAAATTCGCGCCCGTGGGATGCAGGTCGCCCTGGATGAATCGCTGTTCTCTATCGACGACGCGCGCCGCCTCGTCGATGCGGATGCCGTCGACATCGGCCTCATCAAGATCGCGAAATTCGGCGGCCCCCGAAACGCCTGGGAGGTGGCGCGGGTGTTCGACGCCGCCGGCAAGCCCGCCCTGCTCAGTTCGCCCTATGAGTCGTATATCGCCAAATCGGCGGGGTTCGCCCTCGCGCTGTCTTTGGAGACTTACGATAGAGCCCATGAACTCGCCCATCTGCTCGATGAGGAGCCATACGCCGAGTGGCGCCACGCCATATCGGGCGGTGCGTTCACGGCAGGAGATGCGGCCGGGCACGGCGCCGTCGGCATCCCCGCCCGCGCCGAAAAGATGGCGAGGGCTACCGTATAACGGGAACGAATCCTTAAATCACGCAGGAGAATGAATGCGATGAGTCTCCCCAAAAAGGTCGATATCGTCGAAGTGGGCACGCGGGACGGCCTCCAGAACGAGAAGCAATACATATCGTCCGAAGACAAGATAAAACTTCTCGACACCATCACCGACGCCGGCGTCCGCCGGGTCGAGGTGACGAGTTTCGTGAGTCCCAAACACGTCCCGCAGCTTAAAGACGCACAGGAGGTGCTGGCTGGCTGCAAGCGCAGCCCAGATGCCGAGTACGAGGCCCTGGTCCCCAACGTGCGCGGCATGGAGCGCGCGCTCGAGTGCGAACTCGACGGCGTGATGCTGTTCGTCGCCGCCAGCGAGACGTTCAACCAGAAGAACATCCGCGCGAGCCGGGAGACGATGCTCGGCGTCGCCCGCGAAGTCGCCAAAATGGCGCTGGATGCGGGCCTCAAGCTCAGGGGCGGCGTGGTCGCCACCTTCGGCTGCCCGTATGAAGGGCGCATCTCCTATGAGGACATCGAGTGGGTGGTCGGCGAATACGTGGACATGGGCTGCGGGGAAATCGGCTTGGCCGACACCGTCGGCATGTCGAACCCGGCCGAAATCAAGAAGCTGACCGAGCATATTCGTAACAAATTCCCCTCCGTCCGCTACGCGCTCCACCTCCACAACACGAGAGGGGCCGGCCTGGCCAACCTGCTGGCGGGCCTCGAAGTCGGCGTCGATACGTTCGACGCCTCCATCGGCGGCCTGGGCGGCTGCCCCTTCGCGCCGCGCGCGACCGGCAACATCGCGAGCGAGGACACGATCAACATGCTCCACGAGATGGGGATCGAAACCGGCGTCGACCTGCCGAAACTCTTGGAAGCCGTCGCCCACGCGGAGAAAATCCTGAACCGCCAGCTGCCGGGGCAACTCCTCCATGCCGGCATCCCCGAGTGGGAAATGGCGTCCTAGCGACTCCGGCGGGTGGCGCGTAAGCACCTCAGACTCTCTATAGGCAGTTCGCACTCTTTCTTTATCAGGTAAGGGCAAACGAAAATGGCGCAACAACTCGTCCATGGGATTGACTTTTCCGGTGATGTAAAGATGTGGAAGCCGGGTTGCGGGCGCTCGAACGTCTGGATTGCAACGGCGGAATGGGATGTGAACCGACTTGAACTGATCGAACTGAGACGAGTACAGGAATTACCGGGCGAAGGCCATCCTTTCACTCGCTTGGTCCAACTCCTCGCTAGCGCTGATTACATCGCGGCGGCTATCGACGCTCCTTTCGCCCTGCCCACCCGCCATATGCCAGCGAGTGGCTTACCAGCACTATTAGAAGCAGTCAAAACATTTGAAACTGAGGGCCGCCCTTTCGCAAAAGCTGAACAACTGGTTCGCTACGCTGAAAACATCGCCTCGAAAAAAGAGAGTAAACCGATGCGAGAAACCGAAAATGTCTGGAGCATAAAGGGCGTCAATGTGCGCTCGACACTATGGGGCCGTGACAAACACGAGCCGCGTGGGGGAGCGGCCTTCGCAACTGCCTGCCTGACCCTGCTGACTGAGGCGAAGCGGCCCCTCTGGCCTTGGATAAAAGCAGGACCCGGGCTGCTCGCGGAGGCATTTCCGGCAGCGCAGCTTCGTTGTTGGGGATTGCCCCATAACGGTTATGACGGAAATGCGACAACGCGGGACGAAATTCTTGAAGGAATCGAGCAACGAATTGTCATGCCCGAACCGCTACACTTCCTTTGCCAAGAAAGTGCAGACGCTCTGGATGCAGTGCTCTGCCTCTTTGCGGCTGTCGCGGCGGTGAACGGCATGGCAATTTGCGAGGATCCAGATTTATCGAAAACGGAAGGATGGATCGCTGTCCATCCCGTTTGACTTTCCAAGATTTGAGCTTGCGCCGCGCCGATTCTCTTCCCAAAATCCCCTCAGGCCCACCCGGAAATCCTTGACTTTGCGGCCCAAAGCTGATTGTATGCAATATACACTTTAGGAGAAGCGCATTGCCTTCCGACTCGAATCGACCGGACCCGATAGAAGAGCTGAAGGAGCTTACCGCACAGGCGCAGGCGCTGGGCGGCGAGGCGGCGAAAGAGCGCCAGCACAAACAAGGCAAGCTGACCGCCAGGGAGCGCATCGACCTCCTGCTCGACCCCGATAGTTTTTCCGAACTCAACCTTTTCGTCGAAACGCGCACCACGGATTTCGGGATGGATGCGCGGCGCTCCCCCGGGGACGGCGTCATCACCGGCAGCGGGCGCGTGAACGGTCAACTCGTATTCGTGGCTTCTCAGGATTTCGGCGCCCTCGGCGGCTCGCTGGGCGAGATGCACGCGGAAAAAATCGTGAAGATGCAGGACCTCGCCATGAAGGCGGGCGCGCCCATCGTCACCATCCTCGATTCGGGCGGCGCGCGCATCCACGAGGGCGTCCTGGCGCTTCACGGATACGCGCAAATCTTTAAGAACAACACCCACGCGTCGGGCGTGATCCCGCAGATATCGATCATCTTAGGCCCCTGCGCGGGCGGCGCGGTCTACTCGCCCGCCATCACGGACTTCGTCTTCATGGTCGACGGGCTGAGCAAGATGTTCATCACGGGGCCTGAGGTCATCAAGGCGGTGACGGGGGAAGACGTATCCGTCGAGGAATTGGGCGGCGGTGCGGTGCACAGCTCGACGAGCGGGAACGCGCATTTTCTCGCCAGAGACGAGCGCGAATGCTTCGGGATGGTGAAGAAGCTGCTCTCCTTCCTGCCGTCGAACAATCTCGACGATCCGCCCCTGTCCGACCCGCCCGAGTGGCCGCCCGATGAGAACCCCGAACTCGAAGGGGTCGTCCCGGCGGAGGCCACGAACGCCTACGACGTACGCGACCTGATAACCAACGTCTTCGATGACGGCGATTTCCTGGAGGTTCATGCGGAGTTCGCCAAAAACATCGTCGTCGGGTTCGCGCGCCTGGGGGGAAGACCCGTCGGCGTCGTGGGGAACCAGCCCACGCACCTGGCCGGCGTCCTGGACATCGACAGCTCCGACAAGCTCGCGCGCTTCGTTCGATTCTGCGACGCCTTCAACCTCCCCCTCGTCAACTTCGTGGACGTACCCGGCTATCTGCCTGGCACCCAGCAGGAATACGGCGGCGTCATCCGCCACGGGGCCAAGGTGCTCTTCGCCTACAGCGAGGCAAACGTGCCGAAAATCGCCTTGATCGTCAGAAAAAGCTACGGCGGCGCCTACATCGCGATGAGCGGATTCGGCCTGGGTTACGACCGCGTTCTCGCCTATCCGTTCGCCGAGATCGCCGTGATGGGTCCCGAGGGCGCCGCGAACATCATCTTCCGGCGCGAGATCGGCGAGGCCGAGGACCCCGAAAAGGTCCGCCGGGAGAAGATAGAGGAATACCGGAGGCTTTTCGCAACCCCCTACACGGCGGCGAAATACGGTCTCGTGGACGTCATCATCGAGCCGCGCCAGACGAGGGGCGCGCTCATCCGGGCGCTTGAAATGACCGCGCACAAGCGCGAGGAGCGGCCGCAGAAAAAACACGGAAACATTCCGCTGTAGAAAAGGATTTCCCCGTGGACGCATTCATACCCGGAATCTTACTGACGATCATCGGCATGGGCGTCGTCTTCGGCTCCCTGCTCGTGCTGATGGCGGTCATCCTGCTTCTGGAGAGATTCGTCGGCTCGGGACCTCAGGAGACCGACTCAGGGGCGGAGGATGCGGATACCGCCGCGCAAGGTGATGATCTGGACCTCGTCCTCGCGGCCGCCGCCGGATATTATCTGGAAACCGAAACGCCCGAGATATTCGTTCCCCCGGTGCGCCGGGGCGCAGATTCCCTGTGGGCGCGTACCGCCCGCCGGGGCCATTCCATGCAGCGGAGGCGTCGGTGAGAAATTTCCATCTGACCATCAACGGAAAACGCTACGCGGTGAGCGTGGAGCGAGACCCCGGCTCGGACGAACTCGAGATTACGGTAGACGGCGAGACGCATCGCGTGGGGGTGGAAGAAGAGGAGAAGGCCGCCCCCTCCGCTACCCCCGCCCCACGTCCGGCCGCCGCGCGCAAGCCCGCGCCCCGGGCGACGAGCGTCGGCGGGAAGATATTGGCTCCGCTTCCGGGCGTGGTCTTATCCGTCGAGGTCGCAGCGGGCGATTCGGCGAGCGCAGGCGATACGCTTTTGGTGCTGGAGGCGATGAAGATGGAGAACGTGATTCTCGCGGATTCGGACTGCGTCGTGCAGGCGGTTCACGTGCGCAAGGGCGACAAGGTGGAAGCCTCGCAACTGCTGCTGGAGGTCTCATGAGCCGCCTGTTCCACTCGGTCGCCGAATTCATCTCCCTCACCGGGTTCGCGTCCCTTCATTTCGGGGACGTCCTCATGCTCGCCATCTCCTGCCTCCTGCTCTACCTGGCCATCCATAAGGGCTTTGAACCCCTGCTCCTGGTGCCCATCGGGTTCGGCATGCTGCTCTCGAACCTCCCTGAAACCGGCATTTTCGACAAGGGCGGCCTCATCCACTATTTCTATTTCGGGGTGAAGGCGGGCGTGTTCCCGCCCCTGATCTTCATGGGCATCGGAGCGCTCACGGATTTCGGCCCGCTGCTCGCAAATCCCAAGACGCTGCTCCTCGGAGCTGCGGCGCAGTTCGGCATTTTCGCCACGCTGCTCGGGAGCATATTCCTGGGCTTCAACCTCTCCGAAGCCGGCGCCATCGGCATCATCGGCGGGGCGGACGGCCCCACGGCCATCTACACGGCTTCCAAGCTGGCGCCCCACCTGCTCGGCCCCATCGCCGTGGCCGCCTACAGCTATATGGCGCTCGTGCCGATGATTCAGCCCCCCATCATGAAGGCGCTGACGAACAGCGAGGAACGCTCGCGGGAGATGATGCAGCTAAAAGAGATCGAAAAGCCCGTCCGCATCCTCTTCCCCATCATCACGACGCTGCTCACGGGCCTTCTCCTCCCCTCGGCGGCGCCCCTCATCGGGATGCTCATGCTCGGCAACCTCTTCCGCGAGTGCGGGGTCGTCGAGAGGCTCTTGAAGACTTCCGAAGATGCGCTGCTCAACATCGTGACGATATTCCTCGGCGTCTCGGTGGGCGCTTCGATGACGGCGGAGACTTTCCTCAAGTGGGAGACCATCGGCATCCTCCTGCTCGGCTTCATCGCCTTCGGCATCGGCACGGCCACCGGCGTCATCTTCGGCAAGATCATGGCGGCGTGCAGCCGCACGCCGATCAATCCCCTCATCGGCGCGGCGGGCGTGAGCGCGGTTCCCATGGCGGCCCGCGTCGTCCAGAAGGTGGGGGCCGACGAGAATCCGGGCAATTTTCTGCTCATGCACGCGATGGGGCCCAACGTGGCGGGCGTCATCGGCTCGGCGATTGCGGCCGGTGTACTGATTTCACTCATCCGAATCTGAAGGAGCGACATTTTCATGGCTGGACCACTCGAAGGCGTTCGCGTAGTCGACCTGACGCGAATCCTCGCAGGCCCGTACTGCACCATGATGCTGGGCGATATGGGCGCGGAAGTCATCAAGATCGAACATCCCCAGGGCGGGGACGACACCCGAGGCTGGGGGCCACCCTTTCTGAACGGGGTGAGCACATACTTCATCTCGATTAACCGCAACAAGAAAAGCCTCACGCTCAACCTGAAGGACGAGCGCGGCAAGGAACTCCTGCGCGATCTGATTCGCAAGGGCGACGTCGTCGTGGAGAACTTCCGGCCCGGCACGCTGGACAAGCTCGGGTTTTCTTGGGAGGAGATCCACCGCATCAACCCCGCAGTCATATTCGCCTCGCTCTCGGGCTTCGGCCAGACCGGCCCCCGGAAAAACGAGCCCGGCTTCGACGTGGTCATCCAGGGCGAGGGCGGAATCATGAGCATCACCGGAGAGCCCGACGGCCCGCCCAGCAAGTTTGGCGCATCCATTGGAGACATCACGGCGGGAATGCTCGCCGCCCAGGGCGTTCTACTCTCCCTCTACCACCGCGAGAAGACCGGCGTCGGGCAGATGGTCGACGTCGGCATGCTCGACGGGCAGGTGGCCCTGCTCACCTACCACGCGAACAACTACTTCGGAACCGGAAAGCTACCGCCCAGGCGGGGGAACAAGCATCCCTCCATCACGCCGTATGAGACATACAAGTGCAAGGACGGGTATTTCAACCTCGGCGTGGGCAACGACAGCCTCTGGCGCAGGTTCTGCGACGCGATGGGGCTTGCGGAGATCAAGGAAGACCCCAAATTCGCCATCAACAAGGACAGGGTGGACAACCGCCTGGAGCTCCAGGAGATTCTCGACCCCTTCTTCGCCGAGAAGACGGTGGGTGAAACGATCGAAACCCTGCGGGGAGCAGGCATCCCGTGCGGCCCCATCAACAATCTCGAGCAGGTGCTGAACGAGCCCCAAATCCTCGCGCGCGAGATGGTGGTGGATATCGACGTGCCCGTCGCCGGCCCCACGAAGGTGACCGGCGTACCCATCAAGCTCTCCGAAACCCCGGGCGCGGTGCGGACGCCGCCGCCCACGCTGGGCCAGCACACAGAAGAGGTGCTCGAATCCGTCCTCGGCATGGATGAGGCGCAAAGAAAAACGCTTCGAGACGAAGGCGTGGTGTGAGGCTTGGGAGCATGAAAATCTTCGGAGGCTTCTCCGGCATTATGGCGTTGAGACTTCGCAAGGGCTCGTGGGGGGATTGAGGTGCGGATACCGGGCGTTCAGATCGAAAAACCCAAATCCCTGAGCAAGATGGTGTCGGAACAGATAAAAGACGCCATTCTGAGCGGCATCTTCCAGCCGGGAGACAAGCTGGTCGAGACGACGCTCACCGAATCGATGGGCGTGAGCAGAACCCCGCTCCGCGAAGCCTTCCGGGAGCTCGCGGCGGAAGGCTACATCACCGTCGTCCCGCACAAGGGGGCGCACGTGAGCCTCGTGAGCGAAGATGAAGTCCTGGACATCTACACAATCACCAGCGTACTGGAAGGCCTCGCCACGCGCCTCGCGACTCCGAATCTTCGCGAAGGCAGGGCGAATGAGACGCTCCATGCGTTTTTCGAGCAGTTGAAGCGCCACCACGAGCGCGGCGAAGTGGACGAATACTGGGCGGCGAACCGCGATTTTCACCGCCACATCACGAGCGCTTGTGAGAACTCGAGACTACAGGGGCTCATCGGGAACCTGCGGCAGCAGATCATGAAGACCCGCGTGGTCACGCTTCACGCGCCCGGGCGTCTCGATAATTCCATGGCCGAGCACGAGGATATACTCGATGCCATTCTCGACGGCGACGCGAGAGCCGCAGAACGCCTGGTGATCAGGCACCTGGAAATTCAAGGGAAATTCGTACTGGACCTCATCAAGAAATCACTTGAAAGCGCAAGCGTCTCGGCCGGAGAACACGACTAGGCGAACACCTCCCCCACGCTTGCGCCCTCCATTTGCAGGGCATCGGCCACGCCCGCATGCGTGATGCGCCCTTCGGCCACGTTCAGGCCGTCGGCGAGGTGCGGATTGCGCCCCACCGCTTCTTTGACCCCTGAGTTGGCCAGTTCCAGGGCGTAGGGCAGCACGGCGTTCGAGAGCGCGATGGTGCTCGTGCGGGGGACGACCCCCGGCATGTTCGCCACGCCGTAGTGGACGACGCCGTCTACGACGTAGGTGGGGTCCGAGTGATAGGTGGGCCGTATCGTCTCCACGCAGCCGCCCTGGTCCACCGCCACGTCCACGATGACGGCGCCGGGATTCATCTCCCCCAGCATCTCGCGCGAAACCAGAACCGGCGTGCGGCCTCCAGGCACCAAAACGGCGCCGATGACCAGGTCCGCCTCGCGCAGGGCTTCGCGTATGGTAAAGCGCGTGGATACCAGCGTCTTGACCCGGCCGTCGAAGATATCGTCGATATATTCGAGGCGCGCGTGATTGATGTCGAAAACCGTGACGCCCGCGTGCATGCCCACTGCAATCTTGGCCGCGTTCTTCCCCACGATGCCCGCTCCGAGGATGACCACGTTTCCCCGCGGGACGCCCGGCGCCCCGGCCAGCAGGACGCCGCGGCCCCCTAAGTTTTTCCCCAGATACTTGGCGCCTTCCTGGACGGCCATCCTGCCCGCTATTTCGCTCATGGGCTGTAGAATCGGCAAAACGCCTTCGGGCGAGGTCACCGTCTCGAACGCGATGCCGCAGGCTCCGCTCTCGATGAGTGCGCGCGCCAGGGGCCGACAGGCGGCCAGATGCAAAAAGGCGAACAGAATCTGCCCCTCGCGCATCATCGGAAACTCCGGCTCCAGGGGCTCCTTGACCTTGACGATCATCTCCCCCTCCGCCCAGAGTTCCTCCGCGGAGGAGACGATATGCGCACCCACCGCCTCGTATTCCGCATCCGCGATGCCGGCGTCGAGACCTGCGCCCTTTTCCACCATCACGGTGTGGCCCGCCTCCGCGAGAGCCTCAACGGCGCCAGGCGTCAAGGCGACCCTGTATTCATCCTGTTTGATTTCCCTGAGCAGCCCGATTTTCATGAACCGTCCGCCTCCTCTTCCACGACGTGGAAGGTGCTCTCCGCCTCGGCGACGGCGCGACCGTCTTCCGCCCTGGTCGCTTTTCCCTCCATAACGACGAACCTGCCCTTTTTCTTCTTCAATCTTCCTTCGAGCAGCAAGGGAGTGCCGACGGGCAGGGGGTCGCGGTAGCGAATTTCGCTTCTCGCCGAATAGGCGCGAATTCCTTGGAGGAAAAGCCAGTTCGCCATGACGTCATCGAGAACGCTGAAGACGATGCCGCCGTGGGTGACGCCGTCGTAGCCCTGGTGAACGGACTGCGGCGTGAACTCGGCGCGGCAGACATCCCCGTCGAGCCGGAACGCGATTTTCAGGCCAATCGTGTTCTCGGGACCGCATACGAAACAGCCGTCTGCATCCGGGCGTCCTCTCGAAACGGACAATGGTTCGGTCTCCATTCTGTTTCAGGCAAACAAAAAAGGAGAGCCGCGGCGGCTCTCCTTTCGGGAGTCTCTCATATGAGGGCCTCTACGCTTCCCCTTGCGCCTCTTTTCTCTTCCGGCGGCGCTCCCGCCTTTCTTCTTCTCTGGTGGTGTCCCTGTCGACCAACTCGAGGAGCGCCATGGGCGCGGCGTCTCCCTGCCGGGGAGGGAGGCGCAGAATCCGGGTATAACCGCCGGGCCGCTCCGCATATCTCGGGGCGATGGTCTCCATGAGCTTGGCGACCGCAGCGGGCGTCTTGAGATAAGAGGCAACCTGCCGCCTTGCATGGAGCGTGCCCTTCTTGCCCGTGGTGATGATGCGCTCGGCGTGGCGGCGAACCTCCTTGGCCTTCGCCAGCGTCGTTCGCACCCTCTCCTCGTCGATGAGAGAAGTCACCATGTTCCTCGTCATCGCATCGCGATGTTTCGAGGTGCGTCCCAGTTTTCTGCCGTGCCATCGATGCCGCATTAATCCATATCCTATTCTTGTTCGGAATCTTCCGGCGCGCTCAAATCGAGCGGCGAGAGATCCATATAGCTCAAATCCATACCCAGGGACAAACCCATGCCCGTGAGGATATCACGAATTTCATTCAAACTCTTGCGCCCGAAGTTCCTGGTTTTCAGCAACTCGGCCTCGGTTTTTTGCACCAACTCGCCCAGTGTGCGGATACGCGCGTTTTTCAGGCAGTTATAGCTGCGAACCGAAAGTTCGAGTTCCTCCACGCTCCTGCTGAGACTCTCGACGATTCTCTGCTTGCGCTCGTCCACCTTGGGCGCCTGGGGCTCGGTCTCTTCCTCGAAATTGATGAATATCTGGAGGTTGTCCTTCAGTATCTTCGCCGCGTGGGCGACCGCATCGACGGGGGCGATGGTTCCGTTCGTCTCCACGTCGAGAATCAGCTTGTCGTAGTCCGTAATGTCGCCCACCCGGGTTTTCTCCACCTGGAAGGTGCAGCGGCGGATGGGGGAGAAGATGGAATCCACCGGGATGAACTGGGGGCCGAGCGTCAGATCCACGTTTCTCTCCGCGGGAACGTAGCCGCGGCCGATGTTCGCCACGAGTTCCACTTCGAGTTCCGCCTCATCGTTCATGTTGGCGATCTCGATGTCGGGGGTCAGCACCTTCACGCCCGCAGGGGCATCGATGTCTCCTGCCTTGAATACGCCGGCCGAACCCGAATGCCGATAATGCATGTGAACCGGCAAGGTTTCCGATTCCACCTCGATGACGATGTCCTTGAGATTCAGGATGATTTCCGTCACATCTTCCATGACGCCTGGGATGCTCGAAAACTCGTGAAATACTCCCTCGATGCGCACACCCGTGAAAGCGGCTCCCTGCAGTGAAGACAAGATCACGCGGCGGAGCGCATTGCCCAGCGTAACGCCATACCCGCGCTCCAGGGGTTCGGCGACAAAACGGCCGAAAGTATCGGTCAAACTATCCGACTGGGGCTCCAGGCCGGTGGGTTTGACCAGATCAGCAATGGCTGTCATCTGCGTTGGTCCTCCGTTCGGCGGTTGACCACTTTTTGAAACAAGTAGGTCGAAACAAATTCGTCATTTATTTGGAATACAGTTCCACAATTTGCTGCACGTTGATGTCAATCAGAGAGTCGACCAGATTGGGCGGCTCCAGAACACGCGCTTGAAGATCGGCGTGGTCCACGTCGAGCCAGGCGGGAGCGCCGCGCACTTTCCCTTTTTCCGCGCTTTGCACGATCAGCGCAATTTTCTTGCTTTTCTCTTTAATCTCGACGACGTCGCCCTTGCGAACGGCGAACGCCGGGCGATTCACCTTCCGGCCGTTCACCCGAACGTGGTTGTGAGTCACCAGCTGACGCGCCTGATTGCGTGAATCCGCGAAACTCGCCCGGAACACGACGTTGTCGAGTCTGGACTCGAGCAGAGAAAACAGGTTGTCGCCGGTGACGCCCTTGCGCCGCGCGGCTTCTTTGTAATACAGCCGGAACTGCTTCTCCAGCACGCCGTACACCCGGCGCGCTTTTTGTTTCTCGCGAAGCTGCAGCCCGTATTCGCTCAGTTTCCCGCGCGAACGCGCCGCGCCATGCTGCCCTGGCGGAAAGCTCCGTTTCTCGAAAGAGCATTTATCGCCGATGCAACGGTCGCCCTTCAGGAAGAGCTTCATTCCCTCTCTTCGGCAAAGCCGACAAACCGAATCTTTGTATCGCGCCAAAATTCAGACTCCCTCTTGCCTTGACCTAGACCCGACGCCGCTTGCGCGGACGGCAACCATTGTGGGGAATAGGCGTTACGTCACGAATGAGACTCACCTCGAGCCCCGCCGCGGCCAGCGAGCGAATCGCCGCCTCCCGGCCGGAACCCGGACCACTCACGAATACCTCGACCGAAGTCACGCCGAGGTCCAACGCTTTTTTGGCGACATCCGCAGCAGCCATCTGCGCGGCGAAAGGCGTGCTCTTCCGGGAACCCTTGAATCCCTGCCCGCCGGCCGTCGACCAACAAACCACGTTCCCGCCCGTGTCGGAAATCGATATCATGGTGTTGTTGAAGGTCGCCAGGATGTGAGCCTGTCCCTTGCCGATGGCTCTCCGCTCACGACGGCGCTTTCCACCGCGTTTTCCTCTACCCGCTTGCGCCAATTGAAATCTCCTGCCCTATAAGAAACGAAATTGAAAAATCAGTTGTCCTTTTTCTTTGCGCCCACCGTCTTGCGCGGCCCTTTGCGGGTGCGCGCGTTCGTGTGGGTTCTCTGCCCGCGAACGGGCAATCCACGGCGGTGACGGAGTCCCCGGTAGGTGCCGATGTCCATCAATCTCTTGATGTTCATGGTCACCCGGCTCCTCAAGTCGCCCTCCACCGCATAGCCGCGCTCGATAATCTCGCGCAAGGTCTGCACCTCGGCTTCGGAGAGGTCCTTCACCTTGGAGAAGGTGTTGATATTCGCTTCTTCCACTATCTTGTTCGCGGAAGTCCGCCCGATTCCATAGATATACGTCAAGGCGATGTTGACGTTCTTGTCGTTGGGAATATCCACTCCGGCAATACGGGCCATTCGCGTTCTCCTCTATTTCCTCGCCGCCGCCTCAGCCTTGTCGCTGTTTGTGCTTTGGGTTCGAGCACAAAACGCGCACGACACCCTTGCGGCGGATGACCTTGCACTTGTCACACATCGGCTTGACGGAACTCCTCACCTTCATTTCCCGACTCCAAATCTCGCTTGAAAACCTACTTGTACCGGCTCGTTATCCGCCCTCTCGTCAAATCGTAAGGGGACAACTCCACCTTGACGTTATCTCCCGGGAGAATCCGGATGAAGTGCATCCGCATTTTCCCCGAGATGTGGGCCAACACCTTGTGGCCGCCTTCGAGTTCAACGCGAAACATCGCGTTCGGCAGAGGCTCCACGACAATCCCGTCCACCTCGATCACGCCTTCCTTGGGAGCCCTCTCCTCGCGCTCTGCCTGATCGCGCTTTCTCTGCTTCCGGCTTCCCCCTCGGCGCGGTCTCCTCATGCGGCCAGGCTCAGAATATCCGGGCCGTCTTCGGTGATGGCGACGGAATGTTCAAAATGCGCGGAAAGTTTCTCGTCCGCCGTAACGACTGTCCATTCATCGCTTAAAACCTTTACGTCATGAACACCCATGTTCAGCATCGGCTCAATCGCGAGAACCATGCCCGCCTTCAATTCCGGCCCCGTGCCGGGTTCGCCGAAATTCGGAACCTGGGGTTCTTCGTGAAGATTCGTTCCCACCCCATGCCCCACATAGGCGCGCACCACCGAAAACCCGGCGTTTTCCGCGTGCTTTTGCACGGCGTGTGAAATATCAAACAACCGATTGCCCGGTTTCGCCTGCTCGATGCCCTTGAAAAGGGACTCCTCGCAGCATTTCAACAGCTTCTTCGCCCCGGGATCAACGTCGCCCACGGGAAAGGTGACGGCATGGTCTCCATAGTAGCCATACAATTTCGCCCCGACATCCACGCTGACGATATCCCCTTCCTCGAGTTTCTTCCCGGAGGGCACCCCATGCACTACTTCTTCATTGATCGAAGCGCATATCGTGTGCCGATAGCCCCTGTACCCCTTGAAAGCAGGTATGGCCCCTTGCTCCCGAATCACCCGCTCCGCCAAAGCGTCCAACTCCAGCGTCGTAACACCCGGCCGAATCGCTTCTTTGAGTTCCGCCATGACGCTCATTACCACCCGGTTGCTGGCCCGTAAACGCTCTATCTCTTTTCGCGAACGAAGGATGATAGCCATCAGGCAAGCACCTGGGCAATACCTTCCTCCACCCTCTGCGCGATTTCCTCAACGCTGCCCTCACCGTTGATCTCCGCGAGCTTGCCCTTGTGGCGATAAAACGCCACCAACGGTTCGGTATGCTCCCGGTACAACTCCAGGCGACGGAGCACAGTGCTCGTCATGTCGTCCTCGCGCTGGTAGAGGTCTCCTCCACAAACGGAGCAAAGCGAGGTGTCCATGTTGGGATAGACGGCGCCGCATTTCCTGCAGGTGAGTCTACCCGCTAGGCGAGCCACCACGGCCTCGCTCGACACATTGAAATAGATAACCACATCCACGCTGTCCGGCAAGACTCTCTCCAGGGCCTCGCCCTGCTCAATCGTCCTGGGAAAACCATCCAGGATGAAGCCATGCCCGCAGTCCGCTCGGGAAATGCGCTCCTCGATCACCGAAATGATAAGCGCATCCGGCACGAGGCAGCCCTGGTTGATGACATCCCCCACCTGCTGGCCCAGCGCCGTCTTCTCCTCCACCGCCTGACGCAACATGTCTCCCGTCGAGATTTCGGGCACCTGCAGGGATTTCGAAAGCGCAGCGCCCTGGGTGCCTTTTCCCGAACCCGGGGGGCCCAGAAGAATCATTTTCACGCTAGCCCGCTCGCCCCCGTATGCGCCCGCGGCGCAGGAATCCTTCATAATTTCTCATCACCAGATGAGACTCAATCTGCCGCTGGGTATCGACAGCCACACCCACGACAATCAAGAGCGCCGTACCACCGAAGAAGAACGGCACGTTGAACCACTGGATCAGATACGTGGGTAATATGACGATGGCGCTCAAATAGATGGCGCCCAGGAACGTCAGACGGCTCAGGGTGCGGTCGATGAAATCCGCTGTGGGCCGTCCCGGACGTCTTCCCGGAATGAAGCCGCCGTACTTTCTCAAATTCTCCGCCACGTCCATCGGATTGAATATGATAGCGGTATAGAAATAAGCGAAGAAGAAGATCAGCACGACCGTCAGCACCACATACCAGGTGCTCGGCGGCGTGAGCGCAGCACTCAACTGCTGAAGCCAGGCCACGTTCGAGAACTGCGCGATCGTGGCGGGAAAAAGAATCATCGAACTCGCGAAAATCGGCGGAATGACGCCCGAGGTGTTGACCTTCAAGGGAAGGTGCGTCTCCTGGCCGCCCGCCATTTTCCGTCCCACCATCCGCTTCGCATACTGGACCCTTATCCTCCGCTGCCCCGCCTCGAACCAGACCACGAGCCCCACCACGGCCACCATGCCCACCGCCAGCACTATCATCACGAAAGGCTGCAACTCGCCTGTGCCCAGCAGGCGGAACGTATTGATGATAGCACCGGGCAGACCCGCAACGATGCCGGCGAAGATGATGAGGGAGATGCCGTTGCCGATGCCGCGCTCGGTGATTTGTTCTCCGAGCCACATGATGAACGAAGTACCCGCCACCAAGGTGAGAACCGTCATCAACCGGAAACCCCAGCCCGGGTCGGGAACCACGAGCGCTCCCGTGGGAGCGGACATCTGCTCGATGCCGATGGCGATGCCGAAACCCTGCACCGTCGAGAGAAAGACCGTGCCGTAGCGCGTGTACTGGTTGATCTTCTTGCGCCCCGAGTCCCCTTCCTTTTTCAGACGTTCCAGATGAGGAACCGCGACCGTGAGCAACTCCAGGATGATGGAGGCGCTGATGTAGGGCATGATGCCCAAGGCGAAAATTGTCAACTGACTCAGGGCGCCGCCCGTGAAGAGGTCGAAAAACTGCATGAGGGTGCCGCCGCCGCGGCTCAACTCGGCGAAAAACGCGGCCAGCGCCACGGTGTCGATTCCCGGCGTGGGGATATGCGCCCCGATGCGGTAGACCGCCAAAATGCCGAGCGTAAAGAGAATCCTGTTTTTCAGCTCGGGCACCTGAAAGATGCTGGGGACGCCGCCTTCCCTCACTCGCTTTTATCCTCCGGCTTCGCGGCGAGGGCCACGATCTCCACGCTGCCGCCCGCGCTCTCGATTTTCCGGCGGGCCGATTCGCTGCATTTCTGGACCTTGAGGTGAACCGCGCGATCCACTTCGCCCTCACCCAGGAGCTTGACGCCGTCTTTGGCTACCTTTCGAATCAGGCCGGCGGCCCGCAGGGCGTCCGCGTCGACGTTCGCGCCCTCGGCCAGCACGCCCAAACGCCCCACGTTCAACTCGGAGAACTCTTTTTTGAAGCGGTTGTTGAACCCACGCTTCGGCAGGCGGCGCTGGAGCGGCATCTGACCACCCTCGAAACCGACTTTCCGGCTGTAGCCGGAACGCGATTTCTGCCCCTTGTGCCCGCGTGTGGAGGTCTTGCCCCTTCCGGAGCCCACACCGCGGCCCACGCGCCGCCTGGCCTTCACCGCCCCGTCCGGGGAGGTCAAATCACCCAGGCCCGTATATGAATTTTCCGGCTTCGCGTCGTTCTCGGACATTCGAATCCGGGGCGCTAGGCCCCCTCCTCCACTTCTACGAGATGCTTGATCTTGAACACCATGCCGCGAATGCAGGCGTTGTCCGCCTTCACGACCGTCTGGTTGATCCGCCTCAGACCCAATCCATGCAAGACGGCGCGCTGCTTCACGTTCGAACCGGAAGTGCTCTTTCTCAAGGTGATTTTTAGCTTATCCTGCGCCATCTTTCCCTCTATTCTTCCTTCGCGCCGGCGTCTTCGTCATCGCTCGCCTCGTCGGCGTCACCAGCTTCGTCGGCTGCAGCGCCGCTGTCCAGGGCATCTTCCGCCGGGGCCTCCGCCTCTACTGCCGCTGTCTCGGTGTCCTCCGTCTCTGCGTCTCCGGCGGCGTCATCTTCGATGCCGATTCCCCGGAGCGCCAAAACTTCTTCCTTGTTGCGCAGCGAACTCAAGCCCTGCAGCGTCGCCTTGGCCGCGTTGTGCGGGTTGTTCGTGCCGATGCACTTCGTCAGTATGTCACGCACCCCGGCGACGTCCAGAACCGCGCGTACGGGGCCGCCGGCGATGACGCCCGTTCCCCGCGCCGCCGGCTTGAGAAGCACACGGCCCGCGCCGTATTTGCCCATCGTCTGGTGGGGGATGGTCTCATGATCGAGGGCCACCTTCACCATCGCCTTGCGGGCCTTCTCCACGCCCTTGCGGATGGCTTCGGGCACCTCGTTCGCCTTGCCCATCCCGATGCCGACCTGGCCCTTCCTGTCGCCGACGGTCACCAGGGCGCTGAAACTGAAGCGCCTGCCGCCCTTCACCACCTTGGCCACACGATTCACGTAGATGACCCGGTCGATGAATTCACGCTCTTCGGGATTCTCGGGCTCCCTGTCCCGGCCTCGCCTTGCGTCTCGCGCCATCAGAAACTCACCCCCGTCTCTCTCACGCTGTCGGCCAGCGCCTTCACGCGGCCATGATAGAGATAGCCGTTGCGATCGAAAACCACTTTTTCCACACCCTTGGCCTTCGCGCGACCGGCCAGCAGCTTGCCGACGATGGCGGCGCCCGTCACGTTGCTCCCGCCCGCGTTTTCGGCGCTCTTCGCCTCGGTGGCGAAATCCTTCTCGCGCGAGGAGGCCGCGGCCAGGGTCCGGCCCGAGACGTCATCAATCACCTGGGCGTAGATGTGTCCACCGCTCCTGAAAACCGTCAAGCGAGGACGCTCACCCGTTCCGCGGCTCTTCTTGCGGATTCTTACCTTTCGCTTGAGTCTCGCCTCGAGTTTCGTCAATCGACCCACTTCTCAAACCTCCCGCGCTACACGCCGGCCTTGCCGACCTTGCGGCGAACCGTCTCGCCCGCATAGCGGATGCCCTTGCCCTTATACGGCTCGGGGGGCTTC
Organism: bacterium; assembly: GCA_965203325.1. Taxonomy (GTDB): domain Bacteria; phylum UBA8248; class UBA8248; order UBA8248; family UBA8248; genus Bin107. The sequence goes on from OZ241875.1 coordinate 1,156,995, forward strand.
ACCTTGCGGATTTCGGCGGCCACCCAGCCCACCAACTGCTTGTCGATGCCCTTCACCTTGATCGCCGTCCGGTTGCGGTCGCTCTGCACCTCGAAGGTGATGCCCTCGATCGGTTCGATGCTCACCGGATGCGAAAATCCCACGTTCAGGACGACTCCCTCGCCCCTCGCCTCCACGCGGTATCCCAAGCCGATTATCTCGAGTTCCTTCTCGAACCCTTTCGTCACGCCTTCGACCATATTGGCGATCAGCGAGCGCGTGAGCCCGTGGAGCGATTTGTCCTGGCGCGATTCGCTGACGCGCGTGACGACGATGTTCCCGTCATCTATCTCCACCTTCGGCCTGTGGTGCAACTCGAGGTCGAGTTCGCCCAGGGGCCCTTTGACGGAGATGTTCCGTCCATCGAGCTTCGCTTCGACGCCCGAGGGGATGGGAATCGGCATTTTTCCGATGCGTGACATTCAAACCACCTCACCAAATTTCACAGAGAACTTCACCGCCGACCCCCAGGTTCCTCGCTTCCTCATCCGTCACCACGCCTCGCGAGGTCGTGAGAATGGCGATTCCCATGCCGTTGAGCACCTTGGGAACCGACTCCTTGTCCACGTACACGCGGAGGCCGGGCTTGCTGACGCGCTTGAGGCCGCTCAACACCAGCTTGCCGTCCTGGGGCGGCTTGAGCGCCACCTTGATTCGCGTCTGTCCCGTCGGACCCGGTTCGACATCGTATCCCTTGATATAGCCCTGGGACTTCAGGATTCCGACGACTCGCGCCTTGAGTTCGCTGCCCGGAATCTCGACGCTATCATGGCCCGCACGCACCGCATTGCGAATGCGCGTCAGAAGATCGGCAATGGGATCCGTCATGCTCATACGCTTTGTTCTCCGGCTACCAACTCGACTTCGTGACTCCCGGAATTTCGCCCTTGAGCGCCAATTCACGGAAACAAATCCGACAAATCTTGAAACGCCTCAAGTAGCCTCGCGAACGTCCGCAACGCTGGCAGCGGTTATACGCCCGCACGCCGAACTTGGGCGGCTTCTTCTGTTTCGCAATCAAGCACTTTTTCGCCACTGTATTTCCCCTTAACTCGCCCGGAAGGGGACGCCCAACTCACGAAGCAGCGCCCTGCCCTCTTCATCCGTGTTCGCCGATGTGTTCAGGACCACCCCGATGCCACGGGATCTCTCCACCTTGTCGATATCGATTTCGGGGAAAATGAGCTGCTCGCGTATCCCGAGGCTGTAGTTTCCGCGCCCGTCGAAAGACTTTGGGCTCAAGCCCCTGAAATCGCGCACGCGGGGGAGCGCCACGTTCACCAGCCGGTCCGCGAAATCCCACATCCGCGCGCCGCGAAGCGTCACCATCGCCCCGATGGGCATGCCCTCGCGCAGCTTGAAATTCGCGATGGATTTCCTCGCGCGTGTGATGACGGGCTTCTGGCCCGCAATGCTCGTCAACTCGGCGACGCCGTTCTCCAGAGTCGCCGCATTCTGTACGGCCTCCCCAAGGCCCATGTTCAGAGTGACCTTCACAAGCCGCGGAATCTGCATGACGTTGGCGTATTCAAACTCCTTGCGGAGTTTTTCCACGATTTCGTCACGATAAAGCTGCAACATTCTGGGCACGTACGCCATTTCGAATCAAATCCTTCTTTCTTCTACACCGTATCGAGCAATTCGCCGCTGCTATGCGTCACGCGCACATGCGCGCCGTCTTCGAGCCGCTTTCTCCGAATCCGCGAAGGCTGGTTGGTCTTCGGGTCCACGGGCATGACGTTGGAAATATGTATCTTGCCCTCCCGCTCCAGAATACCGCCTTGCTGCTGCCCCTGGCTCGGCTTCGTGTGCCGCTTCACGATGTTCACCTTCTCGACGATGACACGGTTCTCATCCTTGAGCACCTGAAGCACCTTGCCGGTCTTCCCCTTCTCGCGGCCGGCGATCACCTGAACGATGTCGCCTTTTTTTACATGCGTTTTCTTTGAACTCGAACCCATCTCGTTCCTCACAGAACCTCAGGCGCGAGCGAAACGATGCGCATGAACCGCTTGCGTCTCAACTCGCGGGCCACGGGCCCGAAAATGCGCGTCCCCATCGGTTCGCGCGCCTCATTGATGATGACGACGGCATTGTCGTCGAAGCGAATGTAGGTGCCGTCCTCGCGCCCGGTCTCCTTGACGGTCCGAACGACGACGGCGCGCCGGACTTCCCCCTTCTTCACGGGACTGTTCGGCACGGCTTCCTTAATCGCCACGACGATGATGTCGCCGATCCGCGCGTACCGCCGCCGCGAGCCGCCCAACACCTTGATGCACTGGGCGCGCTTCGCCCCCGAATTGTCCGCCACGCTGCACATTGTTTCGACCTGAATCATTTTTTCGGTTCCCTACTTGCTGCGCTCGATTACATCCAGAAGACGCCAGCGCTTCCTCCGGCTCATCGGCCTGGTTTCGATGATGCGCACCCTGTCTCCCGTATTGAGTGAATTCTCCTCGTCATGAACCAGATATTTCTTTCGCCGGCGCACGACGCGCTTGAAGGTCGTATGCTTGAACATGCGCACCACCTCGACGGTGGCGGTCTTGTCCATCACGTCGCTTACGACTCTTCCTTCCCGAACCTTCCGCCTGCCTCGAACATCACTCATCTACGATCCCTCTCCCTCGGCGCCCGCGGCCTGCGCGCTTTCGCGCTCACGCTTTGAAGTCAACACCCGCGCCAAATCCCGCTTCAACAGTCCGATGCGCGCCGTGTTGTCCAGTTGGCCCGTCGCCTTTCGAAAGCGCAGGTTGAACAACTCCTGACGCAATTCGTTCTCCTTGAACCCGAGTTCTTCATCGCTCAGTTCGAGGACCTCGCCGTATTTCACGCCATCATCCCCCTCAGGAAGAGGTTACAATCCTGGTTTTGCACGGCAGCTTCTGGGCGGCCAGGCGTAGCGCCTCGCGGGCGACGTCGTCGGCGACGCCGTCCATCTCGTAGAGAATCCTGCCCGCGCGCACGGGCGCCATCCAGTACTCGGGCGAACCCTTGCCCTTGCCCATGCGAACCTCGGCCGGTTTCTTGCACATGGGCTTATCGGGGAAAAGACGAATCCATATCCGCCCACCGCGCTTGACGTGGCGCGTCATCGCGATACGGGCCGCCTCAATCTGGCGCGCCGTAATGTGCGTCGTCTCCAGGGTTTGAAGCCCGTAGGAGCCGAACGAGAGCGTCGAGCCGCGCTGGGCCTTGCCGTCCAGACGACCCTTCTGCGTCTTTCTGAACTTCGTTCTTTTCGGCTGCAGCATGTCTCGCTCCTAAGCGCCTGTTACGAACCCAGGGTCTGGGAAGGCGTTCTTCTCGCTTGCCGGATCATCTCGCCCCTGAATATCCAGACCTTCACCCCGATGATTCCGTATGTCGTCTTGCCTTCGGCGAAGCCATAGTCGATGTCCGCGCGAAGGGTCTGAAGCGGCACGCGGCCCTCCCGGTACCACTCGGTTCGCGCGATCTCGGCGCCCCCGAGCCTGCCGGAACACTGAATCTTCACGCCCTTGGCGCCGAAGCGAAGGGCGGAGGTCACCGCTTTTTTCATCGCTCGGCGAAAGGCGATCCGGCGCTCGAGCTGCATGGCGATGTTCTCGGCCACGAGCTGGGCGTCCATCTCGGCCTTTCGCACTTCCTTGATGTTCACGTTCACCTGGTTGCCGGTGAGTTCCTGCAGATCCGCTTTCAGCCTGTCTACCTCGGCACCGCGCTTTCCGATGATGATGCCCGGCCGGGCCGTCCAGATGTTGATGCGCGCACGCTCGCTCGCCCGCTCTATCTCCACGTTGCTCACGCCTGCGTGCGAGAGGCGCTCCTTCACGTACTTTCGGATGCGCTGATCGTCCAGAAGCAGGTCGCCGAAATTGTGCTTGGCGAACCAGTGCGAATTCCAGCCTCTGGTGATGCCGACCCGAAAACCGATGGGGTGAACTTTTTGACCCATTTGTATCCCCCTAATTCGCTTCGCCGATATCCACGCGGATGTGGCAACTTCTGTGTTTGACGCGTCCGATGCGTCCGCGCGCCCGCGCGCGGAAGCGCTTGAGCGTCGGCCCCACGTCGACCCGAACGCTCTTCACGATGAGACCTTCGGGATCGTCATGCTCCCCCTTGTCGGTGGCGTTCGCGAGCGCGGAGAGAAGCACCTTCTCCACCACCTTGGCCGATGAGCGCGTGGACAGGCGCAAAAGGTTGAGAGCGTCCGCCACCCGCTTGCCGCGGATCATATCCGCTATCTGGCGCGTCTTGCGCGGCTTGGCGCGGTGATATTTCAAAATCGCCTTGGACATGTCATTCCCTTGCCTGTTTCGACCGACCCGCCAAAACCTACTTCAGCGTAACCTGCCGCTTCGTCATTCCCGAATGCGAGCGGAAGGTGCGGGTGGGAGAAAAATCCCCGAGCTTGAAGCCCACCATGTTCTCCGTCACGTACACGGGCACGAATTTCTTGCCGTTGTGCACGGCGAACGTATGGCCCACGAAATCCGGTACGATGGTGGAGCGCCTCGACCAGGTCCTGATCATCCGCTTCTCGCCGCTCTCGTCCATCGCCTCCACTTTCTTGCGTAGGTGAGCATCTACGAATGGGCCCTTGTGAAGAGAACGTGGCATCGCTATCCAATCTCCCTGAAATCCGGCTACCTGGATTTTCTTCGCCGCACGATGAATTTAGAAGAAGGCTTATCCTTCTTGCGCGTCTTGTAGCCTTTCGTCGGCTTGCCCCACGGGGTCACCGGGTGCCTGCCTCCCGAACTCTTGCCCTCGCCGCCGCCCAGCGGGTGATCCACCGGATTCATGGCCACGCCGCGAACGTTGGGACGACGACCCAGCCACCGCTTTCGCCCCGCCTTGCCGAGGCTCACGTTGCTATGGTCCGAATTTCCCACCTCTCCTATCGTGGCGTAGCAGGAAAGGTGAATCATGCGGACCTCTCCGGAGGAGAGCCGGAACTGCGCGTAATTCCCCTCCTTCGCCATGAGCTGGGCGCTCACGCCCGCGCTGCGGGCGATCTGCCCGCCACGCCCCGGCTTCATCTCGATGTTGTGGCACGTGGTGCCCAGCGGAATCCGGTCCACGGGCAGCGCGTTTCCGACGCGGATTTCCGCCTCCGGCCCGGAGCTTATGGTCGCGCCCACTTCCAGGCCATCGGGCGCGATGATGTAGCGCTTCTCGCCGTCGAGATAGACGATGAGCGCCAACCGCGCGGAGCGGTTCGGATCATATTCGATTGAACGCACCTTGCCGGGCACGCCGGTTTTCTCGCGCCGAAAATCCACCACCCGGTAGCGGCGCTTGTGGCCTCCGCCCCTCTGATAGGTGGTGATGCGTCCCCGGTTGTTCCGTCCGCCGGATTTCGACATCCCCTTGGTCAGGGACTTCTCGGGCCGATCCGTCGTAATCTCGTCCCGCACGAGAACGTCCTGAAACCTCCGTCCCGGAGAAGTCGGCTTGTATTTTTTCACCGGCATGACACTCGCCTCAAAATCTAGGTAGATTCAAAAAATTCGATCGTGTCGCCTTCGCGCAGCGTCACAATCGCTTTTTTCCATGCGGGCTTGACGCCCTGGTGACGGCCCATGCGAACCTTCTTGCCGGGCACCCGCATCGTGTTCACGTTCAGTACCGTCACGCCGAACAACTCCTGCACCGCCTTTTTTATCTCTATCTTGTTGGCTCCGACGGCGACCTCGAAGACGACCTTGTTCGCCTCCTCGGAGCTCGCGATGCTTTTTTCCGTCACGCAGGGTCTGCGGATGATGGATGTGTTTTCCATGACCTAGCCCGCCAACCTTTCCGAGATGCCGCCGAGCGCGCCCTTGGTGCAAACGAGGTGCTCGTGACCCATGATGTCGTATACGTTCAGACCCTCGGGCCTCATCGGTTTCGCGCCCTTGATGTTTCTCGTCGCCAACTCGAAATTCCGCTCGTCCCCGTCGTTCACGATCAACGCCTTGCGCCCGAGGTTCAGGTTCTCGATGACTTCCACCATGAGGCGCGTCTTGGGTTCGGGCAGATTGAGGTCGCGCACGACGAGCAGTTTTCCTTCTTTCCATTTCAGATTCAGGGCGCTCCGGAGTGCGCCGCTTTTCATCTTCTTGTTCATCTTTTGGGTGTAATCGCGCGGTTTGGGGCCGAAGGTGATCCCCCCGTGCCGCCATATCGGGGACTTGACGTCGCCCGCGCGAGCGCGTCCCCCGCCCTTTTGGCGAAAAGGCTTCGCGCCCGTGCCGTGCACTTCCTTGCGCGTCAGCGTCGAATGCGTGCCTGCGCGCCGCGCCGCGAGTTGCGCCTTCACCATCTGGTGGATCAGGTGCACCTTCACCTCACCGTCAAAAACGGACTCGGGCAGATCCATCTGCTCCACCACCTGGCCTTCCAAGTCATACACATCAATCGTGGGCATGTCGTTCCTCAATTCCCTCGCGCGGCCCGCTTCGAAGCCTTCAGGGGGTTCAGGCTCCTGGCCTGCTCCTTCGGTTTTTCCAGCCCGCCCCTGTTGCCCTTGACGCTCTTGCGCAAAACCACAAATCCATCGTTCGCTCCGGGCACGGCGCCCCTGAGCAGAAGCAGATTCTCCTCGGGGATGACGTCCACCACCAAGAGTCCCTGCGTGGTGACCTTCTCGTTCCCCATCTGGCCCGGCATCTTCTTGCCCTTGATGATCTTCGAGGGATACGCCGAAGCGCCCATCGCTCCCGGCAGGCGATCGAACATGCCGCCGTGGGAGGCGGGCCCGCCGCCGAACCCATGGCGCTTCATCACGCCCGCGAAGCCGCGGCCCTTGCTCGTGCCCGTCACGTCGAGCCGATCGCCGCGATCGAATATCGTCACGTCGATGAGGCTGCCCGCCTCGAGTTCCGCGTCCTCATCCTCCAGCGGAACTTCCTTGAGATATCGAAACGGCTGCGTCCCCGCTTTTTGGAAATGGCCCAAAGCCGCTTTCGAGAGGCCCTTTTCCTTTCGGGGCATGTACCCGAGCTGAACGGCCGTGTAGCCGTCGTTCTCCTCGGTCTTGCGCTGCACGACGATGCAAGGTCCCGCCTCGACCACCGTCACCGAGATCGCTCCGCCATCCGGCGAAAACACCTGGGTCATCCCGACTTTTCGACCAAGCAAAAATTCCATCACATCATCCCGGTTAGTTCAGCTTGATTTCGACGTCTACTCCTGCGGCGAGTTCGAGCTTCATGAGCGCATCCACCGTCTGCTGGGTCGGCTCCATGATATCCACGAGCCTTTTGTGCGTCCGTATCTCGAACTGCTCTCTCGATTTCTTGTCGATGTGCGGGCCGCGCAGCACCGTGTACTTGTTGATGGAAGTGGGCAGCGGCACCGGCCCCACCAGCGAAGCGCCCGTTCGCTTCACCGTATCGACGATCTCGCCCACCGATTGGTCCAGCAGACGGTGATCGTATGCCTTGAGTCGAATCCGAATCTTCTGGCTCATTTCCCCCGCTATCCTTCCATCTCTCTACTCGACGACCTCGGTGACGACGCCGGCCCCCACCGTGCGGCCCCCCTCGCGTATCGCGAAGCGTAGCTCGCGCTCCATCGCTATCGGCGTGATCAATTCCACGTCCAGCGACACGTTGTCCCCCGGCATCACCATCTCCCGGCCCTCGGGCAGCGTCACCAGACCCGTCACGTCCGTCGTACGGAAATAAAACTGCGGACGGTAGCCGTTGAAAAACGGCGTGTGACGGCCGCCCTCTTCTTTCGTCAGGATGTACACCTCGCCCTTGAACTTCAGGTGCGGCTTGATCGACGCCGGCTCCGCCAGCACCTGGCCGCGCTCTATCTCGTCTTTCTTGACACCCCGGAGCAATACGCCCACGTTGTCGCCCGCCTGGCCCTGGTCCAGGAGCTTTCGGAACATCTCAACGCCCGTCGCGACCGTCTTCCTCGTGTCCGTGATGCCCACGATCTCCACCTCATCCCCAACGTTCACGATGCCCCGCTCCACGCGGCCCGTCGCCACCGTACCCCGGCCGGATATCGAGAAAACGTCCTCCACCGGCATCAGGAACGGTTTGTCGACGTCGCGTACGGGTTCGGGGATGTAGCCGTCCACCGCCTCCATCAACTCGTCTATCGAGGAGGTGTCCGTACCCTCCAGGGCCCTCAGCGCAGAACCCGGAACCACCGGGATGTCGTCGCCCGGGAACTCGTAGGTCGAGAGAAGCTCGCGGACTTCCAGCTCCACCAGCTCCAGGAGCTCCTCGTCGTCCACCATGTCGACCTTGTTCAAGTACACGCAGATGTAGGGTACCCCCACCTGGCGGGCCAGCAGGATGTGCTCGCGCGTCTGCGGCATCGGGCCGTCCGCCGCCGACACCACCAGTATGGCGCCGTCCATCTGCGCCGCACCCGTTATCATGTTCTTCACGTAGTCCGCATGGCCCGGACAGTCCACGTGCGCGTAGTGGCGGTTCTCCGTCTCGTACTCCACGTGCGCCGTCGCTATCGTGATGCCGCGTTCGCGTTCTTCGGGCGCCTTGTCGATCTCGTCGAACCCGATCTCCTCCGCCATCCCCTTCTGCGAGAGGTGCCTCGTGATCGCGGCCGTCAACGTCGTCTTACCGTGGTCCACGTGACCTATCGTCCCCACGTTCACGTGCGGCTTCGTGCGCTCAAACTTCGCCTTCGCCATGACGCGAATTCTCCTTCTAATAGAAAATCAAAGAGGGCGGCTCACGCCCGCCCCCTCCAGATATACCTGCCTATACCGTTTCGACCGCCGTGCCTGCGTTTTTCGCCATCAACTCCTCGGCAAGCTGGCGCGGCATCTCTTCATATCGGCCAAACTGCATCGTATAGGTCGCCCTGCCCTGGGTCATCGACCGAACGTCGGTCGCGTAACCGAACATTTCCGAGAGCGGGACGGAGGCGTTCACCACCTTGGCGCCCGCCCTGTCATCCATCTCTCGAATCCGGCCGCGCCGGGAGGTGAGGTCTCCCATGACATCACCCAGAAAATCCGAGGGGCACACTACTTCCATATCCATGATCGGCTCGAGCAGAACGGGCTTCGCCTTCTTCGCGGCCTCCCGGAAGGCCATGGAGCCTGCGATCTTGAAGGCCACCTCCGAACTGTCCACCTGGTGGAACGAACCATCGAAAAGCGTGACCTCAATGTCGAGCAACGGATATCCGGCCAAAACCCCGTTCTCCATGGCTTCTCTGACGCCATTCTCGACCGCCGGGATGTATTCTCTCGGAATCACGCCGCCCACAATCTTGTTGACGAACTGAAATCCGCCGCCCGGAGCGAGCGGTCTGATGGTGATCTCCACGTCCCCGAACTGCCCGCGTCCACCGGACTGGCGCACGAAACGCCCGCGCGCGGTGGCCTCGGCCCGGATCGTTTCCCGATAGGCGACCTGGGGTTTGCCCACGCTGGCTTCCAGCGCGAATTCCCGAAATAGCCTGTCCACCAGAATCTCCAGGTGCAACTCCCCCATGCCGGAGAGGATGGTCTGCGCCGTCTCCTCGTCCGAACGTACCCGGAAGGTCGGGTCCTCATCCGAGAGCCTCGCCAGGGCGTTGCCGAGCTTGTCCTGGTCGGATTTCGTCTTCGGCTCGATGGCGATGGAAATAACGGGTTCGGGAAAGTTGATGCTTTCAAGAAGGATGGGGTGGGAAGGAGCGCAGAGAGTATGGCCCGTTTTGGCCTGTTTGATGCCCAGGGCGGCGACGATGTCGCCTGCGTGGGCCTCCTGTATCTCTTCACGCTTGTTCGCGTGCATTCGCATAAGACGCCCTACGCGCTCCTGCTTGCCGGTGATCGTGTTCAATACGGAGGAACCCGATTTCAGCACGCCCGAATACACGCGGATAAATACCAGTTGGCCCACATAGGGGTCCGTCATGACCTTGAAAGTCAGCGCGCAGAGCGGGTCATCGTCCGAGGGCGCTCTCTCCTCGGGCTTTCTGCCCAGTTCCAAATCTTCATCTGACAATACGGCCTGAACGGGAGGGATTTCGAGAGGAGAGGGGAGATAATCAACAATGGCGTCCAGCAGAAGCTGAACGCCCTTGTTCCTAAACGCGGAGCCGCATACGACGGGAACAAATTCGCCGCAGATCGTTCCCTGTCGAATTGCGGCCCGAATCTCCTCGGGAGAAATCTCCTCGCCTTCCAGGTATTTCTCCACCAACGAGTCATCGAACATCGAGAGCGTGTCGAACAGCTTTTCTCTCAGATCATTGGCTTCGTCCTTCAGATTATCAGGCACTTCCGCCTCCCGGTAGGAAGCGCCCATCGGGTCGTCGAACACCCGCGCCTTCATGGTCACGAGATCCACCATGCCGGCGAAATTCTCCTCCGCCCCGATCGGCAGTTGCAGCACGAGCGGGTTCGCGGCGAGACGTTCCCTCACTTCATTCACCACCCTTTGGAAATCCGCGCCCGTCCTGTCCATCTTGTTGACGAACACGAGGCGGGGAACGCCGTATTTCTCCGCCTGACGCCAGACCGTCTCGCTTTGCGGCTCCACGCCGCCCACGGCGCAGAACACCGCCACAGCGCCGTCGAGAACCCGCAGGCTTCTCTCCACCTCTGCCGTGAAATCCACATGGCCGGGCGTGTCGATGATGTTGATGACGTGATCGTTCCAGGCACAGCGCGTCGCCGCGGAGGTGATGGTGATGCCGCGTTCCTGTTCCTGCGCCATCCAGTCCATGGTGGCCGCGCCGTCATGCACTTCGCCCATTTTGTGGGTTCGGCCCGTGTAGAACAGGACGCGCTCGGTCGTCGTCGTCTTGCCGGCATCGATGTGCGCCATGATGCCGATGTTTCTCGTTTTCCGGAGCGCTTCGCTGGGCACGGTCAATCCTTCCCTCGGCCTACCAACGATAATGGGCGAAGGCTTTGTTCGCCTCCGCCATGCGATGCGTGTTCTCTCGCAAGCGAACGGCGCCGCCCGTATCGTTCGCGGCGTCCATGATCTCGGCGGCGAGGCCGTTCGCAATCTTCCTGTCCCGGCTCCGCGCGTTCTGGATGATCCAGCGGATACTGAGCGCCGTGCGCCTGTCGGGCCGCACTTCCACGGGCACCTGATAGGTGGCGCCGCCCACACGCCTGGAGCGAACCTCGAGAGCGGGTTTCACGTTGTCCATGGCGCGCTTGAAGACCTTGATGGGGTCTTCCTTCATCTTCTCCTCCACCACGTCCATCGCCCCGTAAAACACGCGCTCGGCCAGACTCTTCTTCCCCTTGAGCATCAGGGAGTTGATGAACTTGGTCACCAGCCGGTCGTTGAACTTCGGATCCGGCAAAACGGTTCTTTTCGTGGCTCTTTTTCTTCTCGCCATGAAATACGAGTCTCCCTGCTGAACCTGAAACGAGAACGCCGCCTACTTCGGCTTTTTCGCCCCGTATTTGGAGCGCCCGTTACGACGCGCTTCCACGCCCACGCTGTCGAGCGTTCCCCGGACGACGTGATAGCGAATGCCGGGCAGATCCTTCACGCGTCCGCCGCGGATCAAGACGATGGAGTGTTCCTGAAGGTTGTGTCCCTCACCGGGGATGTAGGTGGTCACCTCCATGCCATTGGTGAGGCGCACGCGCGCGACCTTCCGGAGCGCCGAGTTCGGCTTCTTGGGCGTCGTCGTATACACACGAACGCAAACGCCGCGCTTCTGGGGACAATTTCGCAGCGCAGGACTATCGGTTTTCGTCTGAATCCGCTTGCGTCCCTTGCGTATCAACTGGCTGATCGTCGGCACCATTCACTCCGAATCATGAGAAAGCCGCCCCGAAAAATCCCGCTCTTTCGAGACCAAAGCGTTCTTCGCCCTCATCTCGGGGCCACTTATTTCGACTACGGCTGAGCCTCGAGATGGGGCAGCCAAATAATCATAATTATTTCAATTACTTGCAAGGCTCTGCGACTTCAAGAACCACGCACTCCAGACAACGAAGCGGCGATTATAGCCCTACACGCGCTCTTGTCAACCTCACGTGCGGAAAAAATCCACATTTTCAAGGGGTTATTCCGAGGGCACCCCCTCTTCCGCCGCGGGGGCCGTTTCCTCTTCTTCATCCACGATCGCGGGGATATCATCACCGATGGGCGCCAGCTCGACCTCGGGGGAGAGGAGCTCCACCTGCTGGTAGCGGCGCGCGCCGGTGCCGGCCGGAATGAGCCGGCCCATGATGACGTTTTCCTTGAGACCGCGCAGGAAGTCCACCTTTCCGGAAACCGCGGCCTGCGTGAGCACGCGGGTGGTCTCCTGGAAGGAAGCCGCCGAGATGAAGCTGTCCGTCGACAGGGAGGCGCGGGTGATGCCGAGCAGGATGGGCCGGCCCGTCGCCGGGGTTTTCCCCTCCTCCTCGGCCTCCTGGTTGCGCCGCTGGAACAGATCGCGCGTCACCTGCTCGCCGATGACGAGGTCGGTCTCTCCCGGATCGACGACTTCGAGCCTCCTGAGCATCTGCCGCACGATGATCTCGATGTGCTTGTCGTTGATGTTCACGCCCTGGAGGCGATACACCTCCTGCACTTCGTTGACGAGGTAGTTCTGCAATTCATTCTCGCCGAGCACCGCCAGGATATCATGCGGGTTCACGGCGCCGTCCATGAGCGGCTCACCCGCCCGGACGTAATCGCCCTCCTGTACGTTCACGTGCTTGCCTCGGGGGATGAGGTATTCGCGCTCATCGCCTTCCTCGGAGACGACCATGAGGCGGCGCATGCCCCGCAGCGTGCCGGCGAACTTCACGTGCCCGTTGATCTCGGAGATCACGGCGTTCTCCTTGGGCTTGCGCGCTTCGAACAACTCGGCGACGCGCGGCAGACCGCCCGTGATGTCCTTGGTCTTGGAAGTCTCGCGCGTGATCTTGAATATGATGTCGCCGGCGGAGATCGCCTCCCCCTCCTGGACGCTGATGTGCGCGCCGGCCGGCAGGGGATATACGGAGATTTGCTCGCCGGCCGCATCGAGCAAAGCAGCGCGCGGCTGGAGCTTCTCATCGGCGTGATCGAGGATCACCCGGCGCGAGAGACCGGTGATCTCGTCGATCTCCTCCTGCATGGTAAGACCCTCGATGACGTCGAGCAGCGCGATGCTCCCCTCTTTTTCCGCCATAATCGAAAACGTGTAGGGATCCCACTCGAGGAGAATCTCGCCCTCGCTCACCCTGGAGTTCTCCCGCGCGCGGACGTAGGCGCCGTAGACCACGGGGTAGCGCTCCCGCTCGCGGCCCGTCTCGTCGCAAATGGCGATCTGCCCGTTGCGGTTCATGTTGATCAGATCACCCTTCTTGCTCGTGATGATCCGCAGGTTGATGTACTTCACGAAACCCTCGCGCTTGGCCTCCACCGTGCTCTGCTCGCCCGCGCGCGTGGCCGTGCCGCCGATGTGGAACGTGCGCATGGTAAGCTGCGTGCCCGGCTCGCCGATGGACTGCGCGGCGATGACGCCGACCGCCTCGCCCACCTCCACGAGCTGGCCCGTGGCCAGGCTCCGGCCATAGCATTTCGAGCAAACGCCCGACTGGGTCTCACACGTGAGCACCGAGCGGATCGTGACCCTCTCCACGCCTGCGTTTTCGATGAGGCGAACCTTCTCCTCGTTGATCTCCTCACCCGCCGCGCAGAGAACCTCGTTGTTGAAGGGGTCCCGGATATCGTTCAGGGCGATCCGGCCGATGATCCGCTCGCCCAGCGTCTGGATGATCTCGCCTCCCTCGACGAGTGCGCTCATCTCGATGCCGTTGATGGTGCCGCAGTCTTCCTCGTTGATGATGATGTCCTGGGCCACGTCCACCAGCCGGCGCGTCAGGTATCCGCTGTTCGCCGTCTTGAGCGCGGTGTCCGCCAATCCCTTGCGCGCGCCGTGCGTGGAGATGAAGTACTGGAGCACCGAGAGGCCCTCGCGGAAGTTCGCCGTGATCGGCGTTTCGATGATCTCGCCCGAGGGCTTGGCCATCAGACCCCGCATTCCGCCGAGCTGGCGCAACTGGGCCGTGCTGCCGCGCGCGCCGGAGTCGGCCATGATGTAGATGGGGTTGAAGTCGAACGGCTGGCCGTCCTCGCCGCCGGGTCCGCTCATCGCGGTTTCGTCGTCTTGCTCGAGCACCTTGAACATTTCGCCCGAGACCTCCTCGGTCACGTGCGACCAGATGTCGATGATCTTGTTGTAACGCTCTCCGTCCGTGATCAAGCCGTCACGGTATTCCTTTTCGACTTCAAGCACCTCGCCCCGGGCCTCCTCGGTGAGTTCACCCTTGCTGACCGGCACCTTCATGTCGTCGATGGAGATGGAGATGCCCGCCTGGGTGGCGTGCGTGAAACCGAGATTCTTGAGCGCGTCGAGGAACGTCACCGTCTTCGAGCGGCCCGCCTTTTCGTAGCAGGTGGCGACGAGACGCGTGAGCGCACGCTTGTCCATGACGCAGTTCGCCGCCTCGAAGGGAACGCCTTCGGGCAAAATTTCAAACAGGAGAACCCGTCCGACGGTGGTTTCCACCAATTCGTCTCCCAGGCGAATCCGGATGCGCGTCTGCAGACCCACCTCGCCCTGGTCGAATGCGACTCTCGCCTCGCCCACGTTGCCGAACACGTGGCCCTCGCCTTTGGAGCCGCCGCGCGGCTTCGTCAGGTAGTAGCAGCCCAGAATGATGTCCTGGCTGGGCACGGCCAGAGGCATGCCGTTGGCCGGCGAGAGAATGTTGTTCGCCGAAAGCATCAGCACGCGCGTCTCCTCCACGGCCTCCACCGAAAGGGGCACGTGCACCGCCATCTGATCCCCGTCGAAATCCGCGTTGAACGCCGCGCACACGAGAGGATGCACCCGGATGGCCTTGCCTTCCACCAGAACCGGCATGAAAGCCTGCATGCCGAGACGATGCAGCGTGGGCGCGCGATTGAGTATCACCGGATGGTTGCGAACCACTTCTTCGAGCACGTCCCATACCTCGGGGCGCTCTTCTTCGACCATCTTCTTCGCCGCCTTGATGGTGGCGACCAGGCCCTTCTCCTCCAACCGATTGAATATGAAGGGCTTGAAGAGTTCCAGCGCCATCTTTTTGGGCAGACCACATTCGTTGAACTTGAGCTCGGGGCCGATGACAATGACCGAGCGGCCCGAGTAATCCACCCGCTTGCCCAGAAGATTCTGGCGAAAGCGGCCCTGTTTTCCCTTGAGCATGTCGGAGAGGCTCTTGAGCGGGCGCTTGTTCGGGCCGCGGAGCAGTCGGCCCCTGCGGCCATTGTCGAACAGCGCGTCCACCGCCTCCTGGAGCATGCGCTTCTCGTTTCGGATGATGATGTCGGGCGCCCGCAATTCCTGGAGCCTGAGCAGGCGGTTGTTGCGGTTGATGACCCGGCGGTAGAGATCGTTCAGGTCGCTCGTGGCGAAACGGCCGCCGTCGAGCGGCACCAGGGGTCTGAGCTCGGGCGGCAGCACCGGAATGACTTCGAGTATCATCCACTCGGAGCGGTTGCCCGAATTCTTGAAAGAATCCACCACCTTGAGGCGCTTGATGAGCTTGCGGCGCTTTTGCAGGTTCGAAGTGTCGCGAATCTCCGCCTTAAGTTCCGCGGAGAGCGTCTCGAGGTCCAATTGAGCGAGCAGCTCGCGAATCGCTTCCGCGCCGATGCCGATTTTGTACTCGTCCTCGTCGTATTCATCTTCAATATTCCGATACTGCTCCTCCGTGAGGAGTTCGAATTTCTTGAGATCCGTCTCGCCCGGATCGATGACGACGTAGTTCTCGAAATAGAGAATGCGCTCCAATTCGCGCAGCGTCATGTCGAGCATATTGCCGATTCGGCTGGGCAGGCCCTTGAAAAACCACACATGAGAAACCGGAGTGGCCAGTTCGATATGGCCCAGGCGCTCGCGCCGCACTTTCGAGGAGATGACCTCGACGCCGCATTTCTCGCAAACCACGCCCCTGTACTTCATCCGCTTGTACTTGCCGCAAAGGCACTCGTAATCCTTCACGGGGCCGAAGATGACCGCACAGAACAGCCCGTCCCGCTCGGGCCGGAACGTCCGGTAGTTGATGGTCTCGGGCTTTTTCACCTCGCCCGAAGACCAGGCCCGAATGGTGTGCGGAGAGGCGATGCGAATGCGTATCGCGTCAAAAGAAACAGGATCCTTCGGCTTTTCGAATAGATTCAAGTTGCTGTCCAATTCAACCCTCCTTGGGAGTATGTGCGTCATCCCTTGGGCGACGGCCGATGGAACCGCCGAACAAACAGGCTCAGAAATTCAGGTCTAGCTCGGCGCCTCGCCGCTCTCTATCAATTCGACATCAAGGGCGAGACTCTGAAGCTCCTTCATCAACACGTTGAAGGATTCCGGCAGACTCGCCTCCAGCGAGTTCTCTCCTTTCACGATGGATTCATAAATCCGCGTGCGGCCGGAGACGTCATCGCTCTTCACCGTCAATATTTCCTGCAGCGTCTTGGCGGCGCCGTAGGCCTCGAGCGCCCACACCTCCATCTCACCGAGGCGCTGCCCGCCGAACTGCGCCTTGCCGCCGAGGGGCTGCTGCGTCACCAGAGAATAGGGGCCCGTCGATCGCGCGTGAATCTTGTCGTCCACGAGGTGGTGGAGCTTGAGCATGTAGATCATCCCCACCGTGACCTTCTGCTCGAAGGGCTGGCCGTTTCTTCCGTCATAGAGCTGGGTTTTGCCGTATGGCGGCAACTCCGCCTCTTCCGTAAAGCGTACGATGTCCTGCTCCGTCGCGCCGTCGAACACCGGCGTCGCGAAATGCTTGCCCAGCACCTTCGCGGCCCACCCCAGGTTCGTTTCCAGAATCTGGCCGACGTTCATGCGCGAGGGCACGCCGAGGGGGTTGAGCACGATCTCGATCGGCGTGCCGTCTTCGAGATAGGGCATGTCCTCCTCGGGAACGATGATGGAGACGACGCCCTTGTTGCCGTGGCGGCCCGCCATCTTGTCGCCTACCTGGAGCTTGCGTTTCATCGCCACGTAGACTTTCGCCATCTTGAGAACGCCGGGGGGAAGCTCGTCGCCGCGCTGAAGCTTGGCTATCTTTTCCTCCAAAATACTTTCGAGCAGCTCGACCTGCTCGTTCGTGTGGTCGGAGAGGACCTTGATCTGAGCGAGCAACGCCTTATCGACGGGCAGGTTCAGGAGGTTGTCGCCGCTGAAACTCGCGAGACCTTCCGCGTTGAATTCCTCTCCCTTGGCGAAGAGCCGCTCGTCGGCTCTGGGGCGAACCACGTCGGCGAGGGCGCGCTGCCCGATGAGCAAAGAGCGGATTCTCGCGTCTCCCTCATCGAGCAGGATGCGAATTTCATCGCCGTAATCCTTCACCAGCCTGTTGATCTCCGCCTCCTCAATCTGTTGCATGCGGACATCCTTCTCCGCGCCCCGCCTGGAGAAGACGCGCACCTCCACGACCGTCCCCTCGATCCCCGGAGGCACTCTGAGCGAGGAGTCGCGGACGTCGCCCGCCTTCTCGCCGAAGATGGCCCGCAGGAGCTTCTCCTCGGGGCTCAGCTGCGTCTCTCCTTTGGGCGTGATGCGCCCGACGAGCACGTCTCCCGGATTGACCCGCGCGCCCACGCGAACGATGCCGCTCTCATCGAGGTCGCGGAGGGCTTCTTCGCTCTGATTCGGGATGTCCCGCGTGATTTCCTCGGGACCCTGCTTCGTGTCGCGCGCCTCGATTTCGAACTCCTCGATGTGCAGGGAGGTGTAGATGTCTTCCTTCACCACCTTTTCGGAGATGACGATGGCGTCCTCGAAGTTGTAGCCGTTCCAGGGCATGAAGGCGACAAGCATGTTTCTGCCCAGAGCGAGTTCGCCCTGATCGGTGGAGAACCCATCTGCGATGATGTCGCCCTTCTGCACCTCCTGGCCCACGTGTACGATGGGTTTCTGGTTGATGCAGGTATTCTGGTTCGAACGGCGGTACTTCACCAGATTGTGGATGTAGACACCCTCTTCGGCCAGGTTTCCCGCCTGCTCGGTCGCGCGAATCACGATTCTGGTCGCGTCCACGCTCGCCACACGGCCGTCGCATTGCGCGATGACGACCGCGCCCGAGTCCCTTGCCGCGATTCCCTCCATGCCGGTGCCGACGAAGGGCGCCTCGGGCCGCAAAAGGGGAACCGCCTGGCGCTGCATGTTCGAGCCCATGAGCGCGCGGTTCGCGTCGTCATTCTCCAGGAAGGGAATGAGGGAGGTGGCCACGCTCACCAACTGCTTGGGCGATACGTCCATGTAGTCCACCTGCTCGCGGGGCACCATAACGAACTCTCCGCTCGTCCTCGCCGAGACGAATTCGTTGACGAGGTTGCCCTTATCGTCCACGGGTGCGTTCGCCTGGGCGATCTTGTACTTGTCCTCATCGATCGCCGAGAGCCATTCGACCGATGCGCCCACGCGCCCGTTCACCACCTTGCGGCAGGGCGTTTCGATGAATCCGTACTGATTCACGCGCGCATACGTGGAAAGGCTCGCAATCAGCCCGATGTTCGGCCCCTCGGGCGTCTCGATCGGGCAAATGCGCCCGTAGTGCGTGGCATGAACGTCGCGCACTTCGAAACCGGCCCGGTCGCGCGTCAGGCCGCCGGGTCCCAGGGCCGAGAGCCTGCGCTTGTGGGTGATCTCCGAGAGGGGATTCGTCTGGTCCATGAACTGGCTCAACTGGCTGGAACCGAAAAATTCCTTCACCGCCGCCGTGATCATCTTGGAGTTGACCAGATCGCGCACCAGCAGATTTTCCATGTCCTGGATGCTCAGCCGCTCGCGAATGGCGCGCTCCATGCGCACGAGACCGACGCGGAACTGGCTTTCGAGCAACTCGCCCACGGAGCGCACGCGCCGGTTGCCGAGATGATCGATGTCGTCCACCACCCCCTGACCATGGCGAAGCTCGATGATGTAGCGGACCGTGGCGATAACGTCGTTGAGCGTCAGGGTTCTCTGATCCAGCGGGAGGTTCAGGCCCAGCTTCGTGTTCAGCTTCAGGCGTCCGATGCGCGACAAGTCATATCGCTTCGAGTTGAAGAAAAGATTCTCGAAAAGGAGCCTCGCCGTTTCTTTCGTCGGGGGATCGCCCGGGCGCAGGCGCTTGTATATCTCGACGAGAGCATCTTCTTGCGTCTCGCATTTATCCGACGTCAGGGTGTCGCGGATGGTCCTGTCCGCCCCCACGCCGGAGACGTAGAGAATCGCCAGCTTGGGGATTTTCTTGTCCCGCAGGGCGGCGAGAACCTCGGAGGTGATCTCGAGGTTCGTGTCGAAGAGCACCTCGCCGGTTTCGGGGTCGGCCACCGGCTGGGCCAGAATGCCCCCGACGACTTCCTCGTCCTTGAGTTCCAGGATCTCCACGCCCGCAGACTGAAGCTTCCGAAGAGCGGCGCGCGTGAACTTGCGCCCCGACCGCAGAACGAGTTCGCCCGTCTCGGGGAGGACGATGTCCTCGAAAATCCTCTGGTTCACCATGAGTTCGGAGAGTTTCTTGTAATAAGTGTCTCTCTTCTCGTCGTAGAAGAGTTCCTCGCTCTGGTAGAAAGAATTGAGAATATCGTCTTTATCCAGGCCGAACGCGCGCAGCAGAACGGTGACGGGAAGTTTGCGGCGCCTGTCGATTCGGACGAAGAGCAAATCCTTGCTGTCGAATTCGAAGTCCAGCCAGCTTCCCCGGTAGGGGATGAGCCGGGCCGTAAAGGCCGATTTGGCGGTGGGCTTCACCTTGTCCGCGCTGAAGAAGGCGCCGGGCGAGCGGTGCATCTGGCTGACGACGACCCGCTCCGTGCCGTTGATGATGAAGGTGCCGTTCTCCGTCATCAGGGGGATTTCCCCCAGGTATACCTTTTGCTCCTTCACCTCGCGGACGCGGCGCTCCTTGGTCTGCTCATCATGCTCATACACCGTAAGGCGCAGCATGACGCGCAGGGGCGCGACGTAGGTCATCCCTCTCTGGCGGCATTCATCCGCCTCGTGCTTTTGTCGGCAGAAGACCTCCACCCCGTCGTCGTCCTTTACGCCGGGGCCGCCAAGGCCGGGATATTCGTTGCCCTTCGACTCCCAGACGCCTATCTCATAGCCGAGGTATTCGAGCGTTACATTCTCGGCGGCATCGGAGATGGGGAAGACGCTACGAAACACGCCCTCGAGACCCTCGTCCGTACGGCGTTCGGCGGGCAACACTTCCCATTGGAGGAATCGTTCGTAGGAAGACAGCTGAATGTCGATCAAATTCGGAATATCGATAACCGCAGGTATGGAGGCGAAATCCTCACGAACCCGACGGCCGTTCTTACCATTTTTTATATTCATGTCGGCTCACCTCAAAAAAGTGGGGGCGATACGAGTAAAGCGCCGACCCCGCCGCGACCGGCAGGGATCGGGCCATCGGCATCCCGGGTGAGCCCTATGTGATTTCCACCTCCGCGCCTACCGCTTTGAGCTTATCGGCAGCAGCATCGGCGTCTTCCTTGGGAACCGCCTCTACGACGGCTTGGGGTGCGCTCTCCACCAAGTCTTTCGCCTCCTTGAGACCAAGATTGGTCAGTTCGCGGACGGTCTTGATAACCTTGATTTTCTCTGAACCAAAAGCTTTGAGGGTGACGGTGAAATCGGTTTGCTCCTCCGCCGCTTCGCCCGCGTCGCCGCCCGCCGCCATTCCCGCTCCGGCCACCATCATGGGCGCGGCCGCGGTTACGCCGAACTTCTCCTCGAGCTCCTTGACGAAGTCGCTCAACTCCATCACCGTCATGTTTTCAATGAAATCGATTACTTCTTCTTTGGTCGCCACAATTCGCCCTTTCCTCGCAATCGCAATAGACCATCGGCCAGATCAAGGCCATTTTATCTTGGAAATTTCGCTGTTTGCCCCCCTTCTAAGGGCAAACAGTTATATTACACTTATTCTTTCTTTTTGGCAATGGCGTCGACGACATTTATGAGTTGGGAAACGACGCCGTTCAGAACTCTCGGCAGACCCGCCACGGGGGCCTGCAAGGCGGAGAGCAACATCGAGAGCAGCACATCGCGCGAGGGCAGTTCCGCGAGCGAGTCCACTTCGGCGGTTTCCAGGAATCTGCCGTCCAGAACCCCGCCCTTGATCTCGCCGGCGGACTCTTTCTTCACGAATTCCTTGAGTATCTTGGCGGGAGTCGAGGGGTCGCCGTCGGTCGTCACGATGGAAATCGGTCCGACGAGCCTTCCCTGCAACTCCTCGAAACCCGTGCCTTCCACCGCGCGCTCGGTGAGCGAATTCTTGACGACGGAGAGCCGAACGCCCGCTTCGCGCGTTTGCCGCCTGAGCGCGGTCATCTGCGCGACGCTCAGCCCGCGGTAGTCGAACAACACCAAAGAGGTGCTCTCGTTAAAACGAGTCTGGAGCACCTCTATCGCCTCGAGCTTATCTTCGCGGGGCGCCTTGCCCGTCGCCAGCCTCCCCTTCTCCACAACTGCTGTCGCCATTTCAGGGCCTCCCTATTTCAATGCCGCGAGAAGAGACTGGTGGTCGACCTTCACGCCGGGCCCCATCGTGCTGGAGATGGTGAGGCCCTTGAAGTACACCCCCTTGCTCGCCGCGGGCTTCGCGCGAACGAGCGCGTCCACGACTGCAGAGATGTTCTCGGAGAGCGCCTTCTCTTCGAAACTCACCTTTCCGACCGGGGCGTGAATAATGCCCGCCTTGTCCACGCGATATTCCACCTTGCCCGCCTTGATCTCCCGAACCATGCGGCCCACGTCGAAGGAGACGGTGCCGGATTTCGGGTTGGGCATCATGCCGCGCGGGCCAAGCACCCGCCCGAGCTTGCCCACGACGCTCATGACGTCGGGCGTCGCCACCACGCGGTCGAACTCCATCCAGCCGCCCTGAATCTTCTCGGCCAGATCATCCGCACCCACGTACTCGGCACCCGCCTCTTTGGCCTCGGCCACTTTCTCGCCCTTGGCGAAGGCCACGACGCGCTCTTCCTTGCCGATGCCGTTGGGCAAAGCGACGCTTCCCCTCACCATCTGCTCCGCATGGCGCGGGTCGACGCCGAGTTTGGCGCTGATCTCGACGGTCTCGTCGAATTTCGCCGTCGATATCTCCTTCAACAAACCAACGGCCTCTGCGAGCGGAATCTGTTTTTCCCTGTCGATTCGCTCCCGGGCTTCTTTGTATTTCCTGCCGTGTTTGGGCATTCGTCTGTCTCCTCCTTCGTGGTTCGAACGACGCCCGAGCCGGACGCCTCCCACCTGGTAAAATAAAAACTACCCGCTGACCTCGATCCCCATGCTGCGGGCCGTACCCTCGATGATCCGGACGGCCCCGTCGAGGTCGGCGCTGTTCAGGTCCTCTTTCTTGATCTCCGCGATTTCCTCGAGTTGTTTGCGCGTCACGCTGCCCACGCCCTCGCGACCGGGCTCGGAGGAGCCTTTCGCCAGGGCGGCGGCCTGTTTGAGTAGAGCGGAGGCCGGCGGACTCTTCATGATGAAGGTGAAGCTCTTGTCCGCGTACACCGAGATCACGACCGGTATGATCGTGCCCTCCTTGCCCTGGGTCTGCGCGTTGAAGGCCTTGCAGAACTCCATGATGTTCACGCCCTGCTGGCCGAGCGCGGGACCGACGGGCGGGGCGGGGTTCGCCTGACCGGCCGGTATTTGAAGTTTGATGATGCCAACCGCTTCTTTCGCCATTTTTCCCTCTCGTAGCGACAAAGCCTGAGACTTGCCCGGGCTGCGCCTCGCTCTATTTCCCGGACGCGGCGAACGCCGCGCCCCCGATAAACCTTTTCTTCCCTATACCTTCTCCACCTGGAGCATCTCGAGTTCCACGGGCGTCGCCCGGCCGAAAATGCTGACCATGACCTTGAGCTTTCCTCTGTCGGCGTGAACCTCGTCGATCTCGCCGGTGAAGTTCACGAAAGGCCCGTCTATCACCCGGATGCTCTCGCCTTTTTCGAAATCGATCTTGGGCTTGGGCTTCTCGGCCTCTCCGCTCATCTGCTTGAGGATGTTTTCCATCTCGCCTTCAGAAAGGGGACTCGGCGCCGTTCCGCCCAGAAAACCCGTTACCTTCGGCGTGTTCTTGACGACATACCAGGTGTCCTCGTCGCACTCCATCTTAATCAGGATGTAGCCGGGGAAGAATTTCCGGTTGGTCGTGCGCCTCTTCCCGCCCTTCACCTTCACCACCTGCTCGGTGGGAACCACGATTTCACCGAGTTTCTCCTCGTATTCCTTCCCGCGAAACTGCTCTTCGATCGAGCGTTTCACCTTGTTTTCAAAACCCGAATAAGTGTGCACCACGTACCAGTTCATGGACATGCCGGAATCCTGACCTAGAAGCCGAAATTGAGGAAATAGCTGACGGCTCGGGACAACGCCAAATCGACCAGCCCCAAATATATCGCAATGATGAAGACGAACACGAGGGCCATGGCGGTTTGCGCCGCCGTCTGGCGCATATCGAGCCACGTCACGCGCTTCGCTTCGCTTTGCACGTCACGCAGAAAGGTGCGCCCCTGATGAATCCAGCCCATCACCTTGTTATTCATGCATCCGCTCTCCGCAGCCGCTTACGACGTTTTCGAATCAAGGTCCGGCCCCGGGTTCATGGCAGGCCAGGAGGGACTCGAACCCCCAACCGCCGGATTTGGAGTCCGGTGCTCTACCAAATTGAGCCACTGGCCTGTGAAAACCTTTGTTGTAGCGAAACGACCGCCTTGTCCGCTCTACTCGACGACCTCGGTGACGACGCCGGCCCCCACCGTGCGGCCCCCCTCGCGTATCGCGAAGCGTAGCTCGCGCTCCATCGCTATCGGCGTGATCAATTCCACGTCCAGCGACACGTTGTCCCCAGGCATTACCATCTCCCGCCCCTCGGGCAGCGTCACCAGACCCGTCACGTCCGTCGTACGGAAATAAAACTGCGGACGGTAGCCGTTGAAAAATGGCGTGTGGCGACCGCCCTCTTCTTTCGTCAGGATGTACACCTCGCCCTTGAACTTCAGGTGCGGCTTGATCGACGCCGGCTCCGCCAGCACCTGGCCGCGCTCTATCTCGTCTTTCTTCACGCCCCGGAGCAGTACACCCACGTTATCGCCCGCCTGGCCCTGGTCCAGGAGCTTTCTGAACATCTCCACACCCGTGGCGACGGTCTTCCTCGTGTCCGTGATGCCCACGATCTCCACCTCATCGCCCACGTTCACGATACCCCGCTCCACGCGGCCCGTCGCCACCGTACCCCGGCCGGATATCGAGAAAACGTCCTCCACCGGCATCAGGAACGGTTTATCCACGTCGCGGACGGGTTCGGGGATGTAGCCGTCCACCGCCTCCATCAAATCGTCTATCGAGGAGGTGTCCGTCCCCTCCAGGGCTCTCAGCGCAGAACCCGGCACCACCGGGATGTCGTCGCCCGGAAACTCGTAGGTCGAGAGAAGCTCGCGGACTTCCAGCTCCACCAGCTCCAGGAGCTCCTCGTCGTCCACCATGTCCACCTTGTTGAGATACACGCAGATGTAGGGCACCCCCACCTGGCGGGCCAGCAGGATGTGCTCGCGCGTCTGCGGCATCGGGCCGTCCGCCGCCGATACCACCAGTATCGCCCCGTCCATCTGCGCAGCGCCCGTTATCATGTTCTTCACGTAGTCCGCATGGCCCGGACAGTCCACGTGCGCGTAGTGGCGGTTCTCCGTCTCGTACTCCACGTGCGCCGTCGCTATCGTGATACCGCGTTCGCGCTCCTCGGGCGCCTTGTCGATCTCGTCGAACCCGATCTCCTCCGCCATCCCCTTCTGCGAGAGGTGCCTCGTGATCGCGGCCGTCAACGTCGTCTTCCCGTGGTCCACGTGACCTATCGTCCCCACGTTCACGTGCGGCTTCGTGCGCTCAAACTTCGCCTTCGCCATGACGCGAATTCTCCTTCTGTTGAATATTCAAAAAACAATTATCTTCATGGGGAGAGGAACCATTTCCTCTCTACCCTTGCCATTCCCGAAAAACGCGCCTTTATACCCGCTCGGCCGAAACCTTGTCCATCGCCAAAGGGAAACCATGCGAACCCGAGGGATTCCAGGGCGCTTCATGCGACTCGCAGAATAATGCACGAACCTCGAAATTTCAATGAACTTCGCCTGCCCTGGAGCCCACGACCGGACTTGAACCGGTGACCTCTTCCTTACCAAGGAAGTGCTCTGCCGGCTGAGCTACGTGGGCCGGCTACGCCCCGGGCATGCGAACATCATTTGTTTCAACCGGAGCAACCTCGGCGAACGATGACCTCCGGCATTCGCTCCGGGCGGATAATACAACTTATCCCGTCCAGAGCAACCCCGGGAGCCAAAATCCACACGAATGAAACTCATATCAAGAAAAGGCGAAAGCCTCGAATCATCCTGGAGCGGGAAACGGGGCTCGAACCCGCGACCCTCAGCTTGGAAGGCTGATGCTCTACCATCTGAGCTATTCCCGCTTCTGAATCCAAAGCGCCCGTCTCAAAGCGTCCCGACTATCTATCTGCTGGTGGGGAGGGGAGGATTCGAACCTCCGAAGGCTGAGCCGTCAGATTTACAGTCTGATCCCTTTGGCCACTCGGGAACCTCCCCGGAAAACCGCCGTTCATCAAAACAACAACCACAAAAGCTATCAAAAAAACCTTGCGGGAACCATCGACTCCCCGAAGCCGTCACATCCACCGAAGCCCGTATGGAAAAACCGCAGACATTCTCCCCCGGATTTTCTCCGGCGAGGGCCGGGAGGCGCGTCCCGCCGTGGAGCTGGCGAGAGGACTCGAACCTCCGACCTGCTGATTACAAATCAGCTGCTCTACCAGCTGAGCTACGCCAGCCCGCAAAGGCGGGTTAAATTAGGCCCACCGACGCACCTTGTCAACCCCCTTTATCCCCCTGGAGAGAGCGAAACGCAAGGAGCGCGGGGTCGGGGGTTCGACCCCGGATATCAAGGCGCCCACGAGGGAGAGGCCTACACCTGAGCCGCGCCCTCGTCTTCCGCGCGATTCTCGCATAATCCGTGGAGCAGGATCGCCGCGGCGACCGAGGCGTTCAGCGAAGACACCACGCCCTCCTCCATGGGAATCCGCACGCGCACATCGCAATTCTTTAACACGAGCGGCCGCACGCCCCTGCCCTCCGCTCCGATCACCAGGCAGCAAGGCCGGGGCAATTCATCGACGCCCAGCGTTCTATCGCCTTGCGCATCCGCCGCCAGCGCCCAGTAGCCCGCTTCTTTGAGCGTCGAGACGGCGCGCGCCAGGTTCGTCACGCGCGCGAGCGGCACGATCTCCAGCGCGCCCGCGGCCGCCTTCGCGGCGACGGGCGTGAGGCCCACGGCGCCATCCTTCGGCCAGACCACCCCGCCCGCCCCCAGAGCCGCCGCGCTTCTTAAGATAGCGCCGAAATTCCTCGGGTCCTGCACCCCGTCGAGCAGTAAAACGGGCGGAGCCGCCGCGGGTTGCGCTTCGATGAGATCATCGAGCGGGAGAAGCGGCGTGGGATGCACCTCCGCCACCAGGCTTTGATGCTGCGCCGTGGCGGCCATTTTCGCGAGTTGCCTGGAGTCGAGCGCATCGACGGGGATGCCGGATGACTCCGCGAGCCGCACCGCCTCGGCCACCCGGCGGCTCCGGCGGCCTCCGGCAATGAGGAGCCGCTTCACCCGCTCCGGCCCGCGAGAGAGAGCCGCCGGCACGCTGTGCGCCCCGCAGACGTATTCGGGTTTGGGGTTCAAGGGTTATGCTCTTCGGTGATGGGATGAGACCCGGCGAGACCGCAACCTTCGGCCTCGCCCCCGCGCGGCGCTCACGGCACCCTTCGCTTCCAGAGGGTGCCGTCGGGGCCGTCTTCCAGGACGATGCCGGCCTCTGCGAGTTCCTCCCGGATCCGGTCGGCCTCCGGGAAATCCCTGCTCGCCCGCGCCTCCGCGCGTTTTTCGAGCAGGTTTTCTATCTCTTCATCGCGCAGGACGCCGTTTTGTTCCTCATCCCCATCCGAGGACAGAACGCCCGCGGTGCTTCGGAACCACTCCTCGGGCGGGTGGGCGAACAGGCCCAGCACATCGCCCACCTCCTCGAATACGCCGCGCGCAAGGGCGGCTGCGGATTCCGGCAGCGCGCCCGCCTCGTTGATGAAGCCGTTGATGCGGCGCGCGAAGTCGAAGAGATACCCCAAGGCGCGCGCGGTGTTGAAGTCATCGTCCATCGCTTCGGTGAACTGGGCGCGGAAAGCGGCGGCTTCCTCCTCTACCCGCTCGCGCCAGCCACCCGTATCCTCCCCGCCGCTTCGCGCGAGCCTGAGCCGCACGTTGTAGAGCCTGTCCAGCCCTTTCCTCGCCTCACCCACCACCTGATCCGAATAATCCACCGGGTGCCTGTAGTGCGTCCCCAGCAGGAAATAGCGGATCACCTCGGCGGGGTAGTCTTCCAGAATCGCCTTGATGGTGAAGAAGTTGCCCTTCGATTTGCTCATCTTCTCGTGGTTGATCTGCACGAAGCCGTTGTGCACCCAGTAGCGCACCCACTCGTGCCCGAAACAGCCCTCGCTCTGCGCAATCTCGTTTTCATGGTGGGGGAACACCAGATCCTCACCCCCGCCGTGGATGTCGAAACGAGCGCCCAGATATCGGCTCGACATGACGGAGCACTCGATGTGCCAGCCGGGACGGCCAGGCCCCCAGGGACTCTCCCATTCGGGCTCGCCGGGCTTCGCCGTCTTCCAGAGGGTGAAGTCGAGCGGGTTGCGCTTGCCCTCGCCCGGTTCGATGCGGTGGCCGGCTTCGAGTTCCTCGGTGTTGCGGCCCGAGAGCTTGCCGTAGTCTGCGAATTTCTCGATGTCGTAGTAGACGTTCCCCTCGACCTCGTAGGCGATTCCCTTCTCGATGAGTTTTTCGATCATCTCGATCATGCCCTCGATGTTCTCCGTGGCGCGCGGGGCGATGTCCGCCCGCCGAACGCCGAGCGCATCCATGTCGGCGTAGTATTCGCCGATGAACTTCTCTGTCAGCTCATTGATGGGAATCTTGAGACGCCTGGCGCGGGCGATGATCTTGTCGTCCACGTCGGTGAAGTTGCACACGAATAGAACATCGTAGCCGCGGTATTCGAAATAGCGGTGAATCACGTCGAAAACGATGGCGGCGCGCGCGTGGCCGAGATGGCAGTGGTCGTACACCGTCACCCCGCACACATACATCTTCACGCGACCTTCTTCCAAGGGCACGAAAGGTTCCTTCGTCTTCGTCAAAGTGTTGTATAGCTGCAGACTCAATGACTCTCTCCGGAAAATCCGTGAATTCAGGCGTGAAAATGCGCTTCAGGTCGTATCCGGGGGGAATTTGTCATGCCCCGCCGATGGGCGTCAAGGAGACTCCACGCTTATGGTGCAAACTGCGTGCGCCGCGACGCCCTCCTCGCGTCCCGCGAAGCCGAGCCCCTCGCCCGTCGTCGCCTTGATACCCACCCGATCGGGCGGAATTCCCAGAACGGAAGAGATAGCCTCTCGCATCTCGGGGATATGGGGAGCGAGTTTCGGCCTTTCCGCCACGACCACGGAATCCACGTTCCCCGGCCTCATGCCGCGCTCGGCGAGAAGCGCCACGGCGCGCGCGAGGAGTTCCCGGCTGTCCGCGCCGCGATACGCTTCGTCCGTGTCGGGAAAGTGACTGCCGATGTCGCCCAGGGCCGCCGCGCCCAGAAGCGCGTCGATGATCGCGTGGATGAGCGCATCGGCATCGGAATGTCCGGCGAGACCCCGCTCAAAGGGAATTTCCACGCCGCCTAGAATGAGCTTGCGACCCGCCTCGAAGCGGTGGACGTCGTAGCCTACCCCGACGCGTATCATGTGGAAGCCTCCGCTTCAACATATTTTTCAAGTTCCATCAGCCGCGCCGCGCGCTCGACGTCGCCCGGCGTGGTCACCTTGATGTTCTGCGCGCTGCCCTCTACCAGTTTCACCCGAACGCCGACAGCCTCGAGCAGGGCCGCCTCGTCGGTTCCCTCGAAATCATTCTCGTCCGCCCATTCCATCGCGCGGACGAGCAGTTCGCGCCGCGCCGCCTGGGGCGTCTGGGCGAGCCAGAGGCCCTCGCGCGGGCGCGTCGCCTCGATGAATCCCTCGGCGTCGCCCGTCTTCACCGTATCCACCACGGGCAGGGCCGCGATGGCGGCGCCCGTCTCCGCCGCGCCGATGAGGCACCTCTCTATCAGATCGGGCGTCACCAGAGGACGCGCCCCGTCGTGCACGACGACCCAGGAAACGTCTTCTCCCAGGAGGTCGAGCCCGTTTCGCACCGAATCCTGGCGGCGCGCGCCGCCTTCGGCGACCTGAACCTCTACGCCAATTCCCTCAGGAAGCTCGGGCGGGTCCGCGCCGGGGGGAAGCGCCATGACGACTCGCCCCACGAGGCCCGCCCGCGCGATTCGCAATAGAGCATGATGGAACAGGGGTTTTCCGGCGAGGATTTGGAACTGTTTCGCTACTGCGCCGGGCAGGCGCAAGCCCTTGCCTGCGGCGGGTACGATGGCCGCCGTCTCGTCGGGATCCGGCAAAGCAGAAGAAGAGAGCGCGCGCTCAGGCGCCGGTTTGCGATAGTTCGGCTTCATCTCGTATTTTCGTAAAAATCATCCGCCCGGCGGTGGTCTGCAGGACGCTCGTCACGGAGACGGCGATCTGGTCGCCGATTCGGTTCTTGGCGTTATCCACCACCACCATCGTCCCGTCATCCAGATAGCCGACGCCCTGGTTGTGCTCCTTGCCCTCCTTGATGACGAACACGCTCATGTCCTCGCCGGGCAGGACGACCGGCTTCACCGCGTTCGCCAGCTCGTTGATGTTGAGAACGCGCACCCCCTGAAGTTCGGCCACCTTGTTCAGGTTGAAATCGTTGGTCATCACCTTACCGCATATCTCCTTGCCCAGGAGCACGAGCTTGGTGTCCACCTCCTTCACGCGGGGGAAGTCCGTTTCGACAATGTCGATGTCGAGGTCCTGGTTCTGCTGAATCCGCTGGAGGACGTCGAGGCCGCGGCGGCCGCGGTTGCGTTTCAGGGAATCAGAGGAATCGGCGATCTGCTGCAATTCCTTGAGCACGAACTGGGGCACCACCATGGGACCTTCGACGAAGCCCGCCTCGCAGATGTCGGCGATGCGCCCGTCGATGATGACGCTGGTGTCGAGAATCTTGGCGTGATGGTGTTTCTTGGCGTTTGCCTCTTTTCCCTGGGCGGGAAGAGACGGTGAATACAGGCTTCCCGCCACCGAGCCGAGAAATACGCCCATACAACTGAAAAGCAGGCCGATGAATGCGCCGGCCAGGGGACGGACGTTTTGCGGAAACGCCTCCCCGATAAGAGCGCACAGCAGCAGGGCGGCCAGCAGGCCGAAGAGCAGGCCTGCGGCCCCGCCAGCCAGAACGCCGACCTTGAGCTTGCCGAGTTCCCTCGCGAGCGCCAGCAGCAAAACGCCCGTCAAAGCGCCTCCGGCCAGGCCGGCCGCGCGGCCCGCCACGCCCAAAGCTTCTGTGAGCGCAGCGCCCAGGACGCCGCACAGGACGATGAAGAAAACGCCCAGAATCAAGCCCAGGCGGTTTGGGCCCGCCTTTTTCTCCTTCGGTATCGTCTCTATCGAGATCTTCTTCGTGGATTCATTCATGTATATTTCCCCCGGAATATCTTATTACGATAAATATTGCCGTGGCATATTATAATAACCTTGTTACGTAATGATTTCGGACGGAATCCATTCCGCCTTCGATGATGAAGCGCCGGGCTTCCGGTCTGATTCCGGCAGGTCGAGTGGAGGGCGAAGCGGGGCAGGCGTATCGTCTCCCCAAAATAAGAAGCGAAAAATGGCTATTCTTCATCCAGCATGAAATCTCCGCTCTTTCCTCCCGTTTTTCTCACCAGCCGAACATCCGAGAGCACCATGCCCTTATCCACCGCCTTGCACATGTCGTAGACGGTAAGACCCGCCACGCTCACGGCGGTCAGAGCCTCCATCTCCACACCCGTTCTGTCCTGCGCGCGCACGGCAGCCTCGATGCTCAATTCGCCGGGCGGCTCATCGGCCGAGAAGTCTATTTCCACGCTCGTTAAACGCAGCGGATGACACATCGGGATGAGGTTCGCACACTGCTTCGCCGCCATGACGCCGGCGATTCGCGCCGTGCCCAGTACGTCGCCCTTGGGCAGACCGCCTTCGAGAATCAGCCGCAGGGTTTCGGGCGCCATCTCGAGGCGGCCGCGCGCCACGGCCTCGCGGCGGGTGACTTCCTTATCCCCCACGTCCACCATGCGGGCGCGGCCCTGCTCGTCGATATGAGAGAGTTCCTGGGGCACGGACGACGCCTCCCGAGCAAACCGAAGAAGCGGGAGATTTCGCTTCACGGGCGGAATGTATGGGATCATCATACAACAGGAGCGCGAAACATCAAAGGGAAAAGAAAAACAAGGGGTTTGGGGAGGGGGCAGGTACAGGCCGCGCTACAAAAACAACATGGCCTACAGCTTCGCCAGCGTGAGGCCCTTTTGTTTCTGGTATTTGCCCTTCTTGTCGGCGTAGGAGGTCTCGCACTCCTCGTCGCTCTCGAAGAACAGCACCTGCGCGATGCCCTCGTTCGCGTATATCTTGGCGGGCAGGGGCGTGGTGTTCGACACTTCGAGGGTGACGAAGCCCTCCCACTCGGGTTCGAAGGGCGTGACGTTGACGATGATGCCGCAGCGCGCGTAAGTGCTCTTGCCGACGCAGACGGTGAGCACGCTCCTGGGGATGCGGAAATACTCCACCGTCTTGGCGAGGGCGAAGGAATTGGGCGGGATGATGCAGGTGTCGTCCTTGACGTGGACGAGCGAGCGCTCGTCGAAATTCTTGGGATCCACGATGGTGGAGTTCACGTTCGTGAAAATCATGAACTCATCGGCGATGCGGATGTCGTAGCCGTAGGAGGAGACGCCGTAGGAGATGGCGCCCTCGCGCACCTGCTTGTCCTCGAAGGGCTCGATCATCCCGTGCTCGCGCGCCATCTTCGATATCCACCTGTCCGACTTGATCGACATCGCGTGAACCTCGTCTCCCGGGACGCTTCGTGAAAACCCGGATTCCACCCGGAAACGAAAACGACCGATGCGCGAAATCCCGGGGGTGAAATTCCCGAGCACATAATATCTGGGGGCGAGAGGAGACCAACTCCCCCCACCCCCAGACGACCTCCCCTGTCCGCCCGAAACGGGGGAGACCTGACAAGCGCTTCTCCGGTCCGAAGCCCGAGAGACGCGCTTGGGATTCGCTGTAGTCATCATGCTTCGAGGAAAATCATATAACCACAAGATATAGTGGCGCGTCAACGATTTTTTTGCCCAAAACCACAATTTCTTGTGGATAGGCCGTGGAATATCCGGGGGTATCCGGGGGAGAAGCTGTGGAAAAAATGTGAATAAAACGCGATGCCGGTCGTGCGACGGACTATTGGAACCGATCTGCGTGAACCTTGACTTTCGCTCCCTCGCGCAAGCGCCTGAGCAGCGCCTCGTACCTCTCGTTTCGCTTGATCTCCGAATAAACGAGCTTTACGTCGTCTTTCACGTCTTCAAACTTCGCATCCGCAGCCCCCACGCGCTCGAGCACACGTATCACCTGCCAGCCGGCGGACGTTCGAATCGGGTCGCTCGGCTGGCCGATGGGCAGTTTGAACGCCACATCCTCAATCGCTTTATCCAATGCGCCCCGCTCGGCGGTTCCCATCATCCCGCCCGCATCGCGCGTACCCTCGAATATCGAGCGCTGCTTCGCCACCTGCGCGAAAGGCGTCCCTTTTCTGAGTTCGGCGACGGCATCCCAGGCCTCCTGTTCGGTTTTGAGCACGATGTGGGCGAGGGTGACCGCTTCCCTGCGGCGAAACCGCTCCTTGTTGGCGAGGAAGAAATCGCGCAACTGCTGCTCGGACGCACTCGACGTCTCGGCGTCGCGTCTCAGGAATTCCTCGATGACGAGCCTTCGCTTCAACCGCGCTATCCTTTTGCTGATCTCGGGAGATTCGTCGATTTTTTGGCGAATCGCTTCCTGGTAGAGAAGTTCCCCCTGTACGATACCTTCGAGAAACCGTTCCTTGCTCTTGCGGATGCGGATGCGCACGGCGGGCGCCAATTGTCTGAGTCTCGCTTCAATTTCCCCCAGGGTGATTTTCTTCTCGTTCACCTCGATGACGACCCGGCCCAATTCCTTCACCGCGGGGCCGGCTTTCCTGCTCGCCCCTTCGGCGCCCAGGCCGCATGACAATGCAATTGCTGCGATCAACGCGAATATCTTTTTCATGCCCATCTCATTCCCTTTCCCTGCGAACCTCTGGAACTATCCGGAACCATCGACCCTTAATATACCGGCAAAAGGCGCCGAGCGAAAATTAAAATTTTCGTATGAAGGTCTTCAAACGAAATAAGCGAAAATGAGCGCCAGGTAGCATACATATCCGGTCAGGAACATGATCCCTGCCCTGCGCCCCATGCCGCGCTTCAACAAGGCGAGAAGCAAGAACATCAGCATCAGCAAGAGCATGAACGGGAAATCCAGAACGAACGATTGATGCTCTATCCCCAAAGGCGCGATGAGAGACGCCCCGCCCAGCACCCATGCGATGTTCAGGACGTTCGCCCCCAGCACGTTGCCGACGGCCATGTCCCCATGACCGCTCAAGGATGCGGAGACGGCCGTGATCAGTTCGGGCAGCGAGGTGCCGACGGCCACGAGCGTAAGGCCGACGATGAGTTCGGGAACGCCCATGGCGCGGGCGAGATGCACCGCGTTCTGAACGAGCAGAACGCTGCCGAAAACGACCGCCAGCGAGCCGGCGATGAAACGCAGCCCGATATGCTGCTGTTCCCGGTCCGTCACGGCGCTCCCGATATCGAAATCCGTCCACGTGGCCCGCTTCATGGTGAACCACAGATAAACGGGCACGAAAACGAACAAGACCACGCCCTCGACGCGTGCGATTTCTCCGTCCCAGCCCAAGGTGAGGAGCAACACGCCCATCATCAGCATGAAGAGGCCTTTCGGCAAAACGTCCGCCCGGGCGAGGGACACGGGCTCGAGCAGGAACGCCACCGCCAGGATGAGTCCGATGTTGCAGATGGTGGAGCCGACCGCGT
Organism: bacterium; assembly: GCA_965203325.1. Taxonomy (GTDB): domain Bacteria; phylum UBA8248; class UBA8248; order UBA8248; family UBA8248; genus Bin107. Next base: position 1,191,124 of record OZ241875.1, read on the forward strand.
TTCCCACGGACGTGGCGGGATGGTCCAGCCAGGCCGCGATGACCGAGACGCTGAACTCGGGCGCCGTCGTCGCCAGACTCACCAGAGTGGCGCCGATGATCACCTTGGGAATTCCCGTGATTTCGGCGACTCCCACCGCGCCGTCGGTAAACCAGTCGGCGCCTTTCGTGACGATGAGCAGGCCCGCGGCGAAGAAGATGAGATTCGCCCAGATGGGAAAACTTGCGAAATATGCTTCCATCCTCGAGAAGCGTCCTTTATATGGCTATACGGCGCCGGTTCCGAATCGCCGGGGAACGGTCACTTGGCCTGGAACCTGGGTTCTCGCTTCTCCAGAAAGGCGGCGATTCCTTCCTGAAAATCCCGGCTGGCGACCGTCTCGGCCTGCGCGCTCGCCTCTGCGCGCAGCGCCGTCGCCACGTCCAGGCCGCCTGAGGCGCGAATCAGCTTCTTCGCCGCGCGAAGCGCAATCGAAGGCCCCTCGGCGAGCCTTCGCCCAAGTGCTATCGCCTCCTCCATGAGCGCGTCGTCATGATGAACCGAGCGGACGAGGCCGATGGCGAGCGCCGCCTCCGCGTCGATGACGTCGCCCGTCAAAATCAACTCCAGGGCCTTCGCGCTGCCCACGACGCGGGGCAGGAAAAACGTGCCCCCGCAATCGGGGACGAGTCCGACCCTGGAGTACACCTGCCCGAACGACGCGCCCGCGCCCGCCAAGCGGATGTCGCAGGCCAAAGCGATATCACATCCCGCGCCTACGGCGAAACCGTGGACGGCGGCTATCGTCGGGCAGCGGGCCTCATGGAGTTTCGCCAGCGCTTTTTGATAATCCGGCCAGAGGAACTCCTCCATCCGCTCGCCCGCCCGGATGCGCGCCTCGATTTCCTTCAGGTCCCCGCCCGCGCAGAAGGCGCGCCCCGCCCCGCTCAGAACCATCGCGCGGATGTCGGGCTCGCTGCATCGCTCGCACACCTCGTATAAGTCTTTCGCCATCTGCCGGTCGAGCGCATTCAGCGCTTCGGGGCGATTGAGCCGCACGAGGGCCAAGCCGCCCTCTTGCTCGAAACCGATTGTCTCCCACGCCATGTCCTGTTCCCCCGTAATCACCATTGCCGATTGGTATGGAAAAAATTTTTATTTTTTCTTACAATATGGCATCTCTTCCGAAGTTGGAAGGAAGAGAGTTGGTACAATCCGGGAAGTATACTGGATATATTCGCGGTTGGTATGCCCGTCGCCCACCGGATTCGCGTGCAGTTGCGAGCGCGGGAGCTTTATTGAGGGGTGCAAAGTGGAATCACCGGACGCTGTCATCAAGATATACGATCGCTGGGGGAAATTCTACGACCTGGTCTTCAAGCACGTGTTCAGTGAAGGCAGGAACGTCGGCGTCGACCTGCTCGATCTCCAGCCGGGCGAGAAACTGCTCGAAGTGGGCGTGGGCACGGGTCTCTCCCTGCCGCTCTACCCGTCGACGTCGGAGATCATCGCCATCGACCTCTCTTCGAAAATGCTCGAGAAGGCGAAGGAGAAGGTCGAGAAGATGCGCCTTCAAAACGTCGAACTCTCCGTGATGGACGCGCAGAACATGGCGTATGCGGACAACACCTTCGACTGCGTCACCGCCTGCTATGTGGTGAGCGCCGCCCCCGATCCGCACAAGGTCGTCTCGGAGATCTGCCGCGTGTGCAAGCCGGGCGGGCGCATCGTCTTCATCAACCATTTCAAGAGCCAGAAACTTCTGCTGGCCAAGTTCGAAGAACTCATCAACGGGGTCTGCAAGAAATTCGGATGGGAGACCACCCTGGACCTCGAACCCCTGCTCGAGGCGAACAATCTGACCCTCGAACGCCAGGAGCGCGTGAACATCTTCGACTACTGGCGCGCGGTGCTCTGCATCAATACCGACAAATAACCCCTTTGGCCACGCTCCGAAGGTCTCGACGCGCGGCGCACCCGCCCGCGCGGTAAGCCGAGATGAACCCCGAATCGAACGCCTACGGCGTGCTTCTGGCCTCGGTCGCCTCGGCCGCATGGGCGGTGTTCGTCTATTTCATCAAGCGCGCGCTCATGAACGCGCCCGTCCTCAAGGTCACCGCCGCCGTCACGAGCGTGAACGCCGCTCTCGTGACGCTCATCGCCATCGGCTTCATCTCGAAAAACGATTTTCAGGGCGTCACGACAGCCACTCTTGCGTTCGCCTTCCTGGCGGGTTTTTTCCACATCGGCATATCGCGCACCTTCTATTACCGCGCCATTCACCGCATCGGGCCGAACCGCTCCATCCCCATCGCGCTGACGTATCCCGTCGTCACGGCGATCAGCGCGTCGTTCATGCTGGGAGAGACGCCGACGCTCTCCATCTTCACCGGCCTCGCGATCCTCCTCATCGGCATCACCCTCATCGTTCAGGCCGAACCATCCCGGGAGGCGGAAGCCGAAGCCCACGGCGCGAGGTGGAAGCTGTTCGGATGGTTTTCCGCCGGCGTCACCTCGCTGCTCTGGGGCGTGGCCGCGGTTTTCTTCAAAAAAGCGTCCCTGAATCTCCATCCGCTCGCCACCGCCGCGATAGCGATGTGGGTGGGGGCCGCCACGGCCATGCTTCTCATGGCGCTCGACAAGGGCGAGGAATCGCGCGGCCCCATCCCCGCCTCGGCCTGGAGGTGGATTTTCGCCGCAGCCGTCTGCCAGACGATCGCCGTTCCGTTCTATAACTTCGCGTTCGTCCACACGCTGGCCGTGCGCGTCACGGCCATCATCTCCGCCCAGCCGCTCATCGTCCTGGTGCTGGGCTGGCTCTTCCTGCGCGAGATGGAAAACATCACGCCCCGGCTCGTCCTCGGCGCGCTCCTGACCGTGGCGGGCACCATCGTCGTCATCACGTAAAGCCGGCATAGAGTTCCCCTCGCCTCATGAGGGTGCTACCCTTGAACGCCTAATCATTCAGTGAATTTTTTGAAACCCTATTTCAACAAGGAGACCGACATGGGCGAAGTCATTCACGTCACCAAGGCCCGCATCGTCAAGGAACCCGGCAGGGGAATGAAAACGGGCTATCTCGACGCCTTCCCGGACGAGCCGATTCCCTACGGCATCCACGGGGGCATCAAGAACTTCTACAAGGCGGAACCCGAAGAAGAGCGGCCGGCCACGCTGGATCACCTGGCCGCCGCCGTCGCCGGCTGACTGACGGGCAACATGGGAGGCGCGCTGGATGCGCGCGGGATAAAGAGCAGCCCCGACAACCTGGTGGCGGAAGTGGAAGGCATCATCGAGAACGTGGACGGCATGGCCCTGGTCACGAAGATCAAGGTCAATTACAAGTGCCGCATCCCCAGAGGAAAGCGAGAAGACGCCGAGCGCGCACTCGCCGTGCACGAGAAGGGCTGCCCGGCGAGCCAGAGCGTGCAGCGGGGGATTCAGGTGGAGTATACGGCGGAGTTCGAGGAGGTGGACGAGTAGGGAGTTCGCAGGGCAACGGTTTCGCAGTGGCGGACCCATGTGTCCGCCCGCATCAAGGATGAAAGGCGCAGGGACAGGTCGCGACCTGTCCCTGCCATTTTTTGCGCTTTCATTTCCCCCAGGAAACGCATAAATGTAGGCGCAAGCATTCCCCAAGGCAGGGTGTTTCTATAAAATTTTAACGAAAAAGCGATTGCTGGTTGAAGAACCGGCTAGTCCGCAGACTTGCGCTGCGAAGCCATGAAACCCTCGAACGTCCCCTCCAGTTTCGCCATGCGCTCCCGGAGTTCGGCGATGTCCCTGTGAAGCCAGGTGTGGGAGCCGACGATCGTGATGACAACCACGATGAAGCCTATCCAGATGTTGCTTTCCATTGTTCCATCCCCCCATCCCGAAGCAGGGATTTTCTCTTCCGCCGTCCAAAAGCGGTCGTGACAACTTACCCCACTTGCCGATGACCTTGACGCATAGGCGGCATCACAAAACCATTTTATCCCATATCCCGGCCATAGGTTCAAACGTGAATTCTGTAGGGACAGGCCCCCGTGCCTGTCCGTGGCCTCCGCGCCGGTTCGACAAAGGACAACCAAGGAGGGTTGTCCCTACGAATCAATATCCGTTCGCCACGTAGGGACAGGTCGCGACCTGTCCCTGCAAAACCCTCGCGCCTGTGTTTCTCCGTATGGGCAGCCCCCCTACACGAACAAAATGCCGTAGCGATACCTCCGGTCGATCCACCACGCCGTGCAGAGGGAGAACCCCGCCAGGAGCGCGAGCCCGCCCGACTGTGTCCAGGTGCCCACGAGCAGCGCCCCGACCAGGAACATCAAGGCGAAGACGAATACGCTCAAAGCCAGCCACAGACCCGCGAGCGCTGATATGGGCGCCGAACGCGCGTCCGGCCCTCGCACCCGGCCCCATGCGCCCGGCGGATGCACCCTCGTCCAGAAATTTCGCAAAACCTCCGCCCGCGCGGGCCTCGTGATGAAGGTGACTATCAGCATCGCCGCGAAGCCGACGCCCACCTCCGCGGCCAGCAATACGGGAAATGCGGGCGGTACCCCATCCCAGTGGAGATAGAGGGCGGTCGCGCCCGCGGCCAGCATTCCCGAGATTTCCGTCCAGGCGTTCGCGCGCCACCACAGCCAGCGCAGGATCACCGGAAGCCCCAGCCCCGCACCGAGCGAGATGTGGAACTTCCACGCTACCTCGATGCTTTTGATTTGCCCCGCCACGGCGAAGGCGCCGAGCGCCATGATCAACACGCCCAGGCGGCTGACGAAGACGACTTCGCGCGCGCCCGCTCCTTTTCTGATGAAGCGCGCATAAACGTCGTTCACCAGATAGCTCATCCCCCAGTTCAGGTGCGTGTCCACCGTGCTCATGAACGCGCCCAAAAGACCCACCAACACGAGGCCGAGAACCCCCGCCGGCAGAAGTTTCTCCATCAGGAGGGGATAGACCGCCTCGCGGTCAGCGAGAATTTTCGCCTCCATCGTGCCTGGGAGAACGTCCATGCCCTTTGGCACGAGGATCAGGCTCACCAGACCGATGAGTATCCACGGCCAGGGCCTCAGGACGTAGTTCCCGACCGTGAAGAGGAAAGCGCCCGCCTGGGCGTCCCTCGGCGTGCGCGCCGAGCACAGCCTCTGGCCGATGTAGCCCCCGCCGTCGGCGTTGTTGTGCGCCCACCAGACCACGAACAGATAGATGAGGATCACCTGTGCCCCCGCCCATCCCGCGCCCTCGGGCGGCAGGAAGGAGAGAACAGCCGCCGCGCCCTCCGCGCCGTAAATCTCGCCCAGCTTCGCGCTCATGCCCGAGAGCCCGCCCACCGCTTCGACGGCGTACCACGCGAACAGGCAGCTTCCGGCCATCGCGATGACGAACTGGAACAAGTCGGTGAGCATGACGCCGCGGATCCCGCCCGCGCTCGCATACGCCGCTATCATCAAGACGAGCAGGGCGACCGTTACGCTCTCGTTCACGCTTCCCATCGTGAGGACGGCGGGCCAGTACGCCTCGACGGCCGTCCACAGGTTTTGGGGCAGAATCTCCTCCCATCTCAAGAAGGGCTCGGCGATCTTCGCCATGGCGCGGAACACCCAGCCCAGGACGATCAGGTTCACGATGAGGGAGGAATAGACGGCCTTGAAGCCGCGCAGGAATGCGCCGGGGCCGCTCCCGTAGCGCAGTTCGATGAGTTCGGCGTCGGTCACCACGCTCGCGCGCCGCCAAAGAGGGGCGAAGAAGACCGCGACGCCCACGTTCCCGATGACCCACGCCCACCAGAACCAGTTTCCCGAAATCCCGCGCTTGGCGACGATGCCGGCCACGACGAGGGGTGTGTCCGAGGCGAACGTGGTCGCCACCATCGAGGTGCCTATCCACCACCAGGGCAGGCTGCGCCCGGCCACGAAGTATGAGGCCAGGCTCTTAGACGCCACTCGCGAGGTGAGAACACCGACGAGCAAGGCGAAAACGATGTAGCCGAGAATGAGCGACCAGTCCAGAGTCGAGAGCATGCGCACGTCTCTACGAATGGGCGGGCTTCGGGCGCATCCTACAGGGAAAGACAAGAAGATGCGATACGGCAGGCCTTGCGTCCCGACGCAGAAACGTCCCGCAGCGCGTGCGGGGCGCTTCACCCAAAAGAAAAACCTCCTCCCGTCTCCGGGAGGAGGCTCTCGCAGGGAGTAGATGCGAGATGTATGATTGCGTGGCGGAGGAGCGCCGACCCAATCAGCGCTCCTCGCGCCGGCCGGTCGGGGCGTGCCGCCTAAGAACGCCCCGACCGGCATTTCCTGTATCCAAGGCAAGCGCCGCGCCGTGTTGCTCAAAAGATGCGCGCGCCTGCTTCTCGGCCCGCCGGGCACCGCCCGCCCAACCGGGTCGGCGGGCGCCGGTTTAGCGGGCGACGAAGTTCCGGTGCACCCAGCGGTCGTTCCCGCGCCGGACTTCCATGTAGAACGACTCGCTCGCCTTGCGCGTCTCCAGGTTCAAGCCGCCCGGCATCGCTCTCAAAGCGGGCTTCGCGGCGCGCGCGGAATCGATGAACGCGGCGACCTCGGCGAGTGTGGGCCGTATGCGTCTGTGCGCGCCTTTTTCGGCAATGGCCTCCGTCGCCGCCGCCTTGAGCTGCCGCTGCCACAGCTTGCGGAACAGGCCGGTGCTCTCGAATTCATCGCCGCTGTTGATCCGGCCGTTCACCGCGAAGACATAGCCCACGGCATCCGGATGCTTTGCCGACAGTCCACCCAGGGCTTTTTCATAGTCCGCCACGGCGGACGCGAGGCGCTTGTTCTCCAATGACAACTGGAGGCTCGAACGCGAGCGTTCGTCGGCGACGCGCGCACGCACGGCCCGGCCCAACCCCTGCTGTGTCATCGCGACCGAGCGCCACACTTCGCCCTGAAGAGATGCGCCTCTTCGCCGCCGTATCCTCCCCAACCTTCCGCTCCAAACGGCTTCGGGAGCGGTCTCGCGCCCCATGCTTTTCATCATCGCAATCTTGCCGGCTCTCGAAGGCATGCGGTATGCGGAGGTCGAAAACGCCATCACATTCTCCAGGCCGCGCCTGGCCCACCTGCCCTGCTCCACGCAAAACGCGCCGATGGGGATGTAGCCCGACTTCGGGGGGACGAGCAGGCTGGTGAGCAGGACACGGTCCTGCTTGCCTCCCTTGACGATGTCCCCCGACTGGATGAAGACCTCGCGATCGCCCAGGTTGCGGACCTTGAGGCGGCCGACGCTGCCGGTTTCGACGACCTTGACGAGGCCCCGCCTCATCGCCTCGCCCAGGGTGATCGGCGCGGGGCCTTCGCTTCGGCCTTCGCGGTGAATCAGATAGATGGAGAGATTGTTCTGCGTGTAGGGGCCGCTCAGGCGGTAGTCCTTCCCCGCTGTAGCATTGGCAGTCGCCGGCGGTAGCCCGATTGCGACCGCGCAGGCGAGGAGAACGGCGACGCCACACGCCCGGAACATTCTCGATGCAACCCGCGCCCTGCGGGCCGGACGCCCTTCTAAAGATCTGATGTGCATGATTTTCCCTCCCCGATCGCTCAATCCCGGCAGCGCAATCTCTTCCATATCGCTCAACAAGCGGCGTTGCCGTACATTCTCGTACGGCAGCCGCTTCTCGTATTTCTTTATTTCAGCCTATCTAGGAGTTATGACGGGGCCGGGTTCCACCTGTGGAAATTACGGGTTGCGACGGAATGACGAGCATAGGCAAAAGGGAACGGGGGTTTTGTTTTGTAGGGACAGGTCGCGACCTGTCCCTACGGTGGAATCCCGACCGAGAGGAGAATTGTCGAAAAAGCCCCCTTGTCAGGGGGTAGAGGAAACACCCCTCTCGACTGGAAAAGCAACCCCCCCCCTACCCCCCCCTTGTCAGGGGTCAAACGCGAGTGATGAACGAGCGTTTGCATAAGCCATTGACGAGAAACACATCGTCTTGCAAAACCTCCCTCTTCGGTCGGTTTTGACCCCTGACAAGGGGGGGTAGGGGGGGTTGTCTTTATGGGATTTCCCTCTCAGGGGGTTTTTCAACAACCCCATGAGGGGAAGTATTTTTCTATCGCAACCGTCGACGCAAAAACGCCCCGCAGCGCGTGCGGGGCGTTTCAGATGGAAGGATATTGTGCTCGGTGCCAGTCGTCTAGCCCTGGCTTCCGTTCGTCTTGAGGCGTCCCAGCACCTCCAGGACGTGGTCCGGCGTGATGGGGATGCGCGTGAGGCGCGCGCCTATCGCCTGTCCCGCCGCGCAGGCCACCGCCGCGGCCGCCGCCGTGCAGGGGGGTTCGCCGATGCCCTTGGCCCCGTAGGGCCCCAGGCCCTCGCCGGATTCCAGGATGACGTTGTCCCATTCGGGCGTGTCCACCGAGGTGGGGATGAGGTAGCCGTGGAACTCGTTGTTCAGGAGCGCGCCCTTTTGCGTGAGGACCTCTTCGGTCAGGGCGTGGCCGACGCCCATCATCGCGCCGCCCTCGAACTGGCCTTCCACGTGCTGCACGTTGATGGACTGGCCCACGTCGTGGCCCGACCAGTAGTTGAGCACGCGGAGTTCGCCCGTATCGACGTTCACCTCGACTTCCGCCGCGTGGATGCCGAACACGTAATCCATCCAGCCGCCCGCGTCGCCGTACTGCTCGTTACCCTCGTATTCGTGGACGCCGAGCTTCGTCTTGCCCACGGCGTGGAGGTCGATACCCATCTTCCTTGACTGCGTCACGGCTTCGGCGAAGGAGACATCGCGCTCTTCGGCCGCTTTCACGTACACCCGGCCCTCGCGGATATCCAGGTCCTCAGGGTTCGCTTCGAGAAGTTCGGCGGCGCCCTTCAGAATTCTGTTCTTGAGTTCCGCCGACGCCCGGTAACACGCGCCGCCCGAGATCATCGTCTGGCGCGATCCTGCAGTGACCCCTACCAGCGGGGTGACGTGGGAGTCCGACATCGTCACCGTCACGTCCTCGAGCGCTATTCCTAAGGCTTCCGCCGCAATCTGGCGGTTCGTCTGTGTCTGGCCCGCGCCGACGTCCGAAGCGCCGGTGCGCACGCTCACGCTGCCGTCCTCATCAATGCCCACATAGACTTCGCCCTCGTTCCTCGGCCTTCCGTATCCGCCGACGTTCCCGATGATCCCGACGCCGACGCGCCAGGGGCCGTGGTCTTTTTCGGGGACGCGGCCCGCCGAGCGGCCGATGAGCTTTTTCGTTTCCTCCGCCAGTTCGGGCAGCATCACGCGCGTGGGCACGGGCTGATTCTGGATGAGGGTCTGGCCCTTCGCGATGAAGTTTCTCTCGCGGAACTCGAGCGGGTCCATCCCCAGCCGCTCCGCGAGTTCATCCATCTGCGCTTCGTAGGCGAAACACACCTGGTTCGCGCCCACGCCGCGCATCGCCTCGGTGAAGGGGTTGTTCGTCCGGACGGCGCGCGAGCGGCCCCGCGCGTTGGGTATCTCATAGGGTCCCGCGCTCACCACGAGCGCGCCCAGCAACAAACCCTTGCTGTTGGCCGTGTAGCCACCCGCATCGCCGATGATGTCGACTTCTATGGCGGTGAGTTTCCCGTCCTTCGTCGCGCCCGTCCTGTACTTCATGACGAAGGGATGCTTCTTGCTGCCAGTGTTCATGGTCTCCTCGCGCGAGTAGGCCATGCGCACGGGCCGCCCCGTCCGGATCGACAGGAGCGCCATGAAGGCGCCGAGCAGCGGGTGCTCCTTGCCCCCGAACGCTCCGCCCAGCATCGGGCAGTCATACCGCACGCGGCTGAGGGGGAGGCCCAGCGTCCGCGCCACGTTCTGGTAGTTCTCTATCATCTGCGTGGGCACGCGGATGTTCACCACCCCCCGCTCGTCCACCCAGGCGACGCCGCCTTCGGGCTCGATGAAGGCGTGATCCAGACAGGCGGAGAAATAGGTCTTCTCGACGATAACGTCCGCCCCGGCGAAGCCCGCCTCCACGTCGCCCTTGTCCGCCTTCCAGTCGCAGACCACCTCGCCCTCTTCGAGTGTGGCGAAGTCGTAAGCGCCCGGCAGCGGCTCGTAGACGACGCGCACGAGCGAGGCCGCCTCTTCAGCCAGGTCCCGCGTGTCGGCGGCCACGAGGGCGACCGCGTCGCCGATGTCGACCACGAGGTCTTCGGCCAGCACCGGGTAATCGGGATAGCGGCCCGCGTTCAGGCCGGGAATGTCCTTCGCCGTCAGGACGCAGTGCACGCCGGGCAGAGCGAGCGCTTCCGTCGCATCAATCTCCACGATCTTCGCCGGCGTCATCGTGGCGCGGACGGCTTTCCCGTAAATCTCGCCCGGCATGTGGAAGTCATCGCCGTAGACCGTGTCGCCGACCGCCTTCGCCAGGGCGTCTTCTTTCGTCGGCGACGCGCCGACATGCGTCATCTGAGCCATCGTATCCTCCTGAATATCCCCAAAAGCTATCCGCGCAGGGCCGCCACGTCCACCACCTGACCCGTCGTTGCGCTCTGGACGACCGCCTCGAGTACGGCGACCACTTCAATGCCCTCGGGCCCGCCGGTCTCGGGCGTCGCCTCGCCCCGGATGCACTTGCAGAACTCGTCCATCTCATCCGCCAGGGCGTCTCCGCCCACGACCTCGACTTCCGTTCGGGCTTCCTCGCCCACCTTGGCCACGTAGAGCTTTCCGCCTTCCTCTTCGCTGTAGGCCCTCATCTTCGTGCCGAAGGCCGCCGTGTCGCATATCTTGGGAACCACGAAGGAAGAACCGATGTGGCCGAGCGGGCCGCTCTCGTATTCGATGATGATGCTCGTCGCATCATCCAAATTCGTCTTGCCGAGCAGCTTCTTGCTGAAGGCGGCCACCCGCTTCGCGGGTCCGGCCAGGTATTGCAGGTTGTCGATCATGTGGACGCCCAGGCCCGTCATGGAACCGGCGGGACATTCGGCGGGGTCGTTGCGCCAGCCCGGCCTGGATTCGAAGCCCATGGGAAGCGAGAGGTTCGCCTCCACCTGATGCACCACACCCAGTTCGTCATTATCTATCATCTCGCGCATCTTGCGGTTCGCGCCGAAGCGGCGGCGGTGATGGCCGACTTGCAAGGTGACGTTCGCGCTTGAGGTCGCTTCGTGCGCCTTTTTGGCCTCATCGACGGTGAGCGTGAGCGGCTTTTCGACGAAGACGTGCTTTCCGGCCGATGCGGCCGAAGAAATCATGTCCAGGTGCGTGGAGTGGGGCGTCGCGACGATGACGCCCTCCACCTCGGGGTCGTTCAATAATTCGTCGAGGCTGCCCGCCGTCCGGCAACCGTGTTTCTCGGAAAACGCCTTGCGGGCGTCCTCGCTGCGCGCAAAACCCGTGACCACCTCGCCCGAACCGCTCCGGTTGAGCGCCTCCACCAGAACGCCGCCCCACCAGCCCAGCCCGATAGAGGCGAGGCGCACCTTGTCCGTAGCCATTTTTCGACTCCTTAATCACTGAATGGATGAATTTTCAACATCGAATATACGCCGAGTGATTTCACTTGGGCCGCACCATAACCCAACATCGCCCGCTTGAAAACCGCGCCGGAAGAAATTGGTCCGAATAAAAGCCCGCCAATAAAAAACCTCCTCCCGTCTCCGGGAGGAGGCTCTCGCAGGGGGTAGATGCGAGATGTATGATTGCGTGGCGGAGGAGCGCCGACCCAATCAGCTACTCCTCTCGCCGGCTAACCGGGGCGTGCCGCCTATGAACGCCCCAATCAGCTTGCTCTTATAATATGCAATAGCTGTGCCATTTGCATGGAATTAGAATATGCCTTATTTTTCAATCAGATAATAATATATACGTTCGGTCAAATTGTCATTTTGTCACGATATGTCCGGCGAAAACGACAAATCGTCATGGCGGAGAATCATATTTCAGGTGGAAATTTCCTGTTTTTACCTCGAAGTGGGCGATTTTTCGGGAAAGACGTCGAACGCCTCGGACACGGCGGCCTTCATCTCATCCCCCTGGGAGAGGGCCGTCGTCGCGCGGGCCCCCGATACCCACAACGCCTCCAGGGAGCCCAGGTCGATCAGGCGTATTTCCACACTGGCGACGCACACTTCGACGTCTTCGCAGGTGCGCTCTCCTCCGGCGATCACCACCGCCTGCGCGCCCGAACGCTTAAGCGCCCCCAGATGGACTTCGGCGATTCCACCCGCAGCGTCCAGCAGATCCTCCGCCTTCGTTTTTGCCAGCTTCTCCGGCCAGCGAAGCGCCAGATAGCCCTTGGCGGCAAGGGCGTCGCGTAGCAAGAAGGCGCCCTCCACCATCTCGATTTTTTTCACATCGGGCGCCTTGAGCCCCGCCTGCGCGTAGACGTCGCGGAAGAGGCCCGTCCAGTCGCTCGGGTAGCGAAACGGAGCGACGACGACCCGCTCGAGCGCCCGTATCCGCCCCGGCCTGACGACGCCTTGCATCGTCGACACCTCATAGGCGCAGGCCGGAATCATCAGGAGCATAAAAACGATCAGAGAGGATCGAACCCGCGATGCGAAGGCGTTTTGTTTCACGATCCGAGGCTCCATGCGATTCGCTCCACCAGGCCGAACAGCGTCACATACGCGCCCCAACTCTCATACCAAATCGACGCGCCGTAGGAAGCCGCCACTCCCCATCCTCCCACCGAGACGAGCGCGGCGCCGCCGATGAATACGAGGCCGAAGAAAAAGATGAAGGCCCAGGAGAAAATCCGCCCGCCCCGCGCGATGTCGGGCTGCGACGCGCCCAGCGCGCGGAGCGTCATGAGCACGTGCAGGCATAGCGTGAGGCCGGCGAGGAACGCCGCCGCCCAGCGAATCTCCTCGTATCCGAAAGTCCAGTCGAGCAACGCGCCCAGAATCAACACCACTATCGTCGGCAGCGGGAAGAAATAAGGCGCGAGCGTGATGATTGGGTTCGTGCCGCTCAAGCCCACCTTCCCGCTTCCCTGATTCACCTCGAACGAACGCACCTTCTTCCCCGTGAGCAGGGCGAAGGCCATGTGCGTGAACTCGTGCACGAAGGCGTAGAGGAACTCCGGCGGACGCAAGCGATGCCAGACGGCGTATGCGCAGGCGCCCGCGATGAAGGCCCAGCCCTCGGGCGCAGGCATATATGAACCGCCGTCTGCGAGAAAAGCGGCCGGGAGATTCTTGCCGAACGCGAGCGCCGCGCCCCAGCAGGCGGGCAGGAGGAGGACAGCGACCATCCAGGCCAGGGGTCTCAAGAGAAACGATTTCATGAACTCACCCGTCTCGGTCCTCGGGCGGCGAGGCGAACACCACGCAAGCATGGCCCATATCCCGCTCCCCGACAAGACGGACGGTCACAAATCCTGTCCCGGCGGCAAGTTGACCGGAAGACCGGAGCGCTATATAGTTAACCATATGGTTAATCATTAAATGGTTTCAGGACTACCCAAAAACAGGAGCTTCCCATGAGCGGCGCAAGAATCATTTCCGGCATACCGGGCCGAACCATCGAAGCGGGAGACGGCCCGGAGAGGAGGTCCCCCTGCGCGGATTCAACAGCGGACATGGCATCCCCCTTACATCCTGGCATGGGAGCGTGATGATGGACACCAGGAAGCTGATCCTGGGAACCGCCGCTTATACGATCTGCACCTTCTCCCTTGCCGTGATCTGGCATGTGCTCCTTTTCAAGGAGAGATACGAATCGTTCGGCTACTTCGAGGGGGAACCGAACTTTCTGCTCGGTCTGCTCACCATCGTGCTCCAGGGCGTTCTGCTCTGCGCCCTGTTCCCGATGTTGAAGACCGAGGGAAGCAGCTTTCGTCGAGGGTTCAGGTTCGCTCTCATCACCGGCGCCTTCTTCTGGACTTCTCACGTGCTCGCCTTCGTCGCCAAGCAGGAGGTGACGGGGGCGTCTGCGTTCATCTGGATGGAAACGCTCTATCTGCTGCTCCAATTCGGCGTGTTCGGCCTTTGCATCGGCTTCATCCACCGCGAAGAGAAACTCATCTGACAGGCAGACATCGGCATCCAGGAGACATAAAGCAAACCATATCGTGAATCACGAAATCATTTCACGCACTACTAAAAAGGGGAGTTCCCATGAACGGAGCGCAGATGATCGCCTTCACTTTCGAGATGAGCGACGGACTCGTGAAACGGGCCCTGAAGGGCCTCACGGACGAGGACCTCATGAAGCGGCCCAGCGACCAGGACAACCCCATCGGCTGGCTGATGTGGCACAAGACGAGGGTCGAGGATTGCGCGATGGCGGCCGTCGCCGGTGAAGAGCAGGTCTGGATCGCCGGGAAATGGCACGAGAAATTCGATATGCCCCCCGAGCCCAAACAAATCGGTTTCGGTGATTCGCTCGAGCAGGTGATGCGCCTCAAATTCACGAAACAGGACCTGATCGGCTACGCCAACGCCACCCGGGCGAGGACGCTTTCCACCCTGGAAGCGCTTTCGGCGGAGGACCTCGAAAAAGAGATGACCGACATCGGGGGCAACGCCGCCAAGACGGGAGAATACCTGGGGAGAGTGGCCACCGACTATCACCAGCACTGCGGGCAGATCTGCTACCTCCGGGGATTCATTACCGGGTTCGGCTGGGCGTTTTAGAAGCAACCCGACCGAGGAGGGAGGGGTTGGAGCCGATCGAGAAGGGGTTGTTGAAAAAGTCCTCTCCCTCAAGGGATAAAGGCAACCCCCCCTACCCCCCCTTGTCAGGGGGGCAAGAAAAAACAAAAGCCCCTCTACCGGCGGCGGGTTTCGCCTTTTTATACCCCCCTGACAAGGGGGGGTAGGGGGGGTTGGTTTTCAAGGCGAGAGCCTGCGGCACCGCCCGGTTTCAGGTTCTGTCCGTCATTCCGGCCTTCGCCGGAATGACGATCAAAACGCAAGAACTGTAGGGGCAGGCCCCCGTGCCTGTCCGGTGCCCTGTTCTACAAAGGACAACCACAGGGGGTTGTCCCTACAAACGGCCAGCTCCATACGCCGAATCGCGAAAACGAAACTTTTTCAACACCCCCCAGAAAGGAGGGTATGCCGACCCATGAACGCAGGAGCCGACCTGGACGCCACCTTCTCCGCGCTCTCGGACCCGACGAGGCGGGCCATTCTCTCGCGCCTCTCCCGGGGGGAAGCCACCGTCACCGGCGTGGCCGCCCCTTTTGATATTTCCCTGCCGGCGATCTCGAAACACCTGCGCGTTTTGGAGCGCGCCGGCCTCATCCGCAGGGAAAAGAAAGGCCGCGTCCATCGCCTGAGACTCGAAGCCGAACCGATGCGCGAGGCGTCCGAATGGCTCGAATTCCACCAACGGTTCTGGGAGGAGGGATTCGATGCCCTCGCCCGCTATCTCGATGAAACTACAGACACGGAGACTTCGAAATGATTGAAACAACAATGACGCTCATCATCAAACGAACCTTCCAGGCACCGAGGGAGAAAGTATTCGCCGCGTGGACGCAGGCCGAGGCGTTAAAGAAATGGTGGGGAACGGAGGGGCACACCGTGCCCTCGGTGGAGATGGACTTAAGCCCAGGCGGAAAATACCGCGTCGAGATGCGGACGGATGAGGGAGAGTCTTTCTACCTGAACGGGACGTTCGTCGAAATCAGTCCGCCCGAGCGGCTCGTCTTCACCTTCCGGTGGGAGCGGGGGGATTGGGATTACCCCGAGACCCTGGCGAGCATCGATTTCACCGGAGAGGGCGATGAGACCACGGTCGTCCTCACGCACGAGGGATTCCCGGACGAGAACATGCGCGACGAGCACCAGGGAGGCTGGGTCGAGTGCCTGGAGAATCTCGGCGCGTATCTGGGAGGGGGATAACTTCTCATCACGTCCGGTTCGTTTCAGGAAACCCGGGCGGTTCACGAACCGCCCCTACGGAACCCCCGAATCGAATTGATGGACTCTCGGGAATCACTCCCCCTTGAACTCGGGAATCACTCCCCCTTGAAAAAGCCTTTGTCAAAGGAGCAACCCCCCCTACCCCCCCTTGACAGGGGTCAAAACCGACCGAAGAGGGAGGTTTTGCAAGACGATGTGTTTCTCGTCAATGGCTCATGCAAACGCTCGTTCATCACTCGCGTTTGACCCCTGTCAAGGGGGGGTAGGGGGGGTTGATTTTCAAGACGAGAGGCGAGCGGGGGTCTCGGACAGGCATGGAGGCCTTGTCCCTACGGATGAGAGAGGTTTCGTTCGTCATTCCTGTGCATGCGCCGCAAGGCCGGCAATCTCGATCGGAGTCGCAAATCTCACCCAATAGCGACCCGCGCGCCGTTTTGCTATACTCCCGAAAACTAAAGACAATCCGCATGGAAGAGTTTTTTCGATCCTGAGTCAGGAGACATACCGGGGGCGGCTTGTTTCCCGCATCTCCTGCAGCATGGAGGAAAACGTCATGCCTCGTCGTTCGCTGTTTCTCCTGTTCGTCGTTGCGCTGATCTGCCTGCCGATTACGAGCGCGCATTCGGCCAATTATCCAAGCTACCCCGTGCAGTTCATCATCTCCTTCCCGCCGGGAGGGCCCGGGGACACCACGATCCGGATCATCCATCCCGCGCTCCAGAAAAATTTCGGGGGCGCCATCCAGCTCGTCAACAAGCCCGGCGCCGGCGGCGCCATCGCCTACACCTACGTCAAGAAGGCCAAGCCGGACGGCTACACCATCCTCTCCACCATGTCCGCGCCCTTGACCGTGGGAACGGCGCTGCGCACCCTGCAATTCGCACTGGATGATTACGAGTACATCGGCGCGTACGCCTTCGGCGCCACGGGGGTCGTCTCCAAGCCCGACAAGCGCTGGAAGGACCTCGACGGCCTTCTCGCCTACATCAAGAAAAACCCCGGAAAGCTGAACTACGGCACGAGCGGGGCGCCGACCGCGCCGTATCTCACCATGGCGGCGGTTCTCGCCATACGGGGCCTGAAAGCCACCCCCGTGCATTACAAGGGCTCCGGCCCGGCGCGCAACGCCGCCCTGGGCGGCCACGTGGACTTCTCCGCGGGCGGATTCGGCGCGATGCAGGCGCTCCTGCGGGCGGGCAAGCTGGTGGGCCTCGCCATCACGGACAACGCGCGGGATCCCAAGTTCCCCGACATCCCGACCCTGAAGGAGAAGGGACTCGGACGGGCGAGCATCGGTCTCTGGGCCGGGCTGTGGGCGCCGAAGGGAACGCCCAAGGCCGTTCTCGACAAGCTCTCCGCAGCCCTCAAGAAGACGGCAGGCGACCCGGCGGTGGTGAAAAAACTGAACAAGGCGGGCTTCCGTGTGGAATTCGTGGACGGGCCGGGGGCGAAGAAGCTCGCCCGGCAGGACCACGAGACTTCCAAGGAGATCATGAAGGCCGTCGGCATCAAGAAAAAATAGCGGGGGCGACGTGCGCAAATTCGCCCCTCCCGCGGCGTTGCTCGTCGTCTCGATGCTTATGGGCTGGTTCGCCCACCGGCTAGGGATGGGGAGCATCAACCGGCCCGAACCGGGATTTTTCCCTTTCTGGATATGCGCAGGGCTTGCGGCCACATCGCTCTACCTGATGACGCAACGCTTGCGTCAAAGCCCGGAAGATGAGGCGTCCCCGGAGTCCGAGTCCGTATTCACGCTCGACCGGTTCCGGCGGGTTCTCTCCGTCATGGCGGGGACGGCGCTCTTCGGCCTCCTGCTCGAATTTTCGGGATTTTTGGCCACGACTTTCATCTTCATGGCGTTCTGCTGGCTCGTCATCGACCGCCAGTCTCTCCTCCGGGGTCTCCTGATCTCGGCGGTCGCATCCGCGGCGGCCTTCGTCCTCTTCGTCAAGCTGTTGAACGTGCACTTCCCCCGCGGTCTGCTGGGATTTTGATGGGCGATCTTTTCTCCAACCTCTATTTCGGCTTCTCGGTGAGCCTCGCCCCGTACAACCTCCTCGCCTGCTTCATGGGCGTTTTCGTGGGGACGGCCATCGGGGTGCTGCCGGGTCTCGGCCCGGTCGCCACCATGTCCCTCCTGCTCCCGATCACCATCAAGATGGAGCCGACGGCCGCCATCATCATCATGGCGGGAGTGTTTTACGGGGCGATGTACGGCGGCTCCACCACGTCCATTCTGCTCAACCTGCCCGGCGAGGCGTCCTCGGTCGTGACCACCCTGGACGGCTACCAGATGGCGCGGAAAGGGAGAGCCGGACCCGCGCTCGCCATCTGCGCCTGGGGCTCGTTCATCGCGGGAACGCTGGGCGTTCTGGGCATCACGCTCATGGCGCCCGCCCTGGCCGAAATGGCCGTGAAGATCGGCCCGCCGGAGCTTGTCGCGCTCCTGTGCCTGAGCTTTCTGCTGGTGGTCCAGTTCAGCGGCGGCTCGCGCCCGCGCGCAGCAGCTTCGGCCCTGCTCGGATTCCTCCTCTCCACTATCGGCCTGGACCCGGTGGAATCCACGCCGCGCTATGACTTCGGCACCTTCACCCTGATGGACGGGGTGGGCTTCGCTCCCCTGGTGATCGGCCTGTTCGGCATCTCGGAGGTGCTGATCAACCTCGAGAAATCAGAGAAGCTGGAAGTGTTCAAGGGCCGCATCAAGGGGTTGTGGCCCACGCGCCAGGACTGGCGCGACTCCGCTCCGGCCATCGGGCGGGGAAGCATGGTCGGTTTTTTCATGGGGATCCTGCCGGGCATGGGCACCATCGTGCCTCCATTCCTCTCCTATTCCCTGGAGCGGCGCATCTCGAAGCGCCCCGAGAAGTTCGGCACGGGCGTGATCGAGGGCGTGGCGGGGCCCGAGGCGGCCAACAACTCCGCCACGGCGGGCAGCATGATTCCCCTCCTCACGCTGGGCATCGCCCCGAGTGCCGCGGTGGCCGTTCTCACGGCGGCCTTCCTCACCCACGGCGTGCAGCCGGGACCGCTGCTGATCACCGAGCACCCCGCCATCTTCTGGGGGGTGGTGACGAGCATGTACACCGGAAACGCGCTGCTCCTGCTGCTCAACCTGCCGCTCGTGGGCATGTGGGCGCGCCTGCTCACCGTGCCCTATCGCTACCTCTGGCCCCTGATTCTTCTGTTCTGCGGCATCGGCGCCTACAGCGTGAGCAACAATCCGGCCGACGTCCTGCTCATGGCGGTCTTCGGGCTGTTGGGCTACATGATGCGCAAGTTGAACTATCCGGGCGCGCCGCTGGTGCTCGCGTTCGTCCTCGGCAGGCTTTTCGAGGAAAAGGTGCGCCAGTCGCTCGTCATCTCGCGGGGGAGCTATGAAACCTTCATCGCGCACCCGCTCGCCCTGCTCGCTTGGATCGCCTCGGCGATCCTGCTCCTTTATCCGTTTTTCCTGCGGGGCAAGAGCGCCCCGCACTTCCCGCCGGAGGAGGAAGAATGAAGATCACCCTGCTAGGCACGGGCGGCCCCCGGCCGGACCCGGCGCGCCAGGGTTCCTCTCTCGTGGTCAACGTGGGCGAGGAGCGGCTGCTCTTCGACTGCGGCAGAGGCGCGGTCACCCAACTCGTCCGCGCGGGCGTGCCCCTCGCGAAGGTGAATCCCGTCTTCATCACGCACCACCACTACGACCACATCAGCGATCTGGGCGACGTGATCCTGAGCACATGGCTCCAGGGGCGTCCGGGCGCCCTGCGCGTATATGGGCCGGCGGGAACGGCGGAGATCGTAACCGCCTTGCTCGATCGGGTCTACGCGAAGGACATCCGCTTCCGGGCGGAGGGAGAGCCCGCGGTCGGGAGGTGGAAACCGGTGGAGGTCGAAGAAACCGGCGCGGGCCTGGTCTGTGACGGCGGGGGCTGGAAGGTGTATGCGGAGTTCGTCGAGCACGGCCAGGACCTCGGAATCCCCGATTTCGACTGGACGACGCTGGGCTACCGCCTGGAGGCGGAGGGAAAAACCCTCGCCATCAGCGGAGACACGATCCCGTGTGCGGGACTGGATCGTCTGGCGCAGGGGGCGGACGCCCTCGTGCTGTGCTGCTATCTGGCCGCTGCGGAGGTCGTCGACGCGCATACCGAACGCCTGACCCGGCACCTTTTTCCCTCATCAGAACAGGCGGGGAAGATCGCCGCGAGCGCGGGCATCAAGAAACTCGTCCTGACCCACTTCCGCGAGAAGCCGGAAAGCCTCATGCGCGAAATCCAAGAAGACGTCCGGCGGGATTTTGACGGCGAAGTGATTCTGGGGCGTGATTTGCTGGAGATCGAGGTGTGAGGGGGGTTGAATAAGTTCTCGGGAAACGATTTTGAGTTTCGCGCACATTTTGAAGTTCACTCCCCCCTTGAGGGGGTTGTTGATAAACCCTCGAGAGGAAAATTCGTTTGTATGTAGGGGTCGCATATATGCGACCCCGATTTTTTTTTGCCCACTACAAGGGCCGCATGTATGCGGCCCCTACAAAACCGCCCCTCCTCGGTCGCGCAAAACCCGCGTTCATCAGGGCTTTATCAACAGCTCCTTGAGAGGACGCTGGCGCTGAAGAACCCCTCCGGGCTCCGGTGGCGCCGGCCACGTGCATGACCCTCTCCTTTGCGGATAGAATGCGCTTGTTCGCCTTTCTCGCCGCCGTTTCCGCTGAGGCCGCCCGTGCTGGAAATCCTCGCCGATCGCACTTATCGCCATCTATTCGCAGCGCAGGTCACGGCCCTTGCGGGCACGGGGCTCGCCACGATTGCGCTGGGCCTTCTCGCCTACGACCTCGCGGAAGAGGACGCGGCGATGGTGCTCGGCGCCGTCTTCACCATCAAGATGGCGGCCTACGTCGGGGTCGCGCCCATCGCCGGCGCCTTCGCCGACCGTATCCCGCGCCGGGCGCTGCTCGTAGCGCTCGACATCGTGCGCGCCGCCGCGGCGCTGGCATTGCCCTTCGTGACGCAGATCTGGCAGCTCTACCTCTTGATCTTCGTGCTCCAATCGGCCTCGGCGGCCTTCACCCCGACCTTCCAGGCGACGATACCGGACGTGCTGCCCGAAGAATCCCGCTACACCCGCGCGCTGTCGCTCTCACGCCTGGCTTATGACCTCGAGAACATCTTCAGCCCGACCCTCGCGGCGCTGCTTCTGGCGGTGATGTCCTACGACGCCCTGTTCCTCGGCACGGCGGCCGGCTTTCTCGCCTCCGCTTTGCTCGTGGTTTCGGTATTTCTGCCGAGCACAGCGCCTGCGGCCCCGCGAAGCGTCTACGAGCGCACGACCCGCGGGCTCCGCATCTACCTCGCCACGCCCCGGCTCCGCGGGCTCCTGGCGCTCAATCTCGCGGCGGCGGCGGCCGGCGCGATGGTGCTGGTCAACACCGTCGTGCTCGTGCGGGGCGTGCTGGGGCTCGGCGAGAGCGCCGTGGCATGGGCGATGGCCGCATTCGGGGGAGGTTCGATGCTGGCCGCGCTCGCCCTGCCGCGCCTGCTGGACCGGGCGCCAGAGCGGGCGGTGATGCTGACGAGCGCTGCGCTGATGATCGCGGGTCTGTGCGCGCTCGCCGCGTTCATCCCGGGCGCCGGGCTCTCCTGGCCCCTCCTTCTCGGCGCATGGGTCGCGGTGGGGATCGGCTATTCCGGGGTACTCACGCCATCGGGACGCCTGCTGCGGCGCTCCTCGAACCCCGAGGACAGGCCCGCGCTCTTCGCGGCGCAGTTCGCGCTCAGCCATGCCTGCTGGCTGGCGACCTATCCGCTGTCGGGCTGGTTGATGACCGCCTATGGCGCGTTCGCCGCGCTCGCCGGACTGAGCGCGCTGGCTCTCTTCGGCGCGGCGCTCGCGCTATTGGTGTGGCCGGGCTCCGATCCGGTCGCGATCGCGCATCGTCACGACGACCTCCCTCCCCATCACCCGCACCTGCGCGGCGCGGGCGAACACGTTCATCCTTACATGATCGATGACTTGCACAGGCGCTGGCCGCCGGCGGACCCGCGTTCACCCGACTAGCGCGTCGTGCGCGGCGCGGGGGGCGGACGCGCTCCAGCCGCTCCGTTATCGGGCCAAGCGGAGGGGGCCGAGCGAAAAATCCTGCGATGCCGGAATGAGAAGCAAAAAGAATTCCGGGGGGAAGCGTCTGTCTCTGTGAATGTAGGGGCGGTTCGCGAACCGCCCCTACTAAAGAACTTATCGGAATAAACGCAACTCGGATACGGTTTCTGTGAAAGCCATTCACCAACTTACTCGTAACCGATTCCGAGCGTCTGGCTCTCTTCCGTAAGCCGGTCCAGGGCTTTCAGGCGCGCCCGCTTGGTTCGCTCCTCGTAGGCCTTCAAGTCGTTGAACATAACGCGCCTGTGCGTCCCGACCATTCGACAGGGTATCTCCCGGTTATCGAGAAGTTTGACGATGAATCCCCGCGATACGTTGAGCAAATCCGCAGCTTGCTGGGTCGTCAGTTCCGCGTTCATGGGTATCAGCGATACGGCGTTGCCCTTGGACATCTCGTCCAGCAGTTCGATAAGCAGGCGAACCGCCGCAAAGGGCAATTCGATAACATCGCGTTCATCCTCGGCGAGCCGAATAGCCACTTTATCGGGACTATCCGCGAGTTTGTCCGCAAGCGCACGAGCAGACGCTTTCGCAATACTCGCCTCCCGGGAACTGGGAAACGCCGATGGGAATTGCATTATCGTGCCTGTCATATTCAATCTCCCCTTCAGCCTCGGATTCTCGACACATCGTCAATGTAAATCATATTCGATATAAATGCAATAATCGATATAAACGACGTGACTCCGGTTTCAGTGGCTCTTGCCTGGCGAGCGAGCTTAGGCTGGAGGCAGGGGCAATTGCCATCTCGCACGACATCACGAAGAAACGCCGGAGGTGGGGACTAGCAGGTCGGGGGTTATTTACGTTTCGCCCAGGCGATCATACGGCGATCATCTTCTGCTCTTTCAACTTGGCGAGCAGTTCCTCCATGGTTCCCGCGCCCTTCATGGAATTGCAGGCGCCGCAGAGTAGCTGAAGGTTTTCTATGTGATCCTGCCCGCCTCTCGCCTGCGGCACGATATGGTCAATGGTGAAGTTCCTGAACGGGAAATGAACCTTGCAGCCATTGCACCGCCCTTCCTGTAGCCCATAGAGCGTGTGCTTGTGGGTTTTGTAAATCGGGAAGTCAACAATATCGGTTCGCCTGGGGATGTCCGTGCGGTGGTTTACATTTCCGAAAAGACCCAGCTCTTTAGTCATGCGAAGTTGAACCAAATCCACCGCTTTGGGCGATATGTCTATCCCCACCCATTCACGGACGTTTTTCTCCGCCGCGATGAGCGCTGTAGCGCACCCACAGAATGGGTCCAGTATAGTATCTTCCGGGTTCGATGACGCTTTGATGATGCGCTCCAAAAGCGCAAGTGGTTTTTGCGTGGGATAGCCCAAGCGCTCTTTCCCTATGACTGGCGCAATATCGTTCCAATTGTTTTGTATGGGTACGCCGGGCATTTCATCCAAGTATCGCTTGTAGTTAGGAAATCCTGTTTTCGCATGATAAATTCGACCTTCGCGTGCGATTTTTCGCATATTGTCTTGAGAATATGCCCAAAATCTTCCCTTATACGGTGGCACTCCCTTGTACTCCCAATTCTCTTTCGGGTTTATATGCTCGTTATCCAGATCAGCTTCCCATTTTCCTCCTATCGGACGTTTAACTCTCCATTCATAGCTCACGTCTCCACCCGGTTTCGCGGCCGTCAAGTTGTCGACGCGGTATCGTCTACCGGTACTTTCCTCTATATGGCGATAAAATTGATTTGTATAACTTTCGTCGTACCCAGTGAATACCTGATTCCATTTCCATTTTTTACCCTTGGTATAGAAGAGGATGACATCTCTTATTTTTCCATGGATCCGGCGCCCTTGTTTCCCGTCATTGTGTGCGCTGGAACGCTTCCAGCTAATCTCAGAGCGATAATTCTTTGCCCCGAAAATCGCGTCCATGACGAGCTTGAGATAATGGCTCATCGTGGGGTCGCAGTGGAGATAGATTGAACCCGTGGATTTCAGGATGCGCCTCATCTCAAGAAGGCGGATCGCCATGTAGATGATGTAGGCCCGATCCGATTTCGTCATGGTGGCGTCGATGACTTTGTAGAGTTCCGGGTTTTCCTCCGCGATGAGGCCGTGCCACTCCACCGCGATGTCGCTGAGCGTCCACGTATCCTTGAACTCCGCGCCTGCCGCCTCGCTTCCTATCGGCGCGGCGTAATTGTGTTTGCTGTTGAATGGCGGGTCGAGATAGATGAGGTCGACGGATTCTGAGTTCATGCCGCGCATGATGTCGAGGTTGTCCCCCGTCCACATCGTGCGGTTCTTCCAGTTGGTCATACCAAGCCTCGTGGAACCCACGTCGTCATGGGCCGTTGGTATTGGGTCGCAATGTCTGGATATTGCTTTCGCCACGTATGGGCTGTCAAGGCCGCTGAGGGCTTCGCCGCCTGCCCGCTCCAAGCGAGGCTCGGCCGTTCCTGCACTTGAAAAGTGCGGGCGGACACGCGGGTCCGCCCCTACAGGTTCAAAACCTCGAGCAACCCCTTCCTCATCGGCCGGAATTGATCTCACGACCCGTCATTCCGGCGCATGCCGGAATCCATTTTCGCCTTCGCCTCGCCGCTCCACCTCCTGAGCACCGCGAGGGATTGCTCGCCGCCGCCTTGCTGGAGCAACTGGTTCCAAGGGACTACATCTTGGGCCAGATGGACTGTATTCTGGACCAAAGTCGGATGCGCGAGGTAGGTTCGCTTTTCGCCGTTTCATAAGCTTAGTAGGAGGCGATGGAAGTGCCGTGGCACGTGTTTTCTGATAAGTTGCGGATATGTAACGTTTCCGTGGAGGTGGTCTAACAATGGTGGCAAATAGTAAACGTCGTTATAAAATGACCGTTGCCGGCCAGCTTTTTAAGCATCTTGGTTTGCAGATGTATTCCGGGGCGGTTCCTGCCATTTCCGAGCTAATCTCGAACGCTTACGACGCTATGGCGAGGAACGTGTGGGTCACCATACCCACGGGACGTCCGATCTCCCAGAGTGACGAGATTGTAGTCAAGGACGATGGGCATGGGATGTCTTATGAAGACTGCAATTCTCTTTACCTGTTTGTGGGTAGAGATCGACGTGGACACCAAAATGAGTGGGCTGAAGAATACAACGAGCTACCTTCTCGAAAAGTTCAGGGAAGAAAAGGTATAGGTAAGCTGGCTGGCTTTGGCATCGCTGATTTAATTGGTGTCCGGACTGTCAAAAAAAAAGAAATCTCGCATTTTGAGATGAATTATGGCGAATTAACCAAGAGTTCGAAATTCGCGGACGCAGAAGGGCATGCACTTGATCCGTTGCCGGGAGACGGCACAAAAACAAAAGAAAAGCCTAGTACAACGATCATTTTGTCACGGTTGAAAATTAGTCGATCTATTAACGAAGAAGAATTCAAAAAGAGTATAGCCAGAAGATTATTGGTGTTAGATGAAAACTTTACGGTTCATGTAAACGGAACGCCAATATCAAGGCAAGAAATTCCGTTTCAGTTCCGATATCCCGAAAATGAGGGTAGCTGGGAAACAGGTGAGCTTAGTAACGGGCAAGAGTTTCAATGGTGGGCGGGTTTTTGTAAGGATACAATTCCGGATGAAGAGCAACGCGGCTTTGTGGTTTATGCACATGGTAAATTGGCTCAAACCCCATGGTTTTTTGACCTTAGCGGCGGATTGTGGGGACAACATGGTATGCAGTATCTCACGGGTGAAGTTAAGGCGAATTTCATTGATGAAAGTATAGATTTGATTGCCACCGACAGAGGCACCGTTCGCTGGGAAAATCCCACCGCTGCGCCCTTGAAAGATTGGGGACAAAAGAAGATTAGAGAGCTACTGGAAAGGTGGGTTGATAGAAGACGCGAAAAAAAGATTAAAAGCCCCAAAGTAACAAGTTATCTGGAACAGGCCGAAAAACTGCCAGAAAAAGAACGCGAAATTTTCAAAAGAGTAGTTAATCGTATTTGCGACATACCCCAACTAGACACGGATCAAGATGGCAAGGATATTGCGGATGAACTCGTGGAGTTCGCTTATAATGCATTAACGAATCGGAGCTTCTTTGACGCGATACGACGATTGAATGCAGCTTCTCCAGATGACGTTGCCCAATTCACGGAAGTTCTTTCTGATTGGGATATCATCGAAGCCATAAACACTGCCCATCTCGTCAAGGGACGCGTTGAGATCATTCGCACATTTAAGCAAATGATCAAAGATAAAGTACCAGAAAAACCGGATATGCAAGACTATATCCGAAGACGTCCATGGCTAATTGATCCGAAGTGGACCGTACTATTTCATGAGAGGTCCCTCGATACAGTAATCAGCGAACAGTTCGAGATAGAGAAATCTGGTGAAATCGAGGGAGGGCAACGGCTTGATTTCTTTTGCCTTGGAGATGGTTACAAAACTGCGTACATCGTTGAAACAAAGCGACCGGGAGACTTGGTTGGGCGCAAGGAATTTGATCAGCTACGTGACTATGTTTTGTTCTTACAGGAGAAACTTCAGACTGAGGCTGATGAAGATAACCGGAGAACCACGGTGGGAGGTTTGTTGATAGCGGATAGAATCAGAGAAGGAGACAAAGGGCATGCGCAATACCATCAAGGAACAGGAACTTTCGATATCCGGTCATGGAATAATCTTCTGACTTCAGCCGAGACGTTGCATAGAGAGTTCTTCGATGTTGTCATGGAACGTGCCCCCGCTGATGATCCGAGAATGAAAAACTTATCGGAAAGTTCATAAGGAAAATGAGGAGCACAAAAGGAAAACGAAGATTGAACATGAAAACGAAGAAACCCATTGCGATTGATTTGTTTGCGGGATGCGGGGGTCTGACCAAGGGGATGCGGGACGCTGGTTTCAGAGTTGCCGCTGCGGTAGAAATCGATCCTATAGCGGCGCAAACGTATAAGTGGAACAACCGACGAACTCAACTGATCCAAAAAGATATCCGTGATGTTTCTGCCGAGGAACTTATCCAAGCGGCCGGTAATGCACAAATCTCTCTTTTGGCGGGTTGCGCGCCCTGCCAAGGATTTTGCTCTCTAACGCAGAAGTACCAAGAACCTGATCCTCGCAATGAGCTTCTTCTCACGATGGCCGAAATTATTAAGGGGATTTTGCCTCGTGCGATAATGATGGAGAATGTTCCTGGTGTATTAAGACGTGGTAAGCCGATATTTGATCAATTTGTCGAAGTAATTTCTAACCTCGGATACCACTGCTCGTGGCGTATCGAGCAAATGGCCAATTTCGGAATTCCACAATCCCGTCGGCGGCTGGTTTTTTTGGCCGGGCTTGGATTCAAAATCCCTTTTCCCGAGCAGACGCACGCGCAACCCTCGGAGCAAGAAACCGATTTGCCTCCATGGAAAACTGTCAGGGAAACAATCGGTCACATGAAAGCACCAATTAGATTAAAAGCCGCTCGTCGCAACAGAGGGTCACAAGTCTATAACTGGCACGTAGTTCGAGACATTCAACCGCATGTGAAGGCGCGACTGTCAGCAGCGAAGCCTGGCCATACCTGGTTGGCGGTTCATGAATCAGTGCGTCCTCAGTGTCACCGAAACGGTTATAAGGGATTCACGAACACGTACGGCAGAATGGCGTGGGATCAAGTATCTCCGACTATAACCGGGGGTTGTACTACTCCCTCAAAAGGCCGATTCGGACATCCTGACAAACGTAGATTTACTATTTCTGTGCGAGAAGCTGCGTTGCTCCAGAGCTTTCCTGAGAATTACAAATTTCGCACGGAGCGGATGGATGCCGTGTGTAACTTTATCGGTAACGCGGTACCTCCTCTTTATGGAAAGTTGGTTGCCAAGAAAATCCTGACGGCGCTTGCTGACAACCCCCCACGAGAGATAGTCACAGAGCAATGAGCCGATGGCCTGGAAATGCAAAACGAGAACAAACGACGTTTGGGGGGTTAAGCCGTAGCGAGCTAATGTCTCGCGTTCGCAGCACGAAGAATCAAACGACGGAAATGAAACTCGCAAGCTTGTTAAGAGTGGCGGGCCTAACTGGTTGGCGTAGACACCAATCCCTTCCGGGGCGACCGGATTTCGTCTGGCCCAAGGCGAAACTCGCCGTGTTCGTTGATGGATGTTTTTGGCACGGCCACGATTGCAGGAGTCTCGTTCCAAAGACGAACACGGAAATTTGGAGAGACAAGATTGAAAAGACTAGGGCTAGGGATCGACGCGCAAATCGCCTATTGCGACAAAAGGGCTGGAAAGTTATACGCATTTGGGAGTGCAGGCTGAATAAATTTCCTGATCGATGCTTGCTGAGAATAAAACGTAAACTTGAAGAAAGTTCTTAAATTAGGGAAAAATAACGGAATCCAACACTGTTGCGAAATTCATCCGCCTGGATTCCGGCAATCCCTCCCTCCTCGGTCGGCATTGATTGCCGGAATGACGGCGTTCTCCAAGAAGAATGGGCGGCTCGCGAGCCGCCCCTACGGAATCGTTATTCTATAACGCCATAGGGCGGCCACTCTCGAACTTCCCCTCCTCGGGGAAATTCGACACCCCTACAACCCCCGAAAATCTGCTTGACCTCGCATTTCCCCGCAATTGCCGTTCTGCCTGACATCACGAAACCCGCTATCGTGCGCGCGGCGCAGAAAAGCGGTGATTGCCGCCCACGCGCCGTCTTCAGGAAGGAACGGAAATCGTTTTGAGGAGAGAAATCATGTTCATGGGTTTTTTAAGGATAACGGCGATAATGAAAGTAATGATATTTTCCGTAAAATACGATTAATCATTGTCATAAACCCGGTGTCGGCGCGATAGTATGATTGACTACGTATGTCTACGATAACTGATTGTTTATAATACTATATTTCTGTTATTTCGTACCCAGCTACCCCTTGCATTTTCGCCATACATATGCTTGAATACCCTCCAGTTTGATGCCGCACGTATGCGATTTGATTACAGATTCAGGAGGCGGGATGCCGAAGCGAAGCGAACTGAAACTCACGAAGCGCACCGTCGACGCGCTCGAGGCCGACGGGAAGGACGCGATCTTCTGGGACCGGGAGCTGGCGGGCTTCGGGGTGCGCGTCCACGCCACGGGCAGGAAGACCTGGGTGGTGCAGTCCCGGGGACCCGGGGGGCCGAAGCGCGTGACGCTCGGCCGTCACGGGGAGCTGCCCGTCGATGAGGCCAGGAAACAGGCCGCCCTCATTATCGACCGCATCAAGCGCGGCGAGGATTTCAGCGCCGCGGCGCCCGAGGCGGAGACCACCGTGGCGGGACTTGCCGAACGCTTCATGCGCACCCACGTGGAGCGGCATCTGAAGCCGGCCACCGTCGCGTCGTACCGCTCGGTGCTCGACAAACACATCCTGCCGGTCCTGGGCGGGATGGGCATGGACGAGATCGGCGGGGCGGAAGTCACGGCGCTCCATCACGGCCTTCGCGATACGCCGGTCCTGGCGAACCAGGCGGTCCATCTGCTCTCGCGCATGTTCGTACTTGCCGAAGCGTGGGAGCTGGTACCGCCCGGGCGGAACCCCTGCCTCGCCGTGCGCCGCTACAGGACGCAGGCGCGCGAGCGGTTCCTGGCGCCTGAGGAATACTGGAGGCTGGGCCTTGCGCTCAGGCAAGCCGAGGCGGAGGGCGGGATATGGCCGCCCGCTATAGCGGCCATCCGGCTGCTCGTACTTACCGGATGCCGCAGGGGCGAGATACTGAACTTGCGCTGGGACGACGTGGACCGCACGGCGGGGGACCTCAGACTCAGGGACGCCAAGGCGGGTCCCCGGATGGTGCCCCTGACGAAGCCCGTGCTCAGGGTGCTGGACGGGGTTCCCCATCAGCCGGAGGTTCCCTGGGTGATCGCGGGCCAAAGGCCGGGGAGGCGCCTCACGGGCCTGCAATACTACTGGCGGTCCGTCCGGGCGCGGGCGGGGCTTCATGACGTGCGCATTCATGACCTCCGGCATTCTTACGCCAGCCGGGCGCTGGCGCTGGGCGAGAGCCTCTACACGATCGGGAAACTCCTGGGGCACACGAGCGTGGCGACGAGCGCGCGCTACGCGCACCTGATGCGCGAGGCCGAGAGGGAGGCGGCGGTGCGGGTGGGCGGGAGCATCGGCGCCCACGTCGCGAACGGGAGGGTCGAGCACAGATGAAGCAGCCCGTCATGAAAACGCTTTCCAACCGCGCGGTCGGGAAGCTCGAAGTTGAGAAGGACACGGTGTTCTGGGACCGGGAGCTCACGGGCTTCGGCGTGAGGGTCTATCCCACCGGGAGCAAGGTCTACGTCGCCCAGGCGCGGGGTCCCGAGGGTCCCAAACGCGTGGCGGTGGGCCGCCACGGCGTGATCAACGCCGATGAGGCCAGGAAACGCGCCGCCCACATCATCGCGCGCATCAAGGCGGGCGAGGAGGCGGTTCCCGAACCGATGAAGCCCGCGGGAGGCCCCACGGTGGCCGAGCTGTGCGCGCGCTATCTCACGGAATACGTCTCTGTGCGGTGCAAGCCGGGCACCGCCGCGCTCTACCGCTCGGTGATCGACCGCCACGTCCTGCCCGCCCTGGGCAGGCTGCCGCTGGCCGCGCTCTCGCGCGCGCAGGTGGCGGAATTCCACGAGAGCCTCTACGAGACGCCCGCGGTGGCGAACACGGCGCTCCGCGTCCTGTCCTCGATGTACCGCCTGGCCGCGGGCTGGGGAATGGTCCCCGAAGGGACATCAAACCCCTGCCGCGCCCTCGTGAAATACCCCGAGCGCAGGCGCGAGCGGTTCCTGACGGATTCGGAGTTCACCCGCCTGGGAGAGGCGCTCGAGGAGGCGGAGGCCCGGGGCGGCGTTTCCGCGTCCGCGGTGGCGGCCATCCGACTCCTGGCGCTTACCGGGTGCCGCAGGAGCGAGATACTCAAACTGCGCCGCGAGGACGTGGCGCTCGAAGCTGCAGAGCTCAGGCTGCCCGATTCCAAGACGGGCGCGCGGGCGATCCCGCTGCCGCCCCAGGCGGTCGAGCTTCTCTCGGGTCTCCTCGGCGCCCACGACGGCCCCTGGGTCATACCGGGCAGGAAGCCGGGGACGCCCTTGAGGAACGTCGACGAGGCCTGGCGAATGATAAGGGAGCGCGCGGGACTTCATGACGTCAGGCTTCATGACCTCAGGCACTCGTATGCATCGAGGGCGCTTGCGCTCGGCGAAGCGCTCCCCGTGATCGGGAAGCTCCTGGGCCACAGCAAGATGGAGACGACGGCGCGCTACGCGCACCTCGCGCGCGACTCGGCGCAGGAGGCCGCGGAGCGGGTCGCGCAGAGCATCGCCGAAGACATGCTGTAGGTCACCGGGCGCAACTCCCGGGGAATCGGTCTATAGCTCCAACCCCCGATCCGATCGTGTCTTCTCCATCGCCGGCGTCCGCCTCTCCATTGCCTGGGTCGCCTCGTTCGGCTTCTCCGCCCCGATGCTCTCCGCCTTGCCCGCTCCTATCGCCTCCAGAGCCGCGATCCGCTCGCCCGTCGCGGCTTCGAGCCGCTCGCACAGGGCCTTCGCGTCGTCGGTCACGAGTTCCGCCCTGTCCCGGGCGCGGCTGATCTCCACATAAAGCGTCTTCTGGTTGGTGAGCTCGGGGTGGTTCGCCTCCATGGCCGCGATGACGGTATCGACCGTCCGGCCCTGGAAGGCGTACACTGTCGAGGCCCATGCGCGGTCGATATGGCGAAGCTGCGGAACGCCTGCGGTCATGCCGATCGTGCGCCCGCCCTCGACCCGGAAGGTGACGCGGCCGTTCATGACGCGCGTCACCTCGGCGGCCTGGCTGTTGACCAGGCCGAGTTCCTTGTCGTTGCGTGTCCAGCGGACCTTGTCGCCGATGCGCAGTTCCATCCGCTCGACCTTGTAGACCTCGACACCGCCGCTTCGCGCCGCGAGACGGCGGGGCTCCCAGCGGATTTCCCGTCCGTGCCCGCCTTGCAGGATGACTGCGCCGCCTTCGTGGTCGACGCCTTTCACGCGCAGCTCGTCCCCCTTCTCGACGCCGAGGCGCTTGTAGCGGCGGTGGAAGGCGACGACGTCGCCGGGTGAATAGTTCGCAGCGAGCGATTTCTCGGGGTTCGTGTAGCCGCGCGAGACGAGGCGATTCGTGAGGAAGGCCGGGCCGCAGACGGCGCCCTCCCGGACCAGGCGCTCGCGGACGATGGCGTTGATCTGTTCACGAATCGCGTGGCTCGGCGCCATGAGTCCGGCGTTTGCGCGTTCTTCAGGGGAAAGCGCCAGCCAGCGCGCCGCTGCTGCGCCCGCGAGGTTGTCGGGTTTGACCTCGGCCACGTTCGAGCCGAGCTTGTCGAAGGCGCGCTTCACGTCACCCGCGAGCGTGGCCTCGACGGCGGCTTTGAGGTCCTGGTCGCGCTGGCGCATGATCTCGTTCATGGTCGCCGTCTTCATGCCCGCCGCCTGCAGCTGCGCGAAGGGTTTGCCGGCGTCGACGGCGTCCAGTTGTTTCGCATCGCCCACGATCACGACCCGCGGCAGGCGCAGGACCTCCGAGATGCGGAGCAGTTCGCGCATCTCGCGCGTGGAAGCCAGGGAACCCTCGTCCACGACGAGGGCGGTCTTCGCGTAGCCCGCGCGCAAGTGTTTTCGGGCGCTTCTCTTGAGGCGGCCCTGTGCGACGTCCGCGTATCGCGTGAGGAAGCGCTGGAGCGTCTCGCTCTCGATCCCGGCTTCCGCTTCGAGCGTCCGCGCGGCCGAGGCCGAGGGCGCGAGGCCCCGGACCTCGTAGCCGCGTTTTTCAAAAAGCGCGCGGGCGCGCTTCAGCATCTTCGTCTTGCCTGTCCCGGCGTAGCCCTGCACCCCCACCACGCGGTCCTTCTCCGCGAGGATGAGCTTGACGGCCTCGCGCTGGCCATGCGTCAGCGGTCCCTTGCGCAGGTGCGCGCTCACCATCCAGCCCCGCATGGCGGGCGCGCCCCGCCCGCGTCCCGCTTCCACCAGGGCGATGGTCTCGCGCTCCGCCGCCGCGGCCTTCTCCGTCGTGAGCATGTCCTTCGCTCCTGGCAGGTCCGCCGCGTGCAGGACGCCGGTCTCCTCCAGCCTCTTGACCTCGCGCTCCGCGCCCGCCATCGACACGGCGCCGGGCCGCCAGGCGAGCGCGCCCGCGAGCAGGGCCGCGCGGTCGAAGACGGCCTCCCGCTCCGCCAGGTGCGCCACGGCCCATTCCACGGCCTCCCGGGCGGGTTCGACGACAGCAGCACTCCGGCCGGCGTCGCGGGATACGGCGCTCCTCGCCTTCGCCCGGTCCTTGAGGCCGGCGGCGTCGAAGCCGAGATCGGCGGCCTGCTTCTCCCAGGCGGCCATGAGGGTCCCCTTGTCGGCCTCCCGCTTGGGGTCCCGCGTCATGAGCGTGACCCGCTGGGCCGCGCGCTGGTTCCCCGCCGTCTTGCCCAGACCCCGCTCTTCCATGGC
This sequence comes from bacterium, assembly GCA_965203325.1. Classification (GTDB taxonomy): domain Bacteria; phylum UBA8248; class UBA8248; order UBA8248; family UBA8248; genus Bin107. Next base: position 1,224,473 of record OZ241875.1, read on the forward strand.
CCTCTCGATCTCCGCCCGCCTGGTCGAGAACGCCTCGATCACATCCCTGGGCACACCTTCGATCTCGAAGCGCCCGTCCGCGTGGGTCTTCTCCACCCGGTAGCCGAACCCTTCGAGACCGCGGGCGAGTTCGGTCCGGTATATCGCGCCGATCAGCATCTTGTTCGCATAGAGCTTTTCGTTGGACATGGTGCGCCATTTATCGTCGGCGCCACGGACCATGTTGGCGATAACCGCGTGCGTGTGGAGCAGGGGGTCGAGGTTGCGCGAGGTGTCGTGCCGGAAGGTCGCGACCACGCTCTTCTGATCGCCTGCGCGGACCATGCGCCCGGTCCCGGGCTCGCTCATCCTGGTCTCGGCGACGTTTCGTTCCACCCATTCCAGGGTGCGCGCGACAGCCATCTGGTGGGCCCACATCGCGCGTCCGTCGCCGCCGAGGTAGGCCAGCAGCGAGACGGACTTGGGCGCCGAGAGGGTGAGGTCGCGTCCCGGGCGGTGATGGATCACGCCGTCCTTGCCCCTCTTCCCGAGCCTGCGCCCCGACCCGTCGGGCACCACGCCCTCGAGCACCGTGCGGAGGGTGTCGGGGTCAACCGGCCCTGTGAGTCCCAGGTCTTCGGCGCCCCTGCCGCGCCAGGCGCTCGCCTCCCGGTGGTTCGGGTCGTCCTTCGCGTAGTAGTCGTCGCGCTCGAAGTAGGACACGCACTGCGCGGGGGAGACTACGGCGCCGATCGATGCGACCATATCAGCAGCTCCTCAGTCGATTGCCTTGCGGACCCGCGCGTCCGGCCGCATCGCTCGCGCGGCGGCGCTCCCGTACACCCGGGCGGCATTCACTGTTTCCCTTCATATGCATCTCTCCTTCGCGTTCGAACCTCCCGCCCCGATCCTCCGGCGTCTTGCGGGCGGGGGCGCCCATCGCCCGCATGCAGAGCGTAAATAAAGCAAAAACAACTCGTCTGCAAGAGTTTTCGATAGCGTATTTCCAACGCCTGCGCGCCGTACGCGGTCACGCATGCGACCGGCTGCGCAGGGGTATGACAAAAAAATTTTCCGCATCGCGCCTCACCCAGGCCCCGCGCCGGCGAGAGGCCGAGCCGGGCCGGGAGGCGGGCGCGGGAGCCGGGGCCGGAGAGGCCAAGCGGCGCCCGCGACCCCTTCACCCGCTGACCCTGGAGGCGCGACTCATGAGTAACCGGAAACCATCCCAATACACCCGTGCCCTCGTCCTCGCGGGACCCGCTCTGGCGCTCCTCGCCACAATCCTCTCTCTCGCGGCAGGTAGCGGCCTCCGCCCCCTGTGGGCTGTCTGGGCCTGTGCGGCCCTCTGGTGCCTCCTCACGGCCCTCTCCTGCGTCCTGTGGCGGGGGTTCCGCCGCGGGGACTGGACGGCCTTTCATCGCTACGAGCTGCCCGACGGGAAAGAAGAGGACTTCGAGTGGTCCGCCCGGACCGGACGCTACGCCTGGCGCCGCGATGTCGAGGAGGAGGAACTGTTCGGCCAGGACCCGGACGCACCCTTCCCGTAGAAGGCCCCCAAGCCGAACGAAGACTCCCCTGAACGAACGGACCGCCTTCTTTCCCGCCGGCGGCGGCTCTGCGCCCCGAAGAGGCGGAGTCCGGCCGGGAGGGGGCGGCGGAGGGGAGCCGGGAGGGAGTCTTCTCGCGTTCGTGGCTCGCCTCCGCCGCCATCATCCACCCACCCAAGGAGGCGCGCGATGCGGAAACCCGGACCTGAAGCGGACACCTTCCTCACCCATCTCTTCACCCGCGGCCTGGCGGACGAGCGCTACGAAGTGAAACGCTACAAGTCCGCCGATGGCGACATCAGGCCCGTGCCCGACAGGGAGAGCGGGAGGCGCAAGAAGAAGAGAGCTACGGCCTCGCGGAAAGCGGTCCGCGAGATGCGTCCCGCACGGGACGAGCTCATCGTCTGCACGGGGCTCCGGGTCCCCGGCAGCGGCCTGCAGCTGTGGGGCGAGCACCTCGTGTGGGCCCGGATGCTCACCCGGTGAGGAACTCCCCCCGGGGAGGACTTCCGCCCGCAAGACGTCTCGCCGGCCCGGCGCCGGCCGCACGGATTCCATCCACCCCAGGGAGGGAGGCGGGATGCCCTACAAGGACCTGGAAAAAGCCCGAGCTTACGAGCGCGAGCGCCACCGCAAACGCACCGCCGACCGACTCGCACGGGGCATGTGTCCCCGGTGCGGAAAGATTCCTCCCGCGCCCGGGCGCAGTCTGTGCGAGCCCTGCCTCGAGAGGGACCGGGAGACCCGACGCGCCCGATACGCCGAAGCCCGAGCGGGGGGAGCCCCATATGGTGGACGCGACCCCGAGAGCCGCCGGCGCATGGCGCGCGAGAGGAGCAAACGCCGCAGGCGCGAGCGCACCGAAGCCGGGTTGTGCCCGCGCTGCGGACGCGAGCCCGTCGAGGACGGCGCCGTCTGCGAACCCTGCCGGGAGGCGAGGCGCGCTGAAGAACGAAAGCTCTACGCCGCCAGGAGAGCGAAAGGGCTTTGCGGACGGTGCGGTGCGGAAGTCGTCGATGAGGCTTCGACGTGCGCTTCGTGCGCCGCAAAAGAAGAAAAACGCCGTCCGCGCAAGAACGCCGCCAGCATGAAACGCTATCACGACAGGCGAGCCCTCGGACTTTGCGTCGACTGCGGCGTCCATACGGACACAGGTGTGAGATGTACTCCCTGCGCGCGCCGATCGTACCACTCCTCGGCAGAGCACAAGGGGATGCCCGTCTATCCGCCGCGCTTCACCGTGGTCGAACTAGCCACGGGCATCGAACACGGACCCTGGGACTCCTGGGAGGAGGTGGCGATGTGCCTCGCCTTCGAGAAGCTCTCCCGAGATGAGGTCGAGATCGTGGCCGATGAGCCCCTCATCTCGACCCTCACTGCGTGGGAGTGAATGCCGGCGGCCGCGCCTGCATGCACCGCCGTGGCGCACGAGAGCGTGAGCAGCGCGCAAAGAGGGATGAGCCATGCCAAAGAACGGTTCAGTTCCGGTTATTCCCTCTCAAAAAGAAATCATCATCGTGGTTTTCAGTATCCGGGGCGCGATTCACTTCATCAAAATTTTGTAGTGCAGTCTTGCACTCCTTATCTCTCCATTATAGAAACGTATATTGCTGTTTCTACACCCGCTCCTTCCGTCTTTCAGCCTGTTGAACCCGGCTAACGTCCGCTTGAGTTTTTTCCGCAAACTGGCGATTTTCCGGTCGCGCTCGCGCGACTGGCGCGTCAGCCTCTCCCGTCGTTCCCTTTCCTTTTGTTGCTCCCTTCGCTGCCGCTCAAGCTGCTCGCGCCTTTGCTGTTCGGCCCTGCGCTGCCACGCCAATTTTTCCCGCTGTCGGCGTAACCTTCGAGACAGAGCCTGCAATGATCTTTGTGCGACGCTGCTTGAAATCCATCACAACTCCCGAGTCCCTATTAAAAACAAGCATAAATGCTCCCGTTCGCCGAGGTCAGATATCGCCTGGGCGAGTCAGTGGGTGCATCTCGCTTCCCATTGCTGACCCTCGATTCCTTTGAGGAATCCTCGCACGGCACCCAGACCATGGAAGTGGTTGCCGGCCCTGAGCGCCCGTTCCATGAATGCGCGCTTTCTGCCGAGGCAACTCAAGATATTATCTTTGCACCAGGTGACGAGTCGTCTGCGGTTTTCCCGTACGATGCGACACTTTCGGGGATCTCTTGTTCCGGAAGTGCAAACGAATTGCACGGTGCGATCCGCTTTTTCCGCGATTTTATTGCAGTCATTCCTGTCCCATTTCAATATCCGCGTGATGTCCGCCTGGATTTTGACCTCCTTTTGCCGTTGCAGTTGCTGTCTTTGTCGCGCCCGTTCCTGCTGGACCCGTCTTTGTCGCGCCATTTGTTCTTGTCGCCGGCGCTGGGCTTGCAATTGCGCCTGTTGTCTGCGGGCGGCCTGTCTGCGGGCCTCTTCCTGACGTCTTTGGTATTCCGCCTGCCTTCGGGCCTGCTCCTGTCGTCGCTTCGCTTCCTCACGTAGGCGCGCCTGTTCTCTGCGTCTGGCTTCTTCGGCCCGTCTTTGGGCTTCCGCCCTTCGTCTGCTGTTTTCCTCTTGTTGTGCCCGGTATGCCGCCTGTCTGCGGGCCTCCTCCTGCCGTCTTCTGTATTCCGCCTGTCTCCGGGCCTCCTCGCGCTGTCTTCTGGCCTCCGCCCGTCTGCGAGTCTGCTCTTGGCGCCTTCTGTATTCGGCCCGTCTGCGTCTGTTCTCCGCACGGATTCTCGCGTTCTCACGCTCCTGCGCCCTGCGCTGCCGCCGTATGCGCTCCAGCGCCCTCATGCCCCCGGTGGACTGGAAAAGCCCTCCCGAACTCGAAGAGGAGCGCCGCCTGGACGAGTAGGAGCGGCTGGAGCCGGACGAGTAGGATGACGAGGAACTGTACGAGCGCGCTCGCTGTGCGGCTCTTCTGCGCGCCAGCTCTCTTTTCTTCTCGGCTCTTCTGCGCGCCAGTTCTCTTTTCTTTTCGGCCCTTCTTCTCGCCAACTCTCTTTTTTCCTCGGCCTTTCTTCTCGCCAACTCTCTTTTCTTCTTCTCCGATCCGTATGCGCGCCCCAGTGAACCAGCCTTGGCCAGGGCCTGCCTGACGTCCGCGCGCCTTGCGATGCCCTTTTTGTCCTTGTCCTCCGCCCTGTCCCCGTCGCGGTTTTTGATGTTGGGGTCCGCCCCGGCCTGAAGCAGGGCGATGGCGACAGCGGCTTCTCCCTTCTGAAAGGCGTCGTGCAACGAGGTATCCCCGTTCTTGTCCCGATCGTTCGGATCTGCGCCGGCCTTTACCAGGGCAGCGAAGACAGCGGGGTTCTTGTTCCACCGGGCTGCGCCGTACAAGGGGGTATTGCCCCGTTTGTCGCGCGCGTTGAGGTCTGCGCCCGCTTTGAGCAGGACGGCGACGGCGGCGGGGTTCTTGTTCCACCGGGCTGCCGTGTGCAAGGGGGTATCGCCCTGTTTATTGCGCGCGTTGAGGTCCGCGCCCGCTTTGAGCAGGGCGGCGAAGACGGCGGGGTTCTTGTTCCAAGCTGCGTCGTGCAAGGGGGTATTGCCCCGTTTATCACGCGCATTGGGGTCCGCGCCCGCTTTGAGCAGGGTGGCGAAGACGGCGGGGTTCTTGTTCGAGACTGCGTAGTGCAAGAGGGTATTCCCCTTTTTATCGCGCGCGTTGAGGTCTGCGCCCGCTTTGCGCAGGGCGGCGAAGACGGCGGGGTTCTTGTTCATGGCTGTGCCGTGCAAGGGGGTAGCGCCCTGTTTATTGCGCGCGTTGAGGTCTGCGCCCGCTTTTAACAGAGCAGCGACGGTGGCAGGGTTCTTGTTCCGCCCGGCTGCCTCGTGCAAGGGGGTATCGCCCCGTTTATCGCGCGCATTGAGGTCTGCGCCCGCTTTTAACAAGGCGGCGACGACGGCGGGGTTCTTATTCCCGGCTGCCTCGTGCAAGGGGGTATCGCCCCACTTGTCGCGCGCATTGAGGTCTGCGCCCGCTTTGAGCAGGGCGGCGACGACGGCGGGGTTCTTGTTCCAGGCTGCCTTGTGCAAGGGGGTATCGCCCCACTTGTCGCGCGCATTGAGGTCTGCGCCCGCTTTTAACAGGGCGGCGACGACGTCGGGGTTCTTGTTCCAGACTGCCCTGTGCAAGGGGGTAGCGTCCCGTTTATTGCGCGCGTTGGGGTTTGCGCCCGCTTTTGCCAGGGTGGCGACGACGGCGGGGTTCTTGTTCGAGGCTGCGTAGTGCAAGGGGGTAGCGTCCTGTTTATCGCGCGCGTTGGGGTTTGCGCCCGCTTTCAACAACATGTTGGCGACGGCGGCGTTTTGATTGAAAATCGCCGCCCAGTGCAGAGGGGTCCTGTTGTTTTTATCCGGCGTCTTCGGGTCTGCGCCCGCCTTGAGCAAGTCGGAAACGACGGCAGGGTTTTGATTGAAAGTAGCTTCATGCAGACGGGTAACGCCGTATTCCTTTCGTTGCGGTTCGGTGAGAGCATTGAGCAAGATAGATGTGATTTTGTTCTCTTGCGAAAACGCCATATCCAGCGGGATGCTACCGAATTTATTCTGCGCGTTCGGGTCTGCGCCCGCTTCGAGCAGCGCGGCGGCGACTGCGGGGTTTTTGTTGTAACGCGCGGCCCAGTGCAGGGGGGTATCGCCCCACTTGTCGCGTGCTTTCGGGTCGGCGCCGGCTTTGATGCATTCATTCACTTTCTCGGGCGTTGCGGTTTTGAAGAAATCCGGCGTGTTCCATCCCGGGCAATTCGCGTCGGCGGTTTTTTCTTTTCCCGAAGCCGTCGGTGCGCGGCTCGCCTTCGCTTTCGTTTCTTTCGCCGGAGCCTCGGCGGCGCGCGCCGCGCTCTTTGCGGAGGTCGCCTTCGCGGGCTCGGATTTGCTCGCCTGCGCGGACTCGCCGGCGGCTTTATGCGTCTCCCTGCTCGATGCCGCGTCGCTGCTCATCACCTTCTTCGCGGTGGTCGCTTTCTCGGGCTTGCTTATCGCCATGCGAACCACGCCGTCGTCGCCGCCCAGGGCCTTGAGGGCCGCTTCATAGCCGGCATGGCCCTCCTGGTTGCCGTCCTCATCCACGCCCGAAAGCGTGGCTTCCCCGGCCGCGTTTTTGGGCCGAGATTCGTCGGAGGCGAAACCATGCGCCGGTATCTCCTCGCCGCCCTGCCGGCCATATTCGAAATCCGCCACGTAATACCTGCCGTCCTCGCCCAGAAAGGTCCCCCTGCCGTGCGGAACCTCGTCTCTGTAGCCGCCCTGGTACAGAATTTGTCCGCTCACGGACGTAACGGTTCCGTAGCCGTGCGGTTTTCCGTCTTTCGCCGAACCGGTGTAGATCATTCCGTCGGAGGTGGTCGCTCGTCCGTTTCCGCTCGCCTTGCCGTCCTTGCACGGCCCCGACCAGTCGAGGGATTCGTTGCCGACCTCCAAGCTGCACTTGCGGGCGACGGGCGCCGCGCGGGCGGTAGCGGCGCCGGGAGGGCTTACCTCCCTGCCCGGAGGATCCGAAGTATCGGGGGCGGCAGATTCGACTTGTCTCGCGGGCTCGCCGCCGGCCGCGCCCGGAGGCACGGCTTCCCCCGCTGCGGCGTTCGCATCAGCCGCCTTTCCGGGCAGAGACTCGCCGGAGGCGGTGTCTTGCGCAGGCTTCTTCTCGTCGGCCTGCCGGTCATCGCTGAAAAATATAAGGCGCCGCTGGCCGTCATCTTCCATTAGGAGTTCGCCAATGATGCGATTTCCATCGGCGTCTTTCCCCGTATGTCGGCCGTGGATTTCGCCATTTCGGAATTCGCCCTCGAGATGAATGCCGTCCTGGAAGCGTATTTTCCCCCGTCCGTGCGCGTGGCCGTCTTTCGCCGAACCCGAGTAGGTACCATTGGGAAAAGTTGCAAAGCCGGTTCCATACGCCTCGCCGTCCTTGCACGGTCCCTTCCAATTGCCTACGCCTCCCCTGAGTTCCAGGTAGCACTCTTCGGCCTGCGCGTTGTTTCCCGTCAGGAAGATGAATACGATCAGCGCGCATAACAGGATGGCGTTTTTCATGGCGTGTCCCTCCTGGCAACCGACGCGGCGACCGCCACCCCCCGGAGCATGAACTCACGGCGGGAGCGCGCCGCCCTCAAGATGTTCACTCTGAACGATACTCGATTATAACCGAGTGCATCACTTCTCCAATCAGTATAGCAATCTCTTGCTATTGCTCAATTGCCGAATCAGATCTTCGCCTGCCAATTCAAGCCTAATTCCTCCACGGGGAGGACAGGGCGCCGTGAGAGTCTCAAACGGTATTTTGGACGAAGAATAGAAGTCGGCTCGATATCTTTCTCCTTACATCGGGGAGAGGGAAGCCGGGGCAAAGGCCAATCGTGCTTCCTCCACCGATCGGTTTCGACCTGCCGGCGGAGCGAGCCTTACACCGTCTCGCAACGCTCTGGTTTCTCTTCTGCTCGCCGCTTCATGAACCGGGTGTGTTCAATTTCATTCTAGGTTCTTTCGGTACAACGCGGGCCAAGCGAATGCGTTATCAAACTTTGGCGTTGCGCCGTGTTGACAATCATCGCGGGAGTTTCGCCCTTTTCGTTCAGGGCGTTCACATCGGCGTTCCTGATTTCATTGCGAACTTCGTATAATCAAAGAGATTAAAAATTGCCTTATCTGTATAGATTACCTTTTACGAATACTTGGGCATCCTTTCTTGGTATCACAATGACAATTGAATTTTTTTGTTCGGATAACCCACTTCGGTATAAAACCCTCCTGACACACTCCGAACAAAAACTTTTGTAAATCATCCATGTTAGGCCGCCCATATTCCCGTCCATGCTTCTCCTCGTTGGGACCGAGAGATACAAACCTGTGCTCTGTCCCGTTTACACAACCGCGTGAGTTAGAGAATAAACTACCTCTCAAACGAGCGTCGCGTGCATTCATGTGACCGTAGCAGTAACTTACAACCACGGGCTTATCGCAAACATTCCTTATGTGTCTTTCAAATATAGTGAACCAATCGGTGTCATATAATGACCACGACTTATCGTAGCGGTAACGCTTGTGTTGGGCGTCCCTGAACTTAATGCAGTGGGACATATCCTGCCCTCCGGCCTGGCCTTAGGGAATAGTCTCGATCAACCCGATAGCCTTGATGAGGGCCATTTTCTTGCTGGCACGGGCCAGACCCTCCGCCGTCCTTCCCTTCGGCCCCTTGATCTTGGGGTCGGCTCCCGCCTTCATCAGCAACTTGATGATCTCGGAACGCCCGCGCAAGGCGGCGATGAACAGCGCCGTCGCGCCGTCCGCCGCCCGCAGGTTCGGTTTCGCGCCCGCCTTGAGGAGCGGGGGCACGAGCAGCGAGTAGCCCTTGTTTGCCGCGTACATGAGCGGTGTCCAGCCGCGCCTGCCGCGTGCGTTGGGATCGGCACCTGCCGCCAGCGCCTTCTTGAGGGCGGAGAGATCCCCCGTAGCTGCTGCGCGCAGGGCCGCTTTCGCTCGCGCTAACGCAAAGCCGATTGCGGGTCGCGCCTGCTCTCTTGTGGGTTTCCTGCTTATTTTCCGGCGCGGGGGTATCGCGGTGATCCTCCGCCTGCCGGCGGCCCGCCATGCCCGGGCCAGCTTGTGCGCTTCGGCCTGTTCTTCAATCGTCATCCGCTTCGCCAGCGCGTCACGCTCCGCCGCTGCCTTGGCGTCGCCCCGCGCCGCCGCTAGATTGAGCCACTTGTGCGCCTCAACGAAGTTCTGCGAAACGCCCAGCCCCTTCACGAAGGCCCTACCCAGCGCCAGCATCGCGCGCCGGTCGCCCGCCCGCGCTGCAGCATGCAAAGGAGTAAGGCCCAATTTGTCGCGCGCCATACTCTTTGGGATGGCCTCTTGGGACGCAGGCTCGGGTTTGTTCGCCTGCGCGGACTCGCGGTCGGCTTTTCTGATCAATCCGGACCGCTTGCCGCCCTTATAAGTCCCTTCAGCGACGGTTCCGTCGTCATATCGATCGATCCAGTGGCCGTGCCTAATACCTTTGCGCAGCTCTCCCTCGCCCGAGGAGGATTTCCACACGCCCTGCCGCCGGAATCGCCAAACCAGCTTGCCCTTGCCGGACGCTCTGCCGTCCACGCAGCGGCCCGACCAGGTGACCGTATTTTCAGGTTGAGGATTCGGATTCCACGTATAGCATCCGCGCCTGTTGGCGAGTTCCATCCAGCACCCCGAGCCCGTCTGCCCCGTACAGAGGGGTTCGGGTCTGGCGGGCCTGCAGGCAACTGATGCCAGGAGAGCATCCGGCTCGCCGCTCGCCAGATACCCGGCCGCCCTGGAGCCTTTCTTGCCTTTTCTCTTCTGCCACGTGCGTATCGCCTCTCGCGTGCGGGGGCCGAACTCGTCACCTGGTTTTCCCTGGTCGAGCTTCAGTTCCACGAGACACGCCTGGATTTCACGTTTCACAGCGCGGCTCAGGTTCAGTTTCTTCTCCCGCGCCCTGGCTTTCAGCAGGTCGGTCGCGCAAATGCCGGTATCCCTGTCCACGTAGCCACCCGCCTTGTACAGGAGAACCCGGCCCGATGAGCCTTTCGCCGTATGGTCGTAGGCCACTTTCCCGGTCTTATCGCGCAGGCACGGATCGGCCCCGCCCGCCAGGAGCACCTCCATCTCCTTCACGATGTTGTCCTTGTGCTTCGCCGCCCGGATGAGAGGGGTGTCGCCCCTGGCGTCCCGCAGGTCGGGGCCGGCGCCGTGTTTTATCAAAAGAATGATCAGATTTTTCATGTCGTAATCGTAGGATATTGAATTGCCGGGCAGCGACAGCGCCTCGAACAGGGGCGTTTCGCCCTCCTCGTTTCGCGTATTCGGATCGGCGCCGTGCCTGAGAAGCATGGTGGCGTGCCCGGTCTTGGTGAACACCGGGTGACCTCGCCTGATAAGCAGCATCAACGGCGTGTCTCCTTTTGCGTTCTTGATGTTCGGATCGGCCTTGGCTTCCTGCAACAAAGCCTTGAGGACATCGGTTCGCGCGCCCGCCGTTCCCGATGATCTTGGGAGTTCGCGGATCGGGAACGCGCCTTGTTGCTCCACGTAATCATAGAGGACATGAAGCGGCGTATTCCCCCGCCTGTCCCGGGCGTTCGGATCGGCCCGGCACGACTTCCCCGACTTGTCACCCTGGGCGCACTCTCTTTGCACACCCTCTCTCGCTTCGCACCGCACCAGTATCCGGATCGATTCAGCGCCGGGGCCGAGGGCCTCCTGCGTAGCGGCGAAATGAAGCGGCGTGGCGCCGAATCTGTTCTTGCGGTTGCAGTCTCCACCGAGCCGCACCGCCTCGCGAAGGATGTCCAACCGGTTCGCCGACGCGTAGTGGATGAACGTATTCTGGTCCGAGTCCAGAGCGCGATTGGGATCGGGAGCGCCCCATTCGCCTCGAAGCCATTCCCAGACCTTCTCCGCCGCGGAGCCGATGGTTGGGGCCCTATGCAATTCCTCTGTGAGAACGTGGGCCTCTTGTTTTTTCTGGGCCGCAGCCGGGGCAATCGAGGCGACGAGAAGGAAAGAACACAGAACAAGCGCGAGGGTTCTCATGAAAAGCCTCCATCGCAATGTGACGGTGCAATGATATTGTTTATTATCGAATCGAGCATCGAGTCAATTTCTTCTCTCCGCTCCCCCGAGGCGAAACGGTACATCCTCAAGGGGTGAGCGTCCGGACCACCCGAAACCCGATGATGTTGTCCCGGTTTCCGGCCGGATTTCTCTCGCGGTTCGCGTCGCGCAGGAACTTCGGCTCGTCGTACCAGGAACCGCCGCGCACGACGCGGTGCGAACACTCGCCGCTCATCCGGGCGTTCCCGTTCAGGGGCGCTCCCGCATGGCTCGGGTTCCAGCAGTCCTCCACCCACTCCCGGGCGTTGCCGCGCATGTCGTAAAGACCGAATCGTATCGCCTGAAACGAACCGACGGGAGACGTCCGCTCCCCGCCCCAGAAGCTGATGCAGCCATAGCAATTCGCACGGTAGTCGGCATCGAGTATCTTGTCCTCCCCCCAACTCGCCGCGAAGTATTCGGTCAGCGGATTGCGCTTCGTCTTCGGACCCACGCGCGCGGCGTATTCCCATTCCGCCTCGCTCGGCAATCGGTATTCCCGGTTCGTCTTTTGGGATAACCACTTGACGTACGCCTTCGCGTCGTCCCAGCTCACGCACACAACGGGGTCCGACTCCGATTGTTCGAACCCGGGACTTTGCCACGAGACGTCTTCGCCCGGCTTCCATTTCCGCGACCATGAATCATACAAATTGCAATTGCCAGGAACGGAGCGCCCGCTCTCGCTTACGAAGGCTTCGTATTCGCTTCTCGTCACCTCGTACTTGCCCACGGCAAAGGGTCTTGCGATCGTCACGCGGCGAGGAGGCCCCTCATCGGCATTCCCGCCTTTCGCATCCGAAGGCGAGCCCATCATGAACGAACCGGCGGGATACGCTACCATCTCGGGGCAATCGGGGCAGTCGCGGAATGCCTCGCCGGCCGGCCACTTGCGTATCAGCAATTCGATTTGCGCCTTGAGACGCCGCGCCTTTTCGGCGTGCCGACCTTTCGGGTACGCAGACAAATAAGCGTCATACGCGGCAGGCGTACCGCCCAAGTCCGCTTTCGCGTACGCCGCATCGTCCGCATCCTCCTGTGCTTTCAACTGAGCATACTTGCGCCGCGCTTCACCGGCATGCCGACCATCCGGGTATTTCTTTATGGAAAAGTATTCCTTCAGCGCCTCCGACGTCCCCGACTTGCGCGCCTGCGCGTACGCCGCATCGTCGGCATCTTCCCGGGCTTTCGCCTGCACCTTCATGCGCCGCGCCTCTTCCGCATGCCGACCCTGCGGGTAGGCAGAGAGGTACTTCGCATACGCCACGGACGTCCCCGCCTTGCGCGCCTGCGCATAGGCCGCATCGTCCGCATCCTCGCGGGCTTTCGCCTGTTCTTTCATACGCCGCGCCTCTTCCGCGTGGCGGCCCTGCGGGTATGAAGAGAGGTATTCGGCATACGCGGCCGACGTCCCCTCCTTGCGGGCCTGCGCGTACGCCGCATCGTCCGCCTCCTCCCGGGCTTTCGCCTGCGCCTCGAGACGCAGCGCGTCCTCCCTGTGACGGCCCCGCGAGCGGGAAGAGAGGTATTCCGCGAGCGCCGCCTGCGTCCCCGCCTTGCGGGCCTGCGCGTACGCCGCATCGTCCGCCTTCTCTTCGACTTGTGCCTGCGCCTTGAGACGGTGCGCCAGTTTGGCGTGACGGCCCTTCGGGTATTTGGTGAGGTATTCGGCGAACGCCGCCGACGTACCCGCCGTGAGCGCCCGCCCGTACGCCAGATCATCCATTCTCGCTTCGAATCCGCTCTTCAGACGCCGCGCCTTTCCGGTATGACGGCCCTTCGGGTATTTGGTGAGGTATTTGGCGAACGCCGCCGGCGTCCCCTCCAGGCTCGCCCGCTCGAACACAGAATCTTCCGCCTCTTCTGCGGTTCGCTGCGCCTTGAGCCGTAGCGCTTCCTCTGCATGACGACCCCGCGGACGTGAAGCCAGGTACTCGGCATACGCCGACGACGTATTCTCCGTGCGCGCCCTCTTGAACGCCGCATCGTCTTCCCCGACGACTTTCGCCCACGTCTTGCCTTCCAGCAGGGCGAGCACGCCGGGACCCTCATTCTTCTTTCGCGCCGCCTCCACGGTCCCGTATCTCTTGCGCGCCACGTCCACCGGCGTTTCTCCCTTCGGTCCCTTGACCGAGGGGTCGGCTCCCGCCTTCATCAGCAACTCGATAATCTGCGAGTTGCCCTTGTCGGCCGCATGCATCAGCGCCGTCCAGCCACGCGCATCGCGCGCGTTCACGTCCGCCCCCACCTTTAGCGCCGCCTTGAGTGCGTCTATATTTTTCGCCAGAACCGCGCGGTGTAAGGCATCGGGACGTACCTTCGGACGGGAGGGAACCTGCTTGGCAGGCGCAGGCCGCCTGCCTGTCGCAGCGGACCGCATGGCTCTCATTGCTTCGGGCGTCAACTTATTCACCGCCGGCAGACCCGCATCGCGCAGGAACCTCCCGTATGCCCGCGCCGTGCGGGCGCCCCAGAGGCCGTCGGCAGGGCCCGGTTTGTAGCCCAGCCTGGCCAGCAACTGCTGCGCCTCGCGGACCGGGCTCGCGGTCGGTGAAGAGGGAGTCTTCTCTCTCTTCTCTCTCTTTCCTTCGACCGGTCGCCACGAACGCGCCCGTTCCTGCGCCGAAGCGACCTGCTGCGGCGTCATCTTCTCTGCCAGCGTGTCGCGTTCTTTTACCGCCGCCATCTCGCCCCGGGCGGCCGCCAGGTTGAACCACATGTGCGCCTCGATGTAATCCTGGGGAGCGCCCAGACCCCGCATGTGCAGACGCCCCAGCGCCAGCATCGAACGCCTGTCACCCGCATTCGCGGCGGCGCGCCACTCCTTGAGCGCTTCGGCAGGACGCATCGCGTCCCACGCGCGCTTGCCCGCTTCGTAGTCCGCCTGTGCGGGCAATGCGCACGAAAGCGCGAGCGCCGCGCAAAGAAAGGTTGGCCATACGACGTGACGATACATTTTCGGTTTCGCTCCTCTGGAAAGACCTAGTTTGTTCGCTCAAGGATTCCAACTTGCGGAGGTTCAGCCGTTGGCGGGCCAGGGGAGTGCTACCGGACTCTGCACGAGCCACCGGTTATCCGGGTGCTGATTCGGATCCCGGCTCGACGGTAGCTTTCTCCGCCGCATTCCCCGCCGGAGCGGAGCGTATAACGGCCTTTCCGCCGTGAGACTGCTTGATAGCACAGGTCCGCCTCTATCGTCCGATCCTCCGTTGCCGCGCCAAATTTACCCGCTACTGCCGTAACCTTCGATACAAATACTTCAACGATTTCTGAGCGCCACCGCTACCTCCAAACAGGTTCGTGCCGGAACGCCAGCACTGCGTGCGGGCCCGGATCGGTCGGATATCTTCGTTCAATTCCGCGCTCAAGAACACCTCGCCGTCAGATGCGGCGTGGCCGGGTGGGCTTATCCCGCTCAGAAAAGCCGAAAGGTCGGGGGTGGCGGATTCGACCTGCCTCACGGGCTCGCCAACGTCTTCCACGTCCGTGCGCACGACCGTCCTTTGCAGAACCCAGGCCCCGGCAGGAAAGGTTCCAACGCCGGCTCCATACGCCTTGCCGTCCTTGCAAAACCTCTTCCTCTCGCCTACGCCTCCCCTTGGTTCCAGGTAACATTTTCGGCCCGCACGTTGTCCCCCGTGAGGAAGATGAATACGTTCAGCGCGCAAAACAAGACGGCGTTTTTCATGGCGTGGCCCTCCCGGCAACCGCCGCCTCACAGAGCGGAGGCTCACGGCGGGACCGCGCTGCCCTCAAGGTGTTCATTTCCAACGAGACTCGATTGTAACCGAGCACACCACTTTTCTAACCAGGATATCAGCTTGTCACAAAGCTCAACCGACCGAATCCGGCATTCAGAGGCAGAACCATCGTGAGAATCGTGGCCGATGCTCTGGACTGTGACCAAGTCCCATGAAGCGCCTCCAGGCCAATACGCGGGCACAGGAAAACACTTCCATTCATCGTTTCCAGGGAGTCGTTTGATTGCTGCGCCAGACTCGATGCCCCCAAGGCCTATCGGCCATACCTGGATACCAAACGCTTCTCGAACAACTCGGAACATTTCAGCACTTCCACTCCAGGCGATGCGTGTCGCTCGCTTGTGAATCAAGGACGCACAGACCTGATTTTTTCGAGAAGACATAGGTTCCGTTCGCGCCCCAGTTGTCTGGAAAACCGTCGATGGAATCCTTGTTCTCGCCCGCGGAAGTCACGCTCGCCGTTTCGAAACTGGCGCCTTCCACCTCCCATCCGTCGCCTGATTTCCTGAACGTCCACTCATGTCCGTCCCCGTTGTCCAACCCCCCATCTTCGAGATGGAGGTCATTATTCCATTCCTCTCTCGTGATTGAAGGGAAATAAAGTAGTGAATACGGTTCACATTTTATCGGATGTTGAAATACATGAAAATGCACAATTGGGCGGCATGTTCAAGACAACTTCGGTTGTTTTTGGATTTTATTGATACGAGGCGTTATGTTGAGCGGCAATAATGAGGCTTACGCGCGCCGATCGTATTACTACTCGGGTGAGCACAGGGGGATGCCCGTCTATCCGCCGCGCCTCACCGTGGTCGAACTAGGCACGGGCATCGAGCACGGACCTCTCGACTCCTGGGAGGAAGTCGCCATGTGCCTCGCCTTCGTCAGGCTCTCGCCTGATGAAGTGGAAATTATCACGGCCGCATCCGTGATGACTATCTTGGCGGGGTATTAGGCGGGGTCACCGCCTGCATGTGCAGCCGTCCCTCCGCCGACGGAGGTCAGACCCGACCGGGGAGGGTTTAACAGCCCGGCCCTGCTGCGCAGCCGGCCTGCAGCCGGTAGTACGTACTGCCGTCAGACCGCCGGCGGGGGGCAGACCCGGCCGGGGGGAGGGTTTACGCCGCCCGGCTGCGCAGCCGGCCGGAAGCCGTACGGGTTCCTTCCCGCCGGGGGCGGAGGGAAGGCCAGCCCGCTACGCCGCCAACCGGACCCGGGCGCGTTGCGCAGGATGGCGGGCGGGGGCCTGGCCGCGAGTCCGGATACGACCACGCGGGGCGGCCGCGACCCGGCAGAGCAGTCCCGCCACCGGTGACGAAGGCGCCGAGCACAATCCCGACCCGCCAGGCGGCGCGGAGCTAACCCGGCAGTCCTGCCCCGGCAGCATCAACGCCGATACCCCGGTCTGTGTCGCGGGATCAACGACGACAAACCTCACCGGCGGTGACAGGAACGTCGCCGCCCCGAACCCCGCCCCACCCGATGCGTTTCCATTTCTCCACCCCTCATCTCATCCGAACCCCGTACCAGGGGCGCGCTCGCTTGGTTCCCGGTCCCGTTCCACCTCCGGGACTACCCGGTCGGGACGGAGGCCGCTCACGGCCCACGAAAGTTCCGACACCGGTGGAATCCCTCCTCCCAAGAGGAAGAGCGAAGCGGGGAGCCGGGCAAAGGCCCGGCAGGGGAGAGGGAGACGGTCTCCCGCTCCCGCCGCCGGGGACAACCCGATAGGAGGCTTGGCCATGTACGAGAACGACTTCGACGTCGATGTTCCCACCACGGACGAACTGCTCGCAGAACTCGGACTCGACGCGTACACGATCCGCAAGATTCGCGACGAGGCGGGGGGCGAGGAGGAGTTCAGGAGGGAATAGGGCAGATCGGGGGATCGGGGAGAGAGGCTCCCCGGCCCTTCCACTTCATCATCCACACCACACCATGAAGGAGTATTACAATGGCATTCGGACTCAACAGAGCGGAACTGATCGGGCGTCTCGGCGCCGACGTCACCGTCAACCACCTCGCGAGCGGCGGACGCGTCGCGAATCTGTCCATCGCGACCGATGAGGGCTACGTCGACAAGCAGTCCGGCGAGCGGGTGGACAAGACCGAGTGGCACCGGGTCGTGACCTTCCAGCCCGGACTGGTCGACATGTTCGAAAAGCACGCGAAGAAGGGCCGCCTGGTCTACGTCGCGGGCAAGCTCCAGACCCGCCGCTGGAAGAAGGACGATGAGGACTCGGACCGGTTCTCGACCGAGATCCTGATCGCCCCGGGCGGGCGCGTGCAGTTCCTCGACAAGGTGAACGGGAACGGCAATGGGAACGGCAACGGCGCGCACCCCGAGACGACGGCGGTGGCGGCTGGCGTAGCCGGGGAAGAGATCCCGTTCTAGGCTCACCAGGGGTCGGCGCTTCGGCGTCGACCCCTTTTTCTTTGCTCCTTATCCAGAGGAAGTCCGCCCTGTCTGCCCTCTCATCTACCGGGAGCACCCGGTAAATCTCCGGTTCCGTGAACGATGAACCGTGTTCCCGGAAGATCGGCTTGCACCTGCAATCATCCCATAATTCCAGACAGTGGCTCGGTCCACCCCCCGCTGCGGGAATTTCGGGCCGGAAAAGACGGCCCGAAATGACCCTTTCCGCAGCATGAGAGACTGTTTCCCGATGAGCTTCGCCTTCATCGTGAAACACCAAAGGCTCTTGTGTCCCGGTGGCGGTACTACCCTCTCTCTCTTAGCGTCCTCATTTTAGCACGAACGCCGAGCGAATAAAGGGTGGCCGCAGGCGGCCATCATTTGCCGGTGCCCCCCAAAAAACGTCGAGCGGCGAAAAACAGGAGCGCCGCTCTATGAAGCGTGTTTTTCGGGAACCCCCCGGAAAATGACAAGCCCTTGATTCGCCCGTCTACGGGCATCGGTAACACCGCCCGATGCCCTTACGTGCTGAAAATGGGGCGCTAAGAAGCGCATCCGTTAACTCTCTGGAAAGGAGAAAGGCATGGAAACCACCGTGGTGAACCTGAACGACTATGTCGAAGAGCAAGGCAGCGGCTTCCTGGTCAGGATCGACCGCATGACGAAGTGGGGAAACCCCTTCCGCATCGGCAAGGACGGCGAGCGCGCCGACGTGATCGAGAAATACCGGCGATGGCTCTGGGAAAGAATCCGGCGCAAGGAGCAGGACCTCTACGAACTCGCCGACCTTCAAGGCTGCGAGCTCGGCTGCCACTGCCATCCCCTCCCGTGCCACGGCGATGTACTCGCGCGCGCCGCCGAGTGGGCCGCCAGGTATCTCGACGAGATGCCGAAAGAAGTGGGGCGCAACGAGCGTGGCTACGCTCTTCCCGAATTCAACCATCCCCTCGCCTGAGGACAACGAAAGGAGTGAACGATGACTGCCACCGCGACACACGACCACAAGGAGAGCATCATGCACGAGTACGCAGAACACGAAGCGCAGAATGAAACCTTCACCGCCATGGTATGCGAGCAGGCGCAGCTCTTCGGCGCCACCCCGGGACCGGACGAGTTCGACAACCGGCCCGTCTGGGGCGAGGCCGAGTCCACCGCCGCCGTCCTCAAGGCATTCCACCTGCTCGCCGAGGCAGCACCCGACGGCACGCAACTCGCCAACGAGCGTAGAAACCTCCTGTGGGGCTTCGTCAACACCCTGGACGCCCAGACACAGCGGCTCGACCGCGCCGCAGACAAGCTCATCCCCGGCATCCGTGAACTGCAGCGCGAGCAGGACGGCTCCGAGATCCGCTCCCGCGAACTCGAACTCGCCACCGACCGAGCCGAGAATCTCACCGCCCGCCGCGACGCGTTCGAAGGACTGCGCGACACGGCCGCAGAGGCCTACCGCTCAGAGACCGGCGAGGTATGGCGGCCCCGGCGAGGATCGCACGTCTCGCAGACCGGCAAGCTCACGTCTGCGGTGATCGAGGCCCGTGACTTCCAGCGCGCGAAAAAGGACCGCGAGAACACGGCCCACCTCCCCCAGGGAACCCTCGTCGCCGTCGCGGGCGGCAAGGAGGCCAGCGACGCGGGCAAAATCATCGCGCATCTCGACAAGGTCAAGGCCAAGTACGCCGACGTCGTCCTCGTCCACGGCGGCGGCCCCGGTGCCGAGAAGGTTGCAGCCGGCTGGGCCGAGCGCAACGGCGTCCACCAGATCGTCTGCAAGCCCGACTGGGACGCCCACGGCAGGGCCGCTCCCTTCAGGCGCAACGACGAGCTGCTCAACCTCCTCCCCAAGGGCGTGATCGCGTTCCCCGGCTCGGGCATCACCGACAACCTCGTCGACAAGGCCCGAAGCCTCGGCATCCCCGTCCAGAAAATCGCCGCCTGACGTGAACGATCAACGGGTCGCGTCGTCGTCGCCCGGCGGCGGCGCGGCCCGTCGCCTCTCTCTCCTCGATCACTCCACCGCTCCTCTCCTGGTTGCTCTCCTCTCGTCTTCTCCGCTCAATCGCCGCGGCGGCTCCCGCTCGCCATCCTCTCCGGCGAAAGTTCCCCCGACTCGTGTTCCATAAAATCCCTGCGCTTGTCGCCCTGCGGCGTTTCGTTCAGTACACCGGACGCAGCGGGCTGCTGGTGCAAACCAATCGTGCGCCAGGCATGCAGTTCTTTCCTCAATCGACGACAAAGACCGCCTCCTGTACGTCGGAAAAAGAAATACCAATCTGGTATCATGCTATCCTTTTGAAATCACTGCACTTAAAAATGGCGCATGTCATATGCAATGCGGCGTAATACGGTGTAACACGGGGATTTCCGGCCGCGTATGCCATGAGCATACGGACGGAGGTGCGCTGCGCTATGATGGCTACCATTTTGGTAGTTCGTGAAACGGCGTCGCGGGCATGATTTTGGGAGCGCGGCGGATGCGTTTGGTGCAAGAAATAAGAATTTTTGCGTTCGTTTTGCGACCGGAACGGATGAAAATCTTCACGACAGGAGCGGCGAAACGGATGGTTCAGACGATACAGAAGAACATCAGAGTCACTCCGGAGCAGTGGAAGCGAATTGAAAGTGAGGCTGAAAAGCGCGAAATCTCGTCCAACCGACTGGTGGTAAAGCTCGTGGTGGAAGCCCTGAAGCACCGCGAATGGCCCCGCACGGAAGCGGAAATCCACCTGCTTTGCTCCGCCATGTTCACCGCACAGGCCATCATTCGCGACATGAGAAGGCTGGACGTGAGGAGGAAATCAAGCAAATCAGGCGGACTATCTCCGAAGCCGCACCGGAATTCCCGGACAGGTCGGCGAATAATCCGCAATATTTAGCGGATTCGAGGAGTGGCAACTTGTGAGTCGACTTCCCTGGATCGAGTGATTCAGTCGATTAAATCGATGATATAGGCAGCGTTAGTATGCCGATGGGTTGGTGATCTGATGTTGTTGGTGGAAGTGTTTTGGCATTTACTCGAGTTTGATTTCAGTTCCAAGCCGGGATTTTCTGGTTGGATTCAATTTCAATTGCCCAACCACGAGCTTTTCTGAGAAATACTGGAGAGTCCAGGGCAATCCAAGCAAGCGCATGAAGTTACTTGTTGGTGGAGAGCCGGATCGGATTAATAACCAGTTCAGCGATAAGAAGAGCATATCGCAAAATGTTTGCCAACTTTCTCATATTGTTCCAGAATGAGAGGTTCGTATTTGGAACCGCCAGACTCTTCGAAAAGTTAATCTCGCCCGCGTAATTCTGCTCATGAAGCATCTTATGGCTACACATTACGAGTCATTATAAGAGAGCCTGTTAGAGGATACTTTCAAACTAGGTAGGATGTTTTCCAGTATGCCAGAAAATGATCATATTCCCGTCGAACGTAAATTCGCGGAGCCTCCGGTCGATCAGTTGATGGATCAAGGACACCAAAGATGGCTGGACAGCTATTATACATCTTCAAATATAGGGTGGTCCGACGTTTTGCCCGGTATGCGAACTGTCGTGCTCGGAGAAGCGAAATGCGGTAAGACGTATGAATTCAGGCATCAAGTCGAGAGCTTCAAGCAAAAAGGTGAATTCGCGTTTTTCCTGCCCCTGGAGCAACTTCACGATCAAGACATAGAAGTGGTGCTCACCGCTAAGGATGAGGATTCCCTCTCCACTTGGTTGCAACAAACAGAAAAAGAGGCTTGGTTCTTTCTGGACGCGGTCGATGAATTGAGGCTGCGAGATGGCAGTTTCAAGATAGCGCTAAGAAAGCTACAAAGAGTGATCGGCAAAAAAGCCCCTTTAGCACATATATTCGTGTCCTGTCGGCCCGCGGATTGGAACCTACATCTTGATGGCTCGGATTTCTTGCAGTATTTCCCAATGCCTATTCCGCGAAAGGCAGAAAAACCGGAGGTACCGCAAGAAGAAGGTTTTTGGGCCCCCATACAACGTGAAAGAATCATTACAACCGAACGAGTGAATAAGAGTGATGAACAATCCAAGGAAGAAACCAAACCCAGGGTCCTAGTGATGCAACCGTTGACTCAGGAGCAAACAATCGAGTTCGCGAATCAACACGATCCGAAAAGAGCCCAAGGGCTCAGAGAAAAAATCGAAAAACGAGAAGTGTGGCATTTGTTTCAAACGCCAGCCGACATCATGGATGGAATGGCCCTG
This sequence comes from bacterium, assembly GCA_965203325.1. Taxonomy (GTDB): domain Bacteria; phylum UBA8248; class UBA8248; order UBA8248; family UBA8248; genus Bin107. Next base: position 1,245,995 of record OZ241875.1, read on the forward strand.
ATGACGGAAAACGGCGAACTTGGAACACTGGAGGAGCAGATTTCATCGGGCATTAACTACAAACTCCGCGACCGTCATGACAGAACTGGCGAGCAGCTCCTTTCTTTGGACAAGGCTCGCTCCGGCGCGGAGAGGCTCGCCCTGGCGTTGTCTCTGATGAAACGTCGATCTCTGGCACTGCAAAAAGCGGCACCTGACAACGAGCAACTCGTTGCGGGAGATATCCTGAGTGACTGGACAACGCCAGAGCAGCGGGAACTTCTCGGGCGGGGGATTTTCGACCTTTCAGGCATCAACGCCGTTCGATTCCACCACCGCTCCACGCACGAATTCCTGGCGGCCAAGCGCTTGATGACGCTTATGTCGAAAGGTTTCCGGCGTGAAGAGGTCATGCAACTGCTGTTTTGCGATACCTTCGGTGAGCAGATCGTCATTCCCTCGATGGAACCTGTGGCCGCGTGGCTAGCCCTATGGAATCAGGACATCCTGGCCGAGGTAAAAAAACGCAAGCCAGAACTACTCTTCAGAGAGGGTTTTCCCGCATCGCTGCCGATAGATGTACGAAAAGAGATTTTACGGTGTTTCGTGTCATCCTACCAAGGAGACGATTGGCGAGGGATAGACGTAACCTACAACTACAACGATGTGGCTAGGCTCGGACACAGTGGACTTGGGCCGATTGTTGAAGAATTATGGCACACTGCATATTCTGGTTATGATACTCGCGAGTTACTCTTGCAATTGATTTGGCTTACCCCTTTACCTGCTTGCACATACCTTTCATTTGACGCAGCGTTCGACACCAAACTATCGATCGATCATCGGATTTATGCCTGTCGTGGAGTTCTTGCGGCTGGCGCTTCAGAGCAGAAACAGGGCTTGGGGCAGGTATTATTGAATGAAGAATGGGATGCACAGTTGGTCTATCGAATAATTCCAGATCTATATCCAGGCAGTCTTAGAACAGACGAGATTGTCGCACTCGCGAAGAAAACCAAAGAAACCCCGAATACCGTGGACGGATTGGGCTTTGCACTGTATTCGCTCATTCATCGTGAGGAAGTTGGAATTGAACAAGTGCGCTTGCTTCGAGCGGCTTTTGCCAAAGAGGTGTGGGAGAACAGAAGAGACGATTGCGACACATATGAGAGCCATTCCGCATTTGACCATTTCACCGATGCGATATTGGCGGCATGCGCGCGGGATACGGATATCGCCTCACCAGGAGAACTCTCGGATTGGGCCTGGTCGGCCGCAATCGCGTTGCGTTTCGGAGAACGACAGGAATCCATCATTGCGAGGAAAGACACTGAAAGAATCTGCTCTCGCATCAAAGAGGATGTCCGACTTCGCGAAGCATATTTCTGGGCGTCATTATCCATAGCAGATGAGTTGGAGCCGGGGAGGGACCCATGGTCCCGATATGCGTGGGAGGTTAAGCTGCATGACAGTGTCTTGGGTGAAATGTCGGTAGCGGATATCCCTTGGCTATTTAAGGCCTTAGAAGAGACAACGCAGGAGGACCGGCGTCCTGTCGCTTTCTTCACATTGATGGATGTTTGGCGGGCGACTCGCGACGACGGGATTTCGGAAGGTGTTCGCTCTCGGATTTCCGACATGCCGGAACTCATCAAAGAATATGAAAAATACATGAATCCACCGACCTCAAGCCAACCCGGCGAATGGGTTCGTGAACACAAAAAACGCAAGCAGGAGCAAGACGAAAAAGAAAAAGAGAGACTTGCCGATTGGGAATCATGGCGTCTGAAAATTCAGCGTGATCCCAAAGGTATGCTGGATGAAGAAAGAAAGAAAAATACCCTTTGGAATCTTTTCAAATGGCTTCGTCTAAATAGAGATCCTGGTAATTCTTGGAATTGTTGGAATGCGAACAAAATCCTAGAGGCATTCTCTCGTGAATTTATGCAACTTCTAAAACCAGTGCTTGGTGAATTTTGGCGGGAAACGAATCCGAGACTTTGGAGTGAACGAGAAGCAGAAAATAGAAACAGCTATCCAAGAATCTGGCTCCAGGCTCTGATGGCGGTTGCTTGTGAAGCTGATGATCCTGGTTGGGCTAGCAAGCTGACTGAGCAAGACGCCAAACTCGCCGCGCGCATTTCCATGCTGGAATTGAACGGTTTCGCTTCGTATTTCCCTGCCCTTGAAAAAGCAAAGCCGGACGCGGTTTGCGAGGTAATCATCGAAGAACTCGCGGCGCAAATTTCACTGATGCCTGAAAGTAGCGAATGTCCGTTGCTGCACACTCTGAATTTTTACGGGACGGACAAAATCAAGAAAGAGGTGGCTGATTTCCTTGGAAAGGCTCTCGCCGACTGGCCGTGCGAGATGACGAACCAAATCCGGGATGCGTTAGGATATTCCGCTGGGCTGATCGCCGATTTTGGTTCAGTTGCCACCGTAAAAACTGCATCATCCCACGCGGCACATCACCTGAAAAAGGCAGACCTCACCATCGAAGACAAGGCGGCGTGGTTGCGGACCTTGATGGCGCTCGATACTGCCGATGGGTGTCGCCATGTACTGCAGGCAACCACCGATCTCGAAGACGAAACCGACGCGGCAGATGCCGTTTTGATCTTCGGCACAGTGTTCGGGGATCGGTACAATACCGGAAGCAGACCGAATTTCTCGTCAATACCAATCGAAGAGAGATCGGACATTCTTTTTCAACTCGTCATTCACGCTTTCGAAGTCGTTCACCCATCATCAGATATCCGACACGATGGCGTGTTCTCTCCTGGTGCTCGCGACCATGCCGAAGGAGCGCGGAGTTTCTTGTTTGAACAACTCGTAGAATTGGGTGGACAACAGACCCATGATAAATTACTCCGACTCGCCGGCATGGATAATTTCGCGCACATGAAAGATCGCTTGCGTCAAATGGCCATAGAAGTTGCCGCGAAAGCAAGCGAACCGGAGCCAATGCCGCTTAATGTTTTCCGCTCTCTCGATGAAGAACAGAATTTGATCCCAACCGACAATCAATCTATGCACAAAATGATGCTTAACCGGCTGGCCGATTTCCTAGACTTCGTCAAAGAAAGCGAGTTTTCCAACAAAAAAACTCTTCAACTCGTAAAAGAAGAACTAGAAATGCGCCGGAATATTGCCGGCTGGCTCGACAATAAAAGTCGTGGTGCCTATACAGTGACTCAGGAAGCTGTGAAAGTAGGAGAAAAGCGCACCGACATAAGGCTGACATCAACATATAAGTATAAAGTTATCGAAGCCGTAATTGAGCTTAAGCTGGATGATAATAGTAGTCGATGGAGTGGTTCACTACTGGAAGAAGCCTTAAGAAACCAACTTGTGGGGAAGTATCTAAGCCACGAACGGTGTCGTTCCGGTTGCCTGCTGATCTGTATGCGAGAATATCGCAAATGGACAAATCCTAATAGCGGCAAAAGGATGAGTCTGACCGAAACAGTTGATTGGCTACAAGGAATAGCAGACGAGATTATGGAAGAAAGGCCTGAACTCTTGATCGCAGTAAGAGGACTGGATCTGTCGCTTTAATATGCTCTTGTGGTCGATTACATCAACACTTGCGTTGTTCATCAGCGGCTCATAAACGTGTAATCCCCCGTATCGAGGTTACATATCTGGATGTGGTTAAAAACAATTTCCATAATGTTAAATTCACTGAAAAGGGGATTTTCTGCATATATAGTATACTTTGGGGTTGCCAGAAATTTCTGTGACAGTATAATATATTAACGATAATTCACGTATTTCGCGATTAAATGTAGGTGTAATATGGGTGCGATTGAGACAACAATACCACGGGGGAGGCTCAAACTCGTAGCCGTACTCCGGAATAGCGGTGATGTCATTCAGATTGATGATGTTGTTTCTACACTTTCCATCGGGCGGCCAGAGGCCGCTAAATTACTCTCACGCTGGACAAGTCAGGGCTGGCTAAGACGGGTCGGTCCGGGAGTTTACATCGCTGCCCAGTTGGATTCGCTCGCAAGCGAACATGTCTTAGTTGACCCTTGGGTGCTCGTCCCCGCTTTGTATGCGCCTGCTTATATCGGGGGGTGGAGCGCTGCGGAACATTGGGACCTCACCGAGCAGTTGTTTCGACAAATTCTCGTCATGACCACTCAGACAGTTCGCGAGAAGTGCCAGATACGCCACGGAGCGCATTTCATGTTGCGCCACGTACAGGAGCGAAAACTCTTTGGCACCAAATCGCTTTGGCGTGGCCGGTCGAAAGTGTTGATTTCCGACGCTCATCGCACGATTGTCGACATGCTCGACGAGCCCTCCGTCGGTGGCGGGATTCAGCACGTAAGCGATTGTTTGGGCGCCTATCTGCGGCGCGTTGATCGAAACGACGATATGCTGATCAGCTACGCTGAAAGGCTAGGCAACGGCGCGGTCTTCAAGCGCCTCGGATTTCTGGCCGAGAAACATACCGCCGCGGAGGCTCTGGCCGATTCTTGCCGGATCCGGTTGACGGAGGGGAACGCCAAGCTCGACCCTGCATTGGAATGCTCCCGCCTGCTCTCAAAATGGCGTCTGTGGGTTCCCAAAAACTGGGGAACAGGAGTGGCAGATGATTGACAGGCGCGAGATCATCGATGCGGCGACTGCTCTTGGGCTCAATCCACACGTCGTCGAGAAGGACTACGTTCTCGGATGGCTGTTATGGGGCATTTATAACAACGAGACAATCGGCAAAAATTGGATATTCAAGGGCGGCACCTGCCTGAAAAAATGCTTTTTCGAGACCTATCGGTTTTCCGAAGACCTCGACTTCACGCTCACCGATTCCGCACACATCAATGAAAATTTCCTGCAAACTGTATTTGCGGAGATCAGTGAACGTATTTACGAGCAAACCGGGATCGAACTGCCGCTGGATTTCCAACAATTCGATATTCACACAAACCCCCAAGGCGGAGAATCCTGTTCAGGCAGGATAGGGTATCAGGGCCCGGTGTCGCCGCGCGGCCAAAACATGCCGCGAGTAAAACTCGATCTAACAGCCGACGAGCGCGTGGTGCTACCACCGGTGCAATTACAGGTCTTTCATCCTTACAGCGATGTCCCCGAAGATGGCATTTTCATCCAATCCTACGTGTACGAGGAGGCGTTTGGTGAGAAGGTCAGGGCGCTCGCCGACCGTGCGCGACCCCGGGATTTATATGATGTGATCAACTTGTTCCGTAATGCCGAAGCACGGCCCACCGCCGCCGTCCTCTTCGATGTCCTTCTCCAGAAGTGCGAGTTCAAGAACATGGACTTTCCGGTTCTTGCTCATCTGGAACCGCACCGCCCTCTTCTTGAAGGTGGCTGGGACCAGATGCTAGCGCACCAGTTGCCCGCCCTGCCACAATTCGACACATTCTGGGACGAATTGCCGACTTTTTTGCAATGGCTTGAAAGCGGTGTGGCACCGAAAGTTCCTGCTGCCTACGTCGGAGCGGTGGACGAGGAGACTATCCGTGAGCACACATTGCGCCTGCCAGTTTCCAGCAAGGTTCAGTCTTACCTCGAAATCATCCGTTTTGCTGCTTCAAACCTGCTTTGTGTCGACCTTCGCTATCAAGGCTCAACAAGGCGCATTGAACCCTATTCACTTCGACGTACCAAGGAAGGCAATATCATACTACATGCCCACAACTTGAATAAAAACGAGCACCGCAGCTACCGAATCGATCGTATTCAAGGAGCGCAAGTAACTAACCAAACCTTCAAACCCCGGTTTGCGATTGAACTGACTCCCACCGGTCCGCTCGCTATTACTCCCACAGTGCACCTGGGTATATCACGGTCAATACGGGGCAGTAGGAAACTCACAAGAGCACCACGACACAGGTCGCGTCATGTCCGCCGAATGGGCAAATCCAATCGCTCGAGTGGACCAACCTTTGTTTATGAGTGCAGCTATTGTGGCAAACGGTTTTCACGCAAGAAGCGAACTCACTCGCTCAACCCGCACAAAAACAAAAATGGCTATCCTTGTCCCGGTCGATACGCATACTGGGTGGACACACGGTATTAGAAGGTAATAGATGTGCGAATACTTCATATTTTTCCTGACACGAATCTGTTCATTCAGTGTCGCCCTTTACATGAACTCGACTGGTCCAAATGGGCTGAGTTCGACGAGGTTCATCTGCTTGTCTGCCGCCCGGTTCAGCGTGAAATCGACAATCAGAAAGCTAGGGGAAACGATCGTGTCGGCACAAAAGCACGCTCAACTTACAAATTGTTTCGAGAAATCATCCTCAGCGAGCAAGACTATAAGTTAATTCAGGAAGCAAAGCCTCGTATCAAGTTGCTTCTAGCAGTATCCTACTTGCCCAATCCCAAGCTTGCGGACAACCTCGATTACAATAAAGTCGATGATGAGATTGTCGGTTGTGTCCATACCTATAGGGAGCAGAACCCGGGTTTTGATGTGCAACTGCTCACCCACGACAGTGGGCCAATGACGAGTGCAAAAATGCTTTCTCTGCCATTTACTCCGATTCCGGACGACTGGTTGCTTCAACCGGAAAACAGCCGTGCCGAGCGGGAAAATCAACAACTGAAAGAAGAGTTAGCGCGACTTAAAAAGACTGAGCCTCATTTCACTATTTATTGTCTCAACGAAGAAAAGAATGAAACCGACTCTTTGGTATTTGAGTGGCCAGTTTATAAACCACTAGCTGAGGAGAAAATCTCCAGATACATGGATTCGTTGAAAGCGCGGTTTCCGCTGGCCACGGATTTCGGGCCGAGAGAGTCGATGGAGCGTGCAGCCTCGGGAATGATGGATAGGTTTTTAGGTGTGAAAGAAGTGTTTACACCTGCATCAGATGAAAAAATAACTGCTTACACAGAAACGGATTACCCAGCATGGGTCGAACAATGTGAGAAGATTCTGCGCCATCTTCATATTTTGAAGCAAGAAGCCCATACGGAAATTTTTACATTTTCTGCATTGAATGAAGGGACCAGACCTGGAAAGGATGCTCTGATAACGATCTCGGCAAAAGGCAACTTTAAAATCAGACCACCCCAGGTGAAAGACACCGATGAAGATGAAAGCAGGCAAGATGATTCAGAGGAAATGCAATCACTTCCTCTGCCACCAAAACCGCCAGAAGGTACATGGGCCACATTAAAAAATTTTCTTCACCCGCACGGTCTAACCCGTTTTTCCGCTGGCCGTAGCGCGCTTGCTGGCTCAGAGTCGTTACATCATATTCCTCCTCTTGGCCATTCAAATTTTCGGCGTGATCCAAATAAGTTTTATTATAAGTCCGGTCGCTCCGTTATGCCTGTAGCATCGTTCAGCCTCGAATGTGAACAGTGGCGTCATGGTACAGACGCAGAATATTTTGAAGGCGAGTTCTATCTTGATCAGAACACTCACGAAATTAGTGGTGCTCTCGAATGTCAAATCCACGCAGAAAACCTTTCAGCTCCCGCCAAGAAAATAGTTCCAGTAAGAGGCACAGCCAGAACTGCAAGTATTTGTAAGCGTGCGAACACGCTGATTGAAGACCTGTTAAACCGTGCAGATCGACTCGGGTTCAAATCACTTCAATAAACTGCCTCTTCAGTGCGCCACTAACTAGCCCCTACTACCTATGCAACTATTTAGCTCATCTCAATCCGAGAATACGATACAAGCGAAGTATAGCTTTCGTATCAACGTCCTTTGGCTATTGACGCCAACTAATTGTGCGTTAATATTTGAGTTTATCCAATAAGCGTGGAGTCTTCATATGCATCGTGAAAGACTACAACTTGCTTTGGAACGACTGCCTCCTGAGCAATGGAAACGATTCGAAGAGTTTGCGTCGGAGTTTTTGGCAATTCTCGATCCGAATCATAGGACTGTCGCTTCGCCTTCTGGAGATGGGGGCCGTGATGCACAACTCTTTTCACCGGATGGGCAAGTCAAAATAGTTTTTCAATATTCTGTCACGAAAAAATGGGAATCGAAAATCCGCGAGACGGCCAAAAGAATTTCTGAGACATTTCCCAAAACTCGGATATTACGCTACGTCACTAACCAATCAATCTTATCTGCCGCTGATACACTCAAGACAGAGATATTAGACAATCATGATTTGGTTCTCGACATTTATGATCGTCATTGGTTTCTTGAACGATTAAATGTAGACGAAGGTCTGGAAGCGGCTGCTGAATCCCTTGCAAAACTGATCGTCGATCCATATTTAGCAGGCAAAGAAGTTTTAAAGCATTCAGCTCCGACTCTGTCTACAACTGAGTATCAGGCTGCACTTACCTTTCTCCAACTCCAAAGGGAAGATGACATACGCGAAAAAGGCCTCACTCGGCTTTCGTTCGAAGCACTAGTCAGAGCAGTCTTGAGAAATAGCCACAGTGAAGCGAGAGTGTCAAGGACTGTGATTCATGACCACATCCGCAAAATGCTCCCAAGCCATGATCGAGTGCGTGTCAGTGAATTAGTAGATTCTGCTCTCGGGAGGTTGACCAAAAGGTCTATTCGACATTGGACTAAAGACGATGAATTCTGTCTTACAGCTACCGAGGCGGAGCGCGTCAGAGAGCGACTGGCGGAAATTGAGGTTGCCAATACAACTTTAGATTCCGAAATACTGTCAACGCTTCAAGGCTATGACTGTGGTCCAGTTGAAACCGAATTACTCTGTGAACTCACTCGCGCAGCAATAAACCGCTATTTATTTGATCGTGGTGAAGCGTTCGTTGATGCTATCACCAATAATAAATTAGAAACTCTCGGCCCTGATGAACTGCAGCATTCCATCGAATACGTCACCAACTCTGAATTAACGGATTGTACTCCAAAGGATAAGCAACATGCTGGCAAAGTCATATTGATGTCTATGATAGATTTATTCACGGAACCATCTAAAGAAGTTCAAAGTCATCTCCGCTCGAAGGCTGACGCATATACCCTTTTGGCTTTCCTTGGGCAAACACCGGATGCCCAAGCTGCAGTATCCAAGATGTTCTCCCATGGTTCTATCTGGTTAGATACAACGATTGTGCTTCCCATATTTGCTGAGCAACTGATGGCAAATGGGTATGGCCGGTTCACACAAATGTTGAAGATAGCATCGTCGGCCGGGTTAAATCTTAGAATTACTTCTGGAGTTATCGAAGAAGTTGAGAGACATATGAATCGATGTTTGGCTTATGTCCATACGGGGCATGCTGAATGGGTTGGCAGGATACCTTTTTTGATTGACGCATACATGCGTTCGGGGCGGGACCCCATGTCGTTTGCTTCTTGGATAGAATATTTTAGGGGGCATGAACGCCCGGAGGATGATCTCGCCGAATACCTCGCAGAGTTTTTCAGCATTGCACGTGAGGACCTTGAAGAAGATGAAAAGAAGGCGGCTGATCACGTAAGGTTTGCCGTTCAAGAAACATGGCATGAATTACACACTAAGCGGAGAAATACTCATCTATCAGACCTTGATGAAATCACCGTGCAAAGGTTAGTGAAACATGATGTTGAGAACTATCTTGGCGTGGCAGAGCGAAGGCGCAATGAAGACGCGTCACCGTTTGGATATTCTGCTTGGTGGCTCACGTTGGACCGCGTTGCTTTTGAAGTTGACAAGAGAATTATGAAGACACTTAAGAATGACGCACCATCAACACCTGTTATGAGCGCAGATTTTCTAGTCAACTATCTTTCGATTGGACCTATTCGTTCTCAGATAACAAAGTCTACTGAGTCAATCCTCCCGGTAGTGCTGGATGTGGGAATGCTCAATGAATTACCCCCAGATTTGTTGGACGAGGCTGAGCGAATTCGCCGAGAAGCCAGTGACCTCCCTGAACATGTTGTTCGACGTCGAGTTCGGGACTATCTTGATGCTGCAAAACGTCAACGAGGTCGCATTGTAGATGAAGGAGTCCAACCGGTTTTGGACGATATAAGTCGCGACGCTAATTCAGATTAAGGCCTATACATCGGAGAAAGCTGGGGCGGGTAGCGACCAAATATTTACTATATTCTAACACTCCGCTTAAAACTATCTCCCCCCCTAAAAATCGGACTCCAGTATCCACTCGACTGTGCCCAGGCGTTCGCCGATGTAGGCCCCACCACCCGTCACCATATAAAGATTACCCATGTGCCTAGACGACGCTAGAATACGAGTACACTGTCCGATGTTCGTCACGTACTCAGGCCAAGGTACACATGGCTCTCTTCGAGTTCATCGAAGACCACTACAACCTGAAACACCGATGTTCCGTCCTGAACTGTCTTGCCCCCAACGACTCCTAGTGGACCGCGCCGCGAATGCCACCAAAGAGGCTGAGCACAAACTTACGTTTCACTGCACTGACGTATTACCCCAAGCAAATCGTTGCAGTCTGGACTTTGGAGGATACTTCTGACACGGGTAAACATTCAGTCGTGAGGGTATCGCGGTAAAGAAAGAAATGGCCCAAACCGACCACGCCGTGCAATAATAACAATCGCTCCGGCATCCGCGAAGTACTTCACCCCACGGTTTAACGCTTTCCGACAGAGATGCTCTAAGATACGTGGGAGTTATATTTCATCCGCATCCGTTTTGATTACGTACTGCAGAAACCGAGTCCCCAACGAAACTCGCAAAATAGAAATACCTGCAATATTTTCAACAAACTCCAAGCATCCCACCGCCGCTGAAAATCCCCCACCCTCTCTATACACGCGGGAGAGCGGGATGCGCGCCCCCTCCCGCCGGGAGGGGGACCGCGATGAAGCGGGCCGGGAGGGACGGCCTGCGCTTCCCCGTGGGTCCGTCCCTACCACCGCTTCGAGCCGCGCAGCAGTAGGCCGCCTTCTGGTCTCCCGCCGCCCGCCTGTTCGGTGAGCCTCGCCTCGAGGCTCACCTCCGTGGCCGCCCCGGGCTTCCAGCGCGCGCCCGCGCGCCAGGTCTCCGCGTTCCCCGAGACCGCAACGCCCGTATAGGGCGTCAGCAGACCGCGCGGGGCGTCCAGGCCCCAGGCCGCCTCGGCCTCGAAGCCAGCGGCGCCCGGCTCGAACCCACCGCCCGGCGAGAGGCCCGCCGCCTGCGACCAGAGCCGCTCCGCACCGCCGGCGGAGGCGCCCCACGAGGAGCCCGCCCGAAGCGTGAGGCCGCGTCCCCCGGAGCCCGGAGCGTACGCCACCGAGGCGCTCACGCCCCATTCCTCATAACCGCCCTCGCCGTGGGAGAGCAGGCCGCGCGCGCGCACCTGCGTCGTCAGGGCACCCGAGGTCCAGCGGACAGAGCCGCCGGCCTCCACCCCGCCGCCCGTCTCCGCGTCGCCCGAATCGTTCCGGAACCCTATCTCCAGCGAGGGCGTCAGCACCGCATCGCCGAACCTGAGCGAGCGCGAACCCTCCAGCACGAGGCGCACGCGGCTCGTCTCCGCCTCGGTCTCCGCCAGGCCCGCCGCAGCGTCCGAGCGCGTGTTCGTCACCAGGACGTCCGCGCGGAGCGCGAGCTCGAACCCGCCCGCCTCGCGCGCGGGCAGAACGACCCCGCGCGCCCCGGCCGCCGCCATGCCCATTGCCACGTCGGCCTCCACCGGGGACGACCCCCCGGGCGTGAGCGTCATCTCCCCCTGCCCATGGCCCACCGCGCCCCAGAGCGAGAACGTCCCGCTCACACGGTAGCGCGCGTAGGGGTAGACACCCGTAAGCGTGCTCTCCACCTCGCCCGCGCAGCCCGCCTCGCACGCGCCGCCCGCCTTGTACGAGCCGTCGCCCGCGCTTCGCGAGAGCGCCACGCCCACCAGCCAGCGCGCCCGCTCGTAGTCGAAGCCCACGGTCGCCGTCGTCACGTCGCCCTCGAGCGAGAGATCGCCCTCGGCGCCCTCGAACGAGGAGCGCGCGCCCCGGCCCCAAAGCGACCAGCGCCCCCCCGGCGCGTCCCCGCCGCCGGCCGAGGCCATGTGAAACGAACTCGCGAGCAGGAGCTCGGACATCGCGACCTCGCGCACCGAAGGCGCCTGCGCCTCCTCACCGCGCCCGAGCCGGGCCTCCCTCTCCTTGAGGAGGGCCTCGGCGAGGCGCGACTCGATGGCCTCGCGCTCCGCCCCGCCCGTGAGGCTGTGGCCGCCCAGCACGACGCCCGCGGCGCCGCCGCCCGACAGGCGTCCTTCAATCGCCCCGGCGACGTGGCCCGCCGCCGCGCGCCCGAAGCGCGCGAGCCACATCCTTTGCAGCGGGTCGTCGTTGCGAATCACCCCCTTCGCCTGGCGGTGAATCCCCCGCAGATACGCACCCCGGGGGTTCGACAGCTTGAGCTTGAACGTCTCCTTGCCCTCGTCGATGGCGTCGTCGAGCAGCGGCACCGAGACCGTCTTCGCCGTCTCGCCCGCCGCGAAGGTCAGCGTGCCCGACGTGGCCGTGTAGTCCTCACCCGCCGCCGCCGTGCCGTCCTCGGTCGCGTAGTCCACCGAGACCGTGTGCGCCGCCGCGCGGTTGAGCGTCACCGCGAAGTCCAGCGATGCGTCCCTGCCTTCCTTCGCCCGCGCGTCCTTGACCCGGATGCGCACCGGGCCGCCTATGGTCATACTCGACGTGTTCGTGAGCGTCCTTCCGTCGGCCGTGCACACCGCGCCCGCCGCGCCGCAGGCGCGCCCGCCCGCAAGCGTCACCGTCATGTCCTTCCACGACTTCGGCGCGACGCGCACCCGCCACAGGCCGGACGCCACCCTGCGCACGTCCTTGACCCTGCCGCCCTGCACGGCGAAAGAGGCTGCAGCCGGGGCGCTCGCGGTCTCGCCCAGCGCCTCGCTGAAGCGCACCTCCAGCGCGAACGCCGCCTTGCCGTCATGCTCTTCCGGCGCTCCCTCGAACGCCGCCGTCAGCGGCTCCGACGCCTGCTGCTGCGCCACCTGCTGCCGCGCCGGCTCCGGCGCCGCCTCGCGCGTCACCGTCACCGTGTAGGTGCGCGTGTAGCGCGCGTCCGGCGCCGTCACCACCACCACGATGGTATTCTTCCCCACGGCCAGCGCCACCGGCGTCGACGGGTCGCCGCCGTTCACCGTCACCCGCGCATTCGGGTTCTCGGGGCTCGCGTTCACCGTGACCTCGGTCACGTCGTGGGCCACCGTCGCGCTGTAGGTCTCGCGGTCCGGGTCGAACGCACCGTCCAGGCTCACCTGCCCGGCCCCGGCGCCCGTCGCCATGCACAACGCCGCCGACAGCAGCACCGCAATCCGTACCATCTTCTTCATCGGACATGCCCCCCTTAATTGCCGGAATTCAAGTCAAGCGCCCGCAGGCGGGCGTTCGCCGCGTCGACGATCACGATCCCGACCGTGGACGGTGAGCCCGGCGCCACGCCCGGCGGCAGGTCCGGCTGGATCACCGCCACCTGGAAGCGCTCGTCGTCCGTGTCGTCGTCCTCGTGGGTCCTGATCGTGCACGTCCCGCTCGTCGCGCCGGCGGCGATCGTGATGCTCCTGACGAACCCGTGGTCGGCCGTCTCCGACGTGACCCACCTCACCCTGAGCGGGATCTCCACGTCGTTCGCCAGCGGCTTCGTCAGGGCCACCTGCAACTCCACCGGCGAGCCCTCGGCCACCGTGCGGCGCACCGCCCGCAGCGTCACCTCCGGCAAGTCGGTGAGGTCCTTGATCCTCACCTGCACCGAGGCCGGGCGGCCCGCCCGCACCCCCGGCGGCAGGCTGGTTGTGTCCAGCGCCACCGTGAAGGTCTCGTCGTCGAGGTCGCTGTCCGGGTGCGTCGGGATATTGACGACGCCGCAGCTGGTCTGGAGCCAGCCGCTGATGGCGATGGTGTACGCCGTGCTGATCGGCAGGCGGCCGTCCGTGTCGCCCGACAGCGACACCCCCCAGTCGCCGTCCTCCGAGGTCCCGTGGCTCAGCGTCACCGGAATGCGCACGGTGCCCTGCGGCACCGCCGACAGGCACGCCTCCACGCTCGCCGACGCGCCCTCGTTCACCGGGTTCGGGCTGACGGAGAGCTTCACCGTGGAGGAAGTGAGCGTCCCCAGGCTCACCGGCACGGATTGGCCGACGGTCCAGCTCGGGGGCGTTTCGCCCTGGTTGGAATAGGCCCAGCTCGCGATGACACCCTCGTAGCCCGGGCCCGTGGACAGAACGGCGTCTGCGATACGGAACCGGCTGTCGCCAACGTTCAGCACAAGGCCCCACTTGCGGTCCAGGGCCTTGTCCAGGTGGAAGAGGAGAAAGCCGCCGATGTTCGTGAGCCGGAGACCGAGGATCCTGTAATCGACCCCGCCGTAGGTGAAGTCGGCGTCAGAAAGCGCTCCAACAGTTGGTGCGGCTCGAAAGCCCTTCCATTTTCCTCCGTCTCCTACCGTCATGGTGCCGGAGACGGCGGTCGTCACCTTCGCCGGGAGCGCCTGCCGCGTGACGGTGACGGTGTAGTCCTTGGTCGTCGTCGTGTCCTCGGCCGTCACCCGCACCGTGATCGCGTTCACGCCCACGCCGAGCGCGATCGCCGAACTCGCCGAGCCGCTCGTCACCGCCGTGAAATTGCCCGACGTCCCCTTGCGCACCCCCACCGTCGCCTTGCCGGTGTCGGCCACCGTGGGCGTCAGCTTCACATGCGTCCGGTCGTTCGCCACCGTCGCCGTGTAGGTCGTCGTCGACGCCCCGAAGGTGCCGATGCTGAAATCCGTGTATTGGCCGCCCGAACTCGTGGCGCTGCCCGCCGTCAGGCCGCTCAGGTCCGCGTTCGTGGACAGGGTCTGCACCGCCGCCCGCCGCGTGACGGTGACCGTGTAGTCCTTGGTCGTCGTCGTGTCTTCGGCCGTCACCCGCACCACGAGCGTGTTCGCGCCCACGTCGAGCGCGATCGCCGAACTCGCCGAGCCGCTCGTCACCGGCGTGAAACTGCCCTGGCCCTTGCGCACCCCCACCGACGCCTTGCCGGTGTCCGCCACCGTCGGCGTCAGCTTCACATGCGTCTGGTCGTTCGCCACCGACGCCGTGTAGGTCGTCGTCGTCGCCCCGAAGGTGCCGATGCTGAAATTCGTGTATTGGCCCCCCGAACTCGTGCTGCTGCCCGCAGTGAGCGCGCTCAGGTCCGCGTTCGTGGACAGGGTCGGCGTGCTGCCCTGCCCGCAGGAGCTCTGGATGCTGAGGGAGACCTCGTCGCCGGCGGACCACGTCAGCCCGGTACTGCTCCAATTGATGGTCCCAGACGTAGCGCCCGACAGCGCAAGCGCGGTCGAGCCGACGCAGAAATTGAGGGCCCTATGCGTAGTAGTGAGACCCGAATTGAGCGTAAGACGTGAGTTGCCGCTGCTGAAGACCTGGATGCCAACGATGCTGCGAGTATTACCGTCACCCCCGGGAAAGTCATCGTCCGAGAGCGTGGCGGCGGTCGAGCACTTTTGTGCGGCAGCGGTAGCGGCATTCAAGCAACCGAATCCAAACCCGGTTGGAAGCTGCTTCACCGTCAGCGTCGCCGACCAGACGGCCGTGCTGGAGGGCGCGCTGGGCGTCGCCGTCACGAAAGAGGTCCAGGCGCTTGCCGTATGCCCTGAGTGAGGTCTCGCCTGGACCCGAAACCGGTAGGTCGTGTTGTTCGTGAGGCCCGTGATGGTGACGGTTCTGTTTGCGGTGACGGCAACGTTCTGCGTCGACAAGGTGCCGCTCGGATGCTCTCCGTAGGCCACTGTGTAACCGCCACGATGATTGGTGATACCTGACCAGGTCAGCGTCACTTGCGCGTCTCCGGCCTGCGCCTGGAGATTCGTTGGCGTAGCAAGCGAGTGCGTGGCCTCGGCCGGCGCGGGGGCGAACAGGCCGAGCGCGCCGAGCAGCAGCGCGAGGACGGGGAGGAGGAGGGAGAGGCGGCGGGCGCGGGCGCGCCCGGTGCGGGCGTCAGGCCGTCCGGAGTCCACCGATGTCGGGGAAGCCGGTTCGCGCGCCCCGGCCGGGCGCACTTCACGCCGCCGGGCCGCGCTGCAGAACGCCGCCGCGAGCAGCATCGAAATCCGTGCAATGTTCTTCATTTGGAATGCCCCCTGTTCCGTGATTTCGGGTTCAAGCTGACGCAACCGGTCTTTCCGCGAGAGGCGGATTCCTGCGGTATGCGCCGCCTCGAACCCGGGCTGGTGTCCGCTAATTGCCGTTATTGGCCCCCAGAAGCCCCGTTTTCCACCGAAAAACCCGTTTCGGGGGGCATTCGGGCCGCAAATGAGCGAAAAATGAGCGAAAAAAGGCGCGAAACGGCGCCCGAAACCCCTCCGGGGACCCCGGAATTGCGCTTGACATGGCCGTGAGAGGTGTTTAACTTTCCGATAACGGCAATTATCGGACTCCAGAAACCCGCCGTTTCGCCGGTATCCCCCTGCGAAACGGCTTTTTTTATTGGAAATCCCCCGTCGTCGTCCATACTTGGTAATCAAGGAGGCGCTTGAGTGGCCTCAAGCAATGGACACGGCCGCCGACCCGGAAGGTTGGCTTCTCGGCATGACGACGGGGGCAAGACCATCCGACCCGACGCTCAGGGGATTCGAGCGTTGGGGCAACCCCGAGACCGACGCCGGGATAGCGGCGTAACTGGGGGAACTCTACGAGGGGGGGACACTCGGCGGCCGTGGCCGCGATGGCGAGGCTTCGCTACGGGCAGTGAGGTCCGCCGCGTGCAGGACGCCCGTCTTCTCCCGAATATCTCTCTACCGCCTCTTCTTTCTCCGGGCGGCTCTCTCCTCGGACGTGGAAGTCCACCTCCGCGCGGAGGCCCACTTCTCGAGGTCTTCGAGCAGGTAGCGCACCCGGTATCCGATGCGAAGAAAATCCGGCCCCTCGCCGCTCACGCGGTAGCGCTCCAGCGTCTTGGGCGAGAGGCCGAGCCAGGCGGCCGCCTCCCGCGTGTTCAGGTGGTTCTCCTCCGCGCGCTCATCGACGTCTCCCGCGGCCCCGGGTTCCCCGGCGGCGTCCCACGTCCCGTCGAACGGATCGGGCAAGTCCGCGAGCCTCCCGCGTATGGCGCGGACCTCCTCTCGGGTCGCGTTGGCCGCCATCCAGGCGCGCACCCGGTCGAAGGTCTTGAGATACGGCGAGGCGCCCCGGCGCAGCCTTCCCACGAAAGAGGGGTTCCCCACGGTCTCCTCGCCCAGGATCGAGACCTTGGTCCCGCTCACCGCGAGAAACGCCTCGACCTCGGCCCGCAGGAGCGGTCCCAGGGGCGGATACCCCATGAACGCGAGCACCCGGTCCGCCGTGTCGACCCGCAGGGGCCGCCCCCGGGCGTGCAGTCCCACGAAGCCGGGAATCCCCAGCGCGCCCACCCCGAAGCGCCTCGCGCTCATCCCGCGGCGCGCGCGCCAGAGCGCAATGCTCCGGCGCAGCCGCTCGTCCAGCGGGGCGCCGGTATCGTCGTCGAACGCGGTCATGGCGCGCGAACATAAGGAAAGGACGAGCGCCCGTTCAATCGTTGTCTCTAGCGCGGAAGGTACACCCGGGAAGAGTCCGCGACCGCTCCCGAGAGCGGGTCGCTCATCGGTTCAGCCTGAAATCACGGGGGTTTTCCGGAAAACGAGGGTCGCCGGAGAACGTGCGGCGAGGCGCTGCGGAAAAAAAGGAAGGACACCGCCCCCCGGGCGAGAGCTCGAAAGCCTCTTTCGTTCACGCCGCAGTGGGCTGTTTCGCGAGTCGTCCCTGCGAATGACCGGCGATTGGCGGCGCCCGGCGAGTTGCATCTCGACCGGAGAAGCCCCTGCCGCGGCAAGGCGCTGCGCGCTGCCCGTCCGCAGGTCGAAACGGCGCCGATTCCCTTGTTTCATTCGTTTTTATCGCATCGTATGCTGATGTTCCGGGTCGTCCGCCAAATACAATACGGCCAAGCCGAAATAGGCGGACATTCCTTCGTGGATTGTATGCCAACGGCCCGGATTCTGGAGGAAATAAAAAATATTCGGCCGGGCAGGCGGGGCGCAGCAATGCCTCCGCCTACCCGGCCTGCCACCCCGGTAATCATTCTCTCATGGGGTGATGAGCATCAAAAATTCGCCGACCCGAATCGGATACGCCGTGCCATACGAACAACTGCCTCTGAGCCTTGTGGTATTATCACCCTGCCAACGAACGATTACCCGCTCTTCGACGACTCGCGCCCCCTGGGATGCTTTGGGGTTGTAATGAGTCCGCTTGCGTTTTGATTACATTTATTTCAAGGAATTTATAACTGGCTTAAAAACAATAATTTAATTTTCATATTCTGGATAATACGATAAATTCACGGGGTTTTTCGATAAATTCCTGAAAAATGATGGTCAGATAAAGCATTGTAATAAAAAGGGTTATCATATAAATCTGAGCGTATCGCACTCAGATTCAGCGGCAAAAAAAGTTTTTCGGCTCCCGCGCATTTGCGCGCAATTGCCCGCATTCGGGCGCGGCCGCCTGGGGGAGTTCGGCCCGGAGCGGACGCGCCATGAGGCCGCGCACGGCGTCCCTGCCGGGCCGGTTGGATTGCTGTTCCTCATCGACCCAGCTGCCGGTGCCCATAATCCCGACCGACATCGCGGCCGGTCGGGAACGCGAACGGACGAGCGGAGGCGTTTAAGCGCAAAGACGAACTCTTCGCCCTGTTGCCCAAGGGCGGAATCGCGCTCCCGGGTTCGGGCATCACCGACAACTTCTTCGACGAAAGCAATCGAAGCGAAAGCGGTTTCATTAAATCTCCTGCGCATTCCAGCGCGTATTTTTCTTCAAAGTCTGGTTCCTGGCGGCTTGCCCCCACGAGGTTTTCCACGACGGTCTTTGAAATGGCCGGAACACACCACACCTTGCTCTATGACCTGCAACAAATCGACCCATTCCCAGGGGCGCAAATGGCTACACGCGTGGGTCGTGCGTATTCTCTCCGCGCTCTGCTTATGTTTCTATGCTCTCCTTTCTACTGAAAATCGCTTAGCGTTTGCCCCATTTTTTCTTCTCCACGGTCTCTTCTTCAATCTCGTAGAAACTCTCGAGGCCGATCAGGTTCTCAATCTCCTGGCGGGCGGCCGTGAAATCCTCATGCGTCATGCCCGTGTAATCGCCCGTCTTGCGCACTTCCTGCAAAGCTTTTTTCATGAAATGGTAACTGACGGTGAGATACAAAATGGCGTCGATACAGGCGACGTAGCCCATCTCCGCCATCTGGCTCTCCGAGTAGAGCGGCCTCCCGTCCCTGTTGCCCCGGCTCTGGACGTACACCAGTGGAATCCTGGACTTTTGGGGAGCGGCGATGGCTTCCTTGTGGTTCCGGGGAAATACGAGGCCCATATCCGCGCCCACGTCCGCCGCCATGTTCACGCGCCTGACCGCCTCGCCGACCCCCCGGAAGCGCGCCGTATCAGAGCGCGCGATGATGACGAAATCCTTGTCCGTCTCGTCTCGCTGGCGGCACGCCATCCTGATCTTGTCGACGAATTCCTTCGCCGGAATCGCGTGCGCAACGTATTTATGGTAGTGCGCGCGCTTGGGGTAGAGCTGATCCTCGATGTGGATTCCCGCGATGCCTGCGCGAATGAACTCCCGCACGGCGCGCATGGTGTGCATCGGCTCGCCGAAGCCCGCGCCTCCGTCGGCGAGCGTGGGTATTTTCACCGCGTTCGCCACGTCACCGGCCACGTCCACCTGCTCGCGCATCGTCACCATCGGCTCGGTGATGCAGCGCGAACCACCCGTCACGAAACCGCCCGTATAGGTCGCCTTGAAGCCGAGGCTCTCAACGAGCCTGCCACCGATGGGGTCGTAGGCGACGGGCATGAAGATGAATTTTCCCCTTTTCAGCAGGGCGCGGAACCTGGTGGTATTGCGGCGAATGGCCATTTGCATCTCCTATCGAGCGAAATATGAACCTCCTGGGTTTTCCTGTCCTTTGTTTTTTCGATTTATGCCGTTCGGGTTTCCAGGGAAGCCACGAGTTCCCTGAACCGAGAGAGGTCGGGCTGCTCCTCGATACACATCACGAAATCGATGACCGCATCCTGCCTCTCCGGTCCGAGCACGGACGCCGTGAGGTCGCGGAATTTCTCGACGACCGCCTCCCCAGTGGGCCTGTTCTCCGGGTCGCCCCGACAGTAGTCGACGCGCTCGTGGATCCGCTCGCCATTTTTCAGGTGGAACGTCACGTCGCACGGTTTTTTCTCATGGTAGATGGCCGTGAGTTCGGGATCGGCCTCCACCCGGGTGGCTTTGGCGAACCGAACGAGTTCGGGGTCGTAAAGGGATTCACCCTCGAGGTCAGAGGGCGAAACCCTGCCGCGCCTCAGCGCAACCGCCATGGCGTAACCCATGTGAAAGATCATCTTGGCGGGAGGGCCCGGCTCGTAATCCCAGCCGCACTGAATCTGCGTTATCTCACCGGCCCGAATCGAGATGCGCTCTACGTCTTCGAGCCTCACGCCGTGCTTTTCGCGGGCCAGCAGCGCGGCGTCGATGCCCGTCTGGCTGCTGTGGCATGTCGGATAGAGTTTGATGGAGGTGTCCATGAGCCAGTACTTCTCGCCCAGACCATCTGTGAGAATCTCCGGCTTGGGTTTCTTCGTGGTCATGGAGAAAAAACCGCCATCAGGCGCTTCCAGGGGATTGGCTGAGCCCCGAAAGCCTCCCTCGGCCAATAGTGCGGAAACGACCCCGTTTCTCGCGGCCGTTCCCGCTGCGAGGTAAAGCTCCATGCCCGAGCCTTGCGTAAAGGAAAAATTGCCCGAAGCCTGCCCCGCCGCCGCTGAGATGGCGTGGTGCAGGGTTTCGGGCGAGTGGCCCATGGCGCGCGATGCGGCCGCAGCCGCCCCGAAGGAGCCGCAAGTTCCCGTGGCGCGCCATCCCTTCAGGCGATGCTCGGCCATGTTGACCGCCATCCCCAAGCGTGCCGCCGCTTCATACCCCGCTGATATCGCCTCAAGAAACGTCTTGCCGTCTGATCCCTTAAGCTCGCAGGCTGCCAGGGCCGCCGGAATCACGGCCACGCCGGGATGAAGCTTTGATTTGCGATGCAAGTCATCAAAGATAAGGACGTGGGAGAGGACGCCGTTGGTGAGAGCGGCTGTGGCCGGGTCGGCCCCGAATCCCCGGCCGATAATGGTGCAAGGTCCGCTCCTCGAAGCTGCTCCTGCGGCGCACAGTGGAACACCCGCCTCCTCGGTTCCCAGCGCCCCCAACGCACAGCCAAAATGATCCAGAAGGCAGAGCTTCAGGAAATCGGGAACACCCTTCGGCAAGCTCTCGAGGCGCAGCCCCGACATGAACCCGGCAAGTTGTTTCGAGCGATTCATCGTACTCCCAGGGCGCGATGAAAAAGCGCCGCCGCGCCCCCCACCAGGCGGACGCGGCGCGCCGTTTCATCCAGCAGGTGAAATTAGTTGCCGGTCAGGATCTTGAGCGAGTCCTTGGTCCATTTATCCCGCATCTGATCCATCTCATTCGGGTCCCACCAGTGGTATTTGAAGTCGGAGAGTTTCGCGCCCTCTACGCTGGTGAAGTCTTTGCGCAGAGAGAACTTGCCCTTGTCGGAAACCACTTTCTGGCCTTCGAGACTCGAGAGCCAATCGATCAGCACCTTCGCACCTGCGGGGTTGGGACCGCCCTTCGTGATCGCCATGGGAGCGACGAGCAGCGCGCCGCCTTCTTTGGGGAACACTTCTTTAATCGGTGCGCCCTTGCCGCCCGGGTAGGGGCCATCGCGGCGAACGAGCATGGAGAGGTTCACGCCGAAGTGGCGCTCGCCTGATTTTACCTTGTTGTTCGTGGTGCCGTGGCTGCGCACCATCATCGCGCCGTTGTCGCGCGTTTTGATGAACCAATCGCGCCCGAAAAGCTTGTACATCGTGAACACGAAGTAGTAGTGGCCGCCGCCGATTTTCGGATCGCCGAAGCTGATCTTGTTTTTCCATTTGGGCTTGTGGAAGTCGAGCCAGCTGTTCGGGATGTCGCCGCCCTTCACGAGTTCGGGGTTGTAGGAAATGTATTGCAGCCAGGAGGTGTGATAGAAGTAGCCGCAGTCCTTCGCCACGGCCCAGTCACGGTAGTCCTTGTAATTCGGGCTGCAGTGACGGGTGAGCTGGTTTTTTCTATTGAAGCTCAGGAACATCCCCGGGTCGGCGGTGGAGATGACGTCCATGCGGACCTTCCCGGCTCTCAGCTCCTGCTTGTAGAGATTGGCGATTTTGCCGGACTGGCTCCGGATCATCTTCGCCTTGATACCGTACTTGCTGAATGCCTTGTTGAACGCCTTGTTCAGCTTCCGCTGGGCGGGCTTGAAGATGATGTTGTACACGATCACCTGCCCGCCCTTGGTGTCGGCCGCCATCTTGAGCGTTTCCTTGTCGGCGCCATGCGCGCCGCTCGCCACGAGGCCCATCGACAGCCCCAGGCATATGACGGGGATTATCCACTTCTTCATCTTGCACCTCCTTTGAGATTGAGAAAACAACTACGATTCCACGACAACGCATCGCTCCGGCTCGGCGGAGACGAGCACTTCCTGACCCGTTTCGAACATCTGCGTCGGTTCCGCATGTATCTCGAGCGCTTTTCCGGAAACTTCCACCGAAAAAATGGTCGACTCTCCCAGGAAAGTCGAATGAGCCACTTTGCCCTTCCATTGATTCGGGCGCTCGGCACCATCCTGGGGCGTGGACAACTCGAGCGCCTCGGGACGAATCGAGACGTATACCTTATCCTCATCGGGCATCACCTGCGCGCCGACGGCGATCTCGATTCCCTCATCCGAAAGAACGAGCGCCTCGCCTCCCGCCCCCGCTTTCTTCGCACCCTCAAAGAGATTCGTGGTTCCCATGAAACTGGCGACGAAGCGGTTCTGCGGGCGATTGTAGATTTCGCGCGGGTCGGCGATCTGCTGCAAGACCCCGTGATCCATGATGGCGATGCGGTCCGAGAGCGCCATGGCTTCGGTTTGATCGTGCGTGACGTAGACGGCCGTGAAATTGAGCCTTTCTTGCAACTCCCGAATTTCGAGCCGCATCTGCACGCGCAGATTCGCGTCGAGGTTGCTCAGAGGTTCGTCGAACAAGAGCAGGGAAGGCTCTGAAACCAGACTACGCGCAAGGGCGACGCGCTGCTGCTGTCCGCCGCTTATCTGTGTGGAGTAGCGGTGCTCCATGCCGTCGAGTTGAACGAGTTTGAGCGCGTTCATAACTTTTCCGGAAATTTCCCCACGCGGCATGCCACGCGCCCGGAGCGGATAGGCGACGTTCTCGAACAGCGTCATATGCGGCCAGATGGCGTAGGATTGAAACACCATGCCGATCGCGCGCTTCTCTGGCAGAACGAATACGCCGCCGTCGATATCGGTGACGACCGTCTCGCCGATGGTGATACGCCCGTCGGTCGGTCTCTCGAGGCCCGCGAGGCATCTGAGCGTCGTGGTCTTCCCGCACCCGCTCGGGCCGAGCAGCGTGAGCATCTCCCCTTCTTCGACTTCCAGGTCGAGGACGTCCACCGCGCGCACTTCGTCGAAGTGTTTCGATAGATTCTCAATGGTCAGCGACGGCAACTAGCTTTTCCTCCACTATCGGTAGACGGGGGTCACATCCACCTTGAAAACCCACTTGAACACAGAAATGACGACGAACATGATCGCCGTCAGAAGCAATGCGCCGGTACACATGATGTTCAACTCACCATCCGTCCACTGCTCGAAGATCAGAACGGGCAGAACGCGCGTTTCATGCGTGGTCAGAAGAACCGCCGTGGATATTTCGCGCAGGAATATGATGAACAGCAATATCCAGGTGGAATAAATGCCCGGGCGCAACAAGGGGAAAATAATTCTCCGGAAGGTGAGGAACCAGCTCCCGCCGTGAACCCGGCTGCTTTCTTCGAGTTCTCCATGGACCTGCACCACGTTCGCCCCCAGGGCGCGGACGCCGTAGGGCATAAACAGGGTGAGGTATGCGACGACGAGAATCCAGATGGTCGCCCAGATTGGCCACTGGATATACGCCCATATCATCCCCAGACCCATGACGATTCCGGGAATTCCCACCGGCATGACGCTCACCTGCTCGAGAACACCGCGGCCGGGCGTTTTGCTCTTGTGGATAATGTAGGCGATGACGGCCGTCATCAGCACGCTGATGGTCGCCCCGCCGGTGGAGAGATACATCGAGCGGATGAAGGAATCGAGCAAATCGGGATTCGTGAAAAAGACCTCCCAGTTCTCAAGCGTCCACAACCCGAACTTGGGTGTGGCGTAAGGCTGCATGCTGACCTTGATAAGTACCAGCCCGGGCAGGATGACGGCGAGCAGTGCGTAGAGCGCCGTGAACAAATAGGCAAAAGGCGTGAGGCGCCCGAGAGAATAGAGTTTGAGGCGGAAACCGCGTCCGCTTACCAGGGCGTATGAGCCTTTTCTGAGTATCCAACGCTGCAGGAGAATGCAGACTGCGGTAATGGCCATCAGGGTGAGGGCGGCGACGGTCGCCTCCCCGTAGAGTGGCGGGGCGAAGACCGATTTCGCAAAGATGTCCGTCGCCAATACCACGATGCGCGCCGGGAATCCCAAAATCGCCGCCACACCGAAGATGCCCATCGTAATGACGAAGACGAGCGTCATGCCCGATAGAATGGCGGGAAGGATGACCGGAAACGTCACCCGCGTGAGGGTGCGGAACAACCCCGCGCCCGACATGAACGAAGCCTCCTCATACGTCGTATCCACCGAGCGGAGCGCCGCCGAGGTGAACAGGTACATATAAGGGGCCATGTAGATACCCGAAACCCAGATGATCCCCCAGACGGAATAGACGTTGATGGGAAGCCCTGTCCAGAGCTTGATCATACCGTTGGTGGGGTTGCCCAGAAGAATCCAGGCGAGCGCGCCGACGAATGTGCTCGTGAAAAAAGGAAGTATGGCGGAGAGCTCCACCCAGCGCTTCCCGCGCATGTCTGTCTTCACGACCAGCCAGGCCAGTGGCGATCCGATGATCGTCGCCAGGAAGACCACGCCGAAGCCGACCAGCAGGGTTCTGCCCACTGTGCGCCAGTAGCCCGGATTGCCGAAAACGACGCGGAAATGCTCGAGCGTCCACACGCCCCCCTCGCCCGGGGGCTCGGATTGAAACGCGCCGTAGAACAGATTGAGGACGGGCGCGAGAACAAACCAGAGAACTAACAAGGTCATCACCACGACCGTGACGACCTCGAAGGGCGTAACGCCGGCTGCGCGTAACCTCCTGAGCGGCGCGCGGAAATAACGCTCGAACGCCCCTCCTGGATTCTGAACGACTGTTCCGGCCATGAAACTTCGCCTCTCGCATTACCCTCGGGCTATGAGAGCTGCCGCGCCTTCTGCGCTACCCCATGACGCGGCTGATTATCCGCTCCACTTCCTCATCGGTCGCCAAACTTTTCTCCTCGATCAGCGCTCGAACGCCCGAGATGATTCGATCCATCTGGGCTTCGTCCGCCTTT
This sequence comes from bacterium, assembly GCA_965203325.1. GTDB lineage: Bacteria > UBA8248 > UBA8248 > UBA8248 > UBA8248 > Bin107. The sequence continues at coordinate 1,271,399 of OZ241875.1, forward strand.
TTCCCCATCTGATTCACCTTGGCGTCCAAGGGACTGTCTGAACCTTTCTGAAGAGCCGTGGGTCCATACACGATGTGTCTGCCGCTGCCCACAGTCTCGGAGCGCAGGTTCTCCCACAAAAACCAGTCCCCGCGAAGGATGCCGGGGATGTGGAGTCCGCCGTAACTGAACATGTTGTGTCCCACCACCGGGGCGTTCTCGGCGACGGGAATCTCATAGAGTTCAGAGACGAGGCTGCTGAGTTCTGTGATCTTTTTCAGATCGATCCCGGTCTGATACCCGAAGAAATACTCCAGCCCTACGGCGATCTGCTCGAAGCCCGCGTTGCCGCAGCGATGGCCCGTCCTGTTGATGCACACGTCGCACGCCATGGCGCCCGCCCGGATGCCCTCGAAGGTGATGGCCGTGGCGAGGCCGAAATCATCATGCGCATGAACGGACACCTCTATCTTGTCCTCACTTGCCGCGCGCACGGCATGAACCACCATCGCCATCGTCTGCGGCAGGAACCACCCGCGCGGGTCGTAGCAGACCCACCGGTCCACGCCGGCGGCGACGGCGCGCCGGATCGTCTCGGGAATAATATCCGCGCGTGGATGATCCGTGCCGAAACCCACCTTGAGGCCTTGTTCCTTGGCATAGGCGATGCACTCTTCTATCCGCACGAGAAACGACTCGCCCCGGAGCGTCGGGTGGAGCGCTTCGGTCATCGTATAGCCCTGCATGCCCACGAAATTCACCATGTCGGCCCCGCAACCGGCGATTCCGTCGATGTCTGATTTCCAGTTCGGGAGCCAGCAGCGCGCGTGCATGCCGCAAATGATTTTTGAACCGCGCTTTTTCAGTTCACTGACGAATCTCTGATCATCAGGCAGCGAGCCGTAACCCACCTCGGCTTCCTGCACGCCCGCCTCATCGAGCAACTCGGAGATCCGCAGCTTCTTCTCCACGCTCGCATAAACACCAGGCGTATTCGCGCCCGAGCGCAGCGTGTCGTCGCGCAAGACGATGTGCCGGGGCTGTGCGTTCACGGCATCGGGCACCGCCAGGGCGTTCATCGGGCTGGATATCCAGCGGCTCTGCTCATCCAGGCGCGCGTCCAGGTTCATGGCATCCTGATCTACCCAGGAGGGAACATCCATTATCGCGTCTCCAAATCCGGTTCAGTTGCGCAAACCTCTCCGAGGAAGCCTTCCGACACTGAATATCGGAGGGAGTGATAATTCCCCACGAAGTGAAGAAGTGAATTGTAATTGGCGGGAAGATTACAACACGATTCCCCCATCACGCGCAATCCAAACCGATGTCCTGGGTATCCATGGAAAACCACCCCCTCCATTCTCTTTCACGGAGCGGGAGCAACCATTCGAGTACGGAATCTGGCCCGAACAAGCGAGGTGGAATCCTCCGGGGCCTTTGCCCAAAAGCTGGAAATTCGTGTAAAACTTCCTCTCTAAACCTACGGATCGACATATCCGCATCATCTTGACGCCACGCTCAGGAAGCGGAATGCTCCAGAAGGTTTTCCAAACAGTATTAGCGAAAAACTGTAGTCTCATATGAGTTGGTGCGTTCTGCTCAAATGAGCTTCGGCGGTTAAACGCCCGCCCGCGAAACGCCTCATTTTGGTGAAGGAGAAAGAATTTCATGTCGGCCGGACACACGAAAGCGAGTTTGAAAAAAGCGGCCTCGCGCCGAAAGACCACGAAGCGGCGCGCATCGGCGGTACCCGATCCGGTCGCGCTCGAGGTCTTCTCGAACGCCTTGCTATCGGTGGCCGAGGAGATGGGCGCGGCGCTCATACGCACGGCCTATTCCACGAACATCAAGGAGCGCCAGGACGCCTCGACGGCCATATTCGACGCGGAAGGCCGCCTCATCGCACAGGCCGAGCACATTCCCATGCACCTGGGCGCGATGCTGAGCATCATCCGGAACATTCTGAAGCGCTACCCGCTGGAAGAACTCAGGCCGGGCGACGCCTTCCTGGCGAACGACGCCTACCACGGCGGCGGAACCCATCTCGCCGACGTCACGGTGGCCTCTCCGGTGTTCGACGGCAAAAGGCTCATCGGATTCGTCGCCAACATGGGCCACTGGCCGGACGTGGGCGGCATCAAGCCGGGCGCCGCGATGACCGAGGGCTGCAACGAGATATACCAAGAGGGCTTGAGGATACCGCCCATGAAAATTTTCAGGCAGGGCGTACTGCAGGAAGACCTCTTCTCCTTCATCCTCCTCAACATGCGCTTTTCAGAGGACAGGCCGGCCGACCTGCGCGCGCAGGCGGCGTGCAACCAATTGGGCGTCCGGCGTCTTCAGGAACTGAGTGAAAAATACGGTGCCGAGCGTTTTCTCGAACTCGTGGAAGGCGTGCTCGACTACAACGAACGCACGATCCGCTCGAAGATCAAGGAACTGCCCGAGGGGACGTGGGATTTCGAGGATCAACTCGACGACGACGCCCACGTGCCCGGTCCGGTACCGCTCAAGGTGACGCTCACCATCTCGCATAATCCTAAGCCTCACATGGTTTTCGATTTCACGGGTTCAAGCCATCAGAGAACGGGCGGCGTGAACGTCGTCTATGAAGCGCTGTTCGCCACTGTCGCCTACGCACTCAAGGCGACCATCGACCCCGAACTGTGGTCGAACGCGGCGTTCGAGCGTGTGGTGAGGCTCGTAGCACCCGAGGAAAGCGTCGTGAACCCGAGTCCGCCGGCACCCGTGGGCGGACGCGGCACCACCTGCCAGCGGCTGGCCGATCTGCTCATCGGCGTCATGTCGAAGGTGGCGCCCGAGCGCGTTTGCGCCTGCGGACACGGCACCACCTCCATCAACATCCACGGCTTCGACGCCATCCGGGACAGGCCGTTCATCTGCATCGACGGCATCGGCGGCGGCATGGGCGGTCGGGACACCAGCAATGGAATGGACGCCGTCCAGATCCACACGAACAACATACCGAACCTGCCCGTAGAGATCCTGGAGAGTGAATACCCCATCCGCGTGGAGCGCTTCGAACTCGTGCCCAACAGCGGCGGCGCGGGACGCCGCCGGGGCGGACTCGCCACGAGAAAAGACTTTCTGATGCTCAGCGACACGGGCTTCATCGCCCACGCCGACAGGCACGACTTTTCTCCCTGGCCTCTGTACGGCGGCAAAGAGGGGGCCCGCGGAGTCCATCTGAAAAATCCCGGGAAGCCGAATGAAACGAAACTGCCGAGCAAGGGCGGCCCTCATGAGGTGAGAAAGGGCGAGGTGCTCAGGTGCCAGTCGGCCGGAGCCGGCGGATACGGCGACCCGGCCGGGCATTCCCCGGAAGAGTTGGCGACCGACCTCGCGGACGGGAAAATTACGCTCGAATATGCCAGGGCGTCTTATCCGAAAGCCCTTGTCGATGAAGCGTTGAAACACAAGGAGACGCTCTAACATGGCCGCGAGAAAGAAAGAAAAATACCGCGTCGGGGTCGACATCGGCGGCACGTTCACCGACGTCGTCCTCATGGGAGAGCAAGAGGGACTCATCGCCTCCTATAAGGTGGACACCACGCCGGTGAATCTGGAGGGTTGTTTCGTAAACGGACTCCTGAGGGCGACGCAAAACATATCCCCCGAAGAGGTGGGGCGCATCCTCCACGCCACCACCGTGGCCACCAACACCGTCTTGGAATCAAAAGGGGCGCGCACCGCCCTGGTCGCAACCAAGGGGTTCCGGGACATCCTCGAGATCGCCCGCCAGCGCAGGCCGAGCCTGTATAACTTACAGGAAGTAAAGGCCAGGCCCCTCATCCCCCGGCGGCTCTGTTTCGAGGTGAACGAGCGGCTGGGATGGGACGGAGACGTCGTCACCAAACCGACGAAAACGGAACTCGATCGGCTCGCGCATGCGCTCGATGCCTCGGGCGCCGAGTCTGTGGTGATCGCGCTGCTCTTCTCCCATGTAAATTCCGCCCACGAGCACCGGGTGAAAGAACATCTCATTCGCGCGCTCCCGGGCCGTCATATCGTTGCTTCTTCTGACATAACGCCCGAATTCCGCGAATTCGAACGAACCAGCACGGCCTCACTCGTCGGCTACCTGAAACCCATATTCGCGCGCTACACGGAAAATCTGCACGAGGAGGTATCCCGGCTCGGCCACCGCCCCGAGAAGCTCCTCATCATGAATTCCGCCGGCGGGCTGATGTCGCCGGCTTCTGCGCGCGAACGCCCCCACACGCTGATCGAATCGGGTCCCGCGGCGGGCGTCATCGCCGCCACCGTTCTCGCGCGGGAGATCGAAGAGGCCGACATCATCTCGTTCGACATGGGCGGTACCACGGCCAAGGCGAGCCTCATAGAAGGAGGAGCCTACAAGACCACCACCGAATACGAGATCGGGATGGGCATGCACCAGTCCCTGGCGGTGCGCTTCACGGGATATCCCGTCAAGACGCCCGTGATCGACCTGACCGAATGCGGCGCAGGCGGCGGCTCCATCGCTTCGGTGGACGGCGTGGGCGTTCTGAAAGTCGGCCCTCACAGCGCGGGTTCCGAACCCGGCCCGGTCTGCTACGGGCGCGGGGGCGAGGAGCCCACCGTCACGGACGCCAACCTCGTACTGGGCCGCCTGAATCCGGATTATTTCGTCGGGGGAGAATCCCGCCTCAACCTCGAATTTGCGGAAAGAGCCATCGAGGAGAAGATAGCCGGGCCTCTCGGTCTGTCTACCATGCAAGCCGCTTCGGGAATCATCGAAGTCGTGAACGCGCACATGGTCCGCACCCTCCGTGTAGTTTCGGTCGCCAGAGGCTATGACCCGCGTAATTTTGCGCTCATCAGTTTCGGCGGGGCGGGTCCCCTGCACGCGGCCGATCTGGCGAACGAACTCGGGGTTCCACGCATCGTCATCCCCGAGGCGCCGGGCGTATTCTCCGCACTCGGCCTGCTCCGGGCGGACTTGAGAGCGGACTTCACGGCCACAACCCGCCTGAGCCTCGACGGGGAAAACGCAGGAGCCATCGCAGCCCTCATGGCCGACCTCGAAGCTGAGGCGGACGAATGGCTCAAGGCCGAGAAGGCGCCCCGGACAAAGCGCACCCTCGCGCGCTCGGCCGATCTGCGCTACCCGCTTCAGAACTACGAGATCAACGTGCCGCTGCCCGGAGGCAAGGTGAACACCAGGTGGCTCGGAAAGGCGCGGAGGGCGTTTCACGACGCGCACTTGCGCCAGTACAGCTACTCCGATGAGGCGGAAAGGGTTCAGGCCGTGAACCTTCGCGTCTCGGCCATCGGTCTCACGGATCGCATTCGCCCGAAAAAAATCGCCTTAGGCTCGCGAAGCCCAAAAGCGGCGTTCAAATCTGAGCGGAAGGTGCATTTCCAGGAAACCGGAAACTTCATCCACTGTCCCATCTATGAACGCGAACTCCTCAAAGGCGGAAACCGGGTTCCAGGCCCTGCGGTTATCGAGCAACCCGATTCCACGGTGCTCATCCCCCCTTCGTTTCGCGTGGAGGTGGATTCACTCGGCCGGCTCGTGATGACGCGCAAGAAAACAGGCGATGCGAAACGAGAAATTCGCTAGCTGCGCTTCTTTGCCCTACGCTTCGCGCAACTTCTTCGTTGCGGCTTCATCGAGCACGCCCGATTCATCGACCACGACCCTGTAGATTTCCTTTGCTCGCTTAGCGGATATTTTTCCGTCGCGGACGTCGAGAGCCACCAGTGCGGATTCACGTTCCTGCGGCGGGCCGTATCCCCCCGCTCCAGGAGTGACATGGACATACACCGTCCCCTCAGGCACGTGAATCGTCTCGTTTCCCTTGAGGCGCTGCTCTTCGGGCGTATCGGGGTTCAGGACATTCTGACAAACGGTGCCGTTGAGACCGCCATGCAGCCCCCAGGGAGCATGTTCCGCCCTGCCTGAGCGAACCTGGAGCATTCCACCCTCGGGCGCGAGTATGCGAATTTTTCGCCGCACGCCAAGGCCGCCCCGGAACTTACCCGCGCCCTCGGAATCAGGCTCATAGCAGTATTCCTCCACCAATACCGGATAGGTACTCTCCACCATCTCGACGGGGGAGTTCGCCATGTTGGCGGCGACGTTCGCCACGCCGTCGATGCCGTCCATCGAAGGATGACCGCCCCACGCGCCCACAAGCGCTTCACTGAGTATGCTGGGTACGCCGTTTTTCGTAGCGCCTACCGTATAACGCGTGGTGCCTCCCTCACTCGCCGCCCGCACCAGGTGCGGAGCCGCCTGCCCCAGGGCGCCGAATATGCAATCGGCCACCCGGTAACCCACAACACCCATCGCGCCCACGGCCGCGGGAAAACTGGGGTGTACGAGCGTTCCCTCCGGCGCCACGAGGCGAAGCGGCCGGAAAAAACCCGCCGTATTGGGAATTTCCTGGCTCATGATGGAGCGCACAGCCAGATAGAACGCCGAACGCGAATATGCGAGAGGCGAGTTGATGGCGGTGGGCGCCTGTAGATCAGTGCCCGTGAAATCGGCGGTCAAATCGTCCCCGTCTATCGTGAGGGTGACGAAAAGACGCTGCGGTCCGCCATCCATTCCGTCATTGTCGAGCCAATCCTCAAAGGGGTAGACGCCATCGGGCATCGCGGCAATTTCGGCGCGCGCCATCTTCTCGCTGCGGTCGAGCAAGCCCGCCATGGCGGCGCGCATCACCTCGTTGCCGTAGCGCCGTGCCAGAGCGGAGAGACGCCTTTCGCCCAGACGGCAGGCCGTGAGCTGGGCTTCCAGATCGCCGAAAAAATCTCTCGGAAGGCGGGAGTTTTTCTCGATCAACGCCATGAGCGTCTCATCGCGCTTTCCGTCGCGCTCCAGCAGGAGAGGCGGAATCCTCAATCCCTCGGCGAAAACCTCCCGGCTGTTCACCGGAACACTCCCCGGCACGTGACCGCCTACATCCGTCATGTGAGCCATGGCGACAGCATGTCCCATCAATTCATCGCCGCAGAATATCGGCGTGACGAGCACGATGTTAGGCAGGTGCATGCCGCCTTCGTAGGGGTCGTTCATGATGAGAGCGTCGCCCGGGCGCAGGTTTCCCTCGAACCTGTTGAGCATGGCGGCCACCGCCGTCGGCAGCGCGCCCAGGTGAATCGCCATGCCCACACCCTGAACGACCATCTCCCCTCTGGGATTGCACAGTGCTACGGTGAAATCGAGCAGGTCGCGGACCAGCGGGGAATAGGCCGTACGAACGATGACGGCGGCCATTTCATCGGCCACGCTGAACAATCCGCGCTCTACGACGGAGGTCGTCACAGGGTCCAGACGCTTTTCAAGCATGCGTTCTCCGTGTCAAGATGGCTGCATCATGAAAGTGGAGTCGGAAGCTACCATAACATCACGGTGGGACGCCATTCCCGGGCGCTCCCACCTTCAGAAACCGAGATCATGAGCAAGCGAACTTTTCGAATCGGGGTGGACATCGGAGGTACGTTCACCGACATCGTCCTCATCGACGAGGAAGGATGCGTCCATACGGCGAAGGCCATCTCCACGACGGACGCCTATGAGCGCGGCATCCTGGAAACACTAGAAAACCTGCTTCGAGAAAACCATTTATCCGCCGCAGATTGCACCGAAGTGGCCCACGGGACCACCGTGGCCACCAACGCCATCATCGAACGCGAAGGCGCGCTCACCGGCCTCATCACTACTCGGGGCTTCCGGGATGTCCTCGAGCTGAGGCGAATACGCATACCCACCCAGTATGACCTGGGCTGGGCGAAGCCTCCCCCTTTGGTGGAGCGATTCCTCCGGATGGAAGTGCGCGAGCGAATGAGCCATACAGGCGAGACGCTCGAAGCCCTGGATGCGGAATCGGTGCGAAGCGCCATCGCCGAACTCACCGGGCAGGGTGTGGAATCCATAGCAGTCTGTCTTTTGAATTCCTATGCCAACCCCGGGCACGAGCGCGCCGTGTTGGACATCATCCGCGCTCAAAACCCGGGCGTCGACGTTTCCATCTCCTCGGATATCCTGCCCGAAATGAGGGAATACGAACGCACAAGCACGACCGTCATCAACGCTTTCGTGATGCCGGTCGTCAAGCGATATCTCGAATCGCTCGAAACAGGTCTGCGCGAGAGAGAGTTCACGGCCCCGCTCTTGATGATGCAGTCGAACGGCGGAATCATGACCGCGGAAGTGGCGCGCGCACAGCCCATACACATCATCGAGTCAGGACCCGCGGCAGGGGTCGTCGCTGCGCATCATCTCGCCAGGCGCATCGACGTGAACAACGCTATCACCATGGACATCGGAGGTACTACGGCGAAGGCGAGCCTCATCGAAAACGGCGAGACGACATTCTCTCCCGAATACGAAGTCGGTGGCGGATTCTCCCAGTCGAATCGCCTCGCGCGCGGTGGGGGCTACCTTCTACGCACTCCCACGCTCGACATCGCGGAGATCGGCGCGGGCGGCGGCAGCATCGTCTGGATAGACAAGGGTGGCGCTCTTCAGGTGGGGCCCAAGAGCGCGGGCGCGAACCCGGGTCCCGCATGCTACGGCCTCGGGGGTATAGAGCCCACCCTGACGGATAGCTGCCTGTTGCTGGGCTATCTCGATTCTGAGGGTATCGCAGGCGGTTCGGTGAAGCTAGATCTCTCCGCCGCAGAGCGCGCCCTGGGCGAGAAAGTGGCGAAGCCGCTGGGCCTCGACATCACGGCGCTCGCCCACGGCGTCGTTCAGATCGCAACCACGAACATGACGCGGGCGATTCGTTCGGTCTCCACCGAGCGAGGGAAGGACCCTCGGGATTTCAGCCTGTTCGCCTTCGGAGGAAACGGGGGACTCTTCGCGGCCTCCGTCGCACGAGAACTGGAACTCCCCCAGGTCGTCATCCCCCCATCTTCGGGTATTTTCTCCGCATTCGGGCTTCTCTATTCCGACCTGGAGCACCATTTCACCCAGACCCTATTGGGAAGAACCGACGAACTCGACCCCGGGTCGGTCGAGTCCCATTGGGAACGCCTTGAGGCTGAAGCGCGCGATTTGCTCTCGAGGGAGGGATATCCCGGCGAGAGGTGCCGTCTCCGCAGGCGCGGTGAGCTTCGCTACTACGGGCAAACGCATGAGTTATCCATTCCCTGGCCGGAGAATTGCTCGGCCGACGAGGCGCTCGCACAGGCCTCCGCCGCATTCGAAGACGAACATGAACGCACTTACGGCCACCGCGGAGGCGACGGGCTCGTGGAGTTGGTTACTCTCCACCTCGTCGCCACGGGCGTACCCGAAACGGCACGTTTCCCCGACTCGCTCCTCTTCCCTGAAAACCTGAATACCAGGACGGGTGAGCGGCGAGCCTATTTCGGCGCGGAGATAGGCTGGGCCTCCGCGCAACTCATCAACCGCGCCATGCTCGATGAATCCGTAAAAAAGGGACCTTTCATCCTCCAGGAGTTCGACGCCACCATTCTCGTTCCTCCCGATTTCACCATCGCCAGGGATGCGTTCAACAACATCATCATGCGGATTGAATGACGAATTACAGGATGCGGGGGAAGAAAACCCCTGTTTTCATGAATACGGGGACCAAGCGGAGCGTTGTCCTTGACACGAATAATGCCCCTCGCTAGGTTGCCGGGAATAGTCCCGAATGTGCCGCATCCCGCCGAGACGCCCGTCTTTACGGAGATGGAAATCCCGGGCGGCGGCGAAACCACCGGCCTTATTCCGAGAGGAGCGCCATGCCCGTCTATCGCTTCGAGGATCTGCCCGAGGAGCAGCACAACCCGAACCTCTCCAGCAACCGGGGGGAGTCCATCAAGGGCGAGCGCATGTATTTCTGCCACAGGAGGCGGCCCAGGGGCACGCGGGCGGAGCCGCACTATCACCCCTGCGAGCAGTTCATCTACGTGCTCCGAGGACGCCAGCGCATCACGGTCGATGGAGAAGAACACACAGCAGGCCCCGGCGACGTCATCCACATACCGCCGAACGCCGTGCACTCGACGGTCGCTCTCGAAGACATGGAGACCATCTACGTCAAGGACACCTCCTGGAGCCTGAAGGGCGTGCCTGCGGGCGATGAAGCTCCCGATGCGCCGCCCGAAGACGACCCCTTCTAAATCAAGAGGAAGACCCCATGCACGAATTTTTTCCGGGAAACTACATGCGCTCGTTCGTCACCTGCATCTCGCTGAGTTGCGGGGGGAGCGTGGACGAGATAGACCGCATCGCCAAAAACCTGGAGGGCACCGACCCTGCCGACAACGAGGCGTGGCACCGCGAATGGACGACCATGGCGGAGCGTGTGGAACGCATCGGCGCGGAAGCCCAGGAGAGAGGAAACCGCCTCACGGCCGCTCGCGCCTTTTTCCGCGCGTGCAACTACTATCTCTACGGGGAACGCTTCCTGCCGCCCACGAACAGGAAGAAGATACCGAGCTACAAGAAGGCGCTCGCGTGCTTCGATAAGGCAATCGCGAACGACAACGCCCTCAATCTGGAGAAGATCGAAGTTCCCTACGAGGGTCGGACCCTGCCGGGGTTTTTCATGAAACCCGAGCGTGGCGGCAAGGACTATCCCGTCGTCATCTTCGTGGGCGGTCTCGACAGCACGAAGGAGAGCCAGTATTTCATGGCGGCGGCGGACATCATCGCGCGGGGGATGGCGTGCCTCATCGTCGATACGCCGGGCATCGGCGAGGCGCTTCGCTTGAGAAACATCCGCACCCGGCACGACTACGAGGTTCCAGGTGGCGCGCTTGTGGATTATCTGGAAACCAGAGACGACGTGGACGCAAGCCGCATCGGCCTGGTGGGCTTGAGCATGGGTGGGTACTACGCGCCCAGAATTGCCGTGTTCGAGAAGCGGATCAAAGCCTGCGCCGCTTGGGCGGGACACGGGGATTACTACCCCATCTGGTACGAGCGTCTGAGAGTCCCCACCGGCATCGGACAGTTCCGGCCCAGCCCCAAGTTCCAGATCCTCTGGGTGCTGGGGGTGGAGACGGCCGATGAAGTGCTGGAAGAGATGAAGAAGTTCACCATCGAGAAAGAAGCGGCGCAGATTCAGTGCCCGTTCCTCATCACGCACGGGGAGGGCGACCGCCAGACGCCGGCGTCAGAAGCGCAAAAGCTCTACGACGCCGTGGGCGCTGAGGACAAGACCATCCGCATCTTCACGCACGAGGAGGGCGGGGCCGAGCACTGCCACTTCGACAACATCGAACTGGGCAGAAGTTTTATACTGGATTGGTTCGTGGAGAAACTCTAGGGAGAAGACAAGTCTTTCCCCTCAGGGCGTGAGGACGATTTTTCCCAGGAATTTTCCGCTGAGCATCAGTTCATGCGCCGCGTTGGCCTCGGCGAGCGGGAAGGCGGCCCCCACGTGCACCTTGAAACTCCCGTCCCGCAGCATGGGGAGGTAGCGCGGCACCACTTCGGGCATCTTCCGTGCGAGGTTGACGCCGGTGACGCCAAAGACCCGCGCGTCCTTGGTCATCACGGCGGGGACGCGAAAGCCCGCGCGCTGATCCTTCCCCAGCCCCGCCCCCATCAGGACGATTCGCCCGTCCACGCAGACCGTGTCGAGGTCCTTGTCGAAATTATCGAAGCCGGCGCTCTCGATTATCACGTCCACGCCGCGCCCGTCGGTCAGCGCGAGGCAGCGCTCGGCGAAATCCTCCCGGCGGTAGTTTATCGTTTCCTCCGCGCCCAGTTCCCGGCAGAACGCCGCCTTCTCCTCAGAACTCACCGTGGCGAACACGCGGCAGCCCATGCGCCGCGCGAGCTGTATCGCCGCAGAACCCACGCCGCCCGCGCCGCCTTGCACCAGTACGCTCTCCCCCGGCCCGGCTTTGGCTTTGATGACGAGCGCGTTCCAGGCCGTCCTGAGGCCGAGCGTGACGCCCGCCGCCTCTTCATGCGTCATGTTATCGGGAACCACCGCCGCCGCAGGTGCGCGCAGGCGCACCACCTCCGCGTAGGCCCCGCCCGCACAGGCGCCGAACGCGCGACAGCCGACCTCGAAGCCCTGGACACCCTCGCCGACCCCGATTACCTCGCCCGAGGCTTCGAGACCGGGAACGTAGGGCGGTGTGTGATGGCCTGAGTGATGGCTCTTTCCCGAACGGGTGGCGACGTCGCTCGGGTTCACGCCCGCGGCGCGCAGGCGCACCAGCAGTTCGTCCCGCCCGGGCGCAGGCTCATCCACCTCGTCCAGCCGCATCGAGGTCTCCAGACCGAACGCCTGCACACGCATCGCCTTCATGGGTTGTCTCCTGTGGGAGTCACCGCGAGCCAAACCCCCTCAACTCTCCAGAAAATTCTCCACCTCGCGGTATAACTCCTCGCGGCGCTTCTCCCATTCCATGTAGTGCGTGCCGTCGCCGATGACGACGAAGCGCTTGCCCCGGCTGTTCACGAGCTTTTCGAACAGACCCCACGCCTCGGCCTCGTTCGCCGATCCGTCGTAATCCCCGAAAATCAAGAGCGCCGGGCAACGCAGCTTCGCCGCGTCATAAGCCGGAATCCCCCGCGCGCGGTCGAACAGGTCGGCATAAGAGCCGTTGGGCGATTTCACCGCCGAGGGCCGCCGCCCCGCCCCCTCGGGGCTGAAGTTTAGGCGCGTCTCCCATATTGCCCGCACCACGTGCTTCTCGCGCCAGCGGTGATGCCGCGTCCCCGGAATATGCCCCCACCAGCGCCTGTGGAGGTCGGCTTCGGTCGTCCAGAACCACGCGCCGAGTTTCTCGTTGAAGTGGCCGGGGCGATCCGGGTCCTCGAACTGCGCGGCGCGCTCGGGGTTCACGCCCGCGTAGTAGGGGGCGTAGAGCACCACCCTGCGCACCTGGGGGTTGTGGGCTGAGGCGAAGGTGGGCACCGTGGTCGAGCCCCACGAGCGCCCGAGGATGTTCACCCGCTCCACCTCCCGCAGGTTTCGGATGAAGCGCACCGCCGCCCCGATATCGCGAGCGGCTGTAAAGCCGCGTATGGCGGGCGGCTTGCCGACCGGGTCTTCGATCATTTCGGGCGGATAGCTCGACCAGCCGAACCCTCGCACCGAGAGGGCGAACACGTCGTAGCCGCGCCCGGCCAGCCTGTCCATCCACGAATACCCCGGCACAGGCAGGTCGAACACCACGGGGGCGGCCGGGCCGCGCCCGTGCACCATCAGGAGCGTCTCGGCGGGCGTGAAGCGGCGCTTGCCACGGGGCCTTTTTTCGCGAATGTGAAGGCGGATGCCCTTGTCGAAAGCGTCGATGTAGTGATCCTCACAGACTATCTTTCCAGATGCCATTATCCCGTTTCCTTTTCGGTGGACTCACTCACCCCCACCTCTTGCCACACCTTCGGAAATACCTCCTCCGCCATGAGCCTCATGGTGTCGAGAGCCATGGCGTGGGGCATGCCGGGCCACTGGAGGCTGATGATCAGGTGGTTCACGCCGAGTCGCTTTGCGAGATGGGCGATTTGCTCGGCCACGTCGTCGGGCGCGCCCAGGATGAAGCGGTTATCGAGCAGGCTATCGAGGGAAACGCCGAAATCGTTGTCCCCTTCCGGCATGGCCTTGTCCTGACCCCATTCGTGGTAGGAATCGTATTTTTTCTTGAGGTAAGGGCCGCACAGGCGGAGCGCTTCCTCGCGGCTTTCGGCCACGAACACCTCCCGCCGCATGGGAATTTCCTGAGGCGGCGGATTCCCCGCCTCATCAAGTGCCGTACGAAAGAGCTCCATCTGCCGCTCGATGGTGTCCATCCGGTTGTGGGGGTTGATGTACCAGGGAAGACCCAGACACCCCGCGCGCCTGATGCCCGCATCCGCGTTCGCGCCGATCCAGATGGGGGGATGCGGCTTCTGGAGCGGCCTGGCCGAGCACGACGCGCCGTCGAGTCCGAAGTGCGAGCCCTGCATCCAGACCTTCTCTTCCGTCCAGAGGCGGCGGATGGCCTCTAAATTCTCGTTGAAACGCCGCAGGCTCTCTTTTTTGTCGGTCCCGAAGGCCTTGAACTCCACGTCGCGGTAGCCGAGTCCCACGCCGACGGTGAGCTTGCCGCCGGAGATGATGTCGATGGTCGCGAGTTGTTCGGCCAGATCGAGCGGCTTGTGCAGCGGGAGGAGAACAATGCCTGCCACGATCCGCATCTCCGGCGCTTCGGCGGATACGCGCGTCAGGAAGGGAAGCTGCTGAAAACCCTGAAAGGGATGGGTGCTGTAGTGCGAACCCTTGGTGATGGAGGCGAAGCCCAGATCGCGCGCGAGGCGCACCTGTTCCAAATGTTCCTCAAGGCGCGCGCGCATGTCGTCTTCCCGGGCGAAGTTGCCTCTCAGCATGAGGCCGAATTGCATGGCGTGGCCCTCCGGTGTGCGTTCAAAAAAAACCGCGAGGGAGCATGCCGCTCCCCCGCGGTTTGAAGCCGCTCGCGCTAGTTCTTGAACTTCTTCATGTCGATTTCCCACGCGAGGAACGTCTCATCGTGCCTGGGGTTGAAGCCCAGCGCCTTCTTGTAGGCGAAGATGTCGTTCGTCTTGTAGAGAATCTTGAACATCGCCTTCTTCTTGATGAGCGCGGTCACCTTCTGGAACTCGAGGTGCTGCGCCTTGAGGTCGGCGGTGGATGCCGCCTTGTCCACGGCCGCATCCACGTCCTTCATGCAGTGAACGCTGGAGTGGCCACGGCAGGTGGACGTCGCCCGCGTGATGCCGCCCGGGTCGCCGCCCGCGTTTCCGTAGCCCTGCAGGAAGAGCGCCACGCCCTTTTTGTTCTTCTGGAACGCCTTGCGCGTCTTCTTCCAGAGCGGGAAAGGCATCGAACGGCAGGTGGTGTCGATCTTGATGCGCTTCAGGAAGCCGGCGATGGCCTCACAGGTCTTCACGTCACCCGGATACCGCCCGATGGTGCCGTAGATCGTCGCCTTGAAGCCTTTTTCGTGGCCCGCTTCCTTCATGAGGGCTTTCGCCTTCTCGAGGTCGAAGCCGTACCATTTGTCATTGGGGTTGTAGCCCGCGAAGTTCCACGGGTGGTAGAGCGAACCCCAAATCTTGGCTTTTCCGGCCAGAAAGGTGGTGCGCAGAAGCTCGGCGTCGATGGCGTAGTTGACGGCGAGGCGCACCTTCTGGTTCGCGAAGGGGCCGCCCTGGCGCGTCACCATGGAGACGAACATCATCCGCACGGCGGGCACGTCGGCCACGGCCAGCTTCTTGTCTTTCATGAGCTGCGGAATGAACTGGGGCTTGACCTTCATGACCATGTCCACCTCGCCCTTCTGGAGCGCCTTCACGCGGGTGGTGGCCTCTTTAATGCCGCGCACGATGACGGTCTTCGCCCGGTTGGGATATTGCGAGTTGCCCCACCAGTTGGGGTTCGCCTCGAACACCATCTTGCGGCCCTTGGTCCATTCCTTGAGGATGTAGGGGCCCGAACCGAAGGTTTTTCTGGAAATAACGGACCATTCCAAGCCCTTCGCCTTAAGCGACATGATGTGGCCGAAGCGCCCCAGGCGGTTCAACAAGCCGTTGTCGGGCACCTTGCTGTGCCAGATGAAGCGGTGCGAGTCGATAATCTCGATGCGGTCGAACGCCTTGAAGAAGACCCGCTGACGGCTTTTCTTGTTCATGATGCGCGTCATCGAGAACTTCACGTTCTCCGACGTGAGTTCGGAGCCGTCGGCGAACTTCACGCCCTTGCGCAGCCAGAACTCCACCTTCTTGGGGCTGTGGATCTTCCATTTCGTGGCGAGCCAGGGCTGGCGTTTGCCCGTGCCCGCTTCGGCGGAGACCAGCGTGTCATACGACCAGCGCCAGAGCATCGTGCCGATGAAGTTCGACTTGGGATGCGGGTCCATCGTAGGCGTGACGCCCGGAAGCGCGATCACGAGTTTGCCCGAGGCCATCGAATGCGCCTTCGGCGCGTTCATGAGGCCTGCGCCGACGATGAGAACCGCCAGCAGAACAACCAACCATTTACGCATGTGAATCATCCTCCCTTTCATATTGAAACGAAAACCCGGAAACAGATGACATCTACCTTGGAACACTTGCAACAAAAACGGCTAACGCGGCGCATGATCCGCGCCCCGGTAATCGGCTCCGCCCGGGAACGCCTTCGCCGCTCGGACAAGCCCAAATCGAGCGGGACGGGCATTCAATTTGACAAGGGTCAATCCCTTCGACTTATAATGATTGAACGGCATTATAGAGAAATACGTCTTTATCGCACAAGCGGCGTCTTCCTCATTTTCCGCACCGGAGCAGAGCGCATCCAGGAAGATATTGGAGACCCCGCCTCGCGTGGTCGGTTGCCCGGCTCACGAGAGAGCGCGTCAGGAAAGGTCGAAACATGCGGGCATACGTTATCCGCAGGCTGCTCCAAAGCCTGATCGTCATCAAGGTGGTGCTGGTCGTCGTCTTCGTGATGCTGCACTTGACGGGCGACCCCGCCGACGTGCTGATGCCCGAGGACTCCACCCTCGAGGACGTGGCCGAGTTCCGGAAGGCGATGGGCTTCGACAAGCCGCTCCACGTGCAGTACTACAACTTCCTCTTCGGCTTCGGGAAGAGCAAGGGGGTCTTAAGGGCGGATTTCGGCTATTCGTTCCGCCATGAGCTGCCCGCCGTGGACCTGGTGCTGGAGCATTTTCCGGCGACCATTGACTTGGCCATCGTCGCCGTCATCATCTCCATCGTGGTCGCCCTGCCCACCGGCATACTCTCGGCCACGTTCCGCAACACCTGGATCGACCACGTCAGTTCCGTCGGCTCGATGTTCGGCCAGTCGATGCCGAACTTCTGGCTCGGCCTCATGTTCATCCTCGTCTTCGCCGTCGCCCTCGACCTGCTGCCCACATCGGGATACGAGGGATGGGAGTACATCATCCTCCCCGCGCTGACGGCGGGACTCTACCAGACGGCGCGCATCATGCGGGTGGTTCGCTCGGGCATGCTCGAGGTGCTGGGCAGCGACTACATCCAGACGGCGCGCTCGAAGGGCGTCTCGGAGTATCTGGTCGTCGTGCGCCACGCGCTCAAGAACGCCTCCATCCCCGTCGTCACGCTGATAGGGCTCGAACTCGGCGTGCTGCTCGGCGGCACCGTCGTGACCGAGGCCGTCTTCGCGTGGCCGGGCGTGGGCTTTCTGGTCATCGACGCCATCAACAACCAGGATTATCCCGTCGTTCAGGCGGCGGTGACGCTGCTCGCGCTCATTTTCGTCATCATCAACCTGATCGTGGACATCATTTATGCGTGGCTCGACCCGCGCATCGTCTACAGCTAAGGGGAGAGGGTTTTGGCTCAGGAACAGCAAGCGACGATAGGCGAATTCGCGGAAGATATCGAGGAACCGCGCGGGCCATCGAACTTCCAGTTGGCCATGCGGGACCTGAGGCGCCGCCCGCCCGCGCTGTTCGGTCTGATCACCCTCGTCATCGTGTTCCTCTGGGCCGTCGTGCCCGATTTCTTCGCGCCGCTCGACCCCTATGACCAGAACCTGAGAATCTTCCTGAAGCCCCCGGGATTCACCGACGCGGCGGGCAACTATTACCTGCTCGGAACCGACCAGCAGGGCCGCGACATGCTGAGCCGCATCATCTGGGGCGCGCGCATATCGCTCATCGTGGGATTCGCCGCCGTCGTGGTGAGCGGCTTTATCGGCATCACGCTGGGCATCGTGGCCGGCTACTTCGGCGGAATTATCGACTCGATCATCAGCCGCATCATCGACTCGGCGCTCTCGATACCCTTTATCCTCCTGGCCATGAGCATCGTCGCCATCCTGGGGCCGAGCCTGAGGAACGTCATCCTCGCCATCGCCATCAGAACGTGGATCGTCTACGCGCGCGTGATACGCGGCACCGTATTGTCGGTGAAGGAAGTCGAATACATCACGGGGGCGAAGGCCTCGGGGTGCTCGACCTTCCGGGTGCTGTTCATGCACGTGCTGCCGAACGTGCTATCGCCCGCCATCGTCATCGCCACGCTCTATCTCGGGCGGATGATCATCATCGAGGCGGCGCTCTCTTTCCTCGGCGTGGGCGTTCCGCCGCCGACGCCCACCTGGGGCGGGATGCTATCGCGCGGTCGCGAATACATCGACACGGCGTGGTGGATAGCGTTTTTCCCGGGCATGATCCTCATGCTGACGGTGCTGAGCGTGAACCTGCTGGGCGACTGGCTCCGGGATACGCTCGACCCTAAGATGAAGCGCCTGACGGAATAGCCCTCAAGCCCCCAGTTTCTGTTGCAGCCAGTCGTAGATGTAGGTCGTCCCCAGCGTCATGTTGTCGCGCTGGCAGTGCTGCGCGCCGCCTTCTTTCGACGTGAACACCTTGAAAGTCTTGTCTTTGGAGCCCACGGCGTTAAAGAGCTTCCTGGCGTCGCGCATGGGTATCTGCTTGTCCTCCGATCCGTGGACCAGCAGGAAGGGACAGCGCATCTTCTGCACCACGCCGTCGAGGCGGAAACCCTCGAGTTTTTCGAGCGCCTCGTCGGGCGTCTTCGCGTCCATGATCCACAGGATGTGATGATCGGGCACCGCGTGCAGCGACGTCCCCCAAGCCGCGAGGCGCTTTTTCCAGGTGGCGTGGTAGTCCCAGATCGCCCCCCAGGCGACGCAGGCCTTGTAGCGATGGTCCATGCTCGCCGCACGGGGCGCGTAGTATCCCCCCGCGCTTAACGCGATGATCCCCGCGCGCCTCGCGTTCACGTCCCCTCTCGTTTCGAGGTAATCGAGCGCAGCCGAGCCTGCGACCTCATAATCGTGGCGCAGGTAGAGGCCCCTGAAGCGCGCCGCCTCGCCCGAACCCGGCCCGTCCACGACGAGACAGCTCATCCCGCGCGCGACCAGGCTCTCCACCCCCCGGACGTAGACGAGTTCCTTGGTGTTGTCGAGACCGTCGAAAAAGACCACGACGGGCGGCTTTCTTCTTCGCGTGTTCTCGGCGTGGACGAGCCAGGCGGGCAGCGACGCGCCTCTCTCGTAGGGAATCTCGACGCGCTCGATTCGCGGCCTGTTCGTCAGGCCGGCGAAACGCTGAAAACAATCGAGCGATTTCCTGAAGACGGTGTGGCCACGCCTGTCCTTGGGCGTGCGAAAGCGCTCGCCCATCTGGTAGTAGACGCACGCCCGGAGATGATGGGCTGCCGCGGTAAAGCTCGAAGCCTCATTCTCCGCCGCCAGACCGAGCCTGCGAACGCGGTCGCCCATGCGCACCCACTCGCGGAACCAGGCCTCGTCATCCCCCGGCTCCCGGGCGAGCCGGCGCCCCACCCGGTCGATCTCGCCAATCTCCGAAGCGCCCCATCTGGCGCACGAAATCATGAAACAAACCGCCGAGGACCAGCGGTACTCTCCCGGAAAATACGTGAACCAGTTCGCCTCCACCGGCATATCCGCCAAAATCCCGCCTCCCGCGCCAGATGGCCGCTTCGCTCCGGCCAAGTGAATGTTGATGAAGATTCAGGCTATGATATATCCACCTATAACATGAATCCACCCGATGACGCCGTGAGGAGGAACCATGACGACTGGAGCGCTTTCCGACGTATTCGCCTATATTGACGCGCACGCAGAGCAGACGGTGGAGGATCTGTGCGAGCTCTGCCGCCAGCCAAGCATCTCCACCACCCACATCGGGATAGAGGGCATGGCCGCGCTCACCCAGGAGCGCCTGGAAAGAACCGGCTTCAACGTCACCCGGCACGAAACCTCGCACAACCCCATCTTCACAGGCTTCCTGCCGGGGCGCTCCGACAAGACGCTCCTCTTCTACAACCACTACGACGTCCAGCCGCCCGATCCGGTGGATGAATGGATAAACCCGCCGTTTGAACCCGCGATTCGGGACGGCCATGTCTTCGCCCGGGGGGCGACGGACAACAAGGGCAACATCATGAGCCGCCTGGCCGCCTTCGAGGCCTTTCTGGCGGTGCGCGGGGAACTCCCCTGCAACGTAAAGTACCTGATCGAGGGCAACGAGGAGATGAGCAGCCCCTCGCTGCGCCACTTCGTGCCAGAGAACAAGGAACTCCTGGCCGCCGACGGCTGCATCTGGGAGGACACCTTCCGCGAGGACGCCCCCGTCCTCTCGCTCGGCAACAAGGGGATGTGCTACCTGGAGCTCAGTTGCCAGACGGCGAACGTGGATTTTCACAGCAGCCACGCCCAGATTTACGAGAACGCCGGCTGGCGGCTCACCTGGGCGCTGGGCACGATGAAGGACGAGAACGAGAACATCCTGATCGATGGATACTACGATGAGGTCGTCCCCCTGAACGAGACCGAAGAGGCCCTGATTGAGAAGATAAAATCCTATGACGCCGATGAGCGGATGGAAAAATTCGAACTCAGGCGTTTTCTCCTCGATCTGCCGGGAGAGGAGTTGCCGAGACGGCATCTGACGAATCCCACCTTCAACATCGCAGGCCTCAACGCGGGCTACACCGGCCAGGGGCGAAAGACCATCGTCGCCGGACGCGCGAGCGCAAAGATAGACTGCCGCCTCGTGGTGGCCCAGACGCCCGAGCACATCTACAACTGCGTGCGCCGCCACCTGGAGGAGCACGGCTTTGCGGACATCGAGGTCGAAATGCTGGGGCCGGGCTCCTTCCCCGCCAAGAGCGACCCTGAAAGCGCGGTCGTCAAGGCGTGCCAGGCGGCCTCACAGGATGTCTATGGCAAGGAGGCGATCATCAATCCCTTTGGCAGCGGGAGCACGCCGACCTGGACGATCATCCGCCATCTGGGGATTCCGCTTTGCTCGACGGGCGTGGGCTACATCACCGCGCGCACGCACAGCGTGAACGAGAACCTCAAGATCGAGCACCTGATCGAGGGTGCGAAATACATGGCGGCCATCTGCGAGCGCTTCGCCGCCTCATGATTCAGGGCGGTCAGGCCTTCAGCTTCTCCGCCAGCCAGTCGCACATGTAGGGAACGGCGAGGGGCACGTTGTCCATCTGGCAGTGCTGCGCGCCGCCTTCCTCGTTCCTGAACACGCGCAGGGTCTTGTCCTTGGAACCCACCAAGCGGAACAGCGCGCGGGCCGCTTCCAAGGACACCTGCTGATCGTCCTCGCCGTGCACGAGAAGATAAGGGCAGCGCATCTTCTGCACCACGCCGTCGAGCCGGAAGTCCTCCAGTTTTTCGAGCGCCTCTTCCACCGTCTTGGCGTTCAGTATCCAGAGGATGTGATGCGGGGGCACCGAGAGAGCGCTCTTATACTGCGCTTCGATGCGCCGCTTCCAGCGCTCGTGATAATCGGGTTCCGCCCCCCAACCCACACACGCCTTGAAGCGTCTTTCCATGCTGGCGTTTCTGGGAGCGTAGTATCCGCCCAGGCTGATGCCCATCACGCCTGCGCGCTTCGCGTTCACGTCGTCGCGCGTTTCGAGATAATCGAGCGCTGCCCCGCCTGCCGCCTCGTGGTCGTAGCGGAGATATAGCTTTCGGAAGCGGATGGATTCGCCGTTGCCGGGCGCATCCACAATGAGAACGCTCATCCCCCGGCGGACGATATCCTCGACGCCCAACATGTACTGAATCTCTTTCGTGACGTCGAGACCGTCGAAATACACCACGACGGGGGGCTTCGCCTTTTTCGTGTTCTCGGCGTGAACGAGCCAGGCGGGGAGCGCGGCATCTCCTTCGAAGGGAATCTCGACGCGCTCGATTCGCGGTGAATCCGTCAGGCGGGCGAAACGCTCGAAGCAATCAAGCGATTTCCTGTACGCCGCGAGCGCCTTCCTGTCCTTGGGCGTCCTGAAACGCTCGCCGATCTGGTAGTAGGTGCAGGCGCGCTTCAGGAGCGCTGCGGCGGTGAGGCCGTTTCCTTTTCGCTGCGCGGCCAGACCCAGCCTCCGCACCCGATCGCCCATGCCGGTCCACTCGCTGAACCAGGCCTCATCGTCTCCCACCTTGTCTTTTAAGCGCTTTCCGACCTGATCGATCTCCCCCATCGCCGCCCCGCCCCAGTAGGAGACGGAACACGCCATGCTCACCGCCGCGGACCAGCGGTAGTCTTCCGGGAAATACGCGAACCAATCGGCGCGTCCTATGGCTTTGGCCACCTTCTTTCTCCTTTCGATAAAAAAAAGACCGCACTCCCTGAAGACGCGGCCCGGAACCCTACCCATCGTTCCCCGGAATGAGCGCCTCGCGCGGCGGACTGTAGATGCCGATGTAGCGGATGGGCGTGAGCGCATCCACCTGATGCACGAGGTCGGGCTCCACGTGTATCGCCTGGCCCGCCTTTATCTCGCGCTCCTCATCGCCCAGGCGAAAGCGCGCCCGGCCTTCGAGGAGATAGATCATCTGCTCGTTGGGGTGGCTGTGCTCCGTGGTGGAGCCCGCCTCGCGCTCGACGTAGACGAGCATCAGGTTCTCGCCCACGATCACCCGGCGCTTGTAGCCCTCGAGTTGCTTGTAGTCCACTTCCTGCAGATCGTAAAAACCGCCCATTTCTTATCTCCTAAAAAACATAAACAAACAGACAACCTCTTAGCGCCCCGTGAAGTGGGGCGGTCTCTTCTCCATGAAGGCTCTTCTGCCCTCAATGTAATCTTCGCTCTCGAAACACGCCTGCACGGCCGCCTGAACCGCTTCCAGGTCGCGCTTCGCCTCGTCTTTCTGGGCTTCCGCGATGGCCGTCTTGTACGCCCGGACGGACAAGGGGGCGTTCGCCGCGATTTTAGCGACCAAGGCGCGGACACTTGCTTCGAGTTCTTCCGCGGGCGCCACGCGGTTCACGAGGCCGAAATCGAGCGCCTCCTGGGCGGAAAACCGCTCTGCGGAAAAAGTCATCTCCTTGGCGCGCGCAGGTCCCACCAGCGCGATGAGTTCCCGCATGCTCTCGTGTCCGTAAGCCATGCCGAGCCGGGCCGCCGGAACCCCGAAGAGGGCGTCTTCGGAAGCGATGCGGATGTCCGCACTCAGGGCGAGCGTGAGGCCGCCGCCCAGACAGTAGCCGTGGATCATGGCGATAAGGGGCTTTCGCAGACCAGTCAGGCTGCGTTTGGCGCGCCACAACACGCTCGAATAATGTTTCACCTTCCCGGGGTCGTTTCGCCTCTTCTCGAACTCGGAAATGTCGGCTCCCGAGACGAAGGCCTTCTCCCCCGCCCCGCGCATGACGACGACGCGCACCGAATCGTCCGCCTCGAAGAATTCGATGATCCCCGGAATCGCCTCCCACATCTCGAGGCTCACGGCGTTTCGCTTATCTGGGTTGTTGAAGACCATCCAGCCGATTCTGTCCTCAACCTTCGCGAGCATCTTCTCCGTGCCCGGCTTCACACCACGCCCTCCTCGCGCAATGCCTCGATTTGGGCCGCGTCATAGCCCAGCAATTCCTTCAGCAATTCTTCGGTGTGCTCGCCCGGCTCGGGTGCAGCGGAGCGCATGGGCTGGGGGCTATCGCCCATCTTGAGCGCCTGGCCGACGACGCGCATCCGCCCGAGTGCGGGATGATGGACTTCAGGCGCCATGCCCAGCGTCTCGACCTGCGAGTCCGCCATCGTCTGATCCACCGAATAGATGGGGCCGCATGGAATCCCCGCCTCGTTGAGGAGCGCTACCCATTCTCCAGTCTTTCTCTGAGACGTCAGGGCGTTGATGCGCGCATTCAGGGCGTCTCGGTTTACGAGGCGGTTCTTCATGTCTGCGTAGTCGGGGTTTTCCGCCAACTCCGGTGCACCGAGCGCCACTGTCAAACGCTCCCACAAACGCTGCCCACCCGCCTGAATGTTGATGAGGCCGTCCGTCGTCTCGAACACGCCGGTGGGAATGAACGTGGGGTGATTGTTGCCCGCCTGGCCGGGGACCTCCCCCGCCATCAGGTAGCGCGCCATTTGGAAGTCCATCATCTGGATCTGCGCTTCAAGCAGGGAGGTGTGCACCCACCGCCCCTCGCCCGTCCTCTCGCGATCGAGCAGCGCCATCAGTATCCCCTGGGCGAGGAGAATGCCGGCGGACAAATCAGAAACCGGAACGCCAGCGCGCATCGGCCCACCCCCCGGCGCGCCCGTGACCGACATCAGCCCGCTCATTCCCTGGGCTATCTGGTCCAACCCCGGCCGCTCGGCGTAGGGTCCCGCTTGCCCGAAACCCGATATGCTTCCGTAGACAATTCTGGGGTTCACCCGCCGCACGGCCTCATAATCGACGCCCAAGCGCTTCTTCACGCGGGGGCGGTAGTTCTCGACGATGACGTCAGCGCTTTTCGCCAGTTCGAAGAAAATCTCCTTGCCCTTTTCAGTCTTGAGGTTGAGCGTGAGACTTTTCTTGTTGCGGTGCAGATTCTGGAAATCGAACCCGTGGCGGCGCCCGTCCATCACGTCCACTCCCATCAAGGCGGGGAGCTCGATCTTGACCACCTCCGCTCCCCAGTCGGCGAGTTGGCGCACCGCCGTTGGCCCCGAGCGGGCCTGCGTGAGGTCGATAACCTTGAAACGAGCGAGCGGCCAGAATGGTTCGGACACTGCAAAGACTCCACCTGATTCGAGGGAGAATCCCGGGCTTTCGGCGATTCCCTTTTCTATGAAGTGTTTGGCGTTATCTTAGCAGGTTTTGGGAGGGAGCCTAAGCCGGTCGAGGACTATATACATTTTCTATAAAGAAAACGTCGAGAACACTTTCCAGAAGCCCGGAGTCGCGGCAGCGGCACTTATTCCAATCAAGGAACAGGCAATTTCGAACCGATGTCTCGCCCGTTTAGAGAGGCCGGGGAATCTCCCGCGAGCGTGAAATGCTTGTAGTTTATTAAAAGTATTGCGGGTATTTGTATTTGGGAATTTCGATTGAGATTCGCTTTCTGTAATAAGTAAGCAAATCGAAAGGAGACTGATTCAAACTTATATGAACACCTACCCGGTGACAAGGACCGATTCAATGCGTCTGACGATCAGGTTGCAGTTTTATATTCGGCCTGTCGTTGCAGGACACCATGTCTGCCGACCCTGATGGAATCAGCCGACCCGCGCCCCATTTTCTGTCAAGGCTTTTCGCCTTCGTTGCCATACAGACTTTGCGGGCCGCGGTCTGACCTGTTCGCCATCACACTTCATCCTGCCTTGCGCAATCCTTCGGCGTGCCAACTCCGTTCATCGTTTCGTGTTATCTTTCGCCACCCGGACTTACGCAGGATGGCCGACAAAGTTTCGTTGGTACTCTCGGTCATGGGCCAGCAGGGCCCGGATCGTGCGCGCCACCTTGTACGCCAGAGCGACGACGACCACGTTCGGGGGCCGTCGCCCGGCCAGGCGCAATACCCATTCGCGCGGCGCCTTGCCGTGAACGATTGCGGCGCGTGCTCCGTGTATCAACATGGTGCGCAAATACCTGTCGCCCCGCTTGGAGATTCCAAGCACGCGCACCCTGCCACCGGTCCCGACGTGGCGGGTCGTCAGACCCAGCCAGGCGGCGAACTCCCGACTGGACCTGAATGCGGCGGGATCGCCCATCGCAGCCACCGAAGCGGTCGCGCCCAGTGCTGCGAGCCGCGGCTTAAGGTTTTCAGTGGTGGTTCGCAGGATAGGGTTGCCATTCAGTATATTCATGAAATTTATTTTCCGTTTAACTGATTGTAATACAAAAGGTTACCATATAAACTTGAGCATCGCGCACTCAGATTCAGCGGCAAAAAAAATTTCCGGCTCCCCCGCATTTGCGCGCAATTGCCCGCATTTGCGAGCGGCCGCCTAGGGGAGTTCGGCTCGGAGCGGACGCGCCATGAGGTCGCGCACGGCGTCCCTGGGACTCCTGCCCTCGAACAGCACGGCGTGCACCTCGCGGCATATGGGCATCTCCACGCCGTACTCATCCGCGAGCCCCACGGCCGCCGGCGCGGTGGATACGCCCTCAGCCACCGCCGTCATGGATTCGAGTATCTTCTGCAGGGGCTCTCCCGCCCCCAGCCGCACGCCGACCGTCCTGTTCCGGCTCAGGTCGCCCGTGCACGTGAGCACCAGATCGCCCATGCCCGCCAGACCCGCGAAGGTCTCCGCCCGGCCGCCCATCGCGGCGCCCAGGCGGGCGATTTCGGCCAGCCCGCGCACGATGAGCGCCGCCCGCGCGTTGAGGCCGAGTTCCATGCCGTCCGCGACCCCCGCCGCCAGGGCGATGACGTTCTTGAGCGCGCCGCCGAGCTGGGCGCCGACCGGGTCTTCGCCCGTGTATATCCTGAAACTAGGCGCCGAGAGGGTTTCTTGAATCGCTTTCGCGGCGCCGGAATCGCCCGACGCCGCCGTGACGGCCGTGGGTTTTCTCTCCGCGAGTTCGCGGGCGAACGTCGGCCCCGAGAGACAGGCAAGGGCGCGTCCGGCGCCGCCCGCCTCGGCGACGCACCCGGAGATAACCTGGGTCGGCAGGAGCAGCGTTTTCTCTTCCACGCCCTTCGTGGCGCTCGCGACGAGCGTTTCCTCGTGAACCGAAGGCGCGAGCTTCGTCCATACCGCCCGGACGACGTGGCTCGGCATCACGCTCACGAGGACGTCCTGGCCCGCCGAGGCGGCTTCGGCCAGATCGGGCGTGAAGCGCAGATTCTCATGCAGGGCGACGCCGGGCAGGTACAAGTCGTTTTCACGGTGGGCGGCCATGCGGGCGCAAAGGTCGGCCTCGAACACCCAGAGCATCACCTCGTGGCCGGTTTCAGAGAACAAATCCGCCAGCGCCGTCCCCCAGGCGCCGGCGCCGATCACGGCGATTCGCTGCGGCGTCATCACGTCATCCCGAGCGACGCGTCTTTCTCTTCGCCCCGGATTTCGCGGCCACTCTTTTCTCGGCCAACGTCTGTTTCCTGGCGGCATCGCCCTTGGCGACGGCTTTCTTGCCAGCGGCGCTTCTGGCTTCCCACTTCAGCTTGTGCTTGAGGTGCTTCTCTTCCTCCCAGACATGCTGCGTGCCGTCGCCCATGAAGACGACGAAAACCTCGCAGCCATCGGGATATTCATACGGGCCGTGCGGCAAATCCCAACCGAAAACGTAATCGCCCGGCCTTAAATCCTTGCCCGCCACGCACATCCTGCCCCGGGTCACCAAAATGGAATGCCAGCTCTTGTGCGTATGGCGAGGCTCCACATAGCCTTTCGGGAACTTCACCTTCATGTCGATGCGCTTCATCACCGGGTCATGCGCGAAAATCTTCACCTTCACTCCCGGCGGCAGGGTCAGCAGTTCGTTGCTCACGTCTTCTTGCCACTCTACGTCCTTGTTATAGATGGCGCGGAAGCGGTGGTCAAAATCCTGTTTGGCGGGCTTCTTTTTGGTTGCTTGTTTCCTGGGGGGCATGTCTTCTCCTCATGAAAATGATCGATAACCCAACGATGGCGGATTTATTCGTTCAGGGCGAAAATTCGAGAGGCGATATCACGACCCAGCGTATGCCGGCTACCGTTGACCAACAGCGTTACCGTGCCGGCGAGAGGCGATTGCTCGATGACTTCTATCGGCATTTCGGGGAAAAACCCCAGCTCTCCCAGGTAGCGCAATATGTTCGGGTCGTCCTGCAATACGCGGGTAATCTTCGTGGCCCGCCCCGCCTCGAGCGAGAGGAGCCCGATTTCCTTGGTATCGACCATGGTGCCGTCTTTGGCGGGAATCGGGTCCCCGTGGGGATCCAGCGTGGGATAGCCGAGCTCCTTGTCCAAAACGGCTTCCAGCTCTTCGCTCAAGACGTGCTCCAATTCTTCCGCCTCGACATCCACCTTGTCCCACTCGATTCCCATCTTCTGGTTGAGATACAGTTCGAGCAACCGGTGATGCCGAATAATCTCCAAGGCGACCTTCTCGCCCTTGGCGCTCAAGACGACCCCCTTATACGGCGTATACGTGAGCAAGCCCTGGTGATCGAGTTTCTTGACCATGCTCGTCACCGACGCCGCCGATATTTCCATGCAATCGGCTATCGCGCTCGTGGTGACCGGAGATGCTTCTTGTTGAAGCTTGAAGATGTTCTTCAAATAATCTTCGATTTGCTTGCTCAAACGCGGCGATGATTCGGGCAAGGGGGAATCCTCTGATTAGCGGTGAATCGCCAAAAAATCATCCTAAAATCAGCACCGGCGGGTGTCAACCGAATATATCGCCCCCAAAGGCGGGAGCGACGCTCCCGGCTTACTCATACACGAACGTGGCGGTGATCGCCTTGCGTTCGAGGCCTTCGGGAAACGGCTCGAACGGCGCCGCCTTGGCGACGGCGGCCATCGCCAAATCATCGAGAATCCGAACGCCCGCGGACCTGATGAGACGCACATCCTCCAAAGTGCCGTTTTTCCGCAGCTTAAAGCGCAACAACAGCTCGCCCCTGTTTTTTTGCGCCTCCGCCGGCCATATCCAGGCGTTTTGGATCCTTCTCTTGATGTGAGCGAAATAAGAAGCGTATCGGAAATCACGGGTGTCAAGCGAAATGGTTTCGCCCTCTTCTCTTTCCAGCTCTTTATCCGATGAGCTTTTTTTTGCGATTCTGTCCGCCGCCTCATCCGAGAGATCGAACTTCGGGAGCTCGGGCTTGCCTTTGGGCTGGGGCTTGACTCGAAACAACGCCAAAGGGTCTTTGGGTTGAGGCCGCTTGGGGGCTGGAGGCCGCGGTCGGACAGGTCGAGAAACCGGTTTCAACGCGGCCAGTTCAACCTTCTCCTTCGTCTGTTTCTTCGCCTCGACTTTCTTGTTCTCCTTTCGAGGCTTTTTCCGGACCACCTTTTTTTCCGCTTTCTTCCTGATCACCGGTTTGGGTTCGGGCTTCTTCTTGGGAAGCGCTTTGGCTTCTATTTTTTTCTTATCCGGCGTTTCATCTGCCGTTAGCTTTGGTTTTATCTTTTCTCCGAGAACAGGAGTTGAGACTTTTTGTGAAGGCTCAGGCGCCGGCGCAAGGCTCGCCGTCTCTGTCGGCTTTGGCGTTTCTGCTATCTCCAAAGTTTCAGGAGCTTTCCTTTCCTGTGGTTTTTCCACCTTCTTCGGTTCAGGTTTCGGCGTTACGACCGCCGGGGGCTTGGGGCTCACCGGCAGGGCGGCGGGAACTTGGGCCTTCGGTTTCGGGGCCGGGGAGGATGCGGCCATTTCCGGCTTTTTGGTATTTTCTCCCTTCGCCTCGATTTTCTGGTCCCCCTTACGAGGTTCTTTCTTGACGACCTGCTTTACCGGTTTCTGCTTGACCACCGGCTTGGGCTTGTTCTTGATCTTCGGAATCGCTTCGGCTTCTATTTTTCTCTTATCCGGCGTTTCATCTGCAGTTGGCTTTGGTTTTGCCTTTTCTTGAATCGCGGGCGGCGGGGTCTTGGGTGAAGGCTCAGGCGCCGGCGCAAGGCTCGCCATTTCCCTTGGCTTTGGCGTTTCTGCTATCTCCGAAGTTTCAGGAGCTCTCTTTTCCTGTGGTTTTTCCACCTTCTTCGGTTCAGGCTTCGGCGTTACGACCGCAGGGGGCTTGGGGCTCACCGGCAGGGCGGCGGGAGGTGGAACCTTCGGTTTTGGGGCCGGCGCCAAGGACGCTATCTCAGGGCTAACGACACCCCTGCGAGAAGGAAGCCGGTCTCTGTCTTCGCGCCTTAAGCGCGGTGTCTTGCCGGGTTTGCCGGCGCCACTTTCTTTCCGGTTGGCATTCGACAGATTTCGACTTTGGCGGTTCGGGGGAAGTTTTTCCTCGGGTTTCTCGACGGACACGACCCGAAACTTGATAGGCTGGCTTGGCTTGACGGGTTTGCTCCAAACGTATTCATGACTCGATGCCGCGAATACGATCAGGTGCAACGATAACGATATCAGGAAAAGGGTGAAAGGAAGTTTGTTCGGTTTATCTTTCGCCATACGTCCCTCTCTGCTCAATCTTCATCATCGCTTGAATACGTGAGAGAAGGCAAACCAGCGGATCAGAATAAATCTCCACAAAAAAAGGGGGCCTCCGTGAGGCCCCCTTTGAACATCATGACGACAACTTACATCATGCCGCCCATACCGCCCGGAGGCATACCGCCCGGAGGCATGCCGGCAACACCCGCATTTTCCTCCGGCTTGTCGCTGATGATGCACTCCGTCGTGAGCATCAAACCGGCCACGGAAGCGGCATTTTGAAGCGCGGAGCGCACCACTTTGGTCGGGTCGATGATGCCCGCCTTGACCAAATCTTCATAGCCGCCCGTCGCCGCGTTATAGCCGTTGTTTCCTTTTTGGCCCTTTACGTGCTGAACGACCAGAGAACCTTCCTCGCCCGCATTGTTCGCGATCTCACGCATCGGGGCTTCCAGCGTGCGGGAGAGGATATCGATTCCGACCAGCTGATCGCCCGCCACCTCGACATCGCCCAGCGACTTCTGGGCGCGAACCAGGGCGACGCCGCCGCCGGCCACGACACCCTCTTCCACGGCCGCGCGGGTTGCGTTCAGGGCGTCTTCCACACGCGCTTTCTTCTCTTTCATCTCGGCTTCCGTGGCGGCGCCTACGTTAATCACGGCAACGCCGCCGACCAGCTTCGCCAGACGCTCCTGGAGTTTCTCGCGATCGTAGTCGCTCGTCGTCTCTTCGATCTGGTTGCGAATCTGCTTGACGCGGCCCTCGATATCCTTGGCCTTGCCCTTTCCTTCGACGATGGTGCTGTTGTCCTTGTCGATGGTCACGCGCTTCGCCTCTCCGAGGTCGTCCACGGATACGTTCTCGAGCTTGATTCCCAAATCCTCGCTCAGCATTTTACCACCGGTGAGAATCGCCATGTCCTCGAGCATGGCCTTGCGGCGATCCCCGAATCCGGGCGCCTTGACCGCCGAGCAGTTGAGCGTGCCGCGCAGCTTGTTCACCACCAGCGTCGCGAGCGCCTCACCTTCGATGTCCTCGGCGACGATGAGCAGCGGGCGGCCCATTTTCGCGATTTTCTCGAGCAGCGGCAGAAGGTCGCGCATGTTGGAGATCTTCTTCTCATGGAAGAGGATGTACGGATCTTCCAGGGCGGCTTCCATGCGGTCCGGATTCGTCACGAAGTAGGGGCTCAGATAACCCCGGTCGAACTGCATGCCCTCGACGATGTCGAGCGAAGTCTCCATGGATTTGGCTTCCTCGACGGTGATCACGCCGTCTTTGCCGACCTTGTCCATCGCCTCGGCGATGAGGTCGCCGATGGTCGGGTCGTTGTTGGCCGAGATGGTGCCGACCTGCGCAATCTCTTTCTTGTCGCGTACGGGTTTGGAGAGTTTCTGCAGCTGCCCGACAACCTGGTCGACGCCGGCGTCGATTCCGCGCTTCAGGTCGATGGGGTTGGCGCCGGCCGTTACGTTGCGCAGACCCTCCTTGAACAGGGACTGGGCCAGCACGGTCGCCGTCGTGGTGCCGTCTCCCGCCACGTCCGAGGTCTTGCTCGCCACCTCGTTGACGACCTGGGCGCCCATGTTCTCGAACTGATCTTCGAGTTCGATCTCCTTGGCCACCGTCACGCCGTCTTTCGTGGAGGCGGGAGAGCCGAATTTCTTGTCGATCAAGACGTTGCGTCCACGGGGTCCGAGCGTCACCTTCACGGCATCGGCCAGCTGATCCACGCCACGCTTGATTTTCGAACGGGCTTCTTCATCAAAAATAATGAGTTTCGCCATTTGTGTAATACTCCCTATTTGTTGGACAACCGGCTAGTTGATGACCGCCAGCACATCGTCTTCGCGCATGATCAGATACTCTTCGCCATCGGACTTCACCTCGGTGCCCGCATACTTGGCGAAAAGAATTTTGTCGCCCTCGCCCACTTCGGGCGCCTGCCGTTTCCCGTCATCGGTCACCTTGCCGGGGCCGACGGCGATGACTTCCCCCTCCTGGGGTTTTTCTTTCGCGGAATCGGGGATGATGATCCCGCCGATCTGTTCCTCTTCCTCATCCAGACGCTTCACCAAAATGCGATCCTGAAGAGGCTGTATCCTGGTTTTGGTCTTTGCCATCACTTCCTCCTTGTCAGTAGAAAAATGCTGCTTGTTTCATTGAAACCGTTTGTCCCCTGGAGTCGTGTGCCGGGCGAAACACCACCCGACTTTTCGGCTCCTCGTTTCTGAGCGAGTGTATATGGAAAACGAGAATGTTTGTCAAGCGCTATTAGCACTCAAGGCGCTCGGCTGCTAACAGCACGGATTCGCCTTCCAAATCGCTGATTCTTCTTTATTTAGGGATGCGCTATCGACCGGGCGGGGAACCCGGCGCGAGAAAATGTTCTGAAATCCCCGGCGATCATCCCGCCTGCCGCATCGCCGGATGACGAACGCCGCGCCATAGGCTATCTTCTCGCCGAACCAGGGCTTTCACGCTTCTCCCCGGGACGGGGAATCTCACATCCGCAACGCAAAAGGAGTTCGACCAAATGCCGTACGACAACCTGTTGATCGAAAAATCGGGCGGAACCGCGCTCATCACCATCAACCGCCCCGAGAAGCGAAACGCGCTCGACCCACAGACCTGGCGCGAGGTGGGGACTATCGTCGAAGAACTCGAAGCGGACGACGGGGTGGGGGTCATCATCTTCACGGGCGCGGGCGATAAATGCTTCGCCGCGGGTTCGGACATCGCCCAGATCAAGGATCGAAGCCTCATCGACGGCCTCGCCGCTCCCTCGCAGCGCGCCCTCATGCGGCTCGAGACGGTCGAGAAGCCCGTCATCGCCGCGGTCAACGGCTTCGCCCTGGGCGGAGGATGCGAGCTTTCAATGGCTTGCGACGTCCGCCTCGCGAGCGAGACCGCCCGGTTCGGCCAACCCGAAGTCAACCTCGGCATCATGCCCGGAGCGGGCGGCACCCAGAGGCTCGCCTCGCTGGTGGGCGTCGGGAAGGCGAAGGAGCTCATCCTGACGGGCGATATCATCGACGCGCACGAGGCCCACCGCATCGGGCTGGTGAACCAGGTCGTCCCGGCCGGGGAGCTGCTCGAAGCCGCGCGAAAATGTGCGGAAAAGATGATGAGCAAGGGCCCGCTGGCGGTGCGCATCGCCAAGATCGCCATCAACACCGGCTTAAAATTCGGCCCCGAGGCCGGCATGGTGGCCGAGCGCCTCGGCCAGGCCTGCCTGATGACGACCGAGGACAAGGTCGAGGGCGCCTCCGCGTTCCTCGAGAAAAGGGCCGCCGATTTCCAGGGAAGGTAAGCGGTTCCAACTCCTCATGGCGCCACACCCCGGAGCGGCGCGCCCGAAAGAGGGATGACGTTCCCTATCGACGGTCGTTCGCGCCTGCGCCCCCGGCGCATACCCGGAGCGAGTGCGCAACTGCGGGCGCTTGCGGGCAAATGCGGGGGTCAAAGCCGATGGATGAATGAGGCTTTGCCGGCGTGATGCGGTGCGGGAGGAAATGCAGGCGCTTGCGCGCAAATGCGGGGTTTCCAAAAAAACTTTTTTTTGCGCCATATCTGAGTGCGGGACGCTCAGGTTTCTATGGTAACTCCTTTTATTACAATCACTTGCATAGTCAGAAATTTTCAGGAATTTATCGAAAAACCCCGTGAATTTATCGTATTTTACAGGAAATATCATTATTTTTATTTTCATGCCGTCCCTGAACCCATTCTCATCACGCTTCCCCGCGCCATCACCCCATCCCATGAGAAAGCCTCCTCCGCCTGCGCCTCAGTCCGCCGGGAAAAAACCCCCTCCCCGCGTCGCGCGCACGATAGCGCAGTCTGCGGTTTTGGGAATGACGGCAATTGCGCGCAAATGCGCCCCCGGCCCGAAAACCAACCCCCCGGATGGAGGGTTCTGTAGGGGTCAGACATATATGTCTGACCCCTGCGGAGTACTCATTATTGGTGTAGGGGCGGTTCGCGAACCGCCCGCATTCGTGAACGGCCCTTGCCGGAGAAACGGGCGCTTCACGAAGCGCCCCTACGGGTCGTCTCGATACGCGGGGTTTCGTAGGGACAACCCCCTGTGGTTGTCCGAGGCCCCCGCGCCTGTCCGGGGTCCGGCGTGTCCGCTCGATTGGCTGGAAAACCAACCCCCCCTACCCCCCCTTGAGGGTTTTGCCAATCAACGAGAGAAGGGATCAACTCCCCCCTTGAGGGGGAGTCGACGAGGTAAGGGCGAAGCCCGCAAGCGAGTCGGTGGGGGGAGCTTTTATTTTAGAATCGTCCCCCCACCGAGTCAGCCTTCGCAAAAAACGCTCGGCTTCCTCGTCTGGCTTTCCCCTCGGGAAGCCAGACCCTCAAGGGGGGAGTTGATCCTTTTTTGCGGGGGTTGCCTTTACCCCCTGTTAAGGGGAGGTTGGGGGTCAAACCCGACCGATGAGGGAGGGTTTGCCTTTCAAGGAGAAAGGGCCGACACCCCTCAAAGGGCTGCTTTAAGGGGTTGAAAAAACCCCTGAAGATGGGAATTGCTGCGACACGATCCCCGAGGTGCAGGCCGAGTCGGGGTGTCGGCTACGTTCATGAAACGCGAAGTGGGGGCCGCCCGTTGTTCCCCCTCCCGGCTCGAGGACTCAAACTCATAACCGGGAGCGGTACAATTTGCTCCATCACGAGGGAAGCAACCAACGGGCAACCCCCTTTTTCGCTCTCCTCATGCCGCCCCGGCCCCGGGGCCGTGAAGCCCCGGAAGCCTGAAGGCGTCCTGCTTCAAACTTCTAGTCGTCAAGCCGCGCGCCGTAAGCGCCGGCCGCCATACCGTTCACGAAGTTGGCGTTGAACTCGCCGACTACCGCTGCGGGAGCATCGGTATCTCCTTCTCCTGCCGCGCCATAGAATTGACCGGTAAGGGAGCCGTTATCGCCCTGCATTCCACTTGCGGAACCATTGGTTAAAGCATAGTCGCTACCAACTATCCCCCTGATAGTGACATTCCAATTTTGCTCTTCTCCATGCTCGAGCTCAAAATTTGAGATACTTCCCCTCATTGAGTTGAGTACACGGTTAGTTGTTCCATCGAAATGAACATGCATATACACATCAGCGGTAAAGCGGCCAGATGTGGAATAGTCATTGGAGCCATCAGCCTTCGATACCTCATGCACGTAAACGCCTGCAGCGCCGCCCGTATACTCCGCCGCTCCTGTTATAGCATCAAGTGTTCTAGTGGGGATGGTCAGGCCACTCCCGACACCGGCAAACGTCTGCACGGCGTCATAGGAAGTAACTTTGCCGTCCTTGGTGGTGGTGTCCAGCCAGAAGCCGTAGTACAGGTAATTGTCATCCGCAACGTCGACTGTAGCGCCTGCGTCAGGAGTGAACGTCCATGTTCCCGCCATTTCGGTTGCTTTGCCTTCATCATCAACTGTTACACTACAACCAGTTGAGGCACACAGATATGTTCCCATGGCGCCATCGAAGCGGCCTCTGTGCATACCCTCATTGACAGCTGGAGTTGTAGAATCGTCCTGATCGAATTCTTTTGTTGATTCGGCGCCTTCGTCAGGTGTCGTTACACCTAGGTCTATATGCGCCAAGTGATTTGGATCACCACTGGTAATTACGGTGAGTGATCTGAAATTATTGTCTCCAGTTCTATCCGGGTCATCGTTTGCATTAAAAGGATAGACCTTGGTGAACGCAGTCGGGGTACCAGCATCTAGTCCATCCGTGTGCAGGACGATAATCTCCCGGCTGGTTCCACTATTATCCCTGGTAAGCATTTGACCATTGCCAAACCTCTCCGCCGTGGAAAACTTCGGGTCGCCTTTGAGAAGGTTCC
Source organism: bacterium (assembly GCA_965203325.1). Lineage (GTDB taxonomy): Bacteria > UBA8248 > UBA8248 > UBA8248 > UBA8248 > Bin107. Next base: position 1,306,985 of record OZ241875.1, read on the forward strand.
TCCCGTCACGAACATCAACATTGGCTTCGCCGTCCTTATAGCTTACCGACAGTTTATATTTGGTAGCTGCATCTGGAGCTGAAGTAGCGTCATCGGCGACTTCAGCCTCAGTTCCATCGAAAGGACGTTCTTGACCAGTAGTGGTATCTGCTTCTGCTGTGATAGCGGCCTTCTTGGTATTCGCAATCTTTGTGATCGCATCGCGGGTCTTCTTCGCAGCCGCAAGGCGCGCTGCTTCTGCATCCGCGTCCGCCTTCGCCTGATTCACCATGCCGGCATACCTCTCAGCGTTAGCGCTGGCGGTTTCCACATCCGCCTGAGCAGCTTCTGCTGCTTCTGAAGTGGTAGCAGCCTGGGCAGCCCTGTTCGCCTCTGCCGCAACACCCAGAGCCCGTTGAGCGGCATCGTAGGAATCAGGGTCGGAATCACGATTCGCCTTCGCGGCATCAACCGCGGCTTTCGCGTCCGTGTACGCCTGCATGGCGGCCTGCTTCGCGTCCGCGAGCGCGGTCGCTTCCGTGTGCGCGGCCGTCACCATGTCTGCGTATTGCATGGCATTGTCCCGCGCGGCCTCTGCATCGGCTTGCGCGGCTTCCGCGGCCTCAGACGTTTCCGCGGCCTGGGCCGCTTCGTTCGCCGCCGTCGCGGCGGCCAGTGCGGCCACGGCCCTATCGTATGAAGCGGAGTCGGCGTCACCCTGGCCGGCGATAGCATCGAGCGCGGCCTGCGCGGCATCAAGCGCGGCCTGCGCGGCCTCCTTGGCAGCATTGAGCGCCATCAATTCCATTCTGGCCGCTTCGATCGCATTGTGCGCGGTCGTCACCATGCCGGCGTATTTCTGCACGTCGGCACTCGCGGCTTCCGCATCGGCCTGCGCTGCCTCCGCGGCCGCCGGAGTCGTGGCGGCATTCGCGGCCTCCAGGGCGGCCTGTGCGTTATCGTTCGCGATTGACGCCCTGATGTATGAATCGAGATCGGCGGACTTGTTCGCTTCCACGGCCGCCAAGGCCGCAGCAGCCACTCCGGCGGCTGTCATGGCCGCCGTCTGCGCGGCCGCTATTCTCTCTTCGTCGGTCGGTCCGGTCATCGGCGGTTCTTCCGCAGTCCCGCCCCCGCCGCCGCAGCCGGCCAGCGTCAGCGCGAACACCGCCGCCAGCGCGAAAGCGTAAAGCTTGTTTATCGGTTTCTCTTTGAACGTCATTTAGTGAGTCCTCCTGAATACACAGTAGAAAAAGGGATTTTCCGTGAATTTCCGGCTTTCTCCGATTAACCTCCTTTCGTGAGCTTTTTTTTCGGGCCTTCACAAACTGGTGATTCGTATTTAGGGCCGCCTGGAATACGGCGGACTTGAACCCTTTCATGCTCCGGGCCGGTCGTGAGTCGTTCCGGGAGAGGCGGATTCCTTCGGTATGCGTCCCCCTTCCCCGGCCTGGGCGCCGGTAATTGATGTTATCGGCCCCCAGAAGCCCCGTTTTCCGCCGAAAAACCCGTTTCGGGGCGCATTCGGGCCGTATATGAACGAAAAATAAGCGAAAAAAGGCGCAAAACGGCGCCCGAAACCCCTCCGGGGACCCCGGAATTGCGCTTGACATGGCCGTGAGAGGTGTTATATCTTCTGATAACATCAATTATCGGACTCCAGAATACCCACTGCCTCGCCAGGAACTCCGCCTGCATTCGCTTGGAGGAACAGCTTTTTTTCTTGGAAATACGCCGTCGTCGTTTAAACTCCCCAATCGACGAGGCCCTTGAGCGAAACGAGGCGCTCGAACGGCTTTATGAATTGGAAACGGCCGCCGACCCGGAAGGTTCGCTTCTCTCCATGACGACGGAGGCGACATCGCCCGTCCCGGCTTCAACGACGGCCCCGGTCCGCCCGGCCGCCGACCTGGCGAAGGCCTCGATGGCGAAGAACACACGGCGGGCGTACGAGACGGCGCTCAGGGCGTTCGAGCGTTCGGGCCGCCCGGAGACCGACGCCGGGGTGGCGGCGTACCTGGGGGATCTCTACGAGGGAGGTCTGTCCGCGGCCGTAGCCTCCATGGCGGTCGCGGCGCTGCGCTTCCGGGCGAAGCTGGGCGGGTGGCCCTCCCCGGTGGGGGCGGCCGCCGAGCGGGTGCTGGCCGGCTTCCGGCGCCTGGCCGCGGAGCGCGGGAGCGGCCAGGTGACGGGGGTGCGCTGGGAGGAGGCGGACCGCGCGGCGACGCTGGCCGAGCGCTCGGGGACCCTGGGCGGCCTGCGCGACGCGGCGATCATCGCGGTGGCGAGCGACGCCCTGCTCCGGGTGTCGGAGGTCGAGGCGCTCGACGTCGCCGACGTGGACCTGGGCGAGCAGACGGTGCTGGTCCGGCGCTCGAAGACGGACCAGGAGGGCGCGGGCGTCCTGCAGTTTCTGGGCGACCCGACCCTGGCGCGCGTCCGGGCCTGGCTCGAGGGGTCGGGTCTCGCAGAAGGAGCGCTCTTCCGGGCCGTCCACAGGTCGGGCCGGGTGCTGGCGGGGCGCCTGACGGAGAGGGGCATCCGGCGCATCATCGCCCACCGCGCGCGGGAGGCGGGCCTGGAGGGGCGCATCAGCGGGCACAGCCTCCGCGTGGGCAGCGCGCAGAGCCTCGCCACGTCGGGGGCGTCGCTGGTCGAGATGCAAATCGCCGGCCGCTGGCGCTCGCCCGCCATGCCGGGGCGCTACGCGGAGGGCCAGCTCGCGAAACAGGGCGCGACGGCGCGGCTGCGCTACGGCCCGCCGTGAGGCAGCTCTCGGACAGGTACGGGGGCCTGTCCCTACGGGATCGGTGGCCGGAATGACGGGTGTTGTGATCTCTACAAAAGGGTGTCGTAGGGGCGCTTCGTGAAGCGCCCGTTTCTCCGGCAAGGGCCGTTCGCGAACGGCCCCTACAAAATCATGATTCCCTGGCCATGAACCCCTCAACCCCCCTTTCAGGGGATAAAGGCAACCCCCCTACCCCCCTTGTCGGGCCTGTTGAAAAACCCGGCGTTCGTCATCTATGGCGCGCTCTCCCCACCAAAGAGAATTTCAAATCAACTCCCCCCTTGAGGGTCTGTTGAGAAAGCCTGGAACTCTGGATTTGTCGTATGTGACCGACCGACGAGAGAGAAAAATCAACTCCCCCCTTGAGGGGGAGTCGGCAAGACGAGGGCGAAGCCCGAAGTCGCGCCGGTGGGGGGAGTTTTTTCTGTGGCATGTCCCCCCACCGAATCGACCTTCGCAAAAAACGCTCGGCCTCTTCGACTCCCCCTCAAGGGGGGAGTTGATTGCATATCTCGCGCGTGAAGGAATGCCCCTCAAGGGGGGAGTGAATTTGAACCTCGTCTGGGGAAGAAAGCCCGACCTTCCAGGAGCCGCCCCAAAAACCTTTTTCAAAGGAGCACCCCCCCCCTACCCCCCCTTAACAGGGGTCAAACGCGAGTGATGAACGAGCGTTTGCATGAGCCATTGACGAGAAACACATCGTCTTGCAAAACCTCCCTCTTCGGTCGGTTTTGACCCCTGTCAAGGGGGGCAGGACAGCCCTGAGGAGGGGCTGTCCTTTCAGGCTGAGGAAAGAGGCGTCGGCGGTTTCCGGGGAACGCATACAGGGCTTCCCCAACACCCCGCTCATCGGAGAAAAACCGCATTTCAATCCTGTTGCAACATTCAGGCGCAGTCCTTATATTAAAAGTAGGAACACGTTCATAAAGAGCATGGCCGAGGTGGAGAGGACGCTTCCTTTCCGCGCCGGCGCCTCACCCATAAGGAGGAGATAAAACGACTCGGAACAGTTGACGACAGGGTTGCCGTGAGCCAATGCAAGATTTCGTGGGGGAGTTACCGCAATCATGAGTACATTTATCCTGCCATTCGTTTTGTCCCTGCTTATTCTTCTCCTCCCGGACGCTTCCCTGGCGAAGTACAAGGTCGCATCCGTCAAAGACGGCGGAACCATCACCGGCAAAGTCAGCTTCGAGGGAAAGGTTCCCGCCCCCGTCAAATACATCATCACCAAGGACCAGCACGCCTGCGGCAAGGGCCAGGTCACCCGCCAGGAGGTGGACGCGAAAGACGGCGCGCTTAGAGGCGTCATCGTCTATCTCGACAAGGTCAAAAAGGGCAAGGCGTATCCCGAGAAAATCAAGAGCGCCGTGGTGGACCAGAAGAAGTGCGCCTACGTGCCCTACCTCCAGGTCGTCGCCGAGGGGGGCAAGGTCACCATCCTGAACAGCGACGCCGCCCACCACAACATCCACACCTACGAGATCATCGGCCGGGCGAAGCGCTCCATGTGGAACATCTCCCAGCCCAGGCAGCGGAAGAAGGTCGTCCGCCGGGCGAAGGTGCGGCGCAGCCCCATCGTCCGGGTCGAGTGCGACGTGCACAACTGGATGAAGGGATTCCTCTTCGTGGCCCGGAACCCCTACTACGCGCTCGTGGGCGCGGACGGGCGCTTCGAGATCGCAGACGTCCCGCCGGGGAAATACTCGCTCAGGGCGTGGCACCCGGCCCTGGGGGTCAAGAAGAAAAGGATCAAAATTTCCACCGGAGGAAAGAAGACGGCCGACTTCACGTTTTCTGCGAAATAAGACCGGATTTTCAACACGAGGAAGACCCGGGAAGATGAGAACCGACCCGCATGCAGTGAAAACACTCGAGAAGCGAACCGTTCGGTTCGCATCCGCGGGTTCACCCGTCTCGTTTCGGGCCGCCGCCGGAGAACACGCCGAATACGGCCCGATGGGGGCCGCCCGAAAAGCTTCCTTGACGAAAACCAACCCCCCCTACCCCCCCTTAACAGGGGGGCAAGAAAGAGCAACCCCCCTTGTAGAGCGCTCAACAATCAACTCCCCCCTTGAGGGGGTCGGGCTTTCCCCTCGGGAAGCCCGACAGAGGCCGAGCGGTTTGTGCGAAGGCCGATGTGGTGGGGGGAGTTTTTATCCGTGGCATGTCCCCCCACCGAATCGCTTGCGGGCTTCGCCCTTAGCTCTTCGACTCCCCCTCAAGGGGGGAGTTGATCCTTTTTTGCGGGGGGTGCTTTTTTATACCCCCCTGACAAGGGGGGGTAGGGGGGGCAGGACAGCCCCGAGGAGGGGCTGTCCTTTATCCCCTGACAAAGGGGGTTGGGGGGTCGAACGCGACCGGGGAGGGAGCGTTCGTTCCCTTGACAAAAACTTTTTCAACAACCCCGAAGGCCGGGGTCGATATTCTCATCCGGCGCGGACGGGCCGGATGTCCGATAGGGGATAGCGTCAGAAGACAGAACAGCCAGCCAGGGAGGTGCGAAGAATGAAATCAGTTCGCGTTGACAGGCGCCGGATACTCTGCGGAGTCCTGCTGAGCGCCTGGGTTTTGCTCCCCGCCGCGGGCCAGGGGGCTGCTCTCGCGCCCCTGCCGGCGCCCAAGGCCCAGAAGCCCGCGCAGGCCGAACTGGGCCGGTACCTGTTCTTCGACCCCCGGATGTCGGGGGACGGAGGGGTCAGCTGCGCCACCTGCCACCAGCCCGCGAAGGGCTGGGGCGACGGGCAGGCGCTCTCGGCGGGTTATCCGGGGAGCAAGTATTTCCGGAACGCCCAGACGCTCTTGAACGCCGCCTACAACAAGCGCGTCTTCTGGGACGGCCGCCTGAGCGGGGCCGACCTGCCCACGCTCGTGCGGGACCACCTGACCGAAGCCCACTTCATGCTGGTCGACGGCCGCCTGTTCCCCGAGCGCCTCAAGCAGGTGCCGCTTTATGTGAAGAAATTCAAGGAGGTCTACGGCGGAGAGCCCTCCTTCGGCGGCGCGCTCAAGGCCATCGCGGCGTTCCTGCACACCATCGCCTCCAAAAACGCGCCTTTCGACAACTACCTGAAGGGCGACAAAAAGGCCCTTTCCGCCGAGGCGCAAAAGGGCCTCGCCCTGTTCAGTGGAAAGGCCGGATGCGTTCAGTGCCATAACGGCGCGCTATTGAGCGACGGCGGGTTCCACGCGCTCGGCGTCCCCGAGAACGAACAGATATTCAAGGACCCGCTGCGCCACATCACCTTCCGGCGGTTCAACAAGGTCATCGGCGTCCCCAACTTCATGAACCTGAGGGCCGACCCCGGCCTCTACGTCGTGACGAAACAGGAGAGCGACCGCGGCAAGTTCCGCACGCCGACCCTGCGCGAAGTCGCCCGGACGGCGCCCTACATGCACAACGGCGCACTCGCCGCGCTTGAAGACGTCGTCGCCTTCTACGACAGGGGCGGCGGGAGCGGCCCCAACAAGAGCTCGCGCTTGAAGCCGCTGGGGCTGACTGCGGATGAGAAGAAGGCCCTGGTGGCGTTCCTTAAGAGCCTCTCGGGCGAGACGGTTTCTGCTGCGGCGCCGAAAATTCCCGATTATGAACTTCGCAAACTCGGCGATAATTGAGGAGACGGCCATGAACGCGCGAATCAAAAACTGCTTCCTGGGTTCCACGATGGCCGTATGCTTCATCGCCGCTCTTCTGGTGGGAGGAGCAAGCGCGGCCCAGGAGGGGAAATTCCCTCCGCTGGGACCCTTGCCGCCTGTTCCGGTGCCCGCGGACAACCCCATGTCCGCCGCCAAGGTGGCGCTCGGCAAGCTGCTCTTCTTCGACGCCCGCCTCTCGGGCGACGCCAGCACGTCGTGCGCCTCCTGCCACAGCCCCGAGAGCGGCTGGGGGGACGGGGGCGATCTGAGCCGGGGCTACCCCGGCACGCAGCACTGGCGGAACTCCCAGACGATCCTCAATTCCGCCTACTACGCCAAACTGTTCTGGGCGGGCGAGTCTACGAGCCTCGAAGCGCAGGCGAAGAGCGCCGCCACGGGCAACGTGGCGGGCAACGGCGACACCATGATGATGGAGGAGCGCCTGCGCCAGGTCCCCGAATACGTCAGGCGCTTCCGGGCGGTGTTCGGCTCCCCCTGGCCCACCATCGACGACGCCTGGCGGGCCATCTCCGCCTTCGAGCGCACCGTGGTGTCGAACGCGAAGGACGTGCCCTTCGACCGCTTCATGAAAGGCGAGGAGAAGGCGCTCTCGGACAGCGCTAAGCGCGGGCTGGCTCTCTTCCAGGGAAAGGCCGGGTGCGTCCAGTGCCACAACGGCGCGCTTTTATCGGATGAGGACTACCACAACGTCGGCGTTCCCAGGAACCCCGCGTTCGAGGAAGACCCCTTAAGGCAGATAACGCTTCGCTACCAGCACGTCATCCGCGGCGTTCCCGAATCCGTCTACCGCAAGGCGGACCGGGACCTGGGGCTCTTCTACACCACCAAGCGCGAGGCCGATAAGGGGAGGTTCCGCACCCCGAGCCTTAGAGAGCTCAAATACACCGCGCCCTACATGCACAACGGCGCATTTTTCGAGTTGGATGAGGTCATCGATTTTTATGACGAAGGGGGCGGCGAGGACGCGAACAAGAGTCCCCTCATCAAGAAACTGGGACTTTCGGACGAGGAGAAAGAAGACCTGCTGGCGTTTCTGGAATCGCTCTCGAGCGATAAGCCCCTGCTCGTCCGGCCCCCCGAACTGCCGCCGTATGCGGCCATGCCGTAAGGAGGAATCCATGACTCAGGAAGCCAAGGAAACCCGGCCTTGCGTCTCGCGGCGCGCCTTTCTCCTGGCCGGCGGAACCGCCGTGAGCATCGTGCTGGTCCAGGGCATCCCCGGCCTGGCCGGAGCGGCCCTGCAAAGGGCGGAGTATCCCCGCCAGAAAATCGGGACGCTCAGCGCCTTGAAAGTCGATGCGCCGCAATTCTTCCAGTACCCGTGGAAGGACGTCTTCTCGGGGTGCATGCTGGTCAAACTGGGCGTTCAAGCCGGCGGCGGCGTCGGTCCCAAGCGGGACGTGGTGGCGTTCAGCACCCTCTGCACCCACATGGGCGGCCCCCTGCAGGGAACCTATAACGCGCAGCACAAGGCCATCGGCCCGTGCCCGTTCCATCTGACGACCTTCGACCTGATGAAGCACGGCATGGTCGGGGCGGGGCAGGCCACCGAAAGCCTCCCCCAGGTGGTTCTGGAGACCCGAGGAGACGACATCTACGCGATCGGGATGATGGGGCTGCTGTATGGTTATCACTCGAATCTGGCGCCGGTACAGCGCTGAGGAGGACGCATCATGGCAGGAAAGGTGACGAACTACTATCTTGCGGAAGACAGTGTCCCCCTCCCCCCGCCGAACGCGGAGGTGTTCACCACGGCGTGCGACTACTGCATCGTGGGCTGCGGGTACAAGGTCTACCGCTGGCCGATCGGTCGCGAGGGCGGACCCAAGGCGAGCCAGAACGCCCTGCGCGTCGATTTCCCCACCGCCATCATGAGCGGCGGCTGGGTCAGCCCGAACATGCACAACATCATCATGGTGAACGGCAGTCCCCACCACGTCGTCGTCATGCCGGACAAGGATGCGAATGTCGTGAACGTGGGGGGGAACCACTCCATCCGGGGCGGCGTCCTGGCCAAGAAGCTCTACAACCCCAACGAACCCTCGCAGGACCGCCTGCGCCAGCCGATGATGCGGGTCCGCGGCACCTTGCAGGAGGTCTCGTGGGACACGGCGGTGGGCGTCATGGCGGGACTCTCGAAGCACGTCCTCGACAAGTACGGCGAACACGCCTGGGCCATGAAGACGTATTCCTATCAGTATTTCGAGAACACCTACGCCATCTCCAAGCTCGCTTTCCGCGCCATCGGAACGCCGGCCTACGCCCCGCACGACAAGCCGGGCCCCGGCAAGGACACGCCCGGGATCGATTTTTCCGGCATCAACCCCTTCAGCGCCTCCTATGACGACTGGGGAGAGGCCGAGGTCATCTTCTTCTCGGGCGTCGACCCCTGGGAGACCAAGTCGGTGCTGTTCACCTCGTGGATCATGGGCGGGAAAACGCCGAGCAAGAAACTCGTCTTCGCCATGCCGCGCAAGACCTCGGGCGTGGCCTACGGCGAGAAGCGCGGCGGCCTCTTTCTCCCCGTCATTCCGGGGACGGACACGGTGCTCCACCTGGCCATCATCCGCCTGATTCTGGAGAACGGCTGGGAGGACAAGGAGTGGATCGCGCGAAAAATCTCGAACAAGTGGGAGATCGGCTCCGGCATGGGCCGCGGCACCCGCAACACGCCCTGGCAGTGGGTCACGACCTGGGGCAAGTACGGGACGGACTTCGAGGGCTACAGGAAGTGGATCATGAGCTACCCCTACGCCGAACTGGAGAGGGCCGCGAAGATCACCGGCGTGCCCGCGGCGTCCATCCGCCAGACGGCGGAAATACTCGCCAAGCCCAAAGCGGACGGAACGCGCAAGAAGACCTCGTTCATGCTCGAGAAGGGCAATTACTGGTGCAACAGTTTCGGGAACACGGCTTCCTTCGCGGCGCTGGGGCTGGTCTGCGGCGCCGGGTCGCGGCCGGGCCGGGTGATCTCCCGAGGCGGTGGACACCAGCGGGGCTGGATGGGAGGGGCCGGTTATCCGAGGAGCCTGTCGCCGGAGAAGGCGCCGGGGCGCCGCAAGAAGGAGATCGACCTCGACCGCTGGGTCGTGGACGGCCATGTGCGCTTCGCATGGGTCATCGGGACCACCTGGTGCCAGGCCATGGCGGCGTCTCAGGAGTTGATGGACGTCTTCCAGCGATTGACGCGCCGCAACCCGCACCAGATCGAGAGCTTCGACGTCGATACGGCGGTGGATGCGCTGAAGCGGCGGACGGACGCCGGCGGCATGGTCGTCGCCCACCAGGACATCTACCCCGTTTCCCCGATCGGAACCGAGTATGCGGACCTGGTGCTCCCGGCCGCCACCTGGGGCGAGGAGGACTTCACCCGGTGCAACGGCGAGCGCCGCCTCAGGCTCTACAGCAAGTTCGCCGACCCCCCCGGAGAGGCCCGGCCCGACTGGTGGATCATCGCGGCCTTCGCGCGGAAGATGGGCTTCAAGGGCTTCGACTGGAAGGACAGCAACCAGATATTCGAGGAGGCGGCCCGCTTCGGCCGCAAGGGGGTGCTCAACTACCACCCGCTCGTGGTGAAGGCCAAGCGCGAGGGGAAACGAGGCCACGAGCTGCTCCGCGAATACGGGACCGGCGGCATCCAAACCCCCATCCGCATGGTCAAGGGCGAACTCGTCGGTACGAAGCGCCTCCACGACGAGACCCTGGAACTCGGAACCCCCGAGGGACCCACAATGCACCGGAAATGGCTCACCTCCTTCGGCACCCAGAGCGGCAAGGCGGTCTTGCTGAAAAGCTACTGGGAGGATTTCAAGGATTTCTACGATCGGGTCACCCCGCAGGGAGACGAGCTGTGGGTGACGAACGGCCGGATCAACGAGCTCTGGCAATCCGGCTACGACGACAAGCGGCGGCCCTACATCATGCAGCGCTGGCCCCAGCAGTTCCTGGAAATTCACCCCAAAGACGCCGGCGCCCGGGGCATCGAATCAGGAGACCTGGTGGCCATCGAGAACGACGACCTGCTCGTGCAGACGGGCGGATACATCGGCGTCGACGGCAAGGAGCAGACGTTCACCGAGCTCATGAAGGCCGGGAATATCAAGAAGAGCAAGGGGAGCTTCACCGCTGTGGCCATGGTCACGGACGCGGTCCGGGAGGGCGTCACCTTCGCCTATTTCGGCTTTCCCGAGAACCCGGCGAACTCGGTGGTCCACCGGGTGCCGGATCCCCTGACCAACCGCTACCGCTACAAGCTGGGCAAGGGGAAATTGAAGAAGATAGGAGAATCTCCGCACAAGCATTCGCTGACGAGCTTAAGCTTCGTCCCCCGGACGCTTTGATGGAGATGGAGGTTTACACAGGCCCGTAGAACCGCGAGGGAGGTTGAATGCGAATGTCTCGATCGAGAGGATTCATCATCTGCGCAGGCCCTGCGCTCGCAGTGGCGTTCTTTTTCTGGTCTTCGGATGACGGGGCCGCTCAGCAGAAAGGCGACGTTGCGGCCGGCAACGTCAAATACCAGCAGCTTTGCGCCTCCTGCCACGGTGCATCGGGCAAGGGCGACGGCCCCGCAGCCAAGGCGCTCAACCCGAAGCCGAGGAATCACACCGACGCCAAATACATGAAGACCATATCGGATGAGTACATCGCCAAGATCACCAAGCTTGGCGGCGTCGCGGTAGGAAAATCGCCACTGATGCCCCCCTGGGGCGGGGTTCTTTCGGACGCGGACCTCCAGAACCTGGTCGCGTTCATGCGCTCCCTGGCGAAATAGGACCGCGGGCATGGATTCCGGGAATCGGGACCCTCTCCCTCCCGAGCGCTCTTTTCGGGTCGAGTTGCCCGGCCACGACCACTGGCGGAAAACGATTTGCTGTCAGGACGCGTGTCCCGTCCATACGGACGCGCGGGGTTACGTGACCGCCATCTCGGAGGAAGACTTCGAGCGCGCCTACATCATCGCCCGGGGGCCCAACCCCTTCGCGTCGGTTTGCGGGCGTGTCTGCGCGGCGCCGTGCGAAGCGGCGTGCCGCCGCGGCAACATCGATGCGCCGGTGGCCATCCGGGCGCTCAAGCGATTCGTGACGGAGCGCTACGGGGTCGAGGCCGATTTGTCGTCCGGCAAGGGAGAATCCTCCTTCTCGCACCGGAGCCTCAGGAGTATGCGCGACCTCCGTTTTCAGCCCGCCACGCGCACCATCAACGATTTTTCGGTGCTGGAGGCGGCCCGCCGAAAGCCAGAACAGGAAAAGACGGCAGGAAAAAAGGTGGCCGTCGTCGGATCGGGCGTGGCGGGGCTGACCTGCGCCCACGATCTCGCCCTGCTCGGCTATGACGTGAGTGTTTTCGAGAAACAGGGAGTCCCCGGCGGCATGCTCATGCTCGGGGTTCCCGAATACCGCCTTCCGCGTGATCTTGTTCAGGCCGAAATCCAGGCCATCCTCAGCCTGGGCGTGGAGCTTCGGCTGAACCAGGCCATCGGGCGGGACTTCAACCTCTCCTCTCTTCGCGAGGAAGGCTTCGAGGCGGTGTTCGTCGCCATCGGCGCGCACGTGAGCCGCTCTCTCCCCATGGAAGGACAGGACGCGGACGGCGTTTTCCGGGCCGTCGAGTTTCTGCTGAACGTGAACCTGAACTTCCGCGTCGATCTGGGCGAGCGCGTCGTCGTGATCGGCGGGGGGAACGTGGCCATGGACGCCGCCCGGGTCGCCGCCCGGGTCGCCGGCGGGGCGGACGCCCCCGCAAGCGCCGCCGATCAAACCGAAGACGCCGTCCTCATGCGGGAGATGATGGACGTGGCTCGGGAGGCGATGCGCGTGGGAGCGAGGAACGTCCACGTCATCTGCCTGGAATCGCGCGACGAGATGCCGGCGGCGGATTTCGAGATTGAAGAAGCGCTCGATGAGGGGATCGATCTCGAGCCCCGGGTGGGGCCCGTCCGCATCATGGAGAAAGAGGGCCGTGTGGTCGGGCTGGAAGTCCAGACGTGCACCCGCGTTTTCGATGAGGAAGGCCGCTTCAGCCCCGAATTCGACCCGGACTGCAAGCGCGTGATTCCGTGCGATTCGGTGATCGTCGCCGTCGGCCAGGCCTCCGATCTCTCCTGGATCAGCGAGGAAGACGGCGTCGAGACGACGCCGCGCGGGACGATCCGCGTCGATTCCGAAACCCTGGCCACGACCGCTCCGGGCGTGTACGCGGGCGGGGACGTCGCCATGGGCCCCCGGATATTCATCGAGGGCGTGGAGAACGGCCACCGCGCCGCCCGCTCCATCCACACTTATCTATCCGGCGGTCAGGCAGGCGTCCAGACGCATCTTCAGTGGGCCTCCATCGAACCCTTGCAACAGGCGCTGCTTCAGGAACCGGGAGACGGGTTTTCCTTGCCCATCGTCAACCCCGGATACCAGAAAGTGTCTCGCCGAAACCCCGACGCGCTGCCCATCGAGCGCCGAATCGGCGTCACCGAGGTGGAGTTAGGTTATTCGCCCGAGGAGGCCGTCGATCAGGGGCTCCGGTGTCTGCGCTGCAGCGCAAACCCGATCTTCGACGGCGCCAAGTGCATCCTCTGCGGCGGCTGTGTGGACGTGTGCCCGTCGCGCTGCCTTCGAATGGTTCCCTTGGAAGCCCTCCAGGGTGGAGAAGACCTGGCGGCTCTGGTCCAGGCCCGCTTTGGCACGTCCGCCGGGGCCGCAGGAGAGAGGGGCGCGGCGATGATCATGGACCCGGACAAGTGCATACGCTGTTCGCTCTGCGCGCAGCGCTGTCCCACGGGCGCCGTCACCATCGAGAATTTTTCTTTCCAGGAAGAGTGGGTGGAGATCGGATGACATGACTGCGAGCCTGGATGAACAGACCCCCCGGCGCCGGATGCTGCTGGGGCTCGGCTGGGTTTCCTTCCTGATTTCCCTGCTGGGTCCGGTTCTCGCCAACGTCCGGTTCCTGTTCCCCAACGTCGTTTATGAGGGCGAATCGGTTCTGAAGCTCGACTCCCTGGATAAGTACCCCGTGGGGTCCATCACGTTTTTCGCCGAGAAGAAAATCGTTCTGTTTCGCGAGAAGGACGGGTTCCGTGCCTGCACCGCCGTCTGTCCGCATCTCCGTTGCGTGATCAGCCCCTTCGTCGGCGCGCCCGGCGCCTCTCCCGATATATTGAGGGCCCGGTGCCCCTGCCACGGCAGCACGTTCGACGGGCGGGGACAGGTGCTCGGGGGGCCTGCGCCTCGCGGTCTCGACTTTTTCCTCGTAAAGAAATCGCCCGATGGCCGCGTCGTGGTCGATACGCGCAAAGTCGTCGCCCCCTCCGAACATTTCAAGATCTGAGCCACCACGATGGTCACCGAACCCACACGGAAACCAGGACGCGGAAAAGCCGTATCGTGGCTCAGGAAAAACCGCGTCGTCCGCTCGATCTTCCGCCGCGGTTATCCGGACAACGATCTGGATCGCGCGGCCGTCATGTTCTCGAATTTCTTCCTGCACGTCCTTCCCGCGCGAACGCACGTTCACAGCCTGAAACCCACCTACACCTGGGGGCTCGGGATCATCTCCCTGTTCTTGTTCATCATTCTTCTGGGCACCGGCTCCTTACTCATGTTCTTCTACGTCCCCTCGACCGAGCGCGCCTACAGCGACATGAAGGACCTGCAATTCGTTGTCTCCTACGGTGTCGTCCTGCGGAACCTCCACCGCTGGGCTGCGCACGCGATGGTCGCCGTCGTCTTTTTACACATGTGCCGCGTGTTCTATACGGCAAGTTATAAAGCGCCGCGTGAGTTCAACTGGGTCATCGGGGTGCTCCTCTGGGGGGCGACCCTGATGATGAGCTTCACGGGCTACCTCCTCCCCTGGGATCAACTCGCCTATTGGGCCATCACCGTCGGGTCGAGCATCGCCAGCTATCCGCCCCTGGTAGGAGAGCACATCCGCACGCTGATGCTCGGCGGCGATACGGTGGGGCAGAACGCGCTGATCCGGTTCTACGTCATGCACGTCATCGTCCTGCCGGGGATCATGATGATTCTCATGGGCGTCCATTTCTGGCGGATACGCAAGGACGGCGGCCTCTCCCGGCCGCCCACGCCGCCCTCCGAGGCCGCCCGGGGCGAGGCAGCGGCTTTTTCGCCGCACAAGACGTACATGCTCGTGGAACTCGCCGAGGGCAAGACGCCCATGGTGGATGCGCAGGCCCCCGAAGAAGAGGTCATGAGCTGGCCGCACACGGTCTTCCGGATGCTGGTCGTCTTCGTGGGCGTCGTGGCCGTCCTCTCCGCCGTCGCCTACTTCTTCGATGCGCCTTTGGAGGAGCTGGCCAACCCGGACCATCCGCCCAACCCGGCCAAGGCGCCCTGGTATTTTCTCGGGCTTCAGGAAATCGTGAGCTATTCCGCCCTGGCGGGGGGCGTCATCGTTCCCGCCGCCGCGATCATCGGCCTCATGACCATTCCCTACGTCGACCGGGACCCCGAGGGCCAGGGAACCTGGTTCACCTCGGGCCAGGGCCACCGGATCACGCTCTGGTCGGTCGTGGCGGTCATCCCGGTCGTCCTCGTCCTGACCTGGCTGAACGAGCACTACGCCGTGCGGATACTGGTTCCGGGCGCCTCGCAGATCTGGGTCGACCTCCTGAATCCGGGGACCATACTGATCGTCCTCTTCGCCGCCGGGTCGCTCTACATCTGGCGGCGGACGGGGTCGAGCCGGATGGGGGCGTTGGCCCTGTATTCTTATTTTCTGACGTCTTATCTGATTTACACGTTCATCGGGCTGTATTTCCGGGGCGCCAACTGGGCCTGGATATGGCCGTGGCAGGCGACGGGCCTGCACTGAGGCGGATGACGAATGGCGAATTCCAATCACAACGATTCCCATGTGCCGTTCGGGTGGGTGGTCGCCTTCGCCGTCCTGAGCGTATGCGCGGCGTTGTTTTTTCTGCTGTCCGTCTGGAAGGATTACGACCGCGAATGGCGGGGATACCAGCGGACGTTCCGTGAGATGCTCGTCGAAAGAGCCGGAACCGAAGAGGAGCGCAAGGCCGCTCTGGCGGGCGGGGATCAGTTCGAGCAAATCATCGTGGCCGGCGGCGAGCGTGTGGACAGGTGCGTCATGTGCCACCGCGGCGTCGAGCACCCGGCGTTCAAGGACGCCGACCAGCCTTTCGCCAGGCATCCCACCATCCCGCCGCACCCCTTCGA
Organism: bacterium; assembly: GCA_965203325.1. Classification (GTDB taxonomy): domain Bacteria; phylum UBA8248; class UBA8248; order UBA8248; family UBA8248; genus Bin107. The sequence goes on from OZ241875.1 coordinate 1,322,603, forward strand.
GCGGTTCGGCTGCACCGTGTGCCACCAGGGCCAGGGCCGGGCGACGAGCGTCCAGGACGCCCACGGCGAAGTCGCGTTCTGGGAGGAGCCGCTGCTGCGGGGAGGGTTTATCCAGGCCAGTTGCGGCCCTTGCCACGCTGGGGCTCTCAAAGACGCCCCCCTCATCCAGAGGGGCAAGCTGCTTTATCTGATGAACGGCTGCCTCGCCTGCCACAAGATCAGGGGCGCCGGCGGGGTCGTCGGGCCCGACCTGACCTTCGCAGGCGAGCGCAAGAAGGACCCGAAGTGGCACATCGAGCACTTCAAGTTCCCGCAAAAGGTTTCGCCCGGCTCCGCCATGCCCGCCTACGGCCATTTGAAGCCTGAGGATCTCGAAGCGCTGACGGTCTACATGCTGAGCCTCCGCAGGGCGCCTTCCGCCCTGGCGCTGGCCGCGCCCAGGCCCGCCGCCGGGAAGAAATAGCCTGCAGGGACAGGTCGCGACCTGTCCCTGCCTTCAGCGCAAAGGCCCTCCCGCATTGCCCAGAGAGAGGCTGCGCGCCAGTTCCGCCTCCCCTCCTCCGAACGCCTACTCCTCCGGCTCGTCATAGGAGATGAACGTGATGTCCACCGCCTCGTTGCGGCCGGGGATCAGGGCCTGGTAGCCGTCCGAGTAATACCATTTCTCCACCGCCTCCTGATCGGGGAACTTGAGGAGGACGAACATTTGCCTGTCGTGCTCGCCGGTGAGGACTTTTACGAGTTGTCCGCTCGCCGCCACCTCGCCGCCGACGGATGCGACGATTGCGAGCCCCTGCTCGGCGTAGCTGTTGAAGCCTTCTTCGTCCTTGACGGTGATGTGTCCGACCACGTATGCGCCCATGTCCGCTCCTTTCGCAAATGGGGCCGCCCGCCCGGCGGCAAATGAATTCAGGGTTTCACGCCGCAGAGGTCGCGGCGTCTCTCATGCCTCCTCGCCAACCGGCCTTCGCCGGGCCTGCAGGTGAAACATCATGTATCCCTCGGGATATCCCAAGGTTTCATAAATGGCCTTCGGGATCAACGCCGCCCGTGCGGCGCGGGGTCAAACCCGACACGAAGGAAGGTTTGCCGAGCCGTAGGGGCCGTTCGCGAACGGCCCCTGCAACGGAGACGCGAATTACCGTCATTCCGGGCATGCGTGAAAGACGAGCGCGGCGCACGGCACCCCCTCCCCTTTTTCCGGGACTGGCCGCCGGGTCTCTTTTCGGCTAGTATGAAGCCATACACAACGAGTCGAGCAAGCCACCGCCCATGGTTGGTTTATACGCGCACCAGCGCAAGAGGGTTTCATACAGGTCCGCCTGTTTGTCTTTTTCGTTTCTGATTTTGTGGGGGAAATCCGGTCATGAAAAAACGAGACGTATTCATTAGCCTGGCTGTCCTGATGATGGCCGGCGCACTCATCGCCGGCTGCGCGGGCGAGGGGATGATGGACAAGAAGATGATGGGCAAGAAAAAGATGATGAAAGGCGGCGAGGACCCCGCCGTCACCGCGCGCAAGAAGCTCATGCGCGGCATCGGCGCCGACATGAAGCGTCTCAGAACCGCGATGAAACAAGGCAGCGGCTGGGTGGTCGAGGAGCAGGTGCGCCAGGCCGCAGGCAACATGTACAAGAAGGCGAGCAAGATCAAAAAGGCGTTCAAGAAGAACACCCTGGCGGGCAAGACGACATCCGTCGCCGCCATCTGGAAAGACAAGCGGAAATTCGCTCTCATCGCGGACGGCCTGGCCGCGAACGCCGCCGCCCTGGCGCAGATCCACTACAAGGGCGGTCCGGCAGCCATCAAGAAGGCGGTGGGCCTCATCGGCAGGCAATGCGGCGCATGCCACAAGTCGTTCCGAAAAAAGAAGAAAAGATAGCGACGCTCAAGAGAAAGAGAGAAGCCCCGGCGCGCGCCGCCGGGGTTTTCTTATTTTGGAATGGCAATGATTATCCCGTCCGTGTGGTTGTCCCTACGGGGCGGCGCCTCCCCAGTCGGTTTGATTGCCCTCTCAGCTGCATGAAAAGCAACCCCCCCTACCCCCCTCCACCGATCGATTCATTCCTCATCCGGCTTTTCACCTCGCCGAGGGGGCCGCTGTCGACCGCGAGGCCGTCGCGGTAGAGGATGACCTCGCGGGACCTGGCCGAAATCTTGGGTCCCGGCGAGATGACGCCCGTCAAATTCATCGGGTCGCTCGCATGGACGATGGTGGGTTTCCCCCGCGCCGGAATCCGCCGCACGGCGCGAAGCGCCTCCACCGCTTCGGGCAGGGCGAACTGCTCGCCGGTGAAGCCCGAGACGAAGCGTCCGCCCCGAATCTCGCCCCTGGCTTCCAGGCGCCTGAATTCCCGCACCAGTTCGCGCCAGCGCGGAGCGCCGGCCTCGCGAACGGCCAGCTCGCGCAGCACGACGCCGTAGCGTTTGAGCAACTGCCGCGCATGGGCCTCGCGCCCCGCTTCCGCGTCGAGCGGTGCGTCCACACTCCCCCAGAGCGACCAGCGGCCCACGGGCATGAAGCGTTTTTTCGCCTCGCGCGATATGGCCCGTCCGCCCGGCAGGGCGCGCAGCCTGCGCTCGCCTTTTTTCTTCTCGTTCGCGCCCGCTATCAGCGCCCGCAGGCCCGCCACGCCGTCGCCCGTCACCAGACCGCGCGCGACGAGTTCCCAGAGCGCTTCCTCGGCCTCGGTGCGCAGCCTGCCCGTCGCCGCCGTGATGTCGGCGAGGAAAGACGCTCCCTTATCCTTCAAAAAATCGAGTATCTCGCATGCCGCGCGGGAGAGATTCCCCCGCCAGGCGTCTTCGGCTTCTTTTGGTTTCAGGAAAATATCCAGATCCTCTCTCATCAGGAAGGCCAGGAGCGCCCGCCGCGTGGGCGCAGCACTCTGGAGCGTTCTGGCGCGTTTCCCGTTCATCGCGTCGCCTTCCGGCTCGGGCGGCGCGCCCGGGCGCAGGCGACCCCACGCGACCAGGCCCGAGAGGCAAAGCGCTTCCAGGTCATCCGGGTCGTAGTTCTTGATGCGCGCGGGCAGAATCTGCTCCTCCCAGGCGGGCGCGGGGAGTTCGAGTCCTTGAAGCTGGCGGACCACTTCCAACACGCCGTCGCGCCCGTGGAGCATGGCGTCCTCGTGCACGTGCTGCCACCTCAGCAGATAGCGGACGAATTCCGCAGCCGTCACGGGTTCTATCTCGCGCCTCAGCTTGCCGAGCGTCATCCGGTGGATGCGGGCGAGCAATACGCGGTCGCACCACTCGGTTTCGGCTTCCGGCGAGAGATTGACGAATCGGCCCCGCAGCACCGCTCCCTCTCCCTCCAGGGCGGCCAGGGCGATCTCGATATCCGACCGCGCGAGACCGACGCGCGAGGCGAGTTCGCCCGACGTTACGGGGCCGGACGCTTCCATCCAGCCCCGGACGATGGCGAGGGCCGCCTCATCCTGCGCGGGCGGTTTCGCCTCATCCCCCTGAAAGGATATTTCGCTCGGGTTCAGACTGATTCCCGGAATCGCCGCACGCATCAGCGCCATCCGCTCCGCCGGAACCCAGCCTTCCCGTTCGACACCATCCACCTGCCACTGCCCTTTCGCCAGCCGGTTGTGAACGAGCAACTCATCCACCCAGGCGGACCATTCACCGGCTTCCTCGGTCGGCAGAACGCATAAAGAAAGCAGCGCGTCGTGCAGCTCATCCGCGTCGCGCGGAGCTGGCCAGGCCTGCTCGCACACCTCCTCGATGACGTCCGGATCGAGCCGGGCGCCTTCGGCGTCATCGGGCAGGGTTCTTCGTAGCGGCACCGCGCGCGAGCGGCGCTCCTCCAGCGGGGCGTCGTCGATGAAGGCGTAGGGGTTCGCGTTCAGTATCTCGTGCGACATCGGCGAGGGCGCGGGCGTCTCGACGCCATAAGTCTTGATCTTCCCGCTCTCCACGTCGGCGATGAGCGTCCTCAAGCTCTCGATATCCATCGCTTCGCTCAGGCAGTTCTCCACCGTCTCGTTCACGAGGGGGTGGTCGGGCGGCTCGATGGGGCCGTGGTGGTTGTCCTGACACGCAAGCTGGGCCGGGAAGACGGCGGCGAGCAAATCCTCGGCCCGCATGCGCTGGATCGCGACGGGCACCTTCTTGCCCCCGCTGTGCCTGGGGAGTGCCAAGGCGCGCGTGGCGTTCCAGCGCCACCGGTTGGTGAACATGGGCGACTGGAGCGCGGACTGGAGCATGTCCTTTTTGAGAGACGCCAGGCGCGCGAAGCCGAAGATCGATTCGAGCGGAAAGCTATGCTGCGAGGAGAGCGAGAGCACGATGCCGTCGTCCGTCGCGGCGGCCTGGAGCTCGAAATCGAAGGTGAGGCAAAAGCGTTTTCTCAGCGTATGGCCCCAAGCGCGGTTGATGCGGCCTCCGAAGGGCGAGTGAATGACGAGCTGCATGCCACCCGCTTCGTCGAAGAACCGCTCCGCGATTATCTCTTCCTGCGTGGGGACGCGCCCCAGCATCCGAACGGTCTCGCGGACGTAATCCAGAAGCTGCGACGCGCCCGAGGCGCAAAGCCCGCATTCGGCGCGCATCCAGCGGATCGCTTCAGGAGGCTCCACGAGACGCCCCGCCAGTTCGGCTCTCAGCGCCGAGACGGCTTCCGAGAGTTCCGCCGTGCGCGAGGGCGCCTCGCCCAGCCAGAAGGGGATGTTCGGCGGAAGGCCTTCGGCGTCTTCCACACGCACCTTGTCGCGCTCCACGCGCTTCACGCGCCAGGAGTGGTTGCCGAGCAGGAAGATGTCGCCCGCGTTCGACTCGATCGCGAAATCCTCGTTCACCTTGCCCACGAAGGTCTCCGCCGCTCCTTCGACCACGTCGTAATCCGCCGTGTCGGGAATCGCACCGCCCGACGTGATGGCGCAAAGCCGCGCGCCGCGCCGTGGTCTCAAGAGAGCGTTCACCCGGTCCCTGTGCAGATAGGCGGTGCGCCTGCCCCGGCTGGTCGAGATGCCCTCGGTGAGCATCTCGAGCACGTCCTCGAAAACGCTCCGCTCAAGCTCCCCGTATGGCTGCGCGCGCCTGACGAGCGACCAGAGCGCCTCCTCCCCGACTTCTTCTTGCGCGGCGACCTCGGCCACCATCTGCTGGGCGAGGATGTCGAGCGGCGCTTCGGGGAAAATGACGCGGTCGAGCGCGCCCCCTCGCACCGAGCGGATCGCGGCAGCGCTCTGCAGGAGTTCGTCCCGCGTCATGGGGAAGACGATTCCCTTAGGGATAGCGCCCTTCCAGTGGCCAGAGCGCCCCACGCGCTGGAGCAAGGAGGCGAGCGTTCTCGGCGCGCCCAGGTGGCAGACGAGGTCGACGTGGCCGATGTCGATGCCGAGTTCCAGGGACGCCGTGGCGACGATGGCCGAGAGCGCGCCCGATTTCAGCCGCTCTTCGGCGTCGAGCCTGATCTTGCGTGACAGGGAGCCGTGGTGCGCGGCCACGCGGCCCTCGCCGAGTCTCTCCGTGAGCCGGTGGGCGACGCGCTCCGCAAGGCGCCGCGTGTGGACAAACACGATGGTCGTGCGGTGGCTTTCGATGTGGGCAGCGATGCGGTCGAACACCTCGGCCCAGTACTCGTGCGAGGCGATGGGGCCGATATCCTGATCGGCCACCTCTATGGACAACGCCATCTCTCTCTTGTGGCCCACGTCCACGATCGCGCAATCGGGAGAGTCGTCTTCACTAGTCCTTTCCGCGCCAATGAGCAGGCGCGCTATCTCATCGATCGGTTTTTGCGTGGCGCTGAGCCCGATGCGCTGGAGCCGCGTGCCGCATAGCGCGTCCAGCCGCTCCAGTGAAATCGCGAGGTGCGCGCCGCGCTTGTCCCCCGCGACCGCGTGTATCTCGTCCACGATGACGGCGCGCGCGGTCTCCAATACTTTACGGCTGCGCTCTGCCGTCAGGAGAATGTAGAGCGACTCGGGCGTGGTGATGAGGATGTGGGGGCGTTTTTTGAGCATGAGCCTGCGCTCGCGCGCGGGCGTGTCGCCCGAGCGCACCGCCACGCGAATCTCGGGCAATTCCACCCCCTCTTTCTTCGCGAGGGCGCGAATTTCGCTCAAGGGCTCCTGCAGGTTCTTCTGGATGTCGTTGCCGAGCGCCTTCAAGGGAGAGATGTAGACGAGGCGGCATTCGTCATCGAGTGCGCCCGCGAGCGCGTCGCGGATCAGGCCGTCGAGCGACCACAGGAAGGCGGCCAGCGTCTTGCCCGTGCCCGTGGGCGCCGCGATAAGCGTGTCGCGTCCGGTGGCGATCTCGGGCCAGCCGGCATCCTGCGGAGCGCTCGGCTCCCCGAATTTCTCAGCGAACCAGCGCGCGATCAGCGGATGAAAGGAGTGTCTGTCCATAGCGGGGGTATTCTACCCCAAACGGGGCGCGATGGAAGGGGGGTCTAAAAGAGGCGATTGTGGCACTACGTGTGAAGAATTACAGCGAGGGTTAAGTGAGTAGCACACTCAAAGAAACCTAAGCTATGCTCAACGGGACCATAATCCCAATTGGAGATACTAGGTAATGTCGCATCTGGAATTATTAATTGCTGAATACCTTGAGTGGGACGGCTTCATCGTTCGCAAAAATATAAAAGTTGGAAGGCTGGACCGCGGCGGTTGGGCGGGAGAACTCGATATCGTCGGCTTTCATCCGCAAACCAATCGTCTTGTGCATTATGAACCATCCCTTGATGCGTTGAGTTGGTCGAAGCGAGAGAGCAAGTTCGACAAAAAATTCAAGGCGGGTCGAAAATATATTTTCAAGGACATCTTTCCTTGGTTGTCAAAGGCTCACCTGAAATTAGAGCAATTCGTAGTCCTGCCAAACCATCCAATGGGTCGGGATACTCTCTCAGGTGGAGTTTTAATTTCAGTCGATGAACTCATGGCAGAGATACGTGCAAAAGTAGCTGAATGCGGCCCGATGGTGACAAACGCTATACCAGAAAATTTTTCACTATTAAGAACCATTCAAATGTCGGAATTTGGTTACCACAAGAGAAAGTTCATGAATAATTCGTAGTGTCAATCATTCCCGAACCAAAAAGCGTCTGGCAACGATGGGTCAGGTTCCAAACTTCCTAATTCTTACTCCGCCCGCGGGTGTAAATCCCCAAAAAACTCCCGCACCTCGGCCTCCGCTTTCTCGAAAGACTTGCGACCGAGCCCGAATATGGCCCGGAGCTTGCGGGGGTCGTGCTCCATGAAGTCCGTCTCATAGGCGCTGTCGGTGAAAGAGTCGTTGATGCGCAGGGTACAGATATCGGGGAAGAAGAGTTCGCGCAGCGTATCGACGGTGTTCGAACTCGTCCTCGATAGCGTCATGTAGGTCTTGAGCGGCCTTATCCCTGCGATGATCCGCCGCGTCCATTGCCTCGACTCGGGATAACTGCCTGTCCCGACGCTCAGGATGCGGATATCCTCCCGGGCGATGCCGAGCGGCCCGGTGGCGTCCGCGATGGCGAAAAGGGTGGGGTTGTTCGCCGTGAACCCGCCGTCGAGCGCCGTGCGTTCCTCGATTTTGGGCGCGGCGATGCGTTTTTGCTTCAGGAACGGATGCGCGGCGCAAGACGCCAGTATCGCGTCCGATATCTTCATGCCCTCGCCCGACAAGAAACTATCGAGATCGCCGTGCGATGGGCCGATGGTGCGCTTGAATACCATGGGGCGGTCGTATTCCTCATGGGTAACAAGGATTCCCACGTCCAGCCTGAAATCCTCAAAAGTCCTCTCGCCGTATATCGCTTGCGAATGCCTTTGCAGCGCGTTCGTCTTGTTGCGCGCGAGCAAGGGCCCCAGCACGTCGGGCGCGAGTTCGAAATAGCGATCCGCAATCGTCGGCTCGACCTCATCGCCCAGTGCAATCATCGTGGCGATGATCGAGCCCGTGCTGACGCCGTAGGCGAGATCAAAGGCCTCGTGCAGGGGGCGTCCCAGGGTGCGCTCAATCCCGGCCAGCACACCCAGGGTGTAGACCCCGAGCGAGCCGCCGCCGTCGAGCGAGAGGATGTAGAAGGGCTTGCTCATCGAGGGCTGGCCCGGAGGAACACGAGCAGATTTCGCCCAAAAGGATTTGTGAATTTCGCCGGGGAACGTCGGTTATTCATGGGGGCATTCTAGCGCAAACGGGGCGGGGTTGTTCAGTGGGGTGCATAGACGATTTATGCAGGATCTCGTAGGGACAGGTCGCGACCTGTCCCTGCATATGCGGTGGCGACCAAACCGTAGGGGTCAGACATATATGTCTGACTGTGTGTCCGCCCGCAACAGGAAGGGCACAAAACCCATCCTCGAATAAATCATAATCAAAAACCGGGCAGAGGCGCAGGCCGTCGCCTTGCAAACCACTCCTTTATCCACAGAAAAGGGGGGGGTTCAACAGGCCCTCCTCGCTCGGGATTGACCTAATCCATCCTCACATATTCATGTGCGCGGAAGGGCACGCCCAGTTCTTCTGTCGCCACCTTCTCGCACGCTTCGATGTCGATGAGGCCGCTCATCTTGACGGCCGTCACCTCCACCTCGGGGATGTAGTTCTTGGACCAGCGGACGAATTCCTTGACCAGCGGGTAGGGTTCTTCGATGCCTTTGGTCTTGCAGACTTTCGCGTAGGCCTCCGGGCCTTCCGCCTGCATGCTGATGGATACCGCGTCCACGAGGCCGCGGAGTTCGGGCAGAATGTTTCTCTCGTGCGTCTTGTTGGCGAGCCCGTTCGTCACCAGGCGGATCCGCCGGGCGCCGCGGCGCTTGAGTTCGCCGGCCACCTCCTTCACCACGTCGAGCCTGAGCGTCGGCTCGCCGAATCCGCTGAAGACGACTTCGGTGAAGCGCGACGGGTCGCCCGCGGCGGCGAGCACCTCCGCCGCGTCGGGTTCCTGCGCGAGTTTCAGATTGTGTCCCTTGTAGACGCAATCGCTCAGAAGCCCGCAGAAAAAACACGAATTCTGGCAATCGTTCGTCACGTTGAGGTAGAGCGTCTCGCCGACCGTGTAGGCGATGCTTCCCCCGTCAGGCTCCGGCCCTACCCCGAACAGACGGCGTACGTTCTCCGTCGTGAGGCGCGTCACCGCCTCCGTCGACATTCCGTGGAGTTCGGCCAGGGACTCCGCCACGCGCGCGACGTAGGCCGGTTCGTTCCGCTTGCCCCGGTGCGGCGGGGGAGCGAGATAGGGGCTGTCCGTCTCGAGCAGAACGCGCTCTACAGGAACCCGCTCGAAGATTTCCCTCAACTCTTCCGAGCGCGAGAACGTGATGGCTCCACCCGCGCCCAGGTGAAAATCGATGTCCAGGAATTTCCGGGCCTGTTCGTCATCGCCCGTAAAGCAATGGATGACACCGCCCGCGCGCCACGCCCTTTCTTCCTCCAGAATCTCATAGATGTCATCCGCAGAGTCGCGGCAATGGACGATGATGGGCTTGCCCACATCGACGGCCACCCTGATTTGCTCCCGGAACCACCTGCGCTGGGCCTTGCGCGGGGCGCCCTCCCGGTAGTAGTCCAGGCCTATCTCGCCGACGGCCACCACCTTGGGATCCGCCGTGAGTTTGGCGATATCCTTGATGGTTCTCTCGTTCACGCCGTTCACGTCGCTCGGATGCACGCCGACCGCCGCGTAGACGCCCGCGTAGGAAGCCGCGAGGTCGACGGTCCGTCGGCTCGATTCCAGGCAGGTGCCCATCGAGATGATGTAGTGCACGCCCTCCTCGATGGCGCGCTCCACCGCCCCCTGGCGGTCCGAATCGAACGCCTTGTCGATGAGATGCGCATGGGTATCGACCAGCACGGGCAGCCCGTTCGTATCCGGCAAGTCGGCGATGATGACCTGGGGCCGGGCTTTTTTCCTCCGCTCGTGCCGCCAGCGGTTCTTGGTCCTGCGTCCGCCTCGCCCGCGCCGGGAATCGCTATCGCGCGCGCCACCGTTTTCAGTGCGCTGGGCGGTTTTCTCTCCGTTTTGCGAGTGCGCGGCGGGTTCGGTCGCCCCGGATGTATTCTGACGTTCTTTGTGTTCCGGACGTTTTCCGCCCCTTCGGCCGCGTCTTCTTCTGCGGCGCTGGGAGCGTCCCTTTCTGTCCTTACCCGCGAATGAGTCCTTATCGCCGGATGAATCCGGCCCGGATTCCATAGATTCGTTCACTCCACAAACTCCAATCTCCCGGGCGGGTCGTCTTGCCGCTACCGGATCGGCGCACCCGGCGTTGCCGTCTCGTCCACGCCTGCGAGCAGGAGATTCTTCCCGTCCTCGGCGGCGAGAACCATGCCCTGGGACTCCACGCCCATCAGCCTGGCGGGTTCGAGGTTGGCCACCAGAATCACCTTGCGGCCCGGCAAATCCTCGGGCGCGTAGTGTTTCGCAATGCCCGCCACGACGGTCCGGGGTTCCTCGCCGAGAGAGACGGTGAGCTTCAGCAGGTTTTTCGACTTGGGTATCCGCTCGGCCTCGAGCACCTCGGCGACGCGCAAATCCATCTTTTGAAATTCCTCGAAAGATATTCGTTCTGTCGCATCCTCTTCGGGCGCTGCCTCGTCGCCGCCCGCGATGCGCAGGGCCACCTTCTCCTGTATGGCTTCTTTCGCCTCATCCTCGATGCGCGGGAAAAGAGGAGCGCCGATGTTGGTCACCAACTCCTCCGGCAGCCTCCGCATGTCCATCAATTCCGAATAAGGCGCATTCGCCCAGTCTTCGGCCAGGCCGATTTGCGCCGCTATCTTTTGGGCCGAGGCGGGCATGGCGGGCGATATCATGGCTGCGACGACGCGCATCGACGCCACGGCGTGCCAGAGCACCGAGCACAGGCGGGCCTCCTCACCCTCTTTCGCGAGCGTCCAGGGAGCGTTCGCGTCGATGTATTTATTCGCGCAGGAAATCACCTCCCAGGCGGCTCTCAGGCCGTTCTGGAAGTGGGTCGCCGCCATGCCGCTCTCGTATTTCCCGGCCGCATCGGCGACGAATTCGCAGAATGCGCTCTCCGCCTCGGTATCGCCCGCCGCGGAGCGCTCGAGGCGGCCGTCCCGGTAGCGCTTCACCATGTTCAGCGTGCGGTAGAGCAGGTTGCCCAGATCGTTCGCCAGATCGCTGTTGATGCGGTCGATCAGCGCGCTGTGGGAGAAATCCCCATCCAGCCCGAAGGGGATCTCCTTGAGCAGGAAATACCGGATGGCGTCGACGCCGTATTCCTCGATGAGCCAGTGCGGGTCGACCGCGTTGCCCAGGCTCTTGGACATCTTCTGGCCCTCGACCGTCCACCACCCGTGACTGAAGACCTGGCCCGGCAGGGGGACGCCTGCGGAGAGGAGAAAGGCGGGCCAGTAGACCGCGTGGAACCTCAGGATGTCCTTGCCGATGAAGTGCTGGTCCGTCGGCCAGGAGCTTCCCTCGTGCATCCCGCTCTCATCGAAGCCCGGAGCGGTCAGGTAGTTGCTGAGCGCGTCGAACCACACGTAGATCACGTGTTTCTCATCTCCCGGCACGGGGATGCCCCACTGAAAGCTCGTGCGCGAGAGCGACAGGTCCTTGAGTCCCCCCCGCACGAAGCTCATCACCTCGTTTCTACGGCTCTCGGGCTGAACGAATTGGGGATTTTTCTCGTAATGTTCAAGAAGCGGCTCGGCGTACTCGCTGAGGCGGAAGAAATAACTCGGTTCCTCCACCCATTCGACCTCCGCACCCGTGGGCGCGAGTTTCACGCCGTCGGGGCCTTCGGTGAGTTCGCTCTCGGTGTAGAACGCTTCGTCGCGAACGGCGTACCAGCCCGCGTAGGCGCCCAGGTAGATGTCGCCCGCGGCCTCCACGCGCCGCCAAAGCTCCTGCACGCCGCGGATGTGGCGCTCCTCGGTCGTGCGGATGTAATCGTCGTAGGAGATGTCGAGCTTCTCCCAGAGCTCGCGGAATTTCGCGCTGTTCATGTCGCAGAACGCGAGGGGTTCCATGCCGGCCTCTCGGGCCGCGCGCTCGAGTTTCTGGCCGTGCTCGTCGGTTCCGGTGAGAAACTGCGTCGGCTCGCCCCTGAGCCTGTGGAAGCGCGCCTTGGCGTCGCAGGCCACCGTCGTATAGGCATGGCCGAGGTGCGGCTTGTCGTTGACGTAATATATCGGCGTGGTGACGTAAAACGGTTTTCTGCTCATCGTTTCGGGCCGTTTTCCCTGGACAAGACGTTGAGGGATGTATCGTTCTGGACGCCGGTTTTAAGAGAAAACTGGCCTGTGGGCAAACGCATGAGATCCTCCGCGCGCACCGTCATGAAGTCCCCCGTCTCGAGAGCGAGGGTCACCTCTTCCTTGAGCAGGTCCTGGCGCACGACGGTCGCGCCGCAGTCGCAGCCGCCGACTTTCTTCTTGCACGCCGGCAATTTCTTCTTCACCGACACGTAGTGGGAATGCTCGAAGCGGAGGCAGCACTTGAGCCGCCCGCAGCCGCCGGAGAGTTTTACGGGGTTCAAGCTCAGGTTCTGGTCCTTCGCCATGCGGACCGAAATGGGGTCGAACGACTTGAGAAAGGAACTGCAGCAATAGGTGCGCCCGCAATCGCCGCAGCCGCCCTTCATGCCCGCCTCGTCGCGCACGCCGATCTGGCGCATCTCCACGCGAACCGAGAGGCGCTCGGCGAGCACCCGCACCAGCTTGCGGAAATCCACGCGGCCGTCGGAGGAGAAATAAAACGTCGCCTTCTTGTTCGAGTGGATGTAGCGAACCTCGATGAGGCGCATGGGAAGTTTGAGCTCGGATATCTTCATGCGGCAAAAATCATAGGCGCTCTTCTCGTTCGCCTCGTTGCGGGCCACCTTTTTATCGTCATCTTCGGTGGCCACCCGCAACACCTCGGGCAGCGGATCGGGAAAATAGCGCGAATCCATGACCCGGGGGTTTTCGGATATCTCGCCGAACTCCGTATCCCCGTCCCTGGTCTTGACCATCACCTTCATGCCGACCCGAAGCCTAAGATCCCCGTAGGTGTGATGTACCGGCCGTGCGCCGAAGCGCGTCTTGACCCCGACCACGCCGATCTTGCGCGGCTCGGGCGGCGCCGCGAGGGCCGCGCCGCCATTGGTTGTTTCACTCATTCGTTCACCTCAAACCCCGGCGGGAACCGTCTCCCGCAGGGAATATACCAGAGTCTCGAGCGTCAGGGACGGGTTGGTATTCCCGCCGTCCACGTCGCGCATGGCCTCTCCCACCCTCTCGAGGGCACGGGTCAAGCCTGCGCTCCCCCAGCGCTCTCCCATGGCGGCCAACGCCGCCCGAATGTCCGTGTGCCACAAATCTATCGCCTCGGGCGCTTCCTGGGTGATGAGTATATCGCGAAGCAGCCCCCGAAGCATTTCCAAAAAGAGAATTGTTTCATTTCTGCCAGTTGCCCCGCTGCCCGCCCGCTCGGAGGCGAGCGTGATGAGGGTCACCTCGTCCGCCCGGCCCGCCGGCGCGCTCAACTCCTCCAGGAAACGCATCGCCTCCTCCCTGCGCTCGGAGAGGGCCTCGGTGTCGGAAGACACCGCGACACCCAGCCGTCCCATGCTGAGGGAGACGAGTTTGTCCACGTCGGCGGCGGCGTCACCGAGTCGCTCCTCCAGAATGGCGGCCATATCCGACCGCGCCAGAGCCTGGAACCTGAGCCTCCGGCAACGCGAGACGATCGTCGGCAGCAGGGTGTGGAGGTTCGGCGTCACCAGTATCAATACCGTGTCTGCGCCAGGCTCTTCCAGCGTCTTGAGCAGGACGTTCTGGCTCACCCGCGTCAGCAGATGGGCGTCTTCGATGATGAAGACCTGCCGCATCCCCTCGTTGGGACGCTGGTGGGCGCGCCAGATCACTTCCTCTCGGACCGACTCCGCCTTGATGGAGCGAGACCCCGCGACGGGGCCGATGGAGACGACGTCGGGGTGTACGTTCGCGCGCACCTTCTCGCACGCCGCACAGACTCCGCACGGCGGCGCATCGCCCGTGCATTGGAGGGCCTGGGCGAACAGGCGCGCAGCGCTCGCCTTACCGACCCCGTCGGGGCCATAAAACAGATAAGCGCCCGCCACCTGGCCGGAGGATAAGTCTCTTCGCAGCAGGTCTAGGGCCGCGTCCTGGCCGCGGATGGATTCCCAGCCCATTCGAATCTTTCCTTTACGATGCGCACCACTTCTTCGTGCACCTGTTCAATCGCGCCCTCGCCCAAGGTGCGGAACCGTCCGGGCTCGCGCTTCGCCAGCGCCTCGAAGCCCGCCTGCACCTTGCGGTGAAACGCCAGGCTCTCGCCCTCGAGTCGGTCGCCCGCGCTTTCGCCGCGCGCGCGATCGAGACCTTCCTCAATCGATACGGAGAACAACAGCGTGAGGTCGGGGATAATCCCCCCGCTCGCCATCCGGTTCAACTCCCGCACCATCTCCTCGTCCAGCCCCCGTCCGAACGCCTGGTACGCCGTCGTGGAGTCGAAGAACCGGTCGCAAAGAACGTGGACGCCCGCCTCCAGGGCCGGCCGAATCACCTCGCTCACGTGCTGCGCCCGCGCCGCCTCGTAGAGCAGGAGCTCCGTGGCGGCATCCAGGCCCTCATCGCGTGGAGCGAGCAATAACTCGCGAATCCCCTCGCCGACCTTCGTACCGCCGGGTTCGCGCGTGGCGCGAACCGGCAGCCCCCCTTCTTCCATCCACTCCTTCAAGCGCGCCATCTGGGTCGACTTGCCGCAACCCTCCACACCCTCGAACGTAATGAAACGACCCCGCATCGGCAAACTCCCAGAAAATTCCCGCGCCACACCTTACCACAACCCGCTCATGGGGCGGGCGGCATGCGAGCGATCAGTTCCCGTCCAGCTTCCGGTATATGGTGCGCGTGGCGATTCCCAGGAGGCGGGCGGCGGCGCTCTTGTCGCCGCCCGTATGCCGGAGAGTCTCCAGAATGACCCGCCGCTCGACTTCCGCGAGCGGGGTGCCGACCTCGAGATTGATGAGCGGCGAGTCCGACGCCACGGACTGCTCTCCATTCGTGGGCTCGCCCCGGGCGATTTGCGCGGGCAAATCATCCACCGAGAGAATCTCTCCGCGGCTCAGCACCACGGCGCGCTCCACCATGTTCTCGAGTTCACGCACATTTCCCGGCCAGTGGTAGTTCGACATCGCATCGAGCGCCTCGCGCGAAAACGCGAGAACGGGCCGGTTGTTCTTCGCGGCGAAGCGCTGGAGGAAATGCTCGGCGAGCAGCGGAATGTCGCTGCGTCTGTCCCTCAGGGCCGGCATGTGAATGGTGATCACGTTCAGGCGATAATAGAGGTCCTCGCGAAACCTCTTGTCGGCCACGGCGGTTTGCAAGTCCGCGTTGGTGGAGGCCACGATACGCGCGTCCACCCTCAAAGTCTGCGTCCCGCCGACGCGCTCGAATTCGCCCTCCTGTAAAACCCGGAGAATCTTCGGCTGCAAAACGAGGGGCATATCCCCGATTTCATCGAGAAACAGCGTGCCCTCGTGCGCGATCTTGAACCGGCCCTCCTTCCGGCCCGCCGCGCCCGTGAACGCCCCGCGCTCGTAGCCGAACAGTTCGCTCTCGAGGAGCGTCTCGGGCAACGCTGCGCAGTTCACCTTCACCATCGCCTTGCCCGCCCGCTCGCTTCCCTCGTGCAGGGCGTTCGCCACCAGTTCCTTGCCCGTGCCGCTTTCGCCCAGTATCAGCACCGTGGCGGAGGTGGGCGCGACCTGGCGAACCATGTCCTTCACCCGGCGAATCGAGGGGTGGTCCCCCATCATGCCCGAGGTGTCTCTCAGGCTCTGGAGTTGCGCCCGCAAATCCGCGTTCTCGCGCAGGAGGGCCTGTTTTTCGAGCGCCTTGTCTATCGCCTTGAGGACAACCACGCGCTCGAGGGGCTTGGTGAGAAAATCATACGCCCCCTCACGCATCGCCTCGACGGCCGACTCGATGCTCCCGGCGCCGGAGATCAGGATCACTTCCGTATTCGGGCTGAGACGCTTCACCTCCTTGAGCAGGCCGATGCCGTCCATCCCGGGCATTCTGAGATCGGTGATCACCAGATTTGCGGGCTCTGCGCCGAACATCTCTGCGGCGGTTTCCGCGTCGTGCGCCATGGCGACGTCGAACCCCTCTTTGGTGATCATCTTCTGGAGGGCCTCGCGGCTGCCACGCTTGTCGTCCACCACCAGCACGCGCGCCCCGGCGTGGTCGCTCATGCTTTCGCCTCCTGCGCAACCGGGAGCGGGAGCTCGACGATGAAGGTGGCGCCCGCCCCCTCCCTGCTCTCGAAGTGGATGCCGCCGTCGTGCTCGGTGATGATTTGCCGGCTCAACACGAGGCCGAGGCCGGTCCCGTTCGCCTTCGTCGTGAAAAACGGCGTGAACAACGAGGCCTGATCCTCGCGGCTGATGCCTTCCCCGCTGTCCGATATACGGATGGCGAGATGCCGGTTTTCGAGTTCCGTTTTCACCAGGAGGCGACCGCCGTCGGGCATTGCGTCGAAACCGTTCAGGATAAGGTTCTGAATCGCGACGCGCATTTGCGTTTCATCCAGGACGACCTCGGGGATGTCCCTTTCGAGTTCCTTTTCGACCTGGATTTTTCTGCTCGCCGCCACTTCCGCGTGCAGGTCCAGCAAATCCTCGATCATTTCGTTGCAATTGACCGGCGTTCTCTCCAGACTGGGCATGCGCACGAATTTGAGATAATCGGCCGTCACCTGGCTGAGGATAGCCACCTCCGCCCTCACGGATTTGAGCAGCGCCCACGCCTCGGAGGTGTCCGCCTCCTGG
This sequence comes from bacterium, assembly GCA_965203325.1. GTDB lineage: Bacteria > UBA8248 > UBA8248 > UBA8248 > UBA8248 > Bin107. The sequence goes on from OZ241875.1 coordinate 1,339,348, forward strand.
AATTGCGACAACTCATCGCCGAGCAATTCCGCGCTCAGATTGATGGCCGAGAGAGGGTTGCGTATGGAATGCGCCACCTGCTCGCTCATCTTGCCGACGATCGAGAGCCTCTCGCTTTGGAGAACCTCTTTTTCGAGCGCTTTGCGCTCCGTCACGTCCTTCAAATACAAAATCACCTGCAACGTTGCTCCCGAGGCGTCGAGAATCGGATAGGTATAGTATTCCATGGCCATCCGGCGCCCATCTTCCCATGAAATCGACTTTTCGAAAAAACCCGGCTCGCCGGTCGCGAACGTGTCGACCACGATGGCGCGCTCGACAAAAGACGCCGGCACCGGGGTGAGCGGCGATATCTCCCATTTCTGATCCAGCAAATCGGACGTATCGCGCCCGAAGAGCCCGCCCATCGAGCGATTGAGCATCCGTATGCGGAAATCCTTGTCCAGAATGCCGATGGCGTCCGTGATGCCGTCGAACAGCGCCTGAAGCCGCCTGTTGCTCTCGAACACCTGCTGGGACCAGATAATTCTGTCCTCGGCCCGTATGCGCCTGCGCTCACGGTCGAGTATCAAAAGAGCCGCCAGAACCAGGGCGATGAACCCGAAACCCGTCAACAGCCAGCCTTTTCGGAAAAGTCGTCCGATTAACCCGACGAACTCGGTGGACGGCGCCGTGAGGGCGAAAGTCCATTTCTCGCCCCCTACCGGGAAGTTGCTGAATGCCGTCAGGTAACGCATGCGTTTTTCTTCATTCCCGGGTCTCAAGTCGAGGTGCCAGTCGAACCCTTTCACTTCTTTCTTCATCCGACCAACGAGTTTTTCGAGCCTCTCATCCTGCAGCTCACGCGCGAGGGTGGACAAATGAACGCCCTCCAGCCGCGGAATTCCCGGAGGGAGGATGATTCTGCCTTCGCCGTCCACGAGCCACGCCCGCTCGCGACCGCCCGATTGAACGGGTTCGATGAAGGAACGCACCAGATTCGGCATGGCAATTCGCGCGTAGAGCCAGTCGCGTTTTCGCTGCGCCTCGGATCCTTCGGTCTCATCCCCGATTAACGCCACGGGGACAGCCGCGAACAGGGAGGAAACCCTTTGAGCATCATCGCGAATCACGATGATGCAGGCGCCCTGCGACAAGGAGCAGTTCGCAAGTTTTTCGAGTAATCCCTCGGGAATCGCGGCGATCTGCTGACCCGCTCCCTGCAGGTAGCCCAGTTCATTTACTTGAAACCCTCCGCCCAGCCTTTCATACAGCCCCATCATCACCGCCATACGTCCTGGATGATCGGGCTCGATGGTGCGCAGAAACCCCGCGCTGTAGCGCAAAGAGGCCGTGAGCGCCTCCAGAAAGGAGGCGATACGATCGCCGGCCTGCTCCACGAGAAGAAGCTGCCGGCGATTGGATCTTTCCTCTATCTCGATCTTGGTATCCACGTAGATGCGATAGGAAAGAAAACTCAATATCACTATCAACACGAACGTCGCGCCTATCGTGCAGTACTGGAACTTCCGGTTCGCCCGGCGTGAGCGGGCGATGCGCGAACGCGCCGAATCGCCGGTTTCATGGCTCGTCTCGTCGCGCGGCGGCGTCCGCCGCCCGAACCATCGCCTCCGTATGACTCGAAAGGCTCTCGTCCATGCGTTCGGCATCGGCTTCCCTCGAAAAGCGGCTTCTTTCGCTCAGCCCCGGCACCGGGTCTCAGGGTACGGGTTTCTAATTCGGGAAATCCCTTCCCCGCCCCGGCGCCGCGCGCTTGACAGAGGGAAAATCCCCCCATATCTTGCACAAATTAGCACTCCATGCGCCGGAGTGCCACACCAAAATTCAGCGCGAAAGACGCCTCAGCGGGAGACTCGCGAAATGGACGCCCTGGAACTTGCCCAGAGAAACCGGGAAATCCTGCGCGCCATCATCAACACTTTCGTGGACACGGGCGAACCCGTGGGGAGCCGCACGCTCTCGAAACACGCGGACATCGCCTTGAGCCCCGCCACCATCCGGAACATCATGAGCGACCTGGCCGATGCGGGCTTCCTCACCAAGCCCCACGTCTCCTCGGGCAGGCTCCCCACCGACCTGGGCTACCGCGTCTTCGTCGACGATCTGATGGATTCTCACACCCTCACGAGCGAGGAGCAGGAATCCATGCGCCTGGGCGCTTCCGCACAGGCCGCCCAGATCGAACAGGTGCTCGCGCAGGCGACGCGCGTGCTATCGGAACTCACCAACACGGCGGGGCTCGTGCTCCTGCCCGCAGGCGAACAGCTCCACTTCAAGCACATCAACTTCGTGAAGATGTCGGAGGAAAAGACCCTGGCCGTCATCGTCTCCATGAGCGGGGTGGTGCAAAACCGCGTCATCCCGACCGAGACCCCCATGAGCCAGGACGAATTGAACAGGATATCGAACATGCTGAACGAGGAGTTCGGCGGCCTCGCCCTGAGAGAAGTGCGCGAGAAGATTATTCAGAAAATGGCCCATGCGCGCGATGACCTCGACATCCTCTACCGGCAGGCCCTCAAACTCAGCAAAGAGGCGCTCTCGGAAAGCGAAGCGGCGCAGGAATCCATTTTCGTCGAGGGGGCCTCGCGCGTGTTCTCGCAGCCTGATTTCGCCACCAACGCCGAAAAGCTCCAGACGCTCTACCGCACGTTCGAGGAGCGGGAAAAACTGGTGCGCCTGCTGGACAAGTGCCTGGAATCCTCGGACATCACCATTCTCATCGGTTCGGAGAACGATTTCGACGAGATGAAGGACTGCAGCGTCGTCGCCCAGCGCTACTATATGGACGACCGCCCGCTCGGCAGCATCGGCATCATCGGTCCCAAGCGCATGCGCTACGATCGCGCCGTATCGCTGGTGGAATGGACGGCGGATTCGGTGTCGAAATTCCTCTCCTCGGGCGAGCGATAGACGAACCGCGCTTTCCTCCCAGCTCCCCCCGGCGGAGGTCATGATTCCTTGAAGATCGCCGACGCCCTGAAAATCCTTGGCCTGGAGAAAAACCCCTCGGGGTCCCGACTCAAAAGCGCCTACAAGAAACTGGCCCTGGAATTCCATCCGGACAGAAACCCCGGCGACGCGGAAGCCGAAAGGCGCTTCAAAGAAGTCGTCATCGCCCACGAAATCCTCCAGAACCCGAAACGCCCAAGCCCCGGCGGGACGCCTCGGGGGCGGAAATCGGCGCGCCAAAGAGGCGAATACGAGGAAAAATGGGAGGACATTTTCTCCCATATCTTCCGGAGCGCGCGTGAACCGGGGGATGAGAAAAAACCCAAGTCTCGGGACTTGCACGCCCAGGTGGAGGTGACACTCGAGGAACTGACGCGGGACTCCGAAAAAGAGGTCTCCATTTCGCGCCGTATTCGCTGCGCCTCATGCGAGGGTCGCGGCTTTGAGGCGGGAGCGCGGATGAGCGCCTGCCCGGCGTGTAAGGGCGCGGGCGAGGTTCGCTACAGGCAGGGACTCGCGGAGTTGTGGGTTCCCTGCTCGGCTTGTGATGGAAACGGTGCTCACACAGGTCTTGCATGCCGGGACTGTGGAGGAGAGGGTCGCGTTAGCAGGCGGGAGAACCTGAGAGTGACGATTCCCGCCGCGACCAGAGAGGGCGCTCAAATCAGGCTCAAGGGCAAGGGCGATGAGGAGGCGCGATCGGGTGAGGCGGGAGACCTCATCGTCACGGTGCGTGCGAAGCCGCACCCCCTCTTCCGAAGGGAGGGCAACAACATCCTCTTCGACCTGCCGGTGAGCATCTCCCAGGCCGCCCTCGGCCACGAAGCCCTCGCCCCCACGCTCCAGGACGCGCGAACGATCAAGATTCCCGCAGGAACCCAGTCGGGTCGGGTTTTCCGCCTGAAGGGAGAGGGGCTCTCGCCTGCAGGCGGACGCAACACGGGCGACCTGCTCATCCGCGTGATCGTCGAAACACCCACCAAGCTGAACGAGCGCCAGCGTGAAATTCTCGATGAGTTCCAGAAAATCTCCTCGCCGTCCACGCACCCGAGAACCCGGTCGTTTCTGGAGAAGATGAGAGGCCTTCTCGAATGAGGGACCCGGGCCGCCTTGTTGCGCCCTGGAATTCCTGCTACATAACTCATCCAGAAATCGAATTTCACCGCACAATTCAGTATACCCCCGTACAAAAGACACAGGAGCATCCTACATTGTCGAATCAAGCACATATCGATGAGTTCATCGAGAAGACACAAGCACTGAACGGCAAGCCCGTGCGCGAGCGCGAGGCGTGGAACAACGAGGCGAGCGCCGACGCCATCCGCCATTTCGCCTACGGCATCGACGACGACAACCCGCTCTGGCTGGACGCCGGATACGCATCCGGCACATCTCACAAGCACATCATGGCGCCGCCGGCGTTTCTGGTGTCGGTCCTATACCCGATTCTCCACGGCGCGCCCATGGAAGTGCCCCTCTCCTCCCTCATCGGGGGCGTGGAATTCGAGTGGGAAAAACCCGTCTCCCAGGGAACCAGGCTGCGCGCGGAGTCGGTTCAGAAGGATTCGTTCGTCAAGACGAACAAGGCGGGCCGACAGCTCATCTTCATCATCTCGGAGTGCACCTACTGGAACGAGGTGGATGAGGTCGTCGCCAGGGGCATCGGCACGATGATCAGGACTCTGCAGGAAGGGAACACGCTCCTCTACGAGAGGCCCGTCAAGAAGTACGACGAAGCGGAATTCGCAGAAATCGAAAACGCCTACCAGGCGGAGGAAAGAAGAGGGGGTGAGAAGCGCCGCTTCGCGGACGTATCCGTCGGCGATGAACTCCCGCCCATGCTCCGCGGCCCCCTCACCATCGGCGACATGGTGGCCTGGAACGCGGGCAACGGGCCCTCCTACAAGGCGGGCAGGCGCGGCTATCTCGACCTCAAAAAAGCGCCGCACAACGCCGTGCTTATCCCCCAGATCGGGATCCAGGTGAAAAACTCCCAGCAGCACGAGGACTTCAACCTCGCTTCGGGGCGCGGGATGCCCGGACCGTTCGACAACGGCGTCATGCGCTTCGCCTGGGTGAGCCCCTTCATCACGAACTGGATGGGAGACGACGCGTTCCTGAAGAATCTCTACGTCCAGGTGCGCCGCCCCATGATCTACGGCGACACCATCTGGCATAAGGGGGAGGTGGTCGAAAAAAACGAGGCCGAGCGCACCGTGAAAGTGGAGATCACCGGAACCAACCAGGAGGGCGAGCTGGCGACGGCGGGCTCGGCCGTGGTCCGCCTGCCGGAGTAAGTCGCGAGAGCCTGTGAAGAAAAAATGGCTCGAACTCATCATCGAGGTTTCTGAGACCCTGGCCGAGGACGCCGCCGCCGGGATACTGGCGGCGGGCGCTTCCGCCGTGGAGGAGCGAGAAGGCGCTGCGGGCGCATCCGTGCTCATCACGCACATCGCTTTTAAGGACGGCGCGACCAAAAAACTCCGCGCGATAGAGTCGCTCCTCGCCAACCTGGGCGTCGAGAAAAGCGCCATCACGTTAAAAAACATCGAAGATCAGGACTGGGTCGCCCGGTCGCGCGGTCATTTCAAGGGCGAAGCCTACGGGGAGAAACTCTGGGTGAGGCCGCCCTGGGATGAAGGCGAGACGCCGGACGGACGCGTCGAGTTGACACTGGAACCCGGCCTCGCCTTCGGCACGGGCAGACACCCTTCCACCCGCCTGGCTCTCCTCGCAATTGAGCGCCAATTCGCACGAAAACCTCCCGAGCGTATGGTGGACTTGGGCTGCGGTTCCGGCATCCTGGGCGTCGCCGCCCTTCTCTATGGCGCAAACCACGTAACGGGGTTCGACCTCGACCCCAAAGCCGTGGAGGAGACCATCGCCCTAGCGGAGCGAAACGGAGTGGGAGACCGCATGACGGCGCTGGGCACAACACTTGCGCCAACTGCGCTTGGAGAATGGTGGGGCCGGGTCGATTTCATCGCGGCGAACATTTTTCTGGATGCTCTCAGGGAACTCGCGTCGCCTATCCACGGAGCGCTCGCTCCTCGGGGCCGGGCCGTTCTCTCGGGAATCGGCTACGAGCAGGCCGAGTCTCTCGCCCGTATTTACGAAGAAGCCGGTTTCAAGGCCGAGAAAACGAACCGGATCGAGGAATGGGCGAGCATCGAGGTAATGAAACCATGACGCGCGACGGACTGCGGCTTTTCTACATCGCTCCAGAGGCGGTTCAGGATGAGCAGGTCATCCTCGGAGCGGAGGAATCCGCGCACATACGCCGCGTGCTCAAGATGGGGGCGGGGGCGATCTGTCGCGCCGCGACCGAGGATGGCCAGGAATACAAGGTGGAACTTACCGAAATCTCCGCAAGCGAAACCACCGCCCGAATCATCGAGCGACTGCCCGGAAGACCGCCCTCTCCCCTTTCGGTCGCCTTGGGCCTTCCCCTCCTCAAAGGAGAGCGCTTCGAGTGGGTACTCCAGAAAGGCTGCGAGCTGGGCGCCGATGCGTTCCATCCGCTCGCGCTCGAACGCTGTGAAGTCAGGATTCAGGAGAAAAGGCGTGCGGAGCGCCACAGGCGTTGGCGGCGCATCGTCCTGGAAGCCGCCAAGCAGTGCGACCGCGTGCCCCCGCCTGCTGCGCATCCACTCGGAGGGCTGGGAGGGTTTCTCGCCGCGACGGAGGATTTCGACCTCAAACTAATGGGCTACCTGGGAGAAAATGCGCTTCCGGTCAAAGAGGCTTTATCACGCGAGACTGGAGGCAAAACCACCGGGCCCCTTCGCATCGCCATCCTGACGGGTCCCGAGGGCGACCTCACGGACGAGGAAGCGGAAGGAGCGATGGATTGCGGTTTCCTGCCGGTATCCTTGGGTCCCCGGATCCTGCGCGCGGACACAGCGCCTGTCTCGCTCCTCACCATTGTGCAGCACGCCCTGGGCGACATGGGCTGATGCGTCCAGATCGTTTGACACCTTTTTCGCGCCGCCTTAGGTTGTGGGCATCACTATTTTCTCACGGGAACATCCGATGAAGGTCATCATTGTCGGCGGGGGCGGGCGCGAGCACACCCTGGCCTGGAAGCTCAGCCAAAGCCCGGACGTGGAGACGATAGTCTGCGCGCCCGGTAACGCGGGCACCGCGCGGGTCGGGCGGAATGTATCCGTCGGCGCGGAGGATATCGCTGGTCTCCTCTCGCTGGCGAAAGAAGAATCTCCGGGCCTGGTCGTCGTCGGCCCGGAAGCCCCTCTCGCCCTGGGGCTGGTGGATGAACTCGAAGCGCTCGGGGTTCCGGCGTTCGGTCCATCCGCCAAGGCCGCCCGCATCGAGGCGAGCAAGGCGTTCTCCAAGGCCCTGATGGACGAGGCGGGAATCCCCACCGCCGCCTACGGCGTCTTCGAGGATGCAGGCGCAGCCAGAGATTTCGTATCAGAGCGCGGCGGCGCGTGGGCGGTGAAAGCCGACGGTCTCGCCGCGGGCAAGGGCGTGCTCCTTTGCCCCGACGCCTCGAGCGCGCACGCGGCCATCGCGCAAATCATGGAGGAAAGAGCGTTCGGTGAGGCGGGCGCCACTTGCGTGGTCGAGGAATTCCTGGAAGGCGAGGAGGCGAGTTTTCTCGCGTTCGCGGACGGAGAAACCGCGCTCCCGATGGCTTCGGCGCAGGATCACAAGGCTATCGGCGAGGGCGACACCGGCCCCAACACGGGCGGCATGGGTGCTTATTCGCCTGCGCCCGTGCTCTCGGGCGCGTTAGAGGAACGCGCGCTCGAAACCGTGGTCAAGCCCGCCATCCGCGTCATGGCGAAGCGGGGTACCCCCTACCGGGGGATTCTCTACGCCGGCCTCATGGTGCAGGGCGATGATTTGAAGGTGCTGGAATTCAACTGTCGCTTCGGCGACCCCGAATGCCAGCCCCTGCTCACGCGCATGGAGGGGGACTTGCTGCCCGTCCTCATGGCGTGCGTCGAGGGGCGGCTGCATGAGACGAGCATCCGCTATACGCAAGACGCCGCCGTGTGCGTCGTCATGGCGGCGGGCGGCTACCCGGACGCCTACCGAAGGGGCGACGCGATACAGGGAATCGAGGATGCAGATGATCTTCCCGGCGTTCACGTCTTTCATGCCGGTACTGCCCTGAACGACTCGGGCGGCGTCGTGACCGCAGGCGGCCGCGTCCTGGGCGTCACGGCGCGCGGGCTGGACATCCGCGCCGCCATCGCGCGCGCCTATGAGGCGTGCGACCAGATTTACTGGGAAGACGTTTATTTCCGAAAAGACATCGGCGCCAAGGCTTTAAGGCGTCTCGGCTGATCCGGCAGGCTCCCGGTTCCGCATGCGCGCTCTCATCATCCTCATCGACGGGGGCGACCCCGCCTATTTCGAGGCCTCCCACACGCCGAACCTCGACAGAATCGAGAGCGAGGGGGCACGCTACACCGTCTCGTGCCAGATGCCCTCTGTCACCAACGTGAACAACGTCTCGATGATCTGCGGCGCGCCCCCCGCCGCGCACGGGATCACGGCCAACTATTTCCTGAACGCAGAGACGGGCGAGGAAGTCTATATGGAATCGGGGGATTTCGTTCTTGCGCCCACCCTCATGGAAACGGGCCGTAAGGCTGCGCGCAAGACCGCCGTCCTGGCGTCCAAGCAAAAGCTCTGCGACATGATCGGCAAGGGAGCGCGGACTGTCGTCACCGCGGAAGACCCGCCTGGGTGGCTCATCCAAAAAGCGGGCGCCCAGGAGAATATCTACAGTGGGGCCGTGAACCTCTGGCTCCTGCGGGCGGCGCGTGCGGTGCTCGAAGAGGAAAAACCGGACCTTCTCTACGTCACCACCACGGACTACATGCAGCACAAATACGGGCCTGAAAGCGAAGAGGCGCAGGCGCACCACGCCGCCCTCGATGCGGAAGTCGGAAGGCTCGTCGATAGCTGGCTTCGTATTCACAAGGACGGGGCGGTCTTCATCACCGCAGATCACGGGATGTGTGATAAGACGCGGGCGCTCGACCCGGGCGTCATTTTGAGAGCTGGGGGCGTCGGCGCGGAAGCCGTTCCCATCATCAAGGACCGCTACGTCGTCCACCACGGAAACCAGGGCGGCGCGGCCTATGTCCACCTGGAAAACGAGAATTCACTTGCAGAGGCCGTCGCCATCCTCAAAGCGCATCCGGGAATTGACGATGCGCTTACGCGTCAGGAGGCCGCCGCGCGCTTCCAGTTGATGCCCGAGCGGGTGGGCGAGGTCATGGTGTTGGCGGACGCCGAGACCGTATTCGGCGTGATGGACGAGGCCGAACGCGAGGTCAGGCTCAGAAGCCACGGCTCGCTGCATGAGAGCATCGTGCCGCTATGGGCCCTGAACGCGCCTGGTTTCGCGCCGAACGAACCGCCCCGCCATTTCGACTGCGTCCGCTACCTGATGGAAAGACTGTAATACGGGACAGGTGAAGGCCGCGCGAATCGGACGCCCATCACGGATTGCGCTTCACCCACGGGAATTTCTCGTCGATGCCCGGCCAAATCTCGCGGATGGCGAAAAAACATATCGCTATCCAGATGGCGAGGCCGACGTCGAAGCCCTCGAGCACCCGCACCATCCAGATGAAATCGAACACGCCCAGCACCAGGACCGAGAGATAACTACACCACGCAAACCCCCGCAGGGTCGCCAGCCCGAACAGGCCCAGGGCCGCTCCCGCCCCCAGCGTCGCCCAGCCGTAGCCCACCCTGCCCGGCTGGTTCGTATACATGGCGGACGCGGTGAAGACGATGAGCAACGCGCCGACCAGCAGCGTGGTCCTGGCCGCGCGCTGCGCGTCGAACACTCTCTCTTCACTTACGGGGGGTTCGTTCATCTTCTCTCGCTTTCCCTTCGGACGCCGCCCCGTGAGGTTACGCCATCCGCTCCTCGTTGCCTAGGCGCTCTCCCGTGTGTTGTAATCGCGTGGCTGAAATCCCATCCATTTATTTGAGGAGGACGCCCATTGAAGGCGATGGTGTTGAGAGGACCTGGAGAACCCTTTGTCGAGGAAGAATATCCGGACCCCGTGGTGGGGCCGGGGGAAGCGGTCGCGAAGGTACTGGCCTGCGGCGCCGGGCTGACCATCCACCACGCCCGCATGGGCCGGGTGCCCGATGTGACCTATCCCCTCATCATCGGCCATGAGATCACCGCCGTCATCACCGCCCTGGGCGAAGGCGTGGAGGGCCTCCAGGAGGGCGACGCGGTGACCGCGCACTTCTACGTCACCTGCGGGAGGTGCAAGTGGTGCCTCATCAACCGCGAAACGCTGTGCGAGAACTTCACGGGCTACATCGGCCGCCAGGTGCAGGGCGCCTATGCGGAATACATCAAGCTGCCCGCGCGGAATTTCATCAAAATCCCCGCCGGGCTGGATTACGAGAACAACGCGGCGGAGGTCTCCGTCATCTGCGACGCGATAGCCACCCCGTATAAAGTAACGAAGCGCGCGCGCATCGCGCCGCTCGAGAACGTGGCCGTCATCGGCGCGGGCGGCGGCGTGGGCATCCACATGGTGATGATGGCCAAGTGGGCGCACGCGAGGGTCATCGCCGTGGACGCCGCGGCGAACAAGCTGGGCAAGTGCCGCGACGTGGGCGCGGACGAGGTCGTCGACGCATCCCAGGGAGACGTGGCGGGCGCGCTCATGGACTTGACGAACGGGGAGGGCGTGGACGTGGTGGTCGACTTCGTCTCCTCCGCTTCCACGATGGAAGCGGGCGTTCAGGCCCTGGGAACCGGCGGGCGCCTCGTAACCTTGGGCGGCACGGGGCAGTCGTTCCAGGCCGCGGCGCGCGACATGGTGACGAAAGAACTCGAACTCTTGGGCAGCCGATACTGTTCGAAACAGGAAATCAAGGAATCGCTCGACCTGGTGGCGCGGGGCGACGTCTGGCCCGTGGTGACGGAGACCTATTCGTTCAACGCCGAAGAAGTGGAAAAAGTGCACGAACGGCTGGAAGTCGCGGCCGTCACGGGCCGCGCGGTCATCATGATGGATTAGGCTGTAAGCGTCAGCGGGCTAGTTGGCGAGCTTCCACTGGCCGTCAGGCTGCCTGCAGGCGGTGCCGTAGGCGTTTTGCTTTTTGCCGTCTACGACGATCGTCTGCTGGAACTCCCGGCAGTACTGATCGAGTTCGTTTTTGAAGGCCGGCCTGGGAACGACGACGCCGCACACCCGCCTGTCGGGGTTGTCCCAAACGGTGCGCGTGCCGGAGCGCTGGTTCTCGAGCGCGTACTGCGTGGCGCTTGCGAGCCTGAGCCGCTCCGCTTCATCGAGGTCGCGACCGATCTGCCCGCCCACCACGCTGCCGAGAAGCACGCCCGCGAAGGTGGCCAGTCCGCGACCGCTTCCCTTGCCGACCTGATGGCCGATGACGCCGCCGCCGATCGCGCCGATGACCGAGCCGAGAACCTCGTTGTCGTTGTTCACATAATAGGCCGCGCAATCATCGCCCGTCGAATGATAGACGTAACGCTCGCGCGGGTAGGGGCGATAAATGACGCGCGGGCCGGTCCAGACCGGATAGCCGTACCAGACGGGCGCGACGACGCTGGGGCCGAACCAGTACCTGTGGCGAACGATCACACGGGGACGGCGATGATGACGATGATGGCGATGCCATTTGCGGTGCTGACGCGCTCTGTGGTGCCGGTGCGATTTATATTTATGATGCCGCTTGATTCCGTGGCGCCTGCCTCGACGGTCATCCGCCGCCGCAGTATTGATCAGAAAAACAACCGCCAAAACGCTCAATGCAACGATGACCCCATAGCGCTTCATCTGTCCGTCTCCCCTGTAACTTTACCCGTTTGCCGGGAAAAGACGTGAACCAGCGACTTGCCTATTATACTATTCGACGCTGCCGGGTTCCATCTCATCTAACTTGTTGATATTTTGATGATTACCCTGTTTCACCCCAACGCGCCTCTCAGCGGCAGGGACAGGTCGCAACCTCGGACAGGCGCAGGGTCCTGTCCGCTACAGACGAACGCCAACCATTCTCACGTCAAACCCCATCCGGCCGTAGAGGCTTTTTCAACTGCTCTCCCCCAGCGAAGAAAACCCCCGCGAACTTTGAAGATTTTCGCCCCCGCCTGTAGAATCGCCTCCCGCGGAATCACACCACCATTCAGGAGGTTTCAGGTTTCATGAGCGAAGGCGTCGCGTTCGAAAAATGGGAAGTCGGGAGCAAATTCACCACCCGGGGCAGGACCATCACCGAGACCGACGTGGTGAACTACGTCAACCTCGTTGGCTATACGGAAAGCCTGTTTCTCGACATGGAGTTTTTAAGGGAAAAGGGCCACGAAAGGCGCATGGCGCCCGCCCTGTTCACCTGCGGCATCGCTGATACCCTCATCGTCCAGACGGGCGTTTTGCACGATTACGCGATCGCGCTTTTGGGCGTGGACGGCCTCGTCGCGCGCGCGCCGGTCTACGTGGGCGATACACTCACGGTGGAAGTCGAGACGACCGACGTTCGCCCCTCCAGGAGCAGGCCCGATCGCGGCGTCGTCGCGACGCACCAGAGGGTCCTCAACCAGAACGGCGAGGTGGTGCTCGAATACGACGTGAAGCGCATGCTGCTCAGAAGCGACGCGTAAGAAAAGCGCTCTACAAACCGAAAAACGCTTTCGCCGTGCCGCTCCAGATTCGCTCCGCGTCTTCCGCAGAAATATCCAGCGCGTCCATCATGTCGGCGTGGCGCTTCACGGGCACCCAGGGGGCGTCGCTCGCGAACATCATGCGCGATGCGCCCATCTCTTTGAGAGAAAATTCGAGCGCCGTCTGGGAGTGAACCACCGTGTCCGTGTAGAAGCGCGCGAAGTATTCGCTCGGGTCGCGTGTGATGAGGTCCTGATCCTCGCGGTAGCGCGAACTCAGGTTGTCCACCCGCCCGATGAACAGCGGAAGCGACGCGCCCCCGTGCGGCAGGAGCACCTTGAGATTCGGGTGGCGCTCCAGCACGCCGCTCAGGATGAGCCGCAGCGCCGCCAGGCATTCATCGAACATGAAGCCTATCATCGGCCCCAGCCAGTGATCCTTATACTGCGGCCCCGATGGAGAAGGCCCCGGGTGCAGCACGAGCGGAACGCCGCGCTCCGCCAGAAGGCCCCACAAGGGCTCATGGGCCGCGTCGTCGATGTAGCGCCTGCCGCCGATGTAAGAGAACACCTGCAGGCCCACGAAACCGAGTTCGTCCACGCAGCGCTCGAGTTCGCGGCAGGTCGCGTCCATATCCCCGAAACCGAGCGACGCCAGCCCGCGGAAGCGCCCTGGATGAAGCGCCGCCGCCTCGGCGAGGCCGTCGTTCCCGATTCGCGCGAGTTCGTCCGCGTCCCCGGGGGTTTTGGCGAGGTCCGGGCCTGGAATGTTCATGCTGATTAGGGCAATATCGATTTCCTGCTCATCCATTTCGGCGAGCTTGATGGAGATGTCCAGCGCGGGAGAACGCATCGGGAGCTTTTCGTCCGGGCTCGCCCACGCCCACCAGAAATCCTCCGCTTTCTCGTAGTGCGGAAAATCGGAGCGGGCGGCGAGCGCTTTGACGTAGGCTTGTGGTACATGATGGGTCTGAACATCGATGCGCATGGAATTCTCCAGATATATGACGGGAACCTTGATATTGGACAGAGGGGATTATTCCCCCAGAATGAACCGGATGCAAATTAAAGTGAGGAGATGATTGTGAAAACGACAGGAGTAGCCGTCATCGGCGCGGGCGGCATCGGAACGCTCAGGGCGCATTCTTGCGCGCAAATCCCCCAGGTGGACTACCTCGCCGTGTGCGACATCGTGCCCGAGAAGCTCGACCGCCTCGCGGAGTCGGTTCGGGCCGACGTGGCGACTGAAGAATACGAGGTGGCGATACGGGACGAGCGCGTGGGCGCCGTCATCGTCTCCTCGGACGAGGAGTACCACCACGGCCCGGCGGCCCTGGCGGCCGAACTCGGAAAGCCCGTGCTCATCGAAAAGCCCTTCGTCCTCGATCTGGACGAGGCGGACGACATTCTAGCCAAGGCCGACGAATCGGGCGCCGAGATTTTCGTGGGCTACACCCAGCGCTACAGGAGGCGCTTTCTGCTCGCGAAACAGGCGGCCTTCGCCGGACAGCTCGGCGACATCGTGATGGCGCTCGGCAAGATCTACGTCACCCGCGCCGTGGGCGAGGCGGTGGCGAGGCGCTCGCCCAACACCACGCCTTCCATCAACACCCTCACCTACATGGTCGACCTCATCCTCTGGTACATGGAGGGGAAAAAACCCGTCGAGGTCTACGCCCGCGCGGCGAGCTTCGTGTTCAAGAAATACAACCGCGACGATTTCCAGTGGATGATCGTCACCTTCGACGACGGGAGCGTGGCCACGCTCGGCACGAGTTGGCTCCCGCCCCACCACTGGCCCGCCTATACGGCGACGATGGAGATCGACCTCCAAGGCACGAAAGGATCGCTGAACGTGGACGACGCCCACCGCGACGTCATCCTCGCGCCTGAGGATCCGATTCCCTGCCCCTACACGCCCGAACACCAGGTGAACGTGGCTTTCCTCGGCTCCGCCATGCCGGGGGATTTCGTGATGGGCGAGTTCTTCGGCCCCATGAAGGAAGAAACCGACGCCTTCGTGCGCCACATATTGGGAATCGGAGGCGTGGGACTCGCCACGGGCGCGCACGCGAGAGAGGTGCTCGCCCTCACCATGGCGGCGGACCGTTCGTGCAAGGAGGGACAGCCCGTTACGCTTTAGGGCCCGGGTCGATAACGAATAGGTTTTCCTGGGTGGGTAGTTCTTGCCCGCATTCCCGCTAGCGCGGCATGAGGTTCCTGATCTGCGCCTCGAGCGGTTCGGTGGTGAGCCGCCGGTAGCCGAGGTGGCGGGAGAGGGAATCGCCGTCGTGGCGCTGGCCGTCGCGCCAGATTTCCGCCAGGAATCCGCCGCTCTTTTGATTGGCCCACCACTTTTTGCCGAACCTGGTCTTCAGGACTTCGGCCATCTGCGCCTGCAGCATCCACGCCCGAAGATAATTCGCGCAGTAGAAAAACGGGTCCACGTCGTCGAGATAGGAGACGCCAGGGTATTCCACACCCGTCGCCGCGCTCAGCTTCTCCTTATAAGCGGCATCCTTGCCTTCCAGACCTGCGCCCTGATGGAGCGTCAACTCATAGTCGATTTTCGCCGCATAGCGCCTGAGCATATAGAGTTCGAAAAGCGCGTGATGCGCCAGAAACGCCGCGTAGTCCGACGCCTCCCCGCCCAGGGCGTCTTCCAGCCAGAGCGGTTCGAATAGAAGGTGATCGAAGAGCATGGCGAACCCCTCCGTCACGGAGTTGTCCCCCAGGCGCTTCCACTCGAAAGGCGCATCCGCCGCCACGCCCGCGAAATGAAGCGCGTGGCCGAGTTCGTGCCAGAACGCGCGGTAATCGTCATAACCGCCCCGGGGCCTGATGACGAGATAGACCTCATCCGGCACGTTCAAGGAAGCGCAAAACGCGCGGGGGCTCTTCAGCGGGCGGTCCTCGATGTCGAGGCGCACCCTGCCCTCCGCCGAGAGATCGAGGCCCATCGACGCGCAAATCTCCCGCGCAGAAGTTTCGATCTTCTCCGCCGGGAAAAGAGCGTCATACTCCGCACCCCGAAAACAGTACTGCGCGTCGTGTCGCTGCGCGGACGCCGGGGGAACCCCCGTCTGGCTCAGTTCCTCTCCCATCGCCTCGGCGTAAAGCGCTTCGGTGCGTTCGAGAAAGTGCTGCATCTCTTCACGAACAGGCTCAAGCGGGTAGCGTTTGAGCGCCGCCATCATCCCCAGGTAGCCATTGAACCCCAAATCATCGGCCATCTCGTGGGTCGTGCGATGAATTTGCTCCAGAAATTCGTTCTTATCCCCTAAGGCCTCACAGCGGGCGTTTTCCAGAAAACGCCGCTTCTCTCGGTCCGATTCGTTCAGGAGCGCGACGGCGCTTTGCCGGTAGGGGATGGATTCGCCCTCGGACGTTTTCACGGTGGTTTTGGTTTCGAAGAGAAGCGCCTGCTCGCTCAACTCCCTCGTCGCGTCGCGTATGTGGCCCAGGGTCAGAAACCCGCGCAACTCGGCCAATTTCAGGGCTTCGCCCGCATCTTCCTCCGGTCCGGCGAGGGAAGCGAACGCCTCGACGTTCTCGCGCGTGAAGAGATCGGCGTATTCGGCGAAAATCTCGCTTATGCGCACTTCTTCCTTGAGACCGGCGCCGACCTCGTACCACTCTTTTCGCGATTCGCCGAGAAAAGCCTCGGCGCGGGTCCTGATTTCCGATATTTCCATTGAATTCATATGACGGGCCGGGTGAACCCGCGCGGCAGGACGATGATGCCGGAAGGGTCGGAGACGGCGCCGGGGAAGGAATCGGCCCTTTCAATCGCCACCGAAGCGCCCGCTTCTATCTGGTTGAACCTGTCGACAATCGCTTTTTGCAGATGCGCCCCCGCCCCGATGTGGGTGTGATCCATGACGATGGAATCGACGATCTCCGCCCCTTTTTCGATTACCACGCCGCGGCCGATGACGGAGCGCTCGATTCGCGCCCCCACAATCTGGCATCCCTCTCCGATCAAGGCGTCTTCCACCTGCGTGGACACGATGCGGCTGCCCGGCCCCGGATAGGCGCTGGTGTGAATCGGCCAGTCGGGGTTGCTCAAGTCAAGGAGCGGCGTCTCCCCCAAAAGGTCCATCTGCGTCTCCCAGTAGCTCTTGATGGTGCCCACGTCGCGCCAGTAGCCCCTCTCCTCGGTGGGCCGAACCCCTGGAATCTCGTTTTTCATGAAATCGTAGGCGTAGAGTTTTTTACGCTCGCCGAGAAGAGCGGGGATGATCGTTCGCCCGAAGTCGTGCTCCCCCTCACGCGCCGCATCGCTGATGAGCGCATCCATCAGCACCTGGGAGGAAAACACGTAGTTTCCCATCGAGCACAGCGCGCGCGAGGGATCGCCCGGCATGGGGCGGGGGCGGGCGGGCTTTTCGTCAAAACGCTCCACTCGTCCCTCCTCGTTCACGGCCAGCACGCCGAATTCCCGGGCGTCTTCGACCGGCGCTGGCAGGGCCGATATCGTCGCGTCCGCCCCGCTTTCGAGGTGAAAGCGAACCAACTGGCTCACGTCCATGCGGTAGATGTGGTCCGCCCCGAACACCAGCACGATATCGGGCGCATTGTCGGTCACCAGGTTCCTGTTCTGATGGATGGAATCGGCCGTGCCCTTGAACCAGAACTCGCCTGCGCGCTGCTGGGGCGGAACGGCCGTCACGAAATTCTTGCCGAGCGTTCCGCTGATGTTCCACGAGCGCCTCAAATGCTCGATCAGCGATTGCGCCAGGTACTGCACCAGCACGTAGATGGACTGATAGCCCGAGTTCACCAGGTTGCTCAGCACGAAGTCGATGATGCGGTATTTCGAACCGAACGGAACGGCCGGCTTGCCGCGCGCGACCGTGAGGGGGCGGAGCCTGTTTCCGGCGCCGCCCGCCATGACGAAAGATATGACTCTGGGATCACGCGAATCCAATATCCGGCTCCTCTGTTCGATTCGTCTCAACGCGGCTGCGGGCGCATCGCCTTTTCGTACAAATCGACGTAGCGCGGCGCGACGCCGTCCCAACCGGAGTCCTTCTCCATCGCGTTGCGCATCATCATACGCCAAAGGCCCTGATCCAAAAACACCCGGCAAATCCTCTCCATCCCGGTGAGGAAATCAGCCGGGGCGAACGCGTCGAAATGGAAGCCGGTGTCGACATCCGGGTCGGGCGTGGGCGATGAGGAAACGGAATCCGCCAATCCGCCGACCCGCCGCACGTAAGGCAGGGTTCCGTAGCGCATGGCGTACAGCTGGTTCAGGCCCGAAGGCTCATAGCGTGAGGGCATGAGCAGGACGTCGCCGCCTGCGTACATGCGGTGGGAGAGCGCCTCGTCATAGGCGGGCACGAAGGCCACCCGGCCCGGATGGGTCGAAGCGGCCTCGGTGAGGCCATCTTCCAACGCCTCCTCGCCGGTTCCCAGAACGGCCAGGCTAACGCCCAGCCTCATCCATTCATCCATCGTTTCGAGGATCAGGTCGATTCCCTTCTGATGCGCCAGCCGCGAGACGACGACGCACAATGCCCCCCCCGCGCCTGCGTCCAGCCCCAGTTCCTCCAGAAGCGCCGCCTTGCACTTCGCCTTGCCCTCCGGGCGCGCGATCGAGAACGGAGCCGGAACGTGGGGGTCGGTCTCCGGGTTCCAGACCGCATCGTCGATGCCGTTCATGATGCCGAACAAAGAATCCCTTCTGAGAGCGACCACTCCTTCGAGCCCTTCTCCCTGCTCTTCCGTCAGCATCTCCTGCGCATAACGCTCGCTCACGGTGGAGACCGCGCCGCTGAACAGGATGCCGCCCTTCATGAAGTTGACGTCGCCGTGAAACTCAAGCCCCTCCATGCCCATCGCCTCATCGGGCAGACAAGTGTGCGCGAAATCATCCGGCTGGAACCGGCCCTGGTACGCCAGGTTGTGAACCGTGAAAACACTGGAGACCCCGCGCCATTTCGCATCGTCAGCGCGGCGATACTGCAGCAAGGGCGGTATCAGGGCGCTTTGCCAGTCATGGCAGTGGATGATGAACGGATACGCTTTTTCGCTCTCCATGTGGGAGAGCGCGCCCCGGGCGAAACGGGCGAAGCGCTCCGCGTTGTCGGGAAACGCTCCGCGCGCATCTCCGTAGAATCCATCCCGATCGAACAGATCGTCAGCGGCGACGAGTCTGACCGAAACCCCCTCGTGTTCGAGCGAGAAGACATCGTAGGGCGCTTCGGCAAAGACGTCTGCGACCTGCGCGGGAGAACCGGGGTCATATTCATTGAGAACAGCACGGTACGCGGGCAGGTAGACGCAAACCCGGTGGCCCATCCTCGCCAGGGCCAAAGGCAGCGCGCCGATGACGTCGCCCAGCCCGCCAGATTTGGCGAAGGGAAACATCTCGCTCGCCACCATGGTGATCTCGATCGGTTTGTCCGTCATCCCGCCTATTCCAGGGTTTATGGGCTCCTCGCCCTGCCGCCTTACGCCCTCGACAATCCGAAGCATTCGGCAATCTATACATGAATCATATCGTGTATGTTACAATCGAATGAAGGGTTTATGAAAAAGGCGTGGAGGTTCCATGCGTTATCTGGTGCGCGGAAAAGTCATCGAGGGCAAGAGCGCCGCCCTGCTCGAAGCCATCGAATCGGGCGAACTCGGGCGAGGCTCCATCGCGCACCGGACGTTTCTCAAGTGCATGAAAGAGGCGAGGCTCACCGAGAAAGGCCAGGTTCGCTGGCTTGAGGTCTGCTACTGCCGCGAGGCGTTCGGGCCGGGTTATGAGCTGTATGAGGAACTACCCTACTGGGAGGCGTATTTCGAGGAGATCGACGTGCGCTTCGCCCGCAAACTTGAAGATTGCGAAGGCTATCCCGTCTGCGGCGATTGCGACTGCACGGAAAAGCTCGAGGCGAAACTCGAAAAACTGGGAATTCCCTTCTTCAAGCATCTGAAAGAAACCGCATCCTCCCCTGAAGCTTCAACTTGAATCGGCCCACCGGGACGGTCCCTGGCTCTTGGTGAGCTTCCACCTGTCATGGATCCATAAATACTGCTCCGGTCCTTTTCGGACTAATTTTTCCGTCTCCTCGTTCACCAACTTTGTAAGCCTCTCCATCTCTTGCTTCGCACTTTTTGCGTTCATATCGGGCGCTATCGGCTCGCTCAGCAATATCTCATAGCGCCGGGCGTCGCCTTTCCTCAGGCACGAGATGAGAACGAGGGGCCGGTTGTACAAAACCGCGAGTGCTGCGGGAGCGGGCGTCGTCCTGGCGGGCCTGCCGAAAAACGGCGCGTCAATCCCCTCGCCTCCCGCGTTCTGATCCGCCAGAATCGCCACCGAGCGGCCCTTGCGCAGCGCCTCGCGCAGGTGGAAGAAGGCGTTTTTCTTCGAAAGAATCTCCTGCCCCGACGATGCGCGCATTTCATACAGCGAGGCTTCGAGCTTTCGGTTGTCCAGGGGACGCACGGGGACGGTGAGCGGAATCCCCGCCAGCGCGCCGGCATGGGCGAGAAATTCCCAGTTCCCCAGATGCGGCACGACGAACACGCAGCCGCCCGCATCTTCGTGAATCGCGCGCACCTTATCTATCGTATCCTCCGCGTCGTCCACTATCTCGCGCACCGTTTTCTCCGCGCGTCGCAAGTCGAAGCGGGTGAGAAATTTCGCTCCCTCCAGACAGGTGAGGATGAACGAACGGCAACTGCGCCTCGCAAGATTCAGGCGCTGCGCCTCGTCGAGTTCGGGGAACGCGATGCGCAGGTTGGCGCGCGCGATGCGCCTTCTCCTGGGAGCGAACCGGAAAATCGCCTCTCCCGCGGCGGCGGCGACCGCGCGGCAGACACCGTAGGGCAGCAGGCGGATCAACCTCAGAAACGAAGCGATCACGGCGTATTCCACCCATTGGTGAAGCGCGCCCTTGTCCTTGCTGCGCTTTCTCCCGGGGCGCTTCGCGGATTCGTTCACTGCGCGGCGACGATGGTCGCGGAGGATTGCCCGCCGATGCCGTGACTCAGGGACAGGAACGCGGCCCCGGCGACGGCGCATTCTTCGGTGGGGATGTGGAGGGCCTCGAAGGCATCGTCTTTTTGCTCAAAGCCCGGCGTGGGCGGAAGGCGGCCCTCTTTGAGGGCGGAGAGTCCCAGCACGATCTCGGCCAAATCGCTGGCGGAGCCCATGTGTCCCGTATAGGGCTTCCAGCCAGCAAGCGGAACCGGGTCCTTCGCCATATCGCCGTATTCCAGCAAGGCGGAGAGTTCGCCCGCGTCTCCCAGGGGCGTCGCACTCCCGTGGGGAAGAACGAAGGCCAGATCATCGCTCGTGACGCCCGCCTCGGCCACCGCCGATTCCACCGAATGGCGCACCGCGCCGGTGGGAACGGGAATATAGCGCTCAGAGGAGTATTCCTGGCAGTTCGCCGTCCCCAGAACGCGGCCCAGGGGCTTCGCGCCCCGCGCACGGGCGGATTCGGCGCTCTCGAGCACCAGGGCGGCGGCGCCCTCTCCGGGGAAGAATCCATCGCGTCTTTTATCGAAGGGCCGGAACGACGCGGCCCCATCTTTCGCCCGGGAGAGAATGCCCAGCCCGTCGAGTTCCAGGAGCACCATGGGGTGCGCCCAACTCCCGCAGCCCACGACGAGGCCGACGTCGGCCTCGCCGAAGCGAAGCACGCGATCGCAATTCTCGAGCGCCTGCGCGCCGCAGGATGAAAGGCTGGAAAAACTGCCGTTCGGCCCCATGAACTCGTAGATGCCCGAGAGATAGCTGAAAAGATTGTTGGGCAATCCCTCGAGCAGGAAAAAAGGGCTTACCCTGTGGAGCGACGCCTCGTTGAGGGAGGCGGGTTCGGGCGCGTCCCACGTCTCGCCGGCCGTTTGTTTGAGAGCGGCATAGAAATCCACATAGCCCACCCTCGTAAAATCACCCGAACCGACGTAGAGGGACTTTCTCTCGGGCGCCACCTCTCCCATGTCGAGACCAGAGCAGGCCACCGCCTCGGCGGCGGCGTAAAGCCCCAGGATGGAGCTCCTGTTCAGGAATTTGCGCTGGCTCGCGAGTTTGGGCGGCACCTCGGGCGGGTCTTCATGGCCGGGGATGGCGCCATGGTAGGCGAAATTATCCGGAAGAGAACCGTTATCCTCGCTTGGATGACAGGCGACCCCGCATTTTCCGGCGCAAAGCGACTCCCAGTTTTCCCCGGCATTCTCGCCTATGGAAGTCAGCAACCCCACGCCCGTAATCCAGACTTCCTCGCCTCGCATCGCTCATCCCGCCTGGCTCAACCGAATCTCGCGTCCGAGAACGCGAAAATGATGGCGCTGCTCCTCGGGATCCTCATAATCCGCGAGCGGCACCGCCTTTCCGCCAAAATCGGCGACCACCCGACGCTCGCCCTCCACGGTGGCAACGCCCCGGAAGTTCTTGAGACCGTCTTCCTCTCCCCGCGCCTCCACGTTCAGGAGGACCTGATCCCCCGGAAAGGCGAATCCATAGTACCTGACGCTTCGAACCTTTTCCAAAAGAATCCACCGGGTGAAATCGGATTCCGCCGCTTCGAGCCAGCCTGCCAGCTGCACCAGGCCTTCGAATATCAGCGCGCCCGGCATGACGGGAAACCGGGGAAAGTGAAACTCAAGAAAATCCTCGCTCATCGTAATGTTCTTCACCCCTTCGATGGAGGCCCCCGCCTCCCACGCCGTTACCCTGTCCACAAGCATATATCTCAAAACAAACTCCTAGCCGGCTTCTTCCGGCGCGTCTTCGCCCAGGAGAATCACCTGTGCCACCGCCAACTCCAGCGTATGGCTCATCGAAATCGTTAGCTGATTGATCTTCTTTCGTGCGCTCATGCGCTCCATCGAACCGCTAAGCTTGAGGCTGGGCTTTCCCGATGCCGCCGATTCCACTTCGATCTCGCGCAGCCGGCCCCTGCCGCCCAGTCCTCCCGGTTCGGATATCCCGAGGCCGAAGGCCTTGAGGCAGGCTTCTTTCGCCGCGAAGCGGGCAGCAAAGTGGGGATAGGGATTCCGGCGCTTCAGGCAATACGCCCGCTCGGCTTCGGTGAACACGTCCTCGCCGAACGCTTCGTGGCGTTCGTAGGCCTCCTTCAAGCGCGCAACCTCCACTAAATCCACCCCCTGGTACAGACGCATCCCGAATATCCCCCGCACTCAGCCGGTGAGCAGACCGCCGTCCACGGCTATCGCCTGTCCGTTGATGTAATCCGACTCCGCCGAAGCCAGGAAGACCACGAGCCTGGCCACGTCCTCTGGTTCGCCGAAGCGGCCCGCCGGTATGCGTCCCATAATCACGTCGCCGCCCTTCTCGCGCACGCGCTCGCTCATGTCGGTGACAATCATGCCCGGCAAGATGGTGTTGAACTGGATGCCCCTCTTTCCCATCTCGGCGGCGCAGGCGCGCATGAAAGCGATGATGCCCGCCTTGGCGGAGGCGTAGTTCGTCTGTCCGGCCCCGCCCGAAACCCCCATGACGGAGGAGATGCTGATCACCTTGCCGGAGCGCTTCCGGAGCATGATCTCGCCGGCCGCCTTCGTGCAGTGGTAAGCGCCGTCCAGGCTCACGCCGAGCACCTTGCGCCAGCCTGCGGGCTTCATGGTGAGCAGCAAGCCGTCCTGTATCACGCCCGCGTTGTTGACGAGAATATCGAGCGTGCCGAAATCCTCTTTTACCTGCTCGAACATCGCCGATACGTCCTCGAAAGAGGAGACGTCGGCCTGGTAGGTATTCGCCTGCCCGCCGGCCGCCTCGATCTCCCCCCTCAACTCCTCGGCGGCCTCCGCCGAGCGGCTGTAGTTGATCGCCACCGAAGCGCCCGCCTCGGCCAGGGCCGTACAGCAGGCGCGCCCGATGCCCCGCCCGCCTCCGGTCACCAGCGCGATTTTTCCGCTCAAATCGATTTTCATTCCGTATCACCTCTCATCTAGGCCGCCTTTCTCACGAGCAAGGTGGCGTTTTGCCCGCCGAAACCAAAGGAATTCGTGATGGCGGCGGGCACGGGCATCTCCCTCGCCCCCCCGGCCACATAGTCGAGATCGCACTTCGGGTCCGGGTTCTCAAGGCACGTCGTAGGATGCACGATATCGCGCGCGACGCTCAAGGCCGTGAAGATGAACTCGGGCGCGCCGCAGGCGGCGATGAGATGCCCGATCATGGATTTGGACGAACTCACCGCCAGCGCATCCGCCCGCGCGCCGAACACCTCGCGAATCGCCCTGGTCTCGACCGGATCGTTGAGCTTCGTGCCCGTGCCGTGCGCGTTGACGTAGGCGACATCATCAGGAGCCAGGCCCGCATCCTCCATCGCTTCGCTCATCGACCGAACGGCGCCCCGCCCTGCCGGGTGCGGCGCCGTCACCTGATGGGCGTCCATGCTCGCGCCGTAGCCCGATAGAACAGCGTAGGGCGCAGCGCCCCGCGCGCGCGCATGGTCTTGCGATTCCAAAACCACCACGCCCGCCCCTTCGCCCACGGCGAGACCGGAGCGTCTTCTGTCGAAAGGACGGCAGATGGGGTCTTTCGATTTGGAGGCCGCGCCCAGCAGGAGGAATATGGCCATCCCGACGGGATGGATCATCGAATCGGCCCCGCCGCAAAGAACCACCTCCGCCTCGCCCCTGCGGATCATGCGCATCCCGATGCCAATCGCCTGCCCCGCCGCTGCGCAGGCGGAGGTGATGGTGCCTGTGGGACCGGCGAGTTCGAACCACTCCGCCATCAGGGAGGTCGCACGCTCGGGCGGGTTGTTGAAGTAACCGGAGGCTTGCGTCATCTCAAGCTCTTCAGCGAAGCGGGCGGCGTCGAAGCCGTTTTCAGGGTCCGCCCAGGCGGCGAAATCCTCCAGCCGGTAGCTGCTCAGCCCGGTTCCCATCACCACGCCCGCGCGCTCGGGGGCATAATCGCCGGGGCGCATTCCGGCGTCCGTCATCGCGTTCTGCGCTGCGTCGAGCGCGAACAACACCCTGCGCTCCCCCTCTCCCGCATATTCCTCGGGAAGCCTCTCCCTGATGGCGCGGAGCGTCTCCTCTGAAACCTCGCCCGCTCCGGCGACGGGCAGCGCTTTCGCATCGAAAGACGTTATCGGCGCGAGGCCCGATTCGCCGGCCAGCGCCCGCCGCCAGCAAGTCTCCACGTCGGCGCCGAGGGAGGTCACCATGCCGAGTCCGGTGATGAATACCTGTGCGCTCATGCCGTCTCCTCGAACGCCAGCCAGCCGTAGTTCCTGAAGCGCTCCTTGAGGCCTTCGGGATCGTCGTTGGGAAAGTGGGGATACACGAACCGCTCGGCCCTGGCCACCGCGACGCCGTCTTTTTCGATACGCGCGCGGCACAGGCTCGCCCGTTCGTTCGTATCGATAATCTCGCCATGAACCTCCACGGTTACGCCCGGACGCAGGTCGCTCGCCACCTCCACGTCGTCTATGAGCGATATGACGCACGAGGTCTTGAAATCATACGTGTAGATCACGAGCCACCCCGTGATCTGCGCCATCGCCTCGATGAGGATCGATCCGGGCACGCGGGGGGCGCGCCGGAAATGGGCGTTCAAATATGCTTCCGAAAGCGGAAACGTCTTGACGCCCACGATGCGCTCGCCGCGCACCATCTCCTTGATCTGATCGAAAAAGAGAAACCGCAATTTCCCGTTCCCCCGTCAAGCGCCTTTTCCCACCACCAGCCCCGAGCATACGCCGTCGAAACCCTGGAGAAGCACGAGCGCGTTTTGGAGTTCATCGCGCCCGGAGACATCCGCCGCATCCCGGAATAATTCCTTCTCCGATGCGGGAGATGGCGGCGGCGCGCCTTCGGCCAGGGCTTTCATCGCCATAATCAGGTCCAGCGCAGGGCTTCCCCCCCAAAGGTGGCCGAATACGCCCTTCGTCGCAAGCCCCCAAGGTTTATGATCCCCGAAAACGGCGGAAATCGCTTCCGCCTCCGCGCCATCCACCCGAGATTCCCCTTCCCCATGAATCACGAGAAGGTCGACCCCCTCGGGCTTGATCCCGGCACACGCGAGCGCGCCCTGGGCCGAATCTTGAATTGCCCGGACGAGGCCGCCTCTTTTTTCAAGGGCGCGCACGGAAGAATATCCTTTGAGCCAACCTAGTACTTTAGATGTGTCGGCATCCTCAGGACTATTGAGGCGAATCACGCCCGCTCCCTCGCCCAGCCCCCCCGCAGCGGGCCATGCGCCCCGCCGCTTCGCGCGGGCCAGCATTCTTGCGGAAACCACCCCGCTCACGCCGGCGCAGAGAGCGAGTCTCGACTTGCCTGATCCGACCGAGTCCGCCGCCTCGCAGAGGGCGCGCGCCGTCGCCTCCGGGCCCGCGCTGAAAACGGCGTTCTCGCCCCGCCACCTGTGCTGAATCGCCGCCTGGCTGAAGCCTATCGCGTTCAACAGACCCAGCGGCCAAAGCGGGGGGATGGTGTCCATCCCCTCGCTGAAGAAATGCCCCAAATCCACCCGACCTCCCGATTCCCTCACTGAGCCCACCAAATCGTCTTTATCCGGATCGACAGAGTCCATGCCAGCGAAAAAGGCGATTTCCTCTTCCGTCATCTCCGGGTCGGCGGGGGCGTCGGCCATCATATCTTGAGCCGCCGCCAGGAGCATGTGGGTGTGGTGGCCCATGATTCTCGCGCTGCGGCGATCCGCGCCGACCGATTCGGGGTCGATTCGCGCGCACCGCGCCGTTTCGATGGGGGGAAAACCGGCGAGTTCGGGGTCAGCGTCCGGAGCAAGGAGGGAGCGGCCCGCGCAAAGGGCCTTCCAGGCGGGTTCGACGCCTCGACCCGCCGCCGTTACCAGGCCGACGCCGGTGATCGGAATGGGCGGAAAATTCACGCGATCTCGGGACCACCCAGGCAAAGACAGGCGTTCTGCCCGCCGAAACCGAAGCTGTTGGAGAGAGCCACGCGATGGGCCTGCGTCCTCGTCTCGTTGGGCACGTAGTCGAGGTCGCACTTGGGGTCGCGGTTCTGGTAGTTGATGGTCGGCAGTATCTCCGAGCGGCGCATCCCTTCCACGGCCAGAATCGCCTCGACGGCCCCCGCCCCGCCGATGGTGTGGCCGATCATGGACTTATTGGAGCTGACGGGCATCTTCTCCGCGTGGACGCCGAACACCTCCTTGATGGCCCTGGTTTCGGTGGAATCGTTCTTGGGCGTCGATGTGCCGTGCGCGTTGATGTATTCGACGGCATCGGGCGTGAGCCGCGCGTCCTCGATCGCCTTTTTCATGGCGAACACCGCGCCGAGACCCTTCGGGTGCATGTCGGTGATGCGAAACGCATCCGAGGAATCGCCGTAGCCGAGCACTTCGCCGAGGACCTCGGCGCCTCGCGCACGCGCGTGTTCGTAGCTCTCGAGTATCATCGCGCCCGCGCCTTCGGACATCACGAAGCCATTCCGCCTCCTGTCGAAGGGCCGAGACGCGCTCTGCGGGGTTTCGTATCTCTCCACGAGCGCGGTGAGCAGGACGAACCCGAGAAACCCCACGTACGTGATGGGCGCCTCGCAGCCTCCCGCCACCATGACGTCCGCCTTCGCGTCGCGGATGAGGCGCACCGACTCGCCTATCGCCTGCGCCCCCGCCGCACAAGCCGAGCATATGGAAACCATGGGACCCCGGCAGTCGAAATCCAAGGCGACGACCGAAGTCGCCACGTCGGACTTTCTTCTGAAAAACGTCATCAGATCATAGGCGCCGCGGCTTTTGAGGCCTTCGATGTCCCACCCGCCCTGTAAGGGATCGCTGCCTTCCGGCTTCCAGTAGGGAAAGATACGGAGCAACTCTTCGACATCGGGGTGATCGCCGTGGGAGCCGAGCGCGACGCCGATTCGCTTTCTCTCGGGAACTTCGTCCAAGCGCGCCGTCTGCGCCGCCTGGGATACGGCCACGCGCATCATCCGCACGCCCCGGGTGGAGAATTTATCGAGCCTGCGCGCAGCACCGTTTTCCTGCGAGGCTATCCACTCGTCGTCCACCTCGCCGGCAATGCGGCAGGGAAGCTTTTCGGGGTCGAAGCGGCGGACCACGTCGATTCCCGAGCGTCCCTCACGAGCGGCGTCGAACGTGGAGGCGACGTCCCTGCCCAGGGGCGTCATCGCCCCGTATCCGGTGATCACGACCCGCCTGTCGTTACCGGCCATTCACATGTTCTCCCGGTAAAACGGCTTGAATGAAGCCTGCGGCCTCAGGAGGAGAAGAGGCCCCTTTCCTCCTGCACCCGGTTCAGCCAGTTCTGGACCACTTCATCCCCGCTGGGCAAAGAGGCGGGTTCGTTCGTCTGCGCGCATACGATGCGCGTTCCATCCTCGGCCTTCCAGTCCGCCCCCGCCGGGCTCTTCTCGGGCAGGCAGTTCAGTACGTCGCGCACCGCGCCCGCCAGCGTCTTCGGCGTAACGAGGGCCGGCAGCTCATCCACGGGGATGCCGGGCTCGAGATCCGCAGCGGCTTCGTTCAAGCGCAGCCTCAAGACCTCGACCCCGGTTTCCGTCACCTCGCTCTCCTCGTTGATGGCCACACCCTCGCCGAACATCTCCTCCACGTGCTCCAGAACGAAATTGCGCGCCATCTTGATGCCGAACACCTGCTCGAGGCGAAAGTTCACGTCCAGAAAATCGAGCGACAAGACGCCCAGGTCGTCCACCAGGGAGCTGTCCGGCTCGATGGTTTCCTCGTCGATTCCCGTGGTGTGGGCGATCGCCTTTTTCACCTCTTCCAAAATCGTATCGTCTGATACCAGGTTTTGCGACATGGTTGTCCTCTGTAACGATCAAGCGCGGCCCGTCCTCGTGTAGGGACGCATGCAAACCTCCCCCACGCATCCAAGCGTATACAACCAAGGAGGGGAACGAAAATCAACCTTCTCCGAGGAATCTCCCCCGCTCCATCACCCCGGGGGGCGGTTCAGGCGGTTGCTGAGTCCCCTGTCGACCACGAGGATCTGCCCGCGTATGGAAGCCGCGCCGGCGCCCGCGAGAAAATAGACGGATTCCGCCACTTCTTCCGGCGTCACGAAATAACGCTCCGGCAACTCTTCCAGCTCCGGCTGAACCATGCGCAGCGTCTTGAACGAATCGGTCTTCACCAGCCCCGCGCAGACGGCGTTGACCGATACGCCTCTCTCCTCGAAACTTTCCGCCCAGTGCCTGACCGCCGCCTCCATGGCCGCCTTCATGGGCCCCAGCGGGTATTCGGGGTGATAAAAGCGGCCCCCCAGACTCGATATGAACACGACGGCCCCGCCCTGGCGCGAGAGCAGCGGAAGCGCCCCCTGCAGGCAGAAGACGTTGCCCAGAAAATTCGTCTCCACCAAGAGCTTGAGGTCGCGCTCCAGGAGCTTCTCCCACGGCTTGAAGGGCGCGCGCGCCGCGTTCAGGACGAGCACGTCGAGTCGCCCGAACTCCTCTTCCACCTGCGCGAACATGGCCTTTACGGCGTCTTTTTTCGAAATATCCGCAGGGATGGCGACCGCCCGTCCTCCGGCGGCCTCAAACTCGCGGCAAAGTTCGTCCGCCATCTGGACGGACCTGCCCTTCCCGTCCCTGTGGTTCAAGGCCAGATGCGCGCCCTCGCGCGCGAATCGCCACGCAATGGCCGCGCCGATGCCGCGCGAGCCGCCGGTCACCAGAACGACCTTATCCTTCATATCCGCCGATTCAGGGGCGTTCATAACCGATCCCTCACGTTCCACCCGCATTCGGCCCGCTCCTCTACATCTCTGCCCCGGAAGAAGGAAGATCGCCTCCCCCCGCCGGAAAACGCCGCAGGCTCACGGGCTGAAAATTTATATCCCACCGGCGCGCCTCCATCAAACGCCGCACGAGAATCCCCGAAATAAAGGATTGAATCCCCTCCCGAGACCTCATACAATGGTTTTCTTTCTTTTCTCCTTGAACCGATAAAGTCTTTGTTCTTGGATTCATAAGGCGGACTGGGGGGACAAACAAATGGAACATCTCGACATCAAGGAAACGCCGAAGCTCAGAGACCCCGCTTTACTCATGGCTTTCGCGGGCTGGAACGACGCCAGCAGCGCCGCCACGACCGCCGCCAGTTTCATCACCGAGAAAATGGGGGGGTCGGAATTCGCCCGGATCGATTCCGACCCGTTCTACAATTTTCA
Organism: bacterium; assembly: GCA_965203325.1. Lineage (GTDB taxonomy): Bacteria > UBA8248 > UBA8248 > UBA8248 > UBA8248 > Bin107. The sequence goes on from OZ241875.1 coordinate 1,369,063, forward strand.
GGACATGCGGCCCCACGTCAGCCTCGATGAGGACAGCCGCCGGAAAATCACCTGGCCCTCGAACACGTTCTACGCATGCGAGACGCCGAACCTCGAACACGACGTGGTGGTGTTCCTGGGCGTAGAACCTCATCTGCAATGGGAGCGCTTTTCGAAAATCATATTGTCCATGGTGCGCGAATGCCGGGTGCGGATGGCCGTGACGGTGGGCGCCCTGCTCGCCGACGTCTACCACCGAAACAGGGTCCGGATTACCGGCACCTCCACGAACCCCGATCTCGCCTCTCAACTGGGCCTCAAACCCTCGCGCTATGAGGGACCCACCGGAATCGTCGGCGTGCTGAACAATCTGTTCCGCGACGAAAACCTCCCCGCCGTCAGCGTATGGGCGAACGTGCCCCACTACGTGAACGTGACGCCCAACCCGAAGGCGGCGCTCGCTCTGGTGGAGCGGCTCAGCGAGTTTCTCTCCTATCCCCTCAATCTCTCCGAGCTCGAGGCGGGTGCGCATGAATTCGAAGAGAAAGTCGACGAGGCGCTCGACAAGAACAAATCGGTGAGAGACTACGTGGAGCAGCTAAAACTCAGAGACGACGGCTTCGATGAAGAAACCCAGCCGGGCGAGCTTCCCTCGGGAGATGAACTGGCCAGGGAACTGGAGCGCTTCCTGAGAAACCGGGGCGCCGATGAGGATGCGCCCGAGGAGAACTAGCAACACATTTCAGCCCGACACGGGCGTGACCACAAGCCACCGCCATGAAAATCACGGGGCTGCGCCGATTTGGCTCCCGATGCCGAACGCGCCTAAGGGGACCTCCAGCGATTCAGGACGGCCTCTTTCACCAGATTCCTGAGACCCACGGAGTCCACCGGCTTGGGGAGGCAATGCGCCGCGCCCATATCGAGAATGCGCTTGCGTTCGTCCCCATCGACGCCGCCGAGCGCCACGACGCACGTTTCGCCGCCGGCCTCGCTCTGTTTTATCTGGCGGCACACCTCGCAACCATCCACGCTGGAATGATTCAGATCGAGTATCACCACATCCGGATGCGAGCTGGAATAGAGGACACCGGCCCGGAACCCGTCGTGCGCCACCTGAATTTCATAGCCCGGCTCATCGAACGAGAGCGCTTCTTTGAGAGAGTCGGCAAGGCCCTGGTCGCCGTTCACGATCAGCACCCGGGGAACACCCCCCTTTTCCCGAAAGGGATGGGGCATGTCGCGTGATTCCAGGAAAGAGAGAAGCGCCTCTTTCCTCACCCTTCTATGGCCTCCCGGCGTTCGGTATGCGAGCAGCCAGCCCTTGTCTATCCAGTTTTGAATCGTGACCGGCGTGACGTCGCAAATTTCCGCGACTTCGAACGTGGTGAACACTTTTTTTCTGGACAATTTTTCCGCGCTGGACAATGGCCGCCCCGATTGTGGCTAGGATATGATGCCGCATTCGCTATATGTGAATGAGTGGTGCGAAAAATTCGCAAATGATTTCTCGCACATTGCTCCCCGCATTTCAACCAAGGAAAACGACAAAGCGAACTTGAAAACGCCGCGCGGGCGGGGCGATGTTTCAAGGCGTTGAATTTCAAGAGACTCGCCGTATATTCTGGACCCATCGCCGACATACGGTGGAACAGAGATAGCGGCGGCCCGGAGATAATAAAATGACCCCGCGGGACAAGCGAACATGAGAGCCGTCGTTCAGCGCGTGAGCAAGGCCTGTGTCCGGGTGGATTCCGAGGTGGTTGGAGAAATCCGGGGCGGACTCCTTGTTTTCCTGGGGGTCGGACGCGAGGATACTGAAAAAGACGTCGATTTCCTCGCCGATAAAACCACCAACTTGAGGATATTCCCCGATGAGGCGCAGAAAATGAACCTCTCGCTTCTCGACACAGGCGGAGCGTTGCTCGTCGTCAGCCAGTTCACCCTGCACGGCGATTGCCGAAAGGGGAGGCGTCCCGCCTTCATCGCCGCGGCCCCGCCCGAGCAGGCGGAACCTCTGTATGAGCGATTCGTGGTGCGGGTCGAAAATCTCGGGGTTCGCGTCGCGACGGGCCGCTTCGGCGCGATGATGGAGGTCGAACTCGTGAACGACGGCCCCGTCACCCTGCTGCTGGATTCCAGGGGCGCGTTCTAGTGCCTCTGAGGGCGGGAGACGTGCCGCTTCTCAAGGAAAAACTCGACGCGCTCGCCCGCGCGTATCACGACGGCTATCTGGCCACCGACCCGCTCGGCCTGGCGCACGCCTACCGGGGCGCGCGGGATCGCGAGGTCGCGGCGTTTCTGAGCGCATCGCTGGCCTTCGGCAACGCCGCCGCGATACGGATGAGCGTAAAGCGCATCATGGAGCGCCTCGGCCCCCGGCCCGCCGACGCGCTGCGCAGTCATCTTCCCGAGCAGAGCGCCCGCCTCTTCGAGGGTCTCTACCACCGCTGGGTGGGTCCCGAGGCCATCGGCGTTTTCGCCCAGGCGATCGGGGCCGCGCTCAGGAACGAGGGATCGCTCGAAGCGCTTTTTCTCAAAGGCTACCGCGCCGAGGAGGAGACGCTCCAGGGGGCGCTCAAAAGATTCAGGGAGCGCCTGTTCCGCTCCCTCCCGGCGGCGCCAGCGGACGCGAAAATCGAGCGCGGCATTCACTATCTCCTGCCCGATCCTGCGAGCGGCAGCGCGTGCAAGCGTCTCCACCTGTTTCTCAGGTGGATGGTGCGGCCCGACGACGGCCTGGACCTGGGTCTCTGGAAGACGCCGAAAACCCATCAACTCATCATACCGCTCGACACCCACATCGCGCGCATCGGGCGTCTTTTGGGGCTCACCGACAGGAAGACGCCCGACCTCAAGATGGCGCTCGATATCACGAGAAACTTGAAGCGCATCGACCCCGACGACCCGGTGCGCTACGATTTCGCCATCTCGCGGATGGGCATCTTGAAGCATTGTCCGAGCAAAAGAGACATCAAACTCTGCGCGGGCTGCCCCCTGCAGGATGCCTGCCGCTACTGGCGGCGTCTGCCCCGGCGAAGAAAAGACGCCGCGATTCAGGCGCGCGGGTGAACGGCGGGCGCGGTTGCCGGGGCGCAGACCCTGGGATACCTTGCCACCGAGGCTGATTCGGGAGATTCATCACGTGGCGACGAACATTGAGCGCATCGCACTGACCGCATGGGCGGAGGCGCAAAAAAGCCCGCTCGACTTCACCGGCCTTACCGCGTGGCTGAAGGAGAGAGGCTTCGAGGTCCATCTCGATTTGGACACGGCCCGGATGGCGGGAGAGGAAACGGGCGCAGCGCGCGAGGAGGTCGTCAAGCGCGCCGACCTGGTCATCGTCTTCGGCGGCGACGGCTCCATGCTGCGCACCGCGCACAACATCGGGGCGGAATGCCCGCTCCTGTTAGGCATCAACACCGGGCACCTGGGCTTTCTGGCGGACATCCCCCAAGCCGAACTCTACCCGGCGCTCGAGCGGATACTGATAAAAAAAGAATTCTCTATCGAATCGCGCATGCGGCTCGGCGCGGAGGTTCAAATCAACGGGGGCGCGGCGCCTGCGCTGTCCGATACGCTGAACGATATCGTGCTCACCACCGGGCCTCTGGCGCGCATGGTCGAATACGAGGTTCAGATGGAAGGCAGGCATCTGGGCTATTTCCGCGCGGACGGCCTCATCGTCGCCACGCCCACGGGCTCCACGGCCTACTCCCTCTCCGCGGGCGGGCCGCTCGTGCTGCCCGATCTGAACGTAATGCTCATCAACCCGATATGCCCGCACACGCTCAGCAACCGGCCCATCGTCGTTCCCGCCGAGACGGAACTGGAAATCACGATCTTCCCGGATACCGAAGCGGAAGGCCGAGAGGTTCTCCTCACGCTCGACGGCTTCCCGGGTTGCGAACTCGAAGCGGGCGATTCGGTGAGAATCCGCAAAAGCCGCACCCCCGTGCGGATCATCCGGCCCAAGGGTGCGGATTTTTTTCAGACCTTGAGAGAAAAGCTCTTGTGGGAGACCCACCCGCGCGGCGGGCGGAAGATGTAACCCCCATGCTCCGCCTCCTCAAGATCACGAATTTCGCCATCATCGACGACCTGGAAATCGCCTTCGGCTCTGGCCTGAACGTCCTGACGGGCGAGACGGGCGCCGGGAAATCCATCATCTTCGACGCCCTGAACCTCACTCTGGGCGCCCGCGCAGGGGGAGACCTCGTTCGCGGTGGCGCAAAAGAAGCGATCGTCGAATCGCTCTTCGAGATACCCGACACCGCGGGCGGCAGTGCGGCCCGCTCCCTGCTCGAAGAAGCGGGCGTGGAAATGGAAGATGGCGGCGAACTCATCGTGCGGCGCCGGGTCGCGGAGGCGGGCAGAAGCCGCATCTATCTGAACGGCGTCCTCGGCACGGCCTCGCTGCTCTCCCGGGTGGGCGAGCGCCTCGTGAACATCCACGGCCAGCACGCGCACCAAAGCCTCCTGCGCCCCGCCTCCCACCTGGGCCTTCTGGACGACTTTGCGGACACTAGCGGAGAAAGAGCCGCCCTGGGCGGGATGGTGCGCGAACTCAAATCCGCCGAGGAAAAACTGAACGCGCACCGCGAAGGCGTGCGCGAACGCGCCCAGAGGGCGGACCTCCTGCGCTTCCAGGTGGAGGAACTGGAGAAAGCAGCCCTGCGCGCAGGTGAACTCTCGGAGATCGAGACCGAACTGCCGAGGCTCAGGAACGCGGGCCGTCTGATAGAAGGCGCGGCGGCGCTTTATGAGCGACTCTACGAGGCGGATGGGTCGGTCGTCGAAAAAACGGGAGAAATCGCGCGCGAACTCGAAGGCATGGCCGCCCTTGACCAATCCCTGGCTTCCCTTGCGGAGGAAGCCGCATCCGCACAAGCGCAGCTTGAAAGCCTTGCCGATTCGCTCCGCGATTACACAGATGGAATCGAGCACGACCCCGAACGCCTCGAAGCCCTGGAAGCCAGACGCGCGCTGATAAGAGAGATGATCAGGAAATACGGGAGCGACGAGGCGGAATGCCTGGCCTTTCTCGATGAATGCCGGGATCAGCTCGCCGCGATTTCGGATGAGGAGGGGACCGAGGCGCGCCTCGTGGACGCGCGCGACGCGCTCAGGGCCGAACTCGCAAAAGCCGCCTTCGCTCTTTCCGAGAAAAGAATACGCGCCGCAGAAAGCCTCGATGCCCGCATGGAAGAGGCGTTGGGTGAACTGGGCCTCACGGGCGCGAAGTTCCAGACGCTCATTACGCATCAGGAAGACCCCGAGGGCTTCATCCATGTGGAAGGACGCCCCGTGGCCGTTCGCGCCGACGGGGTAGACCGCGCCCAGTTCCACTTCTCGCCCAACCCCGGCGAGCCGCCGCGCTCTTTAAGCCGCGTCGCCTCGGGCGGGGAACTATCGCGGCTGATGCTGGCCCTGGAATCCGTCCTGAGGCGCGCCGACTTGATCCCCACCCTCATTTTCGACGAGGTGGACGCAGGGATCGGCGGAGCGGTGGCCGAGGTCGTGGGCAGAAAACTGAAAGGTGTATCGGCGAACCATCAGGTGTTCGTCGTCACTCACCTGCCGCAGGTCGCGAGCCTGGGTGATCGCCATTTCCGGGTGGAAAAGCACGTCGCGGGGGAGCGCACGCAGACGCGCGTCGAGGTGCTGGATGACGATGAGCGCGTGGAGGAGATCGCCCGCATGGGAACGGGCCTCGAAATCACCGACGCCGCCCGCGAACACGCGAGAGAGATGTTGGGGAAGGCTGTGTGAGAAGGGCGGGCGACGTAATACGCCTCGAAATCACTTCCCCTTGCGGATCGATTACTCGATCCCGTTTCCGGTGCGGCGGATGAGCTCTTTCAGCGCGGCCATGTTTTCGGCATGTTGCCTTTCCATAGCCGCCATCGTTTCCGCGTGAGACGCCATGGTTTCTTCGTGAGCCGCCATAGTTTGCGCGTGACGCGATTCCATAGCCGCCATGGTTTCTGCGTGCAACTGCTCCCGCGCGCGCGAGGCCTCCCGCATCTGCCGGAGTCCGCTGAAGATCAGCAGGCATTGCGCGCCGCCGACGGCGAGCGCCACGAGGGGACCGGCGGCCGTGGCCAGCAACATGTAGAACTGGTAATCCGTCATCTCTCGCCCCACCTTTCAGAATAAAGTCAGAATGAAGATTCAGATGGGTCGTTGAACGTCCTCGCGCACAGCCACGATACCATGTCCTCACATTCGCTGCCAAATTCCGGGAATCCCGGAGGAACCCTCTCCCGGTGGACGGGAGAGCGTTTCCCCTCGAAAACGCACGGCCTTTGAACTCCGGGATCGGTGGCGGAAAAACGATTCGCCTCGTTCACCCGCACTCGTTCATTCGCGGAATTTCCTGCACTTTTTCCGCCGAGTATCCCACCCCGAACCGGCGGGGCAAGCAGGACAGCCGGGCGGACACGCGCGGGGGACGGCGGTCTGGACGACGACGCACGTCGGGCAAATCTCTCTCAACTCCTCGAGCAATTGCAGCGTCTTGTTCTCGATGGATTGCGCAGCGCCCTTGGCCGCCGGTTTGGTTCTGGTCTGAGCCAGCCGCCGGCCCTGCTCCGGCGGATGCCCTGCTTTCACGGCTCCCACGGGGCGGAGGGAACCACCGGGCTCGTGCGCGAAGGCGGCCGCCACCGAGGCGGAAAGGATAAGAAAAACCAGGAAGCTCCACCTCGTTTTCATCGTATTCTCCCCTTGCGGCAGGCTATGGAGTGGGTCGGCATCGACGCTGAACTCCCCGCCAGATTCCTTTCAGGATTCGCGGGCGTCAGCGTTCAATCAATTTCAATTCGGAACCGAATTTCACGCCCGCGACTTCACAGGCGATTTTAATGTGTTCCTTTATCTCCTTCGTTGTAGAACGTGTTCCCTTCTGCAACCACCACCCGTTCTCCAAATCCTCTTTATGTTTTTCCCTATTAGGGAAAGAATAGAGTTCATAGGGGGTTTTCGCCACCAACGGCCACTTTCCCATCGTTTGCTCCGCGAAACGTGTCATAAATCCTGAATCCAAGCGGTCAAACACCTTCAATACTTCGGCCAAGGCGCGATAAGCAGCTTTGGTTTCAAAACGCTCGCCATTAAAAACAAACCCGATAACAGTAGACTGCGGCTTGCCTACCCATTTCGACGAATCGAAAGTTGATTTCTTCGACTTTGATGCAGAGGTAGTTGTTGACTGACTCGACCGACGGGGAGTGGTCGTTGACGCGGTCTCGTAAAGACGCTCCTTCAAGAACGCCTCTACATCTTCCAATCTAGGCCGGGTTCCGCAGGCTCTCGCCACCTCTTCCGCAAGCAGGTCGCGAAGCATGTCATCGGGAGTCTCAAGCAGGGTTCGCCAGACGCCCGGTATAGCCTTACGCGCTTCCCCCCGTTCCCGGTTGCTCTTGAGTCTTCGTTCCGCTTCTTGTCGAGCCTCCTCGGAAACAACACGACTTTTCAAAAGAAATTTCTCGAAAGAATCAACGTATTCTGTAATTCGCTCCTCGCGTGTCAATTCGGCTCGATAAAACCGCCGCTCGTCGGGAACGCCTTCCGCCATGCTGAGGTAGAAATCCCATAGATTGCCGTCTGTCAAAAGCAGAAAAGGCACGCCCTTGTGAGCGGCATATCGAAACACCTGCTCTTCACCCTTAATGTCCACACCGCCGAGTCCTTTGGCTTCGATGAAAACCAGCGGGCTAGTGCTTCCCAATAGCGCGTAGTCAACTCATCTGTTATTAACGGAAAATTCCGGCACGAACTCGGCGGGATTACTATCATCCCAACCTAATTCACGCAGAATCGGCAGGATGACCGCCTGCTTGACTTGCGCCTCATTGGTCAGCGAGCCGGAGTTGATGTGCTCGACTGCTTTTCTTAAGACTTCTTCCAGGCTCATTCTTTCGGAAACCTCTTCACCAAAGGCAAATGCGGGAGAACACGCAGGTTCTCCCCTACAAAACCATCGCAACCCCTAATGTCGGTCAGGTTCGACTCGTAGGGGCGGACCCGCGTGTCCGCCCGTATTTATATGCGTCGCCTCCCGGTGGCTTCGGACAACCACGGAGGGTTGTCCCTACAAAACCATCCCCCTACTCATCCTGGTACTGCTGGAGACTCTGGAGGACGGAGATGTCTTCGAGCGTCGTGGTGTCGCCGATCTGGTCGGCGCCGGAGGCGATGTCGCGCAGGAGCCTGCGCATGATCTTCCCGCTCCGCGTCTTGGGCAGCGCGTCGGTGAAGCGCATGTAGTCGGGCCGCGCGATGGCGCCGATCTCCTTGACCACCCATTCTTTCAGCTTTTTCTCGAGCCTGTCGTTCTTCTTGTTCGCGCCCTTCATGGTGACGAAGGCGGCGATGCACTCGCCCTTGATCTCGTGCGGGATGCCCACGCAGGCGGCCTCGGCCACGTCGGGGTTCGCCACGAGCGCGCTCTCGACCTCCATCGTGCCGAGGCGGTGGCCCGAGATGTTGATGACGTCGTCCACCCGGCCCATGATCCACACATAGCCGTCCTTGTCGCGCCGCGCGCCGTCGCCCGTGAAGTAGCAGCCCTTCACGTCGCTCCAGTATTGCTTCTTGTAGCGCGCGTCATCGCCCCAGATGGTGCGCAGCATGGAGGGCCAGGGTTTCCGCACGACCAGAAGACCGCCGCCCTCGGGGCCTACCGACACGCCGTCTTTCGTCACCACGTCGGGCACGATGCCGAAAAACGGCAGCGTGGCCGTGCCGGGCTTGGTCGGCGTGGCGCCGGGCAGCGGCGTGATCATGATGGCGCCCGTCTCGGTCTGCCACCAGGTGTCGACGATGGGGCAGCGCTCGGAGCCGATGACCTTGTGGTACCACATCCAGGCTTCGGGGTTGATGGGCTCGCCCACCGTGCCCAGGAGGCGCAGGGAGGACAAGTCCCGCCCGTTGGGATGGTCGTCGCCCCACTTCATGAACGCGCGGATGGCGGTGGGCGCGGTGTAGAAGATGTTCACCCTGTATTTTTCCACGATGTCCCAGAATCGCCCCGGATCGGGGTGGTTGGGCGCTCCCTCGTACATGACGGACGTAGCGCCGTTCAGCAGCGGGCCGTAGATGATGTAGCTGTGTCCCGTCACCCAGCCGATGTCCGCCGTGCACCAGTAGGTGTCCTCATCCTTCAAGTCGAACACGTATTTCGAGGTGAGGTAGGTGCCGCACATGTACCCGCCCGTGGTGTGCATGATGCCCTTGGGCTTGCCCGTCGTTCCGCTGGTGTAGAGGATGTAGAGGGGGTGTTCGGAATCGAGCCTGGCGGCGGGGCAATCGGTGGAAGCGTTCTCCATGAGGTCGTGATACCAGTGGTCGCGCCCCCGTTTCATCGATACCTTGTTGCCCGTGCGGCGAAGCACGATCATCTTCTTGACGGATTTGGCGCCCTTGCACGCCTCGTCCGCGTTTTTCTTGAGCGGCACGATGTTCCCGCGCCGGAAACCCCCGTCCGCCGTGAGGACGGCCTTGGCGCGGCAGTCGTCGATGCGATCCCTCAGCGAGTTCGCACTGAAGCCCGCGAAGACCACGCTGTGCGGCGCGCCGATGCGCGCGCAGGCGAGCATGGCGATGGCGGCTTCCGGCGTCTGGGGCATGTAGATGATGACCCGGTCGCCCTTCCTGATGCCGACGCTTCTCATCGCGTTGGCGAACTTGCAGACCTCGCGGTGAAGCTCCTGATAGGTGAGAATTCTCGAGTCGCCCGGCTCGCCCTCCCAGATGATGGCCGCCTTGTTCTTGCGCCAGGTGGTGAGGTGGCGATCCAGACAGTTGTAGGAGATGTTCGTCTCACCGCCCACGAACCATTTCGCGTGCGGCTCGGTCCATTCCATGACCTTCCCCCACTTCTTGAACCAGTGGAAGTTGTTCGCCACTTTCGTCCAGAACCGCGAGGGCCTTTTGACGGACTCCTCATACATCTCCCGGTACTGGGCCATGGACTGGATGTGGGCCTGCTTGGAAAAATCCCTGCTTGGCTTGAAAACCCGTTTTTCCTGCAACAAGGTGTCGAACTGTTTGTCGTCGACCATGAGAATACCTCCCGGCTCGGTCAGGTGAAATCATATCGATGGCGATTTTCCGCTATTGTTGGATATTCGCGCGGATTTCTCAAGTAGGTGTACGCGGATACGGGCAGGACGAATCAAATAGTAAGAGCAGCGCGCACCTCCCGCGCCGCGCGGGCGGGTTCGTCTGCGCCTAATATCGCGCCGATGAGGGCGACGCCGCGCGCGCCTCTTGCGAGACACGTTGCCGCGTTCTCCGCCCCCACGCCGCCCAGGGCGTAGACGGGGCCACCCGCGAGAGTAACTTCACGCTCGAATTTATCGAGCCCCAGGAGGGGGCCGGATGAGAATTTGCTTTTGGTGGGGAATACGGGACTGAGCGTAGCGAAATCAGCCCCTTGGGCGAACGCAACCGCCGCTTCTTCTCCCGAATGGGCGGAGTAGCCGATGAGGCCGGCATATCCTCCCGCGCGCATTGCGGAAACGGATACCGTGCCCTTGCCGAGGTGTACGCCGTCCGCGTCCAGGGCTTCAGCCAGTTCCGGGTCGGCGTTCACGATCAGGCGCGCGCCGTGTTCAAACGCGCGGGAGGCGACCTCCCGCCCCAGGTTAAGCCTTTCTGTATAGGGCATATCCTTTTCCCGGTACTGAATGAAGCGCACGCCGCCCAATAAGGCCGCCTCCAGCGCGCCCGGGAGATCGCCCGATGGGGGAGCGTTCCTGTCCGTGATGAGGTAGAGCGGGTCGAGCGATGATGATTCCAAAATCTCGCCGGTATCGGCCCTAAGAGCCGATGACGCCCGCCAGCGGACTCGACGCCGTGGCGTAGAGCTTCATGGGGATGCGCCCGGCCTCGTGCGCGAGCCTGCCCGCCTCGACGGCGAGGTTCATGGCGCGCGCCATCTTCACCGGATCGTCGGCCCCCGCGATGGCGGTCTGCATCAGGACGGCGGCGGCGCCGAGTTCCATGGCCACCGCGGCGTCAGAAGCCGTGCCCACGCCCGCGTCCACGATGACGGGAACCGATACCTGCTCCAGGATGATCTTGAGGTTGTAGGGATTCCGGATGCCAAGGCCCGAGCCGATGGGTGCTGCCAGCGGCATGACGGCGTGGCAGCCCAGTTGTTCCAGCTTCTTGCAGATGACGGGATCGTCGATGCAGTAGGGCAGCACGATGAAACCGTCATCCAGCAGAATCCGGCACGCCTCGAGCAGACCCTCGTTATCCGGGAAGAGCGTGTCCTCGTCTCCGATGACCTCGACCTTCACGAAATCGGAGCCTGTGGCCTCACGCGCGAGTCGCGCCGTCGTCACCGCGCTCTTCACGTCGTAGCAGCCCGCCGTGTTGGGCAGCATCGTATACCTGTCCTTATCGAAATGCGCCCAGAAGCCCTCGGAGGAATCGTCTTCCAGGTCCACGCGGCGCACCGCGACGGTGACGATTTCCGTCCCGCTCGCCTCGAGCGAATCGCGCATCACGGCGAAACTCGGATATTTGCCCGACCCCACCAAAAGGCGGGAAGTGAACGTCCTGCCCCCAATCTCGTACGTGCTCATCGCACCCCCTCCCGGCGCAGGCTCGGTGGCCGCGCCCGTTTTCACGTATGATCAGCCCCCGCCCACGGCGCGGACGATCTCGACCTCATCTCCGTCTGATAACTGCGTGTCCCCGTATTCGCCCCGGCGGACGATCTCCATGTTGAGCGCCACGGCGATGCCGTTCACTTCGAGCGACATCGAATCGAGAAGAGCGGCGACGCTCACGCCCTCTGCCAGTTCCCTGTCCTCTCCGTTCACCCGGACACGCAAGAATTGATCTCCCCGGAAACTTCCCATCAAAAAAGCCGCCCCGCGATTCGGGAGCGGCCAGAAACACCCGGATTCTTCGGCCCGCTTCCCTTCGCTGGAATTACCCAGTGCAGGTTCCAAGGGTTGCCCGCGATTCCAGGCTCTCAGTACATACACCCCTAGCAGGGACTTCCTCCAAAGAGCATATACGGATGCGGCCCGACTTGCAATGCCCGAAGAGAACCGGCGTGTGCAATTCGCGCCTTTTTCGGGTAAGAATACGAAAAACCATACGATATCGCCGGGTTCAATGAGCCTCGCGCATCCCCATCGACCGAGGAGCAGCCCCATGAAAGCAGCCATCTTCCACGAAGTCGGCAAACCGATGACCATCGAACCCATCGAGGTGGAACCGCCCAAAGAAGGCGAGGTGCTGGTGCACTACCGCGCGGGCGGCGTCTGCCACAGCGACCACCACGCCATCGCGGGCCTGTTCCCGGTGCCCACGCCCATCATCATGGGGCATGAGGGCGCAGGCGTCGTGGAAGAGGTGGGACCCGGCGTGACGTCGGTGAAGCCCGGTGACCACGTGGTCACCGTCTGGCGCTACAGCTGCGGCGTGTGCGATCTCTGCCTCGCGGGCCGGCCCGCCATCTGCGGCGAGGGCATCCGCATGCGGGCCGACGGCACGCTCTCGGACGGCACGACGCGCTTTTCCATCAACGGCCAGAAAGTGCACCACTTCCTCGGCGTCTCCACGTTCAGCTCCCACTCGGTGATGTCCGAGAAATCGGTGCTCAAGATTCGGGAGGACATGTCCCTCGAAAAAGCGGCGGTGGTGAGCTGCGCCGTCATCACGGGCGTGGGCGCCGTGGTGAACGGCGCGCAGGTGCGTCCGGGCGAGAGCGTGGCCGTGTTCGGCGCGGGCGGTGTGGGGCTGAACGCGGTGCAGGGGGCGGCCCTCATCGGGGCGGAGCCCATCATCGCGGTCGACCTGATGCAGAACAAGCTCGAGATGGCGAAAAAATTCGGCGCGACGCACACCGTGAACTCCTCCGATGAAGACGCGGTGGAGGCCATCCGCGCGCTCACCGACGGCAAGGGCGCGCACTACGCCTTCGAGCTCATCGGCGTGCCCGAGGTGATGTCCACGGCCTTCGAGAGCGTGCGCACGGGCGGCACGGCGGTCATCGTGGGCATCGCGGACGTGAAATCGAGGGTCTCGATACCCCCCGTCTCCCTGGTGACGGAGGAAAAGCGCCTCATCGGCTCCCTGTACGGCTCATCCAACCCGCGCATCTTCGTGCCCCGGCTCATCGACCTCTACATGGCCGGAAAGCTCAACCTCGACGACCTGCTCACCAAGGTGTGGCCCATCGAGCAGATCAACGAGGCGTACGATGCGCTCTTAAACGGCGAGGTGGCCCGCAGCGTCGTCGTGCACGAGTAGGGGTTTACCGAGCGCCCTTGGACTGCGCTTGAGTGATCGCCGTCCGGTTCGTCTTCCGAAAAAAATGGGCAATGGAGGCGAACATACGACGATACCATTTGATATCACCCTGATTGCCAGTGCAATATATCTTCACCGCCCAAGTGCAGAGCGACCATGGCAGGCGTCTGGCTATCACGCCCGCCGGTGATACACTTATCAGGGGAATGTCGATGGACGATGAAACGAGGCAAGCCTTCGCCGGCATTCAGGAATCGCTTGATGAAATGCGGGAAACGATTGCCGGTACTCAGGAATCGACGAATGAGATGCGTGAAACGATCGCCGGCGCTCAGGAATCGCTCGACGGAATGCGAGAAACGATTGCAGGCGCCCAGGAATCAATGAATGAGATGCGATATGAAATGAATCAGAATCTCAAAAACGTCGACGACCGATTCGAGACCATCGAGAAAAAGATGGATGATGGATTCGATAGAATCGAGAAATCCATGGACTATGGATTCGGCAAACTCCTGGCCCCTGATGAATGGCCGCCGTCAAGACCTACGGCGATTTAGGGAAGAACCAAGATACGACCACCCGTCCTTCATCCGTAACGAGCGAGTCGCGGCCTTCCTTGAGATCGCGCCATCGCTTCGCCGCTATCTCGAAATCAATCGCATCCTCGGCGGTTTCTTCCGTTTCGCTCGCCTGTTTATCCTTGCGCCGGTTTTTCACAGGATGGGCGCCCATCGCGTCTTCCTTCCCGTTTTCGCTTCGTCAAGAATTTCTCCAGGATACGTCTGCTTCGCACGTATAAGATTACCACACACAATCAACTATCTTTATACGATTCAAAAGGACCTCGTTTTCCGTTCGTTACCCTCCCCTTTGTCCTCTCCTCTCGAAATCCCCCGTTTGGACACCTGCCGCCGCTTTCTGGTAATCTGCTCCCGCCTGTCCCACCCCATCCCGCCGGAGGAGAGCCATGGCCATCATCGACATATCCGTTCCCGTAGTGGAAGGCGAAATGCCCATCTACCCCGGAAATCCCGGGCTTTCGATGCGCTTTCACAAATCCTTTGACGCAGGCGACGACGTCTGCCTCACCGAAGTCACATTCGGCGTGCACGCCGGCACGCATCTCGACGCGCCCATGCACTACCTGCACGATGCGGGCGGCATCGAGACGCTGAACCTCGAAACCCTCATGGGTCCCGCCCGGGTCATCGCGGTCGAAAACCACGAGTGCATCACGGCGGAAGAACTAGCGACCAAGAACCTCGAAGGCGCGACACGCTTTTTGATCAAGACGCGAAACTCCGACGAGGGATGGTGGTCGAAGCCCTACAGCCCCGACTACTGCCACATGACGGCAGATGCCGGGCAACTCCTCTACGACCACGGCATGACGCTTCTGGGCGTGGACTATCTCGGCGTGGACGCGCCCGACCCGAACGTGCCCGTCCACTCGCTGCTGCTGCCGCTGGGCGTCGTCCTGCTCGAAGGGCTGAACCTGAGCGATGCGCCCGAGGGGGATTACGAGCTCATCGCCCTGCCCGCCCTGTTCCCGGGGCGAGACGGTGCGCCCGCGCGCGCGGTTTTGAGGCCGCTCTAGCCCTTTCTCGAATCCGGTTTCTCATTCCTGACGCGGACCGGCTCACGCGGAGAGTCCGCCTGGGCGCAGAGCACCCCCGCATCCGGGAGCTTTGAAAATCCCCAAAACATCGGTGAAAAATCTTCTTACTCCAGATTCAGGTGCGGGAGCACCTCCTCTGTGAATCGTTCCAACTGGCCCATTTGATCCCGGTGGGTGAAGCGCAGGGAGATGTGCGCAGCCCCTGCTTCGATGAAGGCGTTGATGCGCTCTATCAGGTCTTCCGCGGGGCCATACGTGCCCCACTTCTCGATGGAATCACCCCAGAAGGGGGTGTAGTAGTAATCGAGCAAAAATTCCTCGCCGTTTTTCATCGCCGATTCCTTGTCGTCGTCGATGCAGGTGGTCATGTACCACGCGGGCGTACCGGGGTCGCGTCCGTTCTCACAGGCCAAGCGGACGATTTTTTTCCAGGTGTCGCGGAACTCCTCGGGCGTCACGCGGTTGGGGAACCAGCCGTCTCCAAATTTCGCCACCCTCTGCCACGCGGTGTCCACTGTGGCTGAGGCGATCCACATGGGCACGGTCTTCTGGATGGGCTTGTGCGCCAAGGTGACGTTTTCCACCTGGTAATACCTGCCCTCAAAGGTCACGTCCTCCTCCGTCCAGAGCCTGCGCATGAGCGTCATGTGCTCCTGCATGTAGAACATGCGCTTTCTGAACGGCACGCCCAGGGTCTCGAACTCATGCACGCACTCCTGGGGCTTCGGCGGACCGATGCCGACGCCGAGGATGACGCGACCGCCCGAGATGACGTCGAGCGTCGCGACCTGATAGGCGAGGAATACGGGGTCCCTGAGGCAGGGCAGAAAAACGGCGGTGCCGAGCTTCACGCGCTCGGTTCTCACGGCCACGGCGGAGAGCACGCTGAGCGCCTCGAGTCTCGGTTTGGCGAGAACGGAATCCCCCACGAACACGGAATCGTAGCCGAGTTCCTCCGCACGCACGGCCAGGTCGATGACGGGTCCCACCTCCGGGACACCTGTGTTCCAGAGCAGCACCCCGCGCGTGGGGAGAAGCACGCCGAGTTTTACTTTTCTATCCGCCACTTCAAGGCCTAAAGGTGGATGCCCGCGCTCGCGAGAATCCCGCGCACGCGCTCTCGCTGCTCGTCTGGAATATGCAGCCGTTCCGCAAAGTCGCGCCCGGCGGGTTTGGTGGCGTCGACCCCCACCTTCGTGAGGGTGTGAGTCTCGGGGTCCGAAGTCGGGTCCAGGATGGCGCCCATCGCCCCGTGGATGAAGTTGATGTCCTTATCCGCCCGCGTCCTCGTGATGACCGCCCAAGCAACGTCTGAGAGATTGAAGATGTCCACGTCCTCATCGACCACGACCACGCACTTGCAGTAAAACTCGGTTCCGAGCGCCGCCATGATGGCCTGCTGCGGCTGGCCCTCTGCCGTCTTTTTCATCCGGACGATCGCCAGAAGCGCGCCCGCCGTGTTCGAGGGCACATGCACGGCGGATACGCCCGGCAGGTTGCGCCTGAGCGTATTGAGGATTTCCGCTTCGCGGCTCACGCATGAGATGAGGATGTGATCCGCCGACATGCCCGAGGCCACGCTGTGGAGCATGGCGTCGCCCCTCATCTGCACGCGCTTCACGACGAACACGTTCTGCGTGCTGCGGTAGGACGCGTAGCCGGTGAACTCGCCGAAGGGACCCTCCTCCTCGCGGACCTCGTTCAGAATCTCTCCTTCGAGCACGATCTCCGCCCCCTCGGGCGCTTCCAGGTCCGCCGTGCCGCACCGGGCGACGCGATACGGCTCACCGAACAGGGCGCCGATGATCTCGTACTTCCGCACTCCCGGCGGGTAGTGATAGGCCATGGAACCCATGTAGTGGACGGGGTGAATCCCGATGACGACCGCCGCCGGCAGGGGCTCGCCAGCGTCTTCGGCCTTTTTGTGAAAGTGGTACATCCGCCGGCGCGAATGCAGGGAGACGCCCAACCTGTTCTTTCCCTTGAGCTGCAAGCGGTGGAAGCCCGTCGTGTCCACGCCCGTCTCGGGGTCTCGCGCCACGATCTGGCCCGCCGTGATGTAGGGGGCGGCATCTACGGGAAAATGGAAGGGGATGGGCAGTTTGTTCAGGTCCACTTCGTCTTCTTCGATGACGACTTCGCGCCAGGGAGCGTCCTCGACCACTTCTACGGGCAGGTAATTCTGGCAGCGGTCCTTGTAGGCCGTCGGCAGATCGCCCGGCGCCACGTCGAGACACGCCGCCAGGAGGTTCCGGTTGCCCGCGATGTTGGTAACGACCGAACCCTCGAAGCCCTCCACGCGCTCGAAGATGATGACGGGGTATCTGCCCGCGCGCTCGAACTCGAACACCGTGGGCGTGATGTCCTCCCTCCCGACGGGTTCTGCGATGCGCACGAGTTCTTCGGGGTGGTCTCGCTCCACCATCTCCAGGAAGCCGCGCAGGCTTTGATCGACCATCTCGCGCGCCTTATTCGGCCCAGGAGCCGCGATCCGTATAGGGATTTTCGAGGGGCGGCAGGGGGGGACCGCCATCGCGGGGCGGCTCCTCGTCCCAGAATTCGACCGCGATGACGCGCGCGGGCGCGCCCTCGGTGTCCTTGAGCTTCACCGCGCCCGTCACCAGCAGGACGCGCTCTTTCTGGATGGCGCCCATGTTCGTGCACCACTCGATGAGGCATATCCCGCGCTCCAGGAACTTGATGTGGTTGGGGCTCCAGTCAGGCGCCGGCCACTTGCGCTCCTCGGGGGGATGGAGCGGCGAGTCGCACGTCATGAAATCCTGGACGAGCGCCTTGATGCCCCTCTCGATGAGCCAGTCGGCCGCGTCGGTCGAGAGATACACCATGTGCTCCCAGAAATCGCGCGAGCCCCACATGCGGTCGGTCCATTCGGTGCTGACGATGGCGATGTCGCCGGGGCGCACCTCCACGCCTGTGGCTTCCAGGTCCTCGGCCGTCACGGACTCGGAATTGCCCTTGCCCGGCACCTTGAGCACGCAGGCGTCGCCGCATACGTGATCGAGCGGCAACTCGTCGTTCTTCAGCCCGTCGTGGAAGAAATGATAGGGCGCGTCGTAATGCGTGTAGCTCTGCGTGGTGGTGGTGAAGCCGAAGTTGCAGATGTGGTCCACGTCCAGCGTCGCGATGGGGGTGATGGTCGTGCCCGGAGCCGGCTTGTCGTAAATCTCATCGCGCGGAAACTGAACGTAGGTGTCCTCCGGGTCGACGGTGAGCGAGAGATCGACGAAGCGGTACGGCATGGCTTTCCCCTTGTTGGAGCAAACGGTTTTTGAAATGGAAGCTCCCGCCGCCCATCCCCGGACGAACGGCGGGAGTCGAACCCTAGTTCATGAAGCGATATCTGAACTCGTTACCAGCCTGTAAAGGCGGCGGCGCACCTCCCCGCCGCTTGAACCATCAACTAATTCCAGCCCTTCTCCTTGCAGTAGCGGGCCGCGCCATCGTGGAACGGAATGCCCATCTGCGCTTCCTTGCAACCCGTCTTGGCCGGGTCGAAGTTCCTGAGGCCCTTGTGTCCCGCCCGCAGGTCCTTCACGTTGTCGAGCAGGGACTTCACGATATTGTACGCATCCTTGTTGCTGAGCGCCGTGGAGGCGAGGACCGCGGTGGTGAAGCCGAACGTGTTCTTGGGCTTATCCTGTCCCGGGAACGTCTTGGCCGGCATGGTGGCTTTCAGGAAGCCGATTCCCAGAAGCTTGTTCCGGAACTCATCGGCGATACCCAAAAACTTCAGCTTCTTCTGGATCGCTATCGAGGTGAGCGCCGGGTGGCCCGCGTTCACGGTGTGGCTCAGCATGTCGGCCTGGCCGTCCTTCATCCGGCTCTTGATGGCGCCGAAGCCGGTGTGCGTCACCGAACCGCCCATCTTCTTGATGCCGTCATAGGTGATCCCGTGCGCTCCGAGCATGGCGCGCGTGGCCCACTGGCCCAGCCCGCCGCGCGGAACCGTCACGTAGTTCACGGGCACTTTCTTGAGGTCGAGAATGCCGTTCACCTTGGGGTTCGTGGTGACAATGCCCAGGAAGTACTGGTCCAGGCCGCCAACCAGCCCGCGCAGGTTCTTGTAGGGCTTCTTGTAGGCCACCTTGCCCTGATACGCCCAGGCCGCCGCCACGCTGAAGGTGAGGCCCATGCTGAACTTGCCGGTGCCGACGAGCTTGGGGTTGCCCACGCCGCCGCCTTTCGAGAGGGCGTCTATCTGAACGCCCACTTTCGCGTTGTTCACGATGTTCGCCATGGTGGCCGAGTACACGTGCCAGCCGCTGCCTTTTTTCCAGCTTCCCATGGTGAGGCGGGCCGCTTCGGCCTGGACGGCCAGGAAGGCGCCGATGACCACCGCGAGAACAAAAACCATTTTCCAGGATGTGCGCTTCATGTCGAAAACTCCTCTGTTGGAAATAACACGAATATGCTTCCGTCTATGATGCGTTTTTCGCTAAGACACAGGACCCGCCGAATCCACGGCGAGGGCGCTTTTCTTCGCGCGCACCAGATGACGCCAGAAAACAACCACCAGCAAAACGGAGCCGATGACGTCCGTCATCTTCTCGGGAACGATCAGCCCCAGACAACAGATGAAGAAAACAGCCCGCTCCCAACCCGCCAGGGGGAGCGATACGTGCCCGGTGATCGCCGCCGCCAGGGCCGCCACACCGATAATGCAGGTGATCGTTACCCAGAGCGTCTCACCGAGCGGACCGATAAACAGCATGGACGGATTATATACGAACGCGAAGGGAATAAGAAATCCCGCCAAAGAGAGCTGAAACGCCTTCCAGCCCGTGGCGGTCAGGTCCGACTCGGCCACGCCCGAGGCGACGTAGGCCGACAGCGCCACCGGCGGCGTGAGCATCGAGAGAATGGCGAAGTAGTAGATGAACATGTGCGCCGCCAGAACGGGGAGGCCGAGCTTGAAAAGCGCCGGACCCAGAAGCGTTCCCGCCATGATGTAGGCGGCGGCAGTCGGCATTCCCATACCCATGATGACGCAGCCGATGAGCGTCAGCCCCAGCGCGGGCAGGATCATCCCGCCCGAGATGTTGACGATGAGGCCCGAGAACTTGAGGCCGATGCCCGTATCGTCCACCACGCCGACCACGACGCCGGCGATGGCGCAGGGAACCGCGACGGGGACCGTCATGCGCCCGGCCTTCTCAAGCGCTTCGATTATCTTCTCGAACCCCATGCGGGTCCCCCGGCGCACCCAACTGAGCACCACCACGCCGATGGCCGCCGAGGTGGCCGACCACATCAAAGTGAAACCGGCGATCATGTAGCCCAGGAGCAGGATGATCGGAAAGAGCAGAAGACCGCGCTCCAGGAGGATGCTCTTGAGTTCCGGCATCTCCTCTTTACTCAGACCCTTCAGGTTCAGCTTCTTCGCCTCGAGGTCGACCATGAAGAACAGCGAGACGTAGTAGATGATGGCCGGAATGGCCGCCGCGCCCGCCACCCTCAAATACGGGGTGCCCGTCATGTCGGCCAGGATGAAGGCCCCGGCCCCCATGATGGGCGGCATGAGTTGCCCGCCCGTGGAAGCCACCGCCTCCACCGCGCCCGCGTAATGGGGGGCGAAGCCCAGGCGCTTCATCAGCGGGATGGTGAAGATGCCGGTTCCCACGACGTTCGCCGTCGCGCTCCCGCTGATGGTCCCCATGAGGCTGCTGCTCACGATCGCCGCCTTGGCCGGACCGCCCCGGAACGAGCCGGTGAGCCGGATGGCCAGGTCGATGAACATGCGCCCGCCGCCCGAGACTTCGAGCGCCGCCGAGAAGAGCACGAAATAGAACACCACCTCCGCGCTCACGCCCAGCGGAACGCCCAGCAGGCCCTCGACGCCCAGGATCTGGAACTCGATGAACTCGGTCAGCAGGATGAAGCGATGCCCCAGGGCGCCCGGGATCAGGTGGCCGAGAAAATTATAGGCCAGCGCCACGACGGCCACCGAGGTGACGCCCCAGCCGAGATAACGGCGCGACGCCTCGACGGTCAGGAGGATATAGGCGAGCCCCAGGTAGACATAGCGCGTGGGCACTTCGTCCACGTCGCGGATGCGCTCGTTCAGGAAGTTCCACTCCCACAGATAGAGCACCGCGATAAACATGGCGATGACGGTCAGGACGTAATCGACGGGGCCGACGCGGCCTTCCTTGCGAAACGGTTTGGTGAGAAAGACGATGCCCAGCGCGAAGCTCAAATGGAGCGGCCTGGAGGTGAAGACATGGAGCATCCCGAAAAAAGCCCAATACAACTGGATGACCGACCAGACGATGGCCAGCAGCGCGACCGGATTCAGGAATCGCTTCATGGAAATTCCGTCCCCTTGGTGATGCATTTTCACGAATAAACGCCAGACGCATCAGGCAGCGTCTCACATGAAAATTACAAGCATATTACGAGCGCATCGAAACTCATTCCCGCTTATCCGGCAGTCTCATTCCCGGACATGCAGCGCCCATGTTATTCCGCCCACGGGCGCGTGGTGGTCGTCGTGAGGAGTTCGCATCCATCATCCGTCACGAGCACCATCTGCTCGATGTTGGTGCCCCCCACCTCGGGCAGCACGAACTGCGGCTCCACGCAGAGCACCATGTTGCGCTCGAGCACCATCTCGTTATCGGGCCGGATGATGGGCGCCTCCACGGTTTCGAGACCGATGCCGTGCCCCGCCATCGGGAAGAGATACTGCCCCGCCCCGTTCGCGTTCTCGTCCAGGAACCGGCTCGCCGCCGCATGAACGTCTGAAGCCCTGGCGCCCGCGCGAACCGCGTCCATCGAAACCTCCGAGGTCGCGACGGTCAACTCCAGCATCTCCTCCACGTTTTTCTCGAGTTTCTTGCCGGGGACCACGGCGGTGCGGTTGACGTCGAACCCGTAGCCTTCCACCGCGCCCACGTAGTCGAAGCGGATCAGGTCGCCCGCCTCCAGCTTTCTCTGCGTCGCCTGCGGCCAGCGCGAACCCCAACTCGCCCACGGGCCGCTGTGGACGCGGACGTAGCGCACGAAATCAGCCCCCGCCCGCATCCCCGCCGCGTGGCCCTCGGCGCACAAGTCGCTCTCGCTCACGCCGGGGCGGATTGCCTCGAAAATGGCGGCGTAGCCCGCCTCGACGATCTCCGCCGCGCGCTTGAGATACGCGACCTCGGTTTCGCTCTTCCTGGCGCGAAGCTGCTCCACCAGGGCGTTCGCGTTCGAGAATTGCGCCTCGGGCAGCGCCGTGGTCAAGTCGATGTACATCGTGGCCGGCATGATGTCCTCACCGGCGACACCCACCCGCGCGCTCCCGGCTCCCAGTCGCTTGAGTTGACCCACCAGGCCCGCGGAGATGTTCGCCTCCACCCGGACGTTCTCGACGTGCACCATCTCTGCGCGATAGTTTCTGTGATCCACGAAGAGAAGCGGCTCCTCCTCGATCGGCAGGACGAGCACCCCGTGGCCCATGCCGCGAACGGTATCGCTGAACGCGCCCGGCGGAAACGGCGGGAAATGGTTGGTGAGGTAAGTCAGGCTCCCCATGCGGTCATAAAAAGAACGCCCGATGACGAGGAGAACGTCGAGTTCCGCCTCGCCCATGAGGCCGCGCGCATCCGAAGTTCTCTCCTTGATCTCTTCTCTGGAAGCGCCCGTGCCGTTCTCGATGACCATCTACTTGAACCTCGGCAAGAGTTCTGAGACGAAATTCTCGAGTTGCTCTTCCTGGACGCCGCCCGCGAAGCGAACGACGAAGACGCGCGCTCCTTCCGCCGCGTATTCCCTGAGCTGCTCTTCCACGCGGTCGCCATCCCCGGCGATGACGAGGAGTTGCTCCCGCACCTCATCGAAGGTCTTGTGATAGTACTTGGAGAGAAATTCCCCGCACTGCGCCTCGGCCTTCGCGCCGTCGGGGTTGATGTTCATCGTGACGTAGAGGCACTGGGGAATTTTTTCGATTTCTTCGGTGCGGCCAAACTCGTCGGAATACGAGAGAATCTTCTCCCAGCACTGCCGGTAGAGGTCCGCCGTGATCGAGTTCGTTATCCAGCCGTCGGCGAAGCGCGCCACGCGCTTAAGGCCTGAATCCACCAGGTTGCTCGATAGCCAGACCGGGGGGCCGCCGGGGGTTTTGGGCCTCGGCTCGAGCGCCACGCCCTCGAAGGCGAAATGTTTTCCCGCATAATCCGCCCGGGATTCCCGCATGAGCAGCTTGAGTATCTCCACGGTCTCAGAAAAGCGGCGCGCGCGCTCGTTGATGGGAACACCGATGGTCTCGAACTCGAACTTGAGGTCGGTGCGCCCCACGCCCAGGCCGGGGAGGACGCGACCGGGGAACATGCAGTCGAGCGTGCTCATCGACTGGGCGAGCATCACCGGATGCCGGAGCGCCGCGAGCATCACCGCCGTGCCCACCTGAACGCGCTCGGTCGAGGCGAGAACCGCCGCCCAGGTGGTGAAGCTCTCCATGCGCGGCTTGGCCAGCACGCTGTCGCCGAGCCAGACGGAATCGAGACCAAGATTCTCGGCCTTTTTCGCCAAAGAAAAAATGGGATCCGTCTCCGGCGCTTCGCCCCCCGCCGCCACGACGACGCCGCGCGTGGGCAGCAGATAGCCGAAATGAAAACCTCCTGCATGATTCATAGAATGAAATCCTTACTTACCAATGGAAAAGATGTTCTCGCAAATCAGAACGAACAAATTGTCAGATTGAATACATTAGTAACACTTTTGGCTTTCGCCCGCAAAAACTCAAGGATACGAGGCGTCAATCGCCGGGGTTCCGCCTCACCCGGCGAGGAGGGCGCGGCAACAAGCGTTGACACCTCCCGGCGCATTTTTTCTTGACACCTCTTGGCGCATATTTTATTAAGGTTCGCATGAAACGCTTCATACTGATTCTCCTATTACTTTTGCTGACGGCGGGTTGTGTTGGCGGCGGCTCCGGTGGCGGCTCCGTTGACAGTTCCCCGCCGCCTCCCATCCCGACACCCACGCTTACGCCCGTCCCCCAGCCGTTTCGCACGGGGACGACCTTCGTCGACAACGTCCTCAGCGTCGACGTGCGCTACCACGGCGGCCACACCCGCACCCTCGATACCGACCGACACCGGGACGGGTCGTGGGCGCGTTTCCTCCCCCGGCCCTTGCAACCCGGCCATTCCAGCCGCGAATGGCTGCTCACGGAAAACCACTACGACGGCAGGATTCTGCTCTACGCCGTCGTCTCGTGGAACGACGCCGACCCTGCCGATTACCTGGCGGCCGGATGGTGGCTCGTATACCCGCCAGACGTGCCCTTTTGGGAATTCGAATCCGCCACGCGCGGCGTCTTTATCGATGGGCCGGAACTCGACCCTTCTAATCCGCCCGACCTCCCCCTGACCGGCACGGCCACCTACGTCGGCGGCGCCGGCGGCGCGTACACGTACAACTACGGCCACAACTGGGGCGAGTTCGCCGGTTCCTCCGAGTACACGGAATTCGTGGGGTCTATCTCGTTGACCGCCGACTTCGGCAGCAAGCGCCTCACCGGTTGCATGGGGTGCCTCGAGCCGACCGAGATCGATCCCGGCCGCCACCTCTATCCGATCGTGACCTGGCGGAACCCCGGTCCCGAGGCGTCGCCGGCCGACTACGATCTGCACTTTTCCGCATCTTTCGACGCGAAGGGCGCATTCAAGGATACCGAGATCACCGTCACCCATCCCGAACGCACCATCACCCAAACCGCCGGGACGTGGCGCGGCCAGTTCTCGAACGTGCCGGACGCCGACGGCAACCCCCGCCGCCTGGTCGGATCGAGCGATGTTCACTTCGCCGAAGAAGACGGATCGAGCGGCCGCTTTACGGGCATCTTCGATGCGCTTACGCCCGCTGCGCTCAAGCCCGACGACGGCAACGCGAACTGAATTACGCCCCCCACGGCTAAAACGTACCTTCCCCCTTCCTGAGTAGCGGCCCCTCGACTTCGCTCGGGACAGGATCCGCCGTTCTCCGATACCCCTCATCCTGAGTAGGCGCGTAAGCGCCGTATCGAAGGATGCCCTCTTGCCACGGCGCGAGCCCCTCGCCCTTCGATACAAACACTCCTTTCTCAGTCGCGTTTGACCTTCGGCGGCTACTCAGGGTGAGGAAAGAGGCGTCGGCGGTCTCCAGGGGACACATACAGTGCTTTATCAACAACCCCGATGACCAGGGGCGCAAGCGGATGCGCCCTGCCATCTTCCATATCGGCGCAAGCGTCGCGCCGGACCAGCGCATGGCGAAGGAAAACCCGGTACCTCATCAAAGGAATTTTGATTTGGAACGGCCAGATGCTAAGATGTTTCCATTCAAGTTCCAAAATGAAATAGTCAAGTGACGTGTAATGGTGCGACGTGTTTTTAGTACCCATTCGAACCCGGTACACTTCATGCTCGGAGTGCGCCCGGAATCCTCTATAGAACCGCTGGCTAAAACAGGCGGACCGGAAAGGAGGCAAGGCCATGCGAAGGTTTCTCATGACTCAGCTACTGGTCGGTATGGTAACAGCGCTTCTCTGGAATCCAGCTTTTGCCCAGCAAAGGATCACCTGGTGGGAACACAGCAACCCGCCGCACAACAACTACTCGAAGGATTTGGTGGCGGAGTGGAACAAGAAGAACCCCAAAACTCCCGTACAGTATGATTTTTTCGCGATGACCCCCTATTTCCAGAAACTCACGGCCGCGCTTTCCACGCGCTCGGCGGCCGACATGTTCACGCTCATCGACTTCCTGCTGCCCGGCTTCACCGCAAAGAAAGTCCTCGCTCCCATTCGTCCCGAGTGGCTGGGCTACAAAGACCTCGAGGACATGAAGAAGACCTACATACCGGGGGCGTTGGACGGCTACATCCATGAGGGGAAGCTATACGCCATTCCTCCCATCGCTTCGGGCTTCAGCCTCTTCATCAACAGGAAGCACTTCAAGGAGGCGGGCCTGGACCCGGACAAGGATTACCCGCGCACCTGGGAAGACGTTGGCCGCATCGGCAAAAAGCTGGTGAAAATGAGAGGCAGCAGGATGGTGCGCGAAGGCTTCGATTTTGCCATGCACTCCTCCACCTGGACGATGTGGTATTTCAACACGACGATTCGGCAATACGGGGGAGAAGTCCTCGACGCCTCCGGGAAAAAGTGCACGGCCAACAGCGAGGCGGGCGTGAAGGCCATGAACGTCCGGGCCAGGATTGCGCACCACTACAAGGCTTCGGACCCCACCGTCAGTTTCGGCACCAACGCCCTTCCGGCCGACGATATACCCAAGGGGCGCGTCTCCATGTTCATCACCCACGCGGGAAGCGTGGCGCAATTCGGCCCCAAGATGATGAAGGACTTGAAAGTGGTGCCCTTCCCGCAGGTAGACCCCAAAAATCCCGTGACGCCGATTTACGGCTTCGCCCTCGCGGTGAATCCCCATATTTCCGAGGCGAAACAGAAGATAGTGCACGCCGTGCTGAAACACGTCGTCAATGACTCCAAAACGTGGTACGAGAGGACGTCCTATCCCCATCCCGACAAGAATTTCCTGAACCTTCCCGGGATGGAGGATGCGCGCACGAAACGCTACCTGGGCGTGTTCGTAAAGGACATCTCGAACGGGCGATTTCTGCAGCGATCCGACAAGATACTCGAGCTCAACCAGGCCATTCACCGGGCGATGGAGCGCGTGGTCTTGAAGAAGGAAGACTCCAAGAAGTCGCTCGACAGGGCGTGTAAGGAGATCGACGCGGCGCTGGCCAAGAAGTAGGCGGAGAATCGATGGATCGTGAGATCGGAGTCGGTCGGACTTCACCTTCGATGATCCGAAGATCCGCTTCCCTGCTCTGGCGGTGGGGGGCTGGCGGGGGGAAATCCTCCCTCCACAGCCACCTCCGCTGGGCGGGGTTCTTCTTCGTTCTGCCTGCGCTCATTCATCTCGTGATCTTCAAGTTCTACCCCATGCTCCAGGCCTTCTGGCTGAGTTTTTTCCGCTACGACCTCATGAGCCCGCCCGTTTTCACCGGGCTTGAGAACTATAAACTCCTCTGGGAAAACCCGCTCTTCCACCAGTCCTTCTGGGTTTCCGTCAAGTACATGTTCGGGGTCTCCATCCCGGAGTGGTTCTTCGCGCTGGGTCTGGCCCTCCTCCTGAACCGGCGGATGCCGGGGAGAGCGGTCATCCGCCTGGCGTATTTCTTCCCCATCGCGATGTCGCAGATCGTCGTGGCCATGGTGTGGAAGTTCATGTACCACCCCTTCGGCCTGGTGAATACGATTCTGGAGACTTTCGGCGTCGGCCGCATCAATTGGCTCTCGATGGAGGAATCGGCGCTGCCCGCCCTCATCGCCATCGGCATCTGGCGGGGCATCCCGCTTTTCGGCGTGATTTACCTGGCGGGCCTCCAGGCCATCCCGAAGGAATACCACGAGGCGGCCGTCATCGACGGCGCAGGCGTGTTCCAGCGCTTCTTTTACGTGACGATCCCCCTGCTTCTCCCCACGATAATGTTCGTCATGGTCTTGTCTCTCCTCTCGGCCGTAAAAGTGTTCCTGAATCCTCTGGTCATGACCGAAGGCGGCCCCAACGGGACGACCCGGGTGCTTCCGTACTTCATCTACGAGACGGGTTTCGCTTTCTTCCGAATGGGGGAGGCCGCCGCGGCTTCGATGGTGCTGTTCGTCTTTCTCTTCGGCCTGACCCTGATTCAGTTGCGGCTATTGCGCAGGGGAGGTGTGGAATGAGCCGGAAGACGATGCTCCGCTGTGGGGGTGCGCTCATATCCGTGCTTACAGTTGGAGGAGTCATAGTGATGCTCCTCCCCTACTTCTGGATGGTCTCCTCCTCCATCAAGACGGGAATCGAAGTCTTCGATCTCCCCATCAAATGGATACCGGATGAGATCCAGTGGGTGAACTACCCCAACGCCCTGTCCAAAGGGGCTTTCGGGGTCTATTTCTACAACAGCTTCGTCGTGGCTTTCGCGGTCATGGCGGGGAACCTCGTTTTCTGCACGCTCGCGGGCTACGGCCTGGCCAAGTTCCGCTTTCCGCACCGCGAGTTGTGCTTCCGCCTGATTCTGAGCACGCTGATGCTCCCGCTGGAGATCGTGCTGGTGCCCACCTTCCTGGTGGTGCGGGATTTAGGCCTCGTCAACACCTACGGCGGTCTGATTGCTCCACTGGCGGTGGACGCTTTCGGCGTCTTCCTCATGCGCCAGTCCATCCGGGACATTCCCGACTCCCTCATCGAGGCGGCGCGGATGGACGGATGCAGCGAGTTCGGCATCTTCTGGCGCATCATCCTACCCAACTGCAAGCCCGCACTGGGCGCGCTGGCGCTGCTCGCCTTCCGTGACAACTGGGATCAGTTCCTCTGGCCGTTCATCGTGGCGACGACCGACAACCTGAAGACCTTCCCGCTCGGCCTCGCCCAGATGGAGGGCATCGATTCGGCCGCCTACCATGAAATCATGGCGCTCGCAGTTTTGGGGATGATCCCGGCGGCGTTCATCTTCCTGTTCTTCCAGCGCGCCTTCGTCCGAGGGATTACGCTCACAGGGCTTAAGGAGTGAAGAATATGAAAGCGCCTTTGCTAAACTTGTTTTCAGCCATCAAGCCCTTGAAGACCCGCCTTCCGGCCCCATGGAGGGGGGAAGGTTCCACGCGAGTGTCCATCGTGCTTCTCGCAGATAGGGGAATCTGAGATGGGGGAAGTGTTGCTTGAAGACCTCACCAAGGATTTCGGCGAGGTGGTCGCGGTCAAGGAGGTGAACCTCACAATCCACGACGGGGAGTTCGTCGTGCTCCTAGGGCCATCGGGGTGCGGCAAGACCACCACGCTGCGGATGATCGCAGGACTCGAGGAGATCACGAGCGGGCGCATCCTCCTCGACGACCGCGTGCTGAACGACGTGCACCCGCGCGATCGCGACATCGCCATGGTGTTTCAGAACTACGCGCTCTACCCCCACATGAGCGTCTACAAGAACATGGCCTTCGGCCTCAAGATGCGCAAGGTCGCCAAGGACGAGATCGACCGCAAGGTGAAGAGCGCCGCCGGCATCCTGGGCATCGAAACCCTGCTCAGGCGCTACCCGGGCAAACTCTCCGGCGGCCAGCGCCAGCGGGTCGCGCTCGGGCGCGCCATCGTCCGAGACCCGCGCGTCTTCCTCTTCGACGAGCCGCTCTCGAACCTCGACGCCAAGCTGCGGGTCCAGACCCGGGTGGAACTCCTCAAGCTCCACCAGCACCTCGCCGCCACCTCGATCTACGTCACCCACGATCAGGTCGAGGCCATGACCATGGGGGACAGGATCGTGGTCATGCACGAGGGGGTCATCCAGCAGGTCGGGCCCCCGATGGAGGTCTACCAGAACCCGGCGAACCAGTTCGTGGCGGGCTTCATCGGCAGCCCTGCGATGAACTTCCTGCCCGCCACGGTGCGTTTCGAGGCGGGCCGGACGTTCCTCGAAGGCGCTGGCTTCCGGGTTCCCCTGCCGGCGGAGCGCGCGGGCGGACTCCAGGGGCGCGAGGGCGGTGAGGTCGTATTCGGCATTCGGCCAGAAGACATGCGCTTGGGCGCGGAGGGCGAGATTGAGGGGGCGGTCGAGATCATAGAGCCGGTGGGTTCGGACATCTTCCTCGACCTGAACGTGGGGGGCGCCTCCCTCACCGCGCGGGTGGAGTCCAGCGTCCGGATGAGCCAGGGCGAGCGCGTCCGCCTCCGCCCCGACCCGGAACGCCTCCACGCCTTCGACCCAGAATCCGGCGAGACGCTAGTTTGAGGCAAACTCCCGCGAACCGGGACAATGAGATCCCCGTAGGAATCCCGGCGCCAATCGCCAAACTGTCATTGTCTATTGATGTAACAGGGATGAAAACGGACGTCGAGAAATCCGCCCGACGGCCAAATCCTCTATGTCATTGATTTATTTGGTGGAGCTGAGGGGGATCGAACCCCTGACCTCATGACTGCCAGTCATGCGCTCTCCCAGCTGAGCTACAGCCCCATACAGGTGGAATTTCCTGACCCCCTGAGGGGTGCGATGGAATGTAGCGGAAACCGCGCTTCCGCGTCAACGCGGGAAGGAGCGGGACAAAACTTCCTCAACTTCCCGGATCCGGCTCCCCTGCGAACGCGTGTACCTGATCGGAAAGCTCCGTGAAACCGGCGCCGCCCGTCGTGTCCTCGGCGAGGATTTCGACTTCTCCGGGTCCGCTCGCGCCGAGGCCGAGTTCGACCGCACGCCTGATCTGCCGGTGCGACCATATGGGATAATCGCGCAGGAGTTCGGACCCCATCGCGCGCACCACGGATGCCCCCACGACGTCCACGGCGATCCGATCGTCGCCCGCGATTATCACGTTCGGCGCACGCTCCTCCCCGGTGTAGGGGCCGCCCGAGATCCAGCACTTCGTCCCGTCGAGAACGATGAGGGAAGGAGAATACAGCAGGTTCGTCTCCATGATCATCTCCGCCATCTGGGAGACGAAATGCGCGCGGACGCGGTCCCTCGGGTGCACGAACCCGTATACGTTCTTGAGCGAGAGGCTGAAGCGCGGCCCGCCGCCGTGGCTCTTCATCGTGGGCAGGTTGATGACGTGCTGGCCGGGCGTCATCAGGCGCTCGATGCAGTGCACCCATCCGCCCCAGCGGATCGCCCCAGGAACACGGGCCTTCACCCAGGGTTCCTCGTCGAAGCGCAGGAGGCCCACGCCCGTTCGTTCCTGGAAATCGTTCATCCCCCAGCGCTCGAAATTCCCGCGCGCGGGCAGGGAGAGGAGACCGCCCATCTCGCCCACGGCCAGATCGTCGCAACCCGCTTCTTTCAGCAGCGCGACGACGGTCTCGAGCGTATCGGGATGCGTCGAGGCCGGGAACGGATCGGCGGAATTGAAGTTGGGTTTCAAGAGCGCGGGCGCGGGCGAATCGATGATATGCCGGACCCCGCCCAGTTTTTCCACCGCCAGGCGGATGGCCTCATCGCGCGTCTCCCCGCGCACCATGGCGACAAGGCTCCTGCCCTCTTTCCTGAGCCTGGGGCTGCGAAGGGGCGGGACTTCCACTTCGGGGTAAACTTGCTTCGTCTCCTGGAGCGCGCGGTAGGCTGCCGATTCATCGAAATCGAGGACTTTCCTGAAATTCTCGGCCCGCGTCGCCACCGGCGTATCGAGTGGAACGATCATTCTCACATCCTCCCGAAGAAGGTGGTTATTTATCCCGAACAATCCATTCTACCCCGAAGGGCGGTTTTGCGAAACTGCCAGGGTCTCTCTCACTCCTCCCTTGAGGGGGCTGTTGAAAAAGCCATCCTTGGTCGGAATTGTCCACCGCCGTCATTCCGGCGAAAGCCGGAATCCATTTTGACTTTTTATCGGGCGGGGCGGCCACGGCCTTGTTGTCGCGTGGCGTCCCGATGCGAAATTCAGAGGATTCCCCTTTCGTTTTTGTGTTCGATTCCGATCCTCCCCGCTTGGGAGTAAAGACGGCCAAACGAGGAAGCGAAAAGGCAAAGGCGAAAATGGATTCCGGCTTTCGCCGGAATGACGAGCAAAATTCCAAGCCGAGAGGACGAATCCCGAGCGCAAGGAGATACTCGCCGCATGAAATTGTCTTTCGCCCGTATCCTGTAATAGACTCTGGCCCCATCAGCGCAAGGCAGGACAAGCGAGTCCCAAAGACGCATCGCCTCCCGAAGCCTCCCGAAGCGCCTCGACGACGATATGGCACCCGAAGAAAGGTTTTTCATGCTTTTTTTCATTCAGTTCCTGGCGATGGGCCTGGGCGTTGGCCTGCTGGGCACGCTGGTCGGCGCGGGCGGCGGCTTCATCCTCACGCCCCTGCTCCTGCTGATCTTCACCGACCAGCCGTCCGAGGTCATCGCCGCCACCTCGCTCAGCGTGGTCTGCCTGAACGCCCTTTCGGGCTCGGTCGCCTATTACCGCCAGAAGCGGATCGACATCAAGACGAGCGTCTCTTTCGCGCTGGCCGGCTCGGTCGGGGCGGTAATCGGCGTCTTCGCCACGAGCGAGGTCGCGCGGGGGCCGTTCGACTTCCTGCTGGGCCTGGCCCTGCTGATCCTGTGCATCTCCATCATCAACCCGCCGCCTCCCTTCGAGGCGACGCGCGAGAGCCCGGGCGGCATCGGCGCGCTCGCGCACCGGCGCATCGTGGACAGTCAGGGCAAAGTCTACGAATACGCCTTCCGCTTCCGGCTCGGGGCCTTCCTGAGCTCCATCGTGGGTTTTCTGGCGACCTTTCTGGGCATCGGGGGCGGCCCCATGCACGTGCCGCTGATGATACGGATTCTCCGGATTCCGCCCCACATCGCCACCGCCACCTCGCAGTGCGAGCTTCTCTTCACCACCGCCCTCGCCGTGGCGTTTCATTTCATCCTCGGCAACCTCCACGCGATGAAGAGCGTGATTCTTCCCCTCGCGATGGGGATAATCGTGGGCGCGCAGGCGGGCGCCGCGATCTCGCACCGGGTGAAATCCTTGACCCTCACGCGTATCCTGGCGGTGCTGATGACGCTCGTCTCCCTGCAGCTTCTCTACAAGGGGGCGAGCGAGTGGTTCTGGTAGACCCCGCGGCGGTCTGGCAAAACGACGCGGCGTGTGTGAGAATGCGGCCTCTGGTGAAAGACCACAAGGACAATTCCATTCATTCCATTCAACACGGCGTCCGCCCGGAGCGGCGGGCGAAGACGAGAAGGAGAGTTTGAACATGTCGGACAGAGTAACCGTCGTAGAGGTGAAAGACAGAACCCTCTGGGTGGGGCTCAACCGCCCCAAAACGCTGAACGCGATGAATTTCCAGATGATCAACGAAGTCATCGAAGCCTTCACCCAGCTCGATGAGGACCCCGACATCGGCGTGGGCGTCCTGTACGGCCTGAACGGGAACTTCTCCTCGGGCGGCGACATGGACATGATGCTGGGGCTGAACTACCAGACGGGCCACGTCTGGAACAACAAGATGCGGCGCCTGTGCATGACGCTCAGAAACTCAGGCAAGCCCACCATCGCCATGGTGCGCGGCTGGTGCATCGGCGGCGGCAACGAGTGGCAGCTCTACTGCGACCTCTGCATCGCGAGCGAGAACGCGACGTTCGGCCAATCGGGCGCACGGGTGGGCGCGCTGCCCGTGGTGGGCGCCACGCAGTACCTCCCGCTTCTGATGGGCGACCGCAGGGCGCGCGAGATGCTGTTCCTGGCGAAGCGCTACCCCGCCAAGGAGGCCAAGGAAGTCGGCCTCATCAACGAAGTCGTGCCGGATGACGAGCTCGAGAAGACGACCGAGGAGTGGTGCGCCACCATCAACTCCCACGCCCCGGCCACCCTGCGCTACATGAAGACGAACCTGAACTTCCTGGGCGACCTCCACTACCCCTCCTGGATGCACGGCAGCGAACTGCTGAACGCCGTGTGGAACAACGAGCAATCCGTCGAGGGGATGAACGCGTTCAAGGAGAAGAGACCGCCCGACTTCAGCCGCTTCCCGAGGTAGGGGAGGTTGTTGCAAAAGCCCCCGAACGGGAGTTTGATGCGACCGACGAAAGAGCAAGATTCACTCCCCCCTTGAGGGGGAGTCGGTGAAGCCGAGCGGTTTGTGCGAAGGCTGATGCGGTGGGGGGAGCTTTTCCGTGGCATGTCCCCCCACCGGCGCGCCTTCGGGCTTCGCCCTCGTCTTGCCGACTCCCCCTCAAGGGGGGAGTTGATCCATTTTTATCGGATGAGAAATACCCCCCCCCTCAAGGGGGGAGTGGTTGTTGAGCACTCTGCAAAAGGGAAGTGGTTCGGCCCGACCCACAAGAGATTTTTCAACAGGCACCCGTAGGGGCGGTTCGCGAATCGCCCCTAGCGCGCGTAGCCCCTGCGCTTGTAGACGCCGGGGGAGCCGGGCTCCTGGCGGTAGTAGCTCCGCACGCGCGCCGTCCACTCCGAAGCGTTCATGTGCTTCCACTCGGGCGTCTCGCGCACGGATTCGCCTTCCATCTCGTAGAGGACGATCATGAGCCTCGGCCCCTCGACGGTGTTGTAGCGGCGCAGGCGCCTCACCCCCGGCACCTTTTCGCAGAGGGGGCCGCGGTCGCAGGCGTACCAGCCGTTGAAATCGGCGAGATTCTCCTCGGGCACGTTGATCCTGCCGAACTGAACGACGGGGGCGAGACCCGCCGCGTCCACCGTGGGGAATTCGGGCGGCCGGGCCGGCAGGCCGGGATAGACCTGCGCGCATACGAGGCGAATGTGGGCTTGGGGCGAGGCGGGAGAGCGCATCCCGGCTGAGTCCAGGAGCGCGGTGAACTCCCCGCCGTAGAAGGCGTGGACGTTCTCCGCTTCCACGAGGTTCAGAAAGCGCGGCGCGCCGTCTACCGCCTCATAGCACGCGCCTCCGTTCACGCCCGGAACTTCGAGCATCCGTGACAAGCGGACCTCGTCGAGCCACGCGCGCGCCTCGTCTTCCCCGCCTTCTGCGAAGTCGAACAACTCGGCGAGCAAACCCATGCCGTGTGTGCGTACCAAACCGTCTTGCCTCTTTGGCGCCGGGAAAAAGAATAGGGAGAGTCTACACTATTTCTTCTGGAGAGCCACCCGTATCGTCCCCCCGTACTGCGCGGCCACGAGATGATGGGGGCGATACCCTTCCTTGACGATCTCGACCGTGAACGTATCCGCGTAATGATCCTTTATCATCTTCCAGGGGATGAGGACCGGCGATTTGCCTATCTTCTCCTTGCCGAGCTTCACCGTGGCGCCCGGAGGATCGGTGATCACCTCCACGCCGCGCGGCACCATGTCGCCGCATCCGCTCAAAACGAGAAAGGCGGCGAGAAGCGCCAATCCCATGCCGAGGGTCTTGCGCATTCTTCGTTTCTCCTTCATTGCTTTGCTCATCGAACACCGTATATGCGAAGCGGGCGCGGCCGGAAACTCCCCGCCCTGGCTTTCGGGGGATTATGAACCCATCTCTTGACAAAATCCAGCGCGAAACACACCCTCGGACCGGATAATCGAGAGGGGAGGAATTCCGCTTGCGCCGGCACCGCTATTATTTCGACCTCATACTTGAGGGGATGGACAAATACAACCTCGCCGACTGCATCGTGGACGAATACCTGCCCCTCACCGCGCAGATGCCCATCTGGGAGATCGCGGAAAAAATCCGCGAGGGACACCTCCACTTCGAGCACGAAGACGTCGAGCCTCTCGAGGAATTCCCGAAAAACCTCGAAGCCTTCAGCGCCTATCTCCACCAGGTGGTCAAGGGCTTTCACGCAGTAGAGGAGGCGGAAGAGGACGCTGTCCGCCTCGTCGAGGCCCGGAAAATCCTCGCGCTCAGAGGCGAGGTCGTCACGCTCCCCTTGCGGCTTCCCCCCACGCTCCTGCTCAACGACCTCGACCCCGACGCGGAGGACCTCGACCATATCGAGGCCCGCTGGCCGGAGTACCCGCGCTGGTTCCAGGACGGGATGCGGCGAAAACATCCCTGGCTGAGGCGTCTGTAAGTGACTCGGTGAAGCGAATCAGGGACTGATTTTCAGGAAGTTCGGATCGCTCTCATCCCCATAGGTTTCGAGCGGCTCGTCCGGCTCTTTCGCATCTTCCGCGCGCGAGATTCCCTCTGCTGCAGGCGTACGCCCGCTCTCTTCCCGCTCGCTCGCCTCGCCCGCTTCGAGTTCCTCCGGGGGGTTCTCCGCAGAGAAGAGTTTCGCACCGTCTTCTTCCGTCTCGCGCGCCTCAAGCGCGCGCGGGGTTCTCTCCAGGGGCGATATCTGTTCGAGATCGCCTTCGCTTTCCGATACGCCCGAGACGGCGCCCAGGTCCTTGAACTTTCTCGCCGACACCAGCACGCGCGACTCATACGAGCCCACCGCCTTGTTGTACGCCTCGACCGCCCTGTCCAGCCCCCGGCCCATGGCGTCGAAGTGCTTCGCCAGCGTCCTGAGGCGCCCATAGAGCGTCTGGCCGAGTTCACTCACGGACTGGGCGCTCTCGGCCACCTTCTCCTGCCGCCAGCCGTAGGCCACCGCGCGCAAGAGGGCGATGAGCGTCGTGGGCGTCGCCAGTATCACCTGGCGGCTCACGCCCTCCTCTATCAGGCCGGGGTCCTGTTCGAGCGCCGCGCTGAAGAAACTCTCGCCGGGCAGGAACATCGCCACGAACTCGGGCGTGGACTCGCACTGGTCCCAATACGCCTTCGAACTCAGGCGGTTCATGTGGTCGCGAATCTGGCGCGCGTGCTCTCCCAAAAAGGTCCGGCGCGCCTCCTCATCCTCCGCCTCGAGCGAGTTGAGGTAGGCTTCGAGCGGCGCCTTGGCGTCGACCACCACGTTCTTCCCGCCGGGCAGCTTCACGATGAGGTCGGGGCGCAGGCGCGCCTCCTCGCCCTCGAGCGTCTGCTGCTCCACGAAGTCGCAATGCGCCACCATGCCGGCCATCTCCACCACGCGCCTGAGCTGCATCTCCCCCCAGCGGCCGCGCACGTTGGGCGCGCGCAGGGCCTTCACGAGATTCCCCGTCTCCGATTGAAGCTCCTTCTGGCTGCTCGCGAGGGATTTGACCTGCTCGGTGAGCGAGCCGTAAGCCTCCCGCCTGGCCCGTTCGAGGTCCTCGACCTGCGTGCCCACCTTGTCGAGCGACTCCCGGATGGGAGCGACGAGGGTCTCCACCGCCTTCTGGCGCGCTTCGAGGTCGCCTTTGGCCTCGCTCTGGAATTTCTCGAGGGTCGACTTGGCCAGGTCGAGGAACGAGGCGTTGTTGCTCTTGAGCGCGTCTGCGCTCAGCGCGCCGAAGCTCTCGCGCATCTCTTCGGTCGCGCGGCGAAGCAGGTCGATCTTCTCCTGCGCCGATTTCCGCTCGTGCGCCAGGTCGGATTCCAGGCGCGCCACGTCCGACCGCAAACCCGCGTTCTCCTTCTGCTCCGCTGCATGGGCCGCCTGCGCGTCCGCCTTTTCCATCTCGGCGCTGCGCAGCATCGTGGACAGGGCGGATATCCGCGTCCTCACGGCGATCCAGAAGCACAAGGCGAGAGCGGCGGCTCCCAAGGCGACGTGCCAGAGTTCCATGCGGGGATTCTCCCGGGGCGATGATCTCTCGTGGCGGGCGATGGATATTGCAGGAACTATTGTATCAGGGTTCGCGCGAAAATGCGCGACGGGGGGAAGCGCAGCGCATCCGGGACGCGAGGGGTTGTTGAGAAAGGCCTCGTTGCTCGGAATTGACCACCGCCGTCATTCCGGCGAAAGCCGGAATCCATTTTTACGCCTTTTGCCTTTCGTCCAGGCACCCGCGCATCGGCGGGGAATAAAACGCCGCCGTGTGTTCACCCGCACCCGCAAATGGATTCCGGCTTTCGCCGGAATGACGAGCAAAACCCCACGCCGAGAAATCGCTCCCTCCCTCGACTCGAAAACCAACCCCCCCCTACCCCCCCTTGTCAGGGGTCAAACGCGAGTGATGAACGAGCGTTTGCATGAGCCATTGACAAGAAACACATCGTCTTGCAAAACCTCCCTCTTCGGTCGGTTTTGACCCCTGTTAAGGGGGGGTAGGGGGGGTTATCCCTTTGAGAAAGGCTTTTTCAACAACCCCTCGGCGGAGCGCGGCCCTTCTCCCCGCCCCCGGGAAATCATTCTTCTTCGAGGCGGACGGCGGTGTCGATCAGGATGCGGTAGATCTGCCTGAGGACATCGGGCGGGCACGGACCCTCGTTGCCGTCCAGCACCCTGGCGATCACCTCGCCCTCGCGCGATTCGTCCTTGACGGCGATGCCGCGCACGCTCTTGTATTCACCGACTTCGAGGCAGATTTTGAGCCGATCGTTGACGAGGCGGACGATCTGCGCATCGCACGCGTCGATTCGCTCCCTGAAACCGGACAACCCGTCCGCCATGCCGCACTCCATTTTAAGGACGTAACCGAAACGGAAACGTCATTATACCACGATTCGCGGCGGTTTCATTCCCGCAGGCCCGAATCCCGCGAAACGCCGCAGGAGAGCGTTTCCCGATGCGCAAAGCGTTTATGAGCGGCGCGTTTTTGATTGCCGCAGGCGCCGTGAATTTGGTATGTTGCCCCCATGCGACGCGCGAGTCTTTTCGCTACATCGACGTAAATTCTCTCCCGAAAAAGGAGTCCTTCACATGCCGCATCGTTTTCGTCTGCTCCTCGTCATCGTTTTCGTTCTCACCTTGGGATTCGCCGGGAGCGCCCCGGCGCAGAGTTTCTCCGACTTCGTCGTGTTCGGCGACAGCCTGAGCGACTCGGGCAACGCGGCCCAGGCGTACGGGCTGCCCGCCGGCAACAGCTTCACCACGAACCCCGACCCCGTCTGGGCCGAGATCGTCGCAGAGGCCTTCGGCGCGTCGGGGCGCAACTCGCTCGCCGGCGGGCCGAACTACGCCTTCGCCGGAGCGTGCATGAACCCGGCGACGCCCTGCGAAGTCGACGACGCGCCGACGGTGACGGAGCAGATCGGCCTGCATCTCGCCGCCAGTGGCGGAAGCCTCGACCCGGGCGCGCTCTATACCATCTGGGGCGGTTTGAACGACATCGCCGATTCCGCGCTGGCCAATCCAGCCACTGCGCTGGGCCACGTCCTCGCGGCAGCGGACGTGAACGCCGCGCAGATACGCCGCCTCCGCGAAGCCGGCGCCCGCCGCGTCGTGGTGTTCAACATGCCCGACGCCTCCCTGGCTCCTTTCGCCGTCGTCCAGGGTCCCGCCGCCCAAGCGGGGCTCTCCGCGCTCGTCGGCCAATACAACCAGAAGCTCCACGCCGGCATCAGCGAGCGCGAAGACGGCGTCGTCCCCATCAACGCCTACGCCTTGCTGGGCGAAATCGCCGCCGCCCCCGGGCGGTACGGCTTCACCAACCTTACCGGCACGGCCTGTCGAGCGCCGGTCGCGGCGGGCGCGGTATCCATCCAGTGCGGGCCCGAGGGTTCTCCCTTACCCGTAACCTATGCGCCAGAAACCAAAGATACATACCTGTTCGCGGACCGCAGCCACCCGAGCGGCGCCGTCCACGCGATGCTCGCGAGCCTCGTAACCGCCACGCTCGCGGCCCCGCTGCAGGTTTCGCTCGCGGGCGAGGCGGGCGCAGAGGCGGCGGAGGCGCACCACGGCGCCATCTCGGCGGAGCGGGCCGCGGATTTCGCGCTGCCCGTCGGGAGTTGGCGCGGCTATGCGCGGGGCGGGTTCGGCATGAGCGACGCGGGCGCTTTCGCGCGCCTCGGGGATATCGAATCCGACATGACGGCGCTCACCCTGGGC
Organism: bacterium; assembly: GCA_965203325.1. Taxonomy (GTDB): domain Bacteria; phylum UBA8248; class UBA8248; order UBA8248; family UBA8248; genus Bin107. Next base: position 1,408,214 of record OZ241875.1, read on the forward strand.
GCGGGCCACCGCGCCGGTCCCGACCTCTCCTGGGGCGCCGCGCTCAGCATCGCCCGCCATGAGAACGAACTCGCGGGCGCGAACCTCGACGGCGACGCGGTGCTCGGCTCGCTGCACGGCGCGTGGCGCAGCGGCGGCCTCCAGGTGAGCGTCGCCCTGACCCTGGGGCAGACCTCGGTGGACGTCGAGCGCTCCATCGCCCTGGGCGCGGCGGCGCGCACCGAGCGCGGCTCCACCGATGCCGCCCAGTTCGGAGGCGAACTCGATCTGACGTGTACGCTGGGCGCTTCGGAGATTTTGCGGCACGGCCCGTTTTTCGGTCTCTCGCTGCTCAACCAGGAGGTCAAGGGCTACCGGGAGAGCGGGAGTTCCTCGACCGCGATGAATTTTTCGGACTTCTCGCGCAACTCGCTCGTCATGCGCGGCGGCTACGGCTTCGACTGGAGCGTCGGCGGGTTCCGCCCCTACGCCCGCATCGGTTATGAGCGCGAACTCGAGGACGACCCCGTCCTCGTCTCGGCGGGTTCGAACACCATGCCCGGACGCTTCACGCTCCCGGGCTTCACGCCCTCGGTCAGCACCGTGAGCGCAGACTTTGGGCTGAGCGCGAAACTCGGCGAGCGCGCGAGCGGCCTCCTGAGCTACTCCGGGCGCTTCGCCGAAGACTCGCGCCGCAGCCACCACCTCTCGCTCGCCCTAAGGATGGTGTTTTGAGGGATGAATAGCAGAGAAAAATGACGGGCGTTGTTCTGCCGTAGCAGGGACAACCCTCTGTGGTTGTCCTGCCCTCTGTGGTTGTCCTGCCCTCCGTGGTTCCCCTGCCCTCTGTGGTTGTCTTTTTTCGGACAGGCACAGAGGCCTCGGACAGCCCCGACGAGGGGCTGTCACTATATCTCCCTTGACCTGAAAACCACCCCCCCCTACCCCCCCTTGACAGGGGGGTATGAAAGACCCCTCCCTCGACAAGGGTTTGACTCATCCGGTGAAAGAGGAAGAACCACTCCCCCCTTGAGGGATTTGCCAATCAACGAGAGAAGGGATCAACTCCCCCCTTGAGGGGGAGTCGACGAGGTAAGGGCGAAGCCCGCAAGCGAGTCGGTGGGGGGAGCTTTTATCTGTGGCATGTCCCCCCACCACATCGGCCTTCGTCCAAAGGACTCGGCCTCTGTGACTCCCCCTCAAGGGGGGAGTTGATCCTATTTTGCCGGGGTTGCCTTTTCATGCCCCCCTGTCAAGGGGGGGTAGGGGGGGTTGCCTTTATCCTCTGTCAAAGGGGGTTGCCTTTCAAGGAAAAAAGGGCCGACACCCCGCAAAGGGCTGCTTTAAGGGGTTGAAAAAACCCCTGAAGATGGGAATTGCTGCGACACGATCCCCGAGGTGCAGGCCGAGTCGGGGTGTCGGCTGCTTTCATGAAGCGAAAACAGGGGCTGCCCGTTGTTCCCCCTCCCGGCTCGAGGACTCAAACTCACAACCAGGAGCGGTACAGTTTGCTCTCACGAGGGAAGCAACCAACGGGCAACCCCCTTTTTCGCTCTCCTCATACCGCCCCGGCCCCGGGGCCGTGAAGCCCCGGAAGCCTGAAGGCGTCGTGCTCTTCGCTGCTGCTACTCCTTGTTCGCGCCGAACGCGCCGACCATCCGGCCGATGTTGCTGAACTCGGAATAGAACTTGCCCGTCACGGTGGTCGGGATGTTGCTGCCGTCGCCGCTCGGGGCGTTTCCGGGCATTTCGTCGTACATGGTGCCGCTCCACGTGCCGGCCGCCGCCGCCTTGTTGCCGTTGATCGACCAGACCGGCATCGTGGCTTCATTCACGTCGGTGGTGCTCGCGTCGTCTATGCGAGAGGCGAAAGCACCATCGCTACCCAATGTCGCGAGCCCCAATTCGACGCTCCAACCCGGATCCTCGGTCCCGTCGTTCAGCCGGAAGTTGTCAATCGTGCCGGTAACGCCCGCGCCTGTACCACTGAACTTGGCCGTCAGGTTGGCGTCCGCCGTGAAGTGGCCGCCGTTGCCCGTGCCGTCGAGCGCGTTGGTCATGGCGAATTTTCCTGCCGCATTGCCGGCGTAGGTGGCCGAGCCGGTCAGAGCGTCCGCGCCAGTGAGAGATTCATAGGCACCTGTCCAACCAGACGTCAAAGTGCCGACCGTGCCTGTGAACGCGCTGGCGGCCGTCGGCTTGCCGTCCTTGTCCTTGCTCACCCACCAGCCGTAGTACAGGTAGTTGGCATCGGGCTGGTGCACCATCGCGCCCGCGTCGGGCTTAAAGAACCAAGTTCCGTCCAACCGGCTCGGGGCGCCGCTACCGTCGTTGGTCGAGGAGCAAGCCGTCACGCAACGGTACTCGCCCGGCGCACCGTCATAATAGCCACGGGTAGTGAAAGAATTGCCCGTGCTGGGTATCGCGTGATTCTGGGTTCCCGAGTGCGTGAAGGCGTCGGCCATCACCTTGCTGATGTCGAGGTCCTATGTGAAGGTGCCGCCGGTGGCCACGGCGATATACCCCTTTATGGCGGAGGTAAGGTCACTGACCTGGGCGGGAACGGCGCCGCCAACGTTAGCATCTGCGATGGTGACGGTGCTGGGAAGGGCATCGGCGAACGCCTCCCGCTTCCCCGGCCCCTTGTTGTTGTAGACCCGGGCCTCGTTGACCACCTTCGTGCCGGTGTTCGTGTGGGCATAGTCCGTACCTGCCCAACCACCCAGCGCCCCGACGGAATCGCCGGCCTTGAGGGTCACGGAAGCGGGGTCGGAGCCGTTGCCGGTGTCGGGGAGCGCTCCCGCGCCTGCAGCGGCATCAATATCGATTCCTGCTGACCTCAAGTTAAGCGGCGTTGTCGTGGTGTCGATGTTATCCAGCGCGGTCGTGCCAGCTGTGGCGTTCCCTGCCAGCGCCGCGTACAGATCCTTGCCGAGTTTCGCGTTGGCCGCATCCGCGGCCGTTTGTGCAGCGTCCATGGCCGCCGTGCGGGACGTCTTGGCGCCGTCCAGCAGGGTTGCGAGCGCGTCGACCGTTCCGGTGTTCGCGGCTTTCTCTTCGTCCGGAAGATCGGCTCCGGCCGCGATGGCGCTCCTGGCGTCCGCGAGCGCCGTATCGGCGGCGGTCACCTCAGCGTCGGTGGAGTCGTCGTCCACGGCGTTGACCGCTGTGGTTGCGGCCCCGATGGCCGTGCTGATGGCCGAGCGCTGCGCAGCCATTCGCTCCGCCGTCAGTTCTTCAGCCGAGGTGCAGGTTTCATCCGCATTCCACCGGCCGCCCGCGCCCTCGCACGTCTCCTGCGGGGTCGGCATCGGCGTGTCATCCGGCGGCGCCGTCGCAGTCCCGCCGCCGCCGCCGCAGCCGGCCAGCGTCAGCGCGAAGACCGCCGCCAGCGCGAAAGCGTAGAGCTTGCTTATCGGTTTCTCTCTGAACATCATTTAGTGAGTCCTCCTGAATACATAGAAAAAGGGATTTTCCGTGAATTTCCGGCTTTCTCCGATTAACCTCCTTTCGTGAGCTTTTATTTCGGGCCTTCACAAACTGGTGATTCGTATCTCGGGCCGCCTGAAATACGGCGGACTCGAACCTTTTCATGCTCCGGGCCGGTCGTGAGTCGTTCCGCGAGAGGCGAATCCCTGCGGTATGCGTCCACTTTTCCCGGCCTGGTGACCGCTAATTACTGTTATCGGCCCCCAGAAGCCCCGTTTTCCGCCGGAAAACCCGTTTCGGGGCGCATTTGGGCCGCAAGCGAGCGAAACATAAGCGAAAAAAGGCGCGAAACGGCGCCTGAAACCCCTTCGGGGACGCCGGAATTGCGCTTGACATGGCCGTGAGAGGTGTTATATTTTCTGATAACAGTAATTATCGGACTCCAAAAACCCGCCGTTCGTCCGGGTTTCTGCCCCCGAAAACGGTTTTTTTACTTGGAAATTTCCCGCCGTCGTCTATACTCGGTATTTGACGAGGCCCTTGAGCGTAACGAGGCGTTCGGGCGGCCTCAGGGAATGGAAACGGCCGCTGACCTAGAAGGTTGGCTTCTCGCCATGACGACTGGGGCAACACCGCCCGACCCGGAACAGAACATCGCTTTGACGAGGAGGCCGGCCCGACGGGCCCGTGCGGCCGCCTACCTGGCGAAGGCGTCGATGTCTAAGAACACGCGGCGAGTGTACGAGACTGCCCTGCGGAGGTTCGAGCGCTCGGGAAACCCCGAGACCGACGCCGGGATAGCGGCGTACCTGGGGGACCTCTACGAGCAGGGGCACGCGGCGGCCGTGGCCGCGATGGCGGTCGCGGCGCTTCGCTTCCGGGCGAAGCTGAACGACCGGCCCTCCCCGGTGGGGGCGGCCTCGGAGCGGGTGCTGGCCGGCTTCCGGCGCCTGGCCGCAGAGCGCGGCCGGGGCCAGGTGGTGGGGGTGCGCTGGGAGCAGGCGGACCGGGCGGCGGCGCTGGCCGAGGGGACGGGGACCCTGGCCGGTCTGCGAGACGCGGCGATCGTGGCGGTGGCGAGCGACGCCCTGCTCCGGGTGTCGGAGGTCGAGGCGCTCGACATCGAGGACGTGGACCTGGACGAGCAGACGGTGATGATCCGCCGCTCGAAGACGGACCAGGAGGCCGAGGGCGTCGTGCAGTTTCTGGGCGAGCCGACGGTGGCGCGCGTCGGGGCCTGGCTTCTGGGCGCAGGCCTGACGAAGGGGCCGCTGTTCCGGCCGCTGTTCAAGGGGGGCCGGCTGCGGGAAGGGCGCCTGACGGAGAGGAGCATCCGCCGCATCATCATCCAGCGCGCCCAGGACGCGGGCGTGGAGGGGCGCATCAGCGGGCACAGCCTGCGCGTGGGCAGCGCCCAGAGCCTGGCCACGGCGGGGGCGTCGCTGGTCGAGATGCAGATTGCCGGGCGCTGGCAGTCGCCGGTCATGCCGGGGCGCTACGCGCAGGGCCAGCTCGCGAAACAGGGCGCGATGGCGAGGCTTCGCTACGGCGAATGAGGCCGTTCGGCGGTTTGAAAGGCACCCCCCCCTACCCCCCCTTGTCAGGGGGGTAAAAAAAAGCAACCCCCGCAAAAAAGGATTCACTCCCCCCTTGAGGGGGTCGGACTGCCCGAGGGGAAAGCCCGACAGAAGCCGAGCGGTTTGTGCGAAGGTCGATGTGGTGGGGGGACATGCTACAGAAAAAACTCCCCCCACCAGTTCGCTTGCGGGGCTTACGCCCCTAGCTCACCGTCGGGCTTTCCCCTCGGGAAGCCCGACCCTCAAGGGGGGAGTTGATTGCATATCTCGCGTGTGAAGGAATGCCCCTTAAGGGGGGAGTGAAATTTCTCTCTCCATGTACGGCAATGGTCCTCAAAGGGGCTGTTGAAAATCCCTGTTTCGGGATCGGCGGCATGGAGGTTCACGCGGCGCAGGCCCGATCGTTTTGTGGGGACAGGTCGCGACCTGTCCCTACAAAACCGAACGTAATGAACCCGTAGGGGCGGACCCGTGTGTCCGCCCTTCCCCCGCCTCGAAAAGCAACCCCCCCTACCCCCCCTTGACAGGGGGGTAAAAAAACCAACCCCCGCAAAAAAGGATTCACTCCCCCCTTGAGGGGGTCGGACTGCCCGAGGGGAAAGCTCGACAGAAGCCGAGCGGTTTGTGCGAGGGTCGATGTGGTGGGGGGACATGCCACAGAAAAAACTCCCCCCTCCAGTTCGCTTGCGGGGCTTACGCCCCTAGCTCACTGACTCCCCCTCAAGGGGGGAGTTGATTTGTGTTCATCTCGGTGGCGCGCGTCGCCTTTTCATACCCCCCTGTCAAGGGGGGGTAGGGGGGGTTGCTTTTCAGGGCGAGAGGCGAGCGGGGCCGGTTCCGGCCCCGCATTTCCCCGCATTTGCCGTAATTCCTGAAACCACGGACTGCGGTATCGTACGCGCGGCGAAGAAAAGCGGTAATCGCCGCCCATGCGCCCTCATCAGGAAGGGGCGGAAATCGTTTCGAGGAGAGAAACCATGCTCATGGGTTCGAGGACAACGGCGATAATGAAAGTAATGATATTTTCGATAAATACAGATAAATTCACGGGGTTTTTCGATAAATTTCTGAAAAATAATGTCCAGATAAATGATTGTAATCAAAAGGGTTATCACACAAATCTTAGCGCCCCGCACTCAGATATGGCGGCAAAAAAAGTTTTTGGGAAACCGCGCATTTGCCCGCAACAGCCCGCATTTGCGCAAGGGGTCGACGGGAGGCCCGGCTTCGTTCCCGGCGCTCTCGCATCCCGGGTCGGCAAAGCCTCATTCATCAATCGGCTTTGACCCCTGCGGGGCGCGGGACGCCCTCAAGAGCGGGTGACGCGGCCTTGCGGCTTTCCGGGAAAAACGCGATGATGCGCCGTCCTTTCGAGAGGTATCGACAGGTTGTATCTTCATCCCCATAGAGGAGCAGGAAACCCATGAGCAGCGAGCTTGCGGCCAAGGAATGCGTGCCTTGCAAAGGCGGCGTGCCCCCGCTTGAGGGAGAGGCTCTCTCCGCCTTACAGGAGCAGCTGGGCGGCGATTGGCGCGTGGTGGACGGGCACCATCTGGAGAAGGAATACGGCTTTCCCGATTTCCGGTCGGCGCTCGATTTCACGAACCGGGTGGGCGAGATGGCCGAGGAGCAAGGGCATCATCCCGACATCTATCTGGCGTGGGGGAAGGTGAAGGTCACCGTGTGGACGCACAAGATAGACGGCCTGACGGAGAGCGATTTCGTCTTCGCGGCCAAGTCGGACCAGGCGCTGTAAGGGGCGCATCCCCCTCATGAAGTCGTATGGAAGAGGGCGCGGGATTGCGCCCTCTTTTGTTTAGCGGGAGAGGAACGGTTTGCGGATCGCGTTTTTGAACTCCTGGACCCTCGACATCGCAAAGGGCTCGGGCACGGCAGCGGCCATCACGGGCCTCGCGGGCGGGCTGGAAGCGAACGGGCATGCGGTGGAGATCATCGGCCCGAACGAGCGCGCATCGAGCCTCCTGCTCCAGAGGCTGCTGTATAACCTGGAGCTCGGGGATCGGATATCGCCCGATGGTTTCGACCTCATCGTGGGCTTCGACATCGACGGCTTCGATCTGGGCATGGAAGTCCCCTTCATCGTCTATCTGCACGGCATCTCGGCCGACGAGATGCGGTTCGAACGCGGCGCGCCGCGCCAGTACCTGCGCGCCCTCTCCCATCTCGAACGCGCCAACGCGGGGCGCGCCGACAGGGTCATCGTCACCAGCGAATACAGCCGGGGCGTAGCCTGTGAGGCCTATGGGCTGCCGCCGGAGAAAGTCGGCGTCGTGGGCAACGGGATTCATCCGGCCCATTGGGAGCGCGTGCGCGAGACGAGGCGCCCCGCGGGCCACACGGTCCTCTCCGTGGCGCGGCAATACCCCAGGAAAAACACGGCGAGCCTCATCGGGGCGATGCCGGGGGTGCTCGCCGCCGTGCCCGATGCGAAGTTGCGCGTCGTGGGCGGCGGGCCGAGACTGAAGCGTCTTGAAAAACAGGTGGATGGACTGGGCCTCGAGAACGCCGTGGCGCTTCTGGGCGAGGTGCCCGGCGATGAGGCCGTGCGCCGTGAATACGCGGCGGCGGACGTTTTCTGCCTGCCTTCGCTCCAGGAGGGCTTCGGCATCGCATATCTCGAAGCCATGGCGGCGGGCCTGCCCGTGGTGGCGCTCGACGTGGCGGCGGCGCCCGAGCTCGTGGGGGGCGCGGGCGTCCTGCTGCCGCCGCCGGTGGATGAGGCCGCCCTGGCCGATGCGCTCATCCATCTCCTGAAAAACCGGGATATGCGCGAACGACTCGGCCGGCGCGGAATCGAGCGCGCAGCCGCTTACAGTTGGCGCGCCGTGGCCGAGCGCTTCATCCGCGAGGTCTCCCCCTGTCTCGGTGGTGCCCCCTGATTCCCTGTCTGCGGGGAAATGCATCGTAAAGCCGGGTTATCAGGGAGAGGTTTCGAGCGGGGGGCTGCGAACGATTGGGGGATCAGTCTCGGCCAGGGAGGGAGGGCCGCCCCCTCACCCACAGCGCCGCGCGGCGCAATCTTCGGAACCAGGGGTATAGAGCGCGAACGCGCGCGGGGTTCGAGGCGAACCATTTGGAGAGCCTGCCCCACCAGCCGGCGCCGCTGGTCATTGCTTCCAATGCCGTCATCGCCTCGGCCCCCTGATAGCGCCGGCCGTCTACGACGAGCACCATCCCCTCATCGGCCTCGCAGCCCTGCGCGCGCAACGCGGCGAGGAGTTCGGGCGCGCGGTTCGCGTCGATGAGCGTCAGAGGCCGCCCGTCCGGGGTTCGAAACTCAGATCTTCGCGCATAGAAACTGCAGAACGGGCACTCGCCGTCATAGAGCAGAAAGTCGTCCTGCCCGGATGCGGCGGGGGATTCGGTGCGCCCGGCTTCGGGTGAAGTCATCATCGCCTCCTCCGTTTCCACGTCCGCATTCTCCGCAAAAACAGGATGGACGCCCAATCACATGTTTTGGATATGCCTGAAGTTCACAGCCGTATCCAGGTCTTTCGTTAATGCCGCAAGGTAAAGGTCGAGGTCCACGGTAAGCAAAGGCGTCTCAACAGTGGCGACTTCCAGGAGCACGGCATCTGTCAGACCGAGGCGCCTGAACTCCCTGTTTTGCGAAGCCACCTTGCTGACGATTTGTATTTCCTTGCTTTCTTCAATGGTGAACCGTAGTTGATCGAAAAAGCGGGAACGCTCGGGTTCTCCGTGCTGAGCAAGCAGGTTGGACGTCTCGGTAAGCGTGTTCGGGGTAACGAACACTTGCTCAACAAGGTCGAGCAGGTTACGCAAAATTCGGTAATCTTCGACTACGAATTGTTGTAGTCGACTATGTTTGGAGATGAACTCCTCTCCCACTCGGCCCACGATAAGCAAGACAAGAAGATTCGCATCGATGAAGTACCCAGCTGGGCGCATCGAATTATTCAGAAACGGCAGGCAGAACGCGGTCTGTGACTGACGATACTCGACCGCTATGTTTGTTGATGCTTACGACTTTATAGGAGCGGGCTTCGTGCTGTTTACCGAACACGGTGGTCATGACGGCCCGCTGAGACAGCGGACGATAAAAACCGATGGTTATCTTCCAATCACTTGACCCCATGTCGAGATCAACCTCTTCCAGGCCGATACCCGTGATAGCCTCATCACCGAAGAGATCGACAATGTATTCTTTCGCCGTTTGCACGGCTTCCTTCACTTCCATTGGGGTATCCTTTTCGCTCTTTCGCTCTCGGGTCCTCCAAGGATAGACATAACACGGCACTGAGGCAGGGACAAGCAAACCGCCTGTTTTCCTCGTGGATCGCCCCCTACCACCCCGCCGCATAGGATTCGCGCCTCGGGTCGGCCCCAGCGAGCAGGAAGCCCGTCTCGGGATCTTTCACGATCGCGCAGACGCTGCCGGGCGGCCAGCTGAAATCGGGCCACGAACCCAGCTTGTAGCCCATCCCGGAGAGCGCGGGGCCTGCGTCGCTCAGAAGCCGCGCCTCCGCTCTTGCACTTCCCGGTTCGTAGGCGTGGGGCCAGAAGGAATTGGGGAAATTGGCGGTGGCGGCCCTGGGCGCTTCAATCGCCATCTGAGGCGGCATATCGAACAGGACGTGGTTCAGGAACACCTGCAGCATGGCCTGGGGCTGGACGTCGCCGCCCGGGGTGCCCAGCGTCATGTAGAATGCGCCGTCCTTGAGCGTGAGTGCGGGGTTCGGCGTGAGTCTCGGCCGCTTCCAGGGCGCCAGGCAGCTCGGGTGCGCCGGGTCGAGCCAGCTTTGGGAGCCGCGCCCCGAGACGGTCGCGCCCACGCCCGGAACGAAGGGCATCGCGTTCGCGGGGTCCGAAGGCGTGCAGGAGAAGGCGTTTCCCTCCGAATCCACCGCCGTGCAGTAGGAGGTGTCGTGCTGGTATTCGGCCCCTGAAGCTTGCGGAACCCTGTGCGCGCCGTCATAGCGCCACGGATGGGCGCCCCCCTGATGCGCCCAGGGGTCTCCGGGTTCGGGCATGTCGGGAAACGCCTGATTCATATCGACGCGTTCCGCCTGCTTTGCGGCGTATTCTTTGGAGAGAAGACCCTCTATCGGCACATCCACGAACTCGGGGTCCCCGATGAAGGCCTCCCTGTCCGCAAACGCGAGGTTGAGCGCACTCATGAGCGCGTGGAGGTAGCCTGCGGAATTGTGGCCGAGAGCCAAGAGGTCGAAGCTGGCGAGAATGTTCATCGCCTCCAGCAGCGTCGGCCCCTGGCACCAGGGGCCGCAGGCGTAGACTTGATGGCCCAGGAATTCCGTCATCACGGGCTCTTCTTCGAGCACATGGAAATCGGCGAGATCGTCCATCGTCATCAGGCCGCCCTCTCGCTGAATGAAATCCACCATCAGACGGGCCGTCTCGCCGGTATAGACCTCATCGCGCGCCGCGCGCACGCCCCCGGCGCGTCCGCCGCCCGCCCTTTGCTCCGCGCGCACCATGCGACGCATCGTCTCGGCCAGATCGGGAATCCGCACCCGTCCGCCGACGGGGATGAGATCGCCGCCGGGGAAATAGACGGGCCGCGTCGATTCCCAGCGGTAGTAGTCCGCTTCCGCCCCCTTGATATGGTCGTACATGAAATGGTGCATGGGAAAGCCATCTTCGGCCAGGGAGATGGCGTCCCCGGCCACCTCCGCGAAGGACATCGTGCCGTAGCGCGCAAGCGCCGTGAGCCAGGCGTCTATCGCCGCGGGCGTGACGGCACGGCGCACGCCTGCGGGAATCTCACCGTTGCAGTTCTTCTCGAACCACTCGATAGAGGCCGCCTTGGGCCAGCGGCCCAGGCCGCTGATGGTGAGGACGCGCTCTTCTTTCGCCAGGTAGATGATCGTGGGCGCGACGCCCAGGAACGACACCATGTCGGAGTGAAGGACGCTCAGGCAGATACCGGCGGCGACGCCGGCGTCTATCGCGTTGCCTCCCTTCTCCAGGATTCTCAGGCCCGCCTGGCTCGCGTAGTGATGGCCGGAGGCGACCATCGCCTCGCGCGCGCTCACCTGCGGCCTGTGGGAGATGTATTCGCGTCCTTCGGGGGTGGTGTGGCGAAACGCCATGGGAGGTCCTCCTCATCCAAGGAGTTTAGAGTAGCTGCCATCTTGCCAGATGTGTTCGGGGGAGCGCAAAGAAGGTCGTTTGGTTTGAGGGGGAATCTGCCAGGAAGTAGGGACAGGTCGCGACCTGTCCCTACAGAACCGAAGCGCAACGGACGATTCCTACCCCATGGCCTCCTCCACGAACCGCATATCCACGGCCTGCTCGTAGGAGGCGCCCGTGGAGATCAGCCCGCCGCTCAAGCACGCGGCCCGCAGCCACTCGAAACTCGCCTGCGCGAGGTAGGGATTTTGGTTCCAGAGGCCGATACTCTTGTAGCGCGCGACGGCTTGAGTCAGAAGATCAGAATCCATCTCCTCGAACCAGGGCTTCACGAGGCCGGCTACCGCCTCCGCGTCGTTCTCCGCGAGCCAGCGCTCGGTCCTCAGTATGGCGCGCGTCATGCCGAGGGCGGATTCGGGATTTTCTCTCAAAAAATTTCCCGGCGCATAGAACGCCGTGTAGGTCGTAAGCCCCCGGTCCGCCGCCTGATACCAGAGGTGGCCTGCACCCTCACGAATCAACTCCTCCGCAAAGGGCTGAAACACCTGGATCACGTCGGCATCGCCAGCGCGAAGGGCGTCCGCGTTCTCGACCATCGTCTTGTCCGGGATTCTGTTCAGGGCATCCGGGTCCAGCCCCGCCAGGCGCAGGTCGTGTTGCAGGCACATCCAGGGGGTCGGCACCTCGCTCACCGTGGCGACTTTGGGACCCACCAGATCGCTCATCCGGAACCCTGCGTTCGGCTCACGCCCGATCAAGAAAAACGGGTCGCGGCAGACGACCTCGCAGAACACCTTGAGGCCGCAGTCCGGGTTTTTGTCGTACGCCACCAGGACGCGCATGGGGCCGCCCCAACTCACCTGCGCCTCGCCGGACATGAGCAGTTCCGCGTTCCGGGCGGGGTCGGGCGAGGTTTCGATGCGAACGTCGACGCCCGCCTCCTCATAGGCCCCCAAAGAGAAGGCGGCGTAGAACGGCGTGTAGAAAACGGCCCTGAAATTCTCGAGCAGCGTGATGCTCACTTGAACCTCCTCAAAGAATCGGCGCGAGGGTTTTCGACATCAACTCGCGCTCGTCGATTTCGAACACCCCGGCCAGCCAGTCGGCGAGTATCTCCTGGCCGATGGTGGGGTTGTCGTGCTGGCAGTGGTCGGCGCCGGTTTCCTCCTCGTCGACGAGCCTCAAAGTGACGTCCACCCCCGCCGCCTGGGCGGCCTCATGCACCTTGCGCGCCTGGGCGACGCCCAGCACGTCGTAGCCCCCGTGGACGATGAGATAGGGGCACTTCATGCGCCCGATGTGGCCCTCCAGCGTGTAGGGAGCGAGCTTCTCGACGGCTTCTTTCATACTCGCAGCACCAAAGACCCACTTGATGGAATCGGCGAGGCGGTGATCCTCGCCCGCGTCGCGCCATGTATCATAAAGGCTCCACCCGGCGGTGTGGGAGAGCGCGGCGGCGAGCCTGTGCTCGTAACACGCCGCCCGGGCGGCGAAATGGCCGCCGATCCCCCCGCCGCAGACGGCGACCCGAGAGGCGTCCACGTCTCCCCGCCCCTCCAGATAGTCGATGCAGCGGCCCACGGGCGCCTCGTAGTCGTGGCGGCTCGTGATGCCCCCTCTTCTCAACGTGCCGCCCTGGCCGGGACCGTCGATCATCAAGACCGATATGCCGCGCTGCAGGAAACCCCGCCCCGCCATGAACCACATCTCGTCCTTGTAGGCGTCCAGACCGCCGAAGCAGATGACGGCGGGTTGCCTCTCCACGCGAAAGGGCGCGGGCACGAAATAGGCGTCGAGATGCGCGCCGTTCTCGTAGGGGACCTGCACCACCTCGCCGGGCGGCGTGAGATGGGCGAGAAACGCCTTCGAGCATGCTTCCACCTTCTCGAAGGTCTCGAGCCTGCGCGGATCGTCCGATGCCAGCCAGAACTCCGCACTCCGGTAGTAATCCGCCGCACGCAGCCAGCAGTTGCGCGCCGTCTGGATGCGCCCCGCCGATGCGGCCGCATCGCCGCGCGCGCGGTTGCTGTCGCCCACGCGGGTCCATTCGACGTGCCAGCTCTCGTTGTCGCCGGGCGTCATGCGGCTCGCCGCCAGAAAGCACTCGCTCACCGAGCCGCCGCCCTCCTGGGTCTCCCCCAGGGCGCGGCGGAACTGATAGGACATCCAGGGATGCTCGGGCCAGTGATGCCAGCCGTAGGGTTCGTAGTGCGGCCCCCGGGATTCGTCGATCCGGTCGATCGCTTTTTCTTCCATGAGAAAACCCTCCCCTGCGGTATGCCTGGAATGGTGAAGCGTCCGCCCGGTCGGCGGATGAAAGACGACCCCCGCGCGAGCGGAAGTGAAATCGGATGGCGGGCGACCCCTCCCCCACCCTCATGCGAAGCACGGAGCCGATTGGGCGGCCCGCGAAGCCGCCCACCCCCCTATGCGGAGGCGGCGCCTCCGGCCACGGGGGCTCTCCTCAAGCCATCACCTCTCAAAATCGGTGTCAGGCTCTTTGCTATCGGCTCCCACTCTTCGATCCATCGGACGCGAGAGAAAGAAATCCGTCCTTCAACGAAACCCACACATCAAGACTCTCCCCAAGTATCCTGAGTCTTTGCAGCCAGAGGAAACGGCTGCGGCAATCATCCATGAGAACCTTAGTTCTCGCCACCTACATCTTCCGTCTGCGTGTTTTCTTCTCTGTTGCCTGTTCCTTCCGATGGTCGTTTCCCCGATTGAACTGAGAGACGGAAAGTCCAAGTCCCTTCCTCATCCCTCTGGCTCCCTACCAGAGTATTGCCCACCAGTTCCGGTGAGATGTTGTGCCTTTTTCCCCATTGCGATCTACAACTTATATTTATCTTTCCTCCTGTAATTCTCCATGACCCGGAGCAACTAGAATTTGTCCATGCGGAAGCGAGAAAACCCGTCAACTTACCGGATGGGAAAAAGGTGTACGATTGCCGATGACCGCGAGAATTCACGCCACTAAATGTTTTCCCGGAAACTCGCGAGTTCATCGAGGCGTCTAGCCGCAAACGTACTTCTTTGCAGAACTTTCCTTCCGAACGCCTACACCATGCGCCCAGGTACTTTCTATATCCCTGCGGCGTATTTGACGATTTCGCCTGTTGAAACGCCTTGGAATCGCGTTTTGCACGCTCCGTTTCTTGCAGCATATTGAGGATTTTCGTATATCTTTTTGACTTCGCAAGTTCCATTACATTGATCCCTCTCGGTCCGCGAATCGAGAGGTCGCCCCCCGCCTCCAACAACAACCCGACAATCTCGGGATGTCTCTCTCGTACCGCTATGAACAAGGCTGTCGCTCCATTCAGGGCGCGTATATTCGGCCCCGCGCCTGCTTCCAACAGCATCGGCACCATCACTACATAGCCTTTTTCCGCCGCATGCATGAGCCCCGTCCAACCACGCCCGTCCCGGTCGCGCACGTTGACATTCACCAATCTCCCAGACAACATCTTCTCTAGACCTATAATGTCTCCCTTCGTCACGAGCGCTGCTACTTTCGACAGTTTCCGGGACATCATACGTCGCGCTTCGGCCTTGGATGGACCTGCCGGTACGCCCGTCTTTAGCTTACGAGCCAGTTTTGGAGGAACCCTCAACCGCTTTCTCGGGGCCCCCCACTCGCGCGCGCGTTTCTGCGCTGAAGCGAGTTGTTCGGATGTCATCTTCCCCCTCAGCGCATCGCGTTCTCTCAGCGCGCCGGCGTCTCCCCGGCTCGACGCCAGATTGAACCACATGTGCGCTTCCACATAATCCTGCACCACTCCCAAACCTTTCATGTACAACTGACCCAACTGCCGCATCGAGCGGCTGTCTCCATTCGACGCTGCCGTCCGCCATTGCTCGATTGCCTCCGCATAACGTCCAGCATCCCAGGCGGTCTTTCCCAACCAATAATCCGCACGGGCATCCGCAACGCTAGACAACGTCAGCGCAACGCAAAGAACCATTTGCCATGTCAGTTTGCGATACATCTGGTTCCCTCCCCTCTGCGATAACACTATGGGTCAGAATGTCATCCAATTTTCGACACATTTACCATTCTCACGACATATCTATTCTCTTTTTGCTTCATCTCGCCTTCTTGCTGCTTCTGTTTTTTCGCTCCAGGTAAACCAGGCACAGGTTTCGTGCTCCTTGCCATGTCTTCGTCCTGAGACCGACGCCATCCCCCCTACGCGGAAGCGGCGCCTCCGGCCACGGGGGCGGGCGCGGGTTCTCCCTCCTCGGCGAGGCGCCTTCTCTGCAGGATGAAAACCGCGCCCAGCATGATCGCGCCCGCCAGGTGGTTCAGGTAGCCCGGCCAGAACAACAGCCCCGCCGCCAAGAACAAATACCCGCGCATCGGGGTCGAGAAGCGGAAATACATGAACCCGACCATGCCGGCGGCTAGCGCCTGGAAGCCGAGAAGCCCCGCGGCGAAAGTCTCCAGCGAGAGCCAGGGCTGTCGGATGAGCAGGATCGGGGTGAACGCGAACATCAGGGGCAGGATGTACATGCCCTTCGCCGTGCGGAAAGAGGCCCAGGCGGCCTTCGCCGGGTTGGCGTCCGCTATGCCCGCCGCCGTATAGGCGGGGACGCATACAGGGGGCGTGAAGCAACTGTCCAGGCTGTACCAGAACACGATGAGATGCGCCGAGAGCAGCGAAAGATTGTATGGTTCTCCGAGCTCCAGGAGCGCGGGCACGGCCATGACGGACAAGACGATGTATGCCGCGCTCGTCGGCAGGCCCATGCCGAGCACGAAAGAAGCAATGCCCACCAGCAGGATGCCCAGGAACAGGCTTTCGTTCGCCAGATTCGTGACCAAGGAAGAGAACTTGAGGCCGAGACCCGTCTGGAAAAGCGCGCCCATGATGATGCCCACAGCCCCCACCGCCGCGCATATGGGAAGCGACTGAATCGCGCCCTTCTCGAGCGCCAGGACGATGTTCCAAAGGCCGCGGCCCAACTCGCTAATCACTTCCGTGAGGCTCACGCCCTCTCTTCGGGCTTTTTCCATCATGACGAGTGCGCCCTTGAGCGCCGCCAGGAGTACGACGGAGAGAATGCCCGCGAGACCCGCATAGGGTACGGGTCTTCCCGTCATGAGAATCGCCAGGATCACGATGGGAGGCAGGAGATAAAACCACCCTTCTTTCAAGATAGGACCCAGGGGGGGAATCAAATCCCTGGGCATGCCCACAAGACCTTCTTTTCTCGCCTCCAGATGCACGGTCGCGTAGACGGAGAAGAAATACAAAACAGCGGGCAGAATCGATACCTTCACGATCTCCCAATACGAAATGCCGGTGAACTCCACGATCAGGAACGCCGACGCCCCCATGATGGGCGGCATGATCTGTCCCCCCGTGGAGGCAGCCGTCTCGATGGCGGCCGCCAGCTCGGGCTTGAAGCCGGTGCGCTTCATCATCGGGATGGTGAACGAACCCGTGGTGACCACGTTCGCGTTCGCGCTGCCCATGATCGTGCCCGTCATGGCGCTGGCGAAAACAGCCGCCTTCGCCGGTCCGCCGCGCAGCCTGCCCGCGGCCGCCATGGAGAGCTTCACGTAGAAATCAGCCGCCCCCATGCGGTCCAGAAACGCGCCGAACAGGATGAACAAGAAGATGTAGACCGAAAAAACGCTTAAAGGCGCCGTCCAGATGCCATCGTAGGTCATGTACTGGTGATCCACGATGTGCATGTAGGTTGCGCCCTTGTGCGCGAGAAACCCCGGGAAATAGGGGCCGAAATACGAATAGACGATGAAGAAAAGCGATATCAGAGGAAGCGCCAGGTTGATGGTCCTGCGCGCCGCCTCGAAGGCGAGCACCAGAACCACCGTTCCCAGTATCAGATCCATGGTTTCGAGCGGCTCAACGAAATGCAGGCGATTCAGGTAATAGTCGATACGAATAATCGGGTAGGATATGGAGGCGACCGCCAAGAGGCAGGTGGCGGCCGCCACGACGGCGCGCCACCCGCCTGCTGCGGGTTTTCTGTAGACGATGAATATCAGGGTCATCCCGAACAGATACGAGAGCGCCCTCTGGGAAAGCGGTTCATAACCTCCCGTGTAGGCCACCTGGATGTGAAACCAGGACATGCCGACGGCTATCGCCAGAACAAGCCAATCCAGAGGGGTTCTTTCCTTTATATCGTTCACGCTCTCGCCTCTTCGACGGGATGGTTACATCGAACCCCCGATTTCCTTGTAGAAGCGCTTGGCGCCATCATGCAACGGCACTCCGAGATGCATGCCGGCTTTCTTGGGGTCCCATCGCTTGTAGATCTTGTGGACGCCGCCGAGGAACTTCCTCTCCTGACTCGCTATCTTGAGGATCGAATAAACCACGTCGGCGCTCATCTTGGTCGTTGTGAGCAAGACGCCGAAAAGGCCCATCGAATCTTTGGGCTTGGGATTGCCCCTGTACATGCCGCCGGGAATCTGGCAGGACGTGAAGCCGTGGCCCGCCAGCATTTTTTTCACGTCATCGGACATATCCAGGAACACGAGGTTCCGGCCCAGGGCCGCCTGGATGCCCGCACCGTTGGGGTCGCCTGAATTGTGGAAGTAGAAATCGAGCTGGCGGGCTTTGATCGCGCGCGACATGCCGTTCACGCCCGCGAAGTTGAGCTTGTAGCCGCGCTCCCTGAGCTGCTTGTAGCTCGTCTTGTAGTGCTTGACGATCAGGCTCCCCACGTACTCCGTGCTGGTTCCCTTCTTGGCCACACCGACCTTGAGCGGCGTTTTCGACTTGATGATGTCGCCCCAGGTCTTTACGCCCCCGTCATAGAGTTCCTTCGCGGCGTACTGGTGGTAGCACGAAGGCCAGAAGCTGGCGATGCCCCGGAGGCTCTTGTAGGACTTCTTGAAGGGGGTAGTTCCGGCCATCGCGGCGCCGGCGAAGTTCGAGAAGGTATAGCCGAAATCAGCACCCCCTCCTCCCACGCGCGCCGGGTTCGCGCGACCGCCGCCGGGAACCACGCTGAGGATGACCTTTTTCTGTTTCCTGTTGACGATTTCGCTGAGGCCAGCACCCAGCCTGCCCATCGTGCCGCCCAGACTGCCGACCGCAACGTCGTATTTCGCGGGCGCGGCGTAGGCGTCGCCCACCGTCAGAAACGGCAGGGTCAGGGCCAGAACTGCGAACAACATGACGATTCTCTTCATTTTTTTTCTCCCTATCAGGTGATGTAAAACTTCGACGAGATGCTTCAAAGTGCAGCCATTCATCAAGAGACACTCCAGTGAGAACGAACCCTCTCGCAGCGTTCTCAATGAGCGCTCTTTTCTGTATGCTTGGGCCGGAATCTTACAGACGGGAGCGTCTCGCTGTCAATGAAACTTGGGCGTCGTGCGCGCGTTTTCGTCTCTCGATCTGGAACCAGCCGATAAACCGTTTTCTTCGACAAGGAGCCGCAACATGCCGTTTTACCGTTGGGACGAGATGAAGCGAAAAAACCTGGCGAGGCCGTCCGATTCAGAGGGCAGCATCATCATCGGCGAACACGTCACCCTGAACCGTTCGGTGAGCCAGCCGGGCAAACTGGCCCGCCCGCACACGCACGATTGCGAACAACTCATCAACGTCGTCGAGGGAACCGCCTGGTTCCGCGTGGGGGACGAGGCAAAGACCGTCACGGCAGGCGACATCATCCACATCCCCGAGGGGACCGAGCACGAGTTCAAGAACGATGGCGACGGCGAGTTCATCTACCTCTCGTTCAAGAACAAATCGGAGGGCTGGCCCCCGCCGACAGCGACGATGGACTAGATTCGCGCTTTTAACCCCGCTTCGAGTTCTTCGGGGTCAATGGGGAGCTTTACGGCCTGCTTGCGCTTGGCGGACAGGTCGCACGCCATGCAGAGCATGAGGTTCCGGTGCCCCTCCGCCCCCGTGGCGTGGGGCATATCGACGCTCGTGTAGAGGTGCGAGAGCCAGGCGATGGACTCATCGCGCATCGGCCCCCAGAACTGCCCCTTGGACATATCGCCCGCCGGGTAGCTCTCGAGCAGGTGCACGTGGCGCTCCTCCCCCCGGTGGGAGGCGAGCGGGTTCTCGGACGCCATGATGAAATCGGCATGGGTGTCGTCGATGGTGAGCGCGCCCTCGGTCCCCACCACGCTGATGGTGACGCCGTAGGTCGATGCGGGCCAGATGGTGGGCATCCCCCAGTTGCACTCCATGCTCCAGATGGTCCCGTCGTCGAAGGTGAAGATGCTGAAGGTGGCGTCCTGCGTGCCGATGCCCGTCATCACGCGCGATATGGAGCGCGAGACGACCTCGACGGGCTGTTTGTCCGGCCCCATCACGAACAGCATCACGTCGAGCGCATGGGTGCCGGATATCACCATGGGCGTCAACATGGAGCGGTCCTCGTTTTTCGACAGCCGCGTGATGCCGACCTGGCGGTTCAGCAGCGCGCGCGTCGTCGCGGAGGTGACTTCGCCCAGTACGCCCGATTGCGCGTGCTCGCGCGCCGTGAGCCAGCGCCTCCTGAAGCGCTGGGTGTAGCCAACGAGCAACTCGGCGCCGGCCGCCTCCGCCGCCTCCACGATTCTGGCCGACTCCGCCACGCTCGTGGCCAGCGGCTTTTCCACCAGAATCCTGTGGCCCTGCGCAATCGCCTCCCAGAGCGGTTTCGCGTGCCACTCCTCATCCGTGGCGATGATGACGGCGTTGACCTCGGGCCGCTTGATGAGTTCGGCGAAATCCGTCGTGAAAAAATCGGCATCGAACTCCTGGGCCATCGCCCAGCCCTTTTTCTCGTCGATGTCGCAGCAGCCGAGCCACTCCGTGCCCGGATACTCCCTGGCGCAGCGCGCGCGGATGCGCCCCACGCGACCGCAGCCGATCACGGCCAGTCCAATCGGATTCCTCTCGCCTCCCGAAACCGCCATCATCCTCTCCCGTGAAATTATCAAGACACGTAAAAACGCGCCGGAATCTCATCCGGCGTCGTTTGCAGCAGACGCAACGCCAAGTAGCGAAGATTCACCTTATTCAAAATCCTCGGGCGAGGCCGGAAGCGAAACCGCCCGCCCGGTCTTTGCCGAATGGTCCATCGCCAGGCACAGCATGAGGTTCTCGTGCGCCTCGCGCGCGGTGGTGTGCGGCGTGGGGACGCCCAGATAAATCCTGTCGAACCACGAGCGCGTCTCCTCGCGCATCGGGCCCCAGAGCTGATCGAACACCAGATCGCCCGGCGGATAGCTGGTGAGAAAACTCACGTTGCGCTCCTGTTTCAGGCGTGCTGATTCGTGCGGCTCCTCGGTGGCGAACAGGATGTCGCGGTGCGTGTCGTCTATCGTGAGCACGCCCCCCGTCCCCACGATTCCCAGTTCCAGCGAATAGACCTCCGCCGGCCAGACGCGCGGCAGCGCCCAGCTCACGTTCATGCTCCATATCGTGCCGTCCTCGTAGGTGACGATGGCGAAGGTGGAATCTTTCGTCAGATAGGGCGCCATCGCCTTGTCCACCGAGCGCGCATACACCTCGACCGGGCGATGGTCCTCCAGGAGCCAGGCGCACAGATCCACGCTGTGGGTGCCGGAGATGACCATGGGGGTGAACTTCGTGGGGAACTCCGTCTTGGTGGAATTCGCCACCGGGTTCATGCGGTTCAGGAAGGCGCGGCCGGTGACGGAGGAGACGTCGCCCAACTCGCCCGAGCGAATCTTCTCCTTCGCCACCAAGAAGCGGCGTCGGAAGCGTTGCGTGTAGCCCAGGACGGCGTCGACCCCCGCCTCGTCGACCGCGCGCACCAGTTTCGCGGATACGCCGGCGTCCACCGCCAGGGGCTTTTCGATCAGCATCCGGTGGCCGCGCTCGACGCCGATGAGGATGGGTTCGAGCCGCTCGTTCGCATAGGTGGCCAGAACGGTGGCGTTCACCTCATCGCGCTTCAGGAGTTCGCGGTAATCCGTCGTGAAAAAATCGGCGGATACGTCTTCGGCCAGTTTCCGGCCCACCTTCTCGTCGATGTCGCACAGCCCGATCCATTCGACCGCGGCGTTCTGCCGCGCGAATTCCGCGCGGATGCGCCCGATCTTCCCGCATCCCACCACGGCCAAGCCGATGGGCCTTCTCGTTTCGTTCGATACGTTCACGAAACTCACCTTTTTCAGAGCGTCGATTCAAAACGGGCGCATCTTCCCACCCGGGCCCTTCGCGGCGCAAGCTGCGGCCCGGTTCAAGCCGGAACGCGGTAGATTCGACTTTGCAGGTTTCCAGACAGGATTCCGACTACTTCGGGGACGAGGGGTTGGGGCTGTTGAAAAAGCCCCCTCGTCAGGGGACAAAAGCAACCCCCCCCCTACCCCCCCTACCCCCCCTACCCCCCCCTTGTCAGGGGGGCAAGAAAAAGCAAAAGCTCCTCTACCGTCGGCGGGCATCGCCTTTTTATACCCCCCTGACAAGGGCCTGTTGAAAAACCCCGTTTTGGTGCGGGCTGAATGGCGGCTCAGGCGGCTTGGGAGATCAAGCCCAATCGGTGCGTGAAGCCGCGATATGCGCTCATTCGGCGTTTCCGGGCGGCGCAGGCCCTCCACAGAGCGAATAAACGCGCCGCAACAGCGGCGGCGAGCCGCTTGAGGTTCACCGCAGTCGCCGTCAGGTAGGCCTGGATCTTCATGTTCGCAAGACCCCGGCGCACCGCCCGCGCCAGTCCGTGCCGACTCTTCGCCTCGCCGTGATAGCCCTCCGAGCGACCCATGTGCCGGCGCCACAGCCGACCCTCCTCCTCCCCACGGCGCGCGTGGCGACGGCGTGCGCGCAACAGCGCCGGATACTCGTGCGGAACCAGCACCGTCCGGCTCGTGCGGGACTTCGACAGACAATCGGCCTTGAGCGAGCAACCCGCGCAATCGCGCGTCCTCGATACATAGTAGCGACCCCGCTCCGTCTCCTTCCGGGGACGCAGCGTCTTGCCACCCGGACACTTCACCACCTTGTGACGCTCGTCGTAGCGGAACAGTTGCAGCGGCACCCGGCTCTGGGTGGGTTCCTTCTTCGCCGGTATCACCGCGTCCACCCCCCGACGCTCCAATGCGCCGTACACCTTCGAGTACGCATAGCCACTATCCGCCGTCACCACCGCGGGCGCGCGACCCGTGAGCTCGCAAACCGCATCCAGCTGCGGCTCCATCATCTCCCGCTCGTTCAACGTCCCCG
Source organism: bacterium (assembly GCA_965203325.1). Classification (GTDB taxonomy): domain Bacteria; phylum UBA8248; class UBA8248; order UBA8248; family UBA8248; genus Bin107. The sequence continues at coordinate 1,430,508 of OZ241875.1, forward strand.
CCGTCACCTCTACGTCGAGGACAACGCCCCGCTCATCGTCCACCACCGCGTGGTGCTTGTAGCTCGGCTCGAACCCCGCCCGAGCGCTCTTGCGCGCCAGACGCGCGTCGGGGTCCGTTCGGCTCACAGGACCCGAACCCCCGCCACCGCCCTTCTTCCCCATCTCATCCGCCGAGTCGTTCTCCCGCACCACCTTCTCCGCGTGGCGCTCCGCCAGACTCTCCCAACTCACGTCCGCACGTATCAAAGACGCGTCCATGTGAACCACTTCTCCCTTCGCCACCTTCGCCTCCACGCAAGCCTGAACCGTGCGCCGAAATATCTCCTTGAACCGCTCCTCCCCCCAGCGCTGACGAATCCGCGTCAGGCTCGAATGATCCGGCAAATCCTCGTCCAGCCTGTACCCGATGAACCACCGGACCGCCAGATGCGCCTGCGCCTCGCGCAGCAGGCGGCGGTCCTCCGCGTAGCCCAGCAGCAGGCCCGCCAGCATCAACCGAACCACCACCTCGGGGTCCAGACCCGGTCGACCGTTGTCCGCGCAATAGCACGCCGCCACTTCCTCGCGCAGCCAGCTCAAATCCAGTACGCGGTTCACCCGGAACAATATGTAATCTTCGGGAATCAACTGCTCCAGCGAACCGGCCACGAACAATTCCATCTGCCCGCGCCTCTTGCTGCCCATCATCTCGGGAACTCCCATCTCGGGCGAGGGGGGATAACTCCATACGATCACAAAACCAGGGGTTTTTCAACAGCCCCGACAAGGGGGGGTAGGGGGGGTACCTTTCAGGTGGGAGGCTGTTTTCAGCGTCCCCTTCGACAGGCCCGGGGCAGGCTCTCGATACGGCCCTTGCGGGCTTACTCGGGATGAGGAGGTTTCATCTCTTCCTCACCCTGAGTAGCCGCCGAAGGTAAAACGTGACTGAGAAAGGAGCGTTTGTATCGAAGGGCGTGGGGAGTCGAACGCCTCGTTCCGGGCCGAGAGCAAACGCTCATTCATGAATCGCGTTTGACCTTCGATACACGGCTCCGCCGCTACTCAGGATGAGGCGGAGAGAGGTTTTTCAACAGCCCCGGTTGCTATTCCCGCAACCGGTTTCGTGGGGTGATCATGATGATGACGGGAAGCGCCGGCCCGGCGAGGTTTCCCGGTATTCGATGCCCTGATCGACAGTGAGAAAGGCGCCGGATTAGCGTTCGAGCGCTTCGAGCGCCTGCTCGCGCGACACCGTCGGGAAGTCTTCCAGAAATTCGTCGAGCCTGTCGCCTGCTTCGAGATGCCCCATCAGGGTGCGCACGGGAACCCTGGTGCCTGCGAAAACCGGAGTTCCTCCGAGGATGTCCAGGTTTCTCTCGATTAGCGTATCAGACATCGCACACTCCCTGGACACGGCGCGTCTGTGAGTAGCGTAAAGCGCTCACGAGTTCCATTCTTCACCAAACCACCTCCCTGCACAACTGTCGCTAAAGAAGGGTATCTAACGCGAGCAGCGGCTTGAAGGCTCCCCTCGGTTCCAAAAATCCGCGTTTCATCGGAGAATGGGCCATTCTCTCGAAACCCGAATCCCGAAAGGAGCGATACCGTGTCCCGCGTACCCATGCTCGAATCAGACGCCGACGACCCCGTCGTGACCCATCTCTTCGACCACGCGAGCGTCCTGCTGAACCGAATCCCCAACGCCTGGCGCGTGATGGCGAACCAGCCGTTCATCACGAAGTTCATGCTGCCGCTCACCTCCTCACTCCTGCGCCAGGGGCTGGGTTCGGCCCTCGACACGAAGACGAAGGAGCTCGCCATCATCAACACCAGCCGGCTCAACAACTGCGCCTACTGACTGGCGCACAACACGCCGGTTGGTCAATCGGTGGGCCTCACGGAGGCGGATATAGCCGCCATCAGCAAGGGCGATTACAGCCCTTTCTCCGAAAAAGAGCGCGCCGTCCTGCTCTGGGCGGAGCACGTGACTCTCAACACGGCCAGGGAGCGGGACGACGTTTTCGAAGAGGTGAAAAAGCACTTCACGGACACGGAAATTGTGGAACTCACCATGGTCATCACCTATTTCAACATGAGAAACAAGTTCAACGATGCGCTGGGGATTCCTATCGAGGCGCAAGATGAGATCGACAGGAACAAGATCCGACAAAAAAATCCCGACGACTTGAAGGCCTATCTCGAAGCGCTGCTCGCCGATTGGCCGGACGAGTTCCCCGAAGCGGGAAGCGGCGCATGACGAAAACCCTCATCCGAGGCGCTTCAATTCTTTTGATGGACCCTGAACACTTCGGTATGCGTCGTTTCTGGCAGACGGAGACATTATCTGCTACAAGACGCCGTGTGGCTCGGGACAGTGTCGGGTGCTGTCGCAAAATCTCATCCATCATCCCGATTCCCGTGCAAAGAAAACAAAAAGAAAGTAAATTGGAAGTGATATTCGGCAACAGCGCATGAAAACGACGCGATATTTCGAGGAACAGGTTTTGCGCAAGCGACCATACATCGAGCGCGAATGGTGCGCCGAGGTCATCAGCGAACCTCTTCGCCGCGAGGAACAACAGGATGGACGTATTCGCTTTTGGGGAGAGATTCCGGTATCCGGGGAAGACACTCCACGAATGCTCCGCGTGATTACGCTTACTGACGGAGAAACCGTGCACAACGCCTTCTTCGATCGCGGATTCAGAAAGGATGTGCCATGAAACTTCATTATTATCCCGAAACCGACAACCTCTATATCGAGTTCAGAACCGAACCGGGGACGGAGACGCGCGAAGTTTCCGATGGACTCAATGTGGACATCGCCGCCGATGGTGGCGTGGTCGGCTTCGACATCGACCACGCGTCGCGGCGAGTCGACCTGTCCACGCTGGAAACCGAAGCACTGCCCCTTCACTCCATAAAAGCCATCTGATATTTGGCGCGGAAACCGAACACCCTCAAAATTACTGTCCATGAAAAAGCCCTGCGGACCGGATGAATTCCCCGAAGCGGGAAGCGGCGCATGACGAAAACCCTCATCCGAGGCGCGACGATTCTCTCGATGGATCCAGATATCGGGGAGTTCGAAAGCGGTGACGTCCTGATCGAGGATGCGCGAATTTCCGCGGTGGGCGGGAACATCCCGGAAACCGACGCAGAAACCATCGACGCCGCCGGCATGATTCTCCTGCCCGGCCTCATCAACGCCCACATGCACACCTGGCAGACCGCGCTTCGCGGCCTGGGCGGCGACTGGGGCGGGCGCAGCTATTTCGAGATCGCGCACGAAACCCTCGCCCCGCGCTACCGGCCCGAGGACGTCTACATCGCGACGCTGGTGGGCGCGTGGGCGCAGATCGAAGCGGGCGCCACGGCGCTGTTCGACTGGTGTCACAACAACCCCACCCCGGAGCACACCGATGCAGGCATAGACGCGCTGTTCGACTCCGGTATCCGCGCTCTTTTCGGGCACGGAACGCCCAAGCCGAAACCGAAGGAGGGCGAGCCCCACTATTCGCAAATCCCGCATCCGGTGAGCGAGATCAAGCGGTTGCGGACGGGACGCCTCTCAAGTGACGATGGGCTCATCACGCTGGCGATGGCCATTCTGGGCGCCGACTACTCCCCTCTCGAAGTGGCGCTTCACGACATGCGCCTGGCGCGGGAATACGGGCTGTTATCGAGCGCGCACATCTGGGGCGACGCGAGCAGAAAGGTGCAGGGCGGCTACCAGGCGCTGGCCGCAGAGGGCGTTCTCGGCCCCGATCACAACCTCGTGCACTGCAACTACGTGGACGATGAGGAGTTAAAGATCATCATCGACTCGGGCGCGTCCATCACGGCCACGCCATCGGCCGAGATGCAGACGAACCGGGGCGAGGCCGTCTGCGGGCGCGTGAGCGCGCTGGGCGGCAGGCCGTCGCTCAGCGTGGATCTCGAAACCTACGTGAGCGGGAACATGCTCCACGCCATGCGCCACGCGCTTCAGGTGCAGCGGATTTTCGACAACCGCCACCTGGATGAGGACACCCACCGCGCGCCCGCCCTGTCCTTCTCGGCGCGCGACGCGCTCGCTTGGGCCACCATCAACAACGCCCACGCGATGGGCATGGCGGAGAGAATCGGCTCGGTCACGCCCGGCAAGCAGGCCGACCTCGTCCTCATCCGAAAGGACGACCTCAATATGACGCCCGCAGGAGACGCCGCCCGCGCCGTCGTCTTCTATGCGGAGCGCTCGAACGTGGATACCGTCTTCATCGCCGGCAAGAAGGTGAAAACGGGCGGTGAACTGCTCGTCGATTCAGGAAAAATCGCCAGGGCGAAGGAGCGGCTCGCCGCATCCGCGCGCTGGATTACGGGAGAGGATTGAAGCGGATATGGGTACGGCTTCCGATAGCCCGCAGAAGGATTGCGCAGGGACGGACCTCCACGCGCATCCTGAACACGAAGGTGCGGTCCGTGAGCAGGCCGAACGTTGGGAGACAGACGCAGAGGCCGACCCTACGCAATGTTCATTTCGTAATGCTCATGCCCCGCTCGTCGCAGGCGGGAGTTTGATGACATTTCGCTGCCGCATGTAGTTGCATTGCCAAATCACAGGATAAGGGAACTCTGATTACCTGACCGTGTGAGCCCCATGTAGTCACTACTTTAATCTCAAATAATTTAAATGACATTAATATTATATATTTCTATTACAATAATATTACTCTAAGATCAATATCCTAAATACTCCCCAAAAAAATTACCCCCTTGGCCAACGAGCCGCATGCCCCCTTAATTCATGGCTGCGAATAACCACACTCTCGCCGTTCGGAATATGGGATACGCCACATGTGAGGTGTGATGTAATAAAATAATAGTGAATCAGGGGATTAGTCCTGCGCGCAAACCAGCGAAGCGTTTCAGAACATCATCGAAACTACGAGGCGATTTTCTATGAGTGGTCAGGCCAAAACATGGGATCAGCGGGCGTGAAACCCTTTATCGTAGATACTCACCATCAGCCCCCGTTGTTCCGCGCGCCGCGTCTGCGTCCATCGCCGCTGCGCCAGCGGGTGATGTGGATGACCAGAACGACGAGGGCGTCTTCCTGCACTTCATAAATCACACGGAATTCACCGACGATGAGCCGCCTGAGTCCACGCTCCTCGCCCTTGAGCGCACGACCCAGCAACGGTTGCTCCGCCAGTCGGTCGATGGCCCCGGCAATTCGCTTGCGGTCCGCAATATCGAGGCGTTCCAAGTCACTGACAGCGCTTTGTTTAATTTGTATCGAGAAATTCACGCCTTACCTGATCCCAGTCGAGCACCGGATCGTTCGGGTCGCGCAGCCGATCCACGGCTACCGAAAGATCGTCGAATTCTTCTAGATAACGCTCGATCGCCTGACGGATGATTTCTGCCCGGCTCCGCTTGAGCCGGTTCGCCGCCTCATCCAGCGCATCGACCACCTCATCGGGCAAACGCGCGGTAATTTGAGTCATGATGCTCCCACCTCAATGTGATGTCAAATACATTATATCCTGGCGGCTTTTGAGTCAACATAAAAATATGATCACTCTATCATCCTATCAGCCCACCACTTCAATATCCATCATCCCCGTATTCGCCGGGCGTGGGCGTGGCGCCTGTTTTCGCCGTTTCGATGACGTGGGCGCGTCCGCCGAGACGCTCGATGAGCGCCGCCTGATCGCGCTTGGCGCGCCTGTCCACCTCTGCGGGGTCGAGAATATCGCGCAAGACGCCTTCGAGTTCAGCGATGATCTCCTCACTCTCCGGCTTTCCGGCGAGGTCGTCCTGCTCCTCGGGGTCCGTTTCCAGATCGTAGAGTTCGGGCGGATAGTCCACGTAGTGGATGTATTTCTTCTTCCCCTTGCGGATGAGGTAGGCCGCCGTCTCCGCACCCGAGGCGTGGTATTCGCTGAATACGACTCGTTCGGCGTCATAAGGCGCGCGCGTGATCTCATAAAGCGAGCAGCCCGCGCGGGTCTTGTCCTCCCCATCGGGCGCAACGCCCACGGACTCCAGAATCGTGGGATACAAATCGAGCAGCGATACGGGCGTCTCGACCACCGCGCCCGCCTCGATGTCCGGCCCGGCCATCATGAGCGGCACGGCGGCCGATTCCTCGTACATCGTGCCCTTGCCCCAGGTGCCCCGCGCGCCCAGGTTCTCGCCGTGGTCGCTCGCGAAGATGACGCGGGTGGAATCCGTGAGGCCCGCGCGTGCAAGACTCTCCAGCACACGGCCCACCAGATCGTCCAGGAACGTGCAAAGCCCGAAATATGAGGCGATGGCGACGCGCCTCTTTTCGTCGTCGAAAAAACTGTCCGAAGGCACGTATTTGCGGTACGCCTCTATCCACGGATGCAGCGGACGGCCGTCGAACGCGTGGGCTTTCGGCATGGGCACGGCGTCTGTCGGGTACATGTCGAAATACTTCTTCGGCGCCATCAGGGGGAAATGGGGCGAGACGAAGGAGACAAAAGTCATCCAGGGTTTGCGGCCGCCGCCATGTTTTTCCGCCTCGCTCTCCAGCCACGCGCAGGCATTCTCGGCGATGTCCAGGTCGTAGTTCGTATAGCTCGTCTCGCCGGGGCCTATCTCGCGCGCGAGCTTGTCCGCCTTCTGGACGATCAATTCATCGCGGATGGAGCCCAGCACGCTGCCCACGCCGCCGTCGCGGGCGTGCATTGGCACGATCTGCTCATCGAATCCGGTGGGGTCCGTTGTGTTCCTGTAGTGGAGCTTGCCGATAGAGGTAACGCGGTGTCCCTCGGCCTGGAGACGATGCCCCCAGCCCTTCGGCTCGCCCGTGTAGGGGCTCGCGTTGTCCCAACAGCCGATCTCGTGCACGTAGCGGCCCGTGGCGAAGCTCGCCCGCGCGGCGGTACATATCGGCGAATTCGTATAGGCGCTCGTAAAGCGGGCGCCCGAGGCCGCCAGGCGGTCGATGTTCGGTGTTTTCACCATGGGGTGGCCGTAGCAGCCGAGCGTTTTGACGCTCAACTCATCCGCCATGATGACGAGCAGGTTCATCGGTTTCATCGCAAGGTCTCTCTCATTGCTTGGTGAATAAGTCAGATATAAGCGGCGTTCGACTCACATGTGCGGCCACACCGGGTCCGTCCGGTTGCTCAAGGGGCCCGAGGGGTGTTCTTCGAGATAATCAAAAATGTTGCCGAGCCCGCCCCTCCTCAGCATGGTGAGGCGCTCGCCCAGATGATCCATGCTGCTGAGTTCGGTTTCATAGACCTCGAACACCTTGTCCTGCACCTCCTCACGGCTGAGGCCATCGTTCTTGAGAACCCTGACCTTGTCGATCAGCTCATGGAGCTTCTCGCGCTGGCGGGGAATCTCGTCTTTTTGACAAGGCCTGCCGTGTCCGGGCACGTACCAGTCCACGTCCAGGGCTTCGAGCACGCCGAGCGACTGGAACCAGCCCCACACGTCGGCGGAGTGACAGGCCACGTTGAAGGCGGGCGTGAGGTTGTCCGCCGTGAAGGCGACGCGGTCCTCCACCGCGTGGACGACCGTCTGCCCGCGCGTGTGGCCGGGGGATTCGATGAGGATGAACGTCTTGCCACCCAGGCGAATCGTCATCCGCCCCTTGTAGGTGATCTCGGGGGGTCTTAGCTCGAAGCCCTCGAGCAGCGCCTCGTTCTCGGGGTCGTACTTGAGCATGCGCTCTTTGCCGTCTTCCGGCGTGGCGATGGAGGTGTAGAAATCCGCATAGGTGATCTCGCTCGAAATGATCCGCTCAGGCTCAAGGAACCAGTTCGCCGCGATGTGATCCTGGTGGTGCTCGGTGTTGACGAGGTAGCGAAGCGGGCCCTTCTCTGCGATGAAATCGCGCCAGGCGATGGCCTCGGAGGGCCGCATGGGGCCGTCGATGGCAATGACGCCGTCATCGGTCACCACCATCCCCACCGTGGGGTAGCAATCATAAAAAAAGACGTTTTCGGTCAACTGCTCCAATGGCTCATCCTCCAGAGTCAAATTCGACAAGATATTCCTGCTTAATCGCTCAAGCCCGCCTCACGCTCGAACCACTCGCGCACGACGCCCTGATCCATAGACCCAAGGCCCATATCCATCGCGCCCTGATACGCCTTCCCGACCGCGTCGATAACGGGTGAGGGAGCGCCGTTCGCGCGGGCGAACTCGCGGATCAGCCCCAAGTCCTTGTGCATGAGGGCGAGCGCGAACTTCACGGGCTCGTATTCCTTATTCCTCAAGCCCCGGCCGCGCGTGTTCATTACGCGAAAGACGGTGCTCGAATAGAGGTATTCCATCATCTGGTCCGGGTCCAGGCCCGACTTCACGCCGAGGGTGAAGCCTTCCGCCAGAGCGCACAGCTGGGCCGAGACGAGGTGGTTCGTGATGAGCTTCATCCGCAAGCCAGAACCGTTTGGGCCGAAATAATCGAGCAGCTCACACGCGCAATCGAGCACGGCGCGGTGCGCGTCCAGAACCTCCTTCTCCCCTCCCACCATGAAGCCGATTTTCGCATCGCGCGCGATGATGGCGTTTCCGCTGATGGGGGCGTCCAGAAAATGAAAGCCGCGGGCTGAGGCCTCTTCGGCGACGGCGATGCTCTCCTCGGGCAGGATGGTGGAGAAATCAAAGCACACCGCGCCTTCTTTCGCGGTGAGCAACGCGCCCCTTTCCCCAAGATAGGCGTCACGCACGTGCTCTCCCCTGGGCACCGAACTGCACACGTAGTCCGCCTCACGGGCCGCCTCGGCGGGAGAATCGAAAACCGTTATTCCGGCCTCTCGCGCCGCCTCCTGCGCCGCCGGGCTCGGGTCGTAGCCCACCACCTCGAAACCCGCTCTTTTCATGTTGGCGGCGACGGCCCCGCCCATGTTGCCGAGTCCCAGGAATGCTATTTTTTTAGCCAAGCTACCTCCTCCTTAAGGGGCTGTTGAAAAACCCCTTCTCATCTCAAAGGAGCAACCCCCCCTACCCCCCCTTGTCAGGGGGGCAAGAAAAAGCAAAACCCCTCGGCCCGGCGGGGGCGCATCGCCTTGTTTACCCTCCTGACAAGGGGAGCCAGAAAAAACAAACAAAAACCCCTCTACCGGCGGCGGGCGACACCTTTTTATACCCCCCTGACAAGGGGGGGTAGGGGGGGTTGCCTTTATCCCCTGAGGAGGAGGGCTTTTTCAACAACCTCCTCAAGCGCCATATCGCCGTATGGCCTCCTCGGAAAATTCCACCCCGTGTCCCGGCATATCGGGAACCTCCATGCAGCCGCTCACAACGGAGAATTCCCGCGTAAGCGTCTCGGGAGGCAGCAATTCCACGTATTCCACCATGTAGCCGCTCGGCGTCGCGGCGAGAAGGCTTAACGATACCTCCTGGAGCAGATGCGCGCACAGCGAGAGGTTGTAGGCCTCCGCCAAGTGGGCGATTTTTCGAAACTCCGTCACGCCGCCACAGCGGCCCACGTCGGGCTGGAGATACGCAGCCGCCCTTCTCTCGCAAATCTCCCGAAAACCCCAGCGCATGTATGCGTTTTCGCCCGTGGCGATAGGCACGGGACTCCTTTCGGCCACTTCCGCCAGATCGTCCACCGAATCGGCGGGCACGGGTTCCTCGAACCAGCGCACGTCGTACTCGGCGAGCATTGCGGCCACCTCGAGCGCCTCACGCGGGTTGTACTTCTGGTTGGCGTCGGCGAACAGGATGACCGAATCGCCGACCTCTTCTCTCAAGAGGCGGATTCGCTCCTCATCCCGGTCGGTTCCCAATTTCAGCTTGTACGCGCCGATTCCCTTCTCCATGAAGCCCATGCACTCATCCACCACCTCCGCGTCGGTGAACGTGAGCCAGCCCCCGCTGCCGTAGACGGGAACCTCGTTCCTGAAGCCGCCCAGTATGCGGGAGAGAGGCAACCCCGACGCCCTGGCGAGCGCGTCCCAGCAGGCGGTATCGATTGCCGAGAGCGCCTGCACGCCCAGCCCGCCGCGCATCCTCGGCTTGTTCGGCCCCCACAGACGCGCCCAGAGCGCCTCGGGCGCCAGGGCGTCCCGGCCCACCGCCAGGGGCGCCAGTTCCTTTTCGATGTAGGGAACGAGCGTCGTCGAGGTCTCCCCGCCCAGGCCCATCACGAAGCCGCAGCCCGTCGGGCCGTTTTCGGTGTGGAGGAAGACCACGAGATAATCGAGTTCCGACTTCGTGCTGTTAGCGCTTCCAATCGCGCGGGCGAGGGGCACCTTGAGCGATTTCGCCTCTATCTTCGTGATCTTCAGTTCAGCCACCCTTCATACTCCAACAAGTCTCGTGCTTCGATACGGCAAAACAAAGGCTGCGGAGGCGAATCACACGCCCCCGCAGCCTTAGGCAACGAACCGGAAAAAACCTAGTTCATCTTCATGCTGGCCAGCGCCTTCTCGAGCGGGCCTCTCTCGATGCCCTCGCCACCGGCGAAATCGGGCAGGCGGCGAATCTTGCCGCGGCCCTTCTGCACCTTGGCGGTCGCGTTCAGCGCGTTGATGATGCGCGGCGTGATCTTATAGAGCGGCCGCACCACGTCAATGGAGCGCCTGGCGATGGAATAATCTATCTTGCGGCCCTTCGATATCAGCCACTTGTGGTAGACCTTGGCGAACTTGTCGGGGTCACTCTTCCAGAGTTTCGTGGACTTGAGATACGCCCGCAAATACTTCACCACGCCCTCAGGGTTGCTCTTGAGCGTCCGGGGGTTGGCCAGCTCGATGAAGATCATCGCCGGCGGATTGTCGTACTTGCAGTAATCCACGATGGGCCGGCCCCACTTCTTGTCCGTGAGACGGAACGAGGTGGGCGCGCCGATGACCATCGCGGAAACCACCTTGGCCCGGAAGGCCGAGAGGCGTTCCGCCGTGGTGGTGTTCATGATCTTGATGTCGCCCGGCTTCATGCCGAACGCGGGCAGGATGCCGTTGTCAAAGACGAAGTGGGTGGACGTGCCCTTCTTCTCGGCGATGGTCTTGCCCTTCAAGTCGGCCACCGTCTTGATCGGGGAATCGAGCGGCACCCAGATCGAGATGGATTTACACCAGGAAGAACTGGCGGAAACCATCACCAGGCCCGCCTTTTTCGCCACCCCGTCCACGTAGGGCCGCGTGGCGCCGTGGCCCACGTCGAGACTGCGCGAGAGCAGCGCCTCGATGACGAGCTTGCCCTGCGCGAAAACTTTTACGTCCCAGTTGCCCTTGCCGAACTCCTCATCGAAATAGCCCATCCCCATGGCGACCGCCGTGAAGGAGCCGAACGTCTGGCGGTGCATGCCGATGCGGAACTTGGCCGCCTCGGCGTCGGTCGTCACGAAGCCGACCGGCACGAGGCTCAGCGCGAGAATCAGGCATAAGAATCCGAACCACTTTCTCATCTTGTTTCTCCTCTCGGAAAATGAAAATAGACAGTTTGCCTCACGAAAGAGTAAACGCTTTTCCTGAACTGGATAGACAGAGTATGCCACAAGCGCGATTTCGTTGCATCCGGGAAATGCGCCCTGCCCGGGGTTGTTGGAAAGGTCCGCCATGACCGGAATTGTCCACCGCCGGAATGACGGCCAAAACCCGAAACCGGGTGGAGGCGCAGGCTCTCGCCTTGAAAACCAACCCCCCCTACCCCCCCTTGTCAGGGGGGTAAGAAAAAGCAAAACCCCCTCAACCCGGCGGGTGCGCATCGCCTTTTTATACCCCCCTGACAAGGGGAACAAGAAAAAACAAATAAAGACCCCTCTACCGGCGGCGGGCGTTGCCTTTTCATACCCCCCTGACAAGGGGGGGTAGGGGGGGGTGCCTTTATTCCCTGAGGATGAGGTCTTTTTCCACAAACCCCGGAGAAGACGCCCGCCTCAAAGCCGCATCAGATCTTGGCCTGCGACGATTTCGCCGTCGAAATAGGGGGCTATCGCCTCGCGCACCTTATCGTTCGGCGCCAGGGGGGGAACCACATGGGCGAAGACGAGTTTGCCGACGCCTGCCTCGGCGGCCGTTCTCCCGACTTCTTCCGCCGTGGCGTGGTGGGCCGCCACGATCTTCGCCGTGGCCCTGAAACTCCCGTAATTCTCGTTGATGAGTTCCGGCAGGCAGGGGTGCATGACCAGCACGTCCGCCCCCCGCGCCAGAGGAACCAGCTTGTCCGTCGGACTGCCGTCGCTCGCGATGACGATCTTTCTGCCCTCCGCCTCGAACGCGTAGGAAATGATGTCGTCCACGTTGCCGTGATTCGTGCCCTTATCAACGCGGACGCCGATGCCGTCCACCTCGAGCGCATCGCCGGGCACAAGGACGGACACCTCGATATCGCTTCCCGCCCTGGGCTTTCCCTCGTTCGCCCTCAGATCGATGTCGTATTCATAATAGCGGAGCATCCGCTCGACGATTTCCTCGACGGGTGAAGGCCCGTAGACCTTGAGGGGCGTCGATGCGCCCATGATCCATCGCGAGATGAAGAACTCGCCGAAACCCGTGTAGTGATCGGAGTGAAAATGCGTGAAGAACAGGTGGTCCACCTTGCTGACGTGAAAGCCCGACTTCATGATCTGGGTCGCGGCGCCGCGGGCGGCGTCCACCAGATAGAGCTTCCCCCCCTTGACGAGCGCGTTGCACGGACCGCTTTTCTCAGGAGTAGGCGGCGGCGCGCCCACGCCCAGGAGAATGAGTTCCAAAACGGGTTTCCTCCCCTTCACCAAAGTGTATGAGCGTCTTGCCGGAGCGGATGCTTGGGGGTATTCTTGCGCGAACATCCTCATTCACGTCAACCGGAAAGAGAGACCGCCATGAAGCGCCTGTCCGATTATCTATACGCAGAAACCGACTACGACTGGGCGAATGTGGGCGCCGCCGTCACCGAGTGCGGCGTCGTCCTCCTCGACTGCCCGGTGCGGCCGAACGATTCGCGCAACTGGCAGGAAAAGGTCTCGGCTCTAAGCCCCCAGGGCGTGCGCTACCTCATCGCCACCGATTACCACGGCGACCACACCACGGGCTCCTCGTTCATCGAGGGAGACGTGGCGCTCATCGCCCCCCAGTACGTCTACGACGAGATATCGAAGGGCGACAACGCATTCTCCAAGGAAATCTTCGTGAATACGTTGAGAGACCTGGGCTTCACCGAGGAGGCGGACGAGATCACGAACGCCGCAGTCCCGCTTCCCCAGTTCTGCTTCGAGAACAGCCTCACGCTGCACCTGCCGCCGCTCACGTTCGAGATTCACCGCAAGGGCGGCCACTCCCCGGCGTGCACCTCCGTCCTCGTGCCCGAGGAGGGCGTGCTCTTCGCAGGCGACGTCGTGATCAACGGCCCCTCGGCAGGCATGCGCGACGCCTTCGTGCGCGAGTGGATTGAGGCGCTCGCCTGGGTGGAGGGCCTCGATATCGAGACCATCGTCCCCGGCCACGGGGAGATATGCGGCAAGGAAGTGGCCACAAAACTCAAAAATACCCTGAGCGGGATGATGGAGATCATGGTCGAGGTCGTCGCCGCCGGAAAAGAAAAAGCCGAAGCCGTCCAGGACCCGAAATTCCTCACCTATTTCCACGCCGACGACTCGCGCGGCGAATACTGGCTCCAGCAGCGAAAAGACACCTTCCGCGACGGCCTGGAGCGACTCTACGACGAAGTCGCCGCGGAGGGTTAGAAAAAGAACGGGCTCCATCACAGGAAAAGGAGAAGTCGATGAAGGTAGAGGAAAAAAGGGTGGGCCGCATCTTCCGCGTCACGCTCGAGGAGGGAGATAATTTCTATACGAACCTGTGCGATCTCGTGAAGGAGAAGAACATCCGCGCGGGTTCGGTTTTCCTCATCGGCGCTCTCGCAGAAACCGACATGATATCGGGCTTCAAGAGCATGGACGGCTACGACATCGACCGCTTACACTTCGTGGGCTGGCGCGAACTCGTGGCGCTCGGCAACATCACCTGGCCGGACGAGCCTCCCCCCGCGCTCGGCGACGTGACCTGGGACGAACCCCAACCCTACGTCCACATCCACATGGCGATCAGCGGCGGGCCGGGCGAACCCGAGAAAGTGCTGGCGGGACACCTGAGCGACGGCATCATCAAAGGGATGGTCGTCGAAATCTATGAACTCCTGGACGCCTAGAGAGATTCGCCGGCCACCTGGAACCGGTTATCACAGAAAGAAACGATGAACGATTCCTCCCTCGATAACCTCCCCTTCGCGCCCAGCGAAGACCCCTTCGTCGTGGAGCACGGCGGCTTCTACCGCCGGTGGTTCTCGATGATCGAGGACATCGAGGAGTTGAAAGGCGCCGTCGCCTCCCTCCAGGGCACGACGGATAATCTCTGGGTTCCCGTATGGCGCGAGATAGGCGCGCGCTATGAAGAGCAGGCGGAAGAGTTTGCCGCAAGCGGCGATACGACCGCCGCGCGGGAGAAATTCCTGCTCGCCAAAACCTACTACAGCCTCGCGCGATTCCCCCGCCCCCTCACACCGCTCAAGGAACAAGCCAACCAGGACTGCATACGCGCGTATTTAAGAGCGTGCGAGTTCCTCGACCCACCGCTCGAAGTCGTAAGCGTGGAATGTGCCGGCGAGCGCATCACCTCCCATTTCCGCGCGCCGAAAGAAGCGAGCGCGGCAAACCCCGCCCCCGCCGTCCTCGTCATGTGCGGCGGGGACATGTTCAAGGAAGACCGCGGATGGGCGGGCGAGATGGCCCTCGAAAACGGCCTCGCCACCCTGGTGATGGACGGCCCCGGCACCGGGGAGAACCCCTTTCCCTATGAACCCGAATCCGTCGTCGCGTGGAAGGCGGCGGTCGACTACTTGGCCGCCCGTCCCGAGGTGGACGCGGAGCGCATCGGCGCGTTCGGCATCAGCCGGGGCGGGCATTCGGTGATGCTGCTCGCGGGCTCCTGTCCCGAAAAGGTGCGCGCCGCCGTGGCGAGCGCGGGCCACCACTTCGGCTACCGCATGACGGAGGCGGAGATGGCGAACTACGTCACCAACACCAAAAGGCGCGCGGCCTACATCTTCGGCGCGCCCGGCGACGGCCCCTCGTTTCCCGAAACCACGGCCGAGAAAGAAGAGGCGCTCTTCAAGCGCTGGTCGCTCAGCGAACTGGGTCTCGTGGAGAAAATCGTCTGCCCCGTCCTGATGATCAACGGAAAGCAGGATCACCTGGCACCCGTCGGGAACATCTACTACATGCTCGAACACGGCCCCGTGACCGGCAAGGAGGCGCGGGTCTACCCCGACGACGGCCACTGCGCCTTCAAGCACTTCGCCGAGTGGGCGCCCGAGTCGTTCCGGTGGCTGCGGGAGAGGTTGGGGTGAGGTGATAATGATTCGGTAGTGTCTCAGTTTGAATTTGTGGGTTTACCATAGGAATTTCCTAATTAACAAACCCAATATCTGGCCTACAATTACCCCAATAACCCCAAAATAAATCCTTTGCTTCTTTAGTTTCTCTATTTTATTTTCCTGCTCTTGTATTTTCTGCTCTTGTTCCTCAAGGTCCGACTCGGTTAAAACTCCCTTTCCCCCTACGAAAACATTTTTACTTGGCATCTTTTCTTCCCCACAGAATCGTAATTTCAAACCTCTCTGTCCAGCCGTATCGGCTTCATGGATACCAGTCCTTTCGGCCCCAATCGCCTTTTAATATTGAAATTTCAAACTGAGACACTACCCAAATATCAGATAAGCAATCCCACTACGGTTTCCCTCTCTTGTTACCTTATCTGTCAGATTCCAATAGACTTTCTACACGGCTAACAACTTACAGTGCGATCCTAAGAACCGGGCCGCCTGCCGAATACAAGACCGCTCCCTGCGGGAATAGGCGGGAACCCACCATCGAACTGTGAGTTGTTAGCCGACCGGCCCGGCATTTATTGCGGGCCTCACACATCTCACCTGTGGAGGAAATCCTCATGTTCAGGAACATTGCACTGATCCTCTTTACAGCAATTCTCGTTTTTGGTTGCGGAGGAGGCGATAAATCTTCCAGCGCACCCCCTGCGCCCGTCACGCCTGATCCCGCACCTATGGAGCCTGCTACCCCTGTTCCTGAAACCCCAAGAGCCGCAATGAGCCGTCTACTTGCCGCCTCCGATACCATCACCCAAGGGGAAACCATCAATGCGGATATCTGGAGCACTACGACCCAGCCCACGCCCGCGACACTTGCGCTTTCGGACATGACCCGAAGGAACTTCCCGTTGCAACACCGCACAGAACGACAAGGGGTATCCCTGGCATCTGTCCATAGCAGAGGTGTTACTGGGGGCGCATTCGATTTTGGCGGATGGATGGAGCACAGCTTCTTCCTCGTTGCGGTTTGGAATCCGATGCGCGATGACCCCCTTGATCCTTTTGAAAGTGTCTATGCAGACGTGTTCTCGGCCGGGGATGCCACCGGAACCAACCCTGTATCGGGGAGCGCCACTTGGCGCGGCGCCATGATCGGAGTCGATGCGAGCGAAACCGATAGCGAGGGAAACGCCATCGTAGGCGACGCCACGATCAGCATCGGCAGTTTCGCCAATCCTGCCGTTGATGTTTCGTTCACTGGCCTTGTCGACCAAACAACGAATATGGGTCGGAGCGATATGTCCTGGCGGAATCTTCCCGTGAGAAGCGGGGCCTTCAACCATAATGGCGATCTGTCTGTAGGCGTTGCGTTAGGCGACCGGGGCAATGCGTTCAATTCGCTCACAGGCCGTTTCTACGGCCCGAACCATGAGGAAGTGGGTGGCGTATTCATCCGCGATCAGATTGTCGGCTCGTTCGGGGCGAGGCGTTAATCGTCTAGGTTTTGAAAGTCCAGCTGATCGGCCTGCTTGGGATATGCACGTGCAAGATTGCGCTTCATTTATTGCGTGAAACGCAAAAAGAGTTTATATTATGTCGAAGATTATCAAAAATGAGGGCCCGATATGAAATCCAGAAACCAACTAACTCCCCCCAAAACGGGACAAACCCGCGAAGGGTATCATTCCAGGTATCCCGGCATCGCCGGAACAAATCACCAAGGCGCTTTGCGCAAACGACAAGAAACTGCCTTCTCCAGGTAGATAGTAGGCACCCTCGGCCTAGGCCTAGTGGGTATGATGGCAGAACCCTTCCCGCTACACCGGTAAACACACTACTGCATTGGGGTCTCGCTCTCCGGCCGCTTTTTTAGGAATAAAATACGCCCAAACAGGAGACAGGTAACATGTTTCAAAATGCAATCCAAGTAGCCCAGACATATACATTTCCTGCTGTTATATCACTGCGCAGAGACAATGGAACAACCGAAAGTTCCATTGGAGCTTTTATGATTCTCAATGATGAAGGTTGGATTTTAAGCGCAAGTCACATTATGACAACAATAATAGCCTTATCAGAAGAGGCTCAGCTACATGCTTCATTTCAGAAAAAATCACAGGAGATATATTCGGACAAAACCCTCACCAAAGCACAAAAGAAAAAGAAGATCAGGGATCTACAAAAACCCAATAACAAAAACCCTACGACAGACGTATCTTGCTGGTGGGGAAATGACGAATGGATCGTAAATCATATGGAAGGCGATGCATTTAAAGATATAGGTATAGGGAAGATCAATAATTTCAATCCTAATGCCATTCAGAAATATCCCGTCTTTAAAAACCCAAGCGTAAATTTCAATGTTGGGGAAAACCTTTGCAAGCTAGGATACCCATTCTACACGATCGTACCAGAGTATGACGTATCCACAAAAAGGTTTCGATTACCTGATGGCTCTCTTCCTATTCCCAGATTTCCCATCGAAGGTATTTTTACTCGCAATATAAATGCAAAAGAAAAGACGCCTGATGGCCAAATAACTTCTTCAGCTACGTTTGTTGAAACATCATCGCCAGGATTGCGCGGCCAAAGCGGTGGCCCTACATTTGATATTAGGGGTAGAATATGGGCAATGCAATCAAGAACTCAACATTTTGAGCTTGGCTTTTCACCAAAGAAGGAACAGCAATTCCTAAATGTCGGATGGGGTGTGCATGTGAAAGAAATTATCTCTTTCCTTCGAGATCGTAATGTGAATATCCAAATATCCGACGACTAAGAGAGGAGCTTGAAAATGAACAATGTTTATGATTTCGACCTATCGAATGCAGGTCTTTGTGAACACGTGGGTACACCCGAAAGAGATGTTCCTGCAACAGCAGATAGCACAACCAATGAATTTTGGGATAACCCAGCCAATCAAACAAACGGGATACCCCTAGAGCATGAAAAGGACATACTTCAGAACCTGACCTAAAATAGAATCTCAAGCCGGGGAGGTCGTCACTCCACAGCGGAAAGCGACCTCTCCGGCTCACTCCCCTTCGTGAGTTTCTTCCACGTCAGTCTTTTCCCCTCGAACCCCTCAACCAACGCTTCCATTTTACCAATCGTCTCGAGCGAGCGCATATTGTGCCGATCAGCATACTCGTTCACGTAGCGTTGCAGATGCTTGAAGCTCATGTAGTGGTACACGCCTTTGTATCCGCGCTTGATGGTGGGCCAGAATGATTCGATGCCATTCGTGTGCGCCTGGCACCACAGGACCCGCTTGACCCTGCGATTCACGGCGTAATGGTCATATTCCTTCGTGCCGACAACCATGACCTTGCCTACGAGGCCGGGACCGAGGTTCATTTTTGTCGGCGTGCTTGTTGCGCTCTTTCCCGCCGACAAAGGTCTCGTCCACTTCGACGGGACCGCCCATGTGTTCTTTGCCGTGCACCCAGCCTTCACGAATCTTATACCCGATGGCCCATGCCGTCTTCTGTGTAACGCCTAGGTATTCGGCGAGCCTGGTGCTGAAGATCCCTTTGGGATTCGTGGACAGAAGGTAGATGGCAATCGCCCATTTCTGGAGAGGCATCTTACTTCGGTGCATGATGGTGTTGGTGCAGACGCTGAAATACTCCCGGCAGTCGGCGCAGTGGTAGGGCAAGGGGTTTTCATTGGGAACGGGGGAGACCCTCACAGATCCACAGAGGGGACAGGCCACTTGTCCATCCGGCCAGCGACATTGCTCGAACCATTCTCTGGCGGCTTACTCGTTGGGGAATCTCTGAATCAACTCGATGAGTGTCATGGCCCGATCTCCCGATTTGCATTGCGCTTGTTCCGTGTGCAACAATGGTTTATATCCTCAGAAACAAGTGGAGGGCCGGGCGGGATTCGAACCCGCGTGAACCTCTTTGCAGGAGAGTCGCCTAGCCTCTTGGCTACCGGCCCAAGCCCCTCTCGACTAGCACTCGGGAGGGGCGCTTTTTAGACGCACTTTAGGTGTTGACTTATCCGGCCGTGAGTTGTAAAAGGGAGTTGTCTGGACTTCCCTTCACAACCTATGGAGCCTTGGAATAAGCCAAGGTTCCTGCCCTTCCTAAGACACTACATAAGGTATCAAATTAAGTCAATCAGGCGTGAATTCCCCAAGATGTGGGTTTTGTGGTGGAAAGCGTCTAGTCAGGTAATTTGGCTCCAATCATCCGACAGGCCGTGGAAGCGGTATTGGGGGCCTCTCTGGAGGAACATGCAGTCGAGCGCGACGCACGGGGACGCTGCGCGGGTTCCCAGGCGGAATTCCCCGAAGGAATGCCCGGACAGGCACGGGGGCCCCGGACAGGTCACGACCTGTCCCTACTACAAACCGCAATCCTCCCCTCTCGGAATATGCCCGCAATTCCCCGCATTTGCCGTACGTCCCGGAATCCGGCGCTGCGGTATCGTGCGCGCGGCACAGGAAAGCCGGACTCTCCCTCAGGGTCGGGTCCGGGCCCGCACCGGATGGAGTCGATATGAAAGGACGGGAGGTTTTCCATGAAGCCGAATGAGGGGTCGAGCGCAGAGGCGACGGTTTCTTCCTCCCCGCGCGGAACCGGACCGCGACGGGAGAGGAGCCTCTCCCTCGGAACAAGGATAATGGAAATAATGATATTTCCCGTAAAATTCGATAAATTCACGGGGTTTTTCGATAAATTCCTGAAAATTTCTGATCGCTTAACCGGTTGTTATATAAAGAGTTATCATTCAAATATGAGCGCCGCGCACTAAGATATAGCGATAAAAAAAGTTTTTTAGAACCCGCGCATTTGCCCGCAACTGCCCGCATTTGCGCACCGGGCCGAGAGGGCGAGAGAGGCTCCCAGAAACCGCTCGTGTGGTTCACGAGGGCGCGGGCGCGCCACCCGGCCGGCGGAACGCCATATGGCCATCCCATGGAAACGATGTATAATCCCGCCACCGCACCGGCCGCCTGGTGCCGATCATCATTTCATTCATTCCCAAAACCAGGAGACCGTCATGGAGCGCAAGCAAGCGAGTGATTTCGACCAGGAACTGCTGGACCTCTTCGATGAGTACGTGCACGGCATCATCGAGCGCAGGGAGTTTCTCGACAAGGCGGCCAAGTTCGCCGTCGGCGGCCTCACCGCCGCCGCCCTGCTCGATATGCTCTCGCCCGACTACGCGCTGGCGAAGCAGGTCGACGAGAACGACGCGCGCATCAAGGGGGAGACCATCGAGTACGCCTCGCCCGAGGGCCACGGCAAGATCAAGGGCTATCTCGTCCGGCCCGCAGGCGGGGGCAGGCGCGGCGGCGTGGTCGTCGTGCACGAGAACAGGGGGCTGAACCCCTATATCGCCGATGTGGCCCGGCGCGTGGCCGTCGCCGGCTTCACCGCACTTGCGCCCGACGGCCTCACGCCTCTGGGCGGATACCCCGGCAACGACCCCGACGGCAAGGTCATGCAGCGCAAGCTGGATAAGGGGAAACTGCTGCAGGATTTCTTCGCCGCCTTCGATCACTTAAAGGCCGACGCGAGCGCGAACGGAAAAGTGGGCGTGGTGGGCTTTTGCTACGGGGGCGGCGTCTCGAACGCCATGGCCGTCCACAAGCCGGACCTGGCCGCGTCGGTTCCCTTCTACGGACGCCAGCCCAGGACCGAGGCCGAGGTCGCCAGAATCAAGGCGCCCCTGCTGCTCCACTTCGGCGAATTCGACAAGCGCATCAACAAGGGCTGGCCCGCCTATGAGGCCGCGCTCAAGAAACACGGCAAGGAATACACCGCGCATTTCTACCCCAAGGCGAACCACGGCTTTCACAACGACACCACGCCGCGCTACGACAAGGCCGCGGCCGAACTCGCCTGGAAGCGCACGATAGACTTTTTCCGGGCGAAGCTCGCGTGATCCATTTCGACCGTGAAAGAACTCGTAGGGGCGGTTCGCGAACCGCCCCTACAGTATTGTCGTACTCACGACGAAATGCCCGAGAACACCCGGCACTTAACCGACGAGCTACAAGATCGCCTCAGGCGACTCGTCCTTTATACGGAGCGAGTTCAATTTCATCTTCGCGCTTGCGCGTCTGGGCGATATCGTAACTGTTCTGCATCCGCATCAGCGTGTCCATCGAGACGCCAAACGCCTTCTCGACTCTGAGCGCCATCAAAGGCGAGAGATCCGCGCGCTCGTTGAGCAGCGCGGACAGCGCGGGGCGCGTGACTCCCAAAACCCGCGCCGCTTCGGTCACCGATAATCCAAGCGGTTCGATGATCTCGCTCTTCACGAACCCGCCCGGATGAGCCGGGGTCTTCATTCGTATGCCACCCGTCGCACTCATGATCGCCTCCTAGTGGTAATCCTCAAAGTTCAACTCGACGATTTCGAACCCCATTCAATCAATAAAACATTACGATATCTCAAAATACGAATTAAGCGATATGCCCCCAACCGACATGAGGCCGCATAGAGTCGATTCCTTTTTTCGGAACTCGCCCCTTCCCCCAACCCCGCTCATCTGACATAATGAACGGCCATGAGGACCCTGTTCGGGCGGACACCGTTTCCGTCCCCCGTTTTCAACGAGACAGGGATTCTCAGCCTCATGCGCGGCCTGCCGGGAAAATTCATCGACTTCAACAAATCACTCTCCAGGCGTTTGGACGGGATGCTTCCCGAAGCATTCCGGGTGGACGGGCAGGCGCATTTCCGGGAAAAATTCGCGCCGCCTTACGTCCCCGAGGGTGCGCTGGTCTACGAAGTGGGCGGCGGGAAACACCCCCTTTACTCCGGAGAGGAGAAGGCGCGGCGGGACCTCCGGGTAGTCGGCCTCGACATCGACGGGAGAGAACTCATGCGCGCGCCGCGCGGGTCGTATGATTCGATGATCCGAACCGACATCACTCGATACCGGGGACGCGAAGACGCCGACGTGGTGATCTGCCAGGCGTTGCTCGAACACGTCGCCGACACGAAATCCGCTTTCGCCGGCCTAGCGAGCATATTGAAAAAGGACGGCGTCGCCCTCCTGTTCACGCCGTCAAAAACCTCACTCTACGCGCGGGTGAACCTCATCATGCCTGAGAAACTCAAGCGGAATCTGTTGAGGTTTCTCTATCCCGAACTCGCGGAGAAGTCCGGCTTTCCGTGCCGCTACCATCGCTGCACGTTGTCCGAATTCGAAGAAATGGCGCACGGGCAAGGCTTCGTCGTGGTTCAGAAAAGAGTCTATTATTACAGTGAGTATTTCAGCTTCTTTGCGCCCCTGCACGTTCTCTGGCGGTTGTGGCTATGGGTTTTCTATCTCCTGGCGCGTGAGCGGGCGGCCGAGACCTTCAGCCTCGCCCTGCGCAAAATGTGAGGATGAAAACCAGGGTGCGCCCCGGTATATTCATTTAGTTGAGCGGACATTATGTGCGGCGTTGCGGGTTTTCTCTTCACGCATCGGGAGACGGACGACCCACGGGGCGTCGTTTCGGAAATGGCGGAGAGCCTGCGCCACCGGGGGCCCGACGACGGGGGAAACTGGGTCGACGAAGCGGCGGGCGTCGCTCTGGGACACAGGAGGCTCGCCGTCATCGATTTAAGCGCAGACGGCCGCCAGCCGATGATCTCACGCGGTGAAAGATACGTCCTCTCCTACAACGGAGAAATCTATAATTTCATCGAACTGCGCGATGAATTGACGCGCGAGGGGGCGCGCTTCCAGGGACGCTCGGACACCGAGGTCCTCCTCGCCGCGGTGGAGACCTGGGGGCTGGAGGAGGCCATGCGGCGGTTCGTCGGCATGTTCGCCTTCGCCCTGTGGGACCGTTCGGAGAAAACGCTGCACCTCGCGCGCGACCGCATGGGCGAAAAACCCCTCTATTACGGCTGGTGCGGAAAATCCTTTCTTTTCGGCTCGGAACTCAAAGCCCTCCGCGCGCATCCTGATTGGGCAGGCGAAATATCCGCCGACGCACTCAGCGCGTACATGAAACTGGGCTGCGTGCCCGCTCCATATTCCATCTACAAGGGAATCCACAAGTTGCCGCCCGCCTCCATCTTGAGCCTCCGCGCTTCGGATGCACCCGGGCATCTGCCAGGACCAAGCGCGTATTGGTCTGCACATGATGTTGTGAGGCATACATCCACCGATAGAGGGACAATCTCCGACGATGAGGCGCTTGAGCAACTGGATGAGGTGCTGAAGCGCTCCGTGCGCCAGATGCTGCGCTCAGACGCGCCACTGGGCGCGTTTCTTTCCGGTGGAGTCGACTCATCGACCGTGGTCGCCCTGATGAAGGCGGAGAGCGCCGCTCCCGTTCGTACGTTTACGATTGGATTTTACGAGAAAGGCTACGACGAGGCCCACCATGCGCGCGAGATGGCCCGCCATCTCGAAACCGAGCACACCGAACTCTACGCGGGTCCCGGAGAAGCGCTCGAGGTCATCCCGCACCTGCCCCGGCTCTATGACGAGCCGTTTGCGGATCCTTCCCAGATGCCCACGCACCTTTTGTGCGCTCTCACGAGGGAGCACGTTACGGTCGCTCTCTCGGGCGATGGGGGAGATGAACTTTTCGGCGGCTACAACCGTTATTTCTGGGCACCCAATGTCTGGAGGTGGAGCAATCGCTTGCCGGAGCGACTGAAAGCGCGAATCGCGAAGGGTTTGACAACGCGACATCCTGTGCTGGCACGGTATTACGAAAAAATATCTCCCCTGCTGCCCGGACGCTATCGGGTGAAAATGGCAGGGGAAAAGCTCCTCAAGTTGGCGGATCTCTTCGGTACAGCGAGTCTCGATGAGATGTATCAACGCCTGAGGATGTACGGGGATGCTTCGGTTTTCCTCAATGCGCATCTGGATCCGGAAAGTGCATTTGCTCCAATACCAGCGCCGAGCGATCTTCATCCCGCCGGGCAGATGATGTACCGCGACATCGTGGAATACCTGCCCGATGATATCCTCGTGAAAGTAGACAGGGCCTCCATGGGAGCGAGCCTAGAGGTAAGAGCTCCCTATCTGGACCCCCGCGTCGTGGAGTTTGTCTGGAGTCTGCCGCTAAAGTTAAAGTTGCGGGGCGGCGAGGGAAAATGGATTTTAAGGCGGTTGTTGTCCCGCTACGCTCCCGCCTCGCTGATTCAAAGACCTAAAATGGGATTTAGCGTTCCCGTCGGCGAATGGCTGAGAGGGCCTCTTAAGGACTGGGCGGAAGATTTGTTGGGAGAATCACGGCTCAGGGAAGAGGGGTTCTTTCACCCAGGATCCATTCGCCGAATGTGGGAACAACACGAATCCGGTGCAAGGAACTGGCAATTCTGTCTTTGGGGTTTGTTGATGTTTCAGGCGTGGCTGGATGATCAAGGGCGATGAGATGAACAAAATCTTATTTTTGCTGGATTTAGAGGACAGATACTTTTTGAGCCACCGGCGTGCGCTCGCGCTGGCGGCGCGGGATGCGGGATACCGCGTCGTCGTATGCGTGAGAATCGGCGGAAAATATATGGAACGCATCCGCGCGGAGGGTTTCGAGTGTTTTGCTTTAGAGCATGACAACAAAGCAGGGATTAGCTTCCTGCGAGAATTTCTGGTCCTCATCCAACTTGTTCGCATCTACCGGAAGTACCGGCCCAGAATCGCTCACCATTTCGGCGTGAGAAACCTGCTTTACGGCTCGATTGCCGCGCGACTCGCCAAAACGCCCTTCGTCGTGAACTCGTTCCTGGGACTGGGCTCGCTGTTTTCTGAAAACTCGCTGCGATTCCGCTGTCTGAAAAAAATCATTTTTCCTCCGCTACAATATTTCCATCGGGCGAAAAACACCCACGTAATCGTGCAGAACGACGCCGACAGGGAGATGATTCTCCAAAATGTGCTTCCCGATGAATCGCGCCTGAGCGTCGTTCGCGGTTCTGGCGTCGACGTTCGCTCCTTTTATCCCACCCCGGAACCCACAGGCGCGCCCTTGGCGGTGCTCGCCTCCCGGATGCTTACAGACAAGGGGGTACATGAATTCGTAGAGGCAGCGACCCT
The DNA here is from genome assembly GCA_965203325.1 of bacterium. Lineage (GTDB taxonomy): Bacteria > UBA8248 > UBA8248 > UBA8248 > UBA8248 > Bin107. The sequence goes on from OZ241875.1 coordinate 1,455,782, forward strand.
GCTTCAAAAAAAGGACATGAAAATCCGCATGGCGTTGGCGGGAAGCCCCGACCCAAAAAACCCATCCTCCATTCCCGAAAGTACGCTATCGCAATGGCACCGAGAGGGCCGAATCGAATGGTGGGGCTACAGGGAAGACATGGCCGAGGTTTGGCGAGACTGCCACATCGCCGTTTTGCCGACGTATTACAAAGAAGGACTCCCGAGAAGCCTCTTGGAAGCGGCGTCATGCGCTCGCCCGTTGGTGGCCACGGATGTTCCCGGCTGCCGGGATATTCTGAAGGACCGTGTGAACGGACTGCGCATCACGCCGCGAGATTCAAAAGCCTTGGCCGACGCCATCAACAAGCTGGCCGGGGATGCCGACCTGAGGCGAAAGATGGGCGCGGCGGGACGGAGAATCGTGGAAAGGGAGTTTTCCGATAAAATCGTCACTGGAAAAATCCTGGAACTCTATGAGCACATGAACGCGACGGAAAAAAAGCCAAATAAGAAGTGAGGCGAGTTTCGGCTAGTCTGATGGATGGAGGATGAAACCTCTCGTCAGATGTGATGACGGACTAGGCACCATGACCCCGCAGGCGTAAAAAAGTGAGCATTGTCAGGAATATCACTTGCAAGTCCATTCGGAGCGAATAGTTCAGAATATAGTATAAATCGTACTCCAACTTTATTCTGTAGTCTTCAATCTGGTCGACGTGGCCCTGCCGAATTTGCGCCCACCCCGTGATTCCCGCAGGAACGAGTTCTCGATATTCGAATTCGGGATAATGTTTTTTGGCTATCTCCAGCGTCTTGATGTACTCCGCCCTCGGGCCGACGATGCTCATATCCCCCTTGATGACGTTCCAGAGTTGGGGAAACTCATCAAGATGATACCGGCGCAGGAAACGCCCGAATGGATAGATTCTCGGATCGTTTTCCTTCGTGGACATGGTTCCCGGCGGCTTGTCGGCATTCACGCGCATGGTCCTGAACTTATAGAGTGTAAACAATCTACCACCCTGGGTAACACGAACCTGGGAATAGAAAGTCGGCCCCTCGCTCGCGAGCTTGATCAGGATAGCGATGAGGAAGCCAAACGGGGCGAACAAGACCAAAACCGTGATTCCGAACCCCAAATCCACCGCGCGTTTGCATAAAAACTGACGCCGGCTCATTACCTGTCCGTCCTTCAGGGCGGATAATTTTCCGCTATCGGAAATGGACTCCAAGGGAACGCGGCCTTCCATTAGAAAATTCAACCCATTTCATGAACGCATAGAGCATAATGCAACGAATGCGAACAGGAATATCTAGCGATTGCTCTTTTTCGCTTTACATTCAAACCGAGTTCCCATATATTCAAATAAATAACGAAAATAAAACGAAAATACTGCGGCCCGGGCAGAAAATACGACATAGCTTCACACAAGGCAAAACTGATGAGAACGAGGAAAGAATCTGGGCGTAAAACGAATCGTCGACTGTCTCCGACGGATTTTGGTGGAAATTGATTAAATGTGGATTTTTCTTCCATCGCAGAGGGCACTAGCTCACAGCCCTGGTTTTTGGATGAGAGGAGTGATGACGAAAACACATGAGCGTCGAACCCTCACGAATTTTGACGCAAAAAGCGAGTCTGAGTCCTCGAGCCTTTCACGGGTTGTTCGGCGCGCAGACCACTATCCGAGGGAAGCGGCTTCACACTTACTCCGACTTGAATACAGCCGTCTTGAATTCAGCGAGTAGCCTGTGAATCTACGCGCGTGAATTGTATGCCAAGAGGCATAGTGTGATGAAAAATTAGAGTTGTCAACTATAAACAAAGCGAAAGAATTTTGAGGCATATACGTTTTTACCGATCATGAAGGTGTGAGATTTTCGGTCCTTTTCAAGAAAGTCTCCGCTTCCCGGAGGCCATTTCCCCTTGATGAATCCTTCGTTCTTGGCATATGGCGCCATGGCCATCGGCGCGGCTGCGATCATCGGGTCGGGTCTATACAACCTCGGGGCCGCAGGTGCGCTGTTCTTGTTCCTGCACCCACTCGTCAACATCGAGGTCGCCTTCGGCGATACGGAAAGAAGCATCTCGTACGACAAAGTGGCACTCCTGGCATTGGCCTTGGGCTTCGCGTGGCATGTCCTGAGAAACAAAAAGCGCCTTAGTCTCAAAAGCCAACCGATTTTTTGCTACACATGGCTCGTCTACATCGTCTGGAGTCTCGTGGCAGCATGGCTGAGTGGCGCTCCTTTGAAGCAACAATTCTGGGGTCTCGCCGAAACGATCGCCTATTTCATCACCTTTCTCGTTTTTCAGGATATTTGCGCAGACGACGCTTCCCGCAATCGGGTCCTGAAAGCCATCCTTTACAGTGGCGTCATCATGCTGGCGGCAGTCTTGCTCCAGAATCTGGCCTACCAAATCACCTGGAAAATCTGGGGGCCGCTCCAAAGCTTCCGCGTCGATTTGTTGTATTCGCCATTCCCCCGGATGTTCTTTGACTCCCGGCCTGGTCCGATCGGGCATCCGAATTTTCTCGCCGCCTACCTGATTCTATGGGCCACGCTTTACCCGCCGCTTTTCCGAATGTTTTCACGTCCGGCGGCGTTCGCTATCCTCGCCGCGCATCTCATCGCATTGGCGTCGACGGGTAGCTATGGAGGAGTCTTGGGCTTCGCCGTCTGCTGTTCGATGATCTCGTATTTCGCGAAGACATGCCCCGCAAACATGATTTCCGGTCGCATCTCCCGCTCCGGGATTCGCCTGCTTCGGCATATTCTGGTTGCTTTCCTGATTCTGTCGATAGGCGCCGTCGCCGCCAATGACCAAGACTTCATGGACTTATCGTTGCTCCCCAGAATCTATATCTATCGCGTCGGCGGAAAAATGCTCGCAGAGCGCCCCTTGGTGGGCCATGGAAACGGCCTCTTTCCCCAAGCGTTTCAGAAAAGCGAGAGAACGTACATAAGAAACGAGGAATTAAAGGCACCGTCCTGGCGAGTGAAGGATTCCGATTCAGGGAGAGCCGATGAGTCCAGGGGCCGGGGAGAGGAACTTTCCATTCGCGGGGATGAAAATCTACCCCCGCTTTCGGCCCATTCCTCTTATCTCAAAGCATTCGTCGAAACAGGCTTTCCGGGAGGCTTTCTGTTCCTGTGCCTGATTGCCGGAGGACTCATCGAGGTGTTTCTTCATCTGAGAAAAACGGGACGGCTTTCGATACGCTCACCCGAAACCTGGGGGTGGGCCGCCTGCGCCGGCGTATGTTTTCAGGCCGGAGCCGAGAACATTTTTTCGTCTCCCAAAACCTTCGTTCTCTACTGGGCCGTCACGGCGTATTGCCTGACGGCGAAATCCACACACTCAGAAAATCCTTAGCCGCCTCTGTGTGGCTTCGTGATAAAGATAACGGAGAAAACAAAACAGAATGGCGAACAGCCAATAGGGATAAAAATGCGCTGTCGTGGAAACGCCGACGAACAGGGCGACGACGGTGGAGAAGATGACGGCGAAAGGCATTATGAAGCGGGGTGAATCTTCATGTATCGGCAAACGGATGACTCTGAAAAAATACATCACGCCCGTTGTTAGCATGGTCATTACTAAAACGAGGCCCAGCAATCCCAAATCCACAATAAAGTTCATCGGCAGGCTGTGCAGGGAAACCGGCACGCTCTTTCTTGGGTTTTCCTGAAACAAATCCGAAGTCGACCATCCCTGGATACCCGATTCATACCGGGTGATGTCGCCATAAAAATATGCAGACATCCTGGCCGGCGTATCTTTGGAATGCCCATACAAGAACCCCTGCCGCGGCCCACCCCCCAAGAAAGGCCGCGCAATAAGCACGTCCGCCGCCCGCGCGTACTGGAAGAGCCGCTCCTTGACACTCATCGAGAGATTCGATGCCTCGACGAACTCTCCCCGCACCCTCGTCCCAACCATCACTGAAACGCCGATGCACACGAGGAAAACCGATGCCGTGAGGCAATAACCAAAAAAAGACTTCATCTTCTCCTTTGCGCCCGGGTGTCTTCTGAACGTCATGAAAAAGAGAATCAAAAGGAATGCGCCCAGAAACAGCGCGAAAATCGGAACCCTGCGCCATGTAGAAAATGCCATGAGTATCCCGGTGAACGACGCGAACAGATGAAACCAGCCGCCTCTTCTCCAGAAGAAATAAAAGGCAATGCCCGCCAGTATCAGCCCGAGTCTGCTGGCAACGATGTGGTGCCGGACAAACATGCCAAGAAAAAACCGCCCCTCATGATTGAGCGAATACGGATTGGGAATACGCAAATAATAGAACAGAATGCTCTCGACACCCATCGCCAAGGCGACCCAGAACACACTCTCGAGGGCCCCCTCGAACTCCTTTCTCCCCCACCGGTTGTTATGAACCAGATACCATACGAGCATGCCGTCGGCGTAGGGCACGGCATCGGCTAGGAGCCAATAGAAGGGAACCGACGTCTTGATGGGATCATCCTGGACATAGCCATGGACTATCCCTGCCCAGAATATCACCCAGAACCAAAGGGCGGCGACGGCAAACCCCGGCATCGGTTTTCGCGTCCCGAACCGAATGACTTCTACCACCCATGCGGCGCACAGTAGAACGAAAAGGAGCACGTAGACTTTATACGGGCCCACAAATTGGCCCGGGAAGTAGGGAACGTGCTCCCACGGGATGAGAAAATATACCGCATGCAGACGAATGGCTGCGTTGGTGAGTCGATGAGGAGAGGCGTTTGACCCTACGCGGTACGCGCTCACGGAAAAATTATTCCCGCGCGTCCGGGCGTCTGGAAAAATAGCTTCTCTTCACCCACATGCGCACCCTGTGCGGCAACATGCGATATGAAAACCAAAGCGGCAACAGCGCTTGATACGAAAATCCGCCCCCCAAGGCGCGAATCGCCCTGTTTTGCAGCACAACCCCATCGAGCACATAGCGAAGCCTGGCGCCTCGCTCGAAGAACTGTCTCGCATGGATTCTTTTCGCCGCCACGGGCACCTCCAAGGACCCGAGCTTCAACCCATTTTCATACAGTCGAACGTACAGATCCCAATCGAGTTGGGAGACACGGTTCTCGTCGTAGCCTCGGATTTTCTGCATAGCCTCGCTTCTTACGAACAACGACGTGTGAACCACGGGATTAAAAAGCATGAGTTTTTTCCTCACGTCGCTCAGCGAAGTCCTTGCCTTTTCCAACCCGAATACGGGCCAATGTGGAACGTCTTCGGCATGGAAGGCGAACAAGGGAGAAACGACAGCAGAATAATCAGAAAAGCGCTGCATCGCCGCTTTTTGAACTTCAAATCTTCTGGGATGAGACAAATCGTCGGCGTCATGGCGAGCAATAAATTCACCTCTGCTCTCGCGTACCCCGAGGTTGAGTGCTCTTGCGAGTCCGATTCTTCCCGCTTCTATCAGGCGAATCCGGGGGTCGCGAAATTGCTTCACGATGTGAATCGTACCGTCCGTGGAACCATCGTCGATGATGATGCACTCAAAATCAGGCTCCGTCTGCGCGAGTATGCTCTTCACGGCAGCGGCGATGTAGTCCTGAGCATTGTAAGATGTCATCAAAACGCTTATCACTTCGAATTCCTTTCCCCTGCATCAAGCCTTCGCCGAGCGATGGGCGTCCAACACCTCCCGAAACCAAAGTTCCAAAACCGCCAGAAACCATATAAGGGGGTAGGCTAATTTTCCTTCCCTAAATCGAGCGTATTGCCTGCGAACCTCTTGGGGCGAGAAAATCCCTCTTCTGCGAAGCGATTCCTCACTCAGAACGTCTTCAAGGATTTCTCGCAAATCCCCCCGCATCCACTTCGCCATCGGAAGAGCGAAACCTTGTTTTTTCCTGGTTGAAATCTCAGGGGGGATAACGTCGCGAAGCGAAGCCTCGAGCAATCTCTTCGGGTGCCCCCATCTTCTCTCCCATCCGGGCGGCAAGCCACAGACGAATTCCACGATATGATGATCGACGAACGGCACTCGCACTTCCAGGGAATGGGCCATGCTCATCGTGTCGGTATCCCGCAAGGTTCTCCACCCCATGTACACCTGTATTTCGAGTTCGCTCAGAACGCTCCAAGGTCTCTCGCCGATGCGGACCAACGAGTCGAGCATCGACAAAATATCTTCATCCGCTTTGCGCTCGCGAAAGTGGAACTGAAGTTGCGGGGAATACAAAGCCCTCTTCTCCTCGGGCCACAACAAAAGACGCGCCAGGGCGTACAATCCCAGAGGCGATTCCACCCATTGCAGCCGACAAAACTTTTCGATGCGCTCCGGAGACATGCCTGGGCCGAAGCGGAGCATCAGCGAGACAAGAGTCACGAGGGTTTTTCTTGCCGCCAAAGGCAACTTTCCCCATATGGTCGACATCCGCCACCAAGGGGGTATGAGGCGAAACGAGTCGTAGCCGCCAAAAAGCTCATCCGCCCCGAGGCCGGACAAGGCGACGGTAACGCCATTTTGTTTGGCTATCTGAGATACGAGATAGGTATTGACTCCATCGAAACTGGGCTGATCCAGGTGGCGTATGATCCGGGGAAGTTCCTCCAGCAATTTCGAGCCTTTGGGCACGAACTCGGTGTGGCGCGTTGGGAAGAATTGCGCGGCCGTTCTCGCATATCGCCTCTCGTCGTATCCTTCCGGAGCGTCATCGAAACCGACCGAATAGGTCCTTACAGGTTTGTCCGCCTGACGCGACATCAATCCCACAATCGCCGAAGAGTCCAAGCCGCCACTCAAAAAAACTCCCAGGGGGACATCGCTTACCTGGTGAAGTTCTACGCTTTCCTGCAGCAGGCCGCGTAGTCGGGAAAGGATTTCCCCATCGGCGCATCGCGTCGTTCCGGCCATGGGCATCTCCCACCACCGCTCAATGGATGCCTCTCTCTCCGTTATGCGTATCCGGTGCCCAGGAGGTAAAATCTTTACGCCTTTTAATAGCGTGCGTGGGCCGGGAACAAAGCCCAGGGAAAGGCTGAGGTCGAGAGAGTTCAGGTCGAGTCCGGGGCGAATAACGCCGCTTCGCACCAACGCCCCCAGTTCCGAGGCGAACGCCCATCCACCCGCAATCGGCGCGTAGTACAAAGGCTTGACGCCAAGCCGGTCACGGGTCAAAAGCAAAACTTGTCGACCGGCGTCCACGATCGCAAATGCGAACATTCCTCTTAAATAACGAGCGCATTCATCTCCTTCTTCCTCGTAAAGGCGCAGAAGAACCTCCGTGTCGGATTGCGATCTGAAGACATGGCCGCAACCCTCCAAATGCTCCCTCAATCGTCTGAAATTGTAGATTTCCCCGTTCAGTGCAACGCAGATTTTCCCATCTTCACTGATCATGGGTTGTTTCGCCGCCGAACTCGGGTCGATGACGCTCAGACGCCTCACGCCGATGCAGGTCGCGCCGAAACGCCAAAGCCCCACATCGTCGGGACCACGATGCGTCATCGCATCACACATCCGCGCAACGCCCTCCTCTATCGAGGACGGCGAGAATTCAGTCGAAGTGATTCCACAAATTCCGCACATTTTCTTCACCAAGCCATCTTTTTGTCGTTAATTAAAATCCATATCGCCTATCTGACGGCGAGGAACCTCGAACTCGACGAAAACCGGTGCACCCCGGAATTTCGTGAGTTGCTCTACGACTGCAACTCTACGAATTTCCTGTAACGGCTTTCCGTCCTCATGAGAGCGAGATGGTCTCCCTCCTCGACGACTCTCCCGTCCTCGAGGACCAGAATCTTGTCCGCATCCCTAATCGTGGAAAGGCGGTGAGCGACGATCAGGATGGTCAATCGCCCGCCGAGATTCCGCACGGCCTCCTGGATGAGACGCTCGAAGCCGCTATCGAGCGAACTCGTCGCCTCGTCCAGAACCAGTACCCGGGGAGAGCGAACCAAGGCTCTTGCGAGGGCCAGACGCTGTTTCTGGCCTCCGGACAATTTAAACCCCCGGTTCCCGATTATCGTCCGGTACCCTTCGGGCAACCGGCAGATGAATTCATGCGCAAAGGCGATTTCGGCGGCTTTTTGCACCTGCGCCTTATCCGCGTTTAAGTTTCCATAGCGGATGTTGTTGTAAACCGAGTCATTGAAGAGATAGGGGTCCTGTTCCACTACTCCGATCCGACTTCGCCACTGACTTGCGGACACGCCTCTCAAATCCACGTCATCAGCGTAAATGATGCCCTGCGCCGGATCGTGAAGACGCAGGAAAAGATCGACGAAAGTCGTCTTCCCACTTCCCGAAGAACCCACCAGCGCCGTCGTCGCATCTTTTTCAATCGAAGCGTTTATTCCGCTTAGCGCCTCGCCCTGCGCGCCCGGATAGGCATACGAGACGTTTTCAAATCGAACTTCTTTTTTCAGGGAACCGACGGAAGCGGCTCCTTTCGGCAAGCATTCCAGGCTTTTGCCTTCAGCGTATTCGCGAACCCTTGCCAGATGGGGGGCGAATTCGCTAACGATGAGCCAATAGTTGCCTATCAGCTTGAGTTTGGGCAGAACCTGCAAGAAGATCGCCAAGAACACCGTAAGGGTGAAAAAGGGAATTTCCAGAAACTTGACCGAAACAACCAAACAGAAAACCATCATCAGGAAAACCAACGGTTCGTAGAAGAACGACGCGACGATTCTGTTGTCCATGATCCGGACCGACACCCGACGATATTCGCTCGCTCGCATCGTGTAATTTTCGATGTGGTGCTCAAGGTTTCCGAACACTTTCACCGTCTTGATTCCCGAGAAAACGTCGTGAAGATAGGAACTGATGTTTTCCACACCCTGCGATTCTTCCGCTCCTTTCTCATACGCCTTTCGAAACCAGGGGAGCAGGAAAATCCAGGAAATCGACGTGAGACCGAGAACCAGAACGCTCAGCGAAAAAGAAACCATCAGATTCAGAATCAGATACAAGACACAGAAGAAAACGGCGTTCGTGATGAGCATCACGTGTTCGAAAACGAAACCGCAATTATTCGCAGAAGTAAATTGAACGGCGAGGAGGTCACCGACTTTTTTCCGGTAAAAAAACGAGAGTGGGAGCTCCATGAGGTTCCGGAAGATTTTTTCTCTCATGTCGCACGCGATTCTTGCGCTCAGCACCCGCGCAAAACGCATGGAGAGCGCAACCAAGGCATATTTGACCAGCATGGCGAACGTGAACAGAGCGATGAGATTGACGAGTGAAAACTCAAGACCGACGACGCCGAATCCCCATTCGGCGTACACCGTAAGGACGTGGCCCGTTTCGATGCCCTGAATCGACTGGAAGATGGGCATCAACAGACCCAAGCCGACACTCTCGAACATCGTCGCCAAAATGAGGATAACCAGATACAAGAACAGGAAATCCTTGTAATCCCGCGCGACGACGAGGATGTCCCTTTGCTTATCGTTCCACATACGGCTTCTTTTGGTTAAGCCGGAAATTACTCGAAAACATGAACGATTTCACTGGCCAAAAACCCCGAACGCATCAAAAGAATCATTCAACGCGCCTTGGGGGTTACGCCATGCGTTTCATCGTCCTCGCTCCCGGGCCGGATCGATATTTCCGGAACCTTTGCCTCGTGGCGGGTCTTATTTATCTCGTGGAGTAGCATTTACGGGTTTTGGACATCAACGAGTTTAGCAGATGGAGCCGACTGCATCCACTCGGCGGCTATTTTCTCCGCCAGCCAGAACTCATATTCGGAATTGATTTTCACGCTTTCCTCTGGAAGCATCGTGATGTGCCCTATTTTTTCTCCCAGGAATTTCCCGGCCCAAACCGTGTCCACGCGATTCAGGAAAATCGCGCCGTTTTCCTTGAACAACGCCTTTCTCTCCAGACGCAGCGTTCTCTGGATAGAGCCGTTGACCGGGGTGAGTCCGTTTTTCCCGTGATGATAGAAAAACGAAATATCCTCGGCTACGGATATCACGGAATCCACGCCGAAAATCGTCATGGTGTCCACGGCCTTGTCGATGTGTCTGCCCCTGCGAAAAGGGGTGTTGATACAACATACGCAAACAGCGTCGGGGACATACCCCCGCTCCTTCAATGTCCTCAAAACATGAAGTGCCGTATCCCCCACCTTGGCCGTCGATTTCGCCAGCGCTTCGGGTCGGATGAGGCCGTCTACTCCCTCCAAGCGCTGAGCGTAAGCCAATACCTCTCGATCGTTCGAGGATACGACTATCCTGTCGACGGAGCGCGCTTCCTGGATTTGCTCCAGGGTTCGCTCCAGTAGCGATTTTCCCATAAGCCGTGTAAAAGGATTTCCAAGCGTGAATCCCGTATCCACGATAACGGGAACGAGCGCCAACACTTTCGGTTTGCGGGAGAGGTTCATCTCCTCCACCACCCGTCTTTTGATTTTGCGGCGCGTCTCCATGAGAAGCCCCCGGGATTTCGACAAGTTCTCGCCGTGTCGTCGATAGTAAAACAAGGGCAAATTCACATTATATGGATGGTGCCGCTCGATAAATTTCAGCCACATCCCGTAGCCGTCCTGACGATCGAACTCCTCGAAATAACCGCCTATTTCGAGCAGAACTTCCCTGCGAATCATGGTGCACGCGCCATGGGCCGGAAGATCGAGCAAATCGACCTCTTCTCCTATTTTCTGGCGACGAACGATTTCAGTGATCTCTCCATCCTCGGCCACGTGATAATAATCTGGATACACCAGACCCACCCCGGGCTTCGTGTCCAGAACATGGGAGAGAACCAAAAGAATGTTCTCGTCCAGGAAATCATCCGCATCCAGCCGCATAAGGTATTCGCCCCTGGCGATGCGCAGGGCGACGTTGTTCGTAAAACTCAAGCCCCTGTTTTCCTGCTCGAAAATACGAATCTTGGGATGCGTTCCGTAAGACGCGAGTATTTCTGAAGTGTCGTCGGTCGAGCCGTCGTCGATGACGATCAACTCCCAGTCGTCCATTGTCTGCTTAAGCACGCTCTGGATCGCAGCGTCGAGAAAACGTCCGTAATTGTGAGCGGGAATGTATACCGTGACTTTAGGCATGACGAATCAACCCTATTGGCATGAATTCTGCCTCCACGATCACTCCACCATGTCCATCGAGATAGCCTGATCCGCCTGGATGTTCGTTTTCGCCCGTTGGCCGATCAACGCATCCATCATCCAGCCCGGAAGTCCCTCTGCGGGGCGCTTCATGCCCAACATCGAGGATTCAATGGTCTCTCCGCGCTCGATATTCCGTTCGGCGACGATGCTGCGTCTTGCGCTGTGTCGCGCGGAGTTTTCCGCTTCGGCGACTCCGAGCGCGCCGTCGCCCAAAACGCTTTCGGCAAGACGAACGGTTTGTATCATTTTCTTCAAATCTTCCGGGTCCATCGAAAAGAAATGCCCTGAACCGCTCAACTTCCGATCCAGGGTGTAGTGTTTCTCGATAACCTTCGCGCCCAGGGCCACGCCCAGCGCAGGGATGACCATGTGCGCATCCGGCTCCGTATGGTCGGACAAACCGACGATGATGCCGGGATATCGTTCCTTCAAAGCGCGGATACGCAAAAGGTTCGCGTCCTCGTTCGCCGCCGGATAACTCAAGGTGCAGGCCATGAGGATGAGTTGGTGGTTGCCCGTTGAAAAAATTGTGGCGAACGCACGCTCGATCTCCTCCACCGTCGAACCGCCGGTCGAAAGAATAACGGGCCTGCCGAAACCGGCCACGCACTTGAGCAACCGGCTGTCGGGAAGATCGCACGAGGCTATCTTGAAGATCGGCGCGCCCAAATCGTTCAGCATCTTGGCGCTTTGGACGTCGAACGGCGTGGAGAACGTGATGATGCCCTTCTCGCGGCCATGTGCAAAAAGCGCTTCATATTCGGACGCGCCAAAACGATCGAGTTTCCGATAATACTCGATTTGCGGAATCCGCTTTCCCCGCCAGTAGGTCATCGCCCCTTTGCGCGTCAGACGCTCCGCCTTGTAGGTCTGGAACTTGATCGCATCCGCCCCGGCATCGGCAGCCAAGCCGATCATCTCCTTGGCCGTTTCTAAATCACACATGTGATTGCAGGCGGCCTCGGCAATCACGAATGTGGGATGCCTCTCGCCTATCATCTTGTTGCCGACCGAAATTTCCTTCGAATGCGGACTCATCTCATGCGCGGCCATGGCGAAGTCGAATGCAGTGTGGATGTTGATGCAATCATCCTGAACGACGGAGGAGTGTAGAGGCGGGTCCACCATTAAGGCTTTCATACTCATGATGCGAAGCGCCCCGTTGCGCTCCCCGTGGTGGTCCACCGTGCACAAATCGTCGATCCGGTTTTCTTTGACATACTTCAACAGAGTATTCAGATCGCTTTTTCTGTTCGGATGATCAGGCTGAATTCCAACGAGGAAAGAAATGTTCTCACGACACAATTTCTCCGCGACATCCCGGTAGACTTCGATGAGCGGCGCCTCACCGCCCAGCTCCGGGCCACGCAAATGAGCCATCGCGCCGTTTCGCCTGGCGATTTCGACGACCTCCATCGAATCGGTTGATACGACGATCCTGCCCACGCTCTTGAATCTTCGTGCGTACCGAATCGCGTGCGCCACCAAAGGCAATCCGTCGATTTCCAGCAAATTCTTGTCCACCAAACGACTCGAATGACGCTTGGCGGGTATGACGGCGACGATCACCTCCCCTCTCCCTCTGCTTTTATGCGTGAAATCACGGGCATGATTTGTCCCGCCTGTCGAAGCACGACTACTTTCGAATCCGGTCTTCTTGATTCCAAGGCGGCATCAATCGCCACCCCTATCGACCCGGCCCAGCCGAATCCCATTCGCTCCGCCTCCTCGCGACCAATGTGAGGAGAAACCAAGATACCCCTCACGCGCTTGGAAATGATTCTGCCGATGGCAACCAGCGTATAGGCCAGGAGTTTTTCACGAAATTCACCAGCTTCGACCTTGCGATAAAGCGTGTCAGGGTCTTTGAATCCATAACGTTCAAAACTGGGGAATTGCGGAGAGATGCCTTCCCGGCAATCCGCGGCCAGGATGATCACCCCGCCGTCGCGGCAGACGATGTCCGCCGCGCACACGGCCTTGATGGCCTGACGCAGATCGACGTCGGCCGGATAGGCTTCCGCGACGACAACTTCCGCCTTGGCGAGAACTGCTGCGCCGTATAGCTTCAGGCATCTCTCACAGCCCGCCTCGTGCGCCAACTCCACGTCCCCTGCAACGGCGTCATAAATTCTTTTCTCATCCATCATGATCGTGTTGACGATGAAGCGCAGCCCGGCCCGACGCGCAATGTGAACGAACGCTTCTCTCACCTTGTTGTCGAAGTTGCCGAGAATTTCGCTCATCTCATAATCCAGGGCAGCCCAATGGGTCGCCGCTATCGTGGCTTCGCCGCAAATGCCGGGCATCACGCTCTTCGCCCCGCCGGAAAACCCCGCCGTCGCATGAGGGATGATGCTGCCGACGGATATGAGGAGATCCGCCTCCAAGATTTCCCTGTTCATCAGCACTTCGAACCCCAGTTCACTCTGTCCCAAAGAAGTCAGCTTTACGGGGTTTTTCCATTCATGGTTGATAATCTGGAATCGCGACGTCAGTTCATCACCGAACTTGCGCCGTATTTCCTCATCCGACATGGCGCGGTGCGTGCCCAAACCGATGAGAATGCGGACCGAGGAATCGGAGACGCCCGCATCGGCGAGTTCCTCCAGAATGGGAGGAAGCACGCGATGCAATGGGGTATGGCGCGTATTATCATCAGTAACGATCAATACCTTCTCCGCGGCTTTGGAAATTTCTCGAAGAAGAGGAGAACCGATCGGGTTTCGAATCCGTTCCCTGAGAGCTTCATCATCAAGGCCTATGTCTTTAGGCAGAGAGGGGCCATAGACGCCTATCAGCCGCCCTTTTTCGACTTTGAAATCGCCGAATATCTCTCCCGCCAATGATATTCTGGCCATCAATTAGCCTCCGCCTCTTCGGTTCGCCACAATTCGGAATCGGGGGATGAGAAAATTTCCACCCATTCCGCACGCCAATTCCTGCTGCTCCTGTAGTAGCGATGCGTAAACTCGGCGACGGCTTCCCGTGTGCGGCCATCCTCCCACCACGAATCCATGTCGGGCCAGATGGCGTTCAGGTGTCTCGCCGCGCCTTCGCCGGATGAATGATGAACATTCACACTTGAGAGTTTTCGGAAGTAGGGTTTCACATGATTCGAAACTCGCCAGGCGTTTTGATGGCCAAAGAAGAGGGTCGGAATGCCCACCGCCATCGTAAAGGCAGCGGTCGTGCCCGGACGGTCGAGAACGCAAACGCCGCAGTTCGACAACGCAGACGAAAGCCTGCTCGGCATGTATCGCGCTAATTTCCCGTGAAGTATTTTTACGTCGGGATATCGCGATTCGATGTAGGCTTGGTCATAACGATTGTTCCGCCTACGCATATACGGCCTGTACCACAAGGCGGTTCGAGGAATGTCGCCTAAGTGTTCGATGAAACTCGCCTTCTCCCGCATGTAGCGCGCGATGTCTTCGGGAAGACAGTCCGCCGCCAGCCATTTGAGATAGGGAGTGAGTTCGGAACTGACCAGAATGATGGATGAGCCCCGCTTCTTGCTCCGCCTCATCTTTGAAAGAAAAGGGGAGGCCGCCTGCACGGCGCTTACCCGATAGTCGGATTGGCGCTTCCATCCCCACGATAGGAACCGATCGGCCGTCTCATACTCCGTAAGTTGATGCCCGGGTGCAGATTCGACGATGCCGTAGTTCCCTCCGTGTTGATTGATTATCAGCCTTACAGGGCGATTTTCGAGAAGAGCGGCCACGTAAAAGTTCGACTGATCGTCATTGCCCAGATGGCCATAGGCAATGGTGTCCGTCCAGGGCACCGTCGCCTTCACCTTGAGCAGGGCTTTTTCCTCGTTTTTCAAATAATGCTCCGTGAATACCCTCGGCATCGTCTCCGAAACGAGTTCATCCAAAACGCTCAGGAAAATCCTGGCCTCCTCGGTCGCGATGTGTTGAATCGATTGGAGTTCTCCAACCACGTCTTCCCTGGTGAGGTGCGCATTTCCCGTCTCAGGCGTCTTCTGAAACGCTCTCGCGGCCTCCCTCCAGCGTCTTCTGCCTCGAAACACCATGCGCAAGGATATATAAGCGGCATCCAGCGGACTTAAGCCGTGCACTTTATGAAACTGCACGTATCCCAGGTTTGAGGAGAGGATGCTGGCCCAGCGATATACCTCCATTTTTCTTTGCGTTTTCTTGAAAACGGCATGGTTTTCTCCAGGCGGCGCGCCGGATGAGTGGCCTGATGAAAAATACAAATCTTCCGGGGCCGGCGCGCCCTCCCGGAGCACCCAGCCGTGGGGCCGGAATGCGCGTATGAACCTGCTGAAGATCCGCCGGTTCAGCGGGTCGTCAATTATCATCTGGTTGAAATGATGTGTCGTTATAGCCGAGAGGACCTCATCACGCGGCGTGAGATACACCAGATACCGAACTCTGCTCCTGATTCGATTTCTTACACGCAAAAACCGCTCGAATGCGCACATAACCAAATTGACGAGCCACGGCATGAGCAATATGCGCCAGTAACGATTCGAATAGGAACGTCCGTGCCTTTCGTTTTGCCGGGTCCTCAGTCTAGAAAGATAGTATTCACAAACCGTCTCCAGTCTCCTGGAGACGGAGTGAACATCTTCACTTTCGAGTGGCGGTTCGATTCCGTATTTTCGCCACTCCCACTCGAAAAACTGGGACTCCGAGAGCGACCAGGGCCCCAGATGCTCAGCCAGCCGCTCATGTGGGATGGAATCGATCCTCGTCAGAATGAGTTGTTTCATGCGTCGGGCACTTTTCCTACGCCTCATCGCATACGCATGAGGCGTGAACGGAGTTACGGCGCTGATGGCCGTCCCCCCAAGGCGCGCGTTGTTACACCCTCGCGCCGCCCGACTTGACGGGAAAGGAATCTGGGTTCTCTGGTTGGCGTCCCCAAGGGGATTCGAACCCCTGTTGCCGGCGTGAAAGGCCGGTGTCCTGGGCCAGGCTAGACGATGGGGACAAGTAAATTCCATGATGGCCGGGATGGGAAACCCCAGACCATCAAGGGGTCGATTTATACTGGTTTTTGCGTCGGAAGTCCATCCTGCTCTTCTGTTTCAAACGCGCAAGACGACGAGTATCACCCCGCTCACGGTGAGCGTCGCTCCCGCGGGTACGCGCCATGTGATGAACTCGGCTCTCCTGAGAAAGATCACACTGAAAAGCACGGTGAACAAAGGGCTGATCTGAACGAGCGGCACCACCCTGAAAACCTGGCTCACCTGCAAGGCGGAGGTGAAGAGAAAAATTCCCATCCCCGCCGCTATCCCGCCCAGCAGATACGGCCAAAACGCTTGTTTTACGTCTCCTGTCTCTTCTTCGCGCAAGGCGTAACAGGTGTATGCGCCCACCAAGACGAGAGCGGCGGCGGCGCCTACCATCGAGGCGGGAAGTGCACTCGGAAAAGCGACCAACCCCTTCTTCCAGGACATGGCTCCAAACCCCGAAATGATTGCCGCGATCAGGGGCCACCGAGCGTCCCAACGGCTCCATCGTCCTTCCGTCTTTCCCGATACGAGCAATACGATACCGCCTACCACGAACACAATGCCTACCAGATGATACCAAGCCGGGTCCTCTCCCAGAAAAATGAGCGCGAAAAGAGCAGCGAATATGGGAGACATACCCTTTATGGGCGCCGCGCGCGCTACGCCAATTCGGTGGATACCAATCAGGAAGAAGATGAGGAACAGACCCGGGTTACACAGGCCTCCAACCATTATCCACAGGTAGTGCACGCCCATTTCCGGGAACGAGGGCCCCAGGAGGAAAACCAACGGAACGAAGAAGACCAACTCCCCCACCAGCGTGATGGTGGCGCCCACGAAATGGTTGGCGAATTGCAAACCCTTGCGTGCGAAGATATCTGCGCATGTAAAAGAGAGCGCCGCGCTCAGAGCAAGAAAAACGAACGGTTCGATCAACAAGGCGGGAGTCTCCGCGCGAAAGTCAACGGGCTCAAAGATATTCTCCCGCGGAGGAGCCTAGAAATTCTAGGCGAGGTATTTTTTCGAATTTCCCAAGAACTCGACCACAGATTGAGCGAAGACGCTGACGCCGACTGCCAACGCGTCCTCATCCAGGTCGAACAGATCGGAATGCAACCCGTGCACGAATCCTTTTCCCGGGTTCGATATGCCCACGCGAAACAATGCGCCGGGCCGTTTCTCCACCATGTAGGAGAAATCCTCGGCTCCCATCGAAAGCGGCATCTCCTCCACGTTCTCTGCGCCGAGAACCTGAACCCCCGCATTTTCGACGAGTGCGGCGGCGGCCTCGTGGTTCACCAGAACGGGATATCCCGGCGTGATTTCCAGGTCGATTTCCACGTCGAAGGCTTCCGCCACTCCGCGCGCCACCGCCCGCACGCGGTCGGCCACCTTCGCTCTGACCTTCGGATCATGCGTGCGGATGGTGCCTTGGAGCTTGGCGTCACGCGGCACGATGTTGACCGCTACGCCGGCCTCGAACGTAGTGATCGAAAGAACGGCGGATTCGAAAGGACCGACGTTTCTACTTACGATACATTGAAGCGCGGTCACCAGATGGCAGGCGGCCAGCAGGGCGTCTTTGGATTGATGGGGATACGCCGCGTGCGAACTGACGCCTCTGACGTGAATCTGGAGTCTGTCCCCCGCCGCCAGCGAGGGGCCCGGCCTCGTGCCGATATGGCCAACAGGCATATCGGGCCACACGTGCGCGGCGATGAGGAGATCCACCTGCGGTCCTTCCAGAACGCCCTCTTCCACCATTCTCTTGCCGCCGGCCTTGCCCTCCTCCGCCGGCTGAAATATGAATTTGACGTTGCCCCCCAGGCCATCAAGCCAGCTTTTATTCTCGGAAAGCAGGCGAGCCGCACCCAGCAGCATGCTCACATGAGCGTCATGACCACAGGCGTGCATCTTCCCCGGCCGGCGGCTCTTGTAGGGTACGTCGTTGGACTCATCGATGGAGAGCGCATCCATATCGGCGCGTATGCCGATGGTGGGGCCGGGACGTCCCGTCTCGAGCAGGCCGACCACTCCGGTTTCCGCGATGCCTGCATGTACACCAAGCCCGAAACTTTCGAGGTTCTCCACGATGAGGCGGGAGGTTTCATGCTCCTCGTAGGCGAGTTCGGGATTCATATGAAGGGTGCGCCTGGTCTCGGAAAGCCACGGCAGCAGCGCCAGTGAGGCATCCCGTATCGATCGAGACGTGTCGGCGGATTTCATCGATTCGCTTTCCTCATCACGTTGACGCCCTCGCTGAAGAAAATCCGCAAAGGTTCGCTTGACGCTCGGATAATTTGTTCAATGAAGGGTAGATAACACAAACAATGGAGATAAACCAATCCATCGCCCGAACCTGCGCTTATGGGTCTGGGCGGCTATTCCGTTCAGGCATGAATGCTTTGTTCTGCCGCGGGTTTGATAAAGGAGTAACACCACAAATTAAAAAACGCACACGGATCTGTCACCCACACCAAGAAATCAAAAATCATCCGCAGAGAAGTCTGGCCGCTCACGCAATATCGCCTTGATGTCCTCTCTCTTGTGTTTGCGCGTGGTCGTTTTGGGCAACTCCTCCTCAGGCCAGAGGAAAAATCCGGCCACTCTCTTATAATCCGCGAGATGCACGCTCAATCGTTTGAGTTCGGAATCGGCCAGGGCGGTGCGCTTCTCGTCTTCATCAGGCAAATCGGCTTCCGGGTCGAGCACCACGACAGCGAATACCTCCTCGCCGCCGCGGGGTGTTTTCCGCCCGATGACACATACGTCCTGAAACCACTCGCTCTCGAGAAGCTGCTCTTCCACCTCCTCGGGATAGATGTTCTTCCCCGCCTCGGAGACGATGACGTTCTTGGAACGACCGCATATCGTGAGGTAGCCGCCCGAGTCCAGGCGGCCGATGTCTCCGGTATGAAACCACCCGTCTCGCAGGACCTCCGCCGTGAGTTCGGGGTTCTCGAAGTAGCCCTGCATTACGTTCGGGCCACGTATGAGGATTTCACCCTCTCCCTCATCCGCGCCCTCTACGGGTACAATCCGCGCCTCCACCCCCGGAATCGGCGGGCCGACGGTTCCAATTCTGTTCGGCGCTCCCGGCGGATTCGCATGGGTGACGGGGGAGGTTTCCGTCAAGCCATACCCCTGGAGCACCTCGATCCCAAAAATGAGCAAATCACGTGCGATCTTGGGATCGAGCGCGGCTCCCCCGCTCGCGAAATAGCGCAGATTCGGGCCGAGATTCTTCTTCACCTGAGAAAACAACGATCCCCCGACGCGAAGACCCATGGAGAGACAAATGCCGGAAATCCCGAAAAGCATCTTGAAGATGATTTTCTTCGCACCGCTCAGCGAATCCACGTTCGACATGATTCGTTTGTGGATAAGCCGCGCCAGCGCTGGCACCATGAGGCAGATGGTGATGCCCTGGTTTTGCATGGCCTCCACGAGAAGGCGAGGGTTCAACGATGAGAGGTAATGCACGCGGGCGCCTGCCGCAAGCGGAATCAGGAAACCGCCCGTGCTCTCGAACATATGGTGAAGCGGCAGAATCGATAGAAAAACGTCGTCCTCCCCGGCGAAGAAAGGTTCAAGTACGGCGCGCACGTTGGAGGTGATATTCCCGTGAGAGAGCATCACGCCCTTGGGCGTTCCCGTCGTTCCCGATGAAAACGACACCAGTGCCAGATCATCCGGACTTCGTTCTGCGCCCGGCAGCGTATCCAGCGAAGCGGCAAGGGCAGGCTCTCTGTCCCCATCGATGCGCAATACCGCGCAATTCGATGCGAGACCATCCACCAGAACATTGGCGCGTTCTTGTTCGCTCGCGTCCGTAACCAGGCATACGGGTCTTGCCTTCTCCAGGATGTTTGCGAGTTCTCCTTCTTTGAGATTCACATCCAGGGGCACGAGAACCCCGCCGGCGAGCAGCGCCCCGAAATATCCCACGCCCCATTCGGGTTGATTTGGCGCCAGCAGAGCGATGAAATCGCCCGGTTTCACGCCCGCATCCATCAAATCTCGAGCCAAAGCAGCGGCTTTCCCGCACAACTCCTCTCTCGTTAGTGTCACCCGGCCGCGTCCTTCCACGTCGCCTTCAAAGGCGATCGAATCGGGAAATTTCGCGGTTGTCTCTTTCAGAAGCTCAATCAGTGTATCCATCCCAGTTCCTCCTGCATCAACCCGCTCGAAAGCTCCGCAGACAGAGCGAGGTTCATCACCACTCGACTCCATCGAGCGTTCCGGTTAGATCAGCCGCTTTCTGACCTGCCATGCGGCGAATTCTCCCGCGAAAACCAGGGCGATGATCGCCAGCACAAGCACGCCTGATTTTTGCCACTGAAACTGCTTGACGTACAAGAACACGTAAAACCCCAAGCCCCCTGCACCGACGAGACCCAGAATCGTGGAATCGCGCAGATTCATCTCGAAACGTATGGCCAGATGCGCGACCATTTGCGGCAAAACCTGGGGAATGAGACCGTGTTGAATGATCTGAAGGGAAGAGGCCCCCGTGCCCTGTAGTGCCAGCAGAGGTTTCGGGTCGGTCGCCTCGATTTCCTCCGCCACGAACCGGCCGAGCACGCCGACAGAGTGCACCGCCAACGCCAGCACGCCGGGAAAAGGGCCGAGCCCCACGGCGGAGACGAACAACAATGCGAGGAGTAACAGTGGGATGGAGCGGACGAACGCCATAAACGCCTTGATGGGCAGGTGCACCCAAACCGGCGTCCAGTTCGACGCCGCGAGTACGCCCAGTGGATAGGCAAACAAAGCACCCAGAAAAGTGCCCGCAATGGTGGTTTGCAGCGTTTCGACAGCCGAGGTCAGTAAAACATCCCAAACCGACCAATCGGGCGGCGTCATCCGGCCAAAGAAGTGAAACAGTTGGGGAACCCCGCGCCAGAATTGCCCGGGTGAAAACTCAGAACCCTGAAAAGACCAGAATAAGAGTGCGCTAACCGCCAGGAAGAGGCTGACCTTGCCAGCCGTACGGCCAGGTGAAAGCGCTTCTGCTTGCTCTCGTTCCGTTCCCATTCACGACTCCGTTCGTTCCCATGAACTCGTAGATTTCACATATCCTATCATTCGAGAGGGAATCCGAAGAACCATCCCACATGATTTTTCCGTTTTTCATCGCAAGGATTCTATCGGCATACTTGCGCGCCAGTTCGGGGAGGTGGAGGCTCATCATGAGCGTGAGTTCGTAGGCGTCGCAAACGGACACGAGAAGATCCATAATGTCCTCTGCCAATGCCGGGTCCAGGCTCGAAACGGGTTCGTCTGCCAGCAGAATCGTCGGCTCCTGCGCCAACGCCCGGGCGATGGCCACGCGCTGCTGTTCTCCGCCGGAGAGCGTGCGGGCGAAGCGACGCTGCATGTCCTCGAGATGCACCTCGTGAATAGCCTGTGCGCAGATTTGCAAATCGCGCTGCGAGCAGATTCCCAACGCGCTTTTGAGCAAAGACACGTAACCCAACCTTCCGTGATAGACGTTTTGCCAGACGGTTTCCCGGCCTATCAGGTCGAAATGCTGGTGAATCATGCCGATATGGCGATGATGCGTTTTCATCTTCTGCGGGTCCTTGATCGGGAAAATATCCCCCATCACGACTACCTTCCCCTCATGGCAGGGCACGTAGCCCTTCAGCATTCTCATGAGGGTCGTCTTGCCGGAACCGCTGTTGCCGATGATGGCCAGCCTCTCCCCACGAGAGACCTCAAGATGATCAATGGCAAGAATCGTCCGCCCCTCCATCTCCACGCGCGCATCTTCGATTTGGATGACCATTTCTTTCGACATTTCCTACTCCTTCAAAAAACCATACCTACGAGCCATATCGGCCACGGGTTGATATCGACTGTGATCGACTCTGACGTAACCATTTGTCCCGTAAAGAGCCCGCATCAAACTGCGATACTCGGGCCGGTTCATCTTCATCATCGCCGCAATGAATTTTCGTCTGATTTCAGGCTCCAGGCCTTTGCGAACCACCACGTTGTGGCTGGGGATTCTGGCCGATTGCGCGATAGCGACGACTTGGTCGCGCTGCTCGGGACGGAGAAGATTGAGGGCGTATTGACTGACGCCGGCGGCGGCGACGAAGCCGCCGACCATCGAGTTGATCGCCTGCTGATCCCCGCCTGCAAAATAAACCCTTCGAAAAAATCCGCCCTCGGGCTTTCCCACTCCCCCATTCGCCAGACCAGCGTGGATGAAAATGTCATGGGGGTACATGAACCCCGAACTCGAAATGGGATCGACATAAGCAATGGTCTTTCCCTTGAGATCGGATAGTCTCTTGATGCCGCTGTCCTTGCGAACGAAAATCCTCGCATAGTAGTAGGGTTTTCCGTCGTATATCTCCCCGAGCACCGCCTCGACTCCCGAATACTTGTTTGCCAGGACATAAGGCAGCGGAGACATGAAACTTACGTCCGCCTTTTTCGAGATCATCGCTTCTACTGCGGCCGAGTAGTTCAAGGTGATGAAATAGCGGACTTTCCGCCCCATTTCTTTTTCCAGGAAATTCATCGCAGGCCTCACGTTGCTGATGAGTTTCTCGGGATTCTCCAGCGGAATGAACGCGACCCGGAGCTCTCTATCGCTCGCGTAGAGGGGAGCCGCAGCAAACACCAAAAAGCTGAAAATAAGGAGAATCGCCATCTGAAATACGACCCTCGGCGCTCGCGGCGAAGATATTCGGATGAAACGCATGGTTCTGCTCATTTCAATTTGTCCTGGTTTTTCTGATAAAGAGCGTGATAAGCCGCTATTTTGCCGTCGGTCATCTTCACGTCGCCGTCCAGATGAGCTCGCAAGGCCTCATTCAGTTTCTTTTCCATTTCATTGAGAATCGGCAGGTTTCCCTTGTCCTGAACATCCCACTTGTGGGCCTGCACTTCACGCACCACGGTTTTCAGCAAGACGGTGATCAACTCTTTTTTCTTTCTCTGTTTCAACCGCTCATACGTGGAGAGGAAAAACTTGAACTCCTCCAACTCCGACTCCAGCGTGTAAACAGTATCCTCAATCCCCTGGACGCCATCACCCACGGCTTCGACGTAGGCCGTGAGATCGTCGATGTCCTTTGCACCCAATCCCAGCTTGAATTGCGTGTTGAACCATTCATTCACCGCCCGCAGGGTGGGCAGGCTCCCGTCGTGGAAATATGGGGCCGTGAATTTCGACGAGAGTAGTGTGGGCGTATCCAGGCCTCCCACGTGGAAGGGCTGGTTCTCTCCTCCCGTGGAACCGATGTTGTGGCGTTTGTGGTCGACGAAATTCGCATTTGGGATGTGACAACTCGCGCAACTCATGCCGCCCATCATCTGCGGAAACTTCCGGTGAAATATCTTCTCGCCCCGAAGGGCTGCTTTCGAAACCTTCCCGGGATTCAGTCTCCCGCTTTTTCTCAGCTTCGGGTTCGGCAAGAATTCGAATTCGTTCATATAGGCGATCATCCCGTCCATGACCATCGGATCGGGCTCTGGCCCATTGAACTCGTTCACGATGACGTTGCGGACGAATTCCCTGAGCGAGGCGAAACGCCCGTTTCTGCCATATGGGGCCGTGAAGCGAATGCCCCGCAAATCGGGCGTGTCCAATGGATCGTGCAGGCCGTTGTTGGCGTGCCCTGCGAAGAAGCTGTTCGACACGTCCATCCCGCCCTTTTCCCTGGAAAGTCCCGGGATGAAGAATTTGGGATTCGTCACTCCCTTGTTGTGGCAAGTGTTGCAACTTATTCCGAGGCTACGCGCTGGCTCGCCGAAAATCTCAGAACTGTCGAAAGCCATGTCTCCCAGGGCGATGAGAAAGGTTTCCGCCTCGTTTACTCCGCGCTCCGCCATGCCGAGAATTTGTCTTGGACGCGGGAGTTGCTTGTTGATATCGGAGCCGGGCGGCAGGCGCCTCGGCACTTTCGCTGATTGAATATACGTTTCGCTCGCCTTGGGACGGGGTAAAAGTCTGTGTTCTTTTCCGGCCCGGAACCCGGAAAAATTCGAATGGAAATATCGGCGAATAAACGCGACGCTCTCGCGGATTTTCTCCAGATTCATCGGCCTTGAGCCGATGCCCATCACGCCCGCAGCCCCAAGATGAGAATTCGCTTCGAGCCAGTGGACCTGCAGCCTCTTCCACCCTTCCGGATCCAGATGCGGCAAGGCATCAGCGAAAGCCTGAGATATTCTGCGCGCCTCGTTCAGGCGGTTTTTCACCTCGGCTCTGCTCGAATCCGCTTTGATCCCGTCCAAGCGAGAGATTAACAACGAGGTGACTCCCCGCGTCACCAAAGAGAAAACCAAACGACTCCCGTTTTTGCGCGCGACGACCATATCCGGCTCTTCATCACCTCTGCCCACCGGCTGGGCCACATGCTTGGCAGCAGCCAACTCCGCCGAGTATTTTTTCGCGCCATGGGAATCCACAGCTCCGAGAGCTTCCTGGATACGCTCCATATCGGACCATACCTGCGGCCAGAGCACTGGATTCAGATTCAAGATGAAACTGACTCGACGATAACTTTCGGCAACGGGGTGCAATTCTTCGGGAGGGACGATGTGCGCCGAGGCCGGACTGAAACTCATCATCAGAAGCCCAGCGGCCATAAGCCATGCCGGCATCGTCAAGGAATTTTTCACACGCAGTGCAAGACTCGCCCCGGGCGCCATGAGGCCGCATAACATATTTACGGTTCTCCAGAAAAACACCAACAAAACAATTTTATTAATATCCAAAAAATAAAGTCAACCCCTACTGAATAAATTTTTAGGCATGCCTAAATTCAAGAAAAGACACCAAGACCCACATAAACAGACGCTTCGGGGACTTAATTGAAAATGACGCATGTAAAGTTTGTATTCTTTGAGAAGTTCGAGCGCAAAAAACCGGCCCTGGTAAAGGCCGGTTTTTTTAAGGCTGGATACTTGGTATTTGAAGAATCGCTCCGAAGGCAGATACCGAAGACGATAAAATCATCTACACCATCAACTCCGCCTTGTCGTGGAAACGACTCCGATGCGGAGCAGGTTCTTAAATAGCGCTATCGCCTCTGTCGCCGGTGCGTATGCGCACGCAATCCTCCACCGGCTGGACGAATATCTTGCCATCTCCTATCTGGCCCGAATTCGCCGCATCGCAAATCGCCGTGACGATGGCATCGGCGTTATCATCCTGCGTCAATATTTCCACTTTGATTTTCGGCAGGAAATCGACCACGTACTCGCTGCCGCGATAAAGCTCGGTGTGTCCCTTCTGACGGCCAAAACCCTTCACTTCGGTGACCGTCATTCCCGTCACACCGGCATCTCCCAGAGTTTCTTTCACACTTTCCAGCTTGAATGGCTTAATAATCGCCGTGACTAAACGCATTGTTCATTCCTCTCAAGATGACGGATGGATTCATCCAGTATAAATCCCCTCGCGCTTGAATTAACCCAGCCTCTCGCCCGCGTAGGCCTCCATGCCGTGCTCCGAGAGGTCGAGGCCGGCCGATTCGTCTTCTGCGGAAACGCGCACACCAATCACGGCTTTCACAACCTGCCAAAGGATGAGGGACAAGACGAAGGTAAACACACCGACCGCGATGACACCCGTAAGCTGCTTGATAAAGAGCCCTGCACCGCCGCCGTAGAACAACCCCACGACGCCATCGTCGATAGAAGGCGCGGCAAATAAACCGAGCGCAAGCGTCCCGAAGATGCCGCATACCAAGTGAACCGAAACGGCGCCGACCGGATCGTCTATCTTGATCTTATCGAGAAACGGAACCGCAATGCAGACGATGACGCCCGCAGCCAGACCGATAATCACCGCTCCCAACGGAGTGACGTTGGCGCATGGTGCTGTGATGGCCACCAGCCCTGCAAGCGCCCCGTTCACGCTCATGGAAAGATCGGCTTTGCCGAACATGGCCCGCGAAGTCATGCTCGAGGCTACGACGCCCGCCGAGGCAGCGAGGTTTGTCGTCACCGCGATGCGCGCAATGGCGCCGGCGTCGGCGGCCATGGTGCTACCCGGGTTAAATCCGAACCACCCGAGCCATAATATGAATCCACCCAAGGTGACGAGCGGCATGTTGTGGCCAGGCATCGCCTGCATCCGGCCGTCGGACGTATACTTGCCGAGCCGGGGACCAAGAACGATAATTCCGGCGAGTCCCGCCCAACCACCTACGGAGTGAACCACGGTGGAACCGGCGAAATCGAGAAAACCCATTCCACCCAGCCAGCCGCCACCCCAAATCCAATGTCCCTGAATGGGATAGATGATGGCGACAAGCAGAAAACTGAAGATCATGAACGAGGAAAACTTGATACGCTCGGCCACACAGCCCGAGACGATGGTCGCCGCCGTCGCTGCGAAAACGAGTTGGAAGAAAAACTTCGCGTATAGCGGCACGCCCGTCCAATTAAGTGACGAGAAAACACCTTTGTACGCATCACCCGTGGCCGGACTGTTGTCCGCCCCCGAAAGGAAGAAACCGTTCGTTCCGAGTATCGAGCTGCCATCGCCAAACATGAGGGCAAAACCCAATATCCAAAATGCCAGGGACGAGACGGCGACGACGCCAAAATTCTTATAGAGAATGGCGACGGTGTTCTTGGCTCGACAAAGCCCCGATTCGAGCATCGCAAAGCCCGCATGCATGAAAAACACCAGAAACCCGGCCACCATCACCCAAACAGTGTCCGCCGCCACTTGCAAATCCGCGAGGCTCTTTGCCATGGCCTTGACATCCTGTGCCCAGCCGTTGCCGGCAAAAGACAAAACCCACATGGCGAAGACCAACACCGCCGTAACGTAGAGATTTCTTCTTCTCATGCCCCCTCCTCCGATACGCTTTGGTTATTTTTACGTTCTAAATATTTTGAGAACTCGCATTCCTAAAGTATCGTCTCGGTTTTGTAGGCGAGAAGTATTTCGATATCGTTTCCGCCGTATTACCCGCAAGTTAATAATGCTCCAAACCCCACCCCGTTCCGGTTTGACAGGCGATTTCGTGCGTGCTAGCAATTCCGCCAATTCGATTAAATTTCTTTTGAGCAAGCCCTTTTCCGGGATCAATCCACTGAAGGAGATACAATGCCTCCAAAACGAAAGCCCAAAATTCCCACGAAAGCTCTCAAGCGCGGCACACACCTTTGGACCAAGGAATTCACCGAACGTATCGGCCATGATATGGCCGAATGGGCGGACGAAGAATTCATGGAAATGTTCATGAACTGCTGCTACGGCGGACTTTATGATCGGGACGTCTTGCCCCAGAAAACCAGAGAACTTTGCGCCGTGGCCGCATGCGTCATGGCCAACGCGCATCCACAATTGCGCACCCACATTCAGGCCGCATGGAACTGCGGTGCGACAAAGCGACAGATCATGGAAGTCATCATTCAGATGGCCATCTATTGCGGCATGCCCTATATGCTTCAGGCGGCACGAATCGCCGCGAACGAGGTCTTTCCCTTGCTCAAGCGCGGAGAGAAGGCCGCCGCTCCGCCGCCGGGCCTGAAATTGGATAAGAAGTAACCCGAAACCGTCAGGCGCCGGGCGGCCTACACCCAAAACCAAATACGTGAGGAGTATCTAATAATGGCCCGTAGAATTGTAGATTTAAGCGTTCCCCTTCAAAACGCGCCCATGGAGAACAATCCGGCCGCCATCCAGTACGTGAACCACACCGAGCTTGCCCGAATGCGAGCCAAATCATACAAGTTTCCGGACACCAGTTATTTTCCCGACCACATGCACTGCGCGACCGAGAACATCACGGCCATCAGCACACACAGCGGCACGCACCTCGATTCTCCGTATCACTATGGGCCCGAATGTGAAGGGAACCCCTCGAAAACTATCGACCTCGTTCCCCTCGAATGGTGCGTTAGTGATGGGGTAGTCCTCGATTTTCATGACGCCGAGCGCGGCCACAACATCACGTTGGAGGAAACGCAGCAGAAAGTGGCGGGCCTGAAAGAGAAAGGCTATTCCCTCAAGCCGATGGACATTGTTCTCATCCGCACCGACCACACCACGAAATATCTGTACACCCCCGATTTCGAACAAACCCATCCCGGCATGAGCGTAGACGCCACGGAGTGGCTTGTCGATCGGGGGATCAAGGTGATGGGGATAGACGCATGGGGTTTCGACATTCCCGTCTCCAGGATGACAGAACTCAGACGTCAGGGAAAATCGAAAGATTTCTTTGGCAGTCATTTCCTGGGCCGCAAGAAAGAATACATACATGCGGAAAAACTCATGAATCTCGACAAGCTCCCCGAGTTCGGGTTCACCGTCTCGATGCTCCCCATCAAGATAGAGCGCGCTAGCGGCGCCTGGTGTCGGGCGGTGGCCATCATCGACGATTAGCCCGAATCTCTCCGGGGAGGCCGAGACCGGCGCGTGGAGTGACTCCACGGAAAAATATGGTAATATCTCCCGCATAAGATATCAGTGCGGCAAGAAACCTAAAGGAGCGGAGCGATGGCCTCACATGAAAGCGCAGTGAAGCAAGAAGCCTTATCCGGCGTCCTGATCCGGCGCATGGCGGCCGTCAAGCCGGCCATATTGGCGATCGTTCTCGGCATATTCATTCTCTACGGCGTGGGCTTCGCCCAACCCCAGCTTTTACATGATGCCGCCCACGACTCTCGCCACGCCTTCGCATTCCCCTGCCATTAAGAGGCCTGGCAACCTGTTGCCAGACAAGAGACGGCGCCCCTTGAGAGGCGCCGTTTTCTTTTGAGGAACCGCATGTCAGCGGAAATTACGGAACACAAACCTTGGGGGCATTTCACCGTCCTGGCCGATGAGCCGGACCATAAGGTGAAGCGGATTGTCGTTCATCCGGGCCATCGCCTAAGTCTGCAACGACACATGCGCCGATCGGAACACTGGCATGCCATATCCGGGCAAGCCATTATTATCCGTGAAGAAGCAGAAATCACGTTTTCCGCCGGCGAGAGCATGGATATACCACAAGGTGCATGGCATCGGGTTCAAAACGAAGAGGATACGCCCTTCGTTTTCATTGAGGTGCAAACCGGCGCCTACTTCGGCGAGGACGACATCGAACGACGCGAAGATGATTACGGTAGAGTTTGAGAGAACATGCCCCGCTACCGGACAAAACCATCCCCACACGGATGTGAGAGTGGTTCTTGAACGCGCCTGGACGAAAACGTCTTCAACTTAGCCTTTTCGAAGTTGCTCCAACGCTACAGCCAGACGCTCCACGCCGCGCTCGCATTCTTCCGTCGAGCACGAATAGGCGATTCTGATGTATCCCTCGCCGCCGAAAACAGCGCCGTTCACCGTGGCGATGGCGTGCTCGTTCAGAAGGTAGTCCGCCACCTCGCCCGAGGTATCCCCAAAAACCTTCACGTTCGGGAACGCGTAGAATGCGCCCGTGGGTTCCGCCAGTGTGACCCCCTCTATGGAGCGCAGACCTTCTGATATCACGCGCCTTCGCTTGTCGAATTCACTCGTCATCGCCTCCATGGGCGCCTGATCCTCGAGCACGCCGCGCGCCGCACCGTGCTGAATAAACGTGTTGACGCACACGGTGGTGTATTGGCGGATCTTGAGCAAGTGACGGGTAATCTCGGGGCTCGCCACCGTCCAGCCGAGTCGCCAGCCGTCCATGCTGTAGAATTTCGAAAACCCGTTAATGATCACGGTGCGCTCCGCCATGCCGGGCTGTGAGAAAATACTCGGGGCGCACGGCGCATCGCCGTAATATATGCGCGCGTAAATCTCATCGCTCATCACCATGAAGTTGCGCCGCACCGCCAGTTCGGCGATCTTCGCGAGTTCTGATTCCGGGATCGTGCAGCCCGTGGGATTGCCGGGCGAAGTGAGGCAAACGAGTTTCGTCTTGGGCGTCAAAACCGCCTCGATGTCTTCGGCGCGCAATGCGAAATCGTTCTCTTCTTTCGTCATCACCTCGACGGGCACGCCGCCCGCCAACGCCGTGCAGGATTTGTAGTGATGCCAGTTCGGCTGCGCGATGATCACCTCATCACCGGGATTCACCAGCGCCAGCATGGAGACCATGATGCCCTCGTTCGCTCCGGCCATGACGATCACCTGCGTATCGGGGTTCACCTCCACGCCCGTGTCGATTTCCGTTCTGTATGCAATGCCCTTCCGCAGGGCTGGAACCCCCGTGCTGGGCGCGTAGTGCACGTCGCCGCGCGCGAGGGACTCGGCGGCTCCTTGCTTGATGTGCTCGGGCGTATCGAAATCCGTGCGCCCGATCTGCCAGTGGATGACGTCACGCCCCTCGGCTTCGAGCTTCGCCACGGCGTCGAAGACCTTGCGAATACCCGAGAAAGGAATCTCCTCCAAACGATCTGCGCCCACGGATTGAGCGTCAAAAGCAATACTCATCTATCATCTCCTGGCAAATAAAATGACTATAAGAACAATAATTTCAAATCACTGAAAACGCGATTTAAGCCGCTCGTTATAGCTTTTGAAGCTCTGAGGCGCAAGGGAGTTCTCGCCCCGGATTTCTCTCAATTACAACCAGCCGTTTTCCTGTTTTCTGGCGAAGGAAAGGGTAAATGACCATTCGACTGCCGCATGATTAGAGCAAATCCCCCTGAAGAACGGTTACGGCCTTACCGCTAAGGACGATGCGATCTCCCAGAATTCTCATACGCACCACCCCGCCTCTCGTAGATGCCTGATAGGCCGTAAGTTCTTCTTTTTTGAGGCGTTTCGACCAGAATGGCCCCAGGCAACAGTGGGCGGAACCCGTCACAGGGTCTTCGTTCACGCCCAGGCCGGGCGCGAAAAAACGAGATATGAAGTCATATTCAGGGTCATCGGAGCGCGCCGTGACGATGCAGCCGCGCATGGAAACTGTCTGGAGAAGCTGGAAATCAGGCGCCAGGGCCCTGATTGCCGCCTCCGAATCGGCTTCCACCAGATAATCGAACTCGTTTTTCCCTACATAGCGGGGTATAAGACCAAGACCTTCCACCAGGGCATCAGGAGGTGCTGCGGGAGACTCTCGGCTGATGGGGAAATTCATCTCTATCCATTCATTTTTCTGCTCACAGGTCAAAACCCCGCTTTTCGTGTGGAAGATGACCGTCTCATCAGAGCCGAGATGACCCTTTTCCCAAAGAACATGGGCGCCGGCAAGCGTGGCGTGGCCGCAAAGGTCCACCTCGCTCACGGGCGTGAACCATCGCAGGCCGTAGCCGTCTTCCTGTTTCACCACGAACGCGGTTTCAGAGAGGTTCATCTCCGACGCTACGCGCTGCATCCACCCCTCATCCACTTGCGACGGCAGGATGCACACGGCGGCCGGATTGCCCGAAAAAGGCGTATCTGTAAACGCATCCACCTGAATGATGGGAAATGACATGAGGCCTTCTCGTGGAAAAACAGTTAGATACGTTTGATAATGTCGCCTGCGCGAATCGAGCCTTCGCTTAATACCTGCGCGTTCAGCCCCGAGCGGTTGATGAGCGCATCGTGCAGGCCATCTATCCCCAGCAAATTCTCGAAATACCGGCAAGGCTCGTTCAGGCGTACGCCGCGCATCTTCACATCGCCCACCTGAAACTCAGCCCCCACCAGATGATTGAGTGGAACGCTTCGCGTCACGATGTTTCTCCTGCTCTGACCCGCGTCGAGATGGATATTGTGGTCGCGCGTAAGCGCCTCGATCGCTTCGATTTCGATGAGCGTGACCTCGCGATCGGGCCCCTGTTTTTTGGAGTACGTTCCCACGCCCTCGGCGTAGCGATCTCCCGCAAGCCCTGATCCTACAACTACTTGCGCCTGGGCGACTTCCATCATCGGTTCACCGCCCACCGAGGCGATATGCACCGAGACCACCTCGCCCTCGAAAGTCATGCTTTCACATGCTCCTGGATGAGATTGACGGCTTCTTCTTCCGTGGGGAAGTTGCCTGAATCGAGTTTCGACCATAAAAGCTCGCCGTCGAGCACCAGTTCGAAGGAGCCGACGCGAAAATTCCCGTCCTCGTTTCCGGCGATTTCCAGGTCCGGGAAATGTTTTTTCAGGTCCTGAGCCAACTGCTCATAGCGAGGCCCGTAGTTTCACTTTTCGCAGTATTCAACGTGAAGTTTCATTCATCCCCTCTCCGGTAGAGAACAAAAGTTGGCGGGCACCCGCATCATAGAAGAATTCCGCTGCGAGGAGAAGGCGTGCAGGAAGCAAAGTCCTGAAATCTGATTCTTCGCACGCCGACAATTCTCCGAAACCCCCACGCGGCTTGACTATTTCGCCGACACAAGCGAAAAAGCTCCCCGATTTCCGAAGAAAACCCGAAGGAGGCGAAATGGCTGGTATCACACGTGTGGGAGCATATATACCCTTTCATCGGCTGGGCGGAGATACCGTGCGGGCCGTATGGGGCAGCGGCAGCCCGAGGGCTTCGCGCCCGCTGGCCGGCTTCGACGAAGACCCCATCACCATGGGGGTGGAGGCGCTGATCAACGCCGCAGGTTGGGGCGATTCCCAAGTCGATTCCCTCTACTTCGCCTCCACGTCTCACCCATATGCTGAAAAATCAAACGCTTCCGTGCTTGCCGCGGCAGCGGATTTGCCCGAAAAACTCTTCACCCTGGATGCGGGCGGCTCCGTGCGCGCGGGCACATCCGCCCTCAAAGCCGCGTGCGACGCCGTAGAAGCGGGTTCTTCCAAGACGGCGGCCGTGGTGGCGGCGGAGAAAAGGCCATCCCTGCCGGGAAGCCCCGATGAATTAAGCCTTTGCGACGGCGCGGCGGCGGTGTTGCTGGGCAAGGGAGACGACGTCGCCGCCGAGATCGAGGCGATTTATTCGTGGTCCGAGGATTTCATCGACAGGTGGCGTCTGCCGGGCGAGGGC
Organism: bacterium; assembly: GCA_965203325.1. Classification (GTDB taxonomy): domain Bacteria; phylum UBA8248; class UBA8248; order UBA8248; family UBA8248; genus Bin107. Next base: position 1,488,731 of record OZ241875.1, read on the forward strand.
GCCGTCTCCGCAGGCGACGCCAAATTCATCCAGGACTACGGCTACGTTCGCCAGAGCGTCGCCACGGTCGAGGGATTGCTCAGCCAGACGGGCGCCACGAGAGAGGACATCGCGCGCGTGCTCGTCTACGCCCCCGACGCCCGCACCCACGCCGCAATCGCCAGAAAACTGGGCTTTCCCGAGTCGGCATATCCCGAAAACCCCCTCATCGCGCGTCTCGGGGACGCGGGCGCGGCGGCGCCTTTGCTCTCCCTCGTCGATGCGCTCCAGGGCGCGGAACCGGGCGAACACATCATCGTCGCGGGCCACGGGAGCGGGGGCGAGGCCATCCTGCTCCGGGCGACGGATAAGGTCCACTCCTTGAGAACACAACGGGGAGTCGGCTGGTCCGTCGAGCGCGCGCGCACCATCCCGAATTACGGCCAATGGTTGAAATTCAATGGCTTATCGCCCGAGGAGGAAATCAAGCCCTTCACCTCGCCCAGCATCCTCTGGAAGGAGAACAGGGCGACCATGCGCCTGATGGCGGGGGTTTGCCGCGTCTGCGGGGAGCTTCAGTATCCCCGCCAGCAGGTCTGCAACGCCTGCGGCGCGCGGGATGAGTGGGATGAGCGGAAACTCGCCCGCCGGGGCAAAATCTTCACCTTCATCCACGATTACCTGCCGCCTTCGCCCGAGGGCTTCATCACGATGGCGACGGTCGAACTCGATGGCGGCGGGCGGTTTTACGGCCAGATGACGAACCAGGTGAAAGACGAGGTCCACATCGGCATGGAGTGCGAACTCACTTTCAGGCTTCTCCATCAGGGCGATGGGTATTATAATTACTTCTGGAAACTGCGCCCCGCCGAATAGGGCTTTATCTTTTCCTCGGGAAAACATCTTTTTTTCAAGGAGTTGGACATGAGCGGAAGCATCGCCGGAAAAGTCGCCATCATCGGCGCGGGCATCACGAAATTCGGGGAACTCTTCGAGCAAAGCTATAACGACCTCGTGGTGGAAGCCGCCTTCGAGGCCTATGAGGACGCGGGCGTGAGCGGCGAGGATATCGAAGCCGCATGGCTGGGCACGTATCTGCCGCTCGGCTGGGGCTTCGACGGCACGGGCGGCCCCTCTCTCGCAGAGGCGCTCAACCTCTACCCGAAGCCCGTCTCGCGGGTCGCGAACTACTGCACCACGGGCATGGAGGCCGTCCGCATGGCGGCGATGGCCGTGGCTTCCGGCATGCACGACGTCGTCCTCGCCGTCGGCGCCGAGAAGATGCGCGAGGTCCCTCCGAGGGGGAGCCTGGTCGCGCAACACGTTGAAAAACTTCACCCTATGTACTCGAAGGGCCGCACGGCACCGGGCAGTTTCGCCGTTCTGGCGAGGCGGTATTTCGAGGAATTCGGCGCGGATAAAGAGGACCTCGCCGAGGTGGCGGTGAAGAACCACTACCACGGCAGCCTGAACAAGCGCGCGCACTTCAGAAAAGAGATCACCAAGGAGCAGGTCCTGAAAGCCCCGCCGGTCACGGAACCCTTAGGCCTCTATGATTGCTGCCCCACGACGGACGGTGCGGCCGCGGTCGTGCTCTGCCGGGCCGAGCTGGCCGAGGAGCGCTTCGACAAGAAAGACTACGTCCTGATCGACGGCATGGGGCTCTCGTGCGCGACGGGCTACATCACCACGGCGTTCAACCCCAGGTTCAGCTTCATCGGCTTCGAGGCCACCCAGGAGGCCGCGCGCCAGGCGTATGAGCAGGCCGGCGTAACGAACCCCCTCGAGGAGATAGATGTCGCGGAAGTGCATGATTGTTTTACGATTACGGAGATCCTGAACTACGAGGACTTAGGCTTCGTCGAGAAGGGAGAGGGGCCCGATTTCGTGAAGAGCGGCGCGAGCAGGCTCGGCGGCGAACTTCCCGTGAACACCTCGGGCGGTCTCAAAAGCTGCGGCCATCCCATCGGGGCGACGGGCGCGCGCGTGGTCGCCGACCTCACGCATCAACTCCTCGGGCGCTGCGGCGACCGCCAGGTAAAGGGCGCCAAACGGGCGCTCGGCCACACCCTGGGCGGCCCCGGCGCCGTCTCCAGCGTATTCGTGTTGAGCAAGAACTAGCCAGCCGAATCATGCCCCCGGGCGCCCGCCCGGGGGTCTTTCATCTGAGCAATTCCCCGCAAATCCGCGCATTTGCCGTCACAGATTGGACTGCGGACTATGGCAGAATTCCCCTGCGTCCGAATTCCGCGGCGTCATTTCTCAAAAATTTAATTTTCAGGAATTTACAGAAAAACCCCGTGAATTTATCGTATTTTATCGAATTTTTCAGGAATTATTATTTGCATTTTGCGCCTTCCGCGCCTCGCCGGAGCGGCGGCCCGTTCCCCGCGGGCAACACCCCTTCCGCCGCCTGAAAAACCGCAGGCCGACGGGCGGCCTCTCCAGCATACCCCATCGACGCGAAATGCGGGCGACGGCAAATGCGGGAAAATGCGTGTGTGAAGGTGGTGGTGCGGCGAACGGTATCCGCCCGGCCCGCCTGCGGAATATCTCCCCACAGGCGGGCGCGAAGCGGTTTCTGCCCTACTTGAACACCTTGAGCCACTCGCCGCGCACTGCCTTGAAGCTGCGCTGGGCGGCGACCCAGTCCTTGAGACCGATCAGCTTGACCTTGCTGAGGTCCATCAGGAACGGACGCACGTTCTCGGGCGGCGTGTAGTTCTCCCTAAAGGAGTAGATGGCCTCGTTGCCGACGTAGATGTCGGTGCCTTCCTTGGTCATCAGGAACTCGAGCAGGAGCTTGCCCGCGTTGGGGTGCGGCGAGCCCTTGATCACGCCCGCCTGGTTGCCGAGCATGACCTGGCCTTCCTTGAAGTGGCTGGCCTTGATGATCTTGGCGAGCGACGGTTTCTTGAGGACGTTCTGGTAGATGCGTCCCGTGAGGTTGAACATGTCGACCGGGCGCTCGCAGTTGATCACCGTCTGGATGCGCGGCTCGGTGCGGAACATGACGATGGGCTTGGTGGCCTTCATCCGTTTCCAGAAATCGCTCATGTCCACGCCCGCCTCGGTCAGGCCGATGACGGTGTTGGTGGTCGTGAAGCTCTTGGTGATGTCGGTCACGATGGTCTTGCCCGTGAGCGAGGGGTGCACCACGTCGAACAGCGAGGTGACCTTGAAGTCCTTCATGCCCGGACACGCGCTGTTCCACACGGGCTGGAAGCTGTAGGCGAGCGGCGTCACGATGTAGGGGTAGTTGTGGTACTGGCCGGCCCCCTCCACGACCTTGACGAGGTCTTTCCAGTTGCCGCTGTCGAGCTTCAGGAACGCGCCGCGCTTCACCGCCGCGTGGAAGAACCCGGGCGCGCTCACCAGGTGGATGTCCACCGTGAACTTGCCCGCCTTGATCTCCTGGCGCACCTGCGCGACGGTGGAACCCGTTCCCTTGCGCACGTTACGGAACCTGAAGCCGTCCCCCAGGCCGTAGCGCTTTATGAAGGCGGGGCCCATCACTTTGGAAGTCCGGTCGCTGAACAGCGGGTTGAGGATGACGACGCCGCCCTCTTTTTTCGCCGCCCGGATGAGCTTCTTCTCCTGCTCGGTGATCATGGCGGCTTGCGTGAGCGAAGCGCCCGCGACGCAGACCGCCGCCAGGATTGCGATGCCAAAGACAAAAAGTTTCTTTCTCATGTGCTTCCTCCTTCGGGGTGGTTGTTGGTCCATCAATCATCAATCAGTCGGCGTTGGAGAACCGAAATAGCCGCCCCCGCTCAGGACGGCCTCTCTCCCGCCGTATCGCTCCACCAGGGCCGACTGATCGGCCCTGGCTTTTCTGTCTGCGGCCTCGGGGTCGACGACCCCCCGAAGTGCTGTTTCAAATTCTTCGATAAGAGAATTGTAGCCCGGTTCCCGCGCGAGGTCGAACGTCTCTTCAGGGTCGCTTTCGAGGTCGAAAAGCTCGGGCGCGAAGTCCACATAGTGGATGTACTTGTACCGCCCGCGCCTCAGCATATACCCGCCCGTGGGCGCACCCGCCGCGTGGTATTCGCTGAAGACGGCGCGCTCGGGATCATCTGCACAGCCCGCGAGGCCAAACCACGATTCGCCGGGCAGTTCGCGCTTTTCTTCTTCGGTCAACTCCTCCCCCACGGCGGCCAGGATGGTGGGATAGGCGTCGGCGAGAGATACCGCCGTCCGGCATACCTTCCCCGGGGGACGTCCGGCCCCGCCAGCACGAGCGGCACAGCGGCCGATTCCTCATAGAGCGTGCTCTTGCCCCAGATGCCGCGCTTGCCCAGGCTCTCGCCGTGGTCGCTCGCGTAGACCACGCGGGTTTTATCGTCCAAGCCAGCCGCCTCGATAGCGCCCAGCACCGCGCCTACGTTCGCGTCCATGAACGAGCACATCCCGAAATAGGACGCGACCGCCACGCGGCGTTTCTCCTCGTCCATGTAATCGTCATACGGCCAGGCCTTTCGTATCGCGCGCACCCAGGGGTGGTGCGTCGGGTCGTCGGCGGATTTGAGCGGAGACAGCGGCATTTCCTCCGCCGGGTACATCGCATAGAACTCGGGCGGCGCCACGAGCGGGTAGTGCGGCGCGAGGAAGGAGACGAAGAGCACCCAAGGCCGCTCGCCATCCCGCCCGCCCGCCTCTTCTATCCACTCACACGCCCGCTCGGCGATCTGCCTGTCGTAGCGCAGGACGCTCGAATCGCCCGGTCCCAACTGCTGGGCGAGTCCCTTGGTGGCGGTCTTGGGCGGCATCTCGGCGCGGAGCGCACCCGCGAGGTCGCCGCGTCCGTCCTTGACGTGCATGGGGAGGATTTGATCGTCCAGACCGGTGGGGTCTGTCGTGTTGCGGTAATGGAGCTTCCCGATCGAGACCACCCGGTGGCCGGTGGCCTGCAGGCGGTGCCCCCAGCCGGGGACCCGGCCGTCGTAGGGGTGGGCATTGTCCCAGTAGCCGGTCTCGTGCGCGTAGCGGCCCGTGGCGAAACTCGCCCGCGCGGGCACGCAGATGGGGCAGTTCGTATAGGCGGCCGTGAAGCGCGTGCCCGACGCCGCGAGGGCGTCGATGTGGGGCGTCTTCACGATCTCGTGTCCGCAGCAGCCGAGGGTCCGCGCGTTGTGCTCGTCGGACATGATGAAGACGAAATGAAGCGGTTCCATTCATGAGTCCCGAAAATGACGCCAATGTCATGATGAATGCGCCGTTGCATGTTACCACAGAGCGGGGATTTTCAACCTGGGACGGCACAGGCTACAGGGGCAACCCCGCTGATAGGCGGCTCCGAAGAAAACAACCAGCGGAATTGCTCCAGCTGTTCCGCGCGAATCAACCAAGAGGGATGCTTCCAAGTGAAGACGCCTGACGGCCCGCCCCCCGTTCCCCGATTCCCCACTTGCTCTATAATCTTACTGAAGACCCAAGAAGCGGGAGACCCATTGCTGCACGAGTAGACCACACGAGGAACACGAGGAGACCCGAGATGCGCTTAAAGACCCGACTCATCCTATGCGGAATCATCACCCTCATTCTTGCGCTCGCGACGACTGCGTCGGCGTTCGAGCAGCGCATTCCGGCGCGGGTGACGAGAGTCATCGACGGCGACACCTTCAAGGTTGAGGCCAGGGTGTGGCCGGGCATCACCGCGCAGAGCAACGTGCGCGTGCGGGGCGTCGACACGCCCGAGATCAGGCGCGCGAAGTGCGGCGAATACGAGCGACGGAGGGGCCTGGCTGCGCGCGATTTCGTGCGGGGCGTCATCGGCGAGCGCGTCTGGCTCGTCAACGTGACGCACGGCAAGTTCGGCCGCCGCGTCATCGCCGGCGTTTTGCTGGCGGACGGTCGCGACCTCGCCACGCTGCTCCTCGCCACCGGCCACGCCCTGCCCTACCGGGGCGGACGCCGCCCGAGGTGGTGTTGAGGGATCAAACGCGAGTGGAGAACGAGTGTTTGACGCGAGTGGAGAACGAGCGTTTGCAGGTTTTCCGACTGATGAAGAAGTGGTTCCGCAGAGGTGTAATATTTCCTCGAAGAGAGGGAATTAGAGAGAGCCTCCCTTCGTCAATGCAAGCGCAACTCAACACTCAGGCTTGGCGCTCTCCGCAACGCGGACAATCGCATCCAGCTTTTCTGTGATCTCAGGATCGATTTCCTCTTCAGGAACATAGGAAGCGAGTTCGTAAAACTGCTTCTTGGCCATGAGATTGGGTAATTCGAGTTTGTCGAAATACGACTTGAACAACGGGGTGAGAAATTCATCGCTTGCCTTGATGTCGGCTCCCCAAGGCGACCCCTTGTCGAGTCTCTCCAAGGCCCCTTCTATCTCGGCAATCGCTTCTTGCATCGCCCCTAGCCGTCTATCGACTTGCGGTGTGAAAAGGGTCTCTTCTTCTAAGTCCACTGAGCCTCGCGCATAGGCTTCCAAGGTCGCCTGGGTGCAGAAATAGTTTTCAATCTCAGACTTTTTCCACATCAGACACCTAAGAGTCCCGCTTTCCGGCATACCGGCCTGGAGTCGGTCGAAGAGCGCCAGGCCCTTTAGCTCCGGACACGCTTCTCTCAGGCCGTGATAGTGATGCGCCGCCTGTAGCGGCTGATTGCCAACATAATGTACGAAGGGCCGTTCCAACGCCTTCATCGCCCTTTCATGGCCGAGGCGACTTGCGAAAGCCCGCAATACCGCCAAATCCGTAGAGCCTTCAAGATAGAGCACCCAACCGGTCTGTTGGGCTTGATAATACTGATCGAATCCGATCTCGCGGAGCGCCTTTTGGACCTGGCTTCCCTTGTCGTCGATTCGGTGGGGCGAACCGACGAAAGCGATAACCATATCCTTGCCTGCGGCTTCGTTCAAAAGAACTTCCGAGTGACTTGCCGCGATGATCTGGTTGCCGCGTTCTTCCGCTACATCTGTGATCAACTTGTAGATTTGCCGTTGCCTGAGGATTTCCAGATGCGCGTCGGGTTCATCCAAAAGGACAATCGCACCGGGATTCGCGTACATATAAGCCAATAGCAACAGAGTTTGCTGCAACCCCCGTCCGCTGGAGGAGAGATCAAGCAGGGTTTCATTCTCTCGATAATCCATCACTATCTCACCCCGCTCCGCTACATAGCGGGGGTCGTTTAGCTTAGACCCGAAGAGGTCGTCGATCTGTATTACCAATTCTTTCCATCGCTCAGGATCATCGTTTTTCACCTTGAAGCAAAGATTACGCAAAACCTCTGCCGTGCGCCCTTCACCCACCCGCACGTTCACCGCCCCTACGTCGAGCCGCGTCTCCGTCGCCGCTAGACCGGACATTGGGGGAAGGAAAGCAATTTGTGTTGAACCGGCCTCCTTGGGAATCGGCATACGATCAGGCGATTTACCTTCCCCGAGGCGCAGAGGCCGGCAATAGAACGACTCGGGGTTCGCGTAGTCGAATTCGAGGCCGCAAGTCCACGCCTCGTCTTGAGTGATTCCCTCGACGATGAGGTCAATCCGTATGTTATCTGTCCGCTGACTCCCTTCGATTTTCTGCACAACCCTTGTATGGAGTTCTCGCCACAAGAGAGCCGCGTTTGGAACGGGAATGGCCAGGAGATCTCTGCGGTTGATGGTGACGCCCGGACGATTCTCCGGCGTAGTTTTCCCCGAGCGTTTCTCGTTCCAGCGCTTCAGGCCGATATCCCAAAGGGCCAAAGCCTGCATGGCGGAGGTCTTACCCGAATTGTTCGGGCCGATGAATACCACGGGGTTCCCCAACTCGACCTCAACCTCGTCAAAGCGTTTGAAGTTGCGGGCTGTGAGTTTGGTGAGCATGGGAGAACTCCTCCGCAATTCGTTCTACGAACTGCGTGCGCTTGAACTTATCTACAACATATCACGATGGGCGGTGAGAACAGGAATACTACAACATTAAACCGGATTTTATCGGCTGAGACTAGCCCGGAAGGACGGTTGCAACCTCACCCCAAAACCTCTTTACACGCCGCCTCGATGTGCGCTTGTCCGATCTGTAAGGCGTCGTAGACTTCGTGCGGGAGGCCGCTCCGGCCGAACTGGTCGGCGCCCGGCGCGCCGCCGAGGAAAGAGAGCGCGAGCGAATGCCCATCCAGCACGGAGACGACCGGGTTGTCGCGGTGCGCATCACCCACCATCATCTCGAGGCGCGAGGGGCGCCCCGTTTGGCTTCCAGGACCGTATTCACCGCGCGCTCCGCCTCGGCCTTAGGCAGCGAGCCCTGCTCCGTGGCGGGGGCCGCGATATCCTGTGCAAGCAACGGCTTTGGGCATGGGCTTCCATGGTTCGACTCTACGATATGCAGCCCGGATTCGAGCGTAATCAGGAGCTCTGTCAGCCGCAGGAGTCAAGCATTGCCGCATCGCACGTTCCTGGTGGTGCGGATGCGTTCCTGTGAACATACCGGGCTGTTGCGACAAAGCGCAGAATGCAGATAACATTTAGGATCATCCACTCCGGCCTTGGCCGGTTGGTTTGCGTTTACCGGGAAAGGGGAATTTCGATGAAGATCGCTTTGGCGGCAGCCGCCGCTTATGCAGCGCTGGCGGTGATGATAGCCCATGCCGGACCACTCGCGCCGGCGCCACAGGTCATCGCCGAATACGACCGCAAGTTCATCGAGCGCTCGGGCGCCCAGACGATCGAGGAGCTGTTGGACACCGGCATCATCCGCTACTTTTTCACCGGGGGACGGGATCTGCTCGTCCTGGTGAACGGCAGACCCTATGCCACCACCGGCCATAACCTGGATTCCCTGCCGCTCTCGGCCGTGGAGCGCATCGAGGTTCTGAGAGGCGAGAGTCTGAGCACGCTGGGCGGCCACGCCGCCATAAACGGCGCGTTCAATATCGTGCTCAGAAAGGACCTGGACGGCTTCGAGGCGCGGACGGTTACGCGGATGCCGAGCAAGGACGGTGGTGACGGCTGGCAGGGCAGCCTCTTCTGGGGCGGCGCGGTCGGCAAGGGAGGACGCATGACCATCGGCGTGGACGTGCTGGACCGCCAGGAAATCCTCGGAAAGGACCGGGAACACAGCCGCTCCGAGTGGGTCGAGGGTGGCAGCTTCAGCGAAGCCAAGAATATCAGCGTCGGTGGCAACACCGTCTATGTCTCCCGGATAGACGACCAGGGAGCATTCGCCGGCTTGAGGTCGCTGCCACTGGGGGACTGCGACCCGTCGCTAGGCTATGTCGGCCCGCTCAGCAATCCGCCCGGTATCCGCACGGGCGACGAGGGCTGTGGTTACGCCTATGGAAACATCTGGTGGGACACGCCCAGCTATGAGCAGAAGAGTGCCGTCCTGAACCTGGAGCATCCCCTCGGAGAGGACGCCGAATTCCATCTGGACGCGAACATCAGGCAGGGCCGCGGGGCGTTCCGCTACGCGCCGTCGATCGACGTGTTTTCCTTTACGCCGAACGAGACGTTGCTGGATGAGCTCAGGAGAGCAGCTGACCCCGACTTCCAGTTGGGAGAAAACGACGAGTTCGTCGTGGGGCACCGCTTCATCGGCCACGGCAACCGTGACTGGGTGACGGACACCGAGGAATACGACATTTCCGCAAGCGTTGAGGGTCGTCTGGCTGAAGGTCTCGGCTATGATGTGCGCGTCAGCGCCTCCCGGCTGGACTATTCCGTGTCCGGCGACACCTTCGTGCATGCCGGCAGGATCAGGGAAGAGATCACGAGTGGGAATTACAACCTCGTGAACCCGTTGGACCCGCGTAATTCCGCAGCGATCGAGAACAGCAGCTTGCAGGAGGAGGAGAATGCCAGTTCGGAGTATCTTGGCGCCCGGCTGGCGCTGGAGGGCACGGGCTTCGCTATCGGCGGGCGCCAGACGGCATGGACCGCGGGGGTCGAACTGGGGAGCGCGGACGCGCACCGTCTCCTGGTCTTTCGGGACAAGGACGGCCATACCCATAAAGTGACCGAGGTGCTCGGTTCCGGCGGAACCAGCTATGCCGGCAAGCGCGACATCGCCGCGGCCGTCGCGGAGATGTCCCTGCCGCTGACCGAGGATCTGGAAATCAGGGTCGGTGGACGCGGCGATGAATACGACGATATCGGCGGATTGGAATCGTGGCGTTTCGGAGCCGAATACCGGCTGACCGGCATCGTCACGCTGCGCGGCTCGTGGAGCGCAGGCGAGACGGCGCCCTCGATGCGGCATATCTACAGCGACGCGTCGCAGGACCACCCTTATGTCGTTTGCGACCCCGGGAGCGGACCGCCGCCCCGCACATGCGATAGTCCGAACTACCGGCAGGTGACGCGCGAGACGAGCGGCAACCCGGGTCTCGACCCTTCAGGCTCCGAGATGCTCTCTTTCGGCGCCGAGGCCCGCAAAGGGCCGTTCTATCTCGTCGCGGACTGGTACCGGCTCGCAACATCCGACCAGTCGGGGCAGAACAGAGCCACCTGGGCCATGTTGAACCTGCAAGAATGCCAGGGCGGTAACCGGAAGGACTGCATCGAGCGCATCGGCGGCGACATCACCATACACGACAGCTTTGCGAACATTGTCGATACGGAGATTTCGGGCGTGAATTTCCGTTACGGCGCGCGCATGAGAATGGATTGGGGCGTTATCGGAATGCGCGGGTTCTGGCGGCACGTCATCAGCACCAAACAGCAAATCGCGGGCGAAAAGCGGCGGTTTCCCCTCCCCCGGGATGCCGTGCGCGTCGTCGTCTCGGCCGGGCGCGGCAATCTCACCGCTTTCTGGTCCACGAACTACCGCTCCGAAATCGAGAATCAGTCGGACGAAGGGAGGTTCAAGTCCTGGACCGGCCACGATGTAACACTCGACTGGAAGCGGCCGCTGGGGCTGGAAAACGTTCGGGTGACCGCGGGCGTGTACAACGTCACCGATTCCAAGCTCTCGACGAATACAGCCAACCCCTCCGTTACGGACGGACCCAGAGCGGCCGGTTGGGGCCGCACCTTTTTCCTCACCCTCAACATGCGGTTCTGAGGATCCGTTCGAGAATGTTCAGGGACAGAGGATGGAGCGGAATCCGGTCGATGATGAATGCGGTTTTCCTATAACTCCATCCCCCGATCCGATCGGGTCTTCTCCATCGCCGGCTGCCGCCCTTCGCCCGGATGCAGCGTTCCCTTCTGCTTTTCCGTCACGAGTTCCGCCCGGTCCCGGGCGCGGCTGATCTCGACGTATAACGTCTTCTGGGTGGTGAACCCGGGGTGGTTCGCCTTCATCGCGGCGATGACGGTATCGAGCGTGCGGCCCATCATCTTCCACAAGCTGGGTCGCGACTCCGCCGCCGCCGGGCGCCACCCTGTACCCGGGTGGCGGGGACGGCGATACAGGCGTGGGGAACAGTCGCTCACGCCGCTACTCCAACGCGCAGCCTTTGCGCTCCCGGCGCAGGCAGCCGAGGTTGCGGTGGAACACCGCCGCCTGCGCCCGCGCGAAGCCGGCCGGGCCGGAGCCGTTCTCCCGGCTGTCTTGGTACCGCGCCCAGTCGCCCTCGTTCCCCTCGCGCCAGTAGCCGCCCAGGATCTGCGCGGGCAGGGGCTTGAGCTCGGGCAGGGTGTTGTAGCGGGCCCCGGGCGGGCCGTCGCGGCCGGGCAACAGGCGGCGCTCGCCGAGGTAGCCGTGGAACGAGTAGAAGGCGTCGGAGCCGGGGAGGAAGGCGAGCTCGTAGTCGACGGTGCGGTCCGGTTCGGTGATGTCGTCCGCCGACATCATCGGCCGCGTGCCGAAACCCATCATGAAGGCCCTGGCGTCATGGTCCAGAAACCGCACCGCCCGGCGCGCCTTTCGCCCTGGAACGTGGGGGTACAGCTCGTTCGAGCGGATGGCCACGTCGACCTCGAAGCGTCCGTCGGGCCCGGGCGCCACCGACTCGCCGACCAGGTAGGTGCGCAGGTAGTTGTGCTGCTGCAGGGTCAGGGCGACGGGGCGCCCATCCGCGGCCAGGACCACGAACGCGGCGGTGTAGTGGTCGAGCTGGTGCCAGTCGTCGAGGTCCGCCACCAGCCGGAGCGGTATGGCCGCGACCGGGGATAGTCCCGCCGGCAGGCCGCTCACCCGGAACACCAGGTGGTAGGTGAGGACGGTGAATTCCCCGGCCGACCGGTCCGCCTCCTTCGGCGCCCACAGGCCGGTGCGCTCCACCGCGGCGTAGACGAGGGGCCGGGGCTCGGCCCCGCCCGGCACGTGCGTGAACTCGGCGCGGGCGTCGTCGCGGTAGCGGTTCAGGTCACCGGCGGTGGGGCCGTCGATGCGAACGCCGTCGCCCGTTACCAGGTAGCCGTGGGCGATGTAGTCGCGGTAGAAGTCGATGGGACCTTCGTGGCCGGCGGGCAGGTGGAAGCGCGGCGCGTGGCGGCGGGCCAGGGCCCGGTCGGCCGGACCGGCGGCGTCGGCCGGAGGGTTGGCCGCGAAATACTCGGCGAACCCGGGGCGCTGCGAGAAGTTGCCGTCGGCGGCGGCGGGGCCGGCCCACGCGCAGATCAGCACAAGCCCCGCGAGACAGCCGATCATGTATACGTAACGCATCACATCACCGCGGAATGCCTGTGAACCCAGGTTTTCGGCCTTGTTGTGCGCGTTTCCAATTCCCCCTACCCCAAAACCTCCCGGCACGCCGCCTCGATGTGCGCTTGTCCGATTTGCAAGGCGTCGTAGACCTCGTGCGGGAGGCCGTAAATAGATTGTCGAATTGCATCAACCGAAAATGCGGATACGGGTTATTCCGAACAGCTTTCAGGAGGACGCTCTTCAGGAGGCAGGAAGTCGATTCGCTCTTTCGAGGGGCAGCGAAATGTGAACGTCGTGCGTCCCTCATAGTTGCTGACCGCGAAGTCTCCTGCGCCGATGATATCCATACCAATCAGAACATCCGCACCGCCGCTCAATCGTTCGGTTCCTATGACTCGCAGATTGCCGAATTCCACGTCGTTCAACAGCCGGATATTGATCAGATACGCCTCAACTGACCGGGCGTCGTAAACGCCTCGCACCCGGCTCATTCCTATGGCTTTGAGATTGCAATCCTCCACCACTCGCCGGGTAATCACGGTGCGCGTCGCACCCGTATCCCAAATTGACTTGTATTCCTGAAAAGTGGGCGCAGGGGAGCCTTCCGCAGGCGTATAGGCTGCGGCGATATGGACCTCGTTGATGAGGACATTCTTCCGCTCGTCGAAATATGTCGTAAAGGCGAAACTGGATGGTCCTGACATCTAGGAAAAACAGACTCTCGAATGGAAGGTCTCTATTGTGCTGTCCGGATCGGAACTGCATTCCTGCACGAGAAACGTGCCGAGTTCGTGCTTTTTGGCTGTCTTCTCAACGGCCTCCATCTCGTCGTCGTAAGTCCCGAGCACCCGCCGGTTCTTGATGACGATGTATTTCCCCTCGTACTTCTGGGCGAGTTCGGACTGGTGATCGAGGTAGTATTGAAAATCATCTTTCAATAGCTGTTCCATGGCCTTCTCTCCTGCTCAACAACTTCAGCCAAGGTCAGGCATGAGCCCCACCCCACAATCATAGTCTATCCATCGTGTTTGTGAAGTCAAATTCCGAATGTCCAAGATACATTCCAGAGTCGCCATGTGTTAAGTCGTGCGTTCCCAATCCCCCCCTACCCCAAAACCTCCCGGCACGCCGCCTCGATATGCGCCTGTCCGATCTGTAAGGCGTCGTAGACCTCGTGCGGGAGGCCGCTCTGGCCGAACTGGTCGGTGCCCAGGCATCGCTGGTCGGCGCCCAGCGCACCGCCCAAGAACGAGAGCGCCAGCGAATGCCCGTCCAGCACGGATACGATGGGGTTGTCGCGGTGTTCGTCGCCCACCATCATTTCGAGGCGCGAGGGGCGGCCCGCTTTTTTCGCCTTCTTGTGTTCGGCGTAAATCCTGTCCGCACTCGTGAGGACGTAGACGTTGGCGTGTATCCCCTCCGCCTCCAGCGCGCGGGCGGCGGCGAGGGCCTCGGGCGTCATCACCCCGCTCACGAAGAGGTTCACCGCGTTGGCACCCGCGCGGTAGCCGGGCGCATCTTTCGCCGAGTGAAGCAGGTAGCCCCCGCCCAGGACGTTATTCCTGAGCACCTCGCGCTTCAGGGGGTCAGCGAGCCACCCGGCGGGCAGGAGGTTCTGATCGACCTGCTTCGTGCTCAGGCGGAGATAAAACGCCGGGCAATCGGCATCCCCGAGAACGCGGCCGATGGCCGAGAGGAGCAGCCACTCGACCTCGACGGCGAAGGTCGGCTCATAGGCTTCGAGCCCCGGCATCTCCAGGGATATGGCGGGCGTGAGGATGCTCTGGTGCGCACCGCCCTCCGGGGATAAGCTCGTGCCGCTCGGCGTCGCCACCACGATGAAGCGCCCGCCGTTATAGACCGCGTAGCGAAGCGCGTCGAGACAGCGGCTGATGAAGGTGTCGTACACCGTGCCGATGGGGCAGACCCGCACCCCGCAAAGCTCTTTCGAGACGCCGAAGGCCGCGAGCAGGAGCATCAGGTTGTTCTCCGATATCCCCAGTTCGATGTGCCGGCCCGCCGGGGACTCCTCCCACTTCAACAGCCGCTGCACCTGCTGTAAGGCGAAGAAATCCGCCTTGCCCTCGGGGTGGTATACCCCGCGGCGGTTGATCCAGCCGCCCAGGTTCGTGCTCACGGCCACGTCGGGCGAGGTGGTGACGATGTGGCGCGCGAGCGCGTCCTCCCGCGCCAAGTTCGTCATGATGGCGCCGAACGCCTCCTGCGTGGAAGTCTTGGAGGCGAAGTTCGCCCCCACTTCCCGGGGCACGGGAGCGGGCACGACTTCCTCTCTCGCAAGCGTGGCCCGCGCGTCGTAGCGCGTAACCGCTCGCTCGACCGCGCGGGCTTCCGGCGCTTTCTCCCGAGAGAGGCGCCAGTTCCTCGCCCTCGCCTAGGCCCGCGGAATCGCGCAGTTCGGCGATCTGCGCCTCCGTCAGGAGCTGGGAGTGGTTCATCGGATCACCCGCGATGGGGAGCCCCCAGCCCTTGATGGTGTAGGCGAGGATCATCACGGGCTTATCCCTAACCCCGTCCGCCTCCTCGAGGGCCTCCAGGATGCACTCGATGTCGTGGCCGCCCAGGTCGGACAGGAGCGCGGGCAGTTCCTCGTCCGGGTAGCGATCCAGCAGCCCCGCGAGTCCCTCGTAATCGCCCGCCTCACCGCGCGTGAGGCCCTCCCTTATCTCGCGCCCGCTTCTGCCGATGAGCATCTGGTACTCGCCGTTCGACATGTCGTCGATGCGCCGCCTCAGCGATTCGCCGTTTTTGAGCGCGAACGCGGCCTGCAGGCGCTTTCCGTATTTGAGTTCCACCACGTGCCAGCCGTGCAGGCGGAACTGATCGCGAATCTGCTGCGCCTTGCCGTCGGGCACGACGCGGTCCAGGCTCTGTCGGTTCAGGTCCACCACCCAGATGACGTTGCCGAGATGGGCCACGTATTCCTCCGCCAGCGCCTCCCAGATGTTGCCCTCGTCGAGTTCCGCGTCCCCCACCAGGGAGATGAAGCGCTGCGGCGGGCCCGCGCCGAAGTGATCGTCGATGTAGGACTGCATGAGCGCGGCGAACGAGGCGGCCACCGAGGGCAGCCCGAGCGAGCCGGTGGAGAAATCGACGGGGTATTCATCCTTCGAGCGGCTGGGATAGGCCTGGAGGCCGCCGAAGGCGCGGAGATCGCGTAAGCGCTCCATCGGCAAATCGCCGCGCAAGGCGTGGGCCGCGTGCAGGACGGGCGAGGCGTGGGGCTTAATGGCGAGCCTGTCCCCCGTCTTGAGCCAGCGGAAGAACATGGCCGTCATCAGGCTCACGACGGAGGACGAACTCGCCTGGTGGCCGCCTATCTTGATGTTCTCGGAGCCTGCGCGCAGGTTGTTCGCGTAATGGACGCTGTAGGTGGAGAGCCACAGGAGGCGCTTCTCGATAAGCCGCAGAATATCGGCTTCATCCGGCTCGATGGAGTTCGTCTCTGGCGGAGGGTTCACGCCCGTCCCTCCCCCGAGGCTGCAGGGTTATCCGCGCACCCCGGTGTGAAGCTCGGCGATGCCGCCCGTCATCGGGCGACGGTTCACCTCGCGAAAGCCCGCATCGCGCATCATCGCCGAGAACTGCTCGGCTTCGGGAAATTCATAAACCGTGTTTGGGAGGTAATTATACGCGCTTCTGTGGGCTGAGACGAGTCTGCCCACCACCGGCAGGAGAACCTTGAAGTAAAAGGCATATAAAAGCCCAAACAGGCCACCAGGGTGTCCGAATTCCAGCACTACGAGCCTGCCGCCCTCTTTCAAGACGCGGCCCATTTCCTTTAAGCCCGCCTCACGATCCTCGAAATTGCGAAGACCGAACGCGATGATCACCCCGTCGAACGCACCGTCCCCAAAAGGGAGGCTCAGCCCGTCTCCCTGGATGAGGGATAAGGGAGCGCCCTGCCTCTCCGCCTTCGTCTTCCCGCGCGCGAGCATGGGATACGCGAAATCAACGCCGAAGATGCGCGCGCCGCGTCCGGCTTGGGCGTACACTTCCAGAGCGACGTCGGCCGTGCCCGTCGCCAGATCGAGAAAGCAGGCCTCTCCTTTGAAATCGCTAAGAAGGCTCGCCACCGCGCGCTTGCGCCAGAGGCGGTCGACGCCGAAGCTCAAAAGCCGGTTCAGGAGGTCGTAGGTGGGCGCGATGTCCGAGAACATCGCCTGGACTTCGCGTTTCTCGACCCGGGTCGGCACGCGCGCTCAGCCCGCGCCGATGAGCACGTCGGCGACCGCACCCGATGCGACCACCACGGACACCCAGGCGTTGAGATTAAAGAAGGATATGTCTACGCGGCTCAAATCGTCGGGCCGCACGATCCAGTGCTCCCAGAACAGGAGACACCCCGCCGCCGCCAGCGCGAGCCAGTAAACGGGGCCGAGACCGAATATCCAGCCCGCGGCGAAGAAACAGGCCAGCGTCCCCAGATGGGCGAGCGCTGAGACGATGAGCGCGCCCTTCACGCCCAGAAGACGCGGGAGGGAGTGGATATTCTCCTCGCCGTCGAAATCCACGTCCAGACAGGCGTATATGAGGTCGAAGCCGCCGACCCAGAGGGTGACGCCGCAGAAGAGCAGAACGGGCACAAAGCCCAGATCGCCGCGCACGGCCACCCACGCGCCCGCAGGCGCACAGCCCAGGACGAAGCCCAGGAACAGGTGCGTCCAGGAGGTAAATCGTTTCGAGTAGCTGTAGAAGACGATGCAGGCCGCCACGGCGAAGGAAAGCGCGAACGCGAGCGGATTCAGCATCCAGGCCGAGAGGAGGAAGAGCGCCAGAAAGCCCGCCAGCATCATGAGGATGGATTTCGAATGGAGCAGCGCCTGGAACTCGGCGCGGTCTTTCGTCCTCGGGTTCTTGGGGTCGATGTCCCTGTCGGCGAAGCGGTTGAGCGACATGGCGAAATTCCGCGCGCCCACCGCCGCCATGACCATCCAGAACAGGACCCAGGCGGAGGGAACCCCGCCGGCCGCCATCACGCCGCCCATCAGCACGAAGGGGAGCCCGAAGACGGTGTGCTCGAACTTCACCATGCGCAGGAACTGTTTGAAACTCGCGCTCATCGACGCCTCAGCCGCCAAGGCCGTACTCCTCCCAGCGCCTCGTGACGCGCTCTTTTATCTCGTCCGTCATCACGATCTCGGGCGGCCATTCGCGCTCGAAACCCTCGGACGCCCATTTCCGGGTGCCGTCCACGCCCACCTTGCTGCCCACGTGGAGGCGGGGCGCGGCGTGTTCGAGCGCGTCCACGGGGCCGTCGACGAACACCATGTCGCGCCTCGGGTCGATGCTGCCGAGCACCTTCCAGGAGACCTCGCTGATGTCGTGCACGTTCACGTCCTCATCCACGATGACGATGACCTTCGCGAGCGCCATCTGCCCCATCCCCCACAGGGCGTACATGACCTTGCGCGCGTGGTAGGGATAGGACTTGCGTATCGAGACGATCACCATGTTGTGGAACACGCCCTCCGCCGGCATGTGCACGTCCACGATCTCGGGGAGCTGCATCTTCATCAGCGGCAGGAAGATGCGCCCCGTCGCGCCGCCGAGCCAGTAGTCCTCCATCGGCGGGCGGCCCACGATGGTGGTGGGGTAGATGGCCTCGCGCTTTCTCGTGATGGCCGTCACGTGAAAGACGGGGTAGTCGTCCGCCAGGGAATACCAGCCCGTGTGATCGCCGAAGGGTCCTTCTTCCCTCAACTCGCCGGGGTTCAGGTAGCCCTCCACCACGATGTCCGAATCCGCGGGCACCTCCACGTCCACCGTCTTGCACTTGACCAGCTCGGCGCTCTTTCGCCTTAAAAAACCGGCCAGGTTCAACTCGTCAATCGCGGGCGGAAGCGGCGCGCTCGCCGCGTAGACGTAGACGGGGTCGCCGCCCAGGGCGATCGCCATCTCCATGCGCGCGCCCATCTTCGTGCTGTCCTGAAAGTTCTGCGCCCCGTCGTGGTGTAAGTGCATGTGCATGCCGGCGGTCTTCTCGTCAAAAAACTGCACGCGGTAGAGGCCCACGTTCCTGCGGCCCGTCCGGGGGTTTCGCGAGTAGATGTGCCCGAAGGTAATGTAGCGTCCCGCGTCCTCGGGCCAGCACTTGATGGCGGGTATCGAGAAGAGATCCGGGTTTTCGGTCTCGACGATCTCCTGGCACGGGGCCGCGCTCACCGTTTTCGGGGAGAAAGAAGCGAGCCGCGCGAGCTTGGGCAGCATCTTCACCTTCTCGATGATGCCCTCGGGCGGCTTGATTTCGAGAAGCTCGGCCACCTCGTCCGCCACCGCGTCCATGCTGTCGACGCCCAAGGCCATTTTCATCCGAAGGTCCGAGGCGTAGGCGTTGATTAGGACGGGTATGTCGTATTCGCGCCCGTCGGGATCGACCGGCTTTTCGAACAACAGGGCGGGGCCGCCGCTCTTCACCGAGCGGTCGGCGATCTCGGTGATCTCGAGTTCGATATCCACCGGAACCTGGACGCGGCGCAACTCGCCCGCGCGTTCTAAAGCGTCGACGAAATCTTTGAGGGAGGCGTACGCCATGTTTTCGAAAAAACTATTCGATGACCTTGGGAACGCGGAAATGGCCCTTTGCGAAATCGGGCGCCATCTTCTCCATGTTCTCGATGGGGGAGTCGGTGACCGCATCCTCGCGGAACACGTTCGTGATGTCTAGGACGTGCGAGGTGGGCGCCACGCCCTCGGTGTCCACCTCGTTCAGCTTGGCGATGTGCTCCAGAATCGCGCCGAGCTGCCCGGTGAATTTCTCGATCTCATCCTCGCTGAGATTGAGCCGCGCCAGCCTGGAAACGTGAACCACATCTTCTCTTGAGATGGACATCTCTTCCCCCTTTGCGCCCTTATACCGCCCGGTTCTCGCCCGCGTCAACGCCCTCATCCGCAGGCGAGAGCGGCGCGTACTTCAAGACCAGCTTCCTGAGGCCCGCGTTCTCGAACTCCACGCTCACCGTCGCCCGGTCTCCGGTTCCCTCGCGTGAGCGGATGACGCCGACCCCGAATTTCTTGTGCCTGACGCGCGCGCCGGGCGCAAAGGGGCCGAGCGCGGCGGCGGGTACGGCGGGCGCGCTCTTCTCTTTCCGGGGAGGAGCGGCTTTCGCTTCCGCCAGGATATCGGCGTAGCGCGAGTCGGTGGAATCGCGCGGCGCCTTGAAACCGCGCGGGGCGCGTCTGCGCGTCTGCGCGTGATCGCCTATGCGCTTGATGAGATCGGACCCCAATCCCTCCATAAAGCGGCTCGGACGCGACGACCAGCTTTCCTTGGCGCCGTCGGGCCGACGCTCCTTGGCCCACGAGAGAGTTAAAAACTCCTTCGCCCGCGTGACGCCCACATAGAGGAGCCTCCTCTCCTCATCCAAGGCCGCCGGCTCGTCGCGGGAGCGGCTGTGCGGGATCAATCCATCCTGTACGCCGACGACGCCCACGGCGGCGAACTCCAGGCCCTTCGCCGCGTGAAGCGTCATCAGGGAGAGCGCCCCGCTCTCACCGGACATCTCATCCGCCTCGCCCATGAGCGCCAACTCCTCCAGAAACAAGCTTTTGGCTTCATCCGATTGGGGCGAGAGGCCCTCTTCTTCGGTGATCCGGTCTTCGAAAGCACGGGCCGCGGCGATGAATTCCTTCGCGCCCTCCAGCGCCCTGGCAGCGGCGCGGCGGCGTTCCGGCGACGTGCTCCTTTGCGCGGCGCCTTCCAGCCAGGCCTGGTAGCCCGTGCGTTCGAGTATTTCCTCGATCAGGCGCGCGGGTCCCGCCTTCAGGGCAGCAAGAGACTCCAGCGTCTTCAGCAAGTCCGCAAGCATTTGCGCGGCGTTTCCCCGGATGCGGCCTGTGGCCAGGGCGGCTTGCGCGTCGGCGGTCGTGACACCCTGCGCGCCTTCGCCCGCTATCGCCTTCAAGCGCTCCGGCCCCAGCCCCCGTGGCGGGCGGTTGACGACCCGCGAGAAAGCCGCGCCGTCCCCGGGCCGGATGAGCAGCCTGAAATAGGCCGCCAGGTCCTGCACCTCGTTACGGTCGAAAAACCGCTGGCCCTTCACTATCTGATAAGGAATCCCCCGCCTGCGGGCCGCTTCTTCGAGCGGACGCGACTGCGTGTTGATACGGTAGAAGACGGCGGTCTCTCCCCACGGAATCTCACCGCCCGCTCCCGCCTCGATGAGGCGCTTGATGACGGCTTCCGCCTCTTCCTCGGCGTTCGCCGCCGCCAGATAGCATACGGCCTCACCCGCAGCCTTGCGCGTGAAGAGGCGCTTCTCGTGCCGCGCCCCGGCCCCACCCATGATGCGCGAGGCGAGATTCAATATCGCGCCGCTCGATCGGTAGTTCTCCTCCAGGCGAAACACCCTGGCGCCCGGGAACCTGCGCTCGAAATCGAGGATGTTCTCCACCCGCGCGCCCCGCCAGCCGTAGATGCCCTGATCGTCATCCCCCACGGCGAACACCCGCCCGTGAACGCGCGAGAGCACGGCCACGAGTTCGTCCTGCACCGGGTTGGTGTCCTGGTATTCGTCGACGAGTATTTCCTCGAAGCGGTCCTGGTATTTCCTGAGAACCTCTGGATGCCGTTTGAACATGCTTAGAGGTCGCGCCAGCAGGTCGTCGAAATCCACGGCGCCCGCCTCGCGCAGGGCGCGCTCATAGGCGGGGGTGATTTTCCGGGCCGCCCCGTCGATGCTGAAAGGAGCAGGATCGGCATCCTCCGCCTCCGCCAGCGAGGTCTTCCGGCGGCCTATCTGCTCCAGAACCGACCGGGGCGCGTAGCGCTCCTCGCTGATCTTCGCCTCCGCCAAGCAGCGTTTTACGAGCGTCAGGCACTCCCCGCGCGAGAAGATAGAGAAATTGGAGGACAAGCCCGCCGCTTCGGCTTCTGCTCTCAGAATCCTTGCGCAGACGGCGTGAAAGGTGCCCACCCAGATGCCGCGGACGCCTGCGCCCAAGGATGCGAACAGGCGCTCTTTCATCTCGCCCGCCGCCTTGTTCGTGAAGGTGATGGCCAGAATCCGGTTCGGGGCGAGGCCCTCGTCGAGCAGGCGCAGGATGCGGTGGACGATCACCCGCGTCTTGCCCGAGCCCGCGCCCGCCAGCACCAGATTGGCGCCCGGCGGCGCGAGCACCGCCTCTTTCTGCTGGGGGTTCAGGTTTTCCAGATAGTCCACGGGTATGTTTCTCGGCTCAGAACCGGCGGCGGCCCACGCTCGATTTGGGGCCGCGGATGAGCGTGCGCTCGGGATAGACGCCCTTCGAGACGGTCGCGTTCGGCGCGACCCAGGAGCCGGCCCCCAGCATCACGCCCGGAGACGTCACGACGTTACAGCCGATCTCTGCGTCATCGCCCACCACCGCGCCGAACTTCGTGAGGCCGGTGTCGACCCGTTCCCCTTCCGCGCGCAGGACGATGTTCTTCACCGCGCCCGCTCTTTTCTCTTCTTCCGTCCTGAGTTCCAGGTTCGCCAGCTTGGCGCCCGCGCCCAGATTGGCATCCGCGCCCAGAATGCTGTCCCCCACGTAGGCGAAATGCCCCGCCTGCGCGCCGTTCAAAAAGACGCTGTTCTTGACTTCGGTCGCATGGCCCACGACGGCGTCCGGCCCGATGAGGCATCCTCCCCGCAGATATGCCCCGTGCCGGACTTCCGCGCCCGAGCAAAGCACCGTCGGCCCCTTGATGACGCATCCCGGCTCCACCCGCACGCCCGCCTCGATGAGCAGGCCGACGGAGGCGATTTTCAGGCTCTCTCCTGTTACGAGCAGGCCCTCGCTCACGATGAGGCCCTCCTCCACCCGGAGCGCTGAGGCCTCTGCCAAAGGCGCATCCGCCTCGTCCACCAGATTCCGGATGAAACCATCCAGCAGGCCGACGGCCTCCCAAGCGTGCGCCGCACCATCGAACAAAGCCGAGTGCGGAAACTCGCCGAGCCTTCGGAAATAGGTTTCAGGCGTCGTCGCGCTCATCTTTTCTGCTCCAGATACCACTCGCCGAGCGGCGTGATGCGTAAAACTCCTGCTTCTTCCCGCGCCAGACCGCCGCGCAGAACTTCTTTTCTGACCTCGGCCGCTTGAGTCGGCGCGCCGAAGCGGGCTTGGGCGTCCAAATCCAGATGCGCATCGACGGCCGCAATATCCATTTCACGCTCCCTCAAGGCTTCGAGCAAGCTCGCCTCCGCCCGCGCGCCGGGGGCGCCATGGTCCTTCATGCGCCCTAGAATCTCGCGCAGCACCTCATCCCCAACGGCGCAGAGTTTTTCTTCCCACCCGGCGGGGCTTCTCAGAACCACGCCCGTCCGGCTCTCGGTGCCCGAGTTCCTTACATAAACCGCGCCCAGCGGCCCGCCCGCCCCGTCTTCCAGGGCGAGATACATGACGCCCGCATCGTCCTCCAAAGGCGCAAAGCGGGGAGTGGCTACGCCCGAGAAGGCGCTCTTCGCAGCCTCCATCAGTTTCGCGCCGATGGCCTCCCACGCTTCCGTTCCCGGCGCGAAGCGGCTCCGCGCCACGTGGTAGGCATAATAAGACCTCTTGAACCCCCGGGGAAACGGCGCAGCGACCGCCACATACGCTTCTTCGGGTTCGGCGTTCTCGAAAAGGCTCCGCAGCGCGGCACAGGTGTTGAGGAAACTCTTGAGACCGTCTCCTGCCGCGAGCCTGCGCCCCTCGCCCAAAGCGTTGACGAGCAGGCCCGGCACGACCGTGTGGCCCGATTCCTCACCCCCCAGGGCGAAGCGGTCCCCGAACCTGCGCGCCTCGTTCAATATCCACTTATCCCCCACGGGGGTGAAGACGACGCGCAGGCCCGTCTCATTCAGGGCCGCCGCCGCGCCCGAATCGCTCTCTATCGTGATGGCGGCCACGCCGTCTTCGGGCAGTTCATTCTCCCGCTCAAGGAAACGGGCTTGTAAGACGAGCGCGTCGTCGCCGTCCAGGACGTGAAGCGCATCCCGGAACGGATTGTAGACGAGGGAGTAGCCCCTGTCGCCGTCGGCGTCCAGGACGCAGGCCGCCGCCAGGCCGTCGCCTTTTTTCAGATCTTTCCTCCGCGCGCGGCCCGCCTCAAACAGCGCGCGCGCGCCCGCGTGACCGTCGATGAAACCGGCGTCCGTGCCCTCGACGATGCGCCTGCCTTCGAGAGCGACCACGCCGCCGCCCTCGTTCACACGGCCATCGCCCAAGGCGTTCACCTCACGCACGCTCAAAGGATGAAATTCCTCCAGCACCTGTGCGGCCAGTCCGCTCCACGCCCCCGCCGCGGGGTCCACCACGAGGCTCCACCGCGCAAGGTCGCCCGCGCGCAGCCAGCAGTTGGGAAGCTGGGTAATGTAATCGACGTAAAACGCGCGCGCCTCGGCGGCTGCTTCCACGCCGTGTCCGCTCTCGGGCGTCTGCTCGATCGCGCTCCACTCGTTCGCCCAGACGCGGGCGCTCAACGCCGCATCCTCATCCGGCAGGGGCTTGGTCGAGTCGGGGGCCAACAGGATTTTCACGCCGTTTTGCTCCGGGGGGTTGTGAGATGCGGTGAGGACCACCGCGCCCGCTCCGCCCACGCCCGCCAGATAGGCCGCCGCCGCAGGCGTCGGCATCACGCCGAGCGAGAGGGCGTGCGCGCCCGCACGAAGGAGACCGTTCACGCACGCGGCAGTGAATTCCCCCGCAACGTCCCTCGGGTCCCAAGCCAGCACCACCGCGGTCGGGGAGATGAGCTGCTCCGAGGCTCTTTCCAGAAACCAGGCGCCGGCTTCGAAAACGTAGTGCTCGACGAAGCGGGGCGTGAGGATTCCATACTCCAGGAAGGCCGTGCGCCCGTCGACCCCCTCCGCCTGTGGGTGATCCTCATCGGCGGCGAGGCCACGAACCCCGTCCGTTCCCTGAAACTTCGCGTTCGGCATTTCGGGGAGCGCCCTCAGGCGACGGTGACGGACTTCGCCAGCGCGCGCGGCCTGTCGACGTCGCGCTTGAGCGCCACCGCGAGGAAATACGCCAAAAGCTGCCCCGAGACGAGATGCAGGAAGGGCGCAAGCTGCGCGGATACCCTCGGCAGCACGATCTCTTCGCTGAAGAGCCCTTCCACCATCTCGTCTCCCTCGAAGCGGTAGCCCAGGACGAAGCCGCCGCGCGCGCGGACTTCTTCCGCGCTGCTCCTGGTGAGCGCGTGGAGTTCGGCTTCCTCGGGCGTGGGCATCAGGACGATGGTGTGCATGTTCTCATCTATCAGGGAGATGGTGCCGTGCTTCAAGAACCCCGCGCTCATCCCCTCCGCGTGTAGGTAGGTGACTTCCTTCATCTTGAGCGCGCATTCGAGCGCCGCGGGATAGTAGATGCCCCGGCCCAGGTAGAGCCAGTTCTTCATGTGCTGGTGCGCCTGCGCGGCCGTGTGGAAATAGCCCGAGCGTTCGTTGAGCGTCTCGAGCACGAGGTCGGACAAGGAGGCGACCTCTTCCCGCAGCGCCTCGACCTCCGCCTCGCTCAGACGCCCCGCGAGCAGACCCAGCTCCATCGAGGCGAGCAGCAATACGACCGCCTGGCTCAGGGCCGTCTTGGTGCTGATGACGCATTTTTCGGGTCCCGCGCCCTGGAGTATCGGAACGTCCACCGAACGGACCAGGGTGGAGCCCATCATGTTCACGATGCCCGCCGTCCTGGCGCCGCTCGCTTTCGCATGGCGCAGGGCGCTCAGGGTGTCGTAGGTCTCTCCCGACTGGCTGATGGCGCAAAAGCCGTCCTCGGGCCCGATATCCGCGATGTGGGCGAACTCGTCCGTACTGACGACGGGGAGATACTTCCCCCCCAGGCGGCTGAAGAAATACTGCCCCATCGACGCGATGTAATAAGTCGTTCCGACGCCGCCCAGAAAGCATTGCCGCGATTCGTGAATCATCCCGGCCAGCGCCTGGATATCCTCCCTCGGAATCTGGAGGGCGGCCTGGACGGTGGTGGGCTGATCGTAAATCTCCTTGAGCATGAAATGGGGGTAGCCGCCCCGGCGCGCCTTCTCCGCGTCCCACTCGATCTCGGTGACTTCCTTGTCGACGCGTTCTCGGGTGAGCAGACTCTTGACCGCATAGCTCTCCGGCGTGATGAGCGCGTATTCGCCGTCTTCCATGATGATCGCCCGGCGGGTGAACTCGAAGAACGCGCTGAAGTCCGACCCCACGTAGTTGGCGTCGTCCCCAAGGCCGATGATGAGGGGCGATTCGCGCTTCACGCAGAAGATACGGCCCGGTGAGTCGACCGAGATGACCGCCAGGGCGAAGGTGCCCTCGAGCTCGTCGATCGCCTCGACGAAGCCCTCCTCCACGTCCTGGCCGTTTCGCGCGATTTTCTGCGCCACCAGATGCGCGATGACTTCCGAATCCGTCTCGGAGCGGAACGCCGCGCCGTCGCGCGAGAGCCTCTCCTTGAGCTCCTTGTAGTTCGAGATGATGCCGTTGTGGACCACGGCCAGACGGCTCTCGTTGTCCGCGTGGGGGTGCGCGTTCGCCTGCGTCACCCCGCCGTGCGTCGCCCAGCGCGTATGCGCGATGCCCACCAGGCCCTTCATGTCCGTGAAGCGCTCCAGGGAATTCACCGCCTCCACGGTGCCCACGTTCTTTCGGATGTCTATCGCCCCGTTTCTCTGGACGGCCATGCCGCAGGAGTCGTATCCGCGGTATTCGAGAGCCGCGATGGAGCGCAGGAGCTTTTGCGAGACGTTCGCGCTCGCCGCCATGCCCGCGATGCCGCACATGCTAGTTCTCTCCCCGGGGATAGGTATGGTGGTGCGGAACGACTTCACCGGGCGGCACGACGGTTCCCGAGGCCAGCGTATTCGAGGCGCCGACCAGCGCCCCGTCGCCCAGGAAGGAGCCCACCTTGTCGAGGCCCGAATCGACCTCGCCCTCCGGCATGGGCACCATGATGGGGGACTGGTCGAGATTCTGAATCAGCGTCAGCGTACCCGAACCCACCACGGCGTCCTCGCCGACGACGCTGTCGCCCACGAAGGAGAGGCGCCCCACCCGGACGCCGTTGAAGAGGATGCAGTTTTTGAGCTCCACGCCGAAGCCGATGGTCGCGTTCGCGCCGATGGCCGTATAGGGGCGCACCAAGACCCCGTTTCCCAGAAACGTATTCTCCCCGATGAAGCACGGGCCGAAGATGGAGGCACCCGATTCGATCACCACGTTTTTCTCGATCACGACGGGCCCCCGGAACTGCACCGCGCCCCGAAGGCGCACGCTGCCGTCCACGCGGGCCTCGCTCCAGGTGTCCATGACCATCTGGTTTCCCTTGAGCAGATCCCAGGGGTGCTGGGCGTCCAGCCAGGGTTCCTCCCAGATCGAGGAGCGAATCCCCTCGCCCGCGCAGAGTTCGTTGAACGCCTCGTCCATCTCGAGGCTTTCGAGCAAATCGAACAGCCGGTAGGGCATGACGAACACGCCGGCCAGCACGTAATTGCCCACCTCGCGCTCCACGGGCTTCTCCACCAGCCGCTCTATCTGCATGTCCTTGCCGAGATAGACCGTGCCGTAGTTCTGGGCATGGGGGGTGTGGCAAATCGCCGCCACGGGCTGGTGAAAAGAGCCGAACGCCTGAACGACCTGGCGGTACATGTTCTCCGACGCCAGCACGTCCGCGTATACCAGCAGAAACGACTCATCCTCCTGAAAATGGCCTTTCGCGAGGCTGATGGCGTCGCGGATGCCCGTGGGCTCTTCCTGGCGGATGTACTGAATCGTCATCCCGTAGCGCGAACCCTGGCCGAATTCGTTGATGATCCTGTCGGCGCGGTGACCGACGACGACGACCAGATCGCTGACGCCGGCGGCGCGTATTTTCTTGAGCGCCGAATGCAGGAGCATCTCGCCCGCCATCGGCAGCATCGCCTTGGGCCGGGTATTCGTAAACGGATATAAACCGGCTCCTCGGCCGGCCGCCAGAATCAGTGCCCTCACGAGATACCTTCCTGAAATTCGTACAAATCCGCCCCGAAACGGGCGCTTCCACTCGCTTTTTCTATCTTGCGGGGGAAATTATAGCAAATCGGGGTTGTGGAAAAACCCCGTGTCGCGAGCATCGCCCTTACCCCCTGACAAGGAGGTGTTAAAAAACCCTTGCGGGTCGGGCCAAATCACTCCCCACTTGATGGGGCTGTTGAAAAAGTCGGAGAAGGAAGTGTGTAGGGGTCGCATACATGCGACCCTGTTTTTTTCTCCCACTACGAGGGCCGCATGTATGCGGCCCCTACACTCCCTGCGACAAGGCCGAATCCTATTGCCGTCATTGCAGGGCTTTTCAACCAACCCAGATCAGGCGGCTTTGCGCGCATCAGCCCTTGAACCGGCGCTTCTCGTAAATCTCCTGCGCCCGGCGCAGGTCCTCCGGCGTGTTCACGCCCAGCGCCTCTTCGGGCGACGCCAGCTCAAGGCCTTGGATAACGCGACCCTCGGCGCGCGCGATAGGGAAAACGTCGGGCAGGTAGTACTCCCCCTGGTTGTTCTCGGCCCTGATCCTCGGCAGGGCGGCGCGCAGGAAAGCGGCCTCGAAGGCATAGGCGCCCGTGTTGATCTCGATAATTTCCTTCTGCGCATCCGTCGCGTCCGCCTCCTCCACCACGCCGATGAGTTCCCCCCCCTCGCGCAGGGCGCGGCCATACCCGTGCGGCTCCCCGGCAATGGCCGTGAGCATGGTGGCCGTCGCATCCGCCTCAACATGAAGGCGCGCCAACTGCTTGAGAGTAGCCGTTCGTATCAAGGGCGCATCGCCGCACAGGAGATACAGATGTTCCGCCTCGGAGGACAGGGCGGACAAGCCGACCTCGGCGGCATGGCCCGTGCCGAGCTGTTCTTCCTGAACGGTGAAAACGATATCCCCGTCATCGCCGGAAAACGCCTCCTGAACGTCCCGGGCCTGATGGCCCACGACGACGACGATGGCGTGAGCGCCCGCCGCTCTCGCAGTGGCTACGACATGGCGGATCATCGGCTCCCCGCCCACCGGATGGAGCACTTTCGCCAGCGGGGACCCCATGCGTTTTCCCCGGCCGGCCGCAAGGATGACGGCGGCGAATCCATCGCCTCGATGCGCCAAAAATTTATCTCCGGCGGGAGGGGGAAGGCTTGGTGAGGCCGAATTCCAGGAGTTTTCTTCTCAGCGTGTTGCGGTTCATGCCCAACAGGCGCGCCGCCTGCACCTGGTTTCCGCCCGCTTCGCGGAGCACCAGTTCGAGCAGGGGTTTTTCGACGCTGCGGATGGTGTGGTCATAGAAGTCGCTGCTCTCCCCATCGCCCAGGGCGGTGACCACCGAGGAGAGCCTGTCGCGGAAAAAGCCCTCGATGTCGCCGCCTCCCTTTCCCCGGGGCGTGGAGCTCAAGTCATCGAGCGAAATCGAGTTGCCCTCGCTCACGAGGAAGGCGCGGCACACGGCCATCTCGAGTTCGGACTCATTTCCCCACCATTTTTGCCCCGAAAACCAATCCATCGCCGCCGGCGTGATCCGCCTTCTCGGCTGACCGATGCGGCTCGAGAATTCATCCAGAATCCCCTGGGCCACGAGCGAAATGTCCTTTTTTCGATCGCGCAGCGGGGGAATCTTGATGAAGCGAGTTGTTTCCTTGCGATACAGACGCTTGAGAATCGTGTCCTGTATCAGCCTTTCGGGGTCGTGCGTACAGCCGAATATCACGCGGAACTCTTGGGAGAGGCTTTTTTTCCCAAAAACCTTTGCCAACGCCTTCTGGTGATCCCTGCCGATGAGCTGGGCGTCCTCGATGAAGAGCGTACCCCCTTTTTCGACGATATCGCCCTCTTCGCCGCGTTTTTCTTCCATGCGCTTGATGGCTTTCTCCAGCACCGAGGCGCGCCTCATTTTCGGCCCCCAGTGCAGGAACGGATGCCTCGCACCGGGATACTGGGAATGCAGCGCGCGGGCGACGAGCCTGAAATTCAGCCCCTTCTCCCCTTCGAGGAGAATCGTGCGGTATTTCTGCCCCGCAAGCTGAATCGAGCGCCTCAGCCTCTCCGCCGCCGCGCTCGTTCCCACGAACCGCCAGCCGCCGGACTCTTCCCGCGCCTCGGTGCGAAGCCACCTGAGCTCCCTGCGAAGATTTCCCTCCTCGCTCAAGGCGCGTGAGAACTGGAACACTTCCTCGGGATGTACCTCGTCGACGAAAACAGCCCTCGCGCCCGAGTTGATGCTCAAGGGCGTGAACCCCTTGTCCTCGGGGCGCAGCACCGCGGCGAAAGGCTTGCCCGTCTCCGCGATTCTCCGCATCGGGGCCGCCGCTGCGGGGTCGGTCGCCCCGTAAAGAATGAAGTCGCACCAATTCGTGCGCGCGCGCGCCTTATGAGGCGTTTCGAAATAAAGCGTCTCCATGCCGATGTTCCGCAAGCCGCCGAGCAAACCCTCTCTTGCCGGCGTGAGGCGGCCTACGAAGAGCGCCTTGGCGCGTATCGCTTCCTTGTTGATTGCGCTCACCGGCACATATCCTCAAAATATCCGAAAGACCGGCCCGGTATCCGAAAGACCGGAAAAGACCACTTTATCGCCGATGGACGGCTCGCTTTCGTCATCATCCGCCAAGCGGGCGAGTATTCGCCCCCCCTCTTCCAACTCCACCAAAGCGAGAAGGTAGGGCGTCGGCATCCCCTGGGCCCCCATGTGAACCGATGAGAAGCTGTAGACGACTCCCCGCCCGGAGGCTCGCCTCTCCTCCATCTGTGCGCCGCAATGCCCGCAGCGCTCCGCGCCTTCCAGATAAATCCGCCCGCATCCGGCGCAAACGAAGGTCTCCATGCGTGAACACCCGCCCTTCTCCGCCTCAGGCGGTCGCACCCAGAATATGCACGGCGCACGTGGCGCCCGAGCCTCCCAGATTGTGGGCCAGACCCACCTCGGCGCCCGGAACCTGGCGCGCGCCCGCCTCTCCGCGCAGCTGAAGCGTGAGTTCATGAATCTGCGCCACGCCCGTCGCCCCTACCGGGTGGCCTTTCGATTTCAGGCCGCCGCTGGTGTTCACCGGCATCGCGCCGCCGAGCTTCGTCATCCCCTCGACCGCGCCGCGGCCTCCCTCGCCTTTGGCGAAAAACCCCAAATCCTCGAGCGCGATGATCTCCGCCATCGTGAAACAATCGTGAATCTCGGCCAGGTCGACGTCCTCGCGGCTCAGCCCCGCCTGGGAGAAAGCCGCCTCTCCCGCCTTTTGCGTGGCGTAAAACGACGTAATGTCGCGCTTGTCGGAGAGCGCGGGAGAATCCGAAGCCTGCGCCGATGCGAGAACCTCGACGGGCTTTTCATGATACGCAGCGGCCGTTTCCGCCGGGCACAGCACGACGGCCGCCGCCCCGTCGCTGATGAGCGAACAATCGAAAAGCCCGAGCGGTTCGGCAACGGGCTTGGCGTCCAGCACTTGAGGAAGCGTCACGTCCTTTTGCATGTGGGCGTTCGGGTTGAGCTTGCCGTGGGCGTGGTTTTTCACCGCCACGTGGGCGATCTCCTCGCGCGTCGTCCCGTGCTCGTGCATGTGGCGCCGGGCGATGAGGCCGAAAAGGGCGGGAAACGTGGAGCCGACGCTCGCCTCCACCGCCACGTCCCCGGCGGCGGCGAGGATGGAGGCCGTCTCGTCCGTCTCGGCGGAAGTCATCTTCTCCACACCCGCGATGAGGACGAAATCCACCTGGCCCGAAGCCACGGCCAGCACCCCCTGGCGCATGGCGAGTCCCCCGGAGGCGCAAGCGCCCTCGAGACGGGTGCAGGGCACCGCGCCCAGCCCCGCCGCGTGCGCCACCATGGGCGCGATGTGGTTCTGCCCGGTGAAGGCCTGGCCGGCGAAATTCCCCAGAAAAAACGCCTCGATCCGCTCAGGACCGAGGCCCGCGTCTTCAAGCGCGTCCCTGCAGGCGATTGCCCCCAGGGCGACGAGACTCTCCGCCCGCACCCCGAAGGGCGTGATGCCCACTCCGATGATCGATACGCCGCGCACTTTTCACCCCCTCGCTGTATTCATACGCACGATTCACGCAAATCCACAAACCTTTTCGCCTTGAACGTCGTTCGCTCGAAAGAACCCGCGGGCAAAACCTCCACCTCGGGCGTCACCAGGAGTTCCGACCTGAGCCTGTCGCGCAATTTATCGCCCAAGCCCGAGTTCGCCTCCCCCTCGGCGGCTTCGGCCACGACGACGCAGCGGTCCCGCCCCGTCGATTCATCCGGGTGCAATTCCACGCGGAACTCGTTGCTGAGGCCTGCGAAACTCCGCACCACCTCTTCCACCTGGATGGGATAGAACTTCGCCCCCTTGTAGATGACGAGATCGTCATGCCGCCCGAGAATCCCCCCGGGCGAGCGCAGGTGCGTTCTGCCGCAAGGGCTCGGGGAGCTGTCCACGCGCGCGAAATCGTTCGTCCAGTAGCGCAGCATGGGCGTGGCCTCGCGCGTGAGATGCGTGACGACGAGAATGCCCACCTCGCCCTCGGGCGTCGGTTTTTTCGTCTCGGGGTCGATCACCTCGATGATGTGGTGATCCTCCGCCCAGATGAGACCCGATTTCGCCACAGACTCGCTCGCGAAAGTCGGCCCGATCTCACCCAGCCCGTAATAATCATATGCGTCGACGCCGAGGGCGGCTTCGATACGAGAGCGCGTTGAGGGGTTCTGCGCGCCCGCCTCTCCGCCGAAAGAGCCGATTTTCAAAGGGATTTCACCGGGGTCCACGCCGCTCTCGGTGAGTTTTTCGCCGATGTACAGACCATAGCTCGGCGTGCTCAGGAGCACCGTGGAACCGATGGTGGTGAGATAGAGTATCTGCCGCTCCGTCATGGCGGCGCCGATGGGGATCACGAAACAACCGATCTTCTGCGTGGCGTAGTGCACACTCATCCCGGCCACCCACAGGCCGTAGCTGAACGCGTTCTGGACGATGTCGCCCGGCCGCACGCCGAAACTCCACATCGTGCGCGCCGTGAAATCTGCGATGTTCTCGACGTCCGTCTTGCTCCAGATCGTACTCACGGGCACGCCGGTAGTCCCCGTGGAGGGGTGAAGCTCTCCCCACGTCGAAGGCTCGGCGACGGCGTATCGCCCGAAGGGCGGATGCGCTTGCTGCTCGTCTCTGAGTTCCTGCTTGGTGACGAAAGGAATTTTCTGCAGGTCGTCGAGGCTGCGAATCGAATCGGGTCCCAAGCCCGCCGCATCGAGGCGTTCGCGGTAGAATTCGGATTCCCGGTGGCAGCGGCGAACCTGCCACTTGAGCCGTTCGAGTTGCAGGGAGGCGAGTTCATCGCGCGCCATGCGTTCGATGCGCCGATCCCAAAAATCGCCGTTATCCACCATGGTCGCGGAACCTTATGGAGAAAGAATAAAAGCGAGCAAACCCGTCCCGCACCCCAAAACCCGTATTCAATTTGCTGACGAAAGTCCCGGAAAGAGACGCTAGAAAAAATAGCACACCGGAGAATGGCGCGCAAGAATACGTTTTTCAAAACAACTTCGTTTTACCGCCCTGCCGAGCGCAGCGGAGAAAAACTAAAGGGTGATCGTGGTCCCCGCCGCCTGCGGGTCGTCGAGCGCGCCTGTGAGCGCCTCCATCACGCGGGCCGAGGGGGCGCGGCCCTCGAGATTCAGCATGAACCCGTCCATCAACTCCCGCCTCATCCAGCCGGCGAACACCGCCGCCTCGTCGAAATCCTCCGGACTCGCCTTCGCCTGCTCGAAGTCCTCGCTCAGGAATATCTCGTTTATCTTCTCTTCCAGGGTGCCAACGGGCGGGTCGCCCCGCTCGAAGGATATCTCATGAACGAGGAGTCCATCCTTGATGAAATAACAGTATCTCTCCTCGCGCGTCTGCCCGGGTTCGACGATGATGAGCCTTCTCCTCTCGACGGACGGTCCCGAAAGGGCGTACATCTTCACCAGATGATGAAGACGAGCGATACGGCGCCTCAGTTTGCCGGGCGAAAGGACCTCCTCTCCCCAGGCCCTATTGAGAAGGGAGAATATGCCCTCATCCTCTTTCGGGAGACGACCCTCCAGGATGTCCATCAAAGTCTCGAACAACTCCGCATATTCCGAATCCGGCAGTCGGGGCGGTCTTTTGCCGCCCCGGAACCCGCCGCGCTTTTTGGCGTTGCGATTCCCCTCCGGCGCTTCACAGGGGAGCGGGAAGGCCGCGCCAATGGCCTCCAGCAAATCGGCGAGCTGCGCTTTTTTCCGAAACGGGCCATAGTAGCGCGCGCCGTCGCGAGCGAGACGGGATACGAAGGACACGCCGGGCCGTGCGACGCCCGCCGAGAGCCTCAAAAAACCCCCGCCCGCCACGGAGAGGTTCCCGTTGATGAGACTCGCTTTTCGCATCGCCCGAAAGGCCTCGACGTTCATGGCCAGTTCGCTTCGCAGGCTCTTGGCCTCCACGCGGCGCACGCCCTTGAGCCTGAGGGCGAATCGGCCCGCGGAGCGGTTCTTGGGGTAGAACATATCCCGCACCGCCCGCCGTATGTCGTTGGCCTTGCCCGCGAACACCAGCCTTTCGTCCTTGTCGTACAGACGAAAAACGCCGCGTTCCCGAGGGAGAGATTCAATCTTCGCCGGGTCGAGCCGAATCCCCTCCGCCATCGGTGGAGGAACGCCCTCGTCGGGTTGTTGAAACTCGAGCAGGGATTCGAGGCTCTCCAATCCCAGAAGCCGGCCCATCTGCATGAAGCGGACCAATATCTGCGCCGTCGCCTCGGCGTCGCTCAAGGCGCGGTGCCTTCCCGCCTCCGTATCGGGAAGTCCCAGCGACGCGCTCAATTCTCCCAGATTGAAGCGTTTTTGACGCGGCAGAAGCCGGTTCGCCAATTCAAACGTGCAAAGAACCGGAGGCGAAAAATCGCGCTCCAAGAACTCTTGCGCGTAGTACTGAAGAAAATGGAGGTCGAAAGTCGCGCAATGGGCGACGAACACGCAACCGTCGATGAAATCCAGAAATCCGGGCAGCGCTTCCATCAGTCCCGGTTTGTCCGCCACCATGGCGTCGGTGATGCCCGTCAGGCGAACGACGTTCCAGGGGATCTCACGGGCCGGGTTGACCAGGAAGTCGCAGGAATCCACCACTTCACCCGCGCGAACCTTGACGGCGGCCAACTCCGTGATGCGGTGCTGGGGGGGGCGTCCGCCCGTGGTCTCGATATCGACGACGGCGAAGGTGGTATCGGGAAGATGCGGGCGGGAGAGCAATCGGGCGGCCTCTTCCGCGCTCATAGGGTCGCTCTTTCCGTTCCCGGCGCTTTGCTCAAGGAGAGGTCCCAGGATACCGAAGGCCGCCGAATCATCTATCTCTTTGAGATTCAAGGCGTTGCGTACATATTGATATGCGGCGGATTCTTGAATCGTCACCCGTTTCTCTTGCGTCGTTTTCTGAGCCATCAACTCGCGCTTTTGTGAAGACATGGGTCGTGAGTCGAACAATATGACCCAAATGTAGCAGAAAGCGAATGAGGATCATAGTCCGTTACCCGCCAGCTCGTTCACCATCCGCGTCTGTTTTGGTATAACCCAAAGGCATGGTCTTTTCCTGAGGAGAGCAGCCTTGTTCGGAAGCATCGGAATGACGGAGTTGATCGTGATCATGGTGGTCGCCCTGATCGTCATCGGACCCAAGCGTCTGCCGGAACTGGCCCGCACGCTCGGCAAGGCCCTGGGGGATTTCAAGCGCGCGACGTCGGATTTTCAGAACAGCTTCAGCATGGAAGACGACTACGATCTCGACGTCCTCGATGAGGAAGCAAAGGAAAAGGATAAAAAAGCGAGCGGCGAGGAATCAGACGAAGACGCCGACGGCGAAGACCACGACGAGGAAAAGAGCGGCGCGGCGGAGCAGACCGCCGAAACGGACCAGATCGAGACGGACGAACCCACGCCGGAGGAGGGCGAGGCCGCGCCTGAGGTGGAGGCCGCCGCCACGGAGAGCGAAGCGGCCGAGGACAAGACCGGGGCCGAGCGAGAGGACGACAAGCAGACGTGAGCGGCGAATCATCCATGCCCCTCACCGGGCACCTGACAGAGTTGCGCAACAGAATACTCTACATCCTGGGCACGATTCTCGTCGTGTTCGTGGGCGCCTATTATTTTTCGGGTGAACTGCTGACCTTCATGCAGCGCCCCATCGCCGATCAGAAACTCGTTTTCCTCTCACCGACGGAAGCGTTCTTCGCGCACATCAAGGTCTCGTTTTTCTGTTCGGTCTTCATCAGCCTGCCCATCATCCTGTTTCAGATTTGGCGCTTCTGCGCCCCCGGGCTCCTGGACCGGGAGAAACGCTACATCGTACCCTTCGTGTTCTTCTCGACGCTGAGCTTCATCGTGGGCGCCCTTTTCTGCTACTTCCTGATTCTGCCTTACGGCCTTGCCTTTCTGCTGAGCTTCGCCACCGAATCCCTGACGCCACAGATTTCGATTGGCTTTTACATCTCCTTCGCCTTCAAGCTTATCTTTACGTTCGGCCTGGTGTTCGAGGTGCCGATCGTCACCATTCTGCTCGTGCAAATCGGCGTCATCACGCCCGATTTCCTCTCGAAAAACCGCGGGTACGTCATCGTCGGCGCATTCGTCATGTCCGCTTTGCTCACGCCGCCCGACGTGGTGACGCAGGTGTTCCTCGCAGGCCCCGTCATCGTGCTGTTCGAGATCAGCATCATCGTCTCGAAAATCATCATGAGGCGAAAGAAAAAACGCCAGGAGGATTGGGAGAAGGAATGGGAAGACGACGAGGACGATGATTCGGATTAGGGGTTTGGCGAACACCCCGCCCCTGGAGGCCGTTGAAAAAGCCTCTCGATGCGGGAAAACCACCGTCATTCCGACGAAAGCCGGAATCCATTTTATGATTTTTGCTTTCGTTTTCGCATTTGACTCCGACTCGCGGGAGGGAGCGTCGCGCCCGAATCCGGAACGAATGAGGCGGATATATATGGCGGCGTCCGTATCTTCCCCGGTCGGGAGAGAGGACATCCGGGCGAAAGACCAAAAGCAAAGGCAAAATCAAAATGGATTCCGGCTTTCGCCGGAATGACGATCAAAACAAAAAGGCGGGCGGACGCCGCGGTTGCGAAATGACGGCGTCGTGCGGCTTACGTATTGCCCGTAGGGACAGGCCTCCGTGCCTGTCCGATATCCGACAAAGGACAACCACGGAGGGCAGGACAACCCCGATAAGGGGTTGTCCCTACGGATCGAACCCGCTACTGAGGGACTTTTTAACACCCCTCCTGGTGACGAATCCCTCCCGCAGACGCGAATAAGGAGGCACTCTTGAATTCCCCGGACCCCCGCGCCGAGTTGTTCCCCGCCAACAGAATCATCCGCGCGCAGCCCGTTGCCCGCGCACAAGCCGGGTGATCACCGATTCGCCATGAAAGAAGAGACGCGGCGGATTCGCCTCATCATCCGGGGCCGGGTGCAGGGCGTATGGTACCGGGGCAGCGCGCAGGAGGTCGCCCGCGAACTCGGCCTCACCGGATGGGTGAGAAACTTGGGCGACGGGAGCGTGGAACTGGTCGCAGAAGGCGAGAGTTCCGCGCTCGAAACCCTCAAGGCCTGGTGTAAGGAGGGACCGCCGGCGGCGAGAGTCCATGAAATTTCCGAAGAAGAGATGACGCCTTGCGGGGAGCCGGCCACGTTCGAGGTGCGCTGAAACTAGATGCCCGCAAACCCCGTCCAGAAGATGAGGTAGGAGGAAATGGCGTTCAGGTAGTTCGAGATCAGCAAAACGCCCACCAGCAACAACATGGCGCTGCTCGCGATTTCGACGCCACGGAAATAGAGCCGAAACGACTGATAGAACCGGAAGAAAAAACCCACGCACAGTCCGCTCAAGAGAAACGGAATGCCCAGACCTGCGGAATAGCTCGCCAGCAGAACGACCCCCTGGCCTGCGGTTTGCTGCGTGCCTGCGAACAGGAGGATGCTCCCCAGAATCGGGCCGACGCAGGGCGTCCAGCCGGCGGCGAAGGTGACGCCGACCAGCATGCTGCCGAGCCAGCCGGCGGGTTTGCTCTTCAGCATGATGCGGTTCTCGGAGGAGAGGACGGGCGCGAAAACCGCCACGAACACATACAGGGCGACCGCCGCGAGCACTCCTCCCAATGTGGGATAGCCCATTTGCAGACCCGCCAGGCCCGCCAGGAAAACCAGGGCGGCGAAAGCGCCGCTCACGCCGATCGGTTTATCGATAAAGAATCTTTGGCCCCTGAAATCAAAGGCCCTGTCGCCGACGTAGAGGCCGAACATGGTGATCAGGACGCCGCCCAGCAGCCTGATGTGATCCTGGTATTGAAACAGGATATTCCCCACAAAGGACACGCTGGCGCCCAGGATGACGAAGACGAGAGAAAACCCCGCCACGAAGAACAGGGAATTCACCAGGATGACGCCTCGAACGCGGGCGGCTTCTCCGCTCTCTCTTATTTCCTCGTAGGACAAGCCCGTCAGATAGGAAAGATAACTGGGAACCAGCGGGAGGATGCACGGGGAGGCGAAACTCAGCACCCCCGCCGCGAAAGCCAGACTCAAGGACACTTCTTCCGGGGCCATCATTTTCCTCTATCAAGATCGACGGCGGCCATGCGGGTGATTCGGTCGGATATATCGAATCCAGACAAACTATCCTATCACAGTGACAATCAGAGGCGGGCTAAAATTCCCGGGATGGAGAAATTCCGAATCAGTTGCCACGCATCCCGTTTCCATCGAAGGGATTGTGGATACATATCGTATCGTCGCGGCTCGGCCCCGTGGAAATCAGCCATACCGGCCTGTCGGTCAGTTCCTCGAGACCCTTGATGTAATCCTTCGCCCGGGGAGGGAGGGCGTCATAATCCCTCACGCCCGCGGTGGAGGACATCCATCCCGGAAATTCCGTAAATACGGGCTGGCATTGCTCCAGAATCGAGGTTTCCGCCGGGAATATCGTGACGCGCTCGCCCTCGTGTTCATAGCCCACGCAAACCCGAATCGTCTCCTGGTTATCGAGCACGTCGAGCTTCGTCACCGCTATCGCGTCCATCCCGGCCACCTGGATGCAGTGGCGCGCCGCCACGGCGTCGAACCACCCGCACCGCCTCGGCCTTCCGGTGGTGGCGCCGAACTCACCACCCTCTTCCCGAAGAAGCCCGGCTTCCACCTCTCCCATCTCGGAGGGAAACGGGCCTTGCCCCACCCGCGTGCAATACGCCTTCATGATTCCGAACACCGTGTTCAGTCGGCTATAGGGCAGCCCCAGGCCGCTCATCGCTCC
Organism: bacterium; assembly: GCA_965203325.1. Taxonomy (GTDB): domain Bacteria; phylum UBA8248; class UBA8248; order UBA8248; family UBA8248; genus Bin107. Next base: position 1,527,492 of record OZ241875.1, read on the forward strand.
GCCCACACCGGTGTTGCTCGAAGTAACAAAGGGATACGTGCCCATGTCCAGATCGAGCAGGATTCCCTGCGCGCCCTCGAGCAGGATTTTCTTGTTCCCGTTCAAGGCGTCGTTGATTTCCGCGTCCGTGTTCCGCACGTGGGAGCTCAGCTTTTTGCGCACCTGGGAGCATACATCCAGAATATGCGCCTCATCGAGCGCCTTCGTTTCCTCCTCGTTCAATTCGATACCGCCGAGAAGCCGTTTTTTGATGGCCAGACTGACGCGAATGCGATCCGTCAATATCTTCTCATCGAACAGATCCGAAATCCGTACGCCCAGCCTCGCCGCCTTGTCGGAGTATGCCGGTCCGATGCCCCGGCCCGTCGTTCCGATGCGGTTGACGCCCAGGAGCTCTTCCATGTGGGAATCGAGAACCTTGTGGTAGGGCATGATGAGGTGCGCGCGCTTGCCGAGAACGAGGTTCTCCCCGATCTCGATGCCCTCGGAGCGGAGATATTCGATCTCCTCCACCAGGCCCAGCGGGTCCACCACCACGCCGGAGCCGATGATGCACTTGACGCCTGCGTGCAATATCCCGGTCGGTATGAGGTGGAGGATGTATTGGTTCCCGTCGACGACCACCGTATGGCCCGCGTTCGCTCCCCCCTGGTAACGGGCCACCACGTCCGCCTGACTCGCCAGCCAGTCGATGACCTTCCCTTTTCCTTCATCGCCCCACTGACCACCCAGTATCGCCAGAACGCTCATCGGTTATCATCCCTTCCGCCCACACGGGCGAGAATCTCCTCGACCGGATATGCGCCCAAGTCTTCCCCGTCCGGCTCCAGGAGCCTGGCGCGGCCTCCCCGCTTCCCGCCGCGCTCGATGACGAGGCATTTCGACACGCCCGTCGCCCGCGCATATTCCAGCGAACCCGCGAGGTCTCGGCGAATGATGTCGCGCGCCACGCGCCAGCCACGCGCCCTGAGTTTGCGGGAAAGAACGATGCCCGAGCGCTTCTCTCGCGTGAGGTCGATGACGAGAAAATCCGTTCCGTTCCTGCTCTCCGCGCCCTGCGTCACGAGGGGGAGCATCTGATTCAGATCGACGGCGAATCCCGTCCCGAGCGCATCGTCGCCATACTGCCCCAGGAGTTTGTCGTAACGGCCGCCGCCGCATACGGGATATCCCGAACCTTCCACGAACCCCTCGAATATCACTCCCGTATAGTAGTCGAAGTCCTTGAAATCACACAAATCGAAGATGACCCGCTCGGAGAGGCCGTACAACTCCAGTATCCGGAATACTCTCAGCAGTTCCCGAACGGCGCCCCTGGCCGCAGGTGTTCTTATCTTCTCCTCCACGCCGCGGAGCACCTCGACCCCGCCGAAACACTCCGGGACCCGCTCGAGCAGCCCGGCGTCCGTCTTTTGGCGCGGGACTCCCTTGAGAAGGCTCGTCACGCCCGAGGAATCGCGGCGCTCAATCGCTTCGAGCAACTCGGCCCTTTGCGCGCTGTCCAGACCCAGGGCGCCCAGAATCCCGCGCAGGAATGCGCCGTGGCTCAGGGACATGCGGAAATGATCCACCCCGTTCGCCTGCAGGCACTCCACGGCGATGGCTATCATCTCGGCGTCGGCTTCCAGCGAGACCAGGCCGATCAACTCCACGCCCGCCTGCCAGAACTCCCGCTGCAACTCTCCGGCCACATGGGCGTGGCGGAAGACGTTCGTCGCATAGGAGAGGCGCAGGGGCCGGGGATGAGCGGCCAGAATCGTGCCGGCCGCCCTTGCGATTTGAGGCGTCATGTCCGCCCGGAGGGCCAGCAGTCCGCCGCTTTCCAGATCGACCATCCGGTAGGTCTGCGCGTCGAGAACCTCCGACCCCGCCCTGGGAACGTAGAACTCGAACGCGGGCGTGAGGAGTTCCCGGAACCCCCACTGTTCGAATACGCCGAGGAGGCTTTCCTCCACCTCTCTTTTGCGTCTCGCTTCACCCGGCAGGAAAACGCGCGAACCACCCGGGATGGCCCGCAGGGAAGTTATCTGCCTCATGAAAAGCCCAACCTGACGAGGCAGGCGTCATAGACGTGGGGAATGGCGCGAACGTCTTCCATGACGGGCTCGGGCACCGGATCGTCGAGTATCAGGACGGCGACGGCCATATCGTGCTGCCATACTCGCCCCAACTGCATGCCGGCGATGTTGATGTTGTGATTCCCCAGCAGGGTGCCGATCTTGCCGATCATGCCGGGCCGGTCTTCGTTGCGGAATATGAGGAGATAGCCCCTGAGCGCCACGTCGACCGAATAGTCGTCTATGCGAACGATTCTGGGGTCGTTCTTCCGCAGAAAAGTTCCCGCCACGGAGCGCTCGCCCGAGTCGGTCTTCACGCGAAGCTCGATCAGGTCCGTATATAGCAGATTCTCCGTTTGAGTCGTCGTCCTCACCTCGATGCCGCGCTCTTTCGCGAGCAGGAGCCCGTTCACCATGTTCACGCGGACGCTCGAGAGGAAACGCCCCAGCATCCCCTTGATGGCCGAGGCGGCCAGCGCTCTCATGGGCATGTCGATCGATCCGCCGTAGACGACCTCGAGGGTCTGCAATCCCCCGCCCGCGAGTTGGGCCAGAAAATCGCCCAGGCGATCGGCCAGATCCAGATGGGGGCCGATTTGCTCCAGCATCTCGGGGCTCAGGGAAGGCAGGTTCACGGCGTGTCCCACCACCCCTTCGGTCAGATACGCCACGACCTGTTTCGCCACGCTCATGGCTACGTTTTCCTGGGCTTCCGCGGTAGATGCCCCCAGATGCGGCGTGCAGACGACGTCGTCGCGCCCGATGAGCGGATCGTCCGGGTCGGGGGGTTCCTGTTGGTATACGTCCACCGCCGCGCCTCCGACCTTCCCGCTGTCGAGCGCCTCGGCCAGCGCCACCTCGTTTATCAGCCCCCCGCGCGCGCAGTTGATGATGCGAACGCCGTCGCGCATCTGGGCGATTTCCGCAGCGCCGATCAGGTTCCCCGTCTCCGTGTTCTTCGGCACGTGCAGGGTGATGTAGTCGGATTTGGCCAGAAGCTCCTCGAAATCCACCGGGTTCACCCCGCGCTGGGAGAGCACTTCGGCGGAGATGTATGGATCGAAGGCGAGGACGTTCATGCCCAGGTTGCGGGCGAACGTCGCCGTCTGCGAACCCACGCGCCCCATGCCCACGACGCCCAGTGTTTTAGAAGATAGCTCGCTGCCCACGAAGCGGTTTCGCTCCCATTTCCCTCCCTTGAGGGAGGAGACGGCCGAGGGAATCTTGCGCGCCAGCGAGAACATCATGGCGATGGTGTGCTCCGCCGTGGTGATGACGTTGCCGTCGGGCGCGTTCACCACCAGAATGCCGCGCATGCTGGCGGCTTCGAGGTCCACGTTGTCCACGCCAATCCCTGCGCGCGCGACCATCTTGAGCGTATCCCCGGCACCCATCAGTTCATCATCCACCTGCGTGCCGCTCCGGACGATGAGCGCGTCGGTTGTCTTCACGGCCTCGAGAATTTCTTCCCGCGAGGAGGCGGTGCGGTCGAGGACTTCAAAGCCCTGCTGGTCCTCGAGTATCTCGTGCGCCCTCGGCGAGATCGGCTCGGCAATCAGAACTCGAAACGTCTGGTTCATTCGTTGAACACCTCTTGCGCTGCGGCGAGGCCGCGCCCTCTATCCAGTGAAAAGCCCAGATCGGCCAGGGTCGATTCCAGCGCGCCGACCGCCGCCAGCACGTCGGAGGAATCGACATACCCCAGATGCCCGATCCGGAAAATCTTGCCGCTCAGGCCGCCCTGCCCCCCGGCGATGGTCACCCCGTGCGCATCCTGCATCCTGCCGGGGACGGCTTTTCCGTCGACTCCCTCGGGTACGCAGACGGCGGTGACGGCCTCACTCCTCAAGTCGCGGGGGAATATGGCGAGGCCCATCGCTTCAACAGCCGCTCCCGTCGCCCGCGCCAGAAGCGCATGGCGCGCGAAGACGTTCTCCAGCCCCTCCTCGCGCATCATGTCGAGCGCGACCGACAGGCCCGCCAGAAGGGAGATCGCAGGCGTCCAAGCGGTGGTGTTCTTCATCTGGCTCTTGCGCTCGATCTCGAGGTCGAAATAATACCGGGGCGAAGTCGATTCCGCGGCGGCGCGCCGGGCCCGCTCGCTCAGCCAGACGAAGGCCAGCCCCGGCGGGAGCATGAGCGCCTTCTGGCTCCCCGTGATCACGGCGTCCAGGTCCCATTCATCGGTCTTGAGGTCGTACACGCCCAAGGCGGTGATGGCGTCCACCACCACGAGCGTATCGGGCGACCGCTCTCGCACAAGCTTCGCAACGGCCTGCACGTCGTGCTTGGACCCAGTGGAGGTTTCGCTCGCCTGCATCAGCAGCGCCTTGTGCCCTCCGCGCTCCAGGCGCGCCTCCAGGGCACCTAGGTCGACCGAACGGCCCCATTCCACCTCCAGGACGTCCGCCTTTACGCGAAAGGCCTCGCAAAGCTCCGTCCATCGCTCCCCGAATTTGCCGCCCTCGATGACGAGCGCCGAATCGCCCGGAGAGAGCAGGTTCGCCACCGCCGCCTCCATGCCGCCCGTACCCGAAGCGGCGAGGGTGATGACGTCGCCGCTCGTCTGGAAGAGCCATTCGAGGCCGCGCCGCGCTCCTTCGAAGTGCGCCTCGAACTCTCTGGTGCGATGGTGGATCAGGGGCCGCGCCATGGCTTCGAGCACCCGGTGGGGGACCGGCGTGGGGCCGGGGGCCATGAGGTGGTGCTTGTTCATTTCTGCTCTTTCCCTGATGTCTGTCGTAGCGGGCGAACACGTGACCATACGCCTCAAAGGATATACCACTCCCCGCCAAACCCCTCAAGCGATGTTCATGCCGCCCGTTTTCGTGGGGGTTTGTAGGGGCCGCATATATGCGGCCCTTGCGGGTCGGATCGTCAAGCCGTCGTAAAACCCATCCAGGAATTGCGCCGTTAGACGGGACGGAACTATCAATGGCGAAAACCACTCTGCGCGGGACGATGGGATGGACGCCTCCTTCCGGCAGTTTAGAATGTGGCGAGGTAACGTCACACACCGCCCGGAAGGAGACGACCATGGAAGGAGTCTACATCATCGGCATCGATCTGGCGAAGAACAGTTTTCAACTCCACGGGGCGCGGGCGGACGGTTCGGTCGCGTACCGCAGGAAGCTGACGCGCGCGAAGGTGCTGGGCTTTCTGGCCTCGCAGCCGCGTTGCGTGGTGGCGATGGAGGCGTGCGCGGGGGCGCACCATTGGGGCCGGGCGCTCGGTCGTCTCGGCCACGAGGTGAAGCTGCTGCCGCCGGCCTACGTGAAGCCCTACGTGAAGCGCCACAAGAACGACGCGGCGGACGCGGAGGCGATTAGCGAGGCGGCCACTCGCCCGACGATACGTCCGGTGGCGGTAAAGAGCGAGGAACAGCAGACGCACGGGATGCTGTACCGGGCGCGCGATTTGCTGGTGGGTCACCGGACCCGGACGATCAACGCCTTGCGGAGTCATCTGGCGGAGTTCGGGGTCGTCGCGCGTCAGGGGCCCGTTGGCCTCACGAGATTGGTGGTTGCGGTTCGGGGAGCGGAATCGGGTCTGCCCGAGGCGGTCCGGGAGCTGGGCGAGGTTCTGCTGGAGGAGATCGCCGGCCTGAAGGCGAAGATAGAGGAGTTGGAGAGGCGGCTGTGCGCGAGCGTCCGCGATGACGAGGAGGCGCAGCGGCTGATGAGCATTCCGGGGGTCGGGCCGATAACGGCGTCGGCGATCCGGGCGTTCGCGCCGCCGATGGAGAACTTCCGTCGGGGCCGGGACTTCTCGGCCTGGCTGGGTCTGGTCCCCCGGCAGCACACCACGGGGGGCAAGCCCCGCCTGGGGCGGATATCGAAGATGGGCCAGCGCGACGTGAGGCGGCTGTTGATCATGTGCGCGATGTCGGTGATTCGCCAGGCCGTTCGGCGCGGCGCGCCGCGGGGTTCGTGGCTGGCCCGGATGCTGGCGCGCAAGCCTCGTATGCTCGTCGCGGTGGCGCTGGCCAACAAGATGGCGCGCATCGCGTGGGCGCTGCTGCGGAACAAGGAGTTCTACAGGGAACCGGCGCCCCTCGCCTGAGCGGCGCGCGGATAGAGTCGGGAGGAATGTGAGCCGGTCGGAGGAAGGGTAAGGGCAAACGGTCATCGAGACGGGATCGGGGCAACCAGGTACATGCGACGAGCGAACCACCGAGCTCGCCGGGACGATTCGGACCCGATCCGCGCATCTCCATACGGGCCCGCGGCCAGCATGAAGCGCCGCAACGAAGAGGCCGAATGTACGACTGAGCCGAACCGCTTTGCGCCGAACCCTCCAAAAAACCGCTTGCATTCCAAGGGGGCGTCCATGTACGCATATATGCGTCCCCTACACAATTCGTATATACCGAACCAAATAAGCCATAAATGTTAGTTAAAAAGGCACGGCAAAGTGTTCTCCACACACAAAAAAACCGGGGGGCCGAAGCCCCCCGGTTGTCGTCGCGTCAGGTGAGGACGCGAGCGTCCTTCATGCTGCTAGAAGATGTGGCGCAGCGTCCAGCCGACCGCCCAGCCGTCGTCGATCTCCGGGCCATCAACCGCTCTGCCGTAATCGCCGCGCAGGATAACGGCGCCCACACCGCGAAGCTCGAGGTTCGAGTGGATCTTCCACTTGAAGGCGGCGTTGAGCTCTGTGCCGAATTCCTTCGCGTCCATCGTGTTCGGTGCGAGGGAAGGCTCTGCGGAATTGTAGAGGGATACACCGCCGCCCAGCGTCAGGGTCTTGCTGACCTTGAAGTCGGCCAGCCCCTCGATCACGGTCGCGCCGTTCAAGGCGCCCAGGTGCACGCTTCTGATGCCGTTGCCCAGAGTCGTCCAGCGGCGCGAAGTCATAATGTGGCCGCCGAAGAACCAGCCGGAACCGCCTTCCTGAGGCGTCCTGAACCGGCCGTCCTCACCGGCCCTGGCACCGTCATTGCCGGAGAGCATCGTGAGGTTGCCGCTCAGCTTCAGTTTGCCCAGACTCGTGGAAGTCCTCACCAGAACGGCCCAACCCGAGAGCTCATCGCCGGGTTCGCGGGGATCATCGCTCGAGAGGTCACCTTCCTGGATGACCATAGAACCGTTCACGTTGAGGATGCCTACCTTGGTCTTGACGTGGATGCCGAGGAAGCTGTAGTCGTAGCCGCCGAGCACCGCGTCCCTGGAGTTGGCCGCCCACGGTGTAACCGTTAGCGTCGGGTTCACCTTGATGCCCACGCCGACGTAGTAATCCGTCTTGTCGTCGTTTTCGGCGCTGGTATCTTCCTTCGACTTGGTCATGAACGCGCTGAGCGACATGTTCTTGCTGAGCTTACCGTAGATCGCAATGCCCGGTTCACGGGAACGACCGCTGCTGTCGTAGATTTCCTTGTCCGGCGAGAAATAGTCCGTCCGGCCCATACGCATGCGGAGCGCGCTGCCCGGAACGGCGAAGTCGATCACCCAGCGGTTGACGCCGACAGTCTGCCGGCCGGGACCGATTGAGAAGCCGCCGTTCGCGCTTACGAATTCGGGCTCCCACACGGCCGTGACGGCGCCGCTTTTCGCCGTGAAGCGCGGGCGGATGAGCGCGTCCAGGTAATTACTCTTGTCATTTACGTCATCGTTTCCGTCTTTGTTGACGTTTTCGCTGGATCCGCGCACTCGGAAGAAGCCGCTGAACTTGAGGTCGGCCGCGTACGAGGGCGCTACAAACGTCGCCAAGAGCGCCAGCGCAAATAGAGTTAACAGAATTTTCCTCATGTGTATTTCTCCTCATCGAGGTTTCATAAAAAAATGTTGCCGTCTTCCTTCGTGTTCAACATCTTGATTTTGTCAATGTGTCTGCATTCGTGCTTCGTCGTCTGCAACAGGGCTTCCCGTTCCCGCATCACCCCCTCTCTTCTCTTCCATGTCGCCCCGTACGTCGACAAGGTTCTAACGAGCGAACCGGTTTTTTGCCGCTTATGTAGACGATTCCCTGTCTGAGAAAACAATCATTCCATTCCCCGTTTCTCAAAGAATAGAGGAAGAAGATTCTTCTTGTCAACAAACAATCCGAATGGAAACCCGAAAATTAGCCCCTACTCGATCCGAATCCCGCGCTTGGCCGTGAGACGGAAGAAAGTATTTAATGATTGTAAAATCAGTCCTTTACGAAAATTCTCGTGTCATGAATAAGCGGCGCGAGATTCCCCGGCCCGTCCGGCTTCCCCAGGTTCAAGAATTTTTTTTCTTTCGCAGGCCATAAATGTCGCGGAAATACGCCTTTCGCCTCTGGTAATCCGACCAAGCCCCACACCATTGAAGTAGAGGATTCTATTCCCTGATCCTGTAGAAAAAGAGTCGGCTCTTCGCTCCGGCGAACAGACCCGAACTCGCCGCCGCGACAACGAGATCGTCGTAGCCGTCGTTGTCCGCGTCGCCGAAAGCGAAATCCACGACTCCGCTGCTCAGCTTCCTCGTGCGCCAGGTTTCGCTCAAGCCGCTTCCGTCCCATATAAGACTTGCAAGCTGGCCACCCGAAATCCCCAGGCCGGGAGCAATGGCGGCGCCGTATTCGTTTTTGATCACCAGAACCTCGTCCACACCGTCCCCGTCGACGTCATTAAACAGCACGCGCGAGCGGATGGGGAGATCCGGCACATGATCCCCGTCCCCGGTGCTTTCAGTATTGGCCTGGGAGAAGAATTTATGGACGGGCACGCCATAGGTTTCAGAACTGGAGAATATCTCCGAGCCGCTTCTGGAAAAAACCCTCAGCCTGTCGTCTTTCCCGACCTCGATGACTTCCTGCGCGCCGTCCTTGTTGAGGTCCCACAAGCCGAAGCCCAGTATCGTTATATCGGGCGGAAGCGCATAAGGGGCAGCGGGCGTGAGCTTTCCACCCGACCAGCGGTAGCTGCGGATGGGGCCGTCGAAAGCGCTCTCGATCCCTTCGCTCTGTCCCAGAAGCAGATAGGCTTCCGAATCGGGAATCTTCTCACCCCTCTTGGGCCGCCGCATCCGTATCAGGCGATAAAAAGTTCTGTCGTTCCGTACTAGGGGCGTGAACTTCCCGCCCTTGAACTGCAAGATTATAGAGAACAACTCGTTCGAGCGGTAAGAGGCGAGGTAGAACTCCGGCGCGCCGTCTCCGTTCATGTCGGCGACGTCGAGCCAGCGGAAGTCGTTCGCCGCCCCCTCGTCGAAGCGTGCGACCTCGCGCATCCGGTTTCCCTCGAAGCGGTTGACGATGACCTGCGTCTGCGTGATGAGCACGACTTCGCTTTTTCCGTCCCCGTCCACGTCCGCCAGGGACAGCCCCCGGATGGCGACCTTGTCGAACGAGTAGCTTTTTTGGCCGCCTCCTCTATTTGGTACGCCCTCACGTGCGAGCACGAAGCTCTCGTTCGCGGGTCCCGCGCGCACACCGTCCCCGCCGCGCCTTAATTCCTGCACCTTGGGCGGGCCCTGCTCGAAGGGCAACTCATCCGCAATGGCCACGGCCTTGAAGAGTTCTTCCTTCGTGGTGAGAGATAAAAGACGGGTGGAGAGGATTTTCTTCCCCCGGATTTCGCGGAGTTCGTTCTCGATCGCCATGTCGCTCCGCACCTGGTTCCGCAGGCGGATGGGGTTCTGATTTTTAAGAATTTCATCGGTGGCGACACCCGTCTCCAGGAGCCATACCTGGAGCCTGTCCACGTCGTAGACATCGAAGCGTCCGCTCCTCAGGAGTTGGCGGCTCAGCTCCCTCGTGAGGGTCTCCATGCTGATGGGTTCTTTCGTCTGGTTCACGAAAGGCAGTATCGCCAGGCGAACCTTCGCGGCGGACATGCGCACCGTGTCCTTGACGCGCGGGGAGAGCCGCCCGCCAGGCGCCAGGCGGACCAGACGCGCGATGGAGAATTTCTCCCGCACCTCGACGACCTCGACTTCGCCGATTTCCTCTTCCAGCTTGCCGAGAACGACGCCCGTCGTCGGGTGGCGAAACGGCGCGCCCTCGCGGTAGACGTTCAGCTTGACGCCCTTCACCACCTCATCCTTCTCTCCGAGGCTCAAGTAAAGATCCGCCCCCCTGACGGCGACCACCGCGCCGCGCAGGTTCGGGAATCGCTGGTGCAGCTTTTCGCTGATGAGGCCCAGGGCCTTGCGGTAATCATTCTCCTGGGCATGAACCGAACTGCCGGATGCGCAGAGGAGAATCATGAGCGCCGGCAGGACGAGCGACGCCTTCTTGAGGAGGTGAGAGAACATGAAAAACCCCATATTGGAAATGCGTTCTTAAGAGACTCCGGCGGCGCCGTTTCCGCTCCGTGACGGAGGATGGCTCTGGATAATCAATCAGCCGTTATATTATCATGATTTCGAAGACAGAATGCCCCCAACACCCACAAATATACCGCGTAAGAAGCAGAAAGCAAGTTGAATCCGTCCATGCGGAAAGCCGCTCCGACCCAACGCAGGCCGTGTTTCGCCTCAAGGCGCGGCGAGGCCCAACTCTCTCATCATTTTCGGGTGAAGCGGCGAGCCGAACCTGCCGGCCTCTCTCGCGTGTTTTCGCGCGCCCGTGCGATCGCCTTCCACATAGAGGGCCAGCGCCAGATTGTGATGGACGCCTCCGTGGCCCGGCTCCAGCCTGAGGGCCGCCCTGAACTGCGCTATCGCCAGCCGCCTCGAACCCGCCTTGAGGTACAGGGTGCCCAGGTTGAATCGCGCCTCCACCAGCGAGGGTTTGAGGCTTATCGCGCGCTCGAAACGGGGTCTGGCCAGATCGCCGCGACCGGCGCCCATATACAGCACTCCCAGGGCCAGGTGCGCCTCGGCGTTCTCATCGTTCAGACGCAGGGCGCGCTGCAAGGAAGTTTCGGCGGCGGCCGGGTCGCCGCTTTGCATCTGCGCTATCCCCAAATCCACCCAGGCGTAATCGTAGACGGGATAGATCTCGACGGATTTCTCGAGCGGCGCAATGGCTTCGCGGAACCTGTTCCGGTCGATCAGGGCCTGCCCGTACACCCGGAGCGCGCGCGCGCTTTTGGGCGATACCTCCGCCATTCGCCGCCAGAAACGAAGCGCATCGCCCCACTCGTGGTTTCGCTTTATCGTCAGCGCCCCGAAGGTCAGGCATGCGACTACGAGCAGCGCCGCGCCGACCCGCCAGTCCCTTTGGTTGAGCCAGACGCCCGCTGTGGGAACGAGGGCGATCAGGAAGCCGGCCGAGGGGATATACAGCACCCGCTCCGCCATGATGGTGCCCATGGGGATTAGCAGGTTGCTCACGGGCAGATACGCGCCGATGAAAACGACGAGCCCGAAGGCGATCCACGGCATGTCTTTCCTCAGGCGCCAGGAGGCGTACCCCCACGCCAGAGAGCCCAGTGTCCCAGCCAGCATCCAAAGCGCGGCCTCAGTCCCCTCCACAGGAATCTGCGCGAAGGAATAATCCATGCTCAAAGGCCACGGCCAGACCAGTAACTTGAAATAGCGGCCCAGTACGCCGACCGCGCCCAGGATACGTTCGCCGGCCGGCATCAGCGCCAGGACGTTGTCGAGTTTCGACGGGGGATAGGGGCGCGCCAGCATGCCCAGTGCGGCGTATCGCATCCACACGTAGACGATGAGCACGAGGACGAGCGCGCAGACGGCGGTGAGCGTGTGCTTGAGAGGCGGGCGCTCGGTCTTTCCCAATACACAGCGGCTCCAGAGCCACCATAAAAGGGCGCTGAACAGCAGGGCGACGCCGATTTCCTTGGACAAAAGCGCAAAAAGGCAAAGCGCGCATGTGAGGCCGACGGGCGTGAGCACTCCTCGATAAGAGAGGCCTCCTTCGCCTCCCCTCTCGTGGATCCCCTCCGCAACGCCTGGTTTCGTCCCCGGAAGCGCGACGCCCACCAGGAGGCCCAATCCCCCGAACACGCCGGCGGCGGCCATCAGGTCGGCGCGCGCGACGACGGCGTTCACCGCCTCGGTATGCACCGGATGAAGGGCGAACAGCAGGGCGCCAGCTCCCGCCGCGCCGCGCGAAAGCCCGAAACGCATGCACAGCCAGAACAGCGCGAGCGAGGCGAGGGCATGAAACAAGGCGTTGGCGATTCTGTAACCCAAAGGGTTCAGGCCGCCCGCGGCGTGGTTCAGCGCAAAAGAGACGATGGTGAGGGGCCGGTAGAGGCGGTCTCTTCTCTCGTTCGTCTCTATCACGGCCCAGTAGTCGCGCTGAAAGGCTTCCAGAATGCGGCCGCTCTCGCGAACCAGGGGATTCTCGCCGATGATGGCGATGTCGTCGTGCAGAAACGGGTTCGTAAACGCGCCCGCGAAGATGAAAAACGCGGCGCCGGCGATGGCGCAGGCCCAACCCCATTTCACGAGCGACCCCATTCGTCCTGTCTCATCCATCGCCCGAACTGCCGAGCGTTTCTCCAATGCGCCGTCAACCGCCTGAAAAAGAACGGTATCCGCATGAAAAGACTCCCGATGTCACGGCCCGGCCCCAGTAATTTCAAAAACATCCGAATCATTGAGCCGCCATCATGACAACAAAACTTCCGCCCCGCCACCGGAAACCTCGATAAAATCGCCCTCCTCGTCCGCTTTTCCTTTTGACTCCCGGCGTAACGACTGATAGTCTTTGAACTTGCAAGTTCGCTGGGGGTGCCTTGCAGGCTGAGAACAAACCCTTCGAACCTGAACCGGTTAGCGCCGGCGTAGGGAAGCGACAGGTTTTCCACATCCTCCGGTTTCCCTTCGCCACATGTGAATCAAGAGAGTTCATCGCAGAGGGAGAGCTTCATCCTCCTCCACTATAAAGCAGGTGGATTCTCATCTGGATACGACGCATCTCAGAGGAGTCGGGAGATGGCAAACACAAACGGAAAAACAAACGACGGAAACGAGGTCAAGCTCGACCTCATCGGGGCGAACGGACAATCCACGAACGGCGACGCCTCGTTCCCCGCATCTCGAAAAGTCTACGTCGAAGGAAGTGATGAGGTGCGCGTGCCCATGCGGGAGATCTCCCTATCGGGCGGCGAGCCGCCGCTCCGAGTGTACGACACGAGCGGCCCGGAGGATGAGGACATCCACAAGGGGCTGCCCAAGCTGCGCGACGCCTGGATTCGCGCGCGCGGTGAATACGACGAGACGGAGCCCTCCTACGTCCCGGTGCCCGGCCATTCGGACCCCGACATCCCGATGCCGCCCTCTCGAAAGGTGCGCAGAGGCCGCGGCAACGTGACCCAGATGCACTACGCGAAAAAAGGCGAAATCACGCCCGAGATGGAGTTCATCGCCATCCGCGAGAACATGAAGCCCGAATACGTGCGCGACGAGGTGGCCCGCGGCCGCGCCATCATTCCGGCCAACGTCAACCACCCCGAGAGCGAACCGATGATCATCGGTCGCAACTTCCTGGTGAAGATCAACGCGAACATCGGCAATTCCGCCGTTTCGAGCTCCATCGAGGAAGAGGTCGAGAAAATGACCTGGGCCACCAAATGGGGCGCGGACACCGTGATGGACCTCTCCACCGGGAAGAACATCCACGAGACGCGCGAGTGGATCATCAGAAACTCCCCCGTCCCCATCGGCACGGTGCCGATTTATCAGGCGCTGGAAAAAGTGAACGGCATCGCGGAGGATTTGACCTGGGATATCTACCGCGACACGCTCATCGAACAGGCCGAGCAGGGGGTGGACTATTTCACCATCCACGCGGGCGTTCTCCTGCGCTACGTGCCGCTCACCGCCAAGCGGGTGACGGGCATCGTCTCGCGCGGCGGCTCCATCATGGCGAAATGGTGCCTCGCTCATCATCAGGAGAGCTTCCTCTACACGCGCTTCGATGAGATTTGCGAGATCATGAAGGCCTACGACGTCTCCTTCTCCCTCGGCGACGGCCTGAGGCCGGGCGCGCTCGCCGATGCGAACGACGAGGCGCAATTCGCCGAACTCGAAACCCTGGGCGAGTTGACGCTCAAGGCCTGGGAGCACGACTGCCAGGTGATGATTGAAGGCCCCGGTCACGTGCCCATGCACCTCATCAAGGAAAACATGGACAAACAGCTCGAAATCTGTCACGAGGCGCCCTTCTACACCCTGGGGCCGCTGACGACGGACATCGCCCCCGGATACGACCACATCACCAGCGGCATCGGCGCCGCGATGATAGGGTGGTTCGGAACCGCCATGCTCTGCTACGTCACGCCCAAGGAGCACCTGGGGCTGCCCAATAAAAAAGACGTCCGCGAGGGGGTCATCACCTACAAGATCGCCGCCCACGCGGCGGACCTCGCCAAGGGCCACCCCGGCGCGCAGGACCGCGACGACGCGCTATCGAAAGCGCGCTTCGAGTTCCGCTGGGAGGATCAGTTCAACCTCGCGCTCGACCCCGAAACCGCGCGCGAGTACCACGACGAGACCCTCCCCGCCGACGGCGCGAAGGTCGCCCATTTCTGCTCGATGTGCGGGCCCAAGTTCTGCTCGATGAAGATCACGCAGGAAGTCCGCGAATACGCCGCCAAACAGGGCCTGGAAGAGCAGGCCGCCCTGGAAGAAGGCTTGAAGGAAAAAGCGAGCGAATTCAAGGAGGGCGGATCAGAGATTTATGTGAAGGAAGGCTAAGCCGTCCGCAGCCGACTCGCCTCATCAAACCCCGCTCGGGCCGACGCCCGGGCGGGGTTTTTCTTATGGCTCGATAACCACCACAAGACTTTGACACGGGATTGATGATAGATTCCTCTTATCGTACCAAGTCGATGGGAGCCGCCATGACGCTGAGAATGGGTGTGTGGGCGCCCGTGTGGGGCACGTTTCTGGGGCGGGTCGAAAAACCCGAGACAGTGAAAGAGGCCTCATTCGCGCACAATGCGCGCTATATCCAGCGCGCCGAGGAGTTGGGATTCGAGAGCACCCTGTTGCTCGACAGGAGCCTCAACAGCATCAAGGGCGTGGGCGCGCCGGTTCTCGAAGCCTGGATAACGGCGGCGGCGCTGGCACCCATTACGAAGAAAATCGAACTCATCATCGCCGCCAAGAGCGCCTACCGCCACCCTTCGCTCGTCGCCCAGATGGGGGCGAACATCGACTGCATCAGCGGGGGGCGCTTCGCCATCAACATCGTCTCGGGCTGGTGGGCGCTGGAAAACGAGATGGCGGGCATCCCCTTCCCGCCGCACGATGAGCGCTACGATCTATCCGAAGAGGTCATGCACATCCTCAAATCCTACTGGACGAAGGAGCGCTTCAGCTTCAAGGGCAGGTATTTCCAGATAACAGACGGCGTCACCGCGCCCAAACCCGTCCGAAAGCCCTGGCCCACGTTTTATTTCGGGGGCGAATCCACCGCCGCCGTGAAGCTGGCGGGCAAGGCGGCGGACGTTTTCCTGTTCAACGGCCGTTCGCTCGCGGACGCGAAGGAGTTGATGGCCGCCGTGAACCAGGAAGCGGAAGCAAACGACAGATCCATCCGCCACGGGATGAGCTCGTTCATCGTCTGCCGCGACACAGACGAGGAGGCCCGGGCGGAACTCGATCGCCTTTTCTCGCTCATCACCGAACCGCCCAAGCTGAAGAGAGTCGACAGGGCCGCCCAGCACAGGAAAACGAGCGGGAAGGCCGGCGGCGTCGGCTCGAACGGCGGCACGGCGACGGGCCTCGTCGGCTCGCCTGAGACCATCGCCGAGCGCATCATGGCGTTTCACGAGGCGGGCGTGGAGTTGTTCCTGCTCCAGTTCCATCCCATGTTCGAGGAGATGGAGCGCTTCGCCTCGGAGGTCATGCCGCTTCTGCCCCTGGGCGAGAAAGCGCCCGAGGCGGCGAGAGCCTAGGCCGCGCTCACTCCAGCGATACGCGCGCGCCCAGCCCGAAGCCGTTTCTCAGGAACCAGCCCTGGTTCACCTCCAGCACCCGGCGGACCTTGTGGCGGGAGGTGTAGGAGGGAATCCGCGTCCCCGGCTTGTGGGGCTGTAAGTGTATGATTTCCAACACTTCTCCGCTCTTGTCGATGAAGGCGAGCGAGAGCGGAATCCGCGTGTTCTTCATCCAGAAAAACCGCCGCGCATCATCATCGTAGACGAAGAGCATCCCGGCGTTCTCCGCCAGCCGCTCCCGGCCCATGAGGCCCTGCGCGCGGGCTTTGGGGGTATTTGCGATCTCGACCGAAAGCGTCGCCTCGCGCCCGTTCTGGGTGATGCGCACCACGCCGCGCTCGAAGGTCTGGGCGGCGGCGGATGAGGGCGCGAGCAGGCCCCAGGCGAGGAGCAAGGCGCAGGCGGCGAGACCCCCGAAAACCCTCCGTTTCACGTATAACCTCAAATAAATCAAATGGATAAATTTTCACTTATTTTCACGAAAACATCGTGAATTTATCGAATTTTTCACTATTTTTCAGCAATTCGTTTTTCGGGGAAACGTTTTTCGCGCACCGCCACCATACCCGACCCGAACCCCCGCCGCCACGGGCAAATGCGGGAAATTGCGTGATCAACCCCGACCGATGAGGGGTCGAACCCGATTGATGAATGAGGGTTCGCCGCGACCGATGAAGGATCGATTGCTCCCGGATGACCACCGCGCCCGTTCGCATCAAAACCCGTTCGGTGAGAAAATACGGTTCAAGTCTCATGGCGCTTGCACCGAGTCCGGTAGAAGCGCCTGAATTTCCGGGCGGGTATCCTGACTCGATCGCACATCGAGGGAGCATCTAACGGCAAACGGCGGGCGCGCCCGGACGCCGCGCCTTTCATCCGAGTTGAGCCTGGAGGGATTACAATGGCCGAAGATCATCATCACTTCATGGGATTGACGCTCGAGGAGTCGCGTCTTGCGCTTGAGGCGGGGAACTCCCCCGTCGGCTCCATCATCGTCAGGGACGGCGAAATCATCGGCAGGGGGCAGAACCGCGTCATCTCCCACAACGACCCCACCTGCCACGGCGAGACCGACGCCATCCGGAACGCGTGCAGCGCGCTGGGCACGCCCGACCTCTCCGGCGCCACGCTCTACACGGCGATGGAGCCCTGCCCGATGTGCTGCTGGTCCATCGTCCTGGCGAAGGTCGAAACGCTCGTCCTGGGCGCGCGCCACGCCGAGATGGGACGAACCGACTACGGGGACTATTCCGTCGAGAAACTCCTGGAGATGGGGAACCAGACGATTCGTATCGTCACCGGGGTCCGGGTCGCCGAATGCGAGGCCTTGAGGCGCAGCTGGTCGGGCTGGGTGGAGCCCGGAGCGTAGCCCTCGGTCGTCGAGCCAAATAGAGGAGAAAGAATTCATGAGCCGCTGGATACAGGAACTCACCTGGCCGGACGTGGAGGAATACCTGAAGCGCGGGGATACGGCGCTCGTCCCCGTCGGCGCCACGGAGCAGCACGGGCCGCACTGCCCCATCGGAACGGACGCGGCCGAGGCCATCGCGACCGCAGAGGAAGTGGCGGAGCGTGCGGACGCGCTGGTCGCCGCTCCCCTGTGGTTCGGCTGGTCGCCCCATCACCTCGCGTTCCCGGGGACGATATCGCTCGCCGCGGAGACGCTGACGCGCGTCGTCGAGGACGTATGCAACAGCCTCGTGGTCCACGGCTTCCGGCACATCGTGATCCTGAACGGGCACCGGGTCGCGAACCTCCCGCCGCTCGAGATTGCGATCGTAAGGGTCAGGAACGTAACGGGCGCGGCCATAGCCATCGTGGACCTGGCCCTCATCGCCGGCAAGGAGATTCGCGACGTATGCGAGAGCCCCCCGGGCGGCGTCGGCCACGGGTGCGAATCCGAGACCTCCTTCATGCTGTATAAATACGGCGAGCAGGTGAAGATGGAGCGCGCGGTGGACGCCGTCCCCGAGGTGGGCGAATTCGAGCACCGCTTCGTGTCCGTGGACCACGCCGTCAACCGGGTCGAGAACCCGAAGCTCTCCTTTCCGCCGACGACCGAGGAATACGGGCGGAACCGCGAAGCGATGGGAGTGGGCGGCGCGGCGACCTTCGCATCGGCGGAGAAGGGGGAGAAAATCTTCGAGGCCATCGCCGCGAACACGACGAGATTCGTAAAGACCTTCCAGAACGTACCCGTCACCATCAAGGCGACCGCCCCGCCCTTATAAGAGAAGAGGCGGGTGGCAGGGCCGGGTCGCGGCCTCGGACAGGCGCGGGGGGCCTGTCCGCTACGAAACCACTGCGTTTGGGTGCGCTCTCCCCTTGAGGGTATTTGCCTACCTAGAGCGAGGAAATCAACTCCCCCCTTGAGGGGGAGTCGAGGAAGCCGAGCGTTTTTTGCGAAGGCTGACTCGGTGGGGGGACATGCCACAGATAAAACTCCCCCCACCGAATCGCTTGCGGGCATTCGCCCTTAGCTCTTCGACTCCCCCTCAAGGGGGGAGTTGATCTTGCTCGTTCATCGGGGTTTTTTACCCCCCTGACAAGGGGGGGTAGGGGGGGTTGGTTTTCCGGCCAATCGGACAACCACGGGGGAGGGTTGTCCCTACGCCCCGCGGCGTATCGAGACGACCCGTAGGGGCGCTTCGTGAAGCGCCCGTTTCTCCGGCAAGGACCGTTCACGAATGTGGGCGGTTCGCGAACCGCCCCTACGGTGGGTGCGGCGTTTGTCCGTCATTCCGACCAGGGATGATTTTTTCAACAATCCCCTACTCCCCCGCCCGGTCTCCCCTCGCCTTCTTCGCCCTCATCAGAAACGCGCCCAGGGCGGGCAGGAGCGCGATGGCGCCCACCATGTTGACGAGGAACATGAACGAGAGCACCGTGCCCATGTCGGCCTGGAGCTTGAGCGGCGCGAATATCCAAGTCGCCACCCCCACCGCCAGAGTGAGGCCGGTGAGCACCACGCCCGCCCCCATGGTGGCGAGGGTGCGTTCGTAGGCGGCGGCGAAATCGAGTCCCTCCCTCATATAGGCGAGAAGCCGCCCGCAGATGTATATCCCGTAATCCACGCCGATGCCGACCCCCAGGGCCACCACGGGAAGCGTCGAGACCTTGAGGCCGATCTCCAGAAACGCCATCAGGGCGCAGGCCAGGGTGGTGAATTTCTTTCCGGCTTGCATTTGTTCTCTTTGAATTGTTCTTGATTTTTGGACCCCAATCAGACATATTGTTATTATTTATTTTAATATAAGGACATCAAATGAACCCGCAACTGATTGCACAACCCGAAGATATCTTCCGCAAAAACGGCGGCCAGCTTCGAATGAGCGAGGCTCTCGCCGGCGGGATGACGCGCTACACCCTGTATGCGCTCAGGGACAGGGGCGTCGTCGAGCAGATCACCAGGGGCGTTTATCGGCTTCGGGAACTGCCCCCGCTCGGCAATCCGGACCTGGTGACGGTGAGCCTTCGCTTTCCCAGGGCCGTCGTTTGCCTTGTCTCTGCACTTGCCTGGCACGAGATCACGACCCAGATACCACGTGAAGTCTCCGTGGCGGTGCCGAAAGACTCTCGGACGCCGGTGCTCGACTATCCCCCCCTCAAGGCGCACAAATTCTCCCACGAAGCATACGAACCCGGCATCGAAGTACACCTGCTCGATGGAGCACCCGTCAAGATATACAACCCGGAAAAAACCCTGGCCGACAGCTTCAAGTTCCGCAACAAGATCGGCATGGACGTGGTGCTTGAGGCGCTGAAACTCCACAAGGAGCGAAACGGGATCAACCTCGGCGAACTTATCAAGTACGCAAAGATTTGCCGGGTCGAAAACGTGATGCGGCCTTACCTGGAGATGCTCGTATGACGCCTCCGAGAAACGTATCCGCCTCCGTGCAGCAACGCCTCCTGAACCAGGCCAGGAGCGAAGGACGCCTCTTCGGATGAGCCGATCCCTGCAAACTGGGCCGCGTCCGGCCCATGGAACTGATCTGGATTTTCTTCACATTTTTCTCATATTGAGGCTGTCCTTGAGATCGCAGCCGTAGGGACAACCCCTTGTCAGGGGGGTAGGTGGGGTACTCCCTCCACCGAGGAGAATCCTAAATTCACTCCCCCCTTTTTTGAGGGGGAGTCGATGAGGCCGAGCCTTGGCGAAGGCCGATTCGGTGGGGGGACATGCCACAGAAAAACTCCCCCCACCGGTTCGGTTTCGGGCAAAAACCCCCTCACCTCACCGACTCCCCCTCAAGGGGGGAGTTGATCTTGCTCGTCCATCGGAGTTTTCATACCCCCCTGACAAGGGGGGGTAGGGGGGGTTGGTTTTCCGGCCAATCGGACAACCACGGGCGCCTGTCCCTACGCCCCGCGTATCGAGACGACCCGTAGGGGCGCTTCGTGAAGCGCCCGTTTCTCCGGCAAGGGCCGTTCACGAATGGGGGCGGTTCGCGAACCGCCCCTACGGTGGGTGCGGCGTTTGTCCGTCATTCCGAGCAGGGATGATTTTTTCAACAATCCCCTACTCCCCCGCCCGCTCTCCCCTCGCCTTCTTCGCCCTCATCAGAAACGCGCCCAGGGCGGGCAGGAGCGCGATGGCGCCGACCATGTTGACGAGGAACATGAACGAGAGCACCGTGCCCATGTCGGCCTGGAGTTTGAGGGGCGCGAATATCCAGGTCGCCACCCCCACCGCCAGAGTGAGGCCGGTGAGCACCACGCCCGCCCCCGTGGTGGCGAGCGTCCGCTCATAAGCCGCCGCGAAATCGAGACCCTCTCTCATATAGGCGAGTAGCCGCCCGCAGATGTATATCCCGTAATCCACGCCGATGCCGACGCCTAAGGCCACGACGGGAAGCGTCGAGACCTTGAGGCCGATCTCCAGAAACGCCATGAGGGCGTAGGCGAGGAGCGAGACGAGCGCGAGGGGCGCGATGATGCAGACGGTCGCCGCCAACGAGCGGAAAGACAGCAGGCAGAGCAGGATGACCGCGGCGTAGACGTAGCCCAAGATCGGGAACTGCGACGCCTCTATCTCCTCGTTCGTCGCCGCCATCACCCCGACGTTCCCCGAGGCGAGGCGAAAGGTGGTGCGTTCATCGCGCTCCGCCAGGCTGAAGGCCTTGACGGCCGAGACGACCCGGCGGATGGTCTCCGCCTTGTGGTCGGCGGTGTAGATGCGCACCGGCATCGCCGAGCAGTCGCCGTTCAGGAGCCCCGTGCTCGTCGGCACGAGGGAGACCGACTCGGCGAGCGCGTGGCGGTTGCGCGGCAGCGCGCGCCACTTGAGGCTGCCCTCGTTCCAGCCCGCGTTCAGCTTGCGGACGATGCCGGGGAGCGCGACCACCGAGCGCACGCCCTCCACGTTCCGCATGCGCCACTCGAACTCGTCGATGAGGCGCATCACGCGGTAATCGACGCACCCCTGGGGTATGGTCTCGACGATCACGGTCAACACGTCCACGCCGATGTTGAAGCGCTCGACGATGGCGGCGGTATCGCGGTTGTAGGTGGAAGTCGCGCGCAACTCCGGCACGCCCTGGTGCTGGTCGCCCACGCGGACCTCGGGCGCATAGCGCGCGCCGAGAGCGAGCAGGACGGCGGCGACGGCTATCGTCGCGATGGCGGGGCGCGGCCTGGCCGCCCGCGCGGCGCGCTTCCAGAGACCCGCCAAGAGTCCCGGTGAGGCCGCGCGCCCCCCGCCCTCCCCCGGCTTGAGGAAGGAAAGCGCCACCGGCAGTAATCCTAAGTTCGTCAGGATGATCGCGGCCACGCCCAGGCTGGCGGTGACGGCGATCTCTTGGATGACGCGCACGGGGATGAGCGCGATGGCCACGAAGCCGATGGCGTCCGAGGCCAGCGCCACCGAACCCGGCAGCAGCAGGCGGCGGAAACTCGCCCGCGCGGCGCGGACGCCGCCGCCCCCTTCGGCCCCCACCGCGTTCACCATCTGCACCCCGTGGCTCACCCCGATGGCGAAGACCAGAAACGGCACCAGGATCGACATCGGGTCGACGCCGAAACCCAGGCCCGTGAGCGCGCCGAGCTGCCAGACGACCGCGACGAGCGAGCACGCCAGGGGCATCGCCGTGAGGCGGACCGAGCGGGTGTAGGCGTACACGAAAAGGGCGGTGATCACGACGGCGAGGCCGAAGAACAGGAGCACCTGCGCCGCGCCGTCCGCTATCTCTCCCACGACCTTGGCGAACCCGATGATGTGGACGTTCGCGACGCCGCCGGCTTCTGCGTCGCGGCGGATGACCTCGAGCGCGCGCGCGACTTCGAGATAATCGAGCCGCTCCCCGGTGTCCGGGTGGAACTCCTGGAGCCTCGCGCTCACGAGCGCGCCCGAGAAGTCGTTCGCCACCAGCCGTCCCACGATGCCCGCCTTGATGATGTTCTCGCGCACTCGCGCGAGGCCGGCCCTGGTGGGCTTGAAGTCCGCGGGCAGCACGTTGCCCGCGACGATGCCGTCCTCGACCACCTCGTTGTAGCGCACGTTCGGCGTGACCACCGAATAGACCTGGGTGCGGTCGACGCCCGGCAGGAAGAATACGGCGTCGTTCACCTTCTGGAGCAGGGCGAAGAACTCCGGGCTGAAGATGTCGCCCTTCCGCGCGACGAGCGCCACCGCCACGCGGTCCGCGCCCCCGAAAGCGGCGCGGTGCTTGAGGAAGGTGCGCATGTACTCGTGTTCGAGCGGAATCAGCTTGGTGAAGCCCGCGTCGACGCGCAGCCCCGACGCCAGCCAGGCCATCGCCAGCGTGACCAGGAGGAACGCCGCGAGCACCCGCTTGCGGCGCGAGAACAGCGCGCGCTCGAGCCAAGCCGTCACCGAGGATGTCTTGGGAGAAGCGGAGGCGTCCGGCATGGGAATGCGCCTATCGGGCCCCGGGCAGGCGTTTGACCCCGAACTCGCCGAGCAGCAGCACCCGCCCACCGGAAAGCGCGAGCGCTTTCGAGATTCCCAGGCGGGAGGTCAGGGGTTTGAACTTCGGATCGGTCGATACGCTGCGCCCGCCGTCGCGGCTGACGAGCAGTGCGCCCTCGAGGCCGGTGACGAGCAACAGACCCGGCTTCACGAGGAGCGCTCCGGTGAGGGTCGCTTTCGTCCGCGTGCGAACGCGCGTCCAGCTCTCGCCCCCGTCGTCCGAGCGATACATGCTGCCCCGCAAGCCGAACAGCAGCAGCCTGTCCGCATCGAGCGCGAGCGCACCGAACCACGAACCCGCATAGGGCGAGGGGAGCTTGCGCCAGGTGGAGCCGCCGTCGTCGCTTCGGTAGATAGCCCCCGCTTCCCCAGCGATGAACAGCCGACCGGCGCCTGCGGGAACGATGGCGTTCAGGTGGAAATCGTCCCTGTCGATGGTGCGCGGCTTCCAGGTGCGGCCGCCGTCCGAGGTGGCGAGGAAATAGCCGTACGCCCCCACGGCGAAGCCGTTTCGCTCATCGCGGAACCAGACGTCGAGCAGGGGGCGTTCTTCTTTAGGGGCGTAATGGGCCACGCTCCATGTCGCGCCGCCGTCTTCGGTGCGCAGGATGAGCGCGTCGTGCCCGACCGCCCAGCCGAGGCGCGCATCGCGCATGTGCACGGCGGTCAGCAAGGCGCGGACGGGAACCCGAGCCTGCTTCCACTTCAAGCCGCCGTCGTCTGAGACCAGCACGTGGCCGCGCTCGCCCACCACCACCAGGCGCGGGCCTGCGGACGCTCCGCCAATCAGCAGGGATTCGGGCGCGAGACGGGCCTGAACGGCCGGTTCGGCGTTCGCCGCGCCAATGGGCAGCAGACAGACGATGAGGGCGGGCAGGAGGCGTCGCCGCCGTTTTCTCAAAACCCCGAAGGTCGCCGCTATCATCTCCTGCCCATGCGGCGCAGCGCCGAAGGCGTGAAACCTCTGGACGAGTAGTTCGAGCCGAAGACGTTCATGGGATACTCGTTGTTGAGCCCCAGCGCGAGGTAGCGCCCCGCCTGAATATCGGTGTGCACCTCGAGGGTAAAGCCCAGCAAGGGTTTTTCGTAATAGTTGACGGAGTGCCCCTCGGATACGCGCCAGAGCTGATCCCGGTTGTCGTAAATGTCGGAGAGCAGGATCATCCACGAGTCCTCGTCCACGTAGAACACCCGTTTCTTGTAGATGTGGCGCGCCCCTTCCTTGAGCGTCGCCTCGACCACCCAGACCCGGTGCAGCTCGTAGCGCAGATATTTCGGATTGACGTGCAGCGGCTTCAGAACGTCGGCGAAGGTGATCTTGTCGCTGTGCAGCTTGTAGCTGTTGTAGGGCACGTACATCTCGCGCTTGCCGAGTAGCTTCCAGTCGTAGCGGTCGAGCGCCCCGTTGAACATGTCGAACTGATCGCTCGTCCTGAGCCCGTCCGCGGCGGTGCCCGGATTGTCGTAGGCGATGTTCGGCGCGCGGCGCACCCGCCGCTGGCCGGGGTTGTACACCCAGGCGTGGCGCGGCTCGGCGACCTGGTTGAGCGTCTCGTAGGCCAGCAGGATCCTTCCCGCCAGACGCGCCGGCGCCGCCACCTTCTGCCGGAAGAGGATCATCCGGTTGTCGAGTTTCGCCTCCGTCATGCCCGGCAGGGAATAGCGCGCGAGGTATGCGTCCTCGAGCCGGACGAGGGTGTAATCGCCCCCCCTGGTGACGGCGGCCTGGCCGATGACGCGCGAGGCGGCCTCGCCCCGGTAGCGCAGCAGGTGATTCCAGATCACCTCTGCTCCGTTTTTGGGAACCGGAAACGGAATCCCGATCACAGCACCCGTCACGCCGCTGCCGCCCTCGGCGAGTTTCGCGGTGGCGGCGACGCGCCTGGTGGCGTCGTAGATGCGCTTCGGAAACGCGGCGCTGCGCCGGGTCGGGTAGACCGGCAGCCGGAGCGTCGGGTAAAGCTCCACCATCTTCTGGAGCCCGGCCGAGAGCTTCCCCCGATATTTGTCGAGGTTCGCGCGGGTGATGGTGAAGAGCGGCTTGTCGCCCGGATAAGGGTCGGGATGGTGGTCGCCCACCTTGTAGCCGGCCGGCGGGGTCGTGATGCCGCCCTTCCACTCCGGGATGGAGCCTTCGGCGTTGCCCCCCCGCTCCGCGCCGAGGGGGGTCAGGTCCTTCCCGAGCCGGGCGATCTCGTCGGCGGAAACCGCGGCGGAGGCATTGGTCGCGATGAAGGTGAAAAGCATCGCGACGCTGATTCTCAAGATGATGGTTTTCATGGCGGTTACCCCATTTTCATCGCTGTTGGTCAGAACAGGTATTTGACGGTGGCGGAGACGAAGTCGCGGTCGTTCGCCTGGTTGTGCCTGCCGGCGCCGCCGAACATGGTGAAGCTCACGTCGAAATGCCAGCGGTTGAGATAGCTCGCGCCCAGCCCGAGGGTCACGGCGGTCCGGTCTTCTATGAACGGCCCGCCCGGACCGGGGCTGGTGCCCTTCACGTCGTGCTGGAACGACACGCGCGGCGCGACGTTCACCGCGCCGATGGCGTTGAGATACGACAGCCGCGCCGCCAGCCGATAGCCGTAGGAGGTGGCGCTCGCGAACCGATCCAGCGGATCCGCCGGGAGGCCGGCGTGCGCGCCCGTCGGCGTGGAATGAAAGGGCTCCCCGCTGGTCTGCGTGCCCGGCCCCTCGAGGCGAAGCTCGCTCTTGTCCGGCATGTCGTGCACGTACATGAGCGCCGCCTCCGCGACGAACGCCAGGCTGTCCGCCCCCAGGGTGGGGCCGAACACCTTGGTGGCCGTGGCCTGGATCTGGCTCACGTCGCGCTCGATGTAGCCCTGGACATAGCTTTCGGGGGCAAAGACGCCGACCTGGTTCCGGCAGTAGGGGAAATCATTCGAGCAAGGCCTGTTGGTTGTGGGGTCGATGGTGAGCGGCGTCAGGGCCGCGAAGAACACTTCGGCGTCGTCTATCTGCAGGGGCGCGTCCATGCGGTAGGAGAGTTCTCCCTGCAGCGCCCATCCCGAGGTTCCGAGCACGGTGTTGAAGCTCAGGCCGAAGAGCTGGATGTCTTCGGGATATTCGGCGAAGTAGCTTGCCGTCTTCGTGTAGCGGTCAATGGCGAGGAGGCCGGCCATCCTGCTCACGTTGCTGGTGACCTGCTTGGCGACCTCGCCGGGGACTATGGCGGCGACTTGCCTTCGAACCTCCGCCTGAATGATCGCCGGCGGCGTGCCGGGCGGAACTTGCGCCGTAACCGCAGCGGTGACCTGCCGGGTGACCGCCTGTGTTACCAGCGGGGTGACCGCCTGCGTCACCGCCCGTGCGGTCGTGGAAGTGGGCGAACCGACCGCCGCCGCCGCGAAGAGGCCGTCCTGTATCCCCTGCACGGTGCCGGTGCGCCCGCTCAGGACGGGCAGGCGGCTGTGGTAGTTGACGAAGTAGACGCCGAACTCGGTGTTGTTGAGACCCTCGGCGAGGTAGCGCAGCGCGACCCCCCACTGGCCGGAGTCTTCGGGTTCGTTGTCCGCATTGCGGAACACGTTCAGGAAATGGGGGTCGAAGGCCGCCTGCGCTCTCTGGGGCAGGGGCGTCAGGACGCCCGGCGCCGCGGGGCTGGGGATGCGGAAACCACGGAGGTCGGCGTTGATCGCCTGGGTCAGGCCGGGCCCCAACGCCTCGTAACTGAATCCCGTGTCGGGGATGGCCCCCCAGCCGAGCACGACCCTCCTCCCGCCCGCGCCGACGAAGTCGCTCGTCGAGAAGAAGCTGCCGGGCGGGTCGATCTCGGTCTTCTCCCACTTCACCTGGTAGAAACCCTCCACGGAGAGGCTCTCGTGCAGTGAAGCCGAGACGGAGACCATCGGGACCGGCACGAGCCCGTCGCGCAACTCCGCGCCCGGCGTTCTCAGTTTGGTCACGTCGAAGGGGTTGATGACGTTGATGCTGTTCTGGATGAAGGTGCTCTCGCCCCAGCTGAGCACGTGATTGCCGAGCCGAAGGTCGATCGGCGCGCCGCCCAGATCGAACGAGCCGGTGAGGTAGAGATCGAGCACTTCGAAATCGTTTCCGACCAGATCCTTCGCTTCCGGCGATAGTTCGTCCCGCGCCCTGTCGCCGTTTTCGTTCTCGAAGTCGAAAAAGCCGTGCACGCGGGCGAAGGCGCCGAAGTTCCGGTAGTTGAGGTCGAGCTCGCCGATGAACTTCGAAGCGTTGCTCACGACGCCTCTGTCGAAGTTGAGGTTGCCGTCGTCGCTGTTGACGGAGGTCGCCGTGCCTCCGTTGGCGATGCCGAGCAGGTTCTCGTCGCGCTCCCCGACGCGAAGGGTGACGCCGTGCGAGAGCGTGATGTCGAGGCTGCCTTCGAGTTCGCCGTGGGTGAAATCCTCCGCGCCCGCGGGCGCAGATGAGAAGGCGAAGACAAGGGCCAACGCGCAGGCCGCAAAACGAAGCGAGCGGGAGATGGATTCGAAATCGCCCCCTCGGGAGAGGCTGTTCATTGGTCGCCCGGCGCGGGTGCGGCGGGTGAAGTGGCTGGAGCGGGCTGGTTGCATGCCAGTGGGTCCCCCCTCGTTGCAGACAAGGTAATTTATTTCCTGGAAGTTCTCTTATCTTGTTTTGATGTGCGCTTCTGCAAGATATAGTTATCGCCTTGAGCTAGTCAAGAGAAATTCGAGCGCAACAAACCAGAAAATGGCGTTTTACGGATTGATTCCAGGATAGCGGTACGAACGAAGTGCTTCGGCGCTCCTGCACCATGGATCACGCCGATCGCGAGTGACCCGATACTTTTCGTGCCGGCTCTTTTGAGGAAGTGCTAACGTACGCGCGTTCCGTCGGGTTCGAAGAGGTAGACGCGCTCGGAGTCGAAGGTGACGTTCAACCGCTCGCCTTCCTTGAAGCGATCGCTCGCCTCGATGATCGCGATGGTCGGACGCTCGGCGCCGTGCTCGAAGTAGAGCAGCGTGTCCTTGCCGAGGGGCTCGACGAGCTGAATGTCGCACGAGAAGGCGGCATCCTGGCTTCCCACCACGATGTGCTCGGGCCGCACGCCCAGGGTGTAGTCCCCCGGAGATACGCCCGCGTAGGCGTCGGGGAGTCTGAATTCAATTCCGGCGCCCGTGAAGGCGGTGGCGCCGTTCGATCCCTCCACCTTCCCCGCGATGAGGTTCATGGAGGGGCTGCCGAAGAAATCGGCCACGAAGTAGCTGACCGGGTCGTTGTAGATTTCCAGCGGAGTGCCCACCTGCTCGATGACGCCGTCGCGCATCACCACGATGCGGTCGGCCAGCGTCATGGCCTCCTCCTGATCGTGCGTGACGTAGACGAAGGTTTTCTTGAGTTCCTCGTGCAGCCTGTCGATCTCGGCGCGCATCTCACGCCTGAGCTTGGCGTCGAGGCTCGAGAGCGGCTCGTCCAGCAGAAAAGCGGCCGGGTCGGTGATGAGGGTGCGGGCCAGTGCGGCGCGCTGCGCCTCGCCGCCCGAGCATTCGACGGGCAGCTTGTGGAGAAGGTGTGTGATGCGCACCATGTCGGCCACCTCCCGCACCTGCTGTTTGCGCGTTTCCTCCGGCACCTTCTTCATCCGTGGGCCGAACTCGATGTTCTCGGCCACCGTCTTGTGCGGGAACAGGGCGTGCGTCTGGAAGACCATGCCGACGCCGCGGTCTCCGGGGTCGACGTCGTTCACGAGCCGCCCGTCGATCTCGATCTCACCCGCAGTGGGCTCCTCGAAACCCGCGATCATGCGCAGCGTGGTCGTCTTCCCGCATCCCGAAGGGCCGACGATGACGACGAACTCGCCTTCCTCGATGGTGAAGTCGAGGTTCTTCACGGCCTCGATGTTCCTGCCGAATACCTTGCGTAAGCCCTTGAGTTCGATTCTCGCCATTGTCCTTTTACCTCTTCACCATTCCGAAAGTGAAACCTCGCACCAGGTGTTTTCGAATAAAAATGCCGATGACCATGAGCGGCAGCGTGATTCCCACCGCCAGAGCGGCCTGGTGGCCGTAGACGCGGCCCTCGTCGGAGCCTTCGTATTTCGCCAACTGGACGGGCAGCGTCACCACGTCCACCTTCGACAGCATGAGAGAGAGCAGATATTCGCTCCACGTCAGGATGAGGATAAACAGGAACGTCGCCACGATGCCGGAGCGTATGAGCGGGAATATCACCTCGCGGATCGCCTGCCACTTGGTCGCGCCCAGAATCTCGGCGGCCTGTTCGATCTCGACGGGAACCTCGTCCACGAAGCTCTTCGTCATCCAGACGGAATACGGCAGTGTGGTGATGAAATAGACGATAATCAGCCCCAGCGCCGTGTCCATCAGATGGATCGCCGAATAGTAGAGCGTCAGCGGCGCCGCCACCACGATGGGCGGAATCATCCTGAGCACAAGGAGCTGGAACATCCGTATCTCCGATAATATCCGGTACCGCGAGACCCCATAGGCCAGAATGGCTCCGAATGCGA
Source organism: bacterium (assembly GCA_965203325.1). Taxonomy (GTDB): domain Bacteria; phylum UBA8248; class UBA8248; order UBA8248; family UBA8248; genus Bin107. The sequence goes on from OZ241875.1 coordinate 1,556,783, forward strand.
CCGAAAGCGCCGTGGCGGTGATGGCGATGTAGAGGCTGTTCCAGAGCGCCTGCCAGGGCTTGTTCGCCGAAGCCGACTCGTAGCGGGCCGTCTGTGTTTTCTCTTCGGTGGCGGTGCGGGGACTTTCGGGCCTGCCCCACACGGCCTGGTAATTGACCCAGGAGGCCTCCTTCGACCAGTAGACCGGCGGCCAGGCGTGCCATTCCCAGTCGGGCTTGAACGAGGTGGAAACTATCCAGAAAATCGGGAACGCCACGATCACCGACCATATGAAAAGCATGGCGTAGCGGAAGATGGTGAACAGGCGCGCCTTCTGTACTCGGTTCATGTCTAGGCCTCCGTGCGCGACGTTTCATGCAGGGCGTCGAGCGCCCGCTTCTCGCGGCGCAGCACGTAGATCGCCGTGAGAACGATGAATATCATGAGCACCATGACTACGTAGGACATCGCCGCGCCCTTCGATATGTCGAACGACACCCAGGTCGTGAAATAGAGATAGATGGGTATCGTCTCTGTAGCGGTGCCGGGCCCTCCCTGGATTAGGCCCCACGTTTTGGGAAATTCCGCCATGGCCTCCAGGAAGCGCAGGATGAGCGCCAGGAATATGACGGGCCTTAAAAGCGGAAGCTGGATCTCGCGGAATATCTGCAGGCGGTTCGCCCCCAGAATACGCGCAGCCTCCACCGGTTCGGTCGGCAGCGAGGAGAGGCCGGCCAGCATGATGATGAAGACGAAAGGCGTCCAGTTCCATATTTCGAGCAATATAATCGTGAAGATGGCGAAATTGGGATTCGACAGCCAGGTGAACTTCGAGAGGTCCCCCGGCAGGAAATAACTCAAAAACCCGTTGATGGGCCCTTTCTCGTACAAGAGCATGTCGGCGGTGTAGGCTATCACCACGGGCACCGTCAGCATCGGGAGGATGAAGAGAATGTAGAAAAACGCCTGTCCCCGGAAGGGCTTGTACATCAACAGCGCCAGAATGAAGCCGCATATGAAACAACCCAGCGTCGAGAGACCCGCGAACATGAGCGAGCGCCCCATGGCTCTCCAGAAACGACCTTCGGTCAACACCTCCTGGAACAACTCCAGCCCCACGAACTCCGCGTCGAACCACGTGGAGAGATAAACCGTCCAGGAATGGAACGAAAAATATATCTGCAAGAGAAAGACGGGTATCAGGAACGCGAACAGGAGAATCAGCGGAGAGAGCACGCTCCATTTGAATATGCGCACGCCCCGGGCGCGCGTAGAGCGTCTACCCTTGGGTTGCGCAATTGTGGCCGTCGCCATTCAACAAGACTCCTGCGGTATCGAATGAATCGGAGCGTACGCCGGAAACCATTCGGAAGCGATAATCGCGTCGGCAGCCGGGGCGGGCGATTCCCCGCCCGCCCCAACCGGCGAAACATGAAACCTCCGCCCCGGAGCCGCGCCCCGGGGAGAGAAGGTTCGTCTTACATGGGTTTGTCAACCTTCGGCATCATGGCCTTGTAGAAGGGAATCTCCTTCTTGAGCTTGCGCTTGCCGACCTTGCGGATGATCTTGGCCCATTCGCTCTGGATGTCGCCCATCACCTTCTTGGCGCCCTTCTTGCGGCCCGCGTAGGCCTCGGAGAGGTTCCGGTCGACGACTTCCTTGAACTCCTGGTAGCCGGTCACATACGGCGGCGGGCAGGTGACGAGGAGGTTGTCCTCCACGGACTTGATGCCCGGCTTGGTGTAGACCTTCGTCACCTGCGGGTCGGTCATGTGCTTGGGATGCCAGGGATCGTGGAACGTGAACTTCGGATGGCCCACGACCTCGGCGCTGTTCTTGTAGGTGCTCATGTACATGGCCCATGCGACGGCCTGTTTCTTGCGCGGGCTGTGACGGTTCACCACCATGGCCATCACCGGAGCGGAGAAGGCGCGGTGGATGAGCTTGCCGGAGAATTTCGAACCCGGAACCAGGCCGTAATGCCACATGCCCCTGGTTTTGGTGCCCGCCGTCGGGCTTTCGATAGCGGCGATAATTCCGTCCCAGTACTGGCAGGAGAAAATCTTGCCGTTGCGGATCCGGGGGATCATCTGCGGCGAACCCCAGGCGCCCGCCTCGGGGTGGGAAACCTGCTTGCGAGCAAGCCAGGTGTCGAAGGCGTATTCGGCCGCCGGCGTGTTCAGCGTGGGGTTGGCGTCGTCGTCGAACGGGAAGCCGCCCGCGCTGTAGAGATACATCCAGTACCAGAAGCTGCTGTTCGCCTTGTCGCGCAGGCCGCCGAAGCCGTAGAGTTCCTTGTCGGGCCTGTGGAAGTGTTTCATCATTTCGAGTTCGTCTTCCCAGGTAACAGGCCACTTGAGAGGCTTGCCGTGCTTGTCGGCGAAGGCCTTGCGCTCATCGGGATTGTCGAACAGGTCCTTGCGGATGAACTGCGGGCAGACGTTGCCGTCCGTGGGCATGGCGTAGGTCTTGCCCTGATACGTCATGAAGGTCTCAAAGTTGCCCACCATCTTGAGGTCGAAGCCGGCGGCCTTCATGTAGTCGTCGAGGGGCTCGAGCATTCCCGCCGCCACGAGGGAGGGAATCATCATGGACTCGACGTGGAAGATGTCGAACTTGCCCGAGCGCGTGATGGCCTCGGCCATGGCCCGCTGGGGAATCTGCAGGTTGGGAACGTCACTGACCTTGTCCATGGAGATGCCGGTGGCTTTATTGAACTCGCGGTTGAGGTCAGGGTAGTTCCGCCAGTAGAGGCCCCACATCATACCGTTCAGCTTGGCGCCGCCCAGCTTCTTGCCCGCTTTGATGACGACGTCCTCCTCGGGCCCGGCATGGGATTTGCCCGCGCCGCCGAGAACGGCGGGACCCGCCACCGCAGTGGCCAGACCGGCCTTGAGGAGGCTTCTTCTTTTAATCTGCTTCTCGCTCATCGGGGTGTTCCTCCTTCATTCTTGGGGTGACCGAGTGGGCGAATGGAATCCGCGTTAAGCGTCCATCGCACGATGAAACGCCGGCCGGCGGATAAACCCGCCTCTCGGCCCGTATATGCAACTCATAATGCCTTGGTAACAGCGCATTGTATGAAAGCGTCGTTTTTTGTCAACAAGCGCAGCAAGTCCGTCTCAAGTAATTCGCGAGCCGCAAACCGAACGACACGCAAAAGGAGACGGCGGCGGGAAACAGGCGCAAAAAACCGCCCTCCCCGGCGAGGTTCCAGAGCCGGAGAGGGCGATGCGGTGCGGCTTGAATCTAGCCTTCGACCGATTCCGCTTCCATTTCCTCCAGCTTTTTCAGGGCCACCTTGTCCCTCAGCAGGAACACCGGACAGGGCGCGCGCCGGAGAACCTGCTCGGAGACGCTGCCAATCAGGAAGCGGCTCACCATGTTGTGGCCGTGCGTTCCCATGACGAGGAGGTCGAAATCCCCCGTGTCGGCGAATTGCACGATCTCCTTCACCGGTTCGCCGAAAACGACGAGAGTTTCGATGGGCACGGCCGACTCGATCTGTTTCGTCATCACGTCGAGATTGCTCTGCAACTCGATGCGCGTATCCTCGAGCAGCCGGCTCGGAGAGATGGTGCCCACGAGTTCCGCACCGTAGCCGCCGTATTTGGCCGCGTAGTCGGGGTTTCTGGCCACGTGGATGGCCATGACTTCCGCGTTGCGGTTCTCCCCGATCTCCGCCGCGACCTTCAGGACGCCCCGGCTGAGTTCCGAGAAATCGACGGCTGCCAGTACTTTCTTGGGGTCATATATTCGCATGGCGTTTCCCTCCGATATGAATGAAATAAGATGTTTCCGTCCTTGCACCAAGCAAAAAGCGGAGCCTTTGGAGGCCCCGCTTTCCTTCTTGTTTTTTCGCCTGCGGAGGCCTGCCGAATTCCTTGCGCCGGCTGTCTTTTGACATCCCCCGAGAGGCCGGCGCGCTGCTTCAGGGGACTAGACTCCATCACTCCATCAACCCCCTATGGTCTGTTTCAAATATAGGCCCTCATGCGCCATCTTTCAAGAAGATTCCGCGCGCAAGCCGCCCCGCCCGCCTTAATCGATCTCCACCACCACGTTACCGACGTTCGCGAAATTCTCCATGATCTCGTGCGCGGCGGCGGTATCCTCCAGGGAAAAGCGCGCAGCGATGTGGTGGGTGAGCGCCCCCGCCTTGCACGCTGTGTTGATGTCGCTGCACGCCTGATCAATCGCCGCGTCCGGCATGGTGTAGACGAACACCATGCGGATGGCCGTGTTCCCGGGCATCATCTGGTACCAGGGCAGCACGGGTTCGGGAACGCGCGTGGAGCCGTAAGCGGCGACGGTCCCGTTTCCCTTGAGCACCTTGCGGGTGACGTCCAGGTTCTCGCCGAAATCCACCTCGCAAATCCTGTCCACGCCCGCGCCGCCGGTGATCTCCAGGATGCGCTCCGCTGCGTCCTCATCGCGGTAGTTCACCACGTGGTCCGCACCCGCCTCGCGCGCGATCCGCGCCTTCTCCTCGTTGCTGACGGTGGCGATGACATCGGCGCCCCCCCACTTGGCGAGCTGCACGCCGTAGCGCCCCACGGCGCCCGCCCCGCCGGTGACGAGCGCAGTCTGCCCCATGATTGGCCCGTCGATAAAAAGCGCCCTGTGGGCGGTCATCGCCGGAATCGCCAGACACGCGCCCTGGGCGAAATCCACCGAATCCGCCAGCGGCACCGCCTGCCGCTCGGGCAGAACGATGAACTCGGCGGCCGTGCCGTAAGGCCTTTGCCACTGGCCGTTGAATATCCAGACGCGCTCGCCCACGCGGGCCGCGTCCACACCCTCGCCCACGCTCTCGATGACGCCCGCGCCGTCCGAGTGGGGGATGATTCTCGGCCAGCGCATCTCGCCGCGCGAACCCAGGCGGCCTTTGTAGTCCGAAGGGTTCGCGCCCGAGGCGTGGAGGCGCACGCGCACTTCGCCCGCGCCGGGCTCGGGGGTATCGAGTTCACCGAATTTCAGCACTTCATTCGCCGGGCCATACGCTTCATACCAGACGGCTCGCATGATCTCTCCTTCATATAATCATTATGAATTGCCTGACAGGATAAAGAACGGAAAACGCCTCCCGCCCGTTAAAGCGCAAAACCTTGCGCCGGTCTTACGCCGCGGTACGCTCTCGCTCGATCATCTCCTTGATTCGGGGAATCAGGTCGCGCGCGGCGCGGTGGCATTCCTCCACGTGGGGGTAGCCCGAGAGGATGAACTCATCGATGCCCAATCGCCAGTAGCCGAGAAGCTCCTCCGCAATTTGCTGGGGCGTTCCCACGAGCGCGGAGCCGCAGTTCACCCGCACCTGGGAGATGCCGTTCCAAAGATGCGGCCCGACCCGGAAATCCTCGAACGCGCGCGCCTGTGCGGCGGCGCCGACCATGCTCGTGCCGGCCACCAGCGCGCCGCGCTGCGCCTTCACGGTATCCTCCGCGCGGCTGAGCAACTCGCGCGTCTCATCCCAGGCATCTTCTTCAGTGTCGCGCATTACCAAGTGGGAGCGCACGCCGAAGACGGGCGTCCGCCCCGCCTCGGCGAAAGAGGCCCGTGCGCGCTCAAGGTGCTTTCGGGTCTCCTCCACCGGCCCTATCCAACCGAGGTAAACGTCCGACTGCGTTCCCGCGAGCTTGAGTGCGGCGGGCGATGCGCCGCCGAGATAGAACTGGGGCGTCTCTCCCGCCGGGCCGGGCGAGCAGTGCACATCGCTCAGCTTCACGAACTTCCCGTCGAAGCTGACGGGCTCGGGTTTTTCCCATAGCTTGCGGATGGCGGCTATGAACTCCTCCGCGCGTTCGTAGCGCGTATCGTGGTCGATCCGCTCGCCCATCTTCTCGAACTCGCCCTTGATGCCGCCGGGCACGACGTTCAGGTCCACGCGCCCGCCCGTAATCTGGCTGAGCGTGGCCGCCATCTGCGCGAACAGGCCGGGGTTCACGAAGCCGGGGCGCACGGCGATGAGAAAACGTATCTTCTCGCTCCGCGCGGCCAGCGCCGTCACCATCGTCCAGGTCTCCGCCAGGGGGGCGCCCTGGTCGAAAAGCCCGTTGGCAAAGCGCGTGGGGATGAGCATGGAGTAGAAGCCGTTCTCCTCCGCCGCCTTCACCACCTCGCTCAGGTATTCAAACGTGGGCGGACGCTCGGCCCGCAGCGTGCCGATGTGCGCGCCGTCACCGTCGATCGGAATGAACCAGTCGAAGCGCGGCGCCGGACGTTCGTGATTGTTGGCCATGCGGAATACTCCCCTGCGTTTTCAGTATGAAATTCCGGCGATTCTATTACAGAAGCAGGGGGCTTGAAAGGCGGTGGCGCTCCGCAATTCCAGTCACTTCCGAACCTGCCATTTCTTCATACAGCAGGGCGGTTCGCGAACCACCCCTGCCAAAGGGGGATATCCGTAAAGAATGGAGAACGAGAAACAGGCTGCTTATGATGCCCTTTTGACTTTTCGGTCCAAAATCGCTAGTCTCCGTGTAGAGGACCCGTACTCTTTCTTACTCACCGGAGGCGGGGGGAACCATGCAAAAACTCTTCGATCATTTCAAAACCAACGCCGGCGTATGGACGTTCGGGCTATTCATGGCCGCGATAGCGGGCGGCATCTATCAATTCACGGTATTCATGGTCAGCGCCCAGGTCACGCCCGTCAGCGAGCGCGTCGATGCGGAAGTCAAGAGGCTCGACGCGGCGGATGGGAACACGAACATCAGAATCGCCGATTTCAAGGAGCACATGGACGAGCGTTTCGACGAATTGAAGAGAGGCGTGGGTGACCTCAAAGAAGATGTAAAGCGCAACAGGGAGCGAATCGATCTTCTCGACAAAAAAATCGAGAGGAAAATAGAATTCCTGGATCGGAAAATAAGCCGTTTGGATGCGAAAATCGACAAGAAATTCGACCTGCTGGATGCGAAAATGGACGAGAAGTTCAACCTCATCCTGCTGAGGCTCCCGCCGCTCAAGAAATAGTTTTCAGATATCGGTCTATGAGCGCTCACGCTCGAATACCCGCCGCATAACCCTCAAGCCAGCGTTTCGCCGAGCGCCGCCAGTTCATCGAGCGCATCCCTGGCGAAGGAACTCTGGAAGACGGCCTCCGCTGCAGCCCCCGGATAGACGGCCCACAGCGCGTCCTTATCGCAGAACAAGATGGTGGTGAGAGGCCGCAAAACGATCGCGCCTACAGTTTCGTGCACGTCGGGCCGGTTGATCCACCTGCGGAACGAGGCTTCGCAGTCCGCCGCAAGTGTGAGTTCTGAATCCCAGAGCGGATCGCCCGAATAGAAGTTCTGAAGATTCGGGCCGGCGAATTCATTCTCAAGATATGCGCGCTCAAGCGGCTGGAGGCTTTCCGCTTTCTTGTGGATTCTGAACGAATGAGACGCCGCGCAGGCGACGCCTATCCGCATCGTGGCGGGGCTTTGGCGAGATTGCGCGCGATACTCGAACCACACGCTCTTGCCCGAATAGCGGCCCCGCAAATGGCCGCCTTCGAGATGCGACGTTCCCGCATCCAGAATTTCTGCCAGCGGCTTCATCCGGCGGGCGAGCCACACGTCGCGGAAGAAGACGTAATAGACGACTGCGCCGAGAACCACCGCCAGGGCGAGGAGGCTCGGTCCGTCCAAATGCACTCCAAAAAGCGACAAACCCATAGGCTCAAAACCTTTTGGTGAACCATCTCACAAGTCTACAAACCATCTTTGAGAATCCTACGCTCCGCGAGTCTGGATTCCGGCTTTCGCCGGAATGACGATGAGAAAAACATTCCCGCAAGAGTCTATTCAGCATCACTAAACCTTACTTTTCCTCCGCTAGATTCAACAGCTTCGATTATGATCTTCCGTATCTCGGACAGAAACTTTCTTGACAGCGGGGGCATCACAGCTTCGGGAAGCGGTGCCGTCTCGTCATAGATATTGCGGATATCACGGGTTCGCAGGCGTGTGGAACCCCTGCCGCGACGATCATAGGCAGTCCGCCAATCTTCAAGATGTTCTTTGATCAAACGTCGATGAGCCAAACCATCTATAGCCCCGGATACTCTTTCCCGCACACTTTCGATCGCCGCTTGCCTCTCTCTTTCATCCCCCTCATTCTTGAGTTCACGAGTCCAACTGGTCGGCTGGTCCAGAAACCGCGAAATGGATTCAGTCAATCGATCACTCAGATCCGCAACGGGACGAAGTTCAACATATTCGACGTTGAGTTCGTCCGCGATGCGTCGATTGAGAGCTTTGATACTAGCCCAGTGTGCCTTATTTGTTCCTTCGTAACTGCCGAACCCAAGTATAGCCAGCCAACGATTCTGAAATTTCTCAACCGCTTCTCTCACAGCAAGAGCAATGCCGTCTGTGTCGTAGACAGGACAGGCTTCGGACAATGGCGTTGGTGAGATAGCTTGCTCACAGAATTGGGTCAGTCTCTTCATTTCTTCTTGCACGAAATTGTTTGCCGCTGGAGGTAACTTGGAAAGTTTCTTATCGACGCCGCCGAGTATGAAACATCGGCCGTCAATTTCCTGTTCCATGCTTCTGGCGACTGGTTCACTTAGAATGTCCATGTCCCTCAAGCTGGATAGAGCATTCCGGACTGAATCCATAACATGGTTCCGCTTGTCGCTGAATGTTCGAAGATTTTGCCCCTTTATCTGATCAAAGTGAGTAAAAGCGATTGCGGTTTTGCTGTTGTGGCCACGAGTGGCAACAGCGCGGAGCACTGAAAGAGGAGCAGCCTGCATCGGCTGCTGAGCATTGTCTACGAGGAGAATGACGTCTGCTTGGTTAAACCGCTCGGTGATATGAGTGGGGACACTAGAGGAAGAATCCGCCGTATGCCCCAAGCCTTGTCCGTCTATGAGTACTAGTTTTGGTGTATCGTTGGAAAAGTCTGGAAACAAAGGCCCTTTAACGCGAATCCCCTCTACGAGGGGTGTCAACAATCGACCAAAATCCCGCCAAAAATTGCTGGAGAACCAGCGGATATTGCGAATGAATTCATCCCGGTCTTCTGTGTTGAACAACCAAAATATGGGCCACCCCTCCGAGGAATGCCGACATATCTCTCCCGCTTTCAAAAGGTCGAACCGCGCCCGGAGCGCATCCAACACATTATGGACAAGCGCATAATAATGATCGTCATTGCTGATGTAGGTGTCGAGTTCTTCTTCGATTAACTGCTTCGCTGCATCACGGTCGGGGTTAGCAGGATTATCGAAATCAACGCCGAGGTCGGCTGATAATCGTTCGCGGGCTCTCTTTGTCAACTGCAAGATCTGATCGATGAACCCTTCAAGAACGTCCCGGTTTTCGGCTCTTTCACCATCCGTGAGACCCGTTTCTTCATTAGTGTTTGGGCTCACGCTCACATCTTCCTCATAATCGAAAGAAAACTCATCTTCTTCACTGTGCTGTTCAGTGGCCTCTCGCCATCCCCCGAGAACATAGCTGAGACGGAATTTTTGGTCGCGATGATTCAGGAAGCGTTCGGCTATTTTGTCTCTGAGAGCACCTTCGTACGCAGCAAGACAGGCATCAATGATGCATTCTTCTACGTTCGCTTGAACCTGAAACTCGGTAAAGAATGTAACGACAGCCTCAAAACTGCCCTCTGCCTGCACGACTTCGATGTCGGCAATCGTAGTCTTGTTAGGGGCTGTTGACGGGAACCGGTCATTATCGGGGTCCGATCCGATAAGTTGCCTTAGCAGCGAAGTCTTTCCGGCCCCGGTCGTCCCAACGAATAAAACGCGTGAATAGCCATCTTCCTTTCTAGGAAGTGGGATGTGGACTTCTCGCAGGTCTCCCGGCTTGGATCGCCCGGCTTGGATCGCATCATAGAATGCGTTGACAATGACCTTTGAGAAGCGTTGCTCCGCTTCGGGACGTTTGGTGCTGTTCCACCAGGATCGGTCAGAAAGAATCGTATTCATTTCAGCAACTAGACTATCCGCCTCGATTTCGTTTTCCGTCCCCAGACCACGACGCATTTTGAGACCCGTCTTCCCTTTGGCGTCCTTTCGGAGGGGATGACGAAAGCTGATTGACCATCCTGGACGATTCGTGCGTGATTTCGAGGCGGTATAGGTTCGGTCAGGCGCGTCATTGTTTTTTGCCACTTTTCTCACCATTCAATCCTCCTAATGAATGTATCCCGAAACAACAATGCGTTGTTCCTTGTTGTGGCAATATATGACGAACGCAGGATTTTGTCAAGAATTTTAGTACAACTCGGAACAACATTTTTAGAATAAATTAAAGAGTAAGTTCATCTCACCAAAAAACAACCCCACCAACCATCCGTGTATGACTCTATGAAAGACCCTCCTGCGCATCCCGCCAGGCGGGGCGGCTGCCGGGGAACATGTCCGAATCGTGGAACACCTCGATGCGGTTGCCGTCGGGGTCCAGGAAATATATGCCTTCGTGTCCGCCCCAGAGGCCGTTGCTCGCATCGAGGCGCAAGGGGCCCCAGACGACCTCGATGTCGGGGCGCGAGCGGATGTAGGCCACCGCGTCGTCGAACGCTTGCTGGTCGGCCACCTCGAACGCGAGGTGGTGCAGGCCTACGTCGCGGCGCGGCACGGTGTCCTCGCCTTCTTCTTCCACCCAGTCTTCGGGCACGCTGAATATCGCCAGTTGGTGGTGGTAGTCATCCAGATACATGAACGCCGAGCCGAACGGCGCCGCCGGGTGGCTGCCCGCCTCGTGGCGCGAGCGCAGCTTGAAGCCCAGGACTTCGGAATAGAACTTGATGGCGCGATCCAGATCGCGCACCTTGATGCCCATGTGCTGCAGGCGGATGGAGCGAATCATCGAAGGCCTCCCGAGAGTATGACCCGATAAGCGAAAGCAGCTCAGCGTTTGGTTCGAGGATACGCGATCCGCCCGCCGGCGTCATCGCCCGGACAGTCCCCTCATGGCCGATCCCCCGCCGCCCTTGCCGAGATGGCCCAAGTGGAGTATTCCATGAGGGCACGGGAACCCATATCGGTCGATTCCGCAATTTCAGATGTTTTTCCTCGCATGGAGGTCTTCGCCTTGCCCATCATCACGAACGAGACGAAAAGAAAATCCTACGCCGGAGAGGTCACCCTGGGCGCGGGCGTGCGCATGGCGCGAACGGTGGAGGTCGGCCTCGCCATGAAGGCCGCCGGCTTCGACTGGCTCTTCATCGATCTCGAACACGGACCCTTCGATCTGGAAACCGCACAGCAGATATCCATCGCCGCCCTGACACAAGGGATCACGCCGCTCGTGCGCGTGGCGTCGCTCGACCCGCACCTGAGCACGCGGATTCTGGACTCAGGCGCGCAGGGCATCGTCCTGCCGCACGTGAACAACGCGCAAGAGGCCGAGGAATTCGTCAAAATCTGCAAATTCCCGCCCGAGGGCGGACGCAGCGCGGGCGGGGGGCTGGCCCACGGCCGCTTCGAGGCCATGGACCCGATGGCGCTTCTGAGCGGCATCAACGACGAGACGCTGCTCGTCGCCATGATCGAGACGCCCGAAGCAGGCGATGAGGCGGACGCCATCGCCGCCGTGGAGGGAATCGACGTGCTGCTCATCGGCACGAACGACCTGAGCCTGGGGATGGGCATCGTCGGCCAGCACGACCACCCCAAAGTCAACAAGGTGTATGACCAGGTGAACGCCGCCTGTCAGAAACACGGCAAGATAGCCGGCATGGGCGGGTCCTATGATCCCAGGATGATCGAGCGCAGAATCAAGGAGGGGATGCGCTTCATCCTCTCGGGCAGCGACCTGAACTTCATGAGCGCCGGCGCCAAGGCCCAGGCGGACATGATTCGAGAACTCGCGGGTTGAGTTTCCCGCTCAAACTCCAATTGCCATTCGCAATTTTCATGATAACGGGGAGAAAAAATGAAACTTTTGACTTATGAATCGGATACGGGCCCGCGCGTCGCTGTATTAACGGAAAACGGCGTGGAGGACGTCGTCCCCCAGACGGGCGACGCTGCGGAAGTCATCGCCCGGGGCGGGACGCCCGAGACCAGCGGCGAGCCGGTGGCGTTCGAATCCATCAAAATGCTCCCGCCGGTGGCGAAACTCGCGCGGCCCGTCATCGCCGTGGGGCTCAACTACAAGAAACACGCCGATGAGGGTGCGCGCAAATACGGACGCCCGGTGGGCGTCTACCCCGAGATTCCGGTGTTCTTCTGCAAGTGGCCGGGTTCGCACAACAGGCCGGACGGGGAAATCATCATGCACGGGAACGTGAACGAACTCGACTATGAGTGCGAACTCGTCATCGTGATCGGCAAGGAGGGAATCAACATCTCCGTCGAAGAAGCCATGAATCACGTATACGGCTACACCATCATGAACGAGGTATCGGCGCGGGACGTGCAGCGCGCCCACAACCAGTGGTTCAAGGGCAAGGCGCTCGACAGCTTCGGCCCCTTGGGCCCCTGGATCGTCACCAAGGACGAGGCGGGCGACGGGAACAATCTGGCCGTGATGACGCGCGTGAACGGCCGGACGCGGCAGAGCTCGAACACGAACGACATGATCTTCGATATCGCCACCGTCGTCTCTGTGCTTTCGGAGAGCTTCACGCTCGTGCCCGGCGACATGATCGCCACCGGCACGCCCGAGGGCGTGGGCTTCGCCATGGACCCGCCGGGGCTTCTGAACGTGGGCGACGTGGTGGAGTGCGAGGTCGAGAACATCGGCGTGCTCAGGAGCACCGTCGTCGCGCCGTAAACCCTTGATGAAGGTGGGCTGATTCCGGCGATTTTGGAGATACGAGCGCACCGAGGACATTCCGTGGAACTTCGCCCCGGCGAATGGGACTTTACGTCAGCGTTTGCTTGAGGTAGGGCACGAGGCCGCCCGCCTTCACCATGTCCATGATGTGGTCGGGCAGGGGCTCGGCTTGTAAGGTCTGGCCCTTCGTGAGGTTCTCGACCCTGCCCGCGATGGGGTCGACGCGGACGCGGTCGCCCTGCGCTATCGATTCCGCATCGGCGCAGATGAGCACGGGCAGCCCGATGCAAAGAGAATTCCTGAAAAAATTCCGCGCGAACGTCCGCGCGATGACGGCGCCCACGCCCGCGCCCTTGATGCCGCGCGGGGCCGTCTCGCGGCTCGAGCCGCAGCCGAAGTTCCGCCCGCCGATGATGACGTCGCCCGCCTGCACGTTTTTGGGGAAATCGGGGTCGACCCCCTCCATGGCGTGCGCGCCCAGTTCCTCATCGGGCAGGCTCGCGTATTTGGAAGGCATGATGTAACCCGTATCCACGTTGTCGCCGAACACCCAGGCGCCGCCCTCGATGGTTTGCGTCTCGCCCCTCATGAGATGAACTCCCTCGGGTCGGCCACGCGGCCCTTGACGGCGCTCGCCGCCACCGTGGCGGCCGAGGCCAGGTATATCGACGCCTCGGCGCTTCCCATGCGTCCCTTGTAGTTGCGGTTGGCCGAGGAGATGCACACCTCCCCGTCCCCGAGTTGTCCCGGCCCCCGGCCCGCGCATACCCCGCACGTGGTGGGCAGGAGCACGCCGCCCGCGTCGATGAGCGCGCCGAGCGTTCCGTCCGCCATGGCCTTGCTCATGATGTCCTTGCTCGCGGGCGCGATGAGAAGCTGAAGCCCGTGGGCGACCCGCCTGCCCTTCAAGACGGCCGCCGCCGCCTGCAGATCGAGGAGCTTCGCGCCCGTACACGAGCCGATGTGCGCGCGATGGAGAGGCGGCGAGTCCACCTCCTCGACCGGGTAGACGTTGTCCATCCTGTGGGGACACGCCACCTGGGGCGACAGATCCGACACGTCGTAATCGTAGGAGGAAAAGTAAGTCGCATCCGCGTCTGAGCGCACGGCCTCCCAGCCGTCCTCCACACCTGCGTCTTTGAGATATTCCGCCGTCGCCTCGTCCACGTCGATGATGGCGCTTTTGGCGCTGAACTCGGCCGCCATGTTGGAGAGCGTCATGCGGTCCTCCACGGGCAGCGCCATGAGCGCCTCGCCCTCGAACTGGAGCACTTTATACTCCGCCCCGTCGACCTTGAGGTCCTTGAGCGCGAGCAGCGCCATGTCCTTCCCGTAAATCCCGGCGGGAACCCGGCCCTTGAAGTGGACCCGTATCGTCTCGGGCACGCGCAGCCAGACCTCGCCCTTGGCGAGCACGCCGATGCTCTCCGTCGGGCCGATGGCCACACCCAGTGCCCCCAGCGCGCCGGTGTTGGTCGTATGGCTGTCCGTGCCGGTGACGAGAACGCCCGGGCGCACGAAGCCCTTCTCCGCCATCAAGATGTGGCAGATGCCCTCCGCGTCGTAGAAATGGGAGAGTTCCTGCTCGGCCGCCCAGGCTCTGGTGACGTTCAGCACCTTCGACTGCGAGTCGCCGGTGGGCGGGTTGTGGTGGTCGGCCGTGAGCATGAAGCGATCCTTGTTCCAGATGGGGAGGCCGAGTTCGGCGAAATCCTTCCCCATGCGGAACGGCCCCTGGTTGTCGTGCATGACGTGGGCGTCGACCTTGGCCCATACGATGTCGCCCACGTCCACGCGCTCGCGCCCGCTGGCGCGGGCCAGGATTTTCTGTGTGGCGGTATCCCCGGACAAAGACGTTCTCCTTCAAATGAGGGGATGCGAAAACGCGACAGTCTTGTATACTCGCCTTGTCGCATACTATCGGACGCGAAGCAAGACTTGAGAGGTCTTGAGCAAATGGCCGAAGACAAGCAAATCGACCGCAAGGCGTTCTTCACCGAAGGCCCCCTCTCCTTCATGCGCGCTTTCATGCAGGGGGTGCACCAGGGGGAAACGAGAATCCAGCCCTCGAACCTCGAAGGACCTGTTCTGCGCCCGCCGGGCGCGGCGGCGGAAGCCGATTTCCTGGACCTCTGCACGGGCAGTGCGCAATGCGCGCTCGCGTGCCCGGCAGACGCCATCCTCATGCTCCCCCGCGAGGACGGCTCGGGCCTCGAGGCGCCCCGCATCATTCCCGTGGACGGGGCCTGCGTAGTCTGCGACGACCTCTCCTGCATGAAGGTCTGCCCCACGGGCGCGCTCACCCTCGTCCCCCGCGAGGAGATTCGGGTCGGTCTGGCCGAAGTGAACCTCGAGACGTGCTACGCCTGGAACGGGACGGATGAGGAATGCAACTTCTGCGCGACGCGCTGCCCCATCGGCGAGAGCGCGATACGCATCGAGGAGCGAGAGGACGGGAAAGGCCCCGTCATCGGCGATACGTGCGTGGGCTGCGGCACCTGCGAGCAGCACTGCCCCGAATACCCGGGCGCCGTGCGCGTGTTCCCCATCGAATCTTCCTGAAACGGGGCTGCTGAAAAAGCCCCCGTCGGTCGGTTTGATTTCCCCCTCACCGGTATGAAAAGCACCCCCCCCCTACCCCCCCTTGTCAGGGGGGCAAGAAAAAGCAAAACCCCCTCGGCCCGGCGGGGGCGCATCGCCTTTTTATACCCCCCTGACAAGGGGGGTAGGGGGGGGTGGTTTCAAAGAGGGAGGTCGAGGGTTCGCGCGAAAGCGGCCTTCCCGCTAAAGGCAATGTCCCCCCGACGAGGGGTTTTTCAACAACCCCGATTGCGCCGCAGGTGTGCGGCTTATGATCAGGAAAATTCCTCTTTCAGGATTTCGTGGATGAACCGCTGGACGGCGAGGGGGTAGAACCGGATGTCCGGCGTTCGGACGACGGCGGTGTCCGTGGTCTCCAGGCGCGCGAGTTCGTTCAGCACCTTTTCCACCAGAACCTCCGGGCTCCACTCGTGGTGGGTGATCTTCAGGTGCTCGTTCTCGATGTTGAAGTTGCCCGCCGCAACGGCGGGGAACGCGAACACGCGGCCGATGAGGTCGGAATCCATCATCTCGGAATCCTCGAAAATCTCGCCGAACGTCTTCTGCGCCTCGGCGGGCGTCCACACCAGCTTGGGAGACACCAGCAGCTTGCCGGATATCTGGACCGAACCCGCCTGCTCTTCCACCTCCGGCCCCAGCACCCGGTAGCCGAGTTCGTGATAGCCCGAGACGATGCCCACGTAAGGCCGCTGGAGGATGCGTATCTCCTCGCTCACCTGCCTGTGGAAATCGCGCTGCATGTCGTCGTCGAACATCGAAACGTCTCCGTCAGGACCGAAAACCAAAAAAACGCAAGCAGGTGTTGATACCAAATGCCGCCGCGCCGGGTCAAACAAAACGAGACCACGGACGCGCCCCGTCTCTATTCTCTTCTTTTTCCTCAGGAATTGATAGCCCGCAAATCGCCTAAAATCTTCTCCGCCGCATCACCCGCAGATTTCACGCAATCGGGAATCCCGACGCCCCGGTAGGCGTTGCCGGCGAGAGCGAGACCCGGCGTTGCGCTCAGTCCATCCTCTATTCTGCCCACTTTCTCCAGGTGGCCCACCAGATAATGCGGCAGGGATTCCTCGTAGCGATAAAAGACTTTTCCTTCGGGTTCTCCCGAAATCCCCAGAATCGGGCGAAGCTCCTCGATCAGCTTGCGAGTCAACTCCTCATCCGTGAGCCCGGCCCGGGAGGCGGCCTCGCCTCCGGCGAAGGCGCGGATGAGCACCTTGCCCTCGGGCGCTCTGCCCGCGAACTTGGTGCTCGAAAACGAACACGCGAGGAGCGTCTTGTTCTCTATCGCCGGTACGACGAAACCCATGGCGTGGAGCGGATTCGCCACCTGCTCGGCCCGGTAGACGAGGTTGAGCGTCGCCAGAGAGCCGCTCGGGATGCTCATCAACTCTGCCGAAATACCGGGCGCGGCTTTCTCCAGCATCCGCGCCGCAGCACTTGGCGGCAGGGTGACGCAGACTGCATCGGCATCTATCTCCTCTCCGTCCTCAAGACGAACGCGCCAGCTTTTTCGTTTCTTTCGAGTGATTCCGCCCGGCATCCCGTCCGAACCATAGCGCCTGAAATCTTCTCCGCCAGCGCGTCCGCCAGGGCGTCCATTCCACGCTCGAAACTCACGAACAGGCCGTACCTCGGCCCGCTCGCCGAGACGCCCTCGCCAGTTCCTCGC
The DNA here is from genome assembly GCA_965203325.1 of bacterium. Lineage (GTDB taxonomy): Bacteria > UBA8248 > UBA8248 > UBA8248 > UBA8248 > Bin107. The sequence goes on from OZ241875.1 coordinate 1,573,769, forward strand.
TTTTGCATCCGCTTCCTGAGTCCCAGGATGAGGCTCCTGTGCTCTCGCTCTATCTCGTGAAACTGCGGCATGGTGGCTTTCAGGCTCAAATGTTCGGGGTCTGCCGAATAGATGCCCGCCACCATGGGCTGCGCCATTCTTTCCAACGCCTCGCGCCCGAAGCGCCTGCGCACGAAATCGGCCAGGGATTCATCCGCATCCCCACGCCTTCCGGGCAGGAGTACGTCCATCGCCATCCGGAGCTTGCCGAGCGGGCTGAAGACGGGACTCATCAAGAACGGACCGATTTGGTATGGCGCGAGAAGGTAATATCCCTGGGGCACGGGGAGCAGTTCGTCGCCCCGCAGGACGAAGCTGCGGCGATGGCGCTCGTTCGTGCCGATGAGTTGACTTCCGAGCCCCAGTTCCTCGCAGAGTTCGACGCCTTCGGGCTTAGATGCGAGAAAGCAGTCCGGGCCTTTTTCCATCAGGACACCGTCTGAGAACTCGGTCTCGATGACGCCGCCGAGCCGGGAAGACGCCTCGATGAGATGAATATCCAGAGAGAGATTCTGCGCCTTCGAGGCCTCAAGGAGCCGGTAACAGGCCACAAGCCCCGTAACGCCTCCGCCAAGCACGACCACCCGCCGGGTTTTTGCGGTCAACTTCCGCTCTCCGCCATCTTCGCGCGCACCAACTCGGAGAGCATCCCGATAAAGGCGGGGTGCGTGCCCACCGTGGGCGCACGGTAGAAGCGAAGCCCCGCCGCTTCGGCCGCTTCGCGCGCCTCGATGTCCAAGTCGAAGAGCACCTCCACGTGATCGCATATGAAACCGACCGGGACCACCAGGACGGCCTTTGCGCCACCGGCGGCGACGCTTCCGATCACCTCCGTCACGTCCGGGCCGAGCCAGGTGCCGGGAGGAACGTCCGGGCTGCTCTGAAAGCCGACCTCGTAGCTCTCAAGACCCAGTTTTTGCGCCGCGAGAGCCGCCGTTTCCCGGAATTCCTCCTCATAAGAAGAGGCCTTGGCCATGGAAACGGGTATGGAGTGGGCCGTAAAGATGACTCTCGCCACATCCGGGCCGTCCTCTTCGGGGAGGGCCTGCCTCATCCGATCGACGACGGCGTCGATGAAGCCCGGATGCTCGTGCCAGGGTTTTTCGAGAAATTCGACTTCGGGCGCATCTTCGCCCAACTCCTCGCGCGCTGTGGCGACGGCGCCCCGATAAGCCTCCCAGCTTATTTTCGTGCGATGAGGGGCCAATATGACGCCCAGCGCGCGCCTGAGTCCGCGCCCCCCCATCTCGGCCAGCGTCTCTTCCACGTAAGGCGTCCAGAAGCGATGGCCGGTATAGACGGGAACGCCCGCACCCGCTTGTTCGAGCGCCATCTCGAGCGCGCCCGCCTGTTTCTGGGAGAAAAACGTGAAGGGCGATACGCCGCCGAAGTATTCATAGTGCGCGGCCACCTCCCGGATGCGCTCGGGGCCGCCCGACCTCTGGCCCACGATGCCCTCCACGTAGCAATACGCCTCGCCCGGACATTCCTCGTAGCGGCGGCAGCAGCCCCGCGTGGGGCCGCCGAAGCCGATCATGATGATGGAATCGAACTTGTCCTTCATTCGGCCTCCGCTTCCCATTCCTGAACGAACCCGATGAGTCTCTTGACGTTCTCGACCGGCGTGCCCGGCAATATCCCGTGTCCCAGGTTGAATATGTGGCCCGGACGCGCAGCCCCCTGCCGCAGGACATCCTCCGTTCGCTCATAGATACGCTCAGGCGCCGCGAACAGGACGCACGGGTCGAGGTTCCCTTGAACGCCCATATCGCCCAGCCGCTCCCTGGCGTCGGCCAGTTCCACGCGGAAATCCACCCCCGCCACGTCGCCGCCCGCCCCTGCGAACGCTTCCAGATAGGGCGCGGTTCCCGTGCCGAAGTGGATGACGGGCGCGCCCTTTTCGATTCCCGCGATCAGCGCGCGGCTGTGCGGCAGGACGAACTCCCGGAAATCAGCGGGCGAGAGGCAACCCACCCAGCTGTCGAAAATCTGCACCGCCTGCGCGCCCGCGCGTATCTGTTCGTTCAGGTAGATGGTCAACCCGCGCACGAGCTTTTCCATCAGCGCGTGCCACGCGCCCGAATCGGCGTACATGAACCTCTTGGTGTTCTCGAAATTGCGCGAGCCGCCGCCTTCGATCATATAAGACGCGAGCGTGAAGGGCGCGCCGCAGAAGCCGATGAGCGGAAGGGCGGGGTTCATCTGCTCCCTGGTTTTCCGGACCGCATCGAAGACAAAGCCAAGGCTCTCGCGCGGCTCCGCCTCCCGCAGGCGCTCCACGTCCGAAGCCTCCCGGACCGGGTTGTGGAGAACGGGGCCTCCCTCCGGGTATTCCAGGTCCATGCCCATGGGTTGCAAGATGAGCAGAATGTCCGAGAACAGGATGGCTGCGTCCGCCCCGATGGCGTCGAGCGCCGTTACGGCGACCTCGGCGGCCAGATCGGGCGTGCGGCAAAGCTCGATGAAGGAGACCTTCTCGCGAACGGCGCGGTACTCGCGCATGTACCTGCCCGCCTGACGCATGAGCCAGACGGGCGTCCTCGCGTTGGGAAGCCCCCGGCAGGCGCGCATGAAGGCGGAATCCGCATACGCGGGCGCGTTTTCCACTGCTGGATGCGCCGACATGAACCCCTCCTTCAAAACATGTGAGAACCCGTCCTTCCGGGCGGGCCGGATGAAGCCAGTCTAATCCAAAAACCGCGCCCTCGCCTATCGGGCGAGCCGAATTGACACAAGAGAATGAATGCCGCTCGCTGGACAACGCCGGTTCAGGTAGGATAATAAAGATTCTTGATTTCGGGCATCACGCCCCGACACCCCGGCGCCATAGCCAAGTGGTAAGGCAGAGGACTGCAAATCCTTTATTCCCCGGTTCGAATCCGGGTGGCGCCTCCAATATCCCCCGGAGGGAGACGATTCGATGGAGCAGACGACAGCGTCCAGGATAGAAACGAAAGAAGAGCTTCGCGAGTTCTACGGCCCGGCCAACGAGCGCAGCGTCAAGAAGCAGATGGCGAAGCTCGACGAGCACGCCAGGAATTTCATCGCGCTCTCTCCTTTCATGGTCATCTCCTCCGCCACGCCGGACGGCGCGGACGCATCTCCTAAAGGGGATCCGCCCGGATTCGTCAAGGTGATCGACGAGAGCACGCTGATCATCCCCGACAGGCCGGGCAACAACCGCGTCGACACCATGAGCAACATCGTGGAGAACAACCACGTCGGCCTCCTCTTCCTCGTACCCGGCATGTGCGAGACGCTGCGCGTGAACGGGCGGGCGCGCATCACGACGGACCCCGAAGTCCTCGAACCGCACTCGGTGAAGGGCCGGCCCCCCCGGTCGGCGATGATCGTCGACGTGGACGACGTGTATCTCCACTGCGGAAAGGCGCTCATCCGCGCGGACCTCTGGAACGCGGAAAAACACATCGAGAGAAAGTCTTTTCCCTCGATGGGCCAGATGCTCTCCGATCAGATAGCCGAAGACGGCTACGGCGACGGAGAGGAAATGGACAAGGGCATCCAGGAGAGGTACAAGACGGGCCTCTATTAGCCACAAGCAGGGCGGACGCACGGATCCGCCTCTGATAAAACATTGCGTTTTCGTTTCTCCGTAGGGGCGCTTCGCGAAGCGCCCAACCCCTCCGACAAGGGGCTGTTGAAATAGTCCTCTTCAGTTGGTATTCACCACCGTCGTCATTCCGGCAATCAATGCCGACTGAGGAGGGAGGGATTGCCCGGAATCCATTTTCAAGCAGAATGACAATACGCCGGCTTTTCATCTCCCCGTCATTGGCGGGAACCAATCAGAAAATAAAATACAAAACCAACCCCCCCCTACCCCCCCTTGTCAGGGGGGTATGAAAAGGCGACGGCCGCCACCGGTAGAGGGGCATTTGTTTTTTCTTGCCCCCCTGACAAGGGGGGGTAGGGGGGGTTGCCTTTATCCCCTGAGGAGGGGGACTTTTTCAACAACTCCCCTCAGTCGGGACTGACTAATGCGTTTCTCTTAGATAAACGACCGCAAGCGGCGGCAGTGTGATCTCTATCGAATAGGGCTGGTCATTCAGGGGCGCCGCCGCCGCGTGGCAGCCATCCGGATTTCCCATACCGCTGCCCCCGTAGGTTTCCGCATCGCTGTTCAGCACCTCGATCCAATCGCCGTCGGCGGGAACGCCCATCCGGTAGTGCATCCGGGGCACGGGCGTCAGGTTCGCCGCCACGAGCAGCATGGGCTCATCCTCCGTGGCGATCCGCACGAACCCCAGCACACTGTCATCGGCCGCATCCGCCGCCACCCACTTGAAGCCGCTCGGGTCGTAATCCCTCCGGAACAGGGCGCGCTCCTGATGGTACAAGGCGTTCAGGTCGCGCACCCACTTCATCAGCCCCGCCCTCAGCGGCTCCTGGGTCAAATCCCAGTCGAGCGCGCCGTCGTGGTTCCATTCGCGCCACTGGCCGAATTCACCGCCCATGAAGAGGAGCTTCTTGCCGGGCTGGGCGAACATCAGCCCGTAGAGCGCGCGAAGGTTCGCGAATTTCCGTCCGTTATCTCCCGGCATCTTCCCGAGCAGGGAACTCTTGCCGTGCACCACCTCGTCGTGGGAGAGCGGCAGCACGAAATTCTCGTTATAGGCATAGAGCATCCGGAACGTGAGCAGTTTGTGATGAAATTTCCGGTGGACGGGGTCTTTTTTCATGTACGCGAGCGAGTCGTGCATCCAGCCCATGTCCCACTTCATGCCGAAACCCAGGCCCCCCGTATCCACGGGTCTCGATACCATCGGCCAGGCGGTCGATTCTTCCGCGATGGTCTGCACGTCGGGAAACCGGCGATAGACCTCGGTGTTCAGCCGCCTGAGGAAAGAAATGGCATCGAGATTCTCCCGGCCCCCCTCTTCGTTGGGAAGCCACTCGCCCTCTTTCCTCGAATAATCGAGATAGAGCATCGAGGCCACGCCGTCGACGCGCAGCCCGTCGGCGTGGAAAATTTCGAGCCAGTACAGGGCGCTGTTTATCAGGAAGGCGGCGACTTCGTTACGCCCGTAATTGAAGATGTGGCTTTGCCAGTCGGGATGAAACCCCCGCCGGGGGTCGGCGTGCTCGAAGAGATGGGTCCCGTCGAAAAAGCCCAGCCCGTGCCCGTCCGTGGGAAAGTGCGAGGGCACCCAGTCGAGTATCACGCCCAGGCCGCGCTGGTGGAGATAATCGATGAGATACATCAAGTCCTGAGGCGTCCCGAAGCGGCTCGTGGGCGAGAAGTAACCCGTGATCTGATATCCCCATGAGCCGTTGAAGGGGTGTTCCATCACCGGGAGAAACTCGACGTGGGTGAACCCCATGTGGAGCATGTGCTCGGCGAGTTGGGGGGCGAGTTCCCGGTAGGTGAGCGGGCGATCTTCTTCATGCGGCGCCCGTCTCCAGGAGCCGATATGAAGCTCATAGATGGAGATGGGGGCTTCGCGGCCGTTGCACGCTCCCCGGCACTCCATCCAGTTTCCATCCCCCCATTCGTAGTCGAGGTCCCAGACGACCGAGCCGCTCTTGGGAGGAACCTCGCTGTAGAACCCGAAAGGATCCGCCTTTTCCACGCGGTAATCGCCGAACTGCGAATGAATCCGGTATTTGTAGACCTCACCCGTCCCCACGCCCGGGATGAACCCCGCCCATATTCCCGAGCTTTCCACCGGAGCCAGCGCGTGGCTCTCCTCGTCCCAGCCGTTGAAATCCCCGATGACGCTCACCGAATCCGCATTCGGCGCCCATACGGCGAAGTGAACGCCCTCCTCCCCGTCCACCGTCATCGGATGCGCGCCCATTTTTTCGTACAAGGTGAAGTGCGAGCCCTGGTTGAACAGGTAAATGTCGTAATCCGTGATGTAGGAAAGCGCGGGGTAGCGGACGACGCTCATAGGATCGTTTCCCCCTGCGCCACGGGCGATTCGTTGCGAACTCTCAGCAAGGCCAGGGTCTCTCCGGCGAGGAGGTAGGAATCGCCCGAGTGAATCCGCCAGTTCCAGCCTTTTTCATCGACCTGAGACGTATCCATCACGACGGTCCATCTCTTCATTCTGTCTTCTTCGAGGAAAACGAAGGGTATCGCTTCATGATGGGCGTTCATGAGCACGAGGAAGGTATCACGATTCACATGCTCGTGCCGAGAAAAAAGATTTCCTTCCCGCGCTCCCCACAACCTGAAACCCAGACACTTCATGTAATTTACATCCCACTCATTCGCTCCCAACTCATGACCCAAGTGGTGAAGCCAGACGAGCTCGGGTTTTTCCGCCTCGGCCTGGCTTTGTTGCGGGAAAAACGCCGTGCGCCGAAACGCCTGCCGGGCCCCTCTCCAACGGATGAGGTTTTTCACGAAAAAAAGCAGATTTCCGTTTTTTTCAACCAAAGCCCAGTCCACCCAGGAGGTCTCGTTGTCCTGGCAATAGGCGTTGTTGTTCCCCGACTGCGTGCGCCCGAACTCGTCTCCCGCCTGGAGCATCGGCACGCCCTGGGCGAGAAACAGGCTCGCGAGCAGATTCTTCTTGCGCCGCGCGCGCATGGTCGATACGAAGGGGTCGTCCGTCGGGCCCTCCACCCCGCCGTTCCAGCTATGGTCCTCATCCGCGCCGTCGTTGTTGCCCTCCCTGTTCGCATCATTGTGCTTGTGCTGAAAGCTCACCAGATCCTCGAGCGTGAACCCGTCGTGACAGGCGATGAAATTGAGGCTGGCTTGCGGGGCCCGCCCGCCGGTCTCGAAAACGTCGCTGCTCCCCGTCACGCGCGTGGCGAACTCCGCCGCCTGGTCGAAATCCGCGCGCCAGAACCGGCGCGCCGCATCCCGGAACTTCCCGTTCCACTCCGTCCAGCCTTTCGGGAAATTCCCCAGTTGATAGCCCTTCTCGCCCAAATCCCAGGGTTCGGCGATGAGCTTGCGCTTCGAGAGAACAGAGTCGTCCGCGACCGCCCTGAAAAACGCGGATTCGGGGTCGAAGCCCCTCTCCGTCCGCGCGAGAGTGGGAGCGAGGTCGAACCGGAAACCGTCGACGTGAAACTCCTCCGCCCAGCAGCGCAGGCTGTCCACGATGAGGCGCAGGACCGCCGGATGCGAGGCGTTCAGCGAATTGCCGCAGCCGGTGGTGTCGACGTAGCGGCTCCCATCCCTCGGATCCAAGCGGTAATAGGCCCTGTTGTCGAGCCCGCGAAAAGAGAGGTGCGACCCCCGGAACCCCCCCTCCCCGGTGTGGTTGTAGGCCACGTCGAGAATCACCTCGATTCCCGCGCGGTGATACGTCTTCACCAATTCCTTGAACTCATCGACCTGCCCGCCCCGATCGCCGCGGCTGGAGAAGCGCGCATCGGGCGCGAAAAAGCCGAGCGTCGCGTACCCCCAATAATTGGAAAGCCCCAGCATCTGGAGACGCTGCTCCGAGACCCGGTGATGTACGGGCAAAAGCTCGATAGCCGTCACGCCCAGATCTTTCAGGTATTCGACCACGGACGGGTGGGCCAGGCCCGAATACGTGCCCCGGAGCTCTTCTGGCACGTCGGGATGCCGCATGGTGAAGCCCTTGACGTGCAGCTCGTATACGACGGTCTCGGACCAGGACGTCCCGGGCGGGGAGACGTCCTCCCAATCGAAGGAAGAATCCACGAGCACGCTCTTGGGCGCCGCGTGGGCGTTGTCCCTTGCATCGAAATGGTGGATGTCGCCATCCCGGTAGGCGTACATCTCCTCGCACCAGTGAACCTCGCCCGCAATCGCCCGCGCATACGGGTCCAGCAGCACCTTGTAACCGTTGAAGCGATGCCCATGCGCGGGGTCATAAGGGCCGTGGACGCGGAATCCATAGGGCAGGCCCGCCCCCAAGCCTTCCACCTCCGCGCGCCAGACGTCGCCATGCCTTTCGAGAGGGACACGCGCCGTCTCCCTGCCGGGGTCATCCGGGTCGAACAGGCAAAGCTCGACCCCCTCCGCGTGCTCCGAGAAAAGGGAAAACCGCACGCCCCCATCCATCCACTCGGCGCCCAGGCGCCCTTCCGGCTGACTCATCTTTCCCCCGCCTGAAAAATTTCATCCCTCACGATGCGCAAAATCGCGAGCCGTCAAACGCATTCACCATGCGAAGGATCATCATACCCGATTTTTGTTGTGGTTTTATTACACGGACCGTCAAAAACCGGGTTGAATCGCCCTTCGCCTGTTTCAAGGCTTTTGCGGCGCCCGGCTCCGCTTCACCTTTTCCCCGGATAAGCTGTAGAATCGCCGCGTCCACCGGGAGGTCGAAACGTCGAATCCACGCCGAAGGAGAGCGCCTTGAAGATCATCGATATCCGCGAGACGGTGGTTCCCATTCAATCGGACCTGAGAAACGCGTTCATCGATTTTTCCCTGATGACGGTGAGCGTCGCCGCCCTCGTCACGGACGTGGTGCGCGACGGGAGGCGCGTCGTCGGCTTCGGCTTCAACTCGAACGGACGCTACGCCCAGCAGGGGCTTTTGCGCGAGCGCTTCATCCCCAGGCTCAGAGAAGCGGCGCCCGAGTCGCTGCTGAACGAGGCGGAATCGAACTTCGAGCCCGCCAGAATCTGGGACTGCATGATGAAGAACGAAAAGCCCGGCGGGCACGGCGACCGCTCCGTCGCCGTGGGCATCATCGACATGGCGGTCTGGGACATGGTGGCCAAAATCGAGGAAAAACCGCTCTACCGCCATCTGGCGGATACCTATCGCGACGGAGAGTGCGATGAGAAGGTATCCGTCTACGCCGCAGGCGGCTATTACTATCCGGGCAAGGACCTGAAAGCCCTCCAGAACGAGATGCGAAGCTATCTCGATCGCGGCTACACCACGGTGAAAATGAAGATAGGCGGCGAATCGCTCGACGACGATATCCGGAGAATCGAGGCGGTGCTCGAGGTCGTGGGCGAGGGCCGGAACCTGGCGGTGGACGCCAACGGGAAATTCGATCTCGAAACCGCCGTCGCCTACGCGGAGGCGCTGGCGCCCTACAATCTGCATTGGTACGAGGAGGCGGGCGACCCGCTCGATTACGCGCTTCAGGCCGAACTCGCCAAACACTACGACAACCCCATGGCGACGGGCGAGAACCTCTTCTCCACCCAGGATGCGAGAAACCTGATCCGCTACGGGGGGATGCGGCCGGGCGTGGACATCCTGCAGTTCGACTGCGCTTTGAGCTACGGCCTGGTGGAATACCTTAGAACGCTCGATATGGCGGAGGAACACGGCTGGTCGTCCCGCTCGTTCATCCCCCACGGCGGACACCAGCTCTCGCTCAACATCGCGGGCGGGCTGGGCCTGGGAGGCAGCGAGTCCTACCCCGACGTGTTCAAGCCCTTCAACGGCTTCGCCGACTCCGTGGCGGTGGAAGACGGCTACGTCGGCTTTCCCGACCTGCCGGGCCTCGGCATCGAGGACAAGGCGGCTCTCAAGGACGTGCTGAGGGAGTTGTCTGAAACTTGAACCCGGGCATCACCTCTTCACGACACACGAAGCGCGACGCGGTGCATCGTGTTGTTGAGGTATCCCCTCGGGTTCCAGTCGATGGCGTGGGGCTGCATCACCCCCGCGCTGTCCGTCGCCCGCGCCCAGATCTCGTAGTACCCGGCTTCGGGCAGCCTTACGTCGGCGCGGAAGTTCTGCCAGGCGCCGTCGTTCACGGGGGCGTCCAGCGCAGCCGGCCTCCAGGTCGCGCCGAAGTCATGGGAGAGGTCGACCGCCGCGACCGTCCGGTCTCCCGACCAGGCATGGCCGCGCACCTCTACGGCGCGCCCCGCCGCCGCTCCGTTCGCGGGGTGGGTGATCAGCGATTTGACGGGCATCCGCTCGATGATGACGAAATCTTTCTCCTCGACCTTCTCGCCCGGCTCGATCCTGTATCGCGGCACGCGGTAGGAGGCGCCGGTCATCTTGGGGCCGTCGTGCACGACGTCGCGGAGGTAGATGCGCCGCAGCCATTTCTGCGAGCACGACCCCGGCCAGCCGGGGACGACGAGCCGCAGCGGCGCCCCGTTCATCGAATGAATGGGGCCGCCGTTCTGGCCGAAGGCGATGAGCACGCCCTCCGTCATCGCCTTGGCGACCGGCACGCCGCGCGAGATGGGCAGCCTGCCCGGCTCACCGGAGAGGTCCCCGTCTGCGCCGACGTGGGCGGTGTAGACGACGCCGGGCCGCACGCCGGCCGCCAAGAGCACGTCCTTGAGCCGTACCCCCGTCCACTGCGAACAGGCGACCGCCCCGTGGGTCCACTGGGTTCCTTTCACCGGCGGTTTGAAGAAGGCCCGCCCGTTGCCCCCGCATTCGATGACGAGGGCCTTCGTGACGACTTCGAACTTCGAGCGGAGCTCGGCGATCGACAAGGTCATGGGGCGCTCCACGAGGCCATCGACGGTGAGGGTCCAGGCGTCCGCCGACGCTTCAGCGGGCGGAACGCCGTTGTTCCGAATGAAGTGGCGCGAAGTCGGGGTGATCGGGTCGTCGAGCAGATGCGGCGGAGTCTCGGCGTTCATCGGCCGCTCGTTCAGCAGCGTCAGGCCGTCCTTCCCGACCAGCACGCTCTCGTCAGCGAAAGCCGCCGGAATGAACCCCGCCGGCATGTTGCGGTGAAAGGGGATCGCCGCGCCCACCATCGCCGCCATGGCGGCAAGCCCTGCGCCGCGCAGAAAACCGCGCCGGTCGAGATACGACTTTCGCCCGAAGAAGGCATAATCCGCCGCCACCGGGTCCTCGGCGAAGAATTCGTGCATATCCGGGTTTTCAGAGGATGCGTATTCCTCTTTCGGCATGGCGTCCTCCTCTCGCGGACAACCGCTCAGAGAAAATCGCACTGAATTCTAGACGAACGCGGGCATCACCTCTTCGGCGAAGCGCTCGAGCGTCCTCAGGACGAGTTCCTGCGGCATCCCCGGCCACTGGACGCGGAACGCCATGTGGTCGACGCCCAGTTCGTCGCGGTGGCGTGCGATGTCCTCGGCCACGTCCTCCGCCGAGCCGATGAGGAACCTGTCGGAGCGAAGCTCGTCGAGCGGCATCCGTAGCGTGTCGCTGCTCGGCAGCGCCTCGCTCTGGCCCCACTTCACGTAGACGTCGTATTTCACCGCCAGATAATCCGCGCATTCGCGAAAGGCGCTCTCCCTGTCCTCGCCGATGAACATCTCCTTGATCACTGGCATCGCATCGGGCGCGCCTTTTCCTGCAGCTTCGCGCTCTTCGTGGAACATCTCCATCTGGCGCTTCAAGGTGTCGAAGCGCGCATGGGGGTTCAGGAACCAGGCCTCTCCCATCCTGGCCGCGCGCTTCACCGCGCCGTCGCCGTTCGCCGCTATCCAGATGGGCGGTCTGGGCCGTTGGATGGGCCGCATGGTGAGATTTACGTCTTCGAGTTGGACGACCTCGCCTTCATAATCGAGCGTCCCCTCTTCGAGCAGGCGGGTGACGGCTTCGAGTTTCTCTTCGAACGCCTTCACGCGCCAGGGTTTCGTGAGGCCGAACGCGCGGTATTCGGGCTCGCGGTAGCCCAGCCCCACGCCGAGGACGAAGCGGCCCTTCGTCATGGCGTCGAGCGTGGCGACCTGTTCGGCCACGTCCACCGGGTTGTGGAGCGCGAGCAGGAGGATGCCCGTGCCGACGGTCATATCGCCCGCGTGGGCCGCCACCTGGGCGACGCTCGGCCAGGTCTGCATCATCCACACGCCCTCGGTGAGGTAGTGCTGGCCGCACCACACGCTGTGAAATCCCAGGTCTCTAATGAGGCGTACCTGCGCGAGATGCTCCTCCCAGCGCTCTGCAGGGTCGTCCCCCAGGGCGTGCTGGTTCATGACGAACATGCCGAATTTCATATCATCCTCGCTCGTGTTTACGAATCAATCCTTGGTTCCGAAAGCATCGGCCAGGGCGATGACTTTCTCCGCCGCCTCGACCACCGGATAGTCGATCATGCGCCCGCCGACGGAGACGCTCGCCTCCCCGCGCGCCGTCGCCTCCTCGAATGCCACCACCACCTCGCGCGCCTTTTCGACCTCCTCCTGCGTCGGCGTGAACGCGTGGTTCACGATTTCCACCTGCCTGGGGTGGATGCAGAACTTGCCGAACATGCCGAGCGCGCGGCATCTGTCCGCGCTGGCGGCGAGTCCCTCCTGATCGTCCAGGGCAATCCACACCGTGTCGAGCGGCTTTTCAAGGCCCGCGGAGCGCGAGGCCACCGCGATGCGTGAGCGTGGGTAGTCGAAGGTGAACTCATCGCGCGGCCACTCGACGTCCAGATCGTTGGTGTAATCCCCCGCCCCGAAGGCGAGCTGGAATCGCCGCTCCCCCGTATCGGCGGAGGCGATGGCGAAGGCGTCCTCCACGCCCCGGGCGTTCTCGAGGATGGCGAGCAGGTGCACGCTCCCCGCTTCACAGCCCGCCTCTCTCTCCGCGTCGCGAAGCAGCCTGTCCGCCGCGAGTATCTGCCCGGCGTTCTCCGCCTTGGGCAGCACGATTCCCCGGAGCGCCGGCCCCACGACGGCCGCGATGTCCTCTGGCCCGCAGGCGATCGAAAAACCCGTCACGTCGTCCAGAGGATTCACGCGCACGAAAACGTCCGCCCCGTCTTCTTCGGCTATCGTCTTGACCGCCGCACCGAGCGCATTCCGCGTCGATTTCTTCTCATCGGCGGGCACGGCGTCTTCCAGGTCCAGAACGACGGCGTCGGCCCCGGCCTTGCCCACCTTCGCGAGCATTCTCTCCCTGTTACCGGGAGCGAACAGAATCGTCCGGTAGAGTTTCATGAAAATCTCCTTCTCGTTCATCGTCTCAGGTGATGTGCTTTTACCCTTGATGGCGGCTCTTGCCAAGCGATAGAGACCGCCCCGGCACACTATGGGCGTCCGCCGCGCTTCGGGACGAACGCCCGCTTTCGTTTCGGCTCCCCTGCTACCTGGAATATAATCGCGCCAAAAATAACCCCATTTACGGAGCCTCCCCATGAATCCCGACGAACTGCTGCACCGCCCCATCACGGAACTGGCCGCCCAGATCAAAAGCGGCGAAGCGAAGCCGAGCGAGGTGCTCGAGGCCCACGTCGCCAGAATCGAGGCCGCTGACCCGACCATCAACGCTTTCATCAGGACCACCTTCGAACTCGCCGGGGAACAGGCGGAGCGGCTGGATTCCGAACTCGCCGATGGAAACTTCCGGGGGCCGCTCCACGGGATTCCCATCGCGCTCAAGGACCTGTTCGACCTGGAGGGCCACCCGACCACGGCGGGCAGCCGGATTCTAGGCAAAAGCGCGGCGAACGAAACGGCGGACTGCGTGCGCAGACTTATAAATGCGGGGGCGGTCATCATCGGGAAGACGAACTTGCAGGAATTCGCGCGCGGCGGGACCGGGGCGAACAGCGCTTTCGGCCCGGCGCGAAACCCCTGGAGCCTCGAACACACGCCCGGGGGGAGCAGCAGCGGCTCGGCCGCCTGCGTGGCGGCGGGGATGGCGGCGGCCGCGCTCGGTTCCGACACGGGCGGCTCGGTGCGCCTGCCCGCATCGTTCTGTAATCTGGTGGGCATCCGCTCCACCTATGGCCGGGTGAGCCGGGCGGGGGCTGTGCCGCTGGGACTCAGCTTCGACAACGTGGGTCCCCTCGCGCGCACAGTGGAGGACGCCGCCCTCATCCTGGGAGCCATCGCAGGCCCCGACCCCAAAGACCCGACGACGGGCACGAAACCTGCGCCCGATTTCCTGGAAAGCGTGAACGAGGGCGTGGGCGGCATGACGCTGGGTGTTCCGACCAACCATTTCTGGCCGGGCGAGGACACAGAAGCGGAAGCGGTCGTCCGCGAGGCCATCGCGCGATACGAGAAGATGGGCGCGAGTCTTGTTGAGGTGGAAATCCCCTGGGCGAGGCTCGGCCAGGTCGCCTACGCCGCGACGGTGGGGCCCGAGGGTGCGGAATATCACCGCAAATTCCTCGAAAACCACCGGGACGGCTACGTCTCGCCCGGAGCGGATTTCTTCGAGTACAGCCTGTTCATTCCGGGCTGGCGATACGTGCAGGCGCAAAAGGCCCGCACATTCTTCATCCGCCAGGCGGCGGAGGTTTTTAGACGTGTGGACGCCGTGCTCACGCCCACCGTCGCCATTGCGCCGCCCACCATCGCGGATTGCCTCGACGGCATGAAAATGTGGCCGATAGTGAGCGACAACACGGCCGCCTTCAGCACCATCGGCAACCCCGTCCTCCAGGTCCCATGCGGGTTCACGAAAGGGTGCCTGCCCGTCGGACTACAGATTGCGGGGAGATGGGGGAATGAGGCGCGCCTGTTCCGAATCGGCAAGGCGCTGGAAGACGACAATCCGCTGTGGCAGATGAAGCCGCCCGAGGTCGACGAGCAGCCGCCTCCCGAACCATTCCCGGGCGAAGGCTCCGCTTCCTCATCCCAAGGAGGATCGGAGTCAGAAGCCGCCGCACAGGTTCTCGCCATGGCGGAAACTATGGGCTATGCGATCGACAGGAATAAAATATCACCGGAGGCGCTCGCACAAGGCGTTGCGAACATATTCGCGGGACTGGAAAAACTGGACGATCTCGACCTTGATGACTGCGAGCGCGCCGAAACGCTGAACCTGCTGGAGATGGACTTCGACTCGATTCCGAGGCCCTAAGAAAACCATTGTTAAAGGAGCAACCCCCCCTACCCCCCCTTGTCAGGGGGGTATAAAAAGGCGATGCACCTCCACCGGGCTGAGGGAGGTTTGCTTTTTCTTGCCCCCCTGACAAGGGGGGGTAGGGGGGGTTGCCTTAATCCCCTCAGGAGAAGGACTTTTTCAACAACCCCCTCAAGAAAGACCTAATCCGGCTTGAGCAGGACTTTCAGACATTCTCCCGTTCCGGTGACCTCGATGCCCGCCTGCACCTGGGAGAGGGGCAGACGGTGGGTGAAGATGTCGTCAATCGGCAGGTCCGTTCTCAGGAGCATGTCCATCGCCGGTTCGAACTGCACCTGAGGATACGCCCATGAGCCGCAGATGTCCACGTCCTTGTTGCACACTTGGTGGGGCCTGATCTCCACCCCGCCCGGGTCGCCGTAATGACCGACTTCGACGAGTTTCCCGCCCCGGCGGACGATGTCCAGCCCCTCGGCGAAGGCCGCGGGAACGCCCGCCGCCTCGACCACCACGTCCGGCCCCACCCCGTCCGTCCAGGAGAGGATCTGCTCTTTTCTCTCCTCTTGTGTAAGCGCCGCCAGGCTCACCGTCTTCGTGGCGCCGAACTTTTTGGAGAACGCGAGTCTTTCCTCGGTCATGTCCACCGCGATGATCTCGCCCGCCCCCATCGTCTTGAGAGCGGCCACCACGAGCAGTCCGATAGGGCCCACACCCATGACGGCGCAGCGCGCCCCCACGCCGAACCCTTCCCCCGCGTAGGGGATGCCTGGCGAAAGCGAGCGGCCCGCCGCCCTCTGGGCCACCGCCAGGGGTTCGCAGAGCGTGGCCCGCTCGAGCGAGAGACCCTCGGGCAACTTCAACACGAAGGAGTTTCCGGGAATGTACATGTATTCGGAAAACGCCCCGAAAAGGTGCGGCGCCTCGGCGGAGGTGCGGAAGCCGAACACCGTGCGGTTCGGGCACAACTGGGGCCGGTGCGGCACGTGAATGCAGAACCAGCATTTTCCGCACGCCTGGCTGCCCGGCGTCACGGTGATGGCGTCGCCCTCCTTGATGGGGCCGCCCACGACTTTCATGTTCGAATTCGCCTGTGGCCCCAACTTCTCAACGATGCCGCTGAACTCATGGCCCGGAATGACGGGCCACGCCAGATCCAAGTTGCCCCCGTACATGTGCTTGTCCGAACCACAGACGCCGACGGCGGCCACCCGCATCAAAAGGGCGTCGTCCTCAATCTCGGGCATGGGATATTCGCGCAGGGCGATTTCGCCCGGCTGTAGAATCGTGGCGGCCTGAACGGTGGACATCGAATCCGTCTCCTCGAAATAATGGCTGTACGCTTAAGAAAAATCGGCGTGAGCCTCTCTGGATGTTGTGATGAACGCCACTTTAGCGTATCTCTGATTCGCGCCACAACGAACGCAGTGGAAGCGAACCCCGAATCTTTTGAGGAGCCCATGCCGCTCGAGAAGACGCTCGCCATCTTCGGCTATCCCCTGGGGCACACGCTCTCGCCCGTCATGCACAACGCGGCGGCGCAGGCGCTGGGTCTGCCCTACCGCTTCCAGGCGTACGAGGTTCACCCGGACAAGTACGAAGAAGCGGTGCGCGGCGCGGGCGCGATGGGTTTCGCGGGCTTTTGCGTCACCATCCCCCACAAGGTGGCCACCTTCCGGCTGGTGGACGAGTTGAGCGAGGACGCGAGACTCATGGGCGCGGTGAACATGGTGACCTTCGAGGAGGGCGGCACGCTCAAGGGCCACAACACCGACGGCGCGGGCTGGCTGCGCTCCCTGGAAGAGGAAACGGGCGTTTCGCCTGAGGGGAAAAGGTGCCTCCTTCTCGGCGCGGGCGGGGCCGCGCGGGCCATCGCCATCAAGCTCGCGCAAACAGGGGCGGCGCACGTCGAGATCAGGAACCGCACGGCGGAAAAAGCGGTGGCGCTGGCGAGCGAGGTGAAATCGCATTTCCCGGAAGTCGAAATACACGGAGACGGCCTGGAGGAGCTTGAATCCGCCGCCAGTGGGCGGGATATTATCGTCAACACGACGAGCCTGGGGATGACCGGCGACAAGGCGCGGGAGGCGGCCTGCTGCCTGCCCGAGGAGTTCATACCGCCTGCGAGCATTTGCGCCGACGCGGTCTACAACCCGCTCGACACCCCGTTCCTGAAAGCCGCCCGCCGGAGAGGCGCGCGCGCCGTCTCGGGGGTCGGCTGGCTTTTGCACCAGGGCGCCCTGGGCTGGGAGCTTTGGACCGGCACGCAGATGCCGGTCGAGCACGTGCGCGAGAAGATGCTCGAAGCGCTTCGGAACCGATAGTATCTACATAAGAAAAGGAGCCAGAGAGATTCCATGAGTATGCCGCTTGAGGGGATTCGCGTCCTCGATCTTTCCAGAATACTGGCGGGGCCGTTCTGCACGATGATGCTCGGCGACATGGGGGCCGAAGTCATCAAGGTCGAAAACCCCGTCGGTGGAGACGACACACGCGGCTGGCCGCCTTTTTACGAGGGGGGCGAAAGCAGCTATTTCCAGTCCGTGAACCGCAACAAGAAAAGCCTCACGCTGAACCTGAAAGCCGATGAAGGAAAAGAGGTTTTAAGAGCGCTCGTCGAGAAATCGGACGTCCTCATCCAGAATTTCCGGCCCGGCGCCATCGAGCGGCTCGGCTTCGACTGGGATACCTGCCACGCCCTCAACCCCCGGCTCATCTACGCCAGCGTCTCGGGCTACGGCCAGAGCGGCCCCTCCAAGGAGAGACCCGCCTACGACATTCTCTTACAAGGCGAAGGCGGACTCATGAGCATCACGGGCGCCGAGGCAGGCGGCGGCTTCAAGACGGGCATCGCCATCGCCGACCTCACCACCGCCATGTTCGCGACCCAGGGGATCCTGCTGGCCATCATCGCCCGCGAGAGGACGGGGGAGGGCCAATACGTCGACACAGCGATCCAGGACGGGCAGGCCGCGCTGATGAGCCACGCAGCGGGGAACTTCTTCGCCACGGGCACCCCGCCCGGACGCCTCGGGAACCGCCATCCGAGCATCGCGCCGTACCGCGATTTTCCCTGCTCGGACGGGGAACTCATCGTCGCGGCGGCCAACGACTCCTTGTGGCAGCGCTTCGCCCGCGCCATCGGCAGGGCAGATCTGGCGGACGACCCCAAATGGGATACGAACGCGGCGCGCGTCTCGGGGCGCGATGAACTCGAAGCCGAGATCGAGGAGACCATGCGGGCCAGAACCCGCGCTGAGTGGGCTGAAATCGTATCGGATGCGGGCGTGCCCTGTGGGCCGGTGCGGACGATCGAGGAGTTGTGCGCGGACCCGCAGATCCATCACCGCGAGATGGTGGTCGAGATGGAGCACGCGAGGACCGGCGCCCTGAAGGTGATGGGAAACCCCATGAAGCTCTCGGACACGCCCGGCGAACTCCGCCTTCCCCCTCCCCTGCTGGGCGAGCACACCGAAGAAGTTCTCTCGGGCCTGCTCGGCAAGTCGGGCGAGGAGATCGCCGCGCTGAAAGAAAAGGGCGTCGCCTAGCGTTCATGAGGAGCCAAGCCTTGTCAGACGCGGCCCTCGCCGATAGGATGCGGGAGAAATCGCGGACTTGACTCGAAAATACGGAGAAACGTCCTGAGAACGGTCACGTATTCATTCAACTTCACCCTGCCCATCACGAACTGGTGCGTGAACCACTGCGGCTATTGCAGCTTCCGCAGCAGCGTTCCCCTCCTGCTCTCCATGGAGGAGTGCGAGCGGCTCGCGAGGGGGGCATTCGAGCAGGGCGTCGTCGAGGCGCTCGTCATGACGGGCGAGGGAATCGACCGGCACAAGGGCCTCAAGAATCAGCTCAAAGAATGGGGGTATGACTCCTACGCCGCCTATACGGCCGAGGTATGCAGAATGTGCCTCGACGTGGGTCTGCTGCCCCACGCCAACATCGGCACGCTGGAGGAGTGGGAATACGAGATTCTAAAACCCTACAACGTCTCGATGGGCATGATGATGGAGACCGTCAGCGCAGAAGCCACACGTATCGCCCACCGGGCGGCGCCGACGAAAACGCCCGAAGTCCGGCTCGCCTCGCTCGAGGCGGCGGGCAAGCTCGGAATCGCGTTCACGACGGGAATCCTCGTCGGCATCGGGGAATCGCCCCAAGAGCGCGTCGAGACGCTGGAAGCCATCGCCGGGGTGCACAGCCGTTACGGGCACATTCAGGAGATTATTTTGCAGCCCTTGAACCCCCAGCCCATGACCCCCATGGCCAGATGGACCCGTCCGCCGGATGAGGATATCGCGGCGCTTATCCCGGAAGTGCAAAGGCTCATGCCGGGCGTGCACATCCAGGTGCCGCCGAACCTGGTGGACGATCTGCTCGGCCTCATCATGGCGGGGGCGGACGACATCGGCGGCATTGCGCCGGAACCGGATCACATCAACCCGAACCGCGGCTGGCCCAAACTGGGGAATCTCGACCAGTCCCTCCACCAGGAGGACATCGCGCTGCGCCTGCGGATGCCGGTGTACGATGAATTCATCGAGGCGGGCTGGTGCCCGCCCGAGACTATGCCCGCGCTCCGCCGGATGCTGGAGCGGCGCGAAGCGCAGGAAGCCCTGCCCGTGGAGATCGCATGAACGCCCTTTTCGCCCATGAAATTCTGGACGCCTTCGAGACGGGGGAGGAAATCTCGCGCGAGGGCGCGACCGCCCTGCTCGCCGAGCAGGATGCGGAGTTCACCGAGCGTCTTTACGCGACGGCGGACGCGGAGAGGAAGAAAACCGTCGGCGATGAGGTGAGCTACGTCATCAACGCGAACGTGAACTTCACGAACGTATGCTACACGGACTGCAAATACTGCGGTTTCTGGCGGCGGCCGAACGCGCCTGACGCCTATACGCACGACGACGACGTGCTGCGCGAAAAATTCGAGCGCGCCAGGGACTTCGGCGTGCGCGAAATCTGCATGCAGGGGGGGCTGAACCCCCAGATATCGATCGACCGCTACGAGGAAGTGCTCCGGCTCGCGCGCGAAATCATTCCCGGCGTCCACATGCACGCCTATTCGCCCGCGGAGGTCGACCACATCCAGCGGAAAACCAGGCTGCCCCTCGAAGTGGTGCTCACGCGGCTCAAGGAAGCGGGTCTCGGCTCCGTCCCCGGAACGGCGGCGGAGATACTCGTGGAGAGGGTGAAGAAGCTCATCAGTCCGGGGAGAATCCCCGTCGAGAGGTGGTGCGAGATCATCCGGACCGCCCACGCCGTGGGCATCCCGACGACGTCCACCGTCATGTACGGCCACATCGAGAGCAGCTCCGATCTGGCCGAGCACATGGATATCCTCCGAAAAATGCAGAAAGACTCGCTCCAGACGGACGGAGAGGGCCGGTTCACGGAGTTCGTTCCCCTCCCCTTCATCCCGTACGACAACAAGATGGGCGAGGAGTTCGGCATCGAGAAGATGGCGGACCTGGAAACCATCTTCAGGCTCCACGCCGTGGCGCGGCTGTTCTTCCGGGGGACCATCGCCAACATCCAGGTGGCGTGGCCCAAGATCGGAATCGACGCGGCCCAGAAGGCGCTCTCCCTCGGGGTGAACGACCTGGGCGGGACGCTGATCGAGGAGAACATCTCGCGCGAGTCGGGTTCCGAATACGGGCAAAGCCTGAGCCCCAAACAGTTCAACGACGCCATCCTGGGAGCGGGGCGCACTCCCGTTCAGCGCACGACCACCTACGACATCATCCGCGAAGACGACCCGCGTTACCGTCACCCCCGCGCGGATGACGAGGCGCTGCTTGGCGCAGGCTTCTCCGGCGGGCAAAAGGCCGGCGACTTCATCCCGGAAACCCTCTTGGGCGTCTCGAACACCGAGCGCCCCCGCTAACAGGCCGGAGAAAGAATCCTTGAACGAACTTCACCATCACTCCTTCAAAGACATGATGAACGACGTGGTGGACGCGGGCAGTTGCTGCGAGTGCGGAAGCTGCGTCCTCGTCTGCCCGCACAACGTCATCGAATACATCGACGCCAAGCCCAAGCAGACGGCCAAGGCGAAGGCCGACTTCGATTTCTGCGGCATCAGCGTTGGGGTGGGCTGCGACGTATGCGCGTCGGTGTGCCCGAGGCTCTGGCCGAGGGAGAACCACCTGAAAGACGCCACCTTCGGCGAGACGAGAAGCGAGACGTACGAGGGCATCTTCGGCCCATACCAGCACATCTTCATGGCGAGGACCAAGCGCGACGACGTGATGGAGCGCGCCCAGGACGGCGGCATCGTCACGGCACTACTCGCATGGGCGCTCGAGGCCGGCGTCATCGACGGGGCGGTGGTTTCCGCCGTCGGTGAGGACGACCCGCCGTGCGACCCGAGCCCCAAGGTCGCCACGACGTATGAGGAGATTCGCGCGAGCGCAGGCAGCTGGTACACCTACTGCGCGAACAACCTCGCGCTCGAGGAAGTGAAAGAAAGGGATTTGAAGAAAGTTGGCTTCGTGGGCGTTCCCTGCCAGATCACGCCCATTCGCAAGATGGAGCTCATCGACCCCGCCTTTCTGGTCTCACACAAGAAAAGGCCCCAGCACATCGAGAAACAGCGCGGCTTCCTGAGAGGCTTCTCGGATCGCGTGGCGTTCCAGATCGGCCTGTTCTGCACGGAGGTCTTCACCTTCGATCTGATGACGGAAAAAATCGAAAAGGACCTCGGCATTCCCCTCACGGACGTGGCGAAGTTCAACGTGAAGGGCGAGGTGCTCGTCCACAAGAAAGACGGAGAACTCGTCACCTTCTCGCTCCAGGAGGCGATGGAGAACTACCAGCGCCCCGAATGCCAGCACTGCGCGGATTTCTCCGCCGAACTCGCGGACATCGCCTGCGGCGGCGTGGGCACGCGGGGGTGGACCATCGTCGTCCTGCGCACCGAGAAGGGCAAGGAGATCTGGAGCGAATTCGAAAAAGAGGGCCTCGTGGAGATTCAGCCGATACAGGAGAACCGGCGGGCCTGGAACATCCTGCACATCCTGGCAAGAAGACAGCGCAACCGCGTGCCGACGATGGGAACCAGGAGCGGCACGCCGGAGGGCCTTCCCCAGTACGACCCGTTCGACGGCGCCGGTTTCGCCGCGCAAAGAATGGTCGACAGCCCCAAGACGCCCGAGGAACTGGAAGAATGCCTCGACACGGCTTACGGGGATGAGGCGCGCCCCGCCGGCGTGCGCGGTTTCCTCGCGGGCCAGCCGATTCCGGATGACCCGGGAGACCCCCCTCCCGGGGAGAAGCGCAAACTTCCACCGCCCCCGAGCCCGGCCCAGGGCGGCGCGCCGCCGGGCTGGAAGGTCCAAGAGTCATAAGTTGGATACCCCCGGACTCACAGATAAAACATCGGCGCTGAGCATTCCTCTCGATGAGGCGCTGCGCAAAAGGCGCTCCATCCGGCATTTCACGGCTGAACCCGTCCCGATGGAGATACTGAAAACCGCCCTCGCCGCCGCGTGTCTGGCCCCCAGCCCGCACGGCACGAACCCCTGGCGGTTTTGCATACTCGATTCCAAAGAGGCGAAAGAAACCCTCGCCGCCGAGATGGGCAAGGACTTTCTGCGCGACATGGAAGCGGAGGGCGTTCCCGAAGAAGAACGCCGACGCCGCCACCAGGGGAGCATCCGCCTGCTGACAGGTGCGCCCGCCCTCATCATGGCGTCGCTCTCCTTCGCGGATTTAGACGAGTACGAAGAACCCGCGAAACAGGCCAATGAATACATGATGGCCGAACACAGCCTGGGCGGCGCTCTCCAGAACCTGATGATGGCCCTAGCAGCCCAGGGGGTGGGCTCCGTGTGGCGCTGCGCTCCCCTGTTCTGCCCCGAGACGGCCCGTAAGGCCCTGGAATTGCCCACCGACTGGGTCCCCAGGGCGCTCATCGTGGCGGGTTACCCCTCGCAGCAGCCCGCTCCCAAAGAAACACCCGAGCCGGTGCTGATCGTCCGATGAGTTTTTCCGGTCCTGTCGTTGCGCTCGCAGGCGGAGTGGGAGGCGCCAAGCTCGCCGTCGGTCTCGCCCACGAGCTGCCCGAGGGGGCGCTCACCGTCGTCGTAAACACCGCCGACGACCTGGTGCTGCACGGCCTGCACATCAGCCCGGACATCGACACCGTGATGTACAACCTCGCGGGCATGTCCAATCCCGAGACGGGCTGGGGCATCGACGGCGACGGGACGAGTGCGCTCGATCTGCTGGGGCGCTACGGGGGGCCGACCTGGTTCCGGCTCGGCGACAAGGATCTCGCGACCCACATTCGCCGAACCCAGCGTCTGGCCGAGGGCGCGCGCCTGACGGAAGTGACGCGCGAGCTCGCCGCCTCCCTGGGCATTAAAGCGAACATATTGCCCATGACGGATTCTTCCATCGCCACGCGCGTGAAGACGCCCGAGGGCGAACTCGAGTTTCAGGATTACTTCGTGGCCAGGGGAACGAGGCCGAGCGTGTGCGGCGTGCGCTTTCAGGGAGCGGATGAGGCGCGTGCCACGCCCGAGGTCATGCGCGCGTTCGATGAGGCGAGCGCCATCGTTTTTTGCCCGTCCAATCCGATTGTGAGCATCGGCCCCATTCTCGCGATCTCGGACATCTATGAGAGGCTCCGCAGTGCGTCCACGCCGCGCGTGGGGGTCAGCCCCATCGTCGGGGGCGCGGCCTTGAGAGGACCCGCCGCCGAGATGCTGAAAAGCCTGGGGCATGAGGTGTCGGCTCTGGGCGTCGCCCGGATTCTCGAAGACGTGCTCGACGGGTTCGTCGTGGACACCGAGGATGAGGCGCTGGTTTCACCCATCGAAGAGATGGGGCTTCGGAGCATCGCGCTGCCCAGCATCATGACCGACGTTGATTCCAAGAAAAAACTTGCGCAAGGCGTTTTGGCGTTCGCCTCATCGGTGCAAAAGATGGCATAAGAAGTTTCAGGTATACTCAAAATAATTTATCTCTTTATGACCCCGGGAAGGATGATGAGTCTTTCGAGCCACTGCGTCGCCCTGATACCGGTTCGCGATTTCAGAACCGGAAAATCGAGGCTCGCGCAGACCCTGGATGAAAACGCCAGAAACGAATTGGGCCGCTGGATGCTCGAACGCGTCCTGAAGGCGGTCGGCGCTGCGGAACGGGTCGACGAGATCGCGGTGCTGAGCGATTCCGCGGAAGTCCTGACGCTCGCCGGTGAATACGGCGCGGTGGGCTTGCTCCACGAATCAGGCGGCCTGAACCACGATCTGGAAATCGGCCGCTCCTGGGCGAGGGGGAGAAACGCCCGTTCCTTGTTGATCGTCCACGGAGATTTGCCGTTTCTGACGACGGAAGAAGTGAATGATCTTCTCCAGGGACTCGAACCATCAAAAAACTCCGGGCGCGAGGTGCGCATCGCCCGCTCGAAGGACGGCGGCACGACCGGGCTGTCCATTCAGCCGATCGACGCGATTCCCTTCTCCTTCGGCGAGCGGAGCTTCGAGAAGCACCGCGCCGCAGCGAGGAAATACGGCTGCGAGGCGCAATCCTGTGAATCGTTCGGATTCGCGCACGACATCGACTCGCCCGAAGACCTCGAATTCCTGCTCTCCCGCGAAAAAGAAGCGCCCGCGTGGCTCGCTTCCGCTCCCATGAGATGAACAACGTCGAAATCATCCCCGTCACCGGTTTGCCGGAAATCAAGGAGGGCGACGCGCTCGCCCCCCTGATCCTGGAAGCGATTGAGACGGGCGGCATGAGGATCCGGGATCGGGACGTCCTCGTCCTCGCGCAAAAAATCGTCAGCAAGGCCGAAGGCAGGGTTCTGGATTTGAAAAGCGTCGAGCCGTCCCCCGAAGCGATCGATATCGCGAACCGCGACGGGCGCGACCCGAGGCTCGTGGAGGCGGTGCTCAGAGAATCGAACGAGATCGTCGTTGCGTCTGAGCGCGCGCTCATCGTGGAGCACCGCACGGGCGCGGTATGCGCCCACGCAGGCATCGATCGCTCAAACGTCGGGGGGGATGAAGACCACGTGCTGCTTCTGCCTCAGGACGCCGACGCTTCCGCCCGGAAATTTCATGATGAGATCAAGCGCACAACGGGTATGTTCGTTCCCGTCCTCATCGTCGACACGCAGGGACGCGCCTTTCGCCGGGGTGTCGTCGGCGTGGCGATAGGGTGCGCCGGCCTGGAGCCCCTGGTGGACTTGAGGGGCGAGAAAGACCGCAGCGGCCGAATGCTTGAAATCACCGTACTCGCCCATGCGGATGAAATCGCGGCGGCGGCGAGCCTGGTGATGGGCCAGGACAAGCAGGGCGTTCCCGCCGTCCTGATTCGCGGGCTTGAGTATCACGGGGGAAACGCCCCCGCGCGCACGCTCTACCGCACGAAAGAAGAAGACTTGTTTCGCCCATGAAACCAGGACTTTTCATATAAGGATGCGCCCATGGCCATACTCCATTGGAACGACGTCGAGGAAAGACAACTGAACAACATCATCCGGGGCAGAATCGTCAAGACGGACAACGTGATGGCGTGCCGGATCACGGCGAAGACCGGAAGCCCCATCAAGACCCACACCCACGAGTTCGACCAGATAACGCATATGATTCGGGGAAAGCTGAAGTTCCACTCGGGAGACGAGGATTACAAAGTCGTAGAAGCAGGGGATGTCATGATCTTTCCGGCGGGCACCCCGCACGGCGGGGAAGTTCTTGAGGAAGCGGAGTACATCGACATGTTCTCGCCGCCGAACCCGGATTTTCAGTGGGATAAATAAAAGGCGGGCTGGAATCGCTCTCTTTACCGGGAAGACATCAAGCGCCTGGCAAGAAGAGCCGGCCCTCCCCGAGTCGGGAGAGCCGGCTCTCTAGCTCTTGAACCGTCTGAGGTTCGTGCTTTTCCCCGGCTCCCGCCGGCTCATCCGCTCCAGCGCCAAGCCCGCTTCGAGCACCTCCTGGTTGAAGCGAAACTCCTCCCAGGAGCATCTGGCCAGCAGGTGCGGCGGGAGGCCATAGGTCTTCGCCTGGAAATGAATGACCGCCAGCAGCTCCTTTCTACGCCTGCGGAAACGCATCGCCTCCCGGCGCGCCCTCCCCGGAAACAGGAGCCGCCGCTTCGTTCTGCATGGCCGTGACGGCGGTGAAAATGGCGTCGGCATCCGCCGGGGCGAGTTCATGGATGCTCAGTTCATCCGGCAGGCATCGGCCCGGTTCTTTCTCCGTCATCGAGCCGCGCTCGGGTACGAAGCAGCGCCTCAGGATGCAGTGCACCCATTCCCCGGTAAGCGCATATTGCTCTTCCTCGCCCGCAGCGCCGTTAGCGGCGCCCGCGAAGAGCTTCGGATACGCCGCCATGTCCAGGAGATTCGGCGCGCGCACGAAACCCTTGAGCCCCGACGGCAGGGCGATGGGCTTGCGTCCATGGTTTCTGTATTCTGATATTTCCACGATTCCTCCCGTTCGTTCTCGCTGAATGAGACTTGACCAAGGTGAAGAAGAAGCCGCCTTTATTGGCGGCTGTTGAAAAACCCCTCGCCGGGGGCTCCGCCTTTACCCCCCTGTTAAGGGGGGTAGGGGGGCTTTTTCAACCACCCTTATGGCGGAGACTAGGTGAAGACGATGGCTATCTCGTCATCGCCCGCATCGCGCGCCAGGCGGAAGGGCGCATCGTAGGTCAACAGGCCGTCACGATCCGCGAAGCCCATATCCGCGTACTGGCATTTGGGCGCGGTGATGGTGCAGATGTTCCCGGCCCTGTGGCCGACCTGCACTTTCAGGGGGAGCCTCGCGCCATCTTCCCAATCCTGGAACACGTCATCGGTGGCCTTGAGCACGGCCTCGGGATCGAAAGAACCCGAGGGCGCCCGCCCCGTCACCATGGCGTTCACGTGTCCGCCCGATGCGTTGGCGCTTTGACGCAGGACCACCTCGTTGTTCATGGCGAAGCGGATGTTCGCCACGTCGAAATGGAAGCCTCCGAACGAAAAACCGCTCATGAGGACGGGTTCGGGCGTCTGCGCATCGTAGGACGCGCCCTCAGGGAGGGCTGCGTCGCTCACCTCGAAATCGGCCGCCTCGAACTCCCAATCCACCGTGGGAACGCCGTCCAGGGGACAATTGATCGAAAAACTCCCCATGCAGCCCAGATACATGACCCGCAAACCGTCGATGAACGCCGTCAGGCAGATTCTCGTATAGCCCGATTTATCGGATACGGGCGCATAGGCGACGGAAGCGTCCTCGACAATGGTTTCCTTCATCGCGCAGGCCTTGAACAGCAATCCATAATCCGGCGCAACGCCCGCTGCGCCTGAGCCGCGCAACTCTGTGGTGAAGGAGATCTGCGCGGAGCGTTTCCCGGGAATCGAGGGGAAGGGCGAGAGGCTCGCATCCTTCACCGCGCGCTCCAGCTGCTCCACGCTGACCTCGTGGGAGAAATTGCCCGCCCGGAACAGTTCCGAGGCCGCCGCCGGACGATCCAGCAGATAGGCCGTTCCTGCAGCGGGGGCGGCGTCCCAGTCGTCGTCCACCGTGAGCGCCTCCGAGGCCGCGTCGAAACCGCTCACCTTTCTCCTTTGGCCGACGCCCATTCCGCGAATCGTGCGCAGCACCGAGCCGTTCCAGAAATCATCATCCTCTGAGAGCGCGGCGTCCACCAAGGTGGAGGCGTTGGCGGAATCCGCCACCAGTTCCTTCTCTTCCGTCGCGCCGATTGTCTGCCGATCCATCAAAATCGTATCGCCCATCCCCTGTTCTCCTCCGTCTGTTTTTAGGGGCGAAGGGGCATCCCTCGCCGGATATTGTTCCCTGATTCTCGAATCAATCCCGCCGAATCCGCTCTATCGCCCGGAGCCTGATCTCGGCGTAATGGCAAAGCACGTTCCCGAATGTTCTCAGTTCAATGAGGTCCACCTGCGGAGGCTGAAGGCGCTCCAGGGAGCGGACGCGCGGGGCGCCTGATTCATCGAGGAGGCGGAGCGTCCCCTCGTCCCGGAAGCGGTCGCAAATCTCCTCGATCAGATCCTGAAAGGCCGCCTCGCTGCCCGCCGCGTCCTCGGCGCTCATGATGCCGAACAGCAAGAACGTGTGGGTTCGTCTGCTGAAGCCTGAGGGCGTGAAGCCGCCGGACGCATTCGAGCCGAGCGATGCGGCCTCCTCCCCTGCTCTCTCGCGCGTCAGCACCCAGCCCCTGATTTGGGCGAGGCCGCCGCCCGCCTCCCACCGGAACAAGTCCAGGTATTTTCCCAGGTCGGCCGACCAGCGCTGATAGGCGTGCACCCGCCCCGCCTCCGGCAGGCTCGATATTTCCGCCAAAATGGCGTCGCCGATTTCCCTGTATCGTGATTTAGCCACCGACTCTCCTCGCAATCTCATCAAGCAGTTCACGAATGCGCTCATCGATTCGGCCCTGGTTATCCTCGAAGGCGCGCGCGAACATGCGGCGCGCCGGTATCCCGTGCCGTGCGATTGATCTGGCAACGAGGAAGGACACCCTCTCGATAGACCCATCGGGCGGCCCCAGTTTGTAGGCAACCCACCGGTACAGGGACGTACCCTCCCTCCAGGGCGGTATTCCGCCACCCGCCCGGCGTCCGAATTCCACGTACCCGGCGTAAGGGACGCGCGAGGCGACCACGCCGCGCAACACGCTTGGGTTCTCTCCCTTGATTTCGGTGAAAATGCTGCCCCTGAGGTTCCCGCTCGCGCCGACGGGCGTTCGCGCCATCACCTCGCGCCTGAGTATTCCGGTGATTTCGGCCACCGCCTCGTGCGCGAGGAGTAAAACCCCCTCCCAAGCGATCTGTGGCACCTCCGGCAAGGCATCAAGCGTTACACTTCGACGAAACATTCGCCTCTCCTCTTTGCCTAGCGGTCCTTGGATGTGCCGTGCGTGAAGTACTCGCCGCGCGCCAGGGAGAGGAGCGCGTCCCAATCGAGAGACGCGCCCGCCGGACCCGCCACTTCGCCTTCCTTGCGGCCGAGATGGTTCTGGTATTTGCGCTCGAGTTCCCGGCCCAGGCGCGTGTACTCTCCAGACTTGCTCTGGTAGTCCACCGAATCCGCCGCGAGGGTCGGGTTCGAGGACTGGGCGAAGCGGCGGGCCAGAAGGTGACAGCCCTCCGCGGCGGCCAGCCAGGCCACGGCGGTCAGATCGTTTTCGGGAACGCTCGTGCGCGCATCATCGGCCGTGTGCTTGATCGTGTAGAACAGGCGTAGCGTGTGGCCCATTTGAGGGACGAAGTACATGAGCCTGAACCTCGCCGCCGGGGTTCCTTTCGCATAGATGATCCAGGCGCTCCTCCGCAGGTAGGAGGGCTTTCTCTCCCCCTGGGGATATTCCACCTCCCGGATGAAGGAGAGGGAATCGTCCCAGTCCTCGGGCAGGGGGAAATCGAACGTCTCGCTATCGCCCGCATAATCGGCGAACGAGACGAGCGGCCTGTCCTTGCTGTAGCGCGTGAGGGCCGCGTTCACCAGATCGGCGTAGTCCGCCTCCTCGACCCCGAACTCACGGGGCAGCCCGCCCGCCTTCAACAGCACCTTCACCTCCTTGATGATCGTCTGCCTGCCGGCCATTTCTCCATTTCTCCTTTGCCTCGCTCACCCGATGCGGGTGGTCTCAAGTCTTGAGCGTGAGCTTGGCCTCGAACGTGAACGAAGCCCCCTCCCCGCCGACGGACCATGCGAGCCTCAGCCAAGGGCCGATGTTCGCGAGCTTGACGAGGGTTTTTCCAACCGAGGTGATTTCCGCGGATTCGGTATGGACGAAAGCCGCTTCATCGCCCGCCGGACCGGTCTGCACTTCGAAATCAAGCACCGGCGCGACGCCCGATACCGACGTCACGTCGATGAACAAGAGCGCCTCGGTGAAGCGGCTCACCTCGAACGCCGTACTGCCTCCCGCGGCGACGCGGGCCGCGGGAGGAGCGAGAACGATGGTGTGGGTTCGCCTGTCGGACATGGCTTCTCCTCTGAAGGGCAAACGCCGCGCGACTACTCGGGCGCGCCGCGATAGAAGCCGCGGAAGTCCAACACGGCGCCGCCGTAGACGTGTCTGATCTTGTAGCGAATCTTGTCCGCGCTGAACCCGCTGCCGGCGGCGGGGTTGTCCTCGATGAACAGCTCGGGCTCGCGCATGTCGTCCATGAAGCCGATCTCGATGGTGTCCATGAGGCCGGGGTCGGCGACCATGTACCAGTCGTTCGCGTCGGCGAGTTCGGGCACCCACAAGGGCTCCACGCCCAGGCGGTTAATGACGCTCGGCTGCGTGGAATTTCCGCCCTCGACGACCTTGACGGGCGACTGGGTGACCTCGAACGCCTCTTCGAGCAACGCCGTGGGGTGGGCGAGGTATTTGGGCCGCGCCTGCGCCGCCACCTCGACGCCCTCTTCCCCGTAAAACGTCTGCTCGCCCATCGCCTTGATGGCGGCGACGGCGTTCTCGTACGTGAGCGCGTTCGTGGAGGTGTTCTTGTGGTTCGCGTGGAACAGCCCCTCCCCGTCGTAGATGTCCGCGTTGGACGCCAGGAAATCGAACACGAAGCCGTTCAGGGTGCGCTGGGCCGCGCGGGCGAGGCGCTGGGGGATCATGCGGATCGCGCCCATGTCGTCGTTCTGGATCATCTCCCAGGTGAGGTCTTCCACGCCGCCGCGCTTGGCAACGGCGTACGTCACCTCCTCATCCGTCGGGGAGGTAAGCGCCGGATAGGCGGCCTGCTCGGCGACCGTCTGCAGATCGCCGTAACCGCCGACGCGCACCCGGCGGTTCGTGCGGAAATCCTTGACGGGCGCTATGGAGGAGACGATCTTCTTCCACTGGTGGAACCGCTCGTCCCTGAAATCGCGCAGCATGGCGCGGCGGATCGAATCCCCGAACGCCTCGCCCCACGTGCTCGTCTGCAAGGAGGCGGAGAGGCGGCGCACGCCGTTCCAGTCCTCGGCGGCGCGGTGGTAGTGGAACGTCTCGGCGAAGAACTGGCGCGGGGTGAGGCGATGACCCGTGAAATCCTGAAACGCCTCGCTCATGAAGCGGTAGGGCCGCTCGCCGTCGAGGGCCTCCTCGCGCGAACTCCAAAGCCCGTCGAGAGCCGCCCGCTTGCGGTCCGCCTCGTCGCGCATCACCTCGGCACTCGCGCCGAAACCACGAAGCGCGCCGCTCGCCGTGAGTTTTTCCAGCGTGGCCGCCTCGACCCGGATCGCCTCTTCGATTTCCTCTTCCGTAAAGCTTCCCTCGGCGAACCGGTCGCGCATCTTCTCCTGAACGGCTTCGGGAAGTGCCGAGGCCGTGAGTTTCCGGGCGAGCATTCCGTGGGCAGCAGCCCCGGCTTCGGTTCCATCTTCCATGGCCTTTTCTCCTTTCTTCCTCAGGTCCAGTTCGAGGCCCGCGTCTTCACAGGCCGCGAAGAACTCTTGCGGCGTCCAGGCATCGCCGAGCTTCTTGCCCGATTCGGGCGCCACGCTTTTGAGTTTCTTTCCGAGTTTCTCGAACATCTTCACCTCCGATTGAGTGGAATGATTGGCGGCGAGACCCAGAATCCCGCCCCCGAGCTTGCCTTTGTGAACGACATCGACGGAGTGGACCGCCAGAATCTTTTCGAAATGCAAAACGAACGCGTCAGCTTCCTCGCGGAACTCCGCCTGCGCGAGCACGTCGAAGGAAAAGCCAAAAGGCTCCTCGAGGCCCCGGGCCAGCGCATCGTGCGCCAGCGCCTGGAACCAGGCCGCGGAGCGCGATACCGCAAACGTGCTCAAAAGCCCCTCCTCGCCCATGCGGACTTCGCGGTGCCAGCCGACCAGGTTCTTGATGTCGGGGCCGCTCGACCCGGTATGGTTCGCAAAGGCCTGCGCGCCCTCGAACAGGGGAGCGGCCTCGCGCAGAACGTCGCGGGGCAGGAACCACTCCCCGTCCCTCGAGTAGCCGGCCCGCGCGATCAGAACGTCGAAATCCCAGGCTTCGCCCGGCGGCTGCGCTTCTTTCGCAGCCGCGCGAATGAGGTGGCCATGCAGCCTTAAAGTATGAGAATCCTTCTGCGCCTCCGCGCGCGCCCAAATGCGGTTCATCCATTTTTTCAAGAGAAACTCCTTTCTCGCTGTTCTTCCAGAAATTCGATTTCCGGCGAGGGGCCGGAGACCGCCGCCCGGTGAAACAGGGGCGGGCGCAACGGCGACAATCTAGGACAAGGAGTCTCGAAGGCGGGCCGCGCAAATGCGGGGAAATGCGCATTTGGCGTCTTTTTATGCGGAATTTTGAATTTGCTAATTGAAAAATTTAAGAAAATGCGGTAAATTACGGAAAATTCTGGAGTTGCGGACGATGCGGGTGGTCCCGGCGTCTAAAAATTCTGGATACTTCGCCCGCCACCCAGTAAATGCCTGAATTCGCCGCGCCAAAAAGACCGCCCCTTGCACAACACGGACGAGGTTTGATCTCATGTGGGGCGTTGCTCAACCGGCCTTGAATTTCATCCAGAACCTCTCCTGGAACCATATGCTCGACATCGGGATCATGTGGTTCCTCCTCTACCAGGTCTACATTCGCTTCAAGGGCACCCAGGCGATGCGCCTTCTCGTGCGCGTGTTCGCGGTGTGGCTCATCTATCTCGCCTCCCAGGCGGCGGGTCTGCACCTGACCTCGTTCCTGCTCTGGGCCATCTGGATCGCCGTGCTCATCCTGTTTCTCATCAATTTCCACGGAGAGATCCAGAAGATATTCTTTCAACTCAACCCGGTGCGCAGAATCTCCATCCTGCTGCGCCGAGCGATGCGCATCCGCCTGCCGGACGAGAGCGTCGCCACCATCGCCGAATCCGCTTTTTCGCTCGCGGCCAAGCACATGGGCGCCATCATCGTCATGGAGCACCGGGATTTGACCGACTCCCTGCTGAGGAGCCCGGGCGAGGAGATCGAGGCGGACATCCAGCCGGCGCTTCTCGATTCCATCTTCTTCAAGGGAGCGCCCTACCACGACGGCGCCGCCGTCGTTCGCGAGAACAAGGTCTCGCGCGTGGGATGCGTTTTGCCCCTTTCGGAGAACCGCGCCCTGCCGCCCGAGTTCGGAACGCGCCACAGGGCGGCGGTCGGCATCACGGAGCGATGCGACGCCCTGGCGATCGTCATCTCGGAAGAACGCGGAGAGGTCACCTGCGTGGAAGGCGGCAACGCAAAGGCGGTCCAAGACGAAGATGAACTCGCCTCGTGGCTCACTACGCGGCTGCGCGCGGCCCGCGAGGCGGGGCAGACGAAAGGGCGCATCTCGTTCCGCCACGTTTTCGTGAACTGGCGGCCCAAGCTCGCCGCGCTGGCCGCCGTGATATTCCTCTGGTCGCTCGGGGGACAGGAGAACCAGAATCCGCAGAATTTCTTCCCGCAGCTCGAAAGCAAGGTGGAGGAGGAATTCCGGGTCCCGGTCCATTACTACAACGTTCCGAGCGGCGTCACCCTTCCCGAAAATGCGGCGAAAGAAGTCAAAATCCGTATCAGGGGCAGGCGCGATCTCCTGAATTTCATCGACGCCACCCGTCTGCGCGTGAACGTGAACCTCGCCAAAATGACGCCCGGCGCGCATTCGCGCACGCTGTCGGGCCGCGACATCGACCTGCCGAACGGCCTTGAGTTCCTGAGCGCGGAGCCCAAGGTCCTGGATTTGAATCTCGCCAAGGCGCCGTCGCCGGAGAAAATGACGAAATCGAGCGCCTCCACCGAAACGCCGGGGTCCTCGAACTTTTAAGGCCTCTCTTTTCAGTTGCTTGCGTTTTCGGCCACGCGAAAATTTGCTTTTTCAGAACAAAATACCGATATTGAAGGAACTGGACTATCACCGCCGAGTCGTCCCAGGCGCCTTGACGATCGATGCGGACGAGCCATCTCAGGTGGTCCTCGGCGTCAGCCGAGTGAGGCGGTGAGGAGCCGACACAGGAAGCGGCTCCGGTCCGGTTTGCGGAGACCCTTCAACAGAAGGAGGATGCGATGATATCCACGATAAATCGCTTCAGCCGTGCGGAAACGCCATCCTCCCCGGCCCCATCGCATCAGCCGGGCGGGGAGGAAGACAAAGGCTGATGCGCTAATAAAGGCGTCACAACGCCTTTGCAGGGTGAGACGAGTTCTCACCCGAGAAAAAGCAACAAAAGAGAGCGGGATGCAACGTCCCGCTCTTCTTTTTTGGGTTAGTCCCTAGCCTCTAGTTTACGCATCTCGATTTCGAGTTGCTGGAGCCTGTTCTTGATCATGTTGAAGTCGTACTCGAATCCCTCGGCGAGCAGCGTGAGTCCCTGGTAGAGCTGGTGCTTTTCCGGTTCTTCTTCCGCGTTCACCGAATCGAGCATCTCGGCGAAAACCTCTCTGGCATGATGAAAGCTCAAAACCCTCCCCCCTTTTGGATGAGACCGCACAACAAGAATCAAGGAATCTTTTTGCGGGAAGAATCCCGCCCGCATCTTTGCTAGAATCCACCGCACCGACAAATAAACCACAACGTAATCGAGGAGTCATCTTCATGCCGGAAAGACCGAACACGCCGCAAGTCATCCTCCGCCACATCCAGGGCACGCAGCTTCAGATGTTCACCACAACGGGCAAGCACTCCTACGTGCTCGACGAGCCCGAAACCCGGGGCGGCACGGACCTCGCCGCCACGCCGTTCGAGTTCTTCATCGCAGGGCATGCGGGCTGAGGGCTCTACACGCTGCTGGGAGCAGCGAAGGCCAAGGGCATCCAGATCGACGACGTGGAAGTCCATGCGGAGTTCAAGCGGAACATATCGCCAAAGTTTCACGCGGATTACCACGCGGACCCCGAGCGGAGAAAACTCTCCATCGGCGTCATCCGCACGAGCTATTACATCCACGGCGACGTAACGGAAGAACAAAAGGCGGCGCTTCTGGATGAACTCGAAAACTGCCCCATCCACAACACGCTGATGACACCGCCCAAGCTCGAGGAGCGAATCGTCGTTCTGGAGAAGGACGAAACCGCGCCCAAAGAGATTTCATAACGACGGAGATATAGCCGCTTGCTAAGTAAGAGGTTGTTGAAAAAGTTCTCATCAGTCGGAATGACGGCGGGTGCAAACCCCTCGCATCGAACGCGCCGACAAGGACGGATCTGCGTTTCCGCCCCTATGGCCCGAAAGAACGAGGGCGGATTGTAGGGGCCGCATATATGCGGCCCATGACGGACGGCGAAAAAAGGCCGGGTCGCATGTATGCGACCCCTACATTCCCCTCCAATTCCCCTTTTCAGGGGGACTTTTTAAAAACCCCAACAATGCGAGCCTTGAACAAGGGAGAAGCTATTTTCGAATACGCCTGGACTTCGGCAGGAAAGGCAGACACCCCTCAAAATGGGTCCTAGTAGGAAATCTTGTCGTCCATCTGCGCCCACAGATTGAAGGATTCGAGCGCTTCATCTTTCAGGAGCCGCGTTGCTTCGAGTTTTCTTTCACTGGCAGGCAAGGCGATTTCCTTGTAGAGAAATTCATCGGAAAACCCGATCGCATCGGCCTCGACGATGGTGTTCCCGTAATACATGCGATCGATTCTCGCCCAGTAAATCGCGCTCAGGCACATGGGGCAAGGCTCGCAGCTCGTGTATATCTCACAGCCCGAAAGATCGAAATTTTTCAGTTTCGCGCTGGCCGCCCGTATGGCGAGCATCTCGGCGTGCGCGGTGGGGTCGCAAGAAGACGTCACCCGGTTCACGCCCTCGCCGATGATCTCGCCGTCCTTGACGACGACCGACCCGAAAGGCCCGCCGAGTCCCTCCCGCACGTTTTGAGAAGCGAGCGATATCGCCCTTCTCATAAAAAATCCCCGAGTCGTCATTTTCCCGTCTCCAGGTTGGTTCCACCTTTTCACCGCCGTTTCGTTCCGGTCGCGTAATCAGTGATTGGCGGCGTTCGCTTCATCATAGCTTGTTTTTGGAATGGATTGCATTTATTTTACAGGTTCTCCACTCATAGTCTCAAAAGTGCGGAGCCTGAAACGACCGAGATGCGATTCCGCGAAATTCGCAATCCAAAAAGGGACAGATGATGAAAATCGGATTTATCGGATTGGGAAACATGGGGGCAGGCATGGCAGCCAACCTCCAGAAGGCGGGTTATGAACTCGTCGTTCACGACATCGTCCGCGAGGCGGGGGCGGATCACATCGAGCGAGGCGCACTCTGGGCGGACACTCCCGAAGAAGTGGCCCGCGCGAGCGAGATCGTCTTCACCTCGCTGCCAGGCCCCAAGGAGGTGGAGAGCGTCGCCACGGGGCCGAACGGGATTCTTACAGGCATCAGCGCGGGGAAAGTCTACGTTGACTTGAGCACGGTATATCCCGCCGTCGTCCGGCGCATCCACGAGAAATTCGCGGAAGCCGGCGCACACATGCTCGAAGCCCCCGTGAGCGGCTCCACCATCGGCGCGAACACGGGCCGCTTGGCCATCATGGTGGGGGGTGAGAAGGAAGTATATGAACGCTGCAAGCCCCTCTTCGAAGCCTTCGGAGACCGGCCCTCCTACACGGGTCCCATCGGCACCGGCGCCGTGTGCAAGCTCGCACACAACTGCCTGAGCTACGGCATTCAAGCCATCGCGGCGGAATGCTACACCCTGGGCGTCAAGGCGGGGGCGGACCCCGCGGTCCTGGCCGAGGTGATCAAAAACAGCGCGGTGGGCCGGGCCGTGCACTTCAACTTTGTCTTCTACGAGACATTCTTCAAGGGGAAATTCGACGAGCCGCACTTTCCCATCAAGGGCGCGGTAAAAGACGTCGGGCTCGCGCTTGAACTCGCCCGCGAACACGACGTACCCATGACGATAGGCAACATCGCCTACGGGGAGCTCATCTCAGGTCTCAACCGCGGCTGGGGGGATGATGACGCGAGGCGCGCCATGACGCTCCAGGAAGAACGCGCGGGCGGCGTGCAGGTGAGAATTTCGGAATAGTAGAATTTACGCATGAAACACGGAATCGCCATGCTGCCCCCCGCGCCGGAGACCTACGCGCACTGGTGTAAGCTCTCGGAAGAAGCGGGCTTCGACGTCATCTGGGTGCCGGACTCGCAATCCCTCTACCGGGAGCTTTACGTCTCGTGCGCCATCTGCGCGGCGAACACCTCGCGCGTCCTGCTGGGCCCCAACGTCACCAATCCGCTCACGCGCCACCCGGCGACGGCGGCGAGCGCCATCGCCACGGTGGATGAGTTCTCGGGCGGGCGCGCGCTGTTCGGAATCGCCACGGGGGACAGCGCCGTCCTGAATCTCGGCCTGCGCCCAAGCCGCGTGGACGAGGTGCGCGATTACGTTCTCGCCATGCGCGGAATGCTGGAAGAAGGCGCCGCGACCTACCGGGGAAAACCCTGCGCGCTCAACTGGCACAAAAAGCGGGTTCCTCTCTATATCGCCGCCGAAGGGCCGCGCACCATCCGCCTGGCGGGCGAGATAGCCGACGGCGTCACCATCGGATGCGGCCTCACCCCCGAGGTGGTGGCGGATTCCCTCACCTGGCTGGAAGAGGGCGCCAGGAAATCGGGCCGTAAGGTGGGCGAGCTGGACGTCTGGTGGCTGGCGAAGGTGAACGTGCGCGAAGACGGCGAGCAAGCGCGCGAGGAGATCCGCATGGCCCTCGCCGCGAGCGCGCACCACGCCTTTCGCTTCACGACGGAGGGCAAGCGGATTCCCAAGGAACTCCTCGCCGCCGTCGAGACCCTGAAGCAAGGATACGCGTTTCACGAACACGAGATGGTGGACAAGCAGACGAACGCGGAACTCGTGGACGGGCTCGGCCTTCGCGAATACCTGCTCGATCGCTTCGCCATCGCGGGCAACCCCGCCGAATGCAGAAAGCAGATTGAGGCCATGAAGGCGACCGGCGTCGAGAACTTGAGGATCGCCGCCCACGTTTACGACAAGCCCGCCTTCATCCGGGCATGGGGCCGCGAAATTATCAGCCGGATCAAGTAACAAAGAGGATATTTGCATGAGACACGGCATTTCATTCAGACCGCCCGATACGGATTCGTTCGCCCGCTGGTGCAAGTGCGCGGAAGAACTCGGCTTCGATGCGGTATTCATCCCCGATACCCAGTCTCTTTACCGGGAGGTCTACGTCTCGTGCGCGATATGCGCGATGGAGACGAGCGAGATCATCTTCGGCCCATGCGTCACGAATCCCGTCACGCGGCACCCGGCGGTGGCCGCGAGCGCCATCGGCACCATCAGCGAGCTATCGGGCGGGCGCGCCTTCTGGGGGATCGCCACGGGTGACAGCGCGGTGCTGAACCTGGGTCTGAGGCCCGCCAAACTCGCCGAGATGCGCGAATACGTCCTCGCCGTGCGGGGCATGCTCGAAGAAGGAAGCGCGCAGTTCAAAGGGAACGACGCCCGGTTGAGCTGGCACAAATCCCACGTGCCCATCCACATCGCCGCCGAAGGCCCCAAGACGCTGCGCCTCGCGGGCGAGGTGGCCGACGGCGTCATCATCGGAACCGGCCTCATCCCCGAAGTCATCGCGGACACGCTCTCCTTCATCGACGAGGGCGCCCAAAAGTCCGGCCGAAGGGTGGAGGACCTGGACCTCTGGTGGCTGGTGGACGCCCACGTAGACGGGGACGGCGAACGGGCGCGGGAGGACATCCGCACCGCCCTCGCCGCAAGCGCGCATCATTCCTTCGCCTTCACGATGGAGAACAAGCGCATCCCCCAAGAGCTCGAATCCGGCATCCGCGCGCTGAGGGACGGGTACCAGACTTCGGAGCACGGCTTCATGGATAAATCCAACAATGCGGCGCTCGTCGATGAGTACGGCTTGAGAGACTACCTGGCCGATAGATTCGCCATCGTCGGCACGCCCGAAGAATGCCGGAAAAGACTCGAAGACCTCGAAAACCTGGGTGTCAGGGGGCTCCGCATCAACAACAACCTGCCCGACAGGACAGTCTTCATGAACGCCTGGGCGAAGGAGGTGCGGGGGATTGGGTGATTTGCGACACCAAAGCGATGCAACAAAGCAAACCTGAGTTGTTTTCTATAGCAAATTGCCTATATCGGCAGAACCCCTTGGTTTGAACGTGGTTCATGAATAGGAAAACCTGTCAACGCCTCAAATTTTGAGAGCCCGGCATCATATGTATGGAACTCTTTCGCTTCTGCATAGATTGCAGTTGCCAAATGCACGGCATCCGCAGGCTTCAAGCTCCACCCACGAGAGATGCCTTCTCTCATTAGACGCCTCGCATCTCGTTGCAAGCGTTCATGTACTTCCACCAACGTAATGGTACGTCGATCCATCCACATCGAATCTATTTTCGCCTCAAGCGCGGGGTCCAGTGCTTGCTTATCCTTTTCTATCGCGCCATACGCCACCTCGGTAATAGACCACATGGATGTCACAATACGACACTCGTCTTTACGCGACCTTGAAAGCAAATCGTCTAAGGTGGGTAACCTAGTCTCTATGCCGTTGATATAGGAGAGAAAAACATCGGCATCCCAATAGTACGCATCAGCCATCACGCAACCGCATAATAGTAACTTCCGGCAATTCTGCGTCCGGCTTCAACGGCAAAATTGCGCGCGCTTGCGTGTAGTCTCCTTCCTCCATAATTGGTGTAATTTTACTGACTTGCCGCACTGCTATAGGATGTCCATCCGTCGGATCGCGACTCACCAATCCTTCCACGATAGCGTGTTTTCCCCAAACTTCTCTCATGAGGTTTTCCTGGCCGGATTGCAAGTAACACGATACAGGTCGGTCATTCAGAGCGTCATAGAGAGTGAATCGCAACATGTTTCGCTTTGTTAATGTCTGAACTTCTCCCTCTACGGCGCCAAAGGCCACTGCAATAACATTTTCTGGCAGATTCATCATCTTGTCCGCTACTTTCGGCTTTCGAGTTGGAGGGTTATGTAAGATGACCGTTTCCTCTTGTGTCTCAAATCGGACTCGTTTGACGCCGTTTCCGACCAAGCGCCCAAGTTTCATGGCTGGAGCGGAGACTTTCCGCCCACGATTAATCCGGACATTTTCTTTAAGTGCCCTGCCAACATCATTGTATCCCCGAACAACCCGCTCGACCCGTTCCGATTGAGGGCTATATCCTTTAATAGTCGCTAATGCGCTCCCAGGCTGAAGATCTTCGATCCTCCACTCGATACCGCCTCCCTCCTCTACCGTCAGCGCACCGATGAGGCTGTCCAACGACTTTACCGCCGTTGCAAACGTCTCAAGAGTGACATCCCCCTCCAACATCAGCGTAATTGTGTCAGAAGCCATGACTTGCCCTTTGGAGTCTTTGGGAGGATCCACAATTGGTAGATATCTTCAAACAAGACATCACCATGAATCAACCTAAGGCCTCCATTTGGGAGTGTCAATCACTTGCGCAGCACGCTCTGGAACACATCCAGCCGAAAAACTCCCCCTTCCCCTCTCCCCGCCGCTTCGGTTAGAATGGCTTGAAATGATCGAAACGAGTGAATTCGACCTCCCCGAAAAACCTCGTACAGGAGGATGACATGAGCGAAATGACGAAGGAAAAGGAAAAGATTCTCGTCTATGAACCCGTGGCGGAGGCGCCGGGCGCGAGCGCCGTCATGGCCGCGCGGCCCGAGAGCCTAAACGGCAAGAGCGTGGGCCTCATCAACAACACCAAGGATTTCACGGATGAGATTTTCGACGTGATGGGCGCCGCGCTCGAAGAGCAGTTCCCCGGTGTGCGCGTCGTGCGCTACCGGAAAGAATCCGTGAGCGGCGCATCGCCCGCCTTGATGGAGCAGGTGGAAGGAGAGTGCGACGCCGTTGTTTCCGCACTCGGCGACTGAGGGTCATGCACGTCGTGGAGTATCCACGACAGCGTCGCTTTAGAGAAAAGAGGGCTGGCCACGGTCACGGTCGTCACCGACGCCTTCGAGACCTACGCCAAGCAACTCACCAAGCTGCACAAGATGAGCGGGCTTCCCCTCGTCACGCTGCCCCACCCCATCGCGGGCAGAAAGCGCGAGGAGGTGGACGAGATGTCGGCGAGAGCGAGCGCGCATCTGGCGTCCGCCCTCACGCAGGCGAGCGCTTGATATCGGCATGGACGCGCCAGAGCCCGCCCGCCAGATAGCGCTCGACCAAGACGCAGGCGCGATATACGAGCACTTCTACGAGGAGGGCTGGACGGACGGGC
This sequence comes from bacterium, assembly GCA_965203325.1. GTDB lineage: Bacteria > UBA8248 > UBA8248 > UBA8248 > UBA8248 > Bin107. The sequence goes on from OZ241875.1 coordinate 1,614,623, forward strand.
TGCCCGTCATCCCGCCGACCGAGGAGCGCGTCGCGGAAACCTTGCGCTTCACGGACTATGCGCCGCATGACGTCATCGCCAACGTCCCGCCCAGAAACGCCCCGGCCACGGTCGAGGTCATCGCCATCAACGCCGTGATGGCGGGCTGCAGACCCGAATACCTGCCTGTTTTGATCGCCGCAGTGCAAGCCATGACGGAACCCGCCTACAACCTCTACGGCCGTCAGACGACGACGCATCCGGGCGCGCACCTGATGATCGTCCACGGGCCGGTTCGAAACGAACTCGAGGTCAACTGCCGCCAGAACGTCTTCGGCCAGGGCTGGCGCGCCAACGCGACGCTGGGCCGCGCGGTGAGGCTCCTGATGATGAACGCAGGCGGCGGCATCCCCGGCGTGACGGACATGGCCACCCACGGGCATCCGGGGAAATACGCCTACACCATCGGCGAGGACGAGGAGGGCAGCCCCTGGCCCGCCTTTCATGTGGATAGAGGCTTCGCGCCAGATACTTCCGCCGTCACCATGCTCTGCGCCGAGTCGCCCCACAACGTGAACGACCTGGTGAGCAAGACGCCCCACAAATACCTGGGCACGGCGGCTTCGGCCATGAGCCATTTAGGTGCGAACGGCGTCTACCGGAGCGGGCTTCCGAGCGAGCAAATGCTCGTCCTGACGGCAGAGGCCGCCACGTGGCTTTCGGATCAGGGGTGGTCGAAGGCCGACGTTTCGCAATTCATCTTCGAGAACGCGCGCCAGCCGATTCGCCTGATGCGCGACCGGGGCGGCTTCGACATGACGCCACTCGCCCCTTTCGTGAATCTCGAAGAAGACGAGGACATGGCCCCCATCGTCCCGAGGCCCGAAGACATCCTCATCGTCATAGCGGGCGGCCACGGCCGCCACATGCAGGCCGTCTTGACGGCGAGCTACAACCTGAGCGTCACCAGGGCGATCACCAGAAAAGACGGAACGCCGATTGGATCGGTAAGGGAGTTTGTGGAGTAGAGAGCCCCCTACCCCTCCAGGTTCATGCCGAACTGCCCCGCGAGGTGGGTGATGAGCTTGCCTGCGGCGTCATCGCTCATCCAGCCGCGCGCGGTGGCCGTTTCGAGCGCCGTGCTAACGCGCAAAAGCGCCTCGGACATCTTCTCGGTGTCGCGCACGGAGATATCCGGCAGAACGGGCGAGACGCCCGAGCGCAGCGCCTCCTCGGGCAGCGCGCCCGCGCGATGGGCTTCTTCGAGCTGCTTCTCAGCCATAGCTTGCAAGATATGGCGCACGGTGCGCTGGCGGCGCGTCATCTTCTTCAAGGTGGGCTGATCCATCGACTCGGCCGACGCGCGGTTCACGTCCTCCCCCTGGGCGAACCAGTGGGAAGGAACGCCTACGCCGCCGAGCAGCAGGCCCCGCATCATCTTGGCGACCCCCTGCGCGCCGGACTCGCCTCCTTTCAAGTCGGGCGAGACGGCCCGCCACTCCTCTTTTTCGTTGTGAACGCGCACGCTCGAGGGCTTGGGCGCGACGCCGTTCTCGGCGAGCCACTCGGCTATCTTGTCGGGGCCGGCGCCTTTCAAGGTGACGTCGTAGATGAAGCTGTTCTGCAGGCGCGCGCGCTCCACGGCATCGAAGATGAAGCGCTCATAGGTATCTATCCAGTCGATGGCGGCGAGCAAGTCCGAAGCCCCGCGCGCGGCGTCGCTCGCCTTGTTGATCTGGAACAGGAACGCCTCTCCGTCCGTGAAGCGCTCGCGCTCCCGCCGGGCGGAGGCGCTCAGATAACCGCGCGGGTCGCCGCCCAAGACCGTCTTGATTCGCTTGCCCTTGCGCGCCGCACCGCCCGGCTCCCGGGCGCGCAGGACGACCCCTATCGGCAGGGCGCAGTTGTCCGGGTCCGTCACCACCTCTTCGATCAGGCGGGGGCTGACGTAGCCCAGCCGGACGCGCCCCTCGAAGCGCGAGACGGCGACGGGCAGCAAGAGTTCGCCGAATATGCCGAGTTCAGAGACCAGCCGCTCGAAGCGGATGTCCATCTGGTTCACGGGGTCGGCCCAGAACGCCTTCACGGCGTTTAATGCGCGCTCATCCTCCCCGTGCCAGCTCACCCCCTCGCCCACGACGTGATCCGTCACGATCTCGATGAGGCGCTGGCCCATGAGGTTCGTGAGCCATAATTCATACGCTAAAGCCTGCATGCGCGCGTGGGTGTAGGGAGACACCCCGCTCCGCCCCTCGCCGAGGGGCCGCCAGATTTTCTCGTCCGGATCGATCGCCGCGCTCGTTCGCCCGGTACGCTGCGCGGCCTCCCCTTTTCTCTTGAGTTCCGTCTTCCGCCCGGGAACCTTCACCCTCTTTGCACTCTCCATTCTCATCTCCTCTTGAGCATCCGTTTGTTAAAAGCCTGCGGCGTCACCGTTCCCCCGGCGATGGGGGCCAGCATGCCCTCGCTCTGCGCCAGGGATTCGGCCAGCCGCGCATAGGCGCAGGCGAAGCCGAAGTGGTTCTCGTTTCGCTCATACGCCAGCACCGTCTCCCCGGTGGAGCGGATGCGCGGCCTTTTCCTCAAATTCATCAGGTGGCGCTCCACCTCGGCGAGTAGCGCCTCCTCCCCGGTGTCCCTGGGACTCGGCAGCAGGACCCGCCCGGCCCCCTCGTGAAACTCCTCCACGAGGTGATCGAGCAGGTCCTCTCGGTTCATCCGCACGTGGCGGCGCTCGACGCCCAGGAACGAGACGTCCCTGGTCTGCATCTCCCCCTCGGTGTGCCGCCAGATGAAGCCGCCCTCGGGGTTCAGGTCGTAGACCGCGCGCGCTGCCTGGGTGTGGGGGCCGCCGTCTATGACGAACGCTTCCACCCCGAGACCCGAGAACACGGCGCGGCACCGCTCGATGAGGCGCTCTATCGGCGGCGCCTCGAAATAAATCCACCTGGCGGGCCGGCCCTCCTCGCGCTCGCGCACCGCGAGGGCGCAGCGGTCGCCCGTATCGATTCCACAGAAGCGATAGTTCGCGCTCATGCCGGGACCTCCGCCAGGCGATACGGCGCGGCGTCACGCAGCTTCCTGAGCAGTTCAGGAGAGATAGGCCGGGTATCGCCCGCATCGGGGATGGCGAGGGCCGAGCAGCGAAAGCGCGCCTTCTCACTCGGAAGAGAGGCAGCGGCCCATTTCGCCACGACCCGGTCGAGCCGAACCGCGCCGACCGCAAGCTGGGAGAGGCGATAGCTCCTGTGCCGGGGTCTCACGCACGCGGCTTTCCACCGCCCTGCTCCCTTCTCGAGCGCGCCGCCGCATTCCGGGCAGACGAGGCCATTTGCACACAGTATCTCCGGCCAGTGCTCCTCCAGCACGCTCTCGGTGCGGCACGTCGGGCATCTCACATGCCAGCGCCTGCGGTCCCCCGCCTCGTACATGGCGTGAATGCCCGCACCGGGAGTTCTGCCGACAGCCAGGTTGAGCGTAAGAGCCAGGGGCGAGGCGTCGATGCGGTCGTTCGACCATTTGAGGTTGTCCGGCGGAAGGTCGTCCACCTCGTCGCGGACAAGCACGTCGAGCGGGATGGATATGGCGTTGCCGATGTCCCTGAGACCCAGGATGTAGAGAAAACGCGAGCCCCCGGGGCCGGGGAACTCCTTGAGACCCTTGGGGGATGCGCCACGGTACTTTCCGTCGCGCATGATCGAGGCGATACTTTCGTTTCGAATCACCGGGCGCACGCGCGTCTGGTCGAAGCGGTCCGCGAAATCCTGATCGGGCAGAAAATAGCCCACGTTCAGGCGGTGGACGATGACGCAATAGAGCGCAAAACCGATGGCGAGGGTGGTCATGCCCACCTGCGCGCCCTTCAGGACGCTGATGGTCCGATCGGGCGCCCGGCAATTTATAATCTCATCGAGCGCGGCGGCGATCTCCAGAAGCGCCTCTCTGCCTTTGAAGGTGAACGCGCCGGTGTCGGTCGACATCTCGCCCGTCAGAAACCGGGCCAGCCCGCGCGCCTCGCCCGGAAATCGCGGCGCGCCGCCGGCGGCGAGGTCCATACCGGGCACCCGGATGATTTTCAGGGACTTTCGCACCGGGACTCCTCCCTCCCAAGGATGCCGCGCGCATCCTCACGAGGGAGGAATATAGGGGATGGGGCCTGTGAGCCATGACGCGCAAATGCGGGGAAATGCGCGGTCTGGCTTTCATCGCGCCACTTCTCTGCAGCGCGCATCCGGAGCCATCGAGATCAAATCGCCGGGTAATTTCCCGGCACACCCCGTTGATCGCGCCCCCGACTTCCTGTAAATCCCTCCCTGAAACGAAGTCGAATGAAGGCGCAGGGATCGCCATGCCCCTCTTGTAATCGGGCGCGTGCTACACAGGCGGCGCTCATGATGATATAGTGGGGGCTACACTCATCCAACGCCCAGGATTGCTCTGGAGACGATTGGGGGGTTTCCCCCGCGAGGAATCCCTATTTTCCTTGACTGAACGGCCGGCTTCGACGCCCTTCGGGGTGCGAGGCCACCTCAAGGAGATTGGTGTATGCGTCGCACCACGATGAGAATCAAGCCCGGAGGCGTCGGGAAAACACCGACCGGGTAAAGCGGGGGCTGTGGGGGCCGCATCTACGCGGCGGAAGGCGGCATTCGAGCCGGCGGGCGGGTGAAGCCGCCGCTTCCAACCCGAACAAAAATTTTTCGGATTATTGTTTCAATTTCCAAAGGAGGTTCAAAAAGATGAAACGCTTCATGTTGGTCCTTTGGGCCACGGCGCTCATTCTGGCCCCGGGGGCCGCGTTCGCGGCCGACAAGCTCGATACCGGGAACACGGCCTGGATTCTGACGTCGACCGCTCTCGTCCTTTTCATGACGCTTCCGGGCCTGTCGCTCTTCTACGGCGGTCTCGTGCGCGCGAAGAACGTGCTCTCGGTGCTGATGCAGTGCTTCACCATCGCCTGCGCAGTATCCATAGTCTGGCTCATCGTCGGCTACAGCCTGGTGTTCGAGGCCGGCAACGCCTTCATCGGCGGACTGGGCAAGGCGTTTTTCGCGGGCGTGGGCGTGGATTCGCTCTCGGGCAACATTCCCGAGACGGTCTTCGCCATGTTCCAGCTCACATTCGCCATCATCACGCCCGCGCTGGTCGTGGGCAGCTTCGCCGAGCGGATGCGCTTCTCGGCCCTGTTCATCTTCTCCATCGTCTGGGTGGTCGTCGTCTACGCGCCCGTGGCCCACTGGGTGTGGGGCGGCGGATGGCTCGGCGCGATGGGCGCGCTCGATTTCGCGGGCGGCACCGTCGTGCACATCAACTCAGGAATAGCCGCTCTGGTGGCCGCCATCCTCATCGGCCCGAGACACGGCTTCCCGACGACGGCCATGCTCCCCCATAACCTCCCCATGGCGGTGACGGGCGCGGGCATCCTGTGGGTCGGCTGGTTCGGCTTCAACGCCGGCAGCGCGCTGGCGGCCGACGGCGCGGCGGGCATGGCCATGCTCGTGACCCACATCTCCTCGGCGGCGGGCGCCCTCGCGTGGATGTTCGCCGAGTGGATCAAGCACGGCAAGGCGAGCGTGCTCGGCATCGTGACGGGCATGGTGGCGGGCCTCGTCGGCATCACGCCCGCCTCGGGCTTCGTGGGGCCGATGGGCGCGCTGCTGCTCGGCGCGATAGCGGGCATCGGCTGCTACGCCGCCACCAACTACATGAAGCAGGTGCTGAAGATAGACGACTCGCTCGACGTGTTCACCGTGCACGGCGTCGGCGGGATCATCGGCGCGATCCTCACCGGCGTTTTCGTCGCCAAGGGATTCGGCGGCGTCGGCTTCGCCGAGGGCGTCAGCATGGGCGGACAGGTCTGGGTCCAGATCGTGAGCGTCATCGCCACGCTCGTCTACTCGGGCGTCGTCTCGTTCATCATCCTGAAAATCGTGGACGCCATGGTGGGCTTGCGGGCCGACCCCAACGAGGAATCGGGCGGACTCGACCTCATGATGCACAACGAATCGGCCTACGAGCGCTAGGCCGCAACGAAAAAGACCCCGGGGCGCGTCCCCGGGGTCGCTCCCTCCCGCGAACGCGCGACCTCCCGAGGAGGGGTTGTTGCCCCCCATCGAAAGTGTTCACCGTCCTTCCGGCGAATGCCGGAAGGACGATCCAAACCAAATCGGACAGGTCGCGACCTGTCCCTACAGACGAACGCAACCATGCTCACGTAGGGGCGGACCTGTGTGTCCGCCCTGATTCCTGAAACGAAAAGCGGGCGGACACACAGGTCCGCCCCTACGGTAAAATCCCGACCTAAACGCAAGAGGATTTTCAACAACCCCGATTCGATCTGAAGCGAAATAACCCTACGCGCTCGACTGCGCGGCCGATTCCCTGATTCGCTCGAAATACGCCTTGGCGTCATCGGGCAGGGAGGTGAAGCGCATCACCAGTCGGTTCCCGTCCGCCTCCACGACTTTCGCATAGACATCCGAAACATCCGCATCTTCCGCCACGCGCAGCATGAGGTTCGCGTTCCTCTCGAAGGCGACCTCCGCCACCACGTCCAGGCAATTCTCCGAGATGCGTTCGATGGCGGCGGAAACCGCCTCGTCCGACACCGTCTTGCCCTCGAGGGCGGACATCCGCACGCCGGCCGGCGAGGCGAGGTCCACGAACACTTCGGGGGCGGCTTCGGGCATTTCGCACGCATAGGGCCCCGACATGCCCCGCACCTCGTAGACGCGAACCGGCTCCTCCATCCCCTTGAAGCGCAAATCCTGTGTATCGCCCACCTGAACGAATTCCGCCATCTTCTGGTAGGTATCCATGCTGATGAGCACCTGCCCGCTGACGGTGTAGGACTCGATGCGGTAGGCCATGTTGATGGCCGTGCCCATCGCGCCGTACTTGGTGCGTTTCTCCGAACCGATGTTGCCGACGATCACCTCGCCCGTGTTGATGGCGATTCCCATGTGAAGGTCGGGCATGCCGCGCGCGCGCTGCTCTTGGTTGATCTCGACGAGGGCGCGCTGCATCTCCACGGCGCAGGCCACCGCCCGGGCCGAGTCGTCAGGAGCGGCGAGCGGCGCTCCGAAGAACGCGAGAATGCCGTCTCCCTGGAACTCGTCCACCGTGCCCCGGTGCCTGGTGATGATGTCCACCATCGGTTCGAGGAAGCGGTTCACCACGTCGATGACCTCATTCGGCGTCAGGCGCGAGGAGAGCGCGGTGAACCCCCGCAGGTCCGAAACCAGGAAGGTCACCTCACGCACCTCGCCGCCGAGCTTGAGGCCGTCGGGCGAGTTCAGGAGTTCATCCACGATCTCCTTGCTGATGTAGCGGCCGAAGGTGTCGCGTATGAAATCACGCTGCTTCAAACCATCGATCATGCCCTCGAACGAGGTGGCCAGACGGCCCACCTCGTCGTGGCTCCTCTTGGCGGGCACCGTGACGTCGAGATTGCCCTGGCTCACCTCTTCCGCCGCGGACGTCAGGTTCCTGATCAGGCGCAGCATCCGCGAGGAGATGACCCAGAAGAGAATGAGGCCAAGAGCGACCAGGATGATTGTGAAGCGAAGCAGCTTGAAGGTGTTCGTCGCCACCTGCTCGGCCACAGGGTTCGCGACCTTGTTGAGCATCAGGATGGCCACCACCTTGCCGTTCAACTTGAGCGGCGTGTTGAGCTGTAAGAACTGATCGAACTCGCGGTCCCCCACCTCTCCGCCGAAGAGCCGGGAGCGCATCATCTCGCCTTTGTTCCAGGTGTCGTTCGTGGCCTTGTAGGTGGCGGGAAAGACCCGGTGGAGTTGGACGTCCTGGCCGATCTGGAACCCGTCGTGCGCGGCGGCGACGTATTCGTAGCTGCCGTTCGGCCGCCTGCGCATGATGATGGCGTTGTCCACACCCGAAACACTCTTGATGCGCCGAAGCACGGCGAGCACTTCCCTGTACTCGGCGGTTTTCTTGTCCTCGGGAATTCTCAGGCTGTGGACGGCTTCTGCGTCTATTCGGGAGGCGCCGCGCTCGGCGAAGAACTCGAGCCTGGCCGAGAGCACGTTGAGCTCGTAGTTGTAGCTCGATTGGTAGTAGCGGTAGGACATCGGAACGATGGCGACGATGAGAATAATCAGGACAAGAATGAGGCTCTTGAAGACGATGGAGCAGTAAAACCCCTGTCGGGCCGGGGTGCTCGGTTCAGAACTGCTGGATTGGGACATACTCACGCCTCCGGCGGCGGCTCCAGAGGCCAGTATACACCAGCGGAGCGCAGGGAAAAGCCGAAAACGAGGGGGATATGTATCCACCGCAGGGACAGGCCGCGACCTGTGGGGCAACCCCGAGGAGGGACTGCCACTACAAAAACCGCCTCTCACCGGTCGCCTCCTCGCCTTGAAAACCAACCCCCCCTACCCCCCCTTGTCAGGGGGCAAGAAAAAGCAAAACCCCCTCAACCCGGCGAAGGCGCATCGCCTTTTTATACCCCCCTGACAAGGGGGGGTTGGTTTTATCCTCTGATAATGGGGGATGGGAGGTGAATTCCGACTGAGGAAGGAGGAATTCTTCCCAGCAAAGACCTTTCCAACAACCCCTACGCCGTGCGCTTTTTCCCCACGTAGTCGAGCAGGACGGCCAGAATGATGATGGCGCCCACGGCCAGCAGTTGCCAGTCGGCGGCGATGCCCAGCAGGTTCAGGCCGTTTCGGATGCACGCGATGATGAGCGTGCCGATGACGGTGCCGATGACGCGCCCCTCGCCGCCCAGCAGCGAGGCGCCGCCGATGACGACCGCGGCGATGACGTCCATCAGGTCGAACATGCCCATGATGGCCTGGGCGGCCATGAGGCGCGAGGCCATCACCACGCCCGCGAGCGCGCCGCAGAAAGCGCTGAAGACGAGCACGAAAAGCTTGACGGCGAAGACGTTGACGCCGGCGACGCGGGCGGCCTCCTTGTTGCCGCCGACGGCGTAGATGTTCGTGCCCAAAACGGTGCGCGAGAGGATGAGGTGCGCCGCCAGAAAGACGACGCCCATGATGACGGCGGCCATGGGAAACGGACCCAGGTAGCCCTGGCCGATGACGCTGAACGCCTCGGGCAGGCCGAAGATGGACTGCTCGCCCGTGAGGATGAGCGCGCCGCCGCGCGCGAGGCTGTCCATCGCCAGCGTGAGGATGAAGGCGGGGATCGCGAACCAGCCCACGAAGACCCCGCTCACGGCGCCCAGCGCGACACCCAGAAGCAGGGTGGCGAACACCGCGGGCACGATGGGCACGCCGTATTCCTTGAGCAGAAGCGCGACGACGACCGCGCCCATCGACTGGATGGAGGCCACCGACAGGTCGATCTCCGCGCAGATGATGACGAGCGTGAGGCCCGCCGCCATGATGCCGATGTTGGATGACTGGAGCAGGATGTTCATCATGTTCGAGACGGTGAAGAAGTTCTCCGCCGTGATCGAGAGAAAGACGATCAGCAAGATGAGCGCCAGGATAAGGCCGTATCTGGAAAAACCCGACGCGATGAGAGAGGCGATGTCGTATCCCCCCCTCACTTCGGCGGCCGAGCCGCGCCCGGTATCGGTTTTTCCTTCGCCGCTCATCGTCCCCTCCGTTACCGTGCGATTCTTACACCGCCGTGCCCGTCGCGTAGCGCATGATGGTCTCCGCGTCGGCGTCTTCTCTTAGAACCTCACCGGTGATGCAGCCCTCGTTCATCACGATGATCCGGTTGCAGATCGCCGTGACCTCGGGCAATTCCGAGGATATCACGATGATCGCCACGCCGAGCTGCGCGAGTTCCTCGAGGATGCGGTATATCTCCACCTTGGCGCCCGCGTCGACGCCCTTGGTCGGCTCATCCAGAATGACGACCCGCGCCCCGGTGGATATCCCCCGCGCGAGGAGCACCTTCTGCTGGTTTCCTCCGCTGAGCTGGGCGATCTGATCCGTGAGAGAAGCGACCTTGATGCTCAGCCGCTCCACGTAGTCGCGCGAGAGGCCGTCCGCACCCGAGCCGTTGACCCAGCCGAGCAGGCGCGTGAGCCTTCGCGAGCGGCTCTCCCGGCCGAAGTTGAACAGGGTAATCAGCAGGTTCTCCAGCACCGAGAGGAGCGGGAACACGCCCTGGTTCTTGCGGTCCTCGGTCAGGAAAGACAGCCCGTGGCGTATGGCGTCGCGGGGCTTGCGGATACTCACTGGCTCGCCGTCGATGAGCACCTCGCCGGCATCGACCCTGTCGAGACCGAAGAGCGCGCGGAACAAGTCCGTGCGTCCCGCGCCGACCAATCCTGCAAAACCCAGGATATCACCCTGCCTGACGCGGAAACTCACGTCGCTGAAAACGCCTGCTGACGTGAAATTCCTGACTTCGAGAACCTCCTCACCGATCTCCCCCGAAATCCTGGGATAGCGTTCGCTGAATGTGCGCCCCGTCATCATGCGGATCAGTGTGTCGACCTCGGTGTTCTCGGCATCAATCGTCCCGACGTGGCGCCCGTCGCGCAGGACGGAAATGCGATCGCCGATAGCGAGGCAGTCCTCCAGCGTGTGGGAGACGTAGACGACCCCGATGCCGCGCGCCGTCAAGCGCTCGATGACCTCGAAGAGCGCTTCTTTCTCCCCGGGACCGAGGGACGAGGTGGGTTCGTCCATCAGGATGACCTTGGCGTCGAAAGCCACCGCCTTGGCGATCTCGAGAAACTGCATGTCCGACAAACTCAGAGTCAATACCTGGGCGTTCGGGTCGACCTCGATTCCGAGCTCGGTGAATATCTCGCGGCAGCGCCGCTTCATCGCCGCCTCATCGCGCACGCCCAGCCGCCCGAGCAGAAGGTTTTTGCTTCTCAAATCGCGGCCCAGGAAGAGGTTGCTCTTCACGTCCATCAGCCGCACGAGGCTCAGTTCCTGGTGGATCACGCTGATGCCGAGTTCGCGCGTAAGCGCGGGGGAGCACCTCTCGATCACTTCTCCTTCGAACTCCATCTCGCCGGCGTCCTTTTCGACGACGCCCGAGATGATCTTGATCATGGTCGACTTGCCGGCCCCGTTCTCGCCCAGCAGCACGTGGACCTCGCCGGGGCGCACGCTGAAGTCCACCTCGTCCAAGGCCACGACGCCCGGAAACCGCTTGCCGATACCGCGCATGTCGAGGATGAGGTGTTCATCCGCGGCGTCTGTGCGAGATTCGGTTGGATGGGAAGGGGATGACGTCATGGGCGAGTCTTCCAGTTGGAGGATCGGGCGGCGCAAAAGAGTCTGTTGAAAAGCCCCTGCAATGCCGGAATGATGGCCAAAACCCGAAACCGGGCGGCGGCGCAGGCTCTCACCTTAAAAACCAACCCCCCCTACCCCCCCTTGTCAGGGGGGTAAAAAAAAGAAAGCTCCCCTTGTCAGGGGGGCAAGAAAAAACAAAAGCCCCTCTACCGTTGGCGGGCGGCGCCTTTTCATACCCCCCTGACAAGGGGGGGTAGGGGGGGTTGCCTTTATCCCCTGAGGAGGAGACTTTTTCAACAACTCCCCAAGCGGCGCATACGCTCGCCACGTTCGCCACAGCCTTGAGCGCGAAAATCCTCCCCGCGTGGGCCGCTATATCTCCAGCGGCTCCTTGGGAAAGGAGGTAAAGGAGACGCCGCCGTCCTTCGTGACGTGCACCATGTCCTCGTTGCCGAACAGGTAGGTATTCTCGACGGCGATGCGCGGCTCGACGGCGAGTACCATGTTCTCCTCGAGGGGCAGCTTCTCGATCCCCATGTCGGGGCGCTCGTGGATGTCCCACCCCAGGCCGTGGCCCAGGAACCTGTCCCACAAATCGAACCCGGCATCGCGAGCCATCGCCTCGGCCGTGTCGACGAGCCTGCTCGCAACGACGCCCGGCTTCGCCTCCTCGATGACCGTCCGCTGAATATCGAGAATCGTCTCATAGGCGCGCCGGTGTACCTCCGTCACCGGCCCCATGGCGCGCGTGCGCGAGGAGTCGACCGGATAGCCCTCGAAACGCATGCAGATGTCCCAGTGCACGACGTTGCCGCGCTCGACCGCCTTGGCCGGGCTGGGCATGTGCAAGAGCGCGCCCGCCACCGGATAGCCGCTGCAGATGAGGCTGGGCGAGCTGCTGCACGAATCCTCGTAAATCGGGTCGGCAGATCGCATCGCGTGCTCGGCGGCGCGGATGAGTTCGAGTTCGGTCGTGCCGACGCCCTCCTCACCCAGGATGGCGGCGACGGTCTCATGCCCCAAATCCGCCACGCGGCCCGCCTTGCGCATCATCTCCAGATCGAAATCGCTCTTCACCATCCGGAGTTCCTCCACGATGGTAGAGCGCACGATTTCGAGGTCGGGGAACGTCTCCCGCATCCCCGCGTAAAGAGGGGCGGGGAACTTGTCGAACGTCTCGACGCCGACGCGCTTCACGTCGCCCGCCTCACGGATGAGCTTCTCCAGATTCTCGACGGAGAGGCCGTCGCCCTTTTTCGCCGAAAACCCCTCCCCGGCCACGATGCGCGGTACGCACACCTCCCTCGTCGGCATGAGGCCCGGATCGACCATGAGCGCGGGATCGTCGGTTTGCGTGATGAAGGCCGCGCCCCCGTCGACGATGGAGGTCTCCGTGGACGTCAAGCTGATCCAGCCCGCCCGGTCGGGAAAGTAGTCGGTGAGGTAGCGCAGGCTGCCGGAGAGCTTGTTGTTGCCGTAGACGATCAAGGCGTCGTATTCGCGCTCCGCCATCAATCGCCGGGTGTTCGCCAGCCGCCGGTCGATTTCGGCCTGGAGCACGTCGCGTGGAATGGGCATGTCCGTCCCCTCAGGCGAGGACGCGCGGGGAGACGGGGAATAATAACCCCCGCCTCCGCCGCGCGGCGCCGCGTTTGAACTCTTACTTGATGCCGGCCTTGAGATTCTTTCCGACCGCCCGGAGCAGCCTCGTGTCTAGCGGAATCGTGCCGGTGTCGATCGTGTACTTGGATTTGTCGTCCTTATCCATCGCCACGTCGACGCCCGTGCGCACGAGCTGCTTGCCGACGGAGTCGCAGAAAGTCAGCACGGTCGCCAGCATGTTGCCGCGGTAGACTTCCTGCATCGCCTCCTCGACGCCGTTGAAGCCCGTGACGATGATCTTGCCGAGCTTGCCGCGCGCCTTGACGGCCTGGAGCGCGCCCAGGGCCATGTCGTCGTTCACGGCGACGATGGCCGAGATGTCGGGATGCGCCGTCAGGATGTCTTCGGCTTTCTTGAGTCCCTGCGCGCGGTCCCAGTTGGCCGCCCAGACGCCGACCACCTTGATGCCCTTGTACTTGGCCAGCGTGTCCCTGGCGCCCCGCTTCCGCAGGATGCTGGACATGTTGCCCGGCACGCCTTCCATGAGCGCGACCTTGCCCTTGCCGCCCAGTTCCTCGGCGACGGCCTTGGCGACGGCGGACTGCCCGTAATACTGATCCGGCCCAACGAAGTGCCGCGCCACCTGCTTGGCCAAATCGTCGGAATGGATGAGCACGCGGATGCCGTTTTTCTGCACCTTCTTGACCGTCTGCACCATGGCGTTCGGGTCGATGGCGCTGAAGGCGAGGACGTGCACGCGCTTCTGGATCAGGTCGTCGATCATCTTGGTGACGCCGATCAGGTCGGTGCCCAGGGCGCCGCTCAGAACGGTGAGCTTGACGTTGGGATGATTCTTGGCCTCCGCCTCGGCGGAATTCTTGAGACACGCGAAATAGGGGTTCCCCAGCGTCTCCACCACGATGCCGATCTTGATGTCCTTCGCGAACGCGGGCGTTGTGAACCCGGCGAACGCCACTGCCACGATAACGATGCCGATCATGCGCTTCATAGACTTTCCTCCCCGGTTAGTTCTATGGCCCAGTGTGCAATCGTATTCTCTGAAATGTGGTGATTGGGCAATCATCACACACGGGCCAGCGTGGGTCAATAAGGGAGACCGGCGGGTCGTGTCTTGCTTCAAGAACAGGGACGGTACAATGGAGAGATGTTGAACCGGTGGGTTCCGGTCTCAGCCTCCGGTGCGCTTGATGAGAATCTTTTGCCCTTCGATACGCCGCTTCGCGGCTACTCAGGGTGAGGGGGTAGTCGGGCTACCCGGGATGCAGAAAACAGCCTTTTCATCCCTGCTCGACGTGAACCCCACAACCCCCCCCCTTGTCAGAGGGCTTTTTCGACAGCCCCTACTTCGGCGGAATGATCGGCAAGAGCAAGTGGGAGGGATGCTCGGGGCCAGTGTGGAGCGTCACGTCGCCGCCGAACACCTCAGGCGGCCTGTCGGCAGGGTCGTTGTGCCGGAACGGCCCCACGCCCGAGAACACGGCGGGCATGTTCGGAAGCCCCTGGGTGACCCCGCCCGGGTAGACGTAATCACAACCGCGTACGCTGAGCGCCAGGCGGTAGCCCTTGGGCGCCACGATGCAGGTCGGCCATATCTCGACGTCCAGTTCGTATATCTCCCCGGGCGTGAGCGGCTGCACCTCGTCGTGCGCGTGATAGGGCCGGTAGGGCAGCGTGAGCGATTCATCGAGCTTCCGGTGCGAGGCCCGGAGCCAGCCCTGGGCCACCGGGGTGTGGGGGTCGAGCGCGCCCTGGAAGGTGACTTCCCTGAAATCGGGCGTGAACAATCTCAATACCAGGAACAGGTCGGCGTCCTGGGTCTGAGACGACACCCACAGCTTGGACGCCAGGGGGCCCGTGATCTCGGTTTCGCGCTTCAAGGGAGGCGAGACGAACGTCACCCCGTCACCCAAACCAGCATAGGTGGCCGAACCCGCCTCGGCGGGCGCGGCCTCGCCGAGCTGGTGGCCTTCCGCGTGGAGATAGAGCTTCGTCCAGTTCGTGCGCGCGATGGGCCACTCATCCTCCGCGCGCTCCACGAACTTCTCGCCGGGGTGACGAATCTTGAGCAGCACCCTCGGCTGATCCTTCCAGCCGGTGTCTTCCCCCTTCAGGAAATGCCCAAAAAATTTCTTCTGGAGCGCCACGCCGTAATCGGTGTAAAACTCCGTCCAGTGCTCGATGCCGTGGCTCTCCAGCCATTTCTCCTCAGAAGCCGCTCGCATGAAGGCCTCGCAGTTCCCCCTCGGGTGAAGACCCTGCCCGCCCCAGTTGTTGGAAGACAGGAAAGGGACTTCGACCTGCGACCAATCCGGTGTTTTCGCCTTCCAGTATTCGTCATCGAGCGGGTGCGCGCGCATCTCCGCCCCCAGGCGGCAGCGGTTCGCGCCCAGTTCCTCCTCGCTCAGCGTGTCCGGCCCCGAGACCCAATCGCCCGTCACCCGGCTCTTGTAGCCGCGCTCACCGAGGCCGTGCTGTTTGGAGCGCCCCCTGTTCTGATACCAGTTCTCCGTGAAGGTGCAGTAGATGCCCCCGTGGTAGTTCATGTCGCGGTAGAAATCCGCCGCCCCCTCCCAGGCGCACATGGCGACCAGATGAGGCGGCTTCAGGCACGCGACCTGCCACTGGTTGATGGCGTAATAGGAGATGCCGTTGGCCCCCACCTTCCCGTTGCTCCAGGGCTGCGCCGCCGCCCACTCGATGCACTCGTAGAAATCGCGCGTCTCGCGATCCGAGAAGGGGTCCATATACCCCGGCGAGCGGCCCGCACCCCGCGAATCCACGCGCACGCAGGCGTAGCCGTCCGGCACCCATTTCTCGGGGTCCACGACTTCCCAGTTCTGGTATTTGTTCGAAGAACCCAGGGCGACGTCGGGGTGCTGCTCCACCATGCGGCGCCACTGCTCGGGATAGCCGTCCTCGAAGTGGAGCCACTTCCCGTAGATGCCGTAGGTGATGATCACGGGATAGCGGCCCTCATCAACAGGCCGGTAGACGTCGCAGCGCAGCACCAGGCCGTCGTCCATCTCGACCGGAACCTCCCAGTCGATCCGCATCCCGTCGGCAATTTCCGATTTACGCCCTCTCATCTCACACCTCTCGTCTTTTATTTGGAATTATGCATTCTGCGGAATCACCGGCAGCAACACGTGCGATGGACACGACGGGCCGGTGTGGAGCGTCACCTTTCCGCCGAAGAGTTCCGTCGGCCTGTCCTCTTTCAAATCGTGCTTGAACGGCCCCACACCGTAGTAGACGCGGCCCGATATTTTGGGGGCGGAAGGCTCATAACCGGGCCAGACGTAATCGCGCCCCCGGACGCTGATCGCCAGGCGGTATTCCCTGGGGATGACGATGGAGGTCGGCCAGATCTCCACGTCGAGTTCGTATATCTCGCCGGGCGTGAGCGGCTGAATCTCGTCATGCGTGTGGTAGGGCCGGTAGGGCAGTGTGAGGGCCTCATCGAGTTTCCGGTGCGAGGCCCTGAGCCACCCGATGGCCACGGGCGTGTGCGGGTCGTTCGCGCCCCGGTAGACGATCTCCGTCATGTCCGGCGTGAAAACGCGCAAGGTAAGAAACAGATCCGCATCCTCGGTATCCGAGGAGATGAACATTTTGGCCGCTACGGGGCCGGTGATCTCGGTTTCCTCGGCGAAAGGCGGCGAGATGTAGATCAAGCCGTCGCCCAGGGCGTCATAGGTTTTCGTCCGCTCGTTGCCCTGAGGTTCGGGCCGGAATGTGCCCGTGCCCGAATGGAGGTAATACTTCGTCCAGTTCGTGCGCGCGAGGGGCCACTCGTTCTCCGCGCGCGGCACGAATTTCTCGCCCGGATGCCGCACCAGGAGCTGAACTTTCGGCTGCTCCGCCCAGCCGGTGTCCTCACCCTTCAGGAAATGGCCGAAAAATTTCTTCTGGAGCGCTACGCCGTAATCGGTGTAAAACTCCGTGAAATGCTCCAGCCCGTGCATCTCCAGCCATTTCTCCTCGGTGGCCGATTGCACGAAGCCCTCCGTGTTGCCCCTGGGGTGCAGGCCCACGCCGCCCCAGTTGCCCGAGGAAAGAAGAGGCACGTTGATTTTCGAATAATCGGGCATGCGCTCTTTCCAGTAATCATCCACGAGGGGGTGATCCAGAATATCCTGCCCGAAATCGCTCCGGTTAGAAGCGAGTTCCTCTTCGCTCAGGTTGGCGGGTCCTGAAATCCAGTCGCCGTTGATGCGGCTCTTGAAGCCGCGGTGGCCCTTGCCGTGCTGGCGGGGGACGACGGCTTCGCGGTACCAGGTCTCGGAAAACCGGCAGGCGATGCCCCCGTGGTGGGCCAAGTCGCGGTAGAAATCGGCTGCCCCCTCCCAGACGCACATGGCCGCCAGGTGCGGCGGCTGGAGCGAGGCCACCTGCCACTGGTTCATCCCGTAGTAGGAGATGCCATTCAGACCCACCTTACCGTTGCTCCAGGGCTGCACGCCCGCCCACTCGATGCAGTCGTAAAAATCCCTGGTCTCGCGCGGCGACCACACTTCCAGATAGCCCGGCGAGCGGCCCGCGCCGCGTGAATCCACGCGCACGCAGGCGTAGCCGTCGGGCACCCATTTCTCGGGGTCCACGAGCTCCCAATTCTGGTATTTGTTGGTGGTGCCCATGACGGTCTCGGGATAGTCGTTCACCATGAGATTCCACTGGTGGGGGTAGCCGTCCTGTAAGTGAAGCCATTTGCAGTAGGGGCCGTAGCTCATGATGACGGGGTATTCGCCGTCGTCATCGGGCCGGTAGACGTCGCAGCGCAGCACCACGCCGTCGTCCATCTCGATGGGCACGTCCCAGTCGACCCGCATCCCGTCTCTTGCCTCGCTCTTGTACTCGCTCATGTTTCGCCTTTCCGTGAAGAAGTGGATCACCGTCGGTGATGTATTTGGGGATGAGGGGAATATAACCGAGGGGAGGGGGTGAGTCCAGATGGGGAGGGTAATCGAAAAAACGACCTTATTTCGGAAGGTGCTTCAGGGCTGCCGCAATCTCAGACGTTTGGACGGTTTTGCTCAATTGAAGGCGTCGGTGGAGGGTGAGTTAGCGGCTATCTCGAAAGAGCATTACGTCCTATTGTCATTTATGTCAGGTTCAATATTTTGTTCATCTTCTGACATATCCACTTCCTCAATATAATCAGAGCGACCTACACTGCAACCTACTATATCTCGGAATACTTTAGTGGATACTCCCAATTGCTTCGCCATACGATCTTGCAAATAGTCATTAATGTCCTGATTGTTGTGCGACATGAACGTCTCACCAATTAACCTATCCTCATCATATACACGGTAATATATATGATGGCCGGCCTCATCAACTTCACATTTTAACTTGTTTCGCAATGCTCTTTTGACTTCACGCGCTTTGTAAGTGGGCATTCGGGGTGGACTACCAATTTACAGTAACAGTCTGATGAAACAGAACATCAAGACGTAGCTTGCGTTTCTCCATATGTTTAGAGAGTCTTTTCGCAGAATGAAGGGCCTTCCATGATGCTTTCAGTGCTTCAAAGAGCGAAACCATAGCTTCATCAGGTGTCGAACCTTCCCCATGATGCGGCAAATCCGGTTCCATCAACATATCGGCAAAATATCTTCCGTCCATCTCGTGTGTCTGAACAAAAATCGGGATTCCTTCATAGGATTCTGCTTGTTGTTCAACTGGGGCGTAAGCAACTAATGAGGAACTCACTAATGTAGGATTACCACCATATGAGGTGTTATCTACAGTATCAAGTAATGTGGTATTCATTTCGTCATATACTCTTTTATGTATGTTATTCAGATTCCAGCACTGTTATGATAGTTCCACTTCTCACATTGTAAATTGGATTTCCATCCAATCCACGCTCACCTTTGAATTTAGCAACTTCAACTACATCCACTTTTATTCGCAATACAGTCCCATCAGCAAGCCTGATTTTCATCGGCTTCTCAATGATCTCTTCTATCTCAACCATCTCAACATCATGCATTTCACCTGTTGTTGGATGTTTCATTTTTCGCTCTACCATAACTAACCTTTTCATTTATTTTGAAGTAGGGATTTCCTTGTTGAACACTCAAAAATAGCATTATCTATCTGTTGCGATATTGCCAGGATCGATTGAACAACAATCTTCGCCAACCACCTAAGTAATCGGAAGCCTGTCGGAACTCTCCCTTTAGTATGAGCATGGATGCGAGTAGCACCTCAAACAACCATACCCTATCTCATAAATCGCAATATTTCGCCATATCCTGCCATACATTGCGAAAATCTCAACCAGTCCGGAATAAGCCTCCTCTCACTCGATCCTTTCCTCGAGCTTCCGCGTCGCCGCCTCGACGATTTCGCACACCTTTTCCATCACCTCGGGGTGCGCGCGGAACGACTCGCGCACTTCCTTGACGATCGCCATCTTGGCGGCGGCGAAGCCGTCCTGGTATTCGAGCTTGAGTTTCTCGGCCGATATACGGCTGCGCTCCAGCCCGTTCACCATCTGGGCGAGTTTCTCGGGCGTCAGGCCCTCGAAGGATTCCTTCCCCATCTGCGAGACGGCCTCGACCGCCTGGGTCATCAGCATCCGCCGCGCGGCCGCCGCTACCTTCTCGCCCGGGTCCCTGCCCTCGCCGTCATAGGCCATGACTTCTTCGATCAGCTCATCCACCATGGCTTCCACCCGCCTGGTCTTGCGGATGCCTTCCAGCAGGCGGTTGTTGCGCGCCCCGATGGAGCCGAGCCCTATCTTCTCCCCGGTGGCCTTCTCGAAGGCCTCGGCCACCTCCTTATAAGTCTTTCCCTCGGCGAGCATGGGGTCGACGACTTTCTCGGCCCCGTATTCCACCACCTTCGACCTGCGCCCCCGCCTCCTCTCCATCACAACTCTCCCACGAGGATGTCGGGCGAAGCGGAAACGGCGCCTTCGAGCAGGCCGCGCCCCTTGCGGGTCAGGTGCGCCTCGTAATCCGTCAGCAGGCGGCCGAAACCGCCCGGGGTGCGCTTTTCCAAAAAGCCCCGCCCGGCCAGATCGTCCACGAAGGCCTCGAGCGTCTCGCGGCCCAAGGGCGCGCCGTCCTCATGGTGGCCCGCCTCGCGCAGCGCGCTCCACAGCAGAAGGCTGCCCACGCTCGATTCCGCGCGCAAGGCATCCTGGTAATACAGCGTCTTCAATATGTCGCCGCGCAGGACGCGGGCCGTCAGTTCATTCACGATGAATCACCTCCCCAATGACTTTCATACCGGCGTACCCGACGCCGGTTATCGTAATCCAGACCTCTTCCGTGCACTGAAACACCTCCTCGATGACTTTCATACCGAAACGCCAATCACCCCGCGTGAGGCGGAAACTCTCTCAATATAGAATGCGGCTGCATCTCCGGCAGACCGGCAAATGCGGGGAAATGCGGGCGCGTTGAGAAAATAATTTCCGGGTTGCACAATGCCGCCCGAGGAGGAGGCTTCGATGCGCTCAAGCGCGCGGAAAATCATCACCACGCTCGCCGTATTCGCGCTCTGGTTCGCGTGGCTGCCCGACGCGCCTGCCCTCGCTCACGGGGAGGAGGAGATCCTCCTGTTCGCCTATCTGGCGGAAGAGCGCAACCTGCTGAGAATCTCGACCGCCATCGTGGGCGGCATCATCCTGGCGATGGGCGTCTTCATCACCCAGCAATCGCGCGCCGAGGCGAGAGAAAACGCCCGGGCAGAATTCACGGGCTTCAGGGTGATATTGCCGGGGCTGCTCGTCACCTGCCTGGGCGCCGCCGTGCTGTTCACGGCCGCCTTCATCCTCCCCGAGCAGATCAAGATTGTGCACGACCATCCCCTGGAGCACGTCGAGACAAAGACCACAAAAAGTAAAAGCGGCCCGTGAGGGGTTGTTGGAAAGTCCCACAGAGGGAGCGCGCTGAGTTTCACTCCCCCCTTGAAGGGTCTGGCTTCCCGAGGGGAAAGCCAGACGAGGAAGCCGAACCGACAGGTGAAGGCTGACTCAGTGGGGGGACATACCACAGAAAAAGCTCCCCCCACCAACTCGCCTGCGGGCTTCGCCCTTGCCTCTTTGACTCCCCCTCAAGGGGGGAGTGAATTTCAAAAGCGTGATTGAAACCCAAAAATATTTCGCGGGGCTTTTTCACCCCCCCCAAGCCCTCCCCGCGCAAAACTCCCTCACTTCGCCTTTCCCGTGAGCTTCTCGACGGTGCGAAACGCGCCCAGACCCAGCATCCCCAGGGTGAGTTCGAGTAGCCCGTCCGCCGAGACGGGATAGGGCGCGAGTTCGCCGCTCATCAGCACCTGCCGCGTCCAGAGCCATGCGCCGAGGGCATACTGGGGGATGAAATAGAACGCCAGCGAGACGCCGCAGATCCACAGGATGAACGGCCTGCCGCCTGCGACGAAGACGCTGCGGTGGGCGGCTTCGATTTTGTTGATCTCGTTCTGGGCTTCGGCGGGGCGCATCATCAGCTTTTGTTTTATCGCCTCCGCCGCGCGCCGCTCGTCCGGCGTCTCGACGAACCTGTCGATGACGTTGGCGACGCCCTCGGCCGCCGATACGACGCCGCCGCCGATGAGCTTTTCCAAAAAGGCCATCACGCGCTCCTCATGCGCTCGGCGACCCGGCCCGCCCGGGCGGGGAGTTCCCGCGCGTAAACTGAATCGAGCGCCTCCCCGGCCGCTTCTGCGTAATCCCCTGCCGCGAGCGCGGCCCACATCTTCTGAAAGCCCAGAAGACTCGGCACACCCATGTTGTAGGCCATGTTCAGGACCGCTCGCTTCGCAGCCGGTTTGAGACCCCCGTAAACCTCGCCCACACGGGAGCGCTCCAGTTCTCCGGCCATCAGGTCGAGACGATGCCGGAGGAGCAGTTCGGCCTCGGCTTCCGATATGCCGTCTTCGAGCAGCGTTCCGTAGCCGATGGTCTTCTTGCCCTTGCTATCCAGATACACCACCGGCACGAAACCCTCCTCGCGCTTGATCTCCGCTACGAGTTCGTCCGTGAGCATCCCCTGCCCTCCCCTTCAAGCAGGTTCCCTGCCCCGGCCGCTTCTCCCAGCAGGCGCACGAGCGCCGCCGCGCCCTTGCGCGCGCCCGTGCGGCCCGCATAGGCCTGGCTCGACGCCAGCACCCGTCCGTTCCTCGCCCGCACCCGGAAGCGATGACGCCCGGATTTGTCCCGGAAAATCTCGACGGGACGATATTTCGAGTTCTTTACGGCCAGCATACGACGCCCCCCAGAAAAAAACCCAACAGCACCAGACCCGCGCCCGCGGCGACGAGGCGCAAGGCGGTGTGCTTCTTGTTCGCCCAGCGCCACAATGCGGCGTCCGTTCTTCTTTCGAATTCATTTTTCCCGGTCATGACTCTCCTCACATTCTGTTAGCGAAATCCCGCGCGCCGCGCTTAAGCGATGCGCTTCGACGCAAGAGATTCTAGGCCTTGATCCCGCCGGGCCGTTGACGGAAAATGCGGGCAACTGCGGGGTGATGCGCTCTCACCCGTCCGCGAGGGGAAAAAAGCGCATCCCCCCGCGCCGGACGCGCCCGCTCGACCGCTTCGTTCGCGACGCGCGAGGGGCGTTTCATCCGCCAGGAAGACGACGCGCCAAGGGGCGCATGCCGCCAAGCACAGGAGATGAACCATGAAAAAACTGACCGCCACCCTCCTCGTAGCCGTATTCACCCTGGGGCTGGCCGGATGCCGCACCGACGGCACGATGGACAAACAGACCAGCGGAGCCATTCTGGGCGGAATCGCGGGCGGTCTGATCGGCTCGAAGTTCGGCAAGGGCCGGGGCCGCAAGGCGGCGACCTTCGCGGGCGCGGTCCTCGGCGTCCTCGCGGGCAGCTCCATCGGGCGACAACTCGACGAGCGCGACCGTCTGCTGATGGGGCGAAGCACGCAGAAAACCCTTGAACGCGGCAAGACGAACGTGGCCACCAAATGGGTGAACCCCGACACGGGCAACCGGGGCACCATCACGCCCAGGCGCACCTACCGGGTCCAGAGAGGCTCGACCACCCGGTATTGCCGCGAGTTCCAGCAGACCATCACCGTGGGCGGCAAGACAGAGCGCGCCTACGGCCGCGCCTGCCGACAGCCCGACGGAAGCTGGAAGATCGTCAACTAGGCCTGCGCTGCTCAAGAAACGTCATTCGCCTTCATCCAAGAAAGGCGTCTCATGAAGAAGCGGATCTGCGCAGGCGTGGCGTTCATGTTCTTCGTATCAGGTTGCGCGGGTGTTGGACCGAACCCGGTGGCGCGCTACACGCCTGCGGATGAGAAGCGCAGTTGCGTCTCGCTCAAGGCGGAAATAAAAGCCAACAGGAAGGGCATCGCCAAAAAGACGCTTGAGCGGACGAACAAGACGCACAAGAACCTCATCCTCGGCGCTTCCGGTGTGTTCCTCATCGCGCCGTGGTTTTACATGGACCTGAAGGGCAAGGAAGCAGTCGAGACCGAAGCGCTAGAGCGCCGAAACGCCGCACTTCGCCGCATCGCCTTCGACAAGGGCTGCAACGCGCCGCTACCCATCGTCACGCATCAGAGAAAGCCGAGAACGGGAGAGAAAACGAAATAGATGTAGGGGCGGTCGCGAACCGCCCCTACAGGAGAAATCGACGCCTCATCCGCTTGCACTCTCCGATAATGTATGCCACTCGAAATCGCAATCCCTTCTTGAGCAGTCGGGGTTGACCCTACTCCCGCATACCGCCGAATTTCCATTCGAGATCGTGCGGGAAATCCTCCGTCATCTTCTCGACGTAGGCGAGCACGTCCTCACGGCGGAAGCGCGCGCTCTTGAAGGAGGGGTGGCCTTCGGGCTGTCTGGCGCCCGCGCGCGGGGGCGGGCGGCGCAGGTAGACGGGGCGGAGGCAGGGCGCGTCGCTCGCGCAGTCCTCGGCGATGATGGCGTCGAGCGTGCGGTAGCTCTTATAACCCAACACCCTGGCGAGCATGGGCTTGGTGAGAAACGCCTCTTCCTCGAGAATCCGGCGCGGCGTTCTCGGATCGAGCGGGGCCCGTTTCGTTCTCCTCGCGCGCCTCTTGCTCCCCCGGGTATTCTTCGGCGGCGTCATCAGCGAAGCGCCTCGGCGAGCGGGAGGAGTACAAGGTCGCGGCGGCGGGTTCTCTTCATCCTGATGAGGGCGTCGGCGCGGGCGCGGGCGGATTCCATGTTCGGGAAGATGAGGCTCACGCGCCTCTCCCGGGAGCGGTCGCGGTAGACGAGCAGCGCAGCCTTTTCGGGGACGCCGAATCCCTCCTCCACCAGATCGGAGAGACCGCGCTCATGGGTTCCGATGAAAGAAGCGGTTTCGTTCATGACGTCCCTCCTCCACATCCGTATGCGGCTTCTCCCGCAAGAAGCAATAAAGGCCCGGATGATCCGCGCGGTCTCGAAGGTGCGTTGCCGTCGGTAGGGGGCGCCTCGCGGGCGGTGCGGGACGCCGGGTTCGGTGGGGAAGATGGTGGGGTATTGCGGGACGGATCATCCGGGCGAGGCGAATATCTGAAAAATTCGACAAATTTAGATAAATTCATGGAATTTCCTTTTTTCTTTATAAAGTCAACAATATCAATTAAATATATTGCTCATCGGCCTGAATGTGATGTTCTTATTCACACACCAGACAACGGCAATATATCTATATATACTTATATTGTCAAGCACAAATATTTATAAATATAGATACAAGAAGACATGATCGGCTAATTTGTTGAAAGGGTATGATTTGCAGCGGTGTTAACGCTAGTCGAGGTCTCTGCCCAGAAGCTCGATGAAGCGCCTCACGCCGCCGTGGAGGGGCTTGTCGCGCCTGTGGATGAGGCCCAGCGGCCGGATGATGCGCTCGCCCTCGAAGGGCAGCACCGCCAGCGTGTTCATGGCCCGCTCATTATGTACGGCCGAGCCGGGCAGAATGCTCACCCAAGTGTCGATGAAGAGCGCCTCCTTGATGCTCTCCACGTTGTCGAACTCCATGACGACGTCCACGCCGACGCCCGCCTTGCGCAAGACCCTGTCGATCGCGCTTCGGATGGCGAGATCGGCATCGAACGCCACGAACGGTTCGCCCGCGAGGTCGGCTAGTCTCACCGCGTGGCGAAACGCCAACTGATGCCCCGGATGCGAGACAAAGAACATGGGATCTTCCTGGAAGGGTACGACCCGGAGCGCCTTGTCTCTCGGGGGGTAGGAGAGGATTCCGATGTCCGCCGTATCGTCCAGAACGGATTGCACCACCTTCTCGGGGTGGAGGCATTCGAGCCGAACGCGCGCCTGGGGATACAGGGAGCGGAACCGCTGCATGTAGACACCCATCTGGTGAAGCCCCACCGAGTAGATGGCCGCGACGCGCACCTGTCCGTGCACCTCGCCGATGCCGTGTGATATTTCCGCGCAGACCTGGTCGAATTCCCCCACCATCTTTCGGCACGCTTCATAAAACCGGGCGCCTTCCTCGGTGACGCCGAAAGGCCGCTTGCTTCTGTCGAGCAACTCGACGCTCAAATCCCCCTCGAGCTGGCGAAGCGCCTGACTCGCCGCAGACTGCGTGACGCCGCTTTGAGCGGCCCCCTTGGAAAAACTTTTCTCCTGGATGATACGGCAATACAGCCTCAAGGATTCGATGTTCATGAGAAAAGGTTACAATATAAATTATTCTAATGCAATATATTAAATATTTTAGTTTGTCTTATTTTCCAGGGCGTGTTATATTCAAAGTCCGTTTCATGGAAATCATCATGCGATGTCCATAAGACGCTCTCAGGAGTTCCCCGTGAAATGGGCAAACGGGGAGTTTTCCTGGAACTTCTCTCGGAAAGAAAGTTGGTGAAACAATGAGAAAACCCTCACAAAAACAGGGTCTGTATGATCCTGCCTTCGAACACGACGCATGCGGCGTGGCCTTCGTCGTGGACATCAAGGGACGCAAGTCCCACGACATCGTCGAAAAATCCCTCACCATCCTCCGCAATCTCGCCCACCGGGGCGCGACGGGTTCTGAAATCAACACGGGTGATGGTGCGGGGGTTCTGATGCAGGTACCCGATAAATTCCTGCGCAAGGCCTGTGAAGCCGAAAAAATCAAAATCCCGGCGGAGGGACGCTACGGTGTGGGCTCGGTGTTTCTTCCCAAGTCCCCGAGCCAGACGAACGAATGCGAGCAGATATTCGAGTCCATCGTCTACGAGGAAGGCGCCGACGTTCTCGGCTGGAGGCCAGTGCCGAATGACTTCTCTTCGCTCGGTTCCACGGCGCGTGAAGCCGCGCCGCAATTGCGCCAGGTATTCATCGGCGGATTCGACGAATCCCTCGACTCCATGGGGATAGAACGCAGGCTGTACGTCATCAGAAAACGCGTGGAGCACGCGATTCGCGAGTCGGACATCCGCGACAGGGACGAGTTCTTCATTCCCTCGCTCTCGGCGCGCACGCTGGTCTACAAGGGGATGCTGACCGCGAAACAACTCGAGAACGTATACCCCGATCTCAAGGATCCGGACATGGAGTCGGGCCTGGTGCTGATTCACTCGCGATTCTCCACCAATACGTTCCCGTCCTGGCCCCTGGCGCACCCATACCGCTACCTCGCCCACAACGGCGAGATCAACACCCTGCGGGGCAACATCAACTGGATGCGCGCCCGCGAGGCGCTGTGCGAATCCCCGCACCTGTCTGATCTAGAGAAAATCCTGCCCATCATCGTCGAGGGCGGCAGCGATTCGGCAATCTTCGACAACGTGCTGGAGTTTCTCTACATGGCCGGCCGGGAGATGGCCCACGCCGTGTTGATGATGATCCCCGAGCCCTGGGAAGGCCATGAATCCATGAGCGAGGAGAGGAAGGCCTTCTACGAGTTCCACGCCAGCCTGATGGAGCCGTGGGACGGGCCCGCCTGCATCGCGTTCACGGACGGCTCGGTCATCGGCGCCGCATTGGACAGAAACGGCTTGCGGCCCGCGAGATACTACGTCACGCACGACGATCTCCTCGTCATGGCTTCGGAGGTGGGCGTCCTCGACATCCCGCCGGAGAACGTGAAGCTCAAAGAGCGCCTCCGTCCCGGACGAATCCTGCTCGTGGACACCGAGGAGGGCCGCATCGTCGATGATGAGGAAATCAAATCGCGCTATGCGTCCGAACATCCATACCGTGAATGGCTGGACGAGCATCTGCTGCATCTCGACAAGCTGCCCGACGCTCCACAGCTTCCCGAATCGGATCATCAGAACATCCTTGAAAGGCAGAAAGTCTTCGGCTACACGCAGGAGGACTTAAGGTTTTTCATCGGCCCGATGGTGAACCTGAAAAACGACCCTACGGGCTCGATGGGCAACGACGCCGCGCTCGCCGTTCTCTCGAACCGCCCGCGCATTTTGTACGATTATTTCAAGCAACTCTTCGCCCAGGTGACGAATCCGCCCATCGACGCCATACGCGAAGAAATTATCACGCAGATATCCGCCACCGTCGGACCCGAGAAAAACCTGCTCGCTCCCGGGCCGGATTCCTGCCAGCAGGTCAGGCTGGATTCCCCCATCCTCAGCAACGAGGATTTCTACAAGCTCGCCCACATCCGGCAACCGGGCCTGAAAGCCGTCACGTTGCCCATTCTCTTCCGGGTCGAGGACGGCCCGGCCGGCCTCAAGCAGGCGATGGACGATCTGTGCCGGAAAGCCAGCCGCGCCATCGAGCAGGGCTACAGCTTCATCGTCTTGTCCGACCGCGGCGTTTCGAGGGATTACGCACCGATCCCGGCGCTTCTCGCCACCGCCGGCGTTCACCATCATCTGGTGCGGGAGGGAACGAGAACGCGCATCGGGCTGCTCCTCGAAACCGGGGAAGCGCGCCAGGTGCATCACATGTGCCTGTTGCTGGGCTTCGGGGCCGAGGCCATCAACCCGTATCTCGTCCTCGATACCATCGACGACATGATACGAAACGGTCTCCTCGAGAACATCGAGCCCGACGCGGCCCGGAAAAACTACATCACAGCGCTCAACAAGGGCATCCTCAAGGTGATGTCGAAGATGGGCATCTCCACCATCCAGTCGTATCGTGGCGCGCAGATATTCGAGGCCATCGGCTTGAAGCGCGATTTCGTGAAGAGATATTTCACCTGGACGGCCTCGCGCATCGGCGGAATCGGCATCGACGTCGTGGCCGAGGAAACCTTGAAGCGGCTCAGGAACGCCTACCCCGAAAGGCCCGTGGGTTCTCAGGAACTCGAAGGCGGTGGAGACATCCAGTGGCGAAGAGACGGGGAATACCACCTGTTCAACCCCGAGACCGTGTTCAAGCTCCAGCACTCCACGATGTCGGGGCGGTATGAGATTTTCAAGGAATACACCGACAAGGTCGACAACCAGAACAAGCATCTGGCCACGCTGCGCGGGCTTCTGGGCTTCCGCTGGGCGGAAACACCCGTCCCCATCGAAGAGGTGGAACCGGTCGAGAAGATCATGAAGCGCTTCAGCACGGGAGGCATGTCCTACGGCGCTCTGAGTTCAGAAGCCCACGAGGCGCTCGCCATCGCCCTGAACCGCATCGGCGGAAAATCCAACTCGGGCGAAGGCGGGGAGGACGCGGACCGCTACACGCCCGATGAGAACGGCGATTTCAGGCGAAGCGCGGTGCACCAGGTGGCGTCGGGACGCTTCGGGGTGACGAGCGAGTATCTGGTCAACTGCACCGATCTCCAGATCAAGATGGCCCAGGGCGCCAAGCCCGGAGAGGGAGGCCAGCTTCCCGGCCACAAGGTCTACCCGTGGATCGCCAAGACGAGGCACTCCACGCCCGGGGTGGGACTCATCTCCCCGCCGCCGCACCACGACATCTATTCGATCGAGGATCTGGCGCAGCTGATCTACGACCTCAAGAATTCGAATCCGCGGGCGGACGTGCACGTGAAGCTCGTCTCGGAAGTCGGCGTCGGCACAGTCGCGGCGGGCGTCTCGAAAGCTCACGCCGACACCATCCTCATATCGGGCCACGACGGCGGAACGGGCGCCTCCCCCATCACGAGCATCCTCCACGCGGGCACTCCCTGGGAGTTGGGGCTGGCCGAAACACAGCAGGTCCTCGTGCTCAACAGGCTGCGAGACCGGGTGGCCGTCCAGGTGGACGGGCAGATGAAGACCGGGCGCGACGTGATCATCGGCGCTCTTTTAGGGGCGGACGAGTTCGGCTTTTCCACCGCGCCGCTCGTGGTGATGGGCTGCATCATGATGCGGGTGTGCCACCTGAACACCTGCCCCGTCGGCGTCGCCTCCCAGGACCCGAAACTCAGGGAGAAATTCGACGGGAAGCCCGAGTTCGTGGAGAACTTCTTCCGCTTCGTCGCCGATGAGGTGCGCGAATACATGGCCAGGCTCGGCTTCCGCACGATGGAGGAGATGATCGGGTGCGTGGACAGGCTCGACACCAAAAAGGCGGTGAACCACTGGAAGGCGAAGGGCCTTGACTTCTCGGCCATCCTCCACAAGCCCGACGCCGGCCCCGACGCGGCGCTCCGCCAGATCACCAAACAGGACCACGGCCTCGAACGCTCGCTCGACATGCGGGAGTTGCTGCCCCGGTGCAAGGATGCGATCGAGAACAAAACGCCGGTCGCCTTCGATCTTCCCATTCGCAACACGCATCGCACGGTGGGCACCATCACGGGTTCAGAAGTAACACGCATTCATGGTGGGGAGGGCCTGCCGGAAGACACCATCCGCATTCACTTCACCGGCTCCGCCGGGCAGAGCTTCGGCGCCTTCATCCCCAAGGGAATGACCCTCTCACTCGAGGGCGACGCCAACGACTACATGGGCAAGGGGCTCTCGGGCGGGAAGCTGATCGCCTATCCCCCCAAGGGGGCGGGTTTCGCACCGGAAGAAAACATCATTATCGGTAACGTGGCGCTCTTCGGAGCCACCTCGGGGGAGGCGTATTTCCGGGGCATGGCCGGCGAGCGCTTCTGTGTGAGAAACAGCGGCGCGCACACGGTGGTGGAAGGCGTGGGAGACCACGGCTGCGAGTACATGACGGGCGGCCGCGTCGTCATCCTGGGCAAGACGGGCCGGAACTTCGCCGCCGGCATGTCGGGGGGCGTCGCCTACGTGCTCGATGAGACCGGCGATTTCGCCAGGCGCTGCAACATGGAGATGGTGGACGTCGAGCCCCTGCTGGCACCCGACGACGTCGAGGAAGTGAAAGACCTCATCAGGAAACACATCGAACATACGGACAGCGTACGGGCGAGAGAGATTCTCGGCGCCTGGGATGCGCACCAGCCGCGATTCGCCAAGGTGATGCCGCGCGACTACAAGCGGGCGCTCACCGCCATCGAGGAGGCGAAGGAAAGAGGCATTCCGTGGGAAGAAGCCGTCATGGAGGGCGCCCATGGGTAAGCCGACGGGATTTGTGGAATTCGGAAGGGAAGCGCCCAAGACGAGGCCCGTGGAAGAGCGCGTCCACGACTGGGACGTCGTCTATCTCCCCACGCCGCACGAGACGCTCAAGCAGCAAGGTGCGCGGTGTATGGACTGCGGCATTCCCTTCTGCCATGAGGGATGCCCGCTGGGCAATCTGATCCCCGACTGGAACGATCTGGTCTACCGCGATTTGTGGAAAGACGCCATCGACCGGCTCCACGCGACGAACAATTTCCCCGAGTTCACGGGCTGGCTCTGTCCGGCGCCGTGCGAGGATTCCTGCGTTCTGACGATCAACGACTCCCCGGTGACCATTAAGGAGATCGAAAAATCCGTCATCGAGCACGCCTTCGAACAGGGCTGGGTGGAGGCGACACCGCCTGCGGTGCGCACCGGCAAGAAAGCCGCCGTCGTCGGTTCGGGACCGGCGGGGCTGGCCGCCGCCCAGCAACTCAACTGGGCGGGCCACCTGGTCACCGTGTTCGAGCGCGACGACAAGCTCGGCGGACTCATGCGCTACGGGATACCGGACTTCAAGATGGACAAGACGTATATCGACCGCCGCACGCAGCAGATGGAAGAAGAGGGCGTGGCGTTCCGCGTGAACGCGAACGTGGGCGTCGACCCCAAGGTCTCAGAACTCCAGGAAGAATTCGACGCCATCGTGCTGGCCGCAGGCGCTCTCCAACACAGGGATCTGCAGATTCCGGGCCGCGAGATGGACGGCATCCACTTCGGCATGCGCTACCTCACCATGCAGAACCGGAGGCTCGCGGGCGAGGACATTCCGGATGAGGATTTCATCACCGCGAAGGACAAGCACGTGGTCGTCATCGGCGGCGGCGATACGGGTGCGGACTGCGTGGGCACCGCGCACAGGCAGGGGGCGAAAACCGTCCGGCAGTTCCAGTACCACCCGCGCCCGCCGGACAAGCGGGACCCGCTGAACGACCCCTGGCCGAACTACGCGAACATCTTCCGCACCGCGCCCATGTACGAAGAGGGCGGAGAGCGCATCTTCCAGATCCAGACCCGCCAGTTCCTGGGCGAAAACGGCCAAGTCAAGAAAATCGACACCGTAAAGGTGAACGAATCCCACGACGAGGACGGAAGAATCGTCTTCACCGAGATTCCGGGCACGGAAGAGGAAATCGACGCGGACCTCGTTCTCCTGGCGATCGGCTTCCAGGGTCCCGACTGCCACCCGCTTCTCGATGAACTGGCGCTTGAGCGCACCGGGCGCGGCGCGGTGAGCCGCGATGAAAAGTGGATGACGAGCGCGCCCGGCGTCTTCGTGGCGGGCGACATGATGCGCGGCGCATCCCTCGTGGTATGGGCGATTGCCGATGGCCGCTCCTGCGCCCGCGCCGTGGACGAATACCTGATGGGAGAATCCCAACTCCCCGCCCCGCTGGAATAGCAAACACGGACGCTACCACTCCACCAAGCCTCTTCTCGCAACCCCATCACCAAGGCGAGCAAAAAGTTTTTGAACGTACAGACAAAAGAGTTGACACGCCTAGTATTTCAGTTTATTGTTGTTGCTATGCGAATGTAATGCGAACGTTACGCGAACGGAGTGTAACCATGACTCAAGAAATCCTCACCGCCATCGCTAGGCTGGACAAGAAAACGACTGCCGCAATCACGAAACTCGATGAAAAAACAGCCGCCGCCATCGCCAAGCTGG
The DNA here is from genome assembly GCA_965203325.1 of bacterium. Taxonomy (GTDB): domain Bacteria; phylum UBA8248; class UBA8248; order UBA8248; family UBA8248; genus Bin107. The sequence goes on from OZ241875.1 coordinate 1,646,534, forward strand.
ACGAAAAAACGATTGCCGCCATTACGAAACTTGACGAAAAAACGACCACCGCTATCGCCAATCTGGACAAGAAAACGACAGCTGCCATCTCGAAACTCGACGAAAAGACAACTACCGCTATCGCCAACCTGGACAAGAAAACGACAGCTGCCATCTCGAAACTCGACGAAAAGACAACCGCCGCCATCGCCAAGCTGGACGAAAAAACGATTGCCGCCATCTCGAAACTTGACGAAAAGACAACTACCGCTATCGCCAACCTGGATGAGAAAACAACCAAAGCCCTTACGGAAGTCAGGAGCGAAATCACCACTTTCAGAAAAGAAGTAGACCAAAGGTTCGATACACTCGAATCAGAGATGGGTGAGGGATTCGAACTTCTCGACGGCCGCATGGTGAGTCTGGAGGCGAAAGTAGAGGCTTTGAGAGAAAACAAGGAGTGGGAGTAAGCAGCATATAAGCAAATCTTCTTCAGCAAACAGCTTTCTCTCGAGAAGCTCTAAACCCATGACTTCCCGATCGATGCCAAATGCTTTATCCATTCAAGTCCGGGTTGCGTGACAGGGGAGGCAAAAACCTCCCCGTCCTTTTAGATCGCTACCAATGATAAAGAGCGTACCCTAATCTCAGAAAAACCGAACAGTTTTATTTCGCCAGCACCTTGTTCTTGATGGGCCGTATGTCGAAAACCTCAGGCTTGTTCGTGTCCACCTTCACCTTGACGGCGTGCATGTGCTTTGCGCCGAAGACCTGGAGGGCGACGACGTTCGGCGCCTTTTTCGGGAACGGACGCGTGATCCGGTATTTGTGGCTGTCGCCATAGATCAGCAGGACCGGCTTTTTGAACGCGGCGGCCTTTTCGAGCAGCGCATCGCCGAACCGCTTGAAGCCCGATGCGCCCGAGAACGCCTCTTTTTTCGCTCTGAAGAATCCCGGCTTGAACATGTCGGCGTGGATCGCGAGCACGAGCGCCTTTGCCTTCATGGCGATGGCCCCCTCGAAGCCCGCTTTCAGCCAGGCGACGTTCGCCTTATCGCGGGCGAAGAACTCCTGGACGGCGCGCCTGTCCCGCACCTCGAAATTGTTGTTCGAACCCACGACGTGCGCCGCCACGAAATGAACGCCCTCTTTCACGAAGCGCGCATTTTCGGGATAGCCGGCGAATTCCTTCATGGCGTCGGATTGGCGTTCGAGCTTCATGGGAGCCTTGCCGAGTGATTGCGGGCCGCGTGAGAAGTAGTGCTTCCGCAAGAAGGCGAGCCTCTCGATAGGATCGAAACGGCCGGCCTTCTTGCGGTGGCAATCCGTCCATTCGTTGTCGCCGGGCGTGTAGACGAGCGGGGCGTCGAAAGAGTTCATGAAACCGAGCTGGTCGAGCAACATCTTGTCCGAACAGGGCGTGGAGCCCGACTTGGTGTCCCCGATGTGAATGGTGAAGGCGGGTTTCAGCGCGTTCACTTGGCCGATCAGCGTCTTGAACGGTGCGTAGACCTTCGCGGGCTTCCCGTATGGCATGTCGCCCAGGGCCACGAAGGTGAAGGGCTGATCGGCCGAGGCTGCGCCCGCCGTCAGCACGCATAGTGTCAACGCGCCGAGCAGCGCGCCCAAACATTTGCGCAAGAATGAAGCGGAATTTTTCATCGGACCCATCCCATCCACCTCCTATGGATTGCAAGAAAGATTGGCATCTCCCGATACGAAAGGAGACGCCTGCCAACAACTGGAAAAACAGCCATGCCGAAGTCCGGGTTTTCGCTCGTAGCTCCCTACGGGATGGAATATAGAGAAGATTTCCAGGAGAGGTGTTACAAACAGGTGGCGGTTCCATGATTTTTCGCTAAAACAGGGGCGGATGAACCGCGCGCCGCTCAAAAACCTACCTGCGCCAGCCCAGCCTGTCCGCGATGCGCAGGATGATGTCCGATCGGTTGAGGGCGTAGACGTGAAAATGGTTGACGCCCAGTTCCATCAACTCCCAAATCTGGAACGCCGCCAGATCGGCCGAGCTTTCCTGAAAGGCCTCGGGGTCATCCTCGTAGGGCGCCAACGCATCGACGACGCTTTTGGGCACGCTCGCCCCGCATTTTTCCGCGAAACGCTGGACCTGGCCGAGGTCGCGCACGGGCAGGATGCCCGGCGACACGGGAACCGGGACGCCCCGAATCGCCGTCTGCTCCCGGAACCGCTCCCAGACGCTCGCCTCGAAGAAGAACTGCGAAATCGCGTAGCTGGCCCCTTCGTCGACCTTGCGGATGAAGTGATCCATATCCGCGTTCTTGTCGGGCGTTTCGGGGTGGCCCTCGGGGTAGCAGGCCACGCCGATGGAGTGGAGCCAGTCGAAGTTACAGAGCCACCGCACGAGGTCGGCGGCGTAGCGGAACCCGCCGGCCACGGCCTCATCGTGCGTCATGCCTTCCGGGATGTCGCCGCGAAGCGCCAGGATGTCGTACACCCGGTTATCCCCATAAACGTCCAACAGGCGTGAGAGTTCCGCTTCATTCGCGCCCACGCAGGTGAGGTGCGCCACGACGCGGCGCGGATAGCGCCTCGCCAGCTCCAGCACCAACTCGAGCGTGCCCTCCTGCGTGGAGCCGCCCGCTCCGTAGGTCACCGAGGTGAAGGCGACGTCCATCGCGTCGTGAATCGCCTCCACCTCGCGCAGGGTGCGCTCCACCGCCTTGCGCCCCTTGGGCGGGTAGAGCTCGATGGAGACGCTCACTCCATCGGAGACGATGCCATCGATGACGGCGGACAACCCGTTCACCACTTCCCTCCTCCCTCAGACGGACGCCGGAAGAATGAGAAACGCAAAAAAACGGGCGCGGGGCATGTTCACCCCGCGCCCAGGAACATCAGGTGCAAAGACCGGCCTAGCCCAGACCCTCGATTGCCGCGAAGAGCTTATCGTCGTCGGGCTTCTCAGGCGGAGCGGACGTCACCTCCATGTAGGCGACGTTCCCGTCCTTGTTGACGAGAATCACCGCGCGGTTGCTGAAGCCCTTGTCGTTCAAGAGCCCATAGGCCGCGCACGTTCCCTTGCCGAAGAAATCGCTCAGCAGCGGGAATTCGATGCCGTATTTCTCGGCCCAGGCGGCGTGCGCGAACGGGCTGTCCACGCTGATGCCGATGACCTCGCAGTCGGCATTGTCGAACTTCGCCTTCTCCGCCTGATAGGCGGGCAGCTGCTCGCTGCACACGGAGGAGAAATCGAACGGGTAGAAGCAAAGCAGCACGTTCTTCTTGCCCCGGTAATCGCTCAGCTTGATCGTGTCGCCCTCGGCGAGGGTTCTCGGCAGCTCGAAATCGGGAGCCGCATCACCTACGCTCAGTGCCATGAGACAACCCTCCTATTTGGCGGCCGCGAAGCGTGCGGCGACGTCGTCCCAGTTCACCACGTTCCACCACGCGGCAACGTAGTCGGGACGGCGGTTCTGGTAGTTGAGGTAATAGGCGTGCTCCCATACGTCCACGCCCAGAAGCGGCACGTAGCCCTCGGTGCGCACGCTCGTCTGGTTGGGCATCTGCTTGATCTCGACGCTGCCCGAACCCGGCTTCGTGCACAGCCACGCCCAGCCGCTGCCCTGCACGGTCACCGCCTTGGTGGAGAACTCCTCCTTGAAGGCCGCGAAATCGCCGATGGCCGCCGCCAGGTCGCCGCCCGGCTCGCCGCCGCCGCTGGGGCTCATGTTCTTCCAGAAGATGCAGTGGTTGTCGTAGCCGCCGCCGTTGAAGTTGAGGCCGCCCTGATCCGGCGAGAGGTTGCCGAGGATGTCCTCGATGCTCTTGCCTTCGAGGTCGGTGCCGGCGATGGCGTTGTTCAGGTTCGTGAGATAGGTGTTGTGGTGCTTGGTGTGGTGAATCTCCATCGTGCGCGCGTCGATGTGCGGCTCCAGTGCGCTGTAGTCGTAATCGAGAGCGGGAAGTTCAAATGCCATTTCGTTTTCTCCTTGATGGGAATGGAATGTTCCGATTCAGGTGGTAAATATCAAACCCCGAGGCCACGGCCCCGAAAAATTATCCAAAACCGCCGGATCGCGTGAACGGCGATAAGAGACGATGCGGATGGGTTTTCCGTGTTGAGTAAAATCGTATCTCTGCCCTGATTCACAAGCGCGCGTATTCTACTTTCAGGGATCGTCCGCGTCAAACCGCATCCTGAGCGGGAACGGCCCGTCTTTCGCCTATTCCGGCGCGTCCATCTTCTGGATTTCGTCGAAATCGCGGTAGAGAAGCGTCAGGTCCTCCTCGATCATCCCCCGCTCGACAGCCTTCCTCAAGAACGAGAGCGTACCCTCGGCGAGCTGGATGTCAGCACCTCTCTTTCGCCCGATGCCGACGGCGAGGCCGACGTCTTTTTGCAGGTTGTAGATGCGGGCCTGCCCGTTCCAGGTGCCCGAGAGGATGTTGTTCGGAAAACGGTGGCGGCTCGCGTAGCTGTAGGCCGTCGACGCGTTGAAGATGTCAATCATGTCCTCGACCCGCATCCCGAGCCGCTCGACGAGGCGCGCGCCCTCGCAGGTCGCCAGGAACATGGTGTGGAGCACCATGTTGTGGATGAGCTTCATGGTGTGGCCCGAACCCAGCGCGCCCAGATGGAAGACGTGGTCGACGAAGGGTTTCAGGTATCGCCTCGTGCGCTTCAAGAGTTTCTCGTCCCCTCCGATCATCAAGGTCAGCCTGCCCTCCAGAATGTTGCCGGGCCCGCCGCTCATGCCGGCGTCGAGATAGCCCAGCCCCGCGCGCTCGGCGCGCTTCGCGAGACGCTTCGTCTTCGCCGGGTCGGACGTCGTGAGGTCGTAGACGACGAGGCCTTTTTTCGGGTTTTTGAGCAGGCCGTCCTTTCCCCGAAAACACGCGGCTATCTCACTTGAGGAAGGCACGACGAAGAAGACGACCGCGCAGGATTCCCCTATCTCGCGCGGCGTGGCGATGACGACGCCCTCGGTTTCCTCGAAGAGCCTCCGCCTATCTTCTGCGACATCCCAGACCATCAGGGGCATCTTCGCTTGTAAGAACCTTTGCGCCACGGGATTCCCCATGCGGCCCAGGCCGATGACGCCCACGCCCTTTCGTTTCGCCATGCAACACCTCGGATGGATGAACCGGAAATGAATTCTGCTGGAGCCGACGACCGGACTTGAACCGGTGACCTGCTGATTACGAATCAGCTGCTCTACCTGTCTGAGCTACGTCGGCAAGAAGGAGTATGCAACCCTGGTGAGGCTCGCGTTCCCCATGAGGGAGGTATTGAACACACCGCCCCCGCCTTCGTCAAGCCGAAAGAGGTCCGGGCCACCCGAAACGCAAGATTCGTAGCCGCCCGCGTTTGACTCCACGGCTTGACTTACAGGCCCGTGCGTCGTAAATCTCTTTTCTCTTGTGCCGCTAGCTCAGCTGGTAGAGCAACGGACTTTTAATCCGTAGGTCCAGGGTTCGAGTCCCTGGCGGCACACTACAAACCACCCCGAATCCGTTCGGGTTTCATACTATTTCTCACAGGAACGCCCGGACTACGTCTCGTGCGGGAATGCGGCCCGCCCCCGGAGGGGGCCGGTTCGCGCGCCGGGTCACCCACGGCCCGCTCCCGGATCACCAATATGGAGACCGAAGATGGACGACGCCGAGAAAAAGGCCCTGATCGAGAAGACCGTCGCCGACCGCGGCTGGGTGCTGCCCGAGCAGGAGTTCTACATCAACAAAGACCCCGAATACCACGTGCGCCAAAGCGCGCTCTATAACCACGTCATCAAGCGCGAGGGGGCGCTCTCTGAAAAGATGCGCGAGCTCATCATTATCACCGCCCTTTGCGTGCGCCTCCCCGGCACGGAGGTGGAAACCTACGTCAAAAACCACATCCGCCGCGCGCTGGACCTGGGCGCCACTGAGGATGAGATATTCGAGGCCGTGCAATGCCTGATCTTCCCGGCAGGCGGCCCCTCGCTGATGATGGGCATCAAGTGCCTGCGCGCCGTCCTGGAAGAGCGCGGACTTTTAGATTGATTTTTCGAGATAGTCATAGGGGACACCGCATGGACAGAAGCATCTGGGCGACCTGGTACGATCTGCCGAAAGAAGACGAGGCCGAATACAACGACTGGCTCCACCACACCCACATCAAGGACGCGCTCAAGCGTCCCGGCTACATGTGGGCGGCCCACTATGAACTCGTGGACAGGGAATCGCCCAAATCGAAGAAAAAGGACCATTTGGCCTACACGGACGACCCCTCGATCCCGGGCGGCACGGAGTTTCTGCTGCTCTTCGGGGGCACGAGTGCTGAGGTGTTCCTGAGCCCCAACCCGGCGCAGCTTGCGGAGACCTATTCCGATGAGACGAAGGCGATGATCGGTAAGCGAATCGGCGAGCGCACGGGCATCTTCACCGAGGTGGACCGGGTGAACGGCCCCGCCGCCGCTACCCGCGCTCTCGGAGGCGTGCCCGCGCCAATCGTCCAGATGGGAACCTTCAACTGCTTCACGCCCGAGGATGATTTCGACTTGAGTTCGTGGTACGCGCAGGACCGCCTGCCCGCAATGAAGTACATGCGCGGCTGCGTGGGCACGCGCAAGCTCGTCTCGGTGGCGGGATGGGCGAAACACTCCATCTTCTATGAGTTCTCCTCGCTGGAGATGGTCCTCGAGCACTTCCCGCGCGCGGACAAGCTCTTCCCCGGCGAGAACGACTGGTCGTACCACGTATGCCAGCGCCTGCTCCACGCACCTGGCTCGCCCACGCGCGGCAAGCGCATCTGGCCGCCCGTGGAATAAAGCGGAGGACGCGCGCATGAACTACATGAAGCCGATACCGGTCGAGGAGGCCGAAGGCGAAGCCGCGAAACTCTTCCAAGGCGTGACGAAAATGCTCGGGCGCGTGGCGAATTCCTTCGCCGTCATGGCCTATCAGCCCCACGTCGCCAAGGTCATCCTGCCGCTCACCGTCACCCTCATGCGCGAGGGGCTGGGCACGGTGCTGCCCACCAAGATCAAGGAAATCGCCGTCATCAAGACGAGCCACCTGAACGGGTGCGACTACTGACTCGGACACAACACGGCGCTCGGTCGAGACGCCGGGGTGACGGAAGCGCAGGTGCAGGAAATCTGCTCGGACGCCTATATGGATTCAAAGACGATGAGCGCGCGGGAGAAGGCCGCCGTCCTGTGGGCGGAGCACGTAACGCTGAACACCGCCAAGACGCGCGACGACGTGTTCGAGGAGGTGCGGCGTCACTACGACGACCGCGAATTCGTCGAACTCACGATGGTCATCACCTACTTCAACATGAGAAACCGCTTCCAGGACGCCCTGCGCATCCCGCTCGATGAGCCGAAAACGATATCGGGCATCACCATCGGGCGCAGGCAGGACCCCGAGAACCTGAAAGCCTATCTCGCGGACGTGGTGGAGGGGTGGCCCGAGAGCTTTCCGGGGCCAGTGTCTGAGGATGGAGGTGTTGAGAAACCTTCGATTTCGTGATTCGGCGTATGTAGCAGACCGGGGAAGGAGGAAACTTCACTCTCCTCTTGGGGTTGTTGGAAAAGGCCACATTTCAGGGGTAGAAGAGAAGTCCCTCTCGAATGGAAAAGCAACCCCCCCTACCCCCCCTTGTCAGGGGGGTATAAAAAAACGATGCGCCCCTGCCGGGCTGAGGGGGCTTTGTTATTTCTTGCCCCTGGCGAGGGGGGTATGAAAAGGCGACGCCCGCCGCCGGTAGAGAGGGGTTTGCTTTTTCTTGTCCCCCTGACAAGGGGGGGTAGGGGGGGGTTGCCTTATGGGGTTTCCCTTTCAAGGGGGTTGCCATTACCCTCTCATGGGCTTTTTCAACAGCCCCGGAATAAAGAGAATTCAGGAGGCCGTCAGCCATGAGCGAAAAGCCCGATTTCGTCTGGGAGAACCTGGAAGTCGGCATGACGATCGGCGAGCGCAGCCTCAAGGTGACGCAAGCGATGGTGGATGCGCACTGCGACGCCGTGGGCGCGCGGCGGGAGTGGTATACGGGCGAATCTCCCTTTGGCTGCGCCATCGCGCCGCCCATGATCTTCATCAACGACCTGCTCGCCATCTACGATGCGAACTACAAGCGCTTCGGCACCATCCACGCCAAGCTCGGCTACCGCTTCCACAAGCCCGTGCGCGTCGGCGAAACGGTGCGCCAGAAAGTCACGGTGAAGGATTTGTACGTGAAGCGCGAGAAGGGCTGGATCGTGAGCGAGCTCGCCGTAACGAACGAGGCGGGGGAGTTGCTGCTCACCTCCTCGCACACTTCCGTCCTGAGCCTCACGAGAAGGCACGAAAAAGATGACTGATACGCTGCCCGAAAACCTGGAACCAGGAGACGCCCTCCCCGAGCGGACGCACGAGGTGGACTGGGAGGACATCCTCAAATTCAACCGCTACGTCACAGGCGGCGTGGATACCAGGAACATCCACACGGACGATGAGGTGGCCAGAAAGGCGGGCCTTCCCCGGGCGGTGGCGACGGGCCGCCACCCGGTGTCGTTCATCACCGAGCTCATGGTCGATCACTTAGGCTTCGGCTTCATCACGGGCGGTGAGATCGATGTATCCTTCGTCAAGCCCATATTCCCGGGGGACGTTCTGACGCTTCAGGCCGTGCTCAAGGAGAAAACGCTCGACCAAGGCGCCACACGTTATCTCTTCGACGTATCGCTCACGAACCAGGGCGGCGCAGCCGTAACGGTCGGCACTGCCGGCGCCCGACTCGCCTAAGACCCACGCATGAGCGCGCACGAATCCCTGACGAGCCTGTTTCACCCGAAATCCTTCGCGGTGGTGGGCGCGGCTTCCGACTTGAACCGCCTGGGCGGCATCCCGCTCAGGCTCACGATGCGCTACGGCTTTCCCGGCCCCATCTACCCGATCAACCCGAGGCGCGAGGAGATAGCGGGCTTGAAATGCTACCCCGACGTGGCCTCCCTGCCCGAAGCGCCCGAGTTCGCGCTCATCTGCACCCCGAGAGAGGACGTTCTCCCCGCCCTCGCCCAGTGCGCGGAGCGCGGCGTCAAGGCCGCCGCCGTCATCACTTCGGGCTTTGCGGAAACGGGTGCGGAAGGCGTGGCGCTACAGGAGAAAATCCTGGAGTTGCGCGATAGGTCCGGCATGCGCGTGCTCGGCCCCAACTGCATGGGCGTCGTGCACGTGCGCTCGAAGCTCATGGCGACGTTCACGATATCCATCCGCGACGACGACCCGCTCATCCCGGGCGCGGTGGCCCTCGTCACCCAGAGCGGGGCGATGGGGGCGTGCATGCTCACGGGCTTTCAGGAGAGCGGCTCCGGCATCAGCAGCCTCGTGAGCCTCGGCAACGAGGTGGACGTTGATTTCGCGGAATGCGTCGAATACTTCATCGACGACCCGCACACGCGCGTCATCTGCGGGTATCTCGAATCGGTGCGCGACGGGGAACGCCTGAAACAAGCCGCCCTGCGCGCGCTGGGGCGGGGCAAACCCATCGTCCTCTTAAAGGGCGGCAAGACAGAAGAAGGCGCGCGCGCCGCGCGCAGCCACACTGCCGCCATCACGACTTCAAGCGACGTTTTCGACGCCTTCGCCGCGCAATACGGGATTCAGGTGCTGGGTTCCATGGATGCGTTCATCGAGATAGCGGATTTCCTCGCGCGCAGCAAACCGATTCAGGGAAACGGGGTGGGCATTCTAAGCTTCTCGGGCGGTCTGGGCTCACTCGCGGCGGACTTAAGCACCGAGGCGGGCCTCACGCTCCCCATCCTCGCGGGGGAAACACAGGAAAAACTCGCGGGCGTCCTGCCCGACTACGCGCCCAAGGACAATCCCGTCGACTTGGTATCCCTCATGGTCAGCAAGCCCGAGAGCGAGCCGCTCAAAACGGCGGGGGAAGCGGTGGCGGGGGATGAGAACGTGGACGCCCTGCTCTTCATGATGGGCGTCTACCACCACGTGGGCGAGCAGATAGCGGCGGAGGTGAAGGCGCTCTTCGAAGCCTCATCGGTGCCCGTCGCCTTCGCCTGGCTCACCGGACCTCGCGAGCAGATAGACGCGCTCAGGAAAGCCTCCGTGCCCGTATTCGGCGATTACGCAAGGGCGATTCGCGGCCTGGAATCCCTCCTGTCGCTCAAAAACGCGCGCGAGGCGGCCGCCTCCAGACCCCGCTCGCTCGACCCTGCGCGGGCGGAGAAGGCGAAACGAATCATACGAGAGAGTATTCCCTCTTCCGACGGCTTTCTTCCGTCCGAGACCTGCGCGGAAATTCTCGATCTCTACGGCGTCCCGAGACCGAAGGAGACCCTGGTTGAAACGTCCGAAGAAGCGCTCAAAACGTGGGAAAAGTATAAAGCGCCCATCGCCCTCAAGGTCGTATCGGACAACCTTTCGCACAAGACGGAAGCGGGCGGCGTCATTTTAGGTCTTAACACGCCTGATGAGGTTCTGTGCGCAGCTCAAAAACTGCTAGCCCTCAGCTATGATGCGCGTCTTCTGGTGCAGGAGATGATCGAGGGCGGCCTGGAGCTTCTCGTCGGCGTATCGAACGACCCGACGTTCGGCCCGTGCGTCACGGCGGGACTGGGCGGGGTGTACGTGGAAGCCCTCTCGGACGTGGCACGCCTGCTTCCGCCTTTCGATGCCGGGGAGGCCGAAGGCGCGCTGTCAAGACTTCGCTCGCGCGTCATCTTCGACGGCTTCCGGGGCGGGCCAACCGTTCAAATTCCGCACATATCCGATATAATGGTCAAAATCTCCGAACTGGCGACGGAATTAGAAGATACAGTCGCCGAGATGGACTTGAACCCGCTCATCGCGGCGGCGGAGGGCTGCATCGCCGTGGACGTTCGGATAAAGACGAAATCCCAGTGAGAGGACACGCATGAGCACGAGAATCACGCCCGAAATACGCGCCCTGGTGGGGCGAAAGCACGGCCCCTACCGCGTGAGGGTCGAGCAGGGGGCGATAGAGAAATTCGCGGACGCGGTCGGCGACGATAACCCCGCCTACCGGGGGCCGGACGCGGTCGCACCGCCGACGTTTCCCACCACCTTCCGGCCAAAGGACGCCTACCCCGATCTCCCGCCCGGTTTCGGCGACGTGGGCCTTCACGCCTCACAGGTCTATGAGGTCGAGCGGCCCATCCGCGCGGGCGATGAACTGGACATTTCCTTCACCATCGTGGACATCACCGAAAAGTCGGGCCGCACGGGCGACCTCGTCTTCGTCGAGCGAGAATACGAGTTCACCGACGCGCGCGACGGCGCCCGCGTGGGCGGCGGCAAGTGGGTGTCGCTCAGGCGATTCAGGAACTGAAGGAGAGACGATGCGCTACCAGAAGGGAGATACCCTCCCTGAACTCGTGAAGGACCCCGTCTCGCGGACGCAGCTCGTGAAATACGCCGGCGCGAGCGGGGATTACAACTCGATCCACTATGACGACGAGGCGGCGCGCGCGGGCGGACTGGAGGGCGTCATCGCCCACGGGATGCTCTCGATGGGCTTTCTGGGGCAATTCGTCGAAACCGCCTTCGGCGCGGGAAGCTACAAGCGGCTCGAAGTCCGCTTTCAGGGCATGGTGAAGCTCGGCGAGGTCATCACCTGCCGGGGCGTCGTGACCGATTTAGCAGAAGAGAATGGCCGGGAATACGCCGCCTGCGAGATCGAGGCGGTAGACTTAAGTGGCCGCGTCGTCACCAAAGGCTGCGCACAGGCCTGGCTGGACTGAAATCCATAGAACGGAAAGAGAGGAATTCCATGAGACTGAAAGACAAGAACGCCCTCGTGACGGGCGCGGCCCAGGGCATCGGACGCTCTGTCTGCCAACGCTTCGCCGAGGAGGGCGCCAAGGTGCTCGTCGTCGACATGAACGAGGAAGGCGGCGAGGAGACGGCGCGCCTGATAAGGGAAGCCGGGGGCGAGGCGCTCTTCCACAAGGCCGACGTGAGCAGCCTCGCGGAAGTCGAGGGCGCGCTCGACGCGTCCGAGGCCGCGCACGGGCCCATCCACGTGATGGTGAACAACGCCGGCATCGTGCGCGCGGCCATGCTCCACAAGATGAGCGAAGAACAGTGGGACTCCGTGATCGCCGTGCATCTCAAGGGCACCTGGACGGGCATCCACGCGGCGGCCAAGCGCATGATCCCCCGGAAAGAGGGCCGCATCATCAACGTCACCTCGGGTGCGGGGCTTCGCGGCACCATCGGGCAGATCAATTATTCTTCGGCCAAGATGGGCATCGTCGGCGCGACGCAGAGCGCGGCCCGCGAACTGGGACGCTACAACATCACCGTGAACTGCGTCTCGCCCGCGGCCATCACCCCGATGACGGAGACGATTCGCACCGATGAGCGATTCGAGTCGAAGTATCTCGAGCGCATCTGCCTCGGCCGGTGGGGCGAGCCCGAGGAGATGGCGGCGGGGTTCGTCTTCCTGGCGTCGGACGAGGCGAGCTACGTGACGGGCATCGTGCTCCGAATCGACGGGGGATTGGGGATGTAGGGGAATTATGGAATTGTAGGGACAACCCCCTGTGGTTGTCCCTCTTCGGAATGGATACGACCGGGACAGGCACGGGGGCCTGTCCCTACAAAAGGCCTTTTGTTTGACCTCGTCTCGGTTGTAATGAGTGGGTGTGGTCGAGAAATTTGCGTATGAAAGACAGAAAAGCGAACATATTGAAGGGTTACGATTATTCGCAAGGTGGATGTTATTGCGTCACGGTTTGTGTGCAGGACAGAGAGGAATTGTTCGGTGAAATCATCGACGGTGAAATGGTTTCAAATGCCGCAGGTAAAATGGTGAAAACAACATGGAACGAATTGCCGGAATTCTATAGCGGTGTTGAAACGGATCAATTCCAGATCATGCCGAATCACGTCCACGGCATCATCGTCATTACGGGAAACGAATTCCCCCACGGAACTGTAGGGACAGGCCCCCGTGCCTGTCCTGAATATGCCCATCCTGACATGGGACAACCACGGGGGGTTGTCCCTACGATGTCATTATCGGATATCGTGCATCGGTTCAAATCTATGACGACCCATAGATACATTGCGAACGTCAATGATGGTGAATGGAGACCCTTTGATAGGAAACTCTGGCAACGATCATTCCACGATCACGTCATCCGCGACTAGGAAGACCTCAACCGCGTCCGGGAATACATCCAGAACAATCCGTTGAAATGGGCGCTGGATGAGGAAAACCCAGCCAATCATGCGGGGCCGTAGGGGCGATTCCCTTTCCGGGACCGCCCCACTATTCGCGAACGGCTCTATTATCTTAATAGCCCCCCATCTGGCATCCCCGTCATGGGCCTGCTAGAATCGCCGCAGGTTTTGCCCCTTGATAACAAAAAGCGGAGGAACCGCCCATGAAGGCCATGATCCTTAAAGAGTTCGGCAAGCCCCTCGTCTATGAGGAAGCGCCCGAGCCCAAGATCGGCCCCCGCCAGGTGCTCGTCGAATCGAAGGCGAACGGCCTTTGCGCGACCGACCTGAAGATAGTGGACGGCAGCGTGAAGTCGGCCCCCACGCCCCTGATGCTCGGCCACGAGAACTCGGGCGTCGTGCTCGAAGTGGGCTCAGAAGTCGATTCCGTCACTCCGGGCGACCGCGTGGTCGTCGTGAGCAAGCAGACCTGCGGGCGCTGCCGCATGTGCCGCGCGGGCCATGAGGAGATGTGCCTGAACTCGCCGGGACGCCTGGGGATAGAGATCGACGGCGGTTTCGGCCAACTCGTCGCGGTCTCGGAACGGAACCTCGTCAAAGTCGGGGAAAACGTCTCGCTGGCGGCGGCCTCCCTCATCGGCGGGACGCTCGGCTCCCCGCTCCACGCCATCCGCATGGCGCGGCCCGAACTCGGCGAGTGCGCCGTCATCTTCGGGGTCGGGGGACTGGGGCTGCACGCCCTGCAGATCCTCCGCCACCTGGGCGTGAACGTCATCGCCGTGGACGTGAAGGAAGAAAAGCTCGCCAAGGCGCGCGAACTCGGCGCGTTTGAGACCGTGAACGCGATGGAGGCCGACCCGGTCAAGGCCGTGATGGACATGACGAACGGCTTCGGCGCGGACATCGCGCTCGAGATCGTCGGCGGAGCCGCCGTGCCGCCCGTGCTCCAGCAGTGCATCGATCTCTTAAGGCCCGGCGGACGCCTCGTCATCCTCGGCTACTCCTTCGGCCAGAAAGTGGAAATCGACCCCGCGCAACTCGTCTACAAGTGGATCCAGATCGTCGCGTCGCACAACCACACGGTGCGCGACGTGGCCGACGCCGCGAGCCTGGTGAACGACGGCCGGGTGCGCGCCGTCATCACCGAAGAAGCCCCGATGCCGGACGCCAACGACGCGCTGGCCGCCCTTCGCGCGGGCGACCCGGTGGGCCGCATCGTCCTCACGTGGTGAGGCGACCGGCCTGATGAGATCATACGACCTATATCAACCAACCAACGCATCCGCAGGAGGCAGCATGTCGCATCGAATCGAAACCGACAGCATGGGCGAGATCGAGGTGCCCGGGGACAAATACTACGGCGCGCAGACGGCGCGCTCGCTCGTTCATTTCAAGATAGGCGGCGACCGCTTCCCGCGCGAGGTCATCCGCGCGCTGGGGATTCTGAAGAAAGCCGCCGCGGTGACGAACGAGGAGTTGGGGATTCTCGATTCGGATAAGGCCGCGCTCATCACACAGGCGGCGGATGAGGTGATCGCGGGCGACCTGGACGCGCATTTCCCCCTCGTTGTCTGGCAGACCGGCAGCGGCACGCAGACGAACATGAACGCGAACGAGGTCATCGCCAACCGCGCCATCGAACTCGCGGGCGGCGTGATGGGCTCCAAGGACCCGATACACCCCAATGACGACGTGAACAAGGCGCAGTCCTCGAACGACACCTTCCCGACGGCGATGCACGTCGCGGCGGGCGAGCAGATGACGAAGAAGCTCATCCCCGCCGTGGGGACGCTTGGGGCTACGCTCGCGCAGAAGGCCGAGGCATTCGATTCGATCATCAAGATCGGCCGCACGCATCTCATGGACGCCGTTCCCTTGACGCTCGGCCAAGAATTCTCGGGCTACGCCCAGCAGCTCGAAAACGGCTTGGCGCGCGTCAGGATGTCGCTGGACGGCATCTACGAGCTGGCCTTGGGCGGCACGGCGGTGGGCACGGGCCTCAACACCCATCCCGACTTCGCGGACAAGGCCGCCGCCCGGATCGCCGATATGACGGGGCTTCCCTTCAGAAGCGCGCCCAACAAGTTCGAGGCGCTCGCCGCGCACGATGCGGTCGTCTTCGCGAGCGGGGCGGTGAAGACGCTGGCGGCATCCCTGATGAAAATCGCGAACGACATCCGGATGCTGGCGTCCGGCCCCCGGTGCGGCGTGGGCGAGTTGCTCATTCCCGAGAACGAGCCTGGAAGCTCCATCATGCCCGGCAAGGTGAATCCCACCCAGAGCGAGGCGATGACGATGGTGTGCGCCCAGGTGATGGGCAACGACGTGGCGGTGAACGTGGGAGGTGCTACGGGACATTTCGAGCTCAACGTCTTCAAGCCCGTGATGATCTTCAACCTGCTGAATTCCGTGCGCCTGCTGGCCGATGCGTGCGTTTCGTTCAACGAACACTGCGCGGTGGGAATCGAGCCCAACCGCCCGGCGATAGACGCCTATCTCCAGAACTCGCTCATGCTCGTGACGGCGCTGAACCCCGTCATCGGGTACGACAACGCGGCCAGGGTGGCGAAAAAGGCGTTTGCCGAGGGTGGCACCCTGCGCGACGCGGCGGTCGCCCTCGACCTCTTGACGGGCGAGGAGTTCGACGCCGCCGTCAAGCCCGAAAACATGATCGGGCCGAGGGGGTAGCCATCAGGACAGGCACGGGGACCTGTTTCTACGACCCAACCTGATTTGTTGGGTTGTATTCGTCAAGCGACCATTTCAGAGGATTGTTCTGAATGTATTCACGTATGCGGTTGAGGTCGTCATCGTCGCGGATAACGTGATCGTAGAATGATCGTTGCCAATTGAAACAAGCGAGACCATGTTCGCGTATACGTTTCGATGACGTGGTCTTGAACGCGCCGACCAATTCCGACAATGATTTGATTTTCAACGCATCTGTAGGGACAGGTCGCGACCTGTCCCAATGGGGTTGGATTATCAAAATGCCGTGGAAATGATTCGGCATCACGACGTATTCATCCGATTCGACATAATCATATCGCTCGGACAACCATCGCCATCGCGTATCAACAATCTCTCCTGTCTGGTTCAAAACCATCTCGCCGTCGACAATTTCGCCGAGCAATTCCTCTCTGCTTCGCACACAAACCGTCACGAAATAACATCCCGCTTTTGAATAATCGTAACCTTCCAACCTGTTCAACTTTCTGTCTTTCATTCTTGAATTTCCAAATTTCTCGACCGCAACCATTCCTTACAGCCGAGTCGCCGATAAATAAAAAGGGTGGGTTTTCTCCTTAGGGACAGGTCGCGACCTGTCCCTACAGTTACGTCCTGCCGATGTGGGAATATGATCCCGTCGCGTGGCGGACAGGCACGGGGCCTATCCCTATTAAAGGCATCACCCCCTACCTCTCCGCGAACCCCTCAAACGCCACCGGGATCGTCTGGATATCCTGGATCAGGTCGGTCGGGAGGTCGCGGTCCGCCGTGGGGAGCATGCCCGCGTAGAGGGTGTCGACGCCGTTGCCGAAGCGCGCCTTTATCGCCTGCTTTATTTCATCGTGCGTGCCTACCGCAGCGAAAAGGCGCACCAGGTCGTCCGGAATCTCGCCCGCCAGTTCGCCCCACTTGCCCTCGCGCGTCATCTGCCTGAGCTTTCTGCCCAGATCGCCGTAGCCGTGCATCTCGAGCACCGGCCAGTAATCGGGCGTGGAGCCGTAAAAGCCGAGACGCACCTTGACCTCATCCATCCCGCGGCGCAGGGCCTCCTCATCGCGCCCCGTGACGACGTAGCCGCCGCCCGTGACCTCGAATTGCTCGCGCGTGATCCCGTTCTCCCCGAATCCCTCCGTGAGCCTCGGCAGGCAGAACTCCTCGAAATACCTGCTGGTGCAGAAAGGATGCAGCCGCACGCCGTCGCACCGGCTCCCTGCGACTTTCAGCATCCCCGGCCCCACCGCCGCGATGGTGACGGGCGCCATGGGCTGGCCCCCGGAGGGCGGCGTGAAGGCGGGCGTCATGAGGGAGAACTGGTAGTGTTCGCCCTTGTAATCGAGCTTTTCCCCGCTTTGCCAGGCGCGCCATATCGCGCGCAGCGATTCCACGTATTCGCGCATCCTCGCTGCGGGCGCGCTCCAGGGCACGCTGAAGCGCCGCACGTTGTGCGCGCGAATCTGGGGGCCGAGCCCCAGGACGAACCTTCCCTCCGAGGCGACTTGTAAGTCCCAAGCCGCGTTCGCGCACACCATGGGACTCCTCGGAAAGGCGATGACCACGGCGGTCAGAAGCTCCACGCGCTCGGTCTCCACAGCCGCCACCGCCAGGGGCAGGAACGGGTGGTGCGCGTTTTCCATGGTCATGGCGCCGTCATAGCCGGCCGCCTCAATCTCTCGCGCGGCGGGACCCGCTTTTTTCAAGTCATCCATCGGCAGGGTGGTCATGATACGCATCTCGGAACTCCTGTCTTGATAAAAGAAAACGCCGCCGGGCGGCGGGGCGGCGCCATGATACACGATCCATCCCGCGCACACATCGTGATATGATGGGGTATCGAACAACGCCAAGCGCGCATCGAATGGAGAAGACTCCATGAGCCAGCCGTGCCGTCTCGAATACCGCGGCTTTCACCAGCTCGAACTCGTGCGCCACGGGGGCGAGGAGATACGCATCGGCGGGCAGCCCCGCGTTCTGCAGGAACCTCCGCCCAACGTGGCCTCGCGGCCTCCCGTCGATACGGTGCAGTACGTCTACGCGACGTGGGATGAAAAACGCGAGCGCGTGAAGCTGATCGCCTCGACCACTGGACATGAAACGCTGGACGGCGAGGAGGTGATGCGCGGCGAGCCGGCGGCGCTCCTCGTCGGCATGGGAAGGCCCTACGAGAACAGGCCCAGGCACTACCACTGGGCGGACAGGCCCGAGCACAGGACGCTCATCCTGAGCCGGCACAACCGAAAGCGGATCGAATGGCGGCAGAGGCTGCACGCGGATGCGATGGTCGCACCGGGCGGATGGCGCGAAATATCGCAAGACCTCTCCGTCTCTTTTCTCGTATGGGGAGAGGAGGAGGCGGGTCTGGAAATCGAGGGCCGCGTGCGGAGCGAGGTGGCCGCCTCGCCGCTGCTCCTGGGCGTGGGGCTTGACGGCGCGCCGCCCGAATCGGCTGATGTGGAGATCGCACCCGGCTCAAGGCCGGCTCAGGCCTTCAACCTCAAATACGAGAGAAGATTCTCCCGCGATGAGGAGGGTTTTCATACGCTTTTTCTTCACGGAAAAACCGAAGACGCCTCCTGGACTGCTCTTCAAGGCGCGACGCTGCGCTATTCCACTCTTGGCTAAGGAGCAAGACGATTAACGAATCCCATCAAGACCCCGAATTCCTGAACGACCTCGGAATCCGCCGCGTCATCAGCGCGCGCACCCGCCAGACCGTCTTCGGCGGCTCGAAAATGAGGCCGGAAGTCTGGACCGCCATGCAGGAGGCGAACGCCGCCCAGGTGGACATGAACGAGTTGCACGCCAAGGCGGGCACGCGCATCGCCGGGATGACGCAGAACGAGGCGGCCTACGTCACGAGCGGCTCCGCCGCGGGCCTCGTGCTGTGCGCGGCCGCGTGCGTCACGGGCGGGAACCCGGCCCTCATGGACAGGCTCCCCTTCACCGACGGTCTCAAGAACGAAATCGTGATCCACCGCTTCCAGCGAAACCACTACGACATCAACATCCGCCAGGCGGGGGCGCGGCTCGTGGAGATCGGCTCGCACCGCCAGACCCACCCCTGGGAGTTAGAGGAGGCCATCGGCGAGAAGACGGCGGGCGTCTTCTATTTCCCGGGCCGCTACGCGGGCGGAAACATCCTGAAGCTCAAGACCATCATCGAGATCGCGCACGGCAAGAACGTCCCTGTAATCGTGGACGCCGCGTCGCAGCTTCCGCCGTCCGCCAATCTCTGGCGCTACACCAAGGAGATGGGGGCCGACGCCGCCATCTTCAGCGGGGGAAAGAGCATCGGCGGGTCGCAGAACACGGGAATCATCCTGGGCAAAAAGGAGCTCATCGAGGCCTGCGCCATGATGGGAAGCCCCAGGTATTCGGTCGGCCGGCCCATGAAGGCGGGGCGCGACGACATCGTGGGCCTGGTCTGCGCACTCGAACATTACCTGGACGAGGGCGAGGCCGAACAGTACGCCCACAACGAGCGGTGGTGCGAGTTCTTCATGGAGCGCACAGCCGGGATGAAGGGACTCTCGCCCCGCGTGAGGCGCCCCAATTCCCTGGGACAGGATTTGCCCGAAGTCGTGATCGAAATTGATGAGGATGCGCTCGGGAAATCGCGAGATGAGGTCGCCGATGCGCTATGGGAGTGCGAAGTAAGAGTGCAGGTCGGCATATCGGGCGAGTCGGGAATCTTCATCTCCCCCGACCCGCTGACGGATGAAGACGCGGAATACCTGTGGGCGAGGTTTCAGGAGGTTGTGTCATCGTAGGGACAACCCCCCGTGGTTGTCCTTCGCCAGGACAGGCACAGGGGCCTGTCCCTACAAAACTATTACATCGTCATTCCGGCGAATGCCGGAACGACGGAAAAAGACAAAGAACATTCCTCTCATTCGGGGGCTGTTGAAAAAGCCATTCCACAAATAGGAAATAAATTTCTCATTCAACATAGGCCTATGAAATCAACTCCCCCCTTGAGGGTCTGGCTTCCCGAGGGGAAAGCCAGACGATGAAGCCGAGCGATTTGTGCGAAGGCTGAATCGGTGGGGGGATATGCTACAGAAAAAAACTCCCCCCACCGGTTCGGTTTCGGGCAAAAACCCCCTCACCTCACCGACTCCCCCTCAAGGGGGGAGTTGATTTGAAACTCTCTTTGATGGAAAGAGCGCCGTAGTTGAAGTACGCCGGGTTTTTCGACAACACCTTGAGGGGGAAGTGTTCTTATCACATCCGTAGGGACAACCCCCCGTGGTTGTCCTTCGCCAGGACAGGTCGCGACCTGTCCCTACGAGACCATCAAAGCCCCCCGTCCCTAATTCTGCCCGCTCTTGAGGAGCTGCCGCAGGACGTACTGCAGGATGCCGCCGTGCTGGTAGTAGGCCACCTCGTTGGGGGTGTCGATGCGCACGATAGCATCGAAGACGATCGGCGCTCCGCCATCCTCCGGCGTGGCGGTCACGCGCACCTGTTTGGCTTCTCCCTGCTCGACCCCTTCGATGTCGAAGGTTTCGCGGCCCGTGAGTCCCAGTCCCCCCGCCGAATCGCCCGGCTTGAACTGGAGCGGCAAAACGCCCATCCCCACCAGGTTCGAGCGGTGGATGCGCTCGAAGCTCTCGGCGATGACGGCGCGGATGCCGAGCAGGCTCGACCCCTTGGCGGCCCAGTCGCGCGAGGAGCCCGTGCCGTATTCCTTACCGCCCAGGACGACGAGGGGGATCCCCGCCTCCTGGTACTTCACCGCCGCATCGTAGATGGGCATGACCTCGTTCGTCGGGAAATAGGTGGTGAAGCCGCCCTCGGTGCCCGGCGCCGCCCGGTTGCGCAGGCGCACGTTCGAGAAGGTGCCGCGCATCATCACCTCGTGGTTCCCGCGGCGCGAGCCATACGAGTTGAAATTATCGGGCAGCACGTCGTTCATCACCAGAAAATGGCCGCTCGGGCTGTCGCGCTTGATGGAGCCGGCGGGCGAGATGTGGTCCGTCGTCACCGAATCGCCCAATAGCGCGAGACAGCGCGCGCCTGCGATGTCCTCGACCGGCTCGGGTTCGGCCTTCATGCCGTCGAAATATGGCGCCTTCCGGATATAGGTGGACATGTCGTCCCACTCGAAAAGGCCGCCCTCGGGCGTCGGGATGCCCTGCCAGCGCAGGTCGCCCCGGAACACGTCGCCGTAGCTTTTCTCGAACATGTCCGCCTTCACGTGGTTCATCACGACGTCCTGAAGCTCGCTCTGCGTGGGCCAGATGTCCCGCAAGTAGACGGGGTTGCCTTCCCCGTCCTCGCCCAGGGGGTCTCGCGTGATGTCGAGATCCATGCGCCCGGCGATGGCGTAGGCCACCACCAGGGGCGGCGAGGCCAGGAAGTTCATGCGCACCTCGGCGTGCACGCGGCCCTCGAAGTTCCGGTTGCCCGAGAGCACCGAGCAGGCGACGAGGTCGCCCTCGGCCACGGCCTGTGAGATGTGCGCGGGCAGAGGCCCCGAGTTCCCGATGCAGGTGGTGCAGCCGTAGCCCACGTTGTGGAAACCGAGCGCTTCGAGATAGGGCGTGAGGCCCGCGCTCTGAAGATATTCCGTCACCACCATCGAGCCCGGCGCGAGCGAGGTCTTGACCCAGGGCTTCGCCTTGAGTCCGCGCTCGGCGGCTTTTTTCGCCACGAGGCCTGCGCCCAGCATGACGGTGGGGTTCGAGGTGTTGGTGCAGCTCGTGATCGCCGCGATGACGACCGCGCCGTGGGTTATCTCGTAAGTCTTCGTTCCATCGCGCACGGTGACGGCCGCGGGCGCGACCGCCGTGCCGCCGCCATCGCCTCCGCCGAGTTCTGCCAGCATCTTGTCGAGTTCGCGCTCGAAGGTGACGCTCGCCTCGGTGAGGACGATGCGGTCCTGCGGCCGCTTGGGGCCCGAGATGCTGGGGACGACGTCGCCGAGATCAAGCTCCAGCGTGTCGGTGTAGACGGCTTCGGGGGAATCCGTCTCGCGGAACATGCCCTGCGCCTTCGCGTAGGCTTCCACGAGCGCGATCTGCTCGGCCGGCCTGTTCGTGAGCTCCATGTACTTGAGGGTTTCGCCATCGATGGGGAAGATGCCGCAGGTCGCGCCGTATTCGGGCGCCATGTTGGCGAGCGTCGCGCGGTCGGCGAGCGGCAGGTTGTCGAGACCCGGCCCGTAGAACTCGACGAACTTGCCCACGACGCCCTTTTCCCGCAGCATCTGCACGACCACGAGCACGAGGTCGGTCGCCGTGGCGCCTTCACGCAGATCGCCGGAGAGCCGGAATCCCACCACGTCGGGGATGAGCATCGAGTAGGGCTGGCCCAGCATGGCGGCTTCGGCCTCGATGCCGCCTACGCCCCAGCCGAGGACGCCGATGCCGTTGATCATCGTGGTGTGCGAGTCCGTGCCCACGACGGTATCGGGAAAGGCGCGCGTGACGCCTCCTTTTTCGTCCGTTCCCACCACCGGGGCGAGGAATTCCAGGTTCACCTGATGGACGATGCCGGTGTCTGGCGGCACGGCGCGGAAGTTGTCAAAAGCGTTCTGCGCCCAGCGCAGGAAGGCGTAGCGCTCGGTGTTGCGATCGTATTCGAGCTGCGCGTTGTTCTCGAGCGCCGTCTCGGTGCCGAACTCGTCCACCTGCACGGAGTGGTCGATCACCAGGTCGACGGGCTGTAAGGGGTTGATGAGGTCGGGGTCGCCGCCCAGGTCCTTCATGGCGTCGCGCATGGCGGCGAGATCCACCACCACGGGAACGCCGGTGAAGTCCTGCAGCAGCACGCGGCTCGGCATGAAGCCGATCTCTTTCGCCTCGGGGTTTTTCGCGTCCCAGGAGGCGAGCGCCTCGATGTCTGCGGCGCGCACGGAGCGCCCGTCCTCGTTCCTGAGGAGGTTCTCCAGCAAGACCTTCATGGCGAAGGGCAGCCGGGCGATGTCGCCCTTGTCCTTCAGCGCGTCTATCCGGTAAATCTCATAGGTTTCCCCGCCGACCTCGAGTTCCGCGCGGGCATTGAAGCTGTTGCTCATCTTTCACCTCTCTCGGACGGGAAATCCGCCTCCCGCAACATCCACCGGGAAAACGGCCCCCATCCCGTCAAGCGCTCCTTGCGTCCGAAACCGGCCAAAGAGGCGACTTCAGATAAAAAGCTATAACCGATTGAATCATATTGTGTTAAAGAAATACCGACTTTCAACTAAAGAGATAATACCACAGATGGGCGCAAAGAACGAGGGTGAGCCAAAACCCGCGCCCGGAAGCGTTCTCAGGCTTCTTTGACGACCATGTAGGTGGCCGAAGCGAAGCAGACGAGCTTTTCGGCATCGTCGAGAAGACGGATCTCCCAAACGGAAGTCTTGTGCCCCAGATGCAGGGCCTTCGCCTCGCCGATGAGGGTTCCTTCCTTCACGGGACGGACGAAATTCACCTTCATCTCCACCGTCACCACCTCGGTCCCGACCGGGTAGCTCACGTAGCTGCCCACGCCGCCGACGGTGTCGGCGAGTGAGGCCAGCGCGCCGCCGTGGACGATCCCGAAAGGCTGATACAGCTTCGGCGCCACGGGCATCGCCACGCGGGCGAAACCCTCTTCGGCTTCCAGGACTTCAAAACCCAGAAGGTCGTTGAAGTTCCCCTGCCAGCGGGCCTGGAACACCCGCTCGACTTCTTCCCTCGTCCATGAGCGGCTCATTTTCATCCTTTCGAACGCACATCCCCGCGTGAAAGTCATGCGCGTGAGAGGCGGTGCGGTTTTGTTCGTCATTCCGGCGCATGCCGGAATCCAGGGAATTTGTCTTTCTGCCTTTCGCCTTCATTCACGCTCAAACCAAGACCGGGATATATCCACACCAATCGGCTCTGGATTCCGGCATGCGCCGGAATGACGGCAGTGGTAAATTCCGAGCGAGGAGGAATTATTCAACAACCCCTTCGGCTCGATCCCCAACGTCATATATTTGGGCCATACCCATGAAAACAGACGAAACGATGCTCCCGAAGGCCGACTAGCCGAAGATCTGCGTCGGGACGCGGCCCCACTCGGCGGGGTCGGTGAGGATGTCGTCGCCCTCGCCCTCGTAGGAGAAGAACAGGAGTTCGGTCTCGGTCTTCCTGCCCTTCTTTTCCAGGCGGCGCACCGTGATTGTCGGCACGTGGACGCCGAGTTCGAAGTTTTTCGCGTGGCTCACCGAGACGCTCGCCCCGAACTTGGCGGCGCAGCCTTCGAGTTGTTCCCGCGTCGTCTTCACCCGTCCGTCCGCGAGGATTTCCCCGCCGAAATTCTCCGTGAGGTCGACCACAAAAATTTCTGGCTCCAGCATGATGGCGCATTCTCCCTTGAAACGTGATGAAAGGAATCCCCTGTCAGGGGCCTGCGAAAGCGCGGAGTCTAGCAGAAAGGGGACGGGGTGAGAAAGGGGGCGGGGGTTCGCCCGATGAAAAAATCCGTTATATCGCTATCCGGGAATGAAACGTTCGGGTCGTTTCACCCGCAACCGCTTGGTTTCTCCGCATCCGCAAGGACAGGTCGCGACCTGTCCCTACCAAAAGCTCAGATTCTCACTCGCCGCCTGTCCTCGAACCTTTGGGAACCGCCTTGCCGGCGTAGATGAGCCGCCTCCCGTCCGCAATAGGCCGGTACTCGGCCATCGCGCCCTCATAGTAGAGCGCGTAGATTCCCGCTCCCTGGACTCCCGCGAGACCGTCTAATGGTATTCGCTCTTGTGTTTCAAAGTGCGCGACGGTACCTGCCATGAGATTGTCGTAGGTAAGCGGGTCGCATCTAACCCCCCTACCAGTCCCAGAACAGCGTATACGCCCTGCCGGTGACGGGCCCGGTTTCGCGCCATTCCAGGCGGGTCTGGCCGGTTTCGTTCAAGAGGCGGGGATAGACGCGGCGCTTGTTGAAGCTGTTCGACGCCCCCTGGGACTCCTCGCGCCGCGCGCCCACCAGCTTGCGGCCGGGGGGGATGAGCACCTCCAGGTGAAATTCATCGGTGGGGTATTCCACCACGAGAGTGACCCACTCGTTTCGCGTCGTGAACGAATCGTGCAGAACGATCTCGTGGCGAAGCTCGAAGCGCGCGCCCGCGCGAATCGGCTCGGGCAGGGGCAAATGCGCGGAATAATCCGCACCCGCGCCCTTTTCTATCCGGTATTCCAGGGGCGTCCAGGGGACTTCGGCGGCGCCATTTCCGGCAAGACGGTAGGAATAGGCCACCTCCCTGTCGCCGCTGCCGGTGTGATAGCGCGTCCTCACCCGGGGCAACTCCCGCCGGGCCACGCAGCGCCGCACGCTCTCCATGCGCGCGGTGCGGCCTTCGACGTCTCCTATCGTATACAAGCGGGAGTGGAGGAGGACATGGTAGTCGTACTCGTCCTCCTCGCCGCTACCCGCCGCGGAAGCGGATTCTGCGGAGCGGATTCGTTCTTCCAGACGCCGGACGCGCGCTTCGAGCGCATCCAGTTTATCCGAGAGTTCTTCCTGGCTCTTGAGAATCGAAGAGATGCCGCTGGAGAGCTCTTTGAGGAGGTCTGCCGTTTCCGGACTTTCATCCGCCATATCGGTGCATCCATCGTGCTGCATTGTGTCGCGCATTAACCCGCATTTGCCGTGTATGTGTCTCCCTAGGGGAGAGGTATACCAACATACCGGGCGCACGGGCAAGGGGCGCTTCCCGCACCTCGTTCTCCCGAAAAACAATTCTGAAAAATAAGATAAATACCGGCAAATTCAGGAGGTTTTCCGATAAATTCCTGAAAGCTCAAGCCATTGTTTTATATGGAGTTGAATTGTTTCAAGGCGCTTTGGCCAGACAAGCGGCGCGCGTCGGCCAACTGTCCGCACGCCGCGAGAATGTCGCTCCCCTTGGCCGTGCGCGTGGTGGCCACCACGCCCGCCGCCAGGAGGATGCGGCGGAATTCATCGACGCGCCCCTCATCGGGCCGCTCGAAGGGAGTTCCCGGGAACGGATTCCAGGGGATGAGATTCACCTTGCATTTCAGCCCCTCCAGGAGTTTTGAGAGCTTCTTCGCGTCCTGCCCAGAGTCATTCACCTCCCGGAGCATGACGTATTCAAAGGTGATGCGGCGGCGCTCGCCCATCGGCAACTCCCGGCATTCATCGAGCAGCGCCCCCAGATTCCACTTGCGGTTCACCGGCACGAGTTTCGCTCTGGTTTCATCGTCCGCCGCATGCAGCGATACGGCCAGACCCACGCCCGGAACGGCGGAGACGAAACGTTTCAGCTTCGAGACGACCCCCACCGTCGATACGGTAAGCCTCCTGGGGCTGACGCCGTTCGCCTGCGGGTGCGTGAGAATCTTCACGGCCTTTACGGTGGCGTCGAAATTATCGAGCGGCTCCCCCATTCCCATGAACACGACGTTGTGCAAACGCTCCCCCGGGGCGAGGAGGCTTCGCGCGGCGAGGAACTGACCGACGATCTCACCGGCCGTCAACTGCCTGACGAAACCCATCTTCGCCGTCAGACAAAATGCGCACCCCATCGCGCATCCGACCTGCGTGGAGACGCAAAGAGACCACCGCATGACGCCGTTTACGTTTCGCATGGGTATCCGGACGCTCTCGACCCGCGCGCCGTCACGAAGCCGCCACAAGTATTTTTCCGTGCCGTCCGCGCTTTTGCTCTCCCGGTCGAGTTCGAGAGTCTCCAGGCGAGCCGCTTCCGCAAGCTTCGCCCGAAAACCCTTGGGGATGTTCGTCATCTGGGAAAATTCGCTCACCCCGTGAGCATACAGCCATGAGAATATCTGCCGGCCCCTGTAGGGGGGTTCCCCCATCTCCCCGCAAAAAGAAACGAGCTCCTCCTCATCCATGCCGAGGAGCCCGACAGGCCGAGAGGACAGCGACCGCTCCAGCCGGCCGGTTGCGATTTTTGATTTCACGTCCTGTTCCATAGATGGACTCATGGTGTTATCGTTTGCCGATTTCGTTTCCGGCTTGAATCATAACATGGTTGTCCATAACCGGATGGAAAGCACTCATATGAGCATACGCGCGCTTCTTTTAGACCACGACGGCACGCTTGTCGACAGCTACGACGGCATCGCCAAGTGCATGCGCCTCATGTGCCGTGATCTGGGCGTGCCCGAAATGAGCGATGCGGAAATTCTCGCATCCATCGGCCCTACACTCGAGGATAGATTCACCCAACTATGGGGCGAAGACATGGCTGAAGAAGCGGTGCGCATCTACCGCTCCCATTACAAGCTCCATAATGCCGCAGGCACCCATATCATTCCCGGCGTGAAAAAAACACTCGAAACCCTCTCCCGACGAGGTATTCAGATGGCCTGCGTTTCGAACAAGGCCTGGTTCTTCTGCAAGGAGCAATTGGCACACGTCGGGCTCTTGCCCTACATGCACGCGGTATTCGGTCACCGTCAGGGATATGCGCCGAAACCGGCCCCGGAAATGCTGTTCGCCGCCATCGAATCGCTTAACGCGAAACCGGAAGAAGTCGTCATGGTCGGGGATACGACGACGGACTTGCAAGCCGCCAGAAACGCATCGATCCCTGCATGGATCATCAAGGGGAAATACTCCCGGCATGATGAGATACTAAAATTAAACCCGGATAAGTATCTGGAAAAACTGGAGGACATTCTCGACTTGATATAATTCACCAATTGCCGCTTGCGCACTCGGTGATGGTTTTCTATCTTTTGTTCAGGGGATAGCGGCGTACGATGGCGCAACCCAAGTCCGCCCAACTATCGCGATTTCACGCAAGAGTCTGTTCTTGCTCTCTCATCTCGCGGTTTTGTTTGAGTTTGAATGGAAAGACGCTCCGCCCGAGCCAGTTCCAATACTTTCCCCGGAATGAATCTCATGAACCTCATCATCAGCGTCCTGATCGCCATTTACATTTTATTCCTGATACTCGAACTCAAAGATTTGCGCCTCGGGCAAAGTAAATACATGTGGGCGCTTTCGAGACTCCCGCTGGCCGGAATCGCTCTTGCCGCCGTATGGATGCTCCATGCGCAGCCGCTTCCCTCCATAACGAAATTGATGCAGTTAAAGAAAATTTCATTCCTCACCCCAAAAATTCATCCCGATGAACAAATGAAGGCGACGAGGAGTGGAAATTTCACGACAGGAAAACCCGGGATTTTTTGGCACATTCATCATTACGCCAGACTCTATGAGGTCGACCCCCTGTTGGTGCGAGCCGTCATCGAAGTGGAAAGCAACTTCGATCCAAAGGCCGTTTCTCGAGACGGGGCCAAAGGGCTGATGCAAATCAACCCGATTACCGCCAAACATTTGGGCCTCGACGATGTTTTCGACATCGGGGAAAACATCGAGGGCGGCGTGCGTTATCTGCGATATTTACTTGAGCTATACGGCTGGAATTTACATATGACGCTGGCCTCATACAATGCGGGGCCCGCCAACATCAAGCGCTATAACGGGATTCCTCCCTTCCGAGAGACGCGCCGGTATATCTCAAGGGTCATCAAAGTATATGAGCGCCTCAAAAGAACGGATGAAGTCTTCAACGACTCCTCCCGGCTTTCGGCTTTGCTCCGTCCCTCGCCCGACACCGGGGCAAAAACGGATAGGGAGATTCAGCGGCAAATCACGCAACAGTGAGCTTGAACACGAAAGGATTTGCTTCCATTCAGGAAAGTGCAGGGTTTTCTCATCTTATGGCAATGATGCGTCATTCTGGAATCACATTGCCAAACCATACGCGGGTTCTATATTTTACAATTCAAAGAAGCCACCCGGCCCCGATATATCAATAGCGCATCGCACCAGGACATAGAATGCCGACCAGAGTCGCCTCATCAACCACCCGAAAACGAAAAATCCTGAAACTCACGGATAGGCTATTGTCGCGCTTCGGGAAGCCAAAGCGCACAAAGCGAAGCAACCTCCTGGATTCCCTGGTCGAAACCCTGCTCTCACAAAGCACGACCGATCATAACCGCGACATGGCGTTTGATTCCTTGAAAAAAACCTTTGCCAGTTGGGATGAAATCGCCGACGCCCCTCAAGAATCTCTCGCCCAGGCAATCCGTTCGGCCGGTCTGGGCAATCAAAAAGCGGGGAGAATACGGGATTTTCTGAGATGGCTTCGTGAGGACCGAGAGCAACTCTGCCTGGAATTCCTACACCATGAACCGGATGATTTCGCCGTGCGGTATCTTACGCAACACAAAGGCATCGGCGTCAAAACCGCTTATGTCACCCTGATGCTGGCTTCAAACCGGGATTTGTTCCCCATCGACGTTCACATTCACCGGATCATGATCCGCCTGGGCATCATCTCCGAGAAAACCACGCCTGAAAAATCTCACGCGGTCCTGGCGCCACTCATTCCAACAGGCCGCGCTCATGAATTGCACATGAACATGCTGCGTTTTGGCCGCACCATCTGCACCGCCCGCAATCCCAAGTGCACCGACTGCGACATGAGACGAATGTGCCCCTACTATAAAGACAAGATTCCGGGAAAATCCAAAGGCGGAGATGTTCATCTTTCGCAAAAGCAAATCAGCCCATGAGTTGGATCCACCGGATCGGCCCGGGCGAAATGCTGGCCATCGCTTCTTCCATCACATTCTCGGTAGCGCAGACTTTTCTCAGACAGGGAATGAGGAGCGTATCTCCCCTTGCCGCCGCCTTGATAGTGAATGGAATCGTAAGCCTGGGCGGCTTCGTCATGTCTCTCTTGAACGGCACGCTTTTTACTTCGAAGGCAGAAGCCATCTTCTGGTACGCCGCCGTGGGCGCCGCGGGTCCCACCATAGGCAGATATTGCTACCTGGTGGGCGTCTCCCGTATCGGGCTCAGCCGCTCTGTGCCCATATCCTCGGCGGCCCCGATCTGGGGAACTTTTTTCGCGATCCTGATTTTGGGAGAAACGCCGACAACCATGGTCGTACTCGGCACCCTGGGCATCGTCATCGGGGTATCCATTCTCGGGATACAAGACGACAAATCCCAATCTTTCAAAAGCTGGTTCCGGGGAGCGCTGATATTTCCGCTCGTTGCATCACTGGCCTATGCGATAGCGCCCATCTTCGCCAAACTCGCATATACGCATCAGATGACACCCAGCGTCGGCATGGCCGTCTCCTTCGCCACAGCCAACTGTTTACTTCTGCTCACGAAACCAATCCTGCCCGGCCAAAATGAGATTCGAGGCAAAAGAAGAGGCCTCCTGTGGGTGGGAGGCGCAGGCGCCATCGGTATTTGCAGCTCGTTTATGCTTTGGACAGCCTTTACGATGGCGAGCGTTTCCACTGCGCTGCCCCTGAGCCGGATCGCACCGATTTGGGTACTGGTTCTGAGCTATTTTTTCCTGGGCAAGCTCGAAACAATCAACCGCAAGACTGTTCTGGCCACGATTTGCGTCGTCACAGGCGGAGTCCTGATCACCGCTTTCAGGAACTAACTCTATGGAGAAGAGCAACCCTCCATGCTCACCTCCAATCTTGAATCTCCAGCGTCCAGCGAAAAACCCTACCTGCCCGCCGCCGCCTCGGCGACCCGAGGGGAATAAATAATATCATCGACTTGCGGCGGATCTTCGAGAAAGCCTGCCGCCTTCAGCGTCAACACGTCGTTCGTGCCGTCTGAATGCAGGAAGCTCAAGGCATCGCGCATGAGCTTTTCGATGGGGTTTTTCCGCATATACCCCGCCGCCCCCCAAAGCTCCATCGCCTCCTGGCAGACCTGTACGGCGGACTCGGATGCGAATACCTTGCTCAGCATCGCATTTTTCCGGTCCATCTCCTCAAGCTGGGTGGACCACGCGGTACGCCACAGATAAGAACGTGACGCTTCTATCTTCATCGCCATACGCGCAAGTCTGATTTGCTGGAGTTGATGGTCGAGCAAGGGCACGCTTCCCTGGATTCGGGCATGGGCATACTGCAAAGAGAGATCATACGCACGTTGCGCGACCCCCAATACGGTGGCGCCCGCCTGGATGTTGCTCCCGTGCCTGATGAACAGATTGGCCAGCGCCGGCAGAGCCTCGCCCACTTCCCCGATTTGGTCTTCCGCCGGGACTTCCACATCGTGAAACTCCAGTGTGCCGTTCTGGACACACCTTTGGCCAAGCTTATCCCACACCTCCGTGACTTCAAAACCCTTCGCATCAGAGGACACCAAAAAGGCCGTGAGACTGTTCATCATGGGATTGTCTTTATCCGTGCGGGCGGCTATCTGATAAACTTTGGCGAGACCCCCATTGGAGATGTAACGCTTGGAGCCGTTCAACACCCAGCGGTCTCCTTTTTTTTCCGCATACGTCTGAATTCCCGCCCCGGGATTCTGGTTGGGCCATACATTGTCACTACCCGCCATAGGCTCCGTCCAGGCGGTCGCCAGAATACACTCGTCATCATCCATGATTTTAGGGAGCCAGCGTTTTTGCTGTTCTTCATCCGCCATGTTGGCAATTGACGTCATGATCTTCCACGTCTGATCAAAGGCGACAGCCAGTCCCAAATCTCCATAGGCCAGCGTCTCGCCCACGATGGCGCAGGAAAGCACGTCGGCGCCTTCACCTCCAAACTCTTTGGGGACGGTGAGTGTTCTGAGGCCTCGTTTGGAACCTTCTCTGATGACTTCCCAGTTAAAGGATGCTTCGGGATCCTCGATGCGGTCCGCAACCTCCGCTGCGGGGATCATGACTTCGGTGGCGAATCTTTTCGCAGTATCCCTGAGTTCCATTTGCCGCGGGGTGAGCTGGAAATCGACCATCGGTTTTATCCTCCAAGGGTAATTGTCCTGGCGATTCAGTCGCGATGAAACAATCGCGAATCATTATGTCAAGAAAGCCCGCTGTTGCGCCTCCGCTTATTCCGGTTCTCAGGATGCGAGCGTATATTAAAGAGCCGCCGGGTTCTCGCACAACTCGATGCGGATATTCCCGGGCCCTCGGACATAGGCGATCATCCGCCCGCCAACCCCGCGGCGCACGGGCTCCATCATAATCTCGGCCCCTTTGCCCCTCAGCCACTCGACGGCGGCTTCCACATCCGGAACGCCGAACCCGAAATGATCCAGTCCCTGAACCAGTTCCGGCCCGACTGAATCCGGCGTCTCCTCAGGTCTGACACCGCGAGCGAATATCACCAGGCGGCCGATTTGGATCGCCGCGTTGGGCGAGCCCTTGAAGTCCTCATCGTAGCGAATGATTTCCGCGTCGAACACGTTTTTGAAATACTCGGCAAACGCCTTCACGTCTGCGCAAACGTAGTGAATATGATCAAAACCGAATTCCATCGAATTCTCCAATTATGAGGTTACGGCGTGATGATGATCGGTGAATCCTCAGAATCGGTATCTTCCGAAACACCGCCATCCCCGACATTCTCCTCTTGCATTTCCCCTTCCACACCCTGAGATTCGCGGACCTGGCGGATAATCCGTTCGAGCATCACGTTGATGGAATACCGAACCATTTCGAGGAACAGCGGCGTGGGTTCATCCGCAGCCGTCCGCACTTCATCGGCCAGCGTCACACACTCGCGCGCCATCGCTTCATCGCCCGCCAGATGGAAAACGTATCCATTGTCTTCCAGTTGGCCCGATATGCGCTCCCGCAACGCCGCATCCTGAAAAATTTCTTTTGCGCCGTTTTCCACTATCTGCTCAAGACGCTCTTTTTTCTGTCTTTCGTCCAACGCCACCTGACTTTCCATCGACTCCAAGAATTCCTGGAAATACGGCCCCACACGCTCTTCATCCATCGCCCAACTCCAAAAAGGCCGATGGGCGAACATCGTGCGCACCTCCATCCTGTCCTCGCCTTCTGCAAGAGATTTCACCACAGCGCGGACAGGATGCGGCCCCTCCAGGGGAAACGCGTCGGTCTCCGCCAGGGGATCGAGCATGAGTTTCGCATGCGTAAACCCCCGGGGCAGCGGTACTTCTCCCGCTTCGTTTTCGCGCTGGCCGCGCTCCAGAAGCCAGATCGCATATCCGGCAGGCACTTCCTGTGACGCCAGGGCGGGCATTTCTGAAATTCGGCGGAAAACATCGCGCAACTCTTTCCCGCTCATTTCCGCATCCGTGAACTCGACAATGCCTCGCCCCCGGTGCAAACGCGCCTGCACGAGATACCTCCCGCGCGGAACCCTCGAACGCGCAAGCCACAATAGCATCTGCCCACGCCCGTCTACGGCGCTGACAACGGCATGAACATAATCGGGATACGTGGACCGTTGGGCGGTTCGACTGCCCGCATCCGGCGATTTTTCAACTTCCACGCCTTTATTCTTCAACCGGAATATCGCTTTGCGGATTCGTGACAACGTATCCTTGTCCTTGCTGGATTCCGAGAGCTTTTGAAGCGCATTCGCGGCCTCCTGCGTAGCCGTATCCGCCAGAATTTGAATGAAGTATGGGGGCGGTAATGTTCCTTCACCGCCCATCGCTTCCGCCAGCATGAGCAGGCGATTCTCTGAAACGCCCGGCTTGTTCTCGAGGCCGTCACGCAACACGACTTCCTGCAAAAAAGGAGGCAGGTCATTCAACGACGATACAAGGGACGTTGCGGAATCGACCGTGAGGGACTCATTCCGGCTGAAACGCTCAGAAACCTCCTGAGCGCGGCTTAAATTTTCCGGATCGAAACCATCCGGCAATTCTGCTCGCGCATCCAACGCCCGGAGAGTCTCCAACAGCGCCGCGAGTCCCGGTATCGACCACCGCATCGTCCGAATAAGCGAAACAAGCTTTTGAGCGACGGATACATCCCCAAGCTCGCGCAGAGCGAGAAGCGTGGGAATACGGCCCTCCCGAGTCGTAGAGGACAGGTGGTTGAATACGCCGGCGAGCCCGACATCTCCCATTTCTCTGATTTCGTCCAATAAAGGCGCAGGCGCCATGGCGCCCGGTGGAGGAGGAACCGTGAACGATGCTTCGAGACCGGCCGCTATGGCGGCGGCCCTGTCCAAATCTTCCTTGGAAAAAGATTTTTTCGAGGCCTTTAACCTCGATTTCTTTGCCAAAACCACTTCTCCTATTGTATATGTCTCAAAGCACACATCATCGGCGGGGGTAACACATACTGTCAAGACGAAGTCGAAACACGAATTTCTCACATTTTCAGATTTTGCCGACTACAACATACACATGACAGAATCATCGTTGTATTGGTCCCTGGAGCCAGCGTGAACTTTCGATTTGCCCATTGCGGCGATTTCCATCTCGGCTATGACTTCGGCTATCTCCCGCCCCGGAAAGCAGCGGCGCGCCAGGCCGATCTTCGGGTGGCGTTTTTCCGCACCGTTCGCGAAACCCTCAAATGGGGCGCACAGGTATTCCTTGTATCGGGCGATCTGTTCGACACACCGCACCCAGGTGATCGCGACGTAGAAATCGTCTCGAAGAATCTCGCGCACTTATCGAAAAAAGGGGTGCGCTGCTTCGCCATACCCGGCAACCACGACCCGAGACACCCGAAATCCGTGTGGAATCGACCCGAAATGGCAAGCTATATCCACCTTTTCCACGGTGACGCCGCTGCCGGGTTGGCGCAGGAAAATATCGGCGAACTCAACCTGACGATTGCCGGAATCCCCTGGGATACCGAAGACGCCTTCAAACCGCCTTTGCAGGAAATCCTCGCGCGGAAACCGGATGTAAGCGACAGGTCCATCCTGCTTCTGCACGGTTCGGAAGCCGCTCTCGCCTCAGAGCACCCCGCGTTCAAGGAACACCCATTCGAAGCCGATGATTTGAAGCGTTTGCCCTTCGGTTACGTGGCCATCGGCCACTACCACAAACCCATGGACGTCGCCAGGTGGAGCGGCGGCGCCGCATGCTACAGCGGCTCGCCCGAGGGTTTGCGGTTCAGCGATCACAATCTGGGGGAACGCTCCATCGTTTTGGGAGAAATGGACGAGGGGGGCTCTCTGGTTCGACTCGAACGAAAAATCATCAATGCGCGCACGATGAAAACGCTTTCCTATTCCGCCGGGGACGGGACGACCACGGACGACTGGTTCCGGACTATCGATGACATGAGAGACCCCGATACCCTTTTGAGAGTGCGCGTCCCGAAACAAGAAGGCGGTGAACAAAGGCGGGCCGAAGTCCTGTTATCCTCGCTGTGCAGTGACTATTTCTATCTGGACATTATCTGGGAATCACCCT
This sequence comes from bacterium, assembly GCA_965203325.1. GTDB lineage: Bacteria > UBA8248 > UBA8248 > UBA8248 > UBA8248 > Bin107. Next base: position 1,681,553 of record OZ241875.1, read on the forward strand.
CGTGAGCGAAAGCATCTGGTGTGACGTCTCCTTTTCCCACCCGGAAATCCCCACGAGACTCAAAGATGCGCATCGGGCGCACGCCGATAATGCACAACACGTTGTGTGCGTCGTAATCGATATACTGAGAGCCACGACGAACATCGCCGTCATCCTGGAGAACGGATGTTCCGCGATATATCCATGCGCGTCTCCTGAGATGGCGCATGAACTGGCCCGGAAGCTGAGACACGTGCATGGCGCCGAACAAATCATTCTGGGCGGAGAGCAGGACGGCAAGCCGATTGAAGGATTCGACGGGGGAAACTCTCCGCTCGAATACACGCGCCGGAGAATCAACGGCAAGACCTTGATACTCTCAACGAGCAACGGCACCAAAACACTCTCAGCCGTAAAGAATTGCGGAGAAATTTTCACCGCCGCTTTTGTGAACATCACCGCTGCGGCCGAACGCATCGGGTCTATTCTTCTTGCCAACCCGAATCAATCCCTCCTGATCGCCTGCTCGGGCCGCGAAGGCGCTTATTGTGAAGAAGACGCCGTAGGGGCGGGAATGCTCCTGCAAATCTTGTCCAGACATCTGGAAAGGCTGGAATTCTCCGACACCGCCCGGGCAGCCCTGCATGTTGCAAACGGGGCTGAAAAAAACCTGGAAAAGATGCTTTTTCAGAGTTGGTGGGGCAGACACTTATCATCCCTGGGGCTTGACGAGGACATATCCTTCTGCGCGCAGAAGGACATCACGAGGGTCGTTCCCAAGCTGGATGCCGGGATAATAAAGATATCTTAAGTTTCGAGGTCCTTCGCCAGGACGTTCTCAACCATATCGTGCGGCTCCGGAGAATTCGCTCCGGGCTTCAGGTGCATAAAGAATTCCCGGTTTCCCTTCGCGCCCGCAATCGCGCTCGATGCGATGTCCCGGGGGGTCAATCCCGCCCGAAGCGCTTCATCCCAGACGCGGAGGAGCACTTCACGGTGAAGCGCGGGGTCGCGAACGATTCCGCCCTTGCCGACACGTCCCCTCCCCACTTCGAACTGTGGTTTGACGAGAACGAGCATCTCTCCATCTTCGTCGAGCAACTCATGAACCGGTTCGAGCACCTTCATGACGGAGATGAACGAAACGTCCACGGCGCATAAACCCGGACGTTCTTCGCCCGCCAGCGATTGAAAAATTTCCGGCGTCAGATGCCTGGCGTTCACACCTTCCAGAAGAGTGACCCTGGGGTCATTCCGCAACTTCCAGTCAATCAAACCCTTGCCCACGTCCACCGCCGCAACGCGACGGGCGCCACGGGTGAGCAGCACATCGGTGAATCCGCCCGTCGACGCGCCGACATCCATGCAGTATTTATCCAGCGGATCAACCCCGAAAAAATCCAGCGCACCTGCGAGCTTCAGGCCGCCCCGGCTGACATAGGGACAAGGGTTTTCCTTGAGGGTGATGGATGCGTCTTCCGGAAACGAAGAACCCGCCTTGGTGGCGGGTTCGCCGTCGACACTCACAAGACCTGCCAGAATCAGGCTGCGCGCGCGCTCCCGGCTCGGGGCCAGCGCACGTTCGACGAGTAACTTATCAAGCCTCTGTTTCTTTGCCATGCGCCGCCAGATCGGCAGAATCAGCCTTGCCTTCCATCAGATCGCGAGCCGCCTGGGTGATATCGCCTGGCGTGAGTCCACAGTCGTCGCGCTGGAGTTGAGGCGCTCCGTGCTCGATAAACCGGTCGGGAATACCCAAAACCGTGGTGGAAACGTCCCGGATGCCATGCGCCGCCAAAAGCTCCAGAACGCCGGCGCCCATTCCACCGATGCGCGTTCCCTCCTCGATCGTGACGATGCGTTTGCAGCGCCTCGCGAGTTCCAAGACTTTCTCCTCATCCATCGGCTTCACAAAGCGGAGATTCAAGACCGATGCCTCAATCCCGAGTTCCGCCAATTGCCCGGCAGATTCCATGGAAAGGCCCACCATGGGACCCAGGGCGATGAGAGCGATGTCATCGCCGTCGCGAAGCGATTCCGCCTCTCCGATGGGAATCGTCTCGATATCCTCATCCATCGGCACCCCTTCGCCGGAGCCGCGCGCGAAGCGAACTGCCGCCGGACCGGGATGTTCAATCGCGGTCAAGACCATTTTCTGAAGTTCATTTTCGTCTTTGGGCGACATGATGGCCATGTTCGGCAGACACCGGAGATAGGCCAGGTCATAGGCTCCCTGGTGGGTGGGCCCGTCATCGCCCACGAGACCGGCCCGGTCCAGCGCAAAGGTAACGGGCACGTTCGTGAGGCAGACGTCGTGGATGATTTGATCATAAGCCCGCTGCAAAAACGTGCTGTAAATCGCGGCGACCGGCTTCATTCCCTCGAGCGCCAGACCCGCGGCGAAAGTCACCGCATGCTGTTCGCACATCCCTACGTCGAAGCAGCGCTCCGGCAACACTTTTTGATAGTTCACGAGCGCCGTACCCTCAAGCATGGCCGCCGAGATGGCCACTATCTTTTCATCCTTTTGACTGAGTTTCACCATGGTATCGGTAAAAACTTTGGAGTAGCCGGGAGGGCCGGGCGCTTTCTTGTGGAATTCACCGGATTCGGGATCGAATTTCGTCACGCCGTGATAGGTGATGGGTTCCGCCTCGCTATAGGGATACCCGTAACCTTTTCGGGTTACGACGTGCACCAGGTTGGGGCCATCCAGGTTTTTCACGTTTCTGAGAGTGGGAATCAGCAAATCGAGCCGGTGTCCGTCCACCGGGCCGATGTACCGGAAACCCAACTCCTCGAACAAAATTCCCGGCACGATGATATTTTTCAGAGACTCCTCCACCCTGTCCATCAGCGTGACGGCATGACTCCCCACCACGGGAAGGTGGCTGATTATTTTCTGGACTTCCGCACGCACCTTGCGGGCCCGGTTCGACCATTCACCCGTCATGATTCGCGCCAGATAGGAGCACATGGCGCCTACGTTATGCGAAATTCCCATTTTATTGTCATTGAGAATAACGGTGAGGTTCCGCTTCGAATCGCCGGCGTTGTTGAGTCCTTCCATCGCCATGCCGGCGGTCAGGCTGCCGTCTCCGATGATGGCGACGACCTGAAAATCCTCGCCCGAGAGGTCTCGCGCCGTGGCCATGCCCAGGGCAGCGGAAATGGACGTGCCGCCATGCGCCACGTTCAGATGGTCGTATTCACTCTCACGCCTGTCCGGGAAGCCGGCAACCCCCTCCCACTGCCTCAGCGTATGGAACTGGTCCCGGCGTCCCGTGAGGATCTTGTGCGTGTAAGCCTGATGGCCGACATCCCAAATCAACTTGTCCTTCGGCGTATCATAGAGATAGTGAAGCGCCACGATGAGCTCAGCGGCACCCAAAGATGCGCCGAGATGCCCGCCCGTATTGGAGGTCACCTGAATGACCATGTCGCGGAGTTCATCCACGACTTGAGGTAACTCCTCCTCCGTCAGTTGTCTCAAATCCGCCGGGCTATCAATACGTTCAAGCAATTCGCCCATATCATCTCCCCCACGGGAATTCATCGCAAATCGAATCTGATTTCATCAAGGGGATGTCTCGGAAACCGACATTCCACCCTTACCCAAAGATTAACTGCAAAATGATAATCAATCGTCAAAACCGACGCAAGATAATAAAATGCGCCAAAGATTCTAATTCAGGCGCTTTATTCGGGAAAATTTCGAGCGCTCCCAAGGCCTCCTCGCAAGTGGAGCGCGCGAGCCCTTTCGATTTTTCCATGCCATACAAGGCGGGATAGGTGGCCTTGTTCAATCCCTCATCCGAGCCTATGGGTTTTCCCATGAGGGCCTCATCGCCTTCCACGTCCAGAATGTCGTCCACGATTTGAAACGCCAGCCCGATCTTCTCGCCATAAACACGCAGCGCTGCCAATTGCGCTTCATCACCGCCACCGAGGAGGCCCCCCAGGCAAACGGAAACTCTCAAAAGCGCGCCCGTCTTTCTTCTGTGGATTTCCTCCAAATGCGCCATATCGCTCACCCGGCCATTGGCCCGGATGTCCAAAAGCTGACCCCCCACCATACCCGTCGCGCCCGCCGCATCGGCGACCATGCGAATCGCTTTCACATGACGCTCCGGCGAAACTTTCGCGCCCATCTGTTGATTCGCCATCAACTCGAAGGCCAGGGCCTGCAACCCGTCACCCGCGAGAATCGCCGCCGCCTCCCCATACACCTTGTGGCTCGTCGGCATCCCGCGTCTCAAGTCGTCATCGTCCATGGCGGGCAGATCGTCATGGATCAGGGAATAGGAATGAATACACTCGAGGGCGCACGCGGCAGGCAGGATAAATTCGGGATTGCCGCCTACGGCTTCACATCCGGCCACACAAAGCACGGGGCGCAGGCGCTTTCCACCCGCGAAAAGGCTGTAGCGCATGATCTCGAAGATTTCGGGCGGTTCCGAGGATTCCGGCACGAGGCGATCGAGTTCTTCTTCCACGCGTTTCGCCCAGCCGCTCAGGTAAGCTGCTGCGTCGATGACGGCGGGGAGTTCGCCTTCATTCATCGTCATCACCATCTTCGAACGGCTGCAACGATAGTGTTTCCTCCGATTCCCCGGCGAGTTCTTCCACCTTTTTTTGCGCCGCGCTCAACTGCTCCCGGCTGTAGCGGAAGAGCTTCACACCCTCCTCATACAGCAAAACCGCCTTTTCCAGGGAAGGCTCACCCTCTTCGAGTTCTTCCACGATGGCCTCCAAACGCTCCAGCGCAGCCTCGAAACTTTTCGGTTCCGCATCGGGATTCGCGGATTCATCCACCGTATTCATGGGCCCTCTCCCTCGGGAAAGACTTCTTCTACCCGGCACGTCAAGCCGCCTTGCGATAAACGAAGCCGCACGGATTCACCTGCCCTCACATCTTCGGCCTTTTTCACCAATGCGCCGGCGGGCTCCCTGTAGGCCAGGCTATACCCCCGCGCCAAAACAGCCAGCGGCGATACCAACTCAAGGCGCCCGGCGGCGTTCTCGAGCGCGTCCGCCCTGTTCTGCAGAAACAATCCATTCGCCATACGCAAGCGCTTCAGATTATCGTCAAGTTTCGATACGGATACAAGAATTTTTTCTTTGGGCGAGAGGGCGCGCAGCCTCGGGACTACTCCGGCCAAATGCGTCCATTTCATCTGCTGCTGGTGTCCGGCTTCTCTGCTCATGCGTTCATAGAGCGCATCCATACGCTGCGCCAACGATTCGAGCGGAGCCTCGGGCCTTCTGAATACAGGTTCCCTGAGAAAACGAGACAACTTGTCATCCAGAGAGGCCAGGATAGTCTCGGCTGCCCGTCGCGCGTCATGGATCAAGCCGGTAATGTCCCGGGCGACATCCAGCCAGCCTCTGGCCACACGCTCCGCCGCCGCCGTGGGCGTAAGCGCCGATTCATCGGCGGCCAGATCACTCAGCGAGGTATCGACCTCATGTCCCACTGCGGATATGAGGGGCGTCGCGCATCCGGCGATTGCCCGAACCACCTCTTCTTCGTTGAACGCCCACAAATCCTCCCGGCTCCCTCCGCCGCGGCCCGTGATGATGAGGTCCACGGGGCGCTCAATTTTAGCGAGGTTCTCGTCCGCCCTTCGAATCGCCGCAGCGATGGATGATGCGGCACCCTCGCCCTGCACCCGGGTGTGGAGGACCACGAGTTCGACAATCGGGGCGCGCTCCTTGAAAACCCGCAGCATATCCCGGAGGGCGGCGCCTTCCCGGCTCGTCACCAACCCCACGCGGCGGGGGCGGTCGGGAATCTCCTTTTTCCGCGAAGGATCGAACAAACCTTCTTTTTCCAGCCGCTCGTGCAACTGGCGAAAAGCGACTTCGAGCGCGCCTTCGCCCAGGGGCTCCATGGAAAGCGCCGACACCTGGAAGCGTCCGTCTTTTTCATAAAGCGTCACCCGGCACCGGAGCATCACGCGCATGCCCGCTTCGGGTTCAAAGCGCAGAAAACGCCTGCGGCCCGAGAACATCACGGCGCTCACCCTGGACGTAGCGTCTTTCAGGTCAAAATAGGAATGCCCGGATGGATAGGTGCTCCAGGAGGAAATTTCCCCCTCGACCAAAACCTCGCCGAATTCATCTTCCAGCAATTCTCTCGCGCGCGCATTGAGCTGTGAGACGGTGAGCACCGCCGGGGCTGCGCGAGGCGTATTGTCACCCAGAAGGTCTACGCTCATCCAAAATCCCTTATCAGTTCGATGCCCTCGCTTCTTGCGATTTGAGAGAATACGCTTGCGTCGTGTTCATCATCAGCATGGCGACCGTCATGGGTCCCACCCCGCCCGGCACCGGCGTGATGGCGGAAACCTTTTCGAGCAGAGGTTCGAAATCACAATCGCCGACCAGTTCCCCATCCACCCGGTTGATGCCGACGTCGACCACCACCGCTCCCTCGCGAACCATATCCGCGGTCAGGAATTTCGGCCGCCCCATGGCGGCCACGACGATGTCGGCTTCTCTCGTAATGGCGGGGATATCTCGCGTCCGGGAGTGGCACACCGTTATCGTTGCGTTTTCATGCATCATCAGAATGGCCAGGGGAAGCCCCACGATCTTGCTGCGCCCGATGATGGCGGTTTTCTTCCCCTCCAGGCCGATATCGTAGAACTTCAGAATCTCGAGGACGCCGGCGGGCGTGCAGGGCTTGAGCGCACCCTGCTTGAGCGCCAGTTTCCCGAAATTTTCCGGGTGAAACACGTCGGCGTCTTTTTGGGGGGATACCCTGCGCAACACTTCTTCTTCGTTCAAACCTTCGGGAAGCGGCAACTGCACCAGCATCCCGTCCACCTCGTCGTCCTGGTTCAACGCTTCGATGAGCGAGACGATATCATCCTGGCCCGTGTCCTCGGGCAAATGGTGATCGAAAGTCCGGATGCCGAGTCTCTTGGCGGAACGCCCCTTGATGCGGACATACACCTGAGAGGCCGGGTCCTCACCCACGAGAACGACGGCGAGCCCCGGAGGCCTGCCCATCCGGGGCAGGAGGGCATCGATGGAGGCTTTCAACTCCTCCATCACCTTTTCCGCCACAGGTTTGCCTTCAAGGAGCAGGGCTTTTGCCATCTTCATCCTTCATCATCGGGCGAGCCGGCGGCGGACTTTATTATATTTGGCGACTATACCAGAATCTTTCCGTCCTGGATGATCATCTGCTCATCCGCCCATACGGTGGGGTTGTCGAAGATCATGTCGATGTGGAGCGGGGCTTCGATCACGCCCCCGATGCTGCCGCTGTCGCCCACCGCCATGTGGCACGTGCCCCACGTCTTTTTCGCCTCCCGCATCGTCTCCCGGGGGCGGCATGCCGGATTCGTGCCGATGGCGAATTCCGCCACGTTCTTCGCCAGGTCCCCGTTCTCATCCAGCAGTTTCCAGAACCTGTCCGCGGCGGCGCTTCCCGTGATGGACGCCACCTTGCCGTCCTTGATCTCGAGACGTATGGGCTCGGTGACGAAGCCCAGATCCTTCCGCTCGATGGAGAAGGGATTCACCATCACGCCGTTCGACGTGCCCTCAAGAGGGCTCATGGCCGCTTCGCCGTCGGGACACGCCGCGAATTCGCCGGATTTTCTCGCCACGCCGATGAGCGGGAAGCAGGTCCTGCCTTCCAGCGAGAATTCCATGTCGCACCCATCGGGCGTCGTGAACCGGCCCGTCTTGGCCTCGGTGTAGATGTCGGAAATCGTCCGGGTGACCCGGGCGAGTTCGTCGTAGTCGGCCAGGGCGCCGCCCGCGACCATCATGTCCTCGCGCCATCCCCACATGTCCAGAACGCGCGCGCCCTCCCTGAGCGCGTTCCTCGCCGTCTCGGTATGGATGGTGGCGAAGCTGGTCTGGAGTATCACCACGTCCGATGCCGCCATCGCCGCCCCCACATGCGGCAGCGGGTCGATTCCCCCGTTCATGTGAGGGGGCATGTGCATGACGGAGAGTCTGGCGCCTGCGCCGCTCAAGGCATGGGCCAGCGCCTCGGTGACCGAAGCGGGGCGATCCGAATCCGTCACGAGAAGCACCAGCTCGCCCTCTTTCACGTCAAGAACCTGCTCTACGATTCGTCTGGCGGTAGGCGCCATATTGAACTTTACCATTTCATCACCCCTGCATTATGGAAACTGAAATTGACGATGCCTCGATTCGAAATGAACCGGTTACCGGCGGAACTTTCTTTTGGACGGATTGCATTATATGGGCCGATGAAACGTACTCGCAAGGGCGCGGCTTGATATGCGAAAATCAGCCGTATCTCACAGATTCCGGTTCTCTCAAATGTGAGTCACAAATGGAAACGCCCAGAAATCCTTATCTTACAGTGGACGTCATCATCGAAATCGAGGATGAGAAGGGCGAGCAAGGGGTCGTGATGATTGAGCGCAAAAATCCTCCCTATGGATGGGCTTTGCCGGGTGGATTCGTCGACTACGGGGAAACGCTCGAAAGCGCTGCAATACGAGAAGCCAAAGAGGAAACCTCGCTCGATGTGGAACTGATTCGCCAGTTTCATGCCTACAGCGACCCCGGGCGCGACGAGAGGCAGCACAACGTGACCGTCGTGTTCATCGCAAGGGTTCTTGGCGGAGTCTTAAAAGCGCGGGACGACGCCAGGCGCGCAGGCGTTTTCGCCGAAAACTCCCTGCCCGCTGAAATCGCATTTGATCACGCGGACATTCTAAACGATTATTTTTCAAGGAAGTACTAGCGTGACCCGCCTGGGCGAAAGGCGTATCGAAACACAGTGTGCTATGATGGATAGGTAACGTGGGGGAGCACGCCTGTTTCCCCGATTTTTCTTTGACTTAGGGTTTACGAGACATGGGTGGACTCCTCGGAAGTTTCGGGCGCGGATTCGAGTCGATGCGAAAGGACATCGCCGCCGTCATGGAGCGCGACCCCGCCTGCAGGTCGAAACTGGAGGTGATTCTCTGCTATCCGGGATTTCACGCCGTCTGCCTGCACCGGATGGCCCACTACTTCTGGAAGCGGGGCTTTCTGCTCCTGGCGCGCTGGCTGAGCCACTGGAACCGGTTCATCACGGGCATCGAAATTCATCCGGGCGCGCGGATCGGCGAAGGGCTATTCATCGACCACGGCATGGGCGTCGTCATCGGTGAAACGACGCATATCGGGAAAAACTGCACCATCTACCAGGGGGTGACGCTCGGCGGCGTGAGCCTCAAGAAAGAAAAAAGGCATCCCTCTCTGGAGGACAACGTCGTCGTCGGCGTCGGCGCCCGGGTGCTGGGTCCGCACGTCATCGGCGCAGGCAGCCGCATCGGCGCCAGTTCGGTCGTCATCTCGGACGTTCCGCCCGGCTGCACGGTCGTCGGCGTGCCCGCGCGCATCGTCTACCGGGAGGGGCAAGGCAAAACGGACGATCTGCTCCCCGTCTCTTTCGAGCACCACGAGTTGCCCGACCCGGTGGAGGCGGCCATTCAGGCCCTGAACCAGCGCATCGCGGCCCTCGAGAGAGAACTGGCCCAGGCGCGGGAACCGGCACAGGAAAAACAAGAGACCCCATGAACACCATCTACATGGACCACAACGCGACCACCCCGATGCGGCCCGAGGTTCTGGCCGCGATGCAGCCCTATCTCGGCGAGAAATTCGGGAACCCGAACAGCATCCACCGGTACGGCCGCGAAACCAGAATCGCGATTGAAGACGCCCGCGACCATGCGGCGGCCCTCATCGGCGCCGTTGACAGCGATGAAATCTTCTTCACCTCAGGCGGTACGGAGAGCGACAACTGGGCGCTCCGGGGCGTCGTCTCCGCTGCGGGGGGAAGGAGCCACATCGTCACCACGGCGATCGAGCACGAGGCCGTCCTCGCGACGTGCCAGACCCTGGAAGCGGAGGGGGCGGAAGTCACCTACGTGAAGCCGGACCGGAAGGGGCGCGTCATAGCCCAAGACGTGGCGGCGGCGATCCGGCCGGATACCAAAATCGTGTCCGTCATGTGGGGCAACAACGAGGTCGGCACGGTTCAGCCGATCCATGAGATCGGCGCACTTTGCCGGGAGCGCGGAATCCTGTTCCACACCGACGCCGTGCAGGCGATGGGGAAGGAGGCCATCGACGTGGAGCGCGCCGGCGTGTCCCTGCTTTCCGCCACCGGACACAAATTCAATGCTTTGAAGGGCGCGGGCTTTTTATACGTCAAAAAAGGAACCGAGCTCGACCCCTTCATGACCGGCGGCGGGCAGGAGCAGAAACTCCGCTCGGGCACGGAGAACGTGGCCGGCATCGTGGCGTTGGGGGAAGCGTGCCGCATCGCGAAAGAAGAAGGCCCGCAATCCGCCAGGAACGTCGCCGCCATGAGAGACCGGCTCGAAAACGAAATCTGCGAGCACGTTCCCGACGTGCTGGTCAACGGCGATACGGCGCACAGGCTGCCCGGCACGTCGAACCTGGGCTTCATCGGCGCGGAAGGGGAAACACTCCTGATCCGCCTGGATCTCGAGGGCATCGCCGTAAGCACGGGGGCGGCCTGCAGCTCCGGCTCCCCCGAGCCCAGCCACGTTCTTCTGGCGATGGATTTGCCCCAGGAAACCGTGCAGGGCTCGCTCAGGTTCAGCCTCGGCTACGGCAACTCGGATGCGGACATCGACAGGCTGCTCGAAGTGCTGCCCGAGGCCGTCAGCAAGGTGCGCGAGATGGCGCCGCGCCTCAAATCGACGAAAACGTGAGAAAAATCCGTGGCTCCCAAAGACGATTACCACTATAACGAGACGGTCCTCCGCCACATCGCCGACCCGCGCAACATCGGCGTCATCGAAGACGCGGACGCCGAGGGGAGCGGCACGAACCCCGTCTGCGGGGATGAAGTGACGCTCTACCTCAAATTCGAGGGCGTGGCGGTCACCGACGCCAGGATCAGGATTCTCGGCTGCGGGGCGATCACCGCCGCCATGAGTTCCCTGACGGATATGGTGCGCGGAAAAACCGCGGAGGAGCTTTTGGAAATCACCGCGGAGGAGATCGCGCAAAGCGTCGGCGGCCTCCCCACCCACAAACGCCACTGCGCCACCCTCGCCCGGCGGATACTCCAGAACGCCCTGAAATCGAGAAGCTTAAAGAACTCTCCATGAGGCCATCTCTATCGGTCAAAGTCCTGGAACTGGACGGCTTGAAGCTCTGGGCGCTTCGCACGGACGCGCCTGCGACGCCTGAGACCATCGGCCTCACCCAGGCGCGCCTGCTCCGGATATGCGGGAACCTCCCCCGCATCGGCCCCGCTTGCGGATTCGACCATGGAGAGGGGGGATACGAAGCGTGCCGGCGAGCGCTTTCGGATCTGCCAAGACCTGAAGAACTCCATGAGACGAACTTTCCGGGCGGATGGCATGCGGTGGGTACGCACAGCGGGGGATACGAGGCGCTTTGCGTCACGTTGGGCGAGATGCTCGAACAATGGCTGCCGCACAGCGGTTTCAGGAGAAGAGAAGGCCCGCTGGTGTACCGTTACGTCACCGACCCCCGCGAAACGGCGGAAGCCGACATCCGAACCGAAATCTGCGTGCCCGTTCAGCCCGATCCGATTGAGTGAGGGGCATCGGACAGGTCGCGACCTGTCCCTACGAGAACCACATAAATCGAATCGAACCCGTAGGGGCGGCCCCCCGTGATTCGCCTTCGGTCGTCATTCCGGCGAAAGCCGGAATCCATTTGCGGGTGCGGGTGAATGAACTGCGGTGTATCCTTCCCCGCCGATGCGCGGGAACCATGACGAAAGGCAAAAGGCGTAAAATGGATTCCGGCTTTCGCCGGAATGACGGTGGGTTATCTCGGTCGACGGGGAAAGGAACAAGGACAAATCACGGTCTCAGACAAATCACGCCCGGGAGATCCGGCACAGCAAACTCTTGAGGTTCGTCTGGTCCGAGCACGGGTCGCGCTGCGTGATGTCCGTCAGGAAATTCACCGACCGCCAGGGGTGGTAGGGCTGGCGCTCCCCCCAGCCGATGGGAACGTATACCGCGTCCTCCCGGATGCCCGCATTCACCCAGGCCATCGCCTCGATGGCGCCGTGCGCCGTCTCCACCCGGACTTTCTCGCCGTCTTCGATTCCCAGTTCTCGCGCTTTCAGAGGATGAATCTGGCAATAGAGGTCCGGCCACATCTCCTGCGCCTGCCAGAAATAATGCGTCCAGCTATGAAAATGCGGCGCGGGCGGGCGGCCCGTTATGAGCGTCGTCTCGAAGCCTTGCCGGCGTAGCACATCGCCCGGGTTCTTCCCGTCGGGCTGAATGATTCTGGCGGCGCGGGAACCCGTGGGCGCCTTGGAGAACGGGGAGATGATCGCCAGATCGTCATCTTCGTGTTCATATTCGAGATACGGCAACCCCAGGAGATTCTCTTTCTCGCTGTAGAACTCAGGCAGCGCTGAGAGTCCGACTTGAGAGAATTTTTCCTCCAACGCCTCCGTCCAGAACTCCAGCCTTCCGCTCGGCGTCGGGAAGCGCTTGCCCTCCGGCTGCCCGGTGGCGGTCGTTCCTTCGAGATAAAGCGTCTCCTGCTCCGGGGCGTCCTCGCTCGCGACGGGGAAACGCACCCACCGGTAGGGAACCGAGTGGAGGCGTTTCTGCGTCACGCCCCGGAGGAAATCGTTGTCGATGCACATCTCGTCCCAGAACCTGCCCGGGTCCTTGTATTCCTCTTTCATCACGTCGCCGAACCCGAGGCGCCTGCCGAGTTCCGTCCATATCCACCCGTCGGGCTTCGCCTCTCCCGGCGGGTCGATCATCTTGTCGATCCAGACGATTCTCCTGTCGTCGTTCGTGCGGCCCAGCTCGCCTTTCTCGATCCCCCCCGCCGCGGGCAGCACGTAATCCGCATAGGCTGAGGTCTCGTTCACGAACAACTCGATGTGGACGATGAGGTCGAGCGCTTTGAATGCCGCACGCGCCTCATCCTGACCCGGCCATTGCGCGAGCGGGTTGTTGCACGTGATGAGGCCCTTGATGGGATACGGCTCCCCCTTCCGCATGGCGCTCAGCCAGCCGGCCGGGCTCCTGCGCACCATCGGCTTCCCGATTTCCGCCCGTCTGTGCTCGGGCGCGTTGGCGGCGATGGGCGGCCCCGCCGTCATGTTCACATAGGCGCCGCCCTTTCGGCCCCAGTTCCCCGTTATCGCGGCGACGAACATGAACGCCCGGTTGGTCTGCACCGAGTTGGTGTGCTGGTTGAGTCCCCGGCTCCCGAAGATGACGCAGCCGTCCGCCCCCGCCACGTCCCCGGCGAGCGCGCGAATCTCATCCGCGGGTATGCCCGTCACGCCCTCCGCCCAATCGGGGGAATAGCCCTTGGCGATAATGAAATCGCGCCAGCGCTCCCAGCCGAGCACCCATTCATCGCAAAAAGGCTGATCGTGCAAATTTTCAGAGAGAATATGGTGGACCATGGCTAGGCCGAGCGCCATGTCGGTGCCGGGGCGGATGGCGAGCCATTTGTCCGCCTTGCTCGCCGTCGCGGTATACCTCGGGTCGACGACCACCATCTTCGTCTTGTTCCTGATGCGCCAGTCGTTCACCTTGCCGAAGTAGACCGGGCGCGTCTCCGCCTGGTTGTCCCCGACGTAGAGATACATCCCCGCGCTGCCGATATCCTCCGGCGTATAGCTGTTCCCGTTGCCGTTGATCCCGTGCGTCACCTCGTAGGCGACCACCTTGCCCGCCGCGCAGAACGGGTCCGTCCCCTGGAGATTCGGCGTGCCCCACATCTGGCTGAACAGCCGCGCATAGCCTTTCTGCGTAATCAACCCCGTGCGGGTCCCTACGAACATCGCCAGCGCCTCCGTGCCCCACTTTTCCTTCAGGACTTCGAGTTTCGCGGCGATCTCATCGAGCGCCTGCTCCCAGGTGATGCGCTCGAACGCATTTTCGCCCCGGCGGCCGACGCGCTTCAAGGGATATTTCAGGCGGTGTTCGTTGTGGTGGAGCTGCAGCGTGAACTGCGCCTTGGGGCAGATTTTTCCGTCCAGGACGGGGTCTTCATCGTTCCCCGTCACGTTGATGAGCTTATCGCCCTGGAAATGAAACTTGGCGGTGCAGCAGTTGAAGCAGAAATTACACCCCCCCGGCTCGACGCGGTCCGCCTGGAGCGCGTTTTTGTCGTGCAGGTAGGGAAAGGCGGGGCCTTTCTCCTCGAAAACGCCGTTCGCTTCGGGTGAATCCACGAACCGGGGCCGGCTCGGTTTTTCACCCGAACCCAAGCCGTCCTTTCCGTTCACGCGACTGTTTTCCCTCGCGATTTTCTCCAGATATATCGTCTGCGGCTTCAGGAGAAAATGATCGTGATCCCGAAGATGACGACCCTCTCCCTCCGCTTGTTCGAGAAGCGTGTCCCTTTCGCCGAAAGAAATCGCGTAGCCCGGACAGATCTCGGCGCAGGCGGGCTCCAGATTCTTCTCCCGTCTGTCGGGGCAGAGGTCGCATTTCACCGAGTGATGCCCCTGCGCGTCATAGCCCATCGCGCTGTAGGGACACGCCATGACGCATTCCCCGCAGCCCGTGCAGAGGGCTTCATGCACTTCCACCACGCCGGTATCGGGGTCTTTGGTTATCGCCTTGGGATGAACGGGGCAGGCCCTGAGACAGGCAGGGCGCTCGCAATGCTGGCAGGTCAGCGTGAGGAAATCGGGCGCGCCCGTGGAGGCGTCCCCCAGCCAGACCACCTTGTTCCGGTATTGGCCGGGCCCCAGCCTGTGCTCCTGCTTGCACGCCGCCTCACAGCTCTTGCAGCCGAAGCACCGCTCCAGATCGATCATCAAGGCCAGCTTGCTCAAGAGTCACTCCTTAAGGGAGGGGTGTCGAAAAGGTCCCACAGAGGGAGCGCGTTGAATTTCACTCGCCCCTTGAGGGGGCTGCTGAAAAACCCCTGCAATGACGAGATTGCCGTCATTCCGGCGAAAGCCGGAATCCATTTTCAGGCAGAATGATAATACTGCGGCTTTTCATCTCCTCGTCATTGGCGCGAATCGATCAGAAAACCAAGAACAAAGGCAAAACAAATGGATTCCGGCTTTCGCCGGAATGACGAACAAAACCGCACCATCTCGTAGGGACAGGCCTCCGTGCCTGTCCTAACGGCAACCATCCCGCAAAGGACAACCACAGAGGGTTGTCCCTACAACCACCATTCCTCCTTTATCAAACTTTTTCAACAACCCCGTATGCACCCCTCCGCAGGCAGATTTCCCAACACCCCGACCACGCGGGCTACCACTTCGTCAGGTGCCACCAGTATATCTCGCCACCGCCCGAGACATAACCGGCGAAAAACGTGACGGTGACCACGTGCCCCAGAATACCGAGAACGAAGGCAAACGCCAAAACGATGTGGACCACCCGCCAGTACGCCTGCGCGGCAGATACGCCTGCGCGGGTGCCCAGCAACCTGTTCTCCCGGCCGATCAACCGGGCGTAGGCGAACGTGAGCGCGGGCCTTGAGAACCAATGCTTGAGTCTGGGGGAAAAGGCGCCCTCGTCCGCTCCCGGATCGAGCCTCGACAATAAAGACTCTTTCTCTTCGATGAGGCGGGCCAGCCGCTCCCGGTCTTCGGAACCGGGCGGGGAGAAGGATTGCTCCTTCGAGGCGAAGGTGGCCGACATCTGCCTGGATAAGCGGACGCGCGCCCACACGCCCAGGATCACCAGAAGCAACAAGGCGACGAGTAAAAGAGCGGGCGCATAGCGAAGAAATCCGCCTGAATGGATCGTCACCAGCACGCCGCCCAGGGTGGCCGTCACGACATGGGCGGAAAACCAGCCGAGAGGAGAGCCGCCGACGCCCGTCCGCTTCGTGATCACGAAGACCAGGGACACGCACAGGAGGAGCGTCCCCGCGACGCCGAACAGATACAGCGTCGGGGAACCCGGCAGATGCCATTCGCGCGATAATTCGTGCTGGAACGCGAAGAAGGTGACCAGAACGACCGCCGCCGCGAAGACGAGATACGCAAGCAGCCTGTCGCCGATATCGAGTCGTCTCATGAAAATCAGGGAAATTCGATTTTTTCGACGTCCACGATCTCGAAATTTCTCACGCCGCCGGGCAACTGAACCGCCACCTCATCGCCCGGTTCTTTCTGCATGAGCCCGCGCGAGAGCGGCGCGCCGAAGGAAATGACTCCATTGGGGAGGTCGCTTTCCTCCTCACCCAGTATCTCGTAGGTAAGCTCTTCGTTCTTGTCCAGGTCGAAGAGCGTGACTTTTGTGCCAATGGTGACCTTATCACCCGAGATGGGGAGTTCCTCGATGACGCTCGCCTCGCGGATCTTGTCCATGATCCGGCTCACCTCGTTCTTGAGGTTGCCCTGCAGCTCGATGGCCGCCTCCCACTCGGCGTTCTCGCTCAGATCGCCCAGGCTCGCCGCCCTGCCGATCTCTTTCGACACCTCATGCTTCAGACGATGCTGAATCTCTTCGACCTTTTGCCTCAGCCCCTCGAGGCTCGCTTTGGTGATGTAATACGGCATTTCTTCCTCTTCCGGCGTTGAAATAATCGAAAACCGCGCCTCAGGCGCCTTCCGTCATCTTTTCCTTCACCTGCTCGCGAAAGTCGTACCCCGTATCCTCCACGAACGCCTCGATCAGGCGCTTCGTGACCGGCCCCGGAACCGGCGCGCTCGGCTGGAAACTGTCGATCTCGCGCACGGGCATGGCGCATATCGCGCTCGAGGTGATGAAATACTCCTCCGCCTGCGCGAGGTCGTAGGTCGTCATGTCCCTTTCCTCGACGGCGATCCCCAGGCGCGCGGCCAGTTCGAACACCGCGATGCGGGTCACCCCCTGCAGGATGTTCCTCTCATGCGGCGTCCAGAGCGCGCCGTCTTTCACCATGAAGAAATTGGCGACCGAGTTCTCCGCCACGTTCCCGCGAATGTCCAGCATCAGGGACAGGGAACCCGATGCGGCGGCGTCCAGTTCCGCCAGGATCTGGTTCATCTTGCTCGTCACCTTGGCTCTCGTCTCGATGCACTCGGGCGGATTGCGCCTCGTGGGCGTTATCGCGAGGCGCACGCCGTTCAGATACCGCTCCGCGAAAGACGCGACGTTCACGGGCCGCCAGAATATGAACACCGAAGCCGGCCCCGCCGCGCCCGCCGCCATCGAGGGGTCGTCATATCCGCGCGTCACCCAGTGGCCGACGCGGTACATGGCGCCCGCCTCCAGGCGGCACAGATTCGACTCCAAGGTGGCCAGCGTCGCCTGCTTCATATCCGCCTGACTTAATCCTAAATCGATGCGGACATACTTGAGCGAGCGGTAGAGGCGGTCGATATGGTCATCGAGCCGGTAGAGCTTTCCATCGAAACAGGGCGTGACCTCGTACACCCCGTCGCCCCAGAGAAAGCCGCGATCGAAGGGCGATATCCTGGCGCTTTTCTCTTCCATGATCTCACCGTTGAGATAGACGAATCGCTCACCGGGCATCGGACGCTCCTCCCATGCGCATCAACAAAGAAAGGCCGGCCCGGAAACAGGGCACAGCCGCATAGTGAATGAAACATCATCTTTCTCAGACGCATCTTATAAA
The DNA here is from genome assembly GCA_965203325.1 of bacterium. Taxonomy (GTDB): domain Bacteria; phylum UBA8248; class UBA8248; order UBA8248; family UBA8248; genus Bin107. The sequence goes on from OZ241875.1 coordinate 1,699,109, forward strand.
AGAAAAGCCCAAAGGGCAAAATCGTTCCGGGAAATTCTGCGGCCCGTCTTGAAAGGCAACCCCCCTCTCGCATCGGGCGCTGTCGACCCGTAGGGACAGGCCCCCGTGCCTGTCCATCGTGATGATGTCCGCCTCGACACGGGCGACCACGGGGGGTCGCCCCTACGAAACCCCAAACCCTGCCCCCACCATTCCGACATACGCCAGAATGACGAACGATGGCCACGCACGTCCGTAGGGACAGGTCGCGACCTGTCCCTACAAAGTCGATGCGAAAAACAAGAAGCACTCCCCACATGAGTGTAGGTCGGACATATATGTCCGCCACCCCTGTGGTCGCCCATAAAATCTAACGAACCGCACGGACTTCGAGCCTGAGCCCCTCGCTTTCCTGGAGCCGGGCGATGACGTCAAAGAGGTTGCGGGCCTGGGGATTGCCATCGGGCCCGAACATGCGCATGAGGCTCTTGGGTGATTTCCCTGTGAGTGCGCCCAGGGTCTCGAAGCCGACCGTCGCGTTGATGAAATCGCGCAGGGCCGCCTTGCCGACCTCCACCTCGCCCGAGAGGAGGCATTCGACGCCTTCTTTCAATAAATCCTCCCGGAAGGCCGGATCGCGCTGAACCCTTGCCTGAATCGTTTCCCTGAAATCCCGCGTGAGTGGCATGGTTAGTTCTCCTCGTGTATGCGGTATCTGTATTCCCGCCAAAGACTGCGGGCCAATTCGATGTCGACTTGCTGGCGGCTTTTGGTTCCTCCTCCCAGGAGAATGATGAGGGTATCCCCATCTTTTCCGAAATAGATCCGGTAGCCGGGGCCGAAGTTGATTCTGTATTCGAACACGCCGCCGCCTACGCCCTTGGTGTTCGAGAGATTTCCCTGCGCCATCCGAACAGTCGCCATTGCGACCTTGGCTGCAGCCTGGGCATTCAGCCGATTGAACCATCTCGCGTATGGGCTGCGGCCAACGGTGTCGATGTACTCTCTTACCTCGATCATTCAATAAAGGTAACTTAAATGTTACTATTTGTCAACTCATCTTATCGAGATGACCCACTGTCGTCATGCCGGCGGGGTACCACCTGAATTGTAGAGGACGGTTCCGTGTTTTGCCGATAAAAGGCAGGGCCGCATATATGCGGCCCCTACAATCAATTCCACCCGGTGAGGGAGGGACGGAGCCTTCCCCAACACCCCCTTGTCACGCGTCCTGTTCTCGGATTAAATACGGTGGCGACTGCAATCGACGAAAAGACTCACAAAAAAACCCTTTTGAAGCGGAAGGAGGCGGCGATGCGATTCGGGCGCGGGGTATGCCCCAAGGCGGTGAAGCTGGCCGTTTTGTTTATCGGGATTGGATTTGTTTTTGCTTCGAATTCCTTTGGAACTGTGGAGCTGATTAAATGTAGTAGCAGCTACACGTTGGATAAATATAAACAGACAAAGAAAAAAATAAACGAAAAACTTTTTTATGTATACAACTTAGGCATTATTTCCTTATGTCTTGGAAAAGAAGCGGAAGGCATGGCTCATCTCCAAAGAGCCTCTGATTCAGGTCATATTGCCGCCACGCATCTGTTGGGTCTTTATTTCATGGCGAACCGGTCTTTTAACAGGGCGGAAAGAGGTCGCATTGGTAATCCGGAAGACTATAATTCGGCTGTTCACTATTATGAAAAAGCGGCGCGGATGATAGAGGAAACGGTTAACTACCCTGTAGGTGATCCAACGGGTATGGAGGAACTTGAGTATAATGTTTATACTAGCTATTACGTGTTCGCCACCATTCCCGAGCTTTATTTCAATGGATATAACAAGGCTTTAGAGGATATCGTGAACAGCCGGGAGAGGCTGTCCTATGTCGATACGCTCGACGTTTTGGGGAAAATGCGGCGTTCCGCCGAACGCTGTGTGCAAAGACCCTCTCTTGCCGGTTGGTATGACAAAAAAGAGACGCTTTACCAGGTTCAGCAGGTGCGGTGCCGGGCCTATCTGGATTACGCCCGCTCGGTCTCGCCTTTGGAGGAGCGAAGAATCAAGGCGACTCAAAGTTGTACAGGACCTCTAAGCGGGTGTTCGAGCCATCGGGAAATTTTGAATCAGATCAATCGAATCAAATCCATGATGGATGGAGCGATACACTCGATTCCTGCGAAGTACCTGGAAAGATAGAATGTTTTCGGCGATTACCGGATAAGCCGGGAACGCCGGAAAAGAACCCCTGCCTGAAAGACGGGCGGACACGCCGTCAGACATATATGTCTGACCCCTACGATCCGAAAACCGCAAACCCTGCCCCCGTCATTCCGGCCTTGAGCCGGAATCCATTTTATGATTTTTGCTTTCGTTTTCGCATTTGATTCCGACTCGCGGGAGGAAGCGGCGCGCCCGAATCAGGGACGGATGAGGTGGATATATATGGCGGCGTCCGCTTCTTCCCGGCCGGGAGAGAGGACGTCCGGGCGAAAGGCCAAAGGCAAAGGCGAAAATGGATTCCGGCTTTCGCCGGAATGACGAACGAAACCCCACCGCCTCACCCTGAGTAGCGGCGAAGCCGCGTATCGAAGGGCCTGCATGATACGCCCTTTTTGACCTTCCCATCCTTCGATACGGCGCTGACGCGCCTACTCAGGATGAGGGGTGTTGGGGAACTTCACCGCTACACAGGACGAGGGAGATAAAACAAAGCCCCCTGACGAGGGAGACTTTTCCAACAACCCCGAACAGGCTGAACCCGCTCAATCCTTCTTGCCCCAGCCGCCGCCGCCGGGCGTTTCCAGGCGTATCCTGTCCCCGCGCTTCGCCGAGAGACGCGCCTTGCCGGGAAATTCCCGTGTTTCATCCGCCTTGATGAGCGAATTCCTGCCCTTCATGCCGGGTTCGCCGCCATTGAGCGGCCAGGGAGGCTTCTGGCGCCGCTCCGTCATGAACGAGACGGTGGCGTCGCCCAGGAGTTCGATCTCCCGGATGATGCCGTCACCGCCGCGATGCTTCCCCCCGCCGCCGCTGCCCCGGCGGACGGTGTAGCGGCTCACGCGGAACGGATAGGCGTGCTCCAAAGCTTCTATCGGGGTGTTCAGGGTGTTGGTGAGGTGGGTGTGGATGGCGTCTTCCCCGTCGCCCCAGGGGCCGCCGCCCATGCCGCCGCCCGTGGTCTCATAGTAGGCGTAGGGGCGGCCCTGCCTGGGGCCTGCGCGGTGGTCCAGCCCCCCCACCGTCAAGTTGTTCATCGTGCCGCACGAGGCGGCGGGTATCTTGCCGGGACAGGCCTTGGCGAGGGCGCCGAGTATCACGTCCACCATTCTCTGGCTCGTCTCCACGTTCCCGCCCGCGACGGCGGCAGGGAACTCGGCATTCACCACGGTTCCAGGGGGCGCCACCACCTCGATGGGGTCCATGCAGCCCGAGTTGTTCGGTATGTCGTAGGGCACCAGACAGCGCAGGGCGTAATAGGCCGCCGTGCGCGCGATGGACTCCACCGCGTTCACGCTGCCCTGCGTCTGCGGAGCGGAGCCGGTGTAATCGACGCGCATCTTCGAGCCGCGCACCGTGATCTCCACCCGTATCGGAACAGGGCCGCTGCCGAAGCCGTCGTCGTCCATATAATCCTCGAAGCGGTAGCGCCCGTCGGGAATGTCGCGTATCACGGCCTTGGTCAGCCGCTCGGAGTATCTCTGCAGCTCGGCCGTGTAGCGCAGCGTCTCAGCGAGGCCGTGACGCTCGATGATCTCCAATATCCGCCGCTCCCCCACGCGGTTCGCCGCGATCTGCGCCGCGATGTCTCCCCTGCGCTCCTCGGCCGTACGCACGTTCGCGAGGATGAGCGCGAACACGTCTTCCTGCATCTCTCCTTCGCGCACGAGCTTCACCGGCGGAATCACCACGCCGTCCTGGAATATCTCCGTCGTGATGCTCATCGAGCCGGGCGCGATGCCGCCCACGTCCGCATGATGCGCCCGGTTGGCGACGTAGTAGATGAGTTTTTCCCGCCCCCGTTCCGTGCCGTATACGGGCGAGATCATCGTGATGTCGGGCAGGTGGTTCCCCCCGTGGAAGGGGTCGTTCAGCACGACCACGTCGCCCGGCTCCAGCGTCATGCGCTCGATGACGTACTCCACCGACATCGGCATGGAGCCTAGGTGGGCGGGCAGATGCGCCGCCTGCGCCGCCATCCGGCCCGCCGCGTCGAAGACGGCGCACGAATAATCCTTGCGCTCCTTGATGTTCGGGGAGAACGAGGAGCGGCAAAGCGCCACGCCCATCTCTTCCGAGGCCGCGAACAACAGGTTGCGGAAAACCTCCAGGAGTATCGGATCGTACCTGTTCGCCATCGCGTCCTCTCAGCCCGAGTTTTTCAAGACGAGATTGCCCCACTCGTCCACCCGGCATTCCCAGCCCGGGGGGACGACCGTCGTGGCGCTGAACTCGCACACCAGCGCCGGGCCTTTGAAGCGGTTCCCGCGAGAAAACTTGTCCCGCGCATAGGCGGAACCCTCGACTTGTTTTCCTTCGAACACCATTTTCCGACTCCCCATGAGCGCACCGGAAACATCCTTGCGAGATTTCGGAAGCCGCCTCGCGGGCGGACGCTCCACTTCGCCTGTGCCCCGGACCCTCAGCGTCACGACCTCGATGGCACTCTCGGGGCTTGCGGTGCCGAAGCGCTCATCGTGCAACGCATCGAACGCGGCCCGGAGGCTCTTGCGGAGGTCCACGCCCGTCTCGGGCCGGTAGGGAAGCGTCAATTCATACGACTGCCCGAGATAGCGCATGTCGATGAAAAGCGAAAAGGCAGGCTTCGCGAATCCCTCGAACTTGAGATCCTCGCGCCCTTTTTGCAGCAGAGGCGAAAAATGACTGGCGAGCGTTTTCTTGTTCAAGCCCTGGAGCGGCAGCAATACCGTCCGGGCGTAGTCCTTCACCACGTCGGCCGTCAGCATGCCGCGTGCGGAGAGAATTCCCGGGTCATTCGGGACGACGACGCCCGGAATCCCCAGAATCTCCGCCAGGGAGCAGGCGTGCATCGCACCCGCGCCGCCGAAGGAGATGAGGGCGAATTTGCGCGGGTCGTGGCCCCGCTCCACGCTGATCAGGCGGATCGCGCGCGCCATGTGCTGGTTGGCGACGCGGACCACGCCCTCGGCCGCCTGCCGGTCGTCGAGCCCCAGGGACTTCGCCAGACGCGCGACCCCGGCTTTCACCGGCGCCATGTCGAGCGCCATCCGGCCGCCCAGGAATTGTTCGGGATCGAGGCGGCCCAGGAACAGGTTCGCGTCCGTGACGGTGACCTGATCCCCCTTGCCGTAGCATATCGGCCCCGGATCGGCGCCCGCGCTCTGCGGGCCGACGGCCAGTGCGCCCCCCGGATCCACCCGTGCGATGGAGCCGCCGCCCGCGCCCACCGTATGGATGTCGATGAGGGGAACCCGGATCGGGCAGCCGGCCACCTCGGTCTCCGCCGTGAAGCCGACCCCGCCGTGCAGCAGGGAGACGTCCGTACTCGTGCCGCCCATGTCGAACGCGATCGCGTTATCGAACCCCGCCCGTTTCGCCACCTCATAGGCGCCCACGACGCCGCCGGCGGGGCCGGAAAGAATCGTCCGGATGGCCTCCTCGCCCGCCATGGAGCTTGAGATGACGCCGCCGTTGCTCTGCATGACCCGCAAGCGGCCCGAATCGAGCCGCGATTCCAAATCCTTCAAGTACCGATTCATCATGGGCGATACATAGGCGTTCACGCACGTGGTGCTCATCCGCTCGTACTCCCGGAACTCGGGCAGCACCTGGCTGGACATCGACACGTGAATGCCGCTCCGCCGGACCGCGTCCGCCACCTTCTGCTCATGAGCGGGGTTCGCGTAAGCGTGCAGCAGGCAGATGGCGACGGACTCGACGCCCGCTTCTTTAAGTTTTCCTCTCAGCGCTCTCAAGTCCGATGCCTTCAGGCGCAGGAGTTCGCCGCCTTTTTCATCGAGGCGCTCCGCCACGCCCAATCTCAAGTCTCTCGGCACGAGCGCCGGCGGCTTGCGGTACGCGAGGTTGTAGAGTTCTTTGCGGTTCTGGCGGCCGATCTCGATCAGGTCCTCGAAACCGGCCGTCGTGACGAGGGCGGTCCTGGCGCCCCGGCGGGTGAGGAGGGCGTTCGTCGCCACGGTGGAGCCGTGGGTGATGTCCAGGGCGAGGCCGCGGCCATCCAGTATCTCATCCAGCCCCTGCAGGATGGCGCGCTCGGGCGCATCGGGCGTGGAGGGCACCTTGTGGACGCGCACGCGGGCGCCGTCGAACGAGATGAAATCCGTAAAGGTTCCGCCCGTGTCGACGCCGATCCGGAGCGTCTTTCTCGCGCGCCCCGGCATCACCGCCTCCTGTTCGGCCAGGCTTCTGGGTTCAGCAGATCGGGGGGACGCCCCCCGCGCAGGTAGGCCTTCACGTTTCTCTCCACACGCTCCGAGACCGCGTCCCGGCCCAGATCAGTATTCGTCCCCAGGTGCGGCATCATGACGACGTTCTTCATCCTGAGAAGCCCCGGGTGCGGCCTGGGTTCATCCTCGAACACGTCCAGCCCAGCACCGCCTAAGCGGCCCGAGCGGAGCGCGGCGACAAGGGCCTTCTCGTCCAGAATGGGGCCGCGGGCGGTGTTGATGACCACGGCCCCCTCTTTCATCCGGGCGAACTCCTCAGCACCCAGAAGATGGCGGGTCTCATCGTTCAGGGCCAGGTGCACGCTCAGGAAATCGGATTCGCGCAAAAGCCCCCCGAAAGCGCGGTAGGAGACGCCCGTCTCCTGCTCCATTTCGCGGCTTTTCCTGTTCCGGCTCCAGTAGCGGACCTTCATGCCGAACGCGTTCGCCATGCGCGCCACGGCGCAGCCGATGCGCCCGAGACCCACGATACCGAGCACCCGGCCGTTCAGGCCCCGGCCCTCGAGCAGTGTGGGCGTCCAGCCCTTCCACCGCCCGGTTCTGATATACGAATCCGCCTCCGCCACGCGCCTGCTCACCGCGAGCAGGAGCGCCATGGCGCATTCCGCCGTGGGTTCCGTGACGACGCCGGGCGTGTTCGTGGCCAGGATTCCCCGCCTGGTGATCTCCCCCAAATCGAGATTGTTGAAGCCGACCCCGCAGTTGGCGATTAGCTTGAGGCGGGGCGCGGCATCCAGGAACCCGGCGTCTATCTCGTCTCCCACCATCGAGATGAGGACGTCCGCACCGCGCACGGCGCGTCTGTAGCCGGCGGGAGACGGCTTCACGTCTCTCCCGTGCATGATGAATTCGGTGGAGCGTTTCAGGTCCTCGAAATGATGCGGCGGGAATCTTCGGGAGAGGAATACGCGCGGGAGCGCCTTGCCGTTCATCTTCACAACCGCTTCACGGCGTCCGCGATGCGGTCCACGGCCCGCTCCAGATTCTCCACGCTGTTGGCGAAGCACATCCTGAGGTGATTATCCGCATGGACGCCGAACGCGGAGCCTGGCAGCGTCGCCACGCCGACCTCGTCGAGAAGATAGTCGGCGAAATCATCCGCGCTCATGGGAATCCGGCTCACGTTGGGGAACGCATAGAAAGCGCCGTCGGGATATTGACAAGAAACGCCTTCCACCTCGTTGAGACCCGAGATGAAGATGTCGCGCCTGCGCCTGAAATCATCCATCATGGCGCGGCTCTCGGATTGATCCTCCAGAAGTCCCTTCGCACCCGCCAGTTGGATAAAAGGCGGCACGCAGCTCACCGAGTTGGTGATGAGCTGGGCGAGCGGCTCGGCGAGCGCGGCCGGTGCGGCGATGAAGCCGAGGCGCCAGCCGGTCATGGCGTAAGTCTTGGAGAACGTCTCGAGCATGATGGTGCGCTCGCGCATCCCCGGCAGCGTGGCGAGCGATACGTGTTCTCCCTCGAAGAGCATGTGGGCGTAGACCTCATCCGACAGGACGATGATGTCGTTTTCCACGGCGATCTCCGCGATGGCTTCGAGTTCGTTCCTCGTCAGCGTCCCGCCGGTGGGGTTGTGCGGGTAGTTCAGGATGAGGAGGCGGGTCTTTTCGGTGACGCGCGCGCGCAGATCGTCGGGCGTGAAGCGGAAGTTGTTCTCCTCCAGTATCGGCAGCGGCACGGGCTTCGCGCCCGCATAGAGCGCCACGGACTCGTAGACCGGAAAGCCCGGGTCTGGGTAGATCACCTCATCGCCCGGCCCCGCCGTCGCCATGATGGTGTAGTAGAGAAACGGCTTGCCTCCCGGACCGACGACAATCTCATCCGGGGAATAATCCCCGCGCCCGTCGCGCCCGAGCCACTCGCAAGCCGCTTCGCGAAGCTCCAGCACGCCCGCGGAGGGGCAATAGTGCGTCTTGCCCGCCTTGAGTTGCGCATACGCCTCTTCGACGATGCTTGATGGCGTGTCGAAGTCGGTATCGCCAATCTCCAGGTGGATGATGTCCCGGCCCTGACGCTCCATCTCGCTCGCCTTGGCGAGGACCACGAACGCGCTTTCCGTTTTGAGCAGATTCATCCGATCAGCCAGACGCATAATTCATCCCCGTTTCTTCAAATCGCCGAGTGAAGAGGCGCGTCCGTCACGACGCCGCACCTCATGAGCATATTCAACACTTCCGCGACGGGCAGCCCCACGACGTTGGTGTAGCTTCCCTCCACCCTGTCCACGAGGCTCCCGCCCATCCCCTGAATCGCGTACGCGCCCGCCTTGTCCATCGGCTCGCCGCTCTCGGCGTAGCGCGCGATGGCCTCCTCGTCAAGCAGCCGGAACGACACCTTGGTCGATACCGCCTCCTCGTGGTTGGATTCCGGCCCCCGGAGCGTGAACGCGGTGATCACCTCGTGCGTCCGCCCCGAAAGCAACCCCAGCATGCGCGCGGCGTCGCACGCGCTCGAAGGCTTTCCCAGAATCTCCCCGTCGAGAACGACCACCGTATCGGCGCCGAGAACGAACGCGCCCGGATTCATCTTCGCCACGCAACCCGCCTTCGCCTGTGCGCGGCGCATGGCCTCCTCTTCGGCCGCAAGCCCCGGCGCGACCTCCTCCTCCACGTCCGGGGGCGCTGGCGCGACGCCGAAAACAAGGCCCGCATCTTCCAGGAGCCGTTTTCTGCGCGGGGAACCCGAAGCCAGAATGAAATGCTGAAGCTGTCGCAAGAGCCGGGCCTGCGGAGGGCTAATTGTCCCGATCGACAATGTAGTCGGCGACGTCGCGCAGCACGTCGACATGGAAGGAATCCGGCAGAATGGAGAGGGCCGCCTTCCCCGCCTCCACGTATCCCCGCGCCCTGTCGAGGGTGTAGTCCACCGCGCCGTACTTGTTCATCAATTCGAGAACGTCGTCCAGGTCTTCCGCCCGGATGTCATCCGCGTGGACCACCAGGTGGTTCAACCGCTCGAACTCCGCCTCCGTGGCCCGGGCGCAGACCCGGAGCAAGGGCAGCGTCACGTTCCCCTCGCGGAGGTCCTCGCCCACGGATTTTCCCGTTATCTGTGCATCGCCCATGTAGTCGAGGGCGTCATCGACGAGTTGAAAGGCGTAGCCGATCTGGACGCCGAACTGGTGGAGCGCGTTCGCTATCGTGGGCGGGCTGTCGGGGATCAGGGCGCCGACGCGGCAGCTCGCGGCGATGAGGGCCGCCGTCTTGCGGTAGATGACGTCGAGGTATTCCTCTTCGGTGAGCTTCAGGTTGTACATGTTGACCAGCTGGAGGACTTCTCCTTCCGAGAGCAGGGTGCAGGCCTCGCTCATGGTCTCGATGATCCGCAAGTCGGCGTCCGCGGACATGAGGGAGAAACTCTTGGCGAAGAGGAAATCGCCCACCAGCACGCTCGTCTCGTTGTTCCACTTCGCGTTGGCGGACGGGTTGCCCCGCCGCATCTGCGCGTCATCCACCACGTCGTCGTGCAGTAGCGTGGCCGTGTGGATGTACTCTACGACGCAGCCCATCGTCGTGGCGCGGCGCCCCTCGTAGCCGCACGCCTTGGCGACGAGCACCAGGAGCATCGGGCGGATTCTCTTGCCGCCGGAGCCGATGAGGTAATCACTCACGTCGGGTATCAGGACGACGTCCGAATGGAAATTCGCGTGAATCGCTTCTTCCACTTCCTTCATCTCGGAAGCGATTGAATCGGCAATCTCAGAAAATTTCATTTCGCCTCCGAGCGACAAAAAACGTCTCCTGAACCGGGGCTTTGATTTCCACGACCATTTTCCCCGATACAGGATATCAAAAGCAATTCAATCTATTGAGGAGGCCCACGGGTGTCAAGGCGATGAAACGCCCCTTTTCCTCAAGGCGAAGCTCGGCTATGTTGCCAGAAACGAGGCGTTTGTCCAACTAACGGGAGAGTTACGGTCTTGCAAAGAAAAATCCGGATCACCGCCGGCAGCGTCAGGGTGGAAGCCGAACTCACGGAGAGCGAAACCGCGAACGCCTTCTGGGAGGCCTTGCCGATCACCGGCGCTGCGAACGTATGGGGCGAGGAAATCTATTTCCAGATCCCCGTAGACGCGCCGCTTGAGGATTCCGCGCGCGAGGAGATGGAGGTCGGCGAGATCGCCTACTGGCCGCCCGGCAGCGCGTTCTGCATCTTTTTCGGCCGCACGCCTGCGAGCGTGGACGATGCGCCCCGCGCGGCCAGCCCCGTGAACCCGCTGGGCAGGGTGGCGGGCGACCCGAAAGATTTTCTGAGCGTCCGCTCGGGAGAAGAGGTTCGCCTGGAGAGAGCATCGTGAATCCCGGTGAGCCGAAAGACCTCTCGGTCCTGGTCCATTACGACGAGATCGGGCTCAAGGGGAAAAACCGCCCGCTGTTCATCGAGCGCCTCGCGAAGCGGATCGAACGCGCGGCCTCGTTATTTTGCGAAGCGAAAGTCAGGAAACGCACGGGAAGGCTTGTTCTCGAAACGAGCGGCCTGGAAGACCCCGACGCTCTGGTAGAGGCCCTCAGGAAAGTATTCGGGGTGGCCTATTTCGCCCGGGCGCAAAGCGTTCCGCTCGACATCGAGGCGGCGGCGAAAGTCGCGCTCGAAATGATCGCCCCTCTTAAAACCGAAAGTTTTCGCGTCCGCACCCGGAGATCGTTCCCGGCCACGCCCGTCAGCACGCGGGAGTGGGACAGGGCCATCGGCGCCGCGATCCAGGCCAGAAGGCACCTGCCGGTCGACCTGGATCGCCCCGGCCTCACGGTGCACGTCGAGGCCATCCCGAGGGAAGCCTGGGTGTACGCCGAGAAAATTCCCGGCCCCGGCGGCCTGCCCACAGGCTCGCTCGGGAGGGTGGCGGCGCTCCTCTCGGGCGGCATCGACTCCCCCCTGGCCGCCTGGCGGGTCATGAAGCGCGGCTGCGAGGTGGTGTTCATCCATTTTCACGGCGCGCCCTATCTCAGCCGCGCCTCCGCCGAGAAGGCGAAAGACCTGGCCGGCGTGCTGAACGGCTACCAGCTGGGGAGCAGGCTCTACATGGTGCCGTTCGGCAACCTGCAGAAAGAGATCGTCCTCGCCACGCAGCCCGAGTACCGCGTCGTGCTCTACCGCCGGTTCATGGCGCGCATCGGGGAGCGGATAGCCGGGCTCGAGAACGCCCGCGCCCTGGTCACCGGAGAGAGCCTGGGACAGGTGGCGAGCCAGACGCTGCAGAACCTCGCCGCCATCGAGGACGCGGTGCAGACCCCGATCCTGAGGCCCCTGATCGGCATGGACAAGGACGAGATCATCGAGGGGGCGAAAGCACTCGGCACGTTCGAGATTTCCATCGAACCCGACCAGGACTGCTGCTCGCTGTTCGTGCCCAAACACCCCGCCATCCGCTCGCACGCGGGCCACCTGCGCGGGCTGGAATCGCGCCTGCCCGTCGGGGAGATGATCGAGAAGGTCATCCAGGAGACCGAGATCATCGATTTCGAAGCGGACGGCCGGACCAGTAATCATTCCTTCGCCGAGATCCATCCCGCTGAAGAGGAAGCGGCCACCGCGCCGAACCCGTAGGCAATCGGGCGGACACACCGGTCCTCGGCCAGGCGCGGCCTCGGACAGGTCACGACCTGTCCGCTACGGGGTATCGCTTCCTCGGTCGGTTCGATTGCCCCTCACTTGTTGAAAGGCAACCCCCCCTACCCCGAGGAGAATCCTAAATTCACTCCCCCCTTGAAGGGCCTGTTGAAAAACCCCTGGTTTTGTGATCGTATGGAGTTATCCCCCCTCGCCCGAGATGGGAGTTCCCGAGATGATGGGCAGCAGGAGGCGCGAGCAGATGGAATTGTTCGTGGCCGGTTCCATGGAGCAGTTGATTCCCGAAGATCACATATTGCGCCAGGTGGACCTCGTGCTGGATTTGAGCTGGCTTCGCGAGGAGGTGGCGGAGTGCTATTGCGCGGACAACGGTCGACCGGGGATCGACCCCGAGGTGGTGGTTCGGTTGATGCTGGCGGGTTTTCTGCTGGGCTACGCGCAGGACCGCCGCCTGCTGCGCGAGGCGCAGGCGCATCTGGCGATCCGGTGGTTCATCGGTTACGAGTTGCACGAGGAGTTGCCGGATCATTCGAGCCTGACGCGTATCCGCCAGCGGTGGGGGGAGGCGCGCTTCAAGGAGATATTCCGGCGCACGGTGCGGGCGTGTCTGGACGCGAGGGTGGCGAAGGGAGAAGTGGTTCACATGGACGCTTCGTTGATACGTGCGGACGTGAGCTGGGAGAGTCTGGCGGAGCGCCACGCGGAGAAGGTGGTGCGGGAGAACGACTCGGAGGATGAGGGCGGGAAGAAGGGCGGCGGCGGGGGTTCGGGTCCTGTGAGCCGAACGGACCCCGACGCTCGCCTGGCGCGCAAGAGCGCTCGGGCGGGGTTCGAGCCGAGCTACAAGCACCACGCGGTGGTGGACGATGAGCGGGGCGTTGTCCTCGACGTTGCGGTGACGGAGGGGACGTTGAACGAGCGGGAGATGATGGAGCCGCAGTTGGATGCGGTTTGCGAGCTCACGGGTCGCGCGCCCGCGGTGGTGACGGCGGATTCGGGCTATGCGTACTCGAAGGTGTACGGCGCATTGGAGCGTCGGGGGGTGGACGCGGTGATACCGGCGAAGAAGGAGCCTTCCCAGAGCCGGGTGCCGTTGCAGCTGTTCCGCTACGATGAGCGTCACAAGGTGGTGAAGTGTCCAGGGGGCAAGACGCTGCGCCCCCGGAAGGAGACGGAGCGGGGTCGCTACTATGTATCGAGGACGCGCGATTGCGCGGGCTGCGCGCTCAGGGCCGATTGTCTGTCGAAGTCCCGCACGAGCCGGACGGTGCTGGTTCCGCATGAGTATCCGGCGCTGTTGCGCGCGCGCCGTCGCCACGCGCGCCGTGGGGAGGAGGAGGGTCGGCTGTGGCGCCGGCACATGGGTCGCTCCGAAGGCTATCACGGCGAGGCGAAGAGTTGGCACGGACTGGGGCGGGCGGTGCGCCGGGGTCTGGACAATATGAAGATCCAGGCCTACCTGACGGCGACTGCGGTGAACCTCAAGCGGCTCGCCGCCGCTGTTGCGGCGCGTTTATTCGCTCTGTGGAGGGCCTGCGCCGCCCGGAAACGCCGAATGAGCGCCTATCGCGGCTTCACGCACCGATTGGGCTTGATCTCCCAAGCCGCCTGAGCCGCTATTCAGCCCGCACCAAAACGGGGTTTTTCAACAGGCCCCTTGAGGGGGGTTATTTCTCATCCGATAAAAATGGATCAACTCCCCCCTTGAGGGGGAGTCGAAGAGCTAAGGGCGAAGCCCGCAAGCGATTCGGTGGGGGGACATGCCACGGATAGAAGCTCCCCCCACCACATCGGCCTTCGCATAAACCGCTCAGCTTCTGTCGGGCTTTCCCCTCGGGAAGCCCGACCCCCTCAAGGGGGGAGTTGATTTCCTCTCTCCTTGGGTAGGAGCCCCGGACAGGTCGCGACCTGTCCCTACAAACCGCAAAATCGCAACGAACCCGTAGGGGCGGCCCCCCGTGGCCGCCCGTATAGAAAACATCCATTCCCGTGGTTGTCCTTCGTCAGGACAGGCACGGGGGCCTGTCCCTACAGATGCGATTCGGTTTTGTTCGTCATTCCGGGGTTCGGCGGTACATCGAAGGGCCGTCATCCGCATATTAACCGGCGCAGGGATGACGTCGGGGGTCGATTTCGACCGAAACGGCTTTGCTGGAGTCCGATAATTGTCGTTATCAGAAAATATAACACCTCTCACGGCCATGTCAAGCGCAATTCCGGCGTCTCCGGAGGGGTTTCGGGCGCCGTTTTGCGCCTATTTTCGTTTATATTTCGCTCGTTTGCGGCCCCAATGCGCCCCGAATCGGGTTTTTCGGCGGAAAACGGGGCTTCTGGGGGCCGATAACGACAATTAACGGCGCCCAGGCCGGGAAAGGTGGGCGTATACCGCAGGAATCCGCCTCTCGCGGAAAGACTCACTACCGGCCCGGACGATGAAAGGGTTCAAGTCCGCCGTATTTCAGGCGGCCGAAAATACGAATCACCAGTTTGTGAAGACCCGAAATGAAAGCTGACGAAAGGAGGTTAATCGGAGAAAGCCGGAAATTCACTGAAAATCCCTTTTTCTACTGTGTATTCAGGAGGACTCACTAAATGACGTTCAGAGAGAAACCGATAAGCAAGCTTTACGCTTTCGCGCTGGCGGCGGTCTTCGCGCTGACGCTGGCCGGCTGCGGCGGCGGTGGCGGGACGGCTGCAGTTGAAGAGGAACCGCCCCCGATGCCGACCCCGCAAGAGATGTGCGAGTCTGACGGCGGCCGGTACAATGCGGACGGCACGTGCACCTCGGCTGAAGACCTGGCTACTGAGCGGGAAGCCAATGCCCTGGCCGCCGCCAAAGCCGCGGCGATGACGGCGTACGAAGCCGCGAAAACGGCGCTGGCCGCCGTCACGGACGACGCGAGCCATGACATGGATTCCTACGGCAAGGCCGAAGAAGCCGTGGCCGAAGCGAAGGCGGCGAACGCCGTGGCCCAGGCGGCCACGACCTCCGCTGCGGCCGAAGACGCCCAGGCGCTCGCCGAGACGGCGCAAGCCAACGCCGAGATGTACGCCGGGATGGTGACGGCAGCGGCAACCAAGGCCGCTGCTCGGGTGGCGCAAGAGGCGGAGAACAAGGTGGCCGGGACGAAAGGAACGGCCATTGCGGCCGAAGGCACTCAGACGACCGACGCCGGTCTCGGCGGTTCAGATGCGCCAGCCCCCACAGCCGGGCAGGTTGCAGGCGAATATAACCTAGACATCAAGCATGATGGAGGTCAGGTCGTGACTATCACCATTGAAGGCGCGACCGAAGATGACAATGAAGTGATCATGGCGAACGACATGGGTATGCACGTTCGCACGCATGATGCGGATGATGACGGCAACGTGATGGAAGAGGTCGTGGTCGTCAGGACCGACATCGAAGCGCCTAAGGCGGTGGAGTTTGCGAAGTTCGAAGTTATGGCTGCAGACGGAACCGTAACGACGCCTCAAGAGCTGAACGTCAGCACCGACACGACCAACGATACTCCTACCGCCACGAATGAAGCTCTGGGAATAGTTGGCGGTAACCTCGGAATGGTCAAGGCCAGCGCGTTCACGGCTCCCGCCGGAACCGTTGGAACTACCGTCCTTAGTTTCCAGCAGGCGGTAGCAGACGACGCTTCGACAACAGATGTGGATGAAAGCAGGGACGCCGCCGAGCTCGCGGGCACGTTCAACGGCTCGATGGGAACGTACAAGTGTAACGCTACTGCTGCATGCACAGTTACCGTCAATGCCATGGGTGTCGTAAGCGCCGTTTCGAATGACAGTGACTGGGTTTTCATTCCCGCCACAGGCGCAACAACCGACCAGCCGGACTACGACTACTACCACTACGGCTTCTGGCTGAAGAAAACGACGGACGAAGACGGCGTGCTCACCTACAACGAGGTCGAGACCTTCGCGGGTTCAAGCGTTAACGCGAGCGGCGATGTTGCTACCGTTACGGGAAGCGCGACGTATGAAGGCGGCGCCGTGGGCGTGTACGTGAAAAACGTGTACAACTCCGACCGCACGCTCGACGTGGCCACCTCCGGCCACTTCACGGCGGACGTCAGCCTGACGGCGACCTTCGGTCAGGTAAACAATGCTGCCGGTACAGGAACCATCGCGCCGGACAAGCTCAACACCCTCACCGGCACCATCGACAACTTCGCATTGTCCGGCGGAGAGGATAACGATTGGTCGGTGGCCTTGCAGAGTGACGGTGATCCCAACGCGGCCGGCATCCAGGCCGACAGTGACGGGACCATGGCCGGCACGGCCAAGGGCGGCGATGGCGACGGCTCGTTCACCGCCATCTACCACGGGAGCCTGACGGCCGCGGCTGATGGAACGATTCCCAAGCCCGGTTCCGTGGTCGGCGAGTTCAACGCCGGCTTCACGGACGGCACCGTGGCCGGCGCGTTCGGCGCGCGGCGGGTTGACAACTAGAAGTTTGAAGCAGGACGCCTATGGCTTCGGGGCTTCACGGCCCCGGGGCCCAAGGCGATATGAGGAGAGCGGAAAGGGGGTTGCCCGTTGGTTGCTTCCCTCGTGAGAGCAAACTGTACCGCTCCTGGTTGTGAGTTTGAGTCCTCGAGCCGGGAGGGGGAACAACGGGCGGCCCCTGTTTTCGCTTCATGAAAGCAGCCGACACCCCGACTCGGCCTGCACCTCGGGGATCGTGTCGCAGCAATTCCCATCTTCAGGGGTTTTTTCAACCCCTTTAAGCAGCCCTTTGCGGGGTGTCGGCCCTTTTTTCCTTGAAAGGCAAACCCTCCCTCATCGGTCGGGTTTGACCCCCAACCCCCCCTTAACCAGGGGGGTAAAAACAAAAAACCCTCTGAAGCAGTGGGGTACGATGGTTTTGTAGGGGTCGCATATATGCGACCCTGGTTTTTTGCCCTCGACACGGGCCGCATATATGCGGCCCCTACAAAAGGCGTAATCGCCGTAGGGACACGGGCCCCGGACAAGCACAGGGGCCTGTCCCTACAGAATCGCAACGAACCCGTAGGGGCGCTTCGTGAAGCGCCCGTTTCTCCGGCAAGGGTCGTTCACGAATATGGGCGGTTCGCGAACCGCCCCTACAGCGGGTGCGGCGTTTGATCGTCATGCCGGCGAAGGCGTCGGCGTTCGTCGAAGCCTATTTCGCAGCCGTATCGGACAGGGCATCCGGATCAGCCGCGTCCCCGCCCCCGCTCTCATGCACGCTCTCCCCGCGATGCAGCCGGCGGGCGATGGTCGCGGTCTGGTACCTGGCGCGCTGGGTCGGGGAATGCGCGGCGAGAAAGCGGGCCACGGCGATCAGAATGTGACAGCCTTCAGGCTCACCCGCCCACTCGCGGTACTGCTGCACGCCCGCCTCGTACATCTGGAACATGTGAAAGCTCGCGTCCTCGCGCAGGAGCGCATGGCCGAGCGTCGCGATGATACCTGCGGGGTCGTGGCCCTCGTCCAAATACCGGGCGACCAGCCGCGCCGCCGGCTGGACCTGCTGCTGGCGGTCCATCACGTCGAGCAGGCCCTGGCGGAGCGCCGCCGCGTCTTCGGGGAGCCGGGCCAGCGCCGCAGGCTCCTCCTCCGGCAGCCGGGCCGGGGGCACGTTGAGAAAGCGATTCGTGTAGACCGCCATGGCGCCGTGGTACACGCCGCGCACCACGTCGCCCTGGACCTCGGGCGGCGTCTCGCCCGCCGCGGTGATGCGCTTCAGAACCTGATGCAACGCGTTGGCGTAGGTGAAGGCGTGAAGCGCCGCGTTCCAGTCGGAAAACTCGTTCGAGGTGCCGAAGCGCGCCACGCGGATAGCCGCCGCATAAGCGAGCGAGCGGGAGAGGTCCGTCGGCCGGGCGCCGGCGGCGACCGCGGCGCCCAAGGCGGCGATGATGGGCCCGGCCTCCTCGCCGAGGATGGCCCCGGCCAGCGCGCGGTGATCCCGCCAGACGCCCTTCGCCTCCCCCCCTTTCCTGAAAAGCTTGGGCAACTCGGCGAAGGCCGCCTCCAGGAGGGGCACCAGATCGAGCGGGTGGCGCCAGGCGTTCGCCTCCTCCTCGCCGCGCGCCGCCACCATGGTCTTGACCACCGTGGGCAGGATGGCCTCGGCGTGTCGCCAGCCGATGGTATCGAGGCACTCCATCGCCTTGTTGATGAAATCGAGGCTGTGGCCGCGATCGGCGTAGTAGCGATCGGTCTGTGCGGTGATCAGGAGCGCGGCGAGCTCCGCGGGCGTCGCGCCGGCGGCGATCGCGGTGAGCACGGTGCGCTCCGCGCCGTCGCGGTGGCGCACCAGGGACCAGTGCCGGAGCCAGTCCCGCAGGGTGTCCGCAGGCGGCGCGGCCCCGGCCAGGGGCTTGCGGTCGCGGCGCGGCATCTCGCCGGCGCAGTCGCCGGCCACCTCGGAGATGCCCTTGAACAGCGCGAGATAGCGGTCGTCCTCATCGAGGGCCGGCAACACGTTCGCCAGCGCGGCCAGAATCGTCGAACCGGCGCTCCAGTCGTCGCGGTTCCGCGCGCCGAACAGGAAGGCGTCGGCGAGGATATTGGCGCTCGCAACGGATCGATCGAGCAGGCCGAGCACCGCCTTCCCGGACACCAGGTCCAGGTCGTGCGCCATGGCGTCGCCGAGCCGCGTGCGCCAATAGTCGCCCTCGTCAGGATAACTGCAATCGGCCGCGACCCAGACCGCGTCGCCCCGCACCTCGACCCTGGCCCTCGGCACGTCGTCGGCCCACAGATCAAAGGTGCAACCGCTCTCGAGATCGAAGCGGGCGTGATGCCAGTGGCAGGTGAGGATGCCGTTCTCCACCGACCCCCGGTGGAGCGGGAAGCCGAGATGGGGACAGCGGTTGTCGAGCGCGTGAAGGCGGCCCCCCTCATACACCACGAGGATGGGATGGCGCCGGCCGCTCACCACTTTCATGCGCTCCCGCTTGAGCTCATCAAGTGCGCCGACACGAATGAAATCGCCCGCCCTTATCGACTTGCGGCGGGATTCCGGCTTGCGTTCCGTCATCATCCCTCCATTCCGCGCGGGGCGGGGAGGCTTCGCCGCCTCGTTCGTCCCCGAACGTCCGCAACACCCTACCGGCGGAACAGCTCCCCGGCAAGAGCAAGTCCTTAGGGGATAAAGGACAGCCCCTCCTCGGGGCTGTCCTGCCCCCCCTACCCCCCCTTAACAGGGGGGTAAAAACAAAAAACCCCCTGAAACAGTGGGTGTATGATGGTTTTGTAGGGGCGGACCCGTGTGTCCGCCCAATCGCTCGGACGAGAACACGGAAAAACGGAAACCCTCCCGCCCTGATTGGAACTGGCCCCGCCGCCGTCATTCCGGCGAAAGCCGGAATCCATTTTCGTCTTTATCTTTGGCCTTTTGCCGGACGTCCTCTCTCCCGACCGGGGAAGATACGGACGCCGCCATATATCCGCCTCATCCGTTCCGGATTCGGACGTGGCGCTCCCTCCCGCGAGTCGGAATCAAATGCGAAAACGAAAGCAAAAATCATAAAATGGATTCCGGCTTTCGCCGGAATGACGGTGGTTTATCTCGGGCAATGAGGAAAAACGCAAGGACAGGTCGCGACCCCGGACAGGCACAGGGGCCTGTCCCTACGTCCCGCGTATCTCGACGACCCTGCCCGCGCCCGAAACGTCCACATCCTGGACGTCCACGGAGAGGCATCCCTCGACCGCCTCGTAGAGATTGCTCAACAACTCCTCGAACGTATCTCCCTGCGTCGCACACCCGGGGACGGCCGGGACTTCGGCCCAATATCCACCTTCTTCCGCCTCGTGAACGACTACCTTGAGTTTCACGGGTTCCCCTCCCTTCGCTCGACGTCGGGCAAATTCAGCAATTTTCACCCTCAAGGCCCGGCCTGCGAACATTCATTCGAACTTATGCTGCGGCTCTCCACAATATCCATTCAGGAACCGACGATTCGCACCTGCGTCCGAGTGTACCACAATGACGGCCATCTGCGGTTGCGGGGTCGCAAGGACAAACGCGGAGGCCTGTCTGGAAACACCCCCCTACCCCGCCTGTTCCCGCTCCATGTCCGCCGCGAGGTCCCGCTGATCGACGAAATGCGTGTCCTCGTGCAGGTAGCCCGCGAAATTATCCAAGCGGATGGGGCCTGCGGCCTCGAAGGCCACCGTGTCTTCGAGATAGTCCGCCTGGTGCTCGGTGTGCGGCGGCACGTACCAGACGTCGCCGGGCTTCAAGACCGCCACCGGGTCGTCGCCCGCCTGCACGCGGGCGGAGCCGCTGATGAGGCAGAAAATCTGCTCCGCCTCGTGGTGGTGCCTGCGGGTGGAATTCCCGCCTTTCGCGTGGATGTAGCTGATCATGCAGTGCTTCCCGCTCACGAGGCCGACTTCCACCCCCGGGAAGGGCACCTTCACAGGCAGTTCGTCCCAATTCGTCACCGGCATTTTCGTCTCCTTTTTGTGAATCCAATCAAGCAAAGTTGACAGTATCTAAAAGTATAAATATACATGTCAAAACTACTCTCATTTACATAATTCATACGCTCAAGAAAAGAAATGTCAGAAGCGATAAATCCTTATGGTGCTCTGGAAGGATGAAAGGCATGAAAACCGGAAATCTTTCAAGGGATAATACAATCGAAAGATTGTCAGATGAAGAAGACAGATTGGCTCTTCTGGAAATGGCCAAAGAAGAAAACAACCCGAAATTTTACAGACACATATTAAAGCTGGTCGAGGATGCTCGAAAAGGCAACCCCCCCTACCCCCCCTTAACAGGGGAGCAAGAAAAAGCAAAACCCTCAGCCCCCTGAAAAACCCCGTATGAAGCCCCTCCGCAGATCACTCTACGCGGAGTAGAATAACAAATTCACTCCCCCCTTGAGGGGGTTGTCACCTCCTGCCGAAGTGAAAGAATCAACTCCCCCCTTGAGGGGGAGTCACAGAGGCCGAGCGGTGAGTTACTGTCAAATGTTGTGTATGGCCGTCTTGAGTTCAGCGGCCTCCCTGCCGGTTTGTTTTTCGTTCATCCCATCGATGAACCTCACGTCGGTGATCACGTCGGCCAGCTGGCGCAAGCCGCCCAGCCGCCCCCATCGCTTCTCGGCGCTCATGGCGAGTTGGTGAATCAGGCTCAGCGCCGTCTTCTCGCTCAGGCAGTTCCTCGTCTTCGCCGTTCGCAGCCGGATCGTGGCGAAGGTCGACTCGATCGGGTTCGTCGTCCGAATGCTCCGCCAGTGCGCCGCCGGGAAGTCGTAGAAGGCGAACAACTCCTCGCGGTCCCTCGACAGGCACGCGGCGGCCTTGGGATACTTCGCCTCCCAGGTGGCGAGAAAGCGTTCGAACGCCTTCTCCGCATGCGCGCGGGTCTCCGCCCTCCACATCTCATACAGCATCGGCCTCGCTTCGACCTGAGCGCTCTTGGGCAGCTTGTCGAGAACGTTCGCCGTCTTGTGCACCCAGCAGCGCTGCGCCCGGGTCCCGGGGTACACCTCGGCCAGCGCCGACCACAACCCCAGCCCCCCGTCGCCCACGGCGAGCTTCGCCGCCTTCACGCCCCGCTCCCGCAGGCGCAACAAAACCGCCTTCCAGCTCTCCTTCGATTCACGGAACCCCGCCTCCAGGGCCAGGAAGCGCTTGCGGCCTCGCGCGTCGCAGCCCACGACCACCAGAAGGCAGCGCCGCTCCCCGCTGCGAACGTTCACGTAGATGCCGTCCGCCCACAGATACGCGAACTCCTCCCCGTGCCACGCCCGCTCGCGCCACTGCGCGTACTCGCGCTCCCAGCCCTCCTTGAGCCGCGAGACGCTCGCCGGGGACAAGCCCCCCACCGACTCGCCGAACAGCGCCGTGAGCGCCTCGCCGAAGTCGTTCGTCGATACCCCCTTCAGGTACAGCCACGGTATCACCGCTTCCACGCGCCGCGTCTTGCGCAGATACGGCGGCAGCAACTCCGAGCGGAAACGCCGCCCCGACCCCGACCTGTCCCGCGTCCGGGGCACCTGGACACGCACCGGACCCACTCCCGTCAACACCTCCCGCGACGGCAGATACCCGTTGCGAACCACCGCGCGGCGGCCCTGCGCGTCACGATCGCCCGCATATTCTTCGAGAAACGCCGCCAACTCCGCTTCCACCGCCTGGCGGATGATTCGTCGCGCGCCCGCGCGCAACAGTTCGCTCAACTCGTCCCGTAGGGCTGGATTCTTCATGGGAATCGTCGTATCTTCTCTCATGGTGGCGCATCTCCTTGTGCTGAATGACCGGGCTATTTGGCAAACCCTATTTCAGCAGGATGCGCCGCCTTCTTCAATTCAGCCCATACACAAGTTTTGAGCGTAACTCCCGAGCGGTTTGTGCGAAGGCCGATGTGGTGGGGGGAGTTTTTTCTGTGGCATGTCCCCCCACCGAATCGCTTGCGGGCTTCGCCCTTAGCTCTTCGACTCCCCCTCAAGGGGGGAGTTGATCCTTTTTTGCGGGGGTTGCCTTTTTATACCCCCCTGACAAGGGGGGGGTTGGTTTTCAAGGTCCTCGGACAGGCACGGGGTCCCCGGACAGGTCGCGACCTCGGACAGGCTCTAGGGCCTGTCCGCTACAATTCCTCGCGCCTCAATCGCGTTTGACCACCCACCCCACCTATACCTCCTGCAGCCTCCTCACGGCCTCGGCGGGCAGGGGTTCGCCGCATGCGGCGTTCTGCCGGGACTGCTCGGGCGTCCGGATGCCCGGAATCACGCAGCTCACGTTCTCGTTCGAGACGCAGAAGCGAATGGCCGCCTGGGCCGCCGAAACCCCGAGATTCTCCGCCACCTCGCGGGTGCGGGCGAGCTGGGCCTGGAACTTGCGGATGTTCTCGGGCGAGAGGATGCCCTTTCTCCGGTCGCCTTCGGCGAACTCGAACGCCTCGTCGATGCGGCCCGAGAGGAAGCCCCGCTTGAGCGGCACGCGGGATATGACGCCGACGTCCGCCGCGCGCGCGCGGGCGAAGGCGGGCGCCGCCTCCTGGCTGATGACGTTGTACTCCATCTGCATGGTGGCGGGCTTGTCCTGCTCCGCGGCGAGGTTGCATTCCTCCACCGTGTTGATCGAAACGCCCCAGTGTTTGATCTTCCCGTCGTCCTTCGCCTTCTCCAGCAGCGCGTAGCTGTCCTCGGCCGCCATGTTGTCGACGCCCGGGTTGTGGAGCTGGTAGTAGTCGATAACGTCCATCCCGAGGCGCTTCAGGCTCCCCTCGAGGCAGCCCGCGATGTACTCGGGATTGAAATTGCGCTGGCCCGTCGACATGTCGTTCCCGCCCTTGGTGAAGATGAGGATATCGGCGCGGTCTGTCCGCTCGTTCAGGAACTTGCCGATGACGGTCTCGCTGTGGCCGACGCCGTAGGCGTCGGACGTATCGATGAAGTTCATGCCCGAATCGATGGCCGCGTGCAGGGCGCGGTTGGACTCGCCGTCGTCCACCGGGCCGAAGACGCCGCCGATGGTCATGGCGCCGAACCCGATGACCGTGACCTCCAGACCCGTGCGTCCGAGTGTTCTTTTTTCCATTTTTTTCTCCATAAAAGAAGGCAAAATTTCAACAATCCGGCGGGCCGTTTCAGGAAAACCCTGAACCGTTACCGGAAAACAGTGATTGCGTGGATGCGCGCGAAGGCGGGGGTATCATAGCTTTCATGCCGCGGGATAAGCAATCGAACTTGCATATGCGGTGTGGGGGGAGGCGCGTGGGTTTCGGACAACCACGGGGGGGTTGTCCCTACGGAAACCGCGTGTATTGAAACGAACCCGTAGGGGCGGCCCCCCGTGGCCGCCCTGCCCCCGTGTGGTCACCCGGTTTCGGGTTTTGGCCGTCATTCCGGCGAAAGCCGGAATCCATTTTCGCCTTTGCCTTTTCGCCTTCCCGTTCGGACGTTTTCGCTCCCGGGCCAATAAAATCAGAATCGAAGCCAAAAACGAAAGGCGAATTCTCTGGATTCCCGCATCCGGACGCCGCGCATCAACAAGGTCGTGACCGCCCTGCCCGGTAAAAAGTCAAAATGGATTCCGGCTTTCGCCGGAATGACGGTGGTTTATCTCGGTCGATGAGGTAAATAACAAGGACAGGTCGCGACCTGTCCCTACAGACGCCATGTAAATCGCCAGGGACCTCGGACAGGCACAGGGGCCTGTCCCTACGGGTAGCTTATCCTCCCCTCTCGAAATCGACCCGCATTTCCCCGCAATTGCCGTCATTCCCGAAACAGCGGACTGCGCTATCGTGCGCGCGACGCGGGGAAGCGGTTTCCCCGGCGGATCGAGACGCAGGGAGAGGAGGCTTTCTCATGGGATTCGGCGACGGGGCGAGGAAGAGTGACGAGAATGGACTCAGGAACGACACGGAAATGAAAATAATCATATTTCCCGTAAAATCAGATAAATTCACGATGTTTTTCGATAAATTTCTGAAAAATACCGTTCTCGTAAATCATTGTAATCATACAGGTTATCATTCAAATCTGAGCGCCCTGCACTAAGATTCAGCGATAAAAAAAGTTTTTCGCCTCCCGCGCATTTGCCCGCAACTGCCCGCATTCGGGCCCGCTGTCGGGAGCACCCCCATCCCCCCCGCCACCGCAACCGGCTCATACTGCGGCCCCGTATACGAAACGCCTTGTCTGGGCTATAATCGCCCCATCCAACCATCGGTATCCGCATCACCATGTGGAGGAAGACATGGACGATCTCAAACGACATGCCGTCGACTACCTCGACGGGCAGGCGGGCGAGGCGCGCGAAATCGCCCGCGAAATCTGGAACTTCGCGGAAATCGCTCTCGAGGAATTCAAGTCCGCGGAACTGCTCGAAGACGTGCTCGAGCAACACGGATTCGAGGTGCAGCGCGGGGTGGGCGACCTGCCCACCGCCTTCATCGCCAGGTGGGGCGATAGCGGCCCCGCCGTGGGAATACTCGGGGAATACGACGCGCTGCCCCACTGCGGGGATTCCCACGAGAAACAGGGCCACGGCTGCGGGCACAACCTCTTCGGCACGGCGAGTTCCTACGCGGCGATTGCAGCGGCGCGCGCCCTGCGCGAATCGGGGACGAAGGGCCAAGTCGTCTGTTACGGCTGCCCGGCGGAGGAGACCCTGGAGGGCAAGGTATACATGGCGCGCGACGGCGCGTTCGACGGCCTCGACGCGGCCGTCACCTGGCATCCCGGGGATAAGAGCTTCACGCGGGGCGGCAGCACCAACGCGATGGACTCCATCGTCTTCGAGTTCTATGGCGAGACCGCCCACTCGGCCCGCGACCCCTGGAACGGCAGGAGCGCGCTAGACGGCGTGGAGATCATGAACTACGGCGTCAACATGATGCGCGAGCACGTCATCGAGCCGGTCAAGATCCACTACGTCATCACCGACGGCGGCGTGGCCCCCAACGTCGTGCCCTCCTACTCGCGCGTGTGGTACTACGTGCGCGCGCCCAAACGGGCGATGGTCAACGAACTGAGCGAGCGCGTTCGAAACTGCGCGAAAGCGGGCGCGCTGGCGTCGGGCACCACGATGAAGGAAACCCTCCTCACCGCCGTGTACGAGAATCTCCCCAACAGCGCCCTGGCCCACTGCGTGCAGCGAAACCTCGAATTCGTGGGGGCGCACAGCTATTCGGACGAGGCGAAGGAATTCGCCCGCAAACTGGGCTACGAGACGCCGCTCTCGGAAGATGTCTCCCCCCTCGACCCGGCGGACATCCGCCCGAGCAACGAGCGCGGCAACGTGAGCTGGCTCACGCCCCTGGGCAACCTGATGACAACCTGCCACGCGCCGGGGACGCCGGGGCATTCATGGCTCGCCACCCAGCAATACGGGATGGAAATCGGGGAGAAGGGCATGATGACCGCCGCCAAGACCATGGCGGCCACCGCGCTCGAACTCATCAGCGATGAGAACGTATTGAAGCAGGTGCGGGAGGAGTTCGAAGAGAAGACCAGAGGCTTTACCTACGACCCCATCATCCCCGAGGGGCAAAAACCAAACCCCCTGGGCATGAGGTAGAAATCATCGGCGAATCATTGATCAACACGAACCAGGAGAGCACACCATGAAATTCGGCGTCGCGATTTTCCCGACCGATTATTCCATCGCCCCGCACCGGGTCGCCAAAGAGGCGGAAGACCGGGGCTTCGAGTCCATCTTCTTCCCGGAGCACACCCACATCCCGGCGAGCCGGAAAACACCTTGGCCCGGCGGCGCGGAACTCCCGAAGGAATACTCCCACTCGCTCGATCTTTTCGTGGCGTTAGGCGCCGCGGCGGCCGCGACGGAAAAAATCATGCTCGGCACGGGCATCTGCCTCGTCATCGAGCGCGACCCCATCACCCTCGCCAACGAGGTGGCCTCGCTCGATCACATCTCGAACGGCCGCGTGCTTTTCGGGATCGGCGGCGGCTGGAACCGCGAGGAGATGGAGAACCACGGAACGAACTACCAGAAGCGCTGGATCGTCCTGCGCGAGCGCATCGAGGCGATGAAAGCCATCTGGACGGAGGATGAGGCGAGCTATCACGGCGATTTCGTGGATTTCGAGCGCATCTGGTCCTGGCCCAAGCCGGTACGGAAACCGCACCCGCCCATACTCGTGGGCGGAAACGGGGCGAGGACGCTCGAGCGCGTGATTCGCTACGGGGATGAGTGGATGCCGCTGCCGCGCGGGGGCCTGGACCTCGCGCCAAGGATTCAGGAACTTCAGGATATGGCCGCCAAGGCGGGGCGCCCACCCGTTCCGGTCACCATATTCTTCGCGCCCCCCGACCTGGAGCAGCTGCGCGCTTACGAGGACCTGGGAGTGGGCAGATGCCTGTTCCCCCTGCCCTCGGCGGAGGAAGACGTCATTTTGCCGAAACTCGACGAGTTGGCCGGCGTCGTGGCGCAATACGGCTGACCCAAAGAAAAAAGCCCCCGGCTGGCTTGCGACCCCGCCGGGGGCTGATGCGAGCAGACGCGCCTAGTGGCAGATGATCCCGTTTTTCTCGGCATATTGCTGGTGGTAGTCCTCGCCCATCCAGAATTGCGAGGCTTGCGTAATCTCGGTCACTATCGGGCCCCAATGACGCCCTGATTCCTCCTGCTCCTCCTTGGAAGCCTGCGCCGCGGCTTCCTGGTCGGGTGAGAAGAAATAAACCGCCGAGCGGTACTGGGTGCCCACGTCGGGCCCCTGGCGGTTCAGCGTGCACGGGTCGTGAATCCGCCAGAAAAGGTCCAAAAGCTCCTGATAGGAGACTTTTTCGGGCTCAAACTCCAGATAGACGACCTCCGCATGTCCCGTGCGGCCCGTGCATACTTCCCGGTAAGTGGGCTCGTCCTTCGCGCCGCCCGAGTACCCCACAGCGGTGTACGCCACGCCTTCCACCTTGCGGAACGCCGCCTCCACTCCCCAGAAACAACCTGCGCCGAACATGGCCTTTTCCATAAACGCTCCCTCGCTGAAAGAGAAGAATTACAACTCTACTTCCACGCTCCCGGCCGGGCCTTCTATCACCTCGCCGAATACGGCGGCGGAAGCCACACCCGCCCCATGCAGTTCGTCCAAAAGCGCCCCCGCCTTGTCCGCATCCACCGCGATGATGAGTCCGCCGGAGGTCTGCGCGTCGTTGAGCAGGGCGAGCATCTCCTCATCGACGCCCGGTTTCGCCTCGACGAAGGGCTTCGTCCACAGGCGGTTGCGATCGCCACCCCCCGCCGTGCCCGCAACCGCGTGGGGGAGCAAGTCATCGAACCGGGGCACATCGGAGAAAACGACCCGCGCCCGCGCACCGCTGGCCTCCATCACGTTGTGCAGATGACCCAGGAGGCCGAAACCGGTCACGTCCGTACAGGCGTTCACGCCCACGCGCATCATGCACTCGCTCGCATTTTTGTTCAGCGTCTTCATCGAATCCACCGCCTCTTCGAACACGCCGTCTTGGAGTTTTCCGTTTTTCCCGAAAATGCCGCGCGCAGCCTTAAGCACCGGGTTCACCTGCTTCGTCACGTTGGTAACGACGCCGGTGCCGATTTTCTTCGTCAAAACGAGCTTATCACCGGGTTTCGCCCCCTGGTTCGTCACCATCTTCCTGGGGTCGACGGTTCCCGTGACGGCGATGCCGTATTTGGGCTCCACGTCGTCCACGCTGTGGCCACCCACGATGACGCCGCCCGCCTCTCGCATCTTGTCCGCGCCCCCGGCCAGGATTCTCCCCAGCACATCCAGACCGATATGGCAGGGGAACCCCACCAGGTTCAGCCCGGTGATCGGCTGCGCGCCCATGGTAAAGCAATCGCTCAGCGCGTTGGCCGCGGCTATCTGGCCATAGGCGTAAGCGTCGTCCACGATGGGGGTGAAGAAATCCACCGTCTGGACGATGGCCAGGTCCTCCCTGAGCCGATACACGCCCGTGTCGTCCCCGGCGTTCGTGCCGTAGAGTAGGTTCGGGTCCGAAAACGGCTCAAACTGGCTCAAAGCCTCTCGCAGGTCCTCCGGACCCAGTTTCGAACCTCACCCGCCCGCCTTGACCATCCGGGTAAGCTGTACTTTTCTCTCCGATGCCGTTGCCATTCCCTCTCCTGAAACCCAGACGCGGCTTGGGAAAATTCCCGTCCGGGGGGATAATAATACATCTTCAGATGATTAACAAAAAACTGATTTCTATCCCCCGTTTCCAATGAATGGACCAGAAAGGACCCCTGAATGAAAGTCGTGATTTCAGACGATTATCAAGACTGCATCCGACACCTCGAGTGTTTCTCCAAGATGGCGGGGCACGATGTGACCATCCACAACGACACGCTCGACGAGGTCGACGCACTCGCAGAGCGGTTCCGGGACGCAGAAGCCATCGTCCTGATCCGGGAACGAACCCACATCACGGAAGAACTGCTCAACAGACTCCCCCATCTCAAAATCGTGAGTCAGACGGGCGCAGGCTTCGGCGGGCACGTCGACCTGGAAGCATGCACGCGCCACAAGGTGGCCGTGGCCGCAGGCGGCACCGGTACGCATTCGACATGTGAACTCACCTGGGGCCTCATCCACTGCGCCATGCGCTCCATCCCCCAGGAGATCAGGAATTTGGCGGAGGGCGGCTGGCAAACCACACTGGGCGAGGATCTCTACGGCAACACGCTCGGTGTGTATTCCTACGGCAACATCGGCAGCCAGGTGGCCGCCGTGGGGAAAGCGTTCGGCATGAACGTCATCACCTACGGGAGAGAGGGCTCCGCCGAACGCGCCCGCGCTGACGGCGTTCCGATGGCCGACAGCAAAGAAGCGCTCTTCGCGGAGTCCGACATCGTGAGCCTCCACATCCGCCTGATCCCCCAGACGAGGGGCATCGTGACGGCGAAGGATTTGAGCCTCATGAAACCGACCGCCCTTTTAGTGAACACCAGCCGCGCGGGGCTGATAGAAGAAGGAGCGCTCGAAGCGGCGCTCAAGGCCGGAAGACCCGGATTCGCCGCCGTGGATGTCTATGAAAAAGAGCCGGTTCGAGGGGCCGAACATCCACTCCTAGGCATGGAGAACGTGGTTTGCACACCGCATCTGGGCTACGTCACGCGCGGCACGTTCGAGAGGTATTTCGGTATCGCTTTCGATCAAATCAACGCCTTCGCCGACGGGCAACCGATAAACATCCACAACCCTGAAGTCCTGGATTGAGGGCTTTTTTGCGCCCGATCCCGCATACGGCTTGATTTTTCGAGCGTGGCGGTGTTCAATCGCCTTCCGGAATCAGGAAGTCCCCTTGACGATCGAGGTTCACCGGTTTGGATTTCGCCTTCAACGAGCGCCAGGAACTCATGCGCCGCACGCTGCATGAGCTTTTAGAACGGGTTTGCCCTACTGAATACGCAATGGATTGCGACAAGAGGGGCGAAGCCCCCGTCGATGCGTATAAAGCCCTGGCCGATGACGGGTGGATAGGTGTGTCCACACCCGAAGAATACGGTGGCATGGGAGGCGATGCGCTGGATTTGGCCCTCGTCCTCGAAACCGCTGGGATGCACTACCTGGACCTCGCCACCATGATCTTCAGAAACGTCTGCTACGGTGTGGACGCCCTTCTCCTCAGTGGAACGAACGCCCAGAAAAAAGATTTCATCCCCGCCACTATCCAGGGGGAGAAGTATTTCGCGTTCAGCCTTACCGAGCCGGACGCTGGTTCCGACGCTGCTGCTATCATCGCCCGCGCGGACCGGGAAGAAGACCGCTTCCGCCTCACGGGCACCAAAAACTTCACCTCCGGCATGCCGACGGCCACGCATATCCTCGTCGCTGCGAGAACAGACAACTCGGGCGCCAAGCACGAGGGCATCACGAACTTCATCATCCCCGCCGACGCCGAGGGCGTCACCTGGTCGAAGCTCGACTTGCTCGGCCACCGGGCGATGGGCACGTGTGTGGTGCATTATGACGCCGTGGAGGCGAGCGAAGTCGATGTTCTGGGAGAAGTGGGAGACGGCTGGCAGGGTCTCATGGCCTACATCACCACGGAGCGCCTGTGCCTCTCTGCGGCGCGCACGGGGGCGGCGGCGGCGGCGCTCGAGCTGGCTCTCAATCACGCGAAGGAGAGGAAGCAGTTCGGCCGCCCCATCGGCAAGTTCCAAGCCGTGAGCCACATGCTCACCGAAATGCACATGCTCGTCGACACGGCGAGGCTGCAGGTCTACCGGTTCGCCTGGCTGGTCTCGCAGGGAAAGGCGGGGCGAATCGAAGCGGCGACGCTCAAGCTCTATGCCGGAGAGGCGTATAAGCAGGTGGCCGACCTGGGCGTTCAGGTGATGGGCGGGTACGGCTACAGCGGAGAATACGCCATGGAGCGCCACTACCGCGACGCGCGGCTGGCCACGATCGGCGCGGGCACGAGCGAGGTGCAAAGAAACATCATCGCCAAGGCGCTGGGGCTGTAGGAATCTCGCCGAGGATACTTGATGATTCCTCCTAAAGAGCCGAAACTAAAGACTACCCGAACGATAAAGTGATTTTCATGAGGAACTGACTTCATGCCGTTGGATAAAAGCGTACTGGAGAGAACATTCCCCGAGTTCGAGTTCCGGGTCGAGCGCGGGAAAATCAGGGAATATGCCCTCGTCCTGGGGCTTACCGACCCGGTACATACGGATTTGGAAGCTGCCAAAGCCGCGGGTTTTGACGATCTACTCGCTCCGCCCACATTCGTGCGCCAGTTCTGGCACGAAAATACAGATAACGACCCCATGCCGCATCTGGGCTACGACCCCAAACGGCGCCTCCACGGGGAGCAGGAATTCGAATACCACAAGCCCCTCGTCGCCGGCATGAACTTAAAGGGAAGAAACGCCATCGTCTCCACCCGAGAGAAAGAAGGGCGCCGGGGCGGGATGATGACCTTCGTCGTCATCGAAACGAGGTTCGTGGACGAGGCGGGCGAACTGGTTCAGGTGGCGAGGCGCACCCTCATCGAAACCGCGGCACCTCCCAAAGAGGCCTGATGGAGCGCGAACATGACGACGACTTTAGAGTACGCAAAATGGGAAGAACTCCTCGAGGGTTCCGAGCGCGAACTGACGGTCGGACCCATCACCCGCACGGACCTCGTACGCTACGCGGGCGCAAGCGGAGATTTCAACCCCAACCACCACGATGAGATTTACGCCATCAGGGCGGGGTTCGACAAACCCTTCGCGCACGGGATGCTCCAGGGTGGATATCTCGCCCGCCTTCTCAGTGAATGGCTGGGGCCTGATTCTTTCAAGAACCTGAAAATTCGCTTCAGCGCGCAGGCATGGCCGGGCGACATGGTGATTTGCAAGGCCAGGATCGTGCGTCAATATGAAGAAGATGGAAAACGGTTGGTGGAAATCGAGGCAAGCGCCGAGAACCAGCGCGGCGACGTGCTCATCAAAGCGACGGCGACGGCCGCTCCCCGAATTTAATGTAAGGATTTCTCTAATGCTGGCAGGCTACCGCATCCTCGATCTCGGGCAGGTCATCGCCGGAACCATCGGCAGCATGATTCTCGCCGATATGGGGGCCGAGGTCATCAAGGTCGAATCTCCCCAGGGAGACATCGGGCGCAACCCCGCCATTGCGGGCATCGGCCCCGTTTCGAGCATCTTTCTCACCTTCAACCGGGGTAAGAAGGGTATCGTCATCGACCTGAAAAAACCCGAAGGCAAGGAAGTGTTTCTGGACCTGGTGGAGAAATCAGACGCCGTGATGGTGAATTTCCGGCCCGGCACGATGAAGCGGCTGGGTCTTGGATACGACGTCATGAAGCAGAGGAACCCCGATATCGTGTTCGTCGACTCGAGCGGATACGGGGAACAAGGCCCCTGGCGCGATAAACCCGCTTTCGATCTGGTCGAGCAGGCCGTAAGCGGCCACATGGCCATCACAGGCGAGCCGAACCGCCCGCCCGCCAGAAACGGATCGCCCACGGCGGATATCTCCACCGCCCTCTATACCGCCATCGCCTGCATGGCGGGCCTGTTGGCCAAGGCGAAAGGAAGAAGCGGAACGCACCTTGAAGTGCCGATGTTCGACGTTCAACTCGCCATGCTCGGCTATATCTCGACCATGTATCTCAACAACGGCGACATACCAGAGCCGCCCGGCAACGCCCATGAGTACATGGTGCCCTACCAGGCATTCCCGACGGCCACGATCTACATTGTGCTCTCTCCACGCGAGGAGCGCTTCTGGAAAAAAATGTGCGAGGTCATGGGAATGGATGAGCTGGCGGATGACCCGCGCTTTAAGACAAACGACCTGCGCTCCGAGAACAGAGACGTCCTTCTCCCCATCATGGAAGAGATTCTGATGACTCGCCCGGGCGAGGAGTGGATTGAACTCTTCGAGGCGGCGGGGGTTCCCTCCGCACCCGTGAACCCGCTCGATCGCGCGCTTGACAACGAGCAGGTCGAGGCAAGGCGCCTCATCCGCGAATATGATTACCCCGAAGTCGGAACAGTAAAAATCGTGGGCAACCCCATCCTGAATCGCACGGCAAACGGAAACCCTGACCCGGAACCCGCTCCCCTTCACGGGGGCGATACCGAGGACATACTCCGCGATCTACTCCTTTATACGAATGAACAAATCCACGCACTCATCGAATCGAAGGTCGTTATGGCTGCAGGCTCCGAAGTTTCCAGGAAATAGCCGCGCCCGTCATCGCCGGCGCAATTATCGAACTTAAAAACCCTCACTTCCCCCTTCCCTATTGAAAACACTCCCGGCGGAATTCCGGAATAAATGTAGAATTTCACAAGATTTTGCCGATTCGGGGTTGATTTCGTTATATTTTCGTTATATATTTCGCTTTATCTTTGCTACTCCACGAGACAACCCGGAGAAATGCCATGCTTGCCAAAACCGAAGCAGCAGCCGTACTGGGCGTAGACGCCTACCCCGTCGAAGTGGAGGTCGACCTCGCGCCGGGTCTCCCCTATTACGCCACCGTCGGCCTGCCCGACGCCGCCGTCAAGGAGAGCAAGGACAGGATTCGTGCAGCCATCCTCAACACGGGCTTCATCTACCCAATGGGGCGCATCACCGTCAGCCTCTCACCGGCGGACGTCCGTAAGGAGGGCAGCGCCTTCGACTTGCCCATTGCGCTCTCGATGCTGCGCGCGAACGGCGTATTTCACTCACGCTCTCAAATGGAGGATTCTCTCCTGTTTCTGGGTGAACTGGCGCTGGATGGTTCTTTGCGGCCCATCCGGGGAGCGCTCAACATCGCCGTTCTCGCCAAGAAGATGGGCAAGCGCGGCCTCGTACTCCCGGCGGAAAACGCGCCCGAGGCCGCCGTGGTCGATAAGCTCGAGGTCTATCCCGTACACACGCTCCCTCAGGTGGTGGGTTTCATCCGGGAGGAAATCGACATCCACCCGGCATGTTGCGAGAAGAACGGCATAGAGAAAAAAGAGGTCGAAAGAATCGATTTCTCGGACATCCGGGGACAACACCAGGCCAAACGCGCCGTGGAGGTTGCGGCAGCGGGATCGCACAACCTGCTGATGATAGGCCCGCCCGGCAGCGGAAAAAGCATGCTGGCGAAAAGATTCCCCACCATCCTGTCCCCACTGTCTCTGGACGAAGCCATCGAGACGAGTCAGGTTTGGAGCGTGCTCGGCAAGCTCACGAAACATGATTCGCTGATTGAGGAAAGGCCTTTCCGTGCTCCGCACCACACCATCAGCGACGCAGGCCTGGTGGGTGGAGGCGCGTTGCCGCTGCCCGGAGAGGCCTCGCTCGCGCACAACGGCGTGCTGTTCCTCGATGAACTACCCGAGTTTCGGAAAAACGTGCTCGAAACCCTGCGCGGCCCGCTCGAGGACGGGAAGATCACCATCAGCAGAGCGCAGGCGAGCCTCTCGTTCCCGGCTCGGTTCATGCTCACCGCCGCGATGAACCCGTGCGTGTGCGGCCTCCAGTCGGACGGCGCATGCACCTGCACGCCCAAGCAGGTGGCCCGGTACCGCTCGCGCATCTCGGGGCCGATTCTCGATCGCATCGACATCCACATCAATGTACCGAGAGTGCCATGGAAAGAACTCGCCGAAGACCCCGAGGGTGAGAGTTCCGCGACGATCAGAGGCCGTGTTCTCGCGTCGCAGAAAATCCAGAAAGAGCGCTTCCAGGACCACCCGGGCGTATACGCCAACGCCCACATGGGCCCTGCCCTCATCAACGAGCACTGCAAGCTCGAAGCCGAGGGCAGGCGCCTGCTCAAGCTGGCGGTGGAGAAACTGGGACTATCGGCGCGCGCTTACCATCGCGTGCTGAAAGTGGCGCGGACCATCAGCGATCTGGCCGGGGAAAAAGACATCTCTCCCCAGCATGTGGCGGAGGCGGTTCAGTACCGCCAACTGGACAGACAGATGCCCGTCTGAACCTCGCGGCTTCTGTGTTGAGATCGACAGGCATCCACCTTGTTTGCATTTTCAAAAACAGGCGCAGCCGATACATGCTCCTCCATTTTGGGCTATACTGGGTGCATCTCTCACCACAGAGGTTTTCGATATGGGGACAGAATACGCCTGGTTTCTCCCATCGGCCAGAGCGGGTGACGGCCACAAAATCAACACCAAGGTGCCTGAGCGTAAACCCACCATCGAATACCTCTCCCAAGTGGCGAGCGCCGCCGAGCGGGCCGGTTTCGTGAACCTTCTGGTACCCACAGGCACCCACTGCCTGGACGCCTGGCTCGTGGCCGCGGGCGTAGCGCAGCATACCGAAAGAATCAAATTTTGCGTGGCGTTCCGACCGGGTCTCACCAGCCCCGTATTCGCCGCCCAGACGGCGAGTACGCTCGATACGCTCACCGGCGGTCGCCTGACGCTCAACGTCGTCACCGGCTCGAGCCATGTGGAGCAGATGCGCTACGGCGACCATCTCGAACACGATGAACGCTACGACAGGACAAATGAGTTTCTGGAAATCGTCACTCGCATCTGGAGCGCCGACGCTCCCATCACCTACAAGGGGAAGTATTTCGACATACGAGAAGCAGCCTTTTTCCCGATCCACGTCTCAAAACCCTGGCCGCCCATCTATCTCGGCGGAAGCTCGGAGCCCGGCCGCCGGGTGGGGGCGAAATTCTCCGACGTGCACATGATGTACGCCGTCGATGTGGAGACCATCGCCAAGGACGCGCTCGACATGAAGCGGCGCGCAGCGGAGGTCGGCCGCGAAGATCAGATAAAATTCGGCGTCCGGATGCACATCCTCTGCCGGGAGACCAAGGCGGAGGCGAAAAAAGCCGCACAAGCGCTCATCGAGGGGAGCGACATCTCGAACGTGCAGGTCTGGGCCGACTTGAAGACCAAATCAGAGAGCATAGGCCAGACGCGCGTGAACGAACTGGCGAAAGGCGAATCGCTCTGGATCACCGACACCTTGTGGATGGGCGTGAACACGGTTCGCGCGGGCCCGGGCGCCTGCCTAGTGGGCACGCCGGACATAATCGCCAAGGCGCTCAAGGAATACGTGGACGTGGGCGTTCACACGTTCATCCTCTCAGGTTGGCCGCACGTCGAGGAGGTGGAGATATTCGGACACGAAATAATGCCCCTGCTCGAGGATACGGAGCCCATCACCCTGGAGCCTCCCATGCCCGCCCTCGCCGAATACGATTGACAATAAAACGCAACGGAAAGGCCGACGCCGGTCTTCTCGCCCTCATTCGGCGCACGCCTATCGTCGCGTGCTGAAAGTAGCGCGGACCATCAGCGATCTGGCCAGGGAAAAAGACATCTCTCCCCGACACGTGGCGGAGGCGGTTCAGTACCGCCAACTCGACAGACAGATGCCCGTCTAACTTTCGCGGCCCCGGCCTTGAGATTGACGCGCTTCCGCCTTGTTTGTATTTTCAGAATCGGGCGAAGTGAATACACGCGCATTCATTTCGCGCTATACTGATCGCATCTTTCACCTCAGAGGTTTTGCACATGGGTACGGAATACGCCTGGTTTCTCCCGTCGGCCAGGGCGGGTGACGGCCACAAAATCAACACAAGGGTGCCTGAGCGAAAACCCACCATCGAGTACCTCTCGCGCGTAGCGAGCGCCGCCGAGCAGGCCGGTTTCGTGAACCTTCTGGTGCCCACAGGCACCCACTGCATGGACGCCTGGCTCGTGGCAGCGGGCGTGGCCCAGCACACGGAAAAAATCAAATTCTGCGTGGCGTTTCGCCCCGGTCTCACCAGCCCCGTATTCGCCGCCCAGACGGCGAGCACGCTCGACGCGCTCACCGGCGGGCGACTGACGCTCAACGTCGTCACCGGTTCGAGCCACGTGGAACAGATGCGCTACGGCGACCACCTCGTGCACGATGAGCGCTACGACAGGACAAATGAGTTTCTCGAAATCGTCACCCGCATCTGGAGCGCCGACGCTCCCATGACCTACAAGGGGAAGTATTTCGACATACGAGAAGCCGCCTTTTTCCCGATCCACGTCTCAAAACCCTGGCCGCCCATCTATCTCGGCGGAAGCTCGGAGCCCGGCCGCCGCGTGGGGGCGAAATTTTCCGACGTGCACATGATGTACGCTGTTGACGTCGATACCATCGCCGAGGACGTGCGCGACATGAGGTGCCGAGCCGCGGAGTTCGACCGCGAGGACAAGATTCAATTCGGCGTGCGGATGCACATCCTCTGCCGGGAGACCAGGGCGGAGGCAAAAAAAGCTGCGCAAGAGCTCATCGAGGGGAGCGACATCTCGAACGTACAGGCCTGGGCCGACATGAAGACCAAAACGGAGAGCACCGGTCAGACGCGCGTCAACGAACTGGCGAAGGGTGAGTCGCTCTGGATCACCGACACCTTGTGGATGGGCGTGAACACGGTTCGCGCGGGCGCGGGTGCTTCCCTGGTGGGCACGCCCGACATGATTGCCAAGGCACTCAAGGAATACGTGGATGTGGGCGTCCACACGTTCATCCTCTCTGGTTGGCCGCATGTCGAAGAAGTGGAGATATTCGGACGCGAGATCATGCCGCTGCTAGAGGACACGGAGCCCATCACCCTGGAGCAGCCTTTGCCCGCACTCGCGGAATACGACTGAAGAGAGAAAAAATCGCCATAGCAACAGAAAGAGGAAACCTTTGATGAACAGTTCTGCCGGCGCGCTTGGCGCTGAATCAAAAAAATGGGTCGACCTCGCCGAATCGCTGGCGCAGGAAAAATTCGCCCCGCGCGCGAAGACGATCGACGAGGAATCGCGCTTTCCGGTCGAAAACTATCAGGACCTCGCCGACGCCGGCCTTCTCTCTCTCATGGTGCCCAAGGAATTCGGCGGCATCGGAGCGGATTCTCTCACCTACGTCACGGTGCTCTCCAAAATTGCGAAAGGCTGCGCCTCCACGGGACTTACCTTCAACATGCACAGCGCCGTCGTGGATTTTCTGGGGCAAATCGCCTCCAAGGAACAGATGGAACGCTATTTCTCCGAAGTGGTAAGCGAAGGCGCCATCTTCGCCTCCATTACGAGCGAGCCGGGCAGTTCTTTCCGCGACAAGCTGGCGGTGCGCACCTCCATCCGCGAGGACAACGGCGTATATCGCCTTCATGGCAAGAAACATTTCTGTTCTCTCTCCACCGGGGCGACGTATTACTTCACCTGGAGTTACCTCGACGGTGCGGAAACCCTGCAGGAGGGTCTTCTGAACGTGATGATTCCCTCTGCAAGAGAAAACATCGAAATCCTGGATGACTGGCACACCATCGGCATGCGGGGAACCGCGTCGAATTCCCTGATGTTTCACGACGTAGCCGTGAAGCCAAATGAGATCATCGGGGAGCCAGGCAGTATTCTGGGCAAGGACATGAGCATGTGGTCTTTGGGATACACCGCCGTCTACATCGGCATAGCCGAAGCGGCCTATCAGTTCACGGTGGATTACGTGAAAAAGACGAAATCGGGCATGGGGGTCCCTCTAGGCGAACTGGACCGCACACAGCGCCAGATTGGCGAGATGGCCATGCTGCTCGAGAACGCGCGCCGCGCCGCCGAGAAACTGGGTGCGCTCAGAGGAAACCTCGGCAAGATGGAACTGACCTTCATCCTCAATCAGGCGAAATTCCTGGCGACCGAAGCCGCCAAGGAACTCGCCGAGCAGGGAATCCGCCTTTGCGGCGGACGCGGGCTTCACCGCTCTTTGCCGCTCGAGCGTCACTTGAGAGACGCGGTGGCCGGCATCGTCATGCCGCCCGCCAACGACCGCTGCCTCGAAACCATCGGGCAAATCGCCCTGGGCCGCGAAGCGAAAACGCTCGATTTTCAATAGCACATCCCCCACGAGTTCTCTTGAACTCCTCGCTCAATGGTGGAGGTTCAACTACCCCTTTCACGCGCGCATCCACAGAGCCTTCTGTTCTCTTATTCCCTTGTTACCGCGCACCCCGCGCGACGAGGGTCACCAAAGGCAGTGACAAGGCCGTCATCTTCCACATACACAGCATGCACGCCACCGAAGAAGTGATGGGGGTACGCATAGGGCGAAACTTCAAGACCGCTCTGCCGCAATGATTCTAAAACCGCCTCGTCCACAGCATCCTCAGCGTGCATGGGTCCGGTATCCAGATGCATGCGGGGGGCTTCCACCGCTTCTTGCAGAGTCATCTTCCGGTAAAACAGATTGAGGATAACCTGGGCCACCGCCGTGGGGATGCGGTAGGAGCCGGGACTGCCGCCGCCTAAACGCAATTTCTCCCCCTCGAAGACGAGGGTGGGGGCGTAACCCGCCATGGGCCGCTTGCCCGCGCCCAAAGAATTTCCGCGCTTCGGGCGGGGGTCCATCCAGTTCGTGTGGTTGTTCAGAATGACACCCGTGCCCAGCGGCACGACGCCCGAACCCCATCCCATACCCAGGGTCTGCGTCTGGCAGACCACGTTGCCCTGCGGGTCCATAATCGTGAAATGGGTGGTGGAACCCGGCTCCATGTCGTGAACGTGAATGCCGGGGGCTCGCTTCTCGGCTATCGCGGCGGCGGCATACTCCTTGCTCGAGAGACGCTCCAAAGGCATGTCGTAATGAAAGGGATCGCCATAGACCGAGAACCTGTCTCGAAACGCCGCACCCATGGCGCGAGCGAACGCCAGACCGCGCGCAGTCTCATCCGCTGCATCCCATTCGGGCAGGAGAACTTCTAAAAAATTCAATATCTGAATCAGGATGAGCCCGGAAGAAGGAGGCGGCGCGGTGAGGAAACGCAGGTCCCGGTAACGCGAGGCGAGCGGCGCCATCCACCGCACGCGGTAGTTTAAGAGATCAGACGCCCTCAGATAACCACCGCCGCTATTCACCTCATCCACGATGGCCTTTGCAAGCACGCCCCCGTAAAAGGCGTCTGCGCCTTTTTCTGCTAGTTCGCGAAGCGTTCCCGCCAAATCCGACTGGCGCAGGAGCGCGCCTTCGGCAAGCGGTTCACCGGATGCCGAGTGAGTTCTCCCGAGTTCGGGATATACCGCACAAAGCTCCTTAAAGCGCGACTCCTCCTGCTGGTGGCGGTAGAACCAGCCGACCTCAAAACCCTCATCTGCGAAGTGGACGGCACTCTCGAACAAATCGCTCCAGGGCCGCCGCCCGTATTCGTGGTGAATCGCCTCCAGCCCACGCAGCAGACCCGGAACCAGGATGGAACGATGGCCCCGACTGTGCGCATCATCTTTGTGCCGTCCGGATTCATCGCACTCGAAAATGCCGGGCTCCATTCCGAGGGGGCACTCGTTGCTGAAATCGACGAACCCGGCTCTTTTCTCGTCCTCGCGCCAGATGAGCGCCACGCCTCCGCCGCCCAGCCCGGAATAGAAAGGCTCCGCCACACCCAGGGCCAGGGAAACGGCCACCACCGCATCGCAGGCGTCTCCCCCTTCTTCCATGACGCGCAAACCCGCTTCCACCACTTTTTCATGGGCCGCCGCTACGGCGAACATGTAGACTCCTCCCCGGTTTCTTTGATCACAACTCATGAGGATTATAAGCACACCGGGGCTCCA
The DNA here is from genome assembly GCA_965203325.1 of bacterium. GTDB lineage: Bacteria > UBA8248 > UBA8248 > UBA8248 > UBA8248 > Bin107. The sequence goes on from OZ241875.1 coordinate 1,739,596, forward strand.
GGACGCACGCGCAAACGCGGGTTCATCTCATCATGTCATTTTTGGCCGTCTGCAATGACAAAACCGCTTTATTTGCTGTAACTTAAGCAGGTTATCTTCAAATATCGCGCTTCTCGACAAATCGGCGCACTCGCTCAACCACGGATTCTGCGATGACGGACAAACCGCCAGATGGGGAAAATCCCTCCTTCACCGGACCCGCCGAGGAGGAGAAAAACCCGCCGTCCGCTAACAAGCAGCGCCCCCGGCAAAAGCGCTTCACCCTCTCATTCGTCAGAAAGTTCCTCCTTTTCCTGGCCCTCGGCGTGGGCCTGTTCTTCGCCACCGAAGCGGGATATTTCTGGTGGCAAAACTGGGAGCGATTCGTCTCGACGGACAACGCTTACGTCCGGAGCACGCTGACACCTGTGAGCACCGAAATCGCGGGCGTGGTGAAAAAACTCCTGGTCAAGGACAATCAGGCGGTCCGGAAAGGGGACCTCCTCGTCGTCCTCGACAAGCGGCGGCATGAGGTGGCCCTCCAAAAAACAAAGGCCGCCGTGGCCGTTGCCCGCGCGAAGTATGAGGCGAGCAAAGAGTCCGTCACCCACTCCATGGGCCGAGCCAGCGGCCTTCAGCAGGAAGCCCGTGCGCGTCTCGAGACTCTGCGGCGCACTCTCCGCTCAGCCCGCGCTCTGCTCGTTCAAAGGAAAAACGAAACACGCGCCCGTGCGGCCACGATGAAACAGGCGCGCGAGGATTTGAACAGAAAACGGCGCCTGCATGGCCAGAAGATCATCTCGGATGAGAATTTAGCGCTCGCGCGCGCATCCCATGATGTCGCCAGGGCAAACTACGACGCTTCGCGGGCCGCACTCAACGTGGAGGAGAATAAAGTTGCGGCCATCGTCAACCAGATGGAAGAGGCGCAAGCCGCCGTGGCGCTGGCAGAAAACGAGGATCGCTCCCGGCGCGTGAAGAGCCATGACGCCGAATCCCTGAAGGCCGAACTCGAAGAAGCCTTGGCAGCGCACAAGGAAAAGGAACTTCTCCTCTCCTACACCGAGATTCGCGCGCCCGTATCCGGCTACGTGGAAAAATCCGTAGACCCGGGAACCTACGTGCAACCCGGGCGTCCCTTGCTCCTCATCGTTCAGCTTGAGAAAGCGTATATCCGGGCGAATTTCAAGGAAATCAAACTCGAAGGCATCCATGTTGGCCAGCCAGCGGAAATCGTTCTCGACGCCTACCCGAACCGAACATTCAAGGGTCACGTCGCGAGCCTGTATTCGGGTACGGGTGAGACATTCTCCCTCCTGCCGCCCGAGAACGCCACCGGCAACTGGGTGAAAGTCACACGCCGTATTCCCGTGAAGATCCTGCTGGACGAAAAACCCCAAAAAAAATTCCCCTTCCTGGTCGGTATGTCCGCCTATGTGACCGTGGACACCAAGATTCGGCGCGGTCCCCGCCTGTTGGCGTATCCCGTGAACAAAAAACCGCATAACCAAAAACCTTGAACGAAGAAACGACATCATCCGCTCCCGGAAGCGGAGGGGAAGCCGCCTCGCACACAAGTTACCCCTCTCCCTTCAACCGCGCGATGATTACGCTCGCGGTCGTCTCGGCCGCGTTCATCTCCATCATGGACGCCAGCATCGTTAACGTGGTGATGCCGCATATGCGCGGTTCGTTCAACGTCGACTTGTCCACCATCACTTGGGTGGCGACCATCTACACAATCGCCCAGATCATCACGATCACGATGTCGGCCTGGTGGAGCACCCTGCTGGGACGAAAACGCTATTTTCTCATCTCCTTCGTCTTGTTCACCCTTGCGTCGATTCTCGTCGGCACCTCGCAAACCTTTACCCAGATGCTCGTCTATCGCATCCTGCAGGGACTCGGCGGCGGCGGGCTCATCCCTGTAGCGCAGGCGATATTGCGCGAAACCTATCCGGCCAACAGACAAGGCTGGGCCATGGCCATGTTCGCGGCGGGCGTGGTTCTTGCGCCCGCGATGGGTCCGGTGGTGGGCGGGTGGATCACGGAAACACTGAGCTGGCCCTGGGTTTTCTACATCAACGTGCCCGTCGCCGCCGTCGGACTCACTCTCGTTTCCATCTATGTCTACGACCCGCCCCACATGAAGCGCGGAATCAAAAAGGTGGACTGGATGGGCATCATCCTCATCGGAGTCGGCCTCACCGCGCTCCAGGTCGTCCTGGAGCGCGGGCAGGATGAAGACTGGTTCGATTCGAACCTCATCATCGTGATGACGATACTCACCGTCATCACCCTGACGGCACTGGTCTTATGGGAACTCAGGACGGAGGAACCCATCGTCGATTTCAGGGTTCTCATGAACCTGAACCTGAGCGCCTCGTGCTTCGTGGTGCTGATCTTCGGAATCGTGATGTTCGGAACCACCTTCATCCTGCCGCAATTTCTGCAAAACCTGCTCGATCACGGCCCGTATGAAACCGGCCTCGTCATGCTGCCAAGGGGCATCGCCCTGTTCTGCATGATGCCCATCGTAGGTCACCTGTACAATCATGTGGATTACAGGATATTGATGTGTGGCGGCGTCGCGCTGGCCATGACGTCCCTGATTCTGATGTCGGGCCTCTCGTTGCAGACAGACTATTGGGACATGGTGTCGCGCCTCGTCATCCTGGGGTTTGGCATGCCCTTCGTCTTCGTCACCCTGACGACCGTCGCCTTCAGCACCACGCCCGTGGCCGACATCAACTCCGCCACGAGCCTCTACAACCTGGCGCGCCGCCTGGGCGGCAACCTGGGGTTCGCCGTCATGGCGATACTGCTCGAACGCCGCACCGCACTTCACCGCGTGAACATGGTGGGAAACATCACCGAATCGAACGCCACGTTCCTCTCATATAAAGAAACGCTATCGGAAATGCTCGTCCGCAAGCAAATCGACCCACACACCGCGCAAACCAAGGCGATGGGCCTCATCGAGCAGACCATCGACAAACAAGCCACCATGCTCGCCTACAACGACATCTATTGGATCATGGGATGGAGCTTCATTTTCGTCATCCCGTTCATTCTGGTGCTGAAAGCCAACAAGCAGGCGTGAAGTGCGGACGAAGCGGTGACCGACCACACAGAGAAAACAAAGGGAATACTCCGGACCAATAACGGAAAAAGGAGGGTTATTTCTTGGGGTAAATACCAAAGGGATCCTTGAGCAGCACCTTCCAGACGAAAATGAGTACGACTACAGCCAATATGATGATCGAAAGGGTTTTCATACGGAACCGACTCTCCTATGGATGCGTAAGACTGGTGGGTCGCCGGGGAATCGAACCCCGAACCCACGGATTAAGAGTCCGTTGCTCTGCCTAGTTGAGCTAGCGACCCGATATTCGAATCATCGCCGATCGGCGACCGACTAACCCGAAGTTAGCACAGCGAGTCCTCATAACAAAACCGGGAAGACTCATCAACGCCTGAGCGCTCCAGAAGCGAACTCCGCGTCGCCCCTCCGGATGGATATCCTCTCAAGAGTCATGAAAGCTGCATATTCGAGATTTCCGCGTGTCCGGCTGTTCCCGAGCCCTTTTGGGATGCAGTCTATCTTTCAGGAATCAGGCCGCGGGGGCTGAAGCGCAGAACCAGCAACAGGATCACTCCCATGATCATCAGGCGCATATGAGCCGCGCTCTCGATCAGATGACGACGCAAAGGACTATCCTGTGAGAGGCCTGATGTCAGCAGGTCCATGACCCATAAACCGATGGGTTCGGCCTCGACCCAGAAAAACCAGATGACAAAACCGCCCAGAACCGCGCCCCGGTTGTTCCCCGATCCGCCGACGATGGCCATCACCCAAATGATGAAAGTGAAGCGGAGCGGCTGATAGGAAGCAGGCGTGAACTGCCCGTCCAGGGTGGTGAGCATGGCCCCGGCGACGCCGACCACCGCTGAACCCAGGATGAATACCTGCAGATGGCGCCCCGTGACGTCCTTCCCCATGGCGGAGGCCGCGAGTTCGTTGTCCCTTATGGCGCGCATCATCCGGCCCCACGGGGAATGGAGCGCCCGCTGGGAGAGCCACAACACCACGAGAAGGACGATAGCGAACAGCCCCCCGTAGCACAATTTAACGAAAATGGAAGAGAACTCCACGGGCGATACGCCCAGCAACACAGCCCACTCCTGGAACCAGAGAGCTTGTTGAAGATCCACCTCATACGGTACCGGGCGGGGCAGTCCGCTTACGTTCTTCACGCCTCGTGCCAGCCAGTCCTCGTTCTTCAGGACGGCGATGATGATCTCCGAAATGCCCAGTGTGGCGATTGCCAGATAATCGGCCCTGAGGCCCAATGCGATCTTTCCGATCACCCAGGCGACGGCAGCGGCAAACAGACCGCCCGCGATCCAGGAGAGCAGGATGGGCAACCCCAAGCCGCCCAGGAACCCGGCTTTGGTCGGATCCACGGCCTCGATGGCCTCCACAGCAGGGAAAAAGAACGCCCGCACGAGAAAATAGCCGCCGAGGATGGTGCAGGCGAGGATGAGCCTTCGCGGCAAACCGGCTGGAGCGCGTCTGGCGGCGAACACCGCGGTCAGAATCGTCGCCAGGGCGACGCCCAAGGCGATGATGACACCGGTTCCGCCCGCGTCCCAAGCCGCCGGGACCGGCGCGACGGAGACGAGAACCGCCGTCACCCCACCCAGCGCTGCGAACCCCAAGATGCCGAAATTCACGAGTCCGGCGTAGCCCCACTGTATATTGACGCCCAGAGACATAACAGCCGATATGAGGCAGAGGTTCAGAATCGCCAGCGCCAGGGGCCAACTCTGGATCACACCGACCAGAGTCAGGGCCGCGAACATAGCGGCGAACATGCAGATGGTGCGTATGTTCTCTCTCCTGTGGGCCGCAGGGTTCATGGAGATCTCCTTCCAAAGATGCCGGTAGGCCTGATCAGCAGCACCAGCACCAGAATTACGAAGGAAACCGCGAATTTGTAATCCGTGGACAACAGTTGCACCAACCCTTGCGGCACCCATTCTCCCGGCGTGAGGTAGGCGAGGAATTTCCTGTAGGCGTAAGTGAGAGCGACCTCGGAAAAAGCGATGGTGAAGCCGCCGGCGATGGCGCCCAACGGGTTGCCCAGACCGCCGACGATGGCAGAGGCGAAGATGGGCAGCAGAAGATTGAAATAGGTGAACGGCTTGAAACTCTTGTCCAAGCCATACAGGACGCCGGCGATGGTGGCGAGCGCCGCCGCGATGATCCAGGTGGTGCGCACGACCCGTTCCGGGTCGATCCCCGAGAGCAGGGCCAGTTCCTCGTTGTCCGAGTAAGCGCGCATGGATTTGCCGATGCGCGTGCGGTTCAGAAACCAGAAAAGGGCCGCCACGACAATGACGACCGTCAGGATGGTCAGCCCCTGCGTGGTCTTGAAGGCGACGCCCTCATCAAGACCGCTCAGGCGCTTGAAGGCCGGCGCCGTGATGATGAAGCGCTCCCCGTCGACGAACCACCTATCGCCGGGACCGATGATGAAGCGCACCACGCTATTGTAGACGAACATTACTCCGACCGAGACGATCATCAACACCTCGGGCTTCGCTTTCACCCGGCGATAGAAACGATACACCCAGCGATCGATCAACAGGCAAAGGGCAACCGTGCAGAGGACGCCGAACGGCAGGGCCAGCAGGGCGGTCGGCAGCGGGGCGATTGAAACGCCCTGGTATTGCAGCACCCAGGTGAGCAGGATGGTCGCCATGGCCCCGAAGGCCATGGTGTCTCCCTGGGCGAAATCCGAAAAGCGCAAGATGGCGTATATCAAAGTGACGGCGAGTGCGCCCAGCGCCAGTTGGCTGCCATACGCCATGGCGGGAACGATGACGAAATTCGACAACAGAATCAGCGCGTTCAGAATGCCGTCCATCGCCTCAATCGCCCAGGAACGCCCGGCGGACATCCGTGTTCATCATCAGGGCCGGGCCGGTGTCGGTATAGCGGTTTCGCCCCCCTACGAGGACATAACCCCTGTCGGCGATGGCGAGGGCCTGGCGGGCGTTCTGCTCCACCATCACAACGGCGACGCCGTCGCCCGCGATGTAGAGTATCTGCTCGAACAACTCGGTCATCACGATGGGCGAGACCCCCGCCGTGGGTTCATCGAGCATCAGCACCTTCGGACGGGTCATGAGCGCGCGGCCCACCGCCACCTGCTGGCGCTGGCCCCCGGAGAGTTCGCCCGCGAGCTGGCGGCGCTTCTCCTTAAGTACCGGGAAGAGGTCGAAAACTTGCTCCATGGTGTCCGCAATGTCGTCACTGCGGATGAAGGCCCCCATCTCGAGGTTTTCCTCCACCGTCATGGAAGTGAAGACGTTTCCGGTTTGCGGCACCAGGCTCATGCCCCGGGCGACGCGCTCCTGGGGTTTCAGGCCGGTGATGTCCTCGCCATCCAGGCGAACCGATCCCTCGCGCATCTCCAACATACCCAAGATTGCTCTCATTGCCGTGGATTTGCCCGAGCCGTTGGGGCCGACGATGGCCGTGATTTCTCCGGATCGGGCGCCGATGGTGCACTCGTGAATGATGTCCGGCCCGCCGTAGCCGCCGGTCATGTTCTCGCCGATGAGATAATCTTCCGAGTCATTCATCGTCATCGGCTCGGTTCGGCTTGTCTTTGCGTCGCCCGCCCAGATAGGCCGTGACGACTTGCTCGTCGGCTTTCACTTCCTCGGCGGAACCCTGTGCGAGAACCGCGCCCTCTGCCATGACGATCACCGGATCGCAAAGACGCGAGATGAAATCCATATCGTGCTCTATCATGCAGAATGTATAACCGCGCTCGAGCTGTAAACGCAGGATGGCGTCTCCCAGCGTTTTGAGCAGGGTGCGGTTGACGCCGGCGCCCACCTCGTCCAGAAGAACGACCTTGGCGTCGACCATCATGGTGCGGCCAAGCTCCAGAAGTTTCTTTTGGCCGCCGGAGAGGTTCCCGGCCAACTCGTCTGCCACTTGCTTGATTTCGAGAAACTCGATGACTTCATCGGCCTTGGCGCGGACGCGCTCTTCTTCCGAGCGCACGAGCTCGGGGCGCAGCCAAGCGCCGATAAGGTTTTCTCCCGACTGGCCCGAGGGCACCATCATGAGGTTCTCGCGCACCGTCAAGGTGGGAAATTCCTGCGCGATCTGAAAGGTGCGCAGCATACCCATGGCGCATAATTCGTGGGGCTTGAGACCGGTGACGTTCTCCCCGTCCAGGAAGACGCTGCCCGATGTGGGGCGATAAACTCCGGCGATGACGTTGAACAGCGTGGTCTTGCCGGCGCCGTTGGGGCCGATGAGACCGGTGATGCGGCCGCCGTCGATGGCGAGGGAAACGCCATCGACGGCGCGAATGCCGCCAAAGTGCATGTGGAGATCAACAACCGAGATCATGAAACCCACAAAGAACGCCTGGCCTCATCACCCGGCCGCTTCGCATGGAGCGAACCCCCGACAAACGATCCCTCTAGCGGTAGCGCACGGTGGTGATTTTCCCACCCTTCACGAGGATCTCGCGGTAGTTGCCTGCGCTCTCGCCGGGTCCTATCAACTCAACCGCCGAGGCGCCCACGTAATCGACGTCGCCGCCTTTGGCGAGGATCTTGAGCGCCTTGGCCAGTTCACCGGGATAAATCTTCTCGCCCGGGGCGTTGGCGACCATCATCACCTTGTCCTTGAGCTTCATGCTATTGCTGGAGCCGGCCGCCTGCATGGCCAGTAGAATCAAGGCCGCGGCGTCATAGGACTCGGGCACGAACGGGGTGCCCCCCTTGAAGCCCGCCTTCTTTGCCAGTGCGTCGAGTTTCGCCTTTCCCGGGCTGTCCGTGCCCGGGACGGTGCCGTAAGAACCATCGAGCGCTTTGCCGATGGCCTTCGGCAGGCTCTCGGCGATCATACCGTCGGGCAGCAAGAAGGTTTCGAACGCGCCGGTATCGACCGCCGCCCGGATGACGCCCTTGCCGCCCTGGTCCACGTAACCGGCGACGATCAGAACGTCGCCGCCCGCGGCCGAAAGGGCGCCGACTTCCGCCGTATAATCCGCCTTGCCGTCTTCGTGCGCCGCGGAAATCGTAATCTTGCCGCCGGCCTTCTCAAAGTTGGTCTTGATGCTGTCGGCCAGACCCTTGCCGTAATCGTTGTTGGTGTAGGTCAGGGCCGCCGACTTGACGCCTCTTTCCTTCAAAACGTCGGTGATGACCTGCCCCTGCCGGGCGTCGGAGGGAGCGGTGCGGAAAAAGAGGTTGTTGTCCTTGATGGTGGAAAGAGCCGGAGAAGTCGCCGAGGGAGAGATCATCACAACCCCGTTGGGCAAGGCCACGTTTTTCAGTACGGCGATGGTAACGCCCGAACAATCGCCGCCGACGATGGCGTTGACCTTATCGGACGTGACCAGACGCTCGGCCGCCGCCCTGGCGGCAGCGGAATCGATGCAGGTGCTGTCGGCGCGCACCGAAACCACCTTGGCGCCGCCCAACAAAGCGCCGCTGTCGCTGACTTCCTTGATCGCCAATTCGGCGCCCTTGGCCATCCCCGGCGTCAGGGATTCGATGGGGCCCGTATAGCCGAGCAAGACGCCCAGCTTGATGGTCTCCGCACTGACCGTCCCACTTGCAAGTAAAACCAACGCCATAGCAATGAACAGTTTTTTCATCGCTGTATCTCCCATAAGTGATGGTTGAAAATAGAATCGAGCGAATCGGATCCTCATCGTAGATGAAACCGATTATACACGAACATAGATGTTGACGATCAATGAAATTCCCTGAAGAAATGCGAATTCACGGGCGCACCGCGCGTGGCAGGCGTCCTGGCGCCGCACCCCGAAGACGAAAACTTCGTCTAGCGTGAAGCCATCATACGGATTGCGTTCGTCATTTTGCAAACACGAGAGCAGCCGGACCGGGGATTGTTATCCCTGTCGCGTGAGGCGCATGGAGACAATCGAGGGGTCCGTTTCAGCGCCTGTTCGTCAGAACGCAGGGCGACACCCCGGGATGGCTGGGGAACAGGAGCGGAATCCCGCAACGCCTGCATCCGGTTGAGGGGATGATGTCCCCTTGTTTTCAGGTGGCACGCCCGGTAGGACTCGAACCTACAACCTTCGGATCCGAAGTCCGACGCTCTATCCAATTGAGCTACGGGCGCGTGATATCCGTTGGTCTTGTCCGGAACCCAGGTTCCGCTCAAGAATATGTAAACGCTTTGGGGTGAGTGAGGGGATTTGAACCCCCGACCTCCGGGGCCACAACCCGGCGCTCTAACCACTGAGCTACACCCACCATGTCTTCATTCCCCTCATCTGCGCGTGGCCTCGCATCGGAGAGAGGAGCGTCGCGATTTCCCGAAACGATGGTACGCCCGGCAGGATTCGAACCTGCGACCTACGGATTAGAAGTCCGTTGCTCTATCCGGCTGAGCTACGGGCGCCCGACTCGGCGACTCTTCCGTGGCGACCCATTCGCAGGCGCCGCTTTCCGCCCGAAAGGCAAGAGAAAATATCACAAATCGGGATCGTCAACAACGCCTCGATGAGGAAGCCCATCTCGGGCGAGAAGTTTCAAATCGATAAGAACGAGCTTGACATCCGGGTGGAAGCGGGGAGAAATCCGAGGCGATGAAACGCACTGATAAATCCGACATGCACACGCAAGGGGCCTTCCGGCCCCGCCCCGCGAGCGCCCCCCTTCTCCCCAGATTTTTGCATTGAACGTTTCAGTATAAGGAAACCGCCGGAAATGTCCAGCGGCGCAGGAGAATTTGCAATTTTACCAAGCGCGCGCACCATAAGCGGTTGGGAAAAACGGAATCCTACTCGCCCTCGAAGGGTTTCCTGCGTACCCTGCCCTCGCCCACCAGGGCCGCCTTCATGAGGAGAACCAAGGTGTTGGTCCTGGGAATGAGGTGGATGAAGCGATCGAGTTTTTGATCGATCACGTCGATTTCGCTCTCAGAAAGCCCCAGCGCCGCCGCCCGCTCCCTGCTCAGATCGACCGCGAAGGGAAACTCCTGCGCGGCGGCCGCCGCTGCTCCTTGCGCCTGCGTGACGGTGATCAAATATCCCGCCTTCGACATCTCCTCTTTCAGGAACGGCCAGACGCGACCCAGAAAGGCGGGATGATGCCCCAGAGCGCGCCAGACGCTGCCCAGCCCCCCGGTCGCTTCGCGGATCTCCTGAAACAGAGAACCCAGAGAATCATCCACGGCGGACGGGTCCACGAGGCTTTCGGCACGCATGGAGGCGGGCGGACCGGTGGGCAGCGCATCGGTATCCGCCTCTGAACCGGGCCGGATACCGCCGATCTTCATGCCGTTGAGCGCGCCCTTGAGCGCCGCGACGAGGATGAGGTTCTTGGGATTCGCGTCGTTATATATGTCAAGGACGCCATCGACCGCGTCGATATCCTCGGGTGAGTAATCGCAGTCGTCTTCCAGTTCTTCGCCCACGTCGGGCACGTCGGGCGGCATGGGCGGGGCCATGCGCATCCTCAGGTTGTCCGCGCAGCGCTCGAAATAGGCGATCGAGGCGTTGGGCCTGAGCGCATCCCAGGCCGCGCAAAAGTAATCCTCATGCACCGCGAGGGTGCGGTAGATGAGGTTCACCTGCGTGCTGCGGAGCACCTGGCGCATATCTTCATAAACCGACGCAACCCGCCCTGTAGCGCTACTCTCGGTGATTTCATCGAAAGTCATGGGTTTCATAATCTTCCTCTTTTAGACCCAAAAGACAAAAAGCGGAACAGCGGCCCGATGAAGCGCTGAAAAAATCATCCAGAGTATAGGGGCGGCGATGAGATGGAACAAGCCGATATCGCCCCCTGAAGCTCCTCTACTTGCAAAAAAATGAAACCCACTTGACAAAAAAATTGAATACGAATATATTTGATTTAATCAAATATTGAGAAATATCATATTTGACAATCATTAGCAATAATTTGGCGCCCGGCGAAAGGGCTCAGCCAAGAAGATTCGGGAACGAGAACAATAGAGGAGTTTCTACAGAATGAACACCACGCCGCAAGCCTGTTGCGAAGGCACAGCACTCGAAACCCACGACCTCGGCGCGCGTCTCCACATGGCGCTCGACAATCTCTTTCACCAGAAAAAACCCGCCGACAGAGAGGCCGTGTGCTGCCACGACATCACCCACAACCAATGGACGCTCCTCCACATGCTCGCGGACGCGGAAGCGGAACCCCTCCCCATGGGGGTGATCGCCAGGCGGATGCGCCTCACCCCGAGCGGCGTGACGCGCTGCGCAGACCCGCTCGTCGAGCGCGGCCTGATTGAGCGCTGCATGAAAGAAGGAGACCGCCGCGTGTGCTGCCTGAGTCTGAGCGAGGCGGGCGAGGTGCTTCATGCCACCATCTCGGAAGGCTGTGCGCTCGAAGACGGCGCGCTTCTGGAAAGGTTCTCCCCCGAGGAGAAAGAAGAGATCGTCCGCGCGATAGAAAAACTCGCGCGCGCCGCTGAGGAGTTATCTTCATGATCACCGAGGTGAAAACAACGCCTGCCGCAGATAGGCCTGCATCGTCCGCCGAGGAGGCCTCCTGCTGCGCGCCCGAGCCGAAAACCAGGTGGACCTCCCCCTACCTGTGGGGTTTCATATCGATAGGCGCGCTTTTTGCGCTCATCCTCTGGGCGGGAGCGGGACGAGAGATTTCCGCCGAGATCATCACCGCCGAAATCAAGCGAAACCTCCTGTTCATGCTGAACAGCTTCTGGGGCATCGCGCCCTTTTTTCTCCTGAGCGTGGGGGTCTCCGCGTGGGTCACCGTGGCCGGGTACGCGGACAAGATAAAAGCGGTGTTCGACAAGCGCCAGGGCATGGCCATCGCCGGTGCATCTGCGGTGGGCGCCGTGGTTCCGTTCTGCTCCTGCGGCGTCATCCCCCTGATCGCCGCCATGTTCGCAAGCGGCGTACCGCTTGGACCCGTGATGGCCTTCTGGATCAGCTCACCGCTGATGAGTCCCGAAAAATTCGTGCTGACCGCAGGCGTTCTGGGGACGGACTACGCCGTCGCGCGGCTCGTCAGCGCCATCGTCATTGGAGCGGGCACCGGCTACGCCACCTACCTCATCGGGCGGGGCGGGAGGCTCGATGGTGAACTGAGGAGCATCGTCGCGCCTGGCGCACAAGAAAACCAGGATGAAACCCGGATGCACAGGCCGTCTTTGAGCGGCTTCACCGCCCAGGCGAGCAGCGTGGGCCTTTATCTCGCCAAATGGCTGGCGGTGGCGTTTCTCCTGGAAGCGCTGATCGTCCACTACGTCGACCCCGCGTGGATAGGCGCGATACTCGGCGGCGAAAACCCCTGGTCGATTCCGCTGGCGAGCGCGGTGGGCATCCCGCTCTACACCTCGGGCGTCGCCGCCATCCCCATCACCAAGGGGCTCATCGCCGCGGGCATGGGCGGGGGCGCGGCCATGGCTTTTCTCATCGCGGGTCCCGTCACGTGTGTCCCAGCCATGGCCGGCGTGTGGGTGCTGGTGAAACGAAAAGTTCTTGCCATCTACCTGGCGGGCGGCATCCTGGGCTCGCTGATCGCGGGATACGCATTTCAGCTTCTCGTCCGTTCTTGAGGCTTCAGGCCCCCCCGTCCTCGGGGGGCCTTTGCATTTTCTCCATAAACAATCCCCCTGCTCCTCTCGACAAGATGCGCTCATAGCCGTAATCTCCCGGAAAATTTCTCACCATATCCTCTTATGGCTTACTATGGAGATACTTGACCATGCCGATTTCCCTTCACGCCGCCGAGTACTCTGAGCCCAGCAACATGAGCGTTGGCTACGTCATCACCACGCCCGAGGTGCGCTCGCCCCTGATGCCCGGCGTGCGCGGGAATTTCGGCGAAAACCTGGCCGTGCTCAAGGATTTGGGATACGACACGCTCGAAGTCGCCATGCGCGACCCCGAGGACCCCGACGCACAGGGGGTTGAGGCGGAAATCGCCCACTCGGGCTTTTCGGTGACGATGATAGGCTCGGCCCCCAGCGAGCTTCAGGATGGTGTGATGATGTGTCATCCCGACGCCGATATCCGCGAGGCGGGCGCCGCCCGGCTGCGCTCGCTGATTGATGCGGGTCAGAAACTGGGCGCCCTCGGCGTGAACATCGGCCGGTTCCGCGGCACGTGCATCCCCGGCGAGATGTGGGAGACTTCGAACGGCTGGATGCGCGACGCGATGCGCGCGGGTGCGGACTACGCCGCCGCGCGGGGCATGAAGATCTACATCGAGCCCTACAACCGCTACGAGACGAACTTCATCAACACCGTGCGTCAGGGCATGGAATACGTGAAGGAAGAGAACCACACAGGCCTCGCCTTGATGATCGACAGCTGCTGGATGAACTCCGAGGACGCCTCCATTCCCGGGGCCATCTTCGCCGCGCGCGACTGGATAGAATACGTGCACGTGGCCGATTCCACGCGCGGCTACCCGGGTTCGGGCCACATCCACTTCGGCGATTTCATCCGCGCACTCAGAGAGATCGGCTACGAGGGTGCGCTCTCGGTGCAGATCGACCAGAAACCCGCCTTCCGCGTCGCGGCGGAAAGGAGCATCCGGCTGCTGAGATGTTATTTGTGAGGGGAGGGATTGGGACTCCGTCAGTCTCAACTACACCGCATCCGGCAATGCGGCCCGAGGCGGTGGGTTCTCCCTCGTGGGCAGAAGACGGATATCATCGCCCGATTCTTCCTCGGCGCGGACGAGTTCGAAATGCGCCTGTAAATTGAGCCAGAACTCAGGCTCGACGCCGAACCAATGCCCGAAGCGCAAGGCCGTATCGCCTGTGACTGATCTCTTGCCGTTGATGATCTGACTCACCCGGTTGGGCGGCACCTCAATTTGGCGCGCGAATTCGGTGGGCGTGACGCCGAGTTCCGCCAGTTCGTCCTTCAAAATCTCGCCGGGATGAACGGCTCGTTTCAACACCTGCATCTCCTCCTTCTACTTCTCGCACTCCCCGCGCGCGAGCTTGGTGGCGATGTGGCCGGGGAAGGCGGGGAAAATCTCGATGACCCTCTTCTCCTTCACGTCGCGCACGACGACGGTGTGGGAATACCTTCTCGACAGGAAAAACCCGGTGAGGCGGAAGCGGCCAAAAGGCTGCCAGGTGAGGACGAAGGGATAGGTGACGGATTTTTCCTTGTTGAAGGGCCGCGAGATGAGGAGTTTTCCCTCGCCCCCGATGGGGTAGGCCAGCTTCTTGAACTCGCCCTTTTTCCGCTCCACCAGCCACACGGCCAGGTCGCGCTCGCCGCTCGGCAGCGTGATGCGTATTTTCTGCTCCACCTTGTAGCCGTTCAGGATGGTGTAGCTCACCTGACAGCGCAGTACGCCCCCCACTTTCGTCTCCGCCGCAGCGGAGACAACAGAAGCAAGCACTGCGATGACACAGACGATGCGCTTCATGCGGAAACCTCGGGAATGGAGGGGTCGCATCCTGCGGCAGCGAACGGAACCTATTATGAACGATTCGAGTGGATGATTTCCAGCAGGGCGCCAGGAGTAGTGAGGTCGAAACCCGTCTGACAGGGTGTGGAAGCCTCAAACAAAACCGCCCCGGAGCCGGCGCCCCGGGGCGATTCGTTTATTGAAATGGTTTATGCGTTCCTGTTCGGGTCCTGTGCGTCGGGTTCGGGATACTCTTCCGGCCAGTGATCGACCATCGTCTTGTAGTAGGTCTTGACCTTCCCGCCGTCCAGATGGAGGGATTTCTTGATCTTGTCGACCTCGCGCTGTTCTTCGAGCGGGATGCCGAGCGAATCCATGTAGCGGTTGAAGAGGTTGAAGAGTCCGCTCACCATCGTGAGTTCGACGATCTCGGCTTCGGAGAAGTACTTTCGCACCTCCTCGAACACGTCGTCTCTCGAGCGCGCCGTGTTGAGCGTTACGTGCTCCGCCCACAGGATGGCCGCCTTCTCGCGCGGGGTGAACAAGTCCGATTCCATGTAGCCGTCGGTGCCGATGATATCCACCTGCTCGGGGCTGATGCCGGCCGCTTGACCAAGCGACGTGTTATGGGCGTATCAGTAGGCGCACCCGTTGAGATGGCTCGTCTTGATGACCACCATCTCCTTGATCTTGGTCTTGAGCAGGCTGCCCCCGCCCTCGCGCTGGAGCGTCGCCACGAAGGGCAGCATGGCCTTGGCGACGTGGGGGGTCTTGGCCAGCACCCGCATCGAATGCGGCACGCGGCCGAGCATGGCGGTCGTTGCCTCGTAGAAGCGAGCCACGTCGGCATCCGCCTCCTCGGGCTGAATCATTTCAATTCTGGACATACTTGAACTCTCCTATCGCATACAACCTGAGAAATCATGAGAAAACCTTCATCATCGGCCATGCTCACCGCTCAGCGGCCCACAACCGAATCCGCATAAAGTCCCCCTATTATGAACCATCCGCCGCCTCACGGGCCAGCCACTCCCGGAATTCCGCGAGCGCGGTTCCCCGGTGGCTGATCCGGTTTTTCACCTCAAGCGGGAGTTCCGAGACGGCGCAGCCGTGCTCCGGCAGGTACATGAGCGGGTCGTAGCCGAAACCGCCCTCCCCTTGCGGGGCGCGCAATATCCGCCCGTACAGGGCGCCTTCGAAAAAACCGAACCACCCATCCGGCTTCAGATAAGCCAGCACGCACACATAGCGCGCGCCGCGCGCCGCATCCGCAACCTCGCGCATCCTGTCGAGCAAGAGCGCGTTTCGCCCCGAATCGTCGAGTCCTTCGCCGCCGAAGCGCGCGGAGCGAACGCCCAACTCGCCCGGCAGCGCATCCACCTCCACACCCGAATCATCCGCCAAGGCGGGCAGGCCGCTCGCCTCGCATGCGGCCCGCGCCTTGATGAGCGCGTTTTCCGCGTAGGTGGAGCCCGTTTCCTCGACATCGAACCGGAATCCCGCCTCATCGGGGCTGAGCAACTCGACATCCAGCCCTTCGAGGGCGGCGCGCACCTCGCGCGCCTTGCCGGGGTTTCCGCTCGCAAGGACGATCTTCATTTCGCTCAGGCGTATTTCGCCTGAATCTCCAGGAGTTCCCCGATGCCCTTTTCCGCCAGGGCGAGGAGACGGTTCAGATCGCTTTTGCGGAACGGGGTCTGCTCGGCCGTTCCCTGAAGCTCCACGAAGCGGCCCCCGCCGGTCATCACGACGTTCATGTCCACCTCGGCATTCGAGTCTTCCGAGTAGTCCAAATCCAGCATGGGAACGCTTTCGACCACGCCGACGCTCACGGCGGCCACCGCCTCCCGGATAGGGGACTCGGCGATGCGCTCCTCAGCAAGCAGGGCGTTCACCGCGCGCGCCAGGGCCACGTAGCCCCCTGTGATGGCGGCGCACCGCGTGCCGCCGTCGGCCTGAATCACGTCGCAGTCGATGTATATCGTCAGCCCCTCTATTTTCGAGAGGTCGACGACCGAACGCATCGAACGGCCAATGAGCCTTTGAATCTCCTGGCTGCGGCCCGCGCGCGCGCGTTTTCTGTCCACCCGCCAGGGAGAACTGCCCGGCAGCATGGCGTATTCCGCCGTCACCCACCCCTCGCCCGAATCGCGCTTGTGGGGCGGCACGCGCTCCTCGACCGAGGCGGCGCACAAGACCCGCGTGCCGCCCACGGAGATGAGGCAGCTTCCCGCGCAGGTGTTCACGTAATCGGGCTCGACACGGATTTTCCGGTTCTCATCGGGCAGCCTCCCGTCCGCGCGCACCATCTCGCCCATTCCTTTTCTCGCCATGCTCTCTCCCTATCGAATGCGAATGCCTTACAGACGCAGAGGATACTACGAAGATTTCACGCCCAAAGCCAGAGAGGAGGACCTATGCGGCGGGGGCGGTGTATTTCGTCTCGCGAAGGCCCACGGCGCGCCTCAAGCTCCGCACGAAATTCTGGGCCGCGAGATAGATGCACGGCACGAGGAAAAGCGTGAACAGGGTAGAGAGCGAGAGACCACTCAGCACGACCAGGCCCAAGGGCTTGAGCATCTCCGAACCCTTCCCCCAGCCACTCGCCAGGGGCGTGAGCGCGATGATGGTGGTGAACGTGGTCATGAGAATCGGGCGCAACCTCGTAGAGGCCCCCTCGATGACGGCTTCACGTATCTCCATCCCGCGTTCTCTCAGGCGTTCGACGTAGTCGATCATGACGATGGAGTTGTTCACCACGATGCCCACCAGCAGGATGACGCCGATGAGCACCGTCGAACCGAATGGCGTGCCGGTGAGGTAGAGACCAGCGAGCGCGCCGGTGAGCGCAGGCGGCACGGCGAAGATGATGACGAAAGGGTTCACGAGCGAGTCGTACTGAACGGCCAGCACCGTATATACCAAGAACATGGCGAGAAGCGCCAGGATGAAGAGTTCGCGGTTTGACTTCTTGAGGTTCTCCTCATCCTCTCCCGGCAGGATGAAGTAGCCCCTCGGTACGTTGACGTCTTTCAAGCGCGCGCGCACGTCCGCTCCCACGTCACCCAGCGAGCGGCCCTGGATGTCGCCCGTGATCTGGATGAGGCGGTTCTGATCCGTACGCGGTATGACCGAACTGCCCTGCCCGTAGCGAATGTGCGCCACGTGGTGCAAGCGGGTGGAGCGTCCGTTCTGGGGAAACAGGGGCAGTTGCGCCAGATCCTGCTCGCTTTTTATCTCGGTGTCCGAGAACTTGACCCGCACCGGCACGCGCGTATCCACCCGGTTGATGAACGTGGCGATGGAGCCGTCGACCGCCGTGGCCACGGTGTCGCCCACGTCCTCGACGGAGAGGCCGAGTTCCGCCGCGCGCTCCCTGTTCACCTGTATTCGGAACTCGGGCCGGGGCCTGTCCTCGGTCATCTGCACGTTGTGAAGCCCCTCCACCCCCTGGAGCTTCTCGACGACTTCTTCGGCGATGCGGTTGAGCGTGGACAGCTCCTCACCACGGACGCCCAGGGAGAAGCTTTTGTTGTGCCGGGTGTTGGAGGTGCGAAGGCCCCGCACCCGGCTCTTGAAGGCGTAAATCCGCGCGTCCGGATACGTCATCCGCGCGAGCCGGGGCCTCAGTTTCCCCAGATAGTCGAACACGCTCACGCCGTCTTTGAGCGTCACGTCGATTCTCCCCCGGGAGGCGGAGGGTGAGAAATTCCGCCCGAAAAGACGCCCCCCCGCCGTAGCGAACACTTTATCTACGGCGGGGTCGCGCACGAGCATGTCGTGAATCTCGCGCGTCACCTGTTTGGTGTATTCGAGGGTGCCGCCCGGTGAGAAGCGAATGTCCACCGAGATGCGCCCGTCGTCCACCTGGGGCAGGAGTTCGTTACCCAGTTTGCCGATGAGTGTGTAGCTACTCGCGCAGACGGCGAGAGCGAGAATGATGACCACCCAGCGGAGGGTGAGAACCGGCCTCAATAGAAAACGGTACAGCCGGTTGGCGAGGCCGACCAACCAGATGAATAGGCGGAAGAGCGGAAAGCGGCTGAAGCCGCTGCTCATGGGTATTTGCAGGAGCCGGGCGGATAGCATGGCCACAACGGTGAGGCCGACCACTAGGCTGCATATGAACGCCAGCGTAATGGTGAGTATCAACTCGCGGAACAGTAGCGCCACGTAGCCCGATACCAGCAGAAACGGCATCACGGCGGCCACGTTCGTGAGCGTGGAGGCCACCATGGCGCTCTCCACCTCGGAGGAGCCGCTCTCCGCCGCCTCCACGGGGTCGCCCCCTCCCGCCTGATGGCGCGAGATGTTCTCGAGCATGACGATGGCGTTGTCCACGAGCATCCCCACACCGAGCGCCACGCCGCCCAGGCTGAATATGTTGAAGGTGAAGCCGAGCACCCACATGAGGAAAAACGTGAATATGGAAGCAACCGGGATCGCCAAGCCGATAATAAACGTGCGCCTGAGGCTCCCCAGGAAGCAGAGCACCACCAGTATCGCCAGCGTGCCGCCCACCAGAGCAGAGGAGAGGACGTTCCTGATCGAGGCGCGTATGAAGAAACTCTGATCCGAAATCGGAACGAGGGTGACGTCGGGCGGGACGATTCCGTAACGCGTCAGGAAGGCGAGCCTGTCGCGCAACCCGTCCACGACGGAGACCGTGTTCGCGTCGGGCTGCTTCAGGGCCACCACCTTGACGCTCTCGTCGCCGTTCAGCCACACGAATATGCGCCGCTCCTTGCCGGCGTCCTGAACCTTCGCGAAATCGCGCAGATAGACCCGGCGACCGTCCTTCGTGGGGAAGATCAGGCGCGAAAGCTCGCCCGCGCTCTTGAGCTTGCCCGCCGTCCGGCTTGAATACTCCCGGTGCGGGGTCTTCACTCTACCGGCGGCCAGGTCCATGTTCTCGGCGCGCATCCTTCGCAGGACGGCGGGCAGGTCGAGCCCCAGACCCTGCATCCTCGGCAGGTCGACCAGTACTTGCACTTCCTCGTCCTGGCCGCCGAACGCCTCCACCGACGCGATGCCGGGGACTGTCATGAGCTGGGGGATGAGCACCTTCCGCGCCCAGGTCTGAAGCTGCGGTCCTTTGAGGGACTTAGAAGACAACGCGTATTCGATGATGGGCACCTGCGCCGGGTCGGACTTGAAGATGCGCGTGTTCTGTAGCTGATCCTGTATCTCTTGCGGCAGGTTTCTTCTGGCGACGTTGAACTTGGTGATGGCGTCCTGAAGCGCGAGATCGATGTCGCGGTCGAAGTCGAAGAACATCCACAGGCGCGCGGCGCCCTCGCGGCTGATCGAGAAGATGCGCACCACCCCTTGCGTGGTCGCGAGTTCGCGCTCCACCACCTTGGTGACCTGCTCCTCGACCACCTGGGGGTCGGCCCCCTCGAAATCGATGCCGATGAATATCCGGGGATAGACGATTCTGGGCAGAAAATCGACCGGCAGGCGCGTGAGCGCGAAAAAACCGAGCACCAGCGCGCACACCACGCCCATGATGGTTCCCACGGGCCTTCGGATGCAGCCTCGGCTCAGCATGGGGCCACCCTTTTCCTTCTAAGGCCCGACGACCCGAATGGGCCGCCTGTCCCTTAACTGGCTGATGGCGCTCACCACCACCCGCTCGCCCACGCGCAGACCACCTAGAATCTCGATGCGGCCGTCGATCATTTCGCCGAGGCGCACTTCACGGCGCACCGCCATGAAGCGCGGGCCGCGGCCTCCCGTGGGGCCGCGCCTCATTCCACGTCCACTCGCCTCGGCCATTCCCCTCCTTGCTTCGCCTCTCATGCCGGGGCCTCTCCGCCCGGAGCCGCCTCCCCCGCCGCTTCTCTGCAACCTCCTCACGACGAAGACGGCGCCCGTTTTCGTGCGCAAATCTCCATCCCAGAGCACGGCGTGAACCGGCAGGTTGATCGCTTGTCTGCCCAGCAGGGGATCGAACTGAACACGGGCCAGAAGACCGGGCCTCAGGGCAGAATCCGGGTTTTGGACGTCCACCTCCACGATGAGCTGGCGCGAACTCGGGTCCACGCTCGGGAAAATCCGCGTCAACTTCCCCGAAAACGTGCGCCCCCGGTAGGCGTCGAGTTCCACCCGCGCGCCCTGGCCTATCCTGATGAGCGGCAGATCCAGTTCGCTCACGCGTACCCGGGCGCGCAGTTCGTCGGTCTGGGCGATGGTGAGCAGATGCGCCCGGTTCACCGCGAGGTCGCCGGGCTCGATTCTTCTCTCGGTGACGACACCCGAAATGGGGGAGCGGACGGTGAAGTATTCGAGTTCTACATTGAGCCGGCTCACCTGCTGTAGACGCTTGCGCACCTCCGCCCGCGCCATTGTCAGATCCTCGGCGCGCGCGCCGATTTTCACGAGCTTGAGCTTCTCCTGTACAGCGCGTACCCGAGCTGCATCCTCGGCGAGGCGGGCGCGGCGCTCGGCCACGTCCGCGCGGGCGCGATTCGCCTCGGTCGTCACCTTGCGCCACTCCTGCGCGCTGATGACGCCCGTCTTGTGCAAAGCGCTCAAAGAACGCGCGTTGGCCTCCGCCTCCTCCTGCCTGGCGAGGGCGGAGGTGATTTCCGCCTCGCTTCGTTTGCGCGTTGCCTCAGCCTGTGTGACGGCGGCCGCGGCGGCGGCGATTTCCTCAGGCCTGCTTCCTGATTTCAGTTTATCGAGGTTCGCCCGCGCGGCGGCGAGTTCGCTCTCGGCGAGTCCCAAGTCGATTCGTTTGATGGTGGAATCGAGGCGCGCGAGGATTTGCCCCTTCACGACGCGCGCTCCCTCGCGCACCAGGACTTCCTGCGCCTGGCCCTCGGCGCGGGACATGAGCTTCACCTCGCTTCGGGCCAGGAGCGTGCCCGTGGCCGCAACGCGCCTGCCCAGACGGCCCACGGCGACTTGTTGCACCTGAACCGTGACGATGCGGTTTCTCCGCCCCCTGGGACGGCCCGCGTAGGCGCAGGTGAACTCACCCGCAACGAAGAACACCATGATGAGCACAGCGGCTGTTTTTACAGACATCTTCTCGCGGCTCCCGAAAGAGAAACCCCGCGACGAACCATTCACACGGCGGGTGTTAATACGCGACGCAAACGATCTTATCACAAACCACGGGTGTTCTCTTTTGGACGCAGACGGGTTCCTGGGGGGAGCAAGTTTAGTGGCTGGGTGCGATGTGAAAAACCGTTGTTCCTCAACAAGACGCCAGCCATTCATCTCCAGGCATGATTCGCCGCATGAATTCATCGAACATGGGCACGGTGAAAGCCGTATCGCCGTGACTCGGGCTCCAAATCATACCCTTGTTGATCAGTTGACTGCGAGTGGGCGCCAAAGCTGTGACAGGACGGTTCAGTTTTTGGGCGATGTCCCCTGAACGATGAGGCCCGGCGCCAAGTTCGGCCATCGCCCGGAGATACTTTTTCTCCGTGGGGGACAGTCTGTCGAACCTGACCAAAAAGAAACTCTGATCAAGATCTGCGACGATCTGCCGGGTGGCGATTCCAACATCGGAAACCGTGATGGGAGAACGTTCGGCGACGTCCCATACGTGCTTGCCCCATACCTGAAGAAAATAGGGATAGCACCGAGTCTTGGAGACGATCTCATCAAGAGCGCGAGGCTCTATCTCCACGCCTTCGTCTCTAGCGGGTTTGTCCAGCGCGAGCCTGGCATCTTCCGGCGACAATGGCCCTATTTCGGAAAAATCGAGTAGTCGTTCGGCGTAGGATTTCGCCTTTCCCATGCGGCCTCGCACCTGAGGCAATCCCGCCCCCAGCATGGTCACGGGAAGCCGTCGCTGGGAAATCCGGTGCAATGCAATGATCAAGGCCTCCAGTTGCTCTTTCGGCACGTACTGGAGTTCATCGAAGAAAAACGCCACGCAGGTTTCATCCGCCCGAGCCGCTGCGCCGATGGCCTCGAACAATTCCTGCAAGTCGCTTTCGAGATTCCCATTGTCCGCCAGCCCGGGTTCGGGGCTGACGTCCAAACCCACTTCTATATCCCGATAGGTGACTTTCAGGGCTTTCACGAATCCCGCGAGGCCTCTCAAGGCTCGTTGCGCCAGTTCCTTCGCCGCACTTCTTCGCGAGAGTTTCAGCAAAGCCGTATACAATCGAGGCGCCAAAATAGAGGGCAACGATTGGCTTTCGGGCGCTTCTATCGACAGAACGTAGATACCGCTCTTCTCGGCTTGCTCCCGAATGAGGTTCAACAATACGGTTTTGCCGACCCCACGCAACCCGACCAACATGAAGCTCTTGGCCGAGCGTCCGATTCTAGTCCGCTCCAAAGCGATTTGCGCAGATTCAAGAATCGTATGCCGACCGGCCAACTCCGGCGGCTGAGTACCTGCTCCGGGCGCATATGGATTGCGTATCGGATCCATGATGGGATGAGTTTATATTAAAATTAGCTAATTTACAATTATTTTATAAAATAGCTAATTTCACTATAAATCAAGGAACCCTTTTCTCAAAGTGTCAATGATCCTGGTGTAGAGATAACCCGGCCCGTCTGCACCCGTATGGATTGTGCGGTGGAGCCTTAGAAATAGTTTATAGCAAAATTAAAGAGTTTATGATTTTTTTATAAAATAACTAATTTCACTATAATTGAATAATGCCGCTGACGAGGTAGCGACCCCAGAAGCATCTCTCCCATTCCAATCTACTTCATGTGTATACGAGTTGGCATAAGGTTCATCAAAGGAATTTATAGGTAAATTAGAGAGTTTATGGTTTTTTTATAAGATAGCTAATCTGGCGATAATCAAGGAATATCGGCTAAACTAACCATTCATCCTATCATGGACGCGCGAAAAGAGCGGCGAAGCCTCACTGCAAGGTGCGGAACCACTCGGCGATTGCGCGGCCGATTTCGTCGGGAGAATCCTCCTGGATGAAGTGAATCCCCGGAACGGTCACTTCGGTCTGGTTCGGCCAGGTGCGGCAGAATTCGCGCTGCTCGCCTACGAGGATGGCGCCGGGTTCTGCATTCACGAACAGCTTGGGAACGGGAGACTCGCTGAGCCAGGCGGCGTAACTGCCCACAATCTCGGTTACATCCGCAGGCTCGCCCTCAATGGGTATCTCGCGCGGCCATGTGAGGGTCGGGCGGCGGCCTTCCCCGGATTGCTCGAACGGGCGCCGGTACTCGGCCATCTCCTTCTCGCTGATCTCGCGCCTGATCGAGCCCGGCAGCACGCGCTCGACGAACACGTTCTTCTCGAGAATCATCGACTCCCCACTCTCCGAGCGAAACCCCTGGAAGACCCGCCGCGACGCTTCGGGCCATTGCGCCCAGGTGAGCGGCTTCACAATGGCTTCCATATAGGCCAGCCCCTTCACGGCATCCCGGTGCCGATTGGCCCAATCGAAGCCGAGCGCCGAGCCCCAGTCGTGGGTGACGAGCGTGACGCGCTCAGTGACGCCCAACGCCTCCAGAAGCGCGTCGAGATAGCGGCGATGCTCTATGAAGCGGTAACTGTCCGGGCCGCTGTCTTCGAGTTTCTCGGAATCACCCATGCCAATCAGGTCGGGCGCGATGCAGCGGCCCAGTGAAGCGAGGTGAGGGATAACCCTGCGCCAAAGGTAAGAGGAGGTCGGGTTACCGTGCAGAAAGACGACCGGCTCGCCCTCGCCGGTCTCGACGCAGGCCATCTTGCGGTCGAGCACTTCCATGTATTTCTTCTCAGTCCACGGCAAAGCTGACCTCCTTGTTTTTTCCTCTGCGGGTCATCTTCAGGCTAACGAGTAACGCGCAGGCGCACGTCACAAGAGTGTTTCTGTTGCAGCGACTGAGTGGTGGTGTATCGAAGAATCCCGAAAGACTAGCCGCCGATGGAGCTCATGGTGCGCTCGGGCTGGACGAACTCCTCCTGGCCGATGAGGTGGCCCGGCGTCTTGGTGAGCACCACCTCGGCGAGCCAGGCCTTTATCTCATCATCCGGCGCACCGCCCCTGAGCAGCCTCTTGACGTCGTGCTCGACCGTGGAGAACAGGCAGGTCCGCACCATTCCGTCCGCCGTGAGGCGGATGCGGTTGCAATCCTGACAGAAAGGCCGCGTGACCGAGGCGATGACGCCCACCTCGCCCTTGCCGTCCTTGTAGCGGTAGCGCGTCGCGGGGTCGGAGGGATGCCCGCTCACGAGTTCGAGTTCACCTTCCACCGACAGGCCTTCGAGAATCTCCTCCGCCGTCAAGACCTTCTCGTGCGCCCAGGTGCGGTCCGCATCGAGCGGCATGTATTCGATGAAGCGAACGACGTGGCCCGTCTCGCGCGACCATCTGGCGAAGCGCGGCAGTTCCTCCTCGCTCAACCCCTTGACCGCCACCGCGTTGATCTTGATGGGCGAAAAGCCCGCCGCCGCCGCCGCCTCGATGCCCTCCATCACCTGGCCGAACACGTCGCGGCGCGTCATGAACAGGAATTTGCCCGCGTCCATCGAATCGAGGCTGATGTTCACGCGCCTCAAGCCCGCCGCGTAGAGGTCTTTCGCCATCTTTGGGAGGAAGACGCCGTTGGTCGTCAGGGCCAGGTCCATGTCAGGCTGCACCGCCACCATCTGCTCGACAAGGCGGTGCAAGTCCTTGCGAAGGAGCGGTTCGCCTCCGGTCAGGTGATAGCCCGTGAAGCCCAGTTCGGTGGTGATGCGCACGACGCGGGTGATCTCCTCGTAGTTGAGAACCTCATCGTGCGGCAGCCACGTCATGCCCTCTTCGGGCATGCAGTAGAAACACCGGAAGTTGCACCGGTCCGTCACCGAGATTCTCAAGTCATCATGCGCGCGCCCGTAGCGGTCGAATAACGCCATTTTCTAGATTTCCTTTGGAGGTGCGGCCATCACCTGGCCGGTCAACGCCGTATTATACCCCCCTAAAGCCTCTACGGCATCCCGAAAAGCCTTGTCGTTCAAAATATCCATCACCTTGCTTATCGCTGGCGTTTCCCAGTGTTCTTTGGGCACGATAAAATCAAAACGCTCGCGCTCCAGCGGGATGAAATCGAGGTTCAGCATGTGCGCGGCGGCGAAAATCCCCAGGCCGCAATCCGCCCGTCCGGCCGCCACCGCCATGGCCACCGCCATGTGCGTGGTCTCCACCCGCTCATAGCCACGGATATCACCGGGCGAAAGGCCCTCGCGCGCCATCAGGTGATCGAGCAGCACCCGCGTGCCCGCCCCGCTCTGGCGGTTCACGATGACGACATCCTCACGGCCCAGGTCGGCTACGCCCGCAACCTCCTTGGGATTGCCTTTCGGCGTAAGGATGCCCTGTTCTCTTTGCACGAAATTCACGACTATGACTTCGCGCCCTTTGAGATAGCGATCGATGTAGTACCAGTTGTACTCCCCGGTCTCGGGGTCGAGCAGGTGACTGCCCGCGATGTGCGCCTCGCCGTCGCGCACGGCGATGAGGCCCGCCAGCGAACCCACAGCCGAGGCGGAAAGACGCGCGTCGTGGTGGCGCGCTCTCAACTCATCCGCGAGCAGATCTAGAGCGTTATCATGGCTGCCCGCCATGAGCAGGTTGCCCCGTATATCGGCGAGCGGCCTCAAAAGCTCGACCGCCACCTCCTCGCCCGTCTCGATCCCCTCCGAATGGGCGGGAACGCGCACCACGCCGTCCGCCTCCACGAGCGAGCTGATAACGCTGGCCCCGCGCTTGGCGGGCAGGCAGACCATCCGCTCGCCCACCTGTCCGAGTTTCACGCGCAAGAACTCCTCCATCCCGAGCCGCGATGCGCTCTTTCTGCTCATGAAAGCCCTGATGCGCTCTTCCTCGCCGGGGGCCGCGCCCGCCATGTGCGCCATGAGCGGACGCACGAACTCCTGGAGCGCCAGCACCGCCGAGACCGGATAGCCCGGAATCCCGAGCACGGGCTTGCGCGCGCCCGACGCCGACGCACACACGCCCAGTATCGTGGGCTTGCCGGGGAAGATGGCTACGCCGTGCACGAGGAGCTCTCCCAGTTTCTCGACGACGGCGGCAGTGTGATCCTCGCGTCCTGCGGATGAGCCCGCATTCACCAGAACGATGTCGGCGCTCTCGAGCGCATCACGAACCGCAGTCTCGATGGCCTCGAACCTGTCTTCGAGAATCGGGCCGGGGAGCGCTTCTCCCCCCCATTCGGTGATGAAGGCGGACATGACGCTCGAATTGAACTCCACCAGATCGCCCGGCTTCAGGTCGGCGCCCGCTTCCACGAGTTCATCTCCCGTGGGGATGACGGCGACCCGCGGACGCCGCCGCACCCACACCCTCGTGACCCCCGCTGCGAGCAGCGCGCCCAGATCGTAGGGCCTTAAAACGTGCCCCGCCGTAAGGATGAGTTGGCCCTCGACGACGTCTTCTCCCGCCACGCGCACGTTCTGCCAGGGGGAGAGCGCCGCCTCGACCCGGATGGCGCCGGGAGTCGCCTCGTGCACGTGCTCGATCATGACGACGCAGTCCATCCCCTCGGGCATGGGGTCGCCCGTGTCGAGGGGGTGGGCCTCCTTGTCCAGCAGGAACTCCTTGGGACTCACGGGCGTGGCGCCCGAGGTTTCCACCGAGGCGAGGGCGTACCCGTCCATGGCGGCGGCGTGAAAATGAGGACTGGAAACCTGCGCGTAAGCCGCGCGCGCCGTCACACGCCCTAAAGCCTCTGGCGTCGGAACTTCTTCCTCTCCCAAGCGGAAGTCGCCCACCTTCTCCAGAAGACGCGAGAGCGCCTCTTCGCGCGGGATGTTTTCGAGATAGATTTTCCGGCCGCCCTGGGCCAAAGGCAAATCGTTCATTCGCTATACCTGTTTCGATGAGAAAAACCGCTTCGAGGCGCGCTCAATAAAGATGCACGCGCACCTGCGTTCCCTCGCGCAGCCCCTCGGCTTCCAGCGGAATCGTGATGTAGCCGTCCGCCTTCGTCATGGTCGATATCATCGCGGAACTGCCCATGAGGGGATGGGCGAGCCGTCCATTCTCGCCCTCTTCCACCGCGACGCGGACCAAATCCTCGCGCCCGGGAGCGGAGGCCACGTTCCTCGACAGGGTGGCTGCAAGACCTTCCCTCTCCACATCGGGACGGGCTACCTCCCCACTCAACTGCCTGATGACGGGCCGCACGAAAGCATGAAAGATCATGAGCGCTGATACCGGATGCCCCGGAATCCCGATGACGGCCTTATCTTCGCCGTCTCTCTCAATCCGGCCGATGATGGTCGGCTTGCCGGGCTTTATCGAGATGCCGTGCACCAGAACGCCCGGTTCTCCCAGAGAGTCGATGGCCTCGACCGTATAGTCGCGAAGGCCCATGGAGCTTCCGCCCGAGATGAGCACGACGTCCGCGCGACTGACCGCTTGATGGAGGCGTTCTTTGATGATTGCGAGATCATCGGGGAGGATGTCTTCGGTCTCGGGCTCCCCTCCCGCCTCGGTCACCCCCGCCGCGAGCGAGAAGCGGTTGATGTCGCGCACCTGGCCCGCGCGCGGCGTCTCGCGCGGGTCAACCAATTCATCGCCCGTAGGCAGTATCGCCACCCTGGGGCGGCGATGGACTTCCACCGACGTGACCCCCACGCCCGCGAGCGCGCCGACGTCCTGGCTTCTGAGACGAGCGCCCGCCCCAAGAATCAACTCGCTTTCTTTCATGTCATCGCCAACGCCAAGGACGTTCTCACCCACGGCAGCGGGGCGTCTGACCTCCAAAGTCTTCTCATCAGGAGCGGTAGTGAACTCCTCCATCACCACCGCGTCGGCGCCTTCCGGCACCATGCCGCCCGTCAGGATGCGCGCCGCCTCGCCCCGGCTCACCGAAAAGTCGGGCGCCGCCCCCATCGGCACCTGGCCGATGACGTCGAGATAGGCGGGAATGGCCTCGCTCGCACCGAAGGAATCCGAAGCCCGGAGCGCGTAGCCGTCCATCGTGGCGCGCGGGAAATCGGGCAGGTCGACGGGCGAGTGAACATCTTCGGCCAAGACACGGCCCACGGCGTCAAAAGAAGAAACGCGCTCCGCCCCCAAGGCGCGGAATCCCTGAAGTGCCTCTTTCGCTTCTTCGGGGGATACGACCTTGAAGAATTCCATCGGGCTTCTCCGTCTTCAAAATGAAAAAACCAACCGCTGCGCGCGCAGGGCTGGCCGCAAAATTCGGAGTCGTTCAGGGGAGTTCGCCCGGCATCCCCTGTAAGGCGAAAGACCGCGCTGCCCCTCACGGCCTGTTTCCCGCAACGATGTAAAGGCGCGGCTGCGTAATCGCCTTCATTGAGAAACGACCAGCCGCGACGAGGAGCGCCAAGCCTCGAAACTCAGGCGCGGACAGCGGCGAGCCGGCTTTTAGCCCTTCTCGCCCTCTCCGGTGGCGGACGCCTCTTTCTTGTCGGGCAGTTCCGGGTCGTCGCTCATCCCCTTCTTGAAGCTCTTGATGCCGCGAGCGAGGCCCGAGCCGATCTCGGGCAGGCGCTTCGCGCCGAAGACCAGCACGCATATCGCGAGAATCACCAATAGCTCGGGAATGCCCATATTCATCGGAAACATCGGTAAAACTCCTATGGATGACCGATCAGGAAGCCGCGTCCGCGTAGACCTGCGAAGCGGCTCCGACACCATCTCCAGCCTTTGTAATATACCCCAATTTGGAGAAAATTACCTCCAGCGCCGAAAGAAGGTAGACCACGTTCGCCTGGGTGGCCCCGTGGCCCATCATGCCGACCCGCCATATCTTGCCGGCCACCGCGCCCAGTCCGCCGCCGATCTCGATGTTGAAATCGTTGAGCAGGCTCTTGCGAACGGCGCCGTCGTCCATGCCGTCTTGAAGAACGACTGTATTGAGCGTGGGCGTGCGCGCGCCTTCCTGGGCGAACATGGAAAGCCCGAGCGCTTCCACACCCGCCTGGAGCGCCTTGCTCGCCAGGGCGTGCCTCGCAAAGCGCGCTTCCAGGCCTTCCTCGAAGATGATACGGAGCGCTTCTCTGATCGCGTAGTTCATGGAAATCGGGCCGGTATGGTGATAGACGCGCTCGTTGCCCCAGTATTTCTCAACCATGCTCACGTCGAAATACCAGCTCGTGACCTTGGATTTGCGCTCGCGCACCTTGCCGAGCGCACGCTCGCTGAAGGTGATGGGCGCGACGCCCGGCGGACAGGCCAGGCACTTCTGCGTGCCGCTGTAGGCGACCTCCACCCCCCATTTGTCGAGTTCCACGGGCACGCCGCCCAGGGAGGTGACGCAATCGAGCAGCAAGAGCGCGCCGTGCTCGCGGCACATCGCGCCGATCTCTTCCATCGGCTGGAGAACACCCGTGCTGGTCTCCGCATGGACGAGCCCCACCATCACGGCGTCAGCATTGGCGTCGAGGGCGGCCTTCACGTCCTGGGGGTCGATGGGCTGCCCCCAGGGGGCTTCCACGGTGACGACGTCCGCCCCGTAGCGCGACGCCACGTCGCTCATGCGTCCGCCGAACACGCCGTTCACGCAGATGATGGCCTTATCGCCCGGCTCGATGATGTTGCAGACAGACGCTTCCATCGCCGCGCTTCCCGTGCCCGATACCGGGAACGTCACCTGGTTTTCGGTGTTGAACAGATCGCGCAGCATCGTTTGGCAGTCGTCCATGACCGACAGGAAATCAGGGTCCAGATGGCCCACCACATGGGTGCTCATGGCTTTCAGGATTCTCGGGTGAACCGGGCTCGGCCCCGGCCCCAGCAGCAAACGCAGATGCGGATTCAGCTCTTCAGACAAGACTTTTCCCTCGCTCGAATCAGGTGTTTGGAATGGATGAGAAGCCTTTGACCTTCGCACTAAGCCCCTCGTTCCTAAATACGACCGCGAGATACTACCACACGCCCCGAGGGCCGCAAAGGGTGTGGGGGTGCTGTTTTTTCTAAAAGAGGCGGGATGCAACAAACAATTCAAACCAGAAGAGTTGACAGGTGTTCTTCTGAGAACCCAGTATGGGGTTGGGTAACCGGCATACAATCTGGAAGAAATGAAAACTTTATGGGGAAAAAACGATGACCGAATTCGAAGTAGCGACCTTGGAACTACAAAGAGCAATGCTCACGGCGCAATACGCCGCCGTATGGATGGCCGGCGCGGTGGGTTTTGCGCAGTGCGCGCTCATCGGCTTGGGTCTTTTTTTCATGCGTCGCGCTGCGATCGCGCGGGACAAGGCGCTGGACATACTCATGAAGCGAGCGGAGGAGGACAGCCTCGCGCTGCGAACCCTCATCGAACGAACGAGTAAATAGAAGCGACTAAATCGCCCAACCAGTAATTCCGATGAGTGTCCCCTACTCCCCGTCCAGTTCGATGTTGTCGTAATCGGGAATGGCGCCCATGCCCTTCTTGGCGGCCATGGACTTGCGCTCGTATTCCATCACCAACTCTCCGCGCTGGTTGTAGGCGCGCGTCTTGATGGTGACGATCCCGCGGTCGGGCCGGCTCTTCGATTCGCGCTTGTCCAGAATCTCCGATTCCGAATAGAGCGTATCGCCCGCGAAGACGGGGGCGGGCATCTTGATGTAGGTCCACTCCAGGTTCGCCACCGAGCGGTAGGAGGTGTCGGTGACCGTCATGCCGGCCACGACGGCCAACGTGAGGGCGGAATTGACGAGCGGCTTACCGAACTGGGTCTTGGACGCATAGTGGGCGTCGAAATGAATCGGGTGGGTGTTGTTCGTCAGCAGGGTGAACCAGGTGTTGTCCGATTCGAGAATGGTGCGGCCCGGCCTGTGCTTGATGACCTCGCCCACCACGAAATCCTCAAACCAGCGTCCCATCTGAAATTCCGGCATTTGAATTCTCCTCGTTATGCTATCGTCCACCATCAAGGCACGCTATCCGGCAATGCGCCCTCTCTGCGCGGACGATGAATCTTCTTTCTCATCCAACTCTAGGCGGGGTATTGCTCCAGAAGCCTCTTGGCGATGATGAGGCGCTGAATCTCGTTCGAGCCCTCGCCCACCACGAGGAGTTTCGAGTCCCTGAAATAGCGCTCCACGGGCAACTCCTGGATGTAGCCCATACCGCCGTGCACCTGAATGGCCTCGCTCGCGCAGAACTCCGCTGTCTCCGAAGCGAAGAACTTGGCCATGCCGGCTTCCAGGTCGCACCGCTTGCCCTGGGCCTTCAGGTTCGCGGCGTGATACGTCATGAGCTTCGCCGCGTGGATGCGCGTTCCCATCTCGGCGAGTTTCGCCTGGATCAGCTGATGCCCCGCCAGCGGCTTGCCGAAGGTCTCGCGCTGCTGGGAATAGCGCATCGAATCCTCAAAGGCCGCGCGGGCGAGCCCCACGCTGCGCGCCGCCACGTTCACGCGGCCGCCCTCGAGCCCGCTCATGATCATCGGAAAGCCCTCGTTCTCCTCGCCCAGCAGGTTCTCGAGCGGCACGCGCGCGTCCTCGAACACGAGTTCGCTCGTGCGGATGCCCCGGTAGCCCATCTTCTTGAGATGCCTGCTCACCTGAAAGCCGGGCGTTCCCTTGTGGACGAGGATGCAGGAGATCCCCTTCGCCTTGGGTTTTTCCGGATCGGTGCGAGCGAACACGCTGAACATCGTGCCGTGCTCGGCGTTCGAGATGAACATCTTGGAGCCATTCATCACCCACTGGTCGTCTTCTCGCACCGCGCGCGTCTTGAGGGCGGCGGCGTCTGAGCCCGAACCAGGCTCGGTGAGCGCCATGCCCGAGTGCCACTCGCCGGTGGCCATTTTCGGCAGGTAGGTCTTTTTCTGCTCATCCGTTCCGTAGTTGAGCAGCATCCAGGCGGTCATCATGTGCGTGCCCAAAATGCCGGCCACGCTCATCCAGCCCACGGAGAGCTCCTCCATGGCGATGGCGTAGCAAACCTCGTCCATGCCGCTCCCGCCGTATTCCTCGGGTATCGTGAAGCCGAAAAAACCCAGTTCCTGCATCTTCTCCACGACGGGCGTGGGGTATTTGTCGGCGAGTTCGTACTCCATGGCGATGGGCATGACCTCGCGGTCCACGAATTCCTTCATCATCCGCTGAACGCTCGTCTGTAGCTCGGTGAACTGGAAATGCAAGGGATGTTTCCTCCTGAAATTGAATAACCGGAATTTTCGCCAAGTATTAAATCACACCGTCGTTGCGCAAGTCCGCCACGTCGTCCGGGGTGTAGCCGAGACTCTCCAGCACCTCTTCCGTATGGGCGCTCAGGCCCGGCGGGTGTTCGAGCCTGGGCGTCATCTCGCTGAACTTCACCGGAAAGCGGCACATCTTCAAGTTTCCGTATTCGCCCTCCACCTCGGGGAAAATCTCACGGTGCGCCGTCTGGGGATGATCGCACACCTCGCCCAGATCGTTCACCGCCCCGCAGGGGACGCCCGCTTCCAGAAAAATCCGGCGCCACTCCTCGCGTTCTTTCGTGGCGAGAATCGGCAGCACCTGTTCGAGCAGGGCGTCCTTGTTCTCGTGCCTGTCGGCGTTGGTCGCGAAGCGCGGGTCCTCCACCCATTCGGGATGCCCGAGCACCTCGGCGAACAGCCGCCAGGTGTTCTCATTGCCGCACGCGACGCCGATGAGCTTCCCCCCCTTGGCGGGGTATGCCCCGTAAGGCGCGAGGAAGTGATGCCCCACCCCCACGCGGCTGGGTTTGGTTCCGTGCAAATAGTAGTGAAAGTGGAAGTAGCCCTGCATGCTTACCATGCAGTCGAACATCGAAACATCCAGCTCCTGGCCCTCGCCCGTCATGTCGCGCTGCCTGAGTGCCATCATCGCGCCCAGGGCCACGAAAAGCCCCGTCACGCCGTCGCAGATGGAGTGGGCCATCTTGGCGGGCGATTCGGGAGGTCCCGTCATCTCCATGATGCCCGCTTCCGCCTGGATGAGGCCGTCGAACGCCTTCATGTCGCGGTAGGGGCCGTCCTGCCCGTAGCCCGAGGTGTGGATGTAGATGATGTCGGGCTTTATCTTCTTCACTTCCTCGTACCCGAAACCGAGCCTGTCGATCGCACCGGGGCTGAAGTTCTCGAGAAAAACGTCCGCGCTCTCAAGCATCTCCCGGAGAATTTTCTTGCCGCGCTCGTCTTTCAGGTTCAGCGTCACGCTCTTCTTGTTGGGGTTCACCCAGAAGTGCACCGCCCCCTCGCCGAAGACCGCATCGTCCCATAGACGCACCATGTCGCCCGTGCCGGGCACCTCGACCTTCAGGACCTCCGCACCGAAATCGGCCAGATGGCGCAGCCCCACCGGCCCGCTGATGGAAACTCCCAGCGAAACGATTCGAACGCCATCGAGCGGAAGCGCCACGTTATGACTCCTCGAAAAGTTGCGTCTTTTCAAACGAGGCGATGACCGGCCAACGCCTCACTGCTCAAGCGGTTTCCCGACGAATGGGTCCATGCGAAACCACGAAAGGAGACATGACAATACACCAGCGATTTTATGGATGACAAGGTGGGGTGGGGTCAATCGCGGCCAAGGATGGAGAGATTTCCGATTGGGGAGGGGGATATACTGCGAACGAAGAGGGTCACCCCAGTTCCACCTCCAAGTCCGCGAGGGTCATTACCGCGCCGCCATGCTCGGTCGCCGCCACGGCGTTCACGAATCGCTCGTCCGCCGTCACCAGCTTTGCGCTAACGCGATGCGCGAGCGCAAGGTAGACACAATCGTAAACCGGCGCATCGAGTGCGATCGCTATACGAACTGCGTCCGCACAGACTTTTTCATCATCCGCCCAGAGGAGAGGCAATTCAGGAACAACGGAAGCCAGTTCACTCGCCTCGCCAAGCTGCACATCGCCCATCCGGGTCCTGCGCCGCAGTGCGTTGGCGATCTCGGACACCATCAAACGCGGCGCATGTAGCTCATGCTCGTCTTCGAGCAACCATTTCGCCGATTCAGAACCTTCTTCCTCGATCAGCCACTTTACCGCGACGCTGGCGTCCACAACGAAACGCATCAGATATTCCGATATCCACTCTCGCGATCTTCACGAATGAGAACTTCCGAAGGTATCCGCACGCGGCCTTTCGTCTTCTCCCGGAGTCTTAAGGACAACTCCCTGAAGGACTTACGCTTCGCCGGCATATTATCCTCGACAGCAGTGGCGAGAATGTGACGCACCTCGCTCTCCAAGGAGCGATTATGCGCCTTCGCACGCTTTTTGAGACGCCGTATTACATCTTCATCGAGTTGCCGAACATTGACAGTCGCCATGATTTCTCCTGTTCCATACCTAAAAATACCTAAAACCAAATGCCATCAAAATGATAGCATTCATTGAGGAGGCATGCAAGCCGGATCGCCGGCGACGAGTGCGCTCACTCCCCCGCCTCATTGAGATAGGCCTGAAAATCGCCGCTGGTCTGCGAGATGAAGGCCACGGCCCGGTCGAGGGCGATGAACTCCATGTCTTCCGGGTCGTCCGCGACTTCTTCTCTCAGTTCGGTGAGGACGTCGAGATATTCTTCGGCTTCGGGGCCGGGAGCGGTGTCTTTCTTCTCGCCCGGTGCCTTGTCCTGTTCCACAAAATCCGCGAACGGACCCACCTCATAAGAGATGAAACAGAACATGTGATAGAGCGCCTTCTCCTCGACGCCGCCCTCGCCCTGCGCGTCTTTTCTCAGTTCGTTCAGCTTCGCCAAAACGGGTTCGTGCTTCAACGGCATCTCCTCATTTCTTCATCCTGCTCAATCAAGCGGTATTTTATATGCGTTTCAGATAAAACTATCGGGGGTCTGATTCAAACAGCCTCACACCACTGGCAAGGCGCGTCCTCAGATGCTTCATCGCGCCCGCGCTTCCACGCCCGCCATGCGCTCGAGCACCTTCACGATGGCGATGTGGTCGAGTTCCCCCTCCCCGTTCGCCACGAGGGAGTTGAATATCTGCGCGACGAGCGATGCGCCCGGCAGCGCGACTTCGCGCTCGCGCGCCTGCTCCAGCGCATAACGCAAATCCTTCACGTGGCTCGTTATCTTCCCGCCGGGGGAGAAATCGCCCGAGAGGATTTTCGGCGCCTTGACCTCCAGCCCCCCGCAGCGAGCGAGGCCCGCGCCCATCACGTCCACCAAAGCGGCGGGGTCGAGGCCGGCCTTGGCCCCGAACACGAGCGCCTCGCCCACGCCCAGGAAAGTGACGGCCACCAGAATCTGGTTCGCGAGCTTGGCAATGCACCCCGAACCCGCTGGCTCGCCCACGTGCACTACTTTCGCGCCCAGAACGTCGAGCAGGGGCTTGCAGCGCGCGAAGACGTCCTCGGGACCCCCGGCCATGATGGCGAGCGTGCCCCCGGCCGCCCCCTCGGGCGCGCCCGATACCGGCGCGTCGAGCATACCGACTCCCTTGCC
Organism: bacterium; assembly: GCA_965203325.1. Classification (GTDB taxonomy): domain Bacteria; phylum UBA8248; class UBA8248; order UBA8248; family UBA8248; genus Bin107. The sequence goes on from OZ241875.1 coordinate 1,775,327, forward strand.
GGAAAGAGCTTCGGCGACCTCGGCGGAGAAGGCCGGGTCGTTGCTCGTGCAATCCACCAGAACGCTGCCTGACTTCATAGCTTGAAAAAGCCCGTTTTCCGAATAAACCACGTCTTTCAGGTTGGGTGCGTCGGGCAGCATGGTGAAGACGACTTCCGAATGCGCCGCCACCTCGGCGGGCGAATCGCACGCCCTTGCGCCCTCCGCCGCGATCTCATCCACCGGCGGGCGGCTGCGGCTCGATACCGCCAGCGGATACCCCGCCGCCAGAAAACGCCGCGCCATCGGCTTTCCCATCAGACCCAGTCCCACGAAACCAACCGCCGTCTTGGCCATCTCTTCCTCCCTGACGATGCGCAACCGCTCTTTCGGGGATAATAGGGCAACCGCATGGGCGAGACAAACGAGGGTCAAACCCGATCGAGGAGGATTCGCCCGGCACGAAAAATCCGGCCTCCGGCGCACAAGAACCGGGCCGCGAATTGACAGACTCCCCGAACCTTCCTACTTTGCGCGCAATTGCCCTCAACCGAAATGCGACACTACCCAAATCAACAGAGGACCCCAATCCATGAAAAACTATTTTCTCTCAAAGAGCGTGATCATCCTCTCTTTGCTGCTCCTCGCCTCACCTGCCTTGGCCGACAAGCACGCGCAAAAACGCGGCACGCCCGCGGAGGCGCAGGCCATGGTGGCGAAAGCCGTCGCCCTGTTCGAGGAGGTAGGCGCCAAGGCGGCCTTCGACCGCTTCACGAACCGCCCTGGCGCCGACTTCAAACACTTGGATCTATACATCTTCGTACTCAAAGCGGAAGAAGGCGCGCGCATCGTCGCCCACGCCCAGACCCGCTCGCTCATCGGCACGAAAGCGACCACACTCATCGACCCGAACGGCCTCAACATCGGGCGCGCCGCTCTGGAGAAAGCCACGGCAAAGGGCGCATGGGTGGACTACGGATGGAAAGACCCGCTCACGGGCAAGACCGTGCCCAAGTCCTCGTGGGCCGTCCGCCACAAGGGATTCATCTTCGGCTGCGGCATCCACAAGCCGTGAGTCGAGCCTGACCTGGGAGGGGGTTGCGCTTCCGTAGGGTCAATCCAACATACCTGCCATCCGCGTGTTCCCGACCACGCGCGTCTGCAAATTTGGTTTGATCGTCATTCTCGTAGATGCTTATCTGTAGAGACGGGTCGAGACCTGTGGGACAGCCCCGAGGAGGGGCTGTCACTACGGATTATTTCCATGGAAGGTGAGAGGAATTCCCAACGGGCTTGGTTTTTCCCTCATCCTGACGAAAGTGCACCGGGCGGACAGGCGCGGAGGCCTGTCCCTACACGACTGCAGAAGAAGAATTTGCCGGAATCTGGCAGGGGCCGTTCGCGAACGTGGGCCGTTCACAAGAACGGTCCACTACAGATCAAACTCGACCAAGACGGGAAATCGGCTTCCAGGCAGCGCGACTAAAGCCCCTCCTCGGTTTCCCCCCCAAACCCCTCGCCGACGCCTTGCGTATCAGAACTGCCGCACGAAGCGAAGCTCGGCCCGGGTGCGCTTGTAGTCGTAGAGCTGGGCATTGGACTCGCGCTCTTCCTCCACGACGATGAGCTGCGGACTGAAGCCGAAAGTCGTGAAACCCCGGTTGAATATGGAAACGCTGAAGATGCGCACATCGTCCTCGCGCGATGAATTGTCGGAGACGAAGGGAAACCACCCGCCCGAGTAATCCGTAGAGCGAAGCTCCGCATTCGCTCCCACGGTGAAACCGAAGGGAAGAGCGATCGAGGCGCCCAGGCGTCCCCACCGACTGCGGTTGCGCCAGGTGCGCGATTCGGGGTTTTCGGCCGCGTAGCCGAGCCCGCCCCGGACCTGGAGCGTCGGCGTGAGCACCCATGAACCCACCAGCGCTAGATCCAGTTGCGAACCGTCGAAATGCTTGTCGCGCTCATAGTCGCGCTCGTGTATGGAGGCGCGCCCGCTCAGGCGGATGCGGCGCGTGAGGCGGCGTTCGAGTTCGAAGCGCGCGCCGATCTCGTGGCTGTGGACGAGACCGCCGCTTCTGCGCTGGCGCGCGCTGGCGAGCAGGCTCATCTCGGTGTTGGGGCTGATCCACCAGCGCGGCCCGGCGTGGAGGGAAATCGTCATTTGATCGAAGTTGCTGCCCTCATACTCCCGGCGGGAGACGTCCGCGCCCAAACGCAGGCGCAGGCGCTTGTCCAAGGGATGCTGGTATTCCCACCCGCCCCAGAAGACGAAGCCGAGTCCCGAGCTTTCACCTTCGAAATTGTTGCGGCGGAAGGGCAGATCGTAGATGTAGATGACCTCCGAATCCGACACCGCGCCGATGTTCGTGTCCGGCGCCAGGGAAAAGCCGAAATGCGCGCTCCAGCGCCTGCGCGCGCGCATGATGCGCAGGAAGCGGTTGATGTTGGCGACCATCGCCTTGGGCGGCTTTCCGGCGAGGACGCGATCGAAGTGGAGGCGGGACAGGTCGTCCTCTCTCTTGTAGAAGAACGCACGCGCGAGTTCGAGCCGCACACGCACGAGACCAGGCTGCGCGACGAGGATGGCCCTGAGCGCGGCGATGGCTTCATCGAGAAGGGCGAGCTTCTCCTTCGCCCTGTCCGGAGGCAGGCGCCTCGATGCCTCGATGGCCGAAAGTCCGAAAAGAAAAAGCACGTCCGTCCTGTCGGCGCGGCCCTTCGACTCCCTTGCAATGGGACCCAGAAGTTTGAGCGCCCCGAAGTAGCGGCGCTGCTTGATAAGTCCGCGCGCGGCCTGGACCTTCGGGTCCCTGGAGAGATGAGACTGCGAGGGCGCGGCAACGGCGTCCCCCGCCGCGAAATGCGCGAGCGCGACGAGCGTGATGCAGGCCATGAGCAGGATGATTTTTTTCATGGTTTGCGGCGTGAGACGAGCGTATCCGCCCCTCGTCCGTTTCCTCCTTCGGCGACGAAATTCGCATTTGCGCCGCCCGGGCGAGGAGAACCCCATCCGAACGGACGATGCCGAAGTCTGCTACATCGGCCTCCTAAAAGCAACTCCCCCGCCCCTTGGCTCGAAACCGAGGCCCCTTGTCAGGGAGTAGAGGGGACACCCCTCCCGAACGAAAAACCAACCCCCCTGGCCCCCCTTGTCAGGGGGGTAAAGGCGATGCGTCCAACCGGGGGAGTAAAAGAAAAACTCCCCGGACAAGTGGGGTTGGTGGTTGAACCCGACCGGGGAGGAAGGGTTCACGGCCGAAACCGGCCCCGCTCGGCTCCCGACAAAATAAAGAGGGCGGCCCTTAGGCCGCCCTCCCTTTGCTGCGCATTGCTCCGCCCCGGAACGCGGGGCGCACTTCCCGGCGCCGCAGGCTCTTACTGCTTCCTTGCGCCGAACCCGCCGGCCACGGAGCCGTTCGTGAACTCGGCGTTGAACTCGCCGACCACGGAACCGGGCTGGGGAACCGTTCCATCAGCCGCGGCCGTCACGTCCCCATGGAAAGTAGCGCTGAACGAGCCGTCACCAACTCCCCCCTTGGCCGTGCCGGACGCGGTTCCGTCACCGGGAGTAATAGCTCCCTGCAAAGCCACGCTCCACTCGTTCTCCTCGTCGCCGGACAACATGAAGTTGTCGATGGTTCCACTGACGGTGTTGAGCAAGTTGGGCGCGATTGTGCCCGTGGTGTCTGTCGCGGAGACCGGCACCTGACCGAAGGTCGCCATCAGGCTGACGTCCGCCGTGAAGTGGCCGGAGGTGGCCACGTCGAGCGTGCGGTCGGAGTTGTACACGTTTTTCACGTACACGCCCACGGCGCCTCCTTCATACGTCGCGCTTCCTAAAACGGCATTGACATCGCCGCTCGCGGCGACCGAAGAGCCCGCGAAGGTCTCGACCTCGTTGTAGGTGACCGCGCCGTCAGCGTCCGTCGTCTTCTTCAGCCAGAAGCCGTAATGGAGGTAATCGGAATCCGGCACGTCGGAGGTGGCCCCCGCAGCGGGAGTGAAAACCCAGTCGCCGGTGATGGCGGTTATTTCACCGTCCCCATCAAGCGTCACAGTACAAGCAGCGGCGCCATTACACCTGTAGGTGCCCATGGCGCCGTTGTAGGTGCCCGCGACCTCGTCAGCCTCGTCTTCGTCTGCGTCAGTCGTCGCGGGGTCGTCGAAATCGAAGGTGTGCGTGACAGTATCGCCAGTTGCAGCAACAAACGCCGGCGACATGATCTTCGGCAGGTTCACATCGTCGGCGCCTGCCGCGATGGTGAGAGCGGTAAAGTCGTTGCCCGGGGTGCCGTCCCCGTCGGCGTCCTCGGTGTCATCGAGGTCACGCGCATTCAGCGCCTGACCCGTCACCATAGCGAACGCCGTGGGCGAGGGCGCTTCGATGTCGGTGCTGACTATCACGACTTCTTCCATCACGTTGCCGTCATCATCCGCCGCCATCGCGCGCGTGTGCATGGTGCGTCCGCTGCCCAGATCCATAGCCTGCATGAATTTAGGAGCATCGTCAGCCGCCCCGGCGACGGTGATATTGACTTCCGTGCCGTCACGATCACGGCTGATGGCGATCGTATGATCGGTAGTGGCATCCTCACCGCCGGCTCCATCGTCGGTCGCCTGAGCGGCTTCGGCCGCAATGGCCGTTTCTTTCGTCCCGGCCTCCTTGTTCTTCGCCTCTTGCACCACCCGATCAGCGGCCTTCGTTGCCGCCGCCGTCACCATCCCGGCGTACATCACGACTTTGTCTCTTGCGGTCTCGACGCTCGCCTGGGCGTCTTCCGCCACAGTGGAGGTCGTTGCCGCTTGGGCGATGGCGTTCGCCGCCTTCGCTTCGGCTAAGGCTTCTTCGGCCTTGCTGTAGGAATCCATGTCATGGCTCGCGTCGTCCATGACGGCGGCCAGCGCCATTTTCGCGGCTTCGTACGCCGTCATCGCCGCGGTTTTCGCGGCGGCGAGCTTCTGGGCTTCCGTCGGTTCCGGCGTCGTCATGGTGTCACCATCGCCGTTACTTGCCGATCCGCCGCCCCCGCCGCCGCAGCCGGCCAGCGTCGCCGCGAGCAGGAGCGCCATTCCGAATACATACAACTTGTTGATGGGTGTTTTTACGCAGAACAACATTGAGTGAGTCCTCCTCATCGTCGTGATAAGGCCTCCATGAGAAGGCCCCCGTATGAGGCCTCCCGAAAGAAGGCCTCCCGTGTGAAACTAGAGAATCAAATCGCCATCCTTCCGATCATAGAGTCAGAATCCACCCTGGCCCCGACGGCCACGCGAACGGAAAAGTCATCCGAAAACATACAATTTGTCGGTGGGTGTTTTGGTGCAGAACAACATTTGGCGCAAAACAGCATTGAGTGAGTCCTCCGCATCGTCGTGATAAGGCCCTCATGAGAAGGCCTCCCGTGCTACCGGAAAATCAAATTTACACCTTTCCGATCATAGAGTCAAAGTCTGTTTCGACCTCTATGGTCATGATGCCGGCACTGCCTGAAGTAAAACATGCGTCTTTCCAGGCCTGCTGCAACCTTTTCCGATATTCAACCTCCTTTCTTTCTCCCGTGTTTCCGACTTTCCGGTGTTATCCGACTCTCATGATCACGTTGTCCGAAACCACTCGCGCGCAAGCGTTTCGCGCGAAAGTTCACCTCGCAACAGAATCATGAAATCCCTTTTGATTTACCACATCCGCCTCGCGCGTTCAAGCCTCTTTTTACCTGTCATTCACAAACGGGACGAGAGTGGCGAGGCAAAACGAGACACGCCGGATCACTCCCGATTCCGAAAGGAGGAGCAATTCGAAATCCGCATCTCCGCGCGTCTTTTGTTTCGTGATTCCCGCGCGTTAATGATATAGTCTCCCGACACGATACATTCCGGTGGTCATGCGGCGACCCCTGCGGTGCGAACGGAGAACCCGATGGACAATCCAGAATATGAGAAGAAACTGAATCAATACCTGCGCCTCGCCTCGTTTCCCGTCGCGGTGAAGTTCCTGGAATCATGGGAAGAAGTTCCGCCCCGCACGAAGCGTCCCAAGGAGCACCTGGGAAATCAATTCACCACCTGCCAGGCGGTCTCCATGGCGCGGCGCTACGGGTGGGCGCTCGCCCTGGGCCGCGAAGACAGCAGCTGCGTGCTGGGCGCGATGGCGCTGGGTCTGGAGAAGCGCCTGCCGCACTACACCGAGGGCAACCTGTGCATCGACCTCTATACGGAGAATATAGAAGCCGGCCGCCTGAGCGAAGAGAGCGTGCCCCGGCTTCCCGAGGGGAAATACGTGGGCGTGCTCGTGGCGCCGCTCCACCGCGCGGCGTTCAGGCCGGACTCGATAATCATCTATGGAAACGGGGCGCAGATCATGCGGCTGGGCCAGGCGTGGCTCTGGAAGCGCGGCGGGACGCTCGACAGCGCGTTTCGGGGCAGAATCGACTGCGCGGACCTGGCCATCGCGCCGCATACGGAGGCCAAACCGCAGATGGTCGTGCCTTGTACGGGAGATCGCATCTTCGGGCAGGTGCAGGACCACGAGGTGGCCTTTTCGTTTCCCTTCTCGGCGACCGAGGAAATTCTCGAAGGCCTCGAGGCGACTCATAAAGCGGGGGCGGCGCGCTATCCGGTGACGAACTGGCTCAACTACTCGGGCGGCTTTCCGCCTTCCTACGAGAAATACCGCGAGATGCTGGAGGAGGAATAAAGGCCTCACAAACCCTCCCTCCCCGGAGCTGTTGAAAAAACCCCAGAAGCAGTGCTCTAAATTTCACTCCCCCCTTGAGGGGGCTGTTGAAAAACCCCGTTTTGAAGCGGGAGGTATGGCGTCTCACGCGGCTTGGGAGAGGGAGCCCAATCGGCGCGTGAGGCCGCGGGGAACGCGCATTCGGCGTCTCAAGGCGGCGCAGGCTCTCCACAGAGCGAACAAACGCGCCGCAACAGCGGCGGCGAGCCGCTTGAGGTTCACCGCAGTCGCCGTCAGGTAGGCCTGGATCCTTATGTTCGCAAGACCCCGGCGCACCGCCCGCGCCAGGCCGTGCCAACTCTTCGCCTCGCCGTGATAGCCTTCGGAGCGACCCATGTGCCGGCGCCACAGCCGACCCTCCTCCTCCCCACGGCGCGCGTGGCGACGGCGCGCGCGCAACAGCGCCGGATACTCGTGCGGAACCAGCACCGTCCGGCTCGTGCGGGACTTCGACAGACAATCGGCCCTGAGCGCGCAGCCCGCGCAATCGCGCGTCCTCGATACATAGTAGCGACCCCGCTCCGTCTCCTTCCGGGGGCGCAGCGTCTTGCCCCCCGGACACTTCACCACCTTGTGACGCTCATCGTAGCGGAACAGCTGCAACGGCACCCGGCTCTGGGAAGGCTCCTTCTTCGCCGGTATCACCGCGTCCACCCCCCGACGCTCCAATGCGCCGTACACCTTCGAGTACGCATAGCCCGAATCCGCCGTCACCACCGCGGGCGCGCGCCCCGTGAGTTCGCAAACCGCATCCAACTGCGGCTCCATCATCTCCCGCTCGTTCAACGTCCCCTCCGTCACCTCTACGTCGAGGACAACGCCCCGCTCATCGTCCACCACCGCGTGGTGCTTGTAGCTCGGCTCGAACCCCGCCCGAGCGCTCTTGCGCGCCAGGCGAGCGTCGGGGTCCGTTCGGCTCACAGGACCCGAACCACCGCCGCCGCCCTTCTTCCCGCCCTCATCCTCCGAGTCGTTCTCCCGCACCACCTTCTCCGCGTGGCGCTCCGCCAGACTCTCCCAGCTCACGTCCGCACGTATCAAAGAGGCGTCCATGTGCACCACCTCTCCCGTCGCCACCTTCGCCTCCACGCAAGACTGAACCGTGCGGCGCAATATCTCCTTGAAGCGCTCCTCCCCCCAGCGCTGACGGATACGCGTCAGGCTCGAATGGTCCGGCAACTCCTCGTCCAGCCTGTACCCGATGAACCACCGGATCGCCAGGTGCGCCTGCGCCTCGCGCAACAGACGCCGGTCGTGGGCGTAGCCCAGCAGCAGGCCCGCCAGCATCAACCGAACCACCACCTCGGGGTCCAGGCCCGGACGACCGTTGTCCGCGCAATAGCACTCCGCCACTTCCTCGCGAAGCCAGCTCAAATCCAGTACGCGGTCCACCTGCCGCAATATGTGATCTTCGGGAATCAACTTCTCCAGCGGGCCGGCCACGAACAAGTCCATCTGCTCGCGCCTCTTGCGATCCAGCATCGAGGGAACTCCCATCTCGGGCGAGGGGGGATACATCCATACGATCACAAAACCAGGGGTTTTTCAACAGCCCCTTTGAGGGTCTGGCTTCCCGAGGGGAAAGCCAGACGATGAGGTGAGGGTGTAAACCCGAAGCCGAATCGGTGGGGGGACAAGCCACAGGGCAAACCTCCCCCCACCGCAGCCTTCGCACAAATCGCTCGGCTTTATCGTCGGGCTTTCCCCTCGGGAAGCCAGACCCTCAATAGGCGAGTTGATTTAAAATTCTCTTTGGTGAATAGAGATCTCCATAGGTGACATACAACAGTTTTTCAACAGCCCCTCCTCGGTCGGAATCGATCCACAGGCGGGGGCGGCGTCGAACCCTCCCTCTTCGGTCGGGTCCGACCAGTGACGAACTGGCTCAACTACTCGGGTGGCTTTCCGCCTTCCTACGAGAAATACCGCGAGATGCTAGAGGAGGAATAAAGGCCTCGCAAACCCTCCCTCAAGGGGTTGTTGAAAAAGCCTTTATCAAAGGAGCAACCCCCTCTACCCCTGGAAATCCGGCGCGCGGCGCAAGCCGGCGCGCATGGGCCGATTTCACATGCGCCGGAACGATGGTAGAATCGGGCGGCAAGGCCGAAAATCACGAACCAGGCAAACGACCATTCCCGGAGGAGGAAAAGCGGGAATGACTCTTCGCATCAGGGCGCGCCGGGCGGTGCTCGCGCTCGCGCTCGCCACAGGCATGATTCCGGGATTCGCGGGCGCGGCGTCCGTATCGTGCGCGTACTGGAACACGCTCGTTTTCTTCATCCGCGCCGACGCAGCGGACGTCGCCCTCTGCCTCGAGACGAAAAACGCGAACGCGCGCGACGCGGCCGGCCTCACCCCCATGCACCGCGCGGCGGGGTTCGGGAAGACACCCGCCCTGGTGAGGACCCTGGCGGAGGCGGGCGCTCGGCCGAACGCGCGCGATGCGAACGGGATGACGCCGCTGCACCTGGCGGTGAACTTCAACAAGAAGCCCGCGGTCGTAGCCGCGCTCATCGCCGCCGGCTCCCGGACCGAGGCGAGAGAACGGCGCGGGTGGACGCCGCTCCACCTCGCGGCGGCCTTCGGCAAAACGCCCGCCGTCGTGCGCGCGCTCGCGAAGGGGGGCGCGAAGCTCGATGCGAAGACGGGGGTCGGGCGCACGCCGCTCCATCTGGCCGTGCAGGCGGGCGCAGCCGCCACCGTGACCGCTCTCGCGAAAGCGGGCGCAAAGGCGGACGCGCGCGACAGGTTTGGACGCACGCCGCTCCATCTGGCCGCGCAGGGAAGTTCTCCCGCCGTCGTGCGCGCGCTCGCGAAGGCAAAGGCGAAGGTGAACGCGCGCGACACGCGCGGGAAGTGGACGCCGCTTCACCTCGCGGCGTGGTTCGGCAAGAGCCCCGCCGTCGTCCGCGCCCTCATCCAGGCGGGCGCCGACGCGCGCCTGAAGGACAAATCGGGCCGCAAGCCGCCCGATTACGCGAGGCGGAACAAGGCGCTTCAGGGGAGCACCTCCCTCTTCAAGCGGAGGAAGTGAACGCCCCCCGCCCCGGATGCGGCGGCCGGGGGGCGGGAGAGCCGCTCTCACCGGTCGCAAACCCGAAGAGGGAGCGAAGACAGTTTGCGCTTCTTTGAGCAGGGGACGATCACATCTACTGTTTAAGTAAGAAGGTATTGCTCAGAGGTTCGGTTTCGCCGTCATACCGGAGAGGTTTTATCAGGCATCCAGCGTCTTTGCGGATGTGGTAAATCACCTTCCCGATGCGCCGTCTTCTGCCGAAATCGCGTGCGTATGTCCTTACCGCGTACTTCCTTCTCCATGACAATGGACAGACCGAAGTTATCAATTTCCTAAGGCTCGTTCACAACTATTATGGATAAATCCACATATCAACCAAAACAATTATATAAGGCATAACTTTAACAGGCAGTATCTAAACAGAGGATAATTAAGCTCAAGAATACAATTATATTTTCAATATATACTTAAATATCTAATGATATTTGCATCAATATATTGATATATATCATATATATTGACAATAATTAATAAATATACAATAATATAGTCGAATTTACTTAGAATATCCTTTCGTGGGGGGAAGTATCATGAAGAATAACAGAGAAAAATTCGTTGACTTGGCGAATAAGCGAGTTAATCGGACCCTTAAATGCATCAAGTTAATAGGAAATCTATCGAACCGCTCCAATTACCAATATACAGAGCAGGATATAGAGAAAATTTTTGACGCTTTGCAGAGCGAGATAAAAATTTGCCGGAACAGATTTCGAAGTAATGGAAAAGATAATGAAAAGGAATTTATACTTGAATAATTCTTAATATCCCTACACGAGGACATATAGATGAATAATAAAGACCCTAAAGATTTATGCTTGAACCTACTGAAAGCTGATTCAGAAGAAAAAGTAATTCAAATTCTTAGAAACGAAAATTATTGGGATGACCCAGATTGTTGGCGTTATTTCGATGATAACCCAGGCAACTTTAGCACTTGTGGAAATCAGCAGAGTAGGCCGGACTACGCCCTGGTTGAAAAAGTCGTAAATTCACTGGACGCTATATTGATAAGAAAGTGTCTTGAAGAGGGTATTAACCCCGAGGACAAAACTTCACCTCGCTCAGTCAGGGAAGCTGTTGCTACATTTATTGAAAACTCTCCAAATCCTAAGGGTTCCAGAGCCGGTCTGATTTCTGAATGGGGAAATAAAAAAATAGCTGAAGAATCTCGGCATATTACCATTGCCACTACCGGATTTATACCTTCGGATAAGCGGCAACCCTGCATAACAATCACCGATGCAGGCGAAGGACAAACTCCTGCGGAAATGCCAAATACATTCTTATCAAATACAGGTAACAACAAGGCAAAAATTCAGTTTGTGCAAGGCAAATGGAAAATGGGTGGTACAGGCGTATTAGTATTTAGTGGCCATCACAACTTCCAATTCATATTGAGTAAAAGATGTCCAGCTATAATGGAAGACAAAAAGAATGAATCAGATAACTAATGGGGTTTTACTATTATCAGAAGGCGAGATCCTCGGGATGATGAGCGGGTTTCAGTATATGAATATTTAGCTCCATTAAGAGTCACAAATCAGAAAAATGGAGTTTTGAGATTTGCAGCTAGTTCCCTTCCGATTTTTCCTGAGGGACGCGAGGCGTATAAAAGAAAGGCCGAATGGGGCAGTGTCGTAAAAGTATACGAGTACGCCACCCAAGGTTTTGGGAGGTCTCATATCTTAAGGTCGGACGGGCTTTTCGATAGGATGAATCTTCTTTTACCTGATATAGCTTTACCTATTAGGTTGCACGAATGCAGAAAAAAATACCGAGGGCACAGCGCTAGCTTTGACACGTCATTAACTGGGCTAACGGCAAATATTGAATCAAAAAAGGATGAAAATCTCGAAGACATTTTCACATGTCCGATCGATGCCACAGGTGAAAAACTAAATGTAAAAATTTACGTGTTCAAAAAAGACAAAGCGAAAACTTACAAAAAAAGTGAAGGAATTCTTTTTTGCGTCAACGGTCAAACACACGCACACGTGAGTAAAAGTTTTTTTAGAAGCGAAAAAGTTGGCCTTAGCTATCTGGCTGATTCTATTTTGATAGTTCTTGACTGTAGCAACATGAATAAAAGAAGTAGAGAAGACCTTTTTATGAACAGCAGAGACAGACTAAATAAAGGTTTGCCTATATACAAAGAGATTATAGATGCTCTGGTCGACATGCTGAAAAATCATAAGAGCATTAGAGCTCTTAACGATAAAAGGCGTGATGAAAAATTAGGGGACCAATTAAAAGATAACAAACCTTTAGAAAATATTTTAGAGGATTTAGTCAAAAAGAATAATATGTTGTCGAACTTGTTTCGCTCAGGTAGAGCTATACCCACTAACAAAAACAAACCAGGGCCAATCCCCAAACAGGAATTCATAGGGAAAAAATTTCCCACATTTTTTAGGTTTAAGAACAAGAAAGATGGGGATTCTCTAATAAAACCATGCCCTTTTAACTCAAGATTTAGAGTTACCTTTGAGACTGACGCCACAAACGAATATTTCAAGCGTGATATTGATCCAGGAATGTTTAACCTAAAAGTCATTTCCAATGGGGTAGGAACTCCCGCGCATAATTTTATTGGGCCAAACTTAAGTGATGGCGAAGCAACCCTCAGTGTCAAATTACCTGACAATTTTGATGTGGGAGACCGCTTCGAGATGCGGGCTGAAATAGACGACATTAATTGTGTAGAACCTTTTCAAAATACCATAGAAGTAATCGTAGAGAAGGAAATTCCTAAACCAACTAATCCTAATCCTTCACCACGATCTAAAAAGGAGAAAGGAGGAATAGCACTACCTAAAATTAAAAAGGTAAAGAGAGCGGAATGGGGAGAGTATGACTTCGACGAAAATTCGGCACTTCGAATAGAACGAGCTGGTGCGGAAGAAAATGAAACCTATGACTTCTTCATTAACGTAGACAATCAATATCTCCTGAGCGAGATGAGAATGACAAAAGACAATCCTGAACTGAAACAAGCGCGATATGTTTTCGGGCAAGTTATCCTTGCTTTAGGTCTTATACAAAACCACTCCCAACGCGATAAAAGAAAAAGTGCGGAACAAGAAACCGAATACAATGCAGAAGACAATGGAATAGAAAGCTCAGTTGCACAGGTTGGGCAAGCCATATCACCGGTAATTATTCCAATGATCGAATCGTTAGGCACTTTAGACTTAGAATCCATTCAGGCGTTTGCGTCCGATATCTATGATGACGATTGAAAATTAGACTTGAGTCTATGAAATAGAACGACTTCTTGGCTGGAACGAAGCTTGCCTTTTGAATGTGCGTACCATTTTCTATTTGGCACAATTCGCCACGCTCTTTGGTCTTTAGTATTCGCGAGAGAAGGATATTTGATTTCTTTAAATCCACAAACACGCATTTCATTAAGATATTTAGGTAGCTGCCACTCAGGGTCAGAAAAGGCTACAAGTTGCACAACTATTGTTTCACTGTCTGAAATCTTTGCAAGCGAAGAAAAAGAAGAGCGCAGATTTTTGAAATAATCTACTAGGTATTTCTGCTCACGATTCCCCAATGTGTAATAAGTTTCCCCATTTCCATCCAAGGTTCCTGTGATCCAGTACGGTGCGGGAGTTTCTCTCCGACCTTGTATTTGCCATCGATGATATAGGACATGGACTCCAGGGTATGGTGGTGAAGTTAGAATTAGCTTTGGGGCTTCAACTTTGTTTTTGGAAAAAAAAGTTTTCAGATTAGAGGCGGGCAGACATAAGCAAACAGGATTGATACTCGATTTTGACAACCAACTAGGCTTTGTTTCTTTTGCGGATTCTTTGAGAATGGTGGCTCCTGAAACCATTCTCTTGAAATAAAAAATCAGTTTTTCACGAAACTCTTTTGCTGATGGGATAGCTATTCGAGAATCCAGCGCCCATTGACCTGTCTTAAGAAGGACGCAACGTGCAAAGTTTCTTTGGCGTTGCGTTTTAAGAGAATTTAACTCAGAAATTGCGAGTGCCAAAAGTTTTCGTATCGGCCAAGTTTGCTTTCCGTTGATATTACGAAGGTATCCATTCTTTTCCCAAGTTGTTTGCAGGCTTGAAGGTTGACGAAGATTTAATTTGCTTGTGAGTGTCGCAGCCCAAGCGGACAAATCAGAAGCATCATTTTTTGACAACGTAGTTGTCTTCACCTTAGATACGAAAATCGACAATTCATTTATATCAGAACCGATTGATTTTCTTCCCAAAGATTGTGCTTCCACTAAAGCTGTTCCGCCCCCCATAAATGGATCAAGGATTAAGTCTCCTGGCTCCGTGAACATTTTGATGGCAACTCTAGCAAAGCTTGGTGAACATCGCGCGGGGTAACGATAAAAATCATGAGTCAATCCCGAGACCCACGAATGATCATGGATGGCTTTAAGAAAGTCATCCTTGAGTCCATGCTTCATGTAGCTATCTCGCTCTGGACGGAGATGAGATAAACAGAGTTTACAAGTTTAAAGGTTGTGAATATGAAACTCCACTAGCGACCATCCATTTCCAATAACATTGTAAACAAACGAAATTATTTATAGTTATGCCCGACTCCGAAATCAACCACTAACCTCCCGTTTGACACCCCCCTCTCAACTCCCCCCTTCCCTCCTCACGCATTCGCGTTTATCCTTATCCCCATCGTTAACCGGAAGCCATCGGGTGGGCGGCGATGCCGAGAAGAGTTGCCATTATCGGTGCGGGGGTCTCGGGACTGGGGGCGGCCTGGGCGCTGAACCGCCACCCCGAGCGGTTCGATTTCAGGCTCTTCGAGGCGCAGGAACAGGTGGGCGGCAACGCCGTCACCGCCGACATGCCGCAGGACGACGGCACCTCGATCCCCTTCGATATCTCCGTCACCGCCTGCATCCCCTCGGTGTACCACCACATTCTTCTGCTGATGCAGATGTACGGAATCGAGCTGCTCGATACCCGGTTCAGCTACAGCGTGAAGTACCGGGGCGGCGTCTACGCGCACGATTTCGACTCCGACATCAGGCGGCAGCTGAGGCCCGAGATCGAGAAATTCCAGAAACTCTTAAGACGCCTGCAGTGGTTCGGCGTGCTCAGCCGCTCCCGCTCGCGGCTCCTGGGCGCGCTCAACCCGTTCAACTACGTGAGCATGGGCGCGGTCCTGAACCTGGGAAGATTTTCGGCTGATTTCAGATACAAGATATTAAAACCCATGTTCGTCAACTTCCTCATGGCCACGAACGTGTTCGACATGCCCGCATCGCTGTTCTCGCGGTATCTGGAGTTCTTCGACATCGAATCCGCCACGCCGATGCAGACCTGGGACCGGGGCACGCGCCGCATCTACGAGGCGCTCTCGGCGGATTTCCGCGAAAAAATATATCTGGGCCGTCCGGTGCGGAAGGTGTACCGGGGCGCATCCGAGGTCGTCGTAGAGGATGAAGCGGGGAATAAGGAGACGTTCGATGCCGTCGTCTTCGCGTGCAACGCGAACCAGACGCTGATGATGCTGGATGGGGCGACGAGGTTCGAGAACTGGCTGCTCTCCTCGATACGGTATGAGAGCGAACTGCACAACCACACGGTCGTCCATTCGGACGCCTCGGTGCTGCCGGATAACGACGTCCGGGCGCTCGCTACCCGCAGCAACCACATCGAACAATACGGCGCGCGGCCCGACAACTACGAGATCACCTACATCATGCACAACCAGCAGCCCTGGGCGAAGCGCTCGGACAAGCCGTGCCTGGTGACCTACAACCCCGTCAGCCGAATCGATGAGGACAAGATCATCAAGCGGTGGTGGTTTCAGCACATCGTCCACGACGTGCCCCACATCGCCTTGCTCATCCACCTGTTCCGCTTCGCGCAGGGGAGGAGGCGGACGTGGCACTGCGGCGCCCACACGCTCATCAACAGCCAGGAGACCTGTTTCGTCACCGGCCTCGCCGCGGCGAGGCAGCTGGGGGCGGACTATCCGTTTCAAGATTCAGAAGCCAGGAAGTGGTTCAACTTCTACGGGCGCACGATGTACGGCCGGCGCTTCAAAAAGGCGTGAGGCGGGGCTCCCCTGGCGCGGACGCTCCGGCGAAGCGCGGCGGCGCAAGGGGAGCCCGGCATCGCGGGTTATTTCAACAATCCCGCGAACCGCGGGTTCGATTCCGGGAAGAATTATATGCCGCAAACTGGTAATATAATCGCGGAAGAACACGATGCGCTCCGCTTTCTGCTTTTGCCGGCTCTGCCGATGACTTTCGACCGGAGGGAACCATGATGCACGCTCATCTCGTCCGCACCGCTTTCCTTGTTCTCGCGCTCTGCGCTTTCTTTCTGGCTCATCCGCCTGCGCCGCCGCACGCGGAGGGCGCGACGCCCGAGGAAAAAGGGCTTCAGATCGCGCGCGATACCCGCGAGAGAGCCAAGGGCTTCGGAAACTTCACGGCCGAGCAGTCCATGGTGCTGCGCAACAAGCACGGTCAGGAGAGCCGGCGCCAACTGCGCGTGAAGGTGCTCGAGACGGACGGAGGCGGCAACAAGAGCCTGTTCGTCTTCGATCGCCCGCGCGACGTGAGGGGAACCGCGCTGCTCGTCCACGCCCACAAGAAGAAGAACGACGACCAGTGGCTCTACCTGCCCGCTCTGAAACGCGTCAAGCGCATCAGTTCGTCGAACCAGTCGGGCTCGTTCATGGGCAGCGAATTCGCCTATGAGGACATGGGCACCCAGGAGGTGGAGAAATTCACCTACCGCTACCTGCGCGACGAGCCCTGCGGCAAGCTGACGTGCACGGTCGTCGAGCGCTTCCCGACGAACAGGCGCTCGGGCTATCGCCGCCAAATCGTCTGGCAGGACAAGGGCGAGCTTCGCGCCTGGAAAGTGCAGTACTACGACCGGAAGAACTCGCACTTGAAGACGCTCACGGTGAAGAAGTACAAGCAGTATCTGGGCAAGTACTGGCAGGCGCACGAGATGAACATGGTGAACCACCTCACAGGCAAGAGCACCGTGCTGAGTTGGAAGGACTTCAAGTTCCGCACCAGGCTCAAAGCCAGCGAATTCACGCGAACCGGCCTGAAGCGGGTGCGCTGATGCCGCCCCGCGCCGCTTTTCCCCGCGCGGTGCTGGCCGCCGTCCCCATCCTGGCCGTTTTCCTTTTCATCGGGACGAGCCTCGGGGCCGAAAGCATCGAGCACGAACTCTCCGGCAGCCTGGACGTCGACGGCCGGTGGTATCCCCAAACAGGCGCCCATCCCGAACAGCGCGCGCACGCGAGCGGCTTCGCAGCGGAGCCGAAGCTCCATCTCGAAGGCGGGGGGAACTGGAGTTTCACGATCTCGCCGTTTTTCCGCTACGACGGCGCGGACTCACGCCGCACCCACGCCGATTTGCGCGAGGCCTATCTTCTCATGTTCGGTGAAGCCGGCGACGGGGAATGGGAGTTGCGCCTGGGTGTGGACCGCGTGTTCTGGGGCGTCACCGAATCGCAGCACCTGGTCGACATCATCAACCAGACCGACCTCGTCGAGCATCCCAACAAGGAAAGCAAGCTGGGCCAGCCCATGGCCCACCTCACCTGGTCGGCGGAGTGGGGCATCCTGGAGTTTTTCGCCCTGACCTATCACCGCGCGCGCACCTATCCGGGCCGCCACGGCCGCCTGCGCTCCTCGATTCCCATAGACGACGAGCACGTCTCATACGAGAACGCCGCCGGGGAGTGGCGCGTGGACCTCGCCGCCCGCTACAGCCACAGTTTCGGGCCTTTCGATTTAGGCCTCAGCGTATTCGACGGCACCAGCCGGGATCCCTTTATCACCCCGCACCTGGACGAGCGCGGCGCGCTGACCCTGCGCCAGCACTACGAACCAATCCTTCAGTTCAGCGTGGACGCCCAGCTCACAATCGAGTCGTGGCTGCTCAAGCTCGAAGCCCTTCACCGCGAAGGCGCGCGGAACCTCCTGGGAATGGAAGAGGACTACGCCGCTTTCGTCATGGGCGGGGAGTACACCTTCAATTCCATCTGGGGCTCGGCCGCCGACCTCGGCCTCCTCGCCGAATGGAATTACGACGAGCGGCGCGAGCGTTCGAACTCCGAGTTCCAGAACGACCTCTTCTACGCCGTGCGCCTGGGACTCAACGACGCCCAGAGCACGGAGATCATCGCCGGCGTTCTCGCGGACGCGGATCATTCCACGCGCACCATGAGCTTCGAACTGAGGCGCCGCCTCTCGGACCAGTGGTCCATGAAGCTCGAAGCGATTGTGCTGATGGACGTGGATGAGGAAGACATCATCTACGACACGAGGCGGGACAGCTTCGTGGCCCTGAACGTGACGTACAATTTCTAGATCGAATTTTCTTGTCTCTGCGCCCGTTGGAGTGCCCGCGTTTCGGGATGCGCGGGAGACGCCGCGCCGGCCGTTGCCGGTCAGGAAGTGAGGGCGACCGCCCGTTGGTCGCTTTCCGCCCGGTCACCCACCGCCCGATCAGATGAGAAGATCGGGCGCTTCGACTTGATTCGGAGCTTGAGGCTCTTGCGAGGGGTGCAGGTCGGGAACGGATTGATTTTGACCGGGTAGCTCGATGGCAGCACTTCAAGCTCGAAGTAGTAGGCGATCATCAAAAGGTTGAGCGTCATTTGATATTCCGCCACTCTCGGGCCGAGGCAGGTGTGCGTACCGAAACCGAACGCCCCGTAAGCCCCGTGTTTCTTGTGCTCCTCGCGCCCGGGAAGAT
Source organism: bacterium (assembly GCA_965203325.1). GTDB lineage: Bacteria > UBA8248 > UBA8248 > UBA8248 > UBA8248 > Bin107. The sequence goes on from OZ241875.1 coordinate 1,793,847, forward strand.
ACCGGTCGATGTCGAACTTCTGCGGATCCGGATAGTTCTCCTCCATGTAGTGCACGGCGGTGGACGCCAGCACGACGCGAGCATCGAGGGGTAGTTCATAACCCTCCACGATGCAGCTGTTCATGACGGTTCTCAACTGCAACGGCACGCTAGGGTAGATCCGAAGGGTTTCGAGAATCAGCCGGTGGGCGGTGTCGATGGCCTCAGGCGTGATGTCCTCCGGATCGGGGTCTCCTTCGGCGAACAGCGCCTCGGCTTCCCTGCGCACGCGCTGAAAGACGTCCGGATGGGAGACCATCAAATAGAGCCCGAACGCGACGGCGGTGCCCATATACATGGCCGCGACGAACGGTATGATCATCATGAACCTGGTATCGGTATCCGGAAAGTACTGCGGGTCGCTGGCGTGCAGGCTGAGCAGGTCGTCGATCAGGTCGCGGGGCTGGTTTTCACGCTGCGCCGGGGTGTGCGAGTTCCGGATCATGGAATAGACGTGGTCGATTCGCCGCCGGATGGCTTGCATTCGCGGCGTTCGCATGAAGAACTTCGGCAAAATCTTCTGCGCGTAGGTGATCAACATGCGGTTCTTGTATTTGTGGATGTCGTCCACGTATTCTGAAAAGTCCATGCTGAACAGGAGCCGGGATACCTGGCCGGACATGAGGGTGCGGCTTGCGTCCTTGGCGACGAGCACGTCGCCCACGTTCCACGAATCAAGCGCAAGCCGTATCTCTTCGAACAGATCTCCGAGACGGTCGTTCAGGCGGCTCCGGGAGGAGGCCATCTGGAACGCCTTGCGCATACGGAAGTGTTCGGCCCCGTCCATGCCCGGCAGGCTTCTCGACGCGCCGAGCACGGTCTCCATCCCCTCCATGGTTTCCTTCGATCGCAGGTGCATCCGACCATTCCGGTTGACCCAGATGTTCGCATCGTTCCCGGCGATGACGAAAACTCTCTTCTTGGAAAAGGGAGCCTTGATCACGAAGACCGGGCCGTAGTCGCGGTAAAGGTCGGCCAGCAGTCTGGACGTATTCCCTTGCCAAAGTGAATCTTTGCGGAGCATTTTCAACAGGCTCACGTTGGGAATGGGTTTCGTCGCTATCGCGATGGAGCGACTGACCGATGTCTCCGCGACGGCGGTGGCGACGGATCGACTGATGCGGTCCAGCATGCCCAGCAGTTCGATACGCTCGCGTGAAGCCTCGTAGTCGCGCGGTTGCAGAAGAAACCTGAATGCGTCGCAGGCATCGGCAAGTCCGATGATGATGGCGTCACGGGGATAGGGTATGTCGTCCCCCAAGATCGTCTCGACGATCCGCTGGCGGACTATCGACCGGGACTCGCCATTGGACATGCCGTTGTCCGCTTTCGCCGCGTCTCGCGAGAGAGACCAGAAACCGCCGTTCGTATAGTACAGGACCCCGTTTTTCGACAACCGTTCGAGAGAATGATACAGGATATCATCCGACGTACCGGCGATTTTCTCGACCCAGTAACTGACGGTGCGTGGCTCCGGATCGGCGGCAATGGTCGCCAGAACGGGGTCGAGGAGATCGTCTCCCATAGGTGATGGATCGTCCAACGAAAGCATCTCTTGAGCGGTGTCGATACGGGACTCGAGGTCGAGGTCCGCCAGCGCGGCGCCGGCGAGAACGCACGAGAGATTCCAGCCCGCCACCTGTTCGAGATAGCCGCTCTCTTCGTTCAGCAACAGGAGTATGATTTCTTCCGTCAGCCTCATCCGAAATCGCCTCTCAAGATTTGGTGAAGGAGTATTCTGCTCCTCGCGGCTTCCAAAGGACAGGACTACGCCGTTCCGGCGCCCACGGCAGGAAGCCGATGGGGCCATTATGGCCCAGTAAAACGATTGATTTCAAGTATTTTGTTCCGTATCCATCGCTCCGACAACCGCATGAAGCCGCGCCTGTGAGGTCGTTGAAACAGTCCCGATTTTCAGGGGGTGGAGGGGCAATCAAATCGACCGGGGAGGCGCCGCCCCGTAGGGACAGGCCTCCGTGCCTGTCCTGATTCGAACCATCCCGCACCTGATTCGAACCATCCCGCAAAAGGACAACCACAACACCGACCAACCACGGGTTTTTCAACAGCCCCCTATCCGCCGCCCATGGCCGCGAGCCGCTCGACCGCTTTTTGGTGAATCAGCCGCTCCAAGGCGTCTTCGGGCGGTAATTTTACCGCGCGCTCGAGCAGGCCGCGCGCCCTTGCGCGGTTCTTATCGGCATCCAGGCTCAGAAGACCGAGCGCGTACTCGAACAGCGCCGATTTGTCCCGAGGCACCAGTTCGAGCGCCCGCCCGAAATGGGCGAGCGCCTCCTCTTCGCTCGCCCCGTAGAGCAGACCGGCGAAGAATCCCCCTGCGCCGACGGCACCCGCATGCCAAGCGGCCAGGCTGACGTGGGCGGCCGCCATTTTCGGGTCCAGGCGAAGCGCCTCCTGAATCGCATCGCGCACTTTGGTTGCGTAACCCTCCTTGAGCGCCTTAAGCGCGCCGCCCACCTGCGCCTGGCGGCCCATGGCGTGGGCCAATTGGAGATGGGCCTCGGGGTTGGCCGCGTCCAGCCGAACCGCCTCCCGCGCGAGTTTCTCGGCCCGCTTGAACAAGCCTGCTTTTTCACCCTCCGGCGCGATGTAGTAGCCGTGAATCGCCAGTGAATCGGCGGCCAAGGCATAGCCCTCCGAGGTTGCGATAACCCGGGCGAGATCGGCGGCATCCACGAAGCGGCCCTCGGCATACGCGGCGCGCGCCTCTTCGATCGACTGCGCGCAGGCATTCCCCGCAAACAAGAACGTGCAGGCAATTGTCAGGTAGATACGGAATAGGGACTTGTACATTATATACTTCCTGCGGACCGGCGGACTCCATGGCCGTTTCGGTTCAGGAGGGTATTATACGAAAATCGCAAGAGGCGTCCGTTTCGCAAAAAAGTCGTCTGCCCTGCTCCGGCTTGCGGGCGAGTATGAAATACATCGGGATGAAAATGCCGAGGCGGCCGGCTTCGCTGATGACCGCAGCGGCAAGGTTCATTCGGTGAGCATGGATCATTGCGTCTTTCGGTCGAGGGCTATCAGCAGGGGCGGCAGGAGCAGCAAATCCAGGATCAGCGCGAAGCTGAGCGTGAGCGCCACCAGGAGGCCGAGCATCCAGGTGATCGCGAATCCCGACGTGGCGAACACCAGGAAGCCCAGCACCAGGATCGAGGTCGTGGAGAACAGCGCAAAACCTACCGAACGGAAGGTGGTGCGCACCGCCTCGGGTGAGGAAAGGCCCTCGCGGCGCCCCTTCAGATACTTGCTCATGAAGTGAATCGTGTCGTCGACGACGATCCCGAAGGCGATCGCGGTCACGAGAGAACCGGCGGGCCCCACCTCGCTGTAGAGATAACCCCAGACGCCGAAGGCCATGGCAGCGGGGATGAGGTTGGGCATGAGGCTGATGAGGCCGAGGCGCAGGCTCTTGAAAATCCCGATCAGGATCAGCGAAATGAGGACCATGCCGGTAAGCGTGCCCCACAACATGCTCAAGGTGTTCCGAATGGCCAGATGGGCGAAGATGAGGCTGTACCCCGACGCCCCTTTCGCGAGGCCGGGCGCGTTGGCGCTGAGCCATTTCTGCCCGCGCGCTTCGAGCGCGCGCAACTCCTCGGACTTGAGTCTTTTGAGTGTGACGGTCATGCGCGTGGCGGATTTGGCGACGTTGATGCGATTGTTGAGGTCCATGCCGAAGGGAACCGAAAACTCGTAGAGCAGCAGATACTGCGCGGCAAGCCGGGAGTTTTCCGGCAGCCGGTAGAAGGCGGGATTATCGCCGTTCATGTTCTTGTTGAGGCGCTTCATGATGTCCGTAAACACCTGGACATGCGCCACTTCCGGCTGGGCGCGGTACCATCCGGCGAAAGCCTCGACTTTTTTCAGGTACGCAGGATCGGTGATTCCGGCTTCGCGCCCGGAGTCGAGGGAGTACTCCAGGGTTTCCACGCCGGTCAGGTTCTCGATGACGAAGTCCGTGTCGCGCCGGAACTCGTAACGCTCATCCAGATGCTGCGTCCAGTTGTCCGTCAGCTCGACGCGGGGCACACCCGCCACGAGCGCGATCGCAACGACGGCCGCAGACCAGAGCAGGAACGTGCGGCGCGCGACGACGAAGGCGCCGAGCCGATCGAAGAGGCCGGAACCCCCGGCGCCCGCCTGTCGCGCGCGCAATGGCAGGACCGACAGCAGCGCCGGCAGAAGCGTCATGGAATAGGCGTAGGCGCACAGCATGCCGAACGCCACCAGGTTGCCGAGTATCCGAAAAGGCGGAGAGTCCGAGGCGTTCATGCTGAGGAACCCGATGATCGTCGTGGCCGTCGTCAGGAACACGGGCCAGGCATTGTGGCGCAGCGATTCGGCAATCGCCGCGTCCCTGTCCAGACCTCCCCGCATGCCTGAAACGATCGAATCGACGACGTGGACCGAGTGCGCGATGGCGAGCGTCATGATGATGAGGGGAACGCTGGAGTTGGCTGCGTTGAGCACCAGGCCGATCCAGCCGATGACGCCCATGGCCGAGATGACGGTGAAGATGACGACGGCGATGAGGGACAGCGTGCCGAACAGGGAGCGCAGGAGGATGGCGGCGACGAACACGATGACGAGGAATGCCGCGGGCGCGAGAATCCCCATATCGTCCTGGGCCGCTTCCGTCAGGACCTGGTTCACGAAGACGTTGCCGGTAACGTGATATTCGATGTCCGGGTGCTTCGCCCGGGCCTTGGCCAGGAGGCCGCGGATATGGTTGTAAATCCGTATCTCCGCGGCGTCGGAACGCTCGGGCAAGGCGAAAATGACGACCAGACCGGCGACGCGCCCGTCTCCCGAGACGAGACGGCCTACGACACTGCTCTCGCTCAGCGCAATCTTCTTGATCCGCGCGAGGTCTTCGTCGCCGAGCGAGCCCGCGTCGTCCACGAGGCGCTCCACGATCAAGTCGTCCCCTTCCGCCTCGGTGTGGTTATAGTTGACGAGGGAGTCGACCCGCGTGGCCCTAGGCACGCGCCACAAGTCCTCGGTCAACTCTTCGATGGCGCCGAGCGCCTGCCGCGTGAATACCGACCCGCCCTTGGGCGCGACCGCGACCACCGCCGCATTGGTCGCCGAATAAGTGGCTTCCATGGCGTCGAATGCGACGAGTTCGGGATTGCCCTCGTCCAGCATGTCGCGCCAGTCGTTGGAGATAACGATGGTGCGGAGGCCGACCGCCAGAACCAGCATGACGCCCAGGGCCGCCGCGAGGAAGAGCCATCGGCGCCGCAACAAGAACGCAATGTAGCGGTTTAGAGGTGCGGACATCAGGGGCCTCGCTATCCGGCGGCTCATGGCCGCGGCAAACCCGCCGGTTCCATGGGCGGTTGCTTACTGGATACGAATCCCGATCATCGCAACGCGGCTTGCGCGGTGAAAATCCATGACGCTCGGGCCGCTGCAACAGTGAGCCAAGTGGGGCCATTATGGCTTAGCGGATCGATGGATTCAAGCTTTTTGTCCTGCGCCGTATTCTCCGGACGGCGCGCGGGAACCAGGGGTTGTTGGAAAAGCCCCCTCATCAGGGGATGAAGGCACCCCCCCCTACCCCCCCTTGTCAGGGGTCAAACGCGAGTGATGAACGAGCGTTTGCATAAGCCATTGACGAGAAACACATCGTCTTGCAAAACCTCCCTCTTCGGTCGGTTTTGACCCCTGACAAGGGGGGGTAGGGGGGGGTGGTTTTCAGGGCGAGGAGAGCGTGCCGAATCCGCCTTTGGCCGTCATTCCGGCGAAAGCCGAAATGACGGTGAACTCTGTTGCATTGGGCTTTTTCAACAAGCCCGATCTACCGCGTCCTTGCCGCCTCAAAAAAAACTTGACAAAGGTGAGGCGTCTTTGAGTATATCTATAATACAGATTCCGTAAGGCTTTATCGCCCTTATTCCGTTCTGGGGAAGAAACCGGATGATATCGTCCGTCGAGCGATTACCGAGATACGTGCGAGTCGACCTGAAAGCGAGGAGAGGACATGAAACTGATTTCAAAACGGGAAAACACTTATAAACAAATGATCGTTGCGGCGGTCGCTTTAGCCGTGTTTCTTCTCCCGGCGTTCGCACCCGATGCGCGCGCGGCGGATTCGAATGCGCAAGCTGAGGGTTCGAGATGGTACTTCGGCCTGAACGTGCCGGTCATGTTCATCGACGACTCGGACAGCGTCGAGAGCGGAGCAGCGCAAGCACAAGGAGCCCCCCTGCCAGTCCCATACAGGGCGAACGCCCTCACGGAATACGCTACGGGGTACAGGATCAGCGGCGTGGTGGGCCGTGAATTCGGCGCGGGCCTGCGCGCCGACGCCGAGCTCTTCTTCGCGAGGGCCGAGGTCGACAAGCTGATCTACAAGGGACGGACCACAACCGTGCCGCAACTAGGCACTTTTGATATCGCTGGCGACCATTCCATCCCCGTCTCCGGCTCGGCGAGCCAGTTGGGCGCCATGGTGAACGTCTGGTACGACTTTAACGCGGGCTCCAAATGGAGGCCTTACATCGGCGGCGGCTTAGGACTCGTCCGGGTCGACTGGGGCGACGTGAAGTATGACCGCAACGAGGTCGCGCAGGGGGCTGCGAACCAGCTTGCGCTCATCGGTGCGTGTGCGCAGCTTATGCAACCTCCGGGCTGCACTCTGCCTCCACCGGTCGAACAAGGAGCCCTGGCCCTGGCCACCCTGCCCCCGGGGACCGTGCCGGACCTTTCCGACACGGATACGGTGCTCGCCTTTCAACTCGGCGCGGGGGTGGGCTACCAGTATTCTGACGCCATTACCATTCAGTTGGGCTACCGCATGCTGAAAGCCGGCGATTTGGAGTTCAGCGGCAGTAGCGCCATGGGTTCAACGGCCACGGCGACGACGGAAATGCTGGTCCATCTCTTCGAGATAGGGATACGCTATCGGTTCTAGGCGTCGCGTGGCTCCTGAGCGTCCCGCCGGGACGAGGAACACGATTACGCGCGCCTCATACGGTTGCCGGCCGGGCATGACGCCGGCCGAACCCGCAGGCGAAGCCGCAGCCTTGGAACCGGGGGATGGCGGATACCGATGAAAACCGAGCGAATCGAACGCAGAGAAACAGCCTCGCTTTACCCATTCCCGGAAGGCTGGTACTTCATCGCCACCCGAAAAACGATAGAGAAGAAGAAGCTGATCCAAAGAACCTGGATGGGCGAGCAGATCGTCGTCTGGTGCGACGATGAGGGGCGCATCTGCGTGGCCGAGGACCTCTGCCCGCACCTGGGTTCCGAACTCGGGCCCGAAGTCGGCGGCGTGGTGCGGGACGGCTGCCTCGTTTGTCCTTTTCACGGGTTCGAGTACGACGCCACCGGTCAATGCGTGGCCACGCCCTACGCGCCGGCGCCCAGAACCGCCAGGCTTAAGGTTTTCGAAACCCGCGAAATCCTGGGTCTCGTCTTCGCCTGGTGGGGGCTGGGCGGACGCCCGCCGCAATGGCGTCTCCCCGAAGAGCCGAGCGGAGACGACTGGAGCGACCTCGAAACCTGGAGCGTGCGGTTCTCGGGGCATCCCCAGGAAACGACCGAGAACTCCGTCGACGACGGACACCTGCGCTACGTGCACGGCTTCGGCAGCGTGAACCGGGTCGGAACGATAGAGGTGGAGGGTTCCTACCTCAAGAGCTGCTTCGACTTCACGCGAAGCCAGACCCTCGCCGGGATGAACATCTACACATACGACGTTTCCGCCGTCACCCACGTGCACGGGCTGGGCTATTCGTTCGTCGAGGTTCACGAGGACGGCATCGGCATGGATACGCGCCTGTGGGTGCTCGCGACGCCTATCGACGGCGAGGTCATCGAAATGGTGCTGGTCAGCCAGCTAAAGCGAATACGGAAGCCGAAGCGGCCGATCTTCGGCATGCGCTTTCTGCCGTCCGGTCTTCGCACCCGGCTCATGAACAAAATCATCATAGCGGCCCAGAAGCGCGACGTTTTATCGGACGTCGTCATATGGGACCGGAAACATTACGTGCCGCGCCCCCGCCTGTGCAGTTCCGACGGGGAGATTGGCGTCTTTCGGCGCTATTGCGAGCAGTTCTATCCGGATCGGACGGATTGAGTTCGGAGGGGCGAGGCCGGCGGGAGAGCCGTCCGCGCCATCGCCCGCGCGGGTTTCGCCGGACACGAAGAGAGAAAGGACACGCCACGCCATGGAAATAGGCAAACTATCGAAAGAGCTCAAGGATGCCTATCAAGAGGGGAACGTCACCCGCCGCGTGCAAGACTTCGAGGGCTGGATCGACCGGGCGGCGGAGTCCGACGGCGCGAGCGGGTACGACCACACCGAAACGGTGAAGGCCTACTACGACCTTTGCAGCGGTTTCATGGTGTGGGGTTGGGGCGAATCCCTGCATTTCGCGCCCCTCTCGCCGAACGAGAGTCTGGAGGACTCGAAAGTCCGGCATCAGCGGCTGATGATCGACAAACTGGAGTTGCAGAGGGGCATGACGGTGATCGACGTCGGCTGCGGCATCGGCGGCCCGATGCGCCGCGTCGTCCGTGAGGCCGGCGTCCGGGTCGTCGGGATCAACATCAACAAAATCCAGCTGGAGAGGGCGAAGAGGTTGAACGCCGAGGCGGGGCTCGACCACATGATCGATTACGAGGCGTGCAGCTTCATGGATATGAGCACCATCGGGGACGAGGCGTTCGACCGGGGCTACGCCATCGAGTCGACGTGCCACGCGCCGGACAAACAACGCGCCTTCGCGGAGATATTCCGCGTCCTGAAACCCGGCGCCCTGTTCTGGGGCCAGGAGATGTGCCTGACGGAGAAGTTCGACCCGAACGACGCCCGGCACCGGACCATCAAGCGGGAGCTCATGCGCGGCATTGCGCTCAAGGAGGTCGCGACGTTCGGGGAAGTGAACCAGGCGCTCGAAGCGGCGGGATTCCAAGTCGTCGAAGGGATGGACCGGGAGGTCCGGGAGGGGCCGTCCACACCGTGGTATCAACCCATGGAGAGTCGGCACGGGACGCTGGGCAACGCCTTGCGCAGGCTTCCGCAGGGCCGCAGGGCGGTCCTCGCGGGCTCGAAGCTGGCCGAGGTGGTCCGGCTGTTTCCGAAGGGTTCCGCGGAAGTCGTCCGGCTCCTGGATCGGACCGCGGACGCCTATGTCGCGGGCGGCAAATCGGGCATCTTCACGCCGCTGTACTGCTTCCTGGCCCGCAAACCCCTTTAGCCTCGATCCGCGCCGCACGCGGAAAAACGCCCGCCGACGCAGCCGGACAGAACTTGCAAATATCTGGAAATAAGGGAGTTGCTAGAGGGCGCGCTCGCGCTTTTTGATGTCGGCCATCACCTTCGTGATGCCGCGCTTGGCGATGATCTTGAGGCCCTTCGCCGATACGCGCAGCTTCACCCAGCGCTTCTCCTCGGGCAGGTAGAAGCGCTTCACGTGCAGGTTCGCCTCGAAGCGCCGCCTCGTCTTCTTGTGCGAGTGCGAGACGTTGTTGCCGTACATCACGCTCTTGCCGGTGACGGCGCATCGCTTGCGCGCCACGGTGTTCTTATAGGTTTTCATCTATTTCGTCTCCCGAAACGGCTCGTGGCTTCGGCACAATTTACAGTACTTCCTGAATTCGAGCCGATCCGGCGTGTTGCGCTTGTTCTTGGTGCTCGTGTAGCGGATCTTCTTGCAAGTCGTGCATTCGAGTTGAATGTTCTCGCGCATCTCGAAACCTCAACGAAAATCAACGTCTTGGGACGCATCGGCGCATCCCCGGTCCACAAAGAAGCGAAACCATAGCCAACCACAGGAAAAAAGGCAAGTCGCGCGCGAGGTATTTTGTTCGTCTCTTATGCGCTAGAATCACGTGTTCCAATTCATCGAGAAGCGGATAAGGCGCAAGGCGTTTTTTCGAGGCCCGCGCCATCCCGAAATCCAAACGTCGAAGGAGAGAGCACAGTGGCTAAAATCGTCGCATACCTGGGGCTCGGCACCATGGGCGGAGCCATGACCAACAATCTTCTCAAAGCGGGATTCGTGGTTCACGGATACGATCCGTCGCCGGAGGCGCGCGCACGGGCGGAGGAGGCGGGAGCGAAAACCTTCGACTCCCCGGCCGAGGCGGCTTCTGAAGCCGAGGTCATCTGTTCATCCGTACCCGAAACCAGGGACGTGCACGAAACCTATCTCGGAGAAAAAGGCGCGCTCCTCACCTCGAAGGATGGCGTCGTCTGTTTTGATTTCTCCACCATCGCTCCCAGCGGCAGCCAAGACATTGCGCAGCAAGCGGCGGAAAAGGGCGCGATTTTCCTCGATACGCCCGTGAGCGGCAGTGCTCCCAGCGCCATTAGTGCGGAGCTCAACGTGATGGTCGGCGGCGATGAAGCGGCGATGAACGCACACCGCGACGTTCTCGAGGCGGTGTCGGAGTCCGTCAACTATTTCGGGCCGAACGGCGCGGGCCTGCACATGAAGCTCGTGGCCAACCAAATCGTCTCGGTGTTTTTCTCCGTGGTGTCCGAAGGACTCACCTTGGGCGAACGCTCGGGCCTCGACCCCGTCGAGATGATGGAATACCTGAAAAACGCCTCGATTCCGAAGATTCTGGGCATCAAGGGCTCCGCCCTGGCGAGCCGGGACTACACGCCGTTTTTCAGGATCGACTTGATGTGCAAGGACCTGCGCCTCATCTCCGAGATGGCCGAGGCCGCGACGACGCCGACGCCCTTCGCAGCACTTGCGAGGCAGGTATACATCGCCACGTCGGCCATGGGCTTCGGCGATGTGGACCAAAACGCCGTGCGCGAGTTTTTCGATAAAACCGCCGGGCTCAGCGCTTGATATTTCGCGACTGAAGGGGCTGTTGAAAAAGTCCGCACAGGATCCTGTAAGTAGAGGGTTTGTAGGGACAGGTCGCGACCTGTCCCTACGGCGAACGATCTCGAAAGTCAGGCAAAGGCTTTTTCAACAGCCCCCTGAAGTCTAAGTCGCTCTCTTGAAAAACCCCTCGACGGGGAGTGGCGCGCCCACGCCCTGCGCCTTGGCGCGCCGGTAGAGTTCCGCGCCCAGGGCCACGTCTTCTATCGCGACGCCCTGGCTCAGGAACAGGTTGATCTCGTCATCGGACGCGCGTCCCGGCATGACGCCCGCCGCGATCAGCCCGAGCTCCGACACCTGTCCCCACTGGATGGCGTTCGCCCGCACCGCGCCGACCAAGTCGCCGCTCTCGAATTCGGCGCCCTCCAAATTATCCGTCACGATACGTCCCGCCGCCGCGCGGCGGAAAGTCTCGTCGTCCACCTCGCGGTTCGTGATGCGGTTCGAGCCCGCCGCGATGACCGTCGCGCCCGGCTCCAGGTCGCCCCCGTCGAAAACCGGTTCGCGCGCCGTGGTGATGGTGCAGACAATCTGCGAGCCTCTCACCGCCTCGCTCGCAGATTCCACCGGAACGAGTTCCGCGCTCACCCTACCCTGCATCGCGCTAATGAATTTTTCTCTTTTCTCGGAACGGCGGCTGTGGACTTTCACGGTTTTGAGGTCGCGCGCGCAGCAAATGGCTTCGAGTTGCGATCTCGCCTGCCACCCCGTGCCGATCAGCCCGGCCACCTCGGCGTCTTCTCTCGCCATGTATTTCACGGCGACCCCGCTCGCCGCCCCCGTGCGCATCTGGCCCTGCACATTGGCCTCCATGAGCGAGAGCATCTCAGAGGTGTTCGCATCCCACAGCAGGAAGATGAAGCGCACGCCGATGCCCGGAAACGTGGTATAGGCCTTGAGACCCAGATAGCCCTCGTTCTCATCCACCATGCCGCCGAACATGACGTGCATCGTTCCCTTGGGGAGAAAAACCCGCCGCCTCGGTTGATTCGGCGCGCGCCCCTCCCCCTGGGCCTTGAAGCATTTCTCCACCACGTCCATGACATCGGACATGTTCACCAGACTCTTGACGTCGGACTCACTCAGATAAAGCAACGATCCTCTCTCCTCTGTGATTCAAGATTCCCAGAAACCAAGACATCTCAGGTCAAAGCGACGCTCGAAAAAGTGACCGTCCCGTTCGGGTCCGGCCATTGAGAATAGCGCAGCACCTCTCCCTCGCAGCCATCCAAAACGCGCAGCATGGTGTAGATGGGCGCCAAGCCGCACACGTTCCTCGCATCCCCATCCTCCGCCACGCTCCAGTAGAACGCCTCCGCATCCCCGCGGCACACCGCCTCCAGGGATTTCCCGTCCGCACCCGCGAGTTCTTCCAATCGCGCCTCGTCCACGGGCCTTTCATCGCCGAACTGGGGGCCGACGTGAGCGAAATCCACACTCGCCATCAGGCAGACCTTTCCCCCGTTTCGCCGGTGCGCCGCCATCGTCTCTCTCAGCGCAGTGATGAAAGTCTCCACCTGCGCATCGCCCCGGGGAGATTCCCCTCGGGCAACAAAGGGGTGGAACGAACCCACCAGAACGGGGACGAACCGGACCGGACGAACGCCCGCAAAGAGATACTGGAGAAAAACCGCCTGGAACTCGATGGAGTGCTCACCGCGATGCGCGAATTCATCCTGAAAGGAATTCACCTCCAGACTGCCGGATAGTTCCTCCACGAATCCTGCGTCCGCCTCCAAAACCCCGAACGGCGTCTCGAAAGACTTGGCCGTGAGGTTATAGATGTATTTTGTCGGGGCGTGGACCGTTCCGAGGACGACGAACAGATCGGCGTCGGCTCGTTCTGCGATGAACTTGTACGCCCATGCGAAAGTGGCGCCGCCGCGATGAAAATCGATATGCGGCGCGACCACGCCCCGAAGCGGTTTGGCCGGAGCCCGGGAGTTCTTCGCGGGCATCCCGGGGCCGTCAGCCCCGGTGAAAAAACCATCGATGTGGGACCGCAGACGCGCCGGGTCCGCGTCGTAGCTTTTGCCCGCCAGAAAATTCGGCCGCACCGGAGCGCTCAGGTAGGCATCCTTGAGCGATGCGCTCCAGGAGACGAAACCGTCTCCTTCGAGGAAATGCGCCTCTTCGAGACTCGATACCATCGCCCGGTAGCTTTCTTCCGTGACATCCATCCCGTGGCGGGACTTACACTGTTGCCGGATGTCTTCAAACGTGTGGCGCCCGTCGAGCAGGCTCAGCACGGGAACCAGCGCCATGGGCGCAAAAAGGACCGCCTCGCTGAGACGTAGCGGGTCGCTCAGCCTCAGCATCCTTTGGCCCTGATGCTCCGCAGGGGCGGCCTCGACGGGCCTCAGCTTCAATCGCTCAGATGCCATATCCAAAATTCTTCATCCTCCGCCTTGCTCGGCATGTCGTCCAAAAAACGGAGCGCAGGATATCCCGATGAGCGACATGATCGCCAGCGTATAAAAACCCGGGCCGAACGACCCGGCCCAGTCCCTTATCGCGCCGACCATCCAGGGCCCGACGAAACCGCCCAGATATCCCATCCCGATGATCAAACCACCCGCCCGGCCCACCTGGCTTTTCTCCACGTACTGCGCGGGATACGCCAGACAGAACAAAAACCAGCAGTTCGTGGTCAAACCCAAAAAGGCTGTCCCCATCGCCGCGACCCAGGCGTTTCCCGCCGGCATCAGCGCGAGCGCAGCGGCCGTGAACAACCCGCATAAAACCATCATCACCCGTTCGCCGCCTACGGCCAACGCCATTTTATGCGCTGTCAGGGAAACAAAAATCCCGAGCAAAGGCAAACTCGAAACGATAAGCGCGGCGCTCGCCTGCGGCCAGCCTTTCGTCATCAGAACCGTGGCCAGCCAGCCCAGACTCGTATAAAAGACGACGTTGTTGAAGAACAAGGAGGCGGCGACCCCCCATACGCCGAGGAGCCGGTACACCGCCCCGCTTTTGGCCGAGGCGGATTCGGAGCCTGAGTCTACCGCGATCGAGGCGGAGTTCCTCAGCCAGACGACGAACGCCGCGACCAGAATGAGCGCCCAGCCCAGATAGCCGCCGCGCCAGACGCTCCCTCCCCATGAGGCGGGCAAAATGGCTGCGGCCGGCGTCATGTAGTGCGAAGCCGCGACGCCCAGGCCCGCCCCTGCGATGATGGAAGCCGTATAAACGGCGGAGCCGAACGCGTTGCGCTCGGACGGCACTATCGTGCCCACCACTTTCGGCATGACGGGAAACACCAGGCCCAGGCCCGCGCCCACGAGCGCGATTCCCGTAGCGAGCGACCAGAAATCTCCGCTGCAAAAGCGGACGGCGCCTCCCAGCAGAGTGAGGAAAACGCCGCAAAGGACCATCTTCTTCACACCCAGCCGATCGACCAGCCGGCCCCCTGCGATCGCGAAAAACGCTATCAACGGAAACGGCGCGGAGAGCAGAAAACCGCCCGCGCCGAAGGACAGGTCCAGGTCATCGCGGAGGAAGCCGATGAGCCCGCTCGTCGACACCAACGAGCCGAAAACGGCGAAGATGATGAAGCAGGCCGCCCCTAATACGGAGCGCCAACCCGGGTTTTCTTCGGTCATTCATCCAGCCCCAGCAAGCGCGCCGCGTTCCCGCCCAGCCACTTTTCCATGACGGCCGGCTTCAGGGGAAGATTCCGCGCTTCTTCGAGGATTTCGCCCAAGGATATCGGCAGAAGCGGCCAATCGGTCCCGAACAGAATTTTATCCTGTATCGTGGAATTCCCGAAATGAAGGAGCATCTCCCAGCCCGAATGCGGCGTCGTGAAATACTTCCACCGGTGGCCCGAGGGGTCGATGTAGAGATTCGGGTGCCGCCAGGCGGCGGCGACCATCTCCGGCACCCAGGGCCAGCCGCCGTGGCCCGCGATTACCTTGAGATCGGGCATCTCGCCGCACAGGCGATCGAGAGCCAGGGGTCTGCCGAGCTCCATGGGGTGAGCGGGCGCCCAGTTCACCGACGTGTGGATCCATGCGGGCACGTCCAGCTCGACGCACTTTTGATATATGGGGCGGTACTCGGGCGCGTCGGCGGGCAGACGATGAAGAAAAGGAACGAGAAACGCCCCGTGCAGGCCGAGTTCGCGCACGCCTTCTTCCAACGCGGCCGCCGCATCGTCCTTATTGGGGTCGACGCCCTGAAAGGCCAGAATCCGCTCAGGACAGGAATCCACCGCATGGGCGAGAACATTCGGGTCGAGCGGCGAGACGCCGGTGGTGCTCTCCTGGTCGATGCTGAAGACGACCGCCTTGTCATAGCCTGCCGCATCCAGAAGCGCGATGAATTCTTCCAGGGGCCGCCCGAGACTCGCCGATACCTCATCGATGAAGCCGTGGATTTCCGCTCGCGTCGTCCCCACCGTCCTGCGGCGAAACTCCGCTTCGGTCACGCCGCAAAAAGCGCTCAAGCCCTTCGCGAACATCTTCAGATAGCCGGGGATCGAGGCCCAGCCCGCCAGGCGGGCGCGGTAACACTCCGCGACGGGCAGGAAGCTGCAGATATCGACGATCAACGCGATCGCCCCCGGGCCTGCCCGGCAGATGGGTCCGGCCGGAAAATGGAGAAATCATTCTGGTTCAAGGTCAATCGCGCCGAATTCACGGACACCGCCAGGATGAAAACGAGGAAGATGGCGAAAAAAGTGGTCATTCGGGCGTTCCCGCCCCGTCTGAGCGCGCCGAGAAGCAACTCGAACAAGGATACGGCGCAAACGGCGCCGATGATGAGGAGCGTCACGAAAGTCGAGCCGCCCGACGCCAGCATGCCGCCCAGGAAACCAGACCCCCGGAAGAAGAGCCATGCGCCCGCCAATCCCGTCTGGATCATCAGAAACCACAAGGAGAACTTCGCGCCGAGACGAACCCACCGCGCGCCGTTCGACACCGAAGCGGAACTCTCCCACCTGAAAGCCTGTCCCCCCAGAAACATGAGGAAGAGGCCGCCGGCCGAAAACGCCGAAAGATAAAAATGCGCGACGGGCCACCAAAAAGAGGAATACGCCCAAAAGCGCCGATTCCACCCCACTTCCAAATCAAGCAGGTGCGGATTCATGCAAGAAAGCGCGAATACCCAGACCACTCCGGCGCATAACCCCATCAAGACGCCTGCTGGAACCATCATCAGGTGCGCGAACCGGTATTTCAGGCGCCGTTCCCAATCCCCCGAATGCGCAGAGGCGAGAACCATGAAAAGGAGCAACAAAAGCAGCAAGGCGCCCAACGGGCGAATCAACGCTATCACGGAGGTGAAAAAAACGGCCGGCTGGGTCGTGGACGCGAGCAAGGAGAGCGCCGCCCCGATGAGGAATACGGGAACGAGAGAAGCTAGGCACAGGCCCGAAAGGCGGCGGGCGAATTCCACGTCGGCGGCGTTGTTCTCCCGACGGCCCCAGAAAACGAGATGCGCGGAAAACCACGGAAGCGAGACGCTCACGCCGGCGCACAGCCATAAGACGGAGCCCAGCGCGACGATAAGCCACTCGCTCGATTCGGTCACCATCACGTTCATGGCGAATTCTTCTCTTCTGTTTTTTCCGTGTCTGACGCAGCGGCAGGGGGGGCGGGAGAACCCAGGGGGTGATCCTCCTTCTCCGGCACATCCGCCTCTCGTGTTCTCCCGGGGGCCTGCGCCGCGCCGGGGGGCGGGAGAACAGGGACGGCGGCGCCCTTCTCCACCGCTTCCGGTTTGCCCGCCTCCGGGTTTTCAGAGCGTTTTTCCGCATCCCCGGTAGAGGGTTTCGAGACCATCGCCGGAGGAGCCGCCGGTTTCGATCCGACGGGCGGCGGCTCGGGGCGCGATGCGAGGGTCCGGCCCGATTTCGCGATCAGCGTTTCCAGATACGCCGCCAGGGCGCGGCGTTCTTCGGGCGTACCCGCCAAAAGAGGATACGGGGGGTGTTTGGCGCGCATTTCCCCGAGAAACAGAAGCGCGTCTCCTTTGAGCCTGAATCGGGGCAGCCGGGCCGGGTCTTGCGGCTTCACCCAATCCGCATGGCAGGCCATACACTGCGCGTGGAAGCCGAACGCGCCGAGTTCGGTCTGCGCAGGCGCGGGCTCGCCCAGGTTCACGATGTTCCACAGGCCCGTTCGTTTGGAATCCTCGGCTTCATCGATGATGATTCCGTTGCCATACATATACCGGTGGATCTGGAAATTCCCCTTCGCTTCCACGTAGGTCCACCCGCATACCGCCGTTAGAAGAACAACCAGCGCCGAAGCCGCGCCCGCATGCAATCCATACCAACTGTCGGGTTCGCGGACGCCCCACCTGTATGCGATGCCCCCCAGGGCGGCCGTCGCCGCCACCGCGACCGCCACCAACCAGAACACCAGTTTCTGATTCGCGCTTTCCGGCAGACTGATTCCCCACCATAACCATCCGAGAACGCCGGCGGCGGCTCCCCCCACCATCCACCTGCCCAGTTCATGCGCCAGAGCGGCGCGCCATGCGCCGTCCTTCCGGGCCGCGGCGTAGAGCAGGCCGAAAGCGCCGAAGATCGACATCGCAACCGCCGTCCACGTCAAGAGCGCGGGGGGAAAGGCGGGATTCCAGAGAGCGTTCCAGAGGGTGGGCCTCGCCACCCACGCGCCCGTGTGCATCGTAAAAGCGCAGACCGAAACCAAAACGGCCGCCGCGCACCAAAAGCCGACCGCCGAGATGAGCCCCCACGCCGAATGAAGCCGGCTTTCATGGCGGTCTCTCCCCCATGAGGTGATATATTGATGCGAACAACAAAGGCCCACCGCGAAGAGCAACAAACCGAACAGGGCGGGCGCCAGAAAAATCGAATGGAGTTGCTCCATCATGCGGGGCCGCTGGGCCATCATGACGACCCAAAGGGCAAGGGCCAGGGGAAATGCCGCCCCCGCCGCAAGAGCCCGCGTCGTCTTCGCGCAAGATAGAGCCAAGCCGTCCCACCTGGGGTCCATGCTCTCCGAAGCGCGCGACCCGGCGATCAGGGTGAAAACCGAACCGCCGCAGACGCACGCGCCCGCCAGGGCGAAGAGAAAATAAAGCCCCGCCGCCAGAAAATGGTCGGAGAATGACAGCGCTTCCTGAAATGGAAATGGCACCGGAGTTACCTGCTCGAAATGATGAAAGACGCCCCGGAATCGAAACCGGAGAAACCGATCCCGCGAATACTTACACCCTGACGACTTCGCGCGTCAGATACTTCTCCATCCTGTCCTCGTCCAGGGCGACGCCCAGCCCGGGGGCGTCGGATATCGTATGCCGCCCCGTGCTCATATCGACCGGAGAATCCACGACGTCGTCCAGCATCTTCTCGGGGCCGACGGACTCTATCGCCGCCAGGAAAGCGTTCGAAGTCGCCGCCACGTGAATCTCGCCCAGCGTGTAGGGCGACAACCCGAACCCGTGGCCGATGACCAGCTTCATGCCGGCGGCCTCCGCCGTGCCGACCATATCCCTGACGCGAAGGGGGCCGCCTTGCTTCATGATCTTGACCTTGACGATGTCGGCGGCCTCGGCCCGGATGATCTCCAGCAGACTCTCCGGCCCGAACACGCACTCATCCGCCATGACGGGTATGTTGATGGAGCGGCGCACGCGGGCGAGCCCCTCGATGTCGGTTCTGGGAACGGGCTGCTCGAAGTGCTGGATATCCGCCCCTTCCACCTCGCGCGCGAGGGCGATGGCGTCTTCCACGTTCCCGTAGGACTCGTTGGCGTCGATCCGTATCTCGAAATCATCTCCCGTCGATTCCCGCACGGCCAGCACCCGCGCCGCATCGGACGCCACGTCTCCCCCCGTCTTCACCTTGCAGGCCCGCCAGCCGCGCTCATAAAAACCCCGCGCTTCGCGCCCCGCCTCATCGGGCGCCTTGATGCCGATCCAGGCGTTGAAGCGCACCTCGCGTTTCACGGCGCCGCCGAGAAGTTCATAAAGCGGGACGCCCAGGTATTTCGCATGGAGGTCCGCCATGGCGAGCGACAAGGCGCCCTTTCCGCCGTCGAAGCCGTCGCAGGCCTCATCCATCTTCCGCGTAATCTCGCGCGACGCTCTCGGGTTCGCGCCGATGAGCGCGGGCGCGAGCTTGCGCTCCACCGCGTCCGCGATATCGTCGCGGCTCAAGCCCGAATACCCCGCCACGGGTTCGACGTCGCCGATGCCTGTGAAACCGTCGTCCGAGGTCACCCGAACGACGACCGAGGGCTGGACGTTGTGGTTGTGGTTCGCGTTCTTGAAAAAATCCCGCATCGGCATGTCGACGCGGAACACCTCGATGGATTCGACCTTCACGGCAATCCCCCTCTATTCATATAGAACAGATCGAAGCCCGGTGAAGCCCCTACCCCGCTCCCGCCACGGCCTCTCTTACGCGCTGTCTTAACACATCATCCACGGGGCGGGAAACATCGACGCCCGGACGCAGAAAGGAAAACACGAGTTCGCTCGCTTCGAGACCCGTCGCCGCCTCCAGCCCCAAGACGTAGGCGGCCCCCTGGTTCTCATAAAACGTGGCCTTATCCTCCGCTTCGCCCGCCGCGACGTTATCCGTCTTGAAATCCACGACCACGAGCTTGCCCTCTTCTTCGAACACCAGGTCGATGAATCCCCGGATCACCCTGCCCTCCAGTTCGAAGGTGAAGGGAAGCTCCCGCCGACGCTTCGATGCCGCCGCCGCGCGCGCCAGAATCCTCCCCGTCTCCATCGAGTCTCGAATCAACTCCATGGCGTAATCGACATCTTCTTCTTTCAATTCCAGCGCGCTCGCGAACGCGACGCCCTCTTCCCGCAGACTCTCCAGACACTCGGCCGTCAGCGGCTCCAGCCGCGCGAGGATCGCATGAACCAGGTTCCCGAAATCCGTCCCGCCCGCATGAACCTCTCGCTCCTCCGGCGCATCTTCATCGTCAAGCGTCCGTGAGGCTACAGGCTCTTCCTCGTCGAATCCTTTCACGAGACCGCTGGGCGCCAGGGGCTTTCTCGTCTCAACCGGCTTCTTCAGCCGCTTCAGTTTCTCATCCAGGGCGGCGCGCCGGTCGAGGACGCCCGCCGAGCCCCCGTTCACCGGACGGAACACATCGTCTCTGATGCGAAGAATGGGTTCCGGCTCCCCGGGCTCTTCCGGCGAAACTTCCCGGCGGAAAGCCGACGCCGCCTGAATCACCTCGTCCATCACGTGATCCGTCTTCTGCTCGATTTCTTCTTTCTTTTTCCTGATCTCCTGCTCCATTGCCTTCTCGTCCAGACCCGCACCTCTCATCTTCTTTCTCATCTCGTCTTTCACCGCATCCTGCATGAACGAGCGAAAACCCGATTCCGGCCAGAGTAGACAGTCCCGCGCCCGCGTCGCGCCCACATACCAAAGACGTTTTGTTTCGGCCTCCCGGAACTCTTTTTCGCGCCCGAGCGCATCCGCATAGCCCAGCGTATCGAGCCGCCTGGAGCCTGAACCCAGATGCAGATCGACCGCTTCGCCTCCTTTTTCGTGGTTCCCAATCCACGCCTCCGAATGCTGTCCGCTTCCCCCCTCCAGATCGGCGAGGGCGACGACGGGGAATTCCAGCCCCTTGGCCTGGTGGACGCTCATGAAGCGAACCGCCTCGGCTCCCCGATCATCCAGAAACGCCTCCGGTTCATCGGCGTCGCGCCCACGCTCATATTCCGCCAGCAGGTGCGCGGCGAACGCATCCACGCCCCGCCTCCCGTTCCCGGCGAATTCATGCGCCAAGTCCAGGAGCTTGTTCAGGTTGGCGACGCGCTGTTCTCCGTTTGATGACGCCAGGAACAACTCGAACGCCCGCGTGCGGCGGTATATCTCCTCCAGAAGGGCGCGCGCGCTCGAATCTCTCTTCATGCCGTGGAGACAGCGAATCTCGCAAACCGCCTCGCGCAATTCCTCGGGCGGGTCTTCTATTTCCTTTTCGGATGGGTCTTGCGTTTTCAGGAACCAGCGGGCGATATCCACATCCGAAAACCCGTACAAGGGAGAGCGCAGGGCGGCGGCAAGTGCTAACGGATCGCCAGGCCGCGCGACGGCGGATAATACCGAGACGACCGCGCCGACCTCGAACTTGTCGTAAAACCCGCGCCCGCCGTCGGTGACGAACGGAACGCCCGCAGCGCGAAAGGCGTCCTCGAATTGGGCGTAGCCCGTGCGTGCGCGGAACAGGACGGCGACGTCGCCGTAACCGACGGGGCGGCGCGCGTTCTTCTCTTTATCGTGAACCTCTACTTTCCTCTCCACCAGCTCGCGGATCGCGGCGGCGAGGCAGGCGGCCTCGGCTTTGCGCCTGTCTTCTTCTTTCACTTTGCCGCCGTCCTCGGGCTCATCCCCGTCTTGTTGCTTCTTGATAAGGAAAACGGCGAGACCTGCGGATTCGCGGTGCGCTTCCAGGGGGACATATTCGGGTTGAACCCCTGTTTCCGGGCGGATGACGCGCGAGAACGCCTCGTTCACGAAATCGACCACGCCGGGCGTGCTGCGGAAGTTCTCGGTGATATGCAGCACGCGGCCATCCGGGAGAGCCTCGATCCTCTCACTCACTTCGTGATAGATGGCGATGTCCGCCCGGCGGAAGCGGTAGACGGATTGTTTGGGATCGCCCACGAGAAACAGCCCGGCGGCCTCCAGCAGCACCTCGCGCCAGTCGGAGGCGTCCCCCTCACCCGCGAGCAGGAATATCAACTCGACTTGTAAGGGATCGGTATCCTGAAACTCATCGACCAGAAAATGCCGGATGCTCTCGCGGATTCTCCCCCGCACGGAAGCGTTCTCCCGAACGAGCTGCGCCGCCAGGAAGAGCATGTCCTGATAGGACAACAGCCCCGCTTCGCGCATTTCCTCCTCGAAGGACTCGACGAAATCCCGGACGAGGGGAACCAGACCGGCGAGTGCGTCGTGGGCGAGCATCGAGGCGCCTTTCTCAACTTCCGCCCACAACAGATCGTGTGCCTCCCGGAATAAATCGAGATTTGCTTTCCCGGCTTCTTTGCCACCCCAATTCTTTTGTGAACCCACATTTTTGTTCAGCTTGAAGCCGGGACTCCATAACTCGCGTAGTAGTTCCGTTTGCGACAACCACGAAAGACCCTCCAGCCAGCCTCTCGCTTTTTCGAGTTGCTGAAACGCCTTGTCCGCTTTATCGCTGCAATAGCGCTCGCCCACCTCCGCCCAAGCCTCGAACGCCTCTGTTATGGATGCGCGGATTTCATCGGGAGACGCGCCCCCCGAGCGGGGGAAATGTTCCCTGAGTTCCGGCAGGACGAGCAGGGCGTCCCGGATTTTCTCCAGATCGGCGACCGAAAAACCAAGCTCCAGGAAATCGCTCAACCGCTCATCGTCACCATCCAGTTCAATGGCCAGCCAGTCGCGCCAGGCCGCGTCGCGCCGCTCGTCATACTCGATTTCATCCACGTCTCCCAAGTCGGGCCGAAGCCGCGCTTCCACGGAGAAGCCCCGCAGGATATCGAGGGCGAAGCCGTGGATGGTGGAGATGCGCGCGGATTCGAGATTATCCAGCGCGTCCTGCAGTCGCGCTTTCGCCTCATCGTCGTCTTCTTCTTTTCCGACCGCCGAGAGAATTTCACTACGAATCCTGTCCTTGAGCTCCGCCGTCGCCTTTCGCGTGAAGGTGATGGCGGCTATCTCGTCGAGACGCGCGCCCTCGTTCCGAATCAGGTGCAGGATTCGCTCGACGAGCAGGGTCGTCTTGCCCGTGCCCGCGGCCGCTTCGACCAGAACAGGGCCGCGCGTCCAGGTCGCAGCCTCAACCCTTTGCTCCTGATCGCGGGGATTCGCGTTCATACAGCCCTCTCCCGCAAGGCCAGAAGCTCGCTCATCCGCGAATCTCTCTCCTTTCGCGCCGCGCGCTCGGCCCTGTCGGGTCCGCAGAGCGTCTTGTAATCGCAATACCGGCACCCGGCATCCGAGGGCGTCGGGAAAAACCGTCCCGCTCCGGCCGAGGCGAGGAAATAGTCCAAAAGCGCATCCACGTCCGCCATGCGTTCCTCGACCTCCTCACAGGTACGCACCCGTTCGACGACGCCCTCCTCCTCGGTGACGTAGACGTATGCGCCGCTCACCCGGGCGTCCTCCGGCAAGGCGCCGGGCCGCGCGCGCAGACCCCTCGCGTAGAGATGAAGCTGCAGGATCGCGCCGCCGTCCAGGATTGTCCCCCTCGAAGGAATCGAACTCCTTCTTCCCACCGTCTTGAAATCGACGACACGGTATTCCCCCGCATCGTTCCGCTCGAGCAGGTCCATCCGCCCGCTGAGGGAAAGCTCTCCCGCTTCCAGGGATATCCGCAAAGACTCGGAATCCCGGCCCCCGAACCTCTCTTCCACGCTCACCGGGAGCCGGCCCGATGCGTCCGCGCGCCTCAGCTCAAAATAGCCCACCAGGCGCCGGTAGAGCGCGTCTTCGAGTACCGCCCAGGGCAGCGCGGGCAGGGGCGGCGACTCGGCTGTTTCCTCCTCCTCGGCCATCGCCTCTCGGATCGCATCGCGGAGCCCGTCCTGCGCCGTCGATTCATCAAGCGAATGAAGCGGCCTGTTCGTCTCTTGAAGCCAGAGGTGGAAGAATTGGAGAATCCGGTGCGTCAATTGTCCCCTGAGCAAACCGTCCAGGGCGAAGGGAGGCGCCGGCTCCTCGCGCTTTTCCATGCGCGGGTGCAGGCGGTCGTTCACGAAGCGGTACGGGCAGCCGAAGAAAACCTCCACCGAGGTGACGCCGAGGGGCCAGACGGGCGTATGGACCTTCTCCCGGATGATCTTTTGCAAGTCGTGGTCCTGGAACATCCCGTCGTGCTCGGTCAAAACACTCGGCCGCCACCGCTCGCTCAAGGCGTCCCGCCTTCTGAGAAACCCCGGAAAATCGTTCATCCAGGAGAGGCCGCCCGCCTCGGGCCGGCCGATCTGCTCCGCCATCAGCGCCAGATCGTACTCGCGAAGGTGAGCGGGATTCCCGGCGATGGCCCCGGCGTCCAGCGTCGCGGCGGCGGTGCGGCTGCGCGAGCCCGCGAAAAGCCCCCACGCGCCGTCTGTCTCCTCCCCCAGCGCGTCGGCCAGATAATGGCAGAACATGCTCGGGAAAGACGCCGCATTATCCCCCAAACCATCCTCGGCGCTCGTCGCCGTGAGGATGAGGCGCTTGCGCGCCGATTGGAAAATCGTCCACAACTGAAACCGCGCTTCGCTCTCCCTGGATTTCTTGAGCGGAAGCGCCACCTCCCTATCCGGGAAGGTCTTCTGCGCGGCGCGGTTCAACGCCTCGCGGGCCGAATCGGGCAGGAGCGGGTCTTCGCTCCCTGCGGGCGGAAACAGGCCCTCGCCCATACCCGAGAGGGCGACGGCGTCGAAGGAAAGACCGCGCGCACTCTGGATGGAAGAGAGACTCGCCAGGTGACCGTCGTCCGGCTCGTTCCTGCTCAAAGTGGCCTTCTCGAAAAACCGTTCGCAAAGATCATGGAACCGCTTGCGATTCATCTCGCCGGTCATCTCATCCAATTCCGGCAGGGAGGAGACCACTTTTTTCACATCTTCCTGATGAGCCAAACCGCTCGTCGTCTCAGAGAAAGCCGCCAGGGCAGACTCGGCGAAAGCCGAGGGCAGCCCCTCTTCGGGAATCTTCTCAAGCAGATCGAAAACATCACTCATCGCCATCGCGAAAGAATACGCGGCGGTATATTCCTCATCCCCTGTCCCCAACCTCACCAGGACGTCATCGAGTTCTGAGAACCAGGCGTCCGCGCCTCTCAGATAGGGCAGGCTTCTCGAGAAGAACTCCCATTTGGACGCAAGGATGGGGTCATCGGCAATGTCTTCAAATTCGTATTGCCGCGCCAACTCCCGGAACATCTGCGAAGCCGTGAAGCCTCCCTCATCCAGAAAGCGCATCAACTCCGCGCGCGGGTAGCCGTCGACGGCCATGCGAAGCATGAGGAGGAACAAGCGGGCGGCGGGCGCATCGGATAAGGTATTTCTCTCTTCCGCCCGGCCGGGAATCTCCAGGGTATGGAGCGTCTCCTCGAACAAATCCTGGTAGCCCTCCCGAGCGCTCATCAGGACGCATACTTCCTCATCGCTCTCAAAATCCTCTCGCGCCCGCAGTATTTCGCGGCATGCTTCCCAGACCTCCCGGCCTCTCGTGGGAGCTGCCACGACGCGCAGGGCGTCTTCCGCCACAGGCTCGGCCTGCGCCTTATCGCGCGAGAAGAGCACTTCCGCCAGACCGGTGAGCGGCCTCGGCGCAATCGGTCCGGCTTCTTCGCGCTGAAAATCCATCCCCTCGAACCAGTCGATTAAAGGCTGCGCGTGCGCGCACGCGGGCGCGTCCGTTTGCGCGGGCACGAGTGCCTGGGAGTGGGCCTCGCGGCAGACGGCCGCCGTCAGCCTGCGCTGGAGCGCGTTCATCTCGGCGAAGCCGTAGAAGACGGTGGGAACGCGCGGCGGCGCGGCTTCCGCCCTCTCGCACGCCGCCAGAAAAAGCGAGGAACGGTCGTAGAATTCCCGCTCGCGCATCGAGATATGGAAACGCTCGGCCAGAAGCGCCAGATCGCGGAGGCGCGCCGCGTCGGGACCCGAAATCTTCCCGGAAAGTTCTCTCAGGGCTTCGGGCGAGAGGTTCGCCTCGGCGAGGTCGGTCAGCGTCGCGCAGAGGCTCTCGCCGTATCCTCTGGAGTCTGGGCGAAAAAAGACGAACTCCCCCCGCGCGCTTTCGAACGTCTTTTCCGCCAGGATTTCGGCCAAGGCCGGATGGGGGCGCGTGTATCCCGCCAGGGCGCGCTCGGGTTCCGCAACTTCGCGCGCCAGGTCGATCATGCTCAGAACCTCTACGCCTGCGAAGCCGCCCGCCCGTGCGAGCACCCCCTGGACGTGATCGCGAAGCCGGTTCGAGATGACGACGACGCGCCTGTGCGCCAGCGGGTCTCCATCGCCCAGGCTGCGCACGCGCGAAGCGAGGGATGGTTCGAGGTGGTGAAAAGGAGCGGTCACCAGGATTTTTAGGGCCTGCGCCATGGGGAGTTCCATATCAACGGTGGCGGGCGGTTCCGCCGGATAAAGCAAATCCGAACGCTCGATCAGGTGTCCAGCACGCTCTCGCCGAACAGATCCGCCACATCGAGGGGGCCGGGCGTGAGGCCCTGCGCGTGGGCGTAGGAGAGGAGTTTTTCGAGCGACGCGCGGTTCGCCTCCACCCCGTAGGACCAGAAATCATCGCCGAAAATCTCGCGGGTCTCGTCCATTACCGCGGGCAGGAACGGGATCATGGCCGAGAGCGCGCCGTTGTCGCTCAGAAGTTCCATCGTCTTCTCCCGCGCCTCGCACATGGCCTGATAGATGGAGCCGAGTGCCCAGGGGTTTTGCGCGTGAACATCTTTGCGCAAAACGACGCAGTGCATCATGGGATGTACGCCCGTTCTGCGGTAATACGCCGTCTCGGCGGCCTTGTAATCGGGGAACAGGCGCTTCACGCGCGGCGAACCCTTGGCGAAGCACTCGGGCACCTGGTGGATCAGCGCGCCGTCCACCTCGCCCGAATCGAGCATGTTCGAGACCGTCTGGCCGGGCTTCATGTAGCGGATGCGCGCGCCGGGCGGCATCGGAATCGGCACGCGCGGCTCGATGGCCGCCACCCAGTCCACCGAACTTACGTCGAGGCCGTACTCTTCGGTGAGAATGCCCACGATCCACACCACCGCCGTCATCCCCCATTCGCGGATCGCGACCCGCTTGCCGTTCAGGCCGGCCACCTCATCGACGCCGGAATCCGTGTTGGCGTAGACCATCGAATGCCGGAAGACGCGGCTCGGAAAGGCGGGCATCCCCACGAAGGGGCTGTTCCCCTCACCCAGCAGGAACATGTGCGCGCCCATCGACATTTCCGAGAGGTCGAACTCTTGGTATCGGCACATGCGGAAGAATATCTCGGTGGGCGGCAGGGAGAGCACCCGGAGGTTCACCCCCTCCGGGCGAACCGAGCCCATCTTGAGAATGTTGGTGCGATCGTAATCGCCGAACGCCGCCGTCAACTCCAGATCCGGCATCTTCTCCCCTTTCGCGTCATAAGTCTTGAAAGCGCATCATCATGATGAAAATGGAACGAGCAAAAGGTTTCTCATAGTTTTCCCCGCTCGGCAACGAGGCGAGTCTTTCGGCGCTTGAAAGCCCCCGAGTTGACCACCCGCCTTCCGGTTAAGAAAAGGAAACAAGAGACGAAACGGGTATAAGTCAACGCGCTAGAGACAATAGAGGAGGGCATACGTTTCGCAGATGAAGTCCAGGACAGTTTCGGGAGAGGTCACACAGGCACGGTCGAAGACTGCGCCCGAAATCCGCACCTGCCCGCTCTCAAGCCAGCGTGCTTCGATAGCGGTCTCGAATGCGGTTGCGCCAGTCTTCTTCATGGTCTTCATTCGAACTCTGAACGGAACAAACCAGACTGACGGATAATCGACCTCAGCGTGCCGGCACGCAACTCTCCGTGATCCGGCACCGGTACGGTGATCGTGCCGTCATCGTCGGCCTTCTGCATCACTACATGACTGCCGTGTCGCCTCACCTCCACGAAACCATGCGATACGAGAATCCGGCAGACGTCCCGGCCGGAAAGAACGCGCAACCTAGCCAACGGCGACCTCGACATGGGTCACATAGACTTCGCTGCGTAGGCGTCTGTCGATTTCCCCGGAGGAAGCCGTCTCGAAGAACAAGGTGAGCGCTTCGGCCAAGTTGTCGCGCGCCTCGGACACGGTGTTTCCCTGGCTGGCGACATCCACTTCCGGGCACAGGGCGACGTATCCATTGCCCTCGCGTTCGACGATAGCGGTCAACCGTCTGTTCATGTCGTGTCTCCTTGTCTGAATTTCACATGACGATCCTTGTGACGGGAGATGTCAGGTGCATTTCGACGACGGTACTGAAAACCGTATTGTACCCTCACAATCAATGATGGAGCGCATAAGTCGTTATCAAACAGACGACCTTTAATCCTTGATGCAATCTCCATTCAATGTCTGCAACATCGCAGACAACTCCGCCAAGGACCAAGACGAAGAAATATTATCAGCTTATTTCCCCTTTCGCGTCATCGGTTCGTGAAAGCGCATCTTTGCGATGATGGTGAAACGAGCAAAAGGTTTCTCATAGTTTTCCCCGCTCGGCAACGAGGCGAACCTTTCGGCGCTTGAAAGCCCCCGTGTTGACCGCCCGCCGTTCGGCGTGGCATGAAGGGGCGGGAAATCTTCGGCTCCTCATCAACAACCGAAAAGGACGGCGCTTGGACAGAAGAATAAAAGTGATCGTATGCGGATTCGGGCGCGTCGGGCGTGAATTCGCGAGACTCGTCCACGATAAAGCGGAACGCTTGCGGGCGGCCTACGGCATGGACGCGGTCATCGTCGGCGTGGGCGAGTTGAACGGCAGCCTGCACCGCCCCGGCGGACTCGACGCGGCGAAGACGGCGGACGCCTTCGAGCGGGACGGCGGCTTCGCGGATCATCCGAACCTGGAGGCGGACTGGCAAGGCCTCGATCTGGTTCGCTCCGCACAGGCCGACGTCCTCATCGAGACGACGCCCACCGAGGTCCGCACGGGCGAGCCCGCCTTGAGCCACATACGCGAGGCGCTCGATAGGGGTATTCACGTCGTGAGCGCGAACAAGGGGCCCTTCATCCGCGCCTACCGCGAACTGACCGGGTTGGCGAAGGAGAAAAACGCGTCGCTTAAAATCTCCGCTGCCGCTGCGGCCGCCCTCCCGACCATCGACGTGGCCGAGACCTGCCTAGCGGGCGCGGAGATTCTCAATATCGAGGGCGTATTGAACGGGACGACGAATTTCATACTATCTCAAATGAGGACAAACGACCGGAGCTACGAGGAGGCGCTCGCAGAGGCGCAGGTGCTCGGCATCGCGGAGACGGACCCCACGCTCGACGTGGAGGGTTTCGACACGGCGAACAAGCTCGCCCTCATCGCGAACGTCTGCATGGGAGCGGACTTGACGCAAGAAGACGTGGAGCGGACGGGCATCGCCGGGATTTCGCTCGCCGAGGTGCAAAGCGCGAGCGCAGCGGGCAAGATCATGCGCCTGGTGGGCGTCGCGAGGCGGGATGAGACCGGGCGCGTCTCGGCCCGCGTCGCGCCGGAGTTGCTCCCGCTCGATCATCCCCTGGCGGGCGTGGAGGGGGCGGAGAAGGGAATCACCTATACGAGCGACACGATGGATCGCGTCACCGTCGCGGGCGGCAAGAGCGACCCGCGCGGCGCCGCCGCCGCATTGCTGAAAGACCTCATCAACACTTATCGTCATTCATAATTCCAAGCCGGAGACATTCCACATGAACAACGCGGACCTGATCGTCAAAACCATGAAGGAAGCGGGCGTCACGCACTGCTTCGGCATCCCGAGCGGAAACGTCCTGCCCATGCTCGAAGCCATGCGCAAGGGGGGGCTCACCTTCGTCCTGACCGCGCACGAGGGCTCGGCGAGCTTCGCCGCCGACGTGATGGGCCGCCTGACGGGCGCGCCCGGCTTTTGCATCGCCACCCTGGGGCCGGGAGCGACCAACCTCTCGACCGGCGTGGGCAACGCCTACCTGGACCGCTCCCCGCTCATCGCGCTGACCTGCAACCTGCACACGCACCAGTTGGGACGCCGCATCCAGATGTACATCGACCATCACACCCTCTACCGGCCCATATCCAAGGCGAGTCTCCCGCTCAGAAAAGGCCGCGTCGCCTCCATACTCGAAGATGCGATGGGCCTCGCCTTGAGCGAACCGCACGGCCCGGTTCATCTCGATTTGCCCGAAGACGTATCGCTCGCGC
Organism: bacterium; assembly: GCA_965203325.1. Classification (GTDB taxonomy): domain Bacteria; phylum UBA8248; class UBA8248; order UBA8248; family UBA8248; genus Bin107. The sequence continues at coordinate 1,823,606 of OZ241875.1, forward strand.
CCGCCACCGAGAATTTGCCGCCGACTCCAAAGGGAAAGCGCCACAGGCCCGCGCCCGAGAGCGCATTCGGCAAACTCGAAACCCTGCTTCAAAACGCCAGGCGGCCCATCGCCGTCCTGGGCTCCACCACCATGCGGATGGAAAACGCAAGCCTTCTGCGCGCCTTCATCGACCGCCACCAGCTTCCCTTCGCCACGACCACCATGGCCAAGGGGATGATAGACGAGGATCACCCGCTTTCCGTCGGCTGCATCGAGCGCGGCAAGCGGCAGGTGCAGCGCGAGTTCTTAAGAAGCGCCGACCTGATCCTCGGGGTCGGCTACGATGTCGTCGAGGTGGAATACGAGCAATGGATCAAGGACGTGCCGCTCGTGAGCGTGGACATCGACCCGGTGGACGCGGACGCTTCGGTCGAGATCGCGCACGAAGTGGTGGGCGACCTGGATGCGTCTTTAAGGCGTATGAACGATTTCGCGCCGGGCAGCTACGAGTGGCCGTCCGACGCCGCCCTGCGTCACAAGGAGAGATACCAGAAGGCCCTGCGACCTGCGGCTCCGCACTTCGCGGCGCACGAGGCCATCGACGTGGTGCGCGAAGTGACGCCCAAAGAGGGAATCCTCTCCTTCGACGTGGGCGCGCACACCCACCAGATCGCCAGTCAGTGGACGGTGCACGAACCGCGCACGTTCCTCATCACGAACGGGTGGTCCTCGATGGGCTTCGGCCTGCCCGGGGCCATCGCCGCGAAACTGGCGCATCCCGAAAAACCCGTCGTCGCCTTGATCGGCGACGGGTGCTTCCAGATGACGTGCGGGGAGGTGGCCGTCGCCAAGCGAATGGGGCTCGCCATCCCCATCGTCGTGCTGGACGACCGCTGGCTCTCGCTCATCCAGGTCAAACAGGACAGGCGGGAATACGGCCGCTACGGCACCGAACTCCAGGCCGAGGAATACCAGGCGCCGCCCGCTCACTATTTCGGGGTACCCGCCGTGGGAGCGCGAACACCCGAGGAACTCAGGCACGCGCTCACCGAAGCCTTCCAGGCGGAGGGGCCGACCGTCATCGAGGCGGTGGTGGACGCCGCGCACTACGACGACACGGTGTTCGACTAGAAATCTCCCCAAACCGAGCACTATTGGGCAAATTCCGTCATTATCCTTGTAAATTGAAAGTCAGACTTTTAATTTACAAGGATAATTTGGTATTTTCATCCCCAGTTGAGCCGATTACCCCTTATTCGGAGCCGTTGAAAAAGCCCCGTACGCGTCCCTTGGAAACCGCCAACGCCTTTTTCCTCACCCTGAGTAGCCGCCGAAAGGCGGCGTATCGAAGGGCGAGGAGCTCGCGGCCGGGGCGAGAGGGCATCCTTCGATACGCGGCTTCGCCGCTACTCAGGATGAGGCAGTGCGGTTTTGTTCGTCTTAGAGACAAGAGCAGTTTCGGGCATTTTCGATTATCCTATAAGGTACTGTAATAAGATTAGTTAACAGGTTGCCATGAATCTTCCCTGTCAGGCCCGTAATCAAGCCGAAAGCGGATTCGTTCAAACTCCAGCGCATCATGGCGGGCGATCGTCCGTGAGCGCTCGGGCCAATCATTCAGCCAGGCCGTAACAGCAGTTCCCGAACAGCGGCAGTTCGAGATAGCGTTCACCGCCAATCGCCGGTCATGCCGGAGCGCCATGCGCAGGGACGACTCGCGAAACAGCCCACTGCGGCGTGAACGAAAGAGGCTTTCGAGCTCTCGCCCGGGGGGCGGCGTCCTTCCTTTTTTTCCGTAGCGCCTCGCCGCACGTTCTCCGGCGACCCTCGTTTTCCGGAAAACCCCCTTGATTTGAGGCTGAACCGATGAGCGATCCGCGCACGGACGCGGTCGCGGACTCTTCACGGGTGTACCTTCCGCGCTAGAAACAACGATTGAACGGGCGCTCGTCCTTTCCTTATGTTCGCGCGCCATGACCGCGTTCGACGACGATACCGGCGCCCCGCTGGACGAGCGGCTGCGCCGGAGCATTGCGCTCTGGCGCGCGCGCCGCGGGATGAGTGCGAGGCGCTTCGGGGTGGGCGCGCTGGGCATCCCCGGCTTCGTGGGACTGCACGCCCGGGGGCGGCCCCTGCGGGTCGACACGGCGGACCGGGTGCTGGCGTTCATGGGATATCCGCCCCTGGGACCGCTCCTGCGGGCCGAGGTGGAGGCGTTCCTCGCGGTGAGCGGGACCAAGGTCTCGATCCTGGGCGAGGAGACCGTGGGGAATCCCTCCTTCGTGGGGAGGCTGCGCCGGGGCGCCTCGCCGTATCTCAAGACCTTCGACCGGGTGCGCGCCTGGATGGCGGCCAACGCGACGCGAGAGGAGATCCGCGCCATACGCGAGAGGCTCGCGGACTTGCCCGACCCGTTCGACGGGACGTGGGACGCCGCCGGGGAACCCGGCGCCGCAGAAGACGTCGATGAACGCGCGGAGGAGAACCGCCTGAACACGCGGGAGGCGGCCGCCTGGCTCGGCCTCTCGCCCAAGACGCTGGAGCGCTACCGCGTGAGCGGAGAGGGGCCGGATTTTCTTCGCACCGGATACCGGGTGCGCTACCGGCTCGAAGACCTCGAGAAGTGGGCCTCCGCCCGGAGGTGGACTTCCACGTCCGAGGAGAGAGCCGCCCGGAGAAAGAAGAGGCGGTAGAGAGATATTCGGGAGAAGACGGGCGGCCTCACCGCCCGTAGCGCAGCCTCGCCATCGCGCCCTGTTTCGCGAGCTGGCCCTGCGCGTAGCGCCCCGGCATGACCGGCGACTGCCAGCGCCCGGCAATCTGCATCTCGACCAGCGACGCCCCCGCCGTGGCCAGGCTCTGGGCGCCCCCCACGCGCAGGCTGTGTCCGCTGATGCGACCCTCCACGCCCGCGGCCTTCCCCCACCGCGCGATGATGCTCCGGATGCTCCTCTCCGTCAGGCGCCCGGGCCGAAGCCGTCCCCCCTTGTACACGCCCCGGAAGAGCGGCCCCTCCGTCAGGCCTGCCTCCAGAAGCCAGGCCCGGACGCGCGCCACCGTCGGCTCGCCCAGAAACTGCACGACGCCCTCGCCCTCCTGGTCCGTCTTCGAGCGGCGGATCAGCACCGTCTGCTCGCCCAGGTCCACGTCCTCGATGTCGAGCGCCTCGATCTCCGACACCCGGAGCAGGGCGTCGCTCGCCACCGCCACGATCGCCGCGTCGCGCAGCCCGCCCAGGGTCCCCGTCCCCTCGGCCAGCGCCGCCGCCCGGTCCGCCTGCTCCCAGCGCACCCCCACCACCTGGCCCCGGCCCCGCTCTGCGGCCAGGCGCCGGAAGCCGGCCAGCACCCGCTCCGAGGCCGCCCCCACCGGGGAGGGCCGGCCGTTCAGCTTCGCCCGGAAGCGAAGCGCCGCGACCGCCATCGCGGCCACGGCCGCCGCGTGCCCCCCCTCGTAGAGATCCCCCAGGTACGCCGCTATCCCGTCGTCGGTCTCGGGGTTTCCCGAGCGCTCGAACCTCCGCAGGGCCGTCTCGTACACTCGCCGCGTGTTCTTAGACATCGACGCCTTCGCCAGGTCGGCGGCCGCATGGGCCGGTCGGGCCGGCCTCCTCGTCAAAGCGATGTCCTGCGTCGGGTCGGATGGTGTTGCCCCCGTCGTCATGCCGAGAAGCCAACCTTCCAGGTCAGCGGCCGTTTCTATCCTCTGAGGCCGCTCCAGGGCCTCGTCGATTGCCGAGTATAGACGACGGCGGGGAATTTCCAATAAAAAAAGCCGTTTCGCAGGGGAATACCGGCGAAACGGCGGGTTTCTGGAGTCCGATAATTGCTGTTATCAGAAAGTACAACACCTCTCAAGGCCATGTCAAGCGCAATTCCGGGGTTCCCGGAGGGGTTTCGGGCGCCGTTTTGCGCCTTTTTTCGCTCATGTTTCGCTCATTTGCGGCCCGAATGCCCCCCGAAACGGGTTTTTCGGCGGAAAACGGGGCTTCTGGGGACCGATAACAGCAATTAACGGCGCCCAGGCCGGGAAAGGTGGGCTTATACCGCAAGAATTGCTGTATCGCGGGAAGACTCACCACCGGCCCGGACCATGAAAGGGTTCAAGCCCGCCGTATTTCAGGCGGCCGAAAATGCGAATCACCAGTTTGTGAAGGCCCGAAAAAAAAGCTGACGAAAGGAGGTTAATCGGAGAAAGCCGGAAATTCACGGAAAATCCCTTTTTCTACTGTGTATTCAGGAGGACTCACTAAATGATGTTCAAAGACAAGTATATTCACAAGTTTTACGCTTTCGCGCTGGCGGCCGTGTTCGCCATCGCGCTGGCCGGTTGCGGCGGTGGCGGCGGCGGCAGTGCTGCTGCGCCGGATCCGGAGCCGACACCGATGCCGACGGCTTATGAGGTGGCGGTTGAGGCAATCGCGGCGGCCGAGACGGAGGCAGCGGCACAGGAGGCGCTCGCCACGGCAGAGGCTGCCGGCATCACCGTCGCCCAGCTGCGGAGCCTGGAAATGGCGGTCGCCGACCGGGTGGCGATGCTCGCTGCGGCAGCTGCTGCGGAAGCGCGGGCGGCGCTCGTCTCAGCGGCCGCGTGCGACGCCGCGACGGCCGAGTGCATTGCCTCGCATAACGCACTGATCGCGGCGTTGCAGGGCGACGTCGACAGGTTGGCCGATGACGAGACCGCCACCAACGCGCAGCAGAACGCCGCGCAGATGGCGCTCGACGAGGCGACCGAAGCGCGCGACGCGCTCCGCACGGCGATGGCCGAAATGGATCGCAGCACGGCGACCGGAATGGCCGTCGCGACGGCCATGGAGTTGGCGGCCGGGCTCGAAGACGACCGGAGTCCTGGCGCCATCCAGGCAGCCAAGAATGCCATCGAGGCAGCCAGGGAAGCGGTGGGTGACTCCGAAGCCTATAACGAGCGGATCGCCACGGCGCAAATGGGTGTCGCTCGGGCCGAGGAGCGGAACGCTGTCGATGCCGAGGTCACGGCCGCCACCAATGCGGCCAACGGTCTGACCGAGGACTCGGACGCCGCAGCCGTTACGTCCGCGCAGGCAGCCATCAACGCCGCGAAGATGGCGGTCGAGGACGCCGAACACCTCACCGACGAGGAAAAGGCCGCCCACAACGCCACCATCGCGTCGGACGAGCGGTTGGTCACGCTGGCCAAGAACCGCAATGACGCCGCCGCCGAGGAACAGCGTCTGGCCGCAGAGAAGGCCGCGGAGGAAAAGGCCAAGGAAGAGGCAGCGGCCATGAAGAAACTCGGCGAGAACCTGTACGCGTCGCTGAGAGGGCCAGATGCTACCCCCGATGACGTGCGGCAGAACGGCCTTTTCTCGATGTCGGTGTCGGGCGATCTCACTATTAGCGCCCCTACCGGCGGGCCGGGGAGGTTCGAGGGAGACGAAGTCCCCGCGAGTTTTCCTGCCCTCAAGGCCGGCGAGTCCGCCGGATCGCTGGGCGGCTGGGCAGGCGCCAAGTATGCCCACACGGACGCCACTACGAAGGTGGTCAACGAGGCCCGGGTCTACAACAACAAGGGGCCGGGGAAGCGGCAGGCGTTCGCCGATGCCCTTCCCGATGGCGTCACCATCGCAGATGCTAACGCTGGCGGCGCCGTTCCCGCCCAGGTCAGTGACCTTACCACCGCCATAAAGGGGTATATCCCCGTGGCCAGCGGTGGCTCCGTCACAACGGGCCTCGACATCAACAAGGTGATGGCCGACGCCTTCACGCACTCGGGAATCCAGAATCACGCGATACCCACCACGGGCAATTCTCTCTCTGTCCGTGGCTATTATGACGATGCGCCGGGCGAGTACCGTTGCGTTGTGGGGTGCTCCTCGACCAACGACGGCAAGGGTGCCCCGAGCGCGTTGGGCGGAACTTGGTTCTTCAAGCCCGATGCTGGCGCGATGGTGCACCAGCCCGATACCAGTTACCTGCTCTACGGCTGGTGGGTGAACAAGAACAAGGACGGCGAGCCGATGTTCGCCACCGCGTTCGCTGGTGTGGCGCCTTCCGCTGTCGGTCTTCCTGGCGCTGGCGCTCCCGCCAACGGCGGCGACCTCACCACACTGACCGGTTCGGCGACCTATGTCGGCGGTGCCGCCGGCCAGTTCGCCATGAACAACCCGCTCGACGGCACCGGCAGCGGCGGCCACTTCACGGCGAATGCCGAACTGAAAGCCACGTTCGGGGCCGGCACGACCGCCGGCGTGACCGGCACGATCGACAACTTCAGGCTGAACGGCGGGTCCGAGGATCCGGGCTGGAGCGTCGCGCTGGCCCGCGGTGCCGTAGCTGCTGCTGGAGCTATCACGGCTCCCACCGATGATCCCACGGTCTGGTCGATCAACGGCAACAAGGCGCCGGCGTCCGGGTCCTGGTCCGGGACGATGTACGACGAAAAGCCCGGCGACCCACCGAATGGAGACGGCAGCAACATCCCGACCACGGTGACCGGCACGTTCTACTCCGAGTTCAGCAACATCGGCCGGATGGTCGGCGCGTTCGGCGCGGACAAGCAGTAGCAGCGAAGAGCACGACGCCTTTCGCCTCGGGGCTTCACGGCCCCGGGGCCGGGGCGATATGAAGAGAGCGAAAAAGGGGGTTGCCCGTTGGTTGCTTCCCTCGTGAGAGCAAACTGTACCGCTCCCAGTTGTGAGTTTGAGTCCTCGAGCCGGGAGTGGGAACAACGGGCGGCCCCTGTTTTCGCTTCATGAAAGCAGCCGACACCCCGACTCGGCCTGCACCTCGGGGATCGTGTCGCAGCAATTCCCATCTTAAGGGGTTTTTCAACCCCTTAAAGCAGCCCTTTGAGGGGTGTCGGCCCTTTCTCCTTGAGGGGATGCGTTCGCTTCCCTCCGACGGGTCCCGGTGGCCACGGTTCCCCGCCTTCAGCGTTACTATCAGGGCGCTACGACTTCCTGCCCCTGCATGTCCTTCGGCTTGTTGTTTTCGCCGGCCGGCTCCGCGGGCGCCTGCCGGGTTCGTGTCCGCCATGAGGCGCTCCCGCCGAAAGGCGGCGCTCCCTCAGGGTCACAGGCTTCGAGAGACGACGGATGGAAGCCCTCGGAAGGGAACCGAACCAGGGCTACGAGGAAGAAAGCGAACTCAATCGCAAGCCCTCTGCCGATATGCGAACCCAAAAAATTTCCGTCATTGATCGGACTGGACCCGCGAGTCCGCAAGTCTACCGTATTTCGGGCTGCCCGGGATACGAACGATCGGTTTGTGAAGGCCCGTATATATAGGAGGTAAATCGGAGAAAGCCGGAAATTCACTGAAGATCCCTTTTTCTGCTGTGTATTCAGGAGGGCTCACTACATGAAGTTCAGAGAGAAACCGACAAACAGGCTTTACGCTTTCGTGCTGGCGGCGGTGTTCGCCGTTGCGCTGGCGGGCTGCGGCGGGGGCGGATCGGCAGGTAACGGCGATGGTGACGCCATGACGACGCCGGAACCGACGGAAGCCCAGAAGCTCGCCGCCGCGAAGACCGCGGCGATGAGGGCGTACGAAGCCGCGAAAACGGCGCTGGCCGCCGTCATGGACGACGCGAGCCATGACATGGATTCCTACGGCAAGGCCGAAGAAGCCCTGGGCGAAGCGAAGGCGGCGAACGCCGTGGCCCAGGCGGCCACCACCTCCGCTGCGGCCGAAGACGCCCAGGCGATCGTCGAGGCGGCGAGAGACAACGTCGTGACGTACGCCGGGATGGTGACGGCGGCGGCGACGAAGGCCGCTCAGCGGGTGGGGCAAGAGGCGAAGAACAAGGAGGCCGGGACGAAAGAGACGGCCATTGCGGCCGAAGCCGATCAGGCGACCGACGCCGGTCTCGGCGGTGATGCCGGTCTTGGCGCCGACGGAGTTCCTGGCGGTGGCGATGATACGTATAGCCTGAGCATCAGCCGCGACCGCACGGGCACGAAGGTAACGGTTACCGTGGAGGGCGCCACCGACGCCGACGACGAGAAGTTCATGCAGGCCATGGACCTGGGCGGCGGACTCACCATGCACACGCGCGTGATGGAAGCGGATGACGACGGCGACGTGATGGAAGAAGTCGTGATGGTCAGGACCGACATCGAAGCGCCCACGGCGACGGCGTTCGCTATGGTGGAGGGGCAGGCGCTGAATGCGCGTGACCTCGATGACGACGTGGACGCCGATGGGGACGGCAACCCGGGCAACGACTTTACCGCTCTCGCCATCGCGGCAGGGAACCTGCCGAAGATCATGTCGCCGGCGTTTGCCGCTGCAACCGGTGATACTGTCACGCACACCTTCGATTCCGACGACCCCGCGACTGACGAAGACGAGGCGGACGAAAGGGCCGGCACCTACAACGGCGCCATGGGCACCTACAGGTGTGATGGCGGCGTTGATTGTACCGTGACGCTCGATGGGGACGGTGAAGTAACCGCCATCGGCGCCGGCTGGGTTTTCACCCCCGATGAGGGCGCCACCTCCGACGTGCCGGACGCCGACCACCTGCACTACGGCTTCTGGCTGAAGAAAACGACGGACGAGGACGGCGTGCTCACCTACAACGAGGTCGAGACCTTCGCGGGTTCAAGCGTTGCCGCGAGCGGCGATGTGAGTGATGTTTCAGGAAGCGCGACGTATGAAGGCGGCGCCGTGGGCGTGTATGTGAAAAACGTGTACAAGCCCGACCGCACGCTCGACGTGGCCACCTCCGGCCACTTCACGGCGGACGTGAGCCTGACGGCGACCTTCGGTCAGCTAAACAATGCCGCCGGTATAGGAACCATCGCGCCCAACCTGCTCAACACCGTCAGTGGAACCATCGGCAACTTCACGCTGTCCGGCGGCGAGGAGAACGAGTGGAGCGTGGCTTTGCAGGGAGCTATTACTCCAGGTGATGGAACCGCGTCCGGCACGGCCAAGGGCGGAGAAGGCGACGGCTCGTTCAGCGCCACCTTCCATGGGAGCGTGACGGCCGCGGCTGATGGAACGGTTCCCCGGCCCGGTTCCGTGGTCGGCGAGTTCAACGCCGGCTTCACGGACGGCTCCGTGGCCGGCGCGTTCGGCGCGCGGAAGACGGATGACTAGAAGCTGAAGCAGGACGCCTTCGGCCTCGGGGCTTCGCGGCCCCGGGGCCGGGGCGATTGAAGGAGAACGAAAAGGGGGTTGCCCGTTGGTTGCTTCCCTCGTGATGGAGCAAACCGTACTGCTCCTTGCTATGAGTTTGAGTCCTCGGGCCGGGAGGGGGAACAACGGGCGGCCCCTGTTCGCTCATATGCCCGGTATCTCCGGTGCGCTTTCCTCGTCCGGGGAACCGGACTTGCCCCGCTTCGTGTTGCCGCGCATGGTCCGGGCCGGAGACGTCCTTTCGGGGCCTGATGCAGTCCGCGTCGCCGTCCGGCTCCTCCCGGGCGGGAAGACCCCGAGCCTCTTCCGCCGAGCGCCCGGCCCGCGCGTATTCGCCGCCGCCCCGTGTCGAAAGGCAGGCGCCTGACTTTCAGGGAGCGTCGCCGGAACCCGGCAGGAGGGGGTACACATCCCGCTCTTCCGCGTGGTTAGAGACGGTGGGGGGTTCCGACGGCTATAAAATTTCCTGATCCCGTTGATATCATCGAGAAGCATTCATTTCCCCAGGGTCTCGTCCAGAATCCACCATTCGCAGCAAGTAATCAAAACGCAAACGAGGAGAATCAAGCCTCTGCGCATCCCGGGGCGTGCCTGCCGGATCATTGCGCCATCCCCCTCTTCCGGCCGGCCCGGGCAGCCTGATCGCGGCAATACTGCGGCGCTCCGCCTAGTGCGTGATCGAACCACTTCCGGCGTTCTTGTCCATGCGCGTCTCCCCTTTCGTCCCGTTCGCTCATCCCGGGTGCATACGGTAGTCCGCACCGCACGGAAACAAACTGAAAAACCGCCCGTTTGCAAGGGTTTTCGATATCCGCATTCCAGCGCCCGAGGGCCGGGGCGTTCATCGCGCGCCTCCCCCAGGCCCCGCGCCGGCGAGAGGCCGAGCTGGGCCGTGAGGGGGCGCGGGAGCCGGGGCCGGAGAGGCCGGGCGGCGTCCGCGTTCCCCTTTCTCACAATCCCGGAGGCGCGACCCATGAGTAACCTCAAACCGTCCCGCCGCGCGAGGCTCCTCGTACTCGCGGGACTTGGCCTGGCGCTCCTCGCCACAATCCTCTCTCTCGCGGCAGGCACCGGCCTCCGCCCCCTGGGGGCCGTCTGGGCCTGTTCGGCCCTCTGGTGCCTCCTCACTGCCCTCTCCTGCGCCCTGTGGCGGGGATTCCGCCACGGGGACTGGACGGCCTTTCATCGCTACGAACTGCCCGACGGGAAAGAAGAGGACTTCGAGTGGTCCGCCCGGACGGGACGCTACGCCTGGCGCCGCGAGCTGGAGGAGCAGGAGCTGTTCGGCCAGGACCCGGACATCCCCTTCCCGTAGAAAACCCTTAAGCCGAACGAAGACCACCCTGAACGAACGGACCGCCGTCTTTCCCGCCGAAGGTGCTCTGCGCCACCGGGAGGCCGAGTCCGGCCGGGAGGGGGCGTCGGCGGGGCGTCCGGGAGAGGACGTTCTTCGCCGCCATCATCCACCCACCCAAGGAGGCGCGCGATGCGTAAACCCGGACCCGAAGCGAGTACTTTCCTCACCCACCTGTTCGGCCGAGGCCTCGAGGACGAGCGCTACGAAGTGAAACGCTACAAGTCCGCCGATGGCGACATCAGGCCCGTGCCCGACAGGGAGACCGGGAGGCGCAAGAAGAAGAGAGCTACGGCCTCGCGGAAAGCCGTACGCGAGATGCGGCCCGCGCGCGACGAGCTCATCGTCTGCACGGGGCTCCGGGTCCCCGGCAGCGGGCTGCAGCTGTGGGGCGAGCACCTCGTGTGGGCCCGGATGCTGTGCCGGTAAGGAACTCCCCCCGGGAGGACTTCCGCCCGCAAGACGTCTGGCCGGCGCGGTGCCGGCCGCACGGATTCCATCCACCCCAGGGAGGGAGGCGGGATGCCCTACAAGGACTTGGAAAAAGCCCGAGCTTACGAGCGCGAGCGCCACCGCAAACGCACCGCCGACCGACTCGCGCGGGGCATGTGTCCCCGGTGCGGAAAGATTCCTCCTGCGCCCGGGCGCAGTCTGTGCGAGCCCTGCCTCGAGAGGGACCGGGAGACCCGACGCGCCCGATACGCCGAAGCCCGAGCGGGGGGAGCCCCATATGGTGGACGCGACCCCGAGAGCCGCCGCCGCATGGCGCGCGAGAGGGCGAGGAAGCGCAGGCGCGAGCGGGTGGAGGCCGGCTTGTGCCCGCGCTGCGGACGCGAGCCCGTCGAGGGGGGCGCCGTCTGCGAACCCTGCCGGGAGACGAGGCGCGCTGAAGAACGAAAGCTCTACGCCGCCAGGAGAGCGAAAGGGCTTTGCGGACGGTGCGGTGCGGAAGTCGTCGATGAGGCTTCGACGTGCGCTTCGTGCGCCTCAAAAGAAGAAAAACGCCGGCCGCGCAAGAACACCGCGAGCCGGGCGCGCTATCGCGACAGGCGGGCACGGTCGGTTTGTGTGGACTGCGGCGCCCATGCGGACGCAGGGGTGAGATGTACTCCCTGCGCGCGCCGATCGTATCACTCCTCGGGCGAGCACAAGGGCCTGCCCGTCTATCCGCCGCGCTTCATCGTGGTCGAACTAGCCACGGGCATCGAGCACGGACCTCTCGACTCCTGGGAGGAGGTTGCCATGTGCCTCGCCTTCGAGAAGCTCTCCCGGGATCAGGTCGAGATCGTGGTGGATGAGCCCCTCATCTCAACGCTAACTGCGTGGGAGTGAGCGCCGGCGGCCGCGCCTGCACGTGCCGCCGTCCGCTCGCCGGCGGGGGGCAGACCCGGCCGGGGGGAGGGTTTGCGCCGCCCGGCTGCGCAGCCGTCCGGAAGCCGTCCGGGTTCCTTCCCGCCGGGGGCGAAGAGATTACCACCCCGCCGCGCAGCCAACCGGACCCGGCGCGCCGCGCAGGACGGCGGGCGGGGGCTTGGCCGCAAGCCCGGATACGACCACACGCAACCTGGCAGAGCAGTCCTGCCGCCGGTGACGAAGGCGCCGAGCACAATCCCGACCCCCCAGGCGGCGCGGAGCTAACCCGGCAGCCGGCTCCGGCAGCATCAACGCCGACACCCCGGTCTGCGGCGCGGGACCACCGACGATAAACCTCACCGGCGGTGACAGGAACGCCGCCGCCCCGAATCCCACCCCACTCGATGCGTCTCCGTTCGCCCATCCCTCATCTCATCCGAACCCCGTACCAGGGGCGCGCTCGCCTGGTTCCCGGTTCCGTCCGCCTCCGGGGCTACCCGGTCGGGACGGAGGCCGCTCCCGCTCCGTGGGCGGTCATCACCGGACGTGAACCTTCCCGGGGGAGAGGTGGAGGGAAGCGGGGAGCCGGGCAAAGGCCCGGCAGGGGAGAGGGAGACGGTCTCCAGCTCCCGCCGCCGGGGAGAACCCGATAGGAGGCTTGGCCATGTACGAGAACGACTTCGACGTCGATGTTCCCACCACGGACGAACTGCTCGCAGAACTCGGACTCGACGCGTACACGATCCGCAAGATCCGCGACGAGGCGGGGGGCGAGGAGGAGTTCAGGAGGGAATAGGGCAGATCGGGGGATCGGGGAGAGAGGCTCCCCGGCCCCTACCACTTCATCATCCACACCACACTGTGAAGGAGTATTACAATGGCATTCGGACTCAACAGAGCAGAACTGATCGGGCGTCTCGGCGCCGACGTCACCGTCAACCATCTCACGAGCGGGGGGCGCGTCGCGAACCTGTCCATCGCCACTGATGAGGGCTACGTCGACAAGCAGTCCGGCGAGCGGGTGGACAAGACCGAGTGGCACCGGGTCGTGACCTTCCAGCCCGGGCTGGTGGACATGTTCGAAAAGCACGCGAAGAAGGGCCGCCTGATCTACGTCGCGGGCAAGCTCCAGACCAGGCGCTGGAAGAAGGACGGGGAGGACTCGGATCGCTTCTCGACCGAGATCCTCATCGCCCCGGGCGGACGCGTGCAGTTCCTCGACAAGGTGAACGGGAACGGCAACGGCAACGGCGCGCACGCCGAGACGACGGCGGTGGCGGCCGGCGTAGTCGGGGACGAGATCCCGTTCTAGGCTCACAAGGGGCTGGCGCTTCGGCGTCAGCCCTTTTTCTCTGCTCCTTATCCAGAGGAAGTCCGCCATGCCCCGAACATCCTCTCCCGCGGCAGCCGCCCGCGCCTTTCCCGCCTTGCCGGCCCTCTGATCTACCGGGAACACCTGGTAAATCTCCGGTTCCGTGAACGATGAACCGTGTTCCCGGAAGATCGGCATGCACCCTGCACTCATTCCATGTTCAGGATAGTGGCTCAGTCCACCCCCCGCTGCGGGAATTTCGGGCCGGAAAAGACGGCCCGAAATGACCCTTTCCGCAGCATGAGAGATTGTTTCCCGATGAGCTTCGCCTTCATCGTGAAACACCAAAGGCTCTTGTGTCCCGGTGGCGGTACTACCCTCTCTCTCTTAGCGTCCTCATTTTAGCACGCACGGCGCGGGGTCAAGGGTGCTTTTGCAAAAAACGCAAAAGCATCTTTTTTCAGAAAAAATCGGTGAAGCGTGGATTTTTTCCGCTGCGCGCCCTCCGGGTGAAAAAAGACTGAAAACCGCCCCTGACGCCCACGCCTAGCACGTGCTGAAAATGGGGCGCTAAGAAGCGCATCCGTTAACTCTCTGGAAAGGAGAAAGGCATGGAAACCACCGTGGTGAATCTGAACGACTACGTTGCTCCCCAGTTCGGCGGCGGCTTGCTGGTCAGGATCGACCGCAGGACGAAGTGGGGAAACCCCTTCCGCATCGGCCAGGACGGCGAGCGCGACGAGGTGATCGAAAAATACCGGCGATGGCTCTGGGAAAGAATCCAGCGTCAGGAGCAGGACCTCTACGAACTCGCCGACCTCCAAGGCTGCGAGCTCGGCTGCCACTGCCATCCCCTCCCGTGCCACGGCGACGTACTCGCACGCGCCGCCGAGTGGGCCGCCAGGTATCTCGACGAGATGCCGAAAGAAGTGGGGCGCAACGAGCGTGGCTACGCTCTTCCCGAATTCAACCATCCCCTCGCTTGAGGACAACCAAAGGAGTGAACGATGACTGCCACCGCAATTCACGACCACACGGAACACGAAGCGCAGAATGAAACCTTCACCGCCATGGTCTGCGAACAGGCCGCCCTCTTCGGCGCGACCCCCGGACCGGACGAGTTCGACAACCGGCCCGTGTGGGGCGAGGCGGAATCCACCGCCGCCGTCCTCAAGGCATTCCACCTGCTCGCCGAGGCAGCGCCCGACGGAACGCAACTCGCGGACGAGCGAAGAAACCTCCTGTGGGGCTTCGTCAACACCCTCGACGCCCAGACACAGCGGCTCGACCGCGCCGCCGACAAGCTCATCCCCGGCATCCGTGAAATGCAGCGCGAGCAGGACGGCTCCGAGATCAGGTCCCGCGAACTCGAACTCGCGACCGACCGGGCCGAGAACCTCACCGCCCGCCGCGACGCCTTCGAGGTGCTGCGCGACACGGCCGCCGAGGCCTACCGCGTCGAGACCGGCGAGGTGTGGCGGCCCCGGCGAGGATCTCACGTCAGCCAGACCGGCAAGCTCACATCGGCGGTGATCGAGGCGCGTGACTTCCAGCGCGCGAAAAAGGACCGCGAGAACACGGCCCACCTCCCCCAGGGAACCCTCGTCGCCGTCGCGGGCGGCAAGGAAGCCACCGACGCGGGTAAAATCATCGGCCAGCTCGACAAGCTGAAAGCCAAGTACGCCGACGTCGTCCTCGTCCACGGCGGCGGCCCCGGCGCGGAGAAGGTTGCAGCCGGCTGGGCCGAGCGGAACGGCGTCCACCAGATCGTCTGCAAGCCCGACTGGGACGCCCACGGCAGGGCCGCTCCCTTCAGGCGGAACGACGAGCTGCTCTCCCTCCTGCCGAAGGGCGTGATCGCGTTCCCGGGTTCGGGCATCACCGACAACCTCGTCGACAAGGCCCGAAGCCTGGGCATCCCCGTGCAACGCGTGGCCGCCTGATGTGAACACTCCTCGGGTCGCGTCGTCGTCGCCCGGCGACGGCGCGGCCCGTTGCTTCCCGTGTCGTTCGTCTGCTTGTGATTAAAAGCGCGAGCTGCAGCGCCCTGTTCGCCTGCCGCTTGTGAATCCAGGCGCAAGGTTCATCACTCTCACCCCTCTTGCCCCTCGCTCTGTCCGCTCAAGCGCCGCGGCGGCTCCCGCTCGCCATTCTCTCCGGCGTCGGTTCCCCCATCTCTCGTTCTCACGAATTCGGCAATCTGACGCCCTTCGGCGCTTCGGGTTTCACACCGGACGCATCGCTGATGCAGGTGTCGCGTTGGTGCGGCTGCCCGCGATGTGCTGTGAAAATTCGCATCCCCGGGTATTCCTGTCGCGCCGAGAAAAATAATACCAATCTGGTAGCACACGAACCTTTTGAAATCATTTCACTTAGAGAATCGCGTATGCTCATGTAATACGGGGAGTTCCTGCAAGATACCAAATTGGTAGTACACGGAGGCGCGCTGCGCTATGATGGCTACCATTTTGGTAGTTCATGAAACGGCGTCAAGGGCATCGTTTTGGGGCCCGATGCGGGTGTGTTTGGTGCAGGAAATGAGAATTTTGCGGTGGTTTTGCGACCGGAACGGATGAAAATCTTCACGACAGGAGCGGCGAAGCGGATGGTTCAGACGATACAGAAGAACATCAGAGTCACGCCCGAACAGTGGAAACGAATTGAAAATGAGGCCGAAAAACGCAACATATCGCCCAATCGGCTCGTTGTCGAACTTGTAATAGAGGCATTAGATCGTAGCGAATGGCCCCGAACCGAAGCGGAAATCCATCTGTTGCGGTCATCCATGTTCACTGCTCAGGCCATCATCCGCGACATAGAGAGGGACGGGCGAGAGGAAGAAATCGAACAAATCAGCAGAAATATCTCCGAAGTCGCGCCGGAATTGCCGGTGAATCTTTCGAAATCAGACACCCCATAGCTTGATTCTTTGGACTGCTAGGTGTGAACATAGAGTGGAATGTCCGTGGTGTTGGTCGCGTCAAAACCCAACCTTTCTGTAATCTGGAACTAATAGGAGGCTACGCGCTAACTCAATCCCGCACTTGACTATTTTTACATCTTCCTTCGTGGCAAACAGAACATGGCAAAACAATTGAAAGGCAACCGATTTGCACGACTCAATCCGTGAACTTCAATCAATTTTTCTTGAAGCAGACTCCGCTTGTCTTGAACGTTTGGCCGCCCATGCTCTCGGCTCTTTGCTCGGTGTACCCGTTCGGGTTGCCCGCTCCGGCGATCAGAGGGGTGGAGATGGTGGCACTTCAGGCATCGATGGCCGTGAACTCGTCTTCGAAGCGCGTCGCTACAGTGACAAAACAAGGATTGACGAGCGCGGCATTCTCGGGGAGATCGAACAAGCAATAGACAGAAAGCCAGATCTTGAAGCCTGGATTCTGGTGACTACAAGGGAGGTTCGCGAACAAACCGAACAGGCTATGACACGAGCGGGACTGAAAAACGGGGTGGCTACGGTCATTATTGATTGGCTACAACAACCGTTGCCGAAACTTGCTGCACTCGCTGCCAGTTGTCCGGAGTGTTTCAGGGCCGAGATTGGTGAAGGGTATGATCATCTTCTGACAGAAATCGCTGCGATGCAGGGATACAAAAGGACGCTAAATGCCATCGAATCTGGACTCAATGGCTGGTTATTAGGTTACCAGGCAGTTCGTGACGCAAGTCATGCTCAAGTACGGGAGATTTGGGAATCACGTCAAAAAGCCAACGCAAGATTCGGTCAAAACGTAGCCGGTGGCACGAAAGAAGCGCACCACGTTCGCCGATCCGGACTGATAGATCGTCTGGATGCTTGGTCCAAAGCCGCCACTGGCGGCGAAGTGGGTGCACTGGTCGGTCTTGACGGCATGGGCAAGACCTGGGTTGCTATCGATTGGCTTCAGTCGAGACTTAATCAGCTACCGATAATTGTACTCGTTCCCTCATCCGCGATCGGAAATGGGATTGCCAGTCGCACCGATTTAATCAGGTTTATCGCACGCTATCTGCACGATATATCAGGAGTGCGCAACGAACCGTTCTGGGAGCAACGTGTTCGTCGGCTTTTGGCGCGTCCCCCGGAAGAGGGGCCCGCTTTCTTCCTGTTCTTCGACGGCCTTAACCAGCTTTCATCTTTTGACTGGCTTGGAATTTTCCGCCAACTCGAAGATGATCCTTTTTACAAACGAACTCTTACTTTAATTTCCTCGCGCACTAGTTTCTACGAAGAACGTTTGAACGAATTACGCGCTCTGGTTGCAAATCCGGTTCGTATCGATATTGGCAAATACGATCTGGCACCCGGCGGCACTTTTGACCAGAAACTGGAACTAGCTGGCCTGTCCCGCGAGGAACTGTCCGATGAACTGATCGAACATGCGGCAGTGCCCCGACTATTCGACTTGGTGATTCAACTGAAAGACTCCCTTGGCAATGTTTCCGCAGTGACTGTGAATCGTCTTCTCTGGGCTTATGGTGCATCGACCATTTCCACATCGACCGAAGGCGCATTCAGTGAGGATGGCTGGCGGCGGTTTATCATAGAACTTGCCGAAGAGCATCAGGACGCCAATCGGAACTCCACGGTTCAACGCATCACGAATTTGAGCGAAGATGCGACCCTGACGCCGGATCGAATTTATCAACGTGTCTCTGGCGTAATCGACAGCATCTTCGCCAAACTCAGCGGAGATGGTGAACTCGTTTTTGACTCTGATTTCGTACATCATGTTTTGGGCCTTGCTTTGGTGAAACGAATGGAGCAGGCCGGGTCTGAAGTAGATGCTGCAATTGTTCTTGAAGAATTTATGGATCCCATCGCGGGCTATGACAGTCGAGCCGAAACCCTGTGCGCAGCTGTAAACATCTCGCTGTTGCGAGAAAATTCTCAACAACCGGAATGGCTGGGTACGTTATGCACTTTCTGGATCCAGACACAGAACCTGCCTGATGAACATATAAAGGAGTTGGGAGTCCTCGCTCCGGAACTTCTCACGCCACTGCTGGATGTGATCGAGGCGTCGGATGGTCATGCGCTCACCACGCCGAGGCATATCGCAATCAATGCGCTCGCCAGAGTCGACAAGAGCGACGGGAGCGTTGCACGGGAGATCGCCGAGCGTGGGGAACAGTGGCACAGGTTCATTTCCCTTGAAAATCACGGGTCCCTTGAAAATCACGGGAGCGACACCGATCAGGGCGAAAACTCTCCATATGGCCACCGCTGTAAACGGCTCAAGGAGCGTATAACCACCGCCGAGGCCGGAGAAGTGACCGTTGCAGGACGTGTTTTCGAGATCGTGAAATACAGAGGTGATGATCTCGTTATCGCTGCCGCGCAGCTTCTCCAGGGTCGCCCTCTGGCTGACGCCACCGAATTCTTTGTAACTGGCGCAATTCATCAAGCGATTGTTGGCGGTGGAACGGAACACGAATCCCAATCCTGGCTGAACGTTCTCAATACGGTCGATCCTGAGAAGGCGGCAGAAAGATTAAGGAGTGCATCGGAAATGGTGCGTGATCGCACACCCGAACTCGGGGTTCATGCCGACCTCAACAAGCGGACTGCGTCGCTTTTGCTTTGGCGAACCGGCTATGCGGAAGATGCCGAAAAGGCATGGGAGACTGACCCGAAGATCGACCACTGGTTCAGCTACGAGACGGACTACCTGGAAAACCCTGCGCGTTCTTTTTACTTTCGGCTTGAACGGCGACACGCCGCACAGGCGCTCCGGGACACAGGCCTCCCCATCATTCGCAGGACCGAGCGGGCGAAGGACGCCTTGCTGGATCCGAGTTTCGAAGTTCCGCCGGAATTCATTGATGAATTGATCTCGACCGGAGATGGGTTTGATTTTTCCCAGACAGCCACCGGACGAAATCGTACCAGTCACGATCTCGAATGGGAGCGACTCTCTCTCGCACTGGCGCGTTGCGCACCTAGCAAACTTGCGGAACTCGAACGCAAACGCCTGCTTGATATTTCTGACCGCGCCGCGGATCAGCGCTTTGGCGCGTCTCTCGTCGTGCCTGGCGCCATGCTTCTCGTGCGAAAAAACGAGAGCGCAGCGCTGCAGACATTACGGAATCGCGGGAATAGCGAACTGGACAGCGCCGAGTATACAACGCAGACCAACTTGCTGATCTCGGAAATTCAATGCAAATCTCCGGTGGCGCAAGTGCGAAGGATAATGGAATCGAGACTCGAAAAAATCGATTTGTATTTGGCCAGCGCCTGTGATCCACCTACCGAGCGTGAGATAGACCTCCTTCTTGACGAGTACGGCGACAATGAAGAGAAATTGAGACGGCTTGCCGGTATCCTCGGGGCTCATGATCTGACCTTGAGCGACCGGGCTTTAAATACCTTCTTCAACTTATTGAAACCCGGGGATGCCGATGCCGCATCGGGAGCGGTTTGGGTGCTTCTGGCGTCCAACGAACCAGTGCGTCTGGGCACCATGCTCGATGATGCCGACTGGGCTTGGTCGCTCGAAAGGCACATCATGGAAAACCTTATGGGCTCGGTTGCGATTGCTGCATCGAACTTGGGCACCCCGTTCACGGAATATGCGCACAGGATCGCTCCAGCCAAGTTGCTTGAAACATTGTCACAGGAAGAACGGTCGCGCGAAGATGTGGAACTTGCGATCGCATTGTTGAATGGAGTTATCTTCGGCGATTCCATAGAGCCGCCGGAACCCGGCGTCGCAATTTTCCACGAACAGGATAAGGTCGAAATAAAAGGCTACCAATGCACCATTGGGGACGTCTTGGGGGAAAACGAAAATCAGGACAACGTCGTGTATTTAGTGGAAAGACTCAATTCGCCCGAGAAATATAAGAAAAGAAGGCGCGAGATCGTCGATACCTATAATCGTGAGGCCAAGGAAGCGAGGCGATCTGGTGCTCAACTCTATCGCGTGCATTTTACGGCGGAGAATTTCGAACCCGTTTTGAAACATTGCCCTCATGCCGTAGAAACGTGGCTGAAAGGTCTCGAATCATCGTCGCCGGAATTCATAAGACGCGTTCGATTGGCTGAAGGCTTTTTTGTTGCCCTGTGCGAGACGCTTTTGAAGAACGACCCATCACGCGGCATACCTCTGTGGCGTTTCCTGAGGGAGAACCTGATTACCGGATTCATCGGTCGCGCCAGCATCGACAGGTTGGTGTATGCCCTGTTTACAGCACAACCCTGTGTAGAGGTGAACACCGTGCTGGAAGAAATTTACTGCATCGACGAAGCTCGAAACGATGGTGATCTAATGGATTTGGTCATCGCGGCTCGTTTGTCGGGTAGAGTGGACTGGCTGCGACAAATGTTGAGCCGTGACACGGAGTCTTCCTGCCCGATGCATCGGCAACGCGCAGCTTTCCTGGAGCCGCTGTTGCTTTGCCCCGCTATTTCCGGAGACGAAGATTGGCCAGAGGGTCAGGCCGCCAGCGATTTCGACAACATTTGCGATCAGTCCTGGATGCTGGCTCAGCGCGAAGCCTTCGCCGTCCATTGGCTACGGAAATTTGCTGAAGCGGACACGGTTGAAAGCGCTCATGCATGCTGGCGTCTGTTCAAGGCTTGCGCTGACCGGCGCGCATGGCTTTGGATGAGGAACATATGTGAGTCTCATGCAACGCAGAATGAGCTTTTGGAAGCGATCAAGAAAAAGTTCATCGAACAAGAAGAACACAATCTGAAGAATGCGATAGAAGAGAGCGAAAAATCCTGGTCCAACAATTTCGCGTGGCGCAGATATCCCAACTCACTTATGCCATGGCGTTCAACACCTTAAGTCTGGCGATGTCGCGCGTTCTCGAATGAACGATTTCAATCCAAATATCAATATCTTGAAATCTTGTTAATCATTAGGTTATAAGCTTTTGAGGCGATAGTTTCAGGGTTGGAGTATCATTGCCGGATATAAATTGATAGTTCGGTTCACTCGGCAGCCTTGGGCATGCCAGGGTAGCAGGGAGATATCGAGGCTCTGCTCGTAAATAAGCGTGAGCAGATACGGTTTCAAGGATATAGAAACCGTCAATCTGCTATTGAGTAAAAATACTCATGAATGTATCATGTGAGTATGAGTATCTATGAGCGTGAACAGAAATCGACGCTTCTCCAACGCCTAGACGAGGAACCCCGACGGCTGATCGTCGTCACCGGACCACGCCAGACGGGCAAGACCACGCTCGTCCGGCAGGTTCTGGATCGGATCGACCGGCAGTTTCGTTATCTGCCGGTCGACGAACCTGAACGGGTTACGCTCCCTCCCGTTCCAGGCACTGGAGGCGACACGACTGCGTTCCCGGAACAAGCTGCAGTCCCCTTTGCCGACGAAAGAGACACGCGGTGGCTGGTGCGTCATTGGGAACGTGCCCGGATGGATGCCGGCCGCTCGGAACGAGGCTTTGTTCTGGCGATCGACGAGGTCCAGAAAATCCCCAACTGGTCGGAAACGGTCAAGGGGCTGTGGGACGCGGACAGGCGTCATGGCCGTCCTCTCCATGTGATTCTCCTTGGTTCTGCACCTTTGCTCATGCAGAGGGGAATGAGCGAGAGCCTGGCCGGCCGGTATGAAACGATTCACCTCACTCATTGGTCATTCGCTGAAATGTCGGCGGCATTCGATTTTGACCTTTCGCATTATATCTATTTCGGGGGCTATCCGGGCGCCGCATCTCTCGTTCGCGAACAGGAGCGCTGGCGCGCATACATCGTTGGCTCTCTTATCGAACCGAACATCGAGCGCGACATTCTCGCCATGCAGCGAGTGGACAAGCCAGCGCTGCTGAAACGGCTGTTCGAACTCGGCGCCGAATATTCCGGGCAGATTCTGTCCTATAACAAGATGCTCGGCCAGCTCCAGGACGCCGGCAACACGACGACCCTGGCGCGCTATCTGGACCTGCTGTCGGACGCCGGTCTCATCACGGGCCTCTCCGGGTACGCGCGCGGCGCTCACCGGCGCAGGGCTTCGAGTCCAAAGCTCAACGTGCTCAACACCGGGCTCATGTCGTCTCAGTCCGGCTACACGTTCGAGGAAGCGCGAGCCGATCGGAGTTTCTGGGGTCGTCTGGTCGAAAGCGCGGTCGGCGCGCACCTGTTCAACACGAAAACCCCCGAAGTCCGCCTTCATTTCTGGCGGGACAGAAACCGCGAGGTGGACTTCGTTCTGGAGCGCGGACGGAGGCTCGTCGCTTTCGAGGTGAAGAGCGGCCTGCGTCGATCGAGCATGAGCGGGCTCGGGGAATTCGGAGAGCGGTTCGACGTTATAGCCTCGATTGTCGTCGGCGAGGGTGGTGTCCCGCTTTCTGAGTTTCTGTCGATCCCCGCTGGAGAATGGTTCGAAAGCTCATGAAACATTTCGTCGCGCGCACATGCGCTGAGATTCCAGAAGGCGATTCTCGGGACGAATCGAAAAATCCCTCTCTGCCTCTTAAGGGTTTTCGGGAAACCAATGCTTTCGTCCTGCTTGGCGCTCCCGGCGCTGGTAAGTCAACGGTGTTCAGGCGGGAAGCCGAGCGTACGGGCGGGTGCTACGTTACCGCGCGCGACTTCACGACGTTCGACGACAAACCGGAATGGCGCGACACCGTAATATATATCGACGGGCTCGACGAAACCCGCGCGGGGTTGGCCGATGGGCGCACACCGCTCGACAGCATCCGCGCCAAGCTCGATCGCCTCGGACATCCCAGGTTTCGCCTATCCTGCAGAGAAGCGGACTGGTTCGGAGCCAACGACAGGGATAGTCTGAAGGCCGTATCGTGCGACGGCAAGGTCACGGTGTTGCGCCTCGACCAGCTATCCGATGAAGCTATCCGCGAGATTCTCCCCTTCTTCGGGGTCGAAGATGTGGATGGGTTCATCGTATCGGCTCGCGAGAAGGGAATAGATGGTCTGCTCCCAAACCCCCAAAGCCTGAAGATGTTGGCGAAGGCGGTCGCAGATCACGGTGTTTGGCCCGAAACGCGGATGCAAACGTTCGATATGGCCTGCCAGACTTTGCTCAAAGAGCACAATCGAGATCACCAAATAGCAGAACCGAACCTCGTCGATATTCCCCGATTGATGGACGCCGCGGGACGGCTTTTCGCGGTACAACTTCTGACTGGTGTCGCGGGGTACACACTGCCCGGCTGCGAGAACGCTCCCGATTTCCTCGAGCTGGAACGGATACCCGACGAGGCTCCGCAAATTCTTCTTGGCGCATTGCGCACCAAGCTGTTCGAGGCACCGTCCGAGGGACGTGTAACCCTAGTTCATAGGCAGACCGCCGAGTTCCTCGCAGCAAAATACCTCTCGAAGCTCATTGAAAACGGACTACCGACCAAGCGGGTTCTCGCCCTGGTGACGGGGTACGACGGCGGCGTCGTGTCGGAGTTGCGCGGCCTTTCCGCCTGGCTCGCGGCGCACAGCAAGACCAGCCGGAAAGAGATCGTGCAACGCGACCCGCTGGGAACAGTCCTCTACGGCGACGTGCGGGAGTTCTCCGTCGATGAGAAGCGCCGGGTCCTGGACTGTCTGGCTCGGGAGGCGAAGAGGAATCCCTGGTTTGTCAGGGCAATCCAGATGGATTCACGACTCAGGGATCTCGTCTCTCCCGAGATGGAAGCTGTATTCAAAGAGATATTGACCGATCCGGCGCGAGACGACGCGCGGCAATCCTTTGCTCTCATCTTGATTGAATCGCTCAGGCATGGACAACCCCTTCCGGGACTTTCCGGGTCGATAATGAGGCTGCTCAGGGACGACACTTGGTGGCCCAGAATCAGGTTCAGCGCCGTGAAAGCATTTGTCCGGCACAGGCAAGACAGCGGGAAGGTTTTCGCCGAACTCGAACTGCTGGCCTCGGACATTTATGCCGGACGAGTACCGGATCCCGATGACGATCTGCTGGGCTGCCTGTTGAACGAACTCTATCCTGCAAAATTGTCCGTACCCGAAATACTGCAATATCTACGGGCACCTCGAAACCCTTCATATCCCGGTATATACGAATTGTTCTGGACCAGCCGGGTTCCGAAGAACTCGACAAGCGCTCAACTCGCCGAGTTTCTCGATTTGAGCGTCGAGCAATTCGAGCAATTGCGCCCGGTGTTCGCAGGTTCTCGGGGCCAGATCAATTTTCTGGGTAAGGCGCCGGGTGTGTGGTTGAAGCGCTTTCTCGAAACATCGCCAGAGCACGTTTCTCCGGATCGCCTCTTCGATTGGCTCGGGGTTGTATCGGAGCCCGATTTGCGGGTTTTGGGGGAGAACGTTAAATTTTTTCACCGGTGGTTGAGCAGCAATCCCGGCGTGCTGAAGGAACTGTTCCTAATGGGTTTGAAACATTGCACTGACTCGGAGAATTTTCACGTTCGCATGAACATGGTGGAGCGTCGGTTCTTTGGAGCCGTACTACCGTCGGATTTCGGGTCCTGGTGCCTTGAGCAGGCCATTGCCTCCAAAAACCACGACAAGGCAGCCTGGTTCATGCGAAAGGCTGCGCATTCCGTGCGCTATCCCAGCGAAGATGAAAATTTTTCACAGAAAATTGTCGAGAGCCACCTTGCCGGGAATGCTGCTCTTAAGGACATTTGGCTGGCTGCTCTTCAACAGGTCAATGAGATCGATGTACGGGAAAGAAATATTCAAGAGGAGCATAAAAGCGAAAAGAGGCAACGCCGGAGACAATGGCGAGAGCGTGTGAAGGCGCACGAAGCGGCCTTGCGAGAAAATCGTGCTCTGCCGGCGCTGTTGCATGAATTGGCGCAGGTCTATTTCGGCCGCTTCATTGACGTTGAGGGTGATACCCCACAGGACCGACTTCGAGATTTCTTGGGCGACGACAAACGCTTGATCGGAACCGTCCTGGAAGGCTTGCGCGTATCGGTAGGGCGGAGCGACGTTCCGGATGTTGCCGAGATCATACGTCTTGAGGCCGCTAACCAGCGCCACTACCTAGCCCTTCCATTCCTGGCCGGATTGGAAGAGATCGCCAGGATTACGCCAGCAGGTGATCTCCCGCTCAACGAAAAGCAAATGCGTCAAGCCTTCGCCTTCCTGTACGCCGAACCTCAGGAACTGACATCAGGCTGGTACGAGCGGGCGTCGATATTCCACCCGGAGGCGGCGGCCGATGTTCTTGTTCGAGCAGTCCGGGCGGAAATGCGGCGCGGTAATAGCTCTTTCTCCGGCGCATATCGTCTTGATGAAAGCAAGGAGGTCGCCCGTCTGGCGGTCCTTCCCTTACTGGAATTATTCCCCGTACGTTGCACGACGCTGCAACTCGAAGTACTTGCTTACTTGTTAAAAACCGCGCTTCTCCATTGTGAAAAAACACCACTCTTGGAACTGATCTACGGGAAACTTGCTCATCGAAGCATGAACGTGGCCCAGCGAATCTACTGGCTGGCTATCGGGTTCCTTATTTCGCCCGGCTCGTATCGCGAGAAGCTGGAATCATGTGTCGCTGGAGGAGATGAGCGTAGGGTTCGGCATTTGGCGAATATCATCTGCCGGAATGATCTCCCTACAGCGCTAATCAACCGCCTTGTGGTTCAGGAACTCGATCTTTTGATCCGACTGCTCGGACCCTCCTATAATCATTCTCTTTCACCCTTGGGAGCGAAGGCGAACCAGATACAAGGATTCATAAATCAACTGGCCTCCGTCCCTTCCCAAGCCGCCACGGAAGCGCTCAAAGCGCTATCGTCCGAGGAAAATCTGCGCTCTTGGCGTTCCTATCTCATTGACGCGGCATACAGACAGAATGCGGTCCGGCGCGAAGCCTCTTTTCGCCATTGCGATTTCGGCCAGGTGCTTGAGACGCTCGAAAGCGAGAGACCGGCGAACGCCGCCGATCTGGCTGCGCTGACACTTGAATATTTGCGCGAGATCGCTCAAACGATTCGCCACGGCAACACGTCCGATTGGCGTCAGTATTGGAGCGGAACCCCGGACAATCACCCAAGACCGGAAAACTTTTGCCGCGATGCGCTACTATCGGATTTGCGCCAGAAGTTGTCACGGTTGGGTATCGATGCCCAGCAGGAAGGCTATTATGCCGATGACAAGCGGTCGGACATTCGCGTTTCCTATGGTGATTTCAATGTTCCAATAGAGATCAAAAGAAGTTGTCATCGCGAGCTATGGAGCGCGATCAAGACGCAGTTAATCGCCAAGTATGCCCGGGACCCGGATACGGATGGCTATGGAATTTATGTTGTATTCTGGTTCGGAGACACGGCACATTGCCGACCAACGCCGGGAGAGGGAGCTTCACCGAAGAGTACCGAAGAAATCGAAAAGCGTCTGCGCAGCACACTATCTACCGACGAGAGACTCAAGATTTCGATTTGCATAATCGATGTCTCTGAGTCTGGCTAATCTGCCCCGACTCATTTGCGGCTCTCCCTGTGCCTGTAGTTTTCCATATTGGGTCAGTGTCATGTAGGCGTATGAGGTCTCGCGCTCACGCCCGGTATGTCGGTGGAGGTGAACATCTCAACCGGCCCGGCACAGACTTGCCTAGATGCGCAAGAGTTATAAGTCATCCGCTTCCGTTTCGATTACATGCCGCAGAAAGCGGATCACGAACGGGAGCAGGAACAATGCATATTTCCCAATGATATCAACGGATAGCGGAATCTCCCCACCGCTGGTACCCACCCACTGCCTGAAAACGGGCGAAACCCGTGCCGCTTCGTGCAAAAGTATAAGGGGAAGATACGGGAGAAGTTCCTTACCGACGATGAGTTCCACCGGCTGGGCCAGGTAATGAACGAAATCGAGGCTGACGGCTCGGAAACGCTGTCAGCTCTGACCAGCCATCCGCCTGCTTATGCTGACTGGCTGTCGGCCTAACGAGTTCCAGACGCTACGCTGGGAGAACGTGAACCTGGAAGTGCCGAGTTGCGCCTTCCGAATACTAAGATTGGAGCGCGGTTGGTTCCTCTCTGCTGCGCGGCCGTCAGCGTACTCACCGCTTTCCCACGTCCAGACGGCAATCCTGGATCATCATCGGCAAGAAGCCTAGTGCCCATCTAGCCAATCTTCTAGCATCCCTAGCGTAGCAACCGCGCCGTACTGGCCTCCACGATGTGTCGATTCATGATCTACGACATAGTTTCGCTTAGTGGGCTTTTGCATTCGGCCAGATCCTTCATATGATGCCTGCTCCACGGTCACACTCAGGGACTGACCAACGTACACTACGCGCACTTGACGAACGAGCCGGTAAAGGCGTCTGATTCCCGCGTCGGCGACAGCATCGGTAACCATATCCTTGCCGCAGGTTTTATTTCCTGGGTGGCGCGGCGTTACCGCGCGCAAATAAACCTGTACTCGAATTCATTCGTTGTACCGGAGTGCTGATATTCCCGATCCGCAAACCCATGACCATTCATTTGTTTTACATATAGCGCTTGGCGAGCACTTGTGATAGGGAAGCTCGCGAGTCGCACACAGGTACAGACCAGGGTTTGGTAATCCCATGCAGCAAACGCCTCTGCCGCGCGTATAGACAAGGAGCCTTGCTTTGATTATCGATTATCTCGATCAGTTTCCGCTGCTGGCGGCGCTGCTTCCGGCGCGATTGCATAGTCTACTCGAACCGGTTGACGACGATCCCCAGCTTCGGGTCGAGGTCGCTTTGCGATACGGTTTCGACCTGTACGGTCCGAATCGTGAGTATGTACATATGGTTATGGCTTTGGTGCCAAAGGCCGAGTTCAGCCGACTAGGTGTACCAGGAGAGTCCAGAAACGGCGTGGTCTCCTTTTCCACACCCGATGTGAAGGAGCGAGGCGGTCTAGTGGACTTTACTCCTTCGGTGTCTGGGTTTGACTACATCGTAGCGTCTTGGGGTAACGGCTCCTTCTACAGCTACAATCTTGCGGAAAAAGTCTGGATGGCCTTGGGACTTTCACCGCGCTGCCTTGGCGGGGATATGCAGCGAGTGATCTTTGATGACCTATCGCTTCCAGAGTTTGGGGTCGCGGAAGGGGAAATCTCGACCGAGTACCATTACTCCCCCAAGCGGGACGTCCGTTGGACGATGTCCAATGAATACCTGCGACGCTACCTCTGGATGCGGGGCACCTACGGCGTCCGGATTTTCTTCTACGAAGCCCTGTTGCCGGACTGCCCCGACCTCCGGGCAGTGATGGCGGGCGAGACTCACGTACAACTAAAACCTTCCGGCAGTTGGTATGAGTTCGACATCCGAGAGCACGAGGGCGGGCTTTTAATGCAAGTCTGGGCCAGTGTGGTCGCGGTAGTTCCGGAACTTAGCTCCGAACCGAGCGCGTGCGGTCTGGTTTGGCCAGGATTCGCTCAGCCAATGACCCACAACAGAGCCAATGCTTTAATCAAGAGCATGCCCGTATACCTCGATGACCGATTTCTGGAGCGATATGAGCAAAGTAGTTTTTTCGACACAACGCCAGTAAACGTTCACGGAAAGTGGCATTGTTGTCCGTCCTACGGCGGGCAATGGAGCTTCACAGACTGTGTTCGCGTTGGCCGCAATCTTCTTCAGGTACCGATGCGGGAACTCTACAAACCAAAACCAGATCGAGAGATCAAGCATGCTCATGACTACGTGCTCGAACCTGCTCAAGTCGCTGAGTTCGATCAAGATGAAGAGCATATCGTTTCCAAGACGCAACGCTTTGTGGAGCAACTTCTGAACCTTGGAGATCAACTCGCGGCTCTAAGCGAAACCATAGGAACGGTGGCGCCTACCGCAACTAAAATCGTTGGCTTCTCCCGCGCGGAACTGCGCAACAATGGCTGGTTGAACTATCCTGAGCTGTCACACCTCGCTCAGGTGGCTCCACTTTCCATGACAGAGCAGGCTTTTCTCTCGCGGTGCAAGAGCATTCATGAACTCTGGCAACGCATTCCAAATGGCTTCCTGCGAAATATTGTAGCAAGCGCTGGCCACGCCCACTCAGATATCAAAAACCTAGGCAGCCTCAAGCTCCTGCAAGCCTTGCTAAACATCGTGGAGCGGCTGAATGCAGAGGGCGAGCGTGCCGACGCATTCGGCGCCGACGCGAACGCCGAAGACTTGACGTCTCAAAACAGCGCCTTGGCATCGTTGTTCGTCAACAACGATCTTCGCATAGCGGATGCACATGACGCAGGCGGTGTGCTCAGGAATCTTGAAGCACTCGGCTTCGACGCAGCGGCTTTGAACCAAGGCTATGGTAGCGCCCTCGACCACGTCTTCGATGGAGTGATCAACGCCTTTGCTCACTTGAACACGGAGTTGGCCAAACTGCTGAACCGCTAATTGAGGGTTGCCTTCCATGTCATGAAATTTTGCGCGCTCTTGCGTCAGCCCGGCATGGTTCAGCCTTATCGTCCAACTAACGTTCGTTGCACTATGGGTGCAATAGTGTGAGCAAATGAGTACTCTTCATGCCGAATTTCCGGAGAAACACACGCTTCCGCGTCAAGTGAAACAGCTTACTTGGCTTCCCTGCGAACCTAACAACTGATGCGCTCCTTTCTGACGTCGACAAAGCCGCACATTCAGAAATGTACAAGGTTCTGAATTCATTAATGGCACGGTACGAGGAGAAGACCGATTAGGCTCGAAAAGTTGTGTATACGGTTGAAGGCAAAACCTGCAGACCGACCTCCAAGCGCGAGAGATGTCGTTCGATGATGTCCTTAAGTCGGCGGACTATGCTGTAATCGATGATGTCCGAGATGCGCCCCGCCATATCGTGAACGTGTTCGTCAGCGAGATGAATATAGCGTTTCATGTTGCCTTGCCGTCAGCGCCGTCATCCGTGCTGTTGTTGGATCTCTCATCAAAGCAGCGATGTATCAGGGTTTTGGGATGCTCCAGCACTACACAAGAGTAAAGAACAAGAAGAGGAAACTGAACGCAGGTGTGAATCAGGCACTGATGCATATCAGCAAGCAAGCTGTTACGGGCCGGACTTTGGAAGATGCCCCGACATAGCCCCGCAGGTCTACGCTGGAGTTTGAATTCCTCCACTTCCGCTTTGATTACATATCACGGAAGAGAAATTTTAGGGAAGATTGGAAATATCGCCTAATGCATATGATTTTAGCAGATTACAAACATTCCACCCCCGCCTGAAATCCCCCACCGTCTCTAACCACGCGAGGCGCGGGCGGGACTGCCCGGGATGTTAAAGCCGGGCGCTTTCAGTGCGATGAAGGCGATCCTAGTTGTCCTGCTGCAATAGCAGCGGAAATCAAACAGGTAAGTTGACGGGCAATTACCGACACGGCTACCGCCAAGATGGCAAATACGGCAGTAACAGAAATTGAGCTATCGCAAACTGTCCCAGTCCCACCCGCTTTTGCGAATGCAGAAAGAAAAAGATGATTGGAGTGAAGTTTTCGGGACTCAGGAGAAAGTAATGGCACAATTTATTACGTCAATACGGATAAAAAACTTCCGCTCTATTGTCGAGCAGACTTTTTCTCTTAGCGACGAAACTCTTTCGATATTCGTAGGTCGTAATGACGTTAGAAAAACGAGCTAAGCGCTTAACTTGGAGAGGTAGAGTCACAAGAGACTTTCGCCCTTGATCCGAATAAAAATACAAAGTGCAATTTACCAAAAATCAAAACTCATATTCAGTCACCTGCCGTACGATTCTTTTCAACTCTGCGTAAGCTATCAATGAAGATTTCATTTTTCGTATTGCTTTCCAGTAGCCCCTTCAACGTAGCCCAATATTCGGTTGATACCGAGCAAGCAATCTTCGAACAAATTTCAAATGCCATCGTCTCTTCCAATTTCTGCCATTTCTCACTCATAATTATCTGAGTTCTGGAAGAATTCAGATCCAAGTCCATGCTTCCACAAACATCTATCACTATCAACATTGGGAATGGCCAATTCAGTTTTACCTGATTTTTTTGCATTCTCCACGATTCTGGAAATAGCGTTGTAGGGACTTCAATTCCGTGCAACGAAAGCCAAGATTTCGATTTCCAATGACTACTATATAAATTCGACTGCTCTATTATTCCTTCTTCATCTATAGTGATTGATGTCGTAGACTCCTTTATTTCATTACTGACCATCCGCAAACTCTTGTCTAAAGAATAATCTTCACCTTCAATCACAATAGACTTGGACGTCATTTCAATACTAGTGGTCGGCGAGCCATGAGACTCTAATATCGCTACAATGACGGAGCCAACAAATCCTTTTTCTTGATTATCAAAATCTATGTTAAATACTCTAATATTATCATGCTCATCCCATGTATGTTCTCTTAGTTGTTCAGCCTTTATTTCCTTGAACGATTTTTCATCTCTTATTTTTTCTTGAGATTCTGTTTCTATTACTATCTTGAATGGCGGGTTTGGCAATACGTTTTCAACGGACTTAATGAACTCGTCTTCGCTCAAATTATCCCACGGATTTACGTTTTTTCTGAGGAATAGTTTGGTTGATGTTCCGGGTATTGTTCGTTGCCCCGGCTTTATCCAAAATATGCTTTCTTGGCCTTCAATAGTAATATTTATCGCGTCACTCGAATTGTGAGGTCCATAAACTCTTCGGGTATCTACTACCAATGTATCAGCCACCATAAAGCAAGACAAAATCCCTATGCCAAATCGAGATATTGGCATAAACTTCGCCTTTGCTATTGACTTTAGTTCATAAAAATCAGGAGACATATAAAATGACGACCCGACTTTGGAATAGTACGCGTCAATAATATACTGATCCATTCCAGTCCCGTTATCAATTATCTCCAGTACGTCTCCATCGGTTTCAGTTGAATATTTTATGTGTATCTCTGGTTCGTATAAATTGTCCCAACTCTTTTCCATAGCGCTTCGCAGCAAACAAGCGTCGATCGAATTTTGCAATAACTCTCTAAGAGGAACTTCTGTGTCACCATATAATTTTGTGCCCATTAATAAATCTATAACTTGATTTTTACTCAAGTTGAACTGTGCTTTTTTATAGAGATAAAGTGGCTGACCATTAATACCTTTCTTTGTTTCAATTTTTGATCTATCCACCTTAAAGGGGATACTAATTGTATGTTGTTTTCCTTGGTCGCTATCGAAATTGTTGATTGATGAAATAATATTATTGCAGGCACTTAACTCCCGATCGATAATGTCGCAAAAATCGTGAATTGATGCTTCTATAGCAGGATGTATGCACTTGGCATGAAATTGAATAGACTCCTCACTGATAGACCATGCTTCAATAGCTCTGTGTTTATTCCATTCTTTGACCGATATCGGATTCCTTACAAACAGATGCGAGAATAAGACTGCCGGTGTTCTCTTTGCGTCGAAATCAAAAATATCCGCAAGCCTCAATATCACAGCAACCAGTTGCAAATTAGCATATATACCGTCCCCACAAAGATAGCTTCTGTCGAGTTCCAAGAGTGAGAGAGCGTCATTATTGTGACTGAAGCAAATTTCTGCGAACTCGACAGTTAAATCGACATCTCTATACCTTATTTTTTCAAACCAATGTTTTTCAATAATGTCCCTTGCTCGTTCGGCATGTGTAGCTCGAATGTAATCGGAAACAATGTAATTTTTCAGCAAATCCGCTTCGCTATTTTTCCCCTGCGCGATGTACGATTCAATCTGCGAGTTAAGCTCCGGCTTTGACAAATAGAATCTTTGAAATTTACTGAATTCATCGTTTTCTTCATCTGATAACGATGGAGATATGTCCCAAACCTTTCTCCATGAAGTTACATCCTTTTCTTCAGCCGCCATTCCAATATCATGAAAAAATGCACTAAGTATCAACAACATCAATTCCGGGACTGAGAGTTCTTTAATTTTGCCCGGAGAAAGTAGCTTCTCCATTAACTTTAAAACACGGAATAGGTGGTCGCCATCATGGAGAGTAAATTCTCCCATGTGCATTAGAATCGTCTTGGTTTTCTGGTATGCAAAAAACGTTGCTTTATCAACGAGAGATAAGACCTGACTGCCAGGAGAATTGCCCTCACATTTTTCCCTTAATGCGCAGTAAATAGCACTCTTGGGTAATCGCTCTTGTGTTTCCGCTTTCCAGTCATCGCAGCTCATGATGCCTCATTTCCTCCTTTATGTACCTAATTGTAATTGCACATTGTTTTTGTTCGCCGAGCAAACACCGATATGTAAACATGGCGTCGGGTGGAGCCCCTCATTTTTGGTAAATCAGAGTAGCACAGGCGGCGGCTGGGGGTGACACTTTTCGGACAGGACGTAGCCCCGACTGGAGAACAGTGCCACCACCAGTCAAAGAATCCCTTGAGGATCCGGTGCGCGGGTACGCTATCTGTGTGCAGACGTATGATGCCCCTTTGGCGTCCTGCGTCGGCGCGACCTAGTTATTGGGATGAGGTGATGAGCCGCCACCTTCCTGCCCCAAATACGGCTCAACGCTATGCAGGTGGCGTCTTCACTATGCAGGGCGACGACTCCGACATGTTGGCGGAGTGGGATAAGGCTGACTGGCCGCTGCAGGAAGCAGATGTGGTGACATTGTTCACCGCTGATTTCCACTGTTTATGGCACCGATAACTGACTGGTGATGTCGACGGAGTGGAAGACCATCCATATCATTCCGTACACTTCTTTATCCATAACCCCGCGCTGAAGATCCGGTCGAAGTAAGGAGACGGGCGAGGGGCGCCGCTCCGGAAAGGTGGGTCGGGCGAGAATCGAACTCGCGCAAATAAATTTGCAGATTCGGGTGACTGTCCGCTTAGCTATCGACCACAGTGCTTTTCGCATTTTGAACAGCATCCTGCTCAGCCTTAGGTCTAGATACGGAGTCTGGGATATGGGGTGGCTCGTGAAGTTCATTGAGGAGCGGGACGCGGTTGATGAGGTACCTTATGGCATTGTTCCTACTCAACCTGACCAATCGTAGCGAAGGCGACGCAAAAAAGTTCGAGCGGTCACGAGAGCAACGTGCAGGCGGAAAGTGCTGTGCTCTTCGTCAGATAGCCCAGGATGTGGCCCCTCTTTGTGAAGCATCTTAAAAAGGCCGTTGATGTAGTTTTTTCCGTCACTCGTCCATTCATTTCGTGCGGATGATAGAAAATCGAGCTTTTCCAATAGAGCTCGACGGGATTCGGAAGTCTGGCGTTTTTGTGCTTCTTCCGGGCTAATCGAATGTGCGATTCCATCGAACAGGCTCTCAATAAATGTCCGAATCTGGCTGTTGGCCGCTGCCCAATCGCCACGAGTATGGGCCTTGACCGCTTGATCCAGATGTCCCAACGGGATGGTAAAATTCTCTTCTTTGAGAAGTTTTCGTATTTCATCGTCCGCTTCGGGTAATTCCAACTCGGAATCAGCCGGTAGCGCGGACAATAATATCGGACGATCTTCGTCTTGAGCGAAAGAAATCACGTAACCGTCACGAGCAAGACCGCGCTTAAAGTCTGTCCTTAAATTTTTATGATAATGAGCAAGCGGTGGTCTCATAAATGTGAGTGCCTCTCGGACAACTGCTTCACCAAGTGTCATGGAACCGTCAAATGTTTCGATGCTAAAGTTCGGGTTGTTTACAAGAATTCTAGCTAAAAGAGCACATTTCTTTTTGACGCTGACTTTAGTGCTTTCGGTGATGTGATTCTCAAGGTTCAATCGTATAATCATTTGATCAAAATCGGCTTGGGTATGCCCTTCCAAGAGCTCGGTAGCCGCAACTAAAGTTGGTCTCGTAAATTTCATTTCATACCCCATAAAATATTTCTATAGGTATCAGTCTTTCTTTCTCCAATCCCCGCTTTCCCCCTCAACTCCCTCATTCTGTTAAGTAGCGGCGTATTTACAAAAAGACGAGCATCTTTCATGCGTAAATGTTGCAATATATAATCTTTTTCACTGGCAACATATTCAGTTACAATCCCAATTCCAAGTCTGCAGCCTTTACGCGCTCATACACCATAAATCCACGGTCCTTCTGCCTTGAAGCAGGTACGTCCAGTTCCTTCTTGTCGCCAGTCTCTACCCTTCGTCCAGTAAGTCGGTCGCGATGCTCTGCGCTATCCGCTCCGCGGCCTCGCGCACCGTATCGCGCGCGAGATGCGCGTAGCGCGCCGTGGTCTGTATGTGGGAGTGGCCGAGCAGCTTCGCGATGACGGAAAGTCCTTCTCCCAGCGCCAGCGCTCTCGAGGCGTAGGAGTGACGCAGGTCGTGGATCCGCACGTCGTCGAGCCCCGCCCGCACGAGGACCTTTCGCCAGACGTGATCGAGCCCGCTCAGGCGCGCGCCCGGCTTCCTGCCGGGGAAGACCCAGGGATTTCCGGGAAGACGCGGAAGAGCGGCCAGGAGTCCGGCCGCTGCCGGCGGAAGCGAGACCACGCGCGCGCCCGTCTTGGAGTCCGCTAGCCTCAGTTCCGATTCCCCGAGCGCCACGTCCTCCCAGCGCAGCCCGAGGACCTCCGACTTCCGGCACCCGGTCAGCATCAGGAGCCTGATGGCGGCCACGGCATAGGCGGACGCGCCGCCCTCCGTCTCCAGCGCGTCGAGTGCCAATCCCAGGCGTTCGAACTCCGCCTCAGTGAGGAACCGCTCCCGCCTGCGAAGGGGGTATTTCACGACCCCGCGGCACGGGTTCGTTCCTTCGGGCAAAAGCCCCCAGTCGCCTGCCGCCTCGAACATCGAGGAGAGTACCCGCAGCGCCGCGTTCGCCGCCGCCGGCGTCTCGTGGAGCCCCCGGTGGAGCGCCGCCACCTGCGCCCTCTCGAGCGATGCGAGCGGAATCTTCCCCAGGGCGGGCAATACGTGCGCCCGCAGCGCCGCCCGGACCGCGTCGGCCGTGCGCGGCTTGCACCTCACCTCGACGTGTTCCGCCATGTAGCGCCCGGCGAGTTCGGCCACGGTGGGGCCGCCGGCGGATCTCACGGGCGCGGCCTCCCCGCCCGCCTTGATCTGAGCGATGAGGAGCGCCGCGCGTCTTCTCGCCTCCTCGGAATGGATCACGCCGTGGCGGCCTACCGTCACCCGTCTCGGGCCCTCGGGCCCCCGCGCCTGCGCGATG
This sequence comes from bacterium, assembly GCA_965203325.1. Taxonomy (GTDB): domain Bacteria; phylum UBA8248; class UBA8248; order UBA8248; family UBA8248; genus Bin107. The sequence goes on from OZ241875.1 coordinate 1,859,743, forward strand.
TACACCTTGCTCCCCGTGGGGTAGACACGGACGCCGAAGCCGGTGAGCTCCTTGTCCCAGAACACCGTGTCCTTGTGGACCTCGAGTTTCCCCACCATCCGGTTCGAAAGCGTTTTCATGGCGGGCTTCGTCATCGCTCCATCCTCCCGTTCGTGACGTGAGCGCCGATGCTCTCGCCCACCCGGGCGGCCGCCGCCCGCTCGGCGTCCCGCATCAGGTGCGCGTAGCGCGCCGTCGTCGCCACCTCGCCGTGTCCGAGCAGCGCCCCGATCACCGGGAGGTTCTCGCCCAGCGCGAGCGCCCGGCTCGCATACGAATGACGCAAGTCGTGAAGCCGCACGTCCCCGAGTCCCGCCCGCGCCCGGAGGGGCTTCCAGTAGTGATAGAGGTTCGTGAGCCTGCCCCCTCCCCGCTGGGCGCGGAACACCCAGGGATTCCCGGACGCGCGCGGAACCCCCTCCAGCACTTCGAGCACAGGCCCCGTCAGCGGAACCATCCGCGGTCCCGTCTTCGTGTCTCTCAATCTCAGTTCCCCCGCCGCTCGGTCCACGTCGTCCCACCTGAGACTCAGCACCTCGTCCCGCCGGCATCCCGTCAGGAGGAGAATCCTGATCGCCGCCACCGCAGGCGGCCACGACGTATCGTCTTCCCGCAACACACGGCCCAGGCGGCGGTATTCCGCAGGCGTCAGGAACCGCTCCCGCTTGCGCGTCCTGTAGCGGCGGAGCCTCCGGCACGGGTTCCGGCCGGGCGGCATCAGTTCCCACGCCTCGGCCAGCGCGAACATCCGCTTGAGCACGTCTATCGCGGCGTTCGCCGTCCCCGGCGTCGCGCGCAGGGCGTGCTGGAGCGCCGCGGCCTCCGCCTTGCCCACGTCATCGAGGTTCATCGAACCCAGCGCCGGCAGGATATGGTTGTCGAGCACGGAGCGGTACTTCGGCGCCGTGGACGGCTTGCAGCGGCTCGCGACGTACTCGCGCATGAAGCGTCCGGCCAGGTCCGCCACCGTGAGCGCGGGTTTAGCCTCACCGGACAGGGGCTCCTCGCCCCGCCTGATCCGGTCGATGACGGGCGCTGCGCGTTTCCTGGCTTCATCGCACGAGAGCGCCCCGTGGCGCCCGAGCGTCACGCGCACAGGCCCCCTGGGGCCTCTCGACTGCACCACGTAGGCCTTACGCCCCGTTGCGTGCACCCGCACCCCGAAGCCCGCCAGGTCCCGGTCCCAGAACACGACGTCCTTCTCCCTGACCGCGAGGGCGTCGACCGCGCGCTTGGTGAGCTTGAACTCGCTTCTTCTCGGCATGGTTCCTCCAGGAAATATGTAATCAAACCGCATACGAGCGGCGTCAAACGAGAGCGTATTCAAGCATAAATTTGACGAAAACGCAAGAGGGAAAATTCGAAAGTTATGTTATTTAATCAAGTATTATCAGTTAGTTGCATCATCCAGGCGTAGCCAGTCGAACGATTGACATACCGGTCGATTTGAATTATATGTTTGTTCGTCATTCCGGCGAAAGCCGGAATCCATTTGCGGGTGCGAGTGAATACGCGGCGGCGTTTCATTCCCCGCCGATGCGCAGGAATCCGGGTGAAAGGCAAAAGGCGTAAAAATGGATTCCGGCTTTCGCCGGAATGACGACGATCCCGGAATTACAAAGCTTTTTCAACAGCCCCTGTTCAGGCGGATTTCGGACCTCTATTTGTATTTGCTGTTATCCCGTCTATAGTGGCCTCTTTATCCTTGTAAAATGAAAGTTTAATTTTTGATTTACTAGGATATTAAATAATTATCCTTGCAAATCAAAAGAAAATATTTTAATTTACAAGAATGATATATCGACGCTCATACCAAAACGTGCTGAACGCGCTCGACCGCCAGGCCGCCGTGGTCCTGCTCGGCGCCCGCCAGGTCGGCAAGACGACGCTGGCCCACGAGGTCGCAGAGGGATCGGAGGCGATCTATCTCGACCTGGAGTCCCACGCGGACCGCGTCAAGCTCGCCGACCCCGTGCTCTATCTCGGCGAGTACGAGGACCGCCTCGTCATTCTGGACGAGATTCACCGCGTCCCGGAGTTGTTTCAGGAGTTGCGCGGACTGATCGACCGGGGCCGCAGGCGGGGCAGGCGGACGGGCCGTTTCCTGATACTGGGATCGGCGTCGCTGGACATGATCCGTCAGTCGGGGGAGAGCCTCGCCGGGCGAATCGAATACGTCGACCTGAACCCGCTCGACGTGGCCGAGGCCGCGCCCGACGCGCGGGCCATGACGACGCTGTGGGTGCGCGGGGGCTTCCCGGACAGCTTTCTGGCCGAGGACGACGCCGACAGCATGACCTTCCGGCGCAACTTCATCCGCTCCTATCTGGAGCGCGACGTGGCGCAGTTCGGCCGGCGCATCCCGGCGGAGACGCTGGAGCGGCTCTGGACCATGCTGGCCCACAACCAGGGCGGTCCGCTCAACGCCTCGAAGCCGGCCGCGGGCCTTGCGCTCAGCGCGCCGACGGTGAGCGGCTATATCGATCTGCTGGTCGACCTGCTTCTCGTGCGCCGCCTGCGCCCGTTCCACGCGAACGTGAAAAAGCGCCTGGTGAAATCCCCCAAGGTCTACGTGCGCGACAGCGGCCTCCTCCACGCCCTGCTGGGCCTTGCGGACCACGACGCCCTCGCGGGCCACCCGGTCGTCGGCGCGAGTTGGGAGGGGTTCGTCATCGAGAACCTGCTCGCCGTCGCTCCGCCGCGCACCATGGCGAGTTTCTACCGCACGCAGGCGGGTGCGGAGATCGACTTGCTGCTGGAAATCCCGGGGAAACGGGGCCCTTGGGCGATCGAGATCAAGCGCGGGCTCTCCGCAAGGCTCGGCAAGGGCTTTCATCACGCGCGCGAGGACGTACGGCCCGAGCGCGCCTTCGTCGTCCATCCGGGCGAGGAGCGCTACCCCGTCTCGAAGGAAGTGGAGGCGATCGGCCTGCGGGAGATGGTTTCTATCATCTTGCGCGGGGAGGAGTAGGTGGAAAAACCCTTCTCCGCCTCATCCTGAGTAGCGGCGGAGCCGCGTATCGAAGGTCAAACGCGATTGATGAGGGCTTGTTGAAAAACCCCCTGAGAGGGTAATGGCAACCCCCTTGAAAGGGAAATCCCATAACGTCAACCCCCCCTACCCCCCCTTGTCAGGGGGGCAAGAAAAACAAACCCCCCGCTACCGGCGGTGGGCGTCGCCTTTTTTTACCCCCCTGACAAAAGGGGCTGTTGAAAAACCCCTGGTTTTGTGATCGTATGGATGTATCCCCCCTCGCCCGAGATGGGAGATTCCTCGATGTTAGACCGCAAGAGGCGCGGGCAGATGGACTTGTTCGTGGCCGGCCCGCTGGAGAAGTTGATTCCCTAAGATCACATATTGCGCCAGGTGGACCGCGTACTGGATTTGAGCTGGCTTCGCGAGGAAGTGGCGGAGTGCTATTGCGCGGACAACGGTCGTCCGGGTCTGGACCCCGAGGTGGTGGTTCGGTTGATGCTGGCGGGCCTGCTGCTGGGCTACGCGCAGGACCGGCGTCTGCTTCGCGAGGCGCAGGCGCATCTGGCGGTCCGGTGGTTCATCGGGTACAGGCTGGACGAGGAGTTGCCGGATCATTCGAGCCTGACGCGTATCCGTCAACGCTGGGGGGAGGAGCGGTTCAAGGAGATATTTCGGCGCACGGTTCAGTCTTGCGTGGAGGCGAAGGTGGCGAAGGGAGAAGTGGTTCACATGGACGCGTCTTTGATACGCGCGGACGTGAGTTGGGAGAGCCTGGCGGAACGCCACGCGGAGAAGGTGGTGCGGGAGAACGACTCGGAGGATGAAGCGGGGAAGAAGGGCGGCGGCGGTTCGGGGCCTGTGAGCCGAACGGACCCCGACGCGCGCCTGGCGCGCAAGAGCGCTCGGGCGGGTTTCGAGCCGAGCTACAAGCACCACGCGGTGGTGGACGATGAGCGGGGGGTTGTCCTCGACGTTGCGGTGACGGAGGGGACGTTGAACGAGCGGGAGATGATGGAGCCGCAGCTGGATGCGGTTTGCGAGCTCACGGGGCGTGACCCCGCGGTGGTGACGGCGGATAGTGGCTATGCGTACTCGAAGGTGTATGCGGCATTGGAGCGTCGGGGCGTCGCCGCGCTGATACCGGCGAAGAAGGAGCCTTCCCAGAGCCGTGTTCCGCTGCAGTTGTTCCGCTACGACGAGCGGAATGAGGTGGTGAAGTGTCCAGGGGGCAAGACGCTGCGCCCCCGGAAGGAGACGGAGCGGGGGCGCTGGTATGTATCTAAGACGCGCGATTGCGCGGGCTGCACGCTCAAGGCCGATTGCCTGTCGGCGTCTCGCACGAGCAGGACGGTGCTGGTTCCGCATGAATACCCGGCGCTGTTGCGCGCGCGCCGCCGCCACGCGCGCCGGGGGGAGGAGGAGGGTCGGCTGTGGCGGCGCCACATGGGTCGCTCGGAGGGCTATCACGGCGAGGCGAAGAGTCGGCACGGACTGGCGCGGGCGGTGCGCCGGGGTCTTGCGAACATGAGGATCCAGGCCTACCTGACGGCGACTGCGGTGAACCTCAAGCGGCTGGCCGCCGCTTTTGCGGCGGGTATATTCGCTCTGTGGAGGGCCTAGGCCGCCCGGAGACGCCGAATGAGCGCATATCGCGGCCTCACGCACCGATTGGGCTTCCTCTCCCAGGCCGCGTGAGCCGCCATACATCCCGCTTCAAAACGGGGTTTTTCAACAGCCCCGACAAGGGGGGTTGGGGGGGTTGCTTTCAAAGAGGGCGGTCGGGGGTTCGCGCGAAAGCGACCTTCCCGCTAAAGGCAATGTCCCCCGACGAGGGCTTTTTCAACAACCTCAATGCGCGCGTCTCAAAGAAACTGCGCGTCCTCGATGATCGCCTCATCGAAGTTCACGCCCTCGACCTCGGCGCCGACGAGGTCCGCCTCCCGGAAACTCGCGCCTGCGACATCGGCATCATTCAAGAGAGCGTCTCGGAGAACGGCGCCCTCCAGATCGGCGTTTCGCAGATCCGCCTCGCGCATGTCCGCGCCCGAGAGGTCGGCGCCGCCCAGGTTCGCGCGCACCAGGCTCGCCCCTCTCAGATTGGCGTCCGTGAGGTCGCATCCGCTCAGGTCCGCCCAGGAGAGGTCTTCTCCTTCCATCGAGACGGGCTCGCCCTTCTGCGCTGCTTCTTCGATCAGTTGCTCCAGCTTCTCTCGCGGCATGTTCATGACGGGAAAATCATAAATCACATCGGCGAACTTGCAAGGACGGATTGACAAGATTCCGGCGCGAAGCCTACAAAGAGACCCACGTGCGGACACTTTGGAGATGCGCAAGCGCCACTCTTCGAAGAATTTTCATACTGAAAATGCGGTCTGAAACGGCAAAATACGGGCGGGGAAACGCGCTTCGTCGGTGAAAATCGAGGGGAGAATTCCATGAAGGTGCAAAAGGCAGGCGTCGTCGGTCTGGGTACGATGGGCTCGAACATCGCCATCGTATGCGCCCGGGGCGGCAAGGAGACGGTCGTATTCGAGGCGAACGCGCAGGCGATGGAGGCCGGCATGGGACGGGTGCGCTCGTTCGTCGACGCGGGCGTCGAGAAGGGCAAGACCACCCCCGAGGAGAGAGACGCGATGATGGGCCGGATCCATCAAGCCGATTCGCTCTCGGGGCTCGAGGATTGCGAACTGGTGATCGAGGCCATCACGGAAGACCGCGAGGAGAAGAACAAGCTGCTCCGCAGCCTGAACGCCGTTCTGGACGAGAGCGCCATCATCGCGTCCAATACGAGCACGCTCTCCATCTCCCACATGGGGGCGGCGTCGGGGCGGCCGGCCCGGACCATCGGCACCCATTTCTGCCTGCCAGCGGCTCTCAACAAGCTCGTGGAGGTCGTCCCCGGCCTGCTTACGAGCGATGAGACCATAGCCGCGACGAGCGCCTTTCTGGAAGAGATCGGGCAGACGCCCGTGACGGTCAAGGACTGGCCCGGCTTCGTGCTCAACTACTTCCTCGTGGCGTTCCAGAACGACTGCATCCGCTTGATCGAGTCGGGCTATACGAACCCGGCGGACCTCGACGCGGGCGTGCGGCTCGGCCTGGGCTACAGGATGGGCCCCATGCGCCTGCTCGACATCGAGGGGCTGGACATCCACCGCACGGTTTCGCTCTCGATGTACGAACAACTGAAAGACCCGCGCTACATCCCCCCGCCGCTGGTGGACCGCATGATAGACGCAGGCCATCTGGGCGCGAAAACGGGCAAGGGGTTTTACACCTATAAGTCCGCTGGCGTGTTCGGCGTCGCGGAACCCGAAGAAGACACCGCCAATGCGCGCGACCTCTCCCGCGGTCAGCCCATCGCGGACGCGGTGAAGAAAGTGGGCGTCATCGGTCTGGGCGCCATGGGGTCGGGCATCGCGCAGGTCTGCATCACCGCAGGGCTGGAAGTAACCGGCATAGAGGTGAACCCGGAGGCCCTCGAAGCGGGCCTCACCCGTATCCGCCGGAACCTGGACGGCGCGGTCAAGCGCGGCAAGATGGACGAGGCCCGGAAAGAGGCGACGCTCGCGCGCCTCGGCGGTTCGACCGATCTGGGAGAGCTTGCGGACTGCGACCTCATCATCGAGGTGATCGTGGAGAACTTGGGCGCCAAACTCGAACTCTTCGAAAAGCTGGGAGAAATCGCGAAAGAAGGCGCCGTCATCGCGTCCAACACCTCGTGCCTCTCCGTAACCGCCATGGCGGCGAAGACGAAAGCCCCCGAGCGCGTGGTGGGCCTTCACTTCTTCAACCCGCCCTACGCCATGCGGCTCGTCGAGGTGATCGAGGCCGTCCAGACGGCGCCCGAGATCACCGAGTTCGGAATCGCGTTCTGCCACCGCATCGGCAAGACGCCCATTCCCGTCAAGGACAGGCCGGGATTTCTGGTGAACCGCCTGCTCGTGCCCTACCTCAACCACGCCGCGCATGCGTATGACGAAGGCCTCGCGGACAGGGAGAGCATGGACAAGGCCATCAGCATGGGCCTCGGCCACCCGATGGGGCCGCTCACGCTCATCGACCTCGTCGGAATCGATGTGCAGACTTTCGTCGCCGATTCGATGGCCGAAGAGCTGGGCGAGGCGAGGTTCTACGCGCCGCCCATCCTGCGGCGGATGACCTCGGCGGGGTGGCTCGGGAGAAAGACGGGCAAGGGTTTTTATGACTACGAATAGGCGCGCCCGCTAGCCGCCCCGGATTCCACGATGCGCATCGCCGCCACGTCCATCCAACGGGGAGAGGAGCGATGAGCCGCGCATTCCCAAAACCCGTCGTCGTGGTGAGCAAGTGCCTCGAATTCGAGGCCTGCCGCTACAACGGCGAGCGAATCTCCTCATCCTTCATCGAACGCCTGAAACCCCACGTGCGCTTCCGGCCTGTCTGCCCCGAGGTGGAAATCGGCCTCGGTACGCCGAGGGACCCGATACGAATCCATTTGCAAGACGAGCGGAAGGCCCTCTACCAGCCGAGCACGCGCAAACACCTGACTCAGGACATGAACGCCTTTTCGAAGCGCTATCTCGCAGGTCTCGAAGAAGTCGACGGCTTCATTCTCAAGGCGAAATCCCCGTCGTGCGCGATAACCGACGCGAAGATATTTCCCACAGCTGCTTCCGCGAACCATACCGCTCTGGGAGCGGGCCTGTTCGCTGGCGCCGCGCTGGAGAGATTCGGCGCGCGCGCTTTCGCCGACGAGGCCGGTCTGAACGAGCCGAGCGTTCGCGGGGGTTTCCTCACGAAAATCTTCGCGCTCGCCGCCTTCCGCGAAGTCAAAATCCAAGGGAGTATGAACGGACTCGTCCGCTACCACGCGGAGAACAAGCTCCTGTTCATGGCCTATCACCAAGAAACCATGCGCGAGATGGGCCGAATCGCGGCGAACCACGAAAAACATGCGTTCGGCGAGGCCGCCGCCCGATACGAAGACGCGCTCCTGCGGCTCCTCGTCCGTACGCCCGGCCAAGCCTCATGGGTCAACGCCCTCAACCACGCCTTCGGGCATTTGTCCGAAAAAATCACCGCAAGTGATAAGGCGCACTTCCTGGCTACGTTTGAGGAATACCGCGCGGGGAGAATCCCGTTGGATGGGCCGCTCGATATGCTTCGGGAGTGGAGTAAGCGCCTGGGTTCGGAGTACCTGGAGGCGCAGACGATGTTTGAACCTTACCCGAGGGAGTTGGATGGGGAGGACGCGGCATGAGAGGAGCGGTCCGCCGTGTGCGGGCCGGTGGGCTGTTATTCGATCGAAAACGACCAGACGTAACCCAGGGAAACGCTCCATTCCGAGGCGTCGAACTCGTAGCGGAGCCTCGGTCTGTCCAAAGCCGAGCCGTCCCCCCCGCCGACGAAGTCGAAATCGTAGCGCGCGTAACTCACCCGCAAGTCGAACCGGCCCCGCGCGCCCCCGAACTCCACCCCGGCCCCGATCAGCCACGGGGTCGCGGTGACGTCCTCGCGCCTGACGCCCGATACCCCCCTCCCGTTGTCGTGCCCCGCCTCGACCCGTGCTTCGAGCCGGCGCATTCCGGCGAGCAGATAGAGCGAGCGGCCCGCGCCCAGAAAATCCAGGGACTCAGGCGCGTAACCCGCCTTGACGTTGAAACCAAAGTCGCTGCGCTTCTCGAAGGTCCACGCCCCGGGCCAGACATCGTGGTCTTCCGTCCCGGTTCCCCTCTCCAGAAAACCCGATACACCCCCCTCGGGGTGGAACGCGGCCTCGACCTCGCCCGAAAGATAGAATCGACCGGGCAGCATGCGGCGGTATCCCGCGAACGCCCGGAGGGAGTGTATCGCGTCGCGCGCGTCGTCTTCCGCCTCCCTGTAGGAGGCCGGCGGCAAGTCGATGCCGACGGACTTGGCGTAATCCACCCGGACGCTCGAATGTTCGACCGCGATTCCGGCGTATACCCCCTCGGCGGCGTCCGCGGCCCGGCGCGCCGGGCCGGCCGTCAGGAAAAGCGTCAGGAGAACGGCGGCGGCGAAAAACCGCCGCGGGCGGCTCGAACCTCGCATGATCATGAAAAATCTCCCGCGACAAAACGAAAAAAACATTCCCGGCGGCAGTATGACGACCGAGGAAGGCTTCGTCAAAACCCGAACTGCACCGAGGGTGACGAGGGAGGGGCGTGGGGGGCGGGCGCGCAGAGAGATTGCGGAAGGGGTGTTGGGGGTCGTAGGGGCGGACCCGTTTGTCCACCCGAGGGTGGGGAATTGCCCGTTTACAGGAATAAAGGTAGTCGCCATGCCGCCGCCGCGCGCGCCTTACGCCGAAGGCCGATACAGGGTATTATCCGGCTGCCGGTTTTGCTGAGAAATGAACCAACCCGCCCTTGCCCGTAGATGGACTCAAGGAGATTCTCCCGCATGGAAAGGGCGTCCACGATAGAGCAAGTGTTCAATTTCGCGTTCGGCGACGTACTGCGCGGGAAGCATCCGCTTTGGATGGACGCCATCGGCGTCGAACAAACCCATGTCCTGCAAGGCTCGGCGGGCAAGCATCCCGACCTGATTCTCTCGCCTCCGGGAACCTCGCCAGTGGCGATTGAAACGGAATTCACCCCTGCTGTCACGGTGGAGGAAGACGCCGCTTCCCGCTTGGGCAAACGCCTGGCGAGCGACGGCAGAAGGATAGAGAACGCCGTTGCGATCCGGGTTCCAGCCGAATTGCGGACAGTCGAGCAGAGTGGAATCGCGGACGCCGTTAGGCAAGCGGATTTCACCTATTGCGTTCTTTCAGAAACGAAAACCCAAGATATCCAAAGGTGGCCCGAGCATGGCTGGCTCCAAGGCGACATCGACGACGTGGCGAACTGCCTGGAATCGGTGAGCCTCTCCGAATCCCTGGTATCAAGGACTACGGACATTCTTGAGGAGGGAGTTACTCAGGCCGCCAACATTTTGAAGGAAACGGATGAGAGCGTACAGCAAAAAATCGCTGCGCATCTGCACCAATCGCCGGGGGAGCAGACCAACCGCATGGCGGTCGCCATCATCGCAAACGCCGCCGTGTTTCATACGCGCATAGAGGGACGGCAGGGGATTCCCTTGATTGGCGGATTAGAGGGTTCGACGGGATTCATCAATACGGAAGTCATCCGCTGTTGGCGGTGGATCATCGAAAACGTCAACTACTGGCCGATATTCAAGATCGCGTCTGATTTGCTAAGTAACATACCAACGGCGCAAGCGAATCAAGTATTGGACCTGCTATATAAGACGGCGTCCAAACTAGCGAATATGGGTGCTACGAGCCTGAACGATCTTTCCGGGCGCATGTTCCAGAAACTCATCGCCGACAGGAAATTTCTCGCCACTTTCTATACGCTGCCAGTGTCCGCCACATTGCTTGCCGAACTTACCGCCTCCCGACTGCAAACGGAATGGCAAAGCTCAGATGCAGTGAAGAGTTTGAGAGTCGCCGACCTCGCCTGCGGAACCGGAACCCTCATCGGCGCTCTCTACCACGCCATTCTGTCCCGCCACCGCCGGACGGGACGCGACGACGCCGAGGTGCATTCCGCCATGGTCGAGGGCTCTCTCTACGCTTTCGACATAATGCCAGCCGCAACGCACCTGGCGGCCTCCACCCTGTCGAACGCCCATCCGAGCGTCGTTTTCGGAACCACCAGAATCGTCACCATGCCCTACGGCTACGACGAAAACAGACATCCCCACATCGGTTCACTGGACCTCATGGATCAGGTATTCATCACGCCCCTTCTCAGCCTGGGGGAGGAGAGAATCGCCGGCCGCGGGAACGAGGAAACGCAAAAGATCGGCGTCGAGCACGAGTTGTTCGACGTCGTGATCATGAATCCGCCCTTCACCAACCCGACCAACCACGAAAAGGCGGAAGTCCCGATCCCCTCCTTTGCGGGCTTCAACACTTCCGAGGACGAGCAGAAGGCCATGAGTTCGCGGCTGAAGCAGATGCGCAAGAGCCTCCCGCAGCCCGTCGGCCACGGCAACGCCGGACTGGCTTCGAACTTCATCGATCTGGCCCACGTCAAGCTGAAGCCGGGCGGCGTTCTGGCGCTGGTGCTGCCCGCCACCTTCGCCCAAGGCGAATCGTGGAACGCCGCTCGGAATCTGCTGGCGGGTCATTACGAGGACGTAACCATCGCAACCATCGCCGGCGAAGGCGCGACCGAGCGCGCCTTTTCCGCCGACACCGGCATGGCCGAAGTGCTGGTCGTCGCCGCTAAAAAGATCGACAAAGACCGGAAATCCACTTTCCAGTTCGTCAATATACTGCGTCGTCCGGCGCATCACGTCGAAGCGGTCGAGTTGGCGAAGTTCATGGCCGGGGTGGACCGCCGGGCGGGTACCGGACGCATCGCCATCGGAAGCGAGGCCAGCAACGGCAGTTACGTGAACGCGAAACAATTCAGTTGCGGCTGCGCGGGCGTGGCGGAAGCCGACCTCAGCGGGTTCATGCTGTCGCTGTTAAGCGGAACTCTCGTAGCCCCTCGAACAAAGGCCGAGATGACCTTGCCCATCGCTCCGCTGGGCGCACTGGGAAGTCGAGGGCTGTTGCATCGAGATCTTGCCGGAGCGCCTCCGCGAGGGTTGTTCGACAAATCGCCTTTGCGGCCGGGGCAGGTTCCCACCTACCCCGCGCTCTGGAGACATGATGCGAGGCGCGAGCGCTCCTTTATGGTGAAAGAAGACTCCGAATTACTGGCGCGGAGGGGTTACGAGAGCAAGGCGGCCGACGCCTGGAAGCGCTTCGCCTCCCGACTCCACTTGACGCTCGACTTCCGAATCAACTCGCAAAGCCTGGCGGCGTGCCTGACGCCGGAGAAGGCCCTAGGCGGTAGGGCTTGGCCGAACTTCATTCTGGAGGATGGGGCGCACGAAATCCCCGTCCTGCTCTGGCTGAACTCGACGCTCGGGCTGATGGGCTATTGGTGGGAGGGAACCAGGCAACAACTCGGACGGACAGTAGTAACAATTTCCGCCCTGCCCTCAATACCTTCAATCGACGTACGACAAGTCGACAAGACAATGCTCGCAAAAGCCGACGCCTTGTTCGAGCGCTTCCGCGGCGCGGAGTTCCTGCCCGCGAATGAGAGCTACCACGACCCCGCCAGGAAGGCTCTCGACGAGGCCCTGCTCGTGGAGTTGCTCGGAGTTCCGAAGGATATCGCGGACGAATTCGACGTCATACGCCGCCAGTGGTGCGCCGAACCAAGCGTCCACGGCGGGAAAAGCACGAAGCCTTATTAGGAGCGCGACGCGGCAGTGGAGAAGATGAATCGGGGAGATTGAACTTGGCGATTACCGGATAATATCGAAGTATCCCGAATTCAAACAAAAGAATTTAAAGGAACGTGAATCCCGCTTTTCTCCTCTGCGGCGTAGAACTGTTCATCTATAACCTGAAACCTGAATCGAGCCGAATTGGGTAGGACGACGGATTTCTCAAGGGCATCCGCCGCGATTTCTTCAATGTTATCAATAATCCATTGTTGCGCCGAATCAAACCAATGAAGGTGATAACTTACTTTTACATAATCAAGGACATTCGTTCCTGCGAATGTAACTCCTCCACCCGGAGGGTGATAAGAAATTCCATCTTCTACTTCTATGCAATAGTTTATGTTTTTCTTCCGTAGAACCTTGATTTCTTTGTCGCTTAATTGGTTTCCCTGTATCCCGTTGAGACGAAATTGGCTTATTAAATCCGGCCAATTCTCGTGCATTATTTTCAGCAACTTCTGAGATGTGAAATCATCGTGTGAAAGAACATCAATAAAATATGCATTTTCTTCTTCGAAGCGACAATATAGCAAGGGGCCGGTGCGCTCCATGAACCCGTCCGCTTCTGCCCTCATCCCGAGATGAAGATGATGAATCCCCCAATCATTCAGCAAATGGTCATCGTAATTCGCATCCCGAATCCTCCTGCTTAAGCAGGGGATGATATCACCACCGCTTTCGATAATGCGTTCGATCCTCGCCAGAGCATTGCAATGTTCGTGAGGGCAAGAGAAATTCTTCGACTTGAGTACTTGGCGAGGCTCTGGAGATATCAACCGCCTGCATACACCGAAGTAAACGCGCACCAATTCGCCATCATCGACAATACTGGCTACGTTATATCCGATCCGGACGAGTTCAGCGCGCAAAAGTATCGCAAAATCATGAAATAGGTCCATCTCGACATATCTTGGCTCAGTCATATTTCCACCTTAACGTCTGACCCATACGATAAAAAGCGGTCGGCGCTCGCGACCATATAGCGGAGGGGCTAGGATTTCGTCAAACTCAGGTTATCAAGTGAAGCGAAAGGGCGGCTCGCGAGCCGCCCCTACGGAAGATCAAAGCCCCTCCATCGCCGGCGAAGAATACTCCCTCCTTAAAAGCCAATCCCGAAGCGCGAGAAAAATGCGTAGGGGGTGGGTTCCGATCACTCCCGGAGTCAGATGCTTCCATAAACCGGAGGAGCGGAGAAAAGGGATATCCGCGTTTCATGTTTCGAAAAAAAGCAGACGGATTATCCGTTATCGTGCGCGTCAACGGCCAAAAGATGCTCGCGTTCATGGAGATTTTCGACCTCACCACGAACATCCGCCAAGTTGAGATGCGGCTTGATTTTGAAAACCTTTTCGGAGAGTTCATCCATTGAATTTCGAGAACCCCGCTCTTTCGCGCTCCGGTCCACAAAGACGATGGTGCTGATCATTTCCAGTTCGCCCGCGTTTCTGGAGCCGAACTCCTGTACTACCGAGGCGATATCCCGCTCGTATTTCTCAAGAAATTCCTGAGCGAGATTCTTCAATTGCTCGCCTTTGGGGCCGAGTGAATACTCATAACCATATCCGCCGGGAAAAGGAACCAGTGTCCCCTCGACCGCGTCCAACGCTTCGGCATAACTCAAGTCGTCCAGCACGCAGGAATCGAAAGGGCCGTAGGTGTACAGCGTAAAGCGGTAGTCGAGCGGTACGCTTTTGAGTTCCTTCAAGAAATAAGCGAATTTCATCAGCGCGGTTCGCCCGGCTTTTCCCTTGCTTTTTTCAACCAGACTGCAAATCAGGCCCAGTCTCTTCCAAACGGAATCATCCATTGCCGCTCCCCCTTTCTCTCAGCCTCTGATTGGCTTTTTCCCGCTCTTCGGCTTTCACATATAACCTAATCTGATGAATCGGTTTGATGCTGCTCGCCACGGACGAAAAAGCTGAAAGCGGTTTTCTCTCGCGAACAGGATTTTCAGTGAAAATGGGAATATCGGAGCTACGAGTATTGTACCAGGATTTTTCCGCCGGGATTTCCGCAGCGACCAGTCCACCCAATTCCTCTCTTTGCTCCTTCAACTTTTCTTTATCCTCGGGGCTTGGTATTTCGGGCGTATGCCATATCTCCCGGTAATGATCCCGCTCAAGAATTCGCCGCCCGTGTTCGCCGCCTTCGCCATTTTTCATAGCGCCCAGCACCCGCCAATCGTCCCAATCGAGATATTCATCAAGATGGTCCGAAGTCGGCGGTGGGAAGCGCCCATCGGGGAGAATTTTCTTGAGCGCTTCTTTGAGATGGTAGTCGTAGGCGACGCGGGTTTTATGAAAATAGACTTGCGTAAACATGAAGTAGCGAGCAAGAATCAAGCCTTCCGCCGCGTGCAATCCGCCCTCGGACACCCCGAGGGCCGGACTTCCGCCATTCACGCCCGGAACCGCTTCGATTGTTTGGACAAGGCGCCGCCAATCGAAACGGCCATAATCGACTCCCGCATGATGCGAATCCCGGAGGAGATAATCCATCCGGTCCGCATCCATCTGGCTCGTTACGAGACCACGCCAAAACAGCGCACTTTCGGTGTCTGCGCTTCCTTCCAGAAGCGCAGCGACATCATCGGCAGTAAATCCGTAATTGTTATTCGCGCGATGACTGCCGATGACATCCGCAAAGCGATGGCGTATGACAGTTGCGGAATACTCTTCATGCGCATACGGCTCTCCCGAGCCGGAATCCTCTTTGCGCGGAAAGATTTCTTCTCCGGCGTGTGAAAACGGGGAGTGGCCGACGTCATGAAGCAGCGCCGTCAATCGAACCAGGGCGCGATGTCTTCCAAGGCCCTCTTCGTTATAACCAAACGTACTTTCCAGCAGGTCTCTGGAGCGCTCCATAATTCCGTCATAAAGCAACGTCGCCATGTGCATGACGCCGAGCGAGTGCTCGAAGCGCGTGTGCATCGCTCCGGGGTAGACATAGTTCGTGAAGGCGAGTTGGCCGATGCGCCTCAGCCGCTGAAACGCAGGTTGGGAGACGACCTCCCTCTCCCATTCAGAAAGGGTGATGAACCCGTAAATCGGGCACCTGAACTCGAATGTCTTTTGACTCAAGAATTGCGCCGTTTCATCAGTTTTGGAGGGAGGCGGATTACAATTTTTCTTATTATATTCTAATTTATATCGTCATTTATTCTATGTCAACGAAATGAATCCCTATCAAAATCATCGGGAAAAGGCAGGAAGCAGTCCCCCCTCACCCCGCATTTCCCCGCAATTGCCGTACTCTGTGAAAACCCGGACTGCGCTATCGTGCGCGCGACGAAGAAAAGCGGTAATCGCCGCCCACGCGCCGTCATCAGAAAGGGGCGGGAATCGTTTCGAGGAGAGAAATCATGCTCATGGATTCGGGAATGACGATGGGAATGAAAATAATGATATTTCTTGAAAAATTCGATAAATTCACGGGGTTTTTCGATAAATTTCTGAAAAATAATGTCCAGATAAGCGATTGTAATCAAAAGGGTTATCACATAAATCTTAGTGTGGCGCACTCACATTCAGCGGCAAAAAAAGTTTTTCGCCTCCCGCGCATTTGCCCGCATTTGCCCGCAACAGGGTTCAGCCCCGCATCACGGGTCAATCCTCGAGGGCAGGCCCCCCATCTCGCGCAGCACCTCGAAGAAGGCGACGGTGTCCTCTTCCGCGTAGCCCCGTTCGTAGGCCATCTGCAGGACCTGCGACCAGATGTTCGTGAACAGCATGGGCGAGCCGTGGAGCTGGCCCTGCTCCAGCATGAGGCGCGAATCCTTGAGGGAGGTCTTCACCTGGCCCTGCTTCGAGTAATCCGCGTGAATCATCTTGGGGCCCTTGTCTATCATCGTCTTGGAAGAACACGCGCCGTCTTTCAGCACCTCCAGCAGGGTGTCCATCTCCAGGCCCACCTTCGCGCCGAGCATCAGCCCCTCCGCCAGGGCGAGCCGGTTGCCCGCCAGGATCATGTTGATGACGAGCTTCGTCCGCGCGCCCGAGCCCACCGGCCCCATGTGGTAAGCCGCCCGGCTGAAGCCCGCGAAAACGGCGCGGCAGGCGTCGAAATCCTCCGCCTCCCCGCCCGCGATGACCACGAGATCCTTCGCCACGGCCATCGTGCTCGTCCCGCTCACGGCGGAATCGAGGAAGCGGACCCCCCGCTCGGCCAAATCCTCTGCGAGGCGAACCGAGTCCTCTGGACGCGAGGTCGTCGTGTCGAGAAGGTAGAGGCCCTCTTTCGCACCCTCGGCGATGCCGCCCGGGCCGAAAGTGGCCTCTCTCGCGACGTCGCTGGTGGGCAGGGAGGTGATCACGAAATTCACGCCGCTGGCGGCTGCCGCGGGCGTCTCGACGGGGTGGCCGCCTTTTTCGCTTAAGTCGTCCATGCGCGCGAGGTCCACGTCGAAGCCCTGCACCTCGAAACCCGTCTCCCGCATGTTCTTGATGAAGGCCTGGCCCATCAGCCCCATGCCCACGATACCCACGCGTTGCGACATTCTCGTATCTCCTATGATGGCGATGAATTTCGCTCTCTTTTAGGGCTTTCTCATCCCGAGGACAAGCGCCCTGGGGAACAGTTCGGATCTGACGGCGCGCCTTACCCATTGACGGCGCTTTCGGAACCATCCCCAGCCGTTGTATTCTCTCGTTGGGAGCGCATCGGTGCTGGTGTGCCGCCTGGACTTCAAATCCAGTGGACGGGGCTAATCACTTCGTCGGTGGGTTCGACTCCCACGCGTTCCCGCCATTTCACACCCAAAACATCACACGATGGTCAAACCGCCGTCGAGCACCAGAACCTGGCCCGTCATGTAGGACGAACGCGTCGTCACCAGATATTCCATCGCGTCGAGCACCTCATCCACCCGGCCGAACCTGCCCATGGGAGATTTGCGGTAGCGCTCCGCGAGGTTCTCGGGGTCGCCCTCTCCCTGGGATTCCCTGAGCTTCGTGAGCACCGGACCCGCCGCGATGGCGTTCACGCGGATGTTCGAATCCGCCAGCTCGACGGCCAGCGCGCGCGTGAGGCCCTCGACGCCTCCCTTGACGGCGACGTAGACCACGCGCTCCTTGGCAGGCGTGCGCGCGTAGAAGCTCGACATGTTGACGATGGCGCCGCCGCCCCGCTTTTTCATCTCCTCGGCCGCGCGCTTCGCGCACAGGATGCCGCCCTTGAGGCCCACGCCCAGCGCGAGGTCTATCGTGGCTTCCTCGATCTCCGCCAGGGGGCCGTTCCCCCGAATGACGGCGCAGTTGATGAGAACGTCCACGCCGCCGAATCTCGCCGCCACCGCGTCGAAGGCATCCTCGACGCCCTTTTCATTCGAGATGTCCGCACACACCCCGAGGATGGCGTCACCCGCTTCGGTTTCGAGCCTGCGCAGGCCCTCTTCTTCCACGTCCAGGGCCGCCACTTTCGCTCCCATGCCCGAAAACCTGCGCGCGGCGTCCGCGCCGATCCCTCGCGCTGCGCCCGTGATGACGAAAATTTTATCCTTTAACTCCATGATGGATGTCCTGTGAAGCTCTGCCCGAAAAAAGGTGAAAAGCTCACGTTCAAAGCGCCATCACTCCCTCGCCCTCGGAAATCTCGATCCTCGTCCCCAGCTTCTTGGAGAGCGATGCGAGCGTGCCCAGTATTTCCGCCGCTTTCGGCTCCTCCTCGCCGAGTAGCCGGGGGCTGCCGTCCGCTTCGATCAACACGGGTGATACCGCCACCCGGCTGAGCGCTCCGCCTCTGAGAGTCAACTTCAGGCAAATCGACTCGCGCGCTGTGGGCAGGAACATCGGGTGGTCGTGATCCAGAACGAAGTTGCCGAGCGCGTAGAAAACGGGCCGCCCGCGGTACACCTCGACCCCCTGCACGATGTGGGGATGGTGGCCGACGACGACGTCCACCCCCGCCTCGATAGCCGCGTGCGCCGCCGCCTGCTGGGAAAGCGTGAGCGTGCGGCTCTGGCTCGCGCCCCAGTGGAACGAGGCCAGAAGGAAATCGACCCTCGGCCGCGCGCGCTCGACGTCGGTGATCATCGCCGCCAAATCCTCCTCGTTGAGGTAGGGAGGGCCGTAGAGCGCATCCTGCCGGATGGGCGCGACGCCGGGCTTTGAAGGGCCTGCGCCCCAGCCCAGGGGGAGTTCCAGCACGTAGGACAAGAACCCGTACCGCACGCCGCCTCGCTCGATGACGGCGGGCGTTCGCGCTTCCTGGATGTTCCTGCCCGCACCCGAATATGCGATCCCGTTTCGTTCGAGCAACTCCATCGTCTCGACGAAAGGTTCGACGCCAAAGTCCATGCAATGGTTGCTGGCGAACGCCAGGACATCGAAGCCGCCCTCGAGATACCCCTGAATCATCTCCGGGTCGTGGCGCATCACGATCTTCCCGCTCGCGGGCGCGCCCAGGTGGGACATCGAGGCTTCCAGGCCGCCGAAGCGCAGATCGGCCGCTTCCAGATACGAGGCGACCTTCGAAAAAGTATTCCGGGGTTCTGCGCGGTCGATCTCCATGTCGCCCACAACGACGAGCGTGGATTCTATATCCGAAAAATCCTGCGCTTCATCCGACAACGTCCACCCCCATCGTTGGAATACCGCGCATCCCTGCCCCCTTTCACTCAAAAGGACGCAGGGAACGCCCTATTTCTTGTTTTCCCGTTCCAGGTAGGAGAGATACACGGCCGCGCTGTCCAGTTCTCCATTGCCTGCGCGCGCGCCTTCCCTGTACAGCGGCGCGCATGCGTTGCCTACCGGCGTCACGGCGCCGTTTCTCCTGGCCAGTCTGAGGCCAAGCCCGATGTCCTTCCGGATAACGTTCAGGGTGCTCCGGGGACGGCGATACCGGCCCCGCACCATGATGCCGCCGTGGCCATGGAACCCGCTCGAGTCGCCCGCGCGGCTTCTCTTGAGCGTGTCGAACAAAAAATCTTTCCCGAATCCGCTGCGTATCCCCAGCCTTAAGCCCTCGGCGATGACGCAACGCCCCATGGAGGTCATGTAGTTCACGACCACTTTCATCTTGGCCCCGGAACCAGACGGCCCGCAGTAAACCTGATCGGATAGCATCGTCTCCAGAAGCGGCGCCACCTTGTCGTAGGCCTTTTTGCTCCCGCCCACGAGAAACAAGCCTTCCCGATTCGTCACGTGGTCGCTGTTGCCGCTTACGCTGGCGTCCAGGTAGGGAATTCCCCTCTTCCTGCAGAGTTCGGCTTGTTTTTTCGAATCCTCCGGATCCGACGTCGTCGTGTCGAGCACGACATCGGGCGCGGATTCGGGCGCGCAGGCCAGATAACCGTCTTTCCCGCGTGCCGTCTGAAGGGAGATTTTAGAGTTGGGAACGGAGATGAATACGATGTCCGCCGCTTCGGCCACGGCGCGGGGCGATTCCAGGGCCTCACCCCCCAGGCGCCTGAACTTCCGCCTCGCCCCCGCCTGCACGTCGGTTCCCACGAGGCGATGACCGTCTGCGATGAGGTTTTTGGAAAACGCCTGTCCCATAAGACCCAGGCCGATGAAGCCGATGGTTATTTTCGTGTTCTTCTTTTTGGGCATCTTGCCCCTCCCATCAAGAGATAATTTGGAAAAGCGCGAAGCAGGAGACGCAAGGGACTACTCGCTTACGAGTTCCACTCTGTATCGGTGCTGGTCTCCGCGGTAATAGATTTGAGAGAATTCGACGGGCTCCCCGCTTTTGCTGTAGACGAAGGTTTCCACATACAACACCGGCGCCAGGACGCCGATGGAAAGATGGTCGGCGACGTCGCTATCGGCGATGCGCGCCTCGAACGTCTGCTGTATCTTGCCTAGCGGGATATTCAGTCGACTCTTCAGGATATGGAGCATGCTGCGGGTGCGTATATCTTCTTGCGGAATGTCTTTCGCAATCTTTTGGGGCAGATAATTCGTCACGTAGCAAAGAGGCGCTTCCTCCGCCATCCTGAGACGCTGGACCATGGTCAGCTTCTCCCCGTCGCCCAGGCCGAAGAATTTCTGAAGCCGAGCCGAAGCGTCCACCTCCTCCGTCGAGATGACCCGCAGCTCCTCGCCGCCCGCGTCCTCCTCCCAGACGAGGCCGGTGAGTTGGATCATCTTCGATTTCACGCCTCCGTGGTTCACGAACGTGCCCTTGCGCCGCTCGCGCGTCAGGAGCCCTTCTTTCTCCAGTATGGCGAGGGCTTGCCGCAGGGTGACCCGGCTGACGCCGAAATGCTTGGAAAGGTCCAGCTCCTTCGGGAGTTTCATGCCCGCGAACAGTTCTCCGCTTTCAATTTTGCCGCGCAGGTGATTCGCGATTTGGTAGTAGTAAGGGATGAACTCGTTCGAAAACGGTTTTTCGGCGATCAGTTCCCGCATTCTCTCCTCGCTTTCACGTCCTCATAAACCAACGGGCTTCAGGTATCAAGCAAGGCGTAAGTTTCACATATCGCAACTTCGTTGAAAATCGGCATCTTCGCGAAAATAACACTTGCGCTCCTTAATGGTATTAAATATAATACCATTATTCAAGATTTAATTGCTCATCTTGTTCAAGGCACCAGAGGCGAGAATTGTTTTCGTTGGCAGCGGGAATACATATTTCTTCGTTCACGTTTTGGGTGAGTTCCGCATGAAACTCGAAGGACGCGCCGCGCTCGTCACCGGTGCTACACGCGGCATCGGCAAGGCTATCGCCCACGCATTGGCGCGAGAGGGCGCCAGTGTCGCCGTGCACTACCACGCAGGCGAGGCGGCGGCGCAGGAGGCGGCGAAAACGATTCGAGAAGCAGGAGGAAGCGCTTTCTGCGTTCAGGCCGACGTGAGCCGGCATGACGAGGTGAAGCGCATGTTCGGGGAATGCGAGAAGCAGATGGGCGGCGTGGACATACTCGTCAACAACGCGAGGCAACTGGTAAAGGGCAGAGCCTTCATGGAGATGAACTGGGAAGAGGACTACGAGCCTCAGATTCAGGTGATGCTCAAGGGCGCTTTCCATTGCTGCCAGGCGGCGCTGCCGGGCATGCGCGAAAGGGGCTGGGGCCGCATCGTCAACGTCTTGTCCACCGTCCTGGGTGAGAAGCGCGCGCGAACGAATTCCTACGGTGCAGTCAAATCCGCCCTGCTCTATTTTTCGCAAAACCTGGCCGTGGAAACGGGTCCCTACGGGGTCACGGTCAACATGGTCTCGCCGGGCCTCACCGAAACGGAGCGGCCCATCCTCCATGCGGAGGATTATCAAAGAGAATACATCGACGCCATCCCGATGAAGCGCCTGGGGCGCTCTGAGGACGTCGGTGGCGCCGTGGTGTTTTTCTGCAGCGATGAGGCCGCTTACGTGACGGGCGTGAACATGGTCGTCTCGGGCGGTAAAGTAATCTTTTAACGGTGCGCAACACGAAGGAGAGGAAAGTTGGGGTTATCGATCAAAGAGCGTGACCGCCGCCACGCGAATCTAAGAGCGGCAATGGAGCGCGAGGGTCTGGACGTTCTCGTCGTCTACGGCAACAGCGGACGCCAGGGGCCGCGCACGGGGAATCTGGCCTACGTCAGCAATTTCATCTCATTCTCCGGCCAGCAGATGCTGGTCTTCCCGCGAGAGGGGGAACCCATCCTGTTCGTGGGGGTGGAAAACCAGCGAATCGAATCCCTGCGAAACGGCTGGATCACCGACACCCGCTGCGAGGCCATGACGCCCGTTCCGAAGCAAGCATGCAACCACCTGAACGAGATCACCACTTCCAGTTCCAGAATCGGTATCTCTTCACTCGCCCTCATCCCCGTGGCCTGGCACCAGCAGCTTCTGGATCAGGTGAGCGCGAAAGAATGGGTGGAAGCGGGCGAACTCGTCTGGAAGCTGCGCCTCGTCCAAAGCGATGAGGAAGTCGAAATGTCGCGCCATGCGGCCCGGCTGGGTGATAAAGTATGGGATCACCTCTGCGGTTTCATACGTGAAGGGGTGACGGAACTCGACATGCGCGCCGAGATGGACCGGGTGATCATCCCCGAAGGGGGAGTTGAGAACTTCAACATGATGGGCCTGGCGAGCATGGCGAACGGCGGCGAAGCGCCCTGGGGCTACGTCATTCCCCAGACGGATCGCCCCATCAAGCAGGGCGACGCCGTCTTGCTGGAAATCTCCCCCCGAGTGCGGGGTTACTGGAACCAGATAGTGCGTGTTCTTGCATTGGGCGAGGCGGAAAAGTGGCTGGTCGACGCCCACTTGGTTGTGCGCGAGGCGCGCGACGCCTCGCTGGAGCATCTTGGGCCGGGCAAGCCGATGGTCGGCATGGTCACGGCGATGAACGACGTTTTCGAGAAACACGGCTACGAGGTATGGCCCTACGGTCTGGTGCACCTCACGGGCCTGGACCTCACGGATTACATGATCACGCCGGTATCCGAGGGAGAGTTGGAACCCGGCATGGTGGTGACGACGCATCCCATGTTCAACCTGGGCCCCAACCGCCAGATTTTCTGGGGTGAAACCTATCTGGTCACGGACGATGGCTATGAACCGCTGAACACGAGTACGGATGAATTGGTTTGTCTCTGACGGCTTGTTTGATTCTTACCTAAGAGGAGGAACAAGAGATGAAAAGGCTTTGGCTCTGGATGGTTGTTCTATCGCTGTTGCTGCTCCCGGCGGGAGTGAAGGCGGCGCCCAAGGGGAAGGTGGTTCTGGGCATGGCCGGCGCGCTGACGACGTTCGATCCGCACACCTTCAGTTCCCTGCCGATTTCGATGCACCACCCGAACGTGTTCGAGACGCTGCTCGCGCGCGCCCCAGACGGCTCCATGACGAACCAACTCGCCGAGAGCTACAAGATGGTGGCGCCTACGGTTTGGGAGTTCAAGCTCAGGAAGGGCGTGAAGTTCAGCAATGGGGATCCCGTGAACGCTGCGGCCGTCAAGTTCAGCTTCGAGCGGATTCTCGACCCCAAAATGAAATCGAGGCAGTACCGCTACTTCAAGAGCATGGCGAAACTGGAAGTGGTCGATGAGCATACGGTCCGGATCCACACGAAAAAGCCCGACCCCATGCTTCCGCCGTTCCTGGCGATCTACGGCTTCATCGTGCCGCCCGACTACTACAAGAAACACGACAAGAAACACCTCTCGCGCAATCCCGTGGGCAGCGGGCCCTTCGTGATGAAGAAATGGCGCAAGGGCCAGGAAGTCGTCTACGAGGCGAACCCCAACGCCTGGAGAAAACCCAGGGTGAAGACGGCGGTCGTGAAGTTCATCCCCGAGTCCACCACGCGCGTCTCCGCGCTCATCTCGGGCGACGTGGACGTCATCGACAACCTGCCTCCGGCCCTGAGCGAGCGGGTCCGCGCGAGCGGCAAGACGGACGTCATCGCCAAGCAGTCGCCGCGCACGAACTACATCCTGATGGTGATCAAAGAGGGCGCGCCCTGGATGGACGTGCGGGTGCGCCGGGCCATGAACCTCGCCATCAACCGCCAGGCCATCACCAAGAACGTGATGATGGGCTTCGCCAAGTCGGTGGCGATCATCCAGGGTCCCGCGAGCTTCGGCTTCAACCCCGAACTCAAGCCCTATCCCTACGACCCCGCCCAGGCGAAGAAGCTGCTCGCCGAGGCCGGATTCGCGAAAGGATTCTCCTTCGACGTGTACATCCCCCGCGGCCGCTTCATGATGGGCAAGGAAGCGCTCGAGGGCATCGCCGGACAGTGGGCGAAGGTCGGCCTCAAGGCGAACGTCCGCGTGATGGAGTGGGGCGCGATGAAGAAGATCATCTTCAGCAAGTACAAGAAGAAAGTGAAACCGTTCCTGTATTATCTGGCGCGGATGAACACGGCCTTCAGCGCCGAGCACATGTTCGCCGGCGCGATCAGCAGCCGCTCGGCTTACGGCGGATTCCGCGACAAGGCCGTGGACGCGATGATCAACGACGCGCGCTCGACGCTGGACAACAAATCGCGGGAGAAGAAATACCAGGAAATCGCCCGCGTACTGCGTCATGAGAAGGTGCCGATCGTTCCGCTGTATCAGACCTTCCGCATCTTCGGCGCGAACAAGAAGATAGACTGGAAACCGCGCGCCGACGGAAAGCTGATAGCCGCCGAGGTCGGCCTCAAGTAGTATCGATTCTATCATTCGAAGCGAAACTCCGGCCGGGGCGTGAATCAACCACGCCCTGGCCGGTGATTTTGATTTAACGTCTGCCCCTGGGTGGCTCAATGGCCGGATATGTCTTTAAGCGCTTGATTCAGGCAATCGTCCTCCTCAAGTGCGTCATGATCATCGTGTTTCTCCTGCTTCACATGACGGGCGACCCCGTCCTGGTGATGCTCGATACCGATGCGACCCACGAAGACATCGAGCACTTGAGGAAACTCATGGGGTTCGACCAGCCGCTCTACGTGCAGTACGGGCGGTTTTTCTCGAACGCCCTGCAGGGGAATTTCGGGGAATCCACCGAACACGGCGAATCGGCCATGGGCCTCGTTCTGGAGCATTTCCCGGCGACGATAGAGATGGCGGTCGGCGCCTTCGCATTCGCCGTGCTCATCGGGATTCCCTTCGGCTGTCTGGCGGCATTCAGAGAGGGTTCGACCTACGACAAGGGCTGCGTGGGAATCACGGTGCTGATGCAGGCGGTTCCCGATTTCTGGCTGGCGATCATGTTCATCATGTTCTTCTCGGTGACGCTGGGGCTTCTGCCCTCCTTCGGTCGCGGCGGGTGGGAGCATTTCATCATGCCGGCTTTCGCCGCCTCCACGTATCACCTCGCCCGGCTCGCAAGGCTCATGCGCTCACAGATGCTCGAGGTGCTGCGCCAGGACTACATCACCACGGCGCGGGCGAAGGGGTTGAGCGAAAAAATCGTGCTCATGGTGCACGCGCTCAAGAACTCCTCGATTCCCATCGTGACCGTCATGGGACTGGATTTGGGCATCCTTCTCGGTGGAACCGTGATCATCGAGGTCGTTTTCGCCTGGCCGGGGGTCGGGCGGTTGGTGGTCGATTCGATCGCGAACCGCGATTTCCCGATCGTCCAGGCCGCCGTGTTTCTGCTGGCGTCGGGGTTCGTGATCATCAATCTGGCGGTGGATT
The DNA here is from genome assembly GCA_965203325.1 of bacterium. Lineage (GTDB taxonomy): Bacteria > UBA8248 > UBA8248 > UBA8248 > UBA8248 > Bin107. The sequence goes on from OZ241875.1 coordinate 1,885,114, forward strand.
TGGTTTACGCCTATCTCGATCCGCGGATAACGTACGAATGAGAGAACAAGCGCTCGCGATTCAGGAAACGATGGAACTCGAAGCGCTCCCGGAGCGCCCGAGGGTATGGGCGTCGCTTTGGAAGGATAAATCCGCACTCCTGGGCTGCGTGATTCTCTTGTCAGTGGTTGTGATGGCTGTCTTCGCGCCGCTGCTCGCTCCCATGGACCCGCAGGCCCAACTCCTGGACAGAAATCTCAAGCCGCCCATGTGGTCGGACGGCCGGCAAATCTATCTGCTCGGCACGGACCACCTAGGGCGGGACTTCCTAAGCAGGCTCATCTACGGCGCGCGCATTTCGCTGCTGGTGGGTTTTTTCGCCGTCCTGCTCACGGGATGCTTTGGCCTATGCGTGGGTCTGGTGGCGGGTTATTTCGGGGGAAAGGTGGATTTCCTGCTCATGCGGCTCGTGGATCTGGTGCTCTCGTTTCCGTTCATATTGCTGGCCCTGGCGACCATCGCCATCGTGGGGCCGAGCCTCGTCGTGCTGATACTCGTGATGTCGATGCGCATCTGGGTCATCTACGCCCGCGTCGTGCGCGGCGAGGTGCTCACGCTGCGCGAGCAGGAGTTCGTCCAGGCGGCGCGGAGCATCGGCGGGAGTCATTTCCGCATCATCGTCCGCCACATTCTCCCGAACGTGCTGGCGCCCGTCATCATCATCGCCTCCCTGTATCTGGGGCGGATGATCATCATCGAGGCGGGCCTGAGCTTTCTGGGTCTCGGCGTGCCGCCGCCCACGCCCACCTGGGGCGGTCTGCTCAGCGACGGGAAGGTGCATCTCTACACCTCCTGGTGGGTCGTCACCCTGCCCGGTCTGGCGATTACGGTGACGGTTCTGGGGGCGAACCTCGTAGGCGATTGGCTGAGAAACGTGCTGGACCCGCGTTTGAAATCGGTGTGAGTTCGTTACGGAATGAGGAGAGAAACAAGATGAGCGATCCATTGAGGGTGGCCGTGGTCGGGCTGGGCCGCTGGGGCAACACCCTGGCGTCCTACATCGAGAGAACGCCCGGGATGAAGATCACCACGTGCTTCACCAGAACGCCCGAAAAACGAAAGGCGTTCCGTGAGAAATTCTCGTGCGGTGAGGAGGCGAGCTACGAGGCGGTGGTGCGTCACCCCGAGGTGGACGCCGTGGTCATCGCGGCACCCAACAACAAGCACGCCGAACTCGCGATGGCGGCGGCCGAGCAAGGGAAGCACGTGCTCGTCGACAAGCCGATCGCCGCCTCCATACCGGATGCCAAGAAGATGATCCGCGCATGCGAGGACGCCGGCGTCACCCTTGCTGTGGGCGCGAGTTCGAGATGGCTCCGGGGCCATCGCCTCTTCAAGCAACTGCTCGATGAGGGAACCATCGGCACCCTGGCGATGGCCGAGACCAACTACTCGAACGACCGGGGGCTTCACTACACGCCGGACAACTGGCAATGGTACAAGGAAGGCTCCCCCGGCGGTCCGCTGCTCCAGGTGGCCATCCACCAGGTGGACAATCTCTTGTATCTCTACGGGCCGATAAAGCGCGTGTCCGCGGCGTTCAGCAAAATAAAGACAAAATCGGAAATTCCCGACGTGAGCGTCGTGTGGTTCGAGTTCGAATCCGGCCTGCTCGGCACGCTGGGGACGAGCTTCATCAGCCCGCGCACGCCGAACGGACGCTACACCTATTTCATGAACGCCTACGGGGATGAGGCGAACCTCTACCACGACAGGTGGGAAGGCATCAAAATCCTGCGACCGGACGGGGAGAAGCGAGAAGAGATCCCCTATGAGGAATACCCCAGGCAGGATTACCTGATAGAGGAGTTCAAGGATTTCGAAGGCGCCGTCCGGGAAGGTCGCCCGCCCGAGGTGGGCGGAGCCGAAGGACTCCACGTGCTCGGCGCCGTGTGGGCGGCCATGCGCTCATGGGAGCGCGGCGAGCCCGTGGAAGTGGCGGAGGTGCTCGAAGAAAACGAATAGACGCGAATGGCTCCGGCGGGGTAGACCCGCCCATCACTGGAAGGAAGGAGACCCATGTACGACTACCGAATGACGGATGAGCAGAAAGAGTATCAGAGGATCGCGCATGAATTCGCGCGGGACGAAATCCGGCCCATCAGCCTGGAACTGGATCACAAAGAAGATCCGCTCGATTGCGCCTACATGCCCCATCTTCTCGAAAAGCTCGACAAGACGGGACTGAGGACGATGAGCATCCCGAAGGAATACGGCGGCGGCGGCGTTAACGACCTGCTCACGCACTGCATCGTAGGCGAGGAGATTTCCTGGGGCGACAGGGGCGCCACGGGGTTCATGCTCTCCTCCACGAAGATCTCCCACATCCTGAGCAGTGAACTCCTCGGAAACCCGGAGTTGGCGGACTACTGGATGCGCGAGTACGTGAGCGACCCCACGTTCTTGATCGGCACGGCCACGACCGAGCCGCAATCGGGTTCCGAGAACCAGCTCCCCTATAACGGGGCGGACGGCGGATACCAGACCACCGCCGTGCTCGACGGGGACAACTACATCGTGAACGGGAAGAAGCACTTCATCTCCAACGTGGGCTGGGCGCGGCTCATGTTCACGTTCGTGCGCACGAACCCCGACGTGGGCGTCGAGCAGGGAGCTTCTCTTCTGATGGTCCCCACGGATGCGCCCGGCGTGAAGATGGGCAAGGTCCACAACAAGATGGGCTACCGCCTGAACCAGAACGCGGAGATCATCTTCGAGGACGCGATAATCCCCGCCAAGTACCGCCTGGGTCCCGAGAACTGCGGCGTCTCCTATATCCGGCGCCACCTGCGCGGCGACGCCCTCATCAACGCGGCGGGCCAGATTGGCGTGGCGCGCGCGGCGTATGAGAAATCCCTCGAATTCGCGCAAAGCCGCAAACAGAGCGGACGCCCCATTGCGCACCACCAGTCGGTCGGCATCAAGCTCGTCGACATGTACACGAAAATCCAGGCGGCACGCGCCTACGTGCACTACGCGGCGTGGCGTCAGGACATGCGCCACGAGATTCCCATCGACCCGCCCATGACGCTCACCGCCAGCGCGTTCGCACACGAGATCTCCTGCGACGTCACGAAGATGGCGATGGAAATACACGCGGGCGTGGGCGTTCAGCGCGAGAATTTTCTCGAAAAATGGTTCCGCGACACGCACAACATGCTTTTCTCGAGCGACGGCGGCAACAACATGAAGAAGGTGCGCGCAATGTACGCCATCACCGGCGAGTGGGGCGCGCGGAGCGAGGACGAGAACCCCGTTCCCGGCGGCGCATACGTCGCGGTCGGAGACGGCCTCTAAACCCCATCACCATCAAGGGAGGAAAAAGGGTGGCCTCACGAACCCATCACGTGCACCACGTCGCCAAGGACCCCCAAGCGGCGGCGGATTTCTACATCAACCACTTCGGCGGCGAGCTGTTCACGCCCGAGATCGAATACCGGGGCTCCCCCTACATCAGCGTGATGCTGGGCGAGGTGGAGATCCGCATTCGCGGCTTAAGGGCCGACGAGGACGATTCCATGGCGAAGGTGGGCCGCGGCCTCCACCATTTCGGAATCCAGGTCGAAGGCATCGACGAAGTGGCGCAGCGCCTGGAAAAAGCGGGCGTCGTCTTCACGAAAAAACCCGGAGACGGCGTTCTGGGTTCGCGCACGGCCTTCATCATCGCGCCCGACAACGTCGTGATCGAACTGGTGGAAGAACCCTAAGAACGATTCGTTTACACACAGGAGAAAGACCTGATGCCGGGATTCGCGCGGGGCCAATTCAACGTCGACTACGAGGAGCGCGTCGACGTGGGCGCGCTTCGCCGAAAGCGCGTGGACAAGGCGCAAAAGGCGATGGCCGAGCAGGACATCGACGCCCTTTTCCTCTGGAAGGTGGAGAACGTGCGCTACCTCACGAGCATGCGCTCCTCATTCCTGGCGCACCGGGAAGGTACACGAAACGCCGTCATCCTCCCGCAGGAGGGAGGAGCGCACATCATGACGAACGGCGGGGAGATACCCCGCGTCTCGCGCGACATGCCCTGGATAGAGAAATTCCATCACTTGGCGAAGATGGAAGAACAGCCCCTCGTGGACAAGATGATCCGCGAGACGCTTCGCCCCCTCTTCGAGGAGTTGGGCCTCATCGGCAAGCGGGTGGGCCTGGATCTCATGACGTTCATCCAGTTCAGCGCCTACCAGAAGCATCTGGGCGACGTGGAGTTCGTGAACGGCGATTCGTTCATGCACAAGGTGCGCCGGCACAAGATGCCCGAGGAGGTCTACATGATCCGCGAGGCCTGCGCGATCGCCGACGCCGTGAACGAGGAGGCCATGGACAGCGTACGGGCGGGAAAGCGCGAATGCGACGTGGCGGCGGACGCGATGAAGGTGCTCCACCACTACGGGGGCGAAATGGCGCATCTCGTATCCCCCTTCGTCGCCTCGGGCGAGCACATGTCGCCGCCCTACCGCTTCGCGAGCGACAAGATCATCCGAAGCGGCGACCTGGTGTTCATCGACATCGGCGCGCAGTGGAACGGATATTTTGGCGACGTGGCCCGGACGATGATCTGCGCAAAACCCTCCAAACGGCAGAAGGAAATCTACACCGCCGTGCATGAATCCCTGCAGTTGGGACTTGAGCGCACCCGCCCCGGTTTCACGAACAAGCAGGTGGCAGAGCGAATCTGGGAGACGGGCGAGAAGTACGGCTTGAGAAAGAATTGGTTCTCGCTCAGCATCGGCCACGCGGTGGGCACATCGCCCAACGAGCCGCCCTACATCGGGGAACCCGACCCCGATTCAGAAGAAGTCGACTTGGAGCCCGGCATGGTCTTCGCCATCGAGCCGCTCATCTGGGTGCCGGACGTCCCCGGAGGCGGCGGCGTGCGCATCGAGGAGACGGTGCTCATCACCGAAGAGGGGCATGAGGTGCTGACGCGCTCGCGCATGGACGACCGCCTGCTGCTCTGAGGCGTGTCGCCTCGCCCAGGCCAATCACCGGAAAACTCCCGAATATTCAAAGCGGCGACTTGCCTGCTGCGACACTCGCTCCCGATTGAAGGCGAGTCGTACGGGGCGTAGAATGCCGCGCGTTGTCCCTGTCCAAGTCATTGAGGAGGCTCGCCTTGACGCTTTTCGACAGAACAGAGCTCGGCGTCGCCGTCGTGGGCGCAGGACGCATCGGCACACACCGCTCGCGCCTCGCGGCGCAACACCCCGCCGTCCGCTTCCTGGCCATCTCGGACGCCGAGCCCGAACGCGCCAAAGCGCTCGGCGCGCGCGTGAACGCGCAGGTAACATCGGGCAGCAACGAGGAGGTGATCTCCCATCCAGAGGTAGGCGCCGTCATCGTCTCGACTTCCGAGTTCGCCCACGTGGAGCCGGTACTTCAGGCGCTCGAACTCGGCAAGCCCGTGCTGGTGGAAAAGCCCATCGCGATGACGCTGGAGGATGCCGACAGGCTTCTCACCACAGCGGAAAAATACGAGACCGACCTCCGCGTGGGCTACATCATGCGATACAAGCGGCGCTATTTCCTGGGGAAAGAACAGATACAGCAGGGCCGCCTCGGAAGACTCATCGGCGCTACGGGCCGCGTATTCAACACCAGGGCGCAGGCGTTCGAGATACTCAAGCGCTCGGCCGACGCCACGCCCGTTCTCGACGTCCTCACCTACTGGGTCGATATGATGTGCTGGTTCATGGAAGGAAACCCGCCCGTCGAGGTCGTCTGCCGGGGAGGCGGCTTCGTCTTCAAGGAGGCGGGGTACCCCAAGGTGGACGACGTGAGCTGGTCGATCATGACCTTCGCCGACGGGGCGACCGTGAACCTCGGCATCTGCTACGCCCTGCCCGCGAAATATCCCACCGCCGGGCAGAGCATTCGTCTCGAAGTCATCGGCACGGACGGCGTGATGCTCTTCGACGAGGACCACAAGGAGAACATCCTCTACACCGAGAAGGGCTATCCGCACGCCTACGTTCCCGACCACCACCTGCCGATGGTCTTTCTCGGCAGCACGTCGTCTGGCGACTGGGCGCTCGACACCATGTACGGCCCCATCGGCGATGAGACCAGGAGTTGGCTCGACCACCTCGCCACGGGGCGACCCTGCCACCTCGCCACGGCGGAGGACGCGCGCCAGACCCTGGAGGTGACCATCGCCATGGAGGAATCCGCACGCACCGGCGACGCCGTAAAACTCCCCCTGGGGGAGGGACACTAGCGATTATGCTTTTTTCCTTGAACAAACGGCGCGCGCCGTGCCATATCTGTATGCAGGCGGCGAACCCGGCGCCGCGCCCGGCGCAAGGTGAAGAGAAGGCGTGGAAAACTACCCCGGTGAACGAGCCTTGGACATGAGCCAAACGAATCCGTTTCACGCCAGAAAAAGCGGGATTCTGCTCCACCCCACCTCGCTGCCGAGCGAGGCGGGCTTCGGCGATTTAGGCCCCGGGGCGTTCGAATTCGTCGACCAACTCGCATCCTCCGGCCAGAGCTGGTGGCAGATGCTGCCCGTATGCCCCACCGACGAGACGGGCTCCCCTTACGTTTCCTCTTCCACGTTCGCGGGAAACCCCCTGCTGATATCACTCGGCAGGCTCGCCGAAGAGGGCCTCCTCTCCACGAAAGATATGGAAGACCGCTGTCAGAGCGGCGGCGGGGACATCGAACCGGCGCAGGCGCTCCAGGCCCATGAATCACTGCTGGCCAAGGCGTTCGAGGCGTTCTCGAACGACGGCGGGGCGAATGTCGCGGGATTTACGGCGTTTTGCGAGGCGCAGGCCGGCTGGCTTGCCGATTACGCGAGGTTCCGGGCGCTCAAGCGTGCGCACGAAGGTTCCCCCTGGTGGGAGTGGCCGGAAGACGCAAGAGACCGCAATCCCGATGATCCCGGGTTCGAGGAAAACATTCGCTACACCCAATTCGAGCAGTTCATCTTCGACCGGCAATGGCGCGCGCTAAAAGACTACGCCGCCGGAAAGGGGATCGGCTTCATCGGCGACATTCCCATCTACGTCGCCCATGATTCAGCGGACGTATGGGCGCGGACGCAACTGTTCGAACTCGACGAATCACGTCGCCCGCGCGCCTACGCCGGCGCGCCGCCCGATTACTTCAACCAGGATGGCCAGCACTGGGGGAATCCCCTCTACGACTGGGCCGCGCACTTTGATGAGAATTTCGCCTGGTGGAAGATGCGCCTCGCCGTGAACGTCGCCCGTTTCGACGCCTTGCGCCTCGATCACTTCATCGGCTTCGCGCGGTTCTGGGCGATTCCGGCCGATGCGGAATCACCCAAAGACGGCGCCTGGCGCGAGGGGCCGGGCGAGGCCTTTTTCAGCGCGCTGGAGGAGGAATTGGGCTATCTGCCACTCATCGCCGAGGACCTGGGTTCGGTGGGCGACGACGTCCACGCCCTCAGGGACCGATTCGGCCTGCCCGGCATGCGCGTCTTGCAGTTCGCCTTCGACGGCAGCCCGGACAACCCGCATCTCCCCCACAACATTCCCGAGAACGCGGTGGTCTACACCGGCACGCACGACAACGACACCGCCCAGGGCTGGTTCCACGGCGCCGACCCGATTCTCCGAAACGAAACGCCCGCCGGCTTCGCCATATCGCGCGCCACGGCGCTCAGGACCTTCGGGGGCGAGCCTGAGGACATTCACTGGTCGATGATCCGCGCGGCGATGAAATCCGGGGCCGCGCTCGCCATCATCCCCGCCCAGGACGTGCTCGGCCTCGGCAACGAGGGCCGCATGAACCGCCCGGGCGTCCCGCAGGGCAACTGGGTCTGGCAAATGCGCGCGGGCGCATGGAACGGGGAAATCCAGGAGAGACTCCTGGGTCTCACGCAGCGCAGCGGCCGGGCGCCTGAGTGAGGGCGGCTCGGCGCGCTATTTGATTCGAATGACTGAGAGAGGAAAGTTTTGCGTGGCGCAAAAACGAGCGCGCATCATTCACGACTCCGACAATACGCTTCTTAGCCGAGCAACGAACTCAACGGCCTCCTGCGCCTCGTCAAAGCTGATATGCGGTTTTCGCTCGACAATTTCAGCCGCCATTGCATCGGGAGCTATTTCCTTTTTCTCTTTCGAGACATAATACGCTGTGGCGTATCTCTCCAAGGCCCTTGCCTTCATCGGCGCGAATTTATCCACGATTTTTTGAACTTTATGGGCATATTTCTCAATGGGTTTCGGGTATGTTTTCTTCAAAAGTTCCGCCCTCTCGCCGGGTACCAGTTTCGGTCCATACGGCCTCTGTTGCGGACGCGGTTTCAAAAAATCGTTCGCCCACATCCAGGATATCTCGTCGCTCAGGTCAAAGGAATAGGGGCCGTGCTTATATAGAATGAAATCGAATGCCAGCGGGACTTCCAACAGATCTTGCAGAAAATAAGTCACCTTCTGAACGTGCGTTTCCCCGCACCAGCTGTCGGCGTCTCTCAGTCTCTCGGCCAAAGACAATAAAACGGCGGCCCTCTCGAATCGCTCCATGGCCATTACTCCTTTCCGGCAAACGAAAGGATTTCCTCTCGCTTCCCACTCAACCAAACATCGGCTTGTTCTTTCATTTCAGGTGAAACGAAAACATTCTCACAAGACGCCAGCGGAATGTTCGAGAATGTTTCTTTTTCACTCGCCGCTTCCGAGATTCTCGCGCCTTGTATGAGAACCGGAAAAAAGCTTTTTCTCCTGTCTTGAGTTCTCTGAATATGTTTCACATTTTGCTCACCGAATTTCCCGGATGCCGCTTCATATATTTTCCGACCCGGTTCCAAGAATTTCCGGTCCTCGGCGGCAGGTCTATAGATACTCTTGAAATGCCGACGACGAACGATGCGCTCGGCGTGCGCATGGGCGGGATGAGATTTATCTCCGGCAATGGATAACATAGCGGATATTACTTCAATATCCGTATATTTCAAATGGCCTTCATAATCTGTGGGAAACATTCCCCCCTCCAACCAGGAATTCAAGAAATCTACCAAATGCTGATCGTAAATGAGCCGGACGGAATGAAAATAAATCTGTGAAAACATGAAATATCGCGCAAGCAGCAACGCCTCGGCGGATTCCAAGCCGCCTTCCTCGACACCCAAAACCGGTTCCTGAGAACCATCCGCCCCCTCTTTCGGCAGTATCCTCATCGTATCGATTAAGCGGTGATGATCGAATTTCCCGTAGGCAACCCCCGCGTGATACGAATCCCGAAGCAGATAATCCATCCTGTCGGCCCCGAAAACATCCCCCGTGATGATTTCCGATAAAATGCTCTCCCATTCATTCAACTCGACACTCATATAATCTTTCGATTTCTTCGCTCCAATCGCCAGTTTCGCCACGTCTTTCGGCTGCACGCCAATGTCTTCCCAAATACCCGCCATTTGCTCGCTCAAAATGATTTCCATCGTTATTCGTTCATGATCCCAGCCGCCCGGCAAGAGTTCTTCTGAAGCATGGGAAAACGGCAGATGGCCCAGATCATGGTATAACGCCGCGAGTCTTAATGTTCTTCGCCATTTCAGATGATCGAGGTCCCTATGCTTTGGAATAATACTCCTGACAGAAGCGGATTCCTGATAAACGTTCTCCGGTTCCGTCACGACATCATAAATCCTGCCGGCGAGTTCCATTACACCGAGTGAATGCTCGAACCTCTTGTGGGTTGCACCCGGGTAAACGAGATAAGTCAGGGCCAGTTGGTGAATATGGCGCAATCGCTGAAACGGGAGCGAATCAAGAATTTTCCGCTCATCAGAATCCAGTCTGATGAAAACATGGATGGGGTCTCGTATTTCGTGTGTTCTTTTTCTCGCCATAGAAGAACTATATCATATTTTCGTATAATTATCGCCATAAAAATTACGAATATCAAATCTGGTCAGTCGATAAAATGAAGACACAAACGACATGGCGTGGGTAGAACCAACATAAAAAATATTCTTGACGGAAAATCAACTCCCCCTCACATAACCGGCGGTATCTCGAAGGCGTTGAGCGTCATGGAGATGGCCGAGTAAAAGCCCACGAGGGCGGTCAAGTCGACCACGCCCTTCTCGCCGAGCAGAGAGAACGCCTCCTGATAAACGTCGTCGGACACCTCTTTGGTTTCGAGCAATTCCTTGCAATACCGGTGAACGCAAAGTTCTAGATCCGTGCCTTCGGTAGGCGTCTCCTGCGCCATCACGGCGGCCACAAGCGCGGGCGTAAGACCGCTGTCCAGAGCCTGCGCCTCGTGGGCGGAGAAAGCATAAGTCGCCCCCCAATGGCGCGTGGTGATGATGATGGCGAGTTCGCGGATGTCCTCTGTGATGACGCTTTCCTCATAATAAAACTTCATGAGATTGCGAAGGGCGATGACAAGGCCGGGGCTGCGCACCCAGACGCCGAAAGGCCCGCGCACGCCGCCACGCTGGTTGGCGATGAGTTCCTCATAGGCATCTCGTTGACGGGGCGGCATGGATTCGGGTTCAAGCGGTGCGAGACGGCTCATCGGCGGTTCTCCTTATGGCGTCGTTCATTCAGAAATTTTGCTACAATGGCGAAAACATTCGTTTCTCTCATTCATAGCGAGGTATCTCATGAACTTCGAAGATGCAAGACCGTTTATGGAGAAAAACCACAAGGGCATGGTCACGAGCTTAAGGCCGGACGGCACGGCGCAATCGAGCATCATCGTCTGTGGGGCGTATGAGGATTGCGCCGCGTTCGTCATCGTGCGCGGCTGGTCGGTCAAGCTCAAGAACCTGCGCAAGAACCCCCAGTGCACGGTGCTCTACGTCACCCCCGACTGGCGCACCTGGGTGAGCGTGGAGGGCAAGGCCAGACTGTTCGACTACGAAAACACCGAAAAAGAGGAAATGCGCGTGATGTTCCGCGAGGTGTTCCGCGCCTGCGGGGATTCGAACCACCCCGACTGGGAGGAATACGACCAAGCGATGATAGACCAGGGCGCGGTCGCCGTACTGGTCACGCCTGAGCGCGTCTACGGGCGTCTGCCGGCTTAATTCTCGATCGACTCCAGGAAAGCGGCGATTCCCTCCTCGAGCGAGAAGCTGTGCCGCCAGCCGGTTTTTTTCGCAAACGCGCGCGCGTCGAGGCCGATTCTGAACACCTCGCCCGGGCGCAGGGGCGCTTTTTCCACGCTCACGGGGTTTTTCCCCATGCGGCGGCAGAGGATCTCGAGCAGCGCCTCGACTTCGGTGATGACGCCGGTGCCGATGTTGTAGACGCCGCCGTCCGCACCGCCCTTCCCCGCCGTGAGGAACGCTTCGACCACGTCTTTCACGAAGACGTAATCGCGCCCTGCGCGTCCGTGCCCGTATAGGGTGAGGGATTCTCCTTTCGTGAGTTTTTCCGCGAAAATCGATATCACGCCCGCATCGAGCGTCGCGCGCTGCCTCGGCCCATAGACGTTGGCCAGACGCAGCGAGACGACGGGAAGCCCGAAATGCGCCCCGTAGAAGGCGAGATACCGCTCGCCCGCCACCTTGCTCATCCCGTAGTGCGAAGCGGGGGCGAGGGGGCAGCTCTCGTTCACGATTTCCTCTTCCGGATCGCCGTAGCACGCCCCGCCCGTGGCGGCGTAGACGACCCGTGGTGACGCATCCATGCTCCTGGCCGCCTCGAGAACACTCAGCGTGCCCATGACGTTCGCCCGCGCGTCGAGTTCGGGTTCGGCCAGGCTGTGCGTTACGCTCGACTGGGCTGCCAGATGATGGATGACGGCGGGACGCGCCTCTGCCACCAAGCGGCGCATGAACTCCGCATCGGCCACATCGCCTTCTCGGAAAACGGCGCCCGGCGGGACATCCTCCACCAGGCCGGACGCGAGATTATCCACCACCCAGACGGTATCGCCCGCCTCTAGACAAGCTTCCGCCACATGGGAACCGACGAAGCCTGCGCCTCCCGTCACCAATACGTTCGCCATCTCGGATCCTCAACCTATGTCATATCGAAACCGATATTTCAGTATGAAACCAACCATCATGGATTGCGGCGCGGATTTCAACCACGGGCCACGTTTTGCCGGAACCGCCCGCTCCTGATAGCCTTGGGCGCAAGTTCCAAGGCAAATGAGTTCGTTGCAAGGAGAAATCCGGTTTGGCCAGATACCTCGTCACGGGCGCTGCGGGCTTCATCGCGTCCAGGGTGTGCGAATTCCTGTTGGATGATGATCACGCCGTCGTGGGTATCGACGACATGAACGACGCCTACGACACCCGACTGAAGGACTACCGCCTCGCGCGCCTGAAGGCGCGGCCCGGTTTCGTTTTTCACGAAGCCGACATCACTCGTTCCGACACCCTGCGCGCGCTGTTCGCAGAAAACGCCGGAGGCGGCGCCCCGCCTTTCGACGCCGTTCTGAACCTGGCCGCGCGCGCTGGCGTGCGGCAATCCATCGAGAATCCCTGGGGCTATTTCGAGACCAACGTCACCGGCGCACTGAACCTGCTCGAACTCTGCAAGGATTTCGGCGTCACCAAGTTCGTGCTCGCCTCCACCTCGAGCGCCTACGGGGCGGATACGCCCTCGCCTTTTCGGGAGGACGCCCCGACCGACAGGCCGCTTTCCCCCTACGCGGCTTCCAAGAAAGCGGCCGAGGCGCTCTGCCACACATACCACCACCTGTTCGGGATCGACGTGAGCGTGCTGCGCTACTTCACCGTCTACGGCCCGGCGGGGCGGCCCGACATGAGCCTGTTCCGCTTCACGCAGTGGATAGCCGAGGAAAAACCCGTTCTCGTCTATGGCGACGGTAAGCAGTCGCGCGATTTCACCTACGTGGACGACATCGCCAGAGGCACGATAGCGGCCATCAGGCCGGTCTCTTATGAGATCATCAACCTGGGATCGGACGAGCCCGTCGTCTTAAGCGACGCCATCGCCCGCATCGAAACCCTCACGGAGAAGAAGGCCCGGATTCGTTATGAGGAGAGCAACCCCGCCGACGTCAAGGCCACCTGGGCGAACATCGACAAGGCGGAAAGACTCCTGGGCTGGCGACCCCGAGTGAGGCTCGCAGACGGCCTCGCGCATCTGGTGGAGTGGTACGCCGCCAACCGCGAATGGGCGAAAGAGGTGCGCACCGACTAGTAAAACCGTTCTCTCCGGCGAATTTTCCCCGACCGTTACCCCTTCGGGGCGCGATGCACTAGACTCACTGAATACTTTCACCTGTATACGGCAGGAGACGACATGAAGGCGATGGTATTGGCGGAGCCGGGCGCGCCGTTCGTTCTGGAAGAACGGCCCATCCCCGTGGCGGGGCCGGGCGAGGCCGTGGCGCGCGTGCTGGCCTGTGGTTCGGGGCTTACAATCGAGCATACCCGGGCGGGCCGCATGGGCGGGAATTTCCCGCTCGTGATCGGACACGAAATTACCGCAGAGATCACGCAGGTGGGCGCGGGCGTGGAGGGCCTCAGCGAGGGCGCGCCCGTGACGGCGTATTATTACTTCACCTGCGGGCGCTGCCGCTGGTGCCGCGTGAACCGCGAGACCCTGTGCGAGAACCTCGCCGGGCAGGTCGGCCGCCAGGTGGACGGCGGCTACGCCGAGTACATCAAGCTGCCCGCCCGGAATTTCATCCCCCTGCCCGAGGGGCTGGACTACAAGGCGCACCCCGCCGAGGTCGGCGTCATCTCGGACGCCATCGCCACGCCGTATAAGGTGTTACGCCACGCAGGCGTGCGCCCCATGGAGAACGTTGCCGTGGTGGGCGCGGGCGGCGGCGTGGGAATCCACATGGTGATGATGGCGCGCTGGGCGGGCGCGCGCGTCATCGCCGTCGACGTGACGGCGGACAAGCTGGGCAAATGCCGCGACATGGGCGCGCACGACGCGGTGGACGCCTCTCAAGAGAACCTGGGCGAGGCGTTTCGGGATTTGACCGGTGGCGCGGGCGTGGACGTCGTCGTCGATTTCGTCTGCACCGCTGAGGGGGTCGAGGGCGGCCTGCGCGGGCTGGGCAAGGGGGGCCGCTTTCTCGCCATGGGGGCGAACCGGATAGAACGGTTTCCGTTCTCTCCGCGTGAGTTGCTCCGCGAGGAGCAGCAGATCATGGGCAGCCGCTACGCCAATAAACAGGAGGTCATCGACTCGCTCGAACTCGTGGCGCGCGGCGATGTCTGGCCCCTGGTGAGCGAGACCTATCCGCTCGAAGAAGCCAACCTCGTGCACGAGCGCTTGCGTGAGGGCCGAGTCACCGGACGCGCCGCCCTAGTAATGTCTCAAGAATAGAAGACGCTTTCAGGCGAGGCCGCTCAACCCAAACCCACCGCTTCCTCCCCGAAGCGCTCGATCGTCTCGAGCGTCTCGCGCACGTCGTCCCAGGTCGTGTTGTGGTTGATGATGCAGAACCGGAGCGCGAACTTCCCCTTGAGAAGGGTAGAGGACACGAACGCCTTGTCGTCCCAGAAGATGCGGGCGAGAACCGATCTGTTGACCTCCTCCAGCGCTTCCTCGTCCAGGCCGGCCTCCGCCGGATTGACCCGGAAGCAAACGATGCCCAGCGAGACGGGCGTCAGCATCTCCAGAACCGGACTCTCTCGAACGTACTCTTGCGTCTTATCGGCAAGTTCCATCCCCCTCGAGACGGCGCGCCTGAACGCGTCCATCCCGAAAGTCTGGACCGACATCCAGACCTTGAGCGCCCGGAACGAGCGGCTCAGCTGCAGGCCGCGGTCCGAGAAGTTCGGGTGGTTCGCGCCCCATATCGTGTCCTGAAGAATATCGTGCCGAACCGCAAACGCCTTTTCGAGCGTTTTCACGTCCTTTACGAGCAGCGCGCCCGCCTCGTAGGGCTGGAAGAACCATTTGTGCGCGTCCATCCCGATGGAATCGGCGCGCTCCATGCCGCCGAGGAGCTTTTTGCCCCGCTCGGTGACGGTCGCGAAGCCGCCGTAGGCGGCGTCGACGTGCAGCCAGATGCCCTGCGCCTCGCAGAAATCCGCCATCTCCCCCAGCGGGTCGATAGCCCCCGTGCTGACTGCGCCGGCGTTGGCGCACACCGCGATGGGGTGAAGCCCGGAAGCGCGGTCCTCGGCTACGGCGCGTGCGAGCACCTCCAAATCCAGGCGGAAGCGCGCGTCGCTCGGGAGTAGCCTGATGCGCTCGGGCCGGACCCCGATAATGCGCGCCGCGCGAATGTGCGCGCTGTGGCTCTGGTCGCTCATGTACACGCTCGCGCGGTCGGGATGACCCGCCGCTTCACGCGCCGCGACGAAGGCGTCCAGGCTCGCCGCCGAACCCCCGCTCGTGAAAAGCCCGCCCGCGCTCTCGGGATAGCCGATCCAGCGTCTAAACCAGTCGATGACGACCAGTTCGAGTTGGCTCGGGCCGCTCGCGACCAGCCAGGTGCATTGATTGATATGGAAGCCCGAGGCCATGAAGTCGGCCAGCACCCCGGGCCAGGTGGGCGAGGTTGAAACGAACGCGAGGGAACGGGGATGGTCCAGACGTAACGAAAACGGGAGAATATCGCGCGCGGCGCGCTCTAAAACCTCCGCAGCAGGGCGGCCGGCCTCGGGCGGCGCCTCCATCAGTTGCTTTTCGAGCTCCTGCTGAAAATCCCCATCCCAGGCGCCCTCACCGGGAAGGGTTTCGATTCGCTCCACCAGGAGTTCCGCTGCCCTGCGCGCCAGATCGAGCATCTGTTCGGGCGCCATCCGGAGTCCATCGCCCTCCTCAGCCTGCGCTTCTCTTCTACCTTCCGATTTCTCCATTACGCATCCCCACCTCTTTGTGACATCGGAATAGAATATGGAGCGGCTTCAAAGAGACTCATGAAGAGCCCTGCTCCAAGCGCCCTGTTCTACCCAAAAGGATACACATCACACAGATAGCGAACGATATTCGATTCCTTTCAGTCCCGTTTCCGGTGACTTGACCGGCAAATATCCAACCGCTACAGAAATCGGGAAACGCAGGGAAACGACCTCCTAACCATTTTCCTTTACCAAAGCCTCCCCTCCGAAGCGCTCGATCGTCTCGAGCGTCTCGCGCACGTCGTCCCAGGTCGTGTTGTGATTGATGATGCAGAACCGGAGCGCGAACTTCCCCTTGAGAAGGGTGGAGGACACGAACGCCTTGTCGTCCCAGAAGATGCGGGCGAGAACCGTTCTGTTGATCTCCTCCAGCGCTTCCTCGTCCAGGCCGGCCTCCGCCGGATTGACCCGGAAGCAAACGATGCCCAGCGAGACGGGCGTCAGCATCTCCAGATGCGGGCTTTCGCGAACGTACGCCTCGGCACGCTCGGCCAACTCCATGCCCCTGGAAACAGCGCGCCTGAACGCGGCCATGCCGAAGGTCTGCACCGACATCCAGACCTTGAGCGCCCGGAACGAGCGGCTCAGTTGCAGGCCGCGATCCGAGAAGTTCGGGTGGTTCGCGCCCCATATCGTGTCCTGGAGAATGTCGTGGCGCACCGCGAAGGCGCGCTCGAGCGTTTTCACGTCCTTCACGAGCAGGGCGCCCGCCTCGTAGGGCTGGAAGAACCACTTGTGCGCGTCCATCCCGATCGAATCGGCGCGCTCCATGCCGCTGAGGAGTTCCTTGCCCCGCTCGGTGACGGTCGCGAAGCCACCGTAGGCGGCGTCGACGTGCAGCCAGACCCCCTGCGCCTCGCAGAAATCCGCCATCTCCACAAGCGGATCGACGGCCCCCGTACTGGAGGCGCCCGCGTTGGCGCACACCGCGATGGGGTGGAGCCCCGCCGCGCGATCTTCCGCCACGGCGCGCGCGAGCGCTTCCATGTCCAGGCGGAAGCGTTCATCACACGGAAGAAGCCTGATGCGCTCGGGCCGAATACCGATGATCTTTGCCGCGCGGACGTGCGCGCTGTGACTCTGATCGGCCATGTAGACGCTCGCGCGCTCGGGATGACCCGCCGCTTCGCGCGCCGCGACGAAGGCGTCCAGGCTCGCCGCCGACCCCCCGCTCGTGAAAAGCCCGCCCGCGCTCTCGGGATAGCCGATCCAGCGCCTAAACCAGTCGATGACGACCAGTTCGAGCTGGCTCGGGCCGCTCGCGACCAGCCAGGTGCATTGATTGACGTGGAAGCCCGAGGCCATGAAGTCGGCCAGCACACCGGGCCAGGTGGGCGAGGAGGGGATGAAGCCGAAGAAGCGGGGATGATCGTTGCGCCCCGTGAGGGGAAGTATCTCACGCGCGGCGCGCTCCAGAACCTCCACCGCGGGCCGTCCGTCCTCGGGTGGAGCCTCCATCAGTTGTTTTTCGAGCTCCTGCTGAAAGTCTCCGTCCCAGGCGCCTTCCCCGGGAAGGTTTTCGGTTCGCTCCACCAGGAGTTCCGCCGCCCTGCGCGCCAGAGCGAGCATCGACTCGGGCGTCATGCGGAGGCCGTCGTCTCCAAAGTCCGACGCCTCTCTTCTCTCGGAACTCACCATCATGCCTCCACTGTCGTCCGGAACGATTGAAATACGTCGTGGGTCCAAGACGCCGGCGCAGGGCCCCGCCTCGCTCAACTCCCTTCACCGGAAGCTCGGACTTAAAGCGGAAATACCGGGATTTCTTCGATTCTATATCTAACCACTATGGCCGACCGGCGTCATCCAGTCAAGAAAACTCCCAGGTATTCCATTCCCGCCGGAGCGCCGGCGGCATCCGGTCCAAGGCGCCGAAAGCGGTATTGCGCCAGAAACATGACTATGAGTTGCCAAACATGAAGAAATTCTATATCGTAGGGAGCGCATTTCTTGGAGATGCAGTTCTGAATGACTACGTTGCCTATCCAGGAATTCGGTGGATGGGCTTGCGTTTATGTGAGATAATAAGGTATTACCCTAGGCACGTTACGTTTGTTGCCCATGCATACACTCTCGGGGTGTAGGGTCAGAGGAATCTCACGCTGTTGGGAGGCAGAGCCAAGCATGGAAATTAAGACTGAGCAGGAAAGCGGGACGTTGGTCGTGCAGGTTGACGGCCGCATCGACGGCGCCACCGCCCCGGATTTCGAGAGCACCATCAAGAACGTAATCAGCGAAGACGACCGCGCCGTCATCGTTAATTTCGAGGGAGTCTCGTATATCAGCAGCGCCGGCCTCCGCGCCGTTCTTCTCGTCGCCAAGCAGCTTAGTCAAAGCAACACGAAGTTCGCCCTGTACGCGCTCGGAGAACTGACGCGCGAGGTTTTCGAGATATCCGGCTTCGACCGCATCATTCAGATCCACAACTCGAAAGCGGACGCCCTCGCCGCGACCGCGAACTGACGGCCGGAGGCGAAGAAGGAAAAACCTTTTTTCGCCGTCTGACCTCCTGGATTCGCGAGTCGCGGCTTTCGCCGTGCCCCCCCAACCATCTTTCGTCTTCCTCGATATTTTCTCGAATCTTTTCGGGCAGGAAGTCAGCGCGGATCACCGCGGCAATTCGACGATCATTTCCGTGAATTCGTCCGGCTCGGTTTCGACCCGTATGTTTCCCCCATGCTGACGAATAATGTCGCTGGATAGAGAAAGGCCGAGCCCGGTGCCCTTGTCCGTCGGCTTGGTCGTGAAGAAGGGGTTGAATATCTTCTCGACGACCTCAGGCGGCATCCCGCTCCCGTTGTCGCGAATGCGGACCTCGATGCCGTCCGGCCTGCACCTGGTAACGAGCTTCAGCGTGGGATCGTAGCGCGGCGCATCTTCGACAGAGGCGACTTTTTGCCGTTTCTCATGGGTGGCGTAGCAGGCGTTGCTCACCATGTTCAGGAAGACGCGGCCCAGATCCTGCGGAATGACCTCGCATTCCACCATATCCGGATCCAAATCCCAATCGAGCGTGAGGTTGAAATTTGGGTCTGCCGCCCGTGCGCTGTGGTAGGCGAGGCGCGCGTGTTCGTCGAGCAGGGTGTTGATGTTGGTCGGCTGCGCCTCTCCCGAACCCCTGCCCATCTGGAGCATGCTCTCCACGATGTTGTTGGCCCGCTCCCCGTGTTCGCGGATGCGCTGGAGGTTGCCGGTGAGGTCTTCTCCGATTTCGGTGATGAGCTCGATCGGATCCTCTTCGTCCTGCTTTTTCTCCTCCTTGTCCTCCTGCGGTTCCTGCCCGTTTTCCTGCCCGTTGCCGCCGTGAGCCGCCATCTTCTCCAACTCTTCCATCAACTCCTCCATCAGCTCTTCGGAGACTTCCGAGAAGTTCTTGATGAAGTTCAGCGGATTTCTGATCTCGTGAGCCACGCCCGCCGTCAATTCACCGAGCGCCGCGAGTTTTTCGCGCATGACAATCTGATCCTGCGCCTTTTCCAGATCGCCGAGCGCGCTTTCGAGTTCCTCGTTTTTGCCCTTGATCTCCTCGGCCAGTTTCTCCACCAGGTTGAGGCGCTGCACCTCCAAGGCATGGCGGCGGAAGATTTCGAGCGCTGCGGCCATTTCCGCGACTTCGTCCTGCCCGCCGATATCGACTTTCTCCTCCAGATCGCCGTCGGCCATGCGGCGCATGCGGTCCGAGAGCCGACCGAGTCGACGCGAAAGCACACGGCCGATGAACAGCCAGCCGATCAGCACGGCGCCGATGAAACTGATGGCGCTCAGCGCGAGCAGGATGTTGCTGCCGGTGCTGATGGCCTGGGCGGAATCCTGGGTGGCCTGCTTCGCGCTCTTGCGGGCCGTGCCCACCAGCGTTTCGGTGGCGGCCAGAATTTTCGCTTCCTGAGATTCGTGAAACGCGAGCAACTCGCCCTGTTTCCTCTCGAGCGCCAGTTCACGCGCGCGCAGATTGAAACCGCCATCCTCCCCGATGCTCAACTCGATCATCTGTTCGAAGAGAGGCTCGAGAGCCGCGCGCACCGGAACCTTTCCAAGCGCGTTCATACGCCGCCGGATACCGCGCGCCGTGGCCTCGAAGCGCTCGCGCAACGGCTCGATCTGGGCGGCGTCCGATACGCTGAAAGCGGTGGCGAGAAGCTGGGTCGCGATAGTGGCGTCCGACCGCAAGCCGGCGATGTAGCGGTAGAGGTTAAACCCCTCCTCCGAGAAGTGCTTTTCACGGGGAACGGGCGCCGCGTCGATTTTGCCGTAACCCGTCATCGCGTAGAACAACTGATCGTCGATGGCGGGAACCATGACGTTGTTCAGCTCCTTGCGCACCCATGTGAGCTGGAGTTGCAGGGTATCGCGCAGATCGGTGAGATCGAAGCGCTGCAGCACCAATCGTTTGATGGCATTGAGGTTCTCTATCAGCACGTCTCCGAGCTTCTTGATGCGCAAGGAGATTTCCTCATTCCCTTCCTGGCGAATCAGCGCCGCAAGCGCCGTCTCGAACGCCTCCTGGTCCTTGGCGACCTCGGTGGCTATTTGGTCCAGGATGTCAGGGTTCACCACTGCGGCCAGCCGCGGCGCGGCGGCCACCAGGGCGGTGCTCTCCTGGGCGATTCCGAAGGCGCTCGCCAGGAACGGGACGGTGCCTTCGTTCACGCGGTTCTGCACCTCGCCCACGAACCCGAACGAGACCCATGCAACCACGCTCGCGATGACGGTGAGAGAAGCGGCGGCGCCGATGCTGAGGTAGAGTTGCGTCGATATCTGGTAACGCTTGTCCAGGAGGTTCTTCAGCGCGCTTTTCATCTCTTCTCCGGCCGCCGGATTTTTTCGGTCGGGATGTAGCGGCCGCCCTCGCCGACGACGGTGAGGAAAACGGCGTCCGAACCCTGGTTGTCGTCTTTGCCGAAGCGGAGCTTGAATCCGCCGAGGTCGATGGTGGCCGCGCGTCGCAGGCTTTTCAGAAGACAGTTGCGGTCGGGCTTGCGCCCGCACAACTCGAGGGCGCGAATGGCCAGTCTGCCGGCCATGTAGCCCTCGAATGAGACGAAGCTGGGAGTCGCGCCGGGTTTGTGAGCCTCCAGGTCCCGCCGGTAGTCGGCCGCGATCTCGAGATTCTCCATCGTCGGGAACGGAACCACCTGCGTGACGTAGATACCGACGCCGGCGGGGCCGAGTTCACGTACGAGCGCATTGCTGCCCACGAAGGATATTGTTACGAAAATCGGATTGAACCCCGTATGGCGCGCCCACGCGATGAAGGAGGCGACCGGTTTGTAGGCCCCCACGAGGACCACCGCTGCGGGGTCCGCGCGCCTGATGTCGAGCAGGGCCGTTTTGACCGCCGTCGTATTCCGTGGATAGACTCCGGTGACCGCCGGTTTCAGTTTGCGCCGCTCCAGGGCGCGGCGAACGCCCCGGTAGCCCGCCAGACCGAAAGAATCGTTCTGGTAGAGCACGGCGATCTTCTTGACGTCCAAGTCCTTGATCAGGCGATCTACTATCTCCTCGGTCTCCTGGAAATAGGAGGCCCGCAGGTTGATCACGTTCTTCCATTTGGGATCGCGCAAGAAGGCGGCGCCGGTGAAGGGCGCGATGTAGGGGACGTTCGCTTTTGCGGCGACCGGCGTGGCCGAGCGCGAGGTGGGCGTACCGACGGCCCCGATGAGCGCGAAAACCTTGCTCTGCTCTATCAGCCGGCGGGTGTTCAGGATGGCGGCTTCGGGTTCATACGCATCGTCGAGGGATGTGAGTTCGAGCCGGCGTCCGTGAACGCCGCCGCGCTCGTTCGCCGTGCGAAAGGCGGCTTCGACCCCGAGACGCATTTCCTCGCCCAGAGCACTCGCGGGACCGGTGAAGGCGGCGGATTGACCGAAAAGAACCCGGTCAGGAGAAACCCCGGGCACGGCCGCCTGCGCCCCCGACGCCGAGCAGATTATCGCTGCAGCAAGGAGGATAAACGTCCGGCGGATTCGGAGCGGGAGGCTCATTCACTCCTCCGCTTGACAAGGCGCATATGGTTCTTGTTCTCCTCCCGTCGATAAGTCACATCGTCCATCATCGTCCGCACCAGGTGGATACCGAGCCCGCCCACGGCGCGGTCTTCGATGCCCGAGTCGGTGTCCGGTTCGGGCGCGTCGGTCAGGGGATCGAACGGACGGCCGTCGTCGATGATATCGATGATCACCGCCTCCGCGTCCGAGATGAGTTCGATGCTGATTTCCCCCTCTCCGCCTTCGCTGCCATGATGTACGACGTTGAGAATCAACTCTTCGAGCACGAGGTCGACCTGGAATTCGATGTCGGGCGGCCAGTCCTGCTCCCGGCTGAATTCCCCGATGGCGGACTGGATGCGCGGGAGATCCGAGGCCTCGAATCCCATTGTCAAAGAAAGTTTCGCGCTCATTCACTCACTCCACGGCGAAAAAGGGTCAGGCAAGTAATATCATCGAATTGAGGCGCTTTGCCCGCGAATTCCTTTACATCCTCAAAAACCTTCGTGTTGATCTCCCGGGCCGAGGCCGGCGACGCCCCCCCCAGAATCTCCCGGAGGCGGTCGAGGCCGAACTGCTCGGTCTTCTCGTTCTCCGCCTCCGTGACGCCGTCAGTGTAAAGGACGAGGGCGTCACCGGGGGCGAGAGTCGCATTGTACATGTCGTAACTGAACTCGGGCGCGATCCCGAGGGCGACGCCCGGATCCTGGGAAAGCAGGCTCGATGAGCCGTCGGCGTGAAGGACGAGCGGGGGGTTGTGCCCGCCGTTGGCGTAGACGAGTTCCCCGGACGTGGAGTCGTAAATGGCGAAAAAAACGGTGACGAACATCGCGGCCTCGTTGTTCTCCTGAAGCAGGCGGTTCACCTCGCTCAACACATCACCGGGCCGGAGCAGACGGTTCACCTCACCGAGCACATCGCCCGGATTGGCGCGAGCGACAGCGACGCTGTTGAGCAGCGTGCGGCTCGACATCATGAAAAGGGCGGCGGGCACCCCCTTGCCGGAAACGTCGGCGACCGTGATGCCGATGCGGCCATCGGACAGGTCTATCACGTCGAAGAAATCACCCCCTACGTCGCGGGCGGGCTCCATGCCCCCGAATATCTCGTAGTGGGGGCTTTCGGGGAATTTCGTCGGCAGAATCGATTGCTGCATCTTGCTGGCCAGGTCGAGGTCGCTCCTCAGGGCGACCAGCTTGTCGCGCGCCTCGAGCGCTTCGCGCAGCATGGCGAGGTGCTCCAGGGTCCGTTCTATGGTGATCCGCAAATCCTCGAAATCGATCGGCTTGGTGACGAAGTCGAAGGCGCCCCTGTTCATCGCCGTCCGGATGTTCTTCATGTCCCCGTACGCCGAAACCACTACGGAGCGCACGTTGGGGTCAACCGAGGGGATTTGCTTGAGCAGGGTGAGGCCGTCCATCTCCGGCATGTTGATGTCCGTGAGCACCATGTCGATAGGGTCGCCGCCATCGTTATCGTTCAAGCGCTCGAGCGCTTCGACCCCGTTGCGGGCGAAGACGAACGAATAGCGGCCTCTTCGTATCTCGCGCCGCATGCGCTGCAACACGAGCTGCTCGAGATCGGGCTCGTCGTCGACCACGAGTATCCTGTGGGGTTCCTCCATCACTGTCTCCCTTCCGCCAACATCTTGTCGCGCGCCTCGAAGGCTTCCCGCATCGACTTGAGATGCTCCAAAGACTTCTCGATGGTAAGCCGCAAGTCCTCGAAATCAATCGGCTTGTTCAGGAAATCGAATGCGCCCCTGTTCATCGCCGTCCGGATGTTCTTCATGTCCCCATACGCCGAGACGATGACACAGCGGAGCTTGGGGTCGAAAGCGGGGATTTGCTCGAGCAGGGTGAGGCCGTCCATCTCCGGCATGTTGATGTCCGTAATGACGATGTCGATTTCATCGTCATTGTTTAAGCACTCTAGCGCCTCGACCCCGTTGCGGGCGAAGACGAACGAATAGCGGCCGCTGCGAATTTCGCGCCGCATGCGCTGCAGCACCAGACCTTCAAGATCGGGTTCGTCGTCGACTACGAGTATCCTGTGCGAATCCATCGTCCGGGTCTCTCCATCGCTTAGGCTTCATCCGACCAACGATCGAGCACTTTCGAATTCCAGCTAAATGTATATAAGACTCACGCGGCGCGCAACTCATTTCTCACTCCGCCTCGTGCCCGAACGAACCTGCGCGGCGGCCTGCAACCCCCTGAAACCATGGCTTCACCGGCGACCGCTCCCGGCATGAGGCCGCTCGGCCGCCGGATTTCGTCCATACCGGTTTCTCTTCCCGCGAGCATCCAGACCTCCTGAACCCATGAGGCGATTCCGCGCCGAATGTGGGTAAAGCGGCGAAAATTTCATCCGCCGCCCGGTTGTCCAGGCCCTCGGGTTCGCGTATCTTGGTGGACGAAGCGCCGCCATGCGCGAACCACCAGAGGAATCCCTGCTTTGACCCGTAAACCCAAAAGCAAAAAGAAAGGCGCAAGAGCCGCCGGAAGAAGGGCTCCGCGCCCGGCGAGAACCATTGGCTCGAAGAAGAAAAGCGCCGCCCCGTTCGTGTGGGCGATCGTCATCGCCGCGGTCGCAATCGGCATCTACTACTTTACGGGCGCATCGGCGAACAAGGCGCGCGACGTGCCTTCCCTCGGCAACCGCCACATCCGCGTGGGCACGAGCGGCGCCGTCGCCTACAACACGGACCCTCCCACCTCGGGGCCTCACTATCCGACCATCGTCCCCTGGGGCGTACACTGGAAGCCGATCGACAAAGGCTTCCAGGTCCATAACCTCGAAGACGGCGGCGTGCTCGTGCAGTATGGCTGCGGCGATTGCCCCGAACTCGTGAAAAAACTCGAGAAAATCGTACGCGGCTACCCGAAGTTCGTCATCCTCGCCCCGTACCCGCCGATGAAACACAGAATCGCGCTCACCGCCTGGGGCAAGATAGATACGCTGGAGACTTTTGATGAGAAGCGCATCACCGCCTTCATCGACGCCTATCGAGGCCTCGACCACCACCCGCGGGGGAGGAGATAGGGGTTCGGAAGAGAATGACATGCTTCGGTTGACGACTTCTTTTCGCCGGTCGATTCGGAGGCGGCCGCCTCGCAAGATGCGTTGGGGATGACTCCCGGGCGCGCGCCTCAACCCCCTCCGCCGCCGGCCGCGCCCGGAACCTCCACGCGCAGGGTCACGATGTCCGTGTCGTGGTATTGCTGGTGGTGAACCGAAGACGCGAGGTGGCGCAGCAGTCTGAGCGAGACTTCGCGCTCAATCGGGGAGCCTGCGGTCTGCTCGCCGAGCAGCGCGATTTTGTCCTGGAGGTTCTCCTCTCCGCCCGCGGCGACGAACTCCAGCACCGCGCCGCCGTCTTCTTTATGCGCCACCATGAGCAGACGCCGCCGCTTGCGGCTCTCGTCGGCTTCGTCGGGGCGCAGGAGCGTCAGCAGCGTTTCCTCGCCCGCGGCGTCGAGGCGATGCGCCATCGCCTCATCCCAGCCGCTGGCCGAGGCGAACTCACCGAGAAACTCCCTGATCTTCGGCAAGGCGGAGATGTCGAACGCCACCTCGATACGGCTGCGGCGCGGTTCGGTGAATTCGACGAACAAGGTCATGATCATGGCGACGAGGCCGCCGGCCGTCATTCCGTTGTTCAAAAGGCCGCCCGCGAACGTCGAGAAATACTCGGGATATATGACGCCGTTCTGGAAGCCGACACCCGCCCAGAACGCGACGCCCGCCACCAGCCCCTTGCGGTAGTCGATCCCGTCGTGAACGACCATCCGCATGCCGACCACGAAGAGCATCGCCAGCAGCACAGTAATGTAGGCCGCGGCGACCGGCCCTGGTATCGCCAGTACCACGGCGACCAGCTTGGGAAGAAACGCCAGGGCGAGGAACACCAGCCCGGCGGCGACTCCCACGCTGCGCGCGCCGACGCCGGTGAGTTCGGTGACGGACACGCTCGTCGAATAGGTCGTGTTCGGCACCGTCGCCAAAAGGCCGGAGAGCAGGTTGCCCACTCCGTCGGCGGCCACCGCGCCCTGCACCGCCTTGAAGTCCACCGCCCGGGGCCGCCGCCAGGATACGCGCTGGATGGCGGCGCCGTCGCCGACCGTCTCGATGGCGCCGATGAGAGTCACGAAAATGAATCCCGGCAGAAGCGTCCAGAAAACCGGCCCGAAGCTCAAGTCCAGGCCCGGCCATGCGCCCCGTGGAAGACCGATCCATGAAGCTTCAGCGACGCGGGCCGTATCGTAGATGCCGAAATAGAGTCCGACGAGCGAGCCCGCGGCCACGCCGATCACGGGCGCCCACAGGCGCAGCGCGCCCGTCGCCTTGAGCGCGATGCCGACGATGACCACCGCCGACACGAACGCGCTCAGCGGAGCAGCGAGCGGGGAAGCGTCCTTGGGCGCGTCATCGAGCATGCCGAAGACGATGGGCATCACCGTCACCGCTATCAGCATGATGACGGTTCCCGCGACGGTCGGCGTCAGCACCCGCCGGAACAGTGAGAGACGCTCCGAGAGCACGAACTGAAAAAGCGAGGAGGCGAGGACGAGCGTGGCGAGCATCCCCGGCCCGCCCTTGGCGAGCGCCGCGATGCAGACCGCGATGAAAGCGCCCGATGTGCCCATGATGAGCACGTAGCCCGCGCCGAAGCGGCCGACCCGGAACGCCTGGAGCATCGTGGTTGCGCCGCAGATCGCCACCGCGGCGAACACCGCCCACGAGAGATAGTCCTCGGTACCGCCGGCTGCGCGCACCACGATCGCGGGCGTGAACACGATGCCGCCCACGCAGAGGACGGCGAGTTGCAGGCCGAGGCCGAACGCGAGCAGGGGCGGCGGTTTCTCGTCGGCCTCGTAGCGTACGTCGGTGTTCGCGCGCTGGTCGGCGTTTTCGGCGCTCATGTCGTATCCTTCGCGGCTGGAAAATGGATCCGTCGCCGATCGCAAACCCTGTTTCGATGTCCTCGCAACGGAGCGTAAGTTTCTCACACCCTTTTCGGCCCCTCAAGAAAAAAGGCCCGCAAAGGATATCGACGGGCGAAAACCGACAAACCTGCGGTATTTTCAGGCGAATATCGTGGTTTCGGGGGTTTTGGGTACGGAAATCGCACTTTTTTCGGTGCATGAATACATTTTTGTTGACGAAAGAAACGCAATATATATACTTTTCCGATAGCCTCTTTATCTTTTTTTAGGCGGAGGGACTGCAAGGCGAACTCTCTCCCGAACAAAGCGGCCGTGGCGCCCCGGCAGTGGAAAACGAGGGAACACCACCTCCTTTTCGGCCAGGGACATATTCCGGAGAACTCGAGGCAGTGAAAACTGTAGAGGAAGTACGCGAAGAGATTGTCAAAAAAGCAAGCGAGAACGAGGCATTCCGCGCCGAATTGGTGGCCGACCCCAAGGTCGCCATTGAAAAGGAATTGGGAGTCACCATTCCCGAGGGGTTCAAGATCGGCGTGCACGAAGACAACATCATGAGCATCAACCTGGTGCTGCCGCCGGCCGAATTGAGCGAGGAGGAACTGAGCGCCGTCGTGGCCGGAGCACAGATGTGGCAAGAATTCGCCAACGCCTGGAACAGCTTGAACCAAAACTCCTGATACGATATATCCAAATAGAGCAACAGTCCATTCGGTCGGTTCGCCGAAAAGCCCCGGGAAGGGGATGGTTCGGGACGTCGCTTTGCGGGTTGGAACCGCGCTGCGGCCCGCTTCGCCGAAGGGAGGCCGGGGTGTCGCGCTTGCTCATCGCCGCGTTGCCCCCAATGTAGGCGTCCCGCTCGGAAACAGGGTTCGATGATGTCTGAGAATTTCGGGGACGTCTTTCCAAGGTTGCGCCGCTTCGTTCCACCGGCCTTACTCGACGGCCCGTGGTGGGACCGCCTGGTGGAGCGCGTCGGTGAACTTCCGAGTTGGCTGACTCTGAATTACGCGGCCTTCGAGTTTCGGCTGGGAGACCCTGCGCCCGCCGCCGATTATTTCGTCTCGGTTGCGCCGGGGCGTCCGTCCATGGAGTATTACGTTCGTCTGGGCGAGGCCGCAAAACCCGACTCCGCGGAGGCGGCTCTCGGCCGCGTCTACGCTCTCATGAACGGAGCGGGCCCCCCTTCCGAATCATCTCTCACCGGCTGGTTCAGGGCGTCGATGCTCGAATACGACATCGCGGAAGTCCCCCCGGACCTGCGCCCGGCCCCGGGCGTGTTCCTGGCGCTCAAGCCTCAATCCGAACTGGATGAAGACGTCGCGGGCGCAAGAACGCCCCACCGCCTGGCCGCCACCATAGCGAACGCGGTCGGGTGGGAGGAGGACGAGGCGGAGCGTCTCGCCGTGGAGCGGGCCTTCGCCGCCTTGCCCGGCAGCGGCGTGGTGGATCAGATTGGCGCCGCCCCCGAGCGCGGGCCGCGCCTGATTCGCCTGATCGTGGACGGGTTGAAACTGCGCAACGTGCCCGCATTCCTGAAACGGCTGAAATGGGACGGCTCCACCCGGAAAGTGATGGACACGCTGGAGGAGATGCGCGATATGACGCCCATCTTCCGGATGGCGCTGGACGTCTCCGCGCACGGCGTGGGGCCGCGCCTGGGTCTCGAGATGTACAGGCCGAGAAGCCCCTCGGACCTCGACTACTGGCTGACTTCGGGGCGCAACGCCTGGCGTCCCGTCGTGGACTACCTCGAAGAGATGAAATGGTGTCTGCCGGAGAAGGGGGACGGCCTGCGGGCGTTCCCGGGAATCGAGAGGCTCTTCGAGGAAAAGGGCATGTCCATCCTCTACAAGGGAATCAACCACTTCAAGCTCTCGATCGAGGGCGACGCCGTAGAAGCCAAGGCCTACGCCGCCCTCGCCTACTTCCGGCTCTACGCCGACTCGGAGGGTGAGTCGGAGCAGGGGTAAATTTCGGTGGGCACCGGCGGGCGGCCCGTCATCCCCTGAAATTCTGCGCCTCCTACGAAATCGCGCCATCCCCCGCCGTGAGGACGACGTGCTCGGCCCGGACGCGCTCTCGGAAGCGCGCGGGGGTGGAACCCCAGACGAAAACGTCCACGCGAAACGGCAGGTTGCTCTCCTCGAAGGCTTCTTTCAGATCGGAAACCCGGCGGCTTTGGGCGGGATCTGCGAACACGACCATATCCAGATCGGATTTGGGACGCGCCTCTCCCCTGGCGCGGGAGCCGTACAGCCAGGCGGCGGTGTTCGGCAGATGCTTATCGAGCAAATCCAAAATGAGTGCGCGCTGCGCCTCGGTGATGTCGACCCGTCCGCTCATTTCCAACTCCGTCCGCTCATGGTTCGGTAGAGGGCCGCTGCGTCCTCCATGAAGTCGCCCACTACCTCCAGGGCGGCTCGCGCCTTCTCGCCGCTGTAGGCGTGGGCGGTATCGACGCGCCCCTCCGCATAGCCCAGCCATCGTTCTACAGGAGCGGGTATCAAATCGTTCTCGAAGGCGAGCCTGAAGATGGGCTTGGGGCTGTTCGGAGAGTCCGCGACGCCCAGTTCTTCGACCAGGTATCGCTTGAGAACCTTCCAGAGGCAGTCGTAGCAGGTCTCGAAACGCCGGATGACCGACTCGGCCACGGCTTCCTGGAGCAGTTGGGGTAGCGCCGCATCGAGATTCCGGTAATTCTCGTATTGCTCCTCAAGACGTCCGAGGGACATTTGAAAATTATCGTATTCAACCATCATGCGCCTCACACCGCCCAAAAACCTTTATCCGCATCAAGTCTCAGCCATCATCCCAAACGGCATGGATTTGTCAAAGAACCTCGCCGCGCATTTGCGGTGTGTGTCGAACGGTCGGGCGGGTTTCAGGGCGCGTTTCCCGGAGGCGTATGAGGAGGCGTCGAAATTCAGCCGGATTGACACCTCGGAAGGGCCTTTTTAGTATGGGGTCATTCTCGGGAAGGGGCGTCCGGATCATTGATAAGGAGTGGATATGCGAATCGGGAAACGGGTGTGCGCGCCGGCTTGCGCGGTGCTGATGGCGGTGATTCTTCTCCCCTCTTTTTCCGCAGGCCAGGACGAGCAGACGCTGCGCGGCGTGCAGAGGGTGCGCGTGCGAACGATGAAGAGCATCAGCCGCGCGATGCGCCGGGTCAAGGTCTATACGAAAAAGGCGAACTACAAGCGCGTCGCGGCCGCGGCGGAGGAAATCGCGCTGCTCTCGGCGGCGATTCCCTACTTGAGCCCCAAGGGCAGCGCTTTCGGCAAGACGCGGATCAAGGCGGAAGTCTGGAGCCGGTTCGACGATTATACGAAAATCGCCAGGGATTCGGTCCAGATCGCGAGAGACCTCGCCAAGGCGGCCGGTGCGAAGGATAAGGCAGGCGTCTTGAAAGCGTTCAGCGCCCTGTCGGACAGCTGTACGCAGTGCCACAAGCCGTACCGGAAGAAGAAAAGAAAATAGACCCGGCTACGCTCCATCAACAGATTCGAGGACGCGCTTGACGACACGGCCCACCATCCCCGGGCCCGACCCGGATACGAAGCCGCCGACATTCGAGGTTCCCGAGGGAGCGGCGGATTGCCACTTTCATATCTTCGGGCCCGAGACGGATTATCCCTACGCGGAGCCGAGGCGCTACACGCCCGTCCAGGTACTGGAGAGCGACTACCGGAAGATGGCCGATGTATTGGGTCTCGCGCGTGGCGTCGTGGTGCAGGCGAGCCCCTATGGTGCTGACAACGCGCGAGTGCTCGAGGCGATTCGCGCCCTGGGGCCGGGCTATGTCGGCGTGGGCGTGGTGGATGCGGACGCCTCAGAAGAAAGGCTCGATGAGCTGAACCGGCGCGGGGTCCGGGGCGCGCGCATCAACTCGGCCTCGGGCGGCAGGAGCGGAATCGAGCAGATGGAGGAGCTGGCCGCCAGAATCAAGGATTTCGGCTGGCACATGCAGTTTCACATACACGCTGAACAATTGGCTGAACTGGAGCCTGAGATAAGAAAATTGCCGGTCGACGTGGTGTTCGACCACATGGGTCTTTTCCCCGCGGATTTGCCGCTGGCGCACCCTGATTTCCAGATGCTGCTGCGTTTGCTCGAAAGCGGAAACGCATGGGTGAAACTGAGCGGCGCCGAGCGGATATCCAGGAGCGGCCCTCCTTACCACGACGCCATCCCCGTGGCGCGCGCCCTGATCGACGCCGCGCCCGACCGGGTGGTGTGGGGCACGGACTGGCCGCACACGAACGTGAAGCCCGTGATTCCCAACGACGGCGACTTGATGGACCTTCTCCCAGAATTCGCGCCCGATGAGAGGGTGCGCCGGAAAATACTGGTGGATAATCCTTGTGCGCTCTACGGGTTCGGGGAACGAAAATCCCTCTGAGACGGGAAGCCCTGATTCCGTGATTTGGCGAATATAGTCGAGCGGAGAAGGGGGTCCGTAGGGGCGGTTCGCGAACCGCCCCTACAATGCGGATACGGTTATCTTTCGTCATTCCGGTGTCGGACCTGACCACCGCCGCCATTCCGGCGAAAGCCGGAATCCATTTTCAAGCAGAATGACAATACGCCGGCTTTTCATCTCTCCGTCATTGGCAGGAACAAATCAGAAAATAAAAAACAAAAGCAAAACAAATGGATTCCGGCTTTCGCCGGAATGACGAACAAAACCGCACCGCCTTGCAGCGACCTCGGACAGGCACAGGGGCCTGTCCCTACAGGCTCCTCTCTAATCGGCTCCATGCGCTGAATTACGAAATCAGGACTATTTCAATAACCTCAAGGCGAAAGGCCTTCGCGGGTCAGCTCCCCAGTTTCTCCCGGAGTATCTCCTGCAAGGCCTTGGGGTTGGCCTTGCCTCCGGTCGCCTTCATCGCCTGGCCGACGAAGAAACCCATGAGCTTCGTTCTTCCGCCCCGGTAGGCTTCGACTTCTTCGGGGTTCGACGCGATCACATCATCCACGACGCTCTCGATGGCGCTCGTGTCCGTAATCTGCCTGAGTCCCTTCTCTTCCACGATGGCCTCGGGGTCCTTTCCGCTCTCCGCCATCTGGTCGAACACGGATTTCGCGATTTTCCCGCTGATGGTGCCGTCTGTGATGAGCGAGAGCATCCGGGCCAGCCGCTCGGGCGTTACAGGGCATTCCTCGATGGTGATCTTCCGTTCGTTCAACAGGCGCAACACGTCGCCCATCACCCAGTTGCTCGCCGCCTTGGCCTGTTCTTTTCCGGTCGCCGCAACGACCTGGTCGAAATAGGCGGCCAGTTCCTTCTCCGCCGTCAGCACTTCCGCATCGTATCGGGGGAGGCCGAACTCCTCCTGAAAGCGCTTGCTTTTGGCGTCGGGCAACTCCGGCAATTGCGCGCGGACTTCATCGAGCCATTTCGCATCCACGGTGAGCGGCACCAGATCGGGGTCCGGGAAATAGCGGTAGTCATGCGCGTATTCCTTCGACCGCATCCCCCGCGTCACGCCGCCAGATTCATCCCAAAGCCTGGTCTCCTGATGGATGGCGCCGCCGGCATCCAGGACTTCGCGCTGGCGCTTTTCTTCGTATTCGAGCGCGCGCCGAAGGTTTCTGAAAGAGTTCATGTTCTTGATTTCCACTTTCTCGCCGAATTTCTCCGAGCCTTGCGGCCTGAGGGAGATGTTGGCGTCGCAACGCAGGCTGCCTTCCTGCATGTTGCCGTCGGATATCCCCAGGTAGCGCACCAGGGTCCTGAGTTTCCGCATGTAGGATTCGGCGTCCTCGGGGTTTCTCAGTTCGGGCTCCGAGACGATTTCGAGCAGCGGCACGCCGGCGCGGTTGAGATCGGAATAAGAATGTTCCGGGTCTCCCAACTCGTCTCCATGAATCAGCTTGCCGGCGTCTTCTTCCATGTGGATTCTCGTGAGGTTGACGTTCACGTCCCGCCCGTCCCTGGTGACGAAATGAACGTTCCCCCCCGTGCAGATGGGCTCTTCGTATTGGCTGATTTGATATCCCTTGGGGAGGTCCGGATAGAAATAATGCTTTCGGGCGAACCGGCAGACCGGCGCAATCTCCGCCCCGACGGCCAGCCCGAGCCGCAGGGTGTATTCGATGACCTGCCGGTTCAAGACCGGCAGGACGCCGGGCAGCCCGAGGTCCACCGTGCAGGTATGTTCGTTCGGGCCTCCCCCGAACGCGGCGCTCGAGCCGCAGAATATCTTGCTTTCCGTATTCAGCTGGGCATGTACTTCAAGGCCTATAACCGTTTCGTATGCCATCATCTCCCTCTATCGTTCATATGGTTCACAGCGGCGGGCGCGCTTCGTGGTGCGTCGTCGCGCTTTCGAACGCCGCCGCCGCTTGAAGAATCGTTTGTTCGGCAAAAGGTTTTCCGACCAGTTGAAGCCCTATCGGCAATCCTTCCGAGGTGAATCCGCAAGGCTGGCTGATGCCGGGAAGGCCGGCCAGGTTACACGGTATGGTCAGAATATCGGAGAGGTACATGCTGATGGGGTCATCGAGGCGCTCACCAATCTCGAAAGCGGGAGTCGGCGCCGTGGCCGACAGCACCACGTCGACGTTATCGAACGCGGTTTTGAAATCCCGGGAAATCAGTGTGCGGACTTTTTGCGCTTTCGTATAAAAGGCGTCGTAATACCCGGAAGACAGCGCATAGGTGCCCAGCATGATGCGGCGTTTCACCTCATCGCCGAAGCCGGTTTTTCGGCTGGCCGCGTACATGCCGAACAGGGAACCGAACGCGGAATCCCCTTCCTTGCGCACGCCGTAGCGGACCCCGTCGTAGCGCGCCAGATTGCTGCTCGCCTCCGCGGGGGCGAGGATGTAATAGACAGGCAGGGCGTATTGGGTATGAGGGAGAGAAATTTCGAGAATTTCCGCTCCCTGCTCCTCGAAGACGGCAATCGCATCCTGAACCGCCGCCTCGACCTCGGGGTCCATCCCCTCGATAAAGTATTCTTCGGGAATGCCGATCTTGAGACCCTGAACCCCGGCCTCGATATTTTCCGTGTAATCGGGGACCGGTTCATCGGCCGAAGTGGAATCACGGGAGTCGTGACCGCTGACGGCGCCCAGCAGGATGGCGGCGTCCCGGACATTTTTCGCAAACGGGCCGATCTGGTCGAGAGAGCTGGCGAAGGCGATGAGCCCATAGCGCGAGATGCGTCCGTACGTGGGCTTCATGCCCACGACGCCGCAGCAGGAGGCCGGCTGGCGTATGGAGCCCCCGGTATCCGAACCCAGGGAGACGACGCAGGAGCGCGCCGCGACGGCGGCGGCGGACCCGCCGCTGCTTCCTCCCGGGGTGGTTTTCAGGTTCCATGGGTTGTGGGTCGGCCCGAACGCGCTTTGCTCGCACGACGAACCCATGGCGAATTCGTCCATGTTCAATTTGCCGAGGATGACCGCGCCCGCGTCCTTGAGCCGGGCCACGGCGGTGGCGTCGTACGGGGCTTCGAAATTCTCCAGAAACCGCGAAGCGCAAGTGGTCTTCGTGCCCTTCATGCAGAGAAGGTCCTTGACGGCCACGGGGACCCCGAGAAGGGGGGAATCGTCGTCGCCGGCGCCGATTTTCTGATCGGCGGCGCGGGCGGCGACGATGGCCTCGTCCTCGAGAACGCTCAAATAGGCATGCACCCTCGCTTCGGTTTCGTCGATGCGTTCGAGATAGGCCCTGGCCAGTTCCTCTGCGCTGAATTCTTTGGCTCTCAGGTTTTCTGCGATTTCCGCGACGCTCAGATAAAGCAACTCGTTCATTCGCACTCCTCGTCGATGTGTCCGTCAATACGCATTGCTTCGGGAGAAAACACCACGGGCGGACGGCTCGTCAAACCCGGCCCCCCGGAATCTTCATCGGGGCATCGGAAAAAAGCCGCTCCCGGCGAGAGGGGCCCGGCATTCGATACGCCTCCTTGCCCGCCTGGACCCGAGCGTTCGTTTTTTCCTCATGGGCGCCGGAGCAGAAAAGTGGCGTAGCCGAGAAACTGCCTGCCACCGCCGTCGTGGTATATCTCGAGGTCCCGTTGCCATCCATCGAGCGTATCCTGGGCTTCGAGCGAGTCCGCATATTCGAGCCGGTTCTCGATAATGGCGCGGGCTTGCGGGGCAAGAAAAGTTTCCCAGGCGTTCTCCGATTCGTGTTCCACGAATTCGACGCCGTATCCCTGTTCCGTAAAGTGGCCCCGGAATTCCTCCACGTCAATCGGTTCGCAGGGAAGGTAGGCGTCGAGCCATCTCGCCAGCCGTTCAGAGTCGCCGTCTTCATCTTCGGGTTTCCAGACCAGGCCGGAGAAGGCGATCCATCCCCCGGGCTTCACTATCCGGGTCAAGCTCCTCAGCTTGCCCGTGCCGTTCGAGGGGTAAGCGGGTCCGCACAAAAGCGCCAGATCAAAATAATCGTCATCGAAGGGAAAATCATCGCTCGAATGCGTCAGCAAGTCGATGAGATGGGACAAATCTTCGAACAGAATTCGCCGTCTTCCGTCTTCCACGAACTCGGGGCGATCATCGAGGCCGATTGCCGAACATCCGAACATCCGCGCGAGCGAAATGACGCTCCCGCCCTTGCCGCACGATGCGTCGAAAACCTGAAAATCCGCCGACAAGCCGATATGCTCGCCAATCTTTTTGAGCGTGCTTACCGAGATGGGAACGAGGAAATGATTGTGCTTGAAACGCTCGAACAGGTCGGGTTGCATGAAGCGGGCTTGAAAGAGAGCTAAAAAATCGAGAGGCCGATTAAATCGAGCATCAGGATAATCGTGCTCAAGCCCAGGATTCCACCAATGATGAGGGCGAACAATCCGAAAAGTTTTCCGTATACCATGACTGCTTTCTCCCAACGATTAGAACAACGGCTATTTCTTTTTGCCTTTCCCCTTCGCGGACGTCCTGGCAGGCTGCGACTTGCTGATCTGCATGAACACCTTGCCGTCCTTCAATACAGTAACACTTCCCGTCGACTCGCTGATAGCGAACGATATGGCCGTGCTTACTTCCGTTATACCCGCTCCGGCCATATGACGCGAACCCAGCCCGGGGGGCAAATCATTCTCGGGCGCCGCGTTCAGGTGCCTGCCGGCGGCTTCGATGATCCCGTCTCCCCGGATGACGAATGCGCCGTCGATGGCGCTGAACTCCTTGATGGTCTCGCGCAGGGCCGGGTCCATGATGTTTCTCTGCTCTTCCGGGTATCCATGAAAGGGGTTGATGACGAGTTGGCGTGAATACTGCAGCACCAGATCATGGTCTCCCAGAACGAAAAGCGCGCCGCGGGGCTTTCCCTCCCGCCCTTCGGCGCCGAGTTCGAGAGCGAGCGACAAGACCGTCTCGAACACCTTCGGGTCTACGCCTTCGACGGCGCTTTGCGTTTCCGATGTCTGGAGCATTTCTTTTTCGCGGTCCAGATGAAAGACCATGAGCGTGTCGATTTCTTCGTTCTCCGGCAAGCCCGAGAGGCAAACTACGGTGTCGTTCTGTGTGATGGAGCCTTCGCTCAAGGCGATCACGACGCCCATCTTGATGATGTCGATCCGGTTCAGGGACAGGGCGGGCAATTGCATGACCTTGCAACCCCGCTTTTCCAATTCCTCGTAGAGGTCGGGGGAGCAGGTGGTGGTGAAATGCTCCACGCCGACGGGGAGGTCCATCAAGGCGTCCAGATCCTTCATCGCGTCCGCATGAATGAAAACGGCCTTGGCTTCGAGTTCGTTGCAGATTTGCGAAGCCGCGGCGATGATGCTTTCGCTGAGGCCGGCTTGTTTTTCGGCCGCTTCTCTCACCCTTATCCCTTTCCTTCCAGCGCCACGTAGAACGTCGTGCCCCGCCGCTCGACCACCAGCAGATTTCCCTTGTTTTTTCCTTTTTTCAACGCTTCCCGCAACTGTTCCGTATCGGCGATCGCCTTGCGGTTGGCCTCGATGATGACGTCGCCCCGGCGCAGACCGGCTGCTGCCGCGGGGCTGTCGGGCATTACGTTGGTGATGACGACGCCCTTCTTCGCCTTCGCCCCGACTTGCTTTTTGACCTCGGGCGTCAGTTTTTGCCCCTCGATGCCCAGATCCTTCTGGAGCGTGGGTTTCGTCGCTTTCGCCATTTCTTCTTTCGAACCGGGCAGCCTGGCGACTTTCAGCTTGACCTCGCGTTTTGCGCCGTCCCGAATGATGCCGACTTCGGCGGTGGAACCCGGCTTCAAGTCGGCCGCGGTCATGGAGAGTTGACGGGGGGTTTTAATTTTTTTCTCGTTGATGCTTACGATCACGTCGCCTCTTTTGATGCCGGCTTTTTCCGCGGGCGCGTTTTCAATCACATTGGAGACCAAAGCGCCGTGCGTATCCTTCAGGCCCAATCCCTTCGCCAGACTCTCGTTGACGGGTTGAATGGACACGCCCAGGAATCCGCGGGTCACCACGCCCGTGCGAAGCTGGGGGAGCAGCTTTTTGGCCATGTTGATCGGTATGGCGAAACCGATGCCAATATTTCCGCCGCTTCTGCTGAAAATGGCGGTGTTGATGCCCACGACGTTTCCGTTCAAATCGAAGAGGGGCCCGCCGCTGTTTCCCGGATTGATGGAGGCGTCGGTTTGAATGAAGTCGTCGAACCGGCCCGATCCGATGACGCGCCCCTTGGCGCTCACGATCCCGGCCGTCACCGTGTGGGATAATCCGAACGGATTTCCGATGGCCATCACCCAGTCGCCCACGCGAAGTTTTTCGCTGTCCCCGAGCTTGAGCGCAGTGAACGTATCTCCGGGTTTCGTTTCTATCTGGAGCAGCGCGATGTCGGTTTGGGAATCTCGGCCCACGACTTTCGCTTTTCGCTTCTTCTGATCCTGGAAGCGGATCGTGATTCGGGACGCTTTTTCGACGACGTGGTTGTTCGTGAGGATCAGGCCCTTCTCGCTCACGATAAAGCCCGATCCCTGGCTCTGCTGTCTGGGCTGCGGCCGCGAACGGCCGCGAGGTCCGGGGCCGAAGGGGCCTTCATGGAAACGCCGGAAAAATTCGTTCCACATATCACCGGGAAATCCCGGGAACTGGCTTCCCGAACTCGCTTCCACCCTGGTTTCCGTACTGATGTTCACCACCGAGGGGCTGAGTTTTTCGACCAGTCCGGCCAGGGACGGTAGTTTCCCTGCACTGACTGCGGACTGGGCGTTCGCCGGCGCGAAAAACAGGGCCAGACCCAGGAACGTCGCGGCGAGAACGCAGGTGGAACGCACCGATTTGAATTTTGGAAGATAAAGAGTATTCCGCATTTTTCCCCTTCTCCATACATCAAATGCGACGGCGGCGACAAACACCACATCACTGGTTTTAGATATACCAAAGTTCCATCCATGTGAAAATCGACAAATAGCTGAAAAAAGCTTGATTATCGCTTTCATCGCGGTTGGTGCGGATGAAAAGGGGCGATTCCCCGCTGTTCGCATCGACGCGGGGCGGGTGGAGGGATATTCTCTCCGTGGGGTTGTTGAAAAAATCCGTAAGGGATGGTTTGACCCGACAAATCCGGGAAGGCGTGGCAAATCCGCTTTTGATCGTCATTCCGGCATGTCTCGGAATGACGGCAATCCCGGCATTACAGGGTTTTTGAACAACCCCTTGACAGGGGTAAAGGCAACCCCCCCTACCCCCCCTTGTCAGGGGGGCAAGAAAAAGCAAAACCCCCTCGGCCCGGCGGGGGCGAATCGTCTTTTTATACCCCCCTGACAAGGGGGGGTAGGGGGGGTTGGTTTTATGGGGTTTCCCTTTCAGGGACTTTTTCAACACCCCCTCCCTCGTCTGTGAGAAAACCGCCCAGGCCTCACCCGGGAGAGTTTTTGGAAACGATGAGCGTATGAGTCTTGAATCCCAAACCATTCTACTGGCCATTTCGGCGGCTTTCGTGAGCGCGGCGACCAACATCACCTTCGCGCCCGCCCTGCGGCAGATGGGTTCGTTCGCGCTCGCCCAGTTCAACAACCTGGGCAACACCCTCATGCTGGGGGCCATCGGTTTCTGGCTCTACGAGGCGGGGAGTTTCCGCTGGGAGGCGTTCGCCTGGTTCGGCGTTCTGGGCGTGATGAACTACAGCATCAACCGCTGGGTCTTCTACACCGGCATGAACATCGTCGGCCCCGCGCGCCACATCACCATCACGAGCATGGTCCCGCTTCCCAGCCTGATTCTGGCCGTCGTCTTCCTGGGAGAAGAACCCGGCCGGTGGGTGGTGCTCGGCACGGTTCTCGTCGTCTTCGGCATCGCCGCCGTGAGCTACGAACCCTCGGGCGGAAGATGGTTCCGCGCGGGCGTCGGCTGGTCGCTCATGAGCATGCTCATGCTGGTCGCAAGCGCCTTCATGCGCAAGCAGGGCATGTCGTACATGGCGGCGCCCGCCCTGCTCACGGCGTGGTCGGCCATGGTCGCCATACCGACTTCCGAGGCCTTCCGGCATTTTCTCCCGAAGCGTTATTTCGAGTGGGGCTCGAAGCGCTATCTTCCGCTGCTGATCTTCGGAACGATCATCAACGGGCTGATGCAGATACTCATCAACCTCTCGCTCAAGGGAAAGCTCTCGCTCGCGGTTCCCATCTTGAGCAGCACGCCGATTTTCGCCTTGTGCCTCTCGGCCCTGTTCCTGCGAAAGATCGAACGCCTGAACGCGCGCGTGGTGTTCGGCATACTCATCGCCGTGCTGGGCATCGTGGCGGTGAGCATCGGGCGGCACGGTTAGGCGGCCATGGACAACACGATGGGGATCGTCTGGGC
Source organism: bacterium (assembly GCA_965203325.1). GTDB lineage: Bacteria > UBA8248 > UBA8248 > UBA8248 > UBA8248 > Bin107. Next base: position 1,924,610 of record OZ241875.1, read on the forward strand.
GCTGGCCGCGGCGAGCATGGCGGCGTTCACGGGCGTTCTCGCCGCGCGGCCCCTGCGGCACATGGGCCTGATGTCCGCGACCCTGCTCACCAACGTCTTCAACATGCTCGTTCTGGCCCTTTTCGGCTGGTGGGAATACGACCCTGCGGACGTGACGCTCGAGGGACTGCTCTGGTTCGCCCTTCTGGGCGTCACCGCCTACAGCTACGGGCGGCTGGTGTATTACAAGGCGATCGACTCCATCGGCCCGCCGAGGCTGATGACGCTCATGAGTACGTCCCCGCTGCTCAGCCTGTCTCTGGCCGTCCTGTTCCTGGGCGAGCAGCCCGGCCCGGCCGTTCTCGCGGGCACGGGCCTCGTGGTGGCGGGCGTCATCCTGGTGAGCTACGAACCCGCCAAAGGGCGCTGGTTCCAGCCGGCGATTCTCTGGGGTTTCGCGAGCGCCGTCTCGCTCGGCGTGAGCGTGTTCATCCGCAAGAAGGGCCTCGACGCCATGCCGAACGTCGCCCTCACGGTGGCGTGGTCGAACATGGTGAGCATCCCCATCATCTACAGCTTGAGATACATCACCCCGCCCGCGCTGTTCGACTGGGGGCCGCGCTGGGCGGTCGTGACCATCATCGTGGTCGGCGTGCTGAACTCGGGCAACCAGCTCCTCTACAACCTCGCCATCATCAACGCCGAGGTCAGCGTCGTTGGCCCCATCATCGCCTCGATGCCGATCTTCTCGGTCATCTTCACCGTCCTCATGCTGCGTGACATGACGCGCGTGCGGCCCCGCCTCGTCGCGGGCGTATGCGTCACGGTGGCGGGGATGATCGCCGTCGCGCTGGGGCGTTGAGGGGCGGAACAAAAACGCCGCAGGCTCACTCCGGCGGGCCGGCGCTTCATGCACGGTTGCACTCGCTCACCACTTCCTGGAACCGCGCAGGGTTTCGCCGCCGAACTCATGACTCAACCGGAGATGAAGCATGAAGAGCTAGAGTTTTTCTTGCAATTAGCGGGTGATATCCGTCTGATGTTTTTCTCTTTTCCTCACCCTGAGTAGCGGCGAAAGTAAAACGCGACTAAGAAGGGGTCGTTGAAAAAGCCCCTCGATGCGAGAAAACCACCGTCATTCCGGCGAAAGCCGGAATCCATTTTATGATTTTTACTTTCAGTTTTCGCATTTGACTCCGACTCGCGAGAAGGAGCGTCATGCCCGAATCCGGAACGGATGAGGCGGATATATATGGCGGCGTCCGTATCTCCCCCGGTCGGGAGAGAGGACGTCCAGCCGAAAGGCCAAAGACAAAGGCGAAAATGGATTCCGGCTTTCGCCGGAATGACGGCGGTGGTCAAAACCGAGCGAGAAGCGAGGTTTTGCGGACCGCTGATATCCTGCTCCGCCTACAATCGCTCCTTCATCAGGAACACCCTCCCTTAGCTTCGGCGACCGTCCAGACTCGGCGGGACTTGGGATGTCGTTCGCTCATGGCTCCTTCAAATGAAAAAACACAGTCCAATGCAGACTATATTATTAGTCGGCGTCAAACGGGGAATGCGCGGGGCCGCGGGCCGGCGAAAAAAGTCTGTTCGACGTCCCTCTCCGAGAAACCTGCTGTCAGGTAGCCACTCCGCCGGATCCCAGAACAAACCTCGCTCCTTCCCGGCGCAACATCGTGTATGGGTTCACGCAGCGGAGGCCTAAACTGACGCAGGCAGTTGGAATCTTGATTTGCCTGGTCGTATCGGCAGGCACTTCATGTGTGACGACGATACAACCATGCGCCAGCGCATGGGAGATGAGCCAGTAGTCGGCGACCTGAAGAAACGTGGCGATGGCAGCGGGCTCATAGTCTTGATTGCTCGCCCATTCGCTGACGGTACGGAGAGAAGGCAAAACGGCATCATCCGGCTTCAAGAAGAAAGTATCATTTCGCGCCTCGGCCCATTGGGTCAATTCGTCCTGGCCTGCATACAGTTCGTCCCCGACCTTCTCGACACTCGCCACCTTCCCGGCGAGATTCTGCTCATCCAGCCATTGCCAAAACGCCGGACAGAAATCGAACCCGTAATGCAGATTCTTGGCCTGGATAAAGACGTTTGCATCGAGAAGGTAATCGATCATTCGATCACTCCGACTTCCCGTCCGAGATTTTCGAATGTCTCCGTCCTGGAGATTCCGAGCATCCGGAAGGCGTCACGATAGAGCGTATGCCCTTCCAGCGTGCTTACCACCAATGCGCGCGTAAACCTGCGACTCACACGGGCTATGGTCGTGTGATAAAAGTTGCCTCCACCGCCGTCCTTCGAGGGTTTCTGTAATCGCCTGCGTTCTTGTTCCCATGCCGAATTGAAGGAAGCCCGATCCAGCCTGCCTGCGTCCAGAAGCCGGCGCAGCACGACCAAGGTGCTCACCTTGAAAGTCCTCGCCAGACGCGACAGCGTATCGTCCAACAATTCTTTATCGCGCAGTTCAGCGCGCAAGGCGGACAGGGGAACCAGCAACTCGGCGGCCACGGCGTTGCACCATATCTCTTCTCGTCGAAAACCCTGCCGGGGCGTTGTCCCTATGTTCGACAACGCCGAAGCGCCCAGCCACAGATGGGCCAGTTCATGCGCAAGCGTGAACATCTGAGCCGCCTTGGTATCCGACCCATTGATGAAGATTAGCGGCGCAAGGGGATCGGAAAGCGCAAAGCCACGAAATTCGACCGGGTCAAGACGCCGGTGATTGTTATTCATGACAACTCCGCTGATCATCACAAGCACGCCAGTCTTCTCGGCTTGAAGGATGAACATCCTGAGTGCGTCGGCCCATGTTCGGCACTCTCGTCGAGCGTCGAGATTGAAGCTGAGGATATTCCGCATTCGGGTTGCGACTTCTTCTGGCGGTATTGCAATCGTGGCGCTGCCGACGAAGCTGCGTTCAGCCTGCCGCGTGATGCGGACGAAATCTCTATACCAACTCTGTCGTTCCTGACAGGCGTAGATCGTATCCAGCAGATTCGGGCTCGGGCGTCTTACATCCTCCCCGGGAAAGGTGCGGAAGTCGGGGATGGGCACCGCTTCCTCTGGAGGTTTTGTGAGGAACAGGTAACCGACCGGCACGTGAACGGCGCGAGCAAAGTCTTCTACTTGTTTCAGAGTGGGTTGTGTCTCGCCGGTTTCCCACTCAGGCAATCTCTTGAACTTGCGAATCAGCTCGTCTTGCGTCAGCCCGGCGCGTTCTCGCGCCCAGCGCAGAAGCTCTTTACTGATAGCGATGCGGGTCATTCGACGTTCTCCACCACTTCCTCGGCATCACGAAGGCGGATTTCACCCGACACGAGCTTCGGCAGCAACGCATCCCGCAAAGGTCCCCTCCAATTGCCAATTCTTCCGGGTTCCCGGCGTTCGCGTCACGCTCGTAGTCCGCAAACGCCTTGCCGGTGGTAAACTCCATCAGCAGGTCGGCGGCGTGCTGAATGTCTTACAGGTATTTCCTGGCTTCAAGACGCATAGATGGGAGTCCTCGTCTTATCTACCGACTGCAGGAAATACGGATTCCTGATGGCCGAGCCGACCACCAAATCAACCTGCTTTCCAAAGAGTTGCTCCAGGGACTCCAGTAAACCGAAATAGGCGTCCGCATAAGTGGAAAGAGCCTCCGGTTTGAACTCGACCACGAAGTCCAGGTCACTCACGCCCGAATCGTACCGCTCCGTCGAGGCCGACCCGAACAGGTCGAGCCGCTGTACGCCATAACGAATACAAAGACGCTTCAGATCGTCTGCTCTCTCCTCGACGGCGGGAATCATCGCCTCTCCTTTACTCCAAACCCCAGACTCTCAATATTGGCCTCGATGGCCGCATCCATCGCGCCGCGCAGGGTGTCGGCCATCTGCCAAAGTTCGCGCTCACAGCCCGTCGTGGCTCCGCCCCCGGATTCCTGGTTCTTCTTCAATGCTGTCCGCGCCATGGTTCCTTTATCTCATCTGTCAGGCGTCATCGGTGGATATGTCATTCGCCGCCGGGCAGTTTACAAATCGAGGCAAAGGTTGTCATCCGGCGAATCCGGTGAGCCGGTTCCGACACCGGAATGACGGGCAAAGGTGCGTTCGGCTTGCCCTCTCTCGCCCTGAAAAGCAACCCCCCCTACCCCCCCTTGTCAGGGGGCAAGAAAGAGCAAAGTCCCCTTAACCCGGCCGGGGCGTATCGCCTTTTTATACCCCCCTGTCAAGGGGGGGTAGGGGGGGTTGCTTTCAAAGAGGTAGGTCGGGGTTCGGGGCGGCGGGCGACCTGCCGGGTGGCTACGGCGCGGCCCAGGGGTTCACGACGTCGACCTCGAGGCCGTCGAAATCGCGGACGTTCCTCGTCGCAATCGAAAGCGCATGCGCCACCGCCGTACCCGCGATGAGCGCATCCCCCATATCCAGGACGCGGCCCGCGCGGTGCGCCCGCGCCCTCAGGGCCGCGGCCCGTGCGGCTTCGGGCCGGCCCACCGGCAGCACCCGGTCCGCGTATTCCGAGACGAACGCGGAGAGTACCGCCCGGATTCCCTCGCGGCGGCGTCCGGGCGGGAGCAGTTCGACGCCGAAGTCCAGTTCGTGCAGGACGACGGTGGAGAGCCACAGATCCTCAACGTCGGCGAGGAACGCCGTCACCCCCGAATCCGGCGCGTCCTTCGTCAACTCCGAGATGACGTTCGTGTCGAGCAGAAACCCGCTCATTCGGCATCGCCGCCCGCGAAGGGAATCTCTCTCCGGGAGCCTCTCGTCCCCGGGATATCCAGGTTCGCGCCGCGCGGCATGTTCTCGACGAGCCACCGCCCCATGGGCTTGCGGGGCGACTCTTTGGCATACCACTTCGCGGCGGGCACGACCACGAAGGGCCGCCTCGCGCCGATATGCTGCGGCCCCTCCTCCTCGGCGAGGCGCAACACCTCGGACAGGCGCGCCTTGGCCTCGGCGACGGTCCAGACTCGGCGGGGTTTGGGATGTTGTTCGGTCATGGCTCCCTCAAGCGAAAAATATAGTCTAATATAGACCATATTGTCGGTCGGTGTCAAGGGGTAGAAAACCACATGCGGGGGATCGCATTTCCCCGCATTTGCGGCGAAGTGCTCATCACTCCCTCCCGGGGTCCGTACGAAAATTCTTTACGTCTCGTTCGAAACCACCCGCATTTGCCCGCAATTGCCGCCGCGCCGCCCGGGGCGCGAGCGCGTATGATGGCGAAGCCGGTCGCTTCGTTCGAAAATATGGAATTTCCGTAAATTTCGATAAAATTAGATAAATTCACGGGGTTTTTCGATAAATTGTCGGGGTATTTCCGGGAATTATTTTTTGAGAAATGACGCCGCGGAATCGGAGCGCAGGGGAATCCTGCCACAATCCGCCGGCCCCGCCATGACGGCAAATGCGGGGAAATGCGGGGTCGAAACGCGCGGAAAAGCTTGATCCTCTTGCCCCTTAGAGGGCCGAGGCCGTGATTCGCTAAGTATTTGTATTTTAGCGCGTTAGCGATTGCACGACACCATCTTTGCGCAGGCGGGCGATTTCCTCTTCGCTATAGCCCAGCTCTGCGAGAATCTCATCGGTGTGCTCGCCCAGCATCGGCGCAGGCCTTGAAAAATCAAGCGTTTCGCCCCCGAACGCAACCGGCGGGGCGGGCATGAGACCCGGCCCCGCAGCGGGGTGGTCGACCTCGACGAAGGCTTCCGGGAAGCGCTCTTTGACCTGCGCCACGTCGTTGATGGCGCTCACCGTAACCCCTTGCGGGATAAGGAGTTCCTCCCATTCGGCGGTCGTCTTTTGGGTGAGGACTTCCTCCAGGATTTCGCGCAGGGCGGCGTCGTTCGCCACGCGATCCTTGTTCTCACGGAAGCGGGGATCGTCCGCAAGCGCAGGCTTTTCAATGGCTTCGACGAAGACGCGGTAGCGGTTCGTGTTCGAGATCGCCACGTACAAGAGGCCGTCCCTGGTCTTATAGCCCGAAAAAGGGGAGACCACCGGATGGGAAAGTCCTTCCGGTTCAGGCACTTGGCCGGTAAACGTGTGGCGCGCCACCGGGTTTTCCATGATGTTGACTGTCGCGCCCATCATGGAGGCGTCCACGCGGGCGCCCTCGCCGGTGCGCTCCCGGCGCAGGAGGGCGGTGAGGATTCCCGAGAGCAGGTAGAGGCCGCTCGTCACGTCGACGATCGAGACGCCAACGCGCACGGGCGCTCCGCCCACAGGCCCCGTCACGCTGATGAGGCCGCCCGCGGCTTGCAAGAGGCTGTCGAAGGCCGGGCGTCGCGCGTGTTCGCCGGTCTGGCCGAAGCCGGACACCGCGCCGTAAACGAGCCTTGGGTTTTCGGCTTTGAGAGCCTCCCAGCCGACGCCCAGGCGGTCCATGACGCCGGGGAGGAGGTTTTCCACGAGAACGTCCGCTCCCCGGCAGAGTTTCCTGAAAACCTCGACGCCATCAGGGTTTTTCAGATCAAGCGCGATGGAGCGCTTGCCCCGGTTCAAGCTCATGAAGTAGCTGCTCTCGCCGTTCTTGAACGGGCCGATGGCGCGGCTGTCCTCCCCGCCGGGGCGCTCCACCTTGATGACCTCGGCGCCATAGCCCGCCAGATAGAGCGATACGATGGGGCCGGCGTTGAACTGGCTGGCGTCGATGACCTTCAGACCCTGGAGGAGTGGCATCGGATGAGAAAATGCGCTCTAGCGGCGTTTTGGGGTGGTTTTGGAGGCCGTTTTCTTCCGGGTGGCTTTGGAGGTGGAGGTTTTCGCCGCCGTTTTCGTCGTTGCCCTCGCCCCGGCCGCCTTGCCAGCGGCGGTTTTCTTGGCGGCGGCGCTCCTGTTCGTCGTATTCGCGGCCTTGGCGGTGCTCGTTTTCTTGCTGGCCGCCGTTTTCCGCGTCGCCGCCTCTTTTTTCTTAACGGCAGGCGCTTTCGCACTGGCCGCTTTGCTCTTCGCCGATACGGGCTTGCCGGGAGCGGCAGTCGATTTTTTCTTCAACGCGGAGGTTTTTCCCCTCGTTTGCGTTCGCGTTTTCTGTGCCGCAGCTTTCGGGGGGGCTTTTTTCTGCCGCCGAACCTTTTGTTTTTTCGCGTGTTTCTCATTTGCCACACGCGAAGCCTCAGCCGCCCGTATTTCTTCTTCGGTGGGCGGGAAAACGGGTTTTCTGCGTCCCGTTATCAAGCGAAAGGCGTACCCCACCTGCGTTTCCCGCCATTCATTCTCTCCAAGATCCTGTAACACGAGTTCCACCGGGGAACCGGGAACAAGCAAGTCCCGATAACCTTCCCAACCAATCAAATGGGAATTTATCTTGATCCCCTCATCCAGGAGTATGACTGCGGAGACATGTTCTGCATTCCCATCCGTGGAAGAACGCGTGATCGTGGCCGAAAGGAGCTTGCCCTTCCCGCTCAAAAGCACTTCACTCGTGCTGCGCGGACAGACAGGATTATCGCAAGTCGTTTTCGAGCCGGTCTTCGGGAAAAAATATTCCTCGCATTCCCTGCAGACGGACCCGATGAGCTTGGGTCTATGACGGGAATTCCTGGGAATCGTAAAAACATCGCGCATAAACGGAACGACAACTTTATTCTTGCCAGGAATGAAAATCGAAGGCTCATTTTCGGGGAAAATCATATACTACCCTGCTTTTCAAGTTTCGAAGAACCAAATCTACTTGAACGAAATGTAAACGGCTAGTTAAATCTCATAGGCATTCCGGGATTAGTGCGCGAACACTACCAAGGGGTCGGGCGGGTGTCAATATGAATTCAAATCGGAGAAATCCTCCAATTCTCCTTACGAGAGATGACCTCCATTCATGATACATTGCCTCCCAAGCCAACCTTGATATTGACGACTTGACCATTCAAAACCTGCAATCTTATAGTCGACAATCGTATTCATATAAGGGATGCGGCATGACTTCTCCAAACGCTCGAAATCTTCCATCCAAGCTGCTTCGACTATTGCCTTCGGTGGATGAAATCGTTACCCACCTCAAAAATGACGGTGTCAACGGCTCATCAGACACCGCCCTATCCGATGCCGTCAGAAAAGCAATCGGAATAAAAAGACAGCTTCTGCTCGAGCAAATAAACCAGGAATTCCCGAATACTGCGGAAAACGCATCGCTGTGCGAGCAAACGCTTCGGGATATTGTTCTCGATGAAGCAAAACAAATACTTACCTCGAACAAACAACTTGGGCTAAAAAAAGTCATCAACGCCACAGGAATCGTCCTGCATACAAATCTGGGTCGAGCCCCGTTAAGTGACGCCGCAAGGGCCGCCCTCATAGATGTGGCCCAGGGATATTCAAATCTGGAATTCGATTTGAACCTCGGGCAGAGAGGGAAAAGAGGGTCCGACGTGGAATCCCTCCTTTGCCAACTGACAGGGGCGGAGGCGGCGCTGGTCGTCAACAACAACGCTGCCGCCGTGATGTTCGCGATTCATACGATGGCCCATTCCGCCGAAGTGATCGTTTCCAGGGGCGAGTTGGTCGAAATTGGCGGTTCTTTCCGAATCCCGGATATCATGCGGCAAAGCGGCGCAAAATTGGTAGAAGTAGGAACGACAAATAAAACGAGAATATCCGACTACCGCAACGCCATTACCCAAGATACGGCTTTGCTGCTCAAAGCGCATACCAGTAATTACAGGATTGTCGGCTTCACGGAAGAAACATCTCGCGATGAGCTCTCGGAACTCAGCAGGGAAACAAACATACCCACGCTGGAAGATCTCGGGAGTGGTTCGCTTCTTCATATCGATGGTCTTCCGCATGAACCCACTGCCATTGAATCAATTCAGGCAGGAATCGATGTCGTTACATTTTCCGGGGACAAGCTTCTCGGTGGCCCGCAGGCCGGCATTGTCGTAGGCAAGGCGACGTGGGTGGGAAAAATGAAAAACCACCCGCTCATGCGCATTCTCAGGCTCGACAAGCTTACGCTCGCCGCTTTGGAGGCGACACTCAGGGCATATCTCGATCCTGATGCCGCCCACACTCAGATTCCGACACTTCACATGTTGTCCACCAACCGTGAAAAGCTGAAAAAACAGGCCGAATACCTGATGAATCTGATGGGGGAACACACTTGTTCCGTCCTTGGCGCCAAGGTGGGCGAAACGTCGGGTATGGTAGGCGGTGGGGCCATGCCCCTGGCGGAACTTGAAAGTTACGCCGTGACGTTATCTCCCAAAAACTCCTCCGCCAAATCATTGGAAACCAAGTTGCGTAATGCGACCCCACCTGTCGTGGCGCGCATTCATGAGGATAAAGTAATACTGGATATGCGGTGTATTCGAGAAGGTGAAATGGATCAGCTTGGCGTGATTCTCAACGAATTTGCAAAGTAACCTTATACCTTCCGTACAAGTACTTTTCTCGTTATCACAATAAGAAGGAATAATTTTCCGATGCCAACCGTAAATTCCGAAGGTGTTGCAATAGATTATGAAATCATCAATCCCCAGCATACCAATACGCCTGTATTCTTAATCACCGGGCTGGGGGGTATACGCGGTATATGGGCAAAGCAATTCGACGCCTTTTCTGCTACGAGACCGCTTATCCTTCATGACCATAGAGGAACGGGAAAGAGCGACAAACCAAGTGGGGTTTATAGCGTCCCCAACATGGCGAAAGATATCATCGCCATCATGAATGATCTTGAAATAGAACAAGCGCATCTCGTCGGCAGTTCAACGGGGGGAGCCATTATCCAGGTGATGTGTATCGACTATCCCGAGCGTGTCAAAAGCGGGTCTATCGTAAGTTCCTGGCCCAAGAGCGACGCATATTTCACCCGCCAGTTCAGCGTACGCAAAGAAGTTCTACTTGAAATGGGATGGGAAACCTATACGAGATTTTCCACATTCACCTTGCATAGCCCGAAGTTTTTCGCCGATAACTTTCAAGAAATTCAAATGCAGGAAAAACAATCGATCGCAAACGCGCCTCCCGCCGAGATCATGGCTGAGAGAATCGACTGCATTATTGCGCACGATCAGTTGGACCGCCTGGGTCAAATCACATCTCCGGTGCTGGTGGCCGTTGCAAGAGACGATGTTGTCACTCCGCCGTATTATTCTCATCAATTGAGTGAAGCCATTCCTGGAGCCGAATTGAAGATTTTTGATGAAGGCGGCCATTTCGTTTATATCGAGAAACCGGTTGAATTCAATGAGTCCATCCTGGAATTCATCCATCGCCATGACTGATCGATATTTTCATATTTCGCCTATCAAACACGAAGACGAAATCACCTTATGAAACATGTTGTCATCGGAACCGCCGGCCACATCGATCACGGCAAAACCTCTCTCGTCAAAGCATTGACCGGCACAGATACCGATCGCCTCAAAGAGGAAAAAGAACGCGGTATCACGATCGAGCTCGGGTTCGCCGAGTTGACTCTCGACAATGTCCACGCAGGCATCGTGGACGTTCCGGGCCATGAGCGATTCGTAAAAAACATGCTGGCGGGAGTCGGCGGCATAGACTTGGTCATGCTGATCGTTGCTGCCGATGAAGGCATCATGCCGCAAACGAGGGAACACCTGTCCATTTGTCGACTTCTCGGGATTAAAACAGGCCTCATCGTGCTCACCAAGACAGATCTGGTCGAACCGGAATGGGTCGAACTTGTCACGGACGACATACTAGACTTCGTAAAAGATACATTCCTGGAAGAAAAACCCATCGTGCCGGTTTCGGCTCACACCGGGGATGGTCTGGAAAATCTCAAAAATGCCGTAAGCGAAATCGCCAATCAGACGCCTGTAAAAAGCGAAACGGGCATATTCCGAATACCGATTGACCGCGTCTTTACGATGCGGGGTTTCGGGGTCGTGATTACAGGAACCTTGTTCAGTGGGAGTGTGGCTGTAGGTGAGCAGGTTGAAGTTTATCCCAGGACCCTCCAGGCGCGCGTTCGTGGCCTGCAAGTACATGGGGAGTCCGTGGAAAAATCGACTGCCGGTCTCAGAACCGCCGTGAATCTCCAGGGCCTCGAGCGGACCGAAGTGTTCAGAGGAGACATTATCGGTCATCGTGGTGAACTGAAGTCGACGTACATGCTCGACGTTCATCTGGAACATCTGGCCGACGCGCCACGCCCGCTGAAAACCCGCAATCGGATCCGGTTTCATGCAGGGACCGCCGAAATCATGGGCAGGATATCTCTCATCGGACGAGATGTGCTCGAACCGGGAGAGAGCTCATTTGCGCAAATACGGCTGGAGGAACCTATCGTCGTACTACCCAGAGATCGATTCGTCATCAGGAGTTATTCGCCAATCATCACGATAGGTGGTGGGGAAATCCTGGATATCATGCCTCGCAAGCATAGAAGATTGCGGAGTTCATCCCTAGCTCATCTGAAATCACTCTATCAAGGAGATGAGACGGAAAGGCTGCTCATATTGCTCCGGGATGCCCGGTTGAACGGAGTCGAACTCGCTGACCTCACAGGCCGTCTCACATTAAAGCCAAGCGACATCCAGAAATCCATTCAGGAATTATCCGCCCAGGGAGAAGTGCAAATTATCGACCAAGCCAATTTCTTCTCCATGACAACGGCGCATTTCAATACAGCCCAGAAAAATATTCTTTCTTTTTTGAATGAATACCATGCTCAAAACCCTCTTCGCACAGGGGCGCCCAGAGAAGAAGTTCGCGGCAAGGCGGGCGATATGAATGAAAAAATCTTTGCTGCCGCACTCAGATACTTAAGCGAATCGAACGAAATCGTTGAAAATGGCGCCACCTTAAGACTCGCTTCCCATTCAGTAGAAATTGATGAAACGCTCGAAGAAGTGAAAGCGAAACTGGAGTCTGTTTTCAAAAATGCCCATTTTCAACCGCCATCCGTCGAAGACGCATTCTCACAAAGTGGCGGCAAAGGCAACTCAAATCGAAACGCTCTGCAACTCCTCATCGATCAAGGTGTTTTATTGCGGCTGAAAGACAACATTGTCTACCATCGACTCGCTTTGAGCGAAGCAGAAAACCTACTTAGAGAGCATCTATCGCAAAACAACGAAATTACGGCGGCGGAATTTCGAGATCTCCTGGGCATTACCAGAAAACACGCCATCCCTTTACTTGAATATTTTGATACTGCGCGGATTACCCTACGGGTGGAAGATAAAAGAGTGCTTCGACCAGACGCGAGATAAAATCCCTTTATAAGGAATGAAAAATGCCTCTCGATAAGAGCAAAATCAAACGGCTGCGTTCCGATGTCCCGGCCCTGAGAAATCAAATTTACGTAAATTGGGGTGGCGGGGGACCATCATCGAAATCGATTCTTCGTGAAATGGACAAGTTCACAAAACGTGATTTGGAACTCGGCTCGTTTCACCCGAAAATCAGGAATGAAACCACCAAGGTCTTAACACGCACCCGAGATAGCTGCGCGAAACTCATTGGCGCAGAAGCTTCGGAAATCGCCCTGACGAATAATACAACGGTCGGAATCAACATAGCGGCTGCAGGACTAAACTGGGAGCCAGGAGACGAGGTGATTGTCTCAGATTTGGAGCATCCGGGCGGCTACCTGCCCTGGTTGGTATGGCGAAAGAGAAATCCCATCAAGGTGAAACTATTCAAAACCGGTGAAAATGATGAGGAGCTTCTCCGAAACCTGGAAAAGGCCATCACGCCAAAAACAAGAGTGGTTTGCGTGAGTCATATTTCGTGGCTGAATGGCAGGAGACTCCCTCTCGAATCAATCGGGCGAATTTGCGTCTCCGCTGGTGCCCTCCTCATCGTGGACGGCGCCCAGTCCGTAGGACACATACCAGTCAAAATCAAAGACACCGGCGTAGATGTCTACACCATTTCCGGCCAGAAGTGGCTGATGGGTCCGGACGGCACGGGCGCCGTGTATATCAGGCGAGGGGCAGGCAAAAAGATTCAACTGTCATCCGCAAGCTTTCGCTCGGCGCAAAAAAAGAGATTAAAAACCCTGTCTTTTACCCCTGAGCCGAGCGCGATGCGCTATGAAGTCGGCACTCTCAATACAACTGGGTTCTTAGGATTCCGTGCTGCGGTCGAACACTTCAAAAGAACAGGGCCCGTATCCATCGAAAAAAGGATACTGGCGCTGGCGAATCGCCTGATGTCGCAAATGCGTGGGATCAAAAATATTGAAATCATTACGCCTGAAGGAAAGGCTCAGTCTGGTCTGGTTTCTTTCCGGATGAAAAACGTCGAATCTCAAAACGTGGTGGACAGGCTCTACAGGAAACACCAAATCATCCTCCGGGCAGTGGTCACGGAGCCTCCCGCCGTGAGAGTTTCGATTCATTATTTGAACACGGAAGAAGAGATGGACTCGATTGCAAATGCGATATCCGCAATAGCGACTGGCAGAAAAAAGGGATAAAAAAGCTCAAAATCCAAACACAAAAAAAGCGGCGGTTCTTTCACCGCCGCTTTTTTATGTCTGGTTCGTGATTATTTTTTCAGCGTTACGTTCACCGCCGTGGCAGCGCCGCCCTTCACCGACACTTTCATGGATTTCTTGCCCAAAACCTCGTGCCAAATCTCGAGGGTGTAAGAGCCTGCGGGAACATCTTTTATCTCGAATTTTCCCCCGACTCCCGTGATGCCGACATAGGGGTTTTCCGCCACGACGATATAGCCCCTCATCCAGTCATGAACGTCACAGGTCACTTTCATGATGCCGGGCTTCTTGAAATAGCGGGTCGACATTCTCAGTTTTTTCTTGAACTTGGGCTGCGCGATATTGGCCACCGAGTTTCCCGTTTTGCTAGGGTGCGTGTGGACGTTGTGGAGAATTTTGTCACTGTTCTTCATCAACAGTTTCGTCTTTTGCTTCATTACGACCACGCGGGGAAGGTACACGCATCCTTTTTGATCCATCGTCGCTTTTTTCTGGCTCTTCGACCATTTCTTGCCGGATTTCACGCCCTTCAAGGACACGACGGCCCATACCACGCCGCCGTCTTTCACGACCAGACTCTCATCCTTGATCGGTTTTTTTGCGCAAACTTTCTTGTCTTTATTCACGGACAACGTTTTTTGTTTCGGGGCAGCGCCGTCGAACTTGATTGCCCCTGTAATCGAACCGCCGCCACTTACCTTGCCTGCTTTATAAGCGTCCGCGGAGCCAGCCAATGCGATGCTCAACAACACCGCAAACATCCAGCACAATGGAAAGCGTTTGGGAACCATGCCTACTCCTCTCGAATAATTTTTCAGGTTGGCAGCAACTGTTTTCAAAAAAGCGTGCGCGCAATCATTCGCACACGATATCGGTGGCTTCAGATGCAGGACCTCTAAAATTGACTTCAAATCAAATCGGAACCGCCAGGAAATCAAACCTGCTCCATTCAAGTAATCCACCTTTCAAATTAAGTCAACCCTCTGGATGGTCGACCCGTCAATTCGCCTGAATTCATTGTGTCATCCGGTCGAATCCTGCTACGAAAGAAAGCGCAAATCCAGCCGCCAGAAGACACAAACCTTTCCCGGCAGATCGAACGACTCCCAAGCCGCGATGTTTGCAACACGGCGGACTCTGGGGTATCTCTTTGGAAAAGCGGCGCTTAGCCGACACACGTCATCCTGCGGGAGCAAACAGTGAATCCGAACCTGAAAGACGCCAAAATGCCCGAAACGCTCGATGGGTGGGCCATTCTGCACCATATCTTCCGGGTGAACTGGCCCGCCTGGAACCGCCTGGAGAGCGCCCGGAGGCACCGTATCCTCGATGAAGCGACGGAATTCTTCGCCTCGGTCGCCCGGCCCGAATCCGGCGAGAGCGCACTCTTCAGCCTGCTGGGGCACAAGGGAGATTTGCTGTTTCTTCATTTCAGGCCCACGCTCGATGCGCTGAATGAAGTCGAGCTGGGGCTGCGGCGGCTGGCGCTGGCGGAATATATGGATGAGACCACCTCCTACCTCTCGTTCCTGGAACTAGGCCTCTACGAAATGACCGTGAAGCTCCACGCCCGGTTCGTGGATGAGGGTCTCGAGCCTGGAAGCGACGACTGGAAGGCGAAATGGTCCGAAGAGATGGACAGCCAGCGCGAGCGCATGAAAGAGCGCCTCTACATGGACATCCCCGAGACGAGATATCTGTGTTTTTACCCGATGAACAAGCGCCGGGGCGAGGAGAAGAACTGGTACGGCCTGCCCATCGAGGAACGCCAGCAGATGATGCGCGAACACGGCTTCGTCGGCAGACGCTACGCCGGCCGCGTTCAGCAAATCATCACGGGCAGCATCGGCTTCGACGACTGGGAGTGGGGCGTATACCTGTTCGCAGAAGACCCGCTCGTCTTCAAGCGCCTCGTATACGAGATGCGCTTCGATGAGGCCAGCGTCTGGTATGGCGAGTTCGGCCCCTTCTACACCGGGCTGCGCGTCATGCCGCACCATTTGAAGAGCATCTTCCGCGGCCAGGTTCCCTCGCTTGAAGCGCCCTAAGTCGAGCGATTTCAAAGATCAGGCCCGTCATGGCGAATATTCTCATCATAGGTTGCGGCTACGTCGGCGCTGCGCTCGGGGCGGCCCTAGCAGGTGAGGGCCACCTCGTCCGGGGCATGCGCCGAAACCCCGAAAGCCTGCCCGAATCCATCATGCCGCTGAGGGCCGACGTCCACGACAAGGACCTGTGCGATCTTCTCCCCGAGGGCCTCGATTTCATCTTCTACACCCTCTCCTCGGGAGGCGGCGGCGAGGCCAGCTACCGGGCGGCGTATGCGGAAGGCCCGGGAAACCTCTTGGAAGCCATTGATAAAAAAGGAGAAAGGCCTAGGCGCATCTTCTTCACCTCGAGCACGGCCGTCTACGCGCAAACAGACGGCGGCCGGGTGGACGAGGAATCCCCCGCGCAGCCCGCCCATTACGCGGGCCGCATCCTGCTCGAAGGCGAGCGCGCTTTTCTGGAGAGCGGCCATCCCGCCACAATCCTAAGACTTTCAGGCATTTACGGCCCCGGCCGAACGCGCCTGATAGACGCCGTCCGGGGGGGCCAGGCCTTTGTCCATGAGGGTCCCCCCCGCTTCACGAACCGGATTCACCGCGATGACTGCGCGGGCGCGCTCGCTCACCTCATGAAGATGGATATGCCTGATGAGATATACATCGGCGTCGACGATGCGCCTGCGGATCGCCGCAAGGTATTGAATTGGCTGGCCGAGCGGCTGGGCGTCCCGCAACCGCGCGCAGCCGCGGGCGGCGAAGCCCCCTCCCCGCGCGCGACGACGAACAAGAGATGCTCGAACGCCAAGCTTAAATCGACAGGCTACCGCTTTCTCTATCCGTCCTACCGGGAGGGTTACGCCGAGATGATCGCAGATATGGAAACCACGTAACCAGCAAACAAATCAACTGTTTAGCAGGACCCTCAAATCCTTCCTCAGCTTCTCGAGAGATTCCGCGTCGTTGCTGTGGTAATAGCCCCGGATAGTGAAGTTCCTGTCGATGAGCACGAAGCGCGAGCTGTGGGAGATCAGGATTCCCGGCGTCTTTCCCCCCTCCTGATGCCCGGGATGATGCGCGTGCGCATGGGGCACAAGAAGCCGGAAGACCCGCTCGCCGACCGAACCGGGTAAGCGCATGGCTTGTTTCGTCGCATAGCTCAGCCGAAAGCCCTTGAGCGCCAAGTCCTTGATTTCCTTTTCCTTGCCCGTCAGGAAGAACCAGCGAGCCCTGTCCGCGCCGAACTTTTGCGCATAGGCAGAGAGGCGCTCCGCCTTATCGAAAGCAGGGTCCGTGGTGATGGAGATCTGCCGGAAATCCTCTGAGCCCGAGAACGCTTGCTGAAGCCGCCGCATCTCGACGCTCTGGAGGGGGCAGGTATCCTCACACCGCGTGTAGATGAAGTCCGCCACCCAGACTTTTCCCTTCAAGCGCTCTCTCGCGAACGCCCGGCCCGATGCGTCAACCAGCGTAAAATCAGGCAGTTGCGAATATACGGGCAGGCTCTCGAAAAGGCTTCTCTCGAGCCACCGCCACGCGGGCGCGGCCATCAGGCCGGCGAGAACGCCAAGTGTCAACACCAGAATCATGCGCCGCACCATATCCGCCTCTCCCAGGAAACTCAAGAAAATCAGGCCCTTGCGACCACCCGTATTCTTACAATACCCGCGCGCCGGTGCAAAGCGCGCCCGGAGGGATTCCTCCCCCGCAACTGCCCGCATTTGCCGTCATGGCGGGACCGGGCGATCGTGGCAGAATTCCCCTGCGCCCCGACCCGGCGGCGTCATTTCCCAAGAAAAAAATTTATCGTTTTTTATCGAAAAACCCCGTTAATTTATCTAATTTTATCGAAATTTACGGAAATTCCATTTTCTCGAACGAAACCGCCCGGCTTCGCCATCATACGCGCCTGCGCCCCGGGCAGCGCGACGGCAATTGCGGGCAAATGCGGGTGGTTTCGAACGGGATGCGGAGAATTTCGTCCGGACGCCGGGAGGGCATGATGAGCGCTCCGCTGCGTGAAAAACCAAAAGCAAACGGGCGGCCTCTCCAGCATATCCCATCGACGCGAAAACCCGGCGACGGCAATTGCGGGGAAATGCGCCCCGCGCGGGAGGGATGAATACCCGGACGGATGGTGCGGAATCGAATCCGACACCGGAATGACGGCCAAAACCGAAACCAGGCGGAGGCGCAGGCTCTCGACTTGAAAAGCCTCTCCCTATCCTCCCTCCTCAGGGGGGGAAAGACCTGAACCTTCCCCTGAAAATGGCGCGTCTAAAACCGTGGTGTGAAGATGTAAACGCCACTCGGAACGGCACGGAATACGACTTCGTTTTCGTCGATCAAGAAAGTTTCGAGTCTTACAGGCCGGACAGCTTCGAAGCACTCATGGCGGGATTCCAAGAGTAGAAGTCTTAATCCCCCCCTTCCCTCTCCGCGCATTCGGGTTCATAATTCGGCTATACTCGTTCCCGAAGCCATCGACAAAAAGCCAGGGCCAGTCGGGCAACCCCCCGGCTTTACCGGAAACCCCATGAGGAGAAACCATGAAGCGCGTGATCGCTCCTGCAAACTGCCCGGCCTCCCCGAAAGCGCAGTCAGAGGCCATCGAGACCGAACACCTGCTGTTTTTCGCCGGACAGATGGCGACGGACTACGCCACCGGCGTCGCGCCCGAGGCCGCCGTGGACCCCGACAACCCGTTCGCCGGTCCTCCGCCGATGGCCCGGCAGACCCACGTCATCCTCCGGCGGATGGGGGAAATCCTCGAATCAGCGGGCCTCGGTTTCGAGGACCTGATCCGCATCGAGCAGTTCATCACCGGCCGCGAGGAGGCCGCGTGGTATTCCGCGACGAGGCAGGCCTACATGTCGAAGGCGCACCCGACCAGCACGCGGGTGGTGGCGCGCGCCCTGGAGGTGCCCGGTGCGCTCATCGTATGCGACGGCTTCGCGCTCAAGCCCGGCTCGGGATGGGAGAAGCAGACGCACGACCTGGAACTCGTGCCCAAGTCCCTCACAGGCTACCCCGCGGCCCAGTCCGCAGGTCCTTTCGTGCTGATGCCGGGCATGATCGCCACCGACTACGCGACCGGGATCCACCCCGACGCCCGCGTCGACCCGGTTTTCTGGCACCAGTCCGCCATCAAGCGCCAGACCGAGTACATCCTCCGCACCAAGCGGAAGGTGCTGAACGAACTCGGCCTCGACCTCGAGAACATCGTCCAGACCTCCGTCTACCTCACCCACATGGAGGACCTCCCGGCGGTGGACCTCGTGTGGCGCGAGTTCTTTGGCGACGCCCCGCCCGCGCGCAGCGTCATCCCCTGCGACGATCTGGCCATCGGCGGCGCGCGCATCGAGGTCAGCTCCATCTCCCTGCGCCCCGACGGCGGGCTTGCGCACCGAACGATTCACGCGCCCGACGCCCCGCCGTCCCCCTTCCACGAACCGCACGCCGTCAAGACGGGGCCGTATCTGTGGCTTTCGACGCAGATCGCAGCAAACGAAAGCGGCCTCGCGCCCGAGGTCCGCGTGAACCCGGGCCTTCCCTGGCATTCCTCGCCGGTCAAGCGCCAGACCGAATACATATTGGGGAACGCGGACGCCATCTGCCGCGCTGCGGGCGGGAGCCTCGCCGACGTCGTGAGAAGCCAGACCGTGTTCGTCGACATGGCCGATCTGCACGGCGCGTTCGAAGTCTGGGGCGGCGCATTCACGGACGCGCCGCCGGTGAACATGAGCGCGCAGACCGCCACCCCGATGCCCGTGCCGGGGTGCCGGGTCCTGGCGTCGCTCGTGGCCTACATCCCGGATTGAGGGGAGGTGTCTCGGCCTTCGGGGATGAAGGAGACGCCCCGCTCGACTGAAAAACCAACCCCCCCTACCCCCCCTTGACAGGGGGGCAGAAAAAGATCCCCCCCTCGCCGAGGGCGCCGCTTTTATCCCCCTGAGGAACGTCCGGGCGTAGACGACGGAAAGCGAATTCCTGCCGAGGGGTTTTGACTTTACCCCCCTGTTAAGGGGGGGTAGGGGGGGTTGCCTTTCAAGCAAAGGCGGGCGGCCACACGGTCAGACATATATGTCTGACCCCTACAAAACCGCAGACCCTCCCACCGTCATTCCGGCGAAAGCCGGAATCCATTTTATGATTTTTGTTTTCGTTTTCGCATTTGATCCCTACTCGCGGGAGGGAGCGGCGCGCCCGAATCCAGAACGGATGAGGCGGATATATGGCGGCGTTCGTATCTTCCCCGGTCGTGAGAGAGGACGTCCGGGCAAAAGGCCAAAGACAAAGACGAAAATGGATTCCGGCTTTCGCCGGAATGACGAACAAAGGCGAAGGTCAATCCCTAGCGAAGCGGCAACACAACAACCGCCCCAGGCCGGGATTTCGGGGAGCAGGCGCCTCGCGCGTGGTTTAATCCGCGCATATATTGTGCTAGTGTCAGGTACATACAGAATATAAAGTGCGCTTGAGATCGCGAGCGAGCGATGCGGAATCGAGGCGGGACCACGATTTTCACGTCGTTTCTGCTTCATGCGATATGGCCCCGTTTCCCCGCCGTCTTTTGCGTGCCGTGTCCGCCGGGCTCCGGCCCGGCCAGGAGAGGGAGTGGTTATATGGAACAGGCGGCGGGTATGCCCGAACATCGGGAGAAGGTCTGGGCGGCGATCGACAAGGGGCGCCTCAAGAAGCTGGGGATGGACCTGGTCGACATCTGGAGTCCCACCGGAGAAGAAGAGGAGATCGCCCGCTTCCTCGGCGAGCACTACGAGTCCATCGGGCTCGCCTCGCGCCTCCAGGAGTTCGAGACGGAACGGTTCAACGCGCTGGGGACGCTCAAGGGCGACGGCACCGGCATCGAGTTCCTCTTCTGCGGACATATCGACACCTCCTACTCGGGCAAGGAGCCCGGCCTCCCCAAGCTCCCCGCCTACCAGCCCAGCGCCTGGAGCGAGACCGACCCCGCCACGGGCGAGGAGTGGATATACGGCCTGGGCATCTACAACATGAAGGGCGCGATCGCCTGCTACGTCGAGGCCCTGAACGCCATCCAGGACGCGGGCGTCAAGCTCAAGGGGAACGTCACCGTCGGGGCGGTGGGCGGCGAGATCGAGATGGGCGCGATCGACCAGTACCAGGGCAAGCACTACCGGGGCGGCGGCTGCGGCGCCTGCTATCTGGCCACCCACGGCGGCACCGCCGACATGGCGGTCATCGGCGAGCCGTCCGAGATGCGGGTGGTTCTCGGCCACATGGGCTACGTCTACCACAAGATCACCGTCTACGGGACGCCGGCCCACACGACCTACGCGCACAACGCGGTCAACGCCATCCTGAAGATGAAGAAAATCCTCGACGCCCTGGAGCGCTGGGCGCCCAAGTACCGCGAAGCGCACCCCTACGGCAACTCGCACGCCAACGTGAACATTGCGGCCATCGAGGGCGGCTGGCCCTGGCGGTGCAGCCGCACCCCCGTCTTCTGCAACCTCTACATGGATACGCGCCTTCTCCCCAGGCAGCACCCCCTGGAGATCAAGCGCGAGATCGAGGACATCATCGAGGAGATCGTGGCGGGAGACCCCGACCTCAAGGTGGATCTGGAGATGTACATGTCCAACCCGGGGGCCGAGATCGAAGATGACGAATACATCTACGGCGCCATCAAGCGCGCCCACAAGTCGGTGCACGGACAGGACCCGGAAACGGTGACGGAGGGCTGGATATCGGACGCCTCCCACATCACGCGCTACGGCGTTCCCACCCTCAACTACGGACCCTCGGGCAGGACGCGCTCAGGCGTTCCGGGGTGGGACCCGAACATCGGCGAGCACGTGAGCCTCGAGGACCTCTACCACACCACGAAGGTCTATGCGAGCCTGCTGCTCGAGGTTTGCGGTAGGCCGAAGGAGGAAATCCTCCCCCACATCAAGCGGAAGATCGAAGAGCAGCGCCACAGCACGGTCACGCTCTAAGCCGCGGGAGGAGGAAGACGACGGATAGTCGGGGTTGTTGAAAAAGACCCCTTTTCAGGGGGCAGAGAGAACGCTCCTTTCTTCTGGAAAGGCAACCCCCCCTACCCCCCCTTGACAGGGGGGTATGAAAAGGCGACGCCCGCCGCCGGTAGAGGGGTTTTTGTTTTTTCCTGCCCTCCAGACAAAGGGGGTAAAAAAGAAGGCCCCCCTGACAAGGGGGATAAGAAAAAACCCCCCTGATAAGGGGGGGAAAGAGGGGTTGCTGTTCCGGAGAAGGGGAACCCGGGTTTCACCTGGACGTTTGAGGAAGTTCCTGAAGAAGTTCGCTTTTCGAGGCAATCACTACAGGGAGGTTGAGCTATGCGTCACACGGCAAACAGGATGTTCGGATTCGCGCTGATTCTACTGGTAGCGTTCGCCCTGGTTGCGGCCGTTCCGGCAGAGGCGGCGCCCAAGAAGTCCCAGTACACTTATCTCATCGGCTCCACGCCCCAGTTCGCACCGATGGTGACGGCGGTCCACAAGGGGTTCTACAAGAAGCTGGGACTCAACGTGAAACTCAAGCACTTCACCTCGGGCGGCGTCGCCGCGCAGTCGTTCATCGCGGGACGCGGAGACTTCGTCAACACGGGCGACTGGCCCGCCGTACGCACTTGGCTCCAGACCAAGGGCAAGATCGTGGGGGTCCACCCCTCCGCGCACTACACCGAGCTTTCGGTGGTGGTCGCCAAGAAATCGATCAAGAGCGCCAAGGATTTCATCGGCAAGACGATGGGCGTATGGCTGGGGACGACGTCGGAGTTCTTCGCGGCCAAGTATCTCGACGCGAACGGCGTCAAGCTCTCCGACGTGAAGTACAAGAACGTCAAGCCGGCCGAGATGGTCGTCGCCCTCGACGGGGGCGACCTGGACGGCTTCACCATCTGGCAGCCCTTCGGCTGGCGGTCGGTCGAGGTGTCGGGCGCGAAAAAGGTGCACATCCTGAGCACGGGCAAGGGCTTCTTCACCGAGTACATGGTCACGTCCGCCCGCAAGGACCTCATCGACAACGACTTCGACGCCGTGACGGCGCTCATCAAGGGGACGATGCAGGGCGCCGAGTTCTCCGCGAAGAACGTTGACGAAGCGTCGAAGATCGTGGGCAAGGAGTTCAAGGTCCCCGCGGACAAGGCCAAGCGGATGATCGCGGTCATGAACATGGACGTGTCCTATACGGCGCAATTCCGTAAAGACATGGACTCCCTCAACAACTTCATGATCTCGAAGGGCAAGTCGAAGGCCAAGGTGGACTGGGGCAAGCTCTTCGACACGCGGGGACTGAAGTCGGTGAGCCCCAAGCTCATCAAGTAGGCAAGGGACGAAAACGCGGTTCGGGCCAGTTGAAAAAGTCCCTTGAGGGTCGGGGTTCTCCTCCTCGGGAAACCCGGCGCCAAGACGAGCAAAGGCGAGATTCACTCCCCCCTTGAGGGGGGGTCAGCAAGGCAAGGACGAAGTCCGCAGCCGCGCTGGTGGGGGGAGCTTTTATTTCAGAATCGTTCCCCCATCGCATCAGCCTTCGCACAAAACGCTCGGCTTCTGCGTCTGGCTTTCCCCTCGGGAAGCCAGACCCTCAAGGGGGGAGTGGATTTGAAACCTGACCGAGGAGAGAGGGGTCGCTCCCCCTCAAAGGGGTTTTTTCAACAGCGCTGTTTCCCCCGCCTCCGGCCGGCCGAGCGGCCCGGGGGCGGGGACGAGGAGGCGGAGTGAGCTGGCGGGTCTTACGCCTGGAGGGCGTGGGGAAGGATTTCACCCGCGCCGACGGGGGCGTCGCGCAGGTGTTGCGGAACGTCACCCTGACCGTGGAGCGGGGAGCTTTCTTCACCCTCCTCGGACCGAGCGGGTGCGGCAAATCCACCCTCCTCAACATCGTCGCCGGCTTCGAGGGGGCGACGACGGGAGGCGCTTCGCTCGACGACAAGCCCGTCGCCGGACCCGGAACGGACAGGACGGTCATCTTCCAGGACGTCAGCAACGCTCTTTTCCCATGGATGAACGCGCGCGAAAACGTGGAGTTCGGCCCGAAGATGGCCCGTCTCGGCGCCGGGGAGCGCAATGAGCGGGCCGAGAAGTACCTTCGGCTCGTGGGCCTCGACGCCGACGCCGGGAAGTTCCCCTTCGAGCTCTCGGGCGGGATGAAGCAGCGCATCCAGATCGCCCGCGCGCTGGCGAACGACCCGGACATCCTCCTCATGGACGAGCCTTTCGCGGCCCTGGACGCGATAACGAAGAAACACCTCCAGGTCGAATTCCGTAAAATCTGGTCCGAGACGGGCAAGACCATTTTCTACATCACCCACGACATCTTCGAGGCGCTCCTGCTGAGCACCCACCTGGCGGTGATGACGGCAGGTCCCAAGGCGGGGATCAAGGAGGTCTTCCAACTCGACCTGGAAGAGCCCCGCTCTCCGTCGAATCCCGATTTCGCCGCCATGTACAGCCGGGTCGAGACACTCATCGACGAAGAAGTGCAGAGGATGCGCGCCCGGTGAGCCGCCGGATGGTCTTCTGGAGAACGCTCTCGGTCGCCGCGGCGTTCTCCCTGTGGTGGCTGAGCAGCGGCACCCTCTTCAACCCGATCCTGGTTCCCGCGCCGCACAAGGTCGCCGTGCACCTCTGGGAGATGACGGCGGACGGCGAGATACTCTTTCACGCCTGGGCCAGCCTCCGGCGCGTGATCGTCGGTTACGCCTTGGGCTCCGTCTTGGGGATTCTCACGGGCGTCGCCGTCGCGCGGATCCGGATAGCCGAAGACATGCTGGAGCCGCCCCTTCAGTTCGTGCGCAACATCACTCCTGTCGCCATCATCCCGCTGGCGGTGAACGCCTTCGGCCTGGAGGAGCCCAGCAAGTATTTCGTCATCATCTATTCGACCATCATTCCGGTCGTCTTCAACACCGCGGCGGGGGTGGCGTCGACCCCGCAGATTCGCGTCCGCGCGGCCATGTGCCTGGGCGCGGGGCGTTGGGATATCTTCGTGCGCGTGGTGCTGCCCTCGGCCTGGCCGTTCATCCTCACAGGCCTCAGGGTCGCGCTCGGCTTCGCGTTCATGGGGGTGGTGGCCGCGGAGATGATCGCGGCCGAGTCCGGCGTGGGCTACCTCATCATGCAAAGCCGGAACATGCTGCTGCCCGAGCAGATGTTCTCGGGGCTGTTCCTGCTGGGCCTGATCGGTCTCGTCACGGATCGCGCCTTCCAGTTCACCATCGGCAGGCTCATGCGGCGCTACATGCTGCAGACGGCCGCGTTCGACTGATACGGGATGGGAGACGGGAAAGAATGAATGCGGGCAAATTGGCGAGGCTGTCGGTTTCGATCCTGGTGTTCACAGGGGTCTGGTGGACGTCGAGCGGGACCTTCTTCGAGGAGGCGATCGTTCCCTCCCCCGTCTCGGTGGCCGGGAAGCTCGGCGAGATGATCTGGAACACCGAGCTGTTCGCCCACCTCGGCGCGAGCCTGAGGCGCATCGTACTGGGCTACGCCCTGGGCTGCGTCATCGGGGTCGTGGTCGGCGTGGCGACCGGGGCGATTCGCCTGGCCCGCGACCTCATCGAGCCGCCGCTCGAGTTCTGCCGGAACATCCCACCGGTGGCCCTCATCCCGCTGGTCGTCTCGATCTTCGGCATCGGCGAGATCGGAAAATACTTCATCATCTCCTACGCCTCGGGGATCGCGGTGCTGTTCAACACCGCCGCCGGGGTGCTCTCCACTCCGCAGATCAGGGTCCGGGCCGCCCTGTGCCTGGGCGCGCGCAAACAGGACATCTTCTTGCGCGTCGTTCTCCCTTCGGCCTGGCCCCACATCCTCACCGGGCTCAGGCTCGCGCTGGGCTTCTCCTTCATGGGCGTCGTGGCCGCGGAGATGCTCGCCGCCGACCAGGGCATCGGCTTCCTCATCATGCAGAGCACGAACATCATCGCGCCCGCCGAGATGTTCGTCGGTTTCCTGATGCTGGGCTCGTTCGGCCTCATCACCGACCAGCTCTTCCGCATGACCATCCACAAGCTCATGCGGCGATATATGATACCCATGGCGTGACGCAAGCGTGAGACTTAGGCTCGGTCGCCACGGCGGGTGGTTCCGCCTCCATGAAGCGGCGCGGGCTGACACACGGCGCGCCGGATTCATGAATCCCCGAAAGCCGGGAAGGAGAAAGGTTGCGCAAGACCGATTCGAAAGCGGGGCCGCTCGTCCGCGACGCCGCAGAAGCCGACCTCCCCGCGATCCGGGAGATATACGCCCACCACGTGCTGCGCAGGCAGGCCACGTTCGAGGAGGAGCCGCCCGATCTGGAAGAGATCCGCCGCCGCTTCCGCGCCGTAAAAGAGAAAGGCCTCCCCTGGCTCGCCGCTGAGGTCGACGGCGCCGTTTGCAGCTACGCCTATGCGGCGCCCTACCACCGAAGGCCGGCCTACCGCCACGCCGTCGAAAATTCCGTCTACGTCGATCATCGCGTCATGCGCCAAGGGCTGGGTGCTGCGCTGCTCGACAGGTTGATCGATTCATGCGCCCGCCAGGGCTTTCGCCAGATGGTCGCGGTCATCGGCGACAGCGCGAATGCGGCCTCGATCAAGCTGCACGAGCGCGCCGGGTTCGGGCTCGTCGGCACCCTGAAGTCCATCGGCTTCAAGCACGGCCGGTGGCTCGACTGCGTGATCATGCAACGCGCCCTCGGCGAGGGCGACGAGAACTTGCCTTCGTGAATCGTGCGCGGGGCGTCGAGCGTCAGCATGGGATCGGCGGCGATGCAAAGTTGCTCTAAGGTGTGAATGCCCAGTTTTGAAGAGAGTGGCCAAGAGCGAGTAGGTTCATTCGTCATTAAAGTTGGCACCCTTCCCTATTTGATATGCCGAAAATGTAATGCTTTAGTTGACACAACAAATATGGGATATTAAAATTACACCTATGATCAAGAGCTTCAGGGAGCGAGCGTTGAAGCGTCTCTGGGAATGGGATGACGACTCCCGTATCAACGCCAACATGAGAAAGCGAGTTCGGTTGCTCTTGAATGCTCTGGACGCTTCGGCGCGGCCTGAAGACATGAACCAACCCGGCTTCGGGTATCACCCACTCCGAGGCGAACCGAAGCGATATGCCGTGCGCGTAACCGCAAACTGGCGGCTCACGTTTGAGTGGAGCAAAGACGACGACGCGGCCATCCGCGTCGATTTGGAGGACTATCACTAATGCGAAAGAAAGAACTCCCCGCAGGCGAGCGTAGCATGCGCGCCTCCCATCCGGGTGAGGCCTGGGGCATCATCCTGAAAGAGGGTCTCCATCTGAGCATCACCGATGCCGCAAAACGGATGGGGATCTCCCGCCAGCGGCTACACGCGGTTATACGTGAAAACAAGCCGGAGCGCGTTACACCCAACCTGGCGCTCCGCTTTACCCGGCTGTGCGGCAAGGACGACGAGGCGGCAAAACTATGGCTGCGCATGCAGATGACCTATGACATTGAGGAGGCCAAAGTCGAACTCGCCGAGGTTCTGCCCGGCATCGAGCCTGTCAGTCCGCCCAAAGACGCCATATCCGCCTGAAAATTCCAGGGGCTGAATCAACACACCCCCCCCCTACACGCCCAGAATCTTCTTCGCGCACTCCCGCGCCTCATCCAGGGTCTCGACGACCCGCTCCCCGGGCGCGTCGCGCAGAACGTCGAACGCGCGGAGGGTGCGCGCGACGTCGCCCGCCAAGCCCATCACGATGAACGCCGTGCGCTCCTGCGCGGCGACGTCCATGAGCCGCCTGATGAGCATGGCGGCGCTGTCGTCGAGATGCTTGGCGCCCGTGAAATCGAAGATGACGACCTCGTGGTCCTTGATGTCCGCGCTGATGGCCGCGACCAGCTCGTGCGATGAGGCGACGGTGAAGCTGCCCCGGAGCGACACCAGGCCGACGCGCGCCGCATAGGGGTTCACCTCGCCTGCGTCTTTCGTCCCTCCAAAGAATATGTGGTCCAGCATCGGCACGGACACCACGTTGTCGATCTCGAGGCGCTCGAGGTGCCTTGCGTGGGCCATCCCTGCGGCGATGAGGCCTATCGCCACGGCGGTCAGCAGGTCGACGAACACCGTGAGGCCGAGCGTCATCAGCATGACGAAGAGATGCTCGCGCCGGATGTGGCGCAAACGGGCGAGGAGCCGCCAATCGACGATTTCCCAGCCCACCTTCATCAGAACGCCCGCCAAGGCGGCGAGCGGAACCGACTCGACGTAAGGCCCGAAACCCAGCAGGAGCGCCAGCAGCAACACGGCGCGCATCATACCCGACACTCGGGTCTGCCCCCCCGCGCGGATGTTCGTCACCGTGCTCACGGTGGCGCCCGCGCCTGGGAGTCCGCCGATGAGGCCTGCGGCCACGTTGCCGATCCCCTGCCCCACCAGTTCACGGTTCGGGTTGTGGCGCGAGCCGGTGAGCGAGTCGGCCACCAGGGCGGCGAGGAGGCTGTCGATGGAACCCAGCAGGGCGAGAACGATCGCCGGCTGCAGCGCCCCCAGGAGGAAGCCGGCGGAGGGCAGTCCCAGGTGCAGTTCCGGCAGGCCGGCCGGAATCCGTCCGATGGCGGGCGCCTCGTTCAGCCACAAGACGCCCAGAAGCGAGCCCACTGCGAGCGCCACCAGCGGTGGAGGCAAAAACCTCGCGAAGCGGCGCGGCCAGAAGGCGAAGGCGGCGAGCGTAGCGGTGCCGACGCCCAGGGCGTCTACGTTGATATTCCCGAGCGCCTCCGGGAGCGCGCGAATCGCGCCCATGAACCCGCCCGGCGCGGGCGGCGCCCCGAGAAAGGGCAGCGCCTCGATCGCCATGATGATGACGCCGACGCCGGACATGAAGCCCGAGACGACCACATAGGGCGTGTAGACTACGAAGCGGCCGGCCCCCAGCGCGCCCAGAAGCACCTGCAGAAGGCCGCCCAGAACGACGATGCTCAGCGCTTCGGTGAGATTCGTCGCGTGGGTGGTGACGATGACCGCCATGGCGACGGTTACGGAAGGCGCAGGGCCTGAAATAACCGTCCGCGTACCGCCGAAGAGCACCGCGAAAAAACCCACCGCAATCGCGCCGTAAAGCCCCGCCGCCGCGCCCATTCCCGACGCCACGCCGAAAGAGAGCGCGAATGGCAGCGCGACCACCGTACCGGTGAGGCCGCCGGAGACGTCCCCGCGAAGCGTCTTGAGATCGTAGTTCAAGTGAGGAAACCCTCTTCCATCTTAAGACACATCCACCGCCTCAAACCCCCACGAGGGGTTTCGCTATCTCGCGCGCCTGGTCCAGATTCTCGACGATGCGCTCCGGCGGCACCTCGCGCAGGACGTCGAGCGCGTCGAGCGTCTCCGCGACGTCGCCCGTAAGCCCGATGACGATGGACTCGGTATCTTCTTCGGTGGCGACGTCGATGAGTTGCTTGATGACCATGGCGGCGCTGTCGTCGATGTAGGTGGCTTCCGTGAAATTGAAGATGACGACCTCGTGATCCTTGATGTCGAGGCTGATCGTCCGCACCAGTTTTTTGGACGACGCGACGGTGAAGCTCCCCCGGAGCGCCACCATGCCGACGCGCGCCTCGAACGGGTCAACCCCTTCGACCTCCTCCCCTTCGTAGAGGAACATCTGGTCCAGCAGGGGTACCGAAACCACGCTGTCGAGTTCGAGGTTCTCGAGTTGTCCCGCGTGGGCCAGACCCGCGACGATGAGGCCTATCGCCACCGCGCTGATGAGATCGACGAACACCGTGAGGCCGAGCGTCGTCAACAGGACGAAGAGGTGTTCTCGCTTGATGCGGTGCAGGCGGGTGAGGAGGCGCCAGTCGATGATGTCCCAGCCGACCTTGATCAGGACGCCCGCGAGGGCGGCGAGCGGAATCGACTCGACGTAAGGCCCGAGACCCAGGAGGATCGCCAGCAGGAAGAGCGCGAATATCACACCCGCCGCCCGGGTCCGCCCGCCGGAGCGGATGTTGGGCACTGTATACACGGGTGTGCCCGCGCCGGGCAGCCCGCCGATCAGGCCCGCGGCCGCGTTGCCCACCCCCTGGCCGATGAGTTCGCGGTCCGGGTCGTGGCTCGTGCGGGTCAATGAGTCGGCCACGAGACCGGTGAGAAGGCTCACAACCGAGCCGATGAGGGCGAGAATGAGCGCGGGCTCCACCGCGCGCGCCAGAAAGCCGAGCGATGGAAGCCCGATCTGCAGCCCCGGCAGGCCGGTCGGCACCTCCCCGATGACGGGCGCCCCCTTCAGCCACAAGACGCCCACGAGCGTGCCGGCGAAAAGCCCCACGAGGGGCGTGGGCAGGATTTTCCGGAATCGGGGCGGCCAGAAGACCGCGACGCCGAGCGTGACGAGCCCGACGCCCAAAGCGCTCCAGTTGATTTTGGCCAGCGTCGCCGGCAGTGCGAGAATCATGCCCACGGCTCCGCCCGGCACGGGTGAGGAGCCGAAAAAGGGCAACACCTGAATCGCCATCACGAGGACGCCGATGCCAGACATGAAACCGGATACGACCACGTAGGGCGTGTAGGCTACGAAGCGGCCGAGCTTCAACACGCCCAAAAGCGCCTGCAGCAGGCCGCCCATCACGACTACCGTGAGGGCTTCGGTCAGGTTTTCCGCATAGGTGGTGATGATGACCGCCATGACGATGGCCATCGGCGCCGTGGGGCCGGATATCTGGGTCGCCGTGCCGCCGAAGACGGCAGCGAAAAAGCCCACCGCTATCGCGCCGTAAAGCCCCGCTGCGGCCCCCATGCCCGAAGCCACGCCGTAGGCCAAGGACAACGGCAGGGCCACCACCATGGCGGTGACGCCGCCGAAAAGGTCTCCGCGAAGCGTATCGAGATCGTATTTCACGCGATAATGCCCCCGCGTATTTTCCTGCCGAGAGTGCGTGCGGACGTTCGTTCACAGCATATCACACCCGCCCTGAATCGTGAGCGAGTGCGGGATTGTTGAAAAAGTCCCCAAAAGAGGTTGTTGCCCCTCAATCAAGAGTGTTCACCGTCATTCCGGCGAAAGCCGGAATCCATTTTTATGCCTTTTGCTTTTTCGTTTCTTCGTTCGGATGTCTTTCATCCCGAGCGGGGAGGATCGGAATCGAACACAAAAAAGAAAGGCGAATTCTCTGGATTCCGGATCCGGACGTCGCGCAACAACAAGGTCGTGGCCGCGCTGCCTGGAGAAAAGTCAAAATGGATTCCGGCTTTCGCCGGAATGACGAACGAAAACTTCTCGGCAAACGGGAAATTGCCGTGTAGGGGTCGCATACATGCGACCCACCCCGTGGACACAAAACCAGGGCCGCATATATGCGGCCCCTACACTCCCTTCGGCAGGCCGGAGTCTCGTTGCCGTCATTGCAGGCTTTTTCAACAACCCCGTATGCGACCCCTGCACGCAAAAGAATTTTTCCTCGCTGGATTATTCATCGTTCCCCTTGAGGAGGGTTTTGGCGAATGCCCGCGCCTCGTCCCGGGTCTGGAGGAGATGACCCTCGGGTATGCTCCGCAAGATATTGAGCGTCTCAAGGGTATGGGCGACATTGCCCGCGAGGCCCATCAGGATGTATTCGGTCTGTTCCTGATCGGCGACTTCGATGAGATGCTTGATGACCATGGCGGCGCTGTCGTCGATGTAGGTGGCGCCCGAGAAATCGAAGATCACCACTTCGTGATCCTTGATGTCCGCGCCTATCATCTGGACCAGTTTATGGGAGGATGCGACGGTGAAGCTCCCCCGGAGCGCCACGAGGCCGACGCGCGCGGCGAACGGATCCACCATCTCCACGTCCGCGGATTCCGAGAAGAATATGTGATCCAGCATCGGCACGGAAACCACGCTGTCGAGTTCGAGGGTTTCCAGCTGACGCGCGTGGGTCATGCCTGCGGCGATCAGTCCTATCGCCACGGCGCTTATCAAATCGACGAACACCGTGAGGCACATCGTCATCACCATGACGACAAGGTGTTCGCGCCGGATGCGGTGAGCGATGGAGAGAAGATACCAGTCGATGATGTCCCAGCCGACCTTCATCAGGATGCCGGCGAGAGCGGCGATGGGAATCGGCTCGACATACGGCCCGAGACCCAGAACGAGCGCCAGCAGGAGCAGGGCGCGCAGCGCGCCCGCGGCCCGGGTCCGCCCGCCGGCGCGGATGTTGGTCACCGTGCCCATCGTGGCGCCCGCGCCGGGCAGCCCGCCGACGAGTCCTGCAACCATGTTGCCGATCCCCTGGCCTATGAGTTCACGGTTCGGGTTGTGGCGCGTGCCCGTCAGCGAATCGGCCACCAGAGACGTCAGGAGACTGTCTATGGAGCCCAGCAAACCGAGAATGAGCGCGGGCTTCACGGCGCGGGCCAGAAAGCCCGGGGAGGGCAGCCCGATTTGCGCCTCCGGCAGGCCGGTCGGCACCTCCCCGATGACGGGCGCGTCGCTCAGCCACGTGACGCCCAACATCGTGCCGACGACGAGCGCGACCAGGGGAGCGGGGAGAAACCGCGCGAAGCGGCGGGGCCAGAACACGCAGACGAAGAACGCCGCGGCCGCGATGCCCAAAGCGTCCGTGCTGACGTTCGCCACGGCGTCGGGCAGCGCGAGCACCGCGCCCATGGCCCCGCCCGGCGCGGGAGGAGAACCAAGAAAGGGCAGGAACTGAATCAGGATGACGATGACGCCGACGCCGGACATGAAGCCCGAGACGACCACGTAGGGCGTGTAGGTAACGAAGCGACCGACTCCCGATACGCCCATCAGAATTTGCAGCAGGCCGCCCAACATGACCACCGTCAGGGCTTCGGTGAGATTTTCCGTGTAACCGGTGATGATGATCGCCATGACGACGGTCATCGGCGCGGTGGGGCCGGATATCTGGGTCGCCGTGCCGCCGAAGACCGCCGCGAAAAAGCCTACCGCTATCGCGCCGTAGAGGCCCGCCGCGGCCCCCATGCCGGACGCCACGCCGAAAGCCAGCGAAACCGGCAGGGCCACCACCATGGAGGTGACGCCGCCGAAAAGGTCTCCGCGAAGCGTATCGAGATCGTATTTCACGCGATAATGCCTCTTCGCACACTTTTCCGGGCAGCCGGCACGACGAGCGGATGTTGATTCGCGCACAGCATATCACACCCGCTTTGAATCGTGAGCGCGCGCGGGATTGTTGAAAAGCTCCTCGATGCGGGAAAACCACCGTCATTCCGGCGAAAGCCGGAATCCATTTTCGCCTTTGACTCATCGCCTTTCGCCCGGACGTCCTCGCTCCCGGAGGGGGAAGATACGGACACCGCCGCGTATTCACCTCATCTGTTCCGGATTCCAGCGTGGTGCTCTCTTCCACGAGTCGGAATCGAGAGCGAAAACGACAGGACGAAAAAGCGAAGTCAAAATGGATTCCGGCTTTCGCCGGAATGACGAGCAAACATATAATTCAAATCGACCGGTATGTCAATCGTTCGACTGACTACGCCTGGATGGTGCAAATAACTGATAATACTTGATTAAATAACAATCTTTTCGAATTTCCCCTCTTGCGTTTTCGTCAAACTTATGCTTGAATACGCTCTCGTTTGACGCCGCTTGTATGCGGTTTGATTACATATTTCCTGGAGGAACCATGCCGAGAAGAAGCGAGTTCAAACTCACCAAGCGCGCGGTCGACGCCCTCGCGGTCAAGGAGAAAGACGCCCTATTCTGGGACCGGGACCTGGCGGGCTTCGGGGTGCGTGTGCACGCAACGGGCCGGAAGGTCTACGTGGTGCAGTCGAGAGGACCGCGCGGGCCTGTGCGCGTGACGCTCGGGCACCACGGGGCGCTCTCGTGCGATGAGGCCAGGAAATGCGCCGCACCTGTCATCGACCGTATCAGGCGGGGCGAGGAGCCCCTGTCCGGAGAGGCGAAACCCGCGCCCACGGTGGCGGACCTGGCCGGACGCTTCATGCGCGAGTACGTCGCGAGCCGCTGCAAGCCTTCCACGGCGCCGAAGTACCGCTCCGTGCTCGACAACCATATCCTGCCGGCGCTGGGTTCGATGAACCTCGTGGACGTGGGCAAGGCGGAGGCCGCGGCGCTCCAGCACGCCCTGCGCGCGACGCCAGGGACGGCGAACGCCGCGGTGGACGTGCTCAAGCGGATGTTCGCGCTGGCCGAGGCGTGGGAACTGATGCCGCCCGGCCGGAACCCGTGCCGAAGGCTTCGCCGCTACAGGACGCGCAAGCGGGAGCGGTTCCTGACGCCTGCGGAATACCGGCGGCTGGGCCGTGTGCTCGCAGAGGCGGAAGGCGAGCTCTGGACACCCGCGCTCGGGGCGATCAGGCTCCTCCTCCTGACGGGATGCCGGCGGGACGAGGTGCTGAGCCTCAGGTGGGACGACGTGGACCGCACGGCGGGGGAATTGAGATTGAGAGACACGAAGACGGGACCGCGGATGGTTCCGCTGACGGGGCCGTTGCTCGACGCGCTTCCCCCGCGGGGGGACGGTCCCTGGGTGTTCCGCGCCCAGCGGGGCGGGGGCAGGCTCACGAACCTCTATCACTACTGGAAGCCCCTCCGGGCGCGGGCGGGGCTCGGGGACGTACGGCTCCATGACTTGCGCCATTCGTATGCGAGCCGGGCGCTCGCGCTGGGCGAGAACCTCCCGGTGATCGGGGCGCTGCTCGGACACGGCGAGGTGGCGACGACGGCGCGCTACGCGCACCTGATGCGGGATGCCGAGCGCGCGGCGGCCGCCCGTGTGGGGGAGAGCATCGGCGTCCACGTCACGAACGGGAGGGTGGAGCGATGACGAAGCCCGCCATGAAAACGCTTTCGAACCGGATGGTGGCGAAACTCGAGGTCCACAAGGACAAGGTGTTCTGGGACAAGGAACTCACCGGCTTCGGCGTCCGTGTCTACCCCACGGGGAGCAAGGTGTATATCGCGCAGGCGCGGGGACCCGCGGGACCGAGACGGGTGACGGTAGGCCGCCACGGCGTGATCCATTCCGAGGAGGCGAGAAGACGCGCGGCGCTCCTCATCGCGCGGATCAAGGCGGGCGGGGAGGCGGTGCCCGTGAGATCCGCCGGCGGCCCCACCGTGGCCGAACTCGCCGGGCGCTACATGGCGGAACACGTCGAGGTGAGGTGCAAGCCGCGCACGGCCGCCGCGGTCCGGGCGGCGCTGCGGGCCCACATATTGCCCGCCCTGGGGAAGATACCGCTCGCATCGCTTGAGGGGGCGCAGGTGGCGGCGCTCCACCGGGGACTCCACGAGACGCCGGCGGCGGCCAACGCGGCGCTGCGGGTACTTTCCTCGATGTTCGAGGCGGCAGGCGACTGGGGGCTTTTGCCCGAAGGAACGAACCCGTGCCGCTCCATCGTGAAATACCCCCTTCGCAGGCGGGAGCGGTTCCTCACGGAGGCGGAGTTCGAACGCCTGGGATGCGCGCTCGACGCGCTGGAGGCGGAGGGCGGCGCGTCCGCTTGCGCCGTGGCCGCCATCAGGCTCCTGATGCTGACCGGGTGCCGGAAGTCGGAGGTCCTCGGGCTGCGCTGGGAGGACGTGGCGCTCGGGGAATCGGAACTGAGGCTGGCGGACTCGAAGACGGGCGCGCGGGTGGTCTCGCTTCCGCCGGCGGCGGCCGGACTCCTGGCCGCTCTTCCGCGTCTTCCCGGGAATCCCTGGGTCTTCCCCGGCAGGAAGCCGGGCGCGCGCCTGAGCGGGCTCGATCACGCTTGGCGAAAGGTCCGGAAGCGGGCGGGGCTCGATGACGTGCGGGTCCACGACCTGCGTCACTCCTATGCCTCAAGAGCGCTGGCGCTGGGAGAAGGACTTTCCGTTATCGCGAAGCTGCTCGGCCACTCCCACATACAGACCACGGCGCGCTACGCGCATCTCGCGCGCGATACGGTGCGCGAGGCAGCGGAGCGGATAGCGCAGAGCATCGCTGAAGACATACTAAACTAGGGTTGGAGACAGGGTTGTGGCTCATGGCTTTGTCGCTCATGAAGCATTAACATTTTCGTGCTATTCGATTTCCTTGTTTCTGCCAATTCCCGCAAGGAGGGTGAACTCCAAACCCGCCGGTTGAGGTCTGGTGCCACAGCAAGGCCTTCAACTCGTCTTGCAGTACCATAATTGCGGTCGATATGTTCAGAAATAATCTATTGATGATCCTAGAAAACAAAAGGGCGAAAACCAAAATTGCTCATAAATCGTCATCTTGCAGGCGGCTTCTAGGTATGATTTGAGCGGGCCTCCCCCAGCCGGAACTCCAAAACGAGCTTGATCATCGATAAGAATTCGGCGATGTTCTCGGCGCTAGGATCCATTTGATAAAGTGGGCACGAACGTTCATGATTGAGTTCGAAGCCGACCTTACATGGTTTGGTAGTCTGCTCTAACCTGATGAATTGTTGAGGTTCGTCGCTGACCGGTGCACCTTCCTGCTCCAGTCTATCCCAATAATTAGCGATTGAATACTCTTGCCTCGGTTGGTTTCTTGGTTCGCTCTCAAAGAAACGATGACAGTCAGCACTACACACCTCGGCCATTTCATTGGCGAGCTGGTCCAAGATCGGCATAAGCAGCATTTCGACGAGTTCGTCAGGCAGGGTTCTGCCATCACCCTCTACCACCAATTTCAATATTCGCTTAGCCACTTGCTCAGCGTCGAGAAACTGAAGTGTAGCCAATACGAGATACGCGAATGTACGGATGAGCGAAGACTCGTCGACTCCAAGATTTATTACCCGAAACCAGAGATAGCGTAAATTGAGTAACCCTATTTCGAACGTATCGATTACTGCTTGCGATTCCGCTGCGCCAGCCCAAGGCCGCTGTTCGATGTTACCCTGTGCGAATTCATTAGCGATCAATGCCATACGTTCCAACGGGCCGATTTCGAGGTTTTCTCGCTCAAACCAGACTTCACGCAACGTGTTGACCGGAATGTATTCGAGCCTATTCCAGAAACGTTCTCGTAACGCTTCAAGCCGTCCAGATGTGCTCAAAGCCTCAGAAAACAGACGTAGCACTACGTCTGGATGGTGGCAAAGCAGACGTTCAAGCGTGATGCGATCCCAGAGCCTAACTTTCGGCTGTGGGTGATTCGCCTGCCAAGTTTTCACCCAATCTCGCGTAGGGTTGGAGAAGGTAGTATTCGTCACAATTACAATACAGGCAAGATTCCCCGATCCGGTTGCATTATTGAGCGTATTCTGAACCGCGCTGTTCTCCAGTGTGCCGCTTCGTCCTTTGCACTCGACCCACCAACGCTGTGCCTCCATTTCTCCATCGGGAGAAGGCACATAGAAGGTAGCTTCCAAATCCCGACCACCGTCAGCCGCACCTCCGCCACTGCCACCTTTTCTCCATTCCAGATCACGCGCGCCCATTGCGTCGAAAAGCCAATAGACACACTCTTCCAGATCGTGCGCCTTCAATTCTGAAAATGGGATTGATGTCGGCAGAACCCAGGCAGGAGTTGTATCGCTCGTCATTTCACTAGCATCCTAATTCAAGTTGACCTCGTTTGTGCTTTGGCTTTTGATCTTGTGTAATTCGATTCCATTAGCCGAGTTTTACTGATTACTATTTACTGAGCCATGCAAACCCTCTCAGCCATCGGATACAAAATCACTCTACCGGCTTCAAAAAGGCTTATTTTGCCCGTTACATTATATTTACTGACTACATTCAACCACCTCACCCTGAATCTTTAGTTTCATTTCAATATCGAGAGTATAACTTGACTTGCACTGCAAGCCCGTAGTTGTGCCGTATTCGGTAGGTTTCCACATCGGACGCTCCATTGTCGCCAGCCGTTGAGTCCTTCGTCAAATCGGGTTCCCGTTCCATGTCCCTTCCAAACCGCGTTGTTTCACACTGAACCCAAAGTTTGGCGTGCCGATCTGTAGTGTCCCCGAGCCAACTCCAAACAACGCTCAGAACAGAACAGGGCATCGGCCTCGTATCGCATCGCTTCTTTTTGGTCGAAGGACCTCGCAAGATCGGCACCTGCGGTTGGGAGGGAGGACGCCTCTTCGACTAGATTGGCAAGCATAGACAGTGCCTAGAAGTTCTCTACAATAAACTCGCTCATGGATCAATTGATCTCGATAAGCAGGGCTACACGGGAGAAGCCCCGTGCCCACAGCATAATATTCCCGTTGTCTAGGCTAGCGACTATTGCCGTGCCACTTCTGCCTGCTGTGAGCTCCCGGGCGTCCGAACGGGAACTCTACGCCGCTAGGAGAGCCGCAGGGCTTTGCGGTCGTTGCGGAGGGCTTGTATTCGCGGGGACGTCGGACAACTACCTTATTCTGGATGTAGTGCGAACCAATCATCCATCTCGGAAACTGTCGATACTTTGGCCATTTTCTCTGCGATGTACATGCTATAAGCGCGCTCGCATATCGCAATCCATTGACTACAATGGCTTTCACAATTAGCGAGAACAGCCTCTGCGAGGGTCTCAGGCACATTCCAATCGTGTGGGCGATGCACCGAAAACAGGATTGGGATGCTACTTGTTTTTGCGAGCTTGGACAAATGATTGACATAGTCCCAGTCAACGTCTCGCGACGTAGAATGTATTAGCTCATAATCGGCAGCATGTCGAAGGATGCGCGGGTCGGTACCGACATAATCAGCAAAAACTCGTCGAGACAAACGCTGTTGCATATTTACATCTTTAACTCGGTCAATCAGCACCAGCGCCATACGTGGCGATATTACGCCAGCTTCATCGAACCATGATTCGGTTAATCCTGGCCGACAAGAATGCGCCGCTTGTGCGATACAGGTGACTAAGGACCAGAGACGCGACCAACCCTTCTCGTCCAATGCATCAACCATCGGATTAATAGTCTGCTTAAGTTCTGTCAGTATCTCCGGCTTGCTCCAGGAAAGGAGTACTGCAAGGCAGAGAACAGCGCAATCGCCTGTCGTTTCGGCTAATTGGAGTCGCCACCATGCAACGTCCCCTGCTTTTTGCCGAGCGAAGTGGAGCCGCTCCACCAACCCCTTGGTGGACGTGAATCCGTCGGAATGCCATATACACTCACTCTTCTTGGCTTTGACAGCTGTCGATAAGACAGCAATTTGCGTAAAGACTATACTGCCAGGCGCAATCTCAAACCCCTTATTGACAAGGGTGGACCATAGCGACAGCCGTGTCTGCCATTCCACGATATCGGTTTTTAAATGCTCAACGATAAACTGGGTGAGGGATACCAGTGGATCGGCATTGCCGTCTCCACTTTCGAACTTGCCTTGTTCGAATTGTTCCAAGTAGAGATGGCCAAAGCTAAACTCCAGAATGCGATGAACTGCAATGCCTTCAGGTGGAGCCGAAAACAATTCCGCCAGCGTGTGGATACGCAAGAGTTCTGTCAGCACTTCCAGGGGATTCATCGATTCGTCGCGTATAGGATGGCGACCAGGAAACACTATGTTGCCATCAAAAAAAGCGGTGCACGCCACATCATAAAGAATAGGGTCTCGTGTGATCGCTGCATAGTTATCCGTGTGAACGAGCCAGCGCTGTCGTAGATCGGTTTCGTCTTTTGTTAGAGTCTCGATTTCATTTATATCGAAATGGTCAACTACTCTGAAATCTAACGCCTCTTGTAAGGGGTCACATTTCATCAATCTGTTCTCAAAACGTTGCTTCCAGATCAATTTCAGCTTTTCCAAATCCGCGTTGTCAGCCATCACTTTGCGAAGGAAGCGCCGACGATCAGAATTCACCTCATTCTCCAGTTTAGTGACGCAGGCGTCGAACAAAATCTCACGCCCTGACGTTTCTGGTAGGCCCATACCAAGACTAGGTTGCGGTGTTACTAACGCAGTGAGCCTCTCAAATGCCGGCTCTTCGGTGACATAACCGATCAAGCGCTTCATCGCTCGGGGCGATTGTGCGAACACTTGATCGGCTAACAACATCATGGCCAGCCGACGCGGTTGATTGATCAGACGATAGCCATCCTCTTGACCGAGATGGACGAGCCCATCCACCAACGAGCCCAATTCCCCGACATCATAAAATCCGCAAAAAAACCGCGTTACATTGGTCCAGTAGGGGCTACGCGCAAGAGCATCAAAACGGTCAGGACGTGTCCCTTTTTGCGCTTGGCCTGGCGGGGAATAGGGAGAGGTCTTGTACAAATGCCGTGCGGCAAAATATTCACGCAGTGGCTGCACTTCGAATTCAAATGTGCCTTCGACACGAGACACGAGCGCGCCAACTCGCTCAGACGTACCCGTCAGTAGTGTACCTGCGAGAGCAGGATTGTATTCCTCCGTCGTGAGAAAATCTCTAATCCGGGTATATAACGCATCCTTAGAAATGCTACCTGATCCCGACCCTTCCTCCGCTTGGGTTTGAAGCACCCAGGCCAACACGCCGTGTATGGACAGCAGAAGGTCACGGTGATCTCGTACAATCGTCGACTTCTCGGCTTCCCGATTAAAAAAGAGTTTCATATATTCTTCATAAAGAGTGGTTCGTTTTTCCGGCAACGCTGGGCCCTGTACATGGATGAGGTGTAGCAGTATGGCAAGTTGCATAGGGTTGCGGGCAAGGTCGCGAAGGTGAGGCTGCTGAAGCTTGTCTTCCAAGGTGGAAGACACCATGTTACGCTCTTGTTGGTTCAGCTGTTGTACATCAATCCATTTGTTTTTGTAGGCCTCAATGTGCCGGTGGCGCAAATCCTTTAGTTCCAGGTGTATCCAATCGTCTTCTGGAAATCCCGGCGAGTTTGCAAAAGCTGCAGGTCGGCTTGTAACAATGATTTGTAAAGAGCGTGCATGGATGTCTAGCCGCGCTGAAGCGCTGCAAATCTCTTCGACCAAGCGTGTCCTCGTGGCGATGTCTGCTACCTCGTCAAAACCGTCGAGGACAATAACGCTGTGTGAACGCTCAAAAAATTGTAATAGGTCATCCTCGGTGATAGGGAGAGTGCCAGAGCCCCACGTCACTTGCATAGCAAGGAAGCTTTCTAGTGATCGCCGTCCCTCTTCGGGTACCCGTGCTTCATCGTTCATGGCAAACGGATGGCGGCCCGTCACCCAAGCCGCATAGTCGCGCAAATCCACCCGAAAAGGCGCTCGTAGCGGTCCATGTTTATGTTCGTCATCAACGTATCTGAGTTCATTCTCTTTGTTTAATATCTTCAACCGATTTACTTGGCAGATGAACTGGGTGACGGTTGATTTTCCCTGACCCGGAGCGCCTTCAAGGACAAATCTCGACACACCGGCTATCAGAGGCATCTGCAACAGAAATGCCCCTGCCAACCCGGAATGATAAAAAGGATGAACTGCCTCCAGATCGAAGTCTTCACTGCTTTCTAGCTGGCTCAGATAGGCGTCGATATCTTCCGGGGCAGCCAATCGGGGTCCACGTTGTCTGCGAACGCGGTCGTCTTGCGGATGCTTCTGTCCAAGTGGCAGATCAACAAACAATTCCGTTAGAGCTCGTTTTAAGTCGACCTGTTTAAATTTTATTTCGCGGTCACCCTCAAATTGGGTGGCCATATAGCTTTTTAGCGTGCGTGCCGATTGCAGATCATCTTGATCGCCAACCTGCTTGAGCAGTATGGGTAAGAGGTCCGAGGCCCGAATAACATCGGGATAGCTCCATTTGACGTCTAGGGCATTGTCAAGGCGGGCGTCGAGGTCATCACGCCACCAGATCTGAGAATTGATACCAAAGGCCTTAGCCAAGGCTGTGTTCGCTTTGTCAATCGAGCCAACGTCAAGATGAGCAGTGCCTTGGACATTTGTGATTAAATAATAGTGCGTGGCCCCGCGCTCAATGAGCTGTTCGACTTTTCTCTTCTCTGACTTGATGGTGGACTCAACGACAGATCTTTCATCCTTGTCCCCCGGATGGCGGGAGTACTTAACTTGAAAAACCACGAACCCAGCCTTGTCCGGTTCGGGATGGATGAAAAAAGCATCCCGGCCCCCATCAGGCTGACCCACTGGAAGACACTGCGTGCCTGGATGTTCGGCAAGGAGCAGCGCTTGCGCGAACTTCTGAAAACTCTGCTCATTAAGGGCTTCGTAATTATACTTCATCTGACATTTCCCATTTGGCTCGTCTAATTCCGAATCTCACCAATGTAGCCGCCGAGTCTCACGCAACGCAGTTACAGAAAATCATCAAAGAAGTCGCTAGGAGCGACGCGATCAAGTAGTTGGTTCTCCTCAACGAATTCCAGTCAGTGATAACCCACTGATGGTCATGTGGCAAGGTTGGGAAGCGTGGTGTGCGCACAAAACGTGACCTTTCTCGAGCCGAAGCAGAGCGCGGACCATGCTTGTGCCCGATCAGTCCCGCCACGCCAGTAGTCCAGTGCGCAGCGAGGATTCCTCAACGGTCATGATGGGACACTAGCAGAGATGGGCTAGCTTTTGTGCCTGCGACGGACTTAGCCGCGGTGGCGTAGTTACTGACGTTTTCCGGTACAGGCATTGGGCATGTCAATGCTGTCGGATGATAGTCAAGACGTTCGGGGCTGGTAGGACCCTGACAGGTCTGGCAGCACAGCAGAGTGGCATCCATGGCAACACGTTGTTCTCGCCCTCGGCTGGACTGACCTGGTATTCGATGTCGCCGTTGGGAGGCAGTTCGCAGGCATGGACGATGGTGGCGTCGTGCGCCAGGCTCCAGTCGTCAAGGATCAGCACCTTGGCTCATGTGAGGTCCCGGTATAGATTCGGGATGCTGCCCTCACCATTGGCAATCCGCAAAACTCCATGAGCAGGTGTGACATGTGTAGAAAGAGGGCTTGGTAGGCCTCAAGACAGGTTTTGTGGGCGAGGGTTAGTGGCTGGCGGGCGCTTCTACAGGAAGCGGAGGCGGTGGATATAGAGCCCTGCAGAAGTGTTGCCGTGCTGGTATTCGGGCATCGAGGCCGTGGATCTCGATCCGGAGGTTCACGACATCTGTCTGATCGGTATCTACACCGGCATACGCCGGGGCGAGATCGTTTCGCTGGACCAAGAGCAGGTGGGCATGGAGCGGCACATCTTCAGGGTCGAAGAGACAAAGAGCGGGTAACAGTTGGAGCTTCCTATCACACGGCAACTCCCCGCCATCTTCGAGCGGCTCCTCGCGTATGGCGCGGAGTCTGCGGCGTGGCAGGACGGCTGGGTGTTTCCGTTCCTCAAGCAGCGGGGCCGGACATGTGGCGGAAATTGCGCGGTTCTATGTCGAAATCACCGATAAAGGTGGTACCCGGTTCTGGTTCCAAGGGCTGCACTACGACTTCATCACGCTGGCGGAACGCGAACTCATGCTGCCGCGCTCGCTCAAGAAGCGGCTTGTAAACCATGCCCGGCCCGGCGACGTGACCGAGTGCTACGCCACAGACTAGATGGAGGAGCAACTCCACGGGTCCGTCGACCGCATTGACGAATTGATGAAGGAAACATGACGGCTATCGAAGGTTCGCGCCGGAGCGTTTCTCTCTCGTCTTCTGCCATCGCGTGTTCTCACTTTTTTGTCATATCCCAGCGCACCGGAGTGCAAGTGTGAGCGTACTTGGAACAATTCCGTAGGATATGAGCTATTAAAACCTGTTGCCGGCGACGTATTTTCGTATTACATACGCTTCAATGAATGCGATCGAATCCCGCACCGGGACCACCCCGGCCTGTCAATCGAGACGCAGCATCGAGACCCGGCTTGCAAGCCGTCCGGCA
This sequence comes from bacterium, assembly GCA_965203325.1. Taxonomy (GTDB): domain Bacteria; phylum UBA8248; class UBA8248; order UBA8248; family UBA8248; genus Bin107. The sequence continues at coordinate 1,967,742 of OZ241875.1, forward strand.
TCGTCGCCGGGGATCGGTTGGCCGAACGCGTCTCCACCCCACCCGGGAGAGGCCGGCAAGTGACTCCCCGAGGAAAATCACGACCATCCATCAAACACTGAAAGGGAGAATCGAATGACCATCGGAAACGCCACACTGCGCGGCGGCCAGACCCTGCTCCACGACGCCAGGATGTGGGGCCAGCTCGCGCGCTGGGGAATTTTTGGACTCGTCCTGACTGTCGTCCTGACGCCTGCGGTCAGCGTCTTCACGACGACGAGCGCGCATGAGTGGCGCGTCGTGGGCCTGGGGACCCTCGCCGAGGCCAAGCTCGCCATCGGGTATTCCCCCGATTCGGGCCAGGTGTACGAGTGGGCCGCGGGTGAGCGGACGATCGAGCGGATCGAGCTCATCGCAAGCGATCCCCGGATCGAGCGGATCAGGAGGCGCATGCTCGATACCATCCATGCCAGAGCGTGGCTGGGGTTCTGGCTCGGCCTGGGCGGCGTGGCCCTGTTCGCGTTCTTCTTCTGGATTCTGGGCCGGCGCATGGCGAGGGCGCGCAGGGTGCGGGGCGCGGAGATGACCTCGGCTCAGGCGCTCGGGAGGCGCGTGCAGCCCGTTCTCTCCCGCCTGGCGGAAAAGTTCTTTCCGGCGGCGCGCAAGTCCAGACCCCGCATCGCGGGCGTACCCTGGCCCGAGCGCGCCGAGACCCAGCACACCATCGTCTCGGGCACCACGGGTTCGGGGAAGACCGTCCTGATCTCGGACCTGGTCGCCCAGATCAGGGAGCGGGGGGAGCGCTGCATCCTCTACGACAAGATGGGGAGCTACACGCGGGCGTTCCACGACCCCGCCCGCGACGTCCTGATGAATCCCCTCGACGCCCGCGCGCCGCGGTGGTCCCCCTTCCTGGAAGCCAGGACGCCCAGGGACTTCGACACGATGGCGGCGGCCCTGATCCCACAGCAGAAGGACACGGTGGACCCCTTCTGGGTCACGGCCGCGCGGCAGCTGTTCGCGAACGGCGCGGGCGTCCTCTGGAAGCGCGGCGTGACGGAGAACCGGATACTCGTCGAGCACCTGCTCAAGACCGAACTCACCTCCCTGGCCGAGGCCATGGAGGGCACGGTGGCGCAGTCCATCGTGGACCCCGAGAACCCCAAGACGGCGCTCTCGGTGCGCGCCATGCTGACGGCGCACCTGGGCGCGCTCGAATGCCTGCCCGACTCAGGGAAGCCCTTCTCGATACGGGAGTGGGTGGAGCGCGAGTACGAGACGGGCTTCCTGTTCCTGACCTCGCGCGGGGACCAGCACGCGAGCCTCAGGGGCCTCATCTCGACCTGGCTCGAGATCGCCGTGAACGCGCTTCTCTCACTCGGCCGGGACGACGCGCGCCGGATATGGATTGTGCTCGACGAGCTTCCCACCCTCCACCAGGTCCCGAGCCTGCAGCCCGGACTCGCGGAGTCTCGCCAGTTCGGGGGGTGCTTCGTGCTCGGGATACAGGTGATCTCCGCCCTGCGCGATTTGTACGGGCGAAACGGCGCCGAGACCGTATCGGGTCTCTGCGGCACCCGGGTGGTGCTGGCCGCGCCCGATCAGGAGACGGCGCGCTGGTCGGCCGAGAGCCTGGGACGCGGCGAGGTCACAGAATACGCGGAGGGGCTCAGCTACGGCGCGAGCGCCATGCGCGACGGCGTATCGCTCACGCAGCGCCGCGAGATGCGGCCCCTGGCGCTGCCTTCGGAGATCATGCGCCTCGAGAATCTGCACGGCTACCTCAAGTTCCCCGGTCCCTGGCCCGTGGCCCGCATCGAGCTCGACTACGTGAAGAGGCCCGGGGCGGCCGAGAGTTTCATCCCGAGGGAGAATTTGCCGGTCCTGGGAGCGAAAAGCGCCGAGATCGTACCCTCTCATACCGGGGAAACGCACGAGTCCGGGAAGGCGGCTGAGTCCGGGAAGGCGGCGAATCGGCAGGAACCCGAAACACCCGGCGATACGACCGCGAACGGCGAGGCGGAAGACGGGTGTGAACAACCCTCTCCGCCGCCGGACTCAGGTTTGGCAGGACCCGATCAGGCCCTCGAACCATCCGGGGCGCCGCAACCTGCGGTCCACTCCGCGGATGGGGATGACGCCGGTGCGGCCGGTAACGATGAGCAATACCGGGGCGAAGACGGCGATGGGGCCGGGTCCCGCACGCCGGACTGGTTGTGATGGTCGTCTCGATCGGCGCCGTCGCCGCCCCCGCCCAGGGCGCCTCCTACTACGAGCGCGACGGCTATTACGCCAGGGACGACCCCGCCCACAGGGAGGTGAGCGCATGGGCCGGGAAGGGAGCGGAAGACCTCGGCCTCGCGGGCACGGTCGATCCCGATACCTTCCGCGCGGTTCTGGAAGGCCACGTGCCCGACGGTTCGGGGAGAAGGCTCGGCCGCAGGCGCAAGGACGGCGTCCTGGAGCACCGTCCCGGACGCGACCTCACCTTCTCTGCGCCCAAGTCCGTCTCGCTCGCCGCGCTGGTGGGCGGCGACTCTCGTGTCGTCGAGGCCCATGACCGGGCGGTCGAGCGCACCCTCGCCTGGGTCGAGGGCCATGCCGCGGAGACCAGGATGAAGGACCCGGAGACGGGACGCATGGTACGGGCCGGGGACCAGAAAACGGTGGCCGCAACCTTCCGGCACGACGCCTCGCGCAACCTCGACCCCCAGCTCCACACCCACGCGGTGCTGGCCAACATGGTCCGGGGTCCGGACGGCAAATGGAGGACGATGTCCAACGAGGCGCTCTACCGCAGCCAGAAGCTGATCGGCATGCTCTACAGGAGCGAACTGGCGCAGGGACTGGGGAAGCTGGGCTACGCGATTGAGAAGACGCACGCCGACGGGCGGTTCGAGGTCGCCGGCGTCCGCCGCGAGGTGATCGAGGCGTTCTCGACCCGGCGGGCGGAGATCGAGGCCGCGATGGCCGAGCGGGGCCTGGGAACGACGGCTGCGAACCAGCGCACAGCGGAGCGCGCGGCGCTCATGACCCGCGCACACAAGCGTGACGTGGACAAGACCGCGCTCAGGGGCATATGGGAGAAACAGGCCGTAGACCTCGGATTCGACGCCAGGGCCCATGCGGCCGAGGCGGCCTCCAGGGTCGCCGGCCTGGAAGGCAAAGGAGAGGCCCGTGAGCAGTCGCGGGATCAGGGAGCCGCCCGGGAGGCCGGAGAGGCCGTGGAATGGGCGGTGGCGCATCTCTCAGAGCGCGAGGCCGTGTTCGCCCGCGCCGACGCGCTTGCCGCCGCGTTGGCCTGGCGGCCGGGCGCGGTGTCCGTCGAGGCGGCGGAGAGGGCGTTGGGCGATCTCGAAAGAGGGGGACGGCTTCACACAGCACCTGGGCTGCACGGGAGAGACGACCTGGCGACCGACAAGGCGCTGGCGGACGAACGCGAGACGATCGGGCTGATGCGGGGCGGCCAGGGCCGCGGCCGGACGGTGATGCACAGCTGGATCGCGCAGGCGTATCTGCACAAGGGAGCGTTGACGCAAGGCCAGAGGGAAGCGGTCAAACTTATCCTCTCGGCCAAGGACCGCGTCGTCGGCGTGCAGGGCTATGCCGGGACCGGCAAGACCACCATGCTCAACCGCGCCCGCTCTCTCCTCGAAAAACGCGGGTTCGAGGTCAAGGGCCTCGCTCCCTCGGCCTCGGCGGTGAAGACGCTCGGAACCGAGGCCGGGATCGAGAGCGAGACCTTGCAGCGCTTTTTGGCGCGCCATGCCGGTGTGGCCGGGGGTAAACTCACCAGAAAGGCCGAGAAGCAGATGCGCGCGGCCTGGGGCAAGACGGTGCTCGTGGTGGACGAGGGGTCCCTCGCCTCCACACTACAGGCCCGAGACCTCCTGCGGGTCGCCCGCGCCCTGCGCATCCCCAGGGTCGTGCTGGTGGGCGATGAGAAACAGCTGGACGCCGTGGACGCCGGCAAGCCCTTCGCGCAACTCCAGCAAGCCGGCATGAAGACCGCCGTGATGGACGATATCCTCCGCCAGCGCGACCCGGACCTCAAGGCCGCGGTCGAGGCGAGCCTCGCCGGCGAGATCGGCCGCGCGTTCGAGAAGCTGGGATCCAACGTCGCTCAGGTGAAGGCCGACAACATCGCGGGCGCGGTGGCGGCGCGCTGGCTCGCGCTATCGCCCGAGGCGCGCGAGAACACCGGCGTCATGGCGCCCAGTCATGAACTTCGCCAAAAGATCAACGCCCATATAAGGGAGCGTCTCGCGCGCGAGGGCGGTATCCACGGCCCCGCCTTCAGGGGGGAGCGACTCGTCTCCCGCGGTTATACGAACCCCGAGAAATCGCTCGCCGCGAACTACGCCCCGGGTGACGTCGTGGCCTTCCACCGCCCCTACAAGCGCCTGGGCGTCGGGAAGGACGACGAACTCCGCGTATCGGGCGTGGATCACGAGAACCAGGCGGTGGTGCTCGAAGGCAAGGACGGCGGGAGCGTCTTGTGGAAACCCGGGCGGATCGCCGGGCGGGCGGGCGGCGCCGAGGTCTACCGGGTCGAAGATATCGAGCTTCGCGCCGGCGACCGCATCCGCTGGACCCGCAACGATAAGGGCTTCGGTCTCGTCAACAGCCGCACGGCCGAGGTCCTCTCGGTCGGAAACGGCCGCGTCTCCTTGCGCCTGGAAGACGGGCGCAGGCTCGATATGACCCCGGGCGATCCCCAGTTGCGCCATCTCGACCATTCCTGGGCCTCGACCGTGCACGCCTTCCAGGGCCGGACCATCGACAACGTGATCGCCGCGATGCAGGCCAACCACCCCCACCTCACCACACAGAAGAGCTTCTATGTCGAGATCAGCCGCGCCCGGGACCGGGCGGAACTCGTGACCGACGACGCAAAGGCGTTGCGCGAGCGGCTCGAAACGGTCACGGGCGAACGGGTATCGGCGCTCGAGGGAATCGGAGAGGCCGCACGGGAGGCGCCCGGAGGGGAGAAGGTGAAGTCGGGGGAGGCGGAACCGGAGGCCGGGAGGGATGCGGCGAAGTCAGGGGAAGCGACCCAACCCGTTGAACGGCGGACGCAGGAAACCGCCAGGGTGCCGGGGATTGAGAAGGTCCGGACAGCGCGCGGGATCGGGATGGAGATGTAGAAAATCGTTTCCGGTCATCTCCGACCGGGATCATTGAAAAATATGGGAATTTTATACCTAAGTAATATTCAGCCTTTATCGCAATGAATCCAGATAATCATGCCCTGCCCAGGTTAATCCCTTAATTGAATAGGATATACCACCTCCAACATGTTCATTGTAATGATTAAAGTCGATCCAACGCTGAGCGCGGATTAGTTCAAAATGGTAATCGATTTTTTCTTGTTCGTACCCAGAAATCTCTATTGAAGTTAGGTTTTTTTCATTACTCGACTCAATTAGTTCTAGGATATCTAAAATTAAATTCATGTCTCGTTCCATAAATATCTCTCTCTAATTTAATCTCTTGATGGTGGTGGTGGCGGCGGCGGGTTCGGTGGTCTTGGAGGAGCGCCTTTGTCTGCTCCTCTCCGGATGGGTGGTGGAGTTGTAGGTTGAGGTGGAGTTGGTCTAGGACTCGGTTGTGGTTGTCGGGTAAGGGAAGTCAAATTCATGTGATAAAACCTCGTAGGTTTCGCCCGCGCATCTTTCGTTTAGCTTCTTATTAATTCCAATATGGGAATCATAGACGCGCTTAGATAATTCATAGCCTCGTTTTTGCAAAAAATCTATATTAGAAATAATATTGGGAATTTCCTCCCCTCTCTGAAAATTTGTCCATGCCTGACGCCATTCATTCTTGAGTTGTTCAACCTCAAGGCTCATAGAAGATAGAAATCTTGCTTTATCGCGAAAATCGAAACATACATCTAAAACAATTCCTATTACTATTCCTATCGACAAAAGAAACTGCGCTACCCACGGCCCATCTTGGAATAAATTGATTGTTCCGAAAATAGAAAGGAATGCTATCCCGATACGAACACCCATACCTATCCTCTGGTTTCTAATCGCTAGGTAAAGGTAGTAGCGATATTCTCTTTCTGCATCGAGCAAGGCATACCATATTTGATTTTCAATTTCCTCGCGATGGGCGTGATAGTTATTCATCTCCCCTGATCCTCCAAAAGCGTCAAGAATTAACTTTTGGATACTATCATCTAAGCGAATTCCACTCTATTTTGCGTCAGGCTCAAAGACGATATTCGTGGGCTGTAGGATAGCTTTTGCTAACTCCTCCGGCGTGGCAGGAATCTTTATCTCCTCCTCAAGTTCCTTCTTCGACGGCTGATAGTCCGTAGGTTTTAGTCTCAGGGTTCGCTTCTTCATTTTCCTACACCCTCAAGTCTAAATATACTTAGTTGGTATCACGATGTAAATCCGGGTCTAATTAGAGAGTCATCGTTGAGAGACTCACCCGTCAGTCCGTCGGGTCTCTCGCTGAATACAAGAGCCTGTATCACGCCGGAGGTCGCTCCTCTCGCTAAGGTGAATAGGCGAGTCTCACTCCGAGCAGTAGACTAACCTGCCGGGCCAGCGGATTTCCTCGAACCACTTCCGCGCCGTCTCGTCGGCCGGGAACTTTTCCATGATTTCGATGAGAGAAATACCTTAACGGAAGGCTTTACTGGGGGCCTTTTGTACCATCTTTCTGATTCCTCCAAGAGGGTTAAATCTTGAAGGAATTATAGCTGTCAGATCATCCCGCCGACGAAACCCTGCCTGCGGGTCCTGGCGACCGGCTCGACATGCGCCTCCCTACGGCGGCATTCCCGGCAGCGCAGGAGAGGCTCCAAATCTTCCACTCGCATTCCGCGGTGCACTTTTTCCGTCTCGGGACGGGCCAGTATCTCGGCGGGTTCCAGGGTCTTCTCCCGTCCGCAGGCCTTGCACCTCACGATGAAATACCAGTCTCCCCCAGCGTAATCGCCCAGAAGGAGCGCCATTACTGGAAATCCTCCAGCCGGGGAATGCGGCCGTAGGCGATCTTCGCCCCCGCGTAGCCGCCCGGAGGAGCGCACCCGCCGTAGCCCACGAGGGTGCGCGCATAGCGGCCGTTGATCGAATCGACAGCGGCGTTCAGCCTCGCCAGCCGGCGCTTCTCGTCCGGGTTCTCAAAAGGCAGTTCGAGCTGCCCTTCATCCGAGGGGATGAACCTGTCGAACGAGACGGCGATCCGGAACAGCGTGGCCCGGCCCCGCGCCCTGGCGAGCGCGGCCCATATCACAGAGAGGGTGTCCAGGCAGGTCAGATCGTCGTTCGCTCTCGCGACGATCGTCGAGGCCGTCCAGGCGGGCGCATTGAAAAAGTCGGCCGAGAGGATGAGCCTCCGGGCGAGGAGCCCCTCCCGGCGCAGGCGCCGGGCCGCCTTCACCACCAGTTGCCTGGCCATCGGCCGGGCGAGTTGCACGCTGCGCTCCCCTGGTGGCAGGACCCGGCTGTGGCCGATCGAGCCGCGCTTCGTCACCGGCGGTTCCACGGCGTAGCCGTGCAGCGCATACCAGAAGCGCGCGCCGTTCACGTTTCCCCACAGGGAGCGCAACCGCCCGGGGCTGGCGTTCCAGACGTCCTCGACCGTCGTCATCCCGCCCCGCTTCAAGCGAGCGCGCATGCGCCCCCCCACCCCGGGCAGCGCGTCCAGCCCGAGGTCGAGCAGCGGACCCGGCAGATCGCCCGGATACAGCACCGTCAGGCCGTCGGGCTTGTCCAGATCGGCGGCGATCTTGGCGAGCCACCTGTTGGGCGCGCAGCCGATGGAGCAGGTGATGCGCCCTCCCACGGCCCTCCGTATGCGGCGCTTGATCCTTCCGGCGACCTCTTCGGGACGGTCCCGCTCCCCCAGAACGGCGGCCAGCTCGTCGATCGAGCAGACGACGTCGACCGGCAATACGGAGAGCACCGCGGCCACGACCCGGTGGTGGATCCGGACGTAGTGGTCCGGGCGCTGCGGCGCGAGCGTTATCCGGGGGCACAGCCGGCGGGCTTCGGCGATCGCGGTCCCGGTCGTGACGCCGAACCGCTTGGCCGCGGCGTTCGCGGCGATCACGCAGCTGTTGCGCGCCCCCGCAAACGGTATGACGCCGACGGGACGGCCGTGCAGGCCGGGGTCCGCCTGCTCCTCGCAGGACGCGAAAAAGCCGTCGAAATCGATATAGAGCCGCTTCGGTCTGGTTGGTCGTCGCATGGCGGACTCAGGAGAATAAAGAGCGAAAATATCACAGAAAGAGCGGCCCATGCAAGACGAAAATCGACCGGGCGCGAAGGGCGTTCGCGCGGCGCCGGCGTCATCGCACGACGGCGGGCTATGCGCATCTCGCCGACGGGCATCTCGTCGAGGCCGCGGAGAAGGTCGGAAATATTATTGCTCTGGCGATGAATGGTATACAATAACCGACTCACCGACTAATGGTGAGTCAGTAGGAACAGATCGAATTAATCATACCCCAAGATGAGTCCCAGAGATTCGGGGCGAAGGAGGATTCGAAGCGCATGAGGGGCAAAGCGATCAACCTGTTCATGTGGGGTTATCAACCACACTATCGGATCTGTTTTGAGTCCCTCATGAACAACGTTTTGAAAGAGTTGGGTGTCCCCGGTCCTGGCGTTGATTGTCTCCTTGTCGGGGCGAAAATCCCTGGTCGCCAGAATCCGAACGACATATGTGTTGAGCCGGAAGATGGGAAGTGGCCCGTAGACCTTTTCGACGGACTGCTCGATCTGATTGAGGCAGAGGTCACCGATCATCCATTGCAAAAAATGTTTTACACTGACGAGCCGAGCATGCGGGACAAGCCCGAGAATATCCGTCGAGACTCTGTCCGTATAGCCGTTCAGAATACGCTGGATGTGCACGATTCAGAACATGGTGTTCATTCATTTGCAGGTAGACCTGCTCCGGTAAATGACCACTATGTTGTGCCTGTGCTCCAGCTTCCGAACGAACTGTCCAAACGCTTTCGTCCACTTCGCGAGCCCATCTCGGATGGCCATTTTACCGGTCACGCAAGCCTGATTCATGCTGCCGTTTCCGCTGTGTTGACAGAGGCTCACGATGAACTGCTCCGTCCAGACCCTGGTCGTAACCTTTCCGGGTCGTCACGTTCATCAGAAGAGGTTGCTCGTCGAGCGGCAGCATCGTTCATGTATACACCTGGAATAGCCATCGGAGATAGGAGCTTGGGAAACCGGAATCTTTTTGAGCGATTCAATTCGATTTCGTCGTTGATGTACGAAGGAACAAAGGGAACGGGCCGATTGCTATTGGCTAATCCTGAAAGTGGGTCCGTAGACTTTCTTATCAAGTTCGCCGAACCTGTTCCCTTTCGTGAACCCCGCTGGTCACGCAAGGTATTGCAGATGGCGTCACCCGAGACCCCACTCATCGCCGACTGCGAAAAAATCTTCGGCTTGGGTAACGTCGCCGCAGGCGTCGACCCTTGGACGAGTCAGGACGTTTTCGAAATCGAGTTCCTCGATCACTACCATTGGCGCTTATCGTGCGGCGGCGAGGCAATGCTCATCAGCAGGTACGGCGTTCCATCACTGCCTCAGGAAAAATTTCCCCAAGACCACCTATTGGACACTTATCAGAGACTCTTTCCTGAGGCTGGAGAGGAAGATATTGCTCGGTTCGCTTCACTCTTCAAAGCAGCGGCCGAACAACGACACGGAAGCATGTTGATCGTGGCGAAGGACGCTGAGTCCGAAGCCGAACGTCTTGCGGGTCAGGGGGCGAAGATTGAGCCTACAATACTCACTCCGGGCCTTTACCGCCAAGTCAGTGGTATAGACGGCACAATTATGATTGACCCCCACGGCGTCTGCCACGCAATTGGCGTAATTCTCGATGGTCCGGCTAGACCAGAATGCACTCCGGCACGCGGCGCGCGCTACAACTCGGGTGTTCGGTATGTTCATTCCGCAGATACTCCCCGACTTGCTGTTGTCATCTCCGATGACCAGACCGTGGATGTGATCCCGGAGTGGCGTCCTCGAATTAAGCGCTCGGCTTTGGAAAAAGCTTTAGCAGAACTAGAGACCTCGACTGCAGACGACTATCACTCGGCAATTAACTGGTTGGACAATCATCGGTTCCACCTCAACCAGGAACAATGCAATCGCATCAACGTGGCTCTCAAGAGAATTAAAGAGGAGCCGAAGGAAGTTGGCGAACTCAGGAGAGAGTGGCCAGAGTTTTCGCCAGATCCCGGCCTCGATGACAGCTATTTCGAAAATGAAGAATCCGAACCAACTTCTTCGTAGCGCAGTGGACGCAGGTGCGATCCGCTACGATTTGCGCATCCTGTACCAGTCTATTTCGTCATGAAGGTCGAGAAGCCTCGTAAAAGGGAAAAGTATTGACTGAGCCTCTTTATGCGCATTTCGTCAAAGCATCAATCGAATGGTGATCGACTTCGGGAAACAGTTCCCCGTCCGCCGTGCCGGCGTGGCCGGGGGAAGGCTCACTAGAAAGGGCGAGAAGCGACCACGCGGAACTCGTGACCGACGACGCAAAGGCGTTGCGCGAGCGGCTCGAAACGGCCACAGGCGAACGGGTATCGGCCCTTGAGAGGATTGGAGAGGTCGCACGGGAGGCGCCCGGAGGGGAGAAGATGGAGTCGAAGGATGCGGAACCGGAGGCCGGAAAGGATGCAGGGCGTGGGGAGGAACCACCCGAATCGGGTAAAGAGCGAATGCAGGAGCCCGAGAAGGCATCGGAGCCGAAACGGGTCGAGCGCGAACTCAGGCTCTAGGGTCTGAAAACTTCCCTGGCGGTGCGGTAGATTCGGCGATCGGACTGGTTCGGACGAGCGAGGCTGGCCGCCGCCGGCCGATTCCGTGCCTGATTTTCAAGCAACCTTTCAATGAGGATAAATCATCCATACCGCCTATGGATGTTTACGGTCATCCCGAATTGCCGGTTTGCCAGGGACATGAATCGGATGAGATTGAAGAAATCCTGAACGATGAAAGCTTTCTCGATAATCAAGCCGAGCTCCTGCCGGGATTGACAGGCGCATGTAATGATACACAAAGTGTTGATACGGGTCGGTCAGGTTCTTTGCTGACGGGCAAAAACAGAGCGACGCGTGGATTGCCGGAGCAGGCGTGACATCAATCTGTTACGGACATCGACGGATGCAGTGACTATGCGAAATACGTAACGGGTCGATTGCCTGGATCCATGTATTGCGGTATGTACAGAAGACCTGTCGGTGTTTCCTGGCGTCGAATGTATGATTGATCTGTGTGGGAATGGAAGATTCATGAAGATCCCGGATCAGTTAGGCAAAAGACCTTCGATGTCAGCCACCGAGCTCAACGAACTCGCGGAAAGAGCATCCTATGTCGGGAGTCCGGAACATAAATTGAAGGGATGGTGGGGTGGACTGCCCGGGCTTCGGAGACGTCGGGGTGGCAGGTTGCAACGGCCGAAAAAACAACACACGACCCCTTGCCCGTTGCACACGGCCGAAGATCAGATAATAGCCACGGGTTGGGTTCGTGAGGCCATCAGGCAAAAGCATTTTGAGTACGTGGAAGGCGATCAGGATTTCCCGAAAAAGCTATGGCATGTTGACGATGAAGGTCGCAAGTGGCGGGGTACCTGCACAAACAAAATAACCGGTGAATATAAGGGTTGGCCTGAAAACGAGGTTGAGACGTTATGAAGTTTGCTGTCGATTGGCATGAACTTGCCGAAAACTCAGCGCCCGAGGAAAGGGCTACAGTTGCGGACCTTCGGGTATCTGTCCGGGAAGCGAACATCTGTGATCACCTGTTCGGCGACGAGCTCGAGCTTACCGATCATGTGACCGTGTCGGTGTATCCCATGGCTGAGGGGATTGCGCTGGACTGGTGGAACATATTCGGGAGACGCAAGGACAAATACAAGTTAATCAGGCGCAGGGGTGGATACGTCATTCCAGATATTTTCATGCACTATGACGGCGCAGCGTTCGAGTTCGGTTGTGATGAGCACCATGATCACAATGCATTTGTCTGGTTTCCGTGTGAAGAGAGTGAAATTCTGCAGAGAGGTCATGCGGAAAAGGAATTGACCGGCTTTATAGAAAAAATACTGAAGCGTTTGGACGACGAAGGTATCAGCGAAAGTGGTTTGCAATTGCGTTGGAAACGCGTTCGAGCGTCACTTGAGAATCCGGACGAAGTGGCTTTTTGCGAGGCGGCCGGCGCATTGCGCCTGGACCCTTACAATTTGTCCGAGAGTGATGCGAAATTCATCTTGAAAGCGAACGACTTCTTTCAGGGTGAGCCTTTAGCGGAATTTTTGTCGGCGCTGCATGGTCCGGGTGCGACAGACGCATTAGACTGGATTGAGACAGTCGAACGACGACCACGTTATCGGTCACGACTACCAGTGGCGAAGCATTTGCAGGATGCACTTTCGTCGTTTCGTGCAATTCGGGAAGGTGAGAGAGCTTGGGCAAGAGGATATAGGTGTGCCAGGGCCGCGCGTCGAGAACTGAATCTCAAGGAAAGCGACCGTTTAGCTTCCGGGGAGGAACTCGCTGACCGTCTTAAGGCGCCAAAATTTGAATCAGCGTCGACATTTCGAGGGCTGCGTGCTCTCGTAAATTCGAGAGACGATAGTGTCGACATACACCTTTCTGACACCGTTCCACAGCAAGGTAAGACTGCGTGGCTGTTCGGCTTCGGACGAGCTCTCGGTGAAGTGGTTGCGAATCAACCTGCGCCAAGAGCTGTTGTCAATGACCTCCGGGACGCGTCTCGGCAGGCAGCCAACCGAGCCTTTGCTGCGGAGTTTCTTGCTCCGGTCAACGAAATTCTTGCCATGCACGAAGATTCGATGGACATTAGCGCAATTGCGGTAGAGTTCGGAGTTTCGGATCAGGTCATAGAGCGCCAACTTGAGAACTCTCATAACATTAAGTGGGCGTGCAGTACTGGATGAGATGGAGTGGGAGAATACCCACACCTGCATAGAGCATTGATGTTGCCTTGAGCTGGAGCAGGATTAAAACCGTACTGACAAGCCGAAGAGATGCTAGCTAAGCTTTATGATAACGGTCATGACAGAACGATAAGTCAATCCTTTGACAAGTTCCACGCAATCCTCGGTGCTTCTAACGCAAAGTTCATGCTCGCATACATGGCCGAAATCAACTTAGGGGTAAACGGACGGGAATGTAACAAGCTCCGTATTGCGGACGGTATCGAAGTAATAGAGAGAGCCGTTAATGGCGGGTTGTTTTCGCCAGGGTCTTTGCTTTACTGTGTTGGCAATGGCTGGCTCGCCTTGGAGGAGTACGAAAAGGCAAGGGACGCCTATAATTTCGCTTTGGTCCTTCTAGATTCAAGCCAACGCATCAAATGTCGCGGCCCCATGCTGCAAGAATCTTGGAACAGCACTGGAAAAGCTGGACAAACCGGAAGCGGCTTACGCTACCTACACCCAGGCACTGGCACTGGACCCCAACCTTCCTGAAGCACATTTCGCACTTGCTCTCTGGTACAATCGCAATAGTACGGACCTTGGTCGTGCCCTAGAACATCAGCTATCGTCGAAGTTCCGGAATGACCTCCCAATGCTTCGAACTTAGACTGTAATTGAGAAGAGTTTTTTCTTGAGGATTCGCATGTGGTTCATAGGGTGTCGGAGTCAACGCGGATGGGTTACCGATTTAGCGGAGTGTCTAGCCCGCGAGGAACGGGGCGTGTATCGGAGGATGTGAACTCTCGCAATCCGAGAGGCTACCACCCTTCCCACTGACTTGAGGACCGTAATGCAGTTTGGATTTGTCAGTAGGCTCTACAGGCATCCAGAGGACGAAATTTCCCTTCGCGATGTCTGGGGCATCGACGACGTTGAACTTAACGCTGAAGCCCAACTTGCCTGGAAGTACCTTCAGGACGGCGGCGAACTTGCCGAATTGCATCGCCGCGTCGCCTGGCTGTCCCAGGCCATCATCGAATTTACGGACCTTATGGACTTTAACCCTTCCCAAAGGGGACGTGTGCAACGTAAGAACTACCTGTATTTCGAAGCAGTCAGCGCAATGCGCGAAGCAACCGTTGGGATGCTCAATGGATCGCCCAGGGCGTCAACGGGACTGTTGCGCTCCGTCCTCGAAATGTTTCTGCTTCATTGTTGGTGGCAGGTGCGCATGTCGCAGAAGAATTCAACCGCGAAATTCTACGATTGGCTGGAGGGAAACAAGAACAACCCGCGTTTCAGGGATGTGGTAAAGGGTAATTTCAAATGTCTCGGAATCCCCGGTGGCGACGATGCGCTCAATAAAGTGAATGACGTATACCGGCGGCTCTGCTCATATGTCCACGCACCGTTGCTGTCGGAATCAATGACGACCCTGGGTCAAGGTAATCTGCGTGACGTGTCGGCCCCGGTCCTGCGCCATTGGCTGGAACTGGCCCGGGACACGCTCCGTATTGCCCTGGAGCATCTTGTCCATCTCAAGCCGCAATGCCTGTTTCCGGTCGACATACCCAGGAAGTTCGCTTTCAGACCGCCCGTTGGAATGTACTTTGACGCGTTCAATGTCGTTCCGCTCAAGGCCGTGTTCGGCGAACACCGAATCAAGGAGTATCGCGCGAGATTGAATGATCATGAAATCGTTCAAATGGTTATGGATGTATACAACTCCTGGCCGGACCAGACGATCGAACAGATACAGGAATGTTGGGATAATCAATGCGCCGCCGAGTTCGATAGCGAAGTTCCGGAGGATGTGGCGTCTCGCTGGTTCCTCGAAAAATCCAGAATGCGCGTCCTTTACATGATGCTATCCTATGCTAAGCCGCTGGGACCGCACTGGTGAGGAACGACAGCAGGTCCGACGGAACGGAAAGCACAAGCGGGTGTTCGGGCTTGTTTCGACTGCGGCAGGCCCTCCCTCAACAGCCTACGGTTTCGAGACCGCCGTCTCCGAAAACTGTGCCGCTTTCAGCACGGTGGGGTGGTATGCCGGATATGGATCGCGGCATTCCGCAATTGCGCACGATGCATCATCGTCCGAGGCACATGACGAAGAAAGACCGGTGCCACCCGGCTACCGCTACGAATAACACCTCCCGGGCATCGTTCGGCAGATGGGCCGCGAGATACACATTCGATTCCCCAATGGTACGGAACCCTGTGATCACGGTGTCGGAGACTGGTGCCGCGAGCCCGTTCGTTCTGCACGGACAAGCATCGTTCTGCAACGTTTTTCCACGCCGGACATTGTCTGTGGGGGTAGAAAAGCGCGATGACCGAGACTAGGATATCTTCAAGAGGTTGCCCGGACCATGGGCTTAATTACGACTCGACCTTGGTCTCGTATTCATCCTGTCCGTCGATTATCTATTTCTCCTGTTCCGCACTGAACCAGGAGAACAGGAGTTACGGCGTCTTTGAGATTGCGTCCGTGACGATGACCATATGATAGTCATCGGCATTTGCTTAGAACCTGTCGTACTCGTTCAATCAGAACCCGACGAGGGTTTTAAACAAGACAGGCTTTTTATCTCGATTCTGAAACGTACCCTAGCGCCTAAGTGGAATGTGCTTTCGACATCAGGACACACCACCTGTGCACGCTCTAAGGGTGTCAACCGAAACGGGTCAATTTCAATTTTCAGCACTGTACCTTGCTAGACGAGCACTTCCGCGTCATGGGCAGAAAGACGTTCTATGACAGCATCAACAAGCAGAAATATCTCGATGCCTACCTCGTCAACTACAACATCAAGCGCCCCCAGAAGGCTGGCGCAAAAACGGCAAAACATCCGACGAAGTCTTCCTGCGGAGCCAGGGGCCTGTCTCGATTTCTCCGCTTTTGGCCGCCTGTAGTCGTCTTTCCGATAGCATATGAGCGCTCTGAAGTGCAGCTTGTCGAGTGCGGTTTTGCTACAGAAACGCCGCGGGTTTGACGATGACCCTCCCTGAGAGTGACGTTCGGGAAGGAGATTTGAGAGGGTATTATCTCATTTTGAAGTATCTTCCAGGAGCGTAGACTGCGAGTCACGGGCGTCTTTCATGGTCCGGTCGAGTTCATTCTTGCGTCCTTCGCGCACCAATTCATCCCGCTTCAGCGTGGAAAGAAGGTAAACCCCGCGATAGATCCGCTCTATCTGGGCTGCGATTTCAGGTGGAAACCCCGGAGAATTTGCGGTCAGCTTGCCCGTAGCGAAACCCAATGCGGCATGGCGAACGAGTTCGGCGGCCGTCATTCCGCGCTCCCTGGCCTCCTTTTCAATGCAAGTCCACTCGGAATCGGAGAACCGGATCGAGCGTGGCGAACGCGATTCACCTTGTTTCTCGTCGGAATTCTCGCTGGAATCGCCGGCGACGGAATGGTTTTCGGTCATGTTTTTGCCTCCAATGGTTCGATTTTTTCAGTCGGGAAACCGCCGGTATCGTTGCATTTACGGATCAAATCCGGTTGCTCTGGGCACAGATTCATTTGTAAGCTCATAGCACACATATGTGGAAAATACTATTTCCGGCGTATGCCATGAGCATACGCCTCTTGTGAGGTTCAAGGAATTCAATGAGATACGGCGTATTACGATCGTAACACGCTCTCCCAACGAAAGCGGGACGGTATTTGACGGCGTTTGAGCAAGGAACGCCATGCCTGGCGCACGATTGACCTGCACCCAGCAGCCCGCTGCGTGGGGTGTGAAACCCGAAGCGCCGAATGGCGTTAGATTGCCGAATTCGTGAGAACGAGAGATGGGGGAACCGGCGCCGGAGGGAATGGCGAGCGGGAGCCGCCGCGGCGCTTGAGCGGACAGAGCGAGGGGCAAGAGGGGTGAGAGTGCTGAATCTTGTGCCTGGATTCACAAGCGGCGGGCGTACGAGGCGCTGCAACTTGCGCTTTTCATCACAAGCAGACGAACGACACGGGAAGCAACGGGCCGCGCCGCCGTTGGTCCGGGGATGGCGACGCGGCCCGTTGAGCGTTCACGTCACGCTACTTTTTGGACGGGGATGCCGAGCGCTCTGGCCTTGTCGACGAGGTTGTCGGTGATGCCCGAGCCGGGGAACGCGATCACGCCCTTGGGGAGGAGGGAGAGCAGCTCGTCGTTGCGGCGGAATGGAGCGGCCCTGCCGTGCGCCTCCCAGTCGGGTTTGCAGACGACCTGGTGGACGCCGTTGCGCTCGGCCCATCCTGCTGCAATCTTCTCGGCACCGGGGCCGCCGCCGTGGACGAGGACGACGTCGGCGTACTTGGCTTTCAGCTTGTCGAGCTGGCCGATGATTTTGCCGGCGTCTGTGGCTTCCTTGCCGCCCGCGACGGCGACGAGGGTTCCCTGGGGGAGGTGGGCCGTGTTCTCGCGGTCCTTTTTCGCGCGCTGGAAGTCACGCGCCTCGATCACCGCAGAGGTCAGCTTGCCGGTCTGGCTGACGTGCGAGCCTCGCCTGGGCCGCCAGACCTCGCCGGTCTCGACGCGGTAGGCCTCTGCGGCCGTGTCGCGCAGTCCTTCGAAGGCGTCGCGGCGGGCGGTGAGATTCTCGGCCCGGTCGGTCGCGAGTTCAAGTTCGCGCGACCTGATCTCGGAGCCGTCCTGCTCGCGCTGCATTTCACGGATGCCGGGGATGAGCTTGTCGGCGGCGCGGTCGAGCCTCTGGGTCTGGGCGTCGAGGGTGTTGACGAAGCCCCAGAGGAGACTCGCCCGCTCATCCGCGAGTTGCGTTCCGTCGGGCGCGGCCTCGGCGAGCAGGTGGAATGCCTTGAGGACGGCGGCGGTGGATTCCGCCTCGCCCCACACGGGGCGGTTGTCGAACTCGTCAGGGCCGGGGGTCGCGCCGAACAGCGCTGCCTGTTCGCAGACCATGGCGGTGAAGGATTCGTTCTGCGCTTCGATGTTGTCAACCTCGTGCATGATGTTCTCCTTGTGGTCGTGTGTCGCGGTGGCAGTCATCGTTCACTCCTTTCAGTGGTTGGGTTGTCCTCAAGCGAGGGGATGGTTGAATTCGGGAAGAGCGTAGCCACGCTCGTTGCGCCCCACTTCTTTCGGCATCTCGTCGAGATACCTGGCGGCCCACTCGGCGGCGCGTGCGAGTACGTCGCCGTGGCACGGGAGGGGATGGCAGTGGCAGCCGAGTTCGCAGCCTTGCAGGTCGGCGAGTTCGTAGAGGTCCTGCTCCTCGCGCCGGATTCTTTCCCAGAGCCATCGCCGGTATTTCTCGATGACCTCGCTGCGGGAGCCGTCCTGGCCGATGCGGAAGGGGTTTCCCCACTTCGTCGTGCGGTCGATCCTGACCAGCAAGCCGCTGCCCATATCCGCCACATAGTCGTTCAGGTTCACCACGGTGGTTTCCATGCCTTTCTCCTTTCCAGAGAGTTAACGGATGCGCTTCTTGGCGCCCCATTTTCAGCACGTGGTAGGCGTGGGCGTCAGGGGCGGTTTTCAGTCTTTTTTCACCCGGAGGGCGCGCAGCGGAAAAAATCCACGCTTCACCGATTTTTTCTGAAAAAAGATGCTTTTGCGTTTTTTGCAAAAGCACCCTTGACCCCGCGCCGTGCGTGCTAAAATGGGAGCGCTAAGAGAGAGAGGGTAGTACCGCCACCGGGACACAAGAGCCTTTGGTGTTTCACGATGAAGGCGAAGCTCATCGGGAAACAGTCTCTCATGCTGCGGAAAGGGTCATTTCGGGCCGTCTTTTCCGGCCCGAAATTCCCGCAGCGGGGGGTGGACTGAGCCACTGTCTGGAATTATGGGATGATTGCAGGTGCCGATCTTCCGGGAACACGGTTCATCGTTCACGGAACCGGAGGACTTACCAGGTGCTCCCGGTAGATGAGAGGGCAGACAGGGCGGACTTCCTCTGGATAAGGAGCAAAGAAAAAGGGGTCGACGCCGAAGCGCCGACCCCTGGTGAGCCTAGAACGGGATGTCGTCCCCGGCTACGCCAGCCGCCACCGCCGTCGTCTCGGCGTGCGCGCCGTTGCCGTTACCGTTGCCATTGCCGTTCCCGTTCACCTTGTCGAGGAACTGCACGCGCCCGCCCGGCGCGATGAGGATCTCGGTCGAGAACCGGTCCGAGTCTTCCCCGTCCTTCTTCCAGCGGCGGGTCTGCAGCTTGCCGGCCACGTAGATCAGGCGGCCCTTCTTCGCGTGCTTTTCGAACATATCCACCAGGCCGGGCTGGAAGGTCACGACCCGGTGCCACTCGGTCTTGTCCACCCGCTCGCCGGACTGCTTGTCGACGTAGCCCTCGTCGGTCGCGATCGAGAGGTTGGCGACGCGCCCCCCGCTCGTGAGGTGGTTGACGGTGACGTCGGCGCCGAGACGCCCGATCAGTTCCGCTCTGTTGAGTCCGAATGCCATGATGATTCTCCTTCGTGGTGTGGATGATGAAGTGGAAGGGGCCGGGGAGCCTCTCTCCCCGATCCCCCGATCTGCCCTATTCCCTCCTGAACTCCTCCTCGCCCCCCGCCTCGTCGCGGATCTTGCGGATCGTGTACGCGTCGAGTCCGAGTTCTGCGAGCAGTTCGTCCGTGGTGGGAACGTCGACGTCGAAGTCGTTCTCGTACATGGCCAAGCCTCCTGTCAGGGTTGTCCCCGGCGGCGGGAGCCGGAGACCGTCTCCCTCTCCCCTGCCGGGCCTTTGCCCGGCTCCCCGCTTCGCTCCACCTCTCCCCCGCGGAGGTTCAAGTCCGGTGAGGACCGCCAGCGGACCTTGAGCGGCCTCCGTCCCGGCCGGGTAGCTCCGGAGAGAGACGGGAGCGGAAGCCCACCCGGGCCGGCGCGCGGTACGGGGTTCGGATGAGATGAGGGATGGGCGAACGGAGACGTATCGAGTGGGGTGGGGTTCGGGGCGGCGACGTTCCTGTCACCGCCGGTGAGGTTTATCGTCGGTGATCTAGTGCCGCAGACCGGGGTGTCGGCGTTGATGCTGCCGGGGCAGGGTTGCCGGGTTAGCTCCGCGCCGCCTGGCGGGTCGGGATTGTGCTCGGCGCCTTCGTCACCGATGGCGGGACTGCTCTGCCGGGTCGCGCCCGCCCCGTGTGGTCGTATCCGGACTCGCGGCCAGACCCCCCGCCCGCCGTCCTGCGCGGCGCGCCCGGGTCCGGCTGGCGGCACAGCGGGGTGGCCTTCCCCCCGCTTCCGGCGAGGGCGAGAAGGAACCCGGAGGGTTTCGGGACGGCGATACGTATCCGACGGGCGGCGGCGGCGAGGCTGGGCGGCGACCCCCCGGCGGCAGGCCGGCTGCGCAGCAGGGCGACGCTATCCCTGCGCCGCCCCCCCGCCAGACGTATACAGGCCGGCGGCACGTGCAGGCGTGGCCGCCTGCGCTCACTCCCAGGCAGCGATGGTGGTCATGAGGGGCGTGTCGGTAACGATCTCCACTTCCTCCCGGGAGAGCTTCGCGAAGGCGAGGCACATCGCCACCTCCTCCCAGGAGTCGAGAGGGCCGTGCTCGATGCCGGTGGCTAGTTCGACCACGGTGAAGCGCGGCGGATAGACGGGCATCCCCTTGTGCTCTGCCGAGGAGTGATACGATCGGCGCGCGCAGGGAGTACATCTCACCCCTGCGTCCGCATGGGCGCCGCAGTCGACGCAAAGCGACCGTGCCCGCCTGTCGTGATAGCGCTTCCTGCTGGCGGTGTTCTTGCGCGGACGGCGCTTTACGTCCCTTGCGGCGCACGAAGCGCACGTCGAAGCCTCATCGACGACTTCCGCACCACACCGACCGCATCGCCCCCCGGCGCGTCTTTCGGCGTAGAGTTTCCTCTCCGCCGCCCGCCGCGATTCCCGGCAGGGTTCGCAGACGGCGCCCCCCTCGACGGGCTCGCGTCCGCAGCGCGGGCACAAGCCGGCCTCCACCCGCTCGCGCCTGCGCTTCCTCGCCCTCTCGCGCGCCATGCGGCGGCGGCTCTCGGGGTCGCGTCCACCATATGGGGCTCCCCCCGCTCGGGCTTCGGCGTATCGGGCGCGTCGGGTCTCCCGGTCCCTCTCGAGGCAGGGCTCGCACAGACTGCGCCCGGGCGCAGGAGGAATCTTTCCGCACCGGGGACACATGCCCCGCGCGAGCCGGTCAGCGGTGCGTTTGCGGTGGCGCTCGCGCTCGTAAGCTCGGGCCTTTTCCAGGTCCTTGTAGGGCATCCCGCCTCCCTCCCTGGGTTGGATGGAATCGTGCGGCCGGCGCCTGGCCGGCGAGACGTCTTGCGGGCGGAAGTCCTCCCGGGGGGGCTCCCTCACCGGGTGAGCATCCGGGCCCACACGAGGTGCTCGCCCCAGAGCTGCAGCCCGCTGCCGGGGACCTTGAGCCCCGTGCAGACGATGAGTTCGTCCCGCGCGGGACGCATCTCGCGTACGGCTTTCCGCGAGGCAGTAGCTCTCTTCGTCTTGCGCCTGCTCCCGGTCTTCGCCTCCCCGGCGGGCACGGGGCGGATGTCTCCGTCTATCGTGGAGCGGAAGCGCTCCACGGCGTATCGCTCATCGGCCAGGCCGCGGGTGAAGAGATGGGTGAGGAAAGTACTCGCTTCGGGTTTGGGTTTTCGCATCGCGCGCCTCCTTGGGTGGGTGGATGATGGCGGCGGAGGCGAGGCTCTAACGCGAGGAGACTCCCTCCCGGCTCCCCTCCGCCGCCCCCTCCCGGCCGGACTCGGCCTCCCGGTGGCGCAGAGCCGCCGCCGGCGGGAAAGACGGCGGTCCGTTCGTTCAGGGGGGTCTTCGTTCGGCCCGGGGCCTTCTAGGGGAAGTGTGCGTCCGGGTCCTGGCCGAACAGCTCCTCCTCCTCGGCATCGCGGCGCCAGGCGTAGCGTCCCGCCCGGGCGGACCACTCGAAGTCCTCCTCCCGCCCGTCGGGCAGTTCGTAGCGATGGAAGGCGGACCAGTCCCCGCGGCGGAACCCCCGCCACAGGACGCACGAGAGAGTCGTGAGGAGGCACCAGAGGGCCGAACAGGCCCAGACGGCCCCCAGGGGACGGAGGCCGATGCCTGCCGCGAGAGAGAGGATTGTGGCGAGGAGCGCCAGGCCAAGTCCCGCCAGGACGAGGAGCCTCGCGCGGCGGGACGGTTTCCGGTTACTCATGGGTCGCGCCTCCGGGATTGTGAGAAAGGGGATCGCGGGCGCCGCCCGGCCTCTCCGGCCCCGGCTACCGCGCCCCCTCGCGGCCCGGCTCGGCCTCTCGCCGGCGCGGGGCTTGGGGGAGGCGCGCGATGAACGCCCCGGCGCCCGGGCGCTGGAAACCGGATATCGAAAACCCTTGCAAGCGGGCGGTTTTTCAGTTTATTTCCGTGCGGTGCGGACTACCGTATGCACCCGGGATGAGCGAACGGGACGAAAGAAGAGACGCGCATGGACAAGAACGCCGGAAGTGGTTCGATCATGCCCCGGGCGGAGCGCCGGAGTATTGCCGCGATCAGGCTGTCCGGGCCGGCCCGAAGAGGGTGATGGCGCAATGATCCGGCAGGCACGCCCCGGGATGCGCGGAGGCTTGACTCCCCTCGTTTCCGTTTTGGTTACTTGCTGCGAATGGTGGATTCCGGACGAGACCCGGGGGAAATGAATGCTTCTCGATGATATCAACGGGATCAGGAGATTTTACTACCGCCGGAAACCCCTACCGTCTCTATACAAGCGGGAGAGCGGGATGCGCGCCCCTCCCGCCGGGAGGGGGACCGCGGTGAAGCGGGCCGGGAGGAGCGGCCTGCGCTACCCCCGGTCCGCCCCTACCAGCGCTTCGAACCCTTGAGCAGGAGGCCGCCTTCGGGTCTCCCGCCGCCGGCCTGTTCGGTGAGGCTCGCCTCGAGGCTCACCTCCGTGGCCGCCCCGGGCTTCCAGCGCGCGCCCGCGCGCCAGGTCTCCGCGTTCCCCGAGACCGCCACGCCCGTATAGGGCGTCAGCAGCCCCCGGGGGGCGTCCAGGCCCCAGGCCGCCTCGGCCTCGAAGCCCGCGGCGCCCGGCTCGAACGCACCGGCAGGCGCCAGGCCCGCCGCCTGCGACCAGAGCCGCTCCGCACCGCCCGCGGCCGCGCCCCACGAGGAGCCCGCCCGCAGCGTGAGGCCCCGTCCCCCGGAGCCGGGAGCGTACGCCACCGAGGCGCTCACGCCCCATTCCTCATAACCGCCGGCGCCGTGGGAGAGCAGGCCGCGCGCGCGCACCTCCGTCGTCAGAGGCCCCGAGGCCCAGCGGACAGAGCCGCCGGCCTCCACCCCGCCGCCCGTCTCCGCGTCGCCCGAATCGTTCCGGAACCCTATCTCCAGCGAGGGCGTCAGCACCGCATCGCCGAACCTGAGCGAGCGCGAACCCTCCAGCACGAGGCGCACGCGGCTCGTCTGCGCCTCGGTCTCCGCCAGGCCCGCCGCAGCGTCCGAGCGCGTGTTCGTCACCAGGACGTCCGCGCGGAGCGCGAGCTCGAACCCGCCCGCCTCGCGCGCGGGCAGAACGACCCCGCGCGCCCCGGCCGCCGCCATGCCCATCGCCACGTCGGCCTCCACCGGGGACGACCCCCCGGGCGTGAGCGTCATCTCCCCCTGCCCGTGGCCCACAGCGCCCCAGAGCGAGAACGTCCCGCTCACACGGTAGCGCGCGTAGGGGTAGACACCCGTAAGCGTGCTCTCCACCTCGCCCGCGCAGCCCGCCTCGCACGCGCCGCCCGCCTTGTACTTGCCGTCGCCCGAACTCCGCGAGAGCGCCACGCCCACCAGCCAGCGCGCCCGCTCGTAGTCGAAGCCCACGGTCGCCGTCGTCACGTCGCCCTCGAGGGAAAGATCGCCCTCGGCGCCCTCGAACGAGGAGCGCGCGCCCCGGCCCCAAAGCGACCAGCGCGAGCCGGCGTCCACCTTCTCCGCCGAGGCCATGTGAAACGAACTCGCGAGCAAGAGGTCGGACATCGCGAGCTCGCGCACCGAAGGCGCCGGCGCCTCCCCGCCGCGCCCGAGCCGGACCTCCCTCTCCTTAAGCAGGGCCTCGGCGAGGCGCGACTCGATGGCCTCGCGCTCCGCCCCGCCTGAGAGGCTGTGGCCGCCCAGCACGACGCCCGCGGCGGCGCCGCCCGACAGGCGTCCGTCAATCGCCTCGGCGACGTGGCCCGCCGCCGCGCGCCCGAAGCGCGCGAGCCACATCCTTTGCAGCGGGTCGTCGTTCCGGATCACCCCCTTCGCCTGGCGGTGAATGCCCCGCAGATACGCCCCCCGGGGGTTCGACAGCTTGAGCTTGAACGTCTCCTTCCCCTCGTCGACCGCGTCGTCGAGCAGCGGGACGCTCACCGTCTTCGCCGTCTCGCCCGGCGCGAAGGTCAGCGTGCCCGACGTGGCCGTGTAGTCCGCCCCCGCCGCCGCCGTGCCGTCCTCGGTCGCGTAGTCCACCGAGACCGCGTGCGCCGCGGCGCGGTTGAGCGTCACCGCAAAGTCCAGAGATGCGTCCTTGCCTTCCTTCCCCCGCGCGTCCGCGACCCGGATCCGCACCGGGCCGCCTATGGTCATACTCGACGTGTTCGTCAGCGCCCGTCCGTCGGCCGTGCACACCGCGCCCGCCGCGCCGCAGGCGCGCCCGCCCGCAAGCGTCACCGTCATGTCCTTCCACGACTTCGGCGCGACGCGCACCCGCCACAGGCCGGACGCCACCTTGCGCACGTCCTTCACCCTGCCGCCCGTCACGGCGAAAGAGGCCGCAGCCGGGGCGCTCGCGGTCTCGCCCAGCGCCTCGCTGAAGCGCACCTCCAGCGCGAACGCCGCCTTGCCGTCATGCTCTTCCGGCGCTCCCTCGAACGCCGCCGTCAGCGGCTCCGACGCCTGCTGCTGCGCCACCTGCTGCCGCTCCGGCTCCGGCGCCGCCTCGCGCGTCACCGTCACCGTATAGGTGCGCGTGTAGCGCGCGTCCGGCGCCGTCACCACCACCACGATGGTGTTCTCGCCCACGACCAGCGCCACCGGCGTCGACGGGTCGCCGCCGTTCACCGTCACCCGCGCATTCGGGTTCTCGGGGCTCGCGTTCACCGTGACCTCGGTCACGTCGTGGGCCACCGTCGCGCTGTAGGTCGCGCGGTCCGGGTCGAACGCACCGTCCAGGCTCACCTGCCCGCTCGCGGCGGCGCCCGTCGCCATGCACAACGCCGCCGACAGCAGCACCGCAATCCGTACCATCTTCTTCATCGGACATGCCCCCCTTAATTTCCGGTATTCAAGTCAAGCGCCCGCAGCCGGGCGTTCGCCCCGTCGGCGATCGTGATCCCGACCGTGGACGGCCTGCCCGGCGCCACGCCCGACGGCAGGTCCGGCTGGATCACCGCCACCTGGAAGCGCTCGTCGTCCGTGTCGTCGTCCTCGTGGGTCCTGATCGTGCCCGTCCCGCTCGTCGCGCCGGCGGCGATCGTGATGCTCCTGATGAACCCGTGGTCGGCCGTCTCCGACGTGACGAACCTCACCCTGAGCGGGATCTCCACGTCGTTCGCCAGCGGCTCCGTCAGGGCCACCTGCAACTCCACCGGCGAGCCCTCGGCCACCGTTTCGCGCACCGCCCGCAGCGTCACCTCCGGCAAGTCGGTGAGGTCCTTGATCCTCACCACCACCGAGGCCGGGCTGCCCGCCCGCACCCCCGGCGGCAGGCTGGCCGTGTCCAGCGCCACCGTGAAGGTCTCGTCGTCGGCGTCGCTGTCCGGGTGCGTCGGGATATTGACGACGCCGCAGCTGGTCTGGAGCCAGCCGCTGATGGCGATGGAGTACGCCGTGCTGATCGGCAGGCGGCCGTCCGTGTCGCCCGACAGCGACACCCCCCAGTCGCCGTCCTCCGAGCGGTTCGCCGAGGTCCCGTGGCTCAGCGTCACCGGAATGCGCGCGGTGCCCTGCGGCACCGCCGACAGGCACGCCTCCACGCTCGCCGACGCGCCCTCGTTCACCGGGTTCGGGCTGACGGAGAGCTTCACCGTGGAGGAAGTGAGCGTCCCCAGGCTCACCGGCACGGATTGGCCGACGGTCCAGCTTGGGGGCGTTTCGCCCTGGTTGGAATAGGCCCAGCTCGCGATGACACCCTCGTAGCCCGGGCCCGTGGACAGAACGGCGTCTGCGATACGGAACCGGCTGTCGCCAACGTTCAGCACAAGGCCCCACTTGCGGTCCAGGGCCTTGTCCAGGTGGAAGAGGAGAAAGCCGCCGATGTTCGTGAGCCGGAGACCGAGGATCCTGAAACCGACCCCGCCGTATTTGAAGTCGGTGGGCGTGAACTGTCCGACACTCGGGGTGGCTCGAAAGCCCTTCCATTTCCCTCCGTCTCCGACCGTCATGGTGCCTAAGACGGCGGTCGTCACCTTCGCCGGGAGCGCCTGCCGCGTGACGGTGACCGTGTAGTCCTTGGTCGTCGTCGTGTCCTCGGCCGTCACCCGCACCGTGATCGCGTTCGCGCCCACACTGAGCGCGATGGGGCCGCTCGCCTGGCCGCTGGTCACCGTGTTGCCGGCCACCGTCACCGTCGCCTTGCCGGTGTCCGCCACCGTCGGCGTCAGCTTCACGTGCGTCCGGTCGTTCGCCACCGACGCCGTGTAGCTCGTCGTCGTCGCCCCGAAGGTGCCGATGCTGAAATTCGTGAACGTGCCGGTCGAACTCGTGGCGCTGCCCGCCGTCAGGCCGCTCAGGTTCGCGTTCGTGGACAGGGTCTGCGCCGCCCGCCGCGTGACGGTGACCGTGTAGTCCTTGGTCGTCGTCGTGTCCTCGGCCGTCACCCGCACCACAAGCGTGTTCGCGCCCACGTCCAGCGCGATCGCCGAACTCGCCGAGCCGCTCGTCACCGGCGTGAAACTGCCCGCATTCCCCTTGCGCACCCCCACCGTCGCCTTGCCGGTGTCCGCCACCGTCGGCGTCAGCTTCACATGCGTCTGGTCGTTCGCCACCGACGCCGTGTAGGTCGTCGTCGTCGCCCCGAAGGTGCCGATGCTGAAATCCGTGTATTGGCCGGTCGAACTCGTGCTGCTGCCCGCCGTCAGGCCGCTCAGGTTCGCGTTCGTGGAACGGGTGACCTGCTGCGCGCAGGACGTGCCGATGCTGACCGTAACCGCAGTGCCGACGGTAAAGGCGAATTCGGAGGACCATTGGCCATTGGTAAAGCCGTTGATCAAGGTTAGCGCGTACGCGGTCGAGCCGACGCAGAATTTCAGCGCAGCCAGATCGGAATTCCCTGCGGCAGAGAGAGTCAGGTTGGAGCTGGAGGACGCACTGCTCTTCCAAATTTGCTCTATCGAGTATGACGTTCCGCCAATGGTAAACGGTCCGTCATCCGAAAGCGTGGCTGCGGTGGAGCACTTCTGTGACGAACCGCTACGGGCATTTGAGCAACCTATCGCGGTGGCCGACAGAGTCTGCGGCGTCAGCGTGGCGGACCAGACGGGCGTGCTGGAGGTCTGCACCGCAGAGCCGTTGACGCGGATGAGCAAGGACGTGGTCCGGGTACCCCAAGTCGCTCCCACCGGGTTTAGAGTATTGGAGGCAACAAGGGAGGTGTCGGCGATACTCCATCCCGTCGCCGCGCCGCTGTCCTCGTTATCGCTTGTCGTCGTGGACGGCCTGTCGCCAAAGCCAGCGCTGGGGCTATACAAAACCACGAAATAGGCGGTGCTTGCCGTGAGCGTCGTGCTGCTTGGAGCCGTGTAGGTCGCAATGCCGCCTGAGAGGCTCGATGGAGTCGTCAGGTCCGCCACCTTCATACTCGGGTTTCCGCCGCTGGCGGACCACAACTCTGCCGTTAACCCCGCAAGCTCTTGCGCGGTGTAGGTGCCGTGCAGATGTACCTCGATGCTTGTGAGCGTGTACCCGCCGGTGTTGCTCCCGGTGGTAAACGCCTGTGCGTGGCTGGAGAAGAAACTGCCGTTGTTTCCGCCTGCCGTCTGCCCAACGTTGCTCACCAGCACGGCGGCGGCGGCCGGAGCGGCGGCGAATGGGGAGAACGCCGCAAGCAACAGCGCGAGGACGGGAAGGAGACGGAAGCGGCGGGCGCGGGCGCGCCCGGTGCAGGCGTCAGGCCGTCTGGAGCCCGCCGATGTCGAGAGAGCCGGCTCGCGCGCCCCGGCCGGGCGCACTTCACGCCGCCGGGCCGCGCTGCAGAACGCCGCCGCGAGCAGCATCGAAATCCGTGCTATGTTCTTCATTTGGAATGCCCCCTGTTCCGAGATTTCGGGTTCAAGCTGACGCAGCCGATCTTTCCGCGAGAGGCGGATTCCTGCGGTATGCGCCGCCTCGAACCCGGGCTGGTGTCCGCTAATTGCCGTTATCGGCCCCCAGAAGCCCCGTTTTCCGCCGAAAAACCCGATTCGGGGTGCATTCGGGCCGCAAATGAGCGAAACATGAGCGAAAAAAGGCGCAAAACGGCGCTCGAAACCCCTCCGGGAACCCCGGAATCGCGCTTGACATGGCCGTGAGAGGTGTTAAATTTTCTGATAACGGCAATTATCGGACTCCAGAAACCCGCCGTTTCGCCGGTATTCCCCTGCGAAACGGCTTTTTTTATTGGAAATTCCCCGCCGTCGTCTATACTCGGCAATCGACGAGGCCCTGGAGCGGCCTCAGAGGATAGAAACGGCCGCCGACCCGGAAGGTTGGCTTCTCGGCATGACGACGGGGGCAAGACCATCCGACCCGATGCAGGACATCGCTTTGACGAGGAGGCCGGCCCGACCGGCCCGTGCGGCCGCCGACCTGGCGAAGGCGTCGATGTCTGAGAACACGCGGCGAGCGTACGAGACGGCGCTCAGGGGATTCGAGCGCTCGGGAAACCCGGAGACCGACGCCGGGATAGCGGCGTACCTGGGGGAACTCTACGAGGGGGGGCACTCGGCGGCCGTGGCCGCGATGGCGAGGCTGCGCTACGGGCAGTGAGGTCCGCCGCGTGCAGGACGCCCGTCTACTCCCGAATATCTCCCTACCGCCTCTTCCTCCTCCGGGCGGCTCTCTCCTCGGACGTGGAGGTCCACCTCCGGGCGGAGGCCCACTTCTCGAGGTCTTCGAGCAGGTAGCGCACCCGGTATCCGGTGCGAAGAAAATCCGGCCCCTCTCCGCTCACGCGGTAGCGCTCCAGCGTCTTGGGCGAGAGGCCGAGCCAGGCGGCCGCCTCCCGCGTGTCCAGGTGGTTCTCCTCCGCGCGCTCATCGACGCCTCCCGCGGCGCCGGGTTCCCCGGCGGCGTCCCACGTCCCGTCGAACGGGTCGGGCAAGTCCGCGAGCCTCTCGCGTATGGCGCGGATCTCCTCTCGGGTCGCGTTGGCCGCCATCCAGGCGCGCACCCGGTCGAAGGTCTTGAGATACGGCGAGGCGCCCCGGCGCAGCCGCCCCACGAAGGAGGGATTCCCCACGGTCTCCTCGCCCAGGATCGAGACCTTGGTCCCGCTCACCACGAGAAACGCCTCGACCTCGGCCACAAGGAGCGGTCCCAGGGGCGGGTACCCCATGAACGCGAGCACCCGGTCCGCCGTGTCGACCCGCAGGGGCCGCCCCCGGGCGTGCAGTCCCACGAAGCCGGGAATGCCCAGCGCACCCACCCCGAAGCGCCGCGCGCTCATCCCTCGGCGCGCGCGCCAGAGCGCAATGCTCCGGCGCATTCGCTCGTCCAGCGGGATGCCGGTATCGTCTTTGAACGCGGTCATGGCGCGGGAACATAAGGAAAGTGCGAGCGCCCGTTCAATCGTTGTTTCTAGCGCGGAAGGTACACCCGGGAAGAGTCCGCGACCGCGTCCGTGCGCGGATCGCTCATCGGTTCAGCCTGAAATCACGGGTGTTTTCCAGAAAACGAGGGTCGCCGGAGAACGTGAAGCGAGGCGCTACGGAAAAAAAGGAAGGACGCCGCCTTCCGGGCGAGAGCTCTAAAGCCTCTTTCGTTCACGCCGCGGCGCCCTGTTTCGCGAGCCGTCCCTGCGAATGGCGCTCCGGCATGACCGGCGATTGGCGGCGCCCGGCGAGTTGCATCTCGACCGGAGAAGCCCCTGCCATGGCAAGGCGCTGCGCGCTACCCGTCCGCAGGTCGAAACGGCGCCGATTCCCTTGTTTCATTCGTTTCTATCGTATCGTATGCTGATGTTCCGGGTCGTCCGCCAAATACAATACGGCCAAGCCGAAATAGGCGGACATTCCTTCGTGGATTGTATGCCAACGGCCCGGATTTTCCCGGTCCTGTCCGATTGACCGTTTTGCCTTACACGTCTTTCGATGATTGGTCGGGCATGGTGGTCACGCCGGTGTTTCCGTCAGATCGGACAATTCGCCTTTCTCGAAGGTTTTGGGAGCCCACCCCGGCAAGAAGGGCGTATCCATGTGGTCAAGTTGCAAGGCGTCGCGCATCCCCTGGGGGATGCCGGCAAGCCATTCGGGTATACCCGGCAGGGGCGATGGATCGGGGTCGTAGTAGAAGCGACCCATTTCGGGCATTCCGGTGTCAGGCCAATGGGCCTCGTCGCGCTTGAGCAGCTGCACCGACCAAGGCTCCCTGCAGGTTTCCACCAGGAAGACCTCGTCAGGCGCATTTGTGCACGTTGATAGCAGCGAAGGAAGAAGGTCTTCGCGGAATTCGAAGCTCGTAAGGCCCGGATCACCGCTTTCCAAAACCAGAACGGTACGTGCACCATCCGCCTTGCAGGCCTGCAGCTTGGGGCATTTCCTGGAAAAGGTATGTCGGAGACTGTCCAAGCGCGGGCTTTCCGGATCGTCTGGAGGAATGAACCTGAACGAGAATGATCCCGGCTTTTTTTGCACGAGCCGTGCAATCGGCCATTGCAGCAGTTCGAATTCACAGTCAAATCCCGGCGGGGTTCCATGGATACGATCATCGGACCAATAAGGATCGCGGATTGATAAGATTTGGCCGGAGTTCCGCTCGCGCAGGGTTTTCTCGCTTGCGTGGATCCATTCGACAAGAGCACCAAGTGCTCGTTTTCTTTTGACTCGCCCTTTGGGCAGGGAAACGTCAATCGGATATTGCAGTTCGTAATAGGCAAAGCTTGAGAATGGCTCCGGGATGGCTTTTTTAATATGCTTGATGATTTGGTTCGCGACGACCAAGGTCGCAATCTGATTTTCGATCGACTCGATCCGAGTGTGCTCAATCGCATATTCTCGGGAGCCGAGCTTCAGACGCAGATCGACGGGAGGAGTGTCTCCCTTCTTATCGGGATGACGGACATTCGAGCGCGTCTCGCGTGTCCATTTTTCGAGGGTCCTGACGACTGCATCGCATACCCTCCCCTCGTTGTTCGGCACTACCATGACTGACGAATCCCTCATTTTCCCTGATTTACCGGTTCCCGCTCATGGGCCATATATTCTATCATGCCGCGTTTGTCTGCATCGACTCGCCAAGTGCGGTTATAATGTCGGTCACCGCATCTCTATGTCCTATGCTGGTGTCCATGTACGTCCACATACGGTCATCGATACGGGATCGGGAAAACGGTATTCGAACGGAAAACTTTCAAGCTCGCGTAATCGATTCGGACCGGTCCTTACATATCCATACGGGCCTGAGGCCCGACGACTCGCGCACGCCGGGATGCTCTGGAGTTGTAATGAACCCGCTTTCGTTTTGATTACGGGCCTGCCAGGGAAGATTCATGGCAACCTGTTAACTAAGCTTATTACAGCACCTTACAGGATAATCGAAAATGCCCGAAACTGCTCTTGTCTCTAAGACGAGCAAAACCGCAACACCTCTTGTAGGGACAGGTCGCGACCTGTCCCTACGGGCCTCCCGGTTGGTTATATACGCCGAACCACGAAAAGGGGTCTTTTTCAACGACCCGCGCTTGCGCCCTCATCGCGCACGCTTTTCCGCACGCGCCGTTTGATGGTATGAATGGCGCGTCTTCATCGTTCCATCATCTCTCCTCCCAGGAATCCGCATGAGCACAGGCGCCAACATCCTCATCATCGCGTCGAGCCACTCGGTGAACTCACTCTACAACCGGATCCTGACGCCCATTCTCCCGCTCATCATGGCGGATTTCGGCCTCAACTACGCGCAGACGGGCCTCATCGCCTCGGTCTACGCGCTATCGAGCAGCCTCTTTCAGTTGCCGATTTCCTTTCTGGGCGATTTCACGGGCAAAACCCGCCTCATCCTGGGGCTGTCTCTCCTGTTCAACGCCCTGCCCGCCTGGTTCTACGGCTATTCGGATACCTACGCGGCCCTGCTCACCTTCGTCTTCCTGAGCGGTTTGGGCTGTTCGGCCTATCACCCGGCGGCGGTTTCGATGATCGCCGCAGAAAGCCCCAAAAACCGCGGCCTCGCCATGGGCCTTTTCAAGGCGGGGGGCGATTTCGGGAGCATCCTGACGCCGGTGGCCATGGGCTGGCTCACGGTCTATCTCGCGAGCTGGCGCTCAGCGGCGCAGTATTTCGTGCTGCCCGGCGTCGCGTGCGCGCTCCTCATCTGGCTGCGCTTTCAGGACGCGCCCAGCGAGCGCAAGTCGATGGCGAAAGAGGCCAGATCCACATTCAGCGAGTTGCTCGGCGACAAATTCATGATCCTGATGACGCTGCTCTCCTCCTGCCGGGTGATGGGTTTGCGAGGCATCATGACGTTCCTGCCGCTCCTGCTGGCCGAGGGGCTGGGGCTCGGCACCATCGAGGTGGGCTGGGCCATCACGGGCTATTTCCTCGTCGGAACGGTCTTCGCCGTGATATGGGGGAAATACGCCGACCCGAAAAACGAGACGCGCATCATCCTCTTCATGATGGCGACGAGCGCCGCCTCCCTCGCTTTCTTGTCGCAGGCCGAATCCGTGGTCATCTTCTTCGGTCTGCTCGCGCTTCTGGGCGCGTGCCTGAACCCCTCACAAAGCATCATGCTCACGCTCACCACCGGCGTGGTTCGCGAGAAAAACCGCACGAGCGCCATCGGATTGATGTATACGGCCAACGAGGCGGCGTCTGTGGCGTCGCCCTTCCTGGGAGGACTCATCGCCCAGGCGGTGGGCTTGAGGGAATCGTTTCTCTTCTACGCCCTGCTCTGCCTCGTCGCCACGAGCCTCGCCTGGCTGATTCACGCGGAGCAGAAAAGGCGCGCGCGCGTGAGCACAGTCGCCTGAAATCTTTACAGGGGAGCGCCGTTTTACTAGACTGGGCGAAACAGCCAATCACATCATCCGGGCGTCTCTCCCGGAGAAGAGAAACTCACACGATAGGAGTCCAACGCAATGAGTACGAAAAACACGCTCGACAGTCTGGAAGTGGTGCCGACCGGCGCCGCCCTGGGGGCCGAAATCAGGGGCGTCGACCTGGCCCAGCCCATGTCAGAAGAGGTGAAGCAGGCCCTGCGCGACGCCTGGACGGAGCACCTCGTCCTGTTGTTCCGGGATCAGGAGATGACCGAGGAGCAGCACCTCGACGCCACGCGCATCTTCGGCGAGGCCGTCGTGCCCGCCGCCAAGGCCTATTACGACAAGGCCGGGAAAGAGCAGACATGGGCCGCCAAGTACGCCGAGATCACCGTCGTCCACAACCTGGATGATGACGGCAACCCCGTGCAGCAGAACGAGAGCCTGGGCAGCGGCGAGGTCGTCTGGCACAACGATAATTCCTACGCCGAAAAACCGCCTGCGGGCAGCATGCTCTATGGACGGAGGCTGCCGCCGTCGGGCGGGAACACGTGCTTCAGCAACCAGTACACGGCGTATGAGACCCTGCCCGAGGACGTGAAACAGAAAATCGAGGGCAAGACCGCCGTCCACGATGCGAGCCGGAACTCGGCCGGCACGCTCCGGCCCGGCGTCAAGCTGCCCACCAAGCCCTCGGAAGTTCCCGGTCCGCACCACCCCCTCGTATGCACGCACCCCGAATCCGGCAGGAAGGCGCTCTACCTGGGACGCAGGCGGGCCTATCCGTCGCAATACATCGACGACATGGAAGAGCAGGAGAGCGAGGCGCTTCTCGATTTCCTCTGGGATCACGCCTGCCGTGACGAACTCGTCTGGGCGCACGTCTGGCGGCTCGGCGACGTGCTGCTGTGGGACAACCGCTGCACCATGCACTACCGCGAGCCCCACGCGGGCACGCATCCGCGCCTCATGCACCGCACCCAGATCGCCGGCGCGCAGCCGGTGTAAGGTTGCGGGAGACGAAATACATCCCACAGCCTCCCGGTAATCGGCCGGGAGACCGGTTATCCGATTAGAATCACTCGTAGGGACAGCCCCTCCTCGGGGCTGTCCCACAAGTCGCGACCTGTCCCTACCTTATTGCAGACTAGCAAGATAATTTTATCCTTACGCGACAGGACAATCCCGACGAGAAGGCATTGCCTTTCACTCCCATCTTGAGGGGGTTGTTGAAAAAGCCCCGGAATGGCGGCGTGTACCGGGGTTTCGTTCAAAACCCCGTTTGCACGGCGGGTGGAAATGTTTGTATAGTAATGTTAACTGTATAATCAGCTGGATTGTATACAGTATACTTTATTGATGGCGGTTTTCCTCCGCGAATCGCGGATGGGGTAACACGCTGATAATCAAAGTATTTCTGGAGCCGATTCATCATCTTGCGCTTGGAGACGCCCATGGCAGAAGAAAAACCCCGCCAGTTCGTTGGAAGTGTGGAGTTCAAGAAGGGTCTCGAGGGGGCCATCACGAACGAGAGCGCCATCAGCTACGTGGATGGGGCGAACGGCAAGCTCATATACCGCGGATACAGCATCGACGACCTCTGCGCCGGAGGCGGTGGATACGAGGAAACGGCCTATCTGCTGCTGAACGGAAATCTGCCCACACAGGCGGAACTCGACGTCTTCAACGCGGATCTGGCCTTGCGCCGGCCCATCCCCCAGCCGGTGAAAGACCTGATCGTGCAGATCGCCGGCATGTGCCATCCCATGAGCACGCTGCGCACCGCCGTCTCCATGCTCGGCTGCCTGAACCCGAAGGAATTCGAGGTGACGGTGGAGAACGATTACGACATCGCCCTCACGCTGACGGCGCAGTTCCCCACCCTCGTGGCGGCCATCCAGCGGGCGAGACGGGGCGAATTCCTCATCGAGCCCGACCCCGCGAAGGGACTCTCCGAGGATTTTCTCCGCATGATGACGGGCGAGACGCCCGACGCGCGCACCGTGGAGGTGATGGACATGGCCCTCATCATCCACGCCGAACACGGCATGAACGCCTCCACCTTCTCCTCGATGGTCACGAACAGCTCCCTGACGGATTTCTACAGCTCCATCGTCGCAGGCATCGGCTCGCTCAAGGGGCCGCTGCACGGTGGCGCGAACGAGGCCACGCTGCGCACGTTCCAGGAGATTGGAGACCCCGCCACGACGGAAGGCTGGTTCGCCGAGGCGAAGACGAAAAAGGTGAAAGTGATGGGCTTCGGCCACCGCGTCTATAAGGCCTACGACCCGAGGGCGCGCCTGTTCGACCCCATCGCCAGGGAATTCTCCGAGCGCGCCGGCACGAGCCATCTCTACGAGATCGCGAAAAAGCTCGAAGCCCTCGTGGTGGCGGACTTGGGCGGCAAGGGCATCTTCCCCAACGTCGATTTCTTCTCAGGCATCATCTACGACGCCATGGGCATCGACACCGACATGTTCACGCCCATCTTCGCCGTGCCGCGCATCGCCGGGTGGTCGGCGCGCATTCTGGAGTACCTGCCGGACAACCGGCTGTTCCGACCCCGCGCGGTCTACATCGGCGACCTGGAATCGCAGTACACGCCGATCGCCGAGCGCGGCTAGATTCAATAAGCAAGCCGAAAAGCGGCCTCTCGAACGGGGGCCGCTTTTTTTCGTCTGGTTTTTCCAAAGGACTTCATGCGCAACCTGAAACAGAGGAGACATCTCCGTGGCGTTTGAAGAGGGCTTCGTGGTCGAGACGAAGGGGTTTACCGACGTTCTGAACGTCACCCCGCAGGTGGAGCGCGTCGTTTCGGCGAGCGGGGTGCAGAGCGGGATCGTCCTCGCCTTCACGCCCGGCTCGACGGCGGGCTTGACGACGATAGAGTATGAACCGGGGGCGGTTTCGGATTTGAAGGAGGCTATCGCCCGCATCGCGCCCGAGGGCATCGCCTATGCGCACGATGCGCGCTGGGGGGACGGTAACGGCTTCTCCCACGTCCGCGCCGCCCTGCTGGGGCCGAGCCTCGCCCTGCCCGTCCGGGAAGGCGCGCTCGTCACCGGCACCTGGCAGCAGATCGTCCTGGTCGATTTCGACAACCGCCCGAGAAGCAGGCGGGTGGAAGTGCAGGTGCTGGGGGTCAATCGCGACTGATGAAGGAGCGATTGCATGCGGATCAGTGGTAGGGACAGGTCGCGACCTGTCCCTACGAAAGCAAAAGATGAAACCCCTGGATTCTTCCCCCTCACCCTGAGTAGCGGCGAAGCCGCCTATCGAAGGGCGCATGTCTATTGTAGGGGTCGTATATTATGCGACCCGTGTTTTGTCGGTGAAAGGCCGGGCCGCATATATGCGGCCCCTACAATACCTTCGCGTTTTGGGTAGGGGCGGACCTGTGTGTCTGCCCAATCGCTCGGACGAGAACCCGGACTCTCGCAGCGAAGTATGAAAGACTAATCGTCGCCTTCGGCGAACTCCTCGAAGGTGTAGAACAGCCCGTCGAGCACGCGCGCGGCCTGCTCGTCCACGCCCGGCTTGTCGAGAGGCAGGTCGATGGCGTAGCGGAACACGCCGTCGTGGTAGTGCTCCACCTTGTGCTCTTCCTCCTCGCCCGCTTCCTCCATGCCGTCGTAGACGAAATCGTCAATCGGGTCCTTGCTGTCGAGGATGGCGAGTTCGATGTCCTCGTTCATGTAGCGGTCTTTGGTGGCGAAGCTGATGCGGAGTTTGCCCTCGGCCTCGTTCTTCACGAACTCGAACCAGCAGACCTCGTTCATGACGAGCCGGATGGAGCGGCCCGAAGGGTCGGGTTCGGGCGTGAAGCGGTCGTCTGCCGCGTAGCGCTTGATCATGCCTGTAATGATGTCTGCCAAAACAGGAGCCTCCCTGCGTCAGGTTTTGTAAAGTGTGTGGAAATCCAGTCTTGCCTCGTTCGGGGGGAAATATAGCTTGGAGTCTTCGTTTCGCCAAGCGGCGCCGGGAGTCGGGAATGGCGTGCGACAGGAGCGGGTGAACCGGATAGGCGCGCAAAAAAAGTAGGGGTGAGCGGCGCGCCGTCGGCCACCACCGCTCACCCCCGATAATGCTTGGCCCTGTAAACCTATTTCTTCATCGTCATGGCCTTGATGAGCTGCGTGTAGCCGTCGAAGTTCGGCTTTCTGCTCTTCTCGTAGTCCGCGCCGCTTACGAAAACCACGTTCTCGCCGATGCTGCGCATGAAGCGCTTGAAGGACTTGTTCTTCGTGAGCTTCTCGAATGCGTCCCGGAGCTTCTTCAGCCTGTCGGCGGGCGTCTTGGAAGGCGCCATGAAGATGCGGTCCATCGTGAAGCCCACGCCCTTGTAGCCGAGTTCCGTCGTGGTCGGGACTTCCTTGAAGTCCGGGTCCTTCGAGAGGCGCATATCGCCCGTGAGCGCGAGCACGGTGACTTTTCCGGCCTTCTTGTGGGGGCGAAGCTGGGTCGGGAAGGCGATGCCCACGTCGTCCTGGCCCGAGAGGACGGCGCGCAATGCGGGGCCGCCGCCTTTATGCGGGATGAAGTTCACCTTGATGCCCGCCGCGCGCACGAACTGCATGGAGGGCACGTGGCCCGCGCCCCAGACGCCGCTGTGGCCCCAGTTGACCTTGCCGGGGTTTTTCTTGGCGTAGGCGACGAACTCCTTCATGTTCTTCCACGGCCTGTTCGCGAGCGAGAAGAACACCGGCTGCCCGTGGTTGATCTTGGCGACGGCCGAGAAATCGCGCAGCGTGTCGAAGGGCACCTTGCGGGTCTGCGGCAAGAGCTGGTCGAAGCCGTTGTGGGTGAAGAGCAGGGTGTAGCCGTCCGGCTTGGCCTTGGCGACGAAGCCGGTGCCCTTCATGCCCGCGCCGCCGGGCACGAGCTTCACGACCATGGGCTGGCCGAGAATGTCGGCGATGATGCTCGTGATGCCGCGCGCGTGGAGGTCGTGGCTGCCGCCCGCGCCCACGGGCAGGACGAGCGTGATGGGCCTGTCCGGATAGGCCGCCGTGCTCGCAGAGGGGGCTCCCAGCGCGACGACGAGGGCCAGCGCGGCCAGGATGACGAAGAAGCGTTTTTTCATGATGGTCTCCTTTGATGAATGTGCCCTCATTAGGCGGCGGACCCCTTGGCGCGCTGCCACATCGGGCGAAGAATGAGAAATGCGATCCACACCAGCGCCGCTATGAGAAAAGCGGACGCTATCGGACGCTGCAGGAACAGGTACGAGAACGGGGCCCCTTTCGCGTAAAGCATCGACTGACTCAAACGATACTCTATCGGCTCGGCCAGCACAAAAGCGATGATCAGGGGCGCCAGGTCGAACTTGAATTTTCTGAGAATATAGGCGCATACACCGATGATGACCATCAGGATCACGTCGGTGTTCGCCCCCGTCGAGAGCGTGCCCACGAAGGCGAGCGCCACGATGACGGGGATGAGATACGCCTTTTTGAACTGGATGGCGCGGGCGAAGGGTTTCAGGAGAACGTAGCCCAGGAAGAAGAACAGCACGTTCGCCAGCACCATCGTGAGGATGAGGGCGTACATGAGCGCGCCCTGTTCCTGGAATATCTGGGGACCGGGCCGCATCCCGTGCGCCACGAACGCGCCCAGCAGGATGGCCGTCACGTTGTCTCCGGGGATGCCGAGCGTCAGCAGGGGGACCAGCGTGGGGCCGTTCACGGCGTTGTTCGCGGCCTCGGGTGCTGCGACGCCGTCGAGTTCGCCCTTGCCGAAGTTCTCCGGATTCTTGGAGGCGCGCTTCGCCGCGCTGTAGCCGATGAAGGCGGCGACGACCTGCCCCACGCCCGGCACCATGCCGATGCCCGTCCCGATGGCGGTCGAGCGCAGGATGGAGCGTATCGACGCCTTGAACTCGCGCCAGCGCAGGCGCTCTCCCGCCTTGGCGAGGTCCACGTGCTCGCTGATGAAGCGCACGGTGCGCGTTTCGACCGCTTCGAGCACCTCGGGCATCGCGAAGATGCCGATCGCCAGCGGGATGAGGGGGATGCCACCGCTCAGGGCTTCGAGGCCGAACGTCATGCGGGTGGCGCCGGTGGTGGCGTCGGTGCCGATGAAGCCGAGCCCCATGCCGATGCAGGCGGCGATGGCGCCCTTCAATCCTGAATCGCTCGATACGCTCGCGATGAGCACGAGGGAGAAGATGATGACGGCGAACACCTCGGGCGGCCCGATCAAGAGCGTGATGATGGCGATGGGGCCGATGAGCGCCAGCGTGAAGATGTCGGACAGCGTATCGGCGATGGTGGAGGAGAAAAGCGCCATCTCGAGCGCCTTCCGCCCTTCGCCCTTGCGCGTG
The DNA here is from genome assembly GCA_965203325.1 of bacterium. GTDB lineage: Bacteria > UBA8248 > UBA8248 > UBA8248 > UBA8248 > Bin107. Next base: position 2,007,079 of record OZ241875.1, read on the forward strand.
AGCGCGGGGCCGTCGAAGGTCGTGGCGATGGAGGCGCCCGTTCCCGGAATGCCGACCAGAATCGCCGGGATGCTGCCCCCGTAGATGCCGCCCTTGTAGATGCCGATCAGGAACGGGATGCCGAGCATGGGTTCGAGCTTGAAGGAAATCGGCAGGAGCACCGACATGGCGAGGATGGTGGTGAGGCCCGGCATCGCGCCCACGAACATGCCGATGGTCAGCCCCGCGCAGATGTAGAGATAGGTGTCCACGCGCATCAGGAGGGCGAAGGCTTGCAGGAAGGCGTCGAGCAAGTTCCTGGCTCCCTATTTCCCGAGAAAAATGCCGGAGAGAAACTTCATGATGGCGTCCTCGACGACGGCGATGGCCTCGTAATCGCTCCTCGGCAGCGAGATGAGGAGCAGTCGTTCGAATATGAAGCGCACGACGATGGGCATCAGGACGGAGACGGAGGCGACGATCCATATCTGCCGGATGCCCAGATACCAGATGACCGCGCCCGCCATCAGAAGCGTCGAGAGGCCGTAGCCCAGCGCCGAAACGAGAAGAGAATAGGCGGCGATGACGACGATCATAACCACCCCGCGCCGGAAGCGTGCCGCTTCATCCGGGTTTGCGTCGGATTGGACGTAGCGCGCCCTTCGCCAGGCGTCCAGCAAGTAGAACGCGCACAGGGCGGCCAGCACGGCGAAGGCGAGCCTCGGGAAGAAAACGGGCGTGAGGCGCAGGAAATCCTGCGCCGAGGTGATGCCGCCCGTCGCGATCAGGTAGGGCATGAAGACGGCGAAGCCCACAGAGAGGAGCATCATCGCCGCGGCCAGGTAAATTTCGAGACGCAGCATCGTGGGGCTTGGCGCGTTGGCCGATTCGTTGTCCGAAGCCATGGGCCGTCCTGTCTCATGGGGCCTTTCGTTCCTGCCGACCCCGAAGCGTTCTTCATCACTTGATGAAGTGGTTTTGTTCTACGGGTTTGCGTATTATTCCACCAATCGGCTGGCCGTAGCAAACTTTCACCCCATCCGTTCTCATGCGCGCGCCGCGGGCGTAAACCGAGGATTCCAGGAGAGAAGATTCATGAAAATCATCAATTCCATGAGCGTGGACAAGGACAACGCCTATGAGCCTCCCTACTCCATCATGTGGGGGGTGAACGACGAGACAACGGATACCAGGGTCATGACCATGCAGCGCACCATCATCCCACCGGGCGGGAAGAACAAGATGCACACCCACACGTGCGACGCGGTGTTTTACGTGAACAAGGGGCCCATCTACGTCTATTGCGGCGACCCGGAAAACCCCGAAAAAATCCTCGTCGAGGCGGGCCATTTCTGCTACGCGCCCGCGGGCGAGCCGCACGGGCAGGAGAACCCGAGCCAAACCGAGCCCGCCGAGCTCATCGCCACCTACGGGAACTGCTCCCACCAGGACAAGGCGGGCACGACCTTCGTGCAATAGCGTCTCACCAACCTTATGGATGGAGTCATGTAATGGACCGAGGAATCTGGGCGTCCTGGTACGACCTGCCCGATGAGAAAAAAGAAGACTACTGCGCGTGGCTGCATGACAAATACCTGCCGGCCATGCTCAGGCGATCTGGCTTCCTGTGGGCGGCGCATTACGAGGTGGCCGGCGAAGGGGCGCAGATGGAACAGGTGAAGAACACGGCGCTCACCTACACCGCGCCCGGTGAGCTGCCCGGCGGCACGGGGTACGTGCTCCTCATCGGAGCGGTCTCCCCGCATGTCTTTTTCGACCCCACGCTCGCCGATATCGCGAAAGAATACGACGATGAGACGCGCGCCATGCTGGAAATTCGAGAAGGATATCGCGAGTGCATCTTCAGCGAAGAAGCCCGCGTCGACGGGCCCGACGTCGCCGCGAGAGGCCCCGGCATCACGCCCGGCCCCGCGATACAGATGGGGCAATTCATCTCCCGGGACACGGAGGCGGAGCACGACCTGGGCGCGTGGTACGCGCAGTATCGCCTGAAATTCATGGAGGGGATGCCCGGCTGCATCGGCGCGCGGAAGCTGCTCTCCGCCGCGGGCTGGGCCAAGCATTCGATCATGTATGAGTTCACCTCGCTCGAAGCGCGGGAGAAGGGCTTCCAGAAGCACGAGAGCCTCTCGCTCGATGAGAGCGGGTGGTCGGGCCGGGTGGTGAGATCGCTCGTCCACGCCCCCGGCAGCCCGAGCGTGGGCCGCCGCCTGTGGCCGCCGGTGAACTAAGCCTTATAACCCGTATCGGGAGGAAACTTCGATGGCGCAACTACCGATTCTGAGTGATGAAGAGGCAGGCCCCGAGGCTACCGTGGTGTTCGACGCGAGCCGCAAGATGTTCGGCCGCGTGGCGAACGCCATCCGCGTGAGTTCGGCCAGCCCGAGGATGCTCCAGCCGCTGTTCGGCTTTCTGATATCGCTGTGCCGGGCGGAGATTACCGACGTGTTGGATGCGAAGACGAAGGCGCTCCTGATCCTCAAGACCTCGATGGAAAACGGGTGTAAGTACTGAACGGCCCACAACGTCACGTTCGGTCGGGCGTGCGGGCTGTCGGATGCACAGATTGACGCCGTGAGGGACGACGCGTATCAGGAATCGGACCTGTTCAACGACGCCGAGAAGGCGGCCATCGCCTGGGCCTATCACCTGACGAAATACACCTTCGCCCAGAACCCCGAGGCGCTTGAGAACATGAAGAAACACTACGATCACGCCCAGCTCGTGGAGGCGACGCTGGTGTCGGGTTATTTCAACATGTGGAACCGCTTCACCGACGCGCTCGAGACCGACATCGAAGGCGAGGATCAGATGACCCTGTTCACCAAATCCGCCGTGATCGACAAACAGGACCTGGCCGATTTCATGAACGAGTGCTGGTGGGCGAAAGAGGGCGCAGCCGAAGATGCGAAAGAAGCACTCCCGGCGTCCGCCGGTTCTGAGGGTTGATTTTTTAAGGGTCCACGGGAAGTGCGGGGCCGTTCTGCAATCAGACGCCCAGGAAGCGGGATTTGATCTCCTCGTTCGCGGCGAGTTCATCCGGCGTGGAGGAATGCACCACGCGGCCCCGGTTCAACACATGCACGTAATCGCAGGCGGCGAGCGCGAACTTCATGTTCTGCTCGACCAGCAGGATGGCGAGCTTGCTCTCTTTCAGTTTCGAGAGCGTCTCCCCCATCGCGCGAACCAGAAGAGGCGCGAGCCCTTCGGTGGGTTCGTCCAGAAGAAGCATCTTCGGGTTCGTCATCAACGAGCGGGCGAAGGCCAGCATCTGCTGCTCCCCGCCGCTCAGCTGATTGCCCATGTTGCGCAGTCGTTCCTTGAGGCGCGGGAAGAGATCCAACACCCGTTCGAGGTTCCAGGATTCTTCGCCGCCGTCGGCGGGGCCTTCCTTTTCTCCGAGCAGGAGGTTCTCCATCACGGTGAGCGAGGGGAATATCCGCCTTCCCTGCGGCACGAGGGCCACGCCGAGGCTCACGATCTCGTGCGGTTGCAAGGCCGTGATGTCCGTGCCGTCGAAGGAAATTTTTCCCGTGCGCGGCTTCGTGAAACCGATGATGGAGCGGATGAGCGTGGTCTTGCCCATGCCGTTTCGTCCCAGCACGGCCATCACCTGACCCTCGGCGATTTCAAGGGAAAGCCCCTGGAGGACGTAGCTGTCTCCGTAATAGGTATGGATGTCGTCCACTTTCAGCATCGGGCCGTTGTCAGTCATGGCCTAAGTATATCTCCTGCACGGTCTGGTTCGCCCGGACCTCTTCCTTGGGGCCGTCGGCGATGACTTCTCCCTCGTGCATGACCATGAGCTTGTCCACCAGTTCGAAGGCGACGTCCATGTCGTGCTCGATGATGAGCATCGTCATCTCCGGGTCGAGTTCCTTGAGCAGGGCAACCACCTCTGCGGATTCGGCGGGCGAGAGCCCGGCGGTGGGTTCGTCCAGAAGCAGCACCTTCGGGTTCTCGACCAGCGCGAGGGCGATTTCGATCTGCCTCTGGTAGCCGTGGGAGAGGTCTTTCACGATGAGGTTTTGCATGTCCCAAAGATTCAGTTTCCGCATCATCTCCTCGGCCTTGTCGTAAATACGCCGATGGCTCTTGATGGTGCGGAGCATCGAGAACTTGGAGCGCTCCAGGGCCTGCGCCGCCAGCAGGACGTTGTCCAGTACGGACAAATTCGGGAACAGGTTGGTGATCTGGAAGGTCCGCGCCATGCCAAGATGGGTGCGCTGGTGGGTCGGCAACCGCGTGATATCCTCCCCGTAGAGATAAACCTTCCCGTGCGTCGGGTCGAGTTCCCCTGCTATCATGTTGAAAAACGTGGTTTTCCCCGCGCCGTTCGGGCCGATGATGCCCCGGCGTTCGCCGTTCTCCACGGCGAGGTCGACGTTGTTTACCGCGACGAGGCCGCCGAAGTGCTTGCCGAGTCCTTCTGCTTTCAGGCACGCGGCGGACCCGTTCGATCCCTGATGGGCTTCCTGCTCCAAGGCCAACCTCCTTAGCGTCGTTCAGCTTGCCTCGGTGGGGCTGAGCGGACCACCGCGCGCGGTAGCGGGAAAATCCCCCTCCGCGCGCGATGGCCCTTGTTCAGGCGCTTAACCGGCCCCTAATTCCCGCAATTCTTGCACGGGGGATAATCCCTGCTGTAGGGCGGCTTCTTCATGAACTCATCCGGCTTGTAGTTCCAGAACTGGCTTACGTTCGGGATGACCGCGAGAACCTTGTTTCTCTTCTTGCCGGTCTCGTCCTTCATCACCATGCGGACGTAGACGTTCATCTTGAACGTCCCGTGGCCGTCGGACGCCCTCGGCCCCGCCGGCATGCCGGCGGCCACCTTCAGGTTCCTGAGCACGGCGAAGAATTTGTCCTTGTCCTCCACGTTGCCGTTCACGGCCTCTATCGCCTTGTAGATAGACACCAATCCGCCGTAATACCCTTCGGCGTAGTAGCCGGGGTCTTTCTTGGCGTGTTTCACGAACGACTTGACGAAGTCCTGGTTGTCCTTCGTTTGAATGTCGGCGCTGTAGATCAGGGCCGATATCCAGCCGAGCACTTCATCGCCCTGCGCGTCGAGGACGAATTCGTCCGTGTTCGTCCCGTTGCCCAGGATCACGTACTTGTTCGCCAGGCCCGCCTCTTTCAACTGTTTGGGCAGCCGAAGGGCCTGCGCCCCCGCCAGCGTGATGAACAGGGCGTCGGCGTCTTTTTTCAGCTTGCCGATATAGGGTCCGTAATCCACCGTGTTGATGGGCATGTACATCTTCTGGATCACCTTGCCGCCCATGTCCTCGAACACCTGCTGGAAGCCGCCCGTCGACTCGTAGCCGAACGCGTAGTCGGGCCCGATGGTGATCACCTTCTTGATGTTCGGCATCGAAGTCCGCACCCAGTGGGCGAACGCGTGCATGGGCTGGCTGCAGGAGAAATACGTGACCGCGTATTTCTTGCGCTTTCGCTTGGAGATGTCGTCGGGGCACGACCAGATGAGGATCGGGGTCTTGTAGCGGTCGGCCAGCGGCGCAATCGCGTAGCCGGTCGAGCCGAAAAGCCCGCCCATCACGATGTGCACCTTGTCCCGCGTGAGGAGCTTCCGCACCCGGGTCACGGCCAGGGCCACCTTGCTCTCGTTGTCCTCGATGAAGAATTTCACATCGCGGCCGGCGACCTTGTCCCCGAACTTCTCGCGGAACACCTTGAGGGCGTTCATCTGGTCCGAGCCGTGCTTGGCGAGAACACCCTTCTTGGAGGTGAGCAGCCCGATTTTGATGGGCCCCTTCGCCGCGAGCACCGGCCCCGCGGCGAGGAGCGCAGCGAGTGCAAATGCGAGGGGAACGACGAGAAAAACGATGCGTTTTCGAATCATGGAAATTCCTCCTCTTATAGACGACCCTGAAATGGGCCGATCATTCGTTGTTCGCTTCTTGAGCCTTCGTTCTCAGTTGCTTGATGAAGCCCATGATGCCCTCGGGCGCGAAAAGAACCACCACGATGTAGATGCAGCCTACGACGGTCAGCGAGCGTTCGGTGAACATGTTCACGGAGTTGTCGAGAATGACGAATATGGCCGAGCCCAGGAGGGGCCCGGCCAGCGTTCCCGGTCCGCCCAGAGAGACCATCAGCAGGGCGTTGAACGAGGTTACCAGTTCGACGTCGGTCGGAGCGACGTAGCTGTTGTAGTAGACCCATAGAAAACCGGCGAGGCCGCTGAAAAGGCCCGAGATCATGTAGATGATGAACTTGTGGAGCCATACGTTGTAGCCCAGGGCGCGCATGCGCGATTCGCTCTCGCGGATCCCCACCATCGTCTTCCCGAAACACGAGTGAACGAGAACGGAGAAGAACAGGAAGACGCCCGCTGCCACGATGAGGGTGAAATAGTAGTAGGTGATCGTATCTTCCATGAATAATGGGCGGTCTATCCCTGCGATGCCGTTTTCCCCGCCGGTCATTGAGTCCCAGCGATAGGCGAGTCCCCAGATGAGCATGGCCAGGGCGAACGTGATCATCAGGAAATACACGTCCGACGCCCGCAGCGCGACGACCGCGCAGATGGCCGTTACCACTGCTGCGGCGATGATCGCGACGACGAACGCCTCACCGAACGAAGCGCCGTAGGTCGCCGACATGATGGCCGTCGCATAGGCGCCCGTGCCGAAATAGGCCGCGTGGCCCAGTGAGGCCATGCCGGTGTAGCCGAGCATCAAGTCAAGGCTCAGGGCGAGGATGCCCCAGATCAGGCACTGATTCAGGACGAGCACGGAGAACTCATCCACGAACAGCGGCGATACGATTGCAAAAGCCAGGACTGCGGCAATCGCCATCACTCTGCCGCGGGTGGCCAGAAGCTCCCCCCTCACATCGCTCTCCCGAACAGCCCGGAGGGACGAATGGCGAGAATGACGGCCATCGGCAGGAACAGGGTGAAATACGCGAATTCGGGAAAGAAGGTTTTGCCCAAATTGTCGATGATGCCGACGAGCAGGCTGGCGACGACCGCGCCTTTGAGGCTGCCCATCCCGCCCACGATGATCGCCACGAAGGCGAAGGGGAGTATCTCGAAGTCAAGCCCCGCCTGAATGCCGAGCCACGGAGCCGCCAGAACGCCGCTCATCCCCGCCAGGAACGAGCCGAGTCCGAATACGAGGCTGAACACGACGGGCACGTTCACCCCCATCCCGCCCGCCATCTCCACGTCGTCGACGGCGGCTCTCACCGAGGAGCCGACTTTGGTCCTGCTCTCGAAGAACCACAGCGCCGCCGCCGTTACCGCGGCGAATACGATGAGGAACAACCTGTACATCGGAAAGGAGAACCCCCCGATCCGTCCCGTGCTGGCCAGGAACTTCGGCGCATCCATGCTGACCGGATCAGGCCCCCAAATGACGAGAATCGCGTCCTGAAGAACGAGAACGAAACCCATGGTGATGAGCACCTGGCCCAAATCGTTTCCCTGAAGGCGGCGCAAGAAGACGCGCTCGATCACGATGCCCATAATGGCGATCGCGATTCCGCCGATCAGGATGGCGAGGAAAAAATTTCCCGTCTGCTTGAGGGTCGTGAGCCCGAAGTATGCGCCCACGAGGAAGTAGGTTCCGTGCGTGACGTTGATAACCTTCATGACGCCGAATATCAGGGAGAGGCCCATGGCCAGCAGGAAGACGATGGCGCCGTAGGAGATGCCGTTGAATATCTGGGTGAGCCAGAAGGTCATACGCATGCCCCCAGCGAAAGGGGTTCGGCGCGATGGAAGGAGGGACTGCGCCGGCAGTCAAAAATGCTGCATTTCTCCTTCCAGGGAAAGAGGATGATATATGGTATGAAATGTATGCCCTGAACTATATCATAATCGTGTTAAAATGCAATGGTATGACCTTCAATACCATTTGCGGAAAATCAGGAACCTCGCGCCGGCTCGTGCGCACCGGGGCGCGGGTCTTCGGGTGAAGGTGGTTTTTTGACAGGAGATTTTTTCGTACCCGGGAGACCGGATCGGTTCCCAGGAGGGACACACCATGAGCGCAGATGATATCTGGCGGCTCGGGCTTCACGAGATTTCAGAACGAATCGGGGCGGGGGCACTCTCTCCCGTGGAAGTGGTCGAGGCGTTCCTGCGCCGCATCGATTCCCTCAATCCCACCGTCTTCGGTTTTCTCGAAGTGACGGCGGACGCCGCGCTGGAAGAAGCGAAGCGCGCGCAGGAGGAAATCGCCGCCGGGCGCAGGCTGGGTCCTCTGCACGGGGTTCCCTACGGGGTCAAGGACATCGTCGACACGGCCGGCGTGCGGACGACGCGCGGGTCGAGTTTCTTCCGCGACAACGTGCCCGAAGAGGACGCGGAATGCGTCGCCCGCTTGAAGCGCACCGGCGCGATTCTACTGGGAAAATGCCACACGCAGGAGTTCGCCTCAGGGCCGATGAGCGAAAACGTCCACTACGGCACGGCGCGCAACCCGTGGGACACCGAGCGCATGACGGGAGGCTCCAGCACGGGGTCGGGCGCATCGGTCGCAGCCGGCCTTTGCCCCGCCGCCATCGGGACGGACACAGGCAGCTCCATCCGCGGGCCTGCGGCGCTTTGCGGGCTCGTGGGGCTCAAGCCCACCCACGGGCGGGTGAGCCTGCGCGGCGTGTGCCCCAACTGTCTGAGCTACGATCACGTGGGGCCGATCGCCCGCTCGGCACGTGACGCCGCTTTGTTCTTACAGGGGATGGCGGGCTACGACCCCGAGGATCCTTACAGCCGCGACGCGCCGGTTCCCGACTTCTCCGCCAAGCTCGATGAGGGTGCGGCGGGCTTAAGGGTGGGTCTTTGCCCCGGTCTTTCGGGCGGCTTCGAGGCGGACGCGGAGGTCGCGCAAGCCTTCGAGCGCGCCGTCGGCGTACTCCGCGAGTCGGGGGCGAGTGTCAAGACGCTGCCCTTCGACGATGCGGAGCGCCTGATGGGCGTAAACCGCGTCATCATCCAGTGCGAGTTCGCCGAGTTCCACAGGCCGCTCTATGAACAGAACCCCGACGGCTACGGCCCCTCGACGCGGGAACGGGTGGAGGCGAGTCTCTCAGGCGCCGACCTGGACGAGTACATCCGCGCGGGGCGGGAGCGGGAGGTGCTGCGGCGCAAGGTGCTCGATCTGTTCGAGCGGGTGGACGTCATCCTCACGCTCGCCCTGCCCTGCATCGCCCCGCGACTCGACGACTTGAAGGCTCATATCAACGGCGAGGAGGTGGATTACTCACTCGCGCTCACCATGCCGTTCCTCACCCACCAGAACCTGACGGGTTTCCCCGCGGCGGTGGTGCCCACCGGGTTTTCAGAGAAAGAGGACATGCCCATGTCGCTTCAGGTGATCGGACGGCCCTGGGAGGAGGCGGAGGTGCTGCGGGCGGTCCACGCCTACGAGATTGCGACGCCCGAGCTGCGGAACCGGCGTCCCGCGCTGTAAGGGGTTGTTGAAAAAGTCCTTGTCGGGGGATAAAGGCAACCCCCCCTACCCCCCCTTGTCAGGGGTCAAAACCGACCGAAGAGGGAGGTTTTGCAAGACGATGTGTTTCTCGTCAATGGCTCATGCAAACGCTCGTTCATCACTCGCGTTTGACCCCTGACAAGGGGGGGTAGGGGGGGTTGGTTTTCAAGGCGAGAGCCTGGGCCGCCCGCATGACCATCTGATTCTGGCGACCCGATGCTGCCCGAGCAGAAGGAACCGAGTATGCAGATGAAAGCAGCCGTTTATCACGGACCGCGGGACATCCGGGTGGAGCAGGTGGAGCGGCCGGGCGCCGGCGATAACGACGTATTGGTGCGCGTCAAGGCGTGCGGCATTTGCGGCTCCGACCTGCACATGTACCGCCTCGGCATGTTCGAGGTCCTGGGCCGCCGGATTGACGAGCACCGGCGCATCATGGGTCATGAACTGAGCGGTGAAATCGTCGAGGTGGGGGAGAAGGTCAGCGGCTTTTCCGTCGGGGACCGCATCACCGGGCTGGGCCACGGCGGATTCGCGGAGTACGTGCCGGTTCGCGTTACCGAGCGAAGCCCGCACATCCTGCCGGAGTCCGTCAGCTTCGAGGAGGGCGCGACGCTCGAGCCGCTGGCCACCTCCCTGCACGGCGTGTCCCTGGGCTGGCCCGCCGCCGGTGAGACGGTGGTCGTTCTGGGCGCCGGCATCATCGGCTTGGGCTGCGTCCAGGCCATCCGGGCGAGCGTCGACTGCCGCATCATCGCCGTCGACGCTTCCGGGCGCCGCCTGGAAATGGCCGAACGCCTCGGCGCCGACGCCACCGTCAACCTGAGCGAAACCGACCCGGTGGAAGCCGTTATCGAACTCACGGGCGGCGCCGGGCCGGTGGAGCGTTTCGGCGTTCGGGGGGGCAACGCCGATCTGGTGATCGACTGCGCCGGCGCGCCGTCTTCGCCGAACGAGGGCCTGCTCATGCTGAAGCAGGATTACGGCCGTCTGGTGCTGGTCGCCCTGTTCGAGCGCCTGGGGGATCTGGACTTCAACCAGGTGGTGCGCAAACACGTCGCCATCCATGGGTCATGGACCTGGACCGGGGACGACTACCGCCGCGCCATCGAGCTGGTCGAAAGCGGGGTGGTCCGGCGCCGGCCTCTGATTTCCCATGTGCTGGAGCTCGATGAAGCTCCCGAGGCGTTCGCCGTTCAGGACAAGCCGGAGGCGGCCATCAAGGTGTTGCTGAAACCCTGAGAGTGCAGGGGCGTTTGCCTAGTTTTCGTCTTTTCCGATGCCGAGCAGTTTCTCGACCAACTCCCTGCGCTTATAGAGCAGCATGGCGGTGATGATGACGGAGGCGCACATCAGGGGGATGTTTCCGCCGCTCACGAAGATGATGACGGCGGGCAGGAGCAGTATGGCGATGACTTCCGCGTGGTCGCGCCTGCCGGTGACGACGGCGATGAGCAGCGCGATGGTCGCGCAGATCGCCAGGGACAAGGGCGATACGCCGAGCAGCGCGCCGCATGTGGTCGCCGTCCCGCGTCCGCCCCAGAACCCGTGAAACACCGGCAGTATCTCGCCCAGCACCACGCAGACGCAGGCCAGAGCGATGATCCAGGGAGAATCGCTCATGTACCACGCAAAACCCAATGCCAGTTGCGCCTTCAGGAAATCGGCGATGAAGACGAGCGCGCCCACGCGGTCTCCCAGCACCATCCAGGCGTTCGCGAAATCGAGTTGTCCGCTTCCGTACACGCGCAAATCGATCCCGCGCGCCTTTGCTGCGAACCAGGCCGCGGAAACCGAGCCGATGTCGTAAGTGATACACCCCACGATGATGACAGGGACAAGAATTTCCAAGAAAACCTCCGGACAAAAAAAATCGCGGCTCCCCATATTGCAGCATTCTTCCGCGCATGAAAAGCACTGCGAGATATGAAGCGCAAGACCAGGGGCATCGTATATGGCGGGAACCCGCGCGCTCTCCGGCGGGTCCGACTATTTGTTCAGAATCTCTTTCTTGCGCCGCTGGAGATAGACGCTGCGGATCAGGGTGTAGTAGTCGAGCGCGAGGGGGTCTTTCTTGAGCAGTTCGATGGGTTCGATGAGACGCTCGCGGGTGTCCACGCCCTCCAGGAGCCTCACCCCGAAAAGAAAGTCCGCCAGGTAGCGGGGGTGACCGAAGAAGATTTTCTCCACGTCTTTACCGGCGGCGCCCGCGTAGTTGAGCGGATTGATAAAGGCGTCTCCCACCTTGCCGAGGCCGTCCCGGACCGTCGACGGCCCCAGAATGGGCAGCACGAGGTATACACTTTCTTCCACGCCCCAGGCGCCGAGAGTCTGGCCGAAATCCTCTTCGTGATACGGCGCGCCCATACCCGCCGCCGCGTCGAACAATCCCCCCACGCCCAGGGTGGTGTTGATCAAAAACCGGCTCAGGGTCATGCCGGCGCGCTCTCCCTCCCCCTGGAGGACGTCGTTCGCCAGTACGAAGGGGGCGTTCAGGTTGCGCATGAAGTTGCGGAACGAATCGCGGACGGGTTTCGGGAATATGGCCCGGTATATCTTTGCGAGCGGGAGGAAAATGACGGCGTCCAGCGCCTCGTTGAAATCGAAGACCGCCCGGTTGAAGTCCTCGAACGGGTCGATGGAGTCGGTCGTTTGCTCCTCTTCGTCGATGTCGTGGTTCGAACCCCAGGCGACATGAGCCGGCGCGCTCAAAAGAGCGAGGCTCAAGGTCAGGGCGAGCAGTGCGCGCTGCCACGGAAATCGCCGTATGGTTCCTCTCCTCAGGCAAGGCAATGGAATTCACTCCGTATTCACATCGTGTCGCGGCGGCGGAACATGGCGTATTCGAGAATATCGAAGCAATCTCGCGGACGACATGATAACTTGACGGCTGGAAGGAAACCAGAAATTTTCCCGGCGATTCCGCCCCCTAGGACAGAGCGCCTCCGCAGGACGAACCCGCCCCCGCCGTGCAGCCGAAGCAATGATCGCCCAGGAGAATTTCCCGGCCCAGCAGGTCTTCGGGCGAGATGTCCCAAAGCTTCATGGGCGTTCCGTTGCCCAGGGACATGTCGAGCATCTGGTTGAAGTCGCAATCGTACAGGACGCCGTCCCACCCCACGCTGATGAGGTTCCGGCACATCAGGCCGGGGAGCGTCTCGGGGTTGTAGGCTTCGCGCAGCGTGGCCATGTAGGAATCCAGTTTGCCGTTCACCTTCAGATAACTGGCGAAACGGGTGATGGGCATGTTCGTGATGGTGTAGAGATGATGGAAGCGGATGCCGTAGCGATCGAGGAGTTCGCGTTTGTAGTCCGCCTCGAGCGCCTCCTGGGGCGGGGGGAGATTGTCGTCCACGGGGTTGTAGACGAGGTTCAGTTCCAGTACCCCCGGCGAGCCGAACCCCGCCTCGTTCAGGTCCCGCAGCGCGCGGATGGATTTTTCAAAGACGCCGTCTCCGCGCTGGGCGTCCACGTTGTCTTCGAGGTAACAGGGCAGCGAGCAGATGAGCTCCACCCCGTTCTCGCGGTAGAAGTCGATCAGATCCTCCTGGCCCGGCTCGTAGACGACCGTGAGGTTGCAGCGAACCATCACGTGGCGGCCCTTGCGGCGGGCGCTGGTGACGATGCGCCTGAAGTGGTCGTTGAGTTCGGGCGCGCCCCCTGTGATGTCGACGGTGGGGATCTGCGTATCCTCGAGCCATTCGATGATGCGGCTCGCCGTCTCCCCGGTCATGATCTCCTTGCGGTGCGGTCCCGCGCCCACGTGGCAATGCGCGCATTTCTGGTTGCAGTACTTGCCGACGTTGATCTGCAGCGTGGTGAGTTCGGTGCGATCCAGGAGGGGAGCGTCTTCCCGGATGCGGTCTATGAAACTCACGGCCCCGTTCGTTGCCAGGGGCAAGGATATGGACGCGGGCATCGTTTCTCCCGAGGGCAAAGAATCGTTCTTGAACCTAAGCGGTTCGCACCAGTTTTCTGCGAAGCGATTTGATGCGTCTTCTCACGCGCTTGAGCTGAACGCCGTCTTTCGCCTCGATATGCTGATCCCGCATGTTCTTGAGGGCCTTGATCTGCTGCTTCACGGCGCTCCTGTCGATCTTGGAGGTGCGCTTCGCCTCGATCAAAGGAATGTCGTTTATCTCCTTGAGCGCCCGGATCAACTGGGTCTTGTCCATGCCGTGGACGCCCGATATCTTTCCGGCGTAGGCCAGGGCGGCTTCCTTGAGCTTGGGCACGTTCATCTTGTCGATCTCTTTCGCCGTCAGAACGGGGCCCGCCTGTTCGGGTGCCTCATCTTGTTCAGCCTGCTCCGGCGCTTCCGCTTCGTTTGTTTCTTCTTTTTCTTCTTCCGCCATTTCCCTCTCCATGGAAAGCATTTTCGCCCCGATGCGCGTTCGCGCGCATTCACGGGGAATGGTATCGCCAAATGGTTCCCGTCCAAACGGGCTGACCGCCAAACCTAGCAAAACGGGATGCGATAATCAACGGCCCCGCACGAGTGCGGCCCGCCGGGAAATAGAACGGGAAAACCTTGCCGCCCTCGGGCCGGGGGCGGGATAAATGTTCCGCCAATGCGCCGATAGTACTTTTCGACTTGCCCGCCGGTGGCCGCAATGATAGAAACTGAATATACGTTATTTCGCAACTCGGATTTTCACTGGACAAGAGAGGCGTGGCCGTGGCCGAGAAACTGCTGGAAGTAAGAGATATGGTGAAGCACTTCCCCGTGCGCGGGGGCGTATTCTCCCGGATTCGCAACTATGTGCGCGCCGTGGACGGGATAAGCTTCGATCTGGAGCCGGGCGAGACGCTCGGGCTCGTCGGGGAGAGCGGGTGCGGCAAATCCACGACCGGACGGGCCGTCCTGCGCCTCATCGAGCCGACCTCGGGCGAGGTGAACTTCCAGGGCACCGACGTCTGCTCCCTGAACAGGGAGTCGATGCGCAGACTCAGGCGCGAGATGCAGATCATCTTTCAGGACCCGTATGCGTCCCTGAACCCGCGCATGACGGTGGGCAGCATCGTCGGCGAGCCGCTGACCATCCACGGCATCGCCAAAGGAAAGGAAAAAGAAGAACAGGTCGCCTCGCTTCTCCACCGGGTGGGCCTGAGGCCCGAGCATATACGGCGCTATCCGCACGAGTTCTCGGGTGGACAGCGACAGCGCATCGGCATCGCCCGCGCCCTGGCGCTCAACCCCAAACTCATCATCGCGGACGAGCCCGTCAGCGCGCTCGACGTGTCGATTCAGGCGCAGGTGATCAATCTGCTCGAAGACCTGCAGAAAGAGTACGGAATCGCGTTCGTGCTCATCGCGCACGATCTGGCCGTCGTCCAGCACGTGAGCGACCGCATCGCCGTCATGTACCTGGGCAAGATCGTGGAGATGGCCTCGGCCGACAGGGTCGTGATGGAACCGAAGCACCCCTATACCGAAGCCCTGCTCTCCGCCGTGCCGACTCCGGACCCGACGCTCAAGAAAAAACGCATGATCCTGACCGGCGACGTGCCCAGTCCCGTGAACCCCCCCTCGGGGTGTCGATTCCATACGAGATGTCCCTACAAGGAAGACAGGTGCGTGGCGGAAGAGCCGCTGATGCGCGAGATCAACACGGGTCATTTCGCGGCGTGCCACTTCTCGGAAAAACTCTATGGCGGGGCGTCGAAAACGAACGGGGCGCCCGCGGGCTAGTCGCTTCTACCCCTTGCCCGACGATGCGCGGGCGCACCGCTTATCCTCTGCCAAGGCGTACCACCCGGCGAGGGCATCGGCCGACGTGTGATGGATGAGAAATCCCTAAAATCAATCTCCCCTCTCCTGCTGTTTGCGCTCATCACGGCCCTGTTTGCAGCGGGTGCGGCTTATTTCGCCCACCGGGCCGTCCAGGGCGCGCTCCTGAACCGAGGCGCCGAACGCGACGCGAGGCGCCTGCAGGACCTCAAGACCAGGATGCGGGGCCGGGTCGACTCCCTGCTCGGGAAGATTCAGGGGGCCGAGCTCCTCATGGCGGCGGTACCGGGCGTCGCGAAGAGGGAGGGGAAAGCGCTTTCGTTCCTCCTGGGCGGGGAATCGAGAGAATCCTTCGCCGCCTCGGTGCTGCTCGATGAACAAGGCGGGATTGCGGACTCGCGCAGGGTGGGGAACATGCCGCCCCCCGGAGCCGAGGAGAAAGGTCTCTGGTCGGGGGCGAGGCGTTCGTTTCTCTCCTCCTTGAAGCGGGAAAGGGAGTCGGGAGCGTCGAGAAGGAGATTCGACATTCAGTCGAGCACGCTGAACGGCGCGCCGGTGGTGCTGGTGCTGGCGCCCTCGGCATCGACCAAGGGTTTCTGGGGCGTCATCGTTTCTCCGGAATCCCTGTTGCCCTTGCGAAAGGGAGAACCGGCTCCCGGCGAGAGCGTTTTTCTGTTGGCCGAACCCGAGCAGAAGGTCCTCTTCGCCAGACGGGGGGAGAAGTTTCTCTCCGAGAGCATCGACGGGGCCTTCCAGAGGGAACTCGCCTCGACGCTCGGCGTTCCGGTTTGCTGCGACCCCGCTGCGTTCAACGCCGCGAACGAGAACAAACGCTCGATGTCGCAGTCCATATTCCACCTCGGCGTGAGGCGACTGCGGCTCGTCCGTCTGGCGGAGCGCCCGGAGGCGGACTCGGGATTGACGATACTGCTCGGCGTGATGGCGGCGGGTTGGCTCGCGGCGCTCGCCTTGTTTTATTTTCTGGGGCCCGGCCGGGGGAGCGAATCCCCGACTCCCCGGACGCGAGAGGCCGGGGCGGGCGAGGAAGCGCCCGGTCGGCGACTCGATTCGGCGCAATTCGCCACCATCTTGAGAATGAGTGAATCGGTAGCGGCGGGCGCGCACTTCCAGGACGTCATCCTCGCCGTCACGCGGGAAGTCTCGCGCTTTTTCTCGACCGAGAGGTATTACGCCGCGTTGTACGACGAGTCGACGGAGCGGTTTCTCGAGTTGCGCTCCTCACGCCTGGGCCGGGACTACCGGCGCGCCATCGCTTCCCCCGACTCCGGCCTGCCGGAGAGGATCGCCCTCCGGGAAAAGGAGATCGTCGAGGTGCCCGACGCCGGTGAGTGGTCCGGCGCGCCCGAGGTGCTCAAGAGCGAAAAGGTGGGCGGGGCCGTGGTCTTTCCCATGGTCGCGCTGGGAAAAGTGGTGGGGCTGGCCTCGTTTTATTTCGATGCGCCCCGGCAGATGTCGGACGCCGAGGTCGACTATTGCGCCATCCTCGTTCACCAGGCCGCCGCGGCCGTATCGCGGGTCCAGGCCGCCGCTCCCCAAGCGCGCACGGCGCATTCGCCCGAAGACGCGGGCGAAGACGAGGCGTAGAAAAAGTCGCTACAAAAGCAGGGCTCAGCCACCCATCTCGTCCGCCATGTCGGCGATGGCGCGGCCTATCATCAGCGACGCCGTCGCACCCGGCGAAGGGGCGTTGCAAACGTGGACCGCGCCCTCGGTTCGGATGATGGCGAAATCATCGAGCAGGCCGCCTTCACGGTCCACCGCCTGCGCGCGAACGCCTGCGCCTGTGGGGACGAGGTCGGATTCGCGAATTTCGGGCATGAGCTTTTGCAGCGCGCGCGTGAAGGCGGATTTGCTCATGGAGCGAACCATCTCGCCCAGCCCCGTCTTCCAGTATTTCAGCGCCAGCCGCAGGAAGCCGGGATAGGTGAGCGTCTCGAACAGATCGTAGGGGTCGACCCGGGTCTTCGTATAACCCTCCCGCATATAGGCCAAAACGGCATTCGGCCCGGCTTCGACGCTCCCGTCCACGCGGCGGGTGAAGTGCACCCCCAGGAAGGGGAACGCCGGGTCGGGCACCGGATAGATGAGGCTCTTGACGAGCGAGCGGCGCTCGGGCGCGAGTTCGTAGTACTCGCCCCGGAAGGGCACGATCTTCACCGGCGGCGCGCCGCCCGCGAGTTTGGCGACCCTGTCGGCGTAAAGCCCCGCGCAGTTGACGATGAGTTTGCCGCCGAAATCCCCCGCCGTCGTCTCGACGCGTTTTTCTCCTTTCGAGGCGGCGATGCCGGTGACCTGCGCTTCGGTCTGAATGCGCTGCCCCGCCTCGGTGACGATGCGGGCGTAGGCGCGCACGACGCCGCCGTAGTCGATGATGCCGGTGGAAGGCACCCGAAGCGCCTTGACGCCCCGGGCGTGGGGTTCGAACTCGCGGAGTTCCTCCGGCCCCAGAACCGCGATGTTCTCGATACCGTTCGCCTCACCCCGGCGGTACAGTTCCTCCAGGCGGGGGATTTCCGCCTCCTCGGTAGCGACGACCACCTTGCCGCAGATTTCGTGGTCGACCCCGTGCTCTCGCGCGAAGCGCACCATGGCGGCCGCGCCCTCCACACAGGTCTTCGCCTTGAGGGAACCGGGGCGGTAGTAGAGCCCCGCGTGGATCACGCCGCTGTTGTGGAGCGATTGGTGGCGGCCGACCCCGGCTTCTTTCTCGAGGACGAGCACGCGCTTGCGCGGGTGGCGGCGGGTGATCTCCATGGCGGTGGAAAGCCCGAGTATGCCGCCTCCGATGACGATGACGTCCCAGGTTGTCTGATTCATCCCCCAACCTCGAAAGTAATAACAACAAGAAAAAGCGAGAGATTTTTCAGGCGATGAGAATACCCCAAATCGCGGGAAATAACCCGCTGAAATCCAGTTTCCTGTTGACATCGGGTTTTTCGCTCATTATCCTTGCATTGGGCAATCATCCTGAGAACAAAGAGTCGGCCAATGCCGAAATTCAGAGGTTTTCCCTGGGAATCGCCATCCACGAGGACACTCTTGGGTGCCGTTGAAACAGAGGAAACGCTCATTGTTCCATGCTCGGCAAGTCTATTTACCCACCTCACTTCACTCAAGGAGAATACGCGATGAAAAGGACAATGAAATTCATACTCGCTTCCGTCGTGGCGATTTCGCTGGCGGGAGCGGCGGTTCCGGCAAGCGCCGCGAAATTCCTGGTGGTCGGTGGCGGTTCTACGACGGGCGTCTACTATCAGGTGGCTCTCAACGTCTGCAAGCTGGTGAACAAGAACCTGAAAGCCCAGGGTTATAACTGCATCGGCCGTCCCGCACTGGGTTCGGTGTTCAACATCAACGCCATCAAGCGCGGTCTGCTGAACTTCGGCGTCGCCCAGTCCGACAGGAACTTTCAGGCGTATAACGGCACGGCCGACTGGAAGGGCAAAGCCTTCAAGGGTCTCAGGAGCGTCTTCAGCGTTCACCCGGAGACCGTCATGCTCGTCGCACGCGCGGATTCGGGCATCATGAAGGTGTCGGACATCAAGGGACGCCGGGTCAACATCGGCAATCCCGGCTCCGGCCAGCGCGGAAACGCGACGGACATCCTGAAAATCTACGGCATCGGTATGAAGGACATCAAGGCCGAGGGCCTGCAGCAGGGCGGAGCGAGCCGCGCGCTGGTGGACAAGAAGATCGACGCGTTCTTCTACACCGTCGGCAACCCCTGGGGCGGCGGTCTCGAGATCTCCAACAGCACGGCGATCCGCATGATCCCCATCAACGCCAAGGGCATCATGGATCTGGTGGCCGGCAAGCCCTTCTACGTGATGACGAACATCCCGGGCGGCATCTACAAGGGCGTCGACAAGGACGTGCCGACCTACGCGGTGAAGGCCACCTTCGTGACCGGCAAAAATCAGCCGAACGACGTGGTCTACAACGTCGTGAAGACCATCCTCGGTAATCTCGACCAGTTCCGCGCCACGCACGCGGCGTTCAAGTACCTGACGAAAAAAGACATGCTCGGGGGCCTCTCTGCTCCCTTCCATCCGGGCGCCGTGCGGTATTACAAGGAAACGGGCCTGATGAAGTAGCAGTTCGGACGAACGTCCACCACGCGGGCCGGGGGCTCTCCGCCCCCGGCCTTGCGCGGCGATTCGAGTTTGGTTCTTTCACGAAATGAGGTAATCGTTTGAGGGGCGAATGAATGAGCAAGCCGGGTGATTCCGCAGACGCCTTGAGTGATGCGATTGACGAAGAATCGAAGCAAGCGGCGGAGGAAATCGCCGCCGAAGCGGAATCCGGCGGAAGGCAACCCAAAAACCTCACGGCCTGGCTGGTCTCGGTTCTCGCGATCACCTGGTCCTGTTTCCAGCTCTACATCGCATACACCCCGCTGAACTCCATCATCGCCAGAAGCATCCACCTCACCTTCGCCATCACGATGGTATATCTGGCCTTCCCGGGGACGAAAAAGCCCGGCGAGAGCTGGGTTCAGCGTATGTCGCTCCAGCTTTTTCCCTACTTCATGCGGTCCCAGCGCTCCACGCGGGAGGTCATCCCCTGGTACGATTACGCGCTCGCGATCCTCGCAGGCATGGGCGCGCTCTACATGGCCTGGGACTACGCGAACATCATCCAGCGCTCGGGTCTCCCCATCCAGCGCGACGTCATCGTGGGGGCGATTCTCGTCGTTCTTCTTTTAGAAGCCGCGCGCCGTGCGCTCGGACCCGCGCTTCCGATCCTCGCCATCTTGTTCCTGCTCTATTGTTTCGTGGGCCCCTACATGCCCTCGTTCATCGCGCATCCGGGCGTTCCGCTCGAATTCGTCGTGGACCACATGTATCTGAGCGACAGCGGCATCTGGGGCGTGCCCATCGGGGTGTCGACGAGCTTCGTGTTCCTCTTCGTGCTGTTCGGCTCCCTGCTCGACAAGGCGGGAGCGGCGAACTACTTCGTGCAGGTGGCCTTCGCGGCCCTGGGCCGCTTCCGGGGCGGGCCCGCCAAGGCGGCCGTGGTCGCCTCGGGCATGACGGGGCTTGTCTCGGGTTCTTCCATCGCGAACGTGGCGACGACGGGAACCTTCACGATCCCGCTCATGAAAAAAGTGGGTCTGCCCCCTTACAAGGCGGGCGCCGTGGAGGTGGGCGCGAGCACGAACGGACAGCTCATGCCGCCGGTCATGGGGGCCGCCGCGTTCATCATGGCGGAATTTCTGGGCCTCGCGTATCTCGACGTGGTGCGCGCCGCCATACTGCCGGCCCTGCTCTCTTACATCGCCCTCTTCTACGTGGTGCATCTGGAAGCGCTCAAGCTGAACCTGAGGCCGCTGAGGGAGGACGAACTGCCCTCGTTCTGGCACACGCTCATCAGCGGCATCCACTACGTCGTTCCCATCCTGGCGCTCATCTACACGCTGGTCATACTGCGCATGTCGGCCGTGGCGTCGGCGTTCAACGCGATCCTGCTGACGATGGCGATCATCGTCGTCCAGCGTCCCATGCAAAACACCATATACGTCCTCGGCGACATGAAGCGTGAAAAGGGCGTCGCCCACCTGCGCGATTTGTTCGGCGAGGCGCATTTCAAGGAACTCGAAGAGCGCTTGTGGGACGGGGTGCTCTCCGGCTTCGGCCAGAGCTTCGGCGACGTGTGGCAGGGGATGATGGCGGGCGCCAAGAACATGATGGGCATCGGCGTGGCGACGGCGGCGGCGGGCATCATCGTCGGCACCGTCACCCTCACCGGTCTCAGCGGCCGCTTCATCGAACTCATCGAAATCGTCTCCCTGGGCAACGTGGTGCTCATGCTAGTGCTCACCGCGATATGCTCCCTCGTCCTGGGGATGGGACTGCCCACGACGGCGAACTACATCGTCATGGCGACGCTCACCGCGCCCGTCATCGTGAGCCTGGGCGGCAAGGCGGGCCTCGTGGTGCCGCTGCTCGCGGCCCATCTGTTCGTCTTTTATTTCGGCATCCTGGCCGACGACACGCCGCCCGTGGGTCTCGCCGCGTTCGCCGCCTCGGCGATAGCGAAGTCCGACCCCATCCAGACGGGCGTGCAGGGCTTCGTCTACGACTTGCGGACCGCTGTCTTGCCGTTCGTGTTCATCTACAATCTCGAGCTTTTGATGATGCAGGGCGTCGGCCCCAAGGGCGAGATCATCTGGATCACGGATTTCCTGAAAATCGGCTGGGTCTGCGTGGTCTCACTGGCGGCGATGTTCGCCTTCGCCTCCGCGCTTCAGGGCTATTTCGCCGATAACTGCAACTGGGGCGAGCGGGCGCTCTTGATGGTGGTGTGCGTCTCGGCCTTCAGACCCTCGCTCATCACCGACTTTACGGGCGGTCCGCGCCCCGCCGTGCAGCTCGTGGCGATAGTCTTGTTCGCCGCCTTGTACTGGTATCAGCGAAACAGGCGCAACGGACGAACGCCGCAACCCGCGCCCGCCTGACCCGCGCAGGCCCCTCGGCCCGGCGTCATTTCCGTATTCCCTCAGGTTCCAGAACGAGATCGGGTTGTGATAGGCTTGCGGCCCGTCGGGGCGTGGCGCAGCCTGGTAGCGCGCCTGCTTTGGGAGCAGGAAGTCGGAGGTTCAAATCCTCTCGCCCCGACCATGGAACTCTCCTTTCGTTGCTTCCTCGAGCCTGTGGCGAAGCGCACCTTGAAATGATGAAATTCACCCCCTCCCGCAGTGCGCAAACGTGCTCGATTCTGCTACCTTACGGGCGGATGAATCTCCCTTATTCTTGAATCGTCGTATTTTTTCACAGGAGCGCGTTCGTGCAGAATCATTCACTACCCCTTTCCCGCTTCAAGGTGCTCGATCTCACCCGCGCGCGTGCCGGTCCCACGGCGGTGCGCCAGTTCGCGGACTGGGGGGCGGACGTCATCAAGATAGAGGCGCCCCCCGCGAGCGGCTTTTCGGACAACATGGCCCAGCCCCGGGGCGGCTATGAGGCGCAGAACCTGCACCGCAACAAAAGAGGCATGACCCTCAACCTGCGCGAGGAAAAGGGCCGCGAGATATTCTTCCGCATGGTGAAAGACGCCGACGTCGTTATCGAGAACTACCGGCCCGACGTGAAACACCGCCTGGGTGTCGATTACGAGGCCTGTCGCGCGGTCAACCCGCGCATCGTCTACGGGAGCATCTCCGGCTTCGGGCAGGAGGGGCCCTACCGCAAGCGTCCGGGGCTGGACATGACAGCCCAGGGGTTGAGCGGCCTCATGTCCGTCACCGGCAAGCCGGGGGGCGGCCCCATGCGGGTGGGCATTCCGCTCGCCGATTTATCTGCGGGCTTCATGCTCGCGCAGGGGATTATGATCGCCCTGCTCGAGCGCGAAGTCTCGGGCGAGGGGCAATGGGTGCACACCTCGCTTCTCGAAGCCCAGATTCAGATGATGGACTTTCAGGCCGCGAGATACCTGGTTTTCGAGGACGTGCCCACCCAGCAGGGGAACAACCACCCCACCTTTTTGCCGGCGGGCGTCTTCGAGACAGCGGACGGGCGGATCATCATCCAGTCCGGTCCCCAGCATCTCTGGGAGCGCCTCGTGGGCGCTATGGAGATGCCCGAACTCCTCGAGAATCCCGATTATGCGAGCGTGCCGAAGCGATTCGAGAACAAAGAGGCCCTGCAGGAGACCATCACCAATCGGACGCGGACGAAGACGGGTGCGGAGTGGATCGAGATACTGAACGAGGCGGGAATCCCCTGCGGACCCATCTACACGGTGGACCAGACGTTCGCCGACCCCCAGGTTCAGGGGCTGAACATGTCGCCCGAGGTCGAGCACCCCGAGATGGGGCCCATCAAGATCGTGGGCCAGGCCGTGAAGCTCACGCGAACGCCGCAGAAGATGCGCAACTCGACGCCCGAGGTGGGCGAGCATACCGAAGAGATTTTGAGGGAAATGGGCTACGATGCGGACGCGATAAGCCAATGGCGCGATGCGGGCATCGTCTAGGAACTATCCTGCCCCCTCGGGGGGCGCAGCGTATGGAGCATGGAATGCAGTTATCGACGGAGAAGATGGCTTTCGAGGTGGACGGCGGAATCGGCTGGATGATCTTCAACAACCCCGAACGGAGAAACGCGCTCTCGCTCGAGATGTGGGGGGCCATCGCCGAGATTCTTAACTCTTACGAGACGGACGACGAGGTCCGCGTCGTGGTGATGAAGGGCGCGGGCGACAGGGCGTTCGTCTCGGGTGCGGACATCTCGCAGTTCGCGAAAAACAGGAGCAACGCCGAGCAGGCCGCCGAGTACACGCGCATATCCGAAGAAGCCAAGCAAATCATGATGAGCATGAAAAAGCCCCTGATCGCCATGATCCGCGGTTACTGCCTGGGCGGCGGGCTGGGAATCGCGCTGAACGCCGACATCCGGGTTGCGGCGGATGATTCGCAGTTCGGCATCCCCGCCGGGCGTCTGGGCATCGCATACGGTTTCGACAACCTGAAACAGCTCGTCGACCTCGTGGGGCCTGCGAAGGCGAAGGAGATCCTCTTCACGGCAAGGCGCATTCAGGCGGCGAAAGCGCTCGAGATCGGGCTGGTGAACGAAGTCGTTCCCGTGGATGAGCTGGAGAATTACGTGGTGGACATGGCCTCCACCATCGCGAACAACGCGCCGCTCTCGGTCAAGGCGTCCAAGCTCACCATCGGCGAAGTGGTGAAAGACGGGGCCGAGCGCGATTTCGAGATGATCGCCCGCCTCTCGAAAGAATGCTTCGACAGCGCCGATTACAAGGAAGGCCGCACCGCGTTCATGGAGAAGAGAAAGCCCGTATTCACGGGCAGATAGCAGGGCCTAATCCGATGAATGACGAGACATTCGCCGAGGTCATCTCCCCCGCGGGCATCCCCAGGATACCGGATGAGGCATTGAAGCCCAGACCGGAGACGCTGGAAGGCGCGACTCTCGGGATTTTAGAGAACAACAAGGAATTCTCCGACTGGGTGCTGGACAGGGTGCTTGAGAGGCTTCGAGAGTCGGTTGGCGTCAAGGAAGTCGTCCAGCGCAGGAAGCATCACCTCGCCCAGCAGGCATCCCCTGAAATTCTCGAGGAGTTGAACGCGCGCTGCGACGCCGTGCTGGTCGGCGTGGGGCACTGAGGCTCCTCCACGTCGTGGAGTGTCCGCGATGCGGTCCGGCTCGAGCGGATGGGAAGCCCCGTCTGCGTCATCGTGAGCCGGGGCTTCAGCCACAGCGGCCGCGCGATAGCGAGGAGGCAGGGCTACGGCGGCCTGCCCGTCGTCGAGATGGACCATCCCCTGGCCGCCCCTGCGAGAGAAGCGCTTCATCCCAAGGCGGACGCCGTCGTGAATGAGGTCGTCCACGCGCTCACGGGGGATGCCGCGAAACTCCGGGCCGAATACGCCGAGAAGAAGTTCAGGGGTCCTCGGAATCTTTGCCCGAAATAGGGAGAGGCGGAACTTGACCGGTAACGTCGAAAACCCCTCTCTGGAAGCTGGCAGGCGGGTTTTGCCGGTCACAGGCTCCCTCGATGAGGTGAACGCCTATTTCTACGAGCGCGGCTGGACGGACGGGCTGCCCGTCGTCCCGCCCACGCGCGAGCGCGTGGAGGGTCTGCTCACCGGCTGGGCGGGCGAGCCGGATGAGGAGATCGCCGAGGTTCCTCCCCTCATGGGGATCGCGACGGTCCGCGCGGTTGCGGTGAACGCCGTGATGGCCGGCTGCTTGCCTGAGTACCTGCCCGTCGTCGTCGCAGCCGTCTCCGCCATCACAAAGCCGCGCTATGGCCTGAGCCACCGCCAGACGACCACGCACCCCGCCACCGCGCTCATCATCGTGAACGGCCCGGTTGCGAAGCGCCTGAAGGTCAACTCGGGCTCGGGCCTTTTCGGCCCCGGCTGGCGGGCGAACGCGACGATCGGCCGCGCGCTCAGGCTTTGCCTCATCAATCTGGGCGGCGCGATTCCCGGCGAGGTGGATCGCGCCCAGCACGCCCATCCGGGGAAATACACCTACTGCATCGCCGAGAACGAAGACGCGAACCCCTGGGAGCCTTATCACGTCGAGCGCGGCTTTCAGCCGGATGAGAGCACGGTGACGCTCACCTGCGGCGAGGCGCCCCACTGCATCACGGACAACTACAACACCGAGCCCCACGCGCTTCTGTTCGGCTACGCGGACTCGATGGCGACGCTGGGCGGGAACAATCTCTCCTCCCAGGGCGAGCCTGTCCTCGTCATGGCGCCCGAGCACGCCGCCTACATCGCGCGGGCCGGCTGGAGCAAGGCGGACGTGAAGCGCTATCTCTTCGAGAAGGCGAGAAAGCCCTGGAAGCACGTGGGCGTTCGCGGAAAATCGAAGGGCCCCACTTTTCCCGTCTGGGTGGACAGGACGGACCCCGAAGCCTCCGTGCCCGTCCTCACCCACGCGGACGCGCTCATCCTCATCGTAGGCGGCGGCGAGGGCCAGAAATCCATGTGGATTCCCACCCCCGGCGCGCAGACGCTGAGCGTCACCGAGAAGATCAGGGAGTAGAGGGGTTGTTGAAAAAGCCCGCTTCGCTCGGAATTGACCAACGCCGTCATTCCGGCGAAAGCCGGAATCCATTTTCAAGCAGAATGACAATACGCCGGCTTTTCATCTCCCCGTCATTGGCGGGAACCAATCAGAAAACAAAAAACAAAGGCAAAACAAATGGATTCCGGCTTTCGCCGGAATGACGAACAAACATATAATTCAAATCGACCCGTATGTCAATCGTTCGAATGGCTACGCCTGTATGATGCAAATATCTGATAATACTTGATTAAACAACATACCTTTCGAATTTCCCCTCTTGCATTTTCGTCATATTTATGCTTGAATACGCTCTCGTTTGACGCCGCTTGTATGCGGTTTGATTACATATCTGCCTGGAGGAACCATGCCGAGAAGAAGCGAGTTCAAGCTCACCAAGCGCGCGGTCGACGCCCTCGCGGTCAAGGAGAAGGACGCCGTATTCTGGGACCGGGACCTGGCGGGCTTCGGGGTGCGGGTGCACGCAACGGGGCGTAAGGTCTACGTGGTGCAGTCGAGAGGACCACACGGGCCCGTGCGCGTGACGCTCGGGAGCCACGGGGCGCTCTCGTGCGATGAGGCCAGGAAACGCGCAGCACCCGTCATCGACCGGATCAGGCGGGGCGAGGAGCCCCTCTCCGGAGAGGCGGAACCCGCGCTCAGGGTGGCGGACCTGGCCGGACGCTTCATGCGCGAGTACGTCGCGAGCCGCTGCAAGCCGTCCACGGCGCCGAAGTACCGCTCCGTGCTCGACAACCATATCCTGCCGGCGCTGGGTTCGATGAACCTCGGGGACGTGGGCAAGGCGGAGGCCGCGGCGCTCCAGCACGCCCTGCGCGCGACGCCGGGGACGGCGAACGCGGCGGTGGACGTACTCAAGCGGATGTTCGCGCTTGCCGAGGCGTGGGAACTGGTTCCGCCCGGCCGGAACCCGTGCCGGAGGCTTCGCCGCTACAGGACGCGCAAGCGGGAGCGGTTCCTGACGCCTGAGGAATACCGGCGCCTGGGCCGTGTGTTGCGGGAAGACGATACGTCGTGGCCGCCTGCGGTGGCGGCGATCAGGATTCTCCTCCTGACGGGATGCCGGCGGGACGAGGTGCTGAGCCTCAGGTGGGACGACGTGGACCGCGCGGCGGGAGAATTGAGACTCAAGGACACGAAGACGGGACCGCGGATGGTTCCGCTGACGGGGCCGTTGCTCGACGCCCTTCCCCCGCGGGGGGACGGTCCCTGGGTGTTCCCCGCCCAGCGGGGAGGGGGCAGGCTCACGAACCTCTATCACTACTGGAAGCCCCTCCGGGCGCGGGCGGGGCTCGGGGACGTGCGGCTTCACGACTTGCGTCATTCGTATGCAAGCCGGGCGCTCGCGCTGGGCGAGAACCTCCCGGTGATCGGGGCGCTGCTCGGACACGGCGAGGTGGCGACGACGGCGCGCTACGCGCACCTGATGCGGGACGCCGAGCGGGCGGCGGCCGTCCGGGTGGGGGAGAGCATCGGTGTCCACGTCACGAACGGGAGGATGGAGCGATGACGAAGCCCGCAATGAAAACGCTTTCGAACCGGATGGTGGGGAAACTCGAGGTTCACAAGGACACGGTGTTCTGGGACAAGGATCTCACCGGCTTCGGCGTCCGTGTCTACCCCACGGGGAGCAAGGTGTATATCGCGCAGGCGCGGGGGCCCGCGGGGCCCAGACGGGTGACGGTGGGCCGCCACGGCGTGATCCATTCCGAGGAGGCGAGAAGACGCGCGGCGCTCCTCATCGCGCGGATCAAGGCGGGCGGGGAGACCGCGCCCGCGAGATCCGCCGCCGGCCCCACCGTGGCCGAACTCGCCGGGCGCTACATGGCGGAACACGTCGAGGTGAGGTGCAAGCCGCGCACGGCCGACGCGGTCCGGGCGGCGCTGCGGGCGCACGTATTGCCCGCCCTGGGGAAGATACCGCTCGCATCGCTTGAGGGGGCGCAGGTGGCGGCGCTCCACCGGGGACTCCACGAGACGCCGGCGGCGGCGAACGCGGCGCTGCGGGTACTCTCCTCGATGTTCGAGGCGGCAGGCGACTGGGGGATTTTGCCCGAAGGAACGAACCCGTGCCGCGCCATCGTGAAATACCCCCTTCGCAGGCGGGAGCGGTTCCTCACGGAGGCGGAGTTTATGCGCTTGGGAAAGACGCTTGACGAGATAGAGGCCGGGGGCGGTGCTTCTGCAAGCGCCGTGGCCGCCATCAGGCTCCTGATGCTGACGGGGTGCCGGAAGTCCGAGGTCCTGGGGCTTCGCTGGGAGGACGTGGCGCTCGGGGAATCGGAACTGAGGCTGGCGGACTCCAAGACGGGCGCGCGCGTCGTCTCGCTGCCACCGGCGGCTGTCGAACTGCTTGCCGCTCTTCCGCGTCTTCCCGGGAATCCCTGGGTCATCCCGGGCCGGAAGCCGGGCGCGCGCCTGAGCGGGCTAGATCACGTCTGGCGAAAGGTCCGGGAGCGGGCGGAACTCGACGGCGTGCGGATTCACGACCTGCGTCACTCCTACGCCTCGAGGGCCCTGGCGCTGGGAGAAGGACTTTCCGTCATCGCGAAGCTGCTCGGCCACTCCCACATACAGACCACGGCGCGCTACGCGCATCTCGCGCGCGATACGGTGCGCGAGGCCGCGGAGCGGATAGCGCGGAGCATCGCGGCCGACTTGCTGGACGGGCACTAGCGCACCGCGTCCCGCAGGGCCTTGCCCGCTTTGAGCGACGGCGTCTTCGAGGCGGCGATGTCAATGCGCTCGCCGGACCGGAGACCGAAGGGGAACTCCGCATGAACGGGCACGCCGGAAACTGTCTGGACACGCGGGAGGCGGCCGCCCGGCTGGGCATCCCGCCGACGACGCTTGCGCGATGCCGCGTGCGCGGCGAGGGGCCGGCCTTCCGCCGATTCGGCGCCCGGGTGCGCTACCGGCCCGCAGACCTGGAAGCGTGGGCCTCGAAGCAGCGCTGGACTTCCATATCCGATGAGAGAAACGCGCGGAAGAGGAAGGAGCGCTGGAGGATCGCGCCCGGGAAACGCCGCTGTGCGAACCGGGGCGGACGCAGGAGCGCATCCTTCGCGTGTTTTCAGGCATTGGGGAATTTCCAGCGGCTGTGAAGTCTTTGTAGTTTGTTGAAGCTATTGCAGGTATTCGTTTTATTCCAGTTTTGTTCGGGATTCGCTTTCGTCAATCTGTAATCAAAACGGAAGTGGAAAAATTAGAACTCCTGAGCATACCGGCGGGTGCGTGTCGGATCATTATGCGATTCAGATCTTAAAGTCCAGTTAGCAGAGGCATGCTTGTGTTTATGCTCCGGGACTCTAAGATTCATTCAAAGTCGTTCGAGCCAAGACAAGCCAAATTAGAGTGTCGCGTTTCGAATTGTAGCGTCCTTCGATGTCTACGAAGGTTGTCATACGCGCCTCGGTCTAAAATTGGAACGTGCGCCGATCAATGAGCCTGTATTCCAATTTGACGGAGAAGTCCGTAGCACAACGTTATCGAAACAGTCGCTGGTCGAATTGGTGAAGAGGAGCATTCCATTCCGCTCGGTGCTGTTGACTAGAAACGAGCGAGGCGTTCTAAAAGCCTCTGATGCACCACCCTTTCGAGGTAGTGTCGGCTATACTCTTTCGAAACTGAAGAGCCGACGATATCTGGAAGGTAAATAACCCGGTTTTTGTGAGAAGACCTCAGTCGGCCGAGAGATACTTGTCGAGGTCATGAATCTTGAAGCGCTCAAAGAAGCGATCAAACTCGCCAACCTCCGCTGGAGGTTCAAGAGGCCCCGGTGCGTTGCTTCCCGGAGGAATAAGCGTCGTGCGCAGTGTCCGCAGGTTGATTACACGATCATGGTACAATCCCCAACCATAACAATCGAAGCATATCGATACGAACAAACGGTCCCCATTAACAACCATGCCTCTCACGCGGCGGCTGGAGCACTCGGATGGAACATCGTGGATGGTCTGCCACGATCCTTGCCGACGGTCCAGGAGAAGAACCAAACCTCCATCGCATAACCTTGGGCCGAGCATTTGAACCACTCGCCAGGAAGAGCGTCCAGCCTCGTCGGCGTAGATGACGCCTTCGATGTCTATTAATTCCTTGAATGTATTGAGAATCTTCAACCATCTTCGGGCCTCCCCGGGGGGAATCCGACGCCTCGGGAGGACAAATGTAGGTCCCTCACCTTTGAGGCTAGCGCCAATGCGCAGCGCCTTCATGGCAGCCTGGAACGTCAGGTGGGCTTTTTCCCTCTCCCTCCAGCGGCATGTTCCATCAACTGTGCTCAGCAGGTCCCGAGTTCTTCCTCCGCCTTCGCCCCATGCTTCCTTGTAGAGCCGCACCGGGGTTCCGGTTGCCGGTTCTACGGACCAGACCTGAATGGCATGTTGTTGGCCGGCAGCGACATGTATCACGACTTGCTCGAAACCGGTTGCCGGATCGCGGCAGGCGAGGACATATGACGCGTAATCCCAGCCCGTGCCAATCCTGACCGGCGAGCCGTTTTCAAATTGAATCACGCAACCACGACGAACGGGTTCCTGAGTACCCGAAAGCACGAGGTGCTCACTGCGAGCCCCTTCGCGGCCTGTGAAAAACCCTCGCACCGTACGTTTAGGATCGTAATCGCTATCAGGATAGCAAGAGATATGTCCATTGAAGTCGCTACTCGCTCGTGCTTCACTAACAAGCAAATGAAATGAAGCTAAAACTATGACCAAAGTGATCCCATAAGCCAACCATATTTGCGATGTCCGCAACGGGAGCGTGACAGATTTAGTGATACCGGTTTTGTTCAGCAAATCCCTGAAAATACCACCAACGAAAGGAAACATATCGTCACCTCTCTTTTCCAAAAGCTTCGTGCTTATAGATGAGGTTGGCATGCCACGCACTTATCTATATTTTCTTGTTTGAATCATTCAGTGGCTTCATCAGTTTGTTGTCAACAACTCGCATATCATGCAAGTGGGAATGATACCAGAAAATATACGTTTCCCCGAAGGCAGTCTATCGAACTACGACACACTCGAAGGCCAGCTTTCCAATAGATCGGAGTTCGAAGACGTAGAAACAGAGACGAACTAAAAAAGAGGGTACCAGATGACTCTATTACCGAGGTTGTTCAGTGCAGCTTTGACGGTGTTTTGTCTGAACTTCTTCTTGTGGGTGACCGTAACTTCGGCGGCGGTGAACGTGAGCGCGCAAGATAAGAAGGATCATACATCTCCGCACTTTGCAGCGTTCAACAATACACAGGTGAGCCTAATGGCCATACTCGATGTGGGAGTGAGCCCGGCGGCGAGGGAATCAAGAAGGGTCATCGATGGGTGGCAAAATGTAAAGCGCGGGCGTATGCGCCTGTTGCCGGACCGGATGTTCCGCGACTGTCCGGAATGTCCCGAGATGATCGTGATCCCTGCGGGTTCATTCCTGATGGGTTCGCCCGATGACGAGGAAGGGCGGTACAAGGATGAAGGCCCTCGCCACCTCGTGACGATAGAAAAACCCTTTGCGATAGGCAAGTACGAGGTGACGAGGCGTGAGTTCGAGGCATTCATTCGCGAGACGGGCCGCGATATGGGGGGTGATTGCTGGTACTGGGACAGTGAAGAAAGCAAGCCCAAAAAAGGCGGTGCGCGTTCGTGGCGAAGCCCTGGGTTTGGACAGACGGATCTGGACCCTGTGGTGTGCGTGAGCTGGGAAGACGCGAAGATGTATGTAGAGTGGCTCTCGGTCAAGACGGGGAAGCGCTATCGACTGCCCAGCGAGTCGGAGTGGGAATACGCTGCGCGTGGGAAGAGCCGGACTTCGCGCTACTGGGGGGATGACGCCTCGGTTCAGTGCTCGCACGCCAACGGGGCCGACGAGACACTCAAGACACGATACAGCAACTTGCGCTGGGTGGTGGCGTCTTGCCGGGATGGATTTGTACATACGGCTCCTGTGGGCTCGTTATTGGCGAACGGGTTCGGTTTGCACGACGTGCTGGGCAACGCCTGGGAGTGGGTTGCGGATTGCCGGAAAGAGCGTTACGTGGGCGCGCCCTCGGACGGGAGCGCGTGGACGGACGGCATTTGCCCTGGCCGTGTGCTTCGCGGCGGTTCTTGGAGCAACAAACCGAGTTTCCTGCGCACTGCAGGTCGCTTCTGGCTTCCCTCACGCTTACGAATCAGCATCAACGGGTTTCGGGTAGCCCGGACGCTTGAGTCCCTAGTCCTTACCTATTTACATCAGGGAACCAGGGGTGAAACCCCCTAGCAAAATTTTTCGAGACTCGTCCCGCACTTTCGGAAAACGGGATGCTCGGGATTAGCCCAATGTCGCCGGAGAGAAAAAGGAATGGAACACTATACAGTACTATCCTCTTACATAGAAAGTTCTATGCCTTCGTTCCTGACCTTGCCGTCATCTTCCAAGAGGTTTTTCGGATGAAGTCACTGGCTGTTTGCATCCTGCTGTTTGCCGTCCATGCTCATGCCCAAACAGAGAATTTCCGTATACTTGCAGGAAATACCCAAGTCGAAAACCCGGAGAACCCTTCTGCCGAGAGCAAACCCACACCGGCTTCCCTCCAATCGGAGTCTCTTGATGATGCGCTTGAGAAGGCATTGAATCGACAATTCCAGAAAATCAAAAGCGCCTGTGAAGAAAACAAAACCCCGGATCAAAGAATTGCCGACGTAAAAGAGGGGATTGATGAACTTGGTATTCTTATCGAGAAATATTCACCCCAAGAACATAGATTATCGATAAAACATCGCATACTGCTGTCTGAAATAAATAATGTTCTATATTCTGGTCATGTGTTCAGTTGGCGCAGTTGGAAATTTACAAAACAAGCGCTGCAAGAGGACAATGTCGCATCTGCCTTTATCACTTATTACAAGTTCATGAACGGCTTGGGAGACAGCATTGGCGTGAAAGACTTCAAACAGCAGTGGGCAAGAGATTTCGCACGGGGACTGTCCTGTTTGTACCCACAATAAGCTTATGAACGAGATGCCTTAGGTCCGGCTTATGGGCAGAATGAAAGAGGGCGGCGTGCCTGGTCAGGCGGCAAGGCACAGGCAAAGCCCCGCCAAAAACGCTCTATCGAGTCTAAACATCCACGCGCTCATCTCGCCTCCTTCCTGTTTTCGCTCGAAGTCTCGTCGTTGCGCCCTACCGAAGCCGCTCCTCTTTCATCCGCCGCCGGGCGTCCGTCCTCCGAAGGGCGGCGTTCTTACGCGCATAATCCCAGGGCGTTTTGCCCGCTTTGTCTATCGCCGCCGGGTCGGCCCCTGCGTCCAGCAGCACCGCCACCACCGCAGGGGTTTTGCTGTACTTCATCGCCACGTGCAAGGGCGTCTGTCCGTCTCTCTTCCGCGCGTTCACCGCGGCGCCGGCCCGCAGGAGAGTCTCCACGATCGCAGGGGTTTTGCTGTACTTCGCCGCGAAGTGCAGGGGCGTCGAGCCGAAATTATCCCGCGCTTCCACGTCCGCGCCGGCCTTCAAGAGCGTCTCCGCGACCTCGGGGATATTGCTTAACCTCACCACCCAGTGGAGGGGTGTCGAGCCGAGTATATTCGGCGCGTTCACGTCCGCGCCGGCCTTCAAGAGCGCCTCCACGACCGCGGGGGTCTTGCTGAACGTCACCGCCCAGTGCAGGGGCGTCCTGCGGTATTTGTCCCGCGAATTCACATCCGCGCCGGCCTTGAGACAGCGCGAGACGTCCGTCGTGTCGGCGCGCTCGGAGAACACTTTCGTGTTCCAGTCCTCGCACGAAACCATCGCTGCCATCGCCGTCGGCGCACCTATCCAGAGGGCGAGGCACAGACAGAACCCCGCCGAAAACGCTGTATCGAGTCCAAACATTCTCGCGCTCATCTCGCCTCCTTCCCGTTTTCGCTCGAGGTTCCGTCGTTGCGCCCTACCGAAGCCGCTCCTCTCTCAGCCGCCGCCGGGCGTCCGTCCCCCGAAGGGCGGCGTTCTTCAGCGCATAATCCCAGGGCGTTTTGCCCGCTTTGTCTTTCGCCGCCGGGTCGGCTCCTGCGTCCAGCAGCACCGCCGCCACCGCGGGGGTTTTGCTGTACTCCGCCGCCACGTGCAAAGGCGTCTGTCCATCCCTATTCCGCGCGTTCACCGCGGCGCCGGCCCGCAGGAGAGTCTCCACGATCGCAGGGGTTTTGCTGTATTCCGCCGCGAAGTGCAGGGGCGTCGAGCCGAATACATTCCGTGCTTCCACGTCCGCGCCGGCCTTCAAGAGCGCTTCCACGACCGCAGGGGTGCGTTTGAACCGTACCACCAGGTGCAGGGGCGTCCGTCCGTTTAATTCATCCCGCGCTTCCAGATTCGCGCCGGCCCGCAGGAGAGTCTCTACCACCACGGGAACTCTCGCATAGCTCACAGGCGTCCAGCCGAATACATTCGGCGCGTTCACGTCCGCGCCGGCCTTCAAGAGCGCTTCCACGACCGCAGGGGTCTTGCTGTACCTCGCCGCCACGTGCAGGGGTGTCCAGAGGTATTTGTCCCGCGCGTCCACACGAGCACCGGCTTTCAGGAGAGTCTTCACGACCGCAGGGGTCTTGCTGAACCTCACCGCCAAGTACAGGGGCGTCCTGCAGTATTTGTCCCGCGCGTCCACACGAGCACCGGCTATCAGGAGAGTCTCCACGACCGCAGGGGTCTTGCTGTACCTCGCCGCCAAGTACAGGGGCGTCCTGCGGTATTTGTCCCGCGCGTTCACATCCGCACCGGCCTTGAGGCAGCGCGAGACGTCCGTCGCGTCGGCGCGCTCGAGGAACAACTTCGTGTTCCAGTCCTTGCACGAAACCACCGCCGCCATCGCCGTCGGCGCGCCAATCCAGAGGGCGAGGCACAGACAGAACCCCGCCAGAAACGCTCTATCAAGTCCCAATATCCTCGCGCCCAACCCGTCTCCTTCCAGTTTTAGCTTGAGGTCCCGTCGTTGCGCCCTACCGAAGCTGCTCCACTCTCGACTCCCGTCACAGCGAACAATCAGCCTCGGCGTAGTGTGCCCGCACTCATTCCAGTTCCTCCTTTGCTTCCCCCTCCCCATATGCAGAAGAGGACGGACCGCGGTTTGCGCATCCGGCGCCGTTCATCGCTCTGTTCCGGGCTTCGGCGGTAGCTTCGTGCAGCCGCCGGTAGACGTCGGTTCATCTGAACTCATCGTAGTTCCGGACAAGGTCGAACGGAGTGTTGCCGCCTCTGTCCCGCATCGCCCCGTGCGCTCCGGCGTCAAGCAGCGCGACCACGACCGCAGGGTTTTGTCCAACCTCACCGTCCAGTGCAAGGGGGCCGCCGTTCTCGTCCCGCGAGTCGGAGTCGGCGTCCGTCTTGAGGTAAGTGGTTACATCACCGAGCTCGATCGATGGGGTTTCGAAGAACTTCCCCATCTCCAAACCCTGGTCCTCTCACGAAACCTCCGCCGCCGGGGCGGGTGCCGCGCCCATCCACGCGGCGAGCGGAAGAAGATCTCGACCACGGAGCCGACCTCGGAAGGAAAATCATCCGCATTCGTTCCTCCCGCACCTATCGGATGCGCCCCAGAGTGGAATAATCGCCGGAGCCGTGATACTGGAGCGTCGGGGGTCTGCGGTTGCGGGTGCCCCATGAGCCCATATCGACATCCTTGAATTTTTTCGCTCGCCCTCTCACATCCACAAACCTGAAATCGTACCGGGCCGCATCCGGCTCATCACCATACAGCATCTGCACGAAAATCTTCCGGTGAGCCGGCAACCCACGAATTCGGTTGCAAGTTTTTCCCAAAATGGCCCGACCACATCCCCACCCCAGATATGAGGACGGGGCGACCGCCATCACTCGAAGCGAGACGTCTCTGGTTTTGAGATAGAACCTGTGGGCACGATGAAATCGTCCGTCCTTGCCCCTAAAGCGCACCCACGGAAACCTCGTGTGCGCGCTCTCGTCGTTGATATCGACATACCATACGTGCACGCATCCCCAGTTACAGTTTTTGGAAACCTGTTTTACATCCGGGGGGCGTGGGCGTCCGCGTCTGTCTCTCGCAGCCTCGGAGGCGTCCAAACACAAGACGAGGACGCACAACACCGTGAACGACACGATCAGTTTCCGCATCACAAATCTCCTGTGGCCCGAACAGGACGGGAAAAAGAGAAGAGAATCGCCGAGAATTTCCGATGAGTTCCCCGTTGTTCACTCACCTTGCCGTATATGTGGTCTCCGCCTTCGATATCCACGCTTTTTTGATATATACTTGAATCACCTTCAGGCGTGGCTTCCTGCCACCTCGATAGACAATCCTTTGAAATTTGCTGTCGGGATCCAATACGACCTCTCTGAACGTATTCTTTCTCCCTCCCTTCTCGACAAACCTGAAATCGTACACCATGTTTTTCTTTCCATAGGCTTTCCTGGCGTAAGCTTTATGTATCATCTCCATGAAAATCATTTTGTTCTTTGCCAAACGAATTCGATGAGCATCACCCCTTCCGGCATACGACGACGGGGAGACCTGCATGACATCGAGACGAAGGCGCCCTTGATTCTCGATCAACAAGCGATGATACGGATAGCGTCCTATGCGCCTTTCGGGGTATTTTTCATATAACGCATCAAGCGCATCCGAGTCCTTCTTGAACCTGTCCGTATTGACGGAACTCCGGTGGAAACATCGATCAGAACCGCAATCGTCGACTGTCTTTACCCTGGCAACTTTGACAGCCCTTAGAGTCGAATATTTGCCGGAGCCGTGATACTGGAGCGTCGGGGGTCTACGGTTGCGGATGCCCCATGAGCCCATATCGACATCCTTGAATTTTTTCGCTCTCCCTCGCACATCCACAAACCTGAAATCGTACTGGGCCGCGTGCGGCTTGTCGCCATACAGCATCTGCACGAAAATCTTCCGGTGATCCGGCAACCCACGAATTCGGTTGCAAGTTTTTCCCAAAATGGCCCGACCACATCCCCAACCCAGATATGAGGACGGAGAGACCGCCATCACTCGAAGCGAGACGTCTCTGGTTTTGAGATAGAACCTGTGGGCACGATGAAATCGTCCGTCCTCGCCCCGGAAACGCACCCACGGAAGCCTCGTGTGCGCGCTCTCGTCGTTGATATCGACATACCATACGTGCACGCATCCCCATTTACAGTTTTTGGAAACCTGCTTCACCTCCGGGGGTCTCGCAGCCTCGGAGGCGTCCAGGCACAAGGCGAGGACGCACAACACCATGAACGACATCATCAGTTTCTTCATGACGAATCTCCTGTGGCTCGAGCAGGGTGAAAAGAATAACCCTGCCCCTCCGCCCCGACGGGCGCGACGCCCATCCACGCGGCGAGAAAAACAAAGAGTCCCGGCGACGGAAACAGCCCCGGGTATGGAATCATCATTCCGGACTATATTTATGCACTACGTTTTGCTTGTTCTTGTAAACCTTAATGACCTTCAAGTTGGGTTTCCTGCCACCTCTATAGATAATTCTTTGGTATTCGCTATCGTTATCCAATGCGACCCTTTTGAACTTTTTCGCGTCTCTCCCCTCCTCGATAAACCTGAAATCGTGCGTGGATTCTGTCCTATCGCCATATATCATCTCCATGAGAATCAGTTGGCGCTTATTGCCCTTATTCACTCTTGTCAGCTTGTGGATTCGATTGCAAGTTTTTCCCAAGATAGACAAATCACATCCCCACCCGGTATATGATGACGGGGAAACCGCCATCACCTCAAGCGTGGAACCCGGTCCTCGATACTCGATGTACAATCGATAATATCGACGGCCCTTGAAGTACCTCCTCTTATATTCTTCATGCGTTTCAAGCGCAAAGTGTTTGCCGGAGGGCCTATCTCCGAAAACGACGTACTCCCAGTGGAAACATCCCCAATCGCAGTCAGTGGAGGTCTGTGCATAATCGCCCAAGTTCCCTCTCTTTCTCGAGCGTGCTTCGGAGTCGCCCAGCCACAAGACGAGGACACACAACACCACGAACGACATAACCAGTTTCTTCATGCCCAACTTCCTCCAGGTCAAATATGTTGAAAAGAAAAACCCGGGCTTCCGGCCCGGGGCGGTTCGTTTTCGGTCTTGGGCGCTCGGGAACGTATTCACCGGGACATGGAAATCGAGGTAAACCGGTTCGGCCGGCGTTTTTTCCCATCCCGGCGAACCATCCCGGCAATTCCGCTCTCGAAGGCGTTCGCCTGCTTCCACCAAGCCGCTCGCACGCCCGGTCTTTTCTATGTGTAGAGTTTTTGCGGTTTGCAGGGCACCCACTATATCACGTCTCCCGTTTCCCAACGATGTGATTGCTGGCAAGCCTCTTTCTCGGTCAATCGAGGCTCTGTATCCGAAACGGAAGTCGGGCACGCCCGTAATGATGTGGAATTGCGTCCTTATCGTCAAGCAATTCCATGCCAGGGCGACCAAGCCGTCTCATCTTCCATTGCGTATCTTGTCCTGTATGACGGAGGCGGGTTCCATTGCGCATCTTATCCGAGGAGGATTTGAGCGAGGTCTCGCGTTTGCTCGGGGGCGAGACGCGGCGTGGATGAAGGGCGCGGACGCGAGCCCAGGCCATGGGCCTGTGCGGGGCTCGTCGCCGACATGCCCTTCACCAACTCGCCGATCAGCGTTCCCAGGGCTTCATCGATATCGTTCGTCGATATCCCCTTCAGACAGACACGGCGCCACCGCTTCCAACCAGGGCCAAGACCACACATACACATTCCGCTTTATGAAGCCGCTTCTACCGCGCCCAAGTCATGCATGTTCTGGAGTAGAGAGACATCGACCCGGATTTGACAGCAACTCGTAGAATCAAGACTATATGTTTAAGATAAAGTTTCTCTGCGTGGAGTGGTTTTCAGTTGATGTTACAAAAAACAATATTGTGCGCCTTCTTTCTATTTATTTCTTTTTTCGTTAGCACATCTGAATCTGCTTCCGCTACTGCCCAATTTGCTACATCTGAAGTATGGCCCGTGGGAACCCGCCTACTGATTCCGGATAGAGTAATGAAATCGTATGAAAAAGAATCAGATTCCTGGAGCGGTCCTTCTGCTTTTCTCTTTACCAATTATTTTTTTTCTGGTCCTTCTCTTCATGAGAAGAGGAAAGATACTTTTTATATTCCCCTTATCAAGGAGCAGGCAGGAGAGGGAGAGCAAAAAGAAGTAATGATGGATGTTATGAATATTAGGAGAAGTCGAGACAGTGAAAAGGTTTTTATTTCTATTAAAAAATTAAAGATAATAAAGATAAATGAAAAAGGTTTATATGTAGGAGCAAGGGCAGATAACTAATATCCTTTTTCTGCCGATTTCCCTGGCGATGTGTATCGCGTTCATTTGATAGTTTTGGCGTGGCGGATGTTCCCCTTTGCCGGAAGACCAGAGCGGAAGTGGACACGAGAGACAGTCGAATAAAGGGCGGTGCGGCTAGCCAACTTGGACGCCATGCGCAAGTGCTGGCTGATAGAGTGGCATAACAAGCTGTTCAAGCGCCTTGTCGTCAAGCAGTCCGAGAATTTCGATTTCATAACCATCCCATCGGGTGTAACTCAATGCTCTGTCTTCCGCGTGTTTAGAGACAGTGGGGGGTTTCCAACGGTCGTGAATTCCTTTTAGTTTGTTGAAACTGTTCTCGGTATTTGATTTTGGGAATTTCGTTGGGGATTTGTTTATCTGCAATACGTAATCAAACCGGATGCGGACGAATTCAAACTCCTGCGTATCTAGGATGGCGGGGGTCGTAAGCGTTCGTGCGGGCCGTGATGGCAGCACCCGTGCAGTGGTAATTCGGTGTCTGTCCAAACGTAACTGATTTTTCCTAATGCTTTCGGCACCATCCAAGTCGGCAGGATATTTAGGCACTTTCGATGCATGGACGGTATTCCGACATTGACTTTCATCTCGTAGAGGGCAACATCAATCTGGATCCAGTCGTCGCTATGACCTATTCCGTCACGGGATGAGCGAACGTTTACGGGGGTCGCATTTCCCCAGAAAACCCACTTCACAACGATTTGTCTCCGGTCATGTTTGGGCGCCTGCAGATTCGATCCCGAATCACCGATCTGCGTCAATCATGACCTCTTCCTGAAAAGGTCTTTTTCGGGAATTAACAGGAATGATTTCCGAAAGACTCCCGTGCCCCGGCATTCCCATTGTCCGCTCGACCCGGCAGCGACCCTTTTCCCGGCTCTGAGGAATCGCGTTTCCCTGCCGGTGAGAACACGCAAGCTCCATATTGAATCGTGCCGCGCCGCGCCATTGCCGTCCATCCCGGTGGTATCTTTCTCCTGTATTGGTCATAACGGTTTATCCCCGAGTCGCACTCCACGGGAGGGTCGCCGTGTCTTAACTGTTCGGGTGTCGTGTGTTACCGACGATGCCTTCGAGGCAATCAATCTGTCGGCTGGTAGACATTGAAAATGATCGATAATACGATTCATTGAAGGCAAGACCGATTGCCGGCACGG
This sequence comes from bacterium, assembly GCA_965203325.1. Taxonomy (GTDB): domain Bacteria; phylum UBA8248; class UBA8248; order UBA8248; family UBA8248; genus Bin107. Next base: position 2,047,323 of record OZ241875.1, read on the forward strand.
TCATGCGCTGTATCATGACCCGACTGATGAAGGGCAAAGAGATGATGAGAGCAATCGTCAACGCAGCCGTGATTGTCGTTTTGACATATGGTGGCCCGACAATTGCCCAAAACTTACCCGATGATATTCTGGCCGACCTGTATCTTCTAGAAGCGACCAAGGCGCTGCAAAGAGGGGACACACATGCCGCGATACGGGGCTTCGGGAAGATTGAAGCCCTGAATACCGAGCCGCCGCTGGTGTTTTTGTATTTCTATGGCAAGTTGCTGGTCGAAAACAGCACGGCGCTTGACGACTTGCTGAAAGGACAATCACTTCTCAAACAGTATGTTCTCAACATCGAAAAAGGTTCGGAGCATTATACGCCGACCTTGGAATTGCTGTCCTTGGCAGGAGCAAAACTGGAGAAAGCGGAAGCCGAGCGAAAAGCGCGCGAGGCGGCCGAACGCGAGCGCAAGGCGAAGGAAAGAACAGAAGCCGAGCGCATAGTTCGAGAAGAGACGGAGCGGAAGGCGGGAGAGGAAGCTCGGGAAACTCGGCTATTCGATGCTGTCGAACTGGGCAAAGCCGAAGTTGTCAAAGCCCTCCTCGCCGCCGGGGTAAATGTTCACGCAAAGGGTTATCGTGGTCGTACACCTCTGCACATAATTGCTTTTCATGATAGGAGAGTATGGACTCGTGAAGCTAGGATGGTTTCCGTCGACGCTGCCTTAAGAGTCACTGAAGTCCTCCTTGCCGCCGGAGCAAATGTCCATGTGAAGGATGATTTTGGTAGGACGCCGCTACACTTTATCGGCGAGACTTCCAATCCTACCCTCGAAATCGCCAAATCCCTCCTCAATGCCGGGGCAAATATCCACGCAAAAGACAATGCTGGCAAAACACCACTATACCATGCAGTTGGGACTGTTATTTCCGAAGAAGGCATTGAACTCATCAAGCTACTCATAACCGCCGGGGCGGATGTCAACACAAAGGATAATCAGGACTATACACCACTACACGAAGCTGCAAGCGCACGCCACAAGGCTGGTGACCCAACTTCACAAATAGCTTATGACAATATCCGAGTAGAAGTACTCAAAATCTTACTCGCTGCCGGAGCAGATGTCGATGTAAGGAACAAACCTAACCAGACGCCACTACACAGAGCTGCTTTTAATGATAATCCTGGAGTCGCCGAAACCCTCCTCGCCGCTGGGGCAGCCGTCACGGCAAAGGACCGTTCCGGCCGGACGCCATTAAATATCGCCGTCGGCCGGAATAACACCAGAACCGCCAAGGTTCTGAAGACCCATGCGACAAGGCATTAATAGTCTCTTTGTGAGCCGCTACAAAAATCATGAAGATGAGGGGGGTCGGACGTGAGTTTCAAGACGATTGTCGTTTTGCCGATCAGTCTGGCTCTTCTTCTAAGCACCTCCGAAAACCAGGCCAGCGCCAAGGTTTTATACAATGATAAACACGGAGTGCGGGTAGAATATGCGGCAACCGATACGGGCCGCTACACCCGTTGTTCCGGCCCTCCTGAACATGACCTCAATTACACAACTAAAAAAATAAAAGTCTGGGAAGTCAATTTGAAAATAACCAACGGGTCAGGCAGGAGAATCAAACCGGAAAGCCCCGGCATTGCGTGGATAGACGTTGAACCGCATAAGGGCAGTACGCTTGGCTATTGTTCTTATCGAGATGCGGGTAATTTGAGAAAAGTCGATGGGCACGGAGATCAGAGTAAATTGATGTTTTCCATTGCTGCAGGCGTGTACGCCATCGCTCCGGGCCGGACGCTTTCAAACTCAACATATCTCTATCTCTACGAAGACCAGGAACCGCTGCTCACCAAGTGGCGCTTTGGGGGTTACAGATTCTTGAACGAAAGACTGAAAAAACCCCGGGAGTCGGCCCGACAAGTCTCGCCCGGTCGGACAACCGCCGCATCAAAGCCGGGTCAACAATCCTCGCGCCCTTCCCGCGATCCATCCGGCAGCTTGATTCTGCTGATGGACGTCAGCGGCAGTATGCGGGGCGCTAAGCTCAGTTCAGCCAAACGGGCCGCTATCGACACCATCCGTAAAGCCATCCGGAACAAAAGCGAGGTCGCCGTGCTCGCTTTTGAAGGCGATTGCAGCGATCCGATTGATCGTTCGATTGGCTTTATTCGGAATGAGAAGCAGCTCGTCGCCTTCGTCGGTGGCTTATCGGCCCAGGGCGGAACGCCCTTGGCCACGGCCCTGGAAGCCACCAACCGGTTCATGAAACGGCATCGCTCCGCCACAAGCAAAGCCCAGATGATTCTCCTGCTAGCCGATGGGAATGACGATTGTGGAAGCTTGGACACGGTGTTGCGACGATTGAAACAGGCCAATCTCTTGTACCGTCACGAGACCGTCGGTCTCGAGGTATCCGGCGCAGCCCAACGACAGTTACGGGAAATCGCCACGCAATCCGGCGGCAATTATCACCACGCCACCAGTCAAAACCTGTCCAAAGTCTTTTCAGACGCTTTGGACTTGACGCGTATGCTCAATATGCTCGGGAAGTTTAAATGAGGGCGGTTTCCGGCGACTGAATATACCCACCATAGTCGTAGCGCACGGCCTCTCGTCTCTTGCTGCGGTCATGGAGCATATTGAATGAGATTCTCAAGCGCCGAATCCACTGCGTCCACTTGAGTTCCCTCAGTTCCGCTCCCAGTTCTCCAAGCCGTTTCGGCTCCCCCTGCGTCATCTCTCAGGGAGAGTGTCACCGCATCGCGTTTCATTCGACGGATGGCTACGATTTGTCTGTGCGATAGGGCTCCGCTTCGGACGTCTTATCGATTTCTTAGCCATGAAAGCGTAATTCCTTCCGAGAAGATACAAGTATTTCAAGCGAACCGTCAGTTCCCACCGTCCCCTGCGCGGCCAACGCGCCACGGTCCTCCCGGTGCACTGCCGCCGGAGGCGCAACAGTATGAACAGGCGGGTCCAGCCGGTAGTCCCGGCGACGAAACTTATCCCGCAAGTGTCGTCACTGCCTCCACAGGGGCAGGTTTGCCTCACACCACCGCTCGCGGTGAGCTTCGATTGAAAACCCCTCGGTATCGGCCCACGGCGCGGGGAAGGGAAAATCCCTTGCGTGACGTTTCATGTTTTTCCTGAGATTGTCGAGCGCCTCGGCAATAACCGAACGATTTCCGCGTTGAGCCCGTCTGGTTTCATGGTCCAGATGTTCAAAGAAATCGACGGTTCCAATACGTGCGCCATAATCTCTTTTGCAGTAAAAAACCTTTGTCAACAGACTGTCTCGGCCGTGTCGCCGGGCAATTTTCTGAAAATAAGCCTCTATTGAGATCTGTGAGCGCATTGTACGGATCGCTTCTTCCGCCGAAATCCTTAAGAGATCCACGTTCCTTACGCCATAATGGTTGCGGCGGATGGAAAGGTAAACATCGATCAGGCCATACTTGTTGTCCCACAAGTCTTCGATATCGTCCTGCATCTGATCGAACTTCCAATGTTCGTAAAGCGAGCAAAGATTTTCGGGGAGCGGGGTTGATTCGCCTCCAGCTAACGTTCTATGTTCGGGATTCGAGTGAGACAATGCTCGCGCTGCCACTCGATTTCCTTCTAAGCGACCCGGGCCGTCTTCGTGCCTGATCCGGCAGTCGTAGGTGAGGAACAATCGTGTTCGCTTTCTATCGGCCGTGAATTCGCCCCGGACCGTGGATTCCAACTCGTCGGTGGTCAGCTCGCACGTTGCGGTCGTCCCGCCCGGCTAGCCGCGTGCCTCCCCCGCCGCCCCGGCGAACGTTCAGAGCAAAAAGCCCACCACCAGCAAAACCGCAGTTCTGGAAATCAACATGTTTTCCACCTGATCGGGACAATCGGTTGCGACGCACGGGCTTGGCTATTGCATGTCGCATGACGCCGGAACGGCTCAGTCCGCTGGCATTTTCAATGCCTTTTAGAAGTTGAATCCAAACGAAAAAGTATGCCATCTATGGCTTCTCCCGCCTTTAATCTCCGGTTCTTTATGGCTATACGAATAGGTGAGTTGCCATCCTTCAAAATCAATCACAATGCCTGCTGCGGCGTACGGTATTATCCGCTCTATATCGGAAGATGCAATGACATAGTCACTATTTCTGAATTGTCCTTGCAGTAAGACATGGTAAATTACAAAATCCGCTCCCCCTGAGGCAAATAGATATGCTTCCTTAAGAGTAGTTTTGGGGGGATCAAGTCCTGTGAGCATGACCCGAGGTGACCGATTATAGATAGGGCCATAATCGACCCAGAAAGGTGACTTTATTCGCCCGAATCTGGTCGATATACTGCCTTGCAAGCTGTTGTAATATCCTAGAGTTCCACCTAAATTCGCTGAAAAATCAAATTTGCTACCCGTGCAGGCTCTATTACCGCCGCACAATCGTGTCTTTCTCTGAAAAGAGTACAGAAAAGTAGGCTCACCTCCGTCGGATATCTGTGATGACCAGCCTACAGGATCTGGTGCGCCGACGGCTCTATGGACCGCCTTTTGAAGCCTGCCACCCCACGTCATGCCTACAATGCCTAACTGGAGTCCTTGCTTGAAGGCTTTGGTAGCCGAAGTTCCCGAAGCGTCAGAGAAAACCACGCTATCTCCGTAAATCGCTAATGCGGCGTAGGGCCTTCCGTCAGGGACTTCCGCTGTAATCTTATTTGGAGTAAATAGAGAGAATCCGAGATAGGCTGAATTTCCGACGTATTTGTCATTCCGGATACCAAACAAGTTACTTGTCCATCTCCACAAGCCTTTGTTCGAATCGCGCAGAAGTGGCAACATTGGTTCGTCCGCTTTGATAACTTGCTTGTTTTCAGAAATACAAGCTTTCGTAAGCAAAGCGCCGAAAGTATAGTTCTTGTCTGTAAACTCTAGTCTATCGTTTTCATAAATGAGTGAGACCGAACAGGCGCCTCTATAAGGTTCTTGCTGCTGAGCATTCGCCGTACTAGGCAGCAAAAAAAATAACAGGTACAAAGTTGTCACGCGGACCAGACTCTTGAAGATAATCTTGGTCGACATTAGGTGCTCACTCCTGTAGGTCATGGCAGTTCAAAATAGGATAAAATCGATTACATGCGAGGGTCAAATCCGATAAATATTGGAAAATTTTGTTTGAAACACTTCGGCTGAGGGCTGCCCGAGGCCCTTCTCCGCCTCGTAGTTGTTGTCCAGTTCCTTACTCAGGGAGTCCATTTTGCGTCGTACGGGCCGGTGACCTTCTGCGCACGCCATCGCTAGGCGGCTCGGAGTATGGCGCTGAACATGAGCTTAAACACCGGCTTCTAGCCGAAGACGCTGGGGATGTTCTTCAGCCGCCTGCGACCCTCGAAGAACAACCGCTCCAGAAAGTGCGTGGTGTGCACGGTTCAGGGTGGTTAGGCGACGCTCGCAAGTGCGTGATAAATGCTTCGAAATCATCGCAGCAGCAAAGCCAAGATGCTGGGCAATTTCAACTCTTAGTTCCTGGTAAGCCCCTCACCTGGCTCCCGGGCGGTGGCGCGCGAGAGGGCTTGGCAGGCCGCCTCTCAGAATTCATTGTCCGCTTTCAGGAATGCGAAGGTCGGCCCAGCTAGTCAGCGTGTTTCGCGTGTTTTCAGGCAGTGGGGGATTTGCAACAATAATAGAACCTCGTCATCTCGTTGATATCATTAGGAAACGTTTAAGATACTCGTTCTTGTTCGGAACTCGTTTTCTGAAAGAAGTAATCAAAACGGAAACGAGGGAATTCAAACCCCTGCGCAGTCCGTCGAGTCCGTGTCGGTATGCGTAGAGTCACGGGGTGATGAGTATCTATAATGTGTCGGTTCAAACCGAATACGCCGCACTATACCAATATCTTCCTTCGGGACTTCCTTCGGGACTTGCACCTTTATCACCCCACCACCGAACGCATATTGCGTCAGGCTAAGCTCTGGAAGGGAGGATGTGATGACCTGAAATCGCTGAAACTCTTCATTGCGACCCAGCGGGTTCAACTCCCGCACGGCAAAGGCCAAGCCAGCCAGCCGGAACCGAGTGTTGCGTGGCGTGCGGCAACGCACGACGCGAAGCATACACAGGGGGTGGCGAAGCAGCGCTATTGAGCCTCGAAATCGTAAAGCGAGGGTGCCTTTGTGTTTAAGTGTCATGGGGGCTGCACCGGAGACGCCGCTACGGGTGAGGCGTCGCAGGACCCTCCGGGGTCGGAGAACGCTGCAAAGTCATGGGATGGGTCGCCAGGGAACCTGAGAGGCCCGGCACTGTCCATGTGAACGATGGCCGGTCGGGGGTGCAACCGGCCCTGAATCCAAACCCCGGCCCGATGATACCCTGCCTGCGGGGCGTCGGGAGCGCGCGAGCGACGGCACGAACAGAGCAGGCGTGCATGGTACTGAAAGACGAAAACAATAAGTCCGATGGATGCAGTGTCGGGAGTCGTAGTGCCTTCATATTACCGTCGAAGGCGGGGAACCGTGGCCATCGGGACCCGTCCGAGGGAAGGGGGGCACCGCGTGATCGGACCCGCTGACGGGACACGCAGGGGAGACACAGAGCTCCTTCACTCGCGTCAACGTAACGGCGGCGGATAGCCATGCCAGGCGCCGGGGGGCTGTGGTTCCGGCATCTGCGGATCAGGGGCGACAACGTCCTTGAGCGAACCCGACACGTGAGGAACCGGATGCGGTAGTGCCCGCACGTCCGGCTCTGTGGGGGGCGGGGCGCAGCAATGCCCCCGCCTACCTGGCTGCCTGTCGGGTTACCGCTCATAATCATTCGGTCGTAGGGTGATAGAGCAAATCACGGTATCGGTCGTGTCGAGCTTCATAACGGGTTCACGAATATAATGAACGGATTGAGAATACCGGCAGTGTACCGCAACTGCTTGATTCTCCTGCCGCCGTAGAATCGGGAAAGCACTGGCTCGGGTCGACCAAGCTTGGGCAGGACAACGGATCGCTGCTGTCCCCGGCTCCATCATCACCCCACGACTGCACCTATATGAAAGCACCCGAATGCAAGTGTTGTCCTGGGTAGTTCGGCGCAATGTGGTCAGGCGCATTCGCGTATCCGATTGTAAACGTTTGCCCCCTTCTGCCTCCTTCGGCCTGCTCACATTTCTTCCGACACCATTCTCGTGCCTGCCCGCTCAGACGGCCGGCGCCGGTTCCTTGTAGACTTCTTTCTTCGTCATCAGCGCCCGGACGATGCCCATCATGCGCAGCGCCGCCGGCGACAGGAAGATGCACCCTATGCCGAGGGCGCGGTCACGCGGGCAGAAGCGGTGGTGACAACGCCCGCATTGATGCCAGGCAAGCTCCAGCGTCAGGGGCCGAGGGCGCTGGTGCAGGTCTTGGGCCGGCGCCCGGCGAAGCGCGTCTCGGCGCTGCACTGGCAGGGCAGGCGGGGTCCCTGGTCGTCGGAATGGTCAGCGTTGAACCTGCGGGCGACGGCCTGTCCCGTGAGCTGCAACGCCACCCGCCGGGCTTCGGTTTCGACCGCCCCGGCGGGGATGATACGGGTTTGGGTCTTGCCCTGGACTGCCTGGGTCAGCGGCCAGTACGGCTCGTGTCCGGAGTCCATTTGCGCGGCACGCTGGCAAGCGGGCTTGCCGCACTTGTGGTAACGCAGTGTCAGCGAGTCGGGGCGCAGATCGCCCATCGCGGCCGGTTGGTCCTGGATTTTGCGGCGTCTACGTCTGTGTTCGGACAACTCGGGGAGCGATGTCCCCAGTCATGTGCGCCAGCTTGTTTGTCATGTCGACAATCCGTATCGGGGGTCCGTTCGCAATGCGGGGAGGCTTGGCGGATGAACGAGGACGGAGATGTGGTGTCGTCGTTTCTGCCAGAGGGTTGGCGGGAGCCGGCACGGGAGGCCTGCGCCTTGAAGGGTCTGCCGCAAGGACGAGTCCGTCGACGCCCTGGTGCGCACGCTGTGCTGCATCCGGCCTGCGAACACTCGCCGCGCGTGACTGTGTGGTCCGGGCCTGGAAGGCGAATCTGGCCGATCTGTCCGACATGGCCTTGTTGAAGCTGCCGGGGAAGTCGATGGACCGGCTTTACGCGTTGTGCGTTTCGCTGTTCCGCGAACAGGGAATGGCGATGGCGGCCGAAGGCGGGTTCATGGCCAGGGCGTTCGACGCGACGACGGCAAAGGGGCCGGTTATCGCACCCCGGGGTTGCGGTATGGTACAATAGCGTTATCCAGAACACGGTCCGGGTCGCTCTCCGACCTTCAAACGAATATAGTCGGCGATTCAGCATGTTACTCGCCGACCGCAGGAGGGGGCCGACAGGGGGCATCCTTCGAACCGGCGCCGGCCGCACGCCAGTGGCGCTGTTCCATTCGGCGCTTCGTATTTGCGCCGCCCAAGCGGATGCCGAATGATTTTCCATGCTCGCAGGATACGCACCGGGAGATGGTCGATGAGAGTCGTCTGTTTCATCCATCTGAAACGCCTGTTGGTTTTCGCTTTCTGCTTTTGTTTGGGTGGTTGCGGCTGGATGGATGATTTCGTCTTCTCCGACCTCGGGACCGGCTTGGGGCGCGGATTCGAAAGAATGGCGAAAATGGGAAAGAACCTGGAAAGCGTCGCCGAAGCGGCGACGGCGGCCGCTCGTCCTATCGGGCATCTGAAGGAGAGCATGGACTCGCTCGGCGAACTGGCGACCGGAATCGGATCGATACCGCTGCCCGGGAGAGCACCGGTGCGGGGCGAGACGGGACGTCAGAGCGAAGAGCAGGCGGACGCGCTGCGCGGCGCGGGCCAGGGTGCGCTTCGGAAGAAGGCCGAACGCGAACGGGAGGCGCGGAGCAAGGCGGAAGCGCGGTTCCGCGACGCGGCGCAGACCCTCTCCAGGGCCCTGTCGATTGCGGAAAGGATCGAAGATGACCACTGGCGTACCGTCGCGCTCAGCGAAATCGCAGAGATGCAGGCGAAAGTGGGGAACATGCGAGACGCCCTGTCGATCGCGGAAAGGATCGGCGATGACTACCCGCGTACTGTCGCGCTCAGCGAAATCGCAGAGATGCAGGCGAAGGCGGGGAACGTTCGGGATGCGGCGCAGACCTTTTCCAGGGCCCTGTCGATTGCGGAAAGTACCGGCTTGTGGCGTCCTCGCGCGCTCGGCGTAATCGCAGGTGCGCAGGCGAGAGCGGGAAACGTCCGGGATGCCCTGTCGCTCGCGGAAAGGATCGACGATGACTTCTCGCGCGCCGTCGCGCTCAGCGAAATCGCAGGCGCGCAGGCGAGTGCGGGGAACGTCCGCGACGCCCTGTCGCTCGCGGAAGGGATCGGCGATGACCGTTGGCGTGCCGGCGCGCTCATTGATATCGCGGAGATGCAGACGAAATCGGGAAACGTCCGCCACGCGGCGCAGACCCTCTCCAGGGCCCTGTCGATTGCGGAAAGAATCGGCGATGCCGACCGGCGTGCTCGTTTGTTCAGCGAAATCGCAGGCGCGCAGGCGAGAGCGGGGAACGTCCGCGACGCCCTGTCGCTCGCGGAAGGGATCGGCGATGCCGACCGGCGTGCTCGTTTGTTCAGCAAAATCGCAGGCGCGCAGGCGAGAGCGGGGAACGTCCGCGACGCCCTGTCGCTCGCGGAAGGGATCGGCGATGACCGTTGGCGTTCCGGCGCGCTCATCGATATCGCGGAGATGCAGACGAAATCGGGAAACGTCCGCCACGCGGCGCAGACCCTCTCCAGGGCCCTGTCGATTGCGGAAAGAATCGGCGATGCCGACCGGCGTGCTCGTTTGTTCAGCGAAATCGCAGGTGCGCAGGCGAGAACGGGAAACGTCCGCGACGCCCTGTCGCTCGCGGAAAGGATCGAAGATGACCACTGGCGTGCCGTCGTGCTCAGCGAAATCGCGGAGATGCAGGCGAAATCGGGGAACGTCCGCGAGGCGACGCAAACCCTCTCCAGGGCACTGTCGATTGCGGAAAGGATCGGAGATGACTCCTCTCGCGCCGGCGTGCTCACCGCCATCGCAGAGATGCAGGCGAAAGCCGGGAGTATTGCCCAGACAAACCGTCCGGCCGTGGCCGGAAAGGAGAAGGCGGGCCAGCGGAAGTGATGGCGGAAGAGAGTGGAGGCGGCATGCCGGAAAGAAGCCGGGAAACGGCCAAACCTTTCGATTCGCGCGGGTAGCGATCATGGTCCTCGTGGCGACGCAGGAGGCAGGCACGAGGGCTAGGTTCGACACCCGCAACCTCTTTCCGCTCGGCCATTTTCATGCCTAACGCCGCGCATAGCGACCGAAAACGACCAGATGGTCATGAACGAGGACGAACCGCCAAGGTTGGACTACCTGCGTTTCGACATCGAACCCGCTCCTTCCTCCGTCAGTTACGGCAACCTTCCGGCTCGTCGAGGAAGGCCCGGCGAAGCATATCGTAATTACTTCTTTCCGCCGTGGCGACGCAACAGCGCGGCTAATTTGTGCTTGTTAAGCCGTTCCGCTAAATATAGCGGCGTCCGACTGTTCTCGTCCTTCGCATTCACGTCCGCGCCCCGATCAATCAGCAGTAGCGCAGCTTCGGTAGCGTTAGCGTTCGTTATCGCTGCAGCGTGCAGCGGCGTCAAGCCCCTCTCACTCTTCGCGTTGACATTGGCGCCGTGATCGATCAGCAGCCGCGCAACCTTCGCGGCGTTGAACGATGCCGCGCGGTGCAGCGGCGTCCACGCGATTATGTTCTTCGCGTTGACATTGGCGCCGCGAGCGATCAACAGTCGCGCAGCCCCGACGGAGCGGTGCTCCACCGCTGCGGTGTACAGCGGCGTATCACCGGCCTTGTTCTTCGCGTTGACGTCCGCGCCCCGGTCGATCAGCAGGGCCACCACGTTGCTGTAGTCGGAGAGATGCAGCGGCGTATCACCGTCCTTGTCCTTCACGTTGACGTCCGCGCCCTCGCTGATCAGCAGGGCCGCCGTGTCGCGGTTGTTTATCAACGCCGCATAATGCAGCGGTGTCCTGCCGTCCTTGTCCTCCACGTTGACGTCCGCGCCCCCGTTGATCAGCAGGGCCGCCGTGTCGCGGGCGTTTCTCAACGCCGCATTATGCAGCGGTGTCCAGCCGTCCTTGTACTCCACGTTGACGTCCGCGCCCCCGTTGATCAGCAGTCGCGCAACACCGACGGCGTTCTTCTTCGCTGCGGCGTGCAGCGGTGTCCAGCCGTCCTCGTCCTCCACGTTGACGTCCGCGCCCCCGTTGATCAGCAGTCGCGCAATCCCGACGGCGTTCTTCTTCGCTGCGGCGTGCAGCGGCGTAAACCCATACTTGTCTTGCGCCCGGATATCGGCTCCGAAGTCAATCAACAACTTCACCAGCTTGTGGTCATTGTTAAGCACAGCATTATGCAGGGGTGTTCGACCATTTTCTTTATCTATTACATTATTGACAAGAAGCTTTGCGGCGTTGCGGGCGTTTTTCCCTATCGCGTATACCAGTGGCATATTGCCCCGGCCACTTTTGGCCCACACGTCGGCGCCGCGGTCGATCAGCAACTGCACCATTTCATGCGCATCGTTCTCCGCCGCACCATGCAGCGGCGTCCAGCCGTACTTGTTCTTCGCGTTGACATCGGCGCCGCGGTCGATCAGCAGGGCCGCCGCGTCTCGGGCGTTGTGAAACGCCGCAATATGCAGTGGTGTCGAGCCGTGCTTGTTCTTAGCGTTGACGCCGGCACCGTGATCGATGAGCAGTCGCGCAACACCGACGGCGTTCTTACTAGCTACCTCGTGCAACGGCGTCCAAGCGTTCTTGTTCTTCGCTTTGACATCGGCGCCGCGGCCGATCAGCAGTCGCGCAGCTTCGGCGGCATTCTTCTCCGCTACGTAGTACAGCGGCGTTTCTCTATCCTTGTCTCTCGCGTTGACATCGGCGCCCCGCTCGATCAGCAGGGCCGCTGTGTCTCGGGCGTTGTGCGACGCCGCAATATGCAGTGGCGTCGAGCCGTTCTCGTTCTTCGCGTTGACGCCGGCGCCGCGATCGATGAGCAGTCGCGCAACCCCGGCAGCGTTCTTCCCCGCTGCGGCGTGCAACGGCGTCCAAGCGTTCTTGTTCTTCGCTTTGACATCGGCGCCGCGGCCGATCAGCAGTCGCGCAGCTTCGGCGGCATTCTTCTCCGCTACGTAGTGCAGCGGCGTCGAGGCGTTCTTGTCCTTCGCGTTGACGTCCGCGCCACGGTCGAGCAGCATTTGCGCAACCTTCGGGGCATTGAACCATGCCGCGTAGTGCAGCGGCGTCCAGTCGTCTTTCCCACCCTGTTTGTCCCTTTGGTTGGCATCGGCGCCATGGTCCATCAGGAGCCTCGCGACGGCGGGGGCATTTTGCCTCGCCGCGAGGTGCAGCGGCGTCTGGCCAATCCTCTTTGTTTTAGCGAACGTATCGTGTCCGAACGCCCGCAGGATTTTCTTCAATCTGTCGCTGAATGGCTCGTTGTCGCTCTTGAGGGCGGCGCCGGCGCGCATTCCGTCGGAGAGCAAGGCCGCGGCCAGCTCCGGCAGTTTCAGGAGCGCCGAATGGTGCAGGTCGGTCCAGCCGTTCTCGTCCACGGCAGCCGTGGAGAAATCGCGCCCCAGCAGACTGGAGAGCTTTCGCGCGGTGGGGGAGTACCCTTTCCCAGCCGGCGCGCGCTTGCGTTTCCTTCCCGTGGGCGCAGCCGAGCCGGATCGTTCTCCCGCCGCCAGCAGCGTCTTCGCCGTGTCGGCGTCCAGATAGCCCGTCGCCGCCTCCCCGCGCGAGGCCTGCCACTTGCGGATCGCCTCCCGCGTGGCCCGGCCGAACAGGCCGTCCGCAGGACCCGGCTTGAAGCCAGCCGCTGCGAGGCCCGTCTGGATCCGTCGCCGCTCCGAGCGGCTGAGCTCCAGTGACGCCTCCGCCGCCTCGAGGGTTCGCGTCCCGCCCGGCCGGACGCGCGTCTCCTGCGCCGCCCCGGCGAACGTCCAGAGCAAGACCATCGCTATCAGCAAAGCCGCGATTCCGGAAATTCTCATGGGGCTCTCTCCTTATTAGAGTATTAGAGTGGGAGAGAAAGAATGTCGGCATTTTAAGGTGCGCGATCCGATCGGGTCAACTTCGCGGTGCCGGGCCTTCGGGCGGTGAATCCGCTCCGCCCCGCTTCACGAACGGAACGCCCTCGCTCAGGAAGCCCGAAACATCCCGAATGCTCGCGTGATTCCGCTGAGGGGCGATCCTGCGGGCGAGCTCGGGAATCTTCAAAGTCCGCGCGGGTTTCCCGTCGGGAGCGGAAAACGAGCGCGCGGGGCGCATCGTCAACCTGCGGGTGCCCGTCAACCACCACCGGACCGTACGCACGACGAACAACTGTTACAGAAAGTGCTGGTGTGCACGGCTCAGGGGTGTTGGGCGAGGCTCGCAAGTGCGTGATAGATGCTTCGAAATCACCGCAACAGCAAAGCTAAGATGCTGGGCAATTTCGACTCTTAATTCCTGGCAAGCCCCTCAACTGGCTCCCGGGCGGTGGCGCGAGAGGGGGCTTGACAGGCCGCCTCTCAGATTTCATTGTCCGCTTTCAGGAATACGAAGGTCGGCCCAGCTAGTCAGCGTGTTTCCGCGTGGTTAGAGACGCTGGGGGGTTTCCAGCAAGTGGGGAATCCTTGCAGTTTGCTGAAACTGTTGCAGATAGTTTGTTTTTGCGAACTTCGTTCGGGGTTTGCTTATCTGCAATAAGTAATCAAATCGGTAGCGAGGGAATTCTAACTCCTGTGTATCATGGATCATTCCTGTCGGACAGGCCTCCAATTCTGGCTCGCAACTGCTTGCTTTTGGTCTTCCTCTGGAGCCTCGCAATCTGCATTCAGGAATCACTTTCTAGCGTTCCCCAAAACAGTACCATGCTGAACCATTGCCCATAAATCTTCTGCGGTGATCTACTTTTCAGTAATCTAGAGGTACTAAATAACTAGTTGCAATAATGGTCCTTGCGTAGCATCTCTGTTGGTAGGTGAGGCAAGCTAACGGTTAAGTCCTAAACTTGCTGGAAACTTTGGAGGGGTGCATCCTCGGCGGAGGAACCATGAACCCGTGCCGGTGAGCGCCGGCGTCCCACCGAGGAGGCAACCCCATGAAGAAGAGAATACAGGCATCGATGCATACCCGCCAATCCCTGTCCGACCTGATCGAAGGCCGTCTGTCGAGTCCCGATGCGCGAGCCGACCTGGTGAAGCTCGCCACGCGGCTCATCGTGGAAGAGGCGCTGGAGGCGGAGAGCCGCGACGCCCTGGGCCGGGGATATTACGAACATGGCGCGAAGCCCGGCCAAGGTTAACGCAACGGCCACCGCCGGAGTCGTTTGAAGACGGCCGAAGGGTTCATCGAGTACGCGGCGCCTCAGATTGCCGGGCGCGAGGAAGGGTTCCGCTCGGAGATCCGTGAGGGTTTCAAGGGGCGCACCGAGGCGCTCGAGGGGCTGGCGGTGGAACTGTTGGCGCGCGGCCTGTCGGTGCGCGACATCGAGGACGTCTTCACCGACGAGAGCGGTCGCCTTCTGCTCTCGCGCACGGCGGTCTCCGAACTCGGGGAACGTTTCTGGGAAGACTACCAGGAGTTCGCGTCGCGGGACCTGGGCGAGCACGAGGTCGTCTATCTGTTCATCGACGGGATTGCGGAGCGGATTCGCCCGGGGAGCAGGCGCGAGCCGGTTCTGGCGGCCTGGGGATTCACGGTGAACGGCGCGAAGGTTCTGCTGCACCTGATGGCGGGTTCGAAGGAGGATACCGAGACGGTGAGCGCGTTCTTCCACGACATGCGCGCCCGCGGCCTGGGCGACCCTTTCCTGGTGGTCAGCGACGGAGCGCCCGGCATCATCAAGGCGATCGAAACCTGCTTCCCGCGCTCGGAGCGGCAGCGCTGCCTGGCGCACCGGATGAGGAACCTCGCGGCGAAGGCGCCCGAGGACCTGTGGCCGGAGTTCAAGGCGTGGGCAACGGCGGCCTACCAGGCCCCCTCGCGCGCCATCGCCCGGGAACTGGCCGAGGGGCTCGCCAGGGACTACGAGTCCGAACTGCCCGGCGCCGTGGCGTGCTTCCGCGACGACTTCGAAGCCTGCATCGCGCACCTGAGGGCGCCCGTCAACCACCGCCGGGCCGTGCGCACGACGAACCTGCTCGAGCGGTTGTTCGTCGAGGAACGGAGGCGGATGAAGATCATTCCCAACGCCTTCGGGGAGAAGCCAGTGCTCAAGCTCATGTTCGCCGCCATGATCCGGGCTTCGGAGCGATGGCGGGCGCTCAGGGTCACCGGCTTCGAGCGCCGACAGATGGACGCCCTCAGAAGGGAACTGGACCAGAACTACGAGGCGGAAAACGACATCAGGAAGCCCTCGGCCGATATGCGGCCGAAGAAATTATCCAGCATCTACAGGACTTGACCTAAAATATATCGCTCAAGAATGAATAGATCCCCAGCTTCTTTTTCTCAATTTCAAGAGGATTCTTGTGCTATGGCTGTAGCTAAGGGTATTGTTGAAGCGCTTTTGACCTAGTATTTTTCGAATTTGCACGGTTTACGTCTCCCGAAATTTATAGAAGCTATGCACGGCCCCCTTATTGCTGATATCCAGTTTCCATCTTGCAATCGAACCGAAATACACCTCCGCTGCCAATGCACTTCGTTGCTGGTACAGTCCGAACGTGGGAACCACTGAATTTCTCGCCGTAGTCGAGACTAGGGACCCCAGGAAGCGCTCAGGCTCGGTCTTGGCCCGCTGGCGGGCCCGCTATTCTCCCCGGCGGGTATCCTGACTGCGTGGACGCAATGTACGGCTTTGGGCTATGGCTCTTCGTGGAGCGAAAACAGCATATCTACAACAGGATCAGGCAGCATAACTTATTAGGACCTGAAACATAGGAACCATGGCCTCCGGGTTTCGCTCCGCTTCGCCCTTCATCCATGGTTCCAGAACTCTCATATCTAGTGATAAAATTATTGAGGGGAGATCGTGTGAGCAAAACCCGATGATCGCAAGCGCCTATAGATAGTCCAAGGAATTAACCATGTTCTGCGAAGATCAAGAGACGTTCAATGCCCTAAACGCCCTCGATTCGGCGATTCGGAGTCGCGGCGGTCCTCTAGTTGTCTGGCTGGGTGCTGGCACTAGTGCGTGGATGGGCTACCCATTGTGGCGCGAGCTCGCCGAACAGATGCACAGGCGGTTTACAAGAGAGGTGAGCACCTACTCCAAGAACACTACCTCGGCTCTATTGGCGGCGGAAGCATACCCAAAGCTTTTTCAGGAGATGCGGACATGCGATTCAGAGCTCTATTTCTCTTGTCTCCTTGACGCTTTTTCGTATCGGCAACCAACCCCTGTTTATAGACGAATGCTGCATGCATTGGAGCAGGTCAAGCCGACGGGCATCGTGACCACCAACGTTGACGAATCCCTTGAGCATCACCTAATCGGACGGGAGACCGTTCAACGGTCCGACGCCGAACGTATGCGGCAACTCCTAGCCGAAGGCAGGGCGTTCATATGCAAGCTGCATGGTTCGATCAGCGCGGTCGAGACCATGGTGTTCTCCAAACAGGACTACGACGACATTCAAATTGACATCCCGTTCCTGAATTCTCTTCACTCGGTCCTCTCCAATTCAACGGTTCTGTTTCTAGGCTATGGTTTCCAAGACCAACACGTGATTTCCGCCCTTCAACACAGTTCGACAACCCATCCGCTATTTGGAACGGGTCCGCATTTCATCGTCACTCCAGAAGGCTCGTCCGAAATTCCTCTAGGTGTGAGACGTATCAGTTATGTCGCCGACCCGCCGGACCATCGAAGCGCATTGTTGACACTTGAAGCCGTTGCGGACATCAGGCCTCAGCCGGGTCCGACCACATCAACTCCGGGGGATACCGGGATTGAGGAACGCAACGGTGAGAGCATCTGCTTCATTGGAGAGTTACTACCTCCGGGTAAGTTCACCACGTCGCAAACGGTGACCGCGGAGAACAGTTCGGGAACGCGGGAACTTATCATCGGTGAAGGCTATGTAGATGGCGAAGTGGTTCTTCACGACTACTCGGCATTGCACGATATCGTCGTCGGTTTGGTCTGTTTCGATGTGATTTGCCTGTCGATCGGCCACTTGGGAAAGTTGCACAACCTGCTGGGTTCAGCTTGGTTTTGGGAGTTCGTCGAAGCCGGGGCGATACGGCTGGTCATCCCACCGCCAGAACCCGTCGTGGTCTTTCCGGAACCGGGCGCTCTGGTAGGCCATATAAAGGAAATCAAGTTGGGCTCTAGGGCTAGTTCCACAGAGTCGTTCGAGGAGATGACGGTCGCCGAGAGAATTCGTCGGCATCTGACGCCCATACCGGGCAAAGAAGAAATAGCGGAAAGACAGATGGACATGCTTGAGTCGTCTTCAGTCGATCTGACGCATGCGCTAAAGACAAATCAAGTGTCGGACAGAACTCGCAGTGCCATGATGCATCCCTCCATTCGTCGACTCTTGGGCATTAGCGGGGGAACACCGCGAGGCGCCGTCCCACGATGGTTGGTCTTTCCCGTATTGCGCTTGGCTGGAGTAGTAGGCAAGGGAGTTATATGTCAACAAACCAACGCCAGCGCTACGCGGCTACTCTTGGGGTGTGAAAAGCTGGCGAGCGTAGCTTTCTCCGCTTCTGCCGGGACGGAGTGGGCCGACGACGCGGCAAGCTACGTCTTGACCGGTCGGTTTAATTCGGATCTGGGTGCTTTGATCGAGGAGCAGCCAGAACTGTTACGTGGAGTATTGCACTTTAGGGAATCGGCCAGTGGGAAGAGTTTTCGTCGCGAGGTAGCAGAGCGCCTTGCGACAAACGAGGGGGGGCAGGTAATTACGGCGGTGAATGCCGGACTGCGTCAAGCGCTATCGATGTCCGTGCTTGAACAAGCTCGGGATCAACTCTCAGGGCTGTTTATGACGCGAGCCTCTGGCCCGCGTCTTCGACCTGCCGTATGGGGCGACCTTCGTAACGGGGAAGAACGAGTGGCTAGCTGGCGAAAGCGAAGCCGAGTTCTGCTGGATGATCTATGCAAAGCCAATAACTTAAAACCCTATGAAATGTGCCCCTGTGGGTCAGGAGAAAAGGTCAAGTTCTGCTGTATTTTGGCACTTCGGTGAACAAGCCACTTGATACAGCGACTATCAGATGCAGCTCCGCGTCCCACTAATTCTGCATACAAGTGAGGTCGAAGCATTCCAGCGCCTGAAGTGCCAGTTTGTCTCCTCCCGAATAGTCTTCGGACAATTCCGACAGGAAGAACGGCTCAATCTGCTCGACTAGCCTACGATGCCGATCAAGGACATTTAGGTGCTCACAATCAATTTCTCGCCACCTGGGAGGCGAAGTATCCCAGGGTCGTTGAGTGCTTAGCGGAGGACCGACTGCCCGGCCTCCATCTAGTGGCTGACATGCTCGCCGATGTGAAGTTCATAGATGCGGTGGTTGAAGGAAAGATGGACAGGAAGGCCGATGGATTCACGACAGCCATCCAGCAAATTTGACAGTAACTCCACTCTATCTTGAGAAACCGTTGCTCTAATATGACTAGAACAGACCTCCTCCGTACCCTCCACGTTGTAGTGGAAAGTAGATGCAGCCCTGCTCATCCAGACTACATCTTCTTGTATTTAGTCCTTCTTTCAATATGCATGTTTCAAACTTGTTTTTTACTGCCCTTCCTGGTTGTGGTAATTTTTTCCTTGAGCTATTCGCTGTGATCTCTGTTCCATACGCCATCGCATCTGTTTTGCATATCTTCGCCCTCAGGATTTCTTCTTCTGCACATTCGTTGCTTTTGCATATAACCATCACGCCGTTCTGGAGTTGTTCCACTTTGTTATACATGATTGACAGTCCTATCAAGATTCCTATTAGGATGCCTAGTCCTTTTGTTGTCTCCCATATTCCTTTAGCTCTTTCTCGCCCTTTTTTACTCGTTAATCTCACATAGATTTCTCTCCACTTTATTTCTCTTGCAAACCACCCCATAGCTATCAGTATAAGTCCAGCGACTATGTTTGCAGCTACTTGCCACCAGAACTCACGGCCCATTATCTTCATCCTTTTTGGCTTGTGTTGAGAGCATTGGGAGCCCTTCGGGATTCAATTGGTTTCAAAACTACCCCGACCCGCGCAACATTCTAGGCATAATTTACGGAGACGACCCTCGCTACCTACGCGTTCGTTGATGTTTGCGTGTGCGCGACCCGTTTTACTTGAGTGCGAACTGCACCCCGTATCACACGGTCGCAGGGAGATATCGTGCCGAGCGGCATGCATCGGAACACTAACATGCCTGAACCATTAGCAGAACATTTCAGCATGGAACCTCTGCCAGCTACTACTTGATTGTATAACTCGTGAATCTCGCATATTCCATTGTTAAAAGGGCAAAGAATTCTTGAACAAGATACTCCTTAACCCGAGATAGACAGACTACTATTGAGCATTTTGCCCGATTTCCGCCTGATGCCAAAACTTTCCAAAAGGACTTCAATCGAACAGTTCTAGGCCAAGTGTTAGTTGAGTAAATGTTTCGATTCTTATCAAAAAAGCATCACTCGATCATTTCGTATCAACTTAATACAAATCTATTCACCGGTCTTGGTAAATGCATAGTGAGCAGGATGAGGTGTCAGTCTGAACATATCTGTAGCGATATTTTCGCTGATGTCGCCGATTCGATGGCTATTCGGCGCGAATTTCTCATAGAGGAAAATTCTTTCCAGATGATCCACGTTTCCTAGCTGGTGTTTGTCCTTGCCGACATCGGAAGTTTTACCTACGCATCTTCACTTGCCAAATCTGCCCAATCACACGGGCCCTTCTCCGATTAGCCTAGCAATTCAGGCGCAACTTCAGAGATATTCCGGCTGATTTGCTTGATTTCTTCGTCTCGTCCCGCCTTCTCCATGTCGCGGATGATGGCCTGCGTGGTGAACATGGCGGAGCGAAGCAGGTGGATTTCCGCTTCTGTGTGGGGCCATTCGCGGCGCTCCAGGGCTTCCATCACGAACTCTACTACCAGCCGGTTGGGCGACATTTCGCGCTTTTCGGCCTCATTTTCAATTCGTTTCCACTGTTCGGGCGTGACTCTGATGTTCTTCTGTATTGTCTGAACCATTCGTTTCGCCGCTCCTATCAACAAGATTTTCATCCGTTCTAGTCGCAAAACGGCCGCAAAAATTCTCATTTCTTGCACCAAACGCATCCGCCGAGCTCCCAAAATCATACCCGCGACGCCGTTTCATGAACTACCAAAATGGTAGCCATCATAGCGCAACGCACCTCCGGGTACTACCAATCTGGTATCTTGCAGAAAACCCCCGTATTACATCGTATTACAATGAGCATACGCCATTTTTAAGCGCAGGGATTTCAAAGAGATAGCGTGATACCAGATTGGTATTACTTGTTTCGGCACGACGGGGGTGCGCGGGGGGATGAACCGTAAAAGCCAGGTGTTGGAGATCGCAGTCATTCGCAGCCCACGCGACACGAGCATCAGCGATGCGTCCGGTGTGAAACCCGAAGCGCCGAAGGGCGTCAGATTGCCGGATTCGTGAGAACGAACGACGGGGGAACTTGCGCCGGAGAGAATGGCGAGCGGGAGCCGCCGCGGCGATTGAGTGGACAGAGCGAGGGGCAAGAGGGGTGAGGGTGCTGAACCTTGCGCCTGGATTCACAAGCGGCAGGCGAACAGGGCGCTGTAGTTTGCGCTTTTAATCACAAGCAGACGAACGACACGGGAAGAGACGGGCCGCGCCGCCGGGGTGGCGACGCGACCCGAGGAGTGTTCACATCAGGCGGCCACGCGTTGCACGGGGATGCCGAGGGTGCGGGCCTTGTCGACGAGGTTGTCCGTGATGCCCGAGCCGGGGAACGCGATCACGCCCTTGGGGAGGAGACTGAGCAGCTCGTCGTTGCGCCGGAAGGGAGCGGCCCTGCCGTGGGCGTCCCAGTCGGGCTTGCAGACGATCTGGTGGACGCCGTTCCGCTCGGCCCAGCCGGCTGCAATCTTCTCGGCGCCGGGGCCGCCGCCGTGGACGAGGACGACGTCGGCGTACTTGGCTTTCAGCTTGTCGAGCTGGCCGATGATTTTACCCGCGTCGGTGGCTTCCTTGCCGCCCGCGACGGCGACGAGGGTTCCCTGGGGGAGGTGGGCCGTGTTCTCGCGGTCCTTTTTCGCGCGCTGGAAGTCACGCGCCTCGATCACCGCCGACGTGAGCTTGCCGGTCTGGCTGACGTGCGATCCTCGCCGTGGCCGCCAGACCTCGCCGGTCTCGACGCGGTAGGCCTCGGCGGCCGTGTCGCGCAGCACCTCGAAGGCGTCGCGGCGGGCCGTGAGGTTCTCGGCGCGGTCGGTAGCGAGTTCGAGTTCACGGGACCTGATCTCGGAGCCGTCCTGCTCGCGCTGCAGTTCCCGGATGCCGGGGATGAGCTTGTCGGCGGCGCGGTCGAGGCGCTGTGTCTGCGCGTCGAGGGTGTTGACGAAGCCCCACAGGAGACTCGCCCGCTCGTCGGCGAGTTGCGTTCCGTCGGGTGCGGCCTCGGCGAGCAGGTGGAATGCCTTGAGGACGGCGGCGGTGGCCTCCGCCTCGCCCCATACGGGCCGGTTGTCGAACTCGTCCGGTCCGGGAGTCGCGCCGAACAGCGCGGCTTGTTCGCAGACCATGGCGGTGAAGGATTCGTTCTGCGCTTCGATGTTGTCGACCTCGTGCATGATGTTCTCCTTGTGGTCGTGAGTCGCTGTGGCAGTCATCGTTCACTCCTTTCGTTGTCCTCAAGCGAGGGGATGGTTGAATTCGGGAAGAGCGTAGCCACGCTCGTTGCGCCCCACTTCTTTCGGCATCTCGTCGAGATACCTGGCGGCCCACTCGGCGGCGCGTGCGAGTACGTCGCCGTGGCACGGAAGGGGATGGCAGTGGCAGCCGAGCTCGCAGCCTTGCAGGTCGGCGAGTTCGTAGAGGTCCTGCTCCTCGCGCCGGATTCTTTCCCACAGCCATCGCCGGTACTTCTCGATGACCTCGGCGCGCTCGCCGTCTTTGCCGACCCGGAAGGGGTTTCCCCACTTGGTCATGCGGTCGATCCTGACCAGCAATCCGCCGCCGAATTGAGGCGCAACATAGTCGTTCAGATTCACCACGGTGGTTTCCATGCCTTTCTCCTTTCCAGAGAGTTAACGGATGCGCTTCTTAGCGCCCCATTTTCAGCACGTGGTAGGCGTGGGCGTCAGGGGCGGTTTTCCGTCTTTTTTCACCCGGAGGGCGCGCAGCGGAAAAAATCCACGCTTCACCGATTTTTTCTGAAAAAAGATGCTTTTGCGTCTTTTGCAAAAGCACCCTTGACCCCGCGCCGTGCGTGCTAAAATGGGAGCGCTAAGAGAGAGAGGGTAGTACCGCCACCGGGACACAAGAGCCTTTGGTGTTTCACGATGAAGGCGAAGCTCATCGGGAAACAGTCTCTCATGCTGCGGAAAGGGTCATTTCGGGCCGTCTTTTCCGGCCCGAAATTCCCGCAGCGGGGGGTGGACCGAGCCACTATCCAGAATATGGGATGATTGCAGGTGCAGGCGGATCTTCCGTGAACACGGTTCATCGTTCACGGAGCCGGAGATTTACCGGGTGTTTCCTGTAGATGTGAGAGCCGACAGGGCGGACCTTCTCTGGATAGCGAGCATAAAAAAAGGGCTGACGCCGAAGCGCCAGCCCCTTGAAGCGCTCAAAACGGAATTTCTTCGCCCACTACGCCGGCGGTCGCCGCCACAGCCGTCGTCTCGGCGTGCGCGCCGTTGCCATTGCCGTTCCCGTTCACCTTCTCGAGGAACTGCACGCGCCCGCCCGGCGCGATGAGGATCTCGGTCGAGAAGCGATCCGAGTCTTCCCCGTCCTTCTTCCAGCGGCGGGTCTGCAGCTTGCCCGCCACGTAGACCAGGCGGCCCTTCTTCGCGTGCTTCTCGAACATGTCCACCAGGCCGGGCTGGAAGGTCACGACCCGGTGCCACTCGGTTTTGTCCACCCGCTCGCCGGACTGCTTGTCGACGTAGCCCTCGTCGGTGGCGATCGAGAGGTTGGCGACGCGCCCCCCGCTCGTGAGGTGGTTGATGTCGGCGTCGGCGCCGAGACGCCCGATCAGTTCCGCTCTGTTGAGTCCGAATGCCATTGTAATACTCCTTCATGGTGTGGTGTGGATGATGAAGTGGAAGGGCCGGGAAGCCTCTCTCCCCGATCCCCCGATCTGCCCTATTCCCTCCTGAACTCCTCCTCGCCCCCCGCCTCGTCGCGGATCTTGCGGATCGTGTACGCGTCGAGTCCGAGTTCTGCGAGCAGTTCGTCCGTGGTGGGAACATCGACGTCGAAGTCGTTCTCGTACATGGCCAAGCCTCCTATCGGTTGTCGCACCCGGCAGCGGGAGCTGGAGACCGTCTCCCTCTCCCCTGCCGGGCCTTTGCCCGGCTCCCCGCTTCGCTCTTCCTCTGCGGGGAGGGGCGCGACCGGTGAAAACCCCCCGCATACCGCGCCCGGGCCCGGCCTTGCGCCCGCTACGGAATTCGGGTCAGATGGGACATGGACAACAGCAGAGGCATCAGGCGGTGCGGCTTCTGGGCGCCGGCGCTCCTGTGGCTGCCGCTCGGGGTGTTCGTGACCGCCGCCGTGCTCTTCTGGACGGCGCCCGAGGCCTGGACGCCGATGTTCCCGGAATCGGCGGCTTCCCTGGCGCCGTGCGGGTTGCCCCTCGCCCTGGCTTGCCGGCAGATATGGCGGCTGGGTTGGCGCCGAGCCGCCTGGGCGACGTGGGCGGTGCTCGGAGCGGTAACGGCGCCCATGGTGACGGGACTCCCTGGCCCGCTCGCGATAGCCGCCTGGGCGGTCGTTCTCAGCCTCCCGGCCTGGCTGTTGTGGTGGTGGCTCCCCGTGCCGGACTGAAACCGGCCGGCTGCGCAGCAGGGCGGCGCTATCCCTACCCCCCGCCAGATGTATAAAGGCCGGCTGCAAGTGCAGGCGCGGCCGCCGACGCTCACGCCCAAGCAGTGATGGTTGCCATCACCGATGCGTCCTCGATGATTTCCACTTCCTCGCGGGAGAGCTTCTCGAAGGCGAGGTACATCGCCACCTCCTCCCAGGAGTCCCAGGGTCCGTGCTCCTCGCCCGTGGCGAGCTCTATTATGGTGAAGCGCGGCGGATAGACGGGCATCCCCTTGTGCTCTGCCGAGGAGTGATACGATCGGCTCGCGCAGGGAGCGCATCTCACCCCTGCGTCCGCATGGGCGCCGCAGTCGACGCAAACCGACCGTGCCCGCCTGTCGCGATAGCGCTTCCTGCTCGCGGCGTTCTTGCGCGGACGGCGCTTTACGTCCCTTGCGGCGCACGAAGCGCACGTCGAAGCCTCATCGACGACTTCCGCACCGCACCGTCCGCAAAGCCCTTTCGCTCTCCTGGCGGCGTAGAGCTTACGCTCTTCAGCCCGCCTCGCCTCCTGGCAGGGTTCGCAGACGGCGCCGGCCTCGACGGGCTCGCGCCCGCAGCGCGGGCACAAGCCGGCCTCCACCCGCTCGCGCCTGCGCTTCCTCGCCCTCTCGCGCGCCATGCGGCGGCGGCTCTCGGGGCAGCGGCCGCCATATGGGGCTCCCCTCGCTCGGGCTTCGGCGTATCGGGCGCGTCGGGTTTCCCGGTCCCTCTCTCCGCAGGGCTCGCACAGACTGCGCCCGGGCGCGGGAGGAATCTTTCCGCACCGGGGACACATGCCCCGCGCGCGTCGGTCGGCGGTGCGTTTGCGGTGGCGTTCGCGCTCATACTCGCGGGCCTTTTCCAGGTCCTTGTAGGGCATCCCGCCTCCCTCCCCGGGGTGGATGGAATCCGTGCGGCCGGCGCCTGGCCGGCGAGACGTCTTGCGGGCGGAAGTCCTCCCGGGGGGGACTCCCTCACCGGGTGAGCATCCGGGCCCAGACGAGGTGCTCGCCCCACAGCTGCAGCCCGCTGCCGGGGACCCTGATCCCCGTGCAGACGATGAGCTCGTCCCGCGCGGGCCGCATCTCGCGTACGGCTTTCCGCGAGGCCGTCGCTCTCTTCTTCTTGCGCCTCCCGCTCTCCCTGTCGGGCACGGGCCTGATGTCACCATCGGCGGACTTGTAGCGTTTCACTTCGTAGCGTTCGTCCGCCAGGCCTCGGCCGAACAGGTGGGTGAGGAAAGTACTCGCTTCGGGTCCGGGTTTTCGCATCGCGCGCCTCCTTGGGTGGGTGGATGATGGCGGCGGAGGCGAGCCACGAACGCGAGAAGACTCCCTCCCGGCTCCCCTCCGCCGCCCCCTCCCGGCCGGCCTCCGCCTCCCGGTGGCGCAGAGCCGCCGCCGGCGGGAAAGACGGCGGTCCGTTCGTTCAGGGGGGGTCTTCGTTCGGCCCGGGGCCTTCTACGGGAAGGGTGCGTCCGGGTCCTGGCCGAACAGCTCTTCCTCCTCGGCATCGCGGCGCCAGGCGTAGCGTCCCGTCCGGGCGGACCACTCGAAGTCCTCCTCCCGCCCGTCGGGGAGTTCATGGCGATGAAAGGCCGTCCAGTCCCCGCGGCGGAACCCCCGCCACAGGACGCACGAGAAGGCAGTGAGGAGGCACCAGAGGGCCGAACAGGCCCAGGCGGCCCCCAGGTGGCGGAGGCCGCTGCCTGCCGCGAGAGAGAGGATTGTGGCGAGGAGTGCGAGGATGGGTCCCGCCAGGACGAGGACCCGGGTGGATCGGAATGGATTCCAGTTCGTCATGGGTCGCGCCTCCGGTGTTGCGGGTGAGGGGATCGCGGGCGCCGCCCGGCCTCTCAGGCCCGGCTCCCGCGCCCCATCACGGCCAGGCTCGGCCTCTCGCCGGCGCGGGGCCCGGGGGAGGCGCGCGATGAACGCCCCGGCGCCCGGGCGCTGGAATGCGGATATCGAAACCCCTTGCAAGCGGGCGGTTTTTCAGTTTATTTCCGTGCGGTGCGGACTACCGTATGCACCCGGGATGAGCGAACGGGACGAAAGGAGAGACGCGCATGGACAAGAACGCCGGAAGTGGTGCGATCACGCCCCGGGCGGAGCGCCGGAGTATTGCCGCGATCAGGCTGTCCGGGCCGGCCGGAAGAGGGGGATGGCGCAATGATCCGGCAGGCACGCCCCGGGATGCGCAGACGCTTGATTCCCCTCGTTTGCGTTTTGATTGCTTGCTGCGGAAGGTGGGTTCCGGACGAGACCCGGGGGAAATGAATGCTTCTCGATGATATGAACGGGATCAGGAGATTTTACAGCCGCCGGAATCCCCCACCCTCTCTAACCACGCGGGAGAGCGGGATGCGCGCCCCCTCCCGCCGGGCGTCGGCGAGCGCGAGGAGGGGGATCGCGGTGAAGCGGGCCGGGAGGGACGGCCTGCGCTACCCCCGGTCCGCCCCTACCAGCGCTTCGAGCCGCGCAGCAGGAGGCCGCCTTCGGGTCTCCCGCCGCCGGCCTGTTCGGTGAGGCTCGCCTCGAGGCTCACCTCCGTGGCCGCCCCGGGCTTCCACCGCGCGCCCGCGCGCCAGGTCTCCCCGTTCCCCGAGACCGCCACGCCCGTATAGGGCGTCAGCAGCCCCCGGGGGGCGTCCAGGCCCCAGGCCGCCTCGGCCTCGAAGCCCGCACCGCCCGGCTCGAACGCACCGCCCGTCGAGAGGCCCGCCGCCTGCGACCAGAGCCGCTCCGCACCGCCGGCGGAGGCGCCCCACGAGGAGCCCGCCCGAAGCGTGAGGCCCCGTCCCCCGGAGCCGGGGGCGTACGCCACCGAGGCGCTCACGCCCCATTCCTCATAACCGCTCTCGCCGTGGGAGAGCAGGCCGCGCGCGCGCACCTCCGTCGTCAGGGCGCCCGAGGTCCAGCGCAGGCCGCCGCCGGCCTCCACCCCGCCGCCCGTCTCCGCGTCGCCCGAATCGTTCCGGAACCCTATCTCCAGCGAGGGCGTCAGCACCGCATCGCCGAACCTGAGCGAGCGCGAACCCTCCAGCACGAGGCGCACGCGGCTCGTCTCCGCCTCCGTCTCCGCCAGGCCCGCCGCGGCGTCCGAGCGCGTGTTCGTCACCAGGACGTCCGCGCGGAGCGCGAGCTCGAACCCGCCCGCCTCGCGCGCGGGCAGAACGACCCCGCGCGCCCCCGCCGCCGCCATGCCCATCGCCACGTCGGCCTCCAGCGGGGACGACCCCCCGGGCGTGAGCGTCATCTCCCCCTGCCCGTGGCCCACAGCGCCCCAGAGCGAGAACGTCCCGCTCACACGGTAGCGCGCGTAGGGGTAGACACCCGTAAGCGTGCTCTCCACCTCGCCCGCGCAGCCCGCGTCGCACGCGCCGCCCGCCTTGTACGAGCCGTCGCCCGCGCTTCGCGAGAGCGCCACGCCCACCAGCCAGCGCGCCCGCTCGTAGTCGAAGCCCACGGTCGCCGTCGTCACGTCGCCATCCAGCGAGAGATCGCCCTCGGCGCCCTCGAACGAGGAGCGCGCGCCCCGGCCCCACAGCGACCAGCGCGAGCCGGCGTCCACCTTCTCCGCCGAGGCCATATGAAACGAACTCGCGAGGAGGAGATCGGACATCGCGACCTCGCGCACCGAAGGCGCCTGCGCCTCTTCGCCGCGCCCGAGCCGGGCCTCCCTCTCCTTGAGGAGAGCCTCGGCGAGGCGCGACTCGATGGCCTCGCGCTCCGGCCCGCCCGTGAGGCTGTGGCCGCCCAGCACGACGCCCGCGGCGCCGCCGCCCGAAAGGCGTCCGTCAATCGCCCCGGCGACGTGGCCCGCCGCCGTGCGCCCGAAGCGCGACAGCCACATCCTTTGCAGCGGGTCGTCGTTGCGGATGACGCCCTTCGCCTTGCTGTGGACGCCCCGGAGATACGCCCCCTGCGGGTTCGAGAGCAGAAGCCGCATCGTCTCCTTGCCCTCGTCGATGGCGTCGTCGAGCACCGGCACCGAGACCGTCTTCGCCGTTTCGCCGGCCGCGAAGACGAGCGTGCCCGACGTGGCCGTGTAGTCCGCACCCGCCGCCGCCGTGCCGTCCTCGGTCGCGTAGTCCACCGAGACCGCGTGCGCCGCCGCGCGGTTGAGCGTCACCGCGAAGTCCAGGCTCGCGTCCTTGCCTTCCTTCGCCCTGGCGCCCTCGATGCGGATGCGCACCGGGCCGCCCACGGTCGCGGTCGTCGTGTTCGTGAGCGCCCGTCCGTCGGCCGTGCAGATCGCGCCCGCAACGGCGCAGTCCACCGGCTGGAGCAGCGTGATCGTCACGTCCTTCCAGGCGTTGGCCGCCTTCGGCGTCACGGTCACGGTGTACCGCGTGCCGGACCCGCTGACGCTGGCTTTCCCCGGCGCCACCTTGAAGGAGGCCGCCACCGGCAGATTGCCGGCGCCCGGCGCCTCGCTCAGCGTCAGGTCGAAGGTGAACGCCGTGCCGTCGTGCTCCGAGGGGACATTCTCGAACGCCGCCGTCAGCGGCTCCGTGCGCTGCTGCTGCTGTTGCTGCGCTTGCTGTTGCTGCTGCGCCGCCTGCCGCGTCACCGTGACCTCGTAGGTCTTCTCCACGCCCGTCCCCGCCGTGGTCTTCACCACCAGAACGTTGGCGCCGACCGCGAGCGCGACCGCAGGACCGGACTGGCCGCTCCGCACACGGGTCAGCTCCGTTCCGCTGCCCGCCCTGAGCGTCAGGTCCTCGTCCGCCGTCGCCGGCACAAGCCGCGCATGCGTCGTCCCGTGCGGCACCGTCACCGCATACGCCGTCGTCTCCGCCGCGAACGCGCCGAGGTCCAGCTTCGCCCACGGCCCGCCGGCGCTCGCCGCGCCCTCGACCGACAGCCCGTCCAGATGCGCCTCGTCGTTCAGGATCTGGACCCGAGCCCGGCCGTAACCCGGCGCGATGGTGGCGCCGGCCGGCAAACTCAGCTGGAACCAGAAGAACTCTCCGCTGTCCTCCACGCTGTCGTCGAGGATCGGAATGTTCACCGTCTTGCGCGTCTCGCCCACTTCAATTCGAACTTCCCGGAGGAGAACTCCCGTATAGTCCGATCCCGCCGTCGCCGTGCCGTCGGCTGTTCCGTAGAACACCGCCACGGCCTCCGTTGCCGCGCGGCTGAGCCACACCGTGACGGGCACATTGCTTGCCTGGCCGTTGCCCGCCTCGCGCCCGATTGCGGGCCACGCGCCCACCTGCACCGCGCCGCCGTCGTCGGTCACGGTGACGAACACGCCCTCGGCCGCGTCCGGACTCGCGTAGTCGGTGTCCGTGCTCGAGAACAGCGGCAGGATCATCAGGTGCTCCTGGTCGCCGTCGTCGTCCTGCACCCCGGTGACCGTCACCGTCTGGGCCTGACTCCAGTTGGTCGACGTGAAGGTCAGCGTCGCCGGGCTCACCGTGGCGGCGTTCGCGTCGCCGTGCACTCCCTGCAGGCCGGATTTCACCAGGTTCACGGTCACGTTCGCCGTGGGCTGTTTGGTCAGCTTTACCCCGATGGTGGCGGAGCCGCCCTCCGGGACGATCAGATCGTTCCGTCCCGTTTCGGAACTGGGCACGAAGCTGGCGCTCTCGATTTCCACGCCGGTCCACGGCCTCGCGGTCAGGCGGAGCTGGACCCGCTGGCCGGCGGTCCAGGTGAGACCTGTATTGGTCCACTCCGTTGCTAGATTAGTGAGGTAGTTCCCCTTCGCGAGAGGAAACGACTTCCCGTCGACATACAGCGTCAGCCTTCGCCAATGCCCGGTGGCCTGTCTTATCGCTGTCCCATATTCCAGACTCAGTTCCACGTTTGCGTCAGAAGCATCAATGTAGAGCCGTTCGACCGTATTCGCAGTTCCCTCATGCGTAAAGCTGTTGGTCGTCAGCGCAGCACTGCAGTTGGGCACAGGAGCGTACGTGTCATCGCAACCGAAGTAAGGCGCGGTTCCGCCCACCGTCAGCGTGGCGGTCCAGATGGTCTGCTCGTTTTTCGATGCGACATCCGACGTCTTATCGAGGGGCCTCCACGTCGGTTCGGCCGTTGTCTCCGGCGCGGGCTTCGTGCCCTGTGTCGTGATCTGTGATATGTCCGACCATGGGCTGGCGACGCCGCCGATCGTGGCGCGCAGCCGCACGTCGTACGAGGTGCCGGGCTTCAGGCCCGTTATGCTCGCGGTTTTCTCCGTCATGTCCAGCACGCGTTGGTTGTGCCCGAGCCGCACATGTTCCACCCAGCCCAGCGCCGGGTCGGCGCCGTTGAAGGACGCCCGGTCGGGGGCGCCCGTTTCCTTGTACTGCAGCTCGAAGGTGTCGCCGGACGCACCGTACCACCATACGTCCAGACCTTCGGGGGTCGCAAACAACGTCGGTGCCTGCGGGGTCGGGGTCTGCGCCTCGGCGGGCGCGGGGGCGAACAGCGAGAGCGCGCCGAGCAGCAGGGCGAGGACGGGAAGAAGGGAGAGGCGGCGGGCGCGGGCGCGCCCGGTGCGGGCGTCAGGCCGTCGGGAGCACGCCGAGGTCGGGGAAGCAGGCGTGCGCGCCCCGGCCGGGCGCACTTCACGCCGCCGGCCCGCGCTGCAGAACGCCGCCGCGAGCAGCATCGAAATCCGTGCAATGTTCTTCATTTGAAATGCCCCCTGTTCCGTGATTTCGGGTTCAAGCTGACGCAGCCGGTCTTTCCGCGAGAGGCGGATTCCTGCGGTATGCGCCACCTCGAACCCGGGCTGGTGTCCGCTAATTGACGTTATCGGAAAGTTAAACACCTCTCACGGCCATGTCAAGCGCAATTCCGGGGTCCCCGGAGGGGTTTCGGGCGCCGTTTTGCGTCTTTTTTCGCTCATGTTTCGCTCATTTGCGGCCCGAATGCGCCCCAAATCGGGTTTTTCGGCGGAAAACGGGGTTTCTGGGGGCCGATAACGTCAATTATCGGACTTCAGAAACCCGCCGTTTCGCCGGTATTAGCCTGCGAAACGGCTTTTTTTTGTGGAAATTCCCCGTCGTCGTCTATACTTGGTAATCGAGGAGGCCCTGAAGCGGCCTCAGGGAATGGAAACGGCCGCCGACCTGGCGAAGGCGTCGATGTCTGAGAACACGTGGCGGGCGTACGAGGCGGCGCTCAGGGGGTTCGAGCGCTCGGGAAACCCCGAGACCGACGCCGGGATAGCGGCGTACCTGGGGGATCTCTACGAGGGGGGGCACTCGGCGGCCGTGGCCGCGATGGCGGTCGCGGCGCTTCGCTTCCGGGCGAAGCTGAACGACCGGCCCTCCCCGGTGGGGGCGGCCTCGGAGCGGGTGCTGGCCGGCTTCAGGCGCCTGGCCGCAGAGCGCGGCCGGGGCCAGGTGGTGGGGGTGCGCTGGGAGCAGGCGGACCGGGCGGCGGCGCTGGCCGAGGGGACGGGGACCCTGGCCGGTCTGCGCGACGCGGCGATCGTTGCGGTGGCGAGCGACGCCCTGCTCCGGGTGTCGGAGGTCGAGGCGCTCGACATCGCCGACGTGGACCTGGACGAGCAGACGGTGCTGATCCGCCGCTCGAAGACGGACCAGGAGGCCGAGGGCGTCGTGCAGTTTCTGGGCGAGCCGACGGTGGCGCGCGTCGGGGCCTGGCTGGCGCGCGCGGGTCTCGAGGAGGGAGCGCTCTTCCGGGGCGTGTACAAGGGGGGACGGCTTCGGCCCGGGCGCCTGACGGAGAGGAGCATCCGGAGCATCATCGCGCGGTGGGGGAAGGCCGCGGGCGTGGAGGGGCGCGTGAGCGGGCACAGCCTGCGCGTGGGGGGCGCGCAGAGCCTGGCCACGGCGGGGGCGTCCCTGGTCGAGATGCAGATTGCCGGGCGCTGGCAGTCGCCGGTCATGCCGGGGCGCTACGCGCAGGGCCAGCTCGCGAAACAGGGCGCGATGGCGAGGCTGCGCTACGGCCTGTGAGGTCCGCCCGGCGTTTCGTCGTGAGCATGTCCTTCGCTGCGGGCAGGTCCGCCGCGTGCGGGACGCCCGTTTTCTCCCGGAAATCTCCCTACCGCCTCTTCCTCCTCCGGGCGGCTCTCTCCTCGGACGTGGAAGTCCACCTCCGGGCGGAGGCCCACTTCTCGAGGTCTTCGAGCAGGTAGCGCACCCGGTATCCGGTGCGAAGAAAATCCGGCCCCTCTCCGCTCACGCGGTAGCGCTCGAGCGTCTTGGGCGAGAGGCCGAGCCAGGCGGCCGCCTCCCGCGTGTCCAGATGGTTCTCCTCAGCGAGTTCATCGGCGTCTCCCGCGGCCCCGGGTTCCACGGCGGCGTCCCACGTCCCGTCGAACGGATCGGGCAAGTCCGCGAGCCTCTCTCGTATGGCGCGGATCTCCTCTCGGGTCGCGTTGGCCGCCATCCAGGCGCGCACCCGGTCGAAGGTCTTGAGATACGGCGAGGCGCCCCGGCGCAGCCTCCCCACGAAGGAGGGATTCCCCACGGTCTCCTCGCCCAGGATCGAGACCTTGGTCCCGCTCACCGCCAGGAACGCCTCGACCTCGGCCCGCAGGAGCGGTCCCAGGGGCGGATACCCCATGAACGCCAGCACCCGGTCCGCCGTGTCGACCCGCAGGGGCCGCCCCCGGGCCTGCAGTCCCACGAAGCCGGGAATGCCCAGCGCGCCCACCCCGAAGCGCCTCGCGCTCATCCCGCGGCGCGCGCGCCAGAGCGCAATGCTCCGGCGCAGCCGCTCGTCCAGCGGGGTGCCGGTATCGTCGTCGAACGCGGTCATGGCGCGCGAACATAAGGAAAGTGCGAGCGCCCGTTCAATCGTTGTTTCTAGCGCGGAAGGTACACCCGGGAAGAGTCCGTGACCGCGTCCGTGCGCGGATCGCTCACCGGTTCAGCTTGAAATCAAGAGGGTTTCCCGGAAAACGAGGGTCGCCGGAGAACGTGCAGCGGGGCGCTACGGAAAAAACCGGGAACGATGCTGCCCCCCGGCGCGCGCTCGAAAGCCTCTCTCGTTCACGCCGCGGTGGGCTGTTTCGCGAGTCGTCCCTGCGCATGACCGCGATTGGCGGTGAACGGTATCTCGAACTGCCGCTGTTCGGGAACTGCTGTTACGGCCTGGCTGAATGATTGGCGAGCGCTCACGGACGATCGCCCGCCGTGATGCGCAGGGGTTATAATGAATCCGCTTTCGTTATGATTACGGGCCTGCCAGGGAAGATTCATGGCAACCTGTTAACTAACCTTATTACAGCACCTTATAGGATAATCGAAAATGCCCGAAACTGCTCTTGTCTCTAAGACGAACAAAACCGCATTCGCCGTAGGGGCGGTTCGCGAACTGCCCCTACAAAACCCGCAAATCCTACCGATTGCCGAAACGAGCGCGGCGTAGGGACAACCCCCTGTGGTTATCCCCCGTCGGACAGGCACGGGGGCCTGTCCCTACGCCGCCGCAATTGTTCCCTACCCGGAGCCGTTGAAAAAGCCCCCCTTGACAGGGGTTGTTGAAAAAGCCTCCATCGGGCGGAGCTCTTGTGTGTAGGGGCCGCATATATGCGGCCCCTACACTCCCTTCGGCAAGGCGGAATCCCATTGCCGTCATTCCGGCATTGCAGGGCTTTTTCAACAACCCCTGCCCGGTGGCGATTGACCCCCCACCGGCGCAGTTGCGGACTTAGGCCCCTTGCCTTGACGTATCCCATGGGATACGATTGGATTCCTGCAGCAAAAGCAGTCCCTGGTGATCCTGCTCGCCGGAGGAGATAAAAGCACTCAGGCTCGGGATATCTTTAGAGCGCGGAATCTGGCACTAGAGTTATAGGAGTTCGTGATGGCGAAGACGAAAACCAGACCGTGGGATGCGGCGGATCATCTCGAAACGAAAGAGGATATCGCTCTCTACCTCGAAGCGGCTTTCGAGGACGGCGACCCGGCGCTCATTGCGGCGGCATTGGGCGACGCCGCGCGGGCCAGGGGGATGACGAAGGTCGCCGCCGAGACCGGTCTGGGCAGGGAGAGCCTCTACAAGGCGCTCTCGCCCGAGGGGAACCCTGAGTTCGCCACCGTTCTCAAGGTCATGCGCGCCCTGGGCCTTCGGCTTCGCCCAACCGCCTGATCGCCCGCGTTCACTATCCCTGCCCGAGAAGTTCCGCCACCCTGCTCCTCCCCGTCATATGTCCCCGCCGTCTCTGAAGTCCCTGCCACCCCGCCGATCCGTAGAATCCGAAAAAAATGGTTGTATATAGCATCTTCATCATGTTATTTTTTCCCTTCTACACTAGACGCATGCCGGAGGACCTATCTTTATTTCCTGATGCCCGTGAGGGCCCACGAGGAAGGAGAATTGCGATGAAAAAGCAATTGTTCACCGTACTTTGCGCGTTTGCCGCTGTGGCGGTAATCGCAAGCGCTGCGTTCGCCGCCAGCCCGACGCTGGATACGGTGAAAAAGCGCGGCAATCTCATCTGCGGCGTCAACACCGGCCTCACAGGCTTCTCGGCCCCCGACGACAAGGGCGTCTGGAGAGGGTTCGACGTCGATTACTGCCGCGGCATCAGCGCAGCGATTTTCGGGGATCCCGACAAGGTGACCTACAAGCCGCTGACGGGCAAGACGCGCTTCCCGGCGCTTCAATCGGGCGAGATCGACGTCCTCTCGCGCAACACGACCTGGACCTTCAAGCGCGACGTGAACCTCGGCTTCGAGTTCGTGGGCGTGCTGTACTACGACGGGCAGGGCTTCATCGCCCGCAAGTCCCTGAACGTCAAGAGCGCCAAGGAGCTCGGCGGCGCTTCGATCTGCATCCAGACGGGCACCACGACCGAGCTCAACCTGGCGGACTTCTTCCGCAGCAACAAGATGAAGTTCAAATCGGTCGTCGTCGAGGACGCGGCCGAGGCGCGCCAGAACTACGCGGCCAACCGCTGCGACGCCTACACGACGGACCGCTCCGGCCTCGCCGCCCAGCGCTCCGTGCTCAAGAACCCGGCCGACCACGTGATTCTGCCCGAAATCATCTCGAAAGAGCCCCTGGGTCCCGTCGTTCGCCACGGCGACAACGTGTGGGGCGACATCGCCCGCTGGGTGCGCAACGCGTTCATCGTGGCCGAGGAGCTCGGCATCACGTCCAAGAACGTCGACGCCATGAAGAAATCGAGCAATCCCGAGATCAAGCGCATGCTCGGCCAGGAGGGCGACTTCGGCAGCATGCTCGGCCTCTCGAAGGACTGGGCCTACAACGTCATCAAGAGCGTGGGCAACTACTCGGAGATCTACGAGCGCCACATCGGCCCCAAGACGGCCATCGGCCTCGCGCGCGGCTACAACCAGCTCTGGACGAAGGGCGGCATTCTCTACTCGCCTCCGTTCCGCTAAGCCGACAGAAGATGTAAAGTAGTACCGCAACCGGCTCCGGGGAAATTCCCCGGGGCCGGGCGGCGCGTTATCAAGACATAGATACCGCACAAGAGAAGTCGCACCCCGGGAGCTCGATATGGCGGTAGACTCTCAAGCAAGCGGCGGACGGCCAAGCGCCGCCAGTTGGTGGTACGACCCGAAAGTCCGGTCGATCGCATTCCAGGTCGCCTTCGTGCTGGCGCTCGTCGGTCTTGCCGTCTACCTCGTCCACAACACGCTCATCAACCTCGAAAAACGCAACATCAAAACGGGATTCGATTTCCTCTTCAACCCGGCGGGCTTCGAGATTCCGCTCACGCTCATTCCCTATTCCGTCGAGGCGGGTTCGACCCACGGCGCCGTCTTCATCGTCGGCCTGCTCAATACGTTCCTCATCTCGGCCCTGGGGATCGTGCTGGCGACGATTCTCGGCTTCATTCTCGGCGTGCTCAGGCTCTCGAACAACTGGCTGGTCTCGCGCCTGGTGGGGGTCTACATCGAGTCGGTGCGCAACGTGCCGCTGCTGCTGCAATTCCTGTTCTGGCACTTCGCCGTCTTTCAGTCGCTCCCCTTGGTCCGCCAGGCGATACCGATTTTCGATACGGTCTATATCCACAACCGCGGACTCACGATTCCCAGGCCCATCCCGCAGCCGGGCTTCATGTTGGTCGTGGTATCGGTTCTCGCCGCGGTCGCGGGGATCGTCTGGCTCAGGAAATGGGCGCGCAGGCGCCAGGACGCGACCGGCGAGCAGTTCCCCGTCTTCTGGACGTCGCTGGGCATCTTCATCGGCGCGCCGCTGCTCGCCTCCATAGCGGCCGGTTTCCCCCTCACCTGGGAATACGCGGAACTCGGCCGGTTCCGCTTCACGGGCGGCCTGGGAATCCAGATAGAGCTGTTCTCCGCGTTGGCCGCGCTCACGGTCTACACCTCCTCGTTCATCGCCGAAATCGTGCGCGCGGGCATCCTCGCCGTCTCGAAGGGCCAGCAGGAGGCCTCCTATTCACTCGGTGTGCGGCCGGCGCCGACTTTGAGGCTCGTCATCATCCCCCAGGCGCTCCGGGTCATCGTGCCGCCGCTGGTGAGCCAGTACCTGAACCTGACGAAAAACTCCTCGCTCGGCATCGCCATCGGCTACCCCGATCTGTTCAACGTCTTCGGCGGCATCTCGCTGAACCAGAGCGGCCAGGCCATCGAGATCGTCGCCATGTGCATGGTGGTGTATCTCACCTTCAGTCTGCTGATATCGCTCTACATGAACTGGTACAACCGGCGCATATCGCTGGTGGAGAGGTGATGCCATGAGCGATATCGCCAATAACCCGGACAGGAGCTTTTACCGCACCGAGAATATCCCGCAGTCGCCGCCGCCGGTCTCGACGGTGGGAATCGTCGGCTGGATGCGGCAGAACCTCTTCTCCTCGCCGCTCAGCACGGCGCTCACGCTGCTGACGCTCTATCTCCTCTATTCGGTCGTGCCGCCGCTGTTCCAGTGGGCCTTCATCGACTCGCTCTGGCAGGGGGAGTCGAACAAGGACTGCCGGGGCATCGAGGGCGCCTGCTGGGTCCTGGTGCCGAAGCGATTCGCGCAGTACATCTACGGCTTCTATCCCGAAGCCGAGCGCTGGCGGGTGAACCTGACCTTCATCCTGTTCTGCATCAATCTCTTCCCGGTGCTCTCCGACAGGGTGCCGGGCCGCACCTTCGCGGCGCTCTTCCTGGTATTCGGCTTTCCCGTCATCGCCTTCGTTCTGCTCCACGGCGCTTTCGGCCTGGAGAGCGTGCCCACGAACAAGTGGGGCGGCCTGACGCTCACCCTCGTGTTCGCCTCGGTCGCCATCCTGTTCTCCCTGCCGATAGGGATTCTGCTGGCGCTCGGGCGGCGCTCCGAGATGCCCGTCATCCGCACGATCTGCATCGCCTTCATCGAACTGTGGCGCGCGGTGCCGCTCATCACCGTGCTCTTCATGGCGTCCTTCGTACTGCCGCTGTTCACGCCCGAAGGGGTGAACGCCAACGAACTGCTGCGCGCCCTGATCGGCTTCACCATGTTCTCATCCGCCTATATGGCCGAGGTCGTGCGCGGGGGTCTTCAGGCCCTGCCCAAGGGCCAGACCGAAGCCGCCCAGGCGCTGGGGCTCAACTACTGGAAGTCGATGCAGTTGATCATCCTGCCCCAGGCGCTCAAAATCGTGATCCCGGGCATCGTCAACACCTTCATCGCGCTTTTCAAGGATACGGCGCTGGTATCGATCATCGGGCTGTTCGATCTCTTGCTCGTGGCCCGCTCGGCGGTGACGGACCCCAAATGGCTGGGTCTCGAGCATGAGTCCTACATATTCGCGGCCGTCATCTATTTCGTCTTTTGTTTTAGCATGTCGCGCTACAGCCTGTGGCTCGAGCGCAAGCTCGACACGGGCCACAGAACCTGAGGGGGGAGAACGCACCCATGAGTGAGCCGATTATCCGCATCGAGGGCATGAACAAGTGGTTCGGCGAGTTCCACGTCCTGCGCGACATCGACCTGACGGTGAACCGGGCCGAGCGCATCGTCATCTGCGGGCCTTCGGGTTCGGGGAAATCGACGCTCATCCGCTGCATCAACCGCTTAGAAGAACACCAGAAGGGCGCCATCGTGGTAGAGGGCATCGAACTGACCGGCGACTTAAAGCAAATCGACAACGTGCGCCGCGAAGTCGGCATGGTGTTCCAGCAGTTCAACCTTTTCCCGCACCTCACGGTGCTGGAGAACTGCACCCTCGCCCCCATCTGGGTGCGCAAGACGCCGAGGGCCGAGGCGGAAGAACTCGCGATGGAATACCTGACGCGCGTCAAGATTCCCGAACAGGCACTGAAATACCCCGGCCAGCTCTCAGGCGGGCAGCAGCAGCGCGTGGCGATTGCGCGCTCGCTCTGCATGCGGCCCAAGATCATGCTGTTCGACGAGCCGACCTCCGCGCTGGATCCCGAGATGATCAAGGAGGTGCTCGACGTGATGGTCGAACTCGCCGAGACCGAGATGACGATGCTGGTAGTGACGCACGAGATGGGCTTCGCGCGCCAGGTCGCCCACCGGGTCATCTTCATGGACGAGGGCCAGATCGTCGAGCAGAACGAACCCGAGGAATTCTTCTACAACCCCAAATCCGACCGCACGAAACTCTTCCTGAGCCAGATATTGTCGCATTAGGGTCAAACGCGATTGATGAATGAGTGTTTGACACGACTGATGAGGGAGCGATCGCTAGCGAGCGAGATTAGAATCGGCTCGCAATTTCTTCCTCATCGCCCGGAATTGACCACTGCCGTCATTCCGGCGAAAGCCGGAATCCATTTGCGGATGTGAATGAATGAACGGCGGCGTTTCATACCCCGGCCGATGCGCGAGGACCCTGACGAAAGGAAAAAGGCGAAAAATGGATTCCGGCTTTCGCCGGAATGACGATTTTGTGGATTAAGCCTGAGCGAGAATAGAGGGTTCACTCCCCCCTTGAGGGGGAGTCAGTGAGCTAAGGGCGCAAGCCCGCAAGCGAACTGGTGGGGGGAGCTTTTCTGTGGCATGTCCCCCCACCACATCGGCCTTCGCACAAACCGCTCGGCCTCTGTGACTCCCCCTCAAGGGGGGAGTTGATACCTCCTCTTCCCTGGATGGCAAAACTCTCAAGGGGTTGTTGAAAAACCTTGTTCCGTGATTCGGCGAATGGAACCAACCGGGGAAAGGGTCCGTAGGGACAGGTCGCGACCTGTCCCTACAAAACCAACTCCTCTGGCCCCCTTGTCAGGGGGTAAAGGCGATGCGGTTTTGTTCGTCATTCCGGCGGTGGATAATTCCGAGCGAGGGGGAGTTTTTCAACAAGCCCATTAGGGGGGCTGTTCTATTCCCCTACCCCTCCGGCCCATAAGCCCCCGGCGCGAGGGCCTCGATGTCCGTCACGACGTCGAGGACCACGGGGCCTCCCTTCATGCTGAAGGCCTGATCGAGCGCGCTTCCGAGTTCGCCCGGTTTTTCCACGCGGATGCTCTGGGCGCCCATCGATTTGGCGATTTCGGTGAAATTCGTCTCGTTGAAGTGCCAGAGCTCGTGCGCCTTTCCGTGTTGTTTCCCGCCGTAGGCGTCGTCGAAAATCTTGGTCTCCTGGTTCTGTGAGCCGTTGTTGTTCACGAGGATGACGGCGTGGATGCCCCAGCGCACGGCGGTCTCGACTTCGCCGATGTGGTACCAGAAACCCGCATCGCCCGTGAAAAGAATGACGGGCCGCTCGGGCGCGCCGCACTTGGCGCCGAGGGCCGCGGGGAACCCCCAGCCCAGGTGGCCCGCCGCGCGCATGAAGCTGATGCCGGGGCTTTTTAAGTCCAGATAGCCGCCCGTCCACATGCCCGAATGCCCGGTGTCGGCGAGGACGATGGCGTCTGAGGGCAGGTGTTCGCCCAGCGTCTTGCAGACCCGCTCGGGCCGCATGGGAGCGGCGTCCGAATTCAGGAGCGGCGCGAATTCCGCCCGCCACGCGGCGCCCACTTGCTCCACGCGCGAGAGCCAGGCCCCGCGTTCTGTAACTTCTTCCGCCGCTTCCGTCAGCTTCCCGAGGGCGATCTTCGCGTCCCCGATTATGGAGGCTTTGAGCGGGTAGTTGCGCCCGAGTTCTTCGGGGTCGATGTCGAGCTGCACCGCCGTGACGCCGATTTTCGGCACGCGCCAGAAGTGGGTGGTCATGCCGCCCGTCTGGGTGCCAATGAAGAATACGAGGTCGGCTTCCGATACCAGTTCGTTCGCGCTCCTCCTCGAATACGACCCCACCACGCCGACAGACAGGGGATGATCGCCCGGGATCGATTCCTTGCCGTTCATGGAAGTGGCGACGGGGATTTGCAGCTTCTCGGCGAAGGCGACCAATTCCGCGTTGGCGCCCGAGGTCCGCACGCCGCCGCCCGCGACGATGATGGGCCGCTCCGCTTTCGCGATGACTTCCAGCACACGGGCGATGCTCGCGGGCTCAGGCTCGGGCCGATAGGCGGGGACCTGTTTGAAATTCTCCTCCACGATGAGTTCCAGATCGGCCACGTCCTGCTCCACCTGGCCCAGGTTCCCGCCGAAGCGCAGGTGCACCGGGCCGGGCGTGCCCGAGGTGGCGACGCGGAAGGCCTGGCGCAGCAGATCGGGAAAACGCGAGACGTCGTCCACCGTGGCGTTGAACTTGGTGACCGGGTCGAACGCGCTGATGTCTTCGGTTTCCTGGTAGGCGTTCCGGTAGCGTATCTGCGGCGTGGTGCCGCCCGTGAAGGCGATCATGGGCGCGCAGGCCAGGTGAGCGTCGCGCAAACCCGCCGCCAGGTTTACGCCGCCCACGATCTGCGCCATGCAGACGCCGGGGCGGCCCGAGGCGCGCGCGTAGCCGTCCGCCATGTAGGCCGCGGCCTTCTCCCCGTGGGTCAGGACGCGGGCGATGCCCGTGCCGCGCTCATCCATCTGTGCGAGTGAGTGGCTCAATATCGTCGGCACGAAGAAAATGTGGGTGACACCGTAGGCGTGGAGGGCGTCAGCCATGAACTGCGCCCCGCTCATCTTGGGCATGTTGTTATCCTTGAAAGAGTGGGTGTTCACCGTCATTCCGGCGAAAGCCGGAATCCATTTTTACGCCTTTTGCCTTTCGTCATGGTTCCCGCACATCGGCGGGGAATAAAAAGCCGCCGTTCATTCGCCCGCATCCGCAAATGGATTCCGGCTTTCGCCGGAATGACGAACGAAAACCAAATTCGTCATCAGCCCCGAGAAGAGAGCACCACATACCGTAGCGACAGGTCGCGCTATAATAAACGCAAAGCCTCCCGCAAAGGGTTTTCGAACCACCCTCTCCAGGCTGGAGTGGTTACACCATTCTATTACGCGACGCCTATCATCGCTTTCGCCTCGTCCACGCTCGCGATCTCGCGGCCCATCTCGCCCGCGACCCGCGCGATGCGCGCGACGTGATCGGCGTTATCGCCCAGTTCGCCGGGGTGGAGATAGGGCTCGTCCTCCGTACCCACGCGCACGTGGCCGCCGTGCATCACGGCCATCGTCTGCATGTGGATGTGGGTGGGGCCGGTGGCGCTCGTGATGTAGACCGAATCCGCGGGCAGGTTCGAGACGCGGTGCAGGAACTCGCTTAGGGAAGGCGGCGACCACGCGCCGCCCGGACGCCCGAAGAAGCACGTCATGAGAATCGGCGGCTCCACCAGCCCTTTCTGGAGCAGGTCGTCGATCATCCAGGTCTCGCCCAGCGTGAAGACCTCGAACTCGGGCTTGACGTTGTAATCCTTGCAGAGCCGCATCATCTCGGCCAATTCCTCGCGGGGGTGGAGCATCATCACGTCGCGCGCGATGAAGGCCATGTTGTGCGCCCCCACGGCGACGGACATCATCTCGGGATGGTTCTTCACCACCTCTTTTCGCTGCTCGACCGTCTGGGTGGAGATGCCGTACTGGAGCATGATTCCGCACCTGTCGCGTATGGCCTTCGAGTGCGACGCCCAGGCCTCGTAGTTCGTGGGCGGGGCGTGGATGTGGGCGGTGGAAGCGCCCGCCTCGTAGGCTTTTTCGACCGAGTCGGCGAGGACTTCCGAATCCGCGAAGCGCTGCGGCACGCCCTCGTGCATCGAGGTGTCCGCCGCGCAGTTGATGATCATCATCTTTTCCATTTGGTGTTCCTCTCTCGATGCCGCGTTAATGTTCGGGAAGTGTGCGCCAACCCTCATAGGAGGAGGAGTTCGTTTCAGCTTTGAACCCCCCAACCCCCCTTGTCGGGCCTGTTGAAAAACCCCGTTTTGAAGCGGGAGGTATGGCGTCTCACGCGGCTTGGGAGAGGGAGCCCAATCGGCGCGTGAGGCCGCGGGGAACGCTCATTCGGCGTCTCCGGGCGGCCCAGGCCCTCCACAGAGCGAATATACCCGCCGCAAAAGCGGCGGCGAGCCGCTTGAGGTTCACCGCAGCCGCCGTCAAGTAGGCCTGGATCCTTATGTTCGCAAGGCCCCGGCGCACCGCCCGCCCCAGTCCGTGCCAACTCTTCGCCTCGCCGTGATAGCCTTCGGAGCGACCCATGTGCCGGCGCCACAGCCGACCCTCCTCCTCCCCACGGCGCGCGTGGCGACGGCGCGCGCGCAACAGCGCCGGATACTCATGCGGAACCAGCACCGTCCGGCTCGTGCGGGACTTCGACAGACAATCGGCCCTGAGCGCGCAGCCCGCGCAATCGCGCGTCCTCGATACATAGTAGCGACCCCGCTCCGTCTCCTTCCGGGGGCGCAGCGTCTTGCCCCCTGGACACTTCACCACCTTGTGACGCTCATCGTAGCGGAACAGCTGCAACGGCACCCGGCTCTGGGAAGGCTCCTTCTTCGCCGGTATCACCGCGTCCACCCCCCGACGCTCCAATGCGCCGTACACCTTCGAGTACGCATAGCCCGAATCCGCCGTCACCACCCCGGGCGCGCGCCCCGTCAGTTCGCAAACCGCATCCAACTGCCGCTCCATCATCTCCCGCTCGTTCAACGTCCCCTCCGTCACCTCTACGTCGAGGACAACGCCCCGCTCATCGTCCACCACCGCGTGGTGCTTGTAGCTCGGC
Organism: bacterium; assembly: GCA_965203325.1. Taxonomy (GTDB): domain Bacteria; phylum UBA8248; class UBA8248; order UBA8248; family UBA8248; genus Bin107. The sequence continues at coordinate 2,090,239 of OZ241875.1, forward strand.
TCGAACCCCGCCCGAGCGCTCTTGCGCGCCAGGCGAGCGTCGGGGTCCGTTCGGCTCACAGGACCCGAACCCCCGCCGCCGCCCTTCTTCCCGCCCTCATCCTCCGAGTCGTTCTCCCGCACCACCTTCTCCGCGTGGCGCTCCGCCAGACTCTCCCAGCTCACGTCCGCACGTATCAAAGACGCGTCCATGTGAACCACCTCTCCCGTCGCCACCTTCGCCTCCACGCAAGCCTGAACCGTGCGGCGCAATATCTCCTTGAAGCGCTCCTCCCCCCAGCGCTGACGGATACGCGTCAGGCTCGAATGGTCCGGCAACTCCTCGTCCAGCCTGTACCCGATGAACCACCGGATCGCCAGGTGCGCCTGCGCCTCGCGCAACAGACGCCGGTCGTGGGCGTAGCCCAGCAGCAGGCCCGCCAGCATCAACCGAACCACCACCTCGGGGTCCAGGCCCGGACGGCCATTGTCCGCGCAATAGCACTCCGCCACCTCCTCGCGCAGCCAGCTCAAATCCAGGACGCGGTCCACCTGGCGCAATATGTGATCTTCGGGAATCAACTTCTCCAGCGGGCCGGCCACGAACAAGTCCATCTGCTCGCGCCTCTTGCGGTCCAACATCGAGGGAACTCCCATCTCGGGCGAGGGGGGATAACTCCATACGATCACAAAACCAAGGGTTTTTCAACAGGCCCTTGTCAGGGGGGCTTTTCTTACACCTCCTTGTCGGGGAACATCGCCTTTACCCCCCTGTCAAGGGGGGTAGCGGGGGTTGCTTTTCCAGTGGAGAGGGGCATCCCCTCTGTCCCCTGAAAAAAGGTCTTTTTCAACAACCCCGACAAGGGGAAGCCAGTCAGGTCATGCCTCCCCTCAAGTCTAGCCCATGCCGAGTATTTGCTTCGCCTCATCCACCGTGGCCGGGTCGCGCCCGAGTTCGTGGCCGATGCGCGCGATGCGCGCCACCAATTGCGCGTTGTTCTCGCACAGCACGCCCTCGGTGTAGTAGGGCTCGTCCTCGGTGCCCACGCGCACGTGGCCGCCCTCGATGATGGTGACGGTCTCGAGCGCGTTGGAAGTGGGACCCGCCGAACTGCATGAGAATACGCACCCCTCGGGCAGGTGGTCGATGCGGTGCAAGAGTTCCTTGAGCGTAGCGGGGGCGTAGAAGCCGCCCGGCCAGCCGAAGAAGATGGTGATGACCACCGGGTCTTCCACCAGACCCTTGTCCAGCAGCCACTCCAGGTTCCACAGGTGGCCCAGGTTGAAGCATTCGAACTCGGGCTTCACGCCGTGGTCGTTGAACAGGCGCACCTGGTCTTCTATCTCCTGGCGGGAGTGTTCGACGAGCAGATCGGCGTCCACGAAGGCGAAATCGTGCGAGCCGAGGGCGATGGAGGCCATGTCGGGCTTCAAATGAATGATCTTCTGCCTGCCCGGCAGGCCCATCGCGGCGATTCCGAACTGGATCAGCACCTCGGGGCAGGCCTCGCGGATAGCGTTCGTGAGCGGCTCCCAGCTTTCGAGCTTCATCGGGATGCCGTGGATGTGGGCGATGGCGGCGCCCGCCTCGTAGCTTTCCTTCACTTCTTTGGCGACGGCGTCGGGCGTCTGGAGCCGCTTGGGGACGCCGGCGTGCTTCCGGCTGTCCGCCGCGCAGTTGGTGATGATGAGTTTCTCCATTCGGTGTACTCCCGAGTCTGTTCTTGCGGTGGTTTCGCTAATCCAGGGAACCTTCCACGTAGAGGAGGTTTCGGATTCTCTGCGTGAGTTCGACGAACATCTCGTCCCCCATGGTGGAGAGCGAGCGCGGGCGCGGGATGTCGACGGTGATGATCTCCGATATCCGGCCCGGCCTCGGCGTCATGACGATCACCCTGTCGCCCAGGAACACGGCTTCGGGGATCGAGTGGGTGATGAAGAAGACGGTCTTCTTGCTCTCCAGCCAGATTCTCTGGAGTTCGAGGTTCATCTGCTCGCGCGTCATGGCGTCGAGCGCGCCGAAGGGCTCGTCCATCAGAAGCACGTTCGGGTCGTGGATGAGGGCGCGGATGATGGCGTTTCGCTGGCGCATGCCGCCCGATAGTTCGTGGGGGTATTTGTCCTCGAAACCATCGAGACCCACGAGCTTGATGAGGTCGTGCGCGCGCGGGAGGGTTTTCTTCGTGTCGAGTCCCAGGATCTCGGCGGGCAGCATGGTGTTCTGGAGCACGTTCCGCCACAGGAGCAGAACCGGGTCCTGGAACACGATGCCGACGTCGTTTCGCGGGCCGTCGATGGGCGTGTTCTTGAGCGAACAGGTTCCGGACGTCTTGGCGAGCAGGCCGCCCAGGATTTTCAGCAGCGTGCTCTTGCCGCACCCACTCGGGCCGACGACGGAGACGAACTCGCCCTCGGCGATCTCGAAGTTGATCTCCGTCAGCGCGTGCACGATCTCGCGGCTCGCGGTGACGTATTCCTTCTCCAGGTTCGATACCGAAATATATCCGTTCATCTTTCCCCGAAACCCCCGGAGGAGCGAGTTACTCCCCCGGGGGTCGTATCCCTGAAAATTTTCGACTCTAGGCGCCCATTGTCTTGTCCGTCTCGGGCGCCCAGAAGAGCACTTTTTTCTTCACGAAGCGCACCACCTGGTGCATCCCCAGACCCATGCACGAGAGGATCACCAAAATGGCGAACGTGCCCGTGGTGTCGCTGCTGAAGCTCATCTGCATGAGCAGAATGCCGAGGCCGCACTGGCCGCGGCCGCCCCACATGCACTGGCCCGCGCCCACGAACTCGCCGAGAATCGCGCCCAGCAGGCTGAACACCACCGCTATCTCGAAACCCGCGAAGATGAAGGGCAGGGCGTTGGGGAACTGCATCTTCCAGAACATCTGCCAGCGCGAGGCCGATAGCGAGCGCATGAGGTCTATCTGGTCCGTCGCCGCGGACTTGAGCCCCACCATGGTGTTCACCAGAAGCGGGAAGAACGCCACGAGGCCGGCGAGGAAAATCTTCGACTTCACCTCGTAGCCGAACCAGATGATGAACAGGGGCGCGATGGCGAGCTTGGGCAGGGTCTGGAACGCCACCACGTAGGGCATGATGATCGCCTCGACCCATTTCGACTGCATGAAGACCAACCCTAAGCCCAGCCCGATGAGGCTGCCCATGAAAAAGCCCATGACGGCCTCGAACAGCGTGTGGCTGATGTGGTTGTAGAAGCTCGTCTTCATGAGTCCCATGAAGTCCGCAGCCCCTCCCACGCCGCTGCCCACGTCGTAGAAGAACAGCCCGCGCATCAGCGCCATCGCCACGCCCGAGGGCGCCGGGAAGATGAAGTCGTCCACCTCGAAGTAGTTCACCGTCCATTCCCAGACGACGAGCAGCACCACGAAGGATACGCCGAACAGGAGATACGGCCTCTGGAGCAGCGTCTCCGAGAGCGAGGGGCCGCCCGCGCTCTTCGGGGCTTCGTTGTTCCGGTCGGTAGTCGCCATTTCGCCTGCCTCTTACTTTTGCATCTTCATCATCGCCTTGAATTTCTTCAATTCCTTGGCGAAGTCGAAGTTCTTGGCGCGGTTGATGACCTCGTTGCGGTCGAAGTTGTTGACCTCATCGATCAACTCGTTCGTGTACAGCGATTTCACCTGCGCGTCCGTGAGCGTCTTGTCGAGGCCTACGAACTTCACGTACTCGGCCCACTCACCGTCGTGGTGCGCGCCGAACTTCTTGATCTTCTCGTCATCGAGCTTCAGCTTCGGCGCGCGCGCCTTGAGCACCTTGATCATCAGGGCGGTGGCCTTCTCGTCGCTCATGCCCTTGGGCTTCGATTCGGGGTAGAGCACCCAGTGCACCTGGAGCGCGGCCACCGGGTTCGTGTAGAAGAAGAGGCTCCCCTTGGCCAGGCCGCGCAAAAAGCCCACCACGGTGTCGCGGTTGTCCGCCAGGAACTTCTTGTTGATCCACACGACGTTGCCGAAGAGGTTCTGCGTCCAGCCCTTCTGGTAGGGGATGATGTCGAACTTGAATCCGCGCGCCTTCGCGAGCGTGTACTGGATGTCCACGTTGGCCCAGGCGTCCACGCGGCCGAGCTTCATCGCCGTGGCCGCCTTCGAGACCGGCCCGACGGGCAGATAGGTCACTTCCTGCTTGTCGGCGGGAATGCCGCAGGTCTCGAGCGCCTTTCTCACGAAGATGGGGCCCGAGTCGCGCTGGCTCATGACGCCGACCTTCTTGCCCTGCAAATCGCAGACCGACTTGATCTTGCTGCCCGGCGGCACGGCCACGCCGTCGGCGTAGATGGCGTCGCGGTTCAGGATGTAGACGCCCTTGACGGGAGGCATCTTCTTGCCGCGCGCGGCGCGGAAGAGGATCGGGATGGGCCTCGGCAGGCCGACGTGCGTGCGGCCCGAGAGCACCCAGCCCATCGCCTGCGCGCCGCCCTGTGCGGCGACGAACTGCGCGTCCACGCCGTTTTCCTGGTAGTAGCCCAGGAAATTTCCGATCCAAAGGAACGATATGCCCGGATTGAACAGCGGGTTCGCCATCGTCACCTTGATGTTCTTGAGCTTCATGGCGTCGGACGGCGCCGGCGCCGCGGCCAGCAGCGCGAACAGGGCCGCGACGGCGATTACGAGTCTGAATTTCTTCATGATGGTTCTCCTTCCTGGGAGTTATGAGTCAGCAAGATTCTCTTTCTAATCCTCCACTATCGCGACCGGGCGCACCCACGCGCCGCTCGCGTCTTTCACGTTGATCGGAAAACAGCATATCTTGAAGCCGTGCGGCTTCGGGATCGCCCCGATATTGGTGATCTGCTCGATCTGGAAATACTCGCGCTGCCTGCCGAGGATGTGGTGACACGGCATGAGCGATTCGCGCTTGCCCGCCTTGAACTCGGGCACCTGGAAGCTGAATGGCCTGTCGAAGCCGAAGGCGTCGATGCCGATGACGCGCACGCCGCGATCGAGCAGATACTCCGTCGCCGGGATGCTCATGCCCGGGTGGAGTTCTGGATAATCGGGGCTGTCACGGTGCTCGTCGGTGCCCGTCCACAGGAGCACGATGTCGCCCGCCTTGACCTCGTAGTCGATTTTGGCGAGGCACTCGATGATGTCTTCTTCGCTAATCCAGTCGCCCGTCCTCTTGTGCCGCAAATCGAGCACCACGCCGTCGCCGTAGCACCACTCCAGCGGCACCTTGTCGATCTTGCGCGAGGGCTCGCCCGCCACGGTGGGGCCGTAGTGCCAGGGGGCGTCCATGTGGGTGGCCGAGTGGGTGGAGACGGTAACGAACTCCGCCGCCCCGCCCACGCCGTCGTGAAGCTCCTCGATCGGGATATCCCAGGTCTTGGCCGAGCGCGCGCCGAACTCCGCATGGTCGAGGTAGGTGACCTCGGGCGGGCGCGGCTCGTTCGAGCCGTTCATGATGGGGGTGCTCAAGTCGATGAACCTGGTAGCGCACATGGTCAATCCTTTGCTGGTTGAAAATCTATTGGGCCTAATCGCCTAGACGACCCAGAGTTTTCTCTCCTGCGGGTAGACGGGCTCATACCCGGTTTCGGTGACGATGACGGTCTTCTCTATCTGGGTTCCGCCCATGCCGAATATCTGGCAGGGGTTCTCGACACAGATCGTGGTTCCGACTTCGAGCGGGAAATCGCTCGATTCCGGCAGGAAGGGGCTGCCCTGGGGCGCGGGTTCCGCGAGGACGTAGGGCACCTCGCGCTGCTCCAGCCCGATGGCGTGGCCGGCGAAGTTGCCGTTGTGCTCGGGAAGCCCCGCCGCGCGCGTGGCCGCGAGCATGGTGCGGTGAATGGTGGAGCCGAGCACGCCCGCCTTGACCTTCGACATCGCGGCCTCGAAGCCCTCTTCGGTCGCTTTCCACAAATCGAGCTGCGCCTGCGTCGGCTCGCCGAGCACGCCGCCCCAGCCGGTGTCGCCCTGGTAGTTGTTCAGGACGACGCCGGCGTCGAACTTCCACATCTCGCCTTTGGCGATCTTCTTGTCGGTGGGCGGGAAGATGCCCGTCGCCCGGCGGCCCGAGCAGAAGTGGAACCACTGCCATTTGCCGCCCATGCGGCCGACTTCCGCCGCGAAGACCGAAGCCACCTCGCGCTCGGTCGCGCCCTCGGCCACCGCGTTCGATGCGGCGGTCGCCGCCTTCTCGTTCACCTCGGCGGCGGCGGCGAGCGCTGCTATCTCATCGGGCGTCTTGACCATCCGGATCAGGCGGAAGAAATCCGCCGCGTCGACGATCTCGGCATCCGGCAGGGCCGCTTCTATCTGGGCGCGGACGTTCGGCATCACGCGCTCCTGATCGAGTGCAAGCCTCGCCTTCGTGAGGCCGCGGTTTTTGAGCGCGAGCGCAAGGGCCTCGCCGGGGTTCTTGCCGCGTTTTCCGTCGTCGTTGTAGAGGCCCAGGTAGGTTTCTTCTTCTGCCGTCTGCGCCTGCTCTCCGGGCGGCTGGATGAGCGCGCTCTTGCCGCCGAAGGTGTAGAGGTCCTTGATCCAGGACTGCTGGGCCGAGACGTAGGTGACCTCCTGGCCCGGCACGATGAGGGCGGGCGCCGTCCCCTCGTCGCGCGCGAAGACGGCGAGCATGTGGACGGAATAGGCGTAGACCTTGTTCGACCAGCCCACGGTGCCGGCGAGATAGGTGACGTTCTCGGGCGTGGAGGCGATGATGGCGTCGAAGCCGAAGTCGGCCATCAGCCCGCGCGCGCGCTCTGCGTTCAGATACATGGTGCGTTCCTCAAAGCTGGGGGATCCGGATAGGGCCGAAATGCCCCATCCGGCCTCGGCGCTCCTGAGCGATCCGCGTTATGTCGATTGCGGGAAGCGTATCAAATCGGCCAGAGCCTGAAAAGCGAAGCAGGGGTCTGAACGGCGGGAGTTTGATCCGCGCGGCGGGGTGTCTCCATGCGCGGACTCCTGTTGTGCGTTTCAAATCCGCTCCCCCTCGAGGGGGTTGCTGAACAACCCCTGCAATGACGGGTCGGGCGCGCTTCGCTGCGCCTTGGGCGGCCCTTGACACCTCCCGCCCGCGGCCATAGAAACCTTGATCGAACAGACTTAAACCTGGCCGAAAAAAGAAAACCGAATCCCCCCGCACAGGAAACCGGAACCATGGCCCGACTGACCGATTACCGCGTACTCACGTTCGACTGCTACGGCACCCTCATCGACTGGGAGACCGGCATCTGGGATGCGCTGCAGCCGCTCATCATGGAGGGCGGCGACTCAGACGTGACGCGCGAGGCCGCACTCGCCGCCTTTGCGAAGTGGGAGGCCCACCACGAGCACGCCTCGCCCGGGCTTCGCTACCCCGATCTCCTCGCAAAAGTCCACCGGAGCATGGCGGAGAGTCTGGGCCTTCCGACGAGCGACGCGCTCGATGAGGGGTTCGGCGCATCGGTGCCGCTCTGGCCCGCGTTCGCAGATACCGCGGACGCGCTGCGCGTCCTGAAACGCCGCTACAGGCTCGTCATCCTCTCGAACGTCCACCGCGAGGGCTTCGCCGCCTCGAACAGGAAGCTGGGCGTCGCGTTCGACGCGGTCTACACCGCAGAAGACATCGGCTCCTACAAGCCCGCAGACGCCAACTTCGAATATCTCCTCTCGCACCTGAAATCCGATTTCGGACTCGATCGCGCAGACGTCCTCCACACCGCGCAGAGCCTGCGCCACGACCACGCGCCCGCGAACCGTTTCGGCCTCTCCAACGCCTGGATCGACCGCCAGAGGCTCTCCGAGGGGGGAAGCTGGGGAGCGACGGAAAAAGTCGAGAACATGCCGACGACCGACTTCATCTTCTTCTCGATGGGCGAGATGGCCGCAGCCGTCGAGGCGGAGGGGGGTTAGGGCAATTCACCAGTTAGCAGGCTAGGTAATGGAAAACGGCTTTGGTGAGAATATCCGGCGGCGTAGTCTACAAATTTCCTAATGATTCGCTATCTGTATGCTCAGGAGTTTTCTTATAAGTTCGCATAAAGGCTCAAGAATTTCTTCATACGGCTCATCCGGTGCTTTTTGCTTTGCTATATTATCCGCGTGTTGAAGAGTTGAAACGTATTGATCCCTGTGCTGGCGTAAAAGTTCCGGCAATATCGTTTTTCCACTTATCCATCCCCCGGATTTGATGCAAAGTACAAAATAACAGCAAGCGCGCGCCGTTCTCCCGTTTCCATTGATGAATGGATGAATTTGATTAAGTTTCCACAGAACATAAGCAGAGATAACGAAAGGATCCGCATTCTCCCAGTGCTGATTTACAAGATTCACGAAATCATCCATCAGGGCTTGCACGCGATAATGCGCCGGTGGGTGATAGCTGCCAACCGTAACCTCGCAAGGACGATACTCTCCTGCATTCACATGAAGGCAAGCAATGGCGTGGTAATTCAGCGCCTTGATCAAGGCTTGAGAAAGGAAAGGACGTTGCGTCCTTAGTGCAACCGAAACCATAGACTCCAGGAAATGAAGCTGCCTATCCGTATTGAGGTATTCCAGCGTTCTGTAAATTTCATCATCTTCCGTTCCTGTCAGTTCGTACAAAATCATTCATGCATGTTTCCGTAACGCTCATCAATATAATCCTCAACCTCCTTCTTGGTCGAATCATCATCCCTGCCGACCACGGAGAGAATGTAAGATATCCTTTGCGCTCTTTTTTCCTCGGGGGTCATCGATCGCTGGGCCGCTTTCTTCATACGTGCGATAAGTTCATCATTTTCAGCAACTTGACTCATTGCTTTCTCCCTCTTCGGCATCAAGTCGACTTTATTGTATATTAGGTCAAATATAATAGAAAACCGACTTCCAGGAAACCGCCTGCTCCCTCATCCCAAATACCATTTTTAGAAAAGCAGGGGCCTCGTGAGAGGCCCCGCACCCGGCGGGCGAAACCACCGGGGGAGTGAGAATCAGGATGCCGCTATCCGGAGCATCCGTCAAACAGAGAAAAAGAAGCCTCCCGTTCCACATCGCCTCTGTAACGTCGGCTCATAGTGAACCTACATCGGCCAGCCGTTTCTCCCGGTCACGCTCCCTGCGAACCTGCGCCAGTTCGTAGCTCGCCTGCATGCGCATCCAGTGGTCGGCCGTCCCCCAGCCGATGCCCTCCAGCGCAAGCGCCATGTTGGCGGACACCCCCGCCTTTCCGTTCAGCAGGCGAGAAAGCGTCCCGCGCTCACATCCCAGATGAGCCGAGGTCTCGGTGACGCTCCAGCCGACCTCTTCTATGCTCTCGCGGATCAGTTCGCCCAGATGCGGCGGGTTCAGCATCGGGCCGACACGTTCACTCTCGCTCATCGCTCATCCTCCTTTGCATCAGTGGTAGTCAATCAGGTCTACGTCGACGGCTTCGCCGTCCTCGAAGCGGAACACCACGCGCCAGTTGCCGGAGACTCATACGCTACCAGCACCACGACGAATTCATTAACGACCTTGACGATGTAGCACACCCTGCAGGTCAGTCGGAACCTTTATTGATGGCAACTTCGATCAGCAGTCGGCAATGGTCACTGGAGCCCCACTCATCCACCTCGTTGAGCGCGCGAACGTTCACCCCCTCGTGGAAACCTCGCGAGGCGAAAGCGTAGTCGAGCTGGCGGTCGGCATCCGCCGGAGATTGCCCGGTAATGTGGAATGTCGGGATATTCTTCGTCTCGGCCGGCACATCGGGCTGGGGCGTCGCCGACTGCCTGCCGTCCGGCGTTTGCGGCCCGAGAAACTCCAGCCCGAGGGCGGTCATCCTTTCCCAGACCGTGCGCTCGCGCTCGGGCAGCGACAAGCTGTGACCCGTCGCGCCGTAGAACATGTTCAGGTCGCCCGCGGCCAGGATGCGGTGTTTGGACGGGTCGGTGTGACCGATGAAGGCCGAGAGGTCCGAGATGATCCGGTGCGCCGAAACGTCGGAAGCCCCGATCCACGAACTTCCGGTCGATGGGTGGGGCTTCATCCAGCGCGCGTACATGGATACGGCCACGAAAGCCCCTTCTTCATTCTCACGCGGGATCACCCTCGCGGCGGCGATGGTGCCGATGCCGCTCACGCCGATGTCGCCCTCACCGAGATAGCTTGTCGGCGGAACCTGCCGGAACCGCTCGACCCGGACCCGGTCGGACAACCCCACGACCAGGCACCAGCGGTCATACAGATGACGGTCCCAGAATACGTCGTCCTTGTTTGGAAGTAGATGCACCAGATCGCCGGGCGGGCTTCCGGCTTCCTGAAGCAGCGCAACATCCGCCTCGCCCCGGCTCGCCATATCCGCGAGTTCGCGCCACGGCTCCATGCGCTTGCCGATGTTCCAGCTCACGACCCTGATCACGCCCCAATGCCTCCTCTCTCCGCCCTCACCCCCGCCGCGCGAGCCACCACGACGCCGCCCAGACCGGCAGGCTTAAAATCACCGCGTAGAGGGCGATGGCTATCGGGCCGAGCAGTCCCGCCACCAGCGATGTCGCCACCGTGACCGTGCCCAGTATGACCCCCGCCGTCCAGGCATCCCGGCGGTAGCCCAGCCGCCACAGCCACCGGCACCCCAGCGCCAGCGGCAGGCCGCAGGGCGCGACAGGGACCAGCGACAACATCGCCATCGGTATCGACATCCAGAACCCGGGCTGTGCGCCAAATCGCACGACTGCGGTTGTTATCAGCCCGACCGGCAGCCACAGGAGCGCCAGCGCCCAGAAACCGATGAGTTCTTTTTTGTCCATGCCTCACGCCCCCATGACGAGCGCGAGTTCGCGCACCAGCTTCGCGGCGGCGGCGCTCAGGGCGGGCGTTCTAGCAACGGAAGTCAACCGGATTCACCAGTTGGACGGCTTGGTGATGTTGGTGCCCGGAATCGGGGACGGAAGCTGATTCTTTCGCAGCGCTCTCTTTTGAATTCGGCGGGAGAAATCGGCATGGGCCATTAACTCTCGAGACGGATGACTCGCTCCGGGTGTTACCAGTCCAATCCATTTTCTTTTGTGCTTTTTCACAAGACGCATGCCCTCGGTGATATCGCTGTCGTTCGTAACTACTACCGCACAGTCGTAGTCATCCAGCCATGCATCGTTCAAGAGATGTACGGCGAGATTGACATCCGATCCCTTTTCCTCGGTCCTGACGACATTCACCAGCCTTCGCCTGTTGCCGGTATCAGCAAGCGGTGCTTGAATCTTATGCGTCAGAAAATGCCCGAAATAAACTTCGACCTCCGGGCAATGATGTCGCAATGCGCGCAGATAGGCATTTTGGCGCCGTGGCTCGGATGGGTCGTTCGGGCGCGCCGAAACGCGCGCCGTGAAGTATTTGATTTTGAGGATATCGTGGTGCGGCTTCAATACGTCACGGAACAGACCAGAGAGATCGAGCCATTTGAACGGCGTTTGCTTCAGCGAGCGGTAGTAGAGGTTGAATCCATCGACGTAGATATAAGTCCGCATGTCTTACCTAAAAAAAGCAGGGCCTCATGAGAGGCCCCGCACCCAGCGGTCGAAGCCACTGGGGGAGTAGTGAAAAAACTATGCCACTGTTCCGAGTCTTCGTCAACAGGAAAAATTTACCCCCTCACGCCCCCATCACCAGCGCGAGTTCGCGGACTATCTTCGAGGCGGCGATGGCGCTTGCACCAGAGGAGTCCCACTCGGGGGCCAGTTCCACCACGTCGGCGCCGACGATGCGCGCGCCCGAATCGTTCAGGACCGATATGCAATCGATGAGCGCATCGAAGCCGGGGCCGCCCGGTTCGGGGCTGCCGGTTCCGGGCATCTCGCCGGGGTTCACGACATCCACGTCGACTGTGAGGTATATGGCGCGATCACCCGTTTCCTTGAGCGCTGCCGATACGGCCTCGGGACGCAAAGGCCTCAGCGTATCGTTCGCCCGCATCCATTCGAATTCCTCTCTAGTGCCGGAGCGGACGCCGAACTGATGGAGCGGCCCGACGCCCGCAAGTGCCAGAACCCGCCGCATCACGCAGGCGTGCGAGAGTCGCTCTCCCAAGTAGTCCTGTCTCAAATCCGCGTGGGCGTCCCACTGGAACACGGCCAGACCGGGGTAGACGCCGAGCGCCGCCGCCACGGCGGGCAGGCTCACCAGATGCTCCCCGCCCAGGAATATGGGACGCTTGCCCGCCCGAAATATCCGCGAAGCTTCGGCCTTGATGGAATCGAGCACGGCTGCGGTATCGTCGGACGCAAAATCAACGTCTCCCAGATCGCACAGGGCGTCGTCGCTCAAGTCTTTATCCAGTTCCGGGCTGTAGGTTTCGAGACAATCCGACGCTTCCCGGATGGCGTCGGGCCCAAAACGCGCGCCGCGCCTGAAACTCGCCGTCTCATCGAAGGGGCATCCCAGCAGAGCGACGCGCGCAGATTCGAAGGGGTTTTGAGCGCAGAGAAATCGCGGGCGGGCCTCCCCGCCCATCAGGCGAGGATCTCCGCCACGTAGGGGGGATGCGTGAAGGCGGCCTCATGGACTTCCGGGGAGTAGTAGTGGGTCTTCTCACCGGGAGGGAGCGGTCTCGGCTTCGCGCGGACGTCCGTTCTCTTCGATTTGGGCGCCAGCGCGAACGACCATATCCCGCCCGGATAGGTCGGCACGTTCGCGAGATATGTCGCCGCGCCGGGGAACACCCGCCGGATGCGCCTCGATATTCGCCGCATCCTGCGGCCCTCGAACACGGGGCCTTGCGTCTGCGCCGCGTAGAGGCCGCCGGGCCTGAGGGCGCGCTTGGCTTTGCGGAAAAAGGAGACCTGCGTGAGCGGATTCGCCATGGCGACGGGGTCGGTGGAATCGACCAGGATGACGTCGAACGCTGCTTCTTTGCCCGCAATGAACTTCACCCCGTCCTCGATCCGCACATCAACGCGGGGGTCGTCCAAGTCGCCCGCGATGGACGGCAAAAACTCGCGGCAGCAATCCACCACCATCTCGTCAATCTCGACGAGCGTCACTTGCTCGACCGTCTCGTGGCGCAGCGCCTCTCTCACGCAGCCGCCGTCGCCGCCACCGATGATGAGGACGTTCCTGGGCTCAGGGTGCGTACAAAAGGGCACGTGGACCAGCATCTCGTGGTAGACGAACTCGTCTCGCTCGGTGGTCTGGATGATCCCGTCGAGCAGGAGGACGCGCCCGAAATCCTCGGTCTCGACCAGGGTGATCTCCTGAAACGCGCTCTTTGCGGAATAGAGCGTGCGCAGCACCTTCATGGTGAGGCCGGTTCCGGGGCCGTGAAATTCAGTGAACCATGTCGCCGGCTTGGCCGGAGGGTTTTCGGGCATGAAGGGGGCGCGCGTCAGTTCCAAAGGATGACTCCCGCGAAGGCGGCGCCCGTATTCACGACGACATGCTCGGCGGCGACGCTCCTGATCTCGCGTATCTCCTTTCCGCGAACCTCCATGCCCGCCGCCGCCATGCGCCGGGCCTCCTCTTCCACCTGCTCGCCGGGGGCGTGGCCGTGATACTCCATGATGAGGCCCGGATGCGCCTCGTCCTCGGGCAGGGCGACCGCCACCGCCGCCGTGATTACCTCGCCCGGCTTATCGGAACTCACGCACGCATAGGCGGTCGGCACCAATGCGCCCGGCGGCAGATCAATGGACGCTACCTCCACGCAGCGCGGCGGGAGGATGCTGCTCACGCGCACGAGGTTCGTGTCGCCCACCCCTGCGCTCAAGAGCGCCGCGTCGAAGGCGTTCAGTTCCGTCACGCCCTCCGCGCACCCGCATGCCATGAAATACCTGGTGGGCGTCGCGGCGATCATCGCTCGATTCCCTCCCCGTTCTTGAGGGAAAAGGAGGCCTCCCCTTCCCCGTTTGAAGCTTCTCCTTCTCCACTGGAGGCGGAGGGCGCGTCAAGCGGCGCCTCGCTCCCCTCGATGACCCCGCGCGGGACCTCTTTCGTCTCCATGCGCACGGGCCGGAGGTGTTCCGCGAGATAGCGCACCGCCGCGTCGCAGTCCACCTCGCCGCAGGAGAAATAATCCACCGCCGCGTAGCGGTATTCGGGCCAGGTGTGCACCGCCAGGTGGCTTTCCTCCACCACGACCACCCCGCTCACCCCGTGGGGGCTGAACATATGAAACACGCTCCGGACGACGGTGGCTCCGCTTAAGCGCGCGGCCTCGTTCATCAACTCCTCGACACGCGCGGGCGAGTTCAGCGCGCCGGATTCGCAGTCATGGAATTCCGCCAGCAGGTGGCGGCCCAGAGCATTCAACTCAGGCTTCCTCCAAAGGTGAATCGATGTGCCATTCCGTCATCCCCGGCGTCAGAAACTCGGCGGCGTGGACACCCAAAGGAGCTTCGCGGGCTTCTTGTAGGGGTTCGCCACCCGGTGGTTTCTGTCCGAGGCGAAATAAAACCACTCGCCCCGCTTCGCCTTGGCGCGCCTCTCCCCGCACGTGATCTGCACCTTGCCCTTGAGCACGTAGCCGAACTCTTCCCCCGCGTGCGCGTCCTCATAAATCGACTCGCCCGGCTCCATCGTCACGAGGGCGGGCTCCATGTTGCGGTTCGCCGTTCCGGGCACCATGAGTTCGAAGGCGCTGACTTCCTCGTATGTCGTCGCGTTGCGCGAATCGATGGGGCCGAAGGCGATTCTTCCTCCCTCGAAGCCCTGGAAGAACTCGACGATGTCCGTATCGAGCGCTTCGAGAATCTCCAGCAAGCTCTCCAGAGAGGGCGAGGTCAGGTCGCGCTCGAGCTGTGAGATGAACCCCTTGGTCAGGTTCGAGCGATGGGCGAGTTCTTCCTGCGTCAGGCCGTGGGACCGGCGAATGCCCCGGATGCGCGCGCCCACGCGCAGCATGCTCTCCACGGAGCGGCTCATGCCGGTCCTGTTCGGTTTTTCCGGGAGTTCGTTCGCCATTATCTCACCCGCTCGAAGTCCGGCCGCTCAAGAGCCTCCGTGAACCGGCACGGCTGCCAGTCCGGTGGATTCGGCCGCACGATTCCGCAGGCTGTGAGGGGGTCGGGCGGTCGAACCGGCTGTTTAGCAAACAATGATTGCAAAAATTTGTTTCCTAAACAACAGGGTGAAACATATATAGTTTTTGGGCGGCCGTGTCAACGATTTCACGGGGCGGAAAAGGCCTCCGCACGCCTTCGCCGTCATTTCGAAGTTCAACGATCTATGAAGGGCCATCATCCGCGTGTAGGGGCCGCATACATGCGGCCCTGCCTTTTCGCCTTCACACCGCGGGTCGCATATATGCGACCCCTACACTCGAATTGACATCCCGACCAAGGTGAAGGTCAAACACGACCCGACACATGCGTCCCTTTGCTTTTGAGCGTCATTCCGGCGAAAGCCGGAATCCATTTGCGGGTGCGGGTGAATGAACGGTGGCGTTTCATTTCCCGCCGATGCGCAAAAACCCTGACGAAAGGCAAAAGGCGTAAAAATGGATTCCGGCTTTCGCCGGAATGACGGCCAATAACGGACCACGTGCGGCCACTAGGGCAGGGCGGCCACGGGGGGCCGCCCCTACGGATCGTATTGTTACGTTCGGTTTTTGTAGGGACAGTCCCCTGTGCCTGTCCGAGGTCGCCGACAAGGGCTTTTCAACAACCCCGCCCGGATGACGATTGCGCGGCGTTTTGCTATTTTATGGACGAGTCGGCTATCACCCATCCATACCGTCTTCATGGAGATAGAAATGGCGGCAAACATCGAGGTCTACACCACCGAGCCCTGCACCTTCTGCCTAGCCGCGAAGAACCTCTTGAAAAAGCGCGGTCTCGAATGGACCGAGCATCTCGTCTTCGGCGGCACGCCCGAATGGGACGCCATGATCGCGCGCACCGGCGGAAAGTCGGTCCCCCAAATCGTCATCGACGATGAGGTCATCGGCGGCTTCCCGCAGCTTCAGGCCTACGACAAGGAAGGCAAGCTGAGCGAACTCAGCGCAGGCTGACCCTCACGGGGCTTTTGAAAAAGCCGTCCTTGGCCAGAATTGACCACCGCCGTCATTCCGGCGAAAGCCGGAATCCATTTTCAAGCAGAATGACAATACGCCGGCTTTTCATCTCCTCGTCATCGGCACGAATCGATCAGAAAAGAAAAAACAAAGACAAAGCAAATGGATTCCGGCTTTCGCCGGAATGACGAACAAAACCCCACTGTCCCGTAGGGACAGGCCTCCGTGCCTGTCCTGAAGAGGGACAACCACAGGGGGGTTGTCCCTACGCAGCCCCCGCGTTTCGAAACGAACACGTAGCAGGGCGGCCCTTTTTTCGCCTGATTCCGGCGTGGCGGCGTTTCACCGAATCGCGAAAGAAGATACCCTCTCTAAAATCACATTTCGCCGCACCCGAGGGCGCGGCTTTGAGCCGGGAGGAAAGCGCCATGCCGCTCATGAGTCCGAGTGAATACAAACAAAGCCTGAATGACGGCCGCGTCGTCTACTACCGGGGCGAGCGGGTGGAGGACGTGGCCGCCCACCCCGTCATCGGCATTGCGGTCGATCACGCCGCCATCGACTACGAGATGGCCGAAGATGCGGCCGACAGGGAACTCGCGCTCGTCGAAGGCCCGGACGGCCCCTACTCGCGCTACTACCACATCCCCGAGAACGCGGACGACCTCTTAAAGAGAAGCGCCCTCATCGAGCGCGCCACGGCCCTGGGAGGCACCCTGGTCGTGCTCATCAAGGAGATTGGAACCGACGCGCTCTTCGCCCTGCGCCTGCTCGCCTCCTACATGGACAAGAACATGGGCACGAGCTACCTAGAGCGCGTCCGGAAATTCCACGAGCACTGCCGCGATAACGACCTCGCCGTCGCCGTCGCCCAGACGGACGTGAAAGGAGACAGGGGCAAGGGACCTGCCGATCAGGCGCATCCCGATTACTACGTCCGCGTGGCGGCCGAGGATGACGAGGGCATCACCCTGCGCGGGGCGAAGGTGCACACCTCGGTCTCCACGAACGCGCACGAGATCATCGTGCTGCCCACGCGGAACATGCGCGCGGGCGATGAGGCCTACGCGGTGGCCTGCGCCGTGCCAGCCAACGCGCCGGGCCTCACCATGCTGGCGAGCGGGTACGGCGGCCGGAAGGGAACGCAGTTCGAAAACCCGATTTCGAGCAAGCACAAGATGATGGAGACGCTCACTGTCTTCGACGACGTGAAGGTCCCCTGGGAGCGCGTTTTCCTAAACGGCGAGGTGGAGATGGCCGGGCCGCTGGCCAAGACGTTCGTCGAGTTCCACCGCTTCACCGCCGTGAGCTACAAGCTGCCGCTCGTGGACCTGTTCGTGGGCGCGTCGCACCTGATGGCGGAGTACAACGGCATCCTGCGCGCGGGCCACGTGCGCGACAAGCTCGCCAAGCTCATCTCCTACGCGCAGATATGCCGGGGCATGACGCGCGAGGCCGCGCGGGAGTGCAAGGTGGTGGACGGCGTCGCCGTGCCGAATGCCGAGATCATCAACATCGCGAAACTGCATTTCGCCACCGGCTACCACCAGGCGCTCGCCTGGGTGCAGGACATCGCGGGGGGGCTGCTCGTCACCGGCCCGAGTGCGGAGGACATGGACGACCCCAGGCTCGCCGAGCTCATCGACAAATACCTGGGCGCCTCGCCCGCCTCGTCGACGGAAGAGCGCCTCAGGCTCATGAACCTGATCGCCGAGATCACGGCGTCCGACTTCGCGGGCTATCAGGCCGTGCTGGCGATTCACGCCGAAGGCAGCATCGAGGCGGAGAAGATGACCATCTGGCGCGAGCACGAGGTCGCCCCCGCCATCGACTACGCGAAACGCCTCGCGGGCATCGAATAAGGAGATTTCACGGATGAACCCGACCCAGGCGCTCGTCGCCATCTGGCTGAACGTCGCTACCGAGAACACCGAGGAATTCAGGAAGTGGCACAACTGCGAGCATTCCACGGACAGGATGGACGGCCCCGGTTTCCGCGTGGGCTACCGCTACAACGCGGTGGGCGATAACGCGCATCACAACATCCTCTGCACCTTCGAGGGGGATACACTCGCGGCTTTCGAGAGCGATTACTACCGCGAATCGAGGGACAACCCCTCCCCCTGGACGCGCCAGTGCATGGCCTTCATCCGAAATGCGGAGCGCGCGGTGTATAGCCTGCAAACTTCCATCGGCGCGCCGCACCGCTATGACGCTCCTTATCTCTACATGGTGAGCCCCAACCCGGACACCGAGGAGATGAAGGAGGAGATGATCGCCTGGTACCGGGAAGAACACCTGGAGCGCCTCTATGCGGTGGAAGGCATGACGCGGGGTCGCGTGTATCAACTCGAATCCGCCGCCACCGGCGGCGCGACGGCGGAGGCGGAGATTCAGGAGACCAAAACGGGCGCGCGCCGCATCATCGCAATCTACGACATGGAAGACCCGACCATTCCGCTGTCGGACGCCTGGGAGGAAGCCGCCTACGGCACACCCCGAAGCGCCGCCATGCGGCCGAATCTGGGGAACGCGGTGCGGGAGACCTGGTGGCTGGATTTCGTGAAGTGGAAGAGGTAGGGGGGGAACAAAACCACACCTAGGGGAAATCTTTTTTAGAGACACTCGATCTCACCATCAGGATAAGAGACAACGTAATTATCAAGGATGTATCAAACAGATAGTGAGACAGACATATGCTTTATTCAATTGATAGCAACTCATTCATTGAAAGGATCCCTCATAGAGCAGACTATGATCGCTGGCGATTAAAAATAAGTGACGAAGACTATCAGGCAATTTGTGATGAGTTGAGCTCGCGTATATCTGGATCAGAAATACACATTTCAAGTTGGCTCCCAGGAAAAGATTGGACGGGCACCGTGTTTCAGCCAATTTACGAAGATGCGTGCGGCTATGATTGGGATGCTTCAAGGAAATTCTTCGGCTTGATAGTTTGGGAAGTATTCATGGAGCATGAAAAAACCTGGAGTTTTGGTCGTTATAAACCTAACAATGTGCCCGTTGAGGGCCTCACATATTTCCGCATAGACGATCCTTTGGAGATACTATGAAGAATATATGGGCATTGGTGTTTCTGCTATCTCTGGCAGTTCCGCTCACTGCGGTTGCCGATGAGATCGACAAGAGATGTCGAACTGAATGGGGCAATAATTCTAGGATGGTGCGCTATTGCACCAAGAAGCAACGCCAAGCCAAGCAGGAAATCTCTGCCTATTCTGGATTGATACGAACCAACTGTGAGAACGAATGGGGATCGAACTACAGAATGGTTCTGTACTGCATTAACAATCAATCTGAAGCCCTATCAAGTCTGGAACGTAGACCGAATGACCACATCGCTCAAAGTTGCAAGAATAAATGGGGTAATAATTTCAGGATGGTCGAGTATTGCATCAAACAACAGCGTTCATCGAAACGAACTATCGAACAATCATATAGCAATAGCAATAAACGGGGCCTGTGCGAACGCGAGTGGGGCACCAACTATAGAATGGTATTGCACTGTATCAGAAGATAAGCGGTAAGCCGCTGAGCAAAAAGAATAATTGAAGCACTTCTCATTTATGTCAAAAATACTCGCTACTCTCACCGAATTGCTTGTCCGAAAACCAACCGCTCAACCCGTGAATCGGAAGCCTTACCTCTTCTTCGGCGGGGGAGGCGGAGGAGGCGGAGGCTTCACGACCGGGCCTTTTCCGGATCTGCTCGGGGGCGGGTTTTGTTCTCTAACCATGGGCTGCTCCTCAAATTCCGCAAGCTGGAACAGGGAAAACGCATCGCGCGTATCCGGCATTTTTCTAATCGTGTATTCTATCATCCATCATCGCAACCGCAATGATCACGTCGATGCGCCGCCGATACAGGAAGAACCAACCATGCCGCTCACGCGGGATTTCAGGGAAACGATTCAGGCAAGGGTCGTGCGCGATCCGGCCTTCCGGGAGGAGTTGTTGAAAGAAGGCGTCGAATGCCTCCTCTCGGGCGAGGTGGAAGTCGGCAAGGCGGCCCTGCGCGATTTCATCAACGAGACGGGCGGCTTCGAGAAGTGGAAGCGAGGGTGAGGATGAGGCCGCTCCTGATGATGCTGTGCTTGTGGCTCATGGCGTGGACAGGTGCTGCGCCCGCGATGGCGGCGGGCGTTTCGTGCGACGACTGGAACACGCAAGCCTTCTTCGAGCGCGCCGATGGAGCGGACATCGCCCGCTGCATCAAGGCCGGGGAGGACCCGGTCTCGCGGAGCGTATTCAGCGGAGACACCCCTCTCCACAACGCTGCGGCTTACGGCAAGAATCCGGCGGTCATCGAGGCGCTGGTGAAAGCGGGGGCGAATCCCAACGCGCGGAATCTCTACAGGAGAACGACGCCCCTGCACGCGGCCGCGGCGTTCGGCGAAACGCCTGTGATAGTGGAGGCGCTCGTGAAGGCGGGCGCCAAGGTGAACATTCGGGATAAATTCAAACAGACGCCCCTGCACACCGCTGCCAGAGAGAGCAGGACGCCTGCGGTCGTTCAGGCCCTGCTGGATGCGGGGGCGGACCCGGCGGCGAGAAACAAATCCGGCAAGACGCCGCGCGATTACGCGAAAGAAAACGCAGCGCTCAGGAGCACGGAAGTTTATGAGCGGCTGAAACAGGCGCGGTTCAGGTAGGGACCATGTATGGACCACGGGACCGCCCCTCTCGACGATAAAACCACCCCCCCCTACCCCCTCCTCACTCGCGCCCGACCCCGGCTACCCTTTCCCCGGATTCCCTGCTAAAAGACGCAGGCGATGAAAGCCTGCGGGGATGCCTCCCGGGCAAGGAATTCGAACTTCTCATCATCAGTCATAAAAGGAGCGCAGGAAATGGCGATTCGGCCGAAGGAACTACCCGAAACCACGGAGAACTGGGCGGAAGCGGACTTCAAGGGCCATTCGAAGAGCATCGTCACCCTGATGCGCGGATACACCCTGGTGATGGACGAACCCAAGCACCTGGGCGGCTCCGGCGAGGGCCCCTCGCCCATGGACTATCAGGCGACCTCGCTCGCCGGCTGCACCGCGGTGATGCTCGAGAGATGCGCCAAGGACGCGAAGCTGGAAATCGCCTCCCTCAAGGTGAAATCGGCCATCGTCTACAGCCCCAGAGGCATCGCGGGCCGGGAGGGCTACCAATCGCACCCCACCGAGGCGCACAGCGAGATATGGATCGAGATCGACGCAGACCATGAGCAGATAGAAGCGCTCAAGGCGGAGTATTCCCGCAGATGCCCGGTGTACAACCTCTACAAGGCAAGCGGCTGTACGATGCGCGACACCTGGCACGTGAACCAATAGGACGGGGGACAAACGAGACGAGGACGCAAGCCCGCAAGCGATCCGCCGGGGCGGATCTTCCGGGGGCCGCTCCGCGGACGGTGGCCTGCCTCCCGCCCGTCATCCTAGGGTTTTTCAACGGCCCCTCATCCGCTGGAATCGACCCGCGCATTTGACGGCACGGCAGGGAAATCCAGGCGCAACAGGATATCCCCGCGGATCGGCTCCTCATGTAATCAAAGCGATAGGGGGTGAATTAAAACTCGTGCGCTACCCCCTCACCGAGCTGAGCCAGTCCCTAGTCCTCGACCATGTAGGCCAGGCACCAGGCGCCCAGCCCCAGGTGGGTGGCGAAGACCGGGGCCGTGGGGGCGCCGAGGATGTCCACGTCGCCGTAGCGCGCGTGCAGGGCGGACGAGACCTCCTCCACGATCTCCGGGCACCCGACGTGCACCACGCCGAAGCGGAGTTTCCTTGCACTGGCCGGGATGCGGTCCTCCAGAAGACCCAGAACCGCCGGAAGCACCTTTTTGCGGCCGATCACCTTGCCGACCGGAACGACCTTCCCCTCCCCGGTCAGCGACAGGATGGGCTTCACCCCCAGCATGCCACCGAACCAGGCCTGGCCCTTCCCCACCCTCCCCGAGTGCAGCAGGCGGTCGAAAGTGTCCACGGTGGCGAAAATGCCGGACTGCTCGCGCACGCGGGAGAGTTCGGCCAGGATATCGTCGGCGTTCATCCCGCTTTCCGCCAGTTCCGCCGCCTTCAGCACGAGCAGCCCCTCGAGAATCGACACGCCGCAGGAGTCGAACAGGTGTACCGGCACCTTGTCGAAGGTTCGCGCCGCCGCTTCCGCAGAACCGAAGGTGCCGGACACGCCGCTTCCCAGCACGACGCCCAGGATCTGGTCGCCGTCCTCGGCGGCCCGCGCGAAGCCGTCCACGAAGGCCTGCGGCGGAGGCTGCGAGGTTGTGGGCAGTTCTCCGCTGGCGTCGTGCATCTTCTCGTGGAATTCCTCCGCGGTGATGTCGATGCCGTCACGCAGGGGGCGGCCCCCGTCCACCAGCACGGCCGGGACAACGTGGATGCCGTGGGCGCGGATGGTGTCTTCGGGGAGATCGTTGCCGCTGTCGGTCACGATCGCGATGGGACGCCGCACCAAGGACTGAAGGCCGCCCCCGCCGTGGCGCGCCGCCGCGTGCTGGGCGCGCATGTCCTCGGCTTTCTTCGTGGCGAGCCTGCCCAGCGTGCGCAGGTAGGAAAAGACTTCGTCAGGACCGTCCGTATGCACGTGCACCTTGAGCAGGGTATCGGAGCTGACCACGATTATGGAATCGCCATGGCGCCGCAGTTCCTCGCGCACGACCGCGGCCGCCGGCAGCCCCTCGCCGCGCACCAGCGCCTCGGTGCAGTAGCGGTACTGCTCCTCATCCTCGGGATACTCGAACCCGGCGACGCTCGCCGGGACCTGCGCGTAATCCGTCTCGTCTCCGGAGGCGACGAGCGGGTCCCCGTTGATGAGCAGGAGCACGCCCTCCAGCATGTGCACGAAACCGCGGCCGCCGGCGTCCACCACCCCCGCCGACTTGAGCACCGGCAGCAGCGTGGGCGTGCGATCGAGCGACTCGCGCGCGGCGTCCACCAGCCGGTCGACGCAGGGGACGAAGTCCGTGGCGGAACTCTCCTTCGCGGCGTTCGCGGTGTCCCGTATGACGGTCAGAATGGTGCCCTCGACCGGGTTGTCGAGCGCGTTGTAGAGGTTGTCGATGCCCCCGCCCAGCGCCTCCGCGAACCCGCGCGGACCCACGCGCTCGCGTCCTTTCAGGTGGGTCGCGAAGCCCAGCAGGAAGTGCGACAGCATCATCCCGCTGTTGCCGCGCGCTCCCAGCAGCGCCGCTTCGGCTGCATCGTCCGCGACGGCGGAAACTGCCCTGTCGCGGTTGCGCCGCAGGCGGTCCGCGATGGCCTCCACGGTGAGGCCCATGTTGGTGCCGGTGTCTCCGTCAGGCACCGGAAAGACGTTAATGCGGTTCAATTCCTGCCGCTGCTGGCGGGTATACTCGCAGGCGGCGACCAGAGACCGGCGCAGGCGCGGTCCATCCAGGTAGGCGATGTGAGCACTCATCGGCGCCTCCCGGTCGGCGCACCGGAGGACAGCCGGGACCACGAACCCTCGGCAGCGCCCGCGAGTCCGTTCCCTGCCCGGCAGGACCTCCAGGCTGGTGGTACACCACCCGGCGCGAATCGTCGTGACAAACTTCTCACTGATGCCCCCTCTCGCCATTTCGCGAGCCAGCGCCTCGTGATCGCAGCGGTCCGGAACATGCTCCGCTCCCAGCCGGTCCGCGTCCGTGGATAACGCAACATACCAGACGCAGGTTCGCCCGTATATGGCCGTACGCCCCATGCCCCGGCATGCGCGTACCAAATCGCGCCACCTAAGGACCGGGATAGGCCTCGGGCGGTCTGGCGTCGTCCGGCGATCTCTTTGATTTTACTCGCTTTCTGGTGACGATGGAATCGTCCTTGAGCCGCGCGATGGGGTCTTCCTCATCGTCCCCGCGCCCGTAGGCGTTGCCCTTCTCGAACGCGAGCCTGCCGAAGAGACGGTTCAGGTTGTTGCGCGCGACCTCCTCGTCTTCGGCCTCATTCCTGCGTTTCTTCATGTCTGCCCTCTCCCCTGTTTCGCCGAGTAAAGTCAATAGTTTACAGGAATCGCCACCGCTCGCCCACCGCCATGATCCTGATGCGCGAGGCGTCCGCGCCCGTCTCGGCCATGTGCTGCTTGAGCACCCTGGGCGGATGGTCGAGCGGTTCATCCGTGAGGTCGAACGTACCCCAGTGCATGGGGATCATCCGGCGCGCGCCCAGATCGTGAAACGCCCGAAGCCCCTCGGCGGGGTTCATGTGGGAATAGCGCATCATCCAGCGGGGCTCGTACGCGCCGATGGGGAGCATCGCCACGTCGATGGGGCCGAATTTGCGGCCGAACTCCCGAAACCCTTGAAAATAACCGCTGTCGCCGCCGTGATAATACTTCCGCCCGCCGGTCTCGACCAACCACGAACACCAAAGCGTGGAGTCCCGCGCCATCCCGAAACGGTTCGACCAATGCTGCGCGGGCAGGCAGGTCAAGCGGGCGCCGCCGTGCTCGGCACTCCGCCACCAGTCGAGTTCCACGGCGCGCCGGCCGAGCGATTCCACGAACCCGCCCAGCCCCATCGGCACGTACCACGTGACGTCTTCGGGGAGGTTCTCAATCGTCCACGAATCGAGGTGGTCGTAATGGTTGTGGGAGATCAGCGCCGCGGCGCCTTTCGGAATCGAGGCCGCAGGCACGCCCGGCGGCTGACGGCGCCCATGCCAAAAAGCGCCCGCGCCGAAATGCGGGTCCGTCAGGATGACGTTCGGGCCGTCCTGGATGATGAAGCCGCAATGGCCGATTGAGGTGATCGAGGGTTCGCTCTGCGGTTTCGACAGATACGCGCCGTCGTTGGAAACGACTGGAACTTCCGGCGTTTTGGCGTTTTTGATCTCTGCGAACTCGTTGCGGTACAGGAACTTCCATTTGTACAGATTGACCCGCGAGCCCGGATTCGGCCACCAGGGGTTGAACCACTTGCCCGGCCCCCCGTGCGGCAAATACAGGGAAGCCGCCTCGCGCGAGACGAGGCCTTGCGCTTCGGGAGGCGGCGCCGCCGGCCCCTTGATGCCCAGACCCATCTTCGCGCACCCTCCCGCCAGCCCCAGGGCGCCGAGACCTGCGAGACCGGCGCGCTTGAGAAATTTCCGTCTGCCGATTTTCGGTTTCATCGCAATCCACGCGGCGGCGGTTTCAGACTGCCTCCAGACTCAACGAAAAGTATATCAGCCCAAAGACGTATACCACCCCGCAATCGCCCGGCCCATATCATCGGGCGAGTCCTCATGGCAGTAGTGCAGCCCGGCCACCGTCACCTCCTTCACGTTCGGCCAACTGCGAATCATCCTGCGGTGTTCCCCCACGAGCACGGCGCCGGGGTCTGAATTGATGAACAGTTTCGGCACGGGGTGTTGCTCCAGCCAGGCGTTGTTGCGCTCGATGATTTCGAGCACGTCCGCGGGTTCACCCTCGATGGGAATCTCGCGCGGCCAGGTGAGGGTGGGCCTTCGATCCTCGCCGGGATTGCGATATGGCCTCCGGTATTCGTCGTGAATTTCCCGAGATACCTCGCGGATGACCATGGCGGGCAGAATCTTCTCCACAAAGAAGTTCTGCTCCAGAACGAGCTTCTCGCCCTCTCCGCTCCTGAACCTCTTGAAAAGCGCCTGTACTTCGGGCGGCCAATGGCTCCACTCGAAATCGCCTACGACGCCCTGACATATCACGACGCCCTTGAGCGCATCCTGTCGCTCCGACGCCCACGTGAAGCCCAGTTGCGCGCCCCAGTCGTGCGTCACGATGGTGACGTTCTCCGTGACCCCCAACGCATCCATGAGCGCGTTCGTGAAAGGCTGGTGATCCCTCAAGCGGTACATGGAGCCGGGGAGCTTTTCGGAATCGCCCTGGCCGATGTTGTCTATCGCGATGCAGCGGCCCAGCCCCTCGACGTGGGGAATCACGTTGCGCCACATGTAGGAGGAAGTGATGTTGCCGTGAAAAAAGACTATCGGGTCCCCCTCGCCCGCCTCGACGTAGGCCATCTTCCGGCCCAGGACTTCCGCGAATTTTTTCTCATACCTCATTCGAGGCTCTATCATCGCCACCTCATTTGAATCTGTTCTATTCACCTACCCGCAAGACCAGCTTGCCGCGCACGTGGCCCTCTTCCAGGAGCGTGTGGGCGGCGGCGATGTTCTGCGCGTTCATGACGCCCATGTCGGTGGTCTGCGGCGCCTTGATCTCCCCCGCCTCCACCCAGTCGCGGATTTCTTCGAGCGCTTTCTTGTAGACGCCGTAATAGGCGGGGCCGCCCCCGCGCACGGGGGCGCGCAGGAAGGTGCCGTGAAACGAAGCCGACTTGGTGAACAGAGGGCCCTCCTGGGATGAGAAAAACTCGTCGATGGGCGCGCCCGGCTCGGGCGCAATGGAGGAGATTCGCCCCCAGTAGTCCACCACCTCGCAGCAGAGTTTCTTCATCTCGCGGCCCACGAAATCGAACGTGGCCGGATATAGACGGCCTCCGTTCATCTCCACCGCCTTATCAGCCAACTCATCGAGCGAGAGCCCGGCATACCTGAGCACGCCGACGGGGACGGGTGCGAGCAAATCCTCGATGTATCCGGCACTCTCATCGCTTCCCGCCGTCACGACGATGGGAGAAGCCCCGATGCGCGCGAGCATCTGGAGCCCCATGGTCCCGACGCCGCCCGAACCGCCCGCCACGAATACCGCTTCTCCCGCCTCCACCCTCGCCTTCATGATCACCGCCTCATGCGCGGTCAACGAGACGAGCGGCAGCGCGGCCGCCTGCTCGAAAGTGGCATTCCCGGGCTTTTTCACGACGAACGCCTGGTGGATGCACACGAACTGCGCGTATCCATCCCCGCCGCTGTCGCCGAACCTCGGGAGATAGGCCATCACCTCATCGCCGGGGGAGAACTCCGCCACATTTTCGCCCACCGATTCGACCACGCCCGCGGTATCCCGGCCCAGGATGATGGGCACCGCGCCCTGGTTGCCGCCTCGCCTGGCCTTGAAATCGGTCGGGTTCACGGAGACCGCCTTCGCCCGGATTTTCACCTGGTCGGCATCGGGTTCTCTCTCGGGCCATTCGGCGTCCTCGAAATTCTCCACACCTCCGAACTCCGTCAATACGACTGCTTGCATTTTCGCTCCTTTGCTAAACCATCCAGGCCCCGCCTGCGACGACCATTCCCTGTCCGGTGACGTTTCTGCTCTCATCGCTCGCAAGATAGACCGCCATGTGGCCCACGTCGTCCGGCGTCTGTTCGCGCCCCAGGGGAACCGTCGCCTCGACATACTCGTCGAAAACCCGTCTCGCGGACCTGTCCGTATCCGCGCCGATGATGACGCCGTGGCCCTTCTCCCAGATGTTCGTCCACAAAAGACCCGGGTTGATCGCGTTTACGTTCACGTTGTAGGGAGCCATCTCCCTGGCGAAGCTCATGGTGAAGTTCATGCACGCCGCCTTGGACGCGGAATAATGCGGCACGTCCGCGTTCGCGCGCCTCGCGGCGAGCGAGGCCAGATTGATGATTTTCCCGTACCCCCGCTCGCGCATGTGGGGAGCAATCGCCCGGCACATCAGAAAAACGCCCGCCGCGTTGACTGCGAACACGGCGTTCCATTCATCCAGCGTTATCCGGTCGATGGGCCTTCCCACGAGCGCGGCCCCCCTGCCGTGGCAGTTCACCAGAATGTCGACATGCCCCATCCGCTCGACCGCCGTCCGGGCGATGCTCTCGGCGTCCGCCTCGCTCGACACGTCCGCCGCTAGGGCGAAATGCGCCCCTTCGCCCGCGTCGTCGAGTCCTCCTTGAGTCGCCTCGTCACTCAAGTCGACCACGCAAATTTGCGCGCCCTCCCGGGAGAAAGCGCGGACGATGGCCCGGCCGATTCCACCGCCGCCGCCCGTGACGACCGCCTTCTTCCCTTCCAGGCGCATTCGCATTCCTCCCTGCAGGAAACCTGGACTCATGACACCGGGGTTGTTTCGTTCGACCTGCCTAGGCCATCCAGGCCCCGCCTGCGAGGAGCAGGCCCTGCCCCGTGACGTTTTTGCTCTCATCGCTCGCGAGATAAACCGCCATGTGGCCCACGTCGTCGGGCGTCTGTTCGCGGCCCAGGGGAACCGCCGCCTGGACGAACTCGTCGAACACCTGTCTCGCGGGCCGGTCCGTCTCCGCCCCGATGATGACGCCGTGGCCCTTTTCCCAGAGATTCGTCCACAACAGACCCGGGTTGATCGCGTTCACGTTCACGCTGTAGGGGGCCATCTCCTTGGCGAGACTCATGGTGAAGTTCATGCACGCCGCCTTGGAGGCGCAGTAATGCGGCACGTTTTCGTTCGCGCGCCTCGAGGCGAGCGAGGCCAGGTTGATGATTTTCCCGTATCTGCGTTCGCGCATGTGGAAGGCGATGGCGCGGCACATCAGGAACACGCCCGTCGCGTTCACGCTGAAAACGGCGTTCCATTCCTCGAGCGTTATGTTATCGATGGGGTTTCCCATGAGCGCCGACGCCCTGCCGTGGCAGTTCACGAGTATGTCGATATGCCCCATCCGCCCGATGGCGGTGCCTATGATGTTCTCCACTTCTGACTCGCTCGTCACGTCCGCCGCCAGGGCGAAGTGCTCCCCCTCGCCGGCGTCGTCGAGCCCCTGCCCAGCTACTTCGTCACTGACGTCGACCACGCAAATCCGCGCGCCCTCGCGGGCGAACGCCCGGATGATGCCCCGACCGATTCCGCCGCCGCCGCCCGTGACGACCGCTGTTTTTCCCTCCAAACGCATTCGCATCCCTCCTTGATGAAACGCCACTTATTGAACGGAGAAAACCGCTCACACACCCTTCGAGACTGAAACGAGATATTCCTTCCTGAAACACGATGTCCGCCGATTCTAGCAAGATTCGAACGGGGTGAGTATCTCCTGACCCCAACGCCTGAAACTCAACCTCGGGGAGTTTCCCCCGCACGGGGAGAATGGTATTCTCCCCCCGTTTCGAAACCCTTTACACAACGACCGCAGACGTCGTCAGGACGTCCCTCAAAACGACAGGAGCATGAAATGTCTCTGATCAAAATGGCGAAAGAATCCATCGACATCGGCATCGTGGTGAAAGACCTCGACGTCGCCGAGAAATTCTATGGCGGCGTGCTGGGCCTTCCGATCGTGCGCGAAGTCGAGATTACTGCGGATAAGGCCTCACAAGCCGGCTGCGCCTCGGGCAGGTTCGAGTTCAAGGCGTTTCAGGCCGGCGAGGTGCAACTCAAGGTCGTCCAGGCGGATTCGGACCCGCCAGCAGGCGGCGGAATCGTGGACGCCTCGACGGGATACCGGTACCTCACGTTCACCGTGGAGAGCGTCCAGGATGCGCACGACGCACTCGTGGCGGCGGGCGTGAAGATGATGGGCGAAATCACCGAGGTCGTGCCGGGCCGATTTATCATCTTCTTCCAGGACCCCGACGGAAATATGCTGGAGTGCGTCGGCCCCAGATAGGTCTTGTACGCGCGGGTATCCCGCCCATTTTGAAACAAGACGCAGGCGCGCCCCCGGGCAATCGCCTTGCTGCCCAGCCGGAGTATCGAGATGTCCGGGTTTCTCCAGGAGTATCTGGTGGAATTCGCTTATGGCGGGGTGTTTCTCGTCCTGTTGCTCTGCGGCCTCGGCCTCCCCGTTCCTGAAGACATCCCCATCGTCACCTCGGGCTATCTCGTGCATCTGGGCGCCATGAGTTTCTGGCCCGCGCTCGGCGTGAACCTGCTGGGCATCATGCTGGGCGACCTGATGATCTACGGCTTCGGCTACTGGATGGGCCCGAAAGCGCTCGATCACCGCATGCTCCGCCCCATCTTCACGCCAAACCGGATGGAGAAAGTGAACCGCTTTTTCGATCGTCACGGAAAAAAGGCCATCTTCTTCGGCCGCTTCGTTGCGGGATTGCGCGCGCCGCTTTTTCTCGCGGCGGGAATCACCCGGCTTCCGCTTCGCGTATTCTTCGGCATGGATCTGGCTGCGGCGCTCCTGAGCGTGCCGTTGCTGCTCGCGGCGGCCTGGTATTTCGGGGATCACATCGACGAATTTCGACAGATGGTCGGAACGGGCAAGGCCGTCTTCATCCTACTCCTGGGAGCCGCGACCCTCTTGTGGGGTGGAAAATATCTGTGGCGAAAGTGGTGGTCGAAAGACTCCCGCCCCGCTTCAAGCTGAGGCGCCGGCGATCGAGGAGGCCTCCGGCCCGAACACGGAGTTCGAATCGACCGCATGCGCGCCGCGCAGGTCGATTCTGAGCACATGCATCCGACACCCGATTCCGTGCGATCGATATACTTCGCGCATCGCGTTGCCCACCCTGCCGGGGTGGTTCCGGCATATCGCCAAAATACAAGGGCCCGCGCCGCTGATGCACGCTCCCAGCGCGCCTGCTTCGTAGGCGGCTCCAAATACCTCCTCCAGCGGACCCATCAACTCCGCCCGGTAGGGCTGGTGCAGCCTGTCCTGCATGGCTTCGCGGAACAACTCGTCGCGGCCGGTGGCGAACGCCGCCATGAGGACGCCGACCCTCTGGACATTGAAGATCGCATCGCCCAAAGAAACCTCCCCGGGCAGTTTCTGTCTCGCCGCTTGGGTGCTCACTTCGAAGTCGGGGATCGCGATCACCCAGCGGTAATCCTCCACCACGGGTATGCGCGTGTAGATGGTCTTGCCGTCCGCGGTGGTCGCCGAGATGCAGAACCCCCCAATCAGCGCGGGCACGACGTTGTCGGGGTGTCCTTCCATCTCCACGGCGATTTGCACGAGTTCGTCCATGCCCAACGGACTGCCGAGCAGGATGTTCGCCCCCACAATTCCACCCACGATGGCGGCTGAACTGCTTCCCAACCCGCGCGCAAGCGGTATGTGATTTCGCTGCTTCATCCACAAGCCGTTGAAGGGCCGGTTCACCCGATCGAACACGCGCTTCACGGCCTGCACGCAGACGTTCGATTCATCCTTCGGGATGACGTCGCGGCCCTCTCCTTCCACCTCGAGCGCCACGCCCCAGGGGAGGATGTCGAGTTCCATGCGATTGTAAATCCGGAGCGCGACGCCCAGAGCGTCGAACCCCGGACCCAGATTCGTCGTACTCGCGGGAACTTGCACGCGCACCAAAGCCAAGACGATCTCCTCGAAACGGGCTTATTCCGAACGAATTTCCGATGAGGGCGCGAACGCGCAGCCCGCCGCGCGCATCTCCTCGATGGCCTTCTCGCCGTCTCCGGGGTTGACGTTCACCGCCCGGATGGCGTCTTCCACCACGATCACCTCGAACCCCTCGCGCCTCGCGTCGAGCGCCGTGGCCTTCACGCAATAATCCGTGGCCAGCCCGCAAACGAAAAGACGCCCTATCCCTGCTGCTCTCAGGTCATCGGCGAGCGTGGTGCCGTCGAACCCCGAATACGCCTCGGCATCGCGGGTCGTGGCCTTGGATACCACCATCTCCACAACGCCTGCGTTCATTCGTGGGTGAAATGCGGCACCTCGTGTCTCGGCTACGCAATGTACGGGCCATATCCCGCCCTCCGCCTCAAATGAGGTATGATCGGCGGGGTGCCAGTCGCGCGTCGCCACCCTCATCCAGCCCGGGATACTCAGAAGCCCGTTCACCGGCGCGACGACCTCGTCCCCCTCGGCGACGGCGAGCGCTCCGCCCGGACAGAAATCCACTTGCAGATCGACGACGATGAGACCGTCTTGCGCACCCGGTGAGTATTCAGCCATCGCCCTATCTCCTCTCTCCCAGCTTCAGGCGCCATTTTTTCCCGCCCGGACCCCTGCGTATGGAAACCTCTATCTCCTGTGGATTCTCCAGAAATGTCTTTTCGAAAAAATCCACCGTCTCAATTTTCTTTCCCCCCGCTTCGAATATGACGTCTCCCCGGCGAATGCCCGCCTGCGCAGCCGGAGCGCCTTCGCGGACCGAAGACACCAGGACGCCGCTCACCTCTCCACCGCCGAAAAAGCGCGCCAGCGCAGGCGTGAGCTCCTGGAGCACGAGACCCAGCTTTTCGGGGTGCGTGTATTCGGGCGGCGCATGGAAACCGCGTTCCATGACGATGGCCTTCACGTATATCGGAGATTTCATCCGCAACGCCAGCGCAACGGCGTCCGAAGGGCGGCTGTCGAGCGAAAAGCGCCGGCCCCCATCCTCCAAATCGATCAGGGCGAAATACGTGCCGTCCTTGATCTCCGTGATGACCACCCGGAGAACTTCCGCCTGGAGGGTTTTCAGCATGTTGCGCATCAAGTCGTGCGTCATCGGCCGATGATCCACGGCTTTTTCCAGCTCCATGAGAATCGCCCGCGCCTCCGCCGGACCGATCCAGATGGGCAACAGCTTGCCCCCGATTTTCTCCTGCAGCAGCAAGACGGGCTGGTCGTTCCTCTGATCGACCAGGATGTCCTTCACCTCGACCCGGCGAAGCGCGGAGAGGGCCGCCGCATCCGCGCTCAAGACGTTCGCATGAGCCATGAAAGCGACAAGAACGAAAAGAGCGCCGGAAAACACCTTTTTAAGCCGCATGACTTTGATTCCAGACATTTTGCCCGCACTCGTGAAACCAGCGGGCTCCCTCAGCGAGCAGGTTGTGTCGAGACCCGGAATACGCATTCGGGAATCGCCATGTCCACAGGCTTCTGACCCGGTTTTTCCTCCACCTTGGTCTCGTAGATTCCGTCGCAATCCACGTCGAGCAGCGTGATGTCGTATGGATACTTGCTGTCCACGTCGATGTTGATCGCGAAAATCCGGTTGTTGATGGTGAGCGTTTCGAACTGGAATTCCCACTCATCCAGGTATTGCTTGATCAGGGTTTCCTCTCCGGGAATGCGCCTGCTGAGGTCGCGCCGGATCCACCCGAGAAAACGAGAGCGGCTGAGTTCGGGCGTATCGAAACCCTCGGGCCTCTTCTCGATGGGGCCGTCCGGGTCCGCCGACGCCGCGAATACGCTTCCAGATCCCAATAGCGCGATCGCCAGGAAAACAAGGACACCGATTCGCGCGAGACGCATTATCATGGAAATCACCCTCGGCATAGACGTGACACCCGGCGGCTAGACAGGCCACGGAAGGCTTGTCACCCGTAAGATTAGCATTCGCCGCGCACCGCCTTCAAGAGATGAGCCCGCGCCACCGGGCAGCGCAGAAAACCCGGTCCGCCCGATGCGCTTTCACTTTTCGGCCAAGCGGATTATTCTTCACATATCGGCGGACACTCATCCCGACACAAGAGGTGCGTGCAGCACGCGTCTTGAGAATAACCATCACCGAAACCCCCGAGGAGAAACGCACATGACGACGAGAGAAAGAAAAGCCCGGCTCATCCGGCCCGATGAGCGTGATTCGGAAGGAATGGCGGGCGGCGCGAGCCACAAGGCCATCGTATCCAAAGAGGGCGAGGGCACCGACCTCACCGTCTACTACTCGCTCATACAGCCGGGGCAGACGCACGACTGGCATCATCACGAGGAGGATGAGGTCATATTCTGCGTGAGCGGCACGGGAAGGTACGACCTCGATGACGGCGAGATCAACTACGGCCCCGGACAATTCATCTTCATGCCCAAGGGCACGCGCCACTGCAACCACTGCGTGGGCGAAGAGGACGTGAGGCTGGTGGCCATCTTCCAGCCGGGCCGCGAATAAAGGCGGCCATCCCTCACCCCTGAAGATATCGAGGCTACACCTGGAGACGAAGATGGACCCCATGCAGAAAATCATCACCCACTACGCGGATCTCCGCTTCGAGGATCTGCCCGCAGAAGCCGTCGAGGCCACCAGAAGCCTCATCGTCGATGCGCTCGCATGCGCTCTGGCAGGTTCGGCCGCGCCCCTGAACCCCGAGATCATCGAACGCCACATCCGCTGGGGCGGCGCGCCCGAAGCGACGGTGCTCGTTTTCGGCGGAAAAACGCCCGCGCCGACGGCGGCCTGGCTGAACGCCGCCATGATTCACTCGAACGATTTCGACGACACCGAAGACGTCACCCAGAACCACATCTTCGTGACGATTCTTCCCGCTCTTCTCGCCGCAGGCGAAAGCTGCGGGCGCACGATGCCGGGCCGTGAGGTCATCGCCGCCCTGGCGGGGGCCGCGGACGTGACTTTGCGGCTGAACGCCGTCGTGCACCAAAGCATACATCCGGGCTGGCTGCCCACCTCGGTGTTCGGCGCCGTGTCTGCCTCCATGGCCGCCGCCCGTGCCTTGGGGCTCGATGAAGAAGGGCTCGCCAACGCGGCGGGCTTCGGCTACGCGCAATCACACGGCAACCGCCAGGCGCTTCTCGACGGCACGGTCGCCAAGCGGCTCCAACCCGCCTTCAGCGCGCGTGCGGGGGTGCACTCGGCCGTTTTGGCGCAAACCGGCGCCACCGGCCCGAGACGCATCGTGGAGGGGGCGGACGGCGTAATCGAACTCTTCGGCGGCGGCGATGGCGACCCGGACGCGCTCACGAGAGAACTGGGTGAAACCTTCCACGTCACCCGTGTCGGCATGAAACCCTACCCGAGTTGCCGGGTGTCCCATCCTCACATCAGCGCCGCTCTGGAGGCGCGCGATCGGCTCGGTTCCTTCGGGGCGCAAGACGTCGAAAGCGTCGAGGTGTGGGCCACGCCCATCGGCCATTCGATGATCGGACAGCCGTTCCGGATCAGGGAAAACCCCCAGGTGGACGCGCAGTTCAGCGCGCAGTGGACGACGGCGTTCTCTCTCCTGAAGGGAGTGCCGCGAATCGCGCATTTCGACCCGGCGACAATCGTATCGGGCGCCGAGGTGATCGAACTCGCGCAGAAGACCAGGGTCCACATCTGGGAAGAAGGGAGCTTGCTGCTCACGCCCGTGCGCATCCGCGTCAAACTCAAAGACGGAAGAGAGGCCGATGTGACGCACGACAAGATAAAGGGCTCTCCCGATTGGGCCATGACCGAGGGAGAGAGGCGCGATAAATTCTTCTCCTGCGCCGAGGCCGCAGCAGTCGGGCTCGAACCCGAACTCGTTGAGCGCGCCTTCGAAGAACTCTCCGCACTTGAAGACTGCACCGACATCCGACCCGTTCTCACCCGGCTCGCCGCCTCGAAAAACCCGGTGAGCGCGTAGCATTTCGACTCGGGCGACTCTATAATTTTCGCCCATGAGCCAAGACGACACCCCAGTCATACACCCGGGCGCGAACATCGCCTGGGCGGCGAAGAGATACGGCCCGCGTGAAGCCGTGGTGGACGGCGAACGCCGTCTGAGCTTCTTCGACGTTCACGATCGCAGCAAGCGGGTCGCGAACGCGCTCGTTGCGCACGGCCTCGAGCCGGACGACCGCGTCGCCAAGCTCATGCGCAACCGCGCCGAGATCATCGAGATCAACTTCGGCGTGGCGATGGCGGGCGGGGCATCGCTGAACCTGCACGGGCGCAATGTCCTGAAAGAACACGTCCACATGCTGAACGACTCTGAATCCGCGTTCCTCATCCTGGACGAAGCCCACAAGGAATACGCCGAAGGCATCCAAGAAGAATGCCCGGGTCTGCGCGCCGTCATCGCCGTAGGGTGGGAGGGCGCAGGCGTTACCGCATACGAGGACTGGCTGCAAAACAGCTCAAACCGAGAGCCTGGCGTCGTCCTCGGTCCGGATTCCCTCTTTCATCTGCACTACACCTCGGGCACGACGGGAACGCCCAAGGCGGTCGTCAACACGCACCGCACGCACGTCGCGTGGCTGGCGAAGTTTTTCCGGAACCTCGACTACCGGATGGGCGCGCAAGATTCCATGCTCCACGCCGGCCCCATGACGCACGCCTCGTTCAACTTCATCGAGCCCACGTTCTTGAGAGGCGCGCGCAACGTCGTCATGCCCGCCTTCGAGCCGGAGCTTTTTCTCGATATGGCGGAAAAAGAGAGGGCCACGACCACCTACCTCGTTTCCACGATGGTGCAGCGGCTCATCGAATGCGAAAAGCTTGGCTGCGCCGACCTCTCGAGCCTGCACACGATCACCTATGGCGCCGCCCCCATATCGGAGGAGAACTTAAGGCACGCCATCGATCAGGTCGGCCCCATCTTCCGGCAGACGTATGGACTTACCGAAGCGCGCCAGCCCATCGCGATTCTCGACCCGTGGGACCACATGGTCGATGGAACGCCCGGGGAGCGTGCGCGCCTCGCCTCGTGCGGAAGGGTCGCGGCGGGCGTGGAGCTCGAACTCCTGGACGATGACGACCGCCCCGTCGCGGCAGGCGAGATGGGAGAAATCTGCGTGCGAGGGGACTATGCCATGGCGCGCTACTGGAACAACCCCGAAGCCACGGCGGAGACCATGCGAAACGGCTGGGTGCACACCGGGGACCTCGCGGTGGCGGACGAGGAGGGGTATCTCTACATCGTGGACCGGAAGAAAGAGATGATCATCACGGGCGGGTTCAACGTCTATCCCTCCGAAGTCGAGCGCGCCCTGTGCCGCCACCCCGCCGTTCTGGAAGCTCTGGTAATCGGCGTGCCCGATGAGCAGTGGGGCGAGGCGGTCAAGGCGATGGTGGTGCTGCGCCCCGGGGAAACGCCCGAGCCTTCTGACATCATCGACTTCACGCAGCAAGAGATCGCCGGCTTCAAGAAGCCGAAACACATCGAGTTTCTGAGCGAAATTCCGAAGAATCCGCAGGGAAAAGTCTTAAGGCGCGAGATCCGCGAAAAACACTGGGAGGGAAGAACGCGGCGGGTGAACTAGAGGCCTGCCGCTTTCATCGTCGATGCAACGAAACGACTATTTTCAAAAAGGGGAGAGACGCCAATGGACCTGACGCAAGAGTTCGGACTCAAGACCGTGAAATACCGCAAGGAAAACAAGATCGCCTACGTCACCCTGAACCGGCCCGACAAGCTGAACCCCTTGAGCTTCGCCACGGCGATGGAGCTTCTCACGTGCTGGGAGGACGTGAACGACGACAAGGAGGTGTGGGTGGCGATCCTCGCGGGCGAGGGGAAATCGTTTTGCTCGGGCTGGGATCAGAACCTCGAAGAAGACGAGCTCAAGATGGGCGCCGTGCGCCCCAAGGGGGTGCTCTACTGCGATCTCGACTGGATCAAGAAACCCATCATCTGCGCGGCGCAGGGCTACGCCATCGGCGGGGGGATGAGCCTGTTCCTCGGCGCGGACGTCCGCGTGGTTTCCGAAGACGCCTTGGTCGGCTATTCGCAGCCCAAGATCGGCATCATCAGCATCGGCGGGGCCATGCGCATGCCTGCGGCGATCCCGGGGCTCGCCAGATGGTACATGTTCTCGGGCGAACTCATCGACGCGGAAGAAGCCTACCGCCTCGGCCTCGTAGTGAAGATCGCCAAGAACGGAGAACTCCTCGACACCGCGACCGCCATGGCCGAGCAGATCATCGAGTGCTCGCCCATGACGGTGCAGCACACCAAGGAAGAGATCGCCGTGGCCGCCAACGTGTCGATGTACGAGGGCTATCGCCTGTGCCGGCCCATCATGAACCGCTTCTACAAGACCGAAGACTACCGCGAGGGCAAGAACGCGTTCATGGAAAAACGGAAACCCGTTTGGAAGAACTGCTGAGCAAGGACCGACGATAAACCGGAAGATTCGCAAGTCCGCCTCCAGGAGTTGCGGGATAGACCGGTATGGAGGATAAGCCTTACCGGTCATCCAGAACCCGGGAGCGCGCATGGTTTCATCCAGGAAAGATGGGGAGGTCAGCATTCGAGAAGGCTGGCTGATCATCCTCACGTGTTTCATCACCATATTCATCGCCTACACCACGGCCTTCATCCTGGGGCCCATGCTGGACGTCATGGGCGGCGACCTGGGCCTCTCCCTCTCGGCCATGGGGCAGCTTGCGGCCATCACCTTCATTCCCTGGGGGATAGGCGCGCCCCTGCTGGCGCCCATATCGGATCGCTATGGCCGAAAGCCGGTACTCATCATCGGGGTGGTGGGTCTCTCCCTCTCCAACATCGCCACCTCGTTCACAGACGGGTATCTCGCAGTGGCGGTCTGCCGCTTCATCGCGGGCCTGAGCGGCGCGCTCGTGCCGCCCACGGCGGTGGCGGTGATCGGCGACAACTTTACGGGCCGCGCGCGCGGACTCGCCATCGGTTTCTCGACGGCGGGCGTGGCGATGGGCCTGCTCGTCGGCGTCCCGAGCGTCGCGTTTCTGACGGATCACCTGGGCTGGCGCAACGCCCTTTGGATAGCGGGTCTTTTCGGCGCGGCGTTTTGTTTCTTCATGCTCCGCTCGCTCCCCTCCCGAAAGCTGAGCGACGTACCCACTTCCTTTCTGGCCAGCTTCGCGTGGATGCGCCAGGGCGCCACCTGGCTCCTTTTGAGCGGCAACGTCAGCGAGCGGCTCATGACTTCCACTTTTCTCACCTATGTATCCGTCTTTCTGATGCGCACCTTCGACGTTTCCCTTTCCACCGCCGGGAGCCTCATCACGGCGATGTCCGTGGGCGCGCTCATCGGCGGTCTTCTGGGCGGAGCGCTCGCCGGCGTGAGGCGGCGTTTTCTCATCATCACCGCCCTGGTGCTGCTCCAAGGAGAACTCCTGGCGTTTCATTTCTCAGGCTTGGGCTTTCTCACGCTTGCGATTGCGGCGGGTTTTCTGTTTTCGTTCTTCAGCCACCTGAGCCGTCCCGCCGTGATGGACGACCTGATATCGCTCGCCCCGCAGGCGCGCGGCGCGATCATCGGCTTCTATTCGACGAGCAACCAGGTGGGTCTCTTCCTAGGCGCCTCCCTGGGCGGATTCGCCATCCAGTGGGGCGGCTTCGAGGCGCTCAGCTGGCTCGTTCTGGGCGCGGCGATCCTCGGCGGGGGGTTCTACGCCGCCAGCGCGTGGGTGTTTCGGGCAAAGGGCTAGGCTCTCCTGCACCCGATTTACCACGGCAAAAAATCACTATACGCTATTGCGTATATATATTACTTATACTTCATAGCGCATAAAAATAAAATATACGATGAAACGTATATTGATATTTTATACGTTTTAGCGTATATTAGCTTTTAAGGAGGAATAGAAGATGGGTGAGCACGTTACCCGGTCGGAAAAGCAGTTGGGAGCGGTCCTGCGCCGGGTCCGCAAACAGCGGGGTTTCACGCAGGCTGGACTCGGTGAAAAAATCCACATGCGCCAAGCCACCATCTCCAAGCTGGAGAGCGGCTCATCGGCAAGCCGGCTCCACACCCTGATGGCCTCTCTCGCCGCGCTGGATCTGGAACTGGTCGTGCGTCCGCGAAGCCGAAGCACAGGTGATGAGATCGAGGTGCTGTTCTGACTGCCAGACAACGCACTCACATACCGCTGGCCGTCTATATGAACAGCCGCCTCGTCGGGCGGTTGAACAAAGAGCCGAAAGAGCATTACGAAAGGTTTTCGCAGACGCCTGCGTTTGCTTGAATCCTGAACGGCATCTCCATGACTCCAAGCCCCGAAGCACAGAAACTGGAGGGGCTGTTGAAAAAGCCTCGCTTCGCTTGGGATTGACCTTCGCCTTTGTTCGTCATTCCGGCGAAAGCCGGAATCCATTGTCGCCTTTGTCTTTGGCCTTTCGCCCGGTCGTCCTCTCTCCCGACCGGGGAAGATACGGACGCCGCCATATATATCCGCCTCATCCGTTTCGGATTCGGGCGCGGCGTTCCCTTCCGTGAGCTAGAATCAAATACGAAAACGAAAGCAAAAATCATAAAATGGATTCCGGCTTTCGCCGGAATGACGGTGGGCCACCCACATCGAGAGACTTTTTCAACAGCCCCCCGTAAAGGCGGTTCGCGAACCACCCCTACGGGAGCAAACGCCTCGAACGGTATCTTAGGGACAGGTCGCGACCTGTCCCTACGGGCAAAGAGGGTTCGGCTCTCCGAAGAGAAACAACTCCAACCGCCCGCCGCCCTACTTCTTCACCGCGTCCTTGCGTCTCGGTTCGGGGAAGACGTCCTGATCGATGATCACGTCCACCACGGCGGGGCCTTCTTCCTTCAGCGCCTGTGCGTAGACGTCTTCCAGGTCTTCGGGGTCTTCCACGCGGAAGCCCGCCGCGCCGAAGACGCGCGCGTATTCGTCGAACCTGGGGTTGCCGATGGCGTCGGCGATGTAGCGCCCCTCGTAGAAATGCTTCTGGTAGGCGCGCTCGGAGCCCAGGTTGAAGTTGTTCAGGATGACGCAGACGGTCGGCAGGTTCTCGCGCATCGCCGTCTCGAGTTCCGCCCCGTTGCACAGGAACGCGCCGTCGCCGCTGATGGTGACGACCTTCTGGTGCGGTCGCGCCAGCTTGGCTCCGAGTCCCAGGGGATAGCCGATGCCGATGGCCGCCAGATCCTGCGGGGCCACCAGATTCCTGGCGCGATCGAACCTCTGGTATTCGTATATGTAGCCCGCGGCGCTGCCCGCGTCGTTCGTGATGATGGTGTTCTCGGGCAGGACTCTGGCGAGGGCCATCTGAGCGCGCCTGGGGTCGATGGGCTTTCCGCCGTATTCGAGAGCGCGCTCGCGGTGTTTTTCCTGCGCGTCGCGCACCGCCGCGGCCTCCGCGCGCCACGCGGGGCGCGCCGTCTTCTCCCCCAGTTCGCCGAGCACGGCCCGGAGCGCAAGACCCGCCTCCGCGTTCATCCCCACCTCGGTGGCGAAG
The DNA here is from genome assembly GCA_965203325.1 of bacterium. Taxonomy (GTDB): domain Bacteria; phylum UBA8248; class UBA8248; order UBA8248; family UBA8248; genus Bin107. Next base: position 2,130,789 of record OZ241875.1, read on the forward strand.
TTCCGGCCGATGTTGTGCGGGTCCACGGCTGCGTGAATGAGCTTGGCGCTCCCGAAGAAATCGGGGCGCAGGAACGTGGTCGAATGCGCGAGCCTCGTGCCGACGGCGAACACCACGTCCGCCGCCTCGAAAAGCGCGCGCGCCTCGGGCAGCGTCCCGCGGCCGATGGAACCCAGGAACAGGGGATGCCCGTTCGGGACCACGTCGTCCCTGCCGGTGGAGGTCATGACGGGGGCGTCGAGCGCTTCGGCGAGCGCCAGCAGATCGTCGCTCGACTCGTCCCAGAGCACGCCGCCGCCACCGATGAGCAGGGGACGCTCGGCGGAGCCGAGCAGCGCCGCCGCCCGCGCGATCGCTTCGGGGTCGGGGGCGAGCCGCGCCCGGACCGGATTCGCCGGGACTCCGTTCTCGGGATAATCCGCCATCTCGTTCAACACGTCGCGCGGCAGGTCGACGTGCACGGGGCCGGGCACGCCGGAGGTCGCCACATGATACGCCTCGTTGATGACGTCGAAGGCGCGCTCGGGTTTTCTCACCTGAACCGACCACTTCACCATGGGGGCGAACATGGCGATCTGGTCGAGTTCCTGGGTGGACTCGCGGAAGGTGTCCTTCATCATGGGAGCGCCGGTGATGACCAGCACCGGGCTTTGCGCCATCATCGAGTGCGCCACGCCGGTGACGAGGTTCGTCGCTCCCGGGCCGTTCGTCGCCATGCACACGCCCACCTCTCCCGTGAGCCGCGCGTAGGCGTCCGCCATGAGGGCGGCGCTTTGCTCGTGGCGCACCGTGAGGAAAGAGATGTCCTCGCGCCCGTACATGCCGTCCAGAATCTCGATCATGCACGAACCCGCCATGCCAATTACGTGCCTCACCCCCAGCTTCGCGAGCGCATCCGCCACCGCGTGTCCAGCCGTCATGCTCACCATCAATCCGTTCTCCTCGAAATTACGATGAAGCGAGCGCAACCTTCCGCGCTCCGTTTTCCTCACCAATAATAAATTGTCCGTCGAGATTAGGCCCCGCGCGCGGGCTTCGTCAAAGACCTCGGGCTATCCGACGTTTCCTTTCGCGTGTATGGCGTTGGCGATGAGGTTCACCGCATGGTCCGCGTTCGCCTCGGGCCGGGCCGTCTCCGCGAAACGGTAAAAACTCTTGGTCGGCCCCAGGGAATCGCCGCCCAGAGCGCATAACTCCGCACACAGGCGCTCCGCTTCTGAATCCAGATCGGCGTCCGGTACGACGTGATTCACCATGCCGATGCGCCTGCCCTCTTCGGCGTCGATCTCACGTCCCGTGATGACCATCTCGAAGCCGTGGCGCCTGTCCAGTTTCCTCGCCAGATGGCTGATGACGACCGTGGGCGGAAACCCTTCCTTTATCTCGGGAAAGGCGATCCGCGCGGTATCGGAAGCCAGCACGATGTCCGCCCGGCTGATGAGGCCCGCCCCCGGCCCGTAGGCGCGGCCCCTCAAGACCGCCACCGTCACGGCGGGAGAGAACTCCAGGGCGTCGTTCATCTTCACGATTTGCCGGAAGCGCTCCCTGATCGCGTTCACGGGCGGCAACTGCGCGCCGCCGCGCACGCTCTCCCTGCCCGCGCAAAAATCCGCGCCCTCTCCACCGAGCAGCACGACGTCGCATTCCTCGCCCGCCCGAAGGAGAGCTTGCGTGAGTTCTTCCATCATCTCGAACGTGAGGCGGTTCGCCTCGGAGGCGCGCGCGAGCGTGACGCGGCCCAGAGCGTTTTCCTTCTCATACCGAACAGACGGCATTTTCATCTCCTCCCCGGAACAGAAGCCGGACGTTTCCTGAAATATATTCGTTCAACCTGAAATTTCCGGGATTATCGCCCGAAATCTTACAAAAAGGAAAACGAAAAAGGGCTTGCAAAATTATTCGTAATTTGTTTGTATTAAGGATGCGTAATTTTCGTAAAACATATGCCATGAGGATCCGATGGTCGTGAACATCATTCTTCCGGATCAAAACGAGATCCTCCATGAAGCGCGGGTGGAGAGCATCGCCACGGGCGGGGCGGGCGTCGCCCGCCTGGGCAGGCGCGCCGTCTTCATTCCCAAAACGGTCCCCGGAGACATCGTCCGCTTCCGCATCGCCAAGGAGAAGGGGAAACACCTGGTCGGCGAACTCGCGGAAGTCATCCAGGCAAGTCCGGCGCGAACCGCGCCCCCGTGCGCCCATTGGAGCGACTGCGGAGGATGCACCTTACAGCATATCGACCCCACGGCTCAGGGGGAAGCCAAGAAACGAATCTTTCTCGACACCCTTGCCCGCATCGGGAAAATCATTCCGGTCTTTCCCGTGTACACCATCGCGCTCCCGGAAAACGAAAAGCGCTACCGCAGGCGCGCGCGATTTCATATACGGGGTTCGGATATCGGCTTTTTCGCCCCCGGGACGCAGCGCCCGGTCGAGATCGAGGACTGCCTGCTGGTGGAACAGCCCATCGCCGACGCGCTCGGCCAGATCAGGCACCTCCTCCAGGCGGAACCCATGACGAGGAAAATCGAAGCCGTGGAGATTACCTCCCTCGGAGAAGAGGAGGGAGCGTCCGTGGGCCTTCATCTCCATGCGATGGGGCACCGGGAGCGCGGAAACTGCAGAATCGACCCCAGGACGCTGAGCGCCTGGAAGAAATTCGCCGAAGAAAACCTCTTTCCGCTGGCCACGGCCGGCAGACGCGAACCCGGGGAGCCGCCCCGCTGGCGGGCGCGGTACCGGCCCGATACGGAGTACCCCGAATTATGCCTGGGCGTATCGCCCGAATCCTTCATTCAGCCGAACCGCGCGCTGAACCAACTGCTGGTGAAAAGCGTGGTCGAAGAGTGCCGGCTGAACGATGAGACCGGCGTTCTGGACCTCTACTGCGGGGCGGGGAATTTCTCCTTCCCGCTGGCGATGAGGGCGGGGCGCGTCCTGGGGGTCGAGGGAAATCCCCACGCCGTGGCCGACGCGGGGCTCAACCAGGAGGAGAACGGAGTCGGCAACGCGGAATTTCTCCACCGGAGCGCCCATAAGCTCACGGAAGAGGAGGTCGTCTCGAAACTCGGAGGCCAAAAGCCGGGCGTCGTCGTGCTCGACCCGCCCCGAAAGGGCGCGCACGAAGCCATGCCCCTGATTGCGGCGCTCGCGCCCGAGCGAGTCGTCTACGTCTCCTGCAACCCGGCCACCTTCGCCCGCGACGCCCGCGAACTCGCCCTGAGCGGCTATCGCGCGCGGGCCGCCCATGTATTCGACATGTTCCCCCATACCGCTCATCTGGAGATTCTTACATCGTGGACCCGGAAAGACCCTTCCGGTCCGACCCAACGATCCTGAAAGGGAGGTCTCTCATGTTCCTCACCCGCAGGCAACGAGAAATTTACGAGTTCATCAAGGAGTTCATCGGGGCGAACGGCTATGCGCCCTCCATCGTGGAGATCGGCAAGCACTTTCACCTCACCTCGCCCGCCACGGTGCACAAGCATCTTCAGAACATCGCGGAAAAAGGCCTCATCAAGAGAAGCTGGAACAGAAGCCGGGCCATCGAACTCATTCCGGGTTCCGACACCATCGCCGCGAGCGCCGAACCGACGCGGGTGGAGCTCCCCCTGCGCGGCATGATCGCGGCGGGCATGCCGCTCGAGGCGATAGAGGATACCGAAACCATCCCCCTTCCCTGGTCGTCCGGAGACGGCAATCTTTACGTCCTGAAAGTGAAGGGCGATTCGATGATAGAAGACCACATCCGCGACGGGGACTACGTGATCGTGGAGAGCCGAAGCAATGCGCTGAACGGCGAGACCGTGGTGGCGCTCGTGAACGGAGATTCCGCCACGCTCAAGCGCTTCTACAGGGAGGGCGCGCAAATCCGGCTGCAGCCCGCCAACGAGGCGATGGCGCCCATCATGGTGAGCGAAGCGGACCTCCACATCCAGGGCGTCGTCGTGGGCGTGCTGAGGAAGTATTGACGCCGCCGCGTTTCGCGTGAGAGAAACGGGCATGACGGGACGCCCCGAAGAACCTGCGCCGGAGTCGCCGACCCAGGATCGACTCATCGCGCACGTGGACATGGACGCATTTTTCGTGTCCGTGGAGCGCATGGACCGGCTCGACCTGGAGAACAAACCGGTCATCGTCGGCGGCAGCACAGGAAGGCGCGGCGTGGTTTCCGCCGCCTCTTACGAGGCGCGCGCGTTCGGCGTCCACTCGGCCATGCCCATGGCGCGCGCCAGGAAGCTCTGCCCCCACGCCGTCTACATCGAGGCGAACCACAAAAAATACGGAGAAGCCTCCAGGCGGGTGATGAAGGTGCTCGGCGATTTCACGCCCGCGGTTCAGGCCGTCTCGGTGGATGAGGCGTATCTCGATTTGAGCGGAACCGAACGCCTGCACGGCCCCCCGCTGCAGACGGCTGCGAGAATCAGGGAAGCGGTCTTGCGCGAAACGAACTGCTCGGCCTCCATCGGACTGGCGTCGAGCCGCCTGGTGTCCAAAATCGCATCCGGTCTCTCGAAACCCGCAGGCATCCTGCGCGTCTACCCGGGCGGGGAGGCGGCTTTTCTGCGTCCGCTCAAGGTGAGCAAAATCCCCGGCGTGGGCAAGGTGATGGTCGAGAAGCTGAACCGCCTGGGCATCTCGACGGTCGGCGATCTCGCCGCCCAGTCGCTGCCGTTTTTAGAGGCGCAGTTCAAGAACTTAGGATCCGAGCTCTACCGCAAGGCGCGGGGGCTGGATGATTCCGAACTCGAACTCGAAAGCCAGCCCAAGAGCATCGGCAAGGAGACCACCTTCGCAGAAGACACCGCTGATCGCGCGAAGCTCGAAGCCGTACTCACGGGCCTGGCCGAGGAGGCGAGCGCGCGCGTGCGCCGCAAGGGCCTGAGCGCGAGACATATCACCCTCAAGCTCCGGTTTTCTGATTTCACGACGCTCACGCGCTCGTTCACGCTCGAAAAGCCCACCCACCTCGATAAGGAGGTCATCGAACCCGCGCTCGACCTTTTTCGGCGCACCTGCGCGAAAGAGGGGGGGAACCGGAAATTCCGCCTGCTGGGCGTCTACCTCTCGGGACTCGACGAGGCCCGCGAGCAGCCGCTGCTGTTCGAAGATGCCGGACGCGAGAAGGAAGAGCGCCTGGTGGAAAGCCTCGATCAGATTCGCGAGCGCTTTGGCCACGAGGCCATATACGCGCGAAAGAATGTGGAACGCATCAGGAAACCCTAGAGGCGGGCCAGGATGAGGATCGTTCCCAGCACCGTCATCACCGCCCCCAGCACGAGCTTGCCCGTAATGTTCTCGCTCTCTCTCAGGAACAGGTGCGACACCGTGATAACCAGAAGGGGCTGGACCGACGTGATGGAAGTGACGCCCACCGCGTAGGTGCGCGCCATGGCGTTGCTGAACGAGGGCACGGCTATCGTCTGGCAGACGGCGGCCATGAGCATCCACTTCCAGCTCGCCCGGGGGATTTTCTCCGCCGTCTCCCTGTGAGCGAAGCCGACCGCCAGCACCCAGGCGAAGCCAAGTCCTATCCAGATGAGCAGCGCCGATGCCGCCAGCGCGTTCATGTCGAGCGTGATGGTCCGCACCATGACGCCCGAAACACTCCAGTTCAGCGTGGTCAGGCCCGCCGAAATATAGCCCTTGACGACGTCCTTGCGCGTATGGCCCATCTCGAGATTCGGCTGCGCGGGTGCGGAGCGCACCACCAGGTTGAGACCCGCGATGAGGCAACCAAGTCCCAGGATGATGAGAATCGTGAACGGCTCGCCCAGGAAGATGGTCGCCAGAAGCGCGGTGACGGCGGGCGTGCTCGCCGCGATGGGAATGGTGCGGCTCGGCCCGATGCGCCGGATGGCGTAGTAGTAGGTGAGCCTTGAGATGGTGATCATGAAAAAGGCGGTGATCGGCAGCAACACCCAGGTTCTCGTCGACCCGGGATGAAAGGCCGAAGCCGGCAAGGTGAAGTAGATCAGAACGGAAACGAAGACGCCGTTCATCGTCGACATGCACGCGGTCGTCCGCAGGAGCGGCGCGTTCTTCATCGCCAGACGCACGAAAAAGGAGAGGCTCGTCCAGCTCAGTAGCGCCGAGGCGGCGAACAGCAGGCCCACGACATGGGTAGATAGGTTCATAACCGCTTTCTGGAGTTCGTAAAGACTTTCCGAACGGCCGCTATCCGGGCCGCTTCAGCGTCCAGTTGTCCGCAACGCGCGTCGCCGCGCTCATGAACAGATAGAGAATGCAGCCCGCGCGAAACTTCTCCTTCACCCGCTCCAGTTCCTCTTCCGAGCCCGCCGAGGTCACCTCTATCTCAAGCTCCACGCCGGTGACGCCCCCGTTCTCCGCGTGCGGGTCGCCTGGCGCGAACCGCTCCATGATGAGTTTTCCCTCGATCGCGCAGTCATCGAGCGGCATCCCGACCTCTTTCGCGAACAACTCCACGTGCGCGGCGCCGCAGCCCGTCAGCGCGCCGAGCATGTACTCGGCGGGCGTGGGATGCTCGAACAGACCCCCGCGCTCCACGGGCTCGTCGCTCGAGAACTCCGGGCAATCGCGCGCCTGTATCCGCGCGCGCAAATCCCCCATCCACTGCGCGTTCGCCACCCGTGTGATGGTATTCCGCTCTTCCATGCCGCCGTCCCCTTCAGATAAGGTGGATTCCGCGTGTAGCCTACTACACCGCTCCCCCGCCGCGCCATGCGGACAGGGCGAAGCCGCAAACCCCTCATCTCTCCTGCATCGCGCTCAGAACCGCGGATATGAACCCCAGAAAACGCGCGCCCTCCAGAATCTGCGCGAATGAAAGGAGGTCCGTCTCGATACCCACGTGGCGAAGGCCGCCGAACACGAAGGCTGACGCCGCCTCCCCGGTTGTCTCCCGCGCGCGATTCGCCAGCAGGATGCTCTCGGACGCCGGGATGAAGGGGTCCGCGCGCCCGTGGAGAAAAAATTTCCTCCCCCCGGCACCGGGAACCACGTCGCGCATCCCCCAGCTCCCCAGGCGCGCGCGCTGTTCTGCTCCCTGCCGCGCAAAAAGCGCCTCGAAGCGCTCCGGGGATTTGTTCTCCATCAAGGCGATGATCGCGCGCGCACCCCCGGGCAAGCCCGCGAGCAAATCGCCGACCTCCGCCGACTCGTCCCGCCGCTTTCTCGAAACGATCGCTTCGACCCGATCCCGATGGGCGTCCAGACCCAGGAGCTTCGTGTTGTAGCGCAGGAAAAGCCATTTGCCGTGGCGGATGGGCAGCCCGCCGGGGAAGGCGGGCCGGTCCTGCCCGCCGCTCGTGGTGAGGTGTCTCAGCACGTTCTTGAGATCGTAATAGGCGCCCACGCCGATGAAGGCGGCCACCTTCTCCCGCACCGCAGGCCTCCCCGCCGCGCGAAGGGCCGGGCCGGCCGCGAAGGAAAACGCCAGCAGGCTGCACCTATCGAATGAACCAGCCCCGCCCCGCGTCATCCACGAGAAGGCTTTTTCGATGCGCACGACGTCCGCTTCCTCGGGGCGAAACCGCTTCATGCCGGGCAGATCGGGGACGAGCGCCGCAAAGCCCAGCCTCGCGAGCGACTCCGCGAACGCTATCAGCCGATGATCCGCCTTGCCCATCGTAGCCATTCCGTGGACGAGAACGACGCACCCGCGCGCGGGCGCATCGCCCCAGCCGAGGGCGTCTCCCGGCGAATAGGAATCCGCCAAAACGCCGTCCAACGAAATCTCGGTTCTCAGCGGTTTTTTCGTGAGAAGAGAGAGCAAGCCCCCGCTCCGCACGTCGAAAAGCCCCTGGGCCAGCAGGAGGGAATCCACGGGGTGTCGAAGCCACGGCGAGAAACGCGATGCGAAGAACAACAGGATGATAAGAAGCGAAACGACCAGCGCGAGACGCCGAAGCCTGAGGAGGCGTCTTAGGATGTTCAGCCCACCTTCGCCGCTTCGAAATACTTCTTGAGGAACCCGCCCGTATGCGAGCGGGGGTTTTGCGCCACCTCCCCGGGCGTGCCCTCGGCGACGATGCGACCTCCCCGCTCGCCTCCCTCGGGTCCTAAGTCGATCACCCACTCCGCGTTTCGGATGACGTCCATATTGTGCTCGACGACGACCACCGTGTTCCCCAGCCCCACGAGGCGCGTGAGTACGTTCAGCAGCCGCTCCACGTCCTGAAAGTGCAGGCCCGTCGTCGGCTCGTCCATCAGGTACATGACGTCCCTGGGCGGCTTGGCGGCCAACTGGCCCGCGATCTTCAGGCGCTGCGCCTCGCCGCCCGAGAGCGTGCTCACGGGCTGGCCGATCCGGAGGTAGTTGAGTCCTACGTCTCTTAAGATCAGCAGCTTGTTCAGCACCGAGGGCACGTGATCGAAAAAGAGACTCGCCTCGTCCACCGTCAGGTTCAGCACGTCGTGGATGTTCTTGCCCTTGTACCGGATTTCCATGGCCTGGGGCTTGAAGCGCTTCCCCTCGCAATCGGGACAGCGGATGAAGATGTCGGCCATGAAGTGCATCTCTATCTTCTGGATGCCGCTTCCGGTGCAGGACTCGCACCGCCCCCCCGCCGTGTTGAACGAGAAATGCCCGGGGCCGTAGCCCATGTTCCGCGCCAGCGGCGTTTCGGCGAACAGGCGCCGTATCGCGTCGTAGGCTTTCAAGTAGGTGATGGGGTTGCTTCGGGGGCTCTTTCCGATGGGGCTCTGGTCGAGCAGCACGACCGAATCGAGCTCCTCGAAGCCCTGTATCCGCTCGAAGCGGCCGATGGCGCCCTTGCCGTCGTGAAGGATGCGCGCCAGCGCCGGGTAGAGCGTGTCGTGCACCAGCGTGCTCTTGCCCGAGCCGGAGACGCCCGTGACCGCCACCAGACGCCCCAGGGGAACGTGGAGGTCCACTTTTTTGAGATTGTTCTCCTGCGCGCCCAGCAGGGAAAGGTAGGAACAGCTGCCGTTATCCCCGCGCTTGATCTTCCGCGGGCTGATCTCGCGCTCGCCGCTCAGGAACTTCGCCGTCGCCGACCGTTCGCACCAGTCGAGTTCCTCCCGGGGCCCCGAGAAAACCACCTCGCCGCCGCGCTCGCCCGCGCCGGGGCCCAGGTCCACGACGTGATCCGCCTCGTCGATGACGTCGCGGTCATGCTCGACCACGAGGAGGGTGTTCCCCCGATCGACCAGGTCCTTCAGGATGCTCACGAGGCGCGCATTGTCCCTCGGGTGCAGGCCGATGGTCGGCTCGTCCAGTATGTAGAGCGTACCCGTTAGATGCGCGCCCAACTGGTTCGCCAGGTTAATCCGCTGGTGCTCGCCCCCGCTCAGGGTCCTCGTCTCCCTGTCGAGCGTGAGGTATTCGAGGCCCACCTTGTGGAGGAAATCGAGGCGCTCGCGCACCTGCTTCAGGACGTCGCCCGCGCGCGCGTGCTGATCGGGCGTGAGCGGCGGCGCCTCGAAGTATTCCCGCAGCTCGCTCACCGGCATGGCGCATATATCGGCGATTGTGCGGTCGCCCAGCTTGATCCAGAGCGCCTCGGGGCGCAGGCGCGTGCCGTTGCACGAAGCGCATTTCTGCAGGCTCTGGTAGCGCCTAATCAACACCCGCACCCAGACCTTGTACTTGCGTCTCTTCAGCCTCTCGAAGAACCGGTACACGCCCAGAAACGACCCCGACCCCTCGAAGACCAGCTTCTTCTGGTCTTCCGGCATCTCCTCCCAGGGGGTGTGGATGTCGAGTCCCTCGTCCCTTGCGGCATCCTGGAGCTGTTCGCCGAAATAGCGGCGGTAGCGCGGCCTCGCCCAGGGCTCCACCGCCCCCTGGGCAAGCGTCTTCCGGGGTTCCGGGATGATGAGCGACTCATCGAAGCTGAGCGTGTTGCCGAACCCCCCGCACTCCTGACAGGCCCCGTTGGGGTTGTTGAAGCTGAATGTGTGCGGCACGGGTTCTTCGAAGGTGTTCCCGCAGCACTCGAGCCGCTGGCTGAAGCGAAGCCTCGGCCCGTCGACGAGCTGAACCTCGGCGACGCCGCCGCCTTCCCGAAACGCCGTCTCCAGCGATTCGCCCAGTCGCGCGCGGTTTCTGGAGGAGAGCTTGAGGCGATCCACCACCACCCGGATCGCGCGATGGTTCCGCACGGCGGGCCTCTCTTTTTCCGGCTTTTTCTTCGGAGGACGGCCCCGCCTCTTCGCCTTGGGCGCCGGTTCGGCCTCTTCTTTCAGCCTCTCGAAAAGCTGTGGGCCGATGTTCACGATTTCATCGTCCACCATCACGCGGACGTAGCCCTGCGCCATGAGGGACTTGAGTTCCCCCTCCATATCCTCCGCGTCCATCTCTCCCATGGGAAAAAGCAAGAACCCTCTCGCGCCCTCATGGGCGCCCAGCAGGAGCGCCACCGTGCCGTCGACCGTGGCGGGCGCGACCTCGCTCCCGCAATCGGGGCAATGGATCTTCCCGGCCTTGGCGAAGAGCAGCCGCAGGTAGTCGTAAATCTCCGACGCCGTGCCCACCGTGGAACGCGAATGGTTCACCGGGTTGTACTGCTCGATGGCGATGGCGGGGCTGATGCCCTCGATGTAGTCCACGTCGGGCTTGTCCACGCGCTCCAGGAACTGCCGCGCGTAGGTGGAGAGGCTCTCCACGTAGCGGCGGTGGCCCTCGGCGTAGATGGTGCCGAAGGCGAGCGAGGACTTGCCCGAACCACTCGGCCCGGTGACGACGATGAAGTGCTCCCTCGGGAGCTTGAGGGAGATGTCCTTCAAGTTATGTTCCCGCGCGCCCTCGACCCGGATGTCCTCCATCAGGGAGACGGCGGGGGGCGTTTCGATTCGTGTACTCATTTCCTCGTGACGGCTCTATGGGTGATGCGGGCGACTGACGAAGCGATAACCCCTCAATATGATGCGGGGAGGAGGGGTGTGTCAACGGGGGGAGGGGTGTATGTATACCGCCCTCACGCGGAATGCGTCGATTGCGGGCTCATCCCCTCGGTGATTTCACGCACCCTGGCTTCGAGCCAGGATTCATCGATCGGCACAGGCCCCGAGCGGGCCTCCTCCACGGCCCTCATCGCCTCGAAGCGCACGTGCCGGCGAATGGCGGGGGGGATGCCCTCCGTGGCCCGGTTGACCGCCAGTTGCAACTCATCCGGCCAGAGCCGCTCGAACGCCTCGCGGGCGGCCCCGAACGAAAAGAGAGCCGCCTCGGAGCCGCTGCGCGCATCGGCTAGCAGCCGCCGTCGCTCGGCCGTCTCTTCTTCCTGGATTCGGCCATCGCGGATGATTACGCCGTAGACCTCCCCGGCGCTCTCAGGCGTCACCAACCCGTCCTCTACGTCGCGCAGCACGAGCATGGGGTCGCGCTCCCATGGCGGGCCGAAGCCGCCGCCCCCGGCGGAGTGGACGTGCACGACGCCACCCGCCGGTACGTCGAGCACGTTTATCTTCGCAATCGGCTCGGGGTGCTCGCCGGGGGCTTGCAGGAACGCGCGTCCCGCCTCGCCCGGGCGGCCGTCTTCCCTGCCCCAGGGCTGGAAATGAAACCGCTCCAGCCCCCGGGCCGTCACCACCCCGCCGGGCACGAGAATCCTGAGGGAATAGTCCAGGCCGCACCCGCCGCGCAGGCGCCCGGCACCCCCGGAATCGGGTTTGAGCCCGTAGCGCTCGACCAGGACGGGTATCTCCGACTCCAGCACCTCGGTGGGGATGTTCCGGTAGAAGCCCGTGGTGAAATCGACTCCCTCCGTGCCGTCGTCGAAGGGCCGCGCCCCCGACCCGCCCACGAGAGGCTGGACGGTGCTCACCAGGTTCGTCCCGGTGGTGAAATCAGGTGCCGACACCAGCATGATGGAACCCTGGCCGCAGCCCGCGGCGGGCATCCGTTCCCGCCAGGCGCGCGCCAGGGCGCCGAGAACGATATCGGCCACCTTGAAAAACGTGGCCTGCCTGGCACCGCAGGGCGCTCCGGGTTCCGGGTTGAGGAGAGACCCCCTCGGCGCGTTCACCTTGACGGGGCGGACAAGGCCTGAGTTGTACACCGTGTCCGGCTTGACGCTCCGCATGAAGTTGACCACGCCCATGACCAGGAGGTAGTGGCCGTCCGTGCTGTAGGAGGGGACGTTGAACGCTGCCGCCACTTGGGGGTCCGTGCCCTCGAAGTCGAGGAGCATCTCCTCGCCCCGGATCCGCAGCGTGAGGCGTATCCGGACGTGGCGTCCCTCCGGCATCAGGTCCCCCTCGAGGTAGTCCCAGAACGCGTAGTCTCCGTCGGGAACCTCCCGTATCAGGGAGCGGGCCTGGGCTTCCGCGTAATCCAGAACGTCGTCGAGCGCCGTTCGCAAGAGGTCCGCGCCGTACTTTTCGGCGAGGCCCGTGACGCGCAGTTCCGCGCGCTTGAGCGCCCCGAGCATCGCCAGCACGTCGCCCCGGTTCTTGTCCGGAATGCGGCAGTTCCGCAGGAAGATCCGCAAGATGTCTTCCCGCATCTCGTCTTCGGCGACGAGCCGTGTCACCGGAATGACCACGCCTTCCTGATGCTGGTCGACGGCGGAAGGCGCGATGGACCCGGGCGCGAGCCCGCCTACGTCCGTGCAATGGATGAAGGCGACCGCGAAGCAGACGAGTTCGCCCCCGTGGTAGACGGGACGCCAGCAGAATACGTCGAGCAGATGGGTGACCAGGCCCCTGCTTTGCTCGGGGTCGTTGGTGAACCAGACGTCGCCGGGCCGGTACGGTCCGCCGGCTTCGATCACGGCCCCGAAGTTCTGGCCGACCCCTATCCAGAGCCCGATATCCACGGAGCAGGCCGCCACCTCTCCCCGGGGCGTCACCAGGGCGACGATGAAATCCTGGGTTTCCTTGACGAAGACGGTATGCCCGCAGCGGGTCAGCAGCTCGCCCATCTCCTCCACGATCCCCTGGAACCGGCACCGGAGTATTTCCAGCAGAACGGGGTCGGAATTCGTTCGGGGTGCAGAAGTTTCGCTCATCCGGTCGCCTCCGCGTGAAGATTGCTCGACGGGTCGACGCTGAAGTCGAACCCGGGCGTGACGAAAACGGTCGTGTCGTACTGAAGAAGTACGGCGGGTCCTGAAAGCCGAAGGCCTGTGGGAATCCGGGCTCTTTGGTAGACGGGAACCGAGAGCCGGCCCCCCTGATGCGTCACCTCGCGGGTCTCCACGGGTTCGAGCCGCTCCGATTCACCGGGCATTGGGGAAGATGCGGCGCCGACCATCTGATTCGGCGCCCTGGCGAGCATCCGGATCTGCAGCACCTCGACCTCGCTCTCGGGGTCGCGGTAGCCGAAGGTCTCCTCATACCTTTGGTGGAAGGTTTCCTGATAATCCCCGTTCCCGGTCAGTCCGACCATGATCTCGAACGATTGCCCCTTGTAGCGCATATCCGCGCTCCGCTCGAACGCCGCCGACCCGGTTTCCAAACCCTGATCGGAGAGCCACCTCCTCGCGGTTTCCTGCATCTGCGAGAACATCTCTTCCATCCCCTCCACATCCGAGGTGTCTGTGAGGACGCTGCGGACGAAATCCATCTGCACGTCCGCCACGGCCGCTCCCACCGCGCACATCGCGCCCGGCGCGGGGGGGATGACGAGCCTTCGGATGCCGGCTTCCGCCGCCAGCAGGAAGGCGTGGGTGGGCCCGGCGCCCCCGAAGGCCTGGAGGCTGAATTCGCGGTGGTCGACGCCGTAGCGCGCGATCATCGGCAGGAACGAGGCGACCATGTTCGCCGTCGCGACCCGCAGGACGGCTTCGGCCGCCCGGGTCGCCTCCACGCCCAGGGCTTCACCCAGGGAGCCGATTGCGTCTTCCGCCTGCGCCCGCGAAAGCGTCATCCGGCCGCCGAGCAGGTCGTTCTCGCCCAGTATGCCCGTTACGAGGTAGGCGTCCGTGACGGTCGGCTCCCGGCCTCCGCGTCCGTAGCACGCCGGTCCCGGATCGGCCCCTGCCGAGCGGGGGCCTACCTTCAAAACCCCGTGAGGGTCGACCCACGCGATCGAACCGCCCCCCGCGCCGATGGTCTCGATGGCGACGGCCGGAAGGAATAGCGGAAAATCCCCGATCGTGCTCTCCACGCTCACGCGGGGCCGGCCGTCGATGAGGGACATGTCGGCGCTGGTCCCGCCCATGTCCAGGGTGAAGAGCTTCGCCTCGCCCGATTCCCGGACGGACTTGGCCGCCGCCATCACACCCGAAGCGGGCCCCGAGAACATCGTGCGCACGGGAATCCGCGCCGCCTCGCCGATGGAGACCGTCCCGCCGTTGGACTGGGTGATCAGGATCGGACAGCCGACGCCCATCGCCCGCAGGCCCTCCTCCAGCCGCCGGTAGTAGGAACGCATGGTGGAGCCGACGTAGGCGTTCATCACGCAGACGAGCGTCCGCTCGTATTCGCGCTGCTGCGGCCAGGTCTCCCACGACGCGCAGACGAACAGCTCGGGCCGGCGCTCGGCGATGACCGCCCGGGCCGTTTGCTCATGGACCGGATTGATGTAGGAGTGCAGAAAGCTGACGGCCACCGCCGTGACGCCCGCAGCCAGGAGTTCCTCGACCCCTTGCAGGACGGAATTCGTATCGAGCGGGCGCAGGACGGCGCCGTCCGCGCCGACGCGCTCCCTCACCTCCCGGACGTGGGCGCGGCGGACCAGCGGCACGGGCCTGGCCGCTTCAAAGCTGGGCGCATCGGGAAGCCGGGTCCGGCGGAGTTCCAGAACGTCGCGGAAACCTTGCGTCGTCAGAAGCCCGGTCGTCTCGCCCGTGCGCTGGATGATCGTGTTGACCGCAAGCGTGGAGCCTGCGCCGAAGTAGACGACGTCCTGGGGATCGAGGCCTTCGCCACGGAGTCCTTCCCGCACGCCTTCCAGCACGCCCGAAACCGGTTCGCCGACAGACGTGGGGACCTTGTAGACGCCCGTCCGGCCCGTCGCCTCCTCCACCAGGGCCACGTCCGTAAAGGTGCCTCCGACGTCCACGCCGATCCGCCAGCCGCTCAATGGCGCCTCCCTTCTACGTCATAGGTCGAAAATCACCGAACTCGGGCCACCCGTTCGGCAACTGAAAAACACAGCCGACTCGACCTAGTTTTTCAATTGATGGCTCCTGTTTGACGATACCTTAATGGATAATTCCGAATGCGTGAAGAGACGAAAGGGCGTGGCGGCAGAACTCACTTGAATCGGTGATGGGGGTGATTTAGGCTGTGGTTCCCGCCCGGATAAGAGTGAGAGCAAGATAGATCGATGCAGATTCCGAACTGGTTGAAAAACCAAATTGTAAATTGGCTGAAAAACCCACTCATTCCTTTGCTTGTTTTATTGCTGGTTGGATTAGTGGCGGCTTTTGTGGGCGTCATGTCATCAAAATGCGCTCAAGAGTGGATCGGTGGACTTCTCGGCATATCCAAAGACAATAAAAACGAAATCCTGAAATTCCTGGGATTCGGGATGGGCGGTGTCCTGCTGGTTATCCAAGCCACACTATCCCATAAACGCGCCAAAGCGATGGAGGATGCGACGAATGAGCAGGCGAAGGCCAACGAGAATTCCGAGAAAGGGCTGCGGCAGGAGCGTTTGAAAAACGCCATCGAGCATCTGGGGCACGATTCGGATTCCGTGCGCTTGGGCGGAGCATACGAACTCTTCCATCTGGCCGAGGAAACTAAAGAATTGCGACAGACGGCGTTCGATATGCTCTGCGTCTATATACGCAGGGTAACGGGCGAAGATAAGTATCGAGAGATGTACAAGTTGAAACCCTCGGAAGAAATTCAGAGTCTGCTGACCCTGCTATTCGTGCAAGAGCATAAAGTATTCAAAGGCCTTCACATTAACTTACAGGGGAGTTGGTTGAATGGGGCTGCTCTTCCGTCAGCACATCTAGAAGGGGCTAATCTTTCGTTAGCGGTTATGCATAGGGCTAACCTACAAGGTGCGCATCTGCAAGAGGCTAATCTTATGGGGGTGCAATTGCAAAGTGCTCGTCTTATGAATGCGCAGTTGCAAAGTGCTCGTTTTTGGAGAGCGGAGTTGCAAGGGGCTCGTCTTATGAGCGCGCAGTTGCAAAGTGCTCGTTTTGGAAGAGCGCAGTTGCAAGGGGCTAACCTTGTGAAAGCTCAGTTGCAAAAGGCATATCTTCGAAATGCTCAGTTACAAGGTGCAAATCTTAGAGAGGCACATCTACAAGGGGCTAACCTTTTGGATGCATCTCTACAAAGTGCTCGTTTTGGAAGGGCGCAGTTGCAAGGGGCTTATCTTGAGGGAGCGCGTCTTCAAGGGGCTTATCTTGGGAAAGCGCAATTGCAGGGGGTTGATCTTTGTGATGCGCAGTTACAAGGGGTTAATCTTCAAGGATGCCTTCTTCAAGGAGTAATAAGTAATGAGACTGAACCTCCCTCTGGGTTTATAGAACGCATCAGAGGATCAATCGGTCGGCAGAGCGATCTGTCTGGGATTATTTTCGTGGGCGGGTTGGAACCCGAAGATTTAGATACCTTGCTTGAAGGCTTGTCCGATGAAGGAACCGAGAGGTTGCTGAAGACACTGGAACCCCACATCGGTCAGCCAGCAAGCCATGAACTACCGAAAAACAGCGGAGCGATTACCGGAACGTATACCGCGAAAGAAGCCGAAAAATGGTTCGCTGAGTACGAGAAGGCTACATCAGAAACCTCGGCGGACGAGAGTTCCTAAAATCACTCCCCCTTGCGAATATTAAAGTTCACTCCCCCCTTGAGGGGTTGTTGAAAAACACCCCTCTTGGTCGGAATTGACCACCGCCGTCATTCCGCGCACGCCGGAATGACGAACAAAGCCGCACCGCCTAGTACGGACAGGTTGCGACCTCGGACAGGCACGGGGGCCTGTCCCTACGCAAGGATTTGTCTTTGTAGGGGAGAACCTGCGTGTTCTCCCGGTTTTTGTGCCCGCATCCGGTTGATCGGGCGGATACACCGGTCCGCCCCTACGGGAAACGAAGTCTTCACATTCACTCCTTGAGGCCTTTTTCAACAGCCCCCTCAAGGGGTGAGTGTTGGTGCCCGCTCTGTGCGGCGGCTACATCATACCCTCGGCCTTCAAGGCATTTCTCAGCGGAGCCAAGTCGAAGCCGTCCCCGTCCCGGTAGGTGCGCGTACGCGGCAGCTTCTTCTCCTTCTTCAGGACCTTCGCCACGCCGACCAGCCACTTCCGCTCGTTCTCATCAATCAGCGGCGCGGGAAACTCCAGGTCGTTCACGTTCTTGCGCACCAGTTCAAGTGAGAGTTTTGATCCCTTCGATTGGAGATGCTGCCAATAGGTGCGCGCGTAGAGCGCCGGATTCTCCTTTTGAAGCCGAACCGCCCTGAGCCACCCGCGCAGGAACTTGACGACCCGGTCGGACTGCTCCTCGACCGCCTTTTTCCGCGTCAGGATGAGCCAGAAAACCTTGGCGTATTTGCAGTAATTCTCCAGGGTGCGCGCGTACCCCTTCTGCTGCGCGATCGTGGCGGCGGGATTCGCCACCATGATCATCTCCACGTTGCCGGAGCGTAGCGCCGCGACCCGATCCGTGGCCAGGGTATTGATCACCGTCCAGTCGCCCTTTTTCAGCCCGTGGGCCGGGGCGATGAAGTTCCGGAAGATGAAGTTCGTCCCCGATGCTTTTCCGATCCCCAGGCGCTTGCCTTTCAGATCCGCAACGGAGCGGATTTTGGAATCCGTCCCGACCATCAAGTGCGCGGAGCGGCAGTAGTAGTTCGAGATTCCCAGCCCCGTGATCTTCTTCGACTTCGACGTCGAGGTGACGAAGGGACGCGAGGCGGCCCCGCCCACGTCCAGCGAGTTGGAGAGCAGCGCCTGCATCATCAGCTTGCCCATCTTGAAGGTCTTGACCACGTATTTGCCCTTGCCCAGAGTTTGATCGAAGTAACCCAGCCTGTCGGCCACCACCGCCGGCGACCCCATGATGAGCTTGGTGTGACCGATGCGGAATTTCCCCGCGCCCAGGCTCACGGACGGCAACAGAAACATCGCCGACGCCGCGATGACGAGCGCCGCTGCGTACATATTCCGTTTCATGACCGATCCCCCCTCAGGTTGTCCTGTCGTCCGGTCCATCCGGCCCTCCCGGATGTCACCGAGTTACAGGTGATTCATCGGGGCGCGCTTCAATCATCGAGCCGCACAAAACCCGCCTTTCGCTCCCGGCTCACTTGCGCTCTTCCCCGAAGGCCAGCTCCGTACCGATGCGCTTTTCTTTCGCCAGGCCGTAGACCCAGTTCGCCACGCCCACGTCGAAAATCCCCATGCCGGGCGACTCGTAGAGAATGATGTCGTCGTCGCGGACGCGGCCCGGCTTCTTGCCGACGACCACGTCACAGAATTCCGCCGCCACGTCTTCCTCCCTGAACTTCCCGCTTTCCAGAAGCGCCGGAAACGGCTTTCGGGGCGGCTTGTCGTACAGGACCTGGTCCGTGGCCGCGAGAATCACGCGCGTCGAGCGCAGCACCGTCTCCTCGTCGATCTCACCAGGTGCTACGGACATGAACAGCACGCCGGGCTCGAGCCAGTCGCCCTCGAAGACGATGGTGTTCCCGGGCGTTGACGTGATCATGATGTCGGCTCCCTCGACCGCTTCCCTGCCCGACTCTACGGGCAAAGCCTCGACCCCGAGCGCCGCCTCCATTTCCTCGCAGAACTTTCTCCGATTCTCGGCGCTTCGGCTGTAGGCCTTGATTTGGGTGATGTCCCGAACAGCGCAGGCGGCGCGGATCTGGCCGCGCGCGAGGCGGCCGGTGCCGATGATGCCGATCTTCCCGGCGTCCGGCCTTGCGAGGTGCTTCACGGCGGCGCCGTAAGGGGCCGAAGTGCGGATGGTATGGAGGTAATAGTCCGAGATGACGGCGGACATGCCCATGTCGTTCCAGTCGAACAGGCAGATGATCTCCGAGCGGTTCGAGCCCTGGTGGCCGGAGTAGACGCGCACACCCGCCGCGCCGACACCCGGTACCATACCGGGCAACATCCGGATGTTGTGCCACAGATGTCCGGGGCGATCGGGATGCTCCAGTGTGATTCGCTTGAAACGGGTCGCCTCGCCCGTTGCCTGATGGCGGAAGATCTCCTCGATGACCTCAATGGCCTCCTTGTACACGTCGAGGCCGTCCAGGGCAGCGTATACGTCTTCTTCAGTGAGGAAAAGCATGAAAACGCCTTTCTCCTTGACCATCCGCGGTATTCAGAACGGACAGCGAGGCTGCTTTCGCCCGCTCAAAATAGCGGGTCGACCTGGACCGAAAGACCATCCCCGTCCAGGCGTTCAAACCCCATCCCTGACAGTTCGAAGAATGATCTCACGTCCGTATTTGCGTTTCGGATGAATGCGAATGAGAAGATTCGAGTGTACGGCGAAATTCGCGTCGAGGCAAATTGCTCGCAATCTACACCTCTTTAGCAGCAATGTTCTCCAGATTTTTCAGTGTTTCAGTATATTTCATCAAATGCTGAAATCACCCATTTCAGTGAAAAACGCGGTTGAATCCGGGGCGATCACGCCACGGTTTCCTAACCGCAGAGGGCAGTTCCCCATCGGTCGGCAATCTTTCCCTGATCGGTCTCGTCAATCTCTCCTTCATCAGTCGAGATTGACCTCAAATCGCCTTGAGCCTCCCTCCGTCGACGGCGAAGACGCCGCCCGAGATGTAGCTCGCCTCGGGCGAGGCGAGAAACGCCACCATCGCGCCGAACTCCTCGGGCTCGCCCAGGCGGCCCAGCGGCACCTCGCGTTCCACGCTCGCGACCGATTCCTCGAAGGTGATGCCCAGACGCTTCGCGGCGGATTCGCGGCCCTGCATCGCGCGATCGGTTTTGATGACGCCGGGGATGACGACGTTCACAAGAATGCCCTCCCCGCCCAGGGAGCGCGAGAGTGATTTCGCCAGGCCGGCCACGGCGGGCCGCATGACGTTCGAGAGCAAGAGGTCGTCGATGGGCTCGCGCACCGAACTGGAAAGGATGAAGAGGATTCTCCCGCCGTCGCGCCCCCGCATGTGCGGCAGCGCTTCGCGCACGAGGCGCACCGCGCTCATGACGTTCAGCTCGAAGGCGTCGAACCAGGCGTCATCTTCAAAATCCTCGAACACGCCCCGGGGCGGGCCGCCCGCGTTCGAAACCAGAACGTCCACGCCGCCGAAATGCGCCGCCGCGCCGCCGATGAATTTCCGGACGCCCTCCGCCGTGCTCACGTCCGCCGCGCAACTCCAGGTTTCCACGCCGGCCTGTTCCGCGATATCCGCTGCGGCCGCGGCGCAGGCGGCCTCATCGCGCGCGCAGATGGCGAGGCTCGCGCCCCGCATCGCCATCTTCAGGGCCGACGCGCGGCCCAGGCCCTTGCTGCCCGCCGCCACCAGGGCGATTTTTCCTTCCATGTCACGCATGTGGTGTCTCCTTCGTCGCGCGCATCATCAGAGCGGGCGGATGAAAACATATACAAACTGGCGGATGGGAGTGTAGTCGGGCGTGCTTAGTCGGGCAACGCGGCGATGCACTCGACCTCGGCGAGCCAGTCGGGGTCAACGAGGCGGGCCACCTGGACCTGGGAGCTGGCCGGGCGATGCTCCCCGAACATCTCCAGGCGGACCTCATTCATCGTTTTGCGATTGTCCAGATCCGCGCTGAAGACTGTGACCTTGACGACGTTTTCGAACCCCGCGCCGGCTTCTTCGAGAATGGTCCGGATATTCGTGAGTATCTGGCGCATTTGCATGGCTGGGTTTCCCTTACCCACCACGTTTCCTTCGCCATCCACGGAGACGCAGCCGCTCACGAAGAGGAGCGAGCCGCCCGTCACTTGTATCGCCTGATTGTAGACGCCGAGGTTTTTAAGCCTGGGCGAATTGATGATCTTGACGCTCATATTTCCTCCCTCTCCCGAATAAAGGAACGCGACGTTGCTGAACAATCCGCCAATCGTTTCGTGCGACGCCGTCCGGCGTTTGAAACGAACAAACTATATCGGAAACTCATTCTCCCTGTTTCCGGGGAGTATGGATGCAGAAGAATCGGGCTAATCCCCGTGCTCGAAAATCTTGGCGCTTTCTTGTGCGATCAGATCCAGACACCCCGCCTTGGTCTCCATGAAGGCATGGGAAGTCAGCATCGTCCTCGCGCGTGGCCGGGGCAGAGGCACTTTGAGCTCCTGGATGATTCTGCCCGGCTGCACTCCCATGATGAAGATTCGGTCCGCCATCAAAATCGCTTCGTCCACGTCGTGGGTGATGAAGAGCATGCTCATCTGGTGTTCTTCCCAGAGCTTGAGCAGCCACTCCTGCATAAGAAGGCGGGTCTGGGCGTCGAGCGCCGCGAAAGGCTCGTCCATGAGGAGGATCTCCGGGTTGTTGATGAGAACACGGGCGATGGAGACGCGCTGCCGCATCCCACCCGATAGCTCGTCCGGGTAGTGTCGCTCAAATCCCGTGAGTCCCACTCGCTTGACGAACTCGTGAGCGCGGGGCAGGAATTCCTTTCTGGACACGCCCTTGATCTTGAGCGCGAAGGCGATGTTGTCTTCCACGGTAAGCCAGTGAAACAGGAAGTGCTCCTGGAAAACGACGCCGCGCTCCGGACCGGGCTTCGTGATGGGGCGTCCCTCGATGAGCGCCTTCCCCTCTGTGGGCAGGATGAATCCCGCGATGATGTTCAAGATGGTGGTCTTGCCGCACCCGCTCGGGCCCAGGAGGGCGACGGTCTCCCGGTCTTCGATGCCGAAGGAAACATCCTTCAGGGCCACAGTCTCCCGTCCCTGCCTGGGGTCTTCGAAGATTTTGGTGACTCTCTCGATCCGGACTTTTTCCGTCATATGGAGAAGATTCCCAAGTGAGCGTCTTCAGGCGTCCCGAGACGCGCCGCGAGCGGCGAAAACGTGGATCCCGTATACGCCTCGCTGGTTCTCCTATTCCACCAATTCCCGGGAAACGCTTCTTTCTCGTTTCGCATCACACCACCCTGTAATGGACGAACATGCGGCGGGAGAGGGCGTGAACGGAGCGATCCAGGCAGAAACCCATCAGGCTCAAGGTGACGAAGGCGACGAACATCCGCTCCGTCTTGGTATAGACCTGGGCGTCCCATATCATGAAGCCGACCCCCGATTTCGCGGCGAGCATCTCTGCCGCCACGATTGTCATGAAGGCGTTGCTGAGAGCCAACTGCAAGCCGGTGACCATGTAGGGAACCGTCTCGGGGACGACGACCCGGACAAGGACCTGGGTCCCGGTGGCGCCGAGGCTCCGGGCGGCCCGGATGGCGCCCTCGCGCACCGAGGCGGCCCCCGCCATGGTGTTCACGACCACGATGAAGACCGCCGTGTAGAAGATCAGGACGATCTTCGATTCTTCGCCGAAGCCGAACCAGATGATGAACAGCGTGACCAGCGTCACGGGCGGGACGAAGCGGAAGTATTCCAGAACCGGCAAGGCGAGCGCCCGCACCCAGGGGAGCCGTCCCATGACGACGCCAAGAAAAGAACCGACGACGGCGCCGAGCGCCCATCCCGAGAGCACCCGGAACAAGCTCATCACGATATGCCAGGGCAACTCGCCGGTGCGCGTGATCTCGATAGCCTTCAGCATGGTGGCCAGGGGGGAGGGAAGGAAGATCGGCGGAAACACGAAGGTAAAACCCCACCAGGCCACCAGGAAGATGGCCACGGAAAGGGTGTAAATCGCGATGGTTCCCCCGATCCTCAAACCTCCCATTCCCCCTTTCGCCCGTGAGTTCTAGTGCGGGTAACCTTTCGCCCTGGAGGCGTCCACCGCCCGAAGGAAGCTCGGATCGATGATGCTCTTCCAGTCCGGAATCTTCTTGATGTGGCCCAGCTTCTTCTTGAACGCGGAAACCTCCTGAAGGGTATCGAAGTAACTCTTGTCGAGCCAGATTTTCAGTTTGTAGTCGTTCAGCGCCGCCTTGGCGTCCGCCGCGCTGGAGCGGGTGACCTTCTGGAACGAGGCCGCCGCCGCTGCGGGGTCCGCGTTGGCCATATCCGTCGCCTCGATCAGCGCCCGCAGAAAGCGCTTCAGGGTTTTGGGTTTCTCCTTGGCGAACCCCCGGCGGACCGTCAAGTGGAAGTTGGGCTCGTAATCGCTGGACTTGCTCGCCGCCAGGATGTGGAGGGCGTCCCCCTTGAGCTGCATCACCTTGCGCGGCCAGGGTTCCCAGAACCACATGGCCTCCACGGCGCCCTTCACCATGGTGGGGGCGGCTTCCGGCGGGGGGAGGTTGACGTGTTCCAGCTTCTTGTAGTCGATGCCTCTGTTTCCAAGGAACTTGATGAACCCGAACTCTCCGCCGGTTCCGCCCATCCAGGTCACTTTCTTGCCGATGAGATCCTTAGGACTCTTGATCGACTTTTTGGCCACCAGCTTCATGCTCTCGTTGCCCTGCGCCGTCGCGGCCACGATGATGGCGTCGATCCCCTTGGCGATGTTCGAGATGGTGGGGGGATCGCTCTGGAAGGAGATGTCCAGTTGGCCGCTGCCG
This sequence comes from bacterium, assembly GCA_965203325.1. Lineage (GTDB taxonomy): Bacteria > UBA8248 > UBA8248 > UBA8248 > UBA8248 > Bin107. Next base: position 2,154,280 of record OZ241875.1, read on the forward strand.
ATGGCCCGCAGGCCCACCAGGGCGGTGTGGCCCATGGTGTTGGTGGTCTTGAGTCCGTGCTTCTTGAAAATCCCCTTGTCCTCGGCCAGCCAGTAGGGTATCCCCAGCGAAGTGGGCTCGGTCGAGAAGCGGACCGCGCCGTCGTCGGCCGCACCCGCAGGCCCGGGACCGGTCGCCAGGAAAAACGCCAACACGGCAATTCCGATACATTCCCTTTTCCAGCTTCTTTCACGCATCATAGGTCATCCTCCTCTTTTCACATGGTGAAGTTCCGTGAGGCAACACATCGCGATTGAAGCCCGGCGCATCCGTCAGCGCCGGTGCTGGAGATGAGCGGAATCGAGAGCCCGGTTCTGACTCGTGAGCGAAGTGCGGAAGGGTTTCGGAATGAAACCATTCTCAGCCCTTTCATACAGACCGGCGGCTGTTGCGGTTCACACCACCCGGTAGCGCGAGAAAAACCGGTAGGCGAGGAACCGGAACACCCGATCGGTGGTCAGCCCCAAGAGTCCCAGACCCAGGAAACCGACAAAAATCTGATCGGTCAGCATGAAATTTCTTGCGGACCAGATAAGGTATCCCATGCCGGATCGAGCCGCGAGCATTTCCGCCGCCGCGATTACGATGAACGCGTTTCCCATGGCCATCCGCATGCCCGTTACGATGTAGGGCACCGTTTCGGGCACGACCACCTGGAACAGGACCTGGGTTTCCGTCGCTCCCAGGCTTCGGGCGGCGCGCAGGACCCCCGGGGATGCGCTCAAGGTTCCGGCCATGGTGTTGATCACGATCACGAAAAACGAGGTGTAGAAAACGAGCATGATCTTCGAGGCTTCACCCAGCCCGAACCAGACGATGAAGATGCCCACGAACGAGATGGGCGGAATGTAGCGCAACCCCTGGATGTAGGGGGTGGCGAATGCGCGAACGCCGGGCAGCCAGCCCATGAGCAGGCCCAGGGGAATTCCCAGAGCGCACCCCAGAAGCCAGCCGCCCATGATCCTGCCCGTGCTCATCAGGATGGATTCGTGGAGAAAGCCCGTGCGCGCCAGCTCGACCGCCGTCATGACGGTGAGCCAGGGTGAGGGAACGAAGAGGGGATGGGAGAACGCCGCCACTATCCACCATCCCAGGATGAAGAGCGAAAACCCCAGGAGGGAGAGCATCCCCGACCACCCTTTGCCCTGCATGCTCTCCTCCCCCCAAGCTTCGCACCCCGTGTGATAAGACGGCTTCCGCAATCTGGATGAGGATAATGAATGTAGGATGAAACCAAATGTATCATATTCAACGGATAGGAGAAATCCACTAGAATGCGAGGAGCGACGCCGCCCCGGCTCCGAGGCGAATGGAGGCTTCCTTGTTTTTCACGCCATTTCGGTTCGCGGCTTCACCCGGTCGGCGCGCCCGCGATGCCCCGCCGGGCATGTCTTTCGCCTGACGGAGAACCGGAGCGAAAACGAGGGCCCGGCCCGACGGGGTTCGATTCCATTTCGAAAGGCGTTCCACCGAGGGGGGAAAGCATGGATTCATTCATGAACTTTGAAGGACAGGACGTCATTGTGACCGGCGGGGCGACCGGGGTGGGGGAGGCGAGCGCGCGCCTCTTCGCCGAGCGGGGCGCCTCAGTCGCCATCCTCGACATCAACGGCGAGGGAGCGGAGAGCGTCGCCGCCGAGGTTCGAAGGGGCGGAGGAGACGCGCAGGCTTTCGAGGTGGACCTCACCGATTGGGACGCCACCCGAGCCGCCGTCGAGGCGGCCCATAGCCGGCATGGGCGCATCGACGTGCTCGCGCACGTGGCAGGCGGATTCCCGGAATTCCTCGGCCTTCTCGACTGTCCGCTGGAGACGTGGGACCCGATGGTGGCGAGCAACCTGAAATCGATGTTCATTCTGCTCCAGGCGGTTGCGCCGTACATGATCGAGGCGCGCTACGGCCGGGTCGTCTGCTTTTCCAGCCTGGCCGCCCGCAGCGCGGTCAACCCGAACCCACCCCACTACACCGCGGCGAAAGCCGGCGTCCTCGGACTCGCGCGTCAGGTGGCGGGCGAACTGGGCCCCCACGGCATCACCGTAAACGCGATCGCGCCCGCCAACGTGGCCACCCCGAGCACCATGGCCATACGCAAACCCGAGCGCATCCGGCATATCGAAGAGGTGACGCCCGTCGGCCGCCTGTGCCAGCCCGAAGAAGTCGCGGCGGCGGTCATATTCCTGTGCAGCCGGGAGGCCGGTTACATCACCGGCGTCACCCTCGACGTGAACGGGGGAGCGGCGATGATATAGCGTCATCCAGAATCACTGGCGCGACGAGCGAACCGCCAGTCACCTGAACCGCCTGATCCCGGACGCCGAGATTCTTGTCCGGGCGAATTATCGTTTCTGACGCACTTACGCCTTTCCTTCTCCCGAGTAATAGAACGCGAAGCTGCGATAAAATCCGCCAATCGCCGCATAATCCGCCGTCCGGCGTTCGAAATGAAAAGACGATATCGGATGTGAATCTTTTGGGAACTGCCGGTCTGGGAGCGAATCCTCCGCTCAGGCTTCCTAGGCCATCGCCGCGAGGAACCCGCATTTCCCCGCATTTGCCGTCATCGGGCATTCTTCGGAGGAGGCGATAATCCCGCGCGGGAAAGGGAGCGCCAAAGTGACGGGAGGAGGGGAGAAAATGGAAAAGGCGATCCGGTCCGATCGGAGAATCGCAGCCCCTCTTTCTTCCGGTCGGCAACCCACGCTCGCTCCTCGCCCGCGTTCGGCCCGCGAATCGGGATACCTGAAAAATACGATAAATACCGATAAATTCACGGGGTTTTCCGGTAAATTTCTGAAAGTATATAGATTTGATATATAAGGAGTTATCCGGTTTTCGGCTTCGGAGCGGCAATGATGCAGGTGGACGCGCCCGCCCGGCGACTTCACATCCGGGCGAGGCGACGTCGTTTACGTCGTCGGCGCATGGTCCACACTCCTACAACACCGCTACCCAACGGATCCGGCATGGAATCGTTCGGCGGCGGTCAGGCTTCGAGCGACTGCTTTCGGGCCACGAATTCTTCTATCGTTCCGCCTTTGGCGGGGCCGTCGAAAAAGATGTTGGGACTTTCGAACGTCGACAGAATCAACGCGCCGTTGGGCGCTGTCGCGACATGGCGGCTGCCGGCCGGCCGCCAGACATATTGTCCCGGCCCGCAGACGCCTTCATGGTCCTCGAGCGAGCCCTCAAGGACATAGCTCTGTTCCAGTCCGGTATGCTCGTGATCGGGAATCGTGGCGCCCGGCTCCATCTTCGCCAGCATGGTTAGGACTCCACCGTTCTCGTCCTGCAGGAGAACCTTGACCGAGACGCCCTCGAGCGGCGATGGCCGCCATTCCAGGGAGTCGACGTCGACATAGCGCGACGCGAGCTTGTCGATGCCATCATGGGCATCGGTGTTCGGTGTTTGCATGACCTTTCCTCCCAAATGATCCCGCCGATATCTTCGATACCGGCAGCGGAAAATGTCCACGAACGCCATGTGCTGGTTGAAGCATTTACGAGCCGGAACCCTTGAAACGACCGGGGGACCCATCCATTTCTATCCCTTACACTCTTTCACTTTGCTGAATCTGCATTTATTCGTATTCCGCGTCAAGCAGGTTTATCCTTCCAGGTAAAAATCGCGGGCTCATCAAAAGTGGGTACCCTCTCAAATTCATCTCCTATAATGAACGCATCCATCAAAAAATCAAGAAGGAACCGTCAAGTGCTGGAATGATTGTTGATGCAAGTTTCCTGACCCTTGGAATTAGCCTCGGCTCTGCCATATGGGCTGAATTGAAGAAAAGGGGGCGGCACATCTCTCTGGAATTGGGTTGCGGACAATCTGTTATTCAGCGAAGAGGAGATGCGCCACCCATGGGCAACGATCCGATTTTTCTTTTCCGGGCCGATCTTTCGTGACGCGTGCAGCGACTTGGCACGCGAGGGGACACACCGGACCAGTAGCACGGCGGTGAGGACGCTCACCTTGGCGTCCTCGGGCGCGACCATGCCGCCATCGAGCCAGACCTGGAATCGCTCCGAATCCTTGCTCATGCTCCCTCCGTCTCTCTCGGCCCTGTCATGCGAGCCCCCCGCTACCGCCACTCCCTGCGTCGTGCGGGGCCGACACGACCGTGAGGTTCAGGTTGCCCTGCTCGTCGCTGCGGGCGACCTGTCCAGGCAGCACGACGGTCGTCGAGTCCATCTGCTCGAGGATCGCGGGACCTTCGAGATCGACGCCCCGGGGGAGGCCCTCCCGGGCGTAGATCGGACAATCGACGAATCCGCCGAGCTCTGCAAAATGCACCCGGCGCCTCCCTCGCTCCGCCGCGCGCAGGCCGCCGCCCGTCCCGGCGGCACCCGCGACAGGGGGCGCCGTCACCCGGGCGAGGGCGGTGACGCGAAAGGTGACCAGTTGAACCGGCGCGTCCGGCGCGTAGCCGTAGACTCTTTCGTGCTCGCGCCGGAAAGCGTCGACCAGCGCCGAGAGGTCGTGGTCGGCGAATTCCCGCTCCTGAACCGTCACCGTGATCTCGTGGCTCTGTCCGACGTAGCGCATGTCGATGGCGCGTTGCACCGTGCGCTCGCCGGGCTCCACCCCCTCCCGGTCGAACCATTCGAGCGCTCGCTGTCCGACTTCCGTGAAGGTGGCGTTGATGCCGGCGGCGCCGGTTCCCTCGAGATCGGCGATCCGCGTCAGGCTGAAATCCGAGCGCACGTCGGCGACGAGGAGCCCGAGCGCGCAAAGGAGACCCGGTCCGGGCGGCACCATGACCCGGGTCATCCTCAGCTCGCGGGCGAGCGCGGAGGCGAGGAGAGGCCCCGCCCCCCCGAACGCCACCAGGGTGAAGTGCCGCGGATCGAAACCCTTCTCCACCGAGATCACGCGTATCGCCTGAACCAGGTTCTCGTTGAGGATGGTGAGCACCGCTTCGGCCGCCTCCTCGACCCCGAGCCCCATCGGGGCCGCCACCTTGTCGGCGATTGCGCGATGCGCGAGATCGGGACGGAGGCTCATGCGGCCGCCCAGCAGGGATTCGCCGGAAAGGCGGCCGAGCACGACGTTGGCGTCGGTCACGGTGGGCTCGGTTCCCCCGAGGCCGTAGCAGGCGGGGCCGGGCGCGGCGCCGGCGCTCCGGGGGCCCACGTGCACGAAGCCGCCCGTGTCCACGCGCGCGATGCTGCCCCCTCCGGCTCCCACCGAATGCACGTCGACCATCGGAAAACGGATGGGATGCCCCCGCACCTCCCGTTCCTTTGCGACGAGCGGCCGGTTGCCTTCGATGAGGCAGACGTCGGTGCTCGTTCCCCCGACGTCGAAGGTGATGACGTCCGGACACTCGGCTCTTCCGGCGAGAAAGCCCGCGCCGGTGACTCCCGCCGCCGGCCCCGACATGAGACAGCGGCCCGCCATCGCACCCGCATCCCGAAGCGAGGCGACGCCGCCGTGGGACTGGAGGATCTTCGGGACCACGATGCCCAGGGCGCGGGACCGTTCCCCGAGGCGCTCGAGATAGCGGCTCACGACCGGGCCCAGCGATGCGTTCAGCACGGTGGTCGTGGTCCTCTCGTACTCGCGAAACTCGGCCACGACTTCGTGGGATGCGCAGGTGAACACACCGGGAAGGTGCTCGCGCACCGCGGCCGCGACGGCGGCCTCGTGGGCCGGATTGTGGTAGCTGTGCAGGAAGCAGACGGCCACCGCCTCCACGCCTTCGCGGCGGAAGTCGTCGAGGATTCCATCGAGCGCTTCGAGGTCCGGCGGCACGTCGGAAGGCCCGAGGAGATAGGTGCGCTCCTCGATCTCGCGCCGGAGGCGGCGCGCGACGAGGGGCGGGGGTTTCGGCATCCGAATGTCGTAGTTGTGGGGTTGGCGCTGGCGGCGGATCTCCAGGATGTCGCGAAACCCTTCCGTGGTGATGAGGCCCGTGACCGCCGTGTTCCCCGTGATGAGCGCGTTGGTGGCGACCGTCGTTCCGTGGCCGAAGTAGCGGACGTTCCCGGCGCCGGCGGCTGCACAGTCCAATAGCTCCGGAATGCCGGCCGCAATCGCCCGGGACGGGTCGTCCGGGGTCGAGGGTGTCTTCAGAAACCACGTCTTGCCGTCCGAGAGGCGGACGAGTGCGAAGTCGGTGAACGTCCCGCCGACGTCGACGCCGAGGACGTAACGCTCAGGCGCCACGGTTCGAATCTTGGCGGGCCTCCCGCAAGGCCGCGGTCCGGGAGGCGTCGACGCTTCCGTGGACGAGCGCGACGCCGTAGCTCTGCTCCGCCGCGGGTGCGGTCACCTTGCCGGCGGCCACGTCGTCGCGCACCCTCTCCGGATCGCGTTCCCACGGGTCGCCGAAGCCGGCGCCGGACGGGGTGTCGACCCGGACCGTCGTTCCCGCGTCCACCTCGAGCTCCGAGAACGAGCCCGGAAGCTTCGTCTCGCGGTTTCCGCCCGGGTCCAGAACGAAGACGCCGGAACACCCCGAACTTCCGCCAAACAGCCCGGACGCGCCTCGGGATTGGCGCAGTCCGCGGCCCGCGAGCCTCGCCTGCTCCGCCCAGATGGTGACGTCGCGGCGCGTCGCGAGGCCGCCGCGATGCCGTCCGGGGCCTCCCGAGTCGGCGATCAACTCGTAGCGGCCGACGGTCAGCGGGAACTCCTGCTCCACGGATTCGATGGGCAGGTTGGCCGCGCCCGAAACGTGGACCCGGACCGCGTCTTTTCCGTCGAGCGCGGAAAGCGCGCCGGACGCTCCCGCGTAGGTCTCGTAGTCGACGAAGTACTCGTTCCGGCGCGGGTCGACGCCGCTGAAGATAAGCCCGTGGAGCGGACCGCAGCCGGCCATCACCCGGTCCGGCGCCGCGTCGGCGAGCGCGCCCAGCAGCAGGTCGCCGAGCACGTTGCCGGTCGCGCTCCGATCCCCGACGGCGGCGGGGGGGCGGCAGTTGACGACCGTGCCTTCCGGCGCGGTGACACCGATGGCGCGGAAGTACCCGGAGTTGGGCGGCAGCGCAGGGTCCGTCACCGCCTTGACCGCGTAGTAGACGCCGGACAGGGTGGCCGCGAGCGGCATGTTCCGGGCCCCTGCGATCTGCCCGTCGGTGCCCGTGAAGTCGAAGTGAATGCGATCAGTGCGAATGGTGATCTTGACGCGGAGGCGAACGACCCCGTCGGCCACGCCGTCGTTGTCGAGCACTTCTTCGTTCTCGTAGGTTCCGTCCGGCAGCCTCGCGATCTCGGCGCGCGTGCGCGACTCGGAGTAGTCGAGGAGCGCTCTCGCGCCCCGGTGCACGCTATCGGCTCCGAAGCGGGCAAAGCACTCCTGCACCCGGCGGATCCCGATGGCGTTGGTCGCGATCTGGGCCCGCAGATCGCCCTCGCGCTCGCGCGGGGTGCGCGTGTTGAGGAGCACGAACGCGAGCATGTCGGTGCACAGCTCCCCCTCGTCCAGCAGCTTGACGGGAGGGATTCGCAGCCCTTCCTGGAAGATGCTCGTGCAATCGGCGCTCTCGCTGCCCGCCACCTTGCCGCCGACGTCGGAGTGGTGGGCGATGTTGGCGACGAACGCGACCGGCCGGCCATCGAAGAAGACGGGGCTTGCGAGCGTCAGGTCCGGCAGGTGCGAGCCGCCTCCCACGTACGGATCGTTCGTCAGGAAGCCGTCGCCGGGGCGAAAGCGGTCGAGGGGGTAACGCCGGGTGATGTTCTCTACGAGGCCGAGGAGCGAGCTCAGGTGAATGGGGGCGATGGCGGTCAGGGCGAGGAGGTTGCCCGCAGCGTCGAAGATCGCGACCGAGCAGTCACGCCGCTCCTTGATGTTCGGGGAATACGCGGTCTTGACGAGGGTGGCCATCATCTCGTCGGCTGCGGCGGCGAAGCGGTGCGCGATGACCTCGGTGGTGATTCGGTCGCAGCCTGGATCCATGGGCACTCCCCGACGAGTTACTGTCAGAAGTTGTGTATGAGCTGAATTGAAGAAGGCGGCGCATCCTGCTGAACCAGGTTTGTCCAAAGACCGGCCATTCAGCACACAGGAGATGCTCTACCATGAGAGAAGATACGACGATTTCTTTCCCGAATCCAGCCCTACGGGACAAGTTGAGCGAACCGGTGCGCGAGGGCGCGCAACTTCTGTTTTGTGCATCTGATATCAAACCCCGCCAATCATTGAGGAGATTAGCGAGTCTTCCGATAAATTTCTGGAAATTTATAGCTTTGATATATAAGGAATTATCTGGTTTTTGGCTTCGGAGCGGCAATGATGTAGGTGGGCGCCGCCCGCCCCGGAATCTCAATTGCGCCCCGCACCCACAACTGCGAACTCGAGCCGCCGTCGAGGTTCATGGCGTCACGGACGCCGAGGCCTCCCTTCGATTCGGGCAGAACGAGAAACGCCTGAAGCTCACACCAGGAGATGCCGCGCGTCTCGGCCTCGCTCACCAGAACGACCAGCCTGTCCTCGGCGTCCAAGCCGACGACCGTCCTCCTCGAGGCGCGCAGATATTCCCGGTAGCGGGACAGCCCCGGAACAGGCTTCCCGTCCATCACCAGAAGGGGCCCCGCCTGAAACGCTTCACTGACGCCCGAATCCTCGAAATTCTCGCGGGAAACGATTTGGGGCCTCCCGTCGTTCTGCTCCACCGCGAACAGCGCACCATAGTGCAGGAACGTCTTGCGCCCACGATGCAATACAAGGCTGTTGAACACCTTGCCGCCCGAGCGGAAATAACCCATCGGCCGGCCTTTTTCATCGTAATAGCCGGCGTTGAGAATAACGGCGGCACCCAGTTTTTCGGCGAGAGCACCGAAGTCGACGGGTACGAACCAATCGGATTTATCGCGCCAGTGGAGCCTGATTTCAAAATCTTGATGCCGCAGTCGAACCGCCTTCATCCGCGCGGTCGTGCCGTTTTCGAACCGGATTCGAACGTCTCGCGTATCCAATGGCAGGGATTGCCGCCGCTTCCAGCGGCCATCGCCCACAGGGTGGCCCTTGAGAGGACAATCGGACGCAGGGAACGCAGGTTGAATAGCCAGGAAAGTACCTACAATCAATATCAGCACCAGCAAACGCTTCATGGCGAAAAGCCCCTCGACGCTGCCAACCCCCACTTCAATCTGATTGCCCGAAACGACTAGAAACCGGCCGCGCATCCATCTCTCCGGTGGTCGGAACCACCCATGAATACGCCGTCATCGAGCCGGACGATTCCCTGCCCGCCGCCGAAACCCTCATAGCCGCCTGCGCGGCGGACGTCGTGGCCACGCGATTCCAACTGCCGGAGCACGTCTTCCGGCACACCGCTCTCTATCGCCACCACACGGCCGCCCAATACGCGAAAACGGGGCGCTTCGATAGCCTCCTGGATGTCCATGCCGAAATCCACCATGTTCGAGAGCACCTGCACGTGGCCCTGCGGCTGCATGTCGCCTCCCATGACGCCGAAACTCACCCAGGGCTCTCCATCCTTCATCACGAAACCGGGAATGATGGTGTGCAGGGGCCGCTTCCCGGATGCGATGCAGTTCGGATGACCTTCCTCCAGCACAAAACCGCTGCCCCTGTTCTGGAGCATGATGCCCGTCTCGCCCCCGGTGATGCCGGATCCGAAATGATGGAACAAGCTGTTGATGAATGAGCACATATTGCCCCGGGAATCCGCCACGGTCAGGTAAATCGTATCGTTCCATGTGCTGGGAACCCCGGCTCCGGGGCTGCCTGCTTTCGCTTCATCGATGAGCTTCCGTCTCTCATCGGCATATTCCGCAGAAAGGAGTTCTTTCAGGGGTACATCCGCCTTGGTCATATCGGCGACGTAACGATCTCTGTCCGCAAAGGCGAGTTTCATCGCCTCGACCACGATGTGGAGATGCTCGGCCGAACCATAACTCATCTCCCCAAAAGGGTATGCGTCGATGAGATTCAGGCATATCAGCGCCGTGACGCCCTGCCCCGAGGGGGGTATCTCACAAAGCTCATAGCCACGGTAGTTTGCGCGAATCGGCTCAACCCATTCGCATTTCGTGGCGGCGAAATCCTCGAGTTCGAACAAGCCCCCGATTTCCTTCGTGTAGCGAACAATCTCCTCGGCTATCGGACCTTCGTAGAAAGCCTCACGCCCGCCATCGGCAATCACTCGCAAGGATTCTCCCAGCTTCGGGTTCCGGAATCTCTCTCCGATCTTCGGCGAACGTCCTGTCGGCAGATAGAATCGACGCGAGTATTCGCAATCTTTCAGTTTTTCGGTCTGGTTCGCCCATGCACGACTGATGATGGGAGAGAGAGGAAACCCGTCTTCCGCATACTGAATCGCAGGCCCCAGTAGCTCCGACATCGTTTTTTTGCCGCTGCCGCATCGCTCGTGGGCGGCGAACCAGCCATCCACCGCGCCGGGGAGGGTGCAAGAATAAATTCCCGTCTCCGGGACGGAGGAAAATTCCCGGTAGCGTGAGAGCGTGGCCTTGGCCGGACTCTTTCCGCTGCCGTTCAAGCCCAAGAGTTCCTTGGCATCGGCATCCCAATAGAGCATGAACATGTCCCCGCCGACTCCCGTGGATTGCGGCTCCACCACATTCAATGCTGCGGCTGCGGCGATCGCCGCGTCCATGGCGTTTCCGGCTTCTTTCAATATCTGGAGACCCGCTTCGGCGGCCAGGGGCTGGCTGGTCGCCACCAAGCCCCCCGTGGCGAATACGGGAGAGCGTCCTGCAGCCAAAGATGTTCTTGTGGTCGGCTCTTTCAACATCTACTCCTTCAGGAGATGCAAAAAATTATCGAACTATGCGTCGCAGATTTTCGACCGTTCTCTACCGCGGAGAAAAATCATCTCTCTCACTTCCCCACCACAAAACGAGGCCAACGCATCCGGCCCGACGATGCATCTTTCCAAAATGGAATTCTCATCGATCATCCCGCCCGGAAAAACGATGGATTCTCGCGCCACGGCATTATTCCCAAGAGTAGCACCCGCCATGATTGCAGTGAAGGGGCCCACTTTCGCATTTTTTTGGATGACAACATCGGGGCCCATCAAGACGGGAGGCTCAATGCTGCCCTCTCCCCATTTCATGACGGAGCCTTCTATCAAGAAAAACTCCGACGGGGGCCAACTGAAATCCGGCACGAATTCACCAGACATGACGTCCGAGTGCACCTGTAAATACCGCGATGGAGTACCGACATCCATCCAATAGGAATCACTCAAAACCGCTCCGATCCGCGCGTCTTTTTTCATCAACCGGGGATAAATTTGCGTTGAAATATCCGACGCCACTCCCGCAGGGATATGACTCAACATTTCAGGAGACATGATGCTCAGACCGGTGAACATCGCCTGGTTCAGCTCGCCTTGTGGAATCCCCGGCGCGCGCGTATCTAAAAAACTTCGCAAACGTCCCGTCGCATCAAACTCGAGCACCCCATACTCTTGAGCCTCGGACGAACGCCTGAGAATGAGAGTGGCGAGGAAATCTCCTTTCTGATGATGGTCCAATGCCGTTTTCAAATCTGCACCACACGGCGCATCCGCGTTGATGACGAAAAAAGACTCGTTTTTCTCGCACAAAAACGCCTCCGCATTCTTGATTCCGCCGGCAGTGCCCAAAATCTCAGGCTCATGAAAATAGTGAATATGGAGGCCATGCGCATAATCGCCCAGAGCGGAGCGAATTTTCTGCGCGCCATGGTGCAAATTGACTGCGGCTTCTTTCACACCGATTGCCGCCAATTTCTCCAGCGCAAAACCGATGAGCGGCACGCCACCCAAGGGTAAAAGCGGTTTGGGAATCCCCTCTCCCAACTCTCCCAATCTTTTCCCATAACCGGCCGCCATCACGAACGCCCGCATTGCACGCACCTCTCTAGTGGCCGGAAACCATGTTCCCGTTCGCCTTGAGAGCAAAACAAAACCGGGCACTACAATCCCGCCCGGCTTGTTCAATTATCTATGTGACTACTCTGCTTCGACACCTTCTTTGTGAATGGCCATGGCGACGCTTTCCGGCGTGATGGGCAGCTTGGTGAACCGATGGCCGACTGCGTCGCGTATGGCATTGGAAATCGCGGCCAACGTGGGCACCAAAGAACTCTCCCCTACACCTTTCGCGCCATAGGGCCCTGTCTCATTGGCCGCTTCCACGATAATGGTTGTGAATTCGGGTGTATCCATAGAGACGGGAATCTCGTATCGCGCCAGGTCCGGCGTAAGCACGCGGCCATCATGCACGTCAATTTCCTCGATCAAGGCCTGACCAAGCCCCATCTCGATACCCCCTTGTATCTGTCCGATTACCCCCTGGGGATTGATGGCCCGACCCACATCATGGGCGGCGACCATGCGCCTCACCCAAACTTCTCCCGTATTCGGGTCGACCGCGACGTCCGCCACCTGTACCCCATAGCTGTACACCATGAACGGCTTGCCTTCTCCGGTTTCAGGGTTGAACGTCAAGGGCCCGGTACTGAACCATCCCTGACCTGTAATCTGCTCGCCAATCAAAAGCGCTTGCGAGACCACCTCACCAAACGAGATTGAACGCTCAGGCGCGCTTTTGATGAACACTCGCCCATTTTTGAAAGCTACATCTTCGGTCGGACCTTCGAGCATCTCCGCCGCCACAGGTGACAGAATGCCCCGAACTTCCGCAATGGCTTCACATATCGCATTGCCGGGAATCGTGGTGGAGCGCGAACCTGCCGTAAAACCACTCTCGGGAACGGCATCGGTATCCACCTGCATGATGCGCACGTCCTCAAAACGCACGCCCATGGCTTCCGCCGCTATCTGGGCGAGCACCGTGTGCGAACCCTGACCGAGTTCGATGATTCCGACACCCACCTGCACTTTACCGTCATCGGTGACATGAATCTGCGCGCCGCAGGAATCCGAGGGCGATGCGGCGCCCGTGGAATACCAAAACCCCGCCATACCGCGGCCATGCAACAAGCCATCGCCGTTTGCATTTTCTCTCGGGTGTGGCCCAAGCGCTTTTTCCGCTTTATCGAGACAATCCATGTACCCCACACTCTGGTCCAACACCTGGCGGGTTGCAGTCGAAGAACCGAGTTTGTAGCCGTTCAATCTCCTCAGTTCGAAGGGGTCCATTCCAAGCGAGAGCGCCAATTCATCCATCTGGCTCTCAATCGCGAAATGAACCTGGGGAACGCCCAAACCGCGCATGGCGCAGGTATTGATGTTGTTCGTGAGCACAAGATAGCCGTCAGCCCAGACGTTATCGCATTCATACGCACCAGAGGAATGGATAATCAGCTTTTTGATGATGCCGGGTCCTACCGCAGCGTACGGACCTTTGTTGAGATAAATATGGATGCGCATGGCGGTGATTTTGCCGTTTTTCCTGGCGCCGATTTTATGTTGGATCACCGCAGGTACTCGTTTCGCCTTCCCGCCGAGGGACTCTTCCCTCGTGTAGTTGTAGATAGCGGGACGCTGTGTCTTGAGCGCGACCAAGCCCGCCCGCATGGCAATTTCGATGGAGGTTTCTTCTTTTCCACCGAAACCGCCACCCGGTGGCGTTGAGATGAATTGAATCTCGTTTTGTCCCAAACCCAGCACCGGAGCGATAACGCGCCTTACCATATGCGGACATTGGGTGGGCCCCGTGCAAGTGATGGAGCCATCGGGGTTGGGAACCACATAACCCGCATCTGGTTCGAGATAGGCGTGATCGATGAACTGCGTTTCGTACGTATTCTCCAGAATCACGTCCGCCTCGGCGAAACCCTCTTCCACATCTCCTTTTCGAATTTTCAAGTGAGTGAGCACATTGCCTTTGGCCACCGGATGGTCCGGCTGAACAACAGGGGCATCATCTTTCAAGGCGTCTTGTGTTTCAAAAACAGCAGGAAGCGCTTTGGCCTTGGTTTTCACCAACCCGGCCGCAAACTCCGCCTGCTCCAACGTGTCCGCCGCCACAATGGCCACCACATCCTGAAGTGAATAGATGCGCTTTTCCACCAAAGCCGGCTGATCGGGCATCAACATGCCGTAGAGTTTCTGGCCAGGAATGTCCTTTGCGGTCAGGACACAGGCAACGCCCGGCGCATTTTCCGCCTCGGTCGTATCGACCCGCTCCAGCGTTCCACAAGCGATGGGCGCCGTCACGGGAACAACATACAGCGGATTGACCAGTTTGTGGTCCGCAGCGAATACGGGCGAACCATCCGCCTTGGGAGGACCATCTACCCGGGGCATGTCGGCGCCGATGAGATCCCCGTCATCATCAGGTCCGCCGAACATCTCTTGATAAAAACGTTCCGACATTACAAACCTCCGCTCACAAAAGACTCATGCTTTTCGATATGATTGAATTGATTTGCAAGATTGCAAAGAAACAGTCGCCAATCGCTCAGTCTGACTCCGGCCCATCGGGTTTTCTCCGGAGCAAGCGCTCTATCTCATCAGCTACCTCGGCACCGGGAGGCAGCTTTTCCTCCCCTTCCTCAATTTCTCCATCGGGCGCGTCCCCAAAATCGAAGCCTGGAATCTCATCCGGAATCTGCCCTTTCTGAATATCCTCCACATATTTTGCAATGCGGGGATCTCTGGCGATGATTTGCTCAACCTGTCCATCGAACGTATCGATGGCGACATCGAAATCTTCCAAGGTAATTTCAAAACCACCCAAGGCGCTTAGTTTATCCAACAGAGCGCACGTTGCTTTTGGGTTGGATAGAGATGCGATGTAATGCGGCACATTCACCCACAAGCTCACCGCCGGAAAACCCTTGTCCTGCATGAGCGTATGGATAACACCCACAATTCCCGTAGGTCCCTCATAGCGCGTTATTTCCACGCCCGAGGGCTCGACCAATGCCGAATCGGTGGCGATGGCCATTAAGCGGCTGGGTTGGGTATGTAAATCTCCCGCGAGCAACGCTCCCATTGTCACGATCATACGTGCATCGTAGCGGCTGCCTATCGCAAGGACATCGCGGCTAAAGTATTTCCATTGCAAATGGGGTTCGGTTCCGATTCCGACAATGAGATCCCGCGCAAGACCCGGCGTTCGACAATAGAAAAATTCGTTCAGCGGCCAGGTAATTCGCCGCTCGCCGGATTCACTTAGCTTGACGGTAGGCCTTTGATCTGCAAATTGGAAAAATTCATCCGGCTGGATTTGCGCCACCCGTTTCCCCTCGAAGTGTTGAACCAGATAACGCGCCGCCGAAGTTGCAGACTCCGCCGCATCGTTCCATCCGGAAAACGCCATGATAAGTAAAGGATCGTTGGCGTCCTCCACACTGTGGAAAAACGTAACGCCCATATCCAACACCTCCAGTCTGACATCGTATTTCTGAATTTTTCCATTTCAATAGGGAGAACACGCCGTCCGTCCAGCTATGTTCAGGGCAGGTTCTCCCCTTGTTCGTTTCTATCATCCGTCCTCTTTGGGAAAATTCCCGCTCTCTGGTGGGTAGGTGAACAAATTACTCCTGTGCCCTTCCAACCCGGGCGTTTCCCAGGAAGGCACTCCTCCAGGGGAAGGCATCTCGCCTTCCGCCACATCCTTTTGCAGTCTTCGCCACTCGTTTTGAAAATCCTCAGCATGCCCCCTGAAATGCGGCATCACGTATCGTGCGAACAACTCGAGCGACGCTCTTATCTTCTGATCGGGCACCCATTCGTGCGTCGTGAGCATGAGTCCGCCGAATCCGCCTGATTCCTCCTGTATTTTCTCTATTACCTCTATCGCGTCGTCCGGGGTACCTACTATCCAGTATCTTTGCTCCGCAGCCACTTTTGGTGTGATTTCGGCGCGCGGCTGATCGGGATACGCCTCATACGCAGGCTTCAAGCCGATATCCATAAAATAATTCATGTCGCGGAGAGCATACTTTTCGATATCGGCCCACGCTTTTTCACGGCTTTCGGCAAGATGCACGTACGTGGTGATTCTCCAGTTCTCACGCGACACTTGTGTGCCGTATTTTCGCGCACATTCCTCCATATAGGGCCATTGCTCGGAAAGCGAGAGGTTCTCCATGATTTTCTTACCGCCGAAGGAGAGCAAAATCATCTCGTATCGAGCGGCCATATCGATTGCCCCACGGCTTCCCGCCGATGCGATGGCGAGCGGCATTCTGGGCTTTTGGTAGGAGCGCACCTGGAGACACACATTTCTCAACTTCCAGAACCTGCCCTCATAATCGAAAGGCTCGGGCGATTCCAGGAGTTTGACCATGATATCCACCGATTCGTTCAGCATCGGACGCAGATCGCCGGATGGGATATCGAACAGCTTGATGTCACTCACCAGATTGCTCGGACCCACGCCAAAAATGACGCGTCCCCTGGTGAGTTGGTCCAAAAACGCCATTCGCTCCGCCAAGTGAAACGGATGATGGAAAGGCACACTGACCACGGAAGTGCCCAAGCGAATTCTCTTCGCCTTGACCGCCGCCATGGCGAGAGCCATCTCGGGCGCGGGGATCGTCTCCCAACCGCCGGAATGGTGCTCACCGATGTAGAATTCATCAAAATCCAGCTCATCGGCATATTCGATGAGTGATATATCACGCTGATAGGCGAGCGATGGGTTTTCAGAAGGATGGTGAATCGGCATCATGAAAAAAGAAAATTTCAAGGCGAGTTCCCCCTCCAGTTGAAGTGTGAACAGGAAAATCAGGAAACCATCGGGTCATAGTATCTTATTTATGAATTTCCAGCATCCCACAATTAAAACCAAAACCTTTCTTCTCTTGTCATCGCTTTCTAATTCCTCCATTATCCCCGCGCTTTGGATTTTTATTCATGTTGCGAAATCAGATGCGAGGATGAAATGGCTATCATGGAACGAACCGACCTGAGGAACCTCGCCATCATCGCTCATGTCGATCACGGCAAAACCACCCTGGTGGATTCCATGCTCTGGCAAAGCGGCATCTTCCGCGAAGGGCAAGACGTGGCCGAGCGGGTTCTTGATTCGATGGATCTCGAACGGGAAAAGGGAATCACCATCATGGCGAAAAACTGCGCCATTGATTTCAACGGGATACGCTACAACATCGTGGACACACCGGGCCATGCGGATTTCGGCGGCGAGGTGGAACGCGTTCTCTCCATGGTGGATGGCGTGATGCTTTTGGTCGATGCTTCAGAAGGGCCACTGCCGCAAACACGGTTCGTGGTCAGTAAAGCCCTGGAGCAAAAACTCCCCTTCGTCGTGGTCATCAATAAGATTGACCGCCCAGACGCAAGACCCGAGCAAGTTCTCGACGAAATATACGATCTGTTCATCGATCTGGACGCCGGAGAAGCCCAGCTCGATTTTCCCGTAATCTACGCCGTCGCTCGTGAGGGCAAAGCCGGCTTCGAAGCTGGTGAGCTATCTCCAACTTTGAAGCCCTTGTTCCATACCCTTGAGAACGCGATACCCCCTCCCTCATATAAAACCGACATGCCGCTACAGATGCTCGTCTCCCGCCTCGAATACGACAGCTATGTTGGCCGTCTCTCCATCGGCCGAATCTGGAATGGCTCTCTCAAAGAAAAATCTCATGTCTTGGCGCTCGGGAGAGAGGAAAAGAAGACGAAATGGGAGATCACTTCATTATTCGGTTATGAAGGATTGAGCCGCTACCAGATGCAAGAAGCGCGCGGAGGTGACATCGTTGCCGTAGCCGGCTTGGAGCACGTGGAAATCGGGGACACCATAGCAGATGTGGAAAACCCGATCCCGCTTCCCGCCATCAGCGTCGATGAACCCACTATCGCCATGAATTTCAGAATTAACGATACTCCCCTGGCAGGTCGCAGCGGGAAATACCTCACTTCGCGCCAGATTCGAGAACGACTCCTGAGGGAGGCGAGGAACAATGTGGCCATTAAAGTCGAGGAGACCAATTCTGCGGACGCCTTGCGGGTATCCGGCCGAGGTTCTTTGCAGCTCGCCGTGCTCATCGAGCAACTCAGGCGCGAGCAATACGAACTCACCGTCGGACGACCCGAGGTCATCACGCGCAAACAAGACGGCAAAGTCATGGAGCCCATGGAAAACGTGGTAGTGGACATTCGGGAAGAATTCATCGGGGCCATTACACAGGGCTTGGGCGCGCGCAAAGGTAAAATGACCAAAATGATCAACCATGGCAGAGGACATGCACGGCTCGAATTTTCCATTCCCAGCCGGGGTCTCATCGGCTATCGCAACGAATTCCTCACCCAAACGCGGGGAACAGGCATACTCACCCACATTTTCGCTGGATGGAGTGAATGGGCGGGCGATCTTCCGGGCAGATCGACGGGCGCATTGATATCGGACCGTGCGGGCAAAGCCACATCTTACGCGGTGGAAAACATACAAGAGCGCGGCATTCTCTTCGTCGCGCCGACGGAAGAAGTCTATGAGGGGATGATCATCGGTGAGAACAGCCGCGAACAGGACATGTTCGTGAACATTTCAAAGGAGAAAAAACTGACCAACATCCGGGCCGCCCACGCCGACATATCCGCTCAACTCATTCCCCCTAAACGATTCAGCCTGGAAGAAGCACTCGAGTTTTTACGCGAAGGGGAATGCCTGGAAGTAACCCCCGAAATCTTCCGGTTGCGTAAAGCAGAACTAAAGGCCAGAAAACACGCCTGACGCTCTAGCCATCCAATATCTTGTTCCACTCTGCAATTCTGTCTTTTTGCGCTTCGAACAACTCGGAGGTGTCGCCCTCTATCTCGACTCTCTCAATCCCGTCGCCCTGCTCAATCGCATCCACCACCTCCTGACCGGAAGTGACGCGTCCAAAAACGGTATGATTGCCGTCGAGCCAGGCGGTGGGCACGTGCGTTATGAAAAACTGAGAACCGTTGGTGCCCGGGCCTGCGTTCGCCATCGAAAGAACGCCCGGACCGTCATGGGGAAGATCGGGCGAACATTCATCCTCGAACTGATAGCCGGGACCACCCGTGCCCGCGCCCAAAGGGCAGCCACCCTGAATCATGAAATCAGAGATCACACGGTGAAAAACAAGGCCATCGTAGAAACCACGCTTCGCGAGGTTCGCAAAACTGGCCACAGTCACCGGGGTTTTGTCTTCATGCAAATCGAGCCGTATTTCACCCCGGCTCGTCGTGATTACTGCGGAAAGCGCCATGAATTGCTCCTTTAGAATACTTGTGGGCAAAAAACACATCGTCACTCATAGCTGCACAAATGATGAACCTCATGGTGACGGCGAAGCGTAACAGAACCATCTTTTCGGGTCTAAGGCCTTACGGGTTTCCCTTCAACCCGAAAACCTCCGCCAAAAGTTCATAGGATTTCACTCTGGCCTCGAAGCTGTACATCACATTCACGACGACGAGTTCCTCGACTTTATGCTCTGAAGCCAGTACCTGAAGCTTTTCCTTGACCTGCTCCGGATCTCCCGCGATGGTTCTGCTGTCGATATCCTCAGCAAAGGCGCGCTCCATGTTCGTCCATGGATAGGCGAGCGCCTCCTCGGGCGTAGGTACGCCTCCTCCCTCGCCACGGCGGCTTCTGAGCATGACCAGAGGCCTGCTGGCTGCATGGTAGAGCGCTTCTTCTTCGCTCGGCGCGCAAATCACAAAAACCGCCAGACTTCCCGCGGGCTCTTTCCACTTGGCCGATGGACGAAAATCCCTCCGGTACATATCCATGACCTGGACGCTGCCATACGCGTTGATGAAATGGGCGAATGAAAAAGCGCAACCGAAATGCGCGGCGAGAATCGCGCTTTGGTCCGAGGTTCCCAAGAGCCACATTTCGGGCGCCGTCTCTCCGGTGGGCATGGCGCGTATCCGGGCGAAGGGGTGGTCCTCCGGCAACGACCCATCAATCCAACCTCGAAGGTCAGAGACTTTTTGCGGGAAATCATCGTAGCGAAAACCACTCTGCTCAGGCGCCAAAGCCGCAGACGTGAGCCTGTCGGCTCCGGGGGCGCGGCCCAAACCCAAATCGATGCGGCCCGGATAGAGCGTCTCCAGCACCCGGAACGATTCGGCCACCTTGAGCGCGCTGTAGTGACTGAGCATGACCCCGCCCGAGCCCACGCGAATCGTCTCAGTCTTCGCGGCGATTTGGCCGATCAAGACTTCCGGTGAAGTGCCCGCGAACGCCCCGTGGCTGTGATGTTCCGCCAGCCAGTAGCGGTAATAGCCCAGGCGTTCGGCGGCTTGCGCCAACTGGACGGTCTCACTGATGGCGTCCGCCGCCGTTCCTCCCGAACGGATGGGAGATTGATCCAAAACGCTTAAACGAATCATCTATTCGAAAACCACTTGAAAGGAGAATGTTGGGGAAAATTTTATTTCTGAACCGATTTTACCTGAATATATTCTTCGAGATGAATCACACCCTTTGTTCCACGAATAATCTGGAGGACCAAATTCTTTTCAAGTTCCGTTCTTGCACGGCCGATTACATAGACCTTGTTTCTCATGGACTGCCAGCGGTAATTCGTGGAATTCACGCCCTCTGCCGTCAAAAGTTGACCCTTGAGCTTGGCTTCTATCCACGCATCGCTGGCAATCCGGCTGAGCTTGACGATATCGCGTTCTACGGCCGGTTTCGTCTTCGCCGCCGCACGGTTGCGTTCGACCTCGTCCGAAGAGCCGAGAAGGATATGATTATATATAGCCTTGATTCTGGGGTCGCCCCTCGCAATACTCAAAACAGCTTCTCGCTTTCTCTCCGCATCCACCACGCCGGTCAACAACACCCTTCCTTCCCACACGTCCGTATTCACGTCGACAGGCAAACCACTGTCCACACGCAAATACTCTTGCAATAAATTCGCATGTATTTTCGCATCTTCAAGCTGCTGGTTCAGAGAGCGGTCCTCAAAGGCGCTCTTTATACCCTTTTGGGCGACCATAAACGCTCCGGGCACACATCCATTTACCCATAGTGGCAAAAACGCGATAATGAAGATGAACCTGTTGAATTTACTCAAGAGTTCCCCTGGAGGGCGAAGTGGAACAAAAGCACCTTTATTTTGCCTCTAGACTTGAGCAGAGGCAACCACCAGGAAAACGAAAATCCTTCTAAAGCTTCCGCGCCATTATCGAAACCATTCCGCTTTTTCAATTGCAATACTTTTTGAGAAAAAGCATCATGTGTCCATTCATGAATCAATCGCCACACCATCCAATGTTCATAAGGTTCTTCTTCGCTCAGGAGAAAATATGCCGATTTCAGAGGATTCGCTAATATCCCGGTGTGAAGACGTGTTCGGTGATTCACTCGACTCCGAGCGCCGCGCCGTCATCATCGCCACAATGGAAAACATGGAAAAAGGAAATCCACAATTAGTGGAAAACCTATCACCAAAAACAGAACCTGCCGGACACTCCGGATTCTTGCGCTCCCTCACGAGGGAGAAATAAATTGGCCGATATCCTCACGACCCTCACCGCTGCAGAAATCGCCGCACGAATCAAAGAGAGAACTATCAGCGCCGCCGAAGTCACCGAGGCGCATCTGGAACGCTCTGAGAAAATCGGGGAGGCTTTGAACTCCTGGATCAAGCTCGATTCGGAAGGAGCGATGAAGGCGGCGCAAGAAGTGGACGCCGCCATCTCCCGAGGTGACAACCCGGGGACCATGGCCGGGGCGCCGATAGGACTGAAAGACTTGATCGATATGGAGGGCCTGCCGACCACGGCGGGCAGCATCATCGACAAAGAAAACGTCGCGGACTCAGATGCTTTGCTGGCCCGAAAAATACGCCGCGCCGGCGGCGTGATACTCGGAAAACTCAACCTGCATGAATTCGCATTTGGTCCCACCGGGCACAACCCCCATTACGGAGATCAGAAAAACCCGTGGGATACCCAGCGGGTCACGGGCGGGTCGAGCGGCGGTTCGGGCAACAGCGTGGCGACGGGCCAGGTTTCCATCGCCATCGGCTCCGATACGGGTGGGTCTATTCGGATTCCCGCATCCTTGTGCGGCGTCATCGGGCATAAACCCACGCATGGCCTTGTCACGAAATCAAACTGCGCGCCGTTGTCGTGGTCGCTCGATTCTTTCGGACCATTGGCGAGGTCCGCCCGGGACTGCGCGCTCATGATGTCCGCCATCGCGGGACACGACCCGGCCGACGCCTCATCCATCGCCTGTGAGCCGCCCGACTTCATGGGGGCGCTGAGCAAACCCATCGAAGAATTCCGCATCGGCCACGCGCGAGAATACTATGAGCAACGCTCGGAACCTCCCGTGGCGGAAGCGGTGAACAATCTGGCCAAGACGCTTCAGGAAATGGGCGCCAAAGTTGTCGATATTGAAATACCCGATGTCGAAACCGCGTTTCATGCGGCGGCCGTGCTGATGGTATCCGAAGCGGCGGCCGTGCATGAAAAAAACATAAGAGAAAAAGCGCAAGATTTTGATCCCGCGGTTCTTGAGAGAATCAGGCCCGGTTTTTTCATCTCCGCCACATCGTATATCCAGGCGCTTCGATTCAGGGAGCAATGGACGAAGCAAATCTGCAAAGAGGTATACGGCCAGGTAGACCTCGTTCTCTCCGCCGCCACGCCGGTCCCCGCCGCTTTGCACTCTCAGTCGACCGGAACAGTTCGTGGGAAAGAAGTCGAGATTCGAACGCTCATGATCTCCTTGACAAGGCTTTGGAATTTCCTCGGCGGGCCGTCCACCGCGTTTCCATCGGGCATGAGCGAGGAGGGTCTGCCGCTTGGCGCGCAAATTATGGGCGCGCCTTTTGCAGACCACCATACGCTGGCGTTCGTGCATCAACTCGAAAAAATGGGTGTGGTGAAAGTGGAAACGCCGCCTCTGTAGCTCAGAGGCGCCGATCTACTCCGGCCTGGATCCGTCCGGGCCCATCGGAAATTTCTCACAAAGCGAACGTACGTCTTCCCTCACCGAGGCGATACGCGCTTCATCCGTAATATCGGCCAGCACGTCGGCTATCCAGCCGCCCACGACTTTCATCTCGGCCTCTTTCATGTGGCGCGAAGTCAACGCGGGCGTCCCGACGCGGATCCCGCTCGTGAAAGCCGGTTTTCTGGTGTCGAAAGGAATCGCGTTCTTATTCACCGTGATTCCCGCCTGGCCCAAGGCGGCTTCCGCCTTCTTGCCGCTGAAACCGGCCTCGCGCAGATCGAGTAGAATCAGGTGATTGTCCGTGCCGCCCGAGACGAGATGGATGCCGCGTTCCAAGAGTGCATTCGCAAGCGCCTTTGCATTTTTCACAATCTGCTCTGAATAGGCCCTGAACTCCGGGGTGCTTGCCTCCTTGAACGCCACCGCCTTGGCCGCGACGACGTGCATCAAGGGTCCGCCTTGAAGGCCGGGGAAAACAGCTTTATTCATCTCGGTCGCGTAGTCTTCGTCGCAAAGAATCATCCCGCCGCGAGGACCCCGGAGCGTCTTGTGCGTCGTGGTGGTTACAATCTGCGCATGGCCCGCAGGGCTGGAATGCGCGCCGCCCGCGACCAGCCCCGCAACGTGGGCAATATCCGCCATCACCACGGCGCCCACTTCATCTGCAATCTCCCTGAAGCGCGCATAATCGATCGCCCGCGGATATGCGCTCGCCCCCACGACGATGATTTTGGGACGGTGCTCCTTTGCCTGGCTTTCCACTTCGTCGAAATCGATGACGTGGTTTTCGGGATCCACGCCATACGCCACCACCTTGAACCACCGCCCCGAGAAAGTGACGGGGTGCCCATGGGTCAGGTGGCCGCCATGCGAGAGGTTCATCCCCAAAAGCGTATCGCCCGGCTCCAGCAGGCCGTAATACACCGCGGCGTTCGCCTGGGCGCCGCTGTGCGGCTGCACGGAAGCATGATCCATACCGAAAAGAGACTTCGCCCGCTCGATGGCGAGGGATTCGGCCACATCCACGAACTGACACCCGCCATAGTAGCGTCTTCCCGGAAATCCCTCCGCATATTTGTTCGTCATCACGCCGCCTACCGCCTCCATCACCGCTTTGCTCACGTAGTTCTCCGAAGCGATGAGTTCGAGCTCGTCCGCCTGGCGTTCTCTTTCATCTTCCATGGCGGCGAAAATATCGGGATCTCTCAGCGAAAGTGCCGATGACATCGAGTGGGACCTCCAGACTTTTTATTCAGGCGTGGGGAATGTTACGGAACATCTCGGGCGAATTGAAGCTAACAAACCGACCTCGGGACGTCAATATCAAATGACAAATGTGCCATCATGACGCAAAAGGTATAATGACATTCAGAAACTTCACGAAAAGGAATGGATAATGCCGAATGAAACCGATGATTTGCTCGACATCTCCTCGGATGGAGTGCCCAGGACAGCGCTTCCGCCTGAACCGGAAGAACTCGGCGCGCTGGATTCGCTTTGCGATGCCATTTTATCGAGCGAAGAAAACCGCGGGCTCTATATGGAGAAACTGCAAAGTCTGGTGGCGCGCCATCCGGACGCCCTATCCGGCTGGGTGGCCATGGGGTGGATTGCGCTTGCAAACGAAGAGACGATTAGCGCATACGCCTACTTTCGGGTCGCCTATCACAGGGGGCTGGACAAGGCCCGCGCCTCGGGCTGGCGCGGCGATGGGCGCATCCCATGGGAAATCCCCGCCAATCAACCGTTTTTGCGCGCCATTCATGGCTTGGCGCAATGCGCCGACGCCATCGGAGAATCCGCCGAGGCGAAACGCTGCAGTGAATTTTTAGGAATGCTCGACCCGAATCATCCGTTTTAATACGGCGTTTTCTTCATACGATGTGCGGAACCTGAGAAGAATGTCTGCGAAGCGCCTGATCACTACGCCGATACCAAAAAATTAAAAATATCAATCCTCTGGATGAACTTTCCGCTCATCCCCCCATGTACTGTCCCATCAAGAGGACGAGGTCTCCCTCTTTCATCTCGGAATCGAGCGTGTGGTGTATGCCCAGGAGCGCATCGTTCACGGCAATTTCGAGGTGTTCGGCCAGCTGGCCGGTTCCGTTGTGCCAAAGCGCTTCATCCAGAGACCTGTAGCGTCGGCTCATCTTTTTGAGGACGTCGCGAAGCGTAGCGCCTTCGGGAACCTCCTCATCGAAAACCTTGCGCTCGTTCCCGTCACCGCCCACGAAAGTCGACGCCCAGGAGATGAACTCCAGCCGGACGCGAATCGCCTTGACGCTTTTCGTCTCGTTCATCGCGTCATCTCCTGTCTCCAAGGTGAGCTATACGTTCGCACCCCATAGGGCCTCAGCGACATCTTCCAGATCGAGTTCACGCAAAAGCTCGGGCTTGGGGCGACCCGTTTCCCTGTCGTAGCCGGTCGTCTCGTACCATATATCGAGCATCTTCTCCCATTGATCCATTATCGAGACACCCGCTATCGGCCCATCCACCGGTGTGGAACCGTATCGCTTGGATGGTTTCTCGACCTCAGGCCCGATACCGCAGCGCAAGTTGAACGCGCGCATCAAGGCGTTGATGCGCCGGCCGGTCTGCATCGCTTCATCCTTGTCCACGTCCCATCCGGTAGCCGCCTGAATGGATCGGCACAAAACGTCCATCGGCGCGCGCGTAGTAAAGACGCACGCTCCCAGGGAATCCTCATACGCGCGTCGTCCCCTGAGGCCGCCCACATGCTTGGGCACCTCTACCGCGTCCTGGGGGTGCACACGCGCGGGAAGGCCGTAATCCGTCGGGAACACCGGGGGAGCCGTATCCATCGTTCCGCCCGAACCCGTGCAGGTATCGATCATCTCCTCCCAGCGGGAGCGGTGATCGTGCCCCCTCGGAGAATTGCCGACTTCCGTGTAAATGGCGCAATCCTGCGCCTCGCCGCCGAGTTTCTCCGCCGCGAGCTTCGTTCCCTCGGCCAGCAGGTCGCCCATGCCCTCGCGCTTGCAGATCATCTCGAGCAACCTGTTCGCCCCGTCGATATCGCCCCACTCCAGGCGGAAGCCGAGGTCCTGATCCGTGATATAGCCTTTTTGCTGGCACTCCATCACCCAGCCGCAGAGCCAGCCGAACTCGTTCACGTCCACACAGGCGCGATCGAGCTGGGTGTTCATCCAGGTGACCTGTTGCGGGTCCGTGGCGCCAATCGTCCAGCCTGCGCCCGACCAGCCCTCGTACTCGGGCTCATCCACCACCTGTCCCTTATAGGGGCCGGAGGAGATGACCTGCATGTGGCAATGGTGCATGCCGCACGCACTGCACTGATGGCCCCGGTGGTCGAAACCCTCGCGCAGTCCGTTGGCCTCCCATTGCTTCGTTTCGACTTCCTCGGGCCATACGTTCGTCGTGTAGTTACGAATCGGGAGCGCCCCCATGCCCTGTAAGTTCCGGACGCCGCCGAGAGTGCCATACAGGTACAAGCCCTTGGTCGAGGGATCGGTCTGGAGGCTGTGGGCGATGTCGTCCGCCGCGGCGAAGAGCGCCTTGGGATGGGCGGCGGCGACTCCCTTCGTTCCGCGCTCGATGGCCACCGCCTTCACCTTTTTCTTGCCCATGACGGCGCCGCAGCCGTTCTTGCTCGCCACGTGGCCGTAATCGCCCTGTATGGCGGAGAAGCGCACGAGGTTCTCGCCCGCAGGCCCGATGCTGTAGACGCTCAAATTGTGGCCGCTCAGATTCAGCGTCTTCTCGAGCGATTGCTGCGTCTCCCATGTGTCCTGGCCCAGCAACCCGGAGGCGTCGCGAAGCTCCACCCCGTCATCGCGAATGTGGAGATAGACCCAATCGGGCGATTCTCCCTGGAACACGATGGCGTCATAGCCGCAATACTTGATGTTCGCGCCGAAAAAACCGTTCGCCTGGGTGTTGGTCGCGCCGTTGGTCATCGCGCCCCGCGTCACCACGGTAAGTCCGCCCGTCCCCCAGACCGGCAGACCCGCCAGAGGGCCCGTGGCCAGAACGAGCCGGTTCTCGGGATGATCCCAACCCACCTCGGGCGGCACTTCCTCCCACAAAATCTTGGCGCCCAAGCCCGCGCCGCCCACCCATTTCCTACGGTCGGCGGCTTCGAATTTCTCACCCCAGGTCTTCCCGCTCGAGAGATCGACCCGGAGGATTTCTCCTGCATATGCGTAATCAGTCAAGGCATCGACCCCCTTGTTTATGAAGAAATGGCTATTTCATGCGCAGATATCGACGGACGCCCCAAAACGGTTTCCGGCAACAAGCCACCTGCAGCGCCCGAGGCCAGGAATGCACGCTTCACGTCGAATGGGTTCTCGCGCAAATGCTCTTTCCACTCCGAGATGTCCACCCCCGTATACACGAGGCCCTTTAGCATCCCCACGTCGTTCGTCGTCCAGATTTCCCGGGTTTTGCCCAGGATGATCGCCCCCGTCAGCCTCCCGCCGTGGAACAGGAGCTTTCTGTAGGCGGGCCGCTCCGCACGCACGGCCTCGAAGACCTCGGCGTCCGGGTCGTCCCAGGCGCCGAAGCTCGCTATCTCCATATCGAGAACGTCCACGATGTTCATGAGCAGACTGCCCTTGTAGGCGACCTCCTGGCCGGCCATGTTGGCCGCCGCCACACGGCCATGCTGCATGGCGGTGGGCTCGATGGCGTGCACGACCTGCCCGCCCGTGACGGCGTCGGGGCCTTCCGCGATATCTCCCGCCGCGTAGATGTTCGCCACGTTCGTACGACAATGCTCGTCCACCAGAATTCCCTGGTTGGTCTCGAGGCCGCTGTCCGCCACCCAATCGATATTGGGCTTGATGCCCGTGGCCATGATGACCAGATCGACCTCCAGATCGGGACCTTCTTTGAATTTGAGGAGTTTGGCGCCTTCTTTGTCCTCGATGGAGGTCACTTGCGTCGAGGTCCTCACTTCCACGCCCCGGTCGTTCAGCCAATCCTGAACGATTCCGGCGCCCGTATCGTCTATCATGCGCGGCAGGATGCGCGATTCGAGTTCCACGACGGTGAGCTTCACGCCCTGATTCACCAGAGCGTTCAGAATCGTGAAGGCGATGAATCCCGCGCCGATCATCGCGACGCGGGCGCCTTCGCCTACGCCGGACGCCACGGCGCGCGCCTGGGGAAACGTCCAGAAGCTGTGCACGTTCTTCCCGTCCGCACCGGGCACGGGGGCTTTCACAGCAGAGGAGCCAGTGGCGATCAAGAGGTTGTCGTATTCAATCTCATCGCCCCCCTCGAGGATGAGCTTGCCCGCGGATGCGTCGATTCTCTCGGCCCGTGCGCCGAGCCTCGCATCCACATTCAACGCGGCGAGCTTCGGAGGTGAGGCAATGTAGACGTGTGATTCCGCGATGTCGCGCGCCAGATAATACGGCAACACCATCCGCGAATACGGCGTCTCGTCCGCGACGAGGACGATCTCGGACTCGCCTTTATCCAGTTCCCTGAGTGTGGTGATGGCGTTCCAGCCGGCGGTTCCGCCGCCCACGATGACGTGTCTGGCCATAATCAGAGCACCCCCGCAAGCGGTCCGGCGGGTGATTTCGCCCGCTCCGCGGCAAAGGGCCCGACCCAGTCGGTCTTATCGGCCTCCTCAAAAACGATCGCGTCGGTAGGGCATACGGACGCGCACGCGGGATTCCCGCCGCACAAGTCGCACTTGAACGCCTTGTGGGTATCGATGTCGTAGAACATCGTTCCATAGGGACACGCGATGGTGCAGAGCTTGCAGCCCACGCAAATGTCATCCGCCACGTCTTTCGCCCCGGCCGGCGAGATGCCGATCGCCTCGACCGGACACGCCGTCAGACACCATGCCTCGTCACACTGCGGACAGGTATAAGGCGCATAGCTCGTATGGCCCTCGAAAGCAGAAACCCGGATTACCGCTTTCGAGGGCTGAAACGTCCCCGTCTGCTCGTATGAGCAAGCGAGTTCGCAACGCATGCAACCCGTACATTTTTCGGGAATGATCTTGAGTATTTTCATCGCGCCCCCACGATTTTCTGGTAGGGTTTCCCGCACCGCATCTCACGAATTTTGATGCGGAAAACACATCTTTGGAATGATCAAGACGCTTTCATTCTCGCAGAGACGGACAACTCGGGTCAAACGAAAATCCCGATTTTTGAGCGCGCGCATGGATTCAACCGCCCGAGGTCACCAAAACAGCCCCCGCCACAACGATGAGCGTTCCCACCACCAAGCGTTTCGTGATGACTTCCAGGTCGCGCAGCAGCACCACCGAGAGTAAAAGAACGAATATGGGGGTCATACGAACGAGCGGGGAAATCACCGCGAGTTGCCCGTCGCGCAGCGAGGTCCAGAACAGCACGGCGGAGAAAATCGCAAACATGCCCGCTGGAATGCAAGCTATCGCGATCTGCATGTTCCACTGAAATTTCTGGGCTTTCGAGGCGAAGGACGAGGAAGCCAACAAACCCACGTTGGCTATCAGCGTGGCCACCAGAATTCCTAACCATGGCGCATTCATGGCGGCCAGTCCGGCTTTTCGGAGATAGGGCGTGACGCTGAACGCCGCCATCGCGATGAAGGCGAAAGTGTAACGCTTCAGCGAATACCCCCCTTCTCCCCGCTCACCGGTGAGCCCGATCATCCCGATGACGATGAGTACGATACCCAGCCAGACGCCGGCGTCCGGGCGCTCGCCCAGAATCACCACGCCCATCAGGGCCGAGCCGATGGGAGTCGCCGCCACGAGCGCGTTCGTCCTGCTCACCCCGACGTACTCGCTCGAGCGAAGGGCGCTGTAGCGGGCTACGAGATTCCCCACCAAGCCGGTGATGAGATACAAGATAAGAGCCACCACCCAATCGCCTTGATAGATATCGAACGATGGCGAGAAAACGACGGCGATAACCGCCATCCACCCATTCACCCAAAAGATGATCGTGAGCGCCGAAGCCCGCTCGAGCAATCTGCGAACGAGAATTTGATTGCACGCGAACAAAAAGGCGCCAAGTAAAGCACGAAACTCCGGCGGTGCGTCTACGATAAAATTCAACATGTCGAAAACCCAACCAGAAAAGCGCCCGGGAAAAAGACTCTATGAGGACGACTAAATCCATCACCTAAGCGAATGAATCGATAGACATGCACAGTGTCATCCCTCGCCTTTTTCAAATAAATGGCGATCCAGTGCCGGGCGTATGAGCACCTACCTGCCCAATAGGATCAGCACGGCGCCCTCCACGGCAAGCACCCCTCCGGCGATCACGCGCAAATTGATGCGCTCAAGCCTTTGATAAAAGACCCAGGAAAACAAGATCAAGAATAAAATGGAGAGCCGGTTTATCGGGATCACCTCTATGAGCTTTCCGTTCTTGATGGCGAGCCAAAAAGCGTACGCAGATATGATGTTGAAGACCCCTCCGATGAGAATCAACCATAGGCTTTTTTTATTCCATGTTTTGGGGTTGAGTTCATGGTTTTCCACAAACGGTATGGAACCGAGTTGGAGAAGCGCGCCCGTGAACGCCGTGGTGGCGATGCCGAAAGCGGGTGAGGGAATCGTCTGAAAAGCGAGCTTTCGCAAGGGCGGGGCGAAGGAGAAGAAAAAGGCCGCGAGAATCGGAAGGAGGTAATATAAAAAGGGCGCTCGTTTGCCGCCTGCCCCTCTCTCCTGCACAAGGAGTATCGCGCCCAACACGATGGCGAAAGTACCCAGGGCGATCGGGAAATTGATCGTCTCGCCGAAAAGGAGCATGGCCAGCAAAGCGCTCCATATGGGATGGACCTGCAGAAAAATCTGGGAGCGCGCCATTCCGATGAGCGTCGCCGAGATGAAGTTCAGGTTTCTCGACAAGAAATGAGAGCAAAGCCCCGCCAGCACAAACCAGAAAATCCCCACCAGGGGCCATTTTTCGAGACCCGCACCCAGTATGTATATGGTCGAAGCGTAAGTTACCAGCGTTAAATTGGTCACAAAGGTGATAGCCTTCGGCCCTATCCACTGAAGAGCGCCTCGATAGATTGTATGCGTGACTGCCAAAAAGACAGCGGACAAAAAAGACAAAAAAACCGGAGGGAGTGACTCGATCAAAGGCTATCCAAGCGACAGAGGGATGTATCGAAGCGATAGATTCTCATTATGACACGAGAAGTCTCCGCCTGTAATCAGCGCGCCCGAGCAAAACCGAATCCTGCATGATATATTTTTACTCCATCTCTATTTGAGGATGTTCAACATGTCTCTTGACGCTTCCAGGCCTGCTCCGGAAATTTTCCCCGAATACGCCCTGCTGCCCGGAATGTACGCCCGTGAGGTGGAAAGCCTCACCGGGGAGCAACTCGATAAAAAAGAACCCGGGAAAAGCTGGGGCCTGTGGTCGATCCGCGAGCAGGTCAGCCACATGGGCTTTGTGAATTACAGGTGGTTCTTGCAGGTCTGGGGGAAATCACTGTTCGGAGAAGACTTGCCGAGGCCGAAATCCCTATACGACACGGGTGGTGCGGACCGACTTCTCGACCCCGAAAGATTTCACGAGATGGACGATCTGCTCACAGCTTATGAAGACGGCTGCAGGCTGGCTCTGGATATTCTGAAAAACGAAACCCCCGAATCGCTACGGGAAAAAACCAAAGAAAGGGTCGTTCCCCGAAACTACGAATGGCCCTCCGGCGATCGGTATATCGACTGGATTGAAAACGTGGTGCTTAAAATCCACCCCGATGGCTTTTGGCGAGACGAGAAAAAAGACAACGTCTTCCACTACAACCTGGAGTGGACATTTCGCCATGTGCTCTGGGAGGGATACGCCCATCTCAAAACCATCCAGGCGCATAAACAAGCGCAGGGAATCGAGGCAAAAGTAGCGCTGGATGAGGGTGTTGGCTACCTCGCCGCGCTTACCTGGGAGTAAGCATCCGCCGCATCAGTTCCTCGGGCGTGTCGTCGACCGTGAAGGAATCCAGGATTTTCTGCGAGATGAAACCTTCTTCGTTCATGTGGCGAAAAAATGCCAGCAAAGGATCATAATAGCCGCGAATGTTGAGCAGGCCGACGGGCTTGTCGTGGTACCCGAGTTGAAGCCATGTGAGCATCTCCATGGTCTCCTCGAGCGTGCCGAGTCCGCCCGGCAGCGCGACGAAGCCATCGGACAGTTCCGCCATCAACGCTTTTCTCTCGTGCATCGTTCGCACGACGCGAAGTTCGGTGATCCCCTCATGGGCGACTTCCATGCCCATCAACTTATCGGGGATCACGCCGGTGATCTCGCCTCCGTTCTCGAGCACGGCGTCGGCCAGAACGCCCATGAGTCCGATACCCCCTGCGCCATACACCACGCCGATTCCACGCGCGCCCAAGGCATGGCCCAAGGTTCGCGCCGCTTCCTGGTATTCGGTTCGTACCCCTTTTGATGAACCCGCGAAAACGCATATCCTCTTCAACAAAATTCCTCCCCGCCGGGTCGGCGCCCAGGCGGGGCTCGACATCTTCCGGCTTTCACTTTTCATGGAGACACGCTACCTCCATTGGCGTCAGACATATTACTACCGCTACACTCCCTTCGCCATGAAAATTCTCATCTGGAATATCATGCACGGCGGTGGGCGGCGGGCAGCCAAAATCGTGGAGCGCATTGGCCGAGGAAGTCCCGATATCGTCATTCTGACGGAGTTTCGTGGCACCCCGCCCAGCCGGGAGATCGCCTCCCGCATCGGGGAGCTGGGGCTGTCCCACCAACTGAGCACGGCGTCTGGAAAACACCCGGCTATAAACGCTCTTCTCCTCGCCTCGCGCTGGCCGCTCAAGCGTATTCACTGGAAAAGACCGCCCCAACCGGAAGAGCGCCGCCTCCTCGCCTACGTTCGCGCGCCCGCGCCCGTCACCATCGCCGCCGTGCACGTACTTAATCGAGTCAGTGGAAAAAAATATCCCTTCCTGGATGCGATTCGGGATTTGGCGCTTCGCTGGCGCGGTGGCGGCGCCATCGTGGCGGGTGATTTCAACACCGGGCGAATCGGCGAGGATGAAACGGTGAAATGCTTCAACAGGCGCGAAGACGATTTCATGACCACCATGTCGAAAACGGGCTGGGCGGATGCGTACCGCAGCGTCCACGGCCCAAAACGCGCCTATACATGGCGTGCGCCCGGCGGTGGAGGGAGCTTCCGGCTGGATCACGCGTTCATCAATCGCCGCGCGCAAGGCAGGCTGCTTGACGCGCGCATCGATTGGCCGCCGGGTAATCCGAGGCCGCCGAGTGATCACGCCGCTTTGTGGATCACGTTGAAAGATTGATTCTGATAGTAGTAGAAAAAGGCGGCTCATTTGAATGAACGGGAGAAAACCGTGAGCAGACCCCTTGAGGGCGTCAAAGTATTGGACCTGACCCGCCTCGTCTCGGGCGGGATGTACGGCATGCTTCTGGCCGACGCCGGCGCCGATGTGGTCAAGGTCGAAGCCCCGGGCCACGGCGATACGCTGCGGGCCTGGAATCCATATTGGTGGAAGGTCTACGGCCGCGGAAAGCGATCCATCACGGTGAACCTCGCCACATCGCGAGGGCAGGACCTCATCCGAAAACTAGCGGCCGAGGCGGACGTTCTCGCCGAGAATTTTTTCGTCGGCAAGCTCGAATCCTGGGGGCTCGGGCCGGATGAGTTATGGGAAGTGAACCCGAGACTCATCGTCGTCCGGATATCCGGATGGGGGCAGGACGGCCCTTACCGCGACAGGCCGGGCTTCGGCACCCTGGTGGAAGCGATGTCCGGCTTCGCTGACATGAACGGATTTCCCGACTCCCCTCCCCTGGCTCCTCCCCAGCCCCTTGCCGACATGACGGCTGCACTACAAGGCGTCGCCTCCACCATGTTCGCTCTCTACCACCGCGACGCTCTGGGAGGCGGCAAGGGGCAGGTGATCGATCTGGCGCTTTACGAGCCGCTTTTCACGATTCTGGGTCCACAGGCGGCCCGCTATCTCATCGACGGGGAAAAGCGCCCGCGCCTGGGCAACCGCTCCGAAAACTCGGCGCCCAGAAACATCTACCCGACGAGCGACGGAAAGTGGGTGGCGATTTCCGCCTCCACCCAGCCGATGTATGAGCGCCTCGCCCGCGCCCTGGGGCGTGAAGACATCATCACCGACGAGCGGTTCATGAACAACGAGACGCGCGTCGTGAACCAGGAGGCGCTCGACAAAATCGTGGCCGACGCCATAGGAAAACATAGCTGCGAGGAGAACATGGACAGATTCAACGCGGGCGGCGTCACGGCGAGCCCCGTCTACGACATCGAAGACATCCTTTCAGACCCCCATTTTCAGGCGAGAAACCTGGTGCGCCACGTGCCGGACGCGGATTTCGGCGCCGTGCCCATGCAGGGCGCTTTTCCGAGAATGTCGGAAACGCCTCTCGACATCGCCTGGACGGGACCTGCCCTGGGGGAACACACCGAAAAAATACTCGGCGAATGGCTGGGAATGACGCCCCCCGAAATCGAGCGCCTTCGAAACGATGAAGTGCTGTAACAGTTACCCTCTGGAAAACAGAATCACGGACGCCGCGGCGAATACGACTCCCACGCCTTTTCTGAGCGTCAGCTTCTCCCTCAAGAAGATGATGGCGAGCACCCCGGTCAACACGAAACTCAACTGGGCGATGGGCGCCACGACAACCGCCTCGCCGTAGGTGAATCCCACGGCGATGGCCACATAACTCGAAGAGGTGAGCACCCCGCACACGAAGGGGAGCCAGAGCGGCACGCCGCGCCTGGGAAGCGGATCTTTTTGAATGAGCGCGAAGGGCACGGCCATGCAGAATACCCCCACGCTCTGCATGGCCGTCATCATGGCGGGTTTGGCCCCCATCCCGAGCCCCAGTTTGTAGAAAAGCCCGATGACGCCGAACATGCACATGGCGCCGATCGCCAGGCCGACGGAGCGCTTATCCCCGACGGACGCCGCCGCGACGCTCCCGCCCGCCGTCACAGCGAGGGCCGCCAGAACCAGAGCGAAGCCTTTGATAAGGTTTACATTTTCGCCGAGAAAGAAAATCGTGAGGGCGGCCGTTACCGCGAAGTTCAGGCGGACGATCGGCACGAGCGCCACCGCCTCGCCCCGCCGCAGGGCAAGCAAAACGAACAAGAACGCGGTGAACGCCAGAATTCCGTTGATGAATCCAAAGGCGAGGCCCGGATTCCAGAGCAACTCCTCGCGATACCAGGCCAGGCCGAACGCGTTGGGCAGATACGCCATGTTTTGCAGGAACATGAAGGGCCCGCTGCGCATATCCCACTGCTGGCCCCACTTGTAGAGAAAGTCATTGACGCCGAGAAAACACAAAGACATGAGCGCGAAGATGACTTCGGGCGGCATACGCGACTCCCCGGCGCGGACGTCCCTGCTCGCCACGCATACCTCTTGGCTGATGGGGGGAAGAAAGCGCCCTCGATTCAGGGAAGCTACAAAGGGCAGGCTTCAAAAACCGAAAAAATGATACGGCCCCCACCCCGGCGTGTCAACGGAATGAATGAAGACGAATACCCCCATCTTCAGTAATCCGAGCGACTCGCCATAACCCCTGGGACGTAAAACATGCTATCTTGGAGTCGATAAGCCAGATAAAACCGTTACAATCCAAAAAACTGTGTGTTTTTCTTTTATCTTTCAAGTTAGGAGCCGAAGGGTTGGGTCGTGAATATCCGCTTCGCCCGATTGTCGGTGTAGGGGCCATCATCATCGAGAACGAAAACGTCCTCATCGTCCGCCGGGGGCAGCCTCCCAAAATGGGCGCCTGGAGTATTCCGGGCGGCGGTGTTCACTTGGGTGAAGACCTGGAGCAAGCCTGTATACGAGAGGTCAGGGAAGAGACCGGCCTGGACGTGGAGATTCTCTCCGAGGGCCGGGTTTTGAACCGCGTCACCCGGGACGAATGGGGGCGGGTGCAATTTCATTACGTGCTCATCGATTTCGTGTGCCGACCCACCGGAGGCGTGCTTCAGGCGGCGAGCGATATTTCGGAAGCCACGTGGGTTCCGTTGAGCGAAGTGTCTTCTTTAAGTCCGATGACGAGTGGAACGGCGGATTTCATACTGGAATCGGTCGCCACGCTCAACCTGTTGTCACACCGGAATAGCCGGGAAAGCATATGAAAGACACCGGGGAGAAACAGCCTTCGGATGAGCAGTTCGCAACCCTGTTTTTGCGTCTCGCAGCTCGCGAACTCCAGGCACCCGTATCTCACCTCAAAGAAAAGTTTCTCGAACTGGGGGAGGAGTCAGACCCCTGGAAGGCGCGGGAGGAAATTCGGGATTTATCCGAGAACATCTATCGCTTGAGCCGCCTCATCGAAACGCTCTCCGACGCCGCCGACATCGAAACGCACCATGCAAACCTGGAAAACACCGACATAAATCTTGCGCATCTTTTCAGCGAACGCATCGGCAAGCGGCTCTGGAGTTTCCCTTCTTTTCGGTTTTTGCCCGAGATGCCGTCGCGGCTCGATATATACGGCGACAGGGCAAGGTTCATCTTTCTCATTGACGATCTGCTGGATGCGGCCATTCACATCGCTCCTGAGGGCGGCATTATTTACGCGCTTCTCAGGGGGGAAAACGATCGAATCGTTTTATCGACCACCAACCGCGACGCCGAAATCCCGCCTTTTTGTTTCGATTCGTTCATCGACTGGATGGCGGAGGATCTGGAAAATCCGGGGGCGCTCCGGGGAATCGGAATCAGCCTCTATCGAAGCCATCTCACTGCCCTCATGCTGGGCGGGCGTCTGGAGATCACGACGCCTCCCGAGGGCGGCGCATCCTTCATCGTCGAGTTCCCCGCACATCATTCACAACATTCCGATCTCTCATAGGAATCCATCTACATGACCGAGAAGAAGCGAATTTCCGAAGAAGCGCTCGTTCGTTTCGCCACGAAAATCATCATGGCCCTGGGAGCTCCCGAGGAGCGCGCCCAGGTGACGGCGGCAATCCTCGCAGCGGCGGATATGCGCGGAATATCGAGCCATGGCGTGGCGGGCGGGACAGGCTTGCGTGAACTCGTCGAGCGTATTCAAAAAGACGCCATCGACCCGAAAGCCGTCCCTGGCGTCGAGCGAAACGAAAACTGGGCGATCGCCACCATGGACGCGCGAGCCGGCATCGGTCCGGCAGCAGCGATGGATGCGACCCGTCTCGCCGGCGATCTGGCGGAAGAATACGGCATCGGAAAAGTCTATGTGCACAACGCGAATCACTTCGGGGCGGCGTGCGTCTATGTCGAGGCGCTCATCGAGCGGGGTCTGGCCGGCCGCGCCACATGCACCTCCGGCGCCTGGATGAAGCCTTTCGGGGGAAACAGGATTCGCCTGGGCACGAACCCCATCGCCTGGGGGGTGCCTGCAGGGGATGAGGCCATCGTCATCGACGCGGCCATGACGCAGCGCGCCGTGAGTCCCGCCATCCGCGCCAGCCGCGCGGGAGAGGCGATTCCGGACGATTATTTTCTCGATGAAAATGGAGAGGTCATTTCCGGTCACGTGCCGTATGACGAGCTGATCAAAGGCTCCGTTCTGCCTCTGGGGGGAACGCAGTTCGGCTACAAGGGTTCCGGGCTCGCCGTGCTGGTGGACCTGGACGGCGTCATCGGCGGCGGCGCGACGGAGCATATTCCGACGCTGCGCGTCCAGCCCGATGCACGAATCACCCAGACGATAGAGGCCTGGAGGCTGGACGCGCTCTACCCCATAGAGGACGCGAAGAGGCGCTTGGCCGAGGCGGTGAGAGACATCAAAAACTGCGGAGGGGCGGAGATGCTGCTTCCGGGAGAGCGCGAGGCGCGCAAAAAGGCGGACGCGGAGAAAAACGGAATCCCCTATGAAGCCAGCCAGTGGGACACGCTCAAAACGATTGGGGGCTGGCTGGGCGTCGAACCGCCCGAAGCCATTCAGGAGAACTGATTCGCTGAATCAGTCGTTTTCAGGGCGACAACCCAAGAGCACGCGCTGGAGTTTCACCCGCAAACTAACTTCTAGGCATCACGCTCCAGGCGAACGGTTTCTATCTGCCGCTCGTTCGCCGATTGCACGGTGAGCGTCCAACCCTCAAGGGATAAATGCTCCCCTTCTTTCGGGATGCGCTCGAACCGCTCCAGGAGATAGCCCGACAACGTCTCGTAGTCCCCATCGGGTACGGGCAACTCGAGCGACTCTCTCACATCCTCGACCTCCATGCGTGCATCGACCATGTATTGATCTTCACTTAACTTGTGGAACATGCGGACTTCGTCGACGTCATACTCGTCAGCGATGTCGCCCACGATCTCCTCCACCAAATCCTCCATGGTCACGATGCCGGTGCAGGCCCCGTATTCATCCACCACCACGGCCATTTTATCCTTTCGGCTCATCAACTCATCGAGAAGACTATCGGCCGGCTTCGTCTCCGGCACGAAATAGGCGCTTCGGATGAGACCATCCTTATCCTTGAGGCGTCCCGAGGCGTCGGGTCCCAGTCCGATAATGTCCCTCGCGTGCACGACACCGACGATGTGGTGGAGGTTCTCCCTGTAGATCAGAATCCTCGAGTGGCCGTCATCCTCGATTTTTTCAATTACCTCCTCCACCGTGCTCTCTTCTTCCACCGCGGAGAGGTCCACGATGGGTACCAGCACGTTTTCCATGTCCAACTCGCCGAACGTGAAGATGCGGCCGATCATCTGGCGTTCGAGAACCTGCACGTCCCCATCGCTTTGCTCTTCCATGAGGGATTCGAGTTCCTGCCGCGTGACGAAAGGAGTGCTCTCCCCATTGCGTTTTCGCAGCCCCACAACGGCACCGATGAGCGCGCTGATGAGCCAGACCAGGGGATATACGATCAGTCTGGCGCCCCAGACGACGCGCGCCAGCAAAGGGGCGAGCACATCGGCGCGGGCCTGGCAATACCCCTTGGGAACCACCTCT
Organism: bacterium; assembly: GCA_965203325.1. Taxonomy (GTDB): domain Bacteria; phylum UBA8248; class UBA8248; order UBA8248; family UBA8248; genus Bin107. The sequence goes on from OZ241875.1 coordinate 2,193,079, forward strand.
CCGAACACCACGAGCAGCGGGATCACCAGGGCGACCGAAAGCGCCTCCCCATACGCCGGGCCGACGAAATTGATGGACGCGATTGTGGCCAAGGAAACGTTCGTCACGAAACTCGCGTTGTGACAGGTGAGAATCGTGCCCATGAGCCATTCGGGTTTTTCCAGAAGCTCCAGGGCGAGCGAAGCGCCCCTGTTCCCTCCTTCCGCCTTGGCGCGCAGACGGGCGCGGTCCGCGGAAACGATGGCGATCTCCGCACCCGAGAACAACGCTTCCGACAGGAGCAGGAGCAGGCCGATGACGATGACCGAGAAGATATCCACTTCAATTATCCTCCCGTCTTCGCGCGCGAACCTGAAGAACGCGGGAACCGCTTGTCTCTACAACCGTGAATTCCACGTTCCCCAGTCGAACCCGTTCGTTCAGCGAGGGCACATGGCCCAGCAACGTGAAGACCGCACCGCCCAGCGTATTCGCCTCCTCGTAGTCGGGAAGCTCCCAGCCGCTCACCGCCGAGAATTCGGCCAGTGGAACACGGCCCTGGCACAGGTATGAATCCTCGCCTTCCTGCGCAATCCAGGTTTCCTCGGCCTCTTCGTGTTCATCCTTGATTTCGCCGAAAATCTCCTCGAGAAGATCCGTCATTGACACCAGGCCGAGGGTGCCGCCGAACTCGTCCTGAACGATGGCGACGTGGGTCCGCTCATGCCGGAACCGGCGGAACAGGCGGTCGAGCTTCATCCCGCCCGGAACCACGAGGGGGGGGCGCAGCATCTGTTTCGTCATACGCTCCTCGGGACCGAAGTTCTTCCGCCCCGCCTGGCGCAGGAAATCCTTGACATACAGGATGCCCACTATCTGGTCCCGGTCTTGCCCGAAAATCGGAATGCGCGAATGCGCCGCCGTTCGGACGCGCTCGATCACTTCGGCGATGGGCAGGTTCATCTCCCAACACTCCAGATCCGTGCGCGGCACCGTCACTTCCGAGACGGTTCTATCGTGAAAGCCGAACACGTTGTGAATGAGTTCTCGCTCGCCCTCTTCGAGTTCGCCCTCGGCGTGGCCCGCGTCCACGAGGTGGAGGAACTCGTCCTCCATGAGAATGCTTTGCGGATCGCGCGACGGCGCTCCCATCAAGGAGAGCACGCCGTTCGCCACCTGCAAGAAGACCCAGCGCAGCGGCGAGATGACGCGCGCGAAGCCGGATATGGGATACGCCAGGAATCGCGAGAACCGTTCCGGATACCGGGCCGCCAGGGATTTGGGCGTGATCTCGCCGAATATCATCAAGAGCGGCGTCATGAACACGGGCGCGAGCCACCTCTGCTCAGGTTCCAGATATGCAACAACAACGCCGGTGAACAGCGCGGAGGAGGCGATGTTCACGATTTCGTTGCCCATCAATATGGAAGTAATCAGCCGCCTGGGCCTGTCCAGAAGGTCGGACACCCGCTCACCCATGCCGCCTTCCCGGCGCATGGCGCGTACCCTGGGGCGCGGAAGGGAAAATAGAGCCGTTTCGCTGGCCGAGAATCCGGCGGAACAGAGCATGAGAAAGACGAAGGCGACGAACCGGAAGAGCAGGTCGGCATCCATCAGTCCATGCCTCCCGGCTGACTATCATAAAGATGTTTTCGCCCCGGAGGTTCGGGGTCAGACGCAGGTTCTTCCGCTACCATGAGTCTGTCAATCTCCTCAGATAATTCCGAAACGCGGGACCGATGTCCTCGCGATCCAGAGCGAACTCGACCGTCGCTTCCAAAAATCCCAGCTTGTCGCCCGCGTCAAAGCGCTTTCCCTCATACTCATAAGCGTAAAGCCTGGTATGCTCCAGCAGACCTTGCAACCCGTCGGTGAGCTGAATCTCTCCTTTCGCATCCGGCTTCATGCGCTCGAGGATCGGGAAAATCTCCGGCGGCAAAACGTAGCGCCCGATAATGGCGATGTCCGAGGGCGCATCTTCGGGCTTCGGCTTTTCCACCATCCCCTTGAGCGGCGTGACGCCGGGGGCGGGCGACGGTTCGCCGGAAGGATCGATGACGCCGTATTTGGAGAGCGCGTGCTTCTCAACCCGCAGCCCCGCGACCACGCCGCCGCCATGCGCATTGAACACGCGAACCAACTGGCCGATGGCGGGCTCTTCGCTCCTGATGATGTCATCGGGCAATATGACGGCGAAAGGCTCATCACCCACGGCCGGCTTGGCGCACAATATCGCATGACCCAAACCCAAAGGACGCTTTTGACGGATGGACGTAATACGCGCTTTTTGCGAGATTTCCTCCACCACGGCCAATGACCTCTCCTCGCCTCTGTCACGCAAATAAGATTCCACCTCGAACGCGACATCAAAGTGGTCCACCATCGAAACCTTCCCGCGTCCGGTGATGAAGACGATCTCCTCGATGCCGGCGTCCAAGGCCTCCTGCACGCCGATCTGGATTTGTGGGATGTCCACGATGGGAAGCATCTCTTTCGGGATCACCTTGGTGGCGGGCAAAAACCGCGTGCCGAGCCCGGCCACAGGAAAGACCGCCTTGCGAACCCGGCTCATGAGAAGGTTCCCATGAGAAAAAAGATGTGTCGCTGCGCGTGAATACGTGACATTTGCTTTGGATCATAAAAAAAGGCACAAGCCGAGGTCAAGACCCCTTTTCCCGGGCGAGCATCTGCTCGAACGCATCTTCATCGAGAATCTCGACGCCGAGGGATTCCGCGTTTTTCAGCTTCGAGCCCGGGCGCTCGCCCGCGACGAGAAAACTCGTGTTCTTGCTCACGGAGGAACTCACCCGTCCCCCGAGCGCCTCAATGGCCGCTTTCGCCTCGCTTCGCGATCTTCCCGAGAGCGTCCCGGTGAGCACGAAGGAAAATCCCGAGAAAGCCGCCTCACCGGAGCCGCCCTCCGCCGCTTTAGGGGGCGCTTGCGGATCCACGCCCGCCGTGAGGAGGTTGTCCACCATCTCTTTGGACCTGACATCGGAGAAAAACCGCACGATTCTCTCCGCCACCTGGGGACCCACCTCATGAACAGAGACGAGCGTTTCCGTATCCGCGCGGGACAATTCCCTGACGCTGCCGAACCTCTCGGCCAGCACTTCGGCGATGTGTTCCCCCACGTGGCGGATGCCCAGCGAATAGATAAAACGGGCCAACGTCGGTTTTTTCGCCTTATCGAGCGCCTCAAGCAGATTCTCCGCCGATTTCTCCCCCATGCGCTCCAGGGACGCGAGGCGCTCCTTCGACAAGGCGAAAAAATTCGCCGGCTCGCTCACCAGGCCCGAATCCACCAACTGGTTCACGAGTTTCTCGCCCAGCCCGTCGACATCCATGGCCCGTCTGGAGGCGAAATGCCGCAGGCTCTCGCGCACCACGGCGGGACAAACCGGGTTGGGGCAGCGAACCACGGCCTCCCCCTCGGGGCGTTCGGCGGGCGTCGCGCAAACCGGGCATTTCTCGGGCATCGGGACGGCTTCGGCGTCGGGGGGTCTCTTTTCCTGGATGACCGCCACCACCTCGGGGATGACGTCGCCCGCGCGCTGAATGAGCACATGATCCCCTATTCGGACGTCTTTCCGCCTCATCTCGTCTTCGTTGTGCAGCGTGGCGCGCGTGACTTCCACGCCGCCCACGCGCACCGGTTTCATGAGCGCCACGGGCGTAATGGCGCCCGTTCGCCCCACCTGGAAGATGATGTCCTCCACTTGGGTCGTTTCCTGCTTCGGGGGAAATTTATAGGCAATCGCCCAGCGGGGCGCGCGGGATGTAGAACCCAGCTCGTTCTGCAATTCCATGGAATCCACCTTCAGCACCACCCCGTCCTGCTCATAGGGCGCGTCCGCGCGTCCTCTCAGCAATTCCTCGTAGAACACCGCCGCCTCGCGCAGGTTCGCGCACTTTCGCCACACCGGACTCACGGGCAACCCCCATTTCGGCAGAGATTCCAGCAGGTGCGATTGGCTGCGAAACGAAAAACCCTCCACCCGTCCGACGGCGTAGAACGCCACCTCCAGGGGCCGCGTGGCGGTGATTCTCGAGTCGAGTTGACGGAGCGAACCCGCCGCCGCATTGCGCGGATTGGCGAAGGGGGGCTCCTCTCTTTCAAGACGTTCCCGGTTCAGTTTCTCGAATCCCTGGAGATTCATGAACACCTCACCGCGCACGGCCAGATGCGCCGGAGGCTCGAGGCCTCCTTCGGGAGCATGGAGGCGGAGCGGAATGCCCCGCACCGTTTTGAGATTTCGCGTGATGTCCTCCCCGCTGACTCCGTTGCCCCTCGTTCCACCCGAGTGGAAGGAGCCGTTTCGGTAAATCACTTCCACCGCCAGACCGTCGAGCTTCGGCTCGCAGGTAAAGTCGAACGCTTCAACGCTCCTGTCATATGTCTGCAGGAGAAACCGCTTCGCGCGCTCCTCGAAGGCGGTCATCTCTTCTTCCGTGACGGCGTTTTCCAGGCTTCGCATCGGCGGGTCGTGATGAAACGCCTCGAACGAATCGAGCGGGGGGGCGCCGACGCGCATGGTGGGAGAATCGGGCGAGGCGAGATCGGGGTATTTCTCTTCCAGCGCTTGTAACTCGCGCATCATCCGGTCGTATTCCGCATCGGAAATCACCGGCGCATCGTGAACATGATAGCGTATGTTGTGATCGTGAAGCTCGCGCGCCAAGGTCCGCGCGCGCTTCTGGTCTTCAGAAGGAACGTTCGGCTCGTTCATTTTACGGGCACACGAAACCCCCGGGCGCTTAAAGCGATTCGAGGCGCTTTTGGGCGGTGGACGCCGCGTTCGAATCCGGGTATTTGGCAATCACCTGGCCGAGCAACTCCCTGGCGCTTGCGCGATCGTCTATGTTCAAAAACGAGAGGGCCTCCAGAAGAAGGGCCTCCGGCGCCTTGTCTCCGTTGGCGTAATCGACCTGCACCTTGTTGAACGCCAGAATGGCGCGCTCGAAATTCTTCTCCTGGTAGTAGGACTGCCCTATCCAGTATTGCGCGTCATCCGCCAACTCATGCGTGGGATATTCGGATATGAACCCATTGAGCAGACCGCGCGCCTTCACGAAATTCCTCTCATCGCGCAGAACGCGAATGGCCTTGGTGTAGTCTTCTTCGGGATCAGGGGGTCTTGGCGCGGGCGCAGGCTTTGGGGGTCGGCTCGCCGGCTCTTTGGGAACAACGGCGACGCGCGTGTCGGGAACAGGCACACCCACGGCGTGGGCCACACGGTTTTGCGGCAAACCTGCGGATGGAATCCGCGCATTTGCGGGAGGAACGCCTATATGCAGCACCTGCGAGGGCACACCCACCGGCGTAACGACAACCTTCTCTTTTTTCGCCGCAGCCACCAAGGGAGCCTTCGTGCGCAACCGGCTCACTTCTTTTTCGAGCTTTTCGATCCGTTCTTCAAGTTTCGTGATGGATTTCTCGGTTTTTCCGAGAGACTCCTCGGAATCCTTACGCGCGCGTTCGACCTCGTCCGTGACTCCCTGAATGGCCTCGCGCGCCTCCTCGATGCGCTGCTCCTGGTTCCGCATCCCGCGTCTGAGGCCTTGCAGATTCTCCTCGATCGCCGCCACATCCACCGAGGGCTGCGGCGGAGCGACCTGAGCCGGCGGCGCGGGGCGAGGCGGCGAACCCGGGCCGCCCACCGGGGAATTCGCCTCCGGGCAGCCGAGCAATACAAAGGACAGCGCAACCAGCGAGAAAGACCTGAGACTGGATGTCTGGAAAGTTTTCATGAAGAAAAACTCCCCGACGGCGCGTGCCGACGGGGAGTCCTTTTCTTTGCGCAGGACTGTCGGGCGACTAATTCATGCCCGCCGGAATGCCGCCGATGACGTTGAACTTCGCTCGCCGGTTCTTGGACCATCCCGCTTCATTGGAGCGCGAATCGGCCGGACGCTCTTCGCCATAGCTGACCGTATCGACCCGGGAAGACTTGACGCCGAGCGAGACGAGGTAATCCTTGGAACTCTGCGACCGCCTGTGCCCGAGCGCGATGTTGTACTCCACCGTGCCGCGCTCGTCGCAATGTCCTTCGATCTGCACCCGAATGCTGGGAAACTCCTGCAGGAAGCGGGCCTTGGCGTCCATGATCGCGCGCATATCGGGGCGGACCTCGGATTTATCAAAATCAAAATACACCAGATCGTTTTCAAACTCGGCCAACGACCGCTTGAAAGCGGCGCGCTTGCGGCGACGCTCCGCCTCCATCATGTCTTCTTTCACCACGGGCTTGGGAGGTTGCTTTTTTCTCACCATAGGAGCAGGCGGTTTGGGAGGCGGTAGTTCTTCCGTTTCCACGGTCTGTTTCACGCAACCCACTGCGAACAGGAGCACCGCAACCATCAAGAAAGATTGAAAAGATTTAATACGGCCCGATAACAACATGCAGACATCCCCCTCGGAGTCTCTCGTTCGTATATGTTCAGAGTGAGAAGCGTGATTCTACACGGAGCGGAAACTCTTCCCCTCTTCATTCACCCATCCACAGGCATACGCAGGCGAAGTATAATGGGCGAATGCGCGATGAGCAAGTCTATTTCCTGCTTTTTCAAGAGTTATTTCCCGATTTTCAAGATTTCATTTCGATGTGGGCGACCAGGCTGGCTCCTGCCCAGGTTGAAGACGCTTGAGTTGCGTGCCTGCGGATGTCATCACGTATACATATTTCCGGCCGCTCCGATCGGAGGAGAAGGCGATGTGCCGTCCATCGGGGGACCAGGTGGGTGATTCGTTGCGGCCCTGGCTGCCCGTTAGGCGGCGCACGTCCCTGCCGTCCGGGGTCATGGTGATGATGTCGATTTCCTTGCCCCGCTTGATGCGGCTCGTCAGGGCGATTCTGTCCCCCCGGGGACTCCACTCGGGTTCGGTATTGTATTTTCTCGTGTATTTTCCTTTGTACGTGATGCGCTTAGGGCCCGAGCCGTCCACGTTCATGACGTAAATGTGGGGATTTCCCGACCGGCTCGACGTAAAGGCGATTCTTTTGCCGTCCGGCGAGAACGTGGGAGACACGTCGATGCCGAAGCTCCGCGTGAGTCTCCTCTTCACGCGGGTGCGCAAATCGTAGCGGAATATCTCATAGTTTCGCCCCACGAGTTCGGCAAAGGCGAAATAGCGTGAATTTGGAGAAAAGGCGCCTCCGATGGCTTGCGCGCGGGAAGAACTCACCTTGAACTCGCGCGCGCCGTTCGTGGGCAGCAGAAACACGCCGGGCGGCCTGGATTTGAACGAAGAATACGCCATCCATCTTCCGTCCGGAGACCACGCGGGCGTGTTGTTCCCCATACCGTTGCGCGTCACGCGCCTGAGTTCGGCGCCGTCCCAGTCCATGATGTAAATCTCTCCGCGCTCTTTGAGCGAACGCCGCGAGACGAATGCGATTTGTGTGTCGAACACTCCCTTCTCGCCCGTGAAGTGCTCGACCACCGCGTTGGCGAACCGGTGGGCCAGCAAGCGCCACCCGCTCTTCGGGTAGCGGTACCGCTTGCCCAACTCCTGGGCGGCGCTTTGCGTATCGTACAGATAGACCTCCGCGGTGATGGTCTTTCCCGAAATGGTGTAGCCGCCCTTGATGAGGGCATCCACCTTGATGACCTTGCTCCAGTCGGAGAAGCGCTGCTCGTCCCTTCGAATCCCCGCGCGCATGGGGTTTTCCAGATAGCCTTTGCGGTTGGGGATAAAGAACAGGCCGCTGCGCTCGAGATCGGATTCGATGACTTGCGCTATCTTAAGACCCAGCGGGTCGCGCCCGGTCTCGAGGGGACGAAACTCGGGGATAGCCAATCGAATTTTTCTGGCCGTGGGGGAATAGATGTCGATGAACTCGCGCGCGGCTTCCGCAGCTTGAGGCCATGAGAAAACCATGACGATGAGAAAAACCGCCCAATGAAGCATGGGGCCTTCACGCCTGTTCAATCTGGTTTGAATTTTTTCTCGCATCAACGGCAAAAATCCTCTCCGCAGAATCGAAAGCCAAGCAAAAGCCATTTTTCCTTGATCGTATCGGGCGGCTTGGGCAAAGAGGGTTCGGCGGCCCGCTGCACGGCGCGCAGCGCCGCCTGATCGTAAATGTGGTTCCCGCTGTAGCGCACGACCCGCAAATTGCGATAATTCCCTTGCCTGTCTACGTCAATCGTGACGTCGGTCTTGAGTCGGCCCAAATCCGAAATGCCGGGCGGCACCGTCCAGAGACCCCGAATGCGCTCCGCCAGAAGCCCATAGTATCTCTCCTTTTCGGTTCGCGCGACGCCGCCGCTGCCGCCCGCGCGGCTGCCGCCGCCCTGGCCGTCGCCTCCCCCCTCGCCGGCGTATCCCTTACGAGGCGCCCGGCGCTTGGGCGCGCGGTCCGCCTTCGCCTGGCGATCATCGCTCAGCCAATCATCGCGGGGACGCTTTTTCTTTTTAGCCGGTTTGTCCTTTTCGTTTTTCTTGAAACGCGAACGCCAGCGCCTGGCGCGTTCCCTCCGATCGCGTATCCGCTTGAGGCGCGCCTCGCGAACGGGGTCGCGCTTTTTCTTTTTCCGAACGACCTTTTTGTTATTCTTTTCTTTCCCGGTACTGATTCGCCGAACATTCTTGGCGGGTTTCTTTTTCTTCTTGACGACCTTCTTTTTCTTCACCTTGGCGGGCACGGTTTTTTTCTTCGGCGCCGCTATCTTCCTCGTCCCCTCGTCCGGTCCTTTTCGAGGGATGGGCGCTTCGATGTCTTCGAGCCGATCGCCGGATTTTCCCCGCGCCGAACCACCCGGGATTTCATCCGCCCCCACCAGGCTGACGGCCGTTCCGCTTCCGAAAAACCGGTATTTCGGCTGAGAGGGCGCCAGGCTCACCCAAACGAAGAGCGAGGCGTGCAAAACAACGGAAGCCGCCAGCGCCCTGAGAAACCGGCGGTCGCGGAACAACCCGCCCTGCTTGCCGTTTGCGCCCCGAAGGCTCGCACCCGAGCGGGGTGAGCGTCCGCCGGAGGAACTGGTATCTTGCGGGAATTTCGGTTTTTTATTCATGGGGCCACCGACTTCTCAGCGTCTGCGCCGCCCGCCCCGAGCGGACTCCAGGGGATCGGTCACCATGTTGAGGCGGTTGATGCCCGCCGCGCGAATGATGGCCATGACCTCGACCACCTCCCCGTAAGGAACCGCGCGATCCGCCCTGAGAAAGATTTCCTTGCGCCTCCTGTCTTTGAAGAGCACCGTGAGCTTCTCCTTCAACTCGGCGGCGACCAGCGGGTTATCATTTATATACATGTCGCGTTTTTTGTCCAACGTGATGACGACGGCATCCTCGGCCACGTTCGCCTTCGCCGCCTGCACCTGCGGCAAATCCACGTTCACGGCCTGGTTCTGCGTTTCGAGCAGAGGCGCCGTGACCATAAAAATCACCAACAACACCAGCATCACGTCCACGAGCGGCGTGACGTTGATGTCCGAGATGCTCGAACCACGGTTCAGTTTAACGGCCACGGGAAGCTCCGCTCGTCATAAACGCATGAAATGGCGGTCGACCAGATTGAGGAAATCCGCCGTAAAGTTTTCGATTTCATCCGCGATCACCTTCACGCGGCCCTGGTAGTGATTATAGGCGATCACGGCGGGAATGGCCGCCAGCAGCCCGAGCGCCGTGGCGATGAGCGCCTCGCTGATGCCCGGCGCAACGACGGCGAGCCCGGCGGAACCCCGGGCGCCGATTTCGCGAAACGAATTCATGATGCCCCACACCGTGCCGAAGAGCCCGATGAACGGTGTGGCGCTCGCCGTGGTGGCCAGAAAGGTCAGCATGCGCTCGAGCCTGCTCACCTGCTCGTTCGCCGCGCGCCTCAGCGCGCGCTCGACGCTCTCGACCCCCGTCATTTCCGAGGTGAGAACGCTCGAATCTTCCTCCCCTTCGCGAGAGCGCGTCTTCAGCACCTGTTCGGCTTCCTGATAGCCCGCGGCGAACACCTCGCCCACCGGACTGCCCTCGTGCTCGGCAAGCTCCGCATACAGCCTGTCGAGTCGCTTGGAGCGCCAGAACGCATCGACGAACATCGCCGAGCGCCGCCGCGCTCCTCTAAGCTCCCAAAATTTCCAGATGATGATGGCCCACGAAGAGAGCGAGAAAAACACGAGCACCAGCAAAACGAAAAACACCATGCCGCCCGATTGGGTGGCGAGGGTGATGACGTCCATTTCCTCTTGAAGCGGTGCAAGTGGCGCGGAATCGCCCGTCGGCAACGCGGCCGCGGCCAAAAAAGGGGGCAAGTCTGTTCTCCTTCCGGGCGGAGCATGCAGTATCGCCCCTTTCACCGGTACGCGTCAATGCAAAGAAGTCGATGCAAATCGTTGACATCTCCTTGAAAGGCTGGTGATAATGAGCCTCCCGCCCGCCCCTGGAGGCGTAGCCTGAGTGGATATTCACGAGGCAAAAACCGCCATTTCGAAGCTGATCGACGATGAGGCGGATGCGCTGTGGGCGCTTTCTCTCGCGATTCACGCAGACCCTGAACTCAGCCTCGAAGAACACCGCGCGGCCGAGCGGCTTTGCGCCTATCTCGAGGAAAACGGATTCGCCCTCACGCGCGGCGTGGCGAACCTCCCCACCGCGTTTCGCGCCGACAGGCCCGCCGCGGATGAGAAGAAACCCTCCGTTTCGTTTCTCTCGGAATACGACGCGCTGCCCGGCCTCGGGCATGCCTGCGCGCACAACGTCATCGGGGTCGCCAGCGCTGCCGCCGGCGTGGCGCTCAGAAAAGCGCTCGGCCCCGAATACGGAGGCGTCACCGTTTTCGGCACGCCCGGAGAGGAAGGCGGCGGCGGCAAGGTGCTGATGGCGCAGGTCGGCATGTTCCGGGATGTGGACGCCGCCATGATGATCCACCCATCGGACAAGACCAGGGCCGATGTCGATTTTCTCGCGCTCTCAGAGCTTCGCTTTCACTTCAGGGGACGCACCGCCCACGCCTCCGCAGCACCCGACCTGGGCGTCAACGCGCTCGACGCCGTCATCGCCACGTTTGGCGCCGTCTCCTTGCTCCGCCAGCAACTGCCCAGCGGCGACCGCGTGCACGGCGTAATCACCGAGGGCGGGGAGGCGCCCAACATCATCCCCGACAAAGCCTCCGCGTGGTTTTTCGTGAGGAGCAAAACGATGGAGGGACTCGATGCTCTGGCGCCGCGGGTCATCGCCTGCGCGGAAGGCGCCGCCCTGGCCACGGGAACGGAACTCGAGACGGAGAAAAACCCCATCATCTACGCCCCCATGCGGGTCAACCCGCCTCTGGCGTCGTTGTTCCTGAACAACCTGAATCTTCTCGGCGTTGTCGAGCCCGACTCCCCGCCGCCCCTGCGGATGGGATCCTCCGACGTGGGGAACGTCAGCCAGCAGACGCCCACCATTCATCCGCAAATCCAGATGGTCCCATCGGGCGTTTCCGCGCACACGCCGGAGTTCGCCGAAGCATCCGGCGGAGCGGAGGGCAGGCGCGTCATGCTCACAGGCGCCAAGGCGCTGGCGATGACGGGGGTGGACTTTCTTCTCGACGAAGGGGCGCGCCGGGCCGTTCAGGCCGAATTCGCGCGCCGGGGGGAGTAAAAATCAAAAAACTGAAAATCGACATGAAGCCACGAGCCTGCATTATCGCCACTATCGGCATCCTTCTATTTTCGACTAGCGCATGGCCCGCACCGAAAACGCCGCCACTATCCACGAGCAAGCCGAGCACCGCGCCCGCAACAAAACCATCGCTCGAAAAAAAAGCCGTTCGCCCGCCTCTGCCCACCCGAATCGAAAATCTCCTGGCCAAGGAGCGATACAAGGAACTCATCCGCACCCTGCGCCGGGAAAAAACGGACCTGGCCGGCAGGCGTTCTTTTTTGCTGGGCCACGCCCATTTGAAACTCAAGCAGTATCGTCCGGCAATCAAATCTTTACAGAAATCGCTCGATCAGATTCCCGCGCTCGAGAACTACGCGCTCTTGTTTCTGGCGAAAGCCGCGCTCGGCGCCAAGGATAACGCCATCGCCCGGCGCGCGCTCGAAAGACTGATCAAAAAAGGGAAAAAAGCGCCCGAGCCTCCTTTCGTCTACAAGGCGCTCGTCGACATACACCTCGAGGAAAAGCGTCCCCTGCGCGCAGCCAAGGTCGCCAAGCGCTACCTTCTCCTGTTCCCGAAAAGCCTGGAGGCGCCCGATCTTCTGCTCAGGCGCGCCAAAGCGCTCCGCGCCGCGCGGCGAAACCGCGAAGCCGCGCTCGCTTTTCGCAAATTGTGGCGTCGGCATCCCGAACACCCCGCCGCGCGCCGGGCGCTGCGACGCTCGACGCGAATCGGCGCCGCCCTCTCCCCGCCGCTCAAAAAACCGGGGCCCAGGGCCCACTACGAACGCGCCCGGCTCCTCAGGAAACGCTATCGCTTCGAAAAGGCATTGAAAGGGTTCGGGGACTTGAAGCGCCTGTTCCCGAAATTCTATCAACACACCAGCTCCCACAAGGGCGTCGTGTTCAACGAAGCGCTCACCCTTTTCTCCCTGCGCAAAACGAAACGGGCGGACCCCGCCCTCAGGCACGCCATCAGACATTACGCCGCAGGCAGCGCCAAGCGCGCGGAGGCGCGGTATTATCTGGCCAGAAACCACCTGCGCAAGAGAAATCAACCCGCCTTCGAAAAACAGGCGCATCGCCTGCTCACCGAGACGCGAAAAGGGAAATGGGCGGCGAAGACGCGCTACCTCCTCGCCCGCGTATATGAGGACGACCGCAATTTCAAAAAGTCCGCGCGCTATTACAAGGATGTGATCTCCAAACACCCGCGCTCACCTCTGGCGCCCAAGGCGCTGTTCCAACTCGCCTGGCTCCGCTTCCAGTCCGAAGACTACCGGGGGGCGCAGAAGGGATTCTCCAGGATGAGAGCCGCTTACCCCGGACACTGGCTTGTCTCATCCGCCACTTACTGGGCCGCCGCTTCGGCGGAAAAAACGGGGGACCGAAAAAGCGCTCTCGCCCATTACCGCGCCTGCGCCCGGGATCACCGCCACCGCTATTACGGACAACTCGCCCTGCGGGCCATCAGCCGTCTCGCGCGCGGGGGAGAATCCGGCGCGCCGAAGCCGCCCCCTCTGAGAAAGACCGGCTTCCGCAAATGGCTGCGGCCACCGCCCAAAAGCGCTCCGGTTCGCGAGGCGGCCGCGCTGCTCTCCTCCATGGGTTTTCACGAACTCGCCGCCAAGGAGTACCGCCGCCTCGGCTCATCGCCATATTCGCGCTACCAGGCGGCGCGCGCCTTCACGGCGGCGGGCCAGAGTCACCGCGCCATATACCTGATCAACGAATCCTTCTGGGATGCGGTGCGCGCGGGTGGCAGCGACCTGCCGAGGGAATTCTGGGAAACCGTATATCCGCTCGTCGTCAAACGCAGAGAACCCGGAGGAGCGAACCCCTACCTGGTGAACGCCGTCATCCGGGCGGAGAGCGCCTTCGACACCCGCGCCATCTCCCCCGCCGGCGCCCGGGGGCTGATGCAGCTCATGCCCGCGACCGGGCGCAGGCTCGCGAGGAAGCACAAAGTCCGCATCAAGTCCGTGAGCGACCTGTTCGACCCCGAGATCAACACCCGCCTGGGCGCGAGGCACCTGGGCGAACTCATTCGCGAGTTCGGCGGCGCGCTCGTTCCCGCGATAGCGAGCTACAACGCGGGGCGCAGACCCGTCAAAAGCTGGTGGGCGGCCGGACGCAACAAGCCGATCGAAATTTTCATCGAGGAAATTCCCTACCAGGAAACGAAAAACTACGTCAAAAGGGTGTTGGGCTATTACCACGAGTATAAAAGGATCTACGGGGAGACGAAGCGCTCGAAACAGGGGGGAACGCCCCCCTCATGAACGGCCCACGCCCCCTCCTGGCCATCGGCCTGATGTCGGGAACCTCCGCCGATGGCGTGGACGCCGCCCTGGTGCGGATATTTCCCGGTGCGCGGACGCGAGTCGAAACCCTGGACTTTCACGCCCCTCCATATCCGAAAAGCCTGAGGGAACGGCTCCTGCTCGCCGGGGGCGAAGCGGGCGCCCTGACGGACGAGATATGCTCCCTGCACCGGGAGGTGGGCGAAGCCTTCGCCGCGGCCGCTTTTGAGGTCGCGTCACGCTCCGGCGCCCGGCTTGAAAAAATCGACTTCATCGGCAGCCACGGCCAGACGGTCCGCCATCTGCCCGAAGGCATGGCGGGAGTGCGCGGGCCGCTGCTTCCCTCCACCTTTCAGATTGGCGACCCCACCTTCATCGCCCAGCGCACGGGGATCACCTGCGTCAGCGATTTCAGAGCGCGCGACGTGGCCGCCGGGGGCGCGGGCGCCCCCCTGACCCCCTGGGCGCACCGGATTCTCTTCAGCCGGGAAAACGCCGCTTCCGCCTTCTTGAACCTGGGCGGCATCTCGAACGTCACCTATCTCCCTCCCGCGGGAGCAGAAGGTGTTTTCGGCTTCGATTGCGGACCGGCGAACATGGCGCTCGACGCTCTCACGGGGCGGATCACCAACGGCGAGAAAACCCATGATCAAGACGGCGCTCTGGCGGCGGCCGGCCGCATATGCCCCGATACCCTGGCCGAACTCCGCCGGCACCCCTACCTCAAACGAAAACCGCCCAAAAGCACGGGCAGGGAAATGTTCGGGGAAGCGTTCATGGATGAAACCATAGAACGCATGGCTTCGCGCGGAGGGGACCTGAAAGACGCCATCGCCACGCTCACCGCCTTTTCCGCTTCGTGCGTCGCGGATGCGATTCGGGATTTCTTTCCAACCGACTCCCCGCTCGCCGAGGTGGTGGTCGGCGGCGGCGGCGTCCACAACAAGACCTTGATGCGCGGCCTGCGCGATGCCCTGGGCGATCTTCCCCTCGTCGAAAGCGACGCGCGAGGCGTTTCTCCGGACGCCGTCGAGGCGGTCTGTTTCGCCTTGCTGGCGTGGGGCACGCTGACCGGACAGACGAACAACCTGCCGAGCGTCACCGGTGCGAATAAGGCGGTATGCCTCGGGAACGTCACGCCGGGGCGGAATTTCGCTTCCCTGATGAGGAGGTTTCACAATTCCGAATGAGGCGGCGCATACCCAAACAACTCAAGATGCGGCATCATTCCCTCTCGATTCTCAAACCTCAGGAGAAATAACGTGGATGCGGCCATCGAGGCGCAAGCCGTCTCGCTCACCAAGGAGTTGATCGCGATTCCGAGCGAAAACCCCACGGGCGATGAGTTCGCCATGGCGGACCGGATGGAGGCGTTTTTCCGGGCCGTCGGCCTTGAAGCGAAGCGCGAGCGCGTCTCCGAAAGGCGGGAGAACGTGACCGCGGAGATCACCGGCTCGGGAGGCGGCCCCGCCCTCGTCTTTCTCAATCACATGGATACCGTGCCGGCCGGCGAAGGGTGGTCGCGCGACCCGTTTCTCGCCGCCGAAGAAGACGGGAAAATCTGGGGCCGGGGAAGCTGCGACATGAAAGGCGGCATCGCTGCGAGTCTCGCGGCAGTGGAGAACCTAAAAATACGAATCGACGGCGGCGCAAAGGCCAAAGGCACGGTTCGCTGCTGCATGGTGGTGGATGAGGAAAGCGGCCGCATGACCGGCACGGAGGCGGCCATCGCGAGCGGACACATCCATGCGGACGACATCGTGATTTCCTGCGAGCCGACCGAACTCACCCTGGTGACGGCGCAAAAAGGCGCCATGTGGTTCGAACTCATCTTCAGTGGAAAAAGCGCCCACGCCGCGGCGCCTCACATGGGCGCAGACGCGATTCACGCCGCATCCCACGCCGTGGTGGCGCTTCAGGAGGCGGTGGCGCAAATCCCCTACGAAGATCCCCTGCTGGGGCGATGCACCATGGTCACGAGCATGATCGAAGGAGGCCACAAGACCAACGTGGTCTCCGAGAGATGCGCGCTGCAGATAGACTCGCGTTTCGTCCCTCCCCTGCGGACAGCCGACATCCAGGGGATCATTCACGAGAAAGCCGCCGGGGCCTGCGCACAAGTGAGCGGGGTCGAATTCTCGCTTCGCGCCACCATTGCGGACCGTCCGCCCGTGACGGCGGACACCGACAGCGCCGGCGCGAGACTCATTTTCGAGACTTTGGAAGAAGTCCTGGGCGCAGCGCCCAAGCCTGCGGGGGTGAGCTATTATTCGGACGCGGGCATGGCCGCGGCCCAAACCGGGAGCCGAAACTGCTTTCTCCTGGGACCGGGAAACATCGAGCAAGCCCACACGCCCGACGAGTTCATCGAAGTCGATTCGCTGAAAAAAGCCGCGCGCGTCTACGGCAGGCTGCTCGAGAAATTCGCGCTGGACGAAAACGCGCCGTAAATATCGGCATCACTCACCGGCGCGCTGCTCCAGCACCCGGAGCAACTCCATGATGCTGTCGAGCGCTTCCGCCGCGCCGAGTTCCTGAAAGATGAGGCGCGCCTCGGTCAAACATTCGCGCGAGGCCTCCCATTCGCGCCCCTCGAAATGCACCCGGCCCAGGCTCCCGAGCGCTACTCCCTGAGCGAGAACGCTCCCTTGTTCGCGGTTGATCTCCAGGGCCGCCTCATACGCCTCGCGCGCTTCGGGCAAATCGCCCCGCGCGTAGTGAATGTTCCCCATGCCGCTCAGGTTCGCCGCCTCGCCTTTTCTGTTCTCGAGTCCGCGATTCAGCCGCAAGGCGTTCTCGTAATACCGGAGCGCGCGCGTGAATTGCTCCTGCGCCGCAAAGCACACCCCCATTTGAGAGTACACCAGCGCTTCACCCGCCTTGTCTGCGATTTTCTGGCAGAGGCTCAGCGCATCATCGAGGCTCACCTGCGCCGACTCGTACTCGCCCGCTTCCGTCAAGACGGAAGCCAGCGCGGTGTGCGCCCGCGCCTCGTTGCGCCTGTTTCCCGACCTGTGGAACAGGTGCGCCGCCTCGGAAAGGTGCTCTCCGGCCTTTTCCTTGTCCCCCAGACGGCGGAACAACCGGCCGACACGCATGCGCAAGGTGGATAGTTGCTCAAGCCCTCCCTCCGGCCCGATATAGGCGAGCGCCTTCTCGTAGGATTCCGTCGCCTTCTCGTCATCACCCTTTCGCTGGTAGAAATACCCCATGTTCCGGGAGACTACCGCCAGCACCGAAATATCCCGACCCGCCTCGCGGAATGCCTCGCGGGAATAGGAAATCGCAGGCTCCACCTTTTCCCGCAGATAAGAAGCCACGGCCAGCGCGTTGAGAACGGGCGCGAGTCGACTCGCGCGCCGCAGCGATTCCTTGAGGTGTTCCGTCGCATCCTCAGCGCGCCCCAGAATTATCTCGAGAATGGCCAGACGCAGATATTCTTCGGAAGCCGGCGACTGCCGGGTTCTCTCGCGTTGACCGAGGTCGATGCCGGCGGCGTTCACGACGCCCGGGGTCCAGGCGGGAAGCTCATGCTCCACGTTTTCCGCCAGGAGCAAATCTCCCGGATAAATATCCGCCACGAGTTCGCTTATCAATTCAGAGGGCGTGTTCGCCGGAGCCTCATGCGAGGCGGCGGGCGGCAACGCTACGCCGGGAGCGAATTGCCCCGCATCGTCGTCCGCAGGAAAATCAAGTTCCTCGGGTTCTTCGCCCAAGGCGGCGCCCTGCGAGAAAGCGTCATCATCGACGCGTTCACGCTGAATGAGAGAAATGAGATCTACCTCGCCAACACCCGCCGCGGCTTCTTCTTCCGGCTCCGGGGCCGAAGGCGCCTCCTCGGACTCAAGGGCTTGTGGATGGGGAGAAACCTTATCGGATCCAGCTTCCGCGAGAAGCAGAACTTCGGGCTGAAACGACGGCGGCTCATCTTCTTGCTCTTCGAGTTGTGGTTCCGGCGGCGATTCGTCCGCGGCTTCCGAAACCTCATCATCCTCTCGCTCCTCACGCACAGAATCTGCGGGAGCATCCGCCACGTCCTCGCCCTCATGCGTGAGGCGGAGGGCGCCTTCCTCTTCATCATCAGCAGGCACATCGGCGGCGGAAACCGCGTCGTCGCGGACCTCGCTCACAGCGGGAATCCGCATGCGCAGCGGAGCGTCCGCGCCTTCACTCGTTTCGCCAGTTCCTGAAACCTCTTCCTCATCGGCGAGGGCGCTTTCAGCCTCGAATTGCGTTTCGCGTCGAGGTTCGGCTCCCGCCGGCAACTCATCCGCCCCGCGAGGGGATTCCGCATCGAGGGGAGCGGGCAATCCCTCCCACCAGGGAGCCTCCGACTCCGGGGCGGACTCTTCATCCACGGGGAGCGCAGGCTTTTCGTCATCTTCCGAAATGGCCTCGTCCTGTGTTTTCGGAGGGAGGAACTCATCCTCTTCGAGCACCTCGCGGCCTTCCTGCCCGATGACCCGCACACCTTCGTCTACGTGATCCAGAGATTCCGGGGAATCCCCGGCTGCCTCACGGAAGCTTCCGCTCTGCGCCGCTTCTTGTTGTTCCTCTTGGTGGTCCTCATCGACGTCCGGAATGAAATCGTCGATGAAGCGCGAGGAAACATCCTCCCAGCCCGCAGGCGCGCTGCCCCCGGACCCGCCTTCCCAAACGCCGCCCCATTCAGGCGCCGAATCTCTTACGCGCCTCAGGGCGCGACGGCGCGTCCATATAACGACGGGAATGCTCAAAAGGGCGAGCACGCCCACGGCGCCGAACACCGTCTTCCATGTAGCCATTTCAAACATTCGCTCTCTCCCGCCGCGGGAGTTTGCGCAGGGCGCGGCCGGGGCGCGCCCCGGTATGGCTTCCACCCTCAACGACGACCTCTCCGTTCACGAGAACCATCTCGATTCCCGAGGGATATGCAATGGGGCGTTCATAGGTGCACTCATCGCGTATCTCGTCGGGATCGAACAAAACGAGGTCGGCCTTCATTCCGACCGCGAGTCGTCCCCGTTCCGCCATGCCCAACCGCGCGGCGGGAGCGGAGGTCATCTTCCGGATCGCTTCGGCCATCGGGAAGAGCCCCTCGTCCCGCGCCAGCGCGCCCAAGACGAAGGGAAAGGTGCCGAAATTTCTCGGGTGCGGCCTGCCGGCGCCCAGGGGAGGCTCGTGCGAGAGCGCGCCCGCGTCCGAACCCACCATGGCGTAGGGTTTCCGAAGAATGCGGCGCATGTTCTCGGGACTCATCATGAAAATGAGAATCTCGACGTTCATGCGCTCCTCGATCAGCAAATCGAGCATCGCATCCACAGGGGCCGTATTCCGGACATCGCCCAGGCGGGCGAGCGTGAGACCCTCGCAAGGCTGGTTCGCCTCCGTGAAGACGCGGCTGATCAGGATGTTCTCCCAATAGGAAGATTCGGGGTGCGCTCGTGCGATTTCGTCCCGAATCTTCGCCCTGCTGTCCGGGTTCACGAGGCGCTCCACCTTCTCACCGAGAGCGCCGTCATGCGCCCAATCGGGCAACAATGCGCTCAGGTGGGTGTTCGAGGCCGTATAGGGATAGCGATCGCAGGTCACGTCCTCGCCCCTCGCGCGCGCGCGCTCGATGCGCTCGAAGGCCTCATCGAGCTTGTCCCAATTCCGCTCGCCCGCCGTCTTCAAATGGCTGATCTGAAGCGGCAGCCCCACCGATGCGGCAGCACTTATCACCTCGTCCATCGCTTCGAGCAAACCGTCTCCCTCGCTGCGCATGTGGGTGGCCAGTAATCCCCCGCCTCGCGCCGAGACCCGGCAAAGGGCCGTGAGTTCGTCCTTATCCGCGAAACAGGCCGGGGCGTAGACCAATCCGGTGGAGAGGCCGAAAGCCCCCTGCTCCATTCCCGCGGAGAGCATCCCTTCCATCGCGGCGAGTTCCTCCGCGCGGGCCGGGCGCGCCTCACCCCCCATCACGCTCGCGCGAATCGTGTTGTGGCCGACCAGATGGGCGTAGTTGATCGATACACCCACCTCGTCCACATGGTCGAGGTGCCCGCCTACGCTCTGAAACGGGAGTTCCAGGTCGAATTGCTCCCGATACCATTTCTTGCGCTCCTCGGCCTCGGCCCCGTGAATCGGCGAGGCGGCGTAGCCGCAGTTGCCTCCCACGTCGGTCGTCACCCCCTGGCGGACCTTCGCGTGCGCCTCGGGATTGATGAGGAGGTAATAATCGGAATGTCCGTGAATGTCGACGAACCCGGGACTCAGGGCCAGGCCCCTCGCGTCGACCTCGCGATGAGCGGAGCCGCTCACTTCGGGACCGACCTCCGCGATGACATCACCGCGAACGGCGAGCGCGCCTTCATACGGGAGGTCGCCCAGACCATCGAATATCATGGCATGGTGAAATATGACGTCATACATCATGGACTGCCCAAGGCGGATTCTGCTCGACCGTCTATCATAGCAGGAAAGCGAATTATGGGCGAATCTTCATTCGCCTGCAATCGGCGGCGCGCCCGACGCCCATTTCCCGCCTATCATCGCGGCGATCGGCTCCATGGAACCGGGTTCGAGAACGCAAATATCGGCGGGCAGACCCGGGGCGAGACGGCCCTGCCCGGATCCCAAACCCAAGACGCGCGCGGGGTTTCGCGTGGCCGTCGCCAGAGCGCAAGCGGTGTCGAGCTCACACCAATGCCTGAGCCGGGGGAGCATCCCCGAGAGCGCGAGGCGGCTGCCGGTCAATACGCCCTTGCGCATCACCGCGTCGCCCGGCGTCTCGCCGCTCGTCCCGTCCAGGCCGGCTCGGGGCCTTAATCCCCCGTCGGCCACCAGGTCCGAGGTGAGGACCGTGCGCTCCCAGCCCCTAGCGCGAACGAACGACGCGAGCGATTGCTGTGCCACGTGCACACCGTCCGCAATCAGGCCGGCGGAAAGCCTCCCGTCGTTCTGCACGTAATCCATCGGCGAGGCGCTCCTGTGCGCGGGCGTCTCCGGTTGGCCGTAGCGATTGAACGCATGGACCGCGAACGCGCCGCCCGCCTCCAGAAACGCCTCCACGCAAGCGGCCGAAGCCCGGGTGTGGCCAATGGCGGGAACGACGCCCTTCTCCGCCAGCCAGCGTGCGAAATCCGCCGCGCCCGGCACTTCGGGGGATAGCGTCACCATAGCCAGTCCAGGCGCGCCGTTCACGCCCCACCCCCCGGCGGCTCGCGCGATCGCCTCGACCTCTTCTTTCGAGGGTACGCGAATCTGCTCTCGCGGATGCGCCCCCCTCATCTCCGGCTCCAGGTACGGCCCCTCCAGGTGAACGCCCAGGATGCGCGCCTCGGCGCAGGCAGCTTCTTGCTGAAGAGCCCACGCTTCGCTCACCACGCAGGCCGCGTCGATCAACTCGTCCCGGGAAGCCGTGGTGAGTGTGGGCAGAAAAGCGGTCGTTCCGCGCCTCGCCAAGCCCCGGGCGATACGCCGCACGCCGGCGGCGTCCGCCGCGAGCAGCGCATCCGCGCCCAGGCCGTTCACCTGGAGATCCACGAAGCCGGGGCACACCAGCGCGCCCCCGAGGTCGAGCACCTCGTCCGCGGGGGCCGATGGACAGGCGCCGCGCGGCCCCACATACGACAAAACGCCCTCCTCGATAACGAGGAGGGCGTCCGCCATTCTCTCGAGCGGCGTATGCGCCGTCACGCCCACGAGGCGCAGGGCCATGGCGCGGGCCTACTTCTTCTTTGCGCTTTTTTTCAGTTCCTCGCGCACTTTCGCGTTCGCGTCGATGAGCGACTCGACGTTCCCTTTCGCCACCTCGTACAGGGAGGATTGCACCCGTTCGAGTATCAGGCGGCCCGCCAGTGTGGTGACGCCCGGGACTTTGGGCGGCATTTCCTCATTGCTTGCGCCTTTCGCAACCGCCTCGATGTCCTTGAGGATTTCCCGGTTGTCGTAAAGCTCATTCTCCGCATACTGATATGTGAGCTTCACGTAATCCCTTTCTTTTCTCTCCTGGTCGCGCGTCTCGCGGACGATGTTCTCCATATCGGCCGAGACGGGTTTTTTCGCCGATTTGTTGCGTTTCTCAATCTGTTTGAAATACTTGGCGTGATCGTAGGAAGCAGGCAGTTCCTCACCGGGTATCTTCGAGCTGATCTCGAAGCGAATCGCCTTGTCCGAATCCACGAATTTCGGCGGGCCAATCTCGTAGGTGATGCCCTCGACGTTGAACCGATCCCCCTTCTTGGGCTCGAACTCCTTTTGTAAATCTTTCGTTAAGCGGTTCAGCGTGACGGAAGCGGTTTCCACGAAAAGCTGCGCTTGAAGTGAAGACATTTTCAACCTCCTTGATTCCAAAGACAAATCAGAGGATGGAACATGCCCCAGCGGAACGAATGCGTCAAGACCCGAGGCGGTGTTTCGAGAACCCGTATGACGACAAAAAAGCATCCGCCCTTCCATCGGCGAGAGAGGATATATGTGATACGCTCGCGCTGTTCCAGCGCGCATCATCCTTCAATCTTTGAAAAGGAGCGATTTCCGATGGCAGGGCCCGTCCACATCCGCATCGGGGGCTATTCCCCGCCCGACACCTCCCACAGCCGCGCGATGGTCCTCTTCCGGGAGAAGATGAGCGAGCGGCTGGGGGAGGAAGTCAAAACAGACATCTTCTGGAACGTGATGGACTTCGGCTACGGCGCGCCCGACCTCCTCGTCATGGTGGAATGCGGAATGCTCGGCATGTGCTATTTCTCGACGAGCTATCTCGCCGACAGGGTGCCCGAACTCGAGATCGTCGACCTGCCCTTCACCTTCGAGGATTCCGCCCACGCCTACGGCGCGCTCGACGGTGCGCTCGGCGCGCACCTGAGCGAGCGAATCGAGGCGCAGACCGGCTACAAGAACCTGGGCTTTTGGGACAACGGCTTCCGCCACCTCTCGAACAGCGTCCGCGACGTGAGGAGGCCCGAAGACTGCCGGGGTCTCAGAATCCGCTTGCAGCCCAACGAGACGCACGTCAGGACCTTTGAACTCCTGGGAGCCGAGCCCGTGCCGGTGGAGCTCAAGGAAGGAATCGCCATGATCGAATCGGGCCAAGTGGACGCGCAGGAAAACCCGCTCTCCAACACCGTGACCTACGGCGTCACGAACCACCAAAGGCGCATCACGATGAGCGGGCACTTCTACGGCGCGCGCGCCCTGCTCGCCCACCGGGAGAGCTTCAATGCCTGGCCCGCGCAGGTCCAGGAGGCGGCGCGCGTGTGCATCCGCGAAGCCATCGACCATCAAAGAGAGGCCGCACAGGCGGGGGAGATCGCCATTCGCAGGCGCCTCGAAGAAGAGGGCGTTTCCTTCGTGGACCTGAGCGATGCGGAGCGCGCTGCGTTCACGGAGGCCACCGAACCCATCCGCGCCGAAGCCAGGGAAAGACTCGGGAACGAGCTGTTCGATTTGGCGATGAAGAAATAGGGCGACCCCGATCGCCTCGGACCTCCTCGCCATCGCGTCCCCACTGCGGTTAAAATCCATGACCGAACAAGTTGAAACGAGAACGGATTATTCATAGAAGGCGCGGAAAACCTTGCGTATAGGCTACATTGCCGCATCCCTGCTCGGCATCACCATCGTTGGCACAGCCGGCTATACCCTGATTGAGGGGTGGTCTCTCGTCGAGTCATTCTATATGACGATGATCACCGTCACGACCGTAGGCTTCAACGAGGTGCGTGAACTGAGCACGGCAGGGCGCATGTTCACCGTGGCGCTCATCGTCGTGGGCGTAGGCTTGGTGTTCTACGGAATCGCCATCATCGCCGAGGTGAGGTTCGAAGAGAGGGTGCGTCAGATTTTCGGGAGGCGAAAACTGGTGAAAGAACTCGACAAACTCGAAAACCATCACATCATCTGCGGGTACGGGCGCATCGGCTCCACCGTCGCGGCGGAATACGCCAGAGAGTCGCTGCCCCACGTCATCATCGAGAACGACGCGTCCATCGCCGCGCACCTCGATCAGGAGGGGCGCCTAGTGCTCCTCGGCGACGCCACGCTGGACGAAACCCTCATAGAGGCGCACGTGGAGAAGGCGAAGAGCCTCGTCTGCGCACTGGCCACCGACGCGGAAAACGTGTTCGTCACCCTCTCGGCGCGGGCGCTGAACCCCGATCTCTTTATCCTGAGCCGCGCGGCGCTCGAGAGTTCCATCGGCAAGATGGAGGCGGCGGGCGCGAACCACGTGGTCTCGCCCTACATCATGGGCGGCATGCGCATCGCGCAGTCCGTTCTGAGACCCAAGCTCGCCGGCTTTCTCGACGAGGTGATCGGCCACGCGACGACGGACCTGGACTTCGACGAAGTGACCGTGCCCGAAGGCTCGGATCTCGTCGGCATGGCGCTCAGGGAATCGAAGATCAGCCAGGAGACCGGCGTGTACCTGCTCTCCATCCGCCACAACAGCGGGGAGATGCGCTTCAACCCGGGGGCCGATTTTGAAATCCAGGCGGGAGACCACCTCTACGCCCTGGGCACGCCCGAGCAGGTGGAATCCCTGCGCAGGCGCATCCTCGCGAAATAGCCAGACTGCCACCTTACTTCGCCCCGCTAATCGAACGCGTCCAAATTCAAGTCCTGCCCCAAGCGAAGGAGCTTATCTGCGGCCTCGGTGCCCGGGGCTGCGCGCGCGACAATCTCTTCTACACCCGCCAGATAGGGGATCACGCCCAAGAGTGGAGCGTCCACCCCGCAAAGCTCGGCGATGGCGGCCGGGTTGCGCTCCGTCGCCGGCGCCGCCTCTCCCGTCGTGTCGGAGAGGATGACGCCCAGAATCGTAAGGCCCTGCCTTCTCGCCTCCCGCACGCTCAAGAGCGTGTGGTTGATGGTCCCGAGCCCCAGCGGGGCGACTATGACCAAGGCCAGATTCGCGCGGCGCGCCAGATCGCTCATCAAGACGCCTTCGGCCAAAGGGGCGAGAAGACCGCCCGCGCCCTCGACGAGCAGAGGGCCTCGTTCTTTTTTGAGGGCCTCTACCTGCGCGACGATGCGCCCCGCATCCGGCGGCTCGCCCTCTCGCTCTGCCGCATGAGCGGGCGTGAGTGGAATTTCGTACCTGTAGGGGCAAATCTCCTCAAGCGGCCTCGGGTCGCCCGCCGCCGTCTTTAAGGCCAGGGCGTCTGTGGGAACGAGGCGTCCGCCCTCGCGCGAGCAGCCCGATTCAGCGGGCTTCATCACCCTGGGGCTTCTTCCCTCAGCCGCCCAGTGGGCCGCGATGACGCAGCCCGCCACCGTCTTTCCCACGCCGGTTCCCGTTCCGGTCAAAAAGATGGCAATATCGGACATCGGATGAACCTCACAAGGAGCCTGAAAATGAGCCGCGCCAAAACCATCGACCTCACGGGCGAACTCTGCCCCATGAACTGGGTGCGAACCAAGCTCGCGCTCGAGGCGATGGCGCCGGGCGATACGCTCGAAGTATGGCTCGACGCGGGTGAGGCCGCCACCAGCGTCCCCGGAAGCGCCGCCGCCGAGGGCCACACCATCCAGAGTGCAACGCCGGACGATGAGGGCCGCGTGCGGGTTGTGATTCGGAAAAACTAATCAGCACCGAATATACTCAGCCTTTCCCATTGCCGCCGCAATTTCGTAGCTAAAGAATACGCCAGGTTATAGTTGACTTAAAGCCAACTATCGGCGATATTCGACAAGGAGACTGTTGTTTGGCTCGGGACAGGCTTTCTCCGAAGCAAGCGAAAGAAAATGCCGCCCTTTTCTGGTCGCGCGGATGGGCGATCATCACGCCGCATTGTCAGCGGAGAATGAATGAACGGAATGTCTCCTTTAACGATATTACTTACTTGCTAAATCATGGCGAAGTCGTCGACGACAAATCAGTGTACGACGATGAAAACATGGCATGGGAATATTTCATCGCGGGCGTGGATATTGATGGCGTAGCGCTAGTAGCCATATTCTCTATCGACTCAGAGGATAGTGAAATCACCCTGATAACGGTGCGAGATATATGAACACTCAAAGGGGAAAATCATGAAATGCAGGGAGTGCGGTCAAGACTACGTGGAGTCAACGGGAGACTACCATTTCAAGTTATCCGGGCTGGACAACGCATACATCGAGGATGCGCATCTCATCAAATGCGGATGCGGCGAGGGTCTGAAAATCAAAAGTATGGTTTTGGTGCTGGACGAACTCGGCAACGCCGTCATCAACAAGCCCGGTCCCCTGAACGGGCAGGAAATCCGCTACTTGAGAAAAAACGCCGGCCTGAGCGCCCGGGAATTCGCCAGATTGCTGGAGGTGGATCACACCACGCTCTCGAAATGGGAAAACGGAAGAGCGCCCGGGCGACCGAACGACCTGTTGATCCGTCTCGCCTATGCGGCATGGAAAGGGTACGAACACCCGAAACGGATTTTCGATATTTTCGAAAAGGTGCGTAAACAGAGAAAGCGGAATATCGCCATCAAGCTCATTCCTGCCGCCAGGGAAGGTTTCGAGGTCGAATACGCCGCGTAGACCCTCGTGCCGATTGAGCAAAACAACCCCCGGAGAAGCAGGCCGCTCCACCCTACCCACTAATGCCAAATAGCGTGTCAAATAGTGCGTCAAATAACGAACGATTAAGAGCTTATTTCCAAAAATAAATTTGACAACTATTTAATAATCATATATTTATGAATTTATATTCTTTGCCAAATAGCGTGCCAAATAACGTGTCAAATAAGGAGATAAATTGGACTGGAAAAAGTTCAGATTCGAATATCGATACGAAAACTCAGGCTTCAGAAATACCATTGTCTCCATAGAGGCGTCCAAAGAAGCGGCAATGAGCCTCATTCTCCCTCCTGATTGGAAAGAGACATTGAACAAGCTCAACCGCGTCCGCGCCATTCACGGCACCACGGCCATCGAGGGAAACCCCCTTTCAGAAGCCGAAGTTTCAAGGCAAATCGAGGCCCAGGAACAATCCGCCGATCATCAGGATGATACGCAGCTCAGCAAGGAGCAAATTCAGATTAGAAACGCCGGGGCCGCGCAAACATGGGTCCAAGGGAGATTCCAACCCGGCAGCGACCCTTTTACTCTCTTTGACATTTTAACCATGCACAAAATGATCACCGAGAACGCCGACATGACGGATAACACACCCGGGCAGTTGAGAGCCTTTTCGGTTACCGTCGGAAGCCCGTCTCTGGGAGGCGTTCACAGGGGTGCGCCGCACGAGGAACTGCCCAGTTTAATGAACGAATACATCGAATTTTTGCACTCCCGCAAAATGGAGGCGGAACACTCCGCCATACGTGCGTTACTTGCGCATTTTTTCCTGGTGACCATCCACCCGTTCGGCGATGGAAACGGCAGAGCTTCCCGCCTGGTGGAGGCGGGAATCTTGTTCCGTGGGGGGTATAACGTACACGGGTTCTATGGGCTGTCGAATTATTTCTACCGGAACGACGATGAATACAAAAGACTTCTTCAAAAGTGTAGAGAAGAACAACCCTTCGATGTTACCCCGTTCATTACTTTTGGCTTACAGGGCTTTATGGAGGAATTGAAAGGAATCAACAATTTCATCAAGACGAAGCTGAATCGAATCGTCTATCGAAACATGCTGGTGCAAGCGCGCAACAAGAAGATATCCGAAAGGAGATACCTGATTAACGACAGGGAATACAATCTCCTTGATTTTTTAATCACAGAAACCGAACCCGTCGATCCATTCTCCGATCAACCCTCAAGGGTGATCGGCGCTACGGAGTTGATCGGATCTCCGTATATACGAGGCGCATACAGGAACGTAACCACGAGAACTCTCATCAGAGAATTGCTCCGGCTTGAGCAGTTTGGCTTCATCAAAGTCACTGATACACCACCTAATGACCTGAATATCGAACTGGACTTCGACGCCATAGGGAAATACTAATTCACGCCCCACTCGATAAGTGCCCCCTCAAGTCAACGGTTCGTCCCTAATCCACCGCGCGAGGGCCTTTTCGGGGTCTGCGATCTCATCTATCGAGGTGTAGAAGGAGGCCTCCCAGCCGACTTCGGGCAGGCCGGTGAAGATCATGAGGTTCAGCGGATAGGCTTCGCAATCCGTGGAGCGCCTGAAATCATCGCGGAACAAGAAGACGGGCTTCCCCCAGGCGACCGCCATGCCGAGCTCCACCATCACGCCCTCATCGGGCGGACAGCCGTTCACCACGCCGAAAAATCCCGCCGCCTCGCGCACGTCGCGCATGTCGTTCTGCCCGACGCGGTACGCCCAGCCGGGCTGCGCGAGCATCTCGGGCTGGTTGTTGCGCGTGAACGGCTCCCACACTTCGGCGCCCACGGCTTCCAGCGCCGCCACGAGTTCCTTCAGCGGCCCCTCGCGCTGCTGCAATGAAAAGCCGTACGGGCTCGCCAGATACAGGGTCTTATCCGACATGCTCACCCCCTCTCCTCTCTTGTTTCACCTCGCGCCGTCGATAAGGGAGCGCGCGCCATACTCCCACACGAAGCGAGAGATCGTCCAGCGCGGGCGCGGCCCCTCCCGAAGCGGCGCATCCATCGACGCATGCCTCCCGTTCGTCCTCACTTCACGTTCTCGCCGAAAGCGGCGAAGGCCAGCCCCGCACACAGCGCGAGTCCCGCGGCGACGTGGAGCAGCGTCACGAACCCCCATACCGGGAGCAGCCAGCCCGCCAGCAGCGCGCCGAGCGTGGAGCCGACCCCCCAGGTGGCGGCGCTGTAGAGGGATTGCGCTGTGTTCTTCGTCGCCGCACTGCTCAGGCGGTCGACGTACTGGATCGCGCCCGCGTGGAAGACGCCGAATGCGACGCCGTGCAGGAGTTGAATGAGGATGAGCAAAACCGCGTCCGTCGTGAGGGCGACGAACTCCCAACGGAGCCCGGCGGCGATCATGCCAGCGGCGATCATCCACTTGAGGCCGAATCTTTTCTGGATGGCCTGCGCGTAGATGAGAAAAACGATTTCGCTCACCACGCCCACCGTCCACGCGAGGGCGATCAGGTCCGCCGAAAGCCCGAGTTGTTTGAGCCTGATGCTGAAATAAATCCCGAAAGGCCCTGCGGAAATCGAGGCGAACGTCGTGGTGAGGAGGAAGACGGCGAGCGGGCGGCTTTTGAGCAAAAGGCCCAGGTCGGCCCGGAAGCGCGGGCGCGCGCGGCCCGTCTCTCTCGGCAGAAAAAAAATCACGAAGACGAGAAGAAGACCCACGCCCGCCACGAACGGAAAGATGGAGGCGACCCCGGTGGTCTCCACCAGACGGCCCGCGCCCATCGCCGCGACGATGAAGCCCAGCGATCCCCACAGGCGCACCCGGCCGTATTGCGCGCCGGTGGCCTCTATCTCGCGCAGGCAAAGGTTCTCGGCTATCGGCACGAGGGGGGCTCTCAAAGCGGAGAAGAGCGTGATCAATATGAGCAGGGCGAGGAAACCGCTCGCGCCCCAAAGGAGAAGAGCTAAAAGAGAACTCGCTATCGCGCACGTGAAGGCCACGCTTCGGCCCAGGCGGAACTTGTCCGCGAGCGCGCCGAACAGGGGAGGTGCTACCGCGCTCGAAAGACGCGGCGCCGCGTTCAACAGGCCGAGCTGGAACCCGCTCACGCCCGCGGAATGATAAAAGATGTTCAGGAACGGGAGCATGACGCCGACGGCGAAAAAATGCAGGAAATAAAACGCGGGCATCCGCCAGAAGGGGACAGGGCCTGCGGCTTGCGCGCTCACGGGCGCGCCCAGTGAATACGGGGCACCTGGAACCTCTCCACCCGGGCGGGAAAACCCATTCGACCACGATGTGAAAACGATTTCCACCCGCGCGGCGGTTTCTTCTTCGGCACGGTTTTGTTATCCTCCACGCGCGACGGGTTGTTTCGTTCCAAACCAACAGATCGAACGCCGTGCGGTCCGTTCAGCAGCCCGGATTCAGGGGCCGCAGCGGCGAATCCAAAACCGACGAATCGCGGGTAACTCCCCCGAATGGGGGAATTTCATATAACTTCTTCACCTCATGGCAATTCCAGCAGGAGCAAAATCATGAGCACGAACGACCTGGCGAAAATCGCCGAGCAGATGGTGGCGCCCGGCAAGGGCATCCTCGCGGCGGACGAGAGTTCGGGCACGATCCAAAAGCGCCTCGACAGCATCGGCGTCGAATCCACCGAGGAGAACCGGCGCGCCTACCGCGAGCTTCTCTTCACAACGGAGGGAATCGAGGAATACATCAGCGGCGTCATCCTCTTCGACGAGACGCTGCGCCAGAGCGCTGCGGACGGGACGAACTTCGGCGCGCTGCTCGACTCGCGCGGCATCCTCCCCGGCATCAAGGTCGACAAGGGCGCCAAGGACCTGGCCTTCGCACCGGGCGAGAAGGTCACCGAGGGCCTCGACGGCCTGCGCGAGCGGCTTAGCGAGTACGTCTCACTCGGGGCCACGTTCACCAAGTGGCGCGCCGTCATCACCATCGGCGAGGGAATCCCCTCGGCGTACTGCATCGAGGCCAACGCGCACGGCCTCGCGCGCTACGCCGCGCTCTCCCAGGAAGCGGGCCTCGTGCCCATCGTGGAGCCCGAGGTGCTCATGGACGCGGACAACACCATCGAGGTCTGCGAGCAAGTGACGAACGAGACGCTCGAGAGCGTCTTCGGCGCCCTGCACCAACACCGTGTCTCGCTCGAGGGCATGATCCTCAAACCCAACATGGTGATCTCGGGCAAGGGGTGCCCGGTCCAGGCGGGCGTGGGGGAAGTGGCCGAGGCCACCGTCCGCTCTCTCACGAGAAACGTGCCCGCCGCCGTGCCCGGCATCTGCTTCCTCTCGGGCGGGCAGAGCGACGCCGTCGCCACCGCGCACTTAAACGCGATGAACGCGATGGGCCCCCACCCCTGGGAGCTCAGCTTCTCCTACGGCCGCGCGCTGCAGGCGCCGGCGCTCAAGGGCTGGGGCGGCGACGCCGCGAACGTATCCCTTGCCCAGAGGCTCTTCCTCCACCGGTGCAAGTGCAACGGCGCCGCGCGAACCGGAGCGTATGAGGACGCGATGGAAGAAGAAGTCGCCGCCGCGTAGCAGGCAAGCGACCGCCCGCGAAGGACAGGAGAGAGGATGCAGCAGGAAGCCGCTACCGTCGCCAGCACAAGCTTCAAGGGAATGACGCTCGAGCGCCACATCCGCGAGGAAGAGCGAAACCACCCGGGCGCGCGGGGGCTCTTCACCCGCCTCGTCACGCAGATCACCCTGGCCGCCAAGATCATCAACGCCGAGGTCAACAAGGCGGGCCTCGTGGACATCCTCGGGCTGACCGGCGAGATGAACGTGCAAGGCGAGGAAGTCCAGAAGCTCGATGAATACGCGAACGACGTGATGCGAAGGGCCCTCGACCACACGGGTTCGGTGGCCGCTCTGGCGAGCGAGGAGATGGAGGAAGTCTATGTCGTCCCCGGCAAATACGTGGAGGGCGGCGAATACGTGGTGCTCTACGACCCGCTGGACGGCTCCTCGAACATCGACGTGAACGTGAGCATCGGCTCGATCTTCTCCATCCTGCGCCGCAGGGGGGAGAGCGGCCCCACGGAACTCGACGACTTCCTCCAGCCGGGCGTCGAGCAGGTCTGCGCGGGCTACGTCATCTACGGCTCCTCCACCATGCTGGTCTACACCACGGGCAACGGCGTCGACGGCTTCACCCTCGACCCCTCTGTGGGCGAGTTCTTCCTCTCCCACCCCGACATCCGGATTCCCGAGCGCGGGAAGATATACAGCATCAACGAGGGCAACTCCTCGAAGTGGGACGAATCCACCTCCCGCTACGTCGCGTATTTGAAAGACGAGGACGCCGATTCGGGCCGCCCCTATTCGGGCCGCTACATCGGCTCGCTGGTGGCCGATTTCCACAGAAACCTGCTCAAGGGCGGCATCTTCCTCTATCCGGGCGACAGGAAAAACCCGGACGGCAAGCTGCGCCTTCTCTACGAGTGCAACCCGATGTCCTTCATCGCGGAACAGGCGGGGGGCGCTGCGAGCGACGGCCGCCGCAGGGTGATGGAGATCCAGCCCGAAAAACTACACCAGCGCATTCCCTTCATCGTCGGCAGCAAGCGCGACGTCGCCGACGCCAACCGCTTCATGTCCGGAGGAGGAAACTGAATGCAGACGCACCGCCCCGTAATTTTATTCCTCGCCGCCGCCCTGTCCACCGGATGCGTGGGCATCGAAGACTACGAGCGAAAGACGGATGAAGCCGCCGGCCTCAGGAAGGAGCTTTCGGATCAACAGAGCCGGATCGACGGGCTTCGCCGGAACATCGAGGAACTCGAAGGACGGATCAAGCAAAAAGACCTGGAAACCCAGGAACTCAGCCAGTCCCTCACCATGGCCAGGCGCCACAGCCAGCAGACGGAGACGCGCGTGGCCGACCTGCGCGCGCAGTTGACCGCCCAGCAGTCGCAGCAAACCGAGAGCGCCAAGAAGGCCGGGCGCTTCGAGCGCGCGTACGAGAACTCGCGCGCACGGGTCCGGGAGCTTCAGAAAAACCTCGTCGCCACACAAAAGAAACTCCTGCGCTTCGAGGACAGGATTCGCTTCCAGATCCAGCTCGAAAAGGACATGAAGGCGCAGTTCTCGAGAGAACGACGCCGCGGAACCGTGGAGGTGCGGCGCGCCGGCGACCGGGTGATCATCAGCATCGCGAGCGCCATCCTCTTCAAGTCGGGAAGCGCCAAGGTCCGCTCCGAGAGCAAGGCCCTGCTCGTGAAGTTCTCGAGCCTTCTGCGCCGCTACTCGAACCGCGAGGTGCAGGTGCAGGGCCACACCGACAACGTGCAGATTTCCGATCGCCTGGCGGAGCGCTGGGAGACGAACTGGGAGCTCTCCGCCGCGCGCGCCACGCGGGTGCTGCGCTATTTCGTCGAGGTGGGCAACCTCGACCCGCGCCGGGTCTCGGGTGCGGGGATGGGCGAGTTCCGCCCGATCGCCGACAACGACACGCGCGAGGGCCGGCGGACGAACCGCAGGATCGAAATCGTCATCTTCCCCCCCGACTCCTAAGGGGCGAATTCTCTTCACGGCGTTCAGAGAAAGGACACCTTCTTGATCCTCGAGCGGATACCCGTCGGGCCCTTCCAGATGAACAGCTACGTCGTGGGCTGCGAGGAGACGAAAGAGGGCGCCTACGTCGACCCGGGCGCGGAGGTGGAGCGCGTCATCGCGGCGGCGCGCGGGCGCGGCCTCACCCTCACCAGGATCATCGGCACCCACGCCCATCTCGACCACGCCGAGGGCGCCGCGGAGGCGAAGGAAAAGCTCGGGATTCCCTACTGGCTCCATGAGGCGGAACTCTTCAACCTGCAAAACATCCCGAACGCGGCGCGCGGCTACGGCTTCCCCGAGCCGCCCGTCCCGGAGGTGGACGCTTACCTCACGCCCGGCGAGACGATCTCGGTGGGAAACCTCGAATTCGAGATCAGGCTCACCGACGGGCACGCGCCGGGCAACGTCACCCTCTACCGGCCGGGGGACGGGAACGAGCCGGGGCACGCCATCGTGGGCGACGCGCTCTTCGCGGGTTCGGTCGGGCGGACCGACCTCTACATGGGCGACGGGAACGTGCTCTTGAACGCCATCCGCACCCAACTGCTGACATTGCCTGACGATACTATCGTGCATCCGGGCCACGGTCCCGAGACCACCATCGGCCACGAGAAAGCCACCAACCCCTTCTGCCGGCCCGGAGCCGAACAA
The DNA here is from genome assembly GCA_965203325.1 of bacterium. GTDB lineage: Bacteria > UBA8248 > UBA8248 > UBA8248 > UBA8248 > Bin107. The sequence continues at coordinate 2,226,655 of OZ241875.1, forward strand.
TTTCTGACTTGAACGCCGACGCCCCGCAGGCCCACCCCCATCTCGGCGGCGGGGTGAAGTTCTGCGTCGCCTGCGGGAGTCCGCTCGTCTACCGCCCCTGGACGGAGGGAGACGGCACCACCCAGCTTTGCTGCAGCGCGGCGTCCTGCAACCACGTCCACTTCCTCGACCCCAAAGTCGCGGCGGGCGTCGTCGCGACGGTCGACGGGGAGGCCGTGCTCGTGCGGCGCGCCCACAACCCCGGCAAGGGGCTCTGGACGTTTCCGGGCGGCTTCGTGAACCGGGGCGAGGTGGTCGCAGAAGCCGCCGCGCGCGAGGCGAAAGAAGAAGCGGGGATCGAGGTGGCGGTCGATTCTCTTTTGGGCGTGTATTCCTTCGAGGGAAACGCCACCGTGCTCATCGTCTACACGGGCGTCGTGACGGCGGGCGCCCCCCGCGCGCTTTCCGAGACCACCGAGGTCAAGCTCGTCGCGCCCGATGCGATCGACTTCAGTGAGCTCGCCTTCGATACCACCCGCGCCGCCATGCGCGACTGGCAGGAGAGGGTGCGGGGGTAGGGACAGGCCCCTGTGCCTGTCCTGAAAAGGAACAACCACGGGAAGCAGGACAACCCACGCAAGTAGACCCCCTGTCCCCTCACGACGCTCCCGCGTATATCAGCGCGCCGGGTTTCAGAGGGGCGTTTTTCTTCGGTTTCTTCACCCGCAACTCCACCGTCATACCGAGTTTGACCATGTAGTCGATCAGCCGCTCGCGGGAGAAGCGCGAGAGCTTGCCGTTCATGAGATAGGACGCCTCGGGTTGCTTGATGTCGAGAATTCGCATCACATCCTTCTGAGTCAATTTCCTGGACCTAACCGTATCCAAAACGTCACTCAGAAGCTCAGCCCTCAACTGTATCTCATCCGCTTTCGGATGCCCGAGGTCCTTGAAGACATTGTGGCTTCCCTTGAAAATTTCAAATTCACTCATCTGCTCATCTCCTTTCGTACTCACTCGATACTTTATCGGTTTTTCATATATTCAACCAACCTTTTGAAATTCGCCTCGATGATCCGCATTTCCCGCCCTGGCGTTTGGATTCCCCTTTTCGATTTCTTTTGAAAGGCGTGAAGAACACAGACAGCCTCCTTGAATTTCACCGTGTAGATTGCCCGATACGCGTTCCCGTCGTGGTTTCTGGTGATCTCCAAAACGCCGGCTCCCCTGAAGCCCTTCAGTGGCTTCGCGGAGGGGGCTTTTCCTCCCCATTGGGCTTCCTCAAAGGCGAAGTACATATCCTCCTGCACCTCATGGGGAAACTGCTCAAACGCATCCTTGCTCCTGCCTGCCCACCATATGGGTTTGGGCGTTTTCGACCTGATGCGTTGCACGGATATAATTCATCCTTTCTCCTCGCTGTTTGCTCATTGAAATTTTGTAAGGAAATTTATCCGGGTCATCAACCAACATATAACATGACTGTTATATTCGTCAACATCGAGCCGACTCATTCTGTATCCCCCTCCCCCTACTCTCCTCGCGCGCGCGATCATATAATCGGGCCATCCGTTACGACCTTTCCGGTTCACGGGAGGCGCGCGCGGCGCGGCCTCTTACCAGATAAGGAGACGATAGATGACGCTATCCGAAGAAACGCTCGCGAAGCTGAGAGCGATCGACACGCCCACGGTCTCGAACGCCGTGGAATCCTTCGGCGTGCGCCCGAGGACGCTCGGCCACACCGACGCGAGTATCGAGTGCATGTTCCCCGAGATGGGCGTGGCGCTCGGCTACGCCGTGACGTTCACGACGGGCGAATACGCCCCGGGCGAGGAGCGAACGCACGCATCGCGCATCGCGCTCTACGAAGCCGTGGCGGCCGCGCCCAAGCCCTGCGTGCTCGTGCAGCAGGACGTCGGCCCGAAGCCCCGCTCGGCGTGCCTCTGGGGGGAGATCATGTCGAACCTCTTCTCGCGCCTGGGTGCCGAGGGCGTGGTGACGGACGGGGTGGTGCGCGATATCGAAGAGATGCGCAAGGCGGGCTTCAAGACCTGGTGCGCGGGCACCACGGTCTCGCGCGGCGACGTGCGCGTGGTGGCGGTGAACACGCCGGTATCGGTCGGCGGGATGGCCGTGGTTCCGGGCGACCTCATCCACGCGGACGGGGGCGGCGCGCTCGTGGTGCCGAAAGAGATCGCGGCGGAAGTCCCCGACGCCGCCGAGCGCGTACTCGCCAAAGAGGCCGATCTCCTCGACGCCATCCGCGCGGATGACTTCAGCCTGGAGGAGATCGTGAGGCGGTTTTATTCGTGAGGGGGGAGGGGACCACGCGGCATATCCACTAGCAACCCTGTGTAGGGATAGGTCGCGACCTGTCCTCGTGTTTCGGTCACCATTACCCGTAGGGGTCAGACATATATGTCTGGCTGCGTGTTCTCCCGTTTTTTTCTGTCCGCGCCCGGTCGATCGGGCGGGCACGGAGGCCCGCCCCTACGGGGAACCAAAACAGAAAAGACGCTGGATTTCGGCATGAGCCGGAATGACGGCGTAAAGGAACGACGAGGGCAGCTTGTTCGGTCTTCCCCTCCTCGGGGAGACCGACACCCCTACAGAAATTCCCTTTCCGGTCGGAACAATCTCCCCTCATCACCCGTCGGCGGTTTTGACACTCACGCCGCGGGGTGTGGTATGATCCGCCGCGTTCCGGGATAAAGGCGAAGGGCGCGAATCAAACCAAAGGAGGGGTGACGCCATGAAGGTGATGAACTACAAGGACGCGGAACTGAAAGCGGAGAAGGCGGCCAAGGGCGCGGGCATCCGCTGGCTGCTCAGCGAGCGCGACGGCGAGACCGGAATGGCGATGCGGGTCATCGAGATAGAGGCGGGCGGGCAGACGCCCGACCATTCCCACTCCTGGGAGCACCAGGTGTTCATGCTGAAGGGCGAGGGCCGGGTGATAGTCGAGGGCGAGACGCAGGCCATCGCGCCGGGCTCGGCCATATTCGTCGCGCCGGGCGAGAACCACACCTTCCACAACGATTCGGACGAGACGATGGAGTTCGTCTGCATGATCCCCGTGAGCGCCACCAAGGCGTACGAGCACTAGGGCGCAGAAGCCACCTTGAATTTCTGAAAAATTCTGAAAAATCCGATAAAATAAGATAAATTCACGACGTTTTTCTGAAAATAAAACCGGTGGAAAACCGGGGCGGGCCGGGGGGTTCTCCCCTGCGCGCGATGATGTATATTAGGCGCATCGCCGCCCGCATGAAACCGGGAAATGCGACGAAACGAGGGGAGATGCGAGGAAATGCCTGAAATTATCGACCTGTCCATGCCCGTCCACATGTGGATGGAGCGCTACCCGGGCACGCCGCAGCCCGTCATCCAGATGATAGAGACGACATATGAGTCCGCCGAGCGCATCGGCACCGACAAGATGGGCTTCCCCGAGCTGTTCGCCCACAGCGTGTGCATCTTCAGCGAGCATTGCGGCACCCACATCGACGCGCGAAGCCACGGCGGCCGGAACGATTCGTGGTCCGAGGACATCCCGCTTGAGAAATGCTACGGGCCGGGCCTTAGGCTCGACATGCGGGGCAAGAAACCGGGCGAGACGATTGAAATCAAAGACCTGGAAGATGCGCTCGCCAGGGAGAACTACACGATCCGGGGCGGGGAGATCGTCTTCCTCTGGACGGGGGCGGCCGCCTACAACGACGAGCCGCGCTACCTGACGGACCACCCCGGCATGGTGGGCGAGAGCGCGGAGTGGCTCATCGACCAGGGCGTGAGCGTGATGGGCATCGACGCGCCGGGCTTCGACTTGCCCATCAAGGAGATGCTGGAGCGGCGCGACCCCTGGCCGTGCCACCGCCTCTTCCAGACGCGCGAATACTGGCACATCGAGAACCTCTGCAACCTGGACGCCATCCCCGCTGCGCACGGGTTCACGGCGAGCGTCCTGCCGCTTCACTGGCGAGGCGCCACGGGGACGCACATCCGCGCCGTCGCCATCGTGAACGAGTAGACGAACGTGGCTTCGACGGGCCGCAGCGGAGCCGTCCGGGCGGGAAAACGGGCGATTCGCCTCATCGTCCTCTCGTTCTCGCTCCTCATCGGGGCGTTCCTGACGGCGGGAATCGCCGATGCCGCGAAACCGCCTAACGCACTGAAATCGAAGGCGAAGCAAAACCGCGAGGCGCGGGTAAAGCTGTATGAGCGCACGCTGAAGACTCATCTCGCATCCGACCCCTATCCCCTGATTGATCTTGAAATCTCGCTCGACCGCTGGAAGAGCGCGGCAGGGCTCATCGAGGGCATGAACCGCGCGGGCGTCGCCTTGGGCGCAGTCACCTCGGCGCGTGAGGAGGACATCAAAAAGGCGGTAGCGCAATACCCCGGCCGCTTTATTCCGCTCACCACCTCGGCTTCCCAGGGTGACTGGATGCGGACCGGTAGCGGTTATCTTGCCGGCATCAAACGGCAGCTCGAGGGCGGCGCATTCGGGATCGGGAAGATAACCTGGCGGCCTGTTTCCTCCGATAAAGCACGAATGAAACGGGCCGGAGAGGCTTTAGGGGCGATGATTCGTCTGGCGGTCGGAAAAAAGAGCTTTCTCATGCTTGATATGCCGCCCGATGACGGTGGCCTTGAGCAACTCGAGCGGCTAATGAGGGCGGCGCCCGAGGCGAGGGTCGTCTGGACGCAAGCCGGCAGGATATTGAATCCGAACGCATTGCCCGGCTACGGGCACGGCCTCCTGCGGGCGCTGAGCCTGAGGCACGCGGGCCTCCTCTTCACCCTGACCCAGGATCCGCCCACTTCCGATGCAATCATTCCACGGAAAAACCACCTCTATGACCCGGGCGGGGCGTTCTCTCGCGAATGGCGGGCTTTGCTCGAAGCGCGGGTGGGGCATTTCACGGCCGGGAACGATTCCTCCCCGGCCAATCCGGGGACCTATGCGGGAAGGACACTCTCTTTCCGTGAAAACGTACTTGGAAACATCAGCCCGCCCGCCAGAAAGCTCATCGCCTACCGGAACGCATGGCGGCTTCTGGTGAACCGCCGCTGGAAACCTTGATTCACGAAATTTCCCCGTATCCGTTGCATCAGGCCCTGCGCATGGGGATAATGCCGGTCTTGCGGTCTGGAGTACCCTGAACAAATGATTTTCCGACAATAGCGTTTACACGCAAGGAGTTCGCCTCATGTACAGCATACGCCACCCGAAACGAACCTGGTTCGGCCTCGGAACCATCTCGAAAATCAAGGATGAAGCGGCGTTTTTAGGCGCCCGGAACGCACTTTTCTTCACGGACAAGGGCGTTCGGGGCGCAGGCGTAGCGGATATGGCGCTGGCTCCCCTTGAGGAAGCCGGAGTGCAAGTCACGATTTACGATGAGTGCCCGCCCGAGCCCGCCATCGGCGATCTGGAACAAGCATATAATGAATTCAAAAACAGCGCTTTCGACCTCGTCGTCGGGGTCGGGGGCGGCAGTTCGATGGACATGGCGAAATCCATCGGCGTTCTGCTGGGAAACGACGGCGCGCCCAGGGATTATCTGGGCATAGAACTCGTGCCGAAACCGGGCCTCTCCACCATTCTGGTGCCCACGACGAGCGGAACGGGCGCCGAAGCCACGCCCAACGCCATCTTCTCGGTGCCGGAAGAACAGGTGAAACTGGCCATCGTGAGCACGCACGTCATCCCGTTCGCCGCCATCGTGGATCCTAATCTCACGCTTTCCGCACCGCCGAAAGTCACCTCCGCCGCCGGGGTGGACGCTTTCACTCATTGCCTGGAAACCTACGTGGCCAGAAACGCCACGCCCCTGAGCGAGATGTACAGCCTGGAGGGCATGAAATTCATCGCCCGCTCATTGAGGCGCGTATGTGACGACGGAAGCGACATTGAGGCCAGAACCGACATGGCCCTGGGTTCATACTATGGCGGCGTTGCGCTCGCAGGAGCCGGGGCGGGCGCCATCCATGCACTGGCGTATCCGCTCGGCTCGCGGTTCCACATTCCCCACGGGGTCAGCAACTCACTGATGTTCTCCCACGTCATGAAGGAAAACCACGCGGCGGCGCCTGAGAAATTCGCCCGCATCGCCCGAATCCTGGGCGAATCCACGGATGACATGTCCACGGCTGAAGCTGCCGGGCTTTCCGTTGACGCGGTCGAGAAACTTTGCCGCGATTGCGGGGTGCCTACCCGGCTCGGCGAAGTGGATGTCCCCGCACACGCCATCCCGGAGCTGGCCGAAGCCGCTTTCAAGCTCGAACGTCTTTTAAGCTGTAATCCCAAAGAGCTCTCGCTCGAGGATATCGAGAGAATCTATCGCGCCGCGGCTTGAAGATGCCCATGGAATCATTTTCTTCGAAAAAGCTGCGCCCGCTGATGGACATCGCCCCCGGAGACATGGTCTGCGTCATGGGCGCCGGCGGCAAGGCCACGCTCATGAAGCGGCTCATCCGGGAGATGCTCGATGAACCGTATCCCGTCATTATCACCAGCACGACGAACCTCCACGCCCTGGGCGGCGAAGACGCCCCGCCGGTGCTGTTGAGCGAGGAGGGACGCGCTGAACTGCAATCCGTCGCTCAGGATTGGTCGGGGCGCGGCGCCGTCGTCTGGGTGGAGAAAAAACTGCCCCAGAACATGTTTCGCGGCCTCGAGGCAAGTCAAGTGGAAGCGCTGCATGCTTCGGGTTTTCACGGCGTGATGGTCGTGAAAACCGATGGCGCCAGAAAACGGCTCATCAAGGCCCCGGGGCCGGGTGAGCCGGTCATACCCCAAGGAGCGACTCATTGCGTACTCGTGCTGGGACTCGCCGCAATCGGGCGAAGAGCGGATGAGCGAATCGTCCATCGCATGGAAAAAGTTCGCGCCGTCGCAGGCTTGGCGGCCGGGGAAGTTATCGGCGCACATCATCTGGCGAGATTAGCGAGTCATCCGGAGAGCTACCCGAGTCGGTTTCCGGAAGGCGCAAAGCGGATACTCTACCTGAGCCACTGCACTTCCCAAGAAGCCCTTGAGGAAGCTCAAACGATATTCGAGGCCGTACCCGACGGCATTTACGATTACCTGCTCACGGGAGATTCCGTGGCGGGAAATTTTTATAGCAGGAGAGTACATAAATGATCGGCGCGGCCGCCATCAGAAAAGCGCTTGAAGCCAGACAAGAGGAAATCATCGAACAAATCGCCCACGTGGTGAACATCGATTCCCCGACGTTTCCCAACAAAGGAACGAACGCCGTCTCCTCCCATTTCGCTGAAAAATATCGCGCCATGGGAGCTGAGGTAGAGATGATCCCCGGCACGCATGAAACGGGGGATCACCTTCTGGCGACGTTTCACGGCGGGAGAAAAGACGGCCCTCATATATTCATAATCGGCCATTGCGACACCGTTTTTTCGGAAGGCACCGCCGCGCAAAGACCGTTCACCATAAAAGACGGGATTGCCTGCGGCCCCGGGGTGGCCGACATGAAGGGGTGTCTCGTGGTTTGTCAATTCACGATGGAGGCGCTACTGGCCGAAGGATTCGAGGAATTCGGGAAAATCCGTATCTTATACGACACCGATGAAGAGCGCGGGAATCCCTCTTCCAAGGAAGTGATAGAGCGAATCGGCAAAGACGCCGCCGCAGCATTGATCATCGAGTCCGGCCGTGCAAACGGCTCGATCGTATCTTCGAGAAAAGGGAGCTGCTACGGGAAATTGCTCGTCAGCGGCGTCTCGGCCCATGCAGGGGTAGAACCTCAAAAAGGCAGAAGCGCCGTGCACGAACTCGCCCACCAAATGGTGGCCATCCAAAACCTGGAACGGGGAGACGGGACCATCAACATCACCGGTCTTTCGGGTGGGCACAGGCCGCACATCGTGGCGGACGAGGCTTCCTGCCACATCGAAGTGCGCGCAGACCGGCAAGCGACTCTCGATTCCATGACGGATGAGCTACATCGCATTATTTCCGAATCGCACATCGACGGGACACGCTCGATATTCCAAAAAATCAGCGGAAGACCCGCCATGGAATTCAACCATGGGACGGAACAACTCTTGTCTATCGCGGCAGAAATCGCCCTGGATGCGGGCGTCGAATTCAAGCACGGCCCTACTGGTGGGGGCTCTGACGGAAATTACCTCTCCCCGCTTGGAGTCGCCGTTCTTGATGGACTAGGACCCGTAGGTGGAAATTTGCATACGGACGAGGAATACCTGGAACTCGATTCGCTCGCCCCGAGAGGCGCGCTGCTCGGGGGCTTGATAGAAAGGCTGTCTGCAAAATGAAGCGCTCATGGAGAGTCCTCAATCTTCCAAGGGAATTCCAATCTCCGATCTGGGTTTCGGATCTGAGACCACATTATCTCGAATCAACTCTTCTATTGTTTCATCACTCCACCCTAGAATTTCGGACAACACTTCGCGTGTATGCTCCCCGTGCAAGGGGGCCGGCCCTTGCACCTTCCCCGGCTGCTCGGAAAATTTCGGGGGAACACCGGTAGTGTTCACTCTACCCAGAAGCGAATGGTTCGTTTCCACCACCATCTCTCTGTGGCGAACCTGCTCATCCTCGAGCGCTTCGCCGACATCATAAACCGGGCCGCAGGGAATCCCTTTTTCCTCCAGTAATTTCAGCCATTCATTCCCGTCCCGTCTGCAGAGATACCGCTCCAATATGGGGATGAGCTGATCGCGATTTTTCGCCCGGTTGGGTATGTCGACGAACCTCGGGTCATTCGTCAGTTCAGGGGCCTCGATGATGTCACAGAAATAACCCCAGAACCGATCGCTCGTCACACCGATGATGATTTCCTTATCCTTGGCCTTAAGCGCCTGATAGGGGACGATTTGAAAATGGGCCGAACCCCACCGCTCGCTCATACTGCCATCCATGAAATAGCAGCCGCTCAGGTTGGTGAGCAGCGACACGCTGCTGTCGAGAAGAGACAGATCGATGTATTGCCCCCTGCCCGTCTTCTCCCTGGCGAACAATGCGCTGCTTACGCTGTAAGCCGCCCACATGCCCGCCGTGAGGTCGCTGAGCGGAACCCCGGCCTTGCAAGGTCCGCCGTCCGGTTCGCCCGTTGCGCTCATGATGCCGCTCATCGCCTGTCCGACGATGTCAAAACCCGAGCGTTCCCGATACGGGCCCGTCTGCCCGAAACCGGAGACGGAAACGTATATCAGTCGGGGGTTCAGGGCGGACAACGCCTCATACCCGACGCCCAGGCGCTCCACGACGCCGGGGCGAAAATTCTCGACAAACACGTCCACCTTTTTTGCAATGGCGCGGGCGACCTCGAGGCCTTCGCTTTTTTTGAGGTCGACCACGATACTCTTCTTTCCGTGGTTCACACCCAAAAAATAGGCGCTCTCTCCTTTCTTGAACGGAGGTCCCCAGGTGCGGGTTTCATCGCCGTTTCCGGGAGATTCGAGCTTGATGATTTCCGCGCCCAGATCGGAGAGCATCGTGGTGCAAAAAGGCCCGGCGAGAATTCGGGACAAGTCCAACACGCGAATTCCCTTCAATGGTCCCTGTGCGTTCATCATCCCCATCCTGAGTAAAAGCCAAGAAGATTTTTGCGAATGTATAGAATGTGCAAAGGCGCGGGGCTGTCTGTCAAGGAATCTTGATGAAATTCTACGCGCTCTTCCCGGCATCGGGACAATGGTTAAAACCGTCTTCGCAAGTTCTCCCGGACGTGGCCGACGTGAAGGGCAAACTCCAGGGCCCCGCTCTCGCGGGGGATCAATTCTCAAAATGTGAGCGCCTGGCTCATGCGATGCGCCATCCAGTCATGACGAAAATTTTCAGGCGGAAAAATGCTCCCAGGCAAGATTTTTCAGCGCGAAAACCCCGTCTGCGCGTTTGAGAGAAATTCCCTGTGAGGCCGGCAGGATTTCTCCGACGGGCGTAAGCGGCGCCGCGCCCCCCCGCCGGAGGACTTCCTGAAGCGGACGAACGGATTCAGGGGGCGTCGTGACGAGAAGTTCGTAGTCTTCTCCACCGTGCAGCGCCCACTCACTGGGCTTTTTCTCGGCGAGCGAGGCTGCTTCGAGCAGGGTATTGGAGACGGGCAATGCGGATTCCCGGAGGAGCGCGCCTGCCCCACTCGCCTCGCACAGATGGCGGATATCGCCCGCCAGACCATCGCTGATGTCCATCATGGAGGTCGCCAGCCCTGATTCCGCGATAGCTACCCCCTCCGCAACCCGGGGCTGCGGTTCCAGCTGCGCGCGGGTGAGTGAGGCATACAAGTCTTCCCGGACTCGGACTTGAGACCCGGATAATAAATGAAGTCCCGCTGCGGCATCTCCCAGATACCCCGTCACCAGAATCCGGTCCCCCGCTCTGGCGCCGCTTCGGCGAAGCACCTTCTCTTCCATCATCTCGCCGACGAGGAACACGTCGACGAACAAAGGACCACTCGTACGCGTCACGTTTCCCCCCAAAACCAAAATGTCGTACTGCTCCGAGAGCGCGCGAACCCCGCCATACACGTCATCCAGAAACGAAACGGACGTCTCTTCGGGTATGCCCAGCGAGATGAGCGCGAAGCGAGGCTTGCCCCCCATGGCCGCCACATCGCTCACGTTCACCGCCAGCGACTTGTAACCCGCGGCGAAACCGGAAACATCCCCCGTAGACGGGAAATGCACGCCGCTTACTTGCGCATCGCACGTCACGACCCAGCATTTTCCATCCCCCGCCTTGATGACGGCCGCATCATCCCCGTTGCCGACGATGACGTCCGCGCTGTTCCCCACCAAGCCGAGTTTGTTTCTCAGGCGTTCTATGAGGGCGAACTCGCCAATCTCTCTCGCTGTATCGCCATTCACCCTTTCGCCCTCTCGATGCGATTGCGCAACTCCCTGGTCGCAACTCCCGGGTCGGACGCTCCCATCACAGCGCCGATAACGGCGACGCCGGAGGCGCCGGCTTCGATGACGGGCTCCACGTTCTCGATACCGATTCCCCCGATGGCGACGGCGGGCAAGCCGGGGGCGTGTTCGATAATCCGCCGGAATCCTTCCGGCCCGATCGGCGTTCTCGCATCAGCCTTACTCCCCGTCGCATATACAGGGCCTACGCCGATATAATCCGCATCCTCGGCGGCGGCCCGCGACGCCCATTCGGATTTTCCGGCTGTAACGCCATAAAACAACGTATCTCCCGCCATCGCCCTGGCCCTCGAAATCGGAAAATCCTCCTGCCCCAGATGCACCCCGTTCGCGCCACAGGCCATGGCGACATCCACCCGATCATTCACCGTAAAAGCGCAGCCGGTTCCTTCCAGAACCTCTCGCATTTCATCCGCCAGGCGAATCATCTCCACGCCGCTCAAGTTTTTCTCTCTAAGCTGGATCATACCGGCCCCGTTCGTCGCGGCTGCCCGAACCGCGTCCCTCAATTTCCACCCGGAAACCTGGGACAATATCTCCCGGTCGGTGATGACTGTCAGCGACAGGTCGAATTTCATGGGTCCCCCGATCAATCAAGAGCGAAACTACGATATTGATAATGAAACACTAGCATCATTAGAGGCAACGGCAATCCATGTCGGGGAATGTGTTCATCGATACGAGAAAACTTCCAAAGTTATGGAGCGTCTCTCTTGCGTAATTCTCCTGTGCTTGAGAACCTCTTCCCCCATCATCAGAGGAGGACGCCATGAGCTGGATTCAGCCCATTTCCCCGGATGCCGCGGAGGGGGCCGCAAAAGAAATCATCGATGACCTGCGCAAGGCAGGAAAACCCATTCCCGGGATGTTTCTCGAGATGGGCAGGAGGCCCGATATTCTGGCCGGGCGTGAAACGCTCCGCCGCGCCGTTCATGGCGGCTCGAGCCTTGGTACTAGACGGGCGGAGCTCCTCGCTTTCTACGTGGCGGCTCACGGGGGGTGATACGGCTGAGCGATGAACCACGGGCAGTTGTTCCGTGACGAATGCGATGACGCATCCATCGCCGAAGTAGCCGAGGTACTGGACGACCCGAAGCACGCGGGAATCCTCGACTCAGCGGACCGCACCATGCTCGCCTATGCGGAGAAGTTCACCCACACGCCTCACTCGATGAAAAAAACGGACATCGAAAGTCTGAGGGCCGCCGGCTTCAGCGAGGAGAGCATCGTGGACATTATCGCGGCCGTCTCCTACAGAAACTTCGCCAACTCGATCAACTACGCCTTCGGGCACGTGGAGCAAAATCCCGAAGGACCGAAAGAATTGCAGGATGCCATCGAGAGGTTGAAAAAGAAAATACGTGGCTGACAAATCACAATCCCTCTCATCAATATCGTATGTGGGTCTATTCATATCGGGTGCTTGCGCGCTGGTCGCCGTGGCGTCGGGCCTGGGCCATCGCTGGGAACTGTGGCATTTCAGCACGGGGTTCCAGATTTTCAAGTCCGCATCCGTCATCGCTCTCATCTCCGTCGCCGTCTCCATGGCGGGTGGCTTGTTCGCTTTGCGAGACGCCTCCAGGCTCAAGACGCTGGCCGCCGCGCTCGGCATCGCACTCGGCTTCATCGTTGCGGGCTTTCTTCACGCGCACATGCAGATCGCGAGACGGGTGCCCAAGATTCACGACATCACGACGGACACCCGGAATCCGCCCGCCTTTCAAGCCGTTCTCACGCTCAGGACAGGGGCGAAGAACCCGCCCGCCTATGAGGGGGCGCGTATCGCGCGGCTCCAGAAAAAAGCGTATCCGGATATCAAACCACTTATTTTCCAAACTTCAAAAGAAGAAGTTTTCAAGCGCGCCCAGGATGCCGCGCACGCAATGAGCTGGCATGTGGTGTCGTCCAAACCAACCGAAGGACGCATCGAGGCCTATGACACGACCTTCTGGTACGGCTTCATCGACGATATCGTCATACGGATCACGTCGAGCAGCGGAACGACGCGCCTCGACATCCGCTCGAAATCCCGCGTCGGCGTCGGCGACATCGGTGCGAATGCCAGACGAATTCGCGGATTTTTCGAGAAACTGAAAGTAAGATAGACTCTGGTGTCTAATATTCATCGACGGGATTCACCATGAGACGATGCCTTGCACAAGGTGATGAGGGGTGACATGCCCGAATATCAGGTTCTGGGCAAATCCATACCGAGACTCGACTCCGCAGAGAAGGTCTCCGGATACGCCGATTTCGGCGATGATTTGAGAAGATCCGGCTGTCTCACTGCGAAATTGCTCCTGAGCCCGCACTCCCACGCCGAGATCAAGAAAATCGACACCACCGATGCCTTGAAGGTTCCCGGCGTACACGCCATCGTCACGGCGGATGATTTTTCCGGTATCCGCCACGGCAGGCTCGTGCGCGATGAACCGCTGCTCGCCATCGACAAGGTGCTTTACGTTGGCGAACGCGTGGCCGCCGTGGCCGCCGAAACCCACGAAGCCGCGCAAGCCGCGCTCGAGAAAATTCATGTCGATTACAAGGTGCTGCCCGCCGTGTTCACGACGGCCGACGCCATGAAGGAAGACGCCCCGCTCCTTCACGACTCACTGGATGATTACGCATCGTTTCCGGGTATCGTCCGCTACGGAAACGTGGCCGCCGATATTCTCATTCGCTCGGGCGATCCCATCGAAGATGCGCTCGCGCGCGCGGATTTCGTATTCGAGGACGAATACGAAACACCCCGCGTTCACCAGAACTATCTCGAACCCCGCGCCATGCTCGCAGAACCCGGACCCGAGGACAGCACGATAGTCTATTCGCCCACCCAGGGGGCTTTCGTGGTGCGCGCCATCGCCTCGGAAATACTCGAACTCCCCATGAACAAACTGCGCGTCGTGAGCACCCATGTGGGCGGCGCGTTCGGCGGTAAATCCCAACATCTGATGGAAGCCCTGGCCGTTCTTTTGAGCAGAAAGTCGAACCGGCCCGTTCAGTTGACTCTCAATCGCGAAGAGGAAACCATCACCGGAAACCCGAGGCACGCATACCGTATGCGCTATCGCACGGGCGTGACGCGGGAAGGGAAAATCATTGCGCGCCACGTACAAATCACCTCAAACAACGGCGCCTATTGCATGACGGGACCGATGGTGCTGGGCAAATCCTGCTACACAAGCGCGGGGCCATATAAGATTCCAAACGTCAGGGTCGATGGTCTGCTCGTGTATACAAACCTTCCGCCCAGCGGTTCCTACCGGGGATTGGGCGTGGCGCAGGTCGCTTTCGCCTGCGAGCGCCATACCGACCGCATCGCCTCGGAACTGGAAATGGACCCGCTCGCCTTTCGAATCCTCAACGGGATGGATGAAAACGACGAGGACCCCGCAGGCACGATTCTGCAGAGCGTAAGCATCAAGGAAACGCTCGAGCGCGCGGGAAAGAAAGCGGGCTGGGGGAAGGGGAAAAAGAAAAACCGGAATAGCAGAATCAGGCGGGGGATGGGCATCGGCTGCGCACGCTATCCCACTGGTGGAGGGGCGTCGGGCGCCGTCGTGAAGGTGAACGAGGACGGGGGCCTGGCCGTGCTGGCCGGATGCGCCGATCTGGGTACGGGCGCGGCTACCGTGATGGCGCAGGTGGCGGCGGAGGTTCTTGGAGCCGAGGTCCAAAAGGTGAGCGTACGCATCGCCGACACCGAAACCACGCCCTTCGACGCCATCTCTGCAGGCAGCCGGACCACGTTCAACATGGCGCACGCCGTGCGAATGGCGGCGGAAGACGCCCGCGAGCAAATGCTTCGCCAGGCGGCGCGCATGCTCGAATCCTCCCCGGAAGACTTAAGCATAGGCGAGGGAAACATATTCGTCCGCGCGGCGCCCTCACGTGCCATCGCGTTCGCCGATGTGGCGTTTTCGGCCGTATGGAAAGGCGACGGCCCCGTGACCGGGCGCGGCTCCTACCGCGGGGAGAATCCTCCTCATCGCACGGACAACGTGCGCGGCCACCCCGAACCCTCGAGACCCGGGCCGGAATTCGCCACCCAAATCGCCGAAGTCGAAGTCGACACCGAAACAGGAGAAACCAGGGTGCTGAGAATCACCAGCGCGCAGGATGTGGGCTTCGCTATGAACCCCCTCACCCTGAACGGACAGATAGAGGGCGGCATCGCACAGGGGCTGGGCTGGGCCCTCGCCGAGCAGATCCACCACGAAGAGGGCATCATCGAGCATGCGGATTTCGAGAGCCAACTCAATCCCACCAGTCTGGACGTCTCGGAAATCGAAAGCGTGATCGTGGAATCGCCCGACGTGGAAGGCCCCTACGGGGCGAAGGGAGCGGGAGAAATGCCGCTCATTCCTGCGGCGCCCGCGATAGCGAACGCGATAGCAGACGCCATCGGGGACCCGGCCAACCCGAACCTCAACACGTTGCCGATTGCGCCGGAGGACGTCGTTCGCGCGGTTCGCGAAAGAAACGCCGCCGTATCGATTGATTAGTTTTTCAACTCGAATTTCTCATCATAAATGTCAAAACTCGATGACGCCGCGATGTCTCGGGCCTGCATGATGAGCTCCCACGACAAGTTCGAGATGTCGGGATTTTTGAGAAATTCAATGAAGAAATTATAATAAAACGCATCGGGCCGCACGTGAACGCGCACCCTGAACCTCGCGGCATCCTCTCTTCGTCCCCTTCTGTATCGAAACGTGATGGATTCTTGAGGGGGAATGCGCGTGTCATGGATTTCACGGCTGAAATCGGACGAGAGTTTCCGCTCTATCACGTTGATTTGCCTTGAACCCGGAATGGTTCGCCCGTTCTTGTCTTCAAGTTCGGTGATCACGTCCACGGAAGGCGTGATGTAGGTGGGAAAATAATGGCCGGCGCCCGAGTTCGTGAGCTTGATTTCGGCCGTCACGATTTCCCCCTGTGCTTCTGCTCCCACCCGAACGTCGATTTGCACGGCGCTCTGCGTCATATCCTTGTCATGTATGCCTCGCCAAAGATGCGCCCGGTCGGGCATGTGACAACTCTGGCAGGCGACGCCCTCCTTGCCCCAAAGCGAGTTTTTCCACTCGTTGTAGGTATTCTGAATCGATTTCCCGTTCGGTCCGGGAAACGTGTGCTGGTGACAACTCATGCAAAATTCAGAGCGGCTGAAAAAGGGCGTGCGCTCCACACCGGCGTGCGGGCCTTTTCTTGTCGTATCGTCTACGCCTTCGGGGGTCTCTTTCTTCCGGGGACCATGCACCCGCCAATCGCGTACATGGCATGCGGCGCAGGCCAGTCCACTCATCTCCAGTTCAGTATTGTGGACCGGATTTTTCCGCCAGTTCGCCAGAGGGCCAGCGCCAAACTTCGCGCGTTTTTGCTGTTCCGCCAAGGGCGCGTGGCACTCGTTGCAGTTTTGCGCTCCCCCGGGATTCGTCTTCCACATATCGACGAGTTGCCCATATATGCCCGGACTCATCGCCTTGGCGTGAAGCGTGGTTCTCCACTGTTTGTACTGCTCGGGATGACAACTGCCGCAACGCTCCGGCGAAAGAGAGCGTTCAGCGCCTCTGTATGATTTCGGCGCCTCGCCCATGGGAGGCAATGGATAGCGGAAGTATTCTTTCGCGAAATCCCGCCAGCGCTTCCATTCTTTGGGAATCCCTTTTTTTTCCGATGCTTGCACGGAGGGAAAGATGAAGTTTTTTGATATCTTCCGGGAAAACGCCGGGAGAGCGAGAAAAACAACGGAAACGATACAGATCCCGAGTTTCAAGCGCATTCCATGCTTCCTGTTACGGCGGCCCGCCTGCCTGACCAGTTTCATTTCACCTGACGACACCCGTGTAAACAAGTTCCTGAGAAAACCCGAGAAATCGTAGTGCTGCTCCACGCCCGAATCTATTGTGGGCTGAAAGCCCTTTTTTTCTCAACAGGCGTATTCCACACAAAGTTCATGGCTGAAACCCTGGGAAACGATATCACCCGGTACAGGTTTTACTTGATGAATCGAATTGGATAGGGTCTGTCAGAACAATCGAACCAGACCCGACAATTCGGAGGCATGATGAATTTCGAGATACGTCCGGCCACTATCGAGGACACGGAAACTATTGTCCAATTCAACATCGAGATGGCCCTGGAGAGTGAAAACCTTCGTCTGGAGCCCGAAAAAGTCCGCCGGGGCGTGGAAAAATCCCTCGCCGACCCTTCGCTGGGACAATACTATCTCGCGCACCGGGGCGACGAGATTCTGGGGCAAATCCGGGTCACCCTGGAGTGGAGCGACTGGAACAACGGCCAATACTGGTGGATTCAGAACGTGTATGTCGTTCCGTCTGAGAGAAACCAGGGCATTTACAAAGCCTTGCACCATCACGTCAAAAATCTCGCCGAACAAGCGGGCGCCTGCGGCCTGCAGCTATACGTCGACGCGCAAAACGCGGCGGCCCAGGCGGTTTACAAGAACCTGAACATGGAGGAAAGCCACTATCTGATTTTCGAGCAAAGAGGAGATTAACGACCCTCTTGATTCCTCTTGAGGGGGATGACATCCGCAGGCTTTTGCGCGTCATCCCGGCGGCGCCCCCGCCAGGAAGAGGGCCAGACATACCGCACACGCCACAGGGTTCGGGCCGCACCGCCTACCGCCCACGTGAGCGTGCTGCCCGCGTTTCGCGTTCTTTTGCCGAGCGAGCGAAACGCTTTTTTACCGCCTTCCTCGCCGATGGAGACGAGGCGCGAGGTCGCCTCTTTCGCCGCGCCGATGGGGCGGAGGGCCTGTGCGATCGCCTGTCGCAAGACCCATTTCAGCATCAGGCAAAACACGACGGAGAGAGCGAAAAAGACGCCCAGCACCTTGAGGCCCCGCGCGGGCTCGTCCACTATCATCACGCTCGTCTGCGCGATGCCGTAGAACGCCAGGGCCACGATCCCCAGACAGACGGCCACGGCGCCCCCTGAACGCACTATCAACCGCATGATGCCGAACATGTTCGTCTCCATCCCCTGTCGTTGCCGGAAAACGCATCCGATCCATCAAGAATACCCATTTGCGAAGCCAAAATCCAGCGCGGTTATTTCACCTCCGGGAGATATTTCCGTTGACGCGCGAAACCTCTCGTTCTATGTTCACTAGCCGATGCAGAAACCGCACGGTGCTTCATCATGGAGGAGCGGCAAATTGTTCGACATTCGCCTCATCAGAAACGACCCCGACGCGGTGGCGCGCGCCCTCGCGCGAAGGGGCGGCGATTGGGACCTCCCGGGCTTGCTCGAAATCGACGCCCGGAGGCGGGATTTGACCCACCAGGTCGAAAGCCGGGTGGCCGACGTGAGAAAGCGCAGCAAGCAAATCGGCGAACTTAAAAGGAACAAGGCATCCGATGAGGAGGTCGAGGCGTTTCTGGCCGAGAACCAGCGCTTGACGGCCGAGGCCAAGTCCATGGAGGGAGAACTGAGGGATCTCGAACAAAAACAAAACGATATCCTCCTGGAACTGCCCAACGCGCCGCATGAGACCACGCCCGAGGGCGGGAGTGCGGAGGACAACGCCCTCGTGAGGGTCTCGGGCGAGAAGCCCGTTTTCGACTTCGAACCCAGGGCGCACGATGAGCTGGGCGAAGCCCTGGGGATTCTGGACATGAAACGCGCCGCCAAGATAGCCGGGGCGCGCTTTGCGCTCTACCGGGGGGCGGGTGCGCTTTTGGAGCGCGCCCTCATCAACTTCATGCTCGATCTGCACACGAACGAGCACGGCTACACCGAGTGGCTCCCCCCCTTCATGGTGAACCCCGAGGCCATGACGGGCACGGGCCAGCTGCCCAAATTCGAGGAAGACCTCTTCCGCGTAAATGACGGAAAATACTACCTTATCCCCACCGCCGAGGTGCCCGTCACGAACATCCACCGCGAGGAAATCCTGAGCGGCGAGGACCTTCCCCTCAGGTACACGGCCTATACGCCCTGTTTCAGGAGCGAGGCCGGCTCCTACGGCCAGGACACGCGCGGCCTCATCCGCCAGCACCAGTTCAACAAGGTGGAGCTCGTCAAGTTCAGCCGCCCCGAGACGAGCTACGAGGAATTGGAAACCCTCACCTCAGACGCGGAAGAAGTCCTGAAGCGCCTGGGACTCCACTACCGCGTCGTCACGCTGTGCGCGGGAGACCTGGGCTTCTCCGCCGCCAAGACGTACGACATCGAGGTCTGGGTGCCGTCCCAGAACACCTACCGCGAGATATCCTCGTGCAGCAATTTCGAGGACTTCCAGGCCCGGCGCGCGGGCATCCGCTACCGGCCCGGGGCGGGGGCGAAGCCCGAATTCGTCCATACCCTGAACGGCTCGGGGCTCGCCGTAGGCCGTACGCTGGTGGCGATTCTCGAGAACTTCCAGCGCGCGGACGGCTCCGTAGAGATTCCCGAGGCCTTGCGCCCCTACATGGGCGGAACCGCTTCCATATCTGCCTGAAACCCATATAACGCTTTAAAAACCAACCGTTTGCATTTTCAGTTTCATCCCGGCCGAAAAATCCGGGGTTCCACCCCCGCCGCTCCCGTCCGGCAATTCCCGAAGGGCGCACGGAGCGGAAACCTTTGCAGAATCTTTACCCACCGCCGCCGCCTTCGCTGATACCATTCAAGCCGTTTGAGCAGCCTCGAAGGGTGTTTGGAGAGGCGACGGATGAATCCGGCGGGGGACGCCGAGTTGCTTCGCCCTCATGGACGAGTCGTCGGCGGGCCGGATACGCCGCGCGGGGGTCAAAGGCCCCGCACAAGGGTCTTCCCGCCCCGGAGACGGGAGCGCGGTCCAGTCGCGCGGATGCGCACCCGGATTCCGGCCGGTTGTCCGCCTTGTTGGCTCGGGCGGCTTCGGTCGATTCCTCCCGAAGCGGAAAGCCCGAACGCGGGGTCTCCCCGCGCGGCCCACCCCACGCCCCGAACACGGCAATCGCTCACTCTTCAATCGCGATTGACCCCGACACGGCTCATCGCGCCCTGAAGGCCCGCAACTCCCCGCATTGCATTTCCCCGCATTTGCTGTCATGGCGGGACCGGCCGGTCGTGGCAGAATCCTCCTGCGTCGCGGCCTGGCGGCGTCATTTCCCAGGAAATTTAATTTTCAGAAATACCCCGTCAATTTATCGATATTTATCGAATTTTACGGGAATTTTCAGGAATTCCATTTTCTCGAACGAAACCGCCCGGCTTCGCCATCATACGCGCCCGCGCCCCGAGCAGCGCGACGGCAATTGCGGGCAAATGCGGGTCGTTTCGAACGGGATGCGGAGAATTTCGTCCGGACGCCGGGCGGGAGCGGTGAGCGCTTCGCCGCAAATGCGGGCAAATGCGCCCCGGCGCGCGAGGGATGGAGACCCGGACGGAGGATGCGGAATCCGACCCGGCCGTCGCGGGTCAATCGCGACCGAAGAGGGGCCGGTGAAAAAGTCTGGCATGCGACCCCTACGAAGATCGCTCTCCACCGAGGAAAATTTCAAATCAACTCCCCCCTTGAGGGGGAGTCGAAGAGGCCGAGCCTTGGCGAAGGCCGATTCGGTGGGGGGAGGTTTTTATCTGTGGCTTGTCCCCCCACCGATTCGGTTTCGGGTTTACACCCTCACCTCATCGACTCCCCCTCAAGGGGGGAGTGAAATTTAGCGCTCTCCTTCTGGGACTTTTCACCAGCCCCCTCCTCAGGGGGCATCGTTTTTACCCCCCTGACAAGGGGGGGTAGGGGGGGGTGGTTTTCCAGTCGAGAGGGGCGCCGCCTCTCCCCGCTCGGGATTGATTAAAAACCCCATCTCGCCATGCTAGAATAATGGGAGCGGCTCTCGCGCGGAGGGATGGCCGAGCGGCCGAAGGCGGTGGTCTTGAAAACCACTGAGCGAAAGCTCCGGGGGTTCGAATCCCTCTCCCTCCGCCAGTTCATACGGGCGGGCCTGGAGAAAGCCTGAGTTTCTCGTAGCCGTTCCATGCGGGCATCGCCGCTCAGCCATTGCCATTCACCGACCCCTTTGCACCGTCCGCACGGCACCCCGACCCGCCGCTATACTTGCCCGGAACATTTCTGCAAAATAAGACCATGGCATGCAGTCCACCGGAACGGCGACCGATAAGGGCGGTCGAGGAGACCGGATAGCGACATGGGGACTCCCAAGTTAGGCAAAGGTGATGACAGGACCATAGTGAACGGCTGGTGCGAGGGCGGGCGCACCGTCCATCAAGTAAGCATTTGATATGGGGGAAACACTCCGCCACTACATGAAGACTTCTCGATCAGCCAAGCCAAACAGCTATGTAGGAGATACCTGCTACTTGAAAACTCACACGTCGGAGCGCTTATGATTAGACCCCCAGATATAAAGGGACTGGCGCGGCGTTGGCGTCGTGCGCCGCGACGATGGGGCCACCCTCTACACTCTTTGTGCTCGTACTTCGCCATGTTTCCGCCACAGGTTCCGTACGTATTCATTCGATGGCTTACTAAGCCTGGTGATGTCGTCTATGATCCGTTTGCCGGACGCGGCACTACACCTATGGAGGCATGCCGGATGGGACGCGTTGGCATGGGTTCGGATGCTAATCCCCTGGCGCACCTCCTTACCGCAGGCAAAGTAGACGCTCCAACCACTGATGAGGCACATACTCGCTTGAGAGTCTTGCGTGAGAATTGTGTCCCGGAGTGCCCGAGTTCAGCCCCTGCTGACATCCAGATGCTCTACTCAGGCCGAGTCCTCGGGCAGCTCATATGGTTGCGAAATGCACTTAAAGTTAGCCAGCGTGATGACCGATTCCTAATGGCACTTCTCTTAGGGGTGATGCATGCCAACTATAGGCCCGGTGGACCGGTACACGGCTTGTCGATCAGTATGCCGAACACATTTTCGATGTCGGCGGGATATGTCCGGCGATATATTGAGGAGCATAGGCTCGTACCACCCGATGTTGACGTCTTCGATCTTCTCGATTGGAAGCTGGGCAGGATGAGCTTGCCTGAGGCTACGGCAACGCGAGGCACCGCTTGGCAGCAGGACGCACGCAACCCCATGGCCACGACAATTTGCGACCGGCCTGCGAAGCTCGTGTTCACATCTCCCCCTTACCTTAGCGTCATCAAGTATGGGAAATACAACTGGGTGCGACTCTGGATGCTCAAGCAAGAACCGGAAGTGGTTGATCGAGCACTCGTCGCGACTGGGTCTCTGCCGAAATACCTGCAGTTCATCAGTGCCGTCTTGACGCAGATGGCCTCAGCGATTCGGGAGGATGGATACCTCTGTCTGATGATCGGCGACGTTTATGATCGTTGCAAGGGAAAAACTACGAACCTCGCTGCCCAGGTCTGGGAGGAAGCTGCGCAACCACTTGGTTGGCGCCTTCATGGCATTGTTACTGACCGACTTCCAACTAAACACAAAGTCAGTCGAATTTGGAAGCAAAGGCGTGGGGAAGCGACGAAGACGGACCGTGTACTTATATTATCCCGCCCTGGAAACAACCTTACTCAGCTGCCTCCTCTTAGCCCTATACGGTGGGAGCCAGCTTCCGAGTGGGCTGCAGGAGGATAGAAGTAATGTTGATCAACGAGAGACTTAGGAACTTGGCGACAATAAATGTCTTCGAGGATGTCGCGATTGAGAACTCGTTTATCGGGCGACCATTCTACTTCGACTTTAACAAGATGAAGATCTTGTCGAACGACCACTGGAAGGAAATGGTGGGTGGGGTCCCGGCTGGGGCTTTTCTTGCTGCACTATTCGACAACGACACGGAACATCCAGAGGTCGTACTTCTTCGTGTCCTTGGGCCAACTGCGCTTCCAACTGATTCAGATGTCGTCGCTGCAATGGTGGATCACTACAAGGAGAGTGAAGGAACGGAGACGGACTCGGGAACGCTCGACAGCTATACTAGGTACGAGTTTCAGTTCTCAGGCCTAGAGTGTAGAGTGCTCGGTTCTTTTTATCAGAATGCACAAGGCAATACATGCTTCGGGGCTGATGTCGACAACTTCTACGGCCCCAACAACTACTCGGTCTACAAACCTTCCGGTAACGTTTTGGAGTACCTAGTGAATTTCCGTGAAGGCGACGGACTTCCCGGAGGACCTGGAGATCAAAGAATCGGTGAAATCCGCTACTCGTCAAGCCAGCGGCACACTCAGGATGCTTCTGTCCCTCTGTATGTGTCGGCCCTTGACTACTTAGGAAAACGCACAGCGCTCTTCGGAATGAAGCGTACAGGAAAATCCAATACCGTCAAAAAGATCATTCAGGCAACTGTAAACTTGGGATCAGCGGGAATTGAGCATGAGGGTGAGCAGCTTGTCCCAATAGGGCAGATCATTTTCGATGTAGACGGTGAATATGCCAATGCGAATCTACAAGACGAAGGAACCGCGGTTTTTGAGCTTTTTGAGAACGAGACCATCCGATACTCCACCCACCCAAAAGAAGGCTTCCGTGTGCTCAAGGTGAACTTCTACAACGAGGTTGATCTGGGATTCGAGCTCATATCCAGTGATCCGAGAGTCGCGGACGACACAACGAGATTTGTGTCGAACTTTAGAAGCGTAGAACTGACGCAGCCTGACCAAGAGAACGTGTCTGAGATAAGGCGCTGGGAGCGACGTAGGGCTGTGTATTTTTGCATTCTGCACGAGGCAGGTTTCGCTGCGCCTCAGACTTTCCAGGTTCGCTTTTCGGCTAATGCTGAAGTTCGAAACGCTGTGGCTCTTAACTTCGAGGCAGACCGTAGGGGATATATGCGCCTCACTCTGCAGCAAGCCTCCGCATGGTGGCAACGTTTTTGGGAAGTGTATGCCGCCGACCCCAACGGTTGCTTTGCACAATACAAACGCGACCACGATAGCCGACCTTGGGCTGAAGATGATCTTGAGGCCCTGCTCACAATGCTCACAAGACGGCGCACGTCCGGAGGGGCAGTCGACTGCAGCGGTTTTCGTGTCTTGCGGGAGATCGCCGAAAAACACACATCGACACTACAGACTTCATTTGAGGATGACATCCTTCAGCAGTTACGTGAGGGGAGAATCGTAATTGTTGATCTCTCGCTCGGAGATGACATCACGAAGCGTTTCTTCTCCGAGAGAGTATGCCGTCGTATATTCGATGATGCAATGCTCCGCTTCACTCAGATGCAGACACAAAACTTCATTCAGATGTATTTTGAAGAAGCGCACAATTTATTTCCGAGGAAAGAATCTGCCGACCTAACCCAGATCTACAATCGTATTGCAAAGGAGGGTGCGAAGCTCCGACTTGGACTCGTCTACGCCACCCAGGAAGTTAGCTCGATATCAGCGAACGTTCTCAAAAACACACAGAACTGGTTCGTGTCGCACCTTAACAATCAAGATGAGCTTCGCGAGATAGCTAAATATTACGACTTCGAGGACTTCGTGGATAGCCTTCGACGAACGACCGACAAAGGGTTCATTCGAATGAAGACGTACTCCAACGCGTTCATTGTACCCGTGCAGATCGACCGGTTCACAGTGGCGGAGACATAACTTATGGGATATGGCTCCAAGGGACGAAAGCCTATAGAGCGCGCCAGTAAGATTGCGCACGCAGAGATTATCAAAAACCCGGAAGTCCAAGCTTATATGAGAGAATGTATAGTCCCATCTGCGCCTGGCGTGGAGTCACTCGACTCTATGATTGAGACGCTCGGCGAAGTGGATACCTCAGAAGTGACTGCGGTCGTCGCTGTGGATGGTGGCTACACAGAGACCTATGTGCGTGAGGAGTATCCTTCGGCCTCCATTACGTTTTTCACATTCGGTCCCCTATTGTTTGAACTTGCTGACCTCCGCGCATTGGACAAAAAGAGGTTCATTGCGCCAGAAGAGCTCGCTCGCCTTAAGAGAATCGAGCGCTACACCCTTGTGTTGCCGACGAAGGGTATTCGGCGTCAGGACCAACAGTCCCTGTCAGCCACGATCCGGCGCACTGTATACGAGTTCTTCACAAAGCCACGTGGGGAAGACGATAATCTCATGGTCAGCCTCAAGTGGTTTCTATTCAGGCGTTGGAAGCGGAATCCAGACAATGGTCTAGTTCAGATTGTTGAGCACTGTCCATCAGATTGCGGTCACGGAGCAACGAGTTTCCTTTTTGAGGAGCAGACTGAGAAAAGCTGTCCTAAGTGCGGGCGACCAGTTTATCTTACGGATGTCTTCCGGCTGCAAGAGCGGATCGATGAGGAGCTAGGTGCGGGAGGAATCAGTGCCTATGTAATGACAATGCTGGAACAACTAGTTCTCATACACCTGTTCTACAACATAATAGAGCGCCTCAAGCCCAGCCTGATGCGGAGCATCTTATTCATCAAGGATGGACCATTGGCCTTTTTCGGTCTGGTTGCTCCGCTGTGTCGGCCCATGCGGGAGCTCGTGCAGCACCTACTCAGCGAGCCCGGAGGACAAATGGGGCCAACGCTCAGGCTCGCCGGATTAGAGAAGAGTGGAGCATTTGTCGAACACGCTGCAGCGATCCAGGACCTTATGGAGCCTAACTCCTACATGATTGTTAATGATGGCTATATCCGGCGACATATCGTGCCAGGAGAGGTCGGCGTGGTGTATGGACAAAACACATACTACGGCCAAAAAGTGTTGTTCCGGGCACCGGGTGGGGAGATGCACGTCGTGACGATCCCGGCCCAAAGCTATATGGCAGATCCGAATCCCTCGGAAATGCCCCACCTCGAAGATGTGCTGACACTCATCGCCGAGCTTCGATGCAGTATGCACGATAATTCGTTGATTCCTGTTGCATTGGCAAACAAACTCGTCTCGCTTTCTGACTTCCCGAGCCAGCGCATCCTAACGACTTTCGCGAGAGAGAACATCCAGTGAACTAGCCCTGCACTTTCCAACTTCTAGAGTTCTATGGGTCTTGTTTCTTTAATGCAATGGATATTTAGACTATTGAGTTTGAAAGAGTTTCCGGGACGGAGACAAATTTCGCGATTTGATCGAGGTAGAAAGTGTGGCTAAAAAAAATACTACTGGGCTTGACAAGGTTCCAAAGCGTTTGTTTTTAGACTCTTCTGTTTTGCAAGTACTTCTAACCTATGGTGAGTTCATCTACGATGGAGGAACAATACCTTCTCAAGCTCGCATCTGGTCGATTCCCAAAGGGCTAGAGAATTTAGATGCTCTTAAACAGATCATGTTTGTAGGTAACCGTGCTTTGTTTGAGTTTGCACTGTCCTCTCAAAGTCTAGAAGAAGTAGCGCAACGGAAGGATGCAAAATATATGGACTGGGCAAGAGATGTCCTCGTGTATTGGAGAAATAAATTGGCTAGTTACGATGAGGTTGGTATTCCAGCGTTTAGTGGGTATGGCAGCAAAGTTGCCACGAAGCTTGAATCTAAAAAATTCGGTTACCTGAGCAATAAAGATAAGGCATTGTTGGTAGATGCCCTGAAGCTAGAATGTGAGGCCTTCATCACGATGGACCGTAGACTTGTCCGGAACACATTCCACCTAGAAGCCCATGTTGCGATTAAAGTTTTAGAGCCAATAAAATTCTGGGGCCTTTTGCAACCTTGGGCGCCGCTATTTGTTTAAATTGCTGAAGCGAATCACGCTAAACTGTGGGAAAAGAGCCCTGTATGGCAGCGCACTATGGGCTGAGGAACATCCAAACTTTCAGATTTATCAGCAAGGAGGCCAAGAGAGCGGACACGGGCACCGGATACCGATACTCAAATCGGGAGCGAGCGATTAGATATCCATCGAACTCTCTTCAATCAACGTAGTGGAAAACAAGCCCTCGTAACGAGAGATTAGGGAACGGATCACAGGAATCTCTAAAGCCTTTGACCTGAACGATTCTCCATATCCCCTCATCGACACCATCAATACCGATCCATCAGCACGGCACCCCGACCCGCCGCTATACTTGCCCGGAACATTTCTGCACAATAAGACCATGGCATGCAGTCCACCGGGACGGCGACCGACGGGTGCGGTCGAGGGGACCGGAAAGCGACATGGCGATTGCCGGACGGGAAAAGGAACGCGGGGCGAAGGGCCAATGCGAGGGCGCGAACGGCGTTCATCCGCGCCGCCGCCTCGTGAATGGGGGGCGCGGCGGCGGCGCCTTCACGCTGAGCCGGGCCTCCGCTTGCGCCGTCCTCCTTTGCGCGATGCTCATTCTCACGAACTGCGGCGGGGGCGGCTCGGGAGCGCGCCCCCAAGCCGCGGTGACGCCCGAAACCCCGCAGCCGCAACCACCCCCGCCAGAGCCAGTGCAGCCGCCGCAACAACCGCAGCCGTCGCCGCAACAACCGCAGCCGCAGGAATGCGTTCCGCTCCAAGACGGGACCTGCCCCTCGGTCGACGATTTCAACAGCCGGGCGCGGCGGCTCGCCGGCACATACGCCGTACACCGGAATTTCAGGAACCAGCCGAGTCTCGCGGCAATCGGCGCAGACCGAGCCTACGCCCACGTCCACCTGCTCGAGGGCGCGGGCGCCGCGCCGGGCGAGGGCGTGACCATCGGCTTCATCGACAGCGGCATCGATACCGCACACCGGATGTTCGCGGGAAAGTCGGTTGACGAGGTGTTCATCAGCGGCGCCTCGAACGAGACGGGCGCCAGGTTCTCCCACGGCACGGCCGTCGCGAGCGTCGCCGCCGGAATCCGGGATCACACCATCGCCCGCGGCCCGCACGGCGTCGCCTGGGGCGCCGACATCGCCATGTTCGCCATTCCCTTACAAAGCCCGGACGGCCCCTACAACCCCGTCTCTCTCACCAGTTCGGGAGGCGCAGACGACTCGTGGGCGTCGCGGCTCGACCGGGTCCTGGCGTGGCGAAACGGCCCGAGGCGCGCCGACATCCTGAACCTGAGCATCGGCTATCAGGGCATCATCGACGACTACGACGAGGACGACCTCCGCGCCAGCTTCGAGCGGACGATCGCCGCGATGGCGCAGGCGGGAGCCATTGATAAGGCGGTTTTCGTCTGGGCGGCCGGCAACGCCCACGGAAGGGAATGCGCTTCGTCGGTGGCCCACTGCGAGAACGGAAAAATCAACGCCGTTTCGCCCGAGGTGCTGGCGGGCCTCGCCGCGCGGGTCGAGGAACTCCGGGGACATACGGTCACCGTCGCGGCGCTGGGGCCGGGCGGAACCATCGCGGACTTCTCCAACCGCTGCGGCATCGCGGCGGACTATTGCATCGCGGCGCCCGGAGAAGACGTCCGGGTCGCCTGGTTCGGACCCCATCCCGACACGTCCGCGCCCATCCGGGGCGTCGGGAGGAGCAGCGGAACATCCGTCGCCGCGCCGATGGTGTCCGGCGGGCTCGCCATCATGAAGCAACTCTTCCGGGACCAGCTCTCGAACACCGAACTGGTGACGCGCCTCTTCGAGACCGCCGACGACACCGGCGCCTACGCGAACAGGGCCGTTTACGGCCGGGGAAAACTCGACTTGGCCGCCGCCACGCACCCCGTGGGCGTCCCGGCGGTCCCCGTCGCCGGGAACGCGAACGGGGCCGGGAGCAATCTGCGCGCCACGAGCCTGCGTCTCGGGGCGCCGTTCGGGAACGGCCTCACGCGGTCGGTCGGGGACCACGAAATCATGGCGCTCGACGATCTGGGCGCGCCGTTCTGGTACCGGCTGGGCGATTTCGTGACGACGGCGAAGGTCCCGGCGATGGACGCAAGGGTCAGGCGCTTTCTGGCGGGCGGGACGCTAGGGGTCAGCGCGCAGGAGACCACGGCGGAAGCCGGCGGCGGCCACCTCTCGCTCGCCGAGGGGGGGATGACGGCGACGTTCACCGGCCGGGCGGGCCTTTCCGCCTCGGTGTTCGGGACGAACCACGAGCACGACGTGGCGGGCGGGACACTCGGCTGGCGGCCGGAAGGCGCCCCGCTCGGCCTGCGCGTCGGGTGGATAAGCGAGGGCGGAACCATCCTCGGCGGCGAGGGCCGGGGGGCCTTCGGGTCGCTGGCGGCGGACACCGCCTTCATCCGCCTCGAGGGAGACGTGAGGCTCGGCGCGTGGCGTCTCGGAGCGGATGCGGAATGGGGGAGCGCGCGCGCCCGGGCCCGGGGCGGGCTCATCGAGGAGGTATCGCCGATCTCGACCAGCGCGTTCGCGCTGCACGCACGCGCCGCCGTGACGGATACGGACACCGTGCGGCTCGCCCTCTCACAGCCCCTGCGCGTCGAGGACGGCCAAGCGTCGCTGACTCTCCCTGCTGCGCGGACCAAATTGGGGCGGGTGCTGCGCACGTCCCTCACCTCGCCGCTCGCGCCCGAGGCGCGCCAGATCGACCTGGCCGCCACCTGGGAGAGGCCGCTGGCGGAGGGGCGGCTGCGCCTCGGCGTCGTCTGGAGCCAAAACCCCGGCCACAGCGCCTCCGCCAAGCCCCGGCTCACGTTTCTCGCCGGCTGGCAAAGGGCGTTCTGAGCCGCCGGGCGGCGCTTCCCCGGTCGGTTCGATTGTCCTCTCACCTGTTGAAACCAACCCCCCCTACCCCCCCTTGAGGGGGTCGGGCTTCCCGAGGGGAAAGCCCGACAGAGGCCGAGTCCTTTGGACGAAGGCCGATGTGGTGGGGGGACATGCCACAGAAAAACTCCCCCCACCGAATCGCTTTCGGGCTTACGCCCTTAGCTCTTCGACTCCCCCTCAAGGGGGGAGTTTATTCATAATCTTATGTCGATTGGGAAATCCATTCTCTGTTTGTGGCAGGGCTTCTCCAACAACCCCTCGCGGGGCCGATTTCTCCTGCGCAGGATAGCCGCCGCCCCGTCTTATGATATAGAATGGCGGCCCTCGCGGAGAGATGGCCGAGTGGCTGAAGGCGCTCGCCTGCTAAGCGAGTAGGCTGGGAAACCGGCCTCGAGGGTTCGAATCCCTCTCTCTCCGCCACGCGCAAACCCGCCTTGTGTTACATTAACTCCCGGCACATCACCGGCGCCGCCTCGTTCCTCCCGGTGGTTCGGATGAAGACGACCCTTGCCCGGAACCGGCAGGAGGGAGAATACGATGCGGCGCAACTTCTTTCGCCTGGACGCGACCCAGCAGCTTCCCATCGAACTCGACGCCGCCTGGGCGTTTTTCTCGAACCCGCAGAACCTCGCGGAGATCACGCCGCCCGAGCTTCACCTGGTCGTCGAGAACGAACTGCCTGAAAGGATGCACCCCGGCGTCCTCATCTGCTACCGGGTGAAGCCCCTTCTCGGGATTCCGGTGCACTGGGTCACGGAGATCACCCACGTGGAGGAAGGCCGCCTCTTCGTGGACGAGCAGCGCTTCGGCCCCTATCGATTCTGGCACCACCAGCACCATTTTCTGCCGATCGAGGGAGGCGTGGAGATGCGCGACATCATCCACTACAAGCTGCCGCTGGGGCCCCTCTCGTTCCTGGCCGACAGCTTCGTGGTGAGCCGCCAACTGCGCCGCATCTTCTCCTACCGCGAAGAGGCGCTCACGCAGCGCTTCGGGCGGATGAATTGAATATGCTCCCCTCTATGGACTTGGAGCACGACACGCTATAGAACATGAGACACCCGGCGGGACTCGCATCACCCGAGCCGCCCGGGCGGATGGGACACCACACCTCTTCACGCAAGCACCCGGAGACACGCAATGAAAATCATACTCGCAACCGCTCTCTCGCTCCTCGTGGCCTCGGCCTCTTTCGCGCAGGAGATCGCAAAGGAAAAACCCACCAACCCGGTTCTCTTGATGAAGACGAATTTCGGCGACGTCTACATCGAGTTGTTCCCCGAAGAAGCGCCCAAGACGGTGGCGAACTTCATGGGCCTCGCCACGGGGGAGCGCGTCTTCACGGACCACAAGACCAGCAAGAAGGTGAAGCGCCCCTTTTACGACGGGCTCAAGTTTCACCGCGTCATCAAGGAGTTCATGATCCAGGGAGGCGACCCCAAGGGAAACGGAACCGGAGGGCCGGGCTATAAGTTCGAGGACGAGATCAACGCCGACGCCCTGGGCCTGCACAAAATGAAGGCCGTGAAGGACGGGCGTCCCCACGCCTTCCTGCCCATCAGGAACCAGAGCGATTTCCAGCGCACCCTGGTGAATCCCCTGTTCCAGAAGATGGGCATCCGCTCCCAGGCCGACCTCGACAAGCGCAGGGAAGAGGTGAAGAAGCGCATCAACGATCTCACGCTCAAGGACGCGTACGAGAACATGGGCTACCGCTTCAACGGGAAGCTCAAATCGCGCGCGCCCGTGAAGGGCGTGCTCGCGATGGCGAACTCCGGCCCCGACACGAACGGCTCGCAGTTTTTCATCAACCTGATCGACACCCCCTGGCTCACGGGCAAGCACACCGTCTTCGGAAAAGTGGTCAAAGGAATGGACATCGTGGAGAAAATCGGCGCAACCCCCGTGGGATCGGGGAGCATGCCCCAGAAAGAGGTGCAGATCATCTCGATCCGCCTTTATTCGCCCTGAACCGGGGTTTTTGGGAAAGGCCCGATTCCGTAATTCGGCGTATGGAACCAACCGGGAATGGGGTACTGTAGGGACAGGTCGCGACCTGTCCCTACGAGACGGTGCGGCTTTGTTCGTCATTCCGGCGAAAGCCGGAATCCATTTTGACTTTTCACCGGACGGGGCGGCCACGACCTTGTTGTTGCGCGGCGGACAGATGCGGAATCCAGAGAATTCGCCTTTCGTTTTTGTGTTCGATTCCGATCCGCCCCGCCCGGGAATAAAGACGTCCGAACGAGGAAGCGAAAAGGCAAAGGCGAAAATGGATTCCGGCTTTCGCCGGAATGACGGGTGTTGTGATCTCTACGGAAGGGTGTCGTAGGGGCGCTTCGCGAAGCGCCCGTTTCTCCGACAAGGGCCGTTCGCGTGAACGGCCCACTACGGAACAAACTCCTCCTTCATCAAGACTTCTTCAACAACCCCGATTTCCGGGAGACAGTTCGGTGGGACGCGCTCATGGATAACGCCCACGCGCAAGACTACATCTCGCGGCGGCCTTCGAGGGAGCGGGTGAGCGTCATCTCGTCCGCGTATTCGAGATGGCTGCCCATGGGAAGGCCGTGCGCCAGCTGGGTGACGCGCACGCCGAGCGGCTTGAGCACCTGTGCGAGATAAAGGGAAGTCCCCTCGCCCGCCATGTTGGGGTTCAGGGCCAGGATCACCTCTTTCACTTCGCCCGCCTTCACGCGCTCGATGAGCCCGGCTATGGTGAGGTCTTCGGGCTCCACGCCGTCCAGGGGGGAGATGACGCCCATCAGCACGTGGTAGCGTCCCTTCACGCCCCCCGCGCGCTCCACGGCGAACACGTCGGCGGGTTCTTCCACCACGCAGATGACGCTCGGGTCGCGCGCGCCGCACACCGAGCAGTCGGCGCCTCCCGCCTCACCCTCCACGAGCATGGAACACGTGCCGCACAGGCCCACCTTTTCATGCAGCGCCTCGCAGGAGGCGGCGATTTTCCCGGCGGCCTCGGGATCCTTGCCCAGTAGATGGAAGACGATTCGCTGCGCGCTCTTCGGCCCCACCCCCGGAAGACGGCGGAACGCCTCAATGCACTCTTCGATGGCGGGAAAGCGGCTCAACTGCATGGCGTTTTCTCACTCGGGTCTCAGGCGGCGGCCCGGAAGCGACGATAATGACGATATAAAACGACGCGCGGCGCGGAGGCCGCGCACCTGCTCAGAACATGCCGGGAATGGGCAGGCCGCCGGTGAGTTTCTTCATCTCCTCGGACATCATGTCCTTGCCTTTGCGGGACGCCTCGTTGCACGCGGCGCGCACCAGATCCTCGAGCATCTCCACGTCGTCGGGGTCGACCACCTGCGGGTCTATCTTCACCGAGACTACCTCGCCCGCCCCGTTGGCGACCACGTTCACCATCCCCCCGCCGGCGGAGGCCTCCACCGTCTTCGCCGCCATCTCCTCCTGAAGCTTGGCCATCTTGTCCTGGATCTGGCGCGCCTGTTTCATCAGATTGCCGATGCCGCCTTTTAACATGAGAATCTCCCCGAGGTAGTTCCCTCACCACTCAAGCGAATGTATTTCCACCCGATTTTCGCATCCGCCCCTGGCGAATGTCGACTATCTTTCCGTTGAACAAATCCACGATCTCCTGGATCACGGCCTCTTCACTCTCATCCCGTTTCCGGCCATGCGCATTGCTCTTCTCTCCGGCCCCCTGCCCGGTTTGCGAACGCGCGCCGTTTTCCGCGCCCGCTATCTCGACCCTGGCGCTCCAGGGGGAATGCTCCCGGAAAAACTTCTCGATTTCGGGCCGCACCTCCTCCGCCATGTGCAGGCCCTGCGCGTTTCGGTTCTCCCGGGCAAGCACCACGCGGACGGTTCCTTCCGTTTCCAGATCGAGCTCCACGCCGTGAAAGAGCGGGCGCCTCATCGGGCGCAAGGCCTTCACCGCTCCGGCCCACACGCGCCGCGCCTCTACGGAGTTCCACTCCTGCGCTTCGGCTTGGGCGACGGGAGAACCCCCCGAAGCAGGTTCACCCGCAGGCGGCGCAGGCTCGGGCGCCGCGGTTTCCCGGGCAGCCGGAGGCGGCGCGGCGGCGGGAACCTCCCCTCCCGGCGAGGGGGCGCGCGGGGGATTCGGCGCCGCTCCCCCGCTCATGGATTCGAGCCGTTCCATCAACGCGCCCAAATCCGTAATCGGCTCAATCTGGCACATGCGGAGAATCGCGACCTCGAGCGTCATGCGGGGATGATCCGATGTCCTGAGTTCGAACTCCGCACCCTGCAGAATGGAATACGCCTGATGCGCCTCGGCGAAACTCATCTTCGCGGCTACCTGCCTGCGCTCTTCGATCTCGGAAGCCGCCACGTCGAAGAGCGCCTCATCGTCGCCTGCGGAGAGGAGCACCATGCAGTCGCGCAGATACTCGAGCAGGTTCGAGGAGAAGAGCTTGAGGTCGTGGCCCGCGTCGAAGAGGTTCTTGAGCTCGGTGAGCGCCTTGTTGCCGTCGCGCGCGACCACCGCCTCGACCAGGGCTTTATAGATGCTGCCCGACGGCACACCGAGCACCTTTTCCACTTCTGCGCTCGAAACCGGATCCTCGGCGGCGAAAGCGAGCACCTGATCCAGCAGGGATTGCGCATCGCGGATGCTGCCCTCCCCCATCCGCGCCAGCAGCTTGACGGCCGCATCGTCCATCTTCCGCTCCTGCGCCTCGACGATCCTCAAAAGATGTTCCGCGATGACAGAAGTCGTGATCCGCCGGAACTCGAACACCTGGCAGCGGCTCAAAATGGTGTCGGGGACGTTCTTGATCTCCGTGGTGGCCAGAATGAAGACGACGTGGGGCGGGGGTTCCTCGAGCGTCTTGAGCAGCGCGTTGAACGAGCTTTTGGAGAGCATGTGCACTTCATCGAAAATCACCGTCTTGTAGCGCCCGCGCGCGGGCTGGTAGCGCAGCCCCTCGCGCAACTCGCGCACGTTGTCCACCCCCGTATAGGTGGCGGCATCGATTTCGAGAATATCGGGATGGCTTCCTGCGGTGATCTCCTCGCACGACGAGCACGCGTTGCACGGTTCGGGCAGCGGCCCATCCCCCGATTCGCAGTTGAGCGCCTTGGCGAGAATGCGCGCGGTGGTCGTCTTGCCGACCCCGCGCGTCCCGCTGAACAGATAGGCGGAGGCGACGCGCCCCGAGGCGAGCGCGTTCGATAGCGTTCGCCGGATATGCTCCTGGCCGATGAGTTCCCCGAAGCGCTGCGGACGCCATTTCCTGGCGCTGCCGATGAAGGACATCAAGAATCCATCCCAAGGATTTCCGCCGTTGAAGGGCCCCATACCCCGTGAGCGGCGCGCAGACCCTGCGATGGAGTCGACCGGTCAGGCGCCCTCGTGGCACCCGGGAGTGTCCACTTACCGCTGCTTCCTTCCGGACCTGACGGGGTTCGCGGGCTCCCGCCGCACGAGACCCAACCGGCCGAATCCATCGCAGGCTCTTCCATAAATCCTACCCCGTCCCCCGGCCTTTGGGAAGCGGATGCGCCGCCATTTTGGCGACGGCGAACCATGCGGCGGATAACCATCCATATAACATGGCGTTAGGGGATTGGGGGCGGTTCGCGAACCGCCCCTACGGGATTGTTGAAAAAGTTCCCTGCAAGGGGGTTGGGGGGTTCGAAGGGAGTCACGCTTCACTCCCCCTTTGAGGGGGAGTCGATGAAGCCGAGCGATTTGTGCGAAGGCTGAATCGGTGGGGGGACGATTCTAAAATAAAAGCTCCCCCCACCGACTCGCTTGCGGGCTTCGCCCTTACCTCGTCGACTCCCCCTCAAGGGGGGAGTTGATTCGTTTTTTGTGGGCTTTTTCAACAACCCCCTTCAACAAGGGATTCTCCCGTAGTAGGACAGGTCGCGACCTGTCCCTCTACACAACCGCAATCGCTCCCTCATCGTCCAGAATCGGTTCTAAAGAGAAATGCTGCGGGCATCGCCAATTCACGCGGAATGGGGTTACAATGGATTTTTAGTCATCTGGTCGCAAATTCCCCCGGCGCAAGTCTTCTGTTCGTCGCCGAACAAGGAAAGGCCGCCGTACGCATGTCGTATTCCGGGATTGCCGAACTCGCGGAGGGAAAAGTCTACGCCCTCCACAACACGTTCCCGCTGGACGGGCGGATCAGCGCATACCCCATCAGCGCGCGCGGGCACAGCGTCTCGAACTGCTATCTCCTGAAAGAAGACGCGGGCGCGCTCCTGCTCGATACGGGCTACGCCGCCCACGAAGAAGAAATCCTGGCGCAGCTGGAATCCCTCATCGCGCCGGATACGCCGCTGCACCTGCTCCCGCTGCGCATCAACGAATTCATGTCGGTGGGAAACGCCATGGCGGTCGCCAAGCGCTTCAACGTGGTGGAGTGCCTCGCCCCCGTGCCGGAAATCAACGAGTGGCTCGAGTTCGAAGCGATCGAGCCGAACGAAGCGAACAACGGCAACCCCATCCTGCCCACCACGATACTGAAGCCGCTCCACCCGCTTGAAATCGGCGATAGATACATCGAGGTGATGAACGCGCCGATCCGCCTCATCAGCACCCGCTGGATTTACGATGCGGCCACGCGTATCCTGTTCACCTCGGACATGTTCAGCCACCTCTGGGCGGAGGGGGCGGAAGGCCCCTGGCTGCTGGATGAAGACAACGCCACGACGACTTCCTTCGTCCGCTCGTTCCTGCTGAACACGCGCTACTGGTGGCTCGAGGGCGCGAGGACGGACTCCATCCGAAAAGGCATCACGGAAGTATTCGAGCGCTACGACATCGAGACCATCGCTCCGGGATACGGCGCGGTTCTGCGCGGGCGCCGTCTGGTCGAGCAACAATTCGCCGTGCTGGATGAAGTTCTGGCGGGTCTCGACCGGGGCGTCGTCAAACCCCAATACGTCGCGCTGGGTCTGGAAAGATAGGAGCACACATGAGTCATCCCCTGCCCCGAGAAATATCGCCCGGCGTCTTCTGGCTCGGCGACTGCCTGGTCCAGCACTCCCAGGGCAAGATATATCACTCCTACAACGCGGCCTTCCTCGTCATCGGATCAGTTGCCTCCATGCTGATAGAGACGGGACATCCCAAGGATTTCCCGATCATCGAACGCCAGATGAGGGACATCCTGACCCGAGGCGGAGGCCCGCTCAAACACCTGTTCCTGACCCATCAGGAGACGCCCCACTCGGGCGGTCTGGGCCGCGTGCTCGATAGATACCCCGACCTCACCATCCACGGGGACATGTGCGACTACCACCTGGCGTTTCCCCAGCACGAGGGCCGCTTCCGGGAGATGCGCGTGGGAGACGCCATCGACCTGGGCGATACGAAGTTCATGGCCGTGGAGCCGGTGATCCGGGACTTGCGGAGTTCTCTCTGGGGATTCGAGACCAAAGGGCGCGTGCTGTTTCCGGGAGACGGCTTCGCCTACAGCCACTACCACACGGACGGCCACTGCGGGATGTTCGCCGAAGAGGCGACCTCGCTCGATCTCGTCGACGTGCTGGGCGTATTCGCCGAACGCGCCCTGTACTGGACCACCTTCACTGACATGAACGTCTACGCCGACAAGCTCGAAGAGTTGATGGATGAACTGGACGTCGAAGTCGTCGCGCCGACGCACGGCCTGCCCATACGCGACATCGCGCAAACAATGCCGAAAGTGAGAGAAGGCCTCGTACGGGGCGACTGAGGCGCGAACCCCACGGAGAAGAATTCCAACCGGTGAATGAAGAATCGCAGGGACAGGGCCTCCTCGGGGTATAAAGGCAACCCCCCCTACCCCCCCTTGTCAGGGGTCAAACGCGAGTGATGAACGAGCGTTTGCATAAGCCATTGACGAGAAACACATCGTCTTGCAAAACCTCCCTCTTCGGTCGGTTTTGACCCCTGACAAGGGGGGGTAGGGGGGGTTGGTTCTCAAGGCGAGAGCCTGCGCCGCCGCCCGGTTTCGGGTTTGACTTAAACGTCCTCCACCAGCTCCCACAGCGTTCCCATCGTGCTCTTGGGCTTGATGAAGGCGATGAGGTGTCCGCCGAAGCCGGGCCTCGACTTCTCATCAATCAACTCGAAGCCCTGCGCTTTCATCTCGGCCAGCACGCCGTCGATGTTCTTCACGTCGAAGGCCACGTGGTGGAGGCCCTCGCCGCGCTCCTCGATGAACTTGGCGAGAGGCGAATCCTGCTGGATGGGCGAGATGGGCTCGATGAGGTCGCCGCCCAGGTCCAGCATGGCCAGATCGGTCGCGCCGTCGGCGGAAGTCTCCCGCGCGAGCAGCTTCGCGCCCATGCCCTCGTACAGGGCGATGGCGGCGTCCATGTCCTTCACCGCGACGCCGATGTGATGAAATTTGTTGAACATATCCGCATTCCCCCCGACCGGGCGCGGCGGCGGAACGCGGTCCCTTCGCCGCACCGGCCATTCATAGATTTGGTGACCACCTGTTTAGCAGGCTCGCCGGAATTCCTCAATCAGGCCCGCCGGTTCCAGTCTCCGGAAACTATACTTGGCGAAGCGTTTGTCGTATCCTGCGCGCATCAACGAAATCATGCGAACCATATATTCATGAGGAGAAATCCATGACAGGTCCTGTAGATGGACACAGCACCTCCACCGTGCCGGGCGAGCGCGTCATCGACAAGCCCGAACTCCCCAAAGGGGGGCTGTATACCGACAACACCGTCCACACCGAGATGCACGAAGGCTCCCTGCAGCTCAAGCGCGGAACGGCGGGCAAGTTCGAGATTTTCTGCGACGAGGGCGCGAACATCGGCGGCACGGCGCAATACCCCACGCCGATGGCCTATCTCGCCATGGCGACGGGGTTCTGACTGCTCACCCAGGTGTCGCGGTACGCGCACATGATGAAAATGGAGATCAAGGGAGCGAGCGTCTCCGTCCGGTTCCGAAAGCTGCTGGGCGGCTCGGTGCTCAAAGGCACCGTGTTCAACAAGTGGGAGGCCGTGGACACACATCTCAAAGTCGAATCGGACGAACCCGCCGAAAAGCTCGCCCACCTCATCAAGAACGCCAAGAACGGCTGTTTCGCCGAGGCCCTGATCACCGAGCCGGTGCCGCTCCACTCCACCGTGGAGGTGAACGGCGAACCGTTCGAGATAGAGGGAATCACGGCGGATTAACCCCCATACCTGGAGTTTTTTCATGGAATACTTCCACGCATCTGAGGATATCGCCTTCGGCTCGCAGCCCGAGCCCGCGGATCTGGAGTCCCTCGCCGCAAGAGGGGTCAAGACCATCATCAACACGCGCTTTCCTGAAGAAGACCAGGGCGACCTCCCGCCCGAGCGCGCAAAGGCCCAAGCCGAGGCGCTGGGAATGCGCTACGTGAACGTCCCCGTCTCGCCCGCCGAGTTCAGCCCCGCCTCGCTGGCCGAGGTGAGCCGCGCTCTCTCAGAAGCCAAGGCCCACGGAACGACCTTCGTCCACTGAAAGGCCACGGGGCGGGCCGGGATTTGCTCGCTGAACCATCTGGCGGATGAGAACGACTGGAGCGCGCGGGAGATGGAGGGGGCCGCCGACGCCACCGGCTTCGACTGGCGCGACGCGCCGTTAGCACCCAAATACCGCGAGTTCTTCGCAAGGAGGCCCGGGTAGGCGCAAAAGGGCCGTCGTATCCCCATCCATCAAGGGCTTAATCTTTCCTGCGCCCTGAACGCCATTCGGCGGGGATGCGCGCCGCGCTTCAGAGGTTGTTGAAAAAGCCCCTCGATATGGGAAAACCACCGTCATTCCGGCGAAAGCCGGAATCCAGAGCCAACGAGGAGAGCAACACCGCCGAACGGCTGGCAAAACCGACAAAGCAAAAAAACCAAAAACAAATTCACTGGATTCCGGCTTAAAAACATGCCGGAATGACGGTCGGGTCGGGCGGACACACAGGTCCGCCCCTACACCCCATTGCGTTTTTGCGTAGGGGCGGACCTGTGTGTCCGCCCGATCTCGAAACGGTTTTTTTCACCAGACCCTTGTCAGGGGGGAGTCAACAGCCGCTTCAGTAGGCCGTCTTTCCCGACCCCCCGGTCCGCCTAGCCGGAACCGCGCTTGAGGACGCCGCCGGCGTCGAAGCCGCCGTCCACGGGCAGCGTCACGCCGTTGATGTAGCCCGATTGCGGCAGCGCCAGATAGAGGGCCGCGGCCGCCACCTCCTCCGGCGCCCCGTAGCGGTTCATCGGAACGCTCTGGAGATAGGCCCGGCGGGTCTCCTCGTCGTGCATTTCCCTCACCAACGGGGTTTCGACGGGTCCCGGCGCCAGGGTGTTGACCGTCACGCCGGACTCCGCCCACTCGGTCGCCAACACCCTCGTCAACGCCGCGACGCCGCCCTTGGACGCGCCGTAGGCCGCGCGACCCGTCCCGCCCCGCAAGCCCGCGACCGAGGACATCGACACGATCCGCCCGTATCCCGCCTCGACCATGACGGCGCCGGCGGCCTGCATCATCAGGAAACTGCCCGTGAGATTGACGGCGATGATGCGGTTCCAATCCTCGAGCGCGGTTTCCAGGGCGAGTATCTCCTGACCTATGCCCGCGAAGTGCATCAGGATTTCCAGCGAGCCGAACCGCTCCGTCACCGCCTCGATGAGCGCTTCGACGTCACGCGCCTCGGCCACGTCGGTCCTGACGAATAGCGCTTCGGCGCCCCCCGCTTTCAACTCTTCCGCTGCCGCAGCACCCGCCTCTTCGTTCAGGTCGGCGATGACGACGGCCGCACCCGCATCCGCCAGCGTCTGCGCGGTGGCGCGTCCGATGCCGCTCGCACCGCCGGTGACGACCGCCGCCTGTCCTTCAAGTGTGAGCATGCTCATCTCCCGTGTGCTAGGTGATTACCCCGAGTTTGCGGCCCACCTCGGCGAATGCGCCGATGGCGCGGTCGAGGTCTCCCGTATCGTGGGCCGCCGACATCTGCGTGCGGATCCGGTCCTGCCCGCGCGGGACGACGGGAAACGAGAACGCGGTGACCAGTACGCCCTCCTCGCGAAGCCCGGCGGCGAAGTTCTGCGCCAGTTTCGGGTCTCGCAGCATCAGGGGGATGATGGGGTGCTCGCCCGGCAGCAGTTCGAACCCCAGGGCGGTCATTTCGGCGCGGAAGCGCCTCGTATTGCGCCAGAGCCGATCCCGCAGCTCCGCCGAGCCGGCGAGAAGGTCCAGCGCCGCCAGGCCGGTCTGGGCGATGACGGGCGCCGGCGTGTTGGAGAAGATGTAGGGGCGCGCGCTCTGGCGCAGCCACTCCACGATGACGCGCCGGGCCGAGACGTAACCCCCCGCAGCACCTCCCAGCGCCTTGCCGAGCGTCCCCGTCAGGATATCGACCCGCCCTGCGACGCCGAAGCGCTCCGGCGTCCCCCGCCCGCTTTTGCCGACGAAGCCGACGGCATGGCTGTCGTCCACCATCACGAGGGCGTCGTGTCTTTCCGCCAGGTCGCAGATGGCCGGCAGATCGGCCATATAGCCGTCCATCGAAAAGACCCCGTCCGTGGCGATCAGGCGGTAGCGCGCACCGGCCGCTTCTTTCAGTCTGGCCTCCAGGTCCTTCATGTCGTTGTTGGCGTAACGGAAGCGCTTCGCGCGGCAAAGGCGCACGCCGTCGATGATAGAGGCGTGGTTCAGCGCGTCGGATATGATCGCGTCTTCCTCGCCCAGAAGGCTCTCGAACAGCCCCGCGTTGGCGTCGAAACAACTGGGGAAGAGGATCGTGCCCTCGGTTCCCAGAAACGCGCTCAGGCGCTCCTCCAACTGCTTGTGGGGAACCTGGGTGCCGCAGATGAACCGGACCGACGACATGCCGAAACCGTAGCGGGACAACGCGGCCCTGGCCGCCTCGACGAGGCGTGGGTGGTTGGAGAGGCCCAGGTAGTTGTTGGCGCACAGATTGATGCAGGCCGCACCCGTCTCGAGGGTGACCTCGCCCTGCTGCGGCGAGGAGATGACCTGCTCCTGTTTGAACAGGCCGTCGGCCTTGAGCGTTTCGATCCGGCCGGCTAAATCGGCGAGGAATTCCTGGGTCATTGGTCGGCCCTCTAGGTGCGAACACCGGCCGGGGCGGCGCGGGAGTCGGCGAGATACGGCCCATACCGGGATTCACTCCGATGATCTTCCGATTATGCCGCATCACGGCGAAGTCCACCAGACGCCGCGGGACGGCCCCCGGGGGGAGAGTCGCCGGAAAGCGTTTCAGGCGCGGGTCGGCGCGGGGAAATTTCTTGACATCGATCCGGCGATTCGTAGGATGAAACAGGCGAATTCCATGCGGCGGCGCGAGCGCCCGGCTGCCGCGCAGCGCCTTATTCATCACCTCCGCGCACGTATCCACTCACGGCCGCGTCACCGGAGAAAAGGATATACGGGCATGATTGAGCTGCTCGGCATCGGTCACCTCTTCGAGCTTTCCCGGGCGGAAGCGGTTGCGGGGTTTTTCACCCCGCTCGTGGTCTTCGCCGCCTTTTTCGTGGCGCAACTCGCCTTGCCGGGCAGGTGGGTTCCCGGCTACGTCAT
The DNA here is from genome assembly GCA_965203325.1 of bacterium. GTDB lineage: Bacteria > UBA8248 > UBA8248 > UBA8248 > UBA8248 > Bin107. The sequence goes on from OZ241875.1 coordinate 2,268,573, forward strand.
CGACTCCGAGACGGGCGAGCCCCGCAAATACCGGCTGAACGGCCTCCTGGTTTTCGTGGTCGCGCAGATCGTGTGGGCTTTCGAGCTCACCGGGATGCCGCGCGAGTGGTTCTACCGCTCCACGGTCTACGCCGTAGCCGGCGGAACGGTCTTCACCACCATCTTCGCCGTCATCGCGGTGTACAGCCGGCCGCCGGGGGAGGAAAAGAATCCGCTCCTGGCGCTGTGGGACGGGCGGGCGCAGGAGATATCGTTCTTCAAGAGCCGCTTCGACGTGAAGATGTATTTCTACGTCGTCGGCGGGACGATGCTCTCGCTGAACGCCCTCTCGGGCGCCGCGTACCACTGGGAGCACTTCGGCGCAGACTTCAACCCGGGCGTTTTCCTGTATGCGGCGTTCTTCACGTTCTACGTACTGGACTACTTCATCTTCGAGCGCGTCCAGCTCTATACCTACGATCTGATCCACGAGAACGTCGGCTTCAAGCTGTTCTGGGGCGGCCTCGTGGTCTACGGGTGGATGTTCATCCTCCCGCTGTGGGGCATGGCCGCCTACCCCGACCCCCGATTCTCGCCGGGGTGGAAGAAGGTATGGCTCATCGGAACGGCCGCGCTGTTCCTGTTCGGGTGGGGCATCGGGCGCGGCGCCAACCTGCAGAAATACACGTTCAAAAGGTGGCCCGAGCGCAAGTTTCTGGGCCTCATCGAGCCCGTCTACATCGAGGCGGGTGAGCGCAAGATACTTTGCAGCGGCCTGTGGGGCGTCGCCCGTCACTTCAACTACATGGGCGAGGGGTTCCTGGCCCTCTCCATCGCCCTGGTGTTCGGCTACTTCACGAATCCCTGGGCCTGGACCTATTTCGTCTTCATCGTCTCGTTCTTCACCTGCCGTCAGCGTTACGACGACGCCTACTGCGCCGAGAAATACGGCGCGGAGAAGTGGGCGGAGTATCAGGCGCGGGTGAAGTACCGGATATTCCCCGGCGTTTATTGATGGCGCTCCTTCGACAGGCTCCGGACAGGCCCTTCGATACAAACGCTCCTTTATCGGGGCCGCCCAAAAAGTCCTGCGGGGCAGTAACCCCCCTACCCCCCCTTGTCAGGGGGGTATAAAAAGGCGATGCGCCCCACCGGTCTGAGGGGGCTTTGATTTTCTTGCCCCCTGACAATAAGGGGACAGAGGTCGCCGGGTGGAGCAGCTGAGGGGGTTTTGATCTTGCCCCCCTGACAAGGGGGGTAGGGGGGGTTGCCTTTATGGGATTTCCCTTTCAAGGGGGTTGCCATTACCCTCTCAGGGGCTTCTTCAACAGCTCCCAAGGGGGGAATGATTTTCGGGCGCTCGCCACTTCATTCGAAAAACTGGTTGGTGAGGTGTCCAAACCCACCGATAGCCTTCCCCTCACTCTCCGATCTTCCAGACGCCCTTCTCCCGGAAAGCGGGGATGGTCTGGCGGCGGGCGGCGTTGGTCGTGGCGGGGGCCGAGAGGCCTCTCTTCCTGATGTAGTCGGAGAGCCGCACGACCGATTCGCCCCTGAGGTAGGTCACCCGTTTGTGCAGCGATTCCAGAAGCGCGAGCGAGAAGATGTTCTCCATCGTCCGGGCCGTCCGGCGGTCGCGATAGTCGCCAAACGCCTGGTAGTAGCGCTCCCTCTCCGAGTATCGGATGATGAGGCGCGGCAGGCCGAGTTGTAGAAGCTGGAAGTTGATGATCACACGACCGATCCGTCCGTTGCCGTCGCAGAAGGGATGAATCGTCTCGAAATCCAGATGGAACCGGGCGATCTTGTCGAGGCAGTAGGAATCCAGATCGCTCGAATATGTGATGAGGATGTTCTCCATCATGCGCTCCACGTGCTCGGGCGCGGGCGCGATATGCGTACCCACGCGCACGTACTCTCCCTGTCCCCGAAACCGGCCCGCGATGGCGTCGTCGATGCCGCCGATGAGCATCTGGTGCAAGAGCAGTATCAACTCCTCATCCAGTTCGCTATCTTCCGCCCGCGCGCGCTTGTATTCGGTGACGCGGGCCAGATTCCTGGCTTCAAAAACCTCCCGCACCGACACCTCGCGCGCGAGGGATTGCTCCAGCAGGATTCTTTCGGTTTCATCGAGTGTGAGGGTGGAGTTTTCAATCGCGTTCGAGTTGTAGACGCTCTCGGGGATTTCGACCTCGTCGATCATTGCCAGAAGCGATTCCCTGCCCCGGCGCAAGGCGTCGTATTCCCGCTTGAGAGCCCCGATGCGATCTTTTATCGGCCCCGGAGTAGTCATGCCGTTACTATAATATATTCACGCTAAAGCATCAATGTCCCGTGAATGAACCTCATAAAACGCCCTTTATTCACGCTAAATCGCTTAAATAACGTGAATCACTCTTCAGGCCTTTTGCCCGCATCGGGCCGCCCGGATAGTTTTCCTTGACACTCATCCTGCCCCTCGCTAGGTTGGTTGGAGACTCCGACACGTCCTCCATAGCACGTCGCTGGTCCGGGAGAGGATTCATGGCCATCGCATCGGATGTGGAAATCGCGCAAGCCGCGAAGCTCAAACCCATCACGGAAATCGCCGAAGAACTGGGCCTGGGGCCGGAGGAGATAGAACTCTACGGCGCGCACAAGGCCAAGGTGAGCCTCGATGCGCTCGAACGCCGCAAGGACGCGCCGGACGGAAAACTCATCCTCGTCACCGCCATGACACCCACCCCGCTGGGCGAGGGCAAGACGCTCACCACGGTGGGGCTCGGCCAGGCGCTGGCGCGGCTCGGCAAGAAAAGCGTCATCTGCGTGCGCGAACCCTCCCTCGGCCCCGTGTTCGGCATCAAGGGGGGCGCGGCCGGCGGCGGCATGTCCCAGGTGCTGCCGATGGAGGACATCAATCTCCACTTCACGGGCGACATCCACGCCGTCACCTCCGCGCACAACCTGCTCTCCACCCTGCTGGACGCGCACATATTCCACGGAAACGATCTCAGCCTGGACGTGAACCGCGTCACCTGGAAGCGCGTGCTGGACATGAACGACCGCGCGCTGCGCCACGTGCTCGTGGGTCTCGGCGGCAGGACGCACGGCGTGCCCAGGGAGGAGGGCTTCATGATCACGGCGGCGTCCGAAGTCATGGCCGTGCTGTGCCTCGCGCGCGACCCGCAGGACATGAAAGAGCGCATCGCGCGGGTCGTCGTCGGCTACACGCGGAAGGGCGCGCCCATCACCGCGGGCGATCTGAACGCCGCGGGCGCGATGGCCCTGCTCTTAAAAGACGCCATCAAGCCCAATCTGGTGCAGACGCTGGAGGGCTCGCCCGCCTTCGTCCACGGGGGGCCGTTCGGGAACATCGCCCACGGCACGAACTCGCTCATCGCGGACAAGCTGGCGTTAAAGCTGGGCGACGTGATGGTGGTGGAGGCGGGATTCGGCTCCGACCTGGGTGCGGAGAAATTCTTCGACATCACCGCGCGCACGGGAGGCCTGAGCGTGGACGCGGTGGTGCTCGTCGCCACCGTCCGCGCGCTCAAGCTCCACGGGGGCGTTCCCTTCGACAAGGACGCGCTGGCGGAGGAGAACGTGGACGCCCTCGCGGAAGGCTTCGCGAATCTAAAGGTCCACATCGAGAACATCCAGAGCTTCGGCGCGCCCGTGGTGGTGGCCGTGAACCGCTTCGCTTCGGATACCGACGCCGAGATAGCGCGCGTGAAAGAGCTTTGCGCCGAGGCGGGAGCGCCGTGCCACGCGCATGAGCTTCACGCCAAAGGTGGCGAGGGGGGCGTAGAACTCGCCGGGACGGCTTTCGATCTCGCCGCCGCGAACGATTCACCCTACACCCCGCTTTATCCCCTCGATATGCCGCTCAAGGAAAAAATCGAGGCCATCGCGACGCGCATCTACCGCGCGGGTGCGGTGCGCTTCGAGCCGGGAGCGGCGCGCAGCCTGCGCTCCCTGACGAGGCTGGGCTACGGCGAGCTTCCGGTCTGCATCGCGAAGACGCAGGCTTCCCTCTCCGACGACCCCAAGCAGCCGGGCGCGCCCGAGGGCTTCATCCTGAACGTGCGCGAGGCCTACGTGTCCGCAGGGGCGGGGTTCGTCGTCGCCATCGCCGGGAACATCATGCAGATGCCCGGCCTCGCCAAAGTCCCCGCTTCGGCGGGAATGGACATCACGGCTGAGGGGAAGATTACGGGGCTGTTTTAGGGGGCACTCGTGACGCCCGGCGCGTGGAGCCGCAACCGGCAACGGCCTGGAATTACCCCTCCCCGCTCAGCTCGTCCAGTTTGCTCTCGAGCCGGTCGATGACCTCGGCGGCGTCGGATGCCGCGTTGTAGTCCTGCGCGAGGTCGCCGTCGCCGCAGGGACTTTTCACGACGAAGAACACGGACTTCTCACCGATGGTGCGCCCGCCGTGGCGCGTGTTCCGGGGGATGTGGACGAGGTCGCCCGGCTCGACAACCCGCTCCTCATCGCCCACGATCACGAAGCGCTTCCCCTCCAGGACGAGGTAGAACTGCTCCTCGTTGGGGTGGTAGTGCGGCGTCGCGCCCTCGCCTTTCAGGTACGTCACAATACCCACCTTCATCAGTTCGCCGGGCACCGTCTTGGCGGTCGCGGGCGATATCGCGGCGCGGACCTCTTCCATCTCGGAAATCTTGTAGAACGGCATGATTTTCTCCTTTAGGTGTATTCGCTGAGTTTTTCTTGCAGGCGGCGGACGATCTCCTCGGCGTCCTCCGCGTCGTGGTGATCCTGATCGAGCCGTCCGTCGCCGGCGGGACTCTTGGCGGTGAACATGCGCACCTCGTCGATGATGACGCCGCCGTGCTTCGCCCCCCGCGGGATGTGGACGAGGTCGCCCGCGACGATCAGTCCCTCCTCATCGCCCACGATCATCCACTGCCTGCCTTCGAGGATGAAGAGGAACTGCTCCTCGTTCGGGTGGTAGTGGGGTCTCGACATCTTGCCCTTGGGATAGGTGACGAAGCCCACCTTCACCAACTCCCCCGCCAGCCCCTTGAAGCGGCCCATGGGCTGTGCGGCCACATGCGATTCAACCATCTCGGATGCTCTGTAAAACGGCATTTTAATACGTCTCCTCCTGTCTATTGCTCCCCATATTTCGTAGAGAGTACACGCCAGAACCCCTTGCCGGTTGGAGCAATCGGGCGCTCGGAAACCCTTTCATCTGCAACACCGGGTTCGCTCATTCTATAGAATCCGTCCGTTATACGCACGAGAACCACGTGGTGCGCTTGCGGGCAATTCGGGGATTCAAGAATGTGGTAATATCTCATTCGCAAGCCGCCGTTTCACGCAAGAACTCCCGGAGGAAGTTCCGCATGCCCCGCCTTAACGCCCAAGGGCTCAAATGCTCCGCCGCCATTGCATTCGTCTTGTTTCTCTCCGGCTGCGCGGTCCAGACGTTCCCCACCATGGGCGTGCTGCGGGAGGGGCTGGCTTCCATGGTGGGCGCTCCCGTCGAGAGCCTCGTCCAGCAAATAGGGTATCCGGACAGCGACGTCAGCGTCGGCGGCCGGAAAGTCTACACCTGGGACCACAGAAAAGCCTTCACCTACCTCGCGCCGGAGACCATCTGCCGGGATGAGATCGTGTTCCACCCCCGGGGCCGCCGCGAAGTGAGGAGAGTGTGTGAAACGCATCAGGTGGAGAAAACGGTGCTCCACCACTGCACGATCAAGGTGGAAGCCGACGAAGCGGAGAATATCATAGGGTTCAGCTTCGACGGGAACGCGGACGGATGCGAACGCTTCGCCGTGGCCTTCCGAAACCTCCCCTACGAGGCGTGCATCCAGAAGCTCTCGGGGCTCAAGTTCGCGGTGAACATCGGGACGGAACCGCAGGAGAAGCTGACCGCCGCCATCGCCCGGTGCGAGAGGCTGCACCGCTAGGCATCGCTCGTTACGAAGACTCCCGAATTCTCACGCCGTCTGACCCGCCGTCTCCTCCCGCGCGCCCGCGCCGCCTAAAAGACGCATCAGGGAATCGATCTCGGGTTCCGCTTCCAGCGATTCCAGACGCGAGAGAACCTCTTCGTACTCCTCTGCTTCAAGAGCGGATTTCGCGCAATCGCGGAATTTGGAGCGTATCTTCTCATTCTCCATCGGCCAGAGCGCACAGCCGCGTGAGACGTCCGTTCTCTTTTTGAGGGTGCGTCCATCGTTCAGAAAAACGCGCACCTCGCTCGGCTTGCGCATGCCGGGCCGCCAGCCCATATCGTCTGTGCTCACGTGAACTCGCCCCATCCACTCCTGGAGCAAGGGTTTTTGCACCGCTTCGTCCGTGAAGGTCTCCAGGCGCAAGTCCCTATCCAGCAACATGCGCGCAAGGCAATACTCGATGGAGAACTTGCCCTCCAGCCCCGTCTGGGGCGCGTGATAGCGAAGCACCTGCGTGGCGATCTCGACCAAGGAGACTTCGATGCGCGCGACGTCCGCCGCCGAAACGCCCGCCTCCTCCACCAGGTCGTAGAGCGCATCCACCGCCGGGTGGGTCGAGAGGCAGCACGGGTAGGGCTTCATGTTCATGCCCGGCTCCGCCAGGGCGTAGGGTCGCCCGAGGCTCTCGATGATCGCCTCGCCATCAGGGGAGCCGCCGCCCGCGTATACGTCGAAAAATCCGCGCGGGGCTTCGAGAATCGTCGTGCTCGCCGTGAGGCCCGCCGCCGCGAGTTCCGCCGCGCGAAGGCCGGCCTCGGGCGCAAGCCCTGCGTGGAGCGGCTTCGTCATGGTGCCGAAGTTCGCGTGAACGCCCGAGGCGTGAGAGGCCGCGATGCCGAGCGCGTGGCGCGTCGTCTCGGCGTCGAACCCGCGCAGGTGGGCGGTCGCCGCCGCCGCGCCCATCGTGCCGAGCGTGCAGGTGGAATGCCAGCCCGCTCCGTAGTGTTCGGGATTCATGCCCTCGCCCAGCTTCGTCGAAATCTCGTAGCCGATGATGAAGGCCTCCAGAACTTCGCGGCCGGACGCTCCCTGCACTTCCCCTTGCGCCAGGACGGCGGGCAACAAGACCACGCTGGGGTGGCCGTTCAGCAGGTAGCTCGAATCGTCGAAATCGAGCGCGTGGCCCAATGCCCCGTTGACGAGGGCGGCCATCGGCGCTGCGGCGCGGGCGTTCATCCCGATAATGCTCGCCTCGGGCGCGCCGCCCATTTTCCGCGCGAAATCGGCCACGATGCGCCCGACGGGCTCATCCACACCCGCCAGCGTCACGCCCACGGTGTCGACCACCGCCTTTTTCGCGCGCTCGACCACCAGTGCTGGAAAATCCGACCACTTCGTCTCGACGATGAATTCCGCCATCCGTTCGGTAACGCTCATGTACGCCTCCTCGTTCAGGCGCCTCGGGGCGCCGCTCAACCCTGCGATAGTTCTCCCGGCATCCTTATCTCAAAGACCCGCCTTTGATCGCGTTGATCGAGGCGGGGTCGATGGAAACGTGAATCGTGGCCCCCGATTCGAGTATCGGCAACCGGTGCCCGTGGACGCGGATTTTCTGGCCGGAGGCAGACAGCCAAAGCTCCAGCACGCCGCCCATGTACACCGCCTTGTCGACGCTGCACTCGATGACGTTCGGGGTCCCCTCGGGAGGTGCCTCCGTGCTTGCGACGCAATCCTCGGGCCGGATGGAAAGCATAACTTTCTCACCTTCCGACACGCCGGCGGTTCTGCACAGCAGCGTCACCTCGCCGACCTTCACCGCCGTCTGCGCTTCGCCCACGCCTGCGGCGACGACTTCGCCTTCCAGGAAGTTCGAGATGCCGACGAAACCGGCGACGAACTGGTTGGCGGGGTTCTGGTAGACGTCGCTCGGCGAGCCCATCTGCTCGATGCGCCCCTCGTTCATGACCACGATGATGTCGCTCATGACCATGGCCTCGACCTGGTCGTGGGTGACGAATATGGTGGTGATGCCGGATTCGGTTTGCAGTTCCTTGAGTTCCAGGCGCATCTCCTCGCGCAGCGCCGCGTCGAGGTTCGAGAGGGGTTCGTCGAGGAGCAGCACGTCGGGCTCGTACACCAGCGCGCGGGCGAAGGCGACGCGCTGCTGCTGGCCGCCCGAGAGCTGCGATGGGTAGCGCTCCCCCAGGCCCTCGAGCCGCACGAGGCCCAGGGCGCGCTCCACGGCGCCCGCGATTTCGCTTTTCGGCGTCTTGCGCATCTGCAGGCCGAAGGCGACGTTGTCACGCACCCGCAAGTGCGGCCACAGCCCGTAGGACTGAAACACCATGCCGAGGTTTCGCTTGTGCGCCGGCACCAGCACGTTCTCGGACGCGCTCGATATGAGCCTCTCGCCGACGTGGACGTCGCCGTCATCAGGGGTCTCGAAACCGGCGATGATGTTCAGGGTGGTCGTCTTGCCGCAGCCGCTCGGCCCCAGCAGGGTCAGCAGCTTGCCCTTGGGCACCTCGAAGGAAATCCCGCCGACGGCGACCACGTCGCCGAATCTCTTGACCAGTTTCTCGACCCGTACGTTTTGCATCAGGTGAGGCCCTCCACGTCCGTTTGTTTCGTGAGCCAGCGCACCAGCGCAACAGAACCCAGCGACAGGATAACAATGATGAGCGAGAGAATGCACACGTGCGAGAAGAGTCCTTCGTCGTAGAGCTGGATGAGAATTGTGCTGATCACCTCCTTGTTCGAGCTGAACAGCATGATCGAGGCGGACAGTTCGCGCATCATCGATACGAACAGGATGATCCAGCCGGCGACGATGCCCGGCATGGCCAGGGGCACGAGGATCTTCCAGAAGACGACGCCCCAGTTCGCGCCGCTCACCGCGGCGGCGCGTTCCAGCTCCTCATGGATTTGCGTGATGGAATTCGAAACCGCCCGAACGCCGAACGGCAGGAAGCGCGTGATGTAGGCGATGAGGATGATCCACAGCGTGTGATACAGGTTGAACGGCTCGCGGATGTAGGCCCAGAGCATGGCGATGGCGATGACCGCGCCCGGAATGGCCACCGGGATGAGGGCGAGGAAATCGAGCGTTCCCCGGCCCTTCCAGGTGCTGCGGACCACGAAGTAGGCGACCACGGCGGAGAGCGCGATGCCGATAGTAGCGCCCATGAAACTGAGAAGCAGACTGTTCTGGATGGACCGGAGGATGACCGCGCCCCCGTCTCCGGTGATGATCTCCACCAGATGGCCCAGCGTGAGGTATTCCAGGGTCGGGGGGCGTCCGCGGTTGGAGATGAACGTGCCGTAGATGAGCGTCAGCACCGGCAGGATCGCCGACACCAGAAGGTAGAAGGCGGCGAAGCTCAGTGAGACGTATTTCCACGGGCCCAGCTCCACGAGCCTCGGCCGGAAGCTCTTGCCCGCGACCGTGGTGTACCTGGCGCTTCGCCCCAGCGCCCGGGTCTGCCCCCAGAGCGCCAGCCCGCAAACCAGCAGGATGGGGATCGACAGGGCGGCGGCGTGCGAGAAGTTCGGCGGGATGCCGAGCATCATGCGCCAGAGCTGGGTTGAGAACACGTATATGCCGCCCGAGACGCCGATGGTCGCCGGTATGGCGAAAACCTCCAGCGACTGGATGAACGTGAGCAGCGCGCCGGAGAGTATGGCCGGCGCCGCCATGGGCAGCGTGATCCAAATCGTCGTTTGCCACTGGTTCGCGCCGCTGACGTGGGCGGCGTTCTCGAGCGTCGGGTCCATGTTCTTGAACGCCGTGACCGTGAAGATGAACACGTAGGGCGCCAGCGAGAGCGCCATCACGAAGATGAGCCCGCCCATGGTGAAGATGTCGAACAGCGGCTCTTTGGTGCCGACCAGCCACTTCCAGAACAGGTTCACGAAGCCCACGCGCGGCGTGCCGAGATAGGCCCAGGCCACCGCCACCACCACGGGCGGCATGATGAAGGGCAGAATCGCTATCATGTTGATGTAGTTCTTGAGCGGCGTGTCGGTGCGCCCGACGATCCAGGCGAGGGGAACGCCGATCAGGACGGAGAGGCTCGTGACCCCGACCGACATGACGGCGGTGTTCCACAACACCTCGCCCATGTACTCTTCTTCGAAGATGGCGAAGTAGGCGTCGAGGGTGAAGTCCGTGCTTATCGGGTCGGGCCGGAAGCTGCCCAGTACCAGCCAGAACAGCGGGTACAGCACGATGAAGCCGATGACGAGAAGACATCCCCATTCGAGTACCCGTACGGTGCCTGGAAGCCTGAACATGGCAAACGAACGGGGACGCATCTCTGTCATCGACCGGTCCGAAGCCGGTTATTTCTTTCTCTTCGCTTCACGAATGTGCTTGGTCATGAAGGCGCGGTATTTCTTCTGATCCTTGAACACCTTCTCCCAGTTCGCATACAGCGGCTTGAAGGGGTAAGGGATGCCCTTCACGTGCGGCACGTCCGAACGCGCGGAGTTGATCTTCACGTCCTGGGTGATGACCGTCTGGCCTTCCTTGGAGAGGATCCAGCGGTATACGCGCTCCGCGTTCTTGGGGTTCGGGCCGTCCTTGATCATCCCGAACGAAGCGGGGATGACCGGCGTACCCTCGGCCATCTTGGCGATCTTGATCTTCGCACCCTTGTTGATGCGCCGGATGGCGATGTATTCGAACACCATCGTCACGTCGCGCTCGCCGGTGGCGACGCGCTCGGTGGAGGCGCCCATGCGCGATTGCACCAGCGCGCCGTTATAGAGCAGGCCCTTGATGTATTCTTCGCCGAAACCATCCGCGCCGTAGAAGAAATCCCACAGGCCTGCGGACTGGAACGGGTCGACGAGCACGAGACGGTTCTTCCACTTGGGCTTCGTCAGTTCCGCGAAACTCTTCGGCGCCTCGCCGGGCTTCACGTTGTCGGTGTTGTAGATGACCTGCAGCGTCGGCGCGCGCAGCCCCACCCACTGGGCCTTTTCGTCCTTGCCCCATGCCGGGAATTTCTTGGCCTCGGGGAACTGCGTCACGTTCTTCACGTAGCCTCTCTTGGCGAGGTCGTACCAGCCCGGCGTGTAGCTGAAGTGCAGCAGGTCGATCTTGCCCTTGCCCACGCTGCGCTCGGCCACGAAACGCTGATAGAGGCTGACGCCGCCCGCGGTGATGGACTGCACCTTGATGTCCGGGAATTTCTTCTCGATGCCCTTCACCAGAGTGGCCTGTGCGGCGGTGGTGAGCGAGGAGTAGAAGATGAGGTTGGCTTTTTGCGCCACGGCTGCGTGGGATGTGAACGCCACGAACCCGGCAATCAGCAAAATCACGAGAATCGACTTGATGGAACGTTTCATATTTGCTTCTCCTTTTACGGTGAAACGGATTTCCCAAGAACAAGTCTGACGAGAACTCGTTCGCTGCGAGTTTTTCCGACGCGGTTACGCTGCTCCCCAAATTTTGCGATTGGATTCATTAGAGCAGGTTCGAAGGGTCGGGTCAAACCATCTGACGGCAGGGCGAAGCAGTCTCCCGAAGGAGCCGTTGAAAACCCGGTGAGCCGCCCCTGCCAGGATCGCTCCCCATCCAGGAGAATTCCAAATCCGCTTCCCTCTTGGAAGGCTTGTTGAAAAAGTCCCCGTCGGGGGACATTGTCTTTAGAGGGAAGGCCGCTTTCGCGCGAACCCCCGACTTCCCTCTTTGAAAGCAACCCCCCTACCCCCCCTTGTCAGGGACTTTTTCAACAACCCCGTTTCGGGGCGCGAGTTGACCTGAGCGATCGCGTGCTCTAGTTTCCTCGCCATTACCCGTGGATCCGCGATCAAGGGATAAAACGAAGGAATGGAAGATGAAAACGAAATTCGGCGTTAGCTTCACCATGCACCCCGAGCGCATCTTCACGCCCGAGGAAATGTATGCGTTCGCAGAATCCGCCGAAACGCTCGGTTATGACGCCTTGTGGATTGGGGATCACATCTCCTTTTACGGCCACTACACCGAGAGCCTCACCACGCTGGCCGCCTTCGCGGCCCGCACCAGCCGCATCACGCTGGGCGTAGGCGTATATCTCCTGCCGCTGAGACGTCCCGCCATCGCCGCCAAGACCGCGGCCACGGTGGACTACCTGACGGGCGGAGGGCGCTTCATCTTCGGCGTCGGCGTAGGTGGTGAGGGAAAAACCGAGTTCGAGCTTTGCGGCGTGAACGTCAAAGAGCGCGGCGCGAGAACGAACGAGTCCATCGAAATCGTGCGAAAGCTCTGGAGCGGCGAGGCGGTGAGCCACGAGGGACGCTTCTGGCGTTTTCAGGATGCGCGCCAGACGCCCGCCCCGCTCACGCCCGGCGGGCCTCCCATCTGGGTGGGCGGCCGCAGCGACGCCGCCCGCAGAAGAGCCGCGCTCATGGGCGAGGGCTATGTCTCCTACATGTTCTCGGCGCCGCGCTTCGCCAAAGGGCTGGAAGACATGAAGCGATGGGCGGAAGAAGCGGGCAAGCCCCTCGACATCGAAGGAGGCGCGTGGACGCCGGCGCACCATGCATTCATATACGTTCATGAGGACGCGGAGCACGCCCTGCGCGAGGGCATCCGGAATCTGTCGAGGCGCTACAACATGGATTTTGACGGCATCGCCCAAAAGTATTTATTCTATGGGCCGCGCGAGCGTTGCCTGGAGCAGATAGCGGAATTCCAGCAGGCGGGTGCGAGACACTTCATCTTCAAGCACGCGGGTCCCGCGGATGAGGAGATGGATCAGATGGCGCTATTGGCGGAAGAGGTGATCCCGGAGGCGAGAGATTGAGCGAGGCGAAAAAAACAGGCCTCAAATGGCCCGTATGCACCGTCCTGATTCTCGCGCTCCTGGGCGGGATGATCTACTGGGGCTACACGGCCTTCCAGGCCGAACAGGCCATCACGCAGGCGCGGGTGGTCCCGCTCGCGCCGAAAGCGCCCGGAGCCGCGCCGGGCGCGAACGCTCCGCCCGTCGCCTACCGTTCCTTGCCCCCGTATTTCGTGGAGGGTTTCGCCCTCGTCATGGCGGCCATCATGGGCGCCATCATCTACTTCTGGTGGTCGCTCAAGGATCTGGAGGGCGGCAAACGCTACGGCGAGGAAGAAGCCGAGGAACCGGCCCCTGATTCGGATAAAGTCTCCACGCCGTAAGAATTTTTAAGTCTTATAAACCTCACGCCTGCTCGATGGCGGAGAGGAACCACTGGTTCGGCCCCTCGGGCCGCGCCCACGTCCAGTGCTCGGCGAAACTCACGCGCTGCGTACGGCTGCCCTCGACCAGATCCCCGCTTCTCTCGTCCACCACGTAGTCGCATAGGCTCGCCTCGTAGCGCACGGTGATGAATTCGAAGCCCTCCTCGCTCCAGGCCTCGACGATCTCTGCTTTCTGAACCTCCACGTCGTCGAGCTTGTTGATCTTTCCCTCGCTCTTGAGACCCTCGACGTCGCGCTGGACTTCCCCGTAAATCTCCTTGTCCATCAGGTCGCGCACGGGGGAGAGATCACGCGCTGTCCAGGCTTTCTGGAAGCGGATGAAGTTCTCCTTCGCCAGACCGACGAAGGCCTGTTCCGAGAAAGATGCGTCGTTCTCACTCATACTCTTGAGCGCCGCATCGCTCGCCGAATCACGGCGCGGGCCTGCGCTATGGCCTCCCGCCGAGCGGGTTGCGCCGCCGGCGGCGCCGATGTCGGGGCCGCGATAGACGCCGCCCGACCTCTCGTGCCTGCCGGGCGCTTCGTACCTCCCGCGCGGCTCCTCCTCGTAACCCCCCACACCGTAGGGGTCGGCCTCGGCGTAGCGGTCCCCCGAATAGCGGGGTTCCTGGTAGGAGGCGGAGGCGCGGTTGCGCATCATCCGGAAGACGAAGAAGATGACCCCGCCGATCAGGAGAATTTCCAGCAGACCGAAACCGCCTCCCATTCCCATGCCGCCCATTCCGCCGAAGAGCATGCGCCCCAGCATTCCGCCGAGCAAAAACCCGCCGATGCCAGCGAACAGGCCCGAGCCCAAACCACCGCCCAGGAACGAGGACCTCTGGAGCGGCCTTCGCGAGAAGCTGCGCGCCCCGGAGCGCGAGCCGAACGAGCGCCTCGAGAAGCCCCTGCGCCCGAAACTGCCGAACCCGCGCGAGCCTCGGAACCCGAAGGAGCGGAAGCCGCCGAAGCGCCTCGCCTCGGCGTCCTGGGTCACCAGAACCAGGCCGTCCGGGGTGCGCGCGGGCGCGCCGAGATGCGCGGGGGCCAGAAACAGAAATGTGAACAGTGCGGCGATGAGAATAGACTTCATGCGATACCTCCGAATGCGGCCAGGCCCGAAAGACGAGCGTCTCTACTGCTCTGATTATCCCAATATCGGGAGTCCAAGTCCATTGCGAGGCAGGGATGGCGGATGGCGTGCGCATCCAAGGGTCCGGCGGTTTCTGTACGCAGCCCCTGAATTCCCTCATTGCGGGGTTGTTGAATAAGCCGGTATACGGCCCCTACGAAGATCGCTCTTCACTAATGAGAATATCAAATCAACTCCCCCCTTGAGGGGGAGTCGAGGAAGCCGAGCGGTTTGTGCGAAGGCTGACTCGGTGGGGGGAGCTTTACTCTGTGGCATGTCCCCCCACCGATTCGGTTTCGGGTTGACACCCTCACCTCATCGTCTGGCTTTCCCCTCGGGAAGCCAGACCCTCAAGGGGGGAGTGTATCTTTCTTTTTCATCGGTCGCGTTAAATCCTCGTTTATCGGAGGTTATTCAACAGCCCCATTACGCGCAGGCCTGCTCTCCTCATCCTGAGTAGGCGCGAATGCGCCGTATCGAAGGATGTCCCTCCTCGACCTCCATGATATGCGCCCTTCGATACGCGGCTTCGCCGCTACTCAGGGGGAGGGGGAGGGAAAAGTTCGCGCCGGTCAAGATGAGGGCTACTCAGGATTTGGGTGGGGGATTAAATCGACCCACTCGCCGGGCGAGGCCCCCGGCTCGCGGGAAGCGGAGGCCAGGGCGGCGAAAACTCCGCAAATCGTTGCCGGGGCATCCGCCCTCTGCTACCATCGGGGCGTCCCGCGAAACGTAATTCTTCGAACTTGTCCCGGGCCGTGAGGCGTCGGCCCCTGAACCTGAGGAAGCGCCGATTCCATGAACGAACACAAAAAAATGCCGCTCGAGGGCGTCCGGGTCATCGACATCGGGACCCTGTTCGCCGGCCCCTGGATAGCTACCTACATGGCGGATTTCGGCGCCGAGGTGATCAAGATCGAGCACCCGCGCGGCGATTCCCTGAGAAACTTCGCCTCCCAGAAAGACGGCGTCTCGCTGTGGTGGAAACTCGCGAGCCGCAACAAGAAATCCATCACCTGCAACATCTCCTCGCCCGAGGGCCAGGAGATCCTCCGCAAGCTGTGCGAGAGCGCGGACGTCCTGGTGGAGAACTTCCGCCCTGGCACGATGGAGAGGTGGGGCTTCTCCTGGGAGAGCCTCCACGCCCTGAACCCCAAGCTCATCCTCGCGCGGACGAGCGGCTTCGGGCAGAAGGGCCCCTACGCGCAAAGGCCCGGCTTCGGCACGCTGGCGGAAGCCATGAGCGGCTTCGCGCACATCACGGGCTTTCCCGACGGGCCGCCCACATTGCCGCCCTTCGCCCTGGCCGACGGCATCAGCGCGCTTTGCGGCACCTACGCCGTGATGATGGCGCTCTACCACCGCGACGTGCACGACGCGCCGGGGCAGGAGATCGACATCGCCATCTACGAGCCCATCACCATGGTGCTCGGCCCCCAGCCACTCGAATACGACCAGCTAGGCTACGTCCAGATGCGCACCGGAAACGCGATTCCCTTCGCCGCGCCCAGAAACGCCTACCGCTGCAAGGACGGGCGCTACGTCGTGATATCGGCGAGTGCGGAGAACATCTTCAAGCGCGTCATGCGCGCCGTGGGGCGCGAGGACCTGGGCGATGACCCGAGAATGGTCACACAGGCGGGCCGGGTGGAGAACATGGCCGAACTCGATGGCGCCATCCAGGCGTGGATAGCCGAGCACACGCTCGATGAGACGATTGCCCATTTCGAAAAACACGAATGCGCCCTGGGGCCCATCTACGACGTGGCCCAGTTCATGGCCGACCCCCACGTGCAGGCGCGCGAGACCATCACCACCGTGGAGGATGAGGAATTAGGCCCCATCAAGATGCAAAACGTGATCCCGAGGCTGAAGGGCTCGCCGGGCACCATCCGCTGGGCGGGGCCTCCGATGGGCAAGCATACCGACGAGGTGCTGGAAGGAATCGGCTACGACGCCTCGGCCATTTCCTTGCTCAGGGACAAGGGCGTCATCTAGCCTTCGCGATGAGAGCGCCGCCCGAGCACTGCGTTTTCATCTTTCACGAAGGTTATTACGCCTACATCGGCCAGCACGTCCTGCAAGCCGAGAAATACCAGAAGACCCACGCCAGACTGAGAGAGGCAGGGCTGCCCGATAGCGCCTTTCTGGCGCCCTCCACCGCGACGGAAGAAGAACTGGCCCTCGTCCATACGCAGGAGTATCTGGCGGATCTGCGCTCGGGCGTGCACACAGCGCGCACGGCGCCGAGCGAGCTCCCCATCAGCAAGCAGATCGTGGACGCGAGCTTTCTCGCGACGGGCGGCACGATCCTCGCCGCGCGCGAGGCGCTCGCAAGGGGCCGCGCCGTCAACCTGACCGGGGGCTTCCACCACGCCTTCGCCGATCAGGCGGAAGGTTTTTGTTATATCAACGATTTGGCGGTCGCCGTGCGCGTCCTCATGAAAGAGGGCTCCGTCGAAAGAGCCGCCGTGATCGACTGCGACCTGCACCAGGGAAACGGCACCGCCGTCATCTTCCGCCGCGAAGAGGCGGTGTTCACCTTTTCCATCCACCAGGAGAACATCTACCCGCAAAAGAAAAGAAGCGATTTGGACGTCGGCCTTTACGACCTCGCGACGGAAGACGAATACCTCCCGCATCTCGAAAAACACATCCCGAAGATTCTCGATGAGCACAGGCCCGACCTGGTGATGTACCAGGCGGGGGCGGACCCGTATTCGGGGGATCAGCTCGGAACACTCAAGCTCTCGAAAGAGGGCTTGAGGCGGCGCGATGCGTACATGCTCACTGAGTGCCACGCGCGCGGGATTCCCGTGGCGGGCACCCTGGGAGGGGGATACGCCCTCAATCCTGCGGACACGGTGGACATCCACCTTCAGACGGCGACCTGTTTTTGGGAGGTCTGATTTCTCGCTTCTCCCGAAGCGGGGGCTGTGTGTATACTCCCCTGAAATTCCGTGGCTCACCTGAACAAGGAAGCGAATGACTACGTTCCCGCAAAGCGGCCCCGCCAAAAAACCGAAATTCTACTACGGCTGGCTCATCGTCTGGCTCTCTTTCTTCACGCTGGGCTTCCACGTCGTCACGCGGTTTTCCTTCGGCATCTTCCAGGTTCCCCTGCTCGAGGAATTCGGCTGGAGCCGGGGTCTCCTGAGCGGGGCGTTCTCGCTCTCGATGGCCACCTACGCCTTGGGCGCGCCGTTCGCCGGCTCGCTACTTGAGAAAAAAGGCCCGCGCGCCATCATGCCGTGGGGTTCGGTGATACTGGGCCTCACGTTCATCTCGTGCTACTTCGTCTCCTCGCTCTGGCACCTCTACATCCTCTTCGGGCTCTTCGCCGGCTACGGCCTCTCGTTGAGCGGCTTCTCCACGCACAGCGCCATCATGCCCCGCTGGTTCGTGAAGAAAAGAGGCCGCGCCACGGGAATCGCGCTATCGGGCATCGGAATCGGCATCCTCGTCCTGGCGCCTCTCATCGAGCGCCTCATCGCGTCCGTCGGCTGGCGCTACACGTATGTGATCTTCGGCCTGATCATTCTGTGCGTCGTCTCTCCCGCGAGCTTTCTCCTGCTGCGCGACGTGCCGGAAGACGTCGGGCAGGGGCCGGACGGCGGCCCGCCGCGCACCCCCGAGGAGCTGACGAGAGCCGGCGTCGGCCACGGCGGCGAGGGCAAGGGCGTGTGGGAGGTCTTCTCGGCCGTGAGGCGCGACATCCGGTTTTGGTGCCTCATCCTGATGGTCTTCGCCATCGGGCTCAACAACAACACCATCATGAGCCAGTTGCAGCTCTATCTCGTCGACGTGGGATACGGCACCGCCCTTGCGGCCCTCATCTTCGGCTCCGTCGGCTTCATCCGGACGTTCGGCAGCATCGGCGGCGGATGGGTGGGCGACCTCATCGGGCGGGGGCGCGGCGTGGCGCTCGCGGCCGTGGTGGTGGCGGCGGGCCTGACGCTGCTCATCCTCATCCCCCATTTCGGCGGGGGCATCCTGCCGGGCTACGCCTTTGCACTCGTGTACGGAATCGGCATCGGCGCCATGAGCGCGTGCTATTCCGCCCTGGCGGGGGATTGCTTCGGGGGCCGCACATACGGCGTCATCATCGGCTTCATGGAGATCTGCTACGGGCTGGGAGGCGTCGTCGGCGCGCCATTCGCGGGGTTCATGTTCGATTACACGAAAAGCTACTTCATTCCCTTCCTGACGATCATCTTCTTCATGTTCGTCTCGTTAACCCTCGCGCTCTGGCTGCAGGCCTACATGAAAAAACACGGCCTCGAACCAAGGTAGTAATTGCCATCTTTTGCTGGCCGTATCAGATATATTATTGCTTTGTCGCTATTCACTAATTCACAGCATATAAAACTTGACATATATAATAACCTTATGTATACGTCCTTAGGACGTATACATAAGGTTATATTTTATTTTCGAAAATGGCTTTTTTAGTTGCGGAGTGCCGTGACTTTAATATATTTAACATGATAAACGTCCTAAGGACGTTTATCATGTTAAATTTTCTAATTCTATATAAGACATGAGATAATGGCGGTATACTCTCCGGGAGCATATAAAGGAAAACCGACCCGAGCCACCAGCTACCTGGCAGGCTTGCTCGAAGAAAACGACAAGCCGGTTCTGACCCAGCTCGATTTTTTGCAAATCATTCGCCAAATGTACCGAGAATCACCCGACAAGAAACTATATCTGCGCCACGATACTCCTGGCCGGGCAGACTGCTTTCGTCTCAGGTCAAACTTGAATAGGCAAGGCGTAATCGGGCCCGATCGGGATTATGGCGCGCGCATCATCAGGGTGTTGGCCGTTTCGGACCTTCCGGCTGAAGGCATCGTCTGCCTCGTCGATCCGACATGCTACATTTCCCACCTCTCCGCTATGCAGCGGTGGGGACTCACCGACCGAAGACCGGATGCCCTGATGCTGACGCGCCCGGATCGCAAGACCGCCATGATCCACTTAAAAGCACACACGTCGAAAATTCTGGGAACAGGAGAAACCAATCTCTTCCCGCTGAAGATCGTCGGTCATCCCGCTCGTGTCCGAAGGCGGGCCGTCCACGTTCATGAAAGCAAAACCGCAGGGGCGTTTTTGAAGAACCGGGGGGATGGAGTGTCTCTCTCGACTATCGGACAAACTTTCCTCGACATGCTTCAAAGGCCCGATCTTTGCGGGGGGATGTCTCATGTTCTCGATATTTGGGAAGAACACGCTAAAACCTATTTCAGCGAAATTGTCACATCGGTCGGGACCGCCAAAATCGGGATCGTCAAAAGCCGGGCCGGCTACATCCTTGAAGAACGGTTAGGGTTGCATCACCGCGAAATAGAGCGCTGGCAATCATGCGCTCAGCGCGGCGGTAGTCGCAAGCTCGATCCGGCCAAGGCCTTTGCGCCGACCTATTCAGAAAAATGGATGATTTCCCTCAATGCCTGAACCCAATCTTAAAATTGACGTTGCCAGGTGGGTCGAAAATGCGAAGGCCGACCCGGTCGCCTACCAGCAACGCCAGACGGTGGAAATAGTCCTCAACGCCATAGCGATGACGGTCCCCCTTAACGCAAAGATGTTCCTGAAAGGCGGCATTCTCATGGGTCTCGCCTATGACAGCCCAAGGCAAACGACCGACATCGATATGTCGACAAACCTTATGGCCCGAAGCGAAACCGCAGACAGGGTCAAAACGCTACTGGATTCAGCTTTCCCTCGCGCGGCCGCAGCGCTGGGTTATGCCGACCTCGTCCTTAAAACTCACTCGGCAAAAAAGATGCCTAAGAAAACAATCTTTGAAACAGCGGATTTCCCCGCCCTAAAACTCAAAATCGCTTATGCGCGCCGAAGGACAAAACAAGAAATGAGGCTTTTGGAGGGCAAAGTTTCTGAGGTGATTGACCTAGATATTTCATTCAACGAAACCTTGCAACATATCCAAGTATTAGAACTAACCGGTGGACAGGAGCTGCAAGCTTATGGCCTCGTCGATCTCATCGCCGAAAAATATCGCGCTATGCTTCAACAAGTGCCACGAAGGCGTAACCGGCGACAAGATGTCTACGATCTCGATTTGCTGCTTAGAATGCATCGGATCGATGACATTCTCCGCACGCAAATCCTGGATGTTTTCATTGCGAAATGCCGGTCGCGCCGTATAGAGCCGACACGTTCGTCCCTAGACGACCCCGAGGTCAAAACAAGGTCTCGCGCAGAGTGGCAAACGATGAAATTGGAGTTAGGCGAAGTGCCGGATTTTGAGCGCTGTTTCGCCCGCATCTCGGAATTTTATCGGAACCTGCCTTGGAAACCAGAATGATAGCCCTCGCGCACTGGCTGCAGGCCTACATGAAAAAACACGGCCTGGAGCCGAGGTAGGGGCCGTTATTTCAGGTTTTCGAGATACCGCTTCACCTCGTAGCGTTCGGTGAGTTCGATAAACTTCTGCCGCATCGCCTCCTGCCTGTTGCGCTCGCCCATCTCCTTGGTGATTTTCTCCGCCACTTCCGAGAAATCGAGTTGCTTGGCCCCCTCCTTCTTGGAGGTTTTCACGACGTGCCAGCCGTAGATGCTCTGCACGACACCACTGTGCGCGCCCGGATCGAGAGAAAACGCCGTCTGCTCGATTATCCCGGGCAGGCCCGTCCTCTTGCTGTGGCCCCGGCTCATCTCGCCCAGGCTCCCGCCGAGCGCGCGCTCGGGCGCCAGGGAATACTTCTTCGCCAGTTCGGCGAAATCCTCTCCCCCGGCGATCTTCGCCAGCAGATCCTTCGCCTCTTTCTCGGACGAGACCATGATGTGGGCCGCGGTGACCTTGCCCCCCTCCGTGTATTTCACCTTGTTGCGCTCATACTCCGCGCGAATATC
Organism: bacterium; assembly: GCA_965203325.1. Classification (GTDB taxonomy): domain Bacteria; phylum UBA8248; class UBA8248; order UBA8248; family UBA8248; genus Bin107. Next base: position 2,289,664 of record OZ241875.1, read on the forward strand.
GGACGCCTTGGGCCGCGCGCCCTCCTCGATCCTGCGGAGCGCCTCGCCGATCAATATCTCGCGCCGCGCGCGCTCGATCTGCATCTTCACCCGCTCGGTGCCCAGAAAATTACTCTCATCCGCATGCCGAAGCATGAGTCTGCGCTGAATGAGGGCTTCCAGGAACGCCGCCTTGTTCGCATCCGCCTGGGCCTGCATGTTGGCGGGCAACTGGTGGATGAAGGCGTTGAATGCCCCGAGCGTTATCGGCATTCCTCCGACGTGCGCGACGATGCTCTCCTCAGCCGCCTTCGAGCCGCTCTTGGGCGCGGCGAACGCTGAGACGCCGAGAGCGAGAAAGGCCGCAAGGGTGAGCGCTGCAATTTTTGTGACGTGTGGACGCGTCATGACGTGTCTCCTGAAAATATGGCAGGCAAATGAGGAAAGGGAGATCATACAACAAATCGCTCGGGGCTGCCTTGCGCCCTCAATCGTCTGCTTTCTCCATGCGCTTCGGCCCGATGAGGAGGACGCACTCGCCCCTGATTTTCTTGTCCTCGAGTTTCTCGGCCAGTTCGCGCGCTGTATCCCTCAAAATTTCCTCGTGGAGTTTCGTGATCTCCCGCGCAAGGGCCAAGGGCCGCGCCGGCGCGATGGCGGCGATCTCGCTCACGAGCCTTGGCGTTCTGTGGGGGGATTCGAAGAGGACGACCGTGCGCTCCTCATCGAGCAGCGCCTCGATTTTTTGAAGTCTCTTCCGGCCCTTGGAGGGAAGAAACCCCTCGAAGACGAAGCTGTCGGTGGGAAGCCCCGAGGCGGTGAGCGCGGCGAGAACGGAAGATGCGCCGGGTACGGGGACAACCTGGACGCCTGCTTCTATCGCGGCGCGCACCACCCGGTAGGCGGGATCGGACACGCCCGGCGTGCCCGCGTCTGACACCACGGCGACGCACTCGCCGCTCAGCGCGCGTTCTGCCAACTCGCCCGCGCGCCTCGCCTCGTTGTGTTCGTGATAGCTTACGAGCGGTTTCTTGATTCCGAGCCTGGAGAGCAGCCTGCCCGTGTGGCGGGTGTCCTCGCACGCGATGAGGTCGCACTCGCGCAAGACCCTTAAGGCGCGTTCGGTGATGTCTTCGAGATTTCCAATCGGTGTGGCGACGAGATAGACGCCGGGAGAGAGGGGCGGCGGCGGTTTGGCCATGCGCTCAGGCCACGACGCCCGCTTCTCGCAGGTTTGCTATTTCATCCTCGCTCGTTCCGAACTCGCGGAGCACCTCGTCTGTGTGCTCTCCCAACAGGGGCGCGGGCGTCCTCACGCCGACGCGCGTCTCGGACAGCTTGGGCGGGAAACCCAGAACCCGGATCCGGCCCGCCGCGGGGTGTTCCATCTCGACGCTCATCTCTCTGGCCTGAATCTGGGGATGCGCAAAGGTCTCCGCCATGTTCAGGATCGGCCCGCAGGGGATTCCGCCCGAATCGAGAAGCGCCACCCATTCGTCGCGCGTCTTTTCGATGAACACCGTTTCGAGTTCGCTCGCGAGTGCGAGATAGTTCTCGCGCCTCAAGCCGTCGGTGGCGTATTCTGGGCGCTCCAGGAGGTCTTCGCGCCCGATGGTCCCGCAGAAAAGCTCCCAGTTCCTCTGGTTGGCGGCGCCCAGGGCCAGATAGCCGTCTTTGCACTGAAAGGCCTGGTAGGGCGCCGTCATCTCGTGGGCTGAGCCGAGCGGCTCGGGCGGCTCGCCTGAGGGGAAGAACTGGGACGCCTGCCAGAAGGTGTAGCCGAGGCCTGCGTCGGTCAGCGCCATGTCGATGCGCTGGCCCTCGCCGGTGCGCTGTTTGTGGATGTATGCGGAGAGGATGGAGAGCGCCGTGTACATGCCTGCGTTCAGGTCGCAAATCGGCACGGGTATCTTCGCGGGCGCGCCGCCCGGCTCTCCCGTGAAGCTCATGAGGCTCGAAAGACCCTGCGAGACAAGATCGAACCCGCCCTTGCCCGCGAAAGGCCCCGTATCGCCGTAACCGGAGATGGAGGCGTAGATGAGGCCCGGGTTTATTTCTTTCAGGTCCTCATACCCAAGGCCGAGCCTGGTCATGATGCCGGGCCGTATGTTCTCGACGAACACGTCGACTTTTCGGGCGAGTTCTTTCATGAGCGCGACGCCTGCCGCCGTCTTCATGTCCACCGCCAGGCTGCGCTTGTTGCGGTTCAGGTTCATGAAGCCGTGCGCTTCGCCGCCGTCGTAGTAGCGGCCCAGCCGGCGCGCGCTGTCGCCACCCTCAGGGTTTTCGATCTTGATGACGTCTGCGCCCATATCCGCCAGCAGGCACCCGCAGAACGGACCGGCCATCACCTGGCAGACCTCCAGCACGCGAACGCCCTCGAGGGGTCCGCCCGTTTCTCGGCTCATCCGTTTATTTTCCCCGGAATTCAGGCGCGCGCTTGCCCAGAAAAGCCTCCACGCCCTCTCGGAAATCTTCGGTGTCGAAGCAGGCGACCTCGCGCGATTTTTCTTCTTCGGTGAGAGTGGAGAGGCCCGGGTCCAGCAACACTTTCTTCACAAAGCTCTTGTGCCACTTGTGAACGAGGGGCGCCAGGGAAACGATGCGCTCCGCCATCCCGTACGCCGCGGCCTCCACCTCTTCGTCCGGCACGACGCGCGCCAGAAATCCCGCGTCGAGCATCTCCTGCGCCGTGAAGAGCTTGGCTGTCAGCAGCATGTCCAGCGTGCGCGCGGGGCCGATGGAGTATACGAAGCGCCTGAGTTCGGAATAGCCCGCCACGAGGCCGAGTTTGGCGACCGGTATGCCGAAGCGCGAGCTCTCGCCGGCGACCCGCAGGTCCGTGGCGGCGGCGAGCTCCACGCCACCGCCCACGCAGGCGCCGCGAATGAGACAGATGACGGGTTTCGAGAAGGCGTCCACGGCGTCCAGGCCGCGCAAGAATCCCGTTTCCGAGAAGTGTTTGGCTTGCGCGGAACTGTAGCGCTCCTGCTTGAAGCGCGAGATATCCGCCCCGGCGGAGAAGGCGCGCTCGCCGGCGCCCCGGAACACGACGGCGCGCACCGAATCGTCCGCATCGAGTTCGGGCATGAGGCTGCTGATTTCCACCCACATCTCATACTCGATGGCGTTCAGCCGCTCGGGCGCGTTGAAGGTGATCGTCGCCACCGCGTCCTTGCGGGAGAGCAGTATTTTTCCGTCCGCGCGCTGTTCTTCGCTCACGTCAATCGCCTCGAATCAATCTCTGCTGCGTATGAGCCGTTAGAAGGTCTAGCCGGAAGGCCGCGCCCTCATCAAACGAGAAGGGAAAAACTAATCTCCCTGCGCATCCTTGTATTCTTCGAGCCACGCCATCTGGATGGCTTCGAGCTTGCCCTCCGTCGAGGACATCGGCTCGTCGTCGAACTCCTCGAGCTCGCACACCCACTCGTGCAGATCCGTGAAACGCACGGAAAGCGGGTCTATCTTCGGAAATTTCTCGTACAGCGCGATGCCGATGTCCTCGGCGTCTTCCCAGCCGAACGTGTCCACCAGTTTCTCTCCTGAACCGAATTTTCTAATGGGCGTGTTGCTCGCGGGCCGCGTCCGGGCCTTCCTGCACGAGGTTCACGTTCCAGAACGGCACCTCGATCTCGATGACCTCGTCCGTGTCGGACTCCAGAGTCGCCTGGCAGGCCAGCCGGCTGTCGAGGTCAACGTCGCGCGCATCGTCGAGCTGGTCTTCCTCATCCTCGGTGGATTCGTTGAACGAATCCGCGCCCGTGCGGATCTTCACGTGGCACGTCGAGCATGCGCACACGCCGCCGCAGGCATGATCCAGGTCGAAGCCGTTTTCGAGCGCCACTTCGAGAATGTTCTCGCCCACGTGGATCTCTAACGTCTGTTTCTCTTCCGTGAAATGTAGTTTCGCCATTTTCTTCCCCTGCGCCCCGCTGGAATCTCCCCGCGGTTACTAGTCTTTGAGGGCTTCGCTCACCCTCTTGTTCTCCAAGGCAGATTTCAAAACGTTATCCATCATCCGCTCTGCGAGCGGCATCGTCACTTCGTTGAGGGCGTCGACCATATCGCGAATTAGGCCCGCGTCCTCTCCCCGGCAGGCTTCTTCGAGCGCGCTCACGGCTTCTTGAATCTTCGCGCGCTCCTCGGGAGAGACGGCATCCTCTTCATAATCGTTCATCGCACGGGCCGCCGCCATGAGGATCGTCTCCGCCTCGGTTCTGGCGTCCAGAACCTGGCGGGAGCGGATGTCCTGCTCGGCGTGCTCGAAAGATTCGATGAGCATGCGCTCGACCTGCTCATCCGTCAGCCCATAAGAAGGCTGCACCTCCACCGAGGCCGCCTTGCCGCTCTTGAGATCCCGGGCCGTCACGTTCAGGATGCCGTTCGCGTCGAGCAGAAACGTCACCTCTACCCGGGCGAGGCCGGCGGGTGCCGGGTCGACCGCGAGGCGGAAACGCGCGAGCGAGCGGTTGTCCTTCACCAGTTCGCGCTCGCCCTGGAGCACGTGGATGTCCACGCCCGTCTGGTTGTCCTTGAAGGTGGTGTAGGTCTCCCTCGCGCTCGTGGGGATGGTGGTGTTGCGCGGAATGATCCACCCCATCACGCCGCCCATCGTCTCGATGCCCAAAGAAAGCGGCGTCACGTCGAGGAGCAACATGTCTTTTCTGCCGCCTCCCAGGATGTCCGCCTGCACCGCCGCGCCCAGGGCCACCACCTCGTCGGGGTCCAGGTCCGCATGCGGGCGCTTTTCGAACAACTCCTCCACCATACGGCGTATGAGGGGCATGCGGGTGGACCCGCCCACCAGAACGACCTCGTCCACCTCCCCGGGCGAGAGGCCCGCGTCCTGGAGCGCACGCCTGCAAGGCGCCAGCGTGCGCTGGGCGATGGGCCAGAGGAGCGCTTCCATCTCCTCCCGGGTGAGGCTCCCCTTGTGAGCGAGCGGGACGCCGCCGGGGTTTTCGATGACGTACTCCGTGGAATCGCCCTCCGAGAGCGTCATCTTGACGTTTTCGGCCAGAAGCGTCAGTTCGGCCAGCGCCTCGGGCGTCTCGCTCAAATCCACGCCGTGCTGTTCAAGGATTTCCTCCTGAATGCGGCGGGAGATCGCCAGATCGAAATCGTCTCCGCCCAGGTGGGTGTCGCCGCCGGTGGCGAGCACCTCGAACACGCCGTCCTTGATCCTCAAGAGCGAGATGTCGAACGTGCCGCCGCCCAGGTCGTAGACCGCGACGACGCCCCGGTTCCGCTCGTGAAGACCATAGGCGAGAGAGGCCGCCGTGGGCTCGTTGATGATGCGGAGCACTTCGAGGCCCGCGAGTTTGCCCGCGTCTTTCGTCGCCTGACGCTGCGCGTCGTTGAAATACGCGGGCACCGTGACCACCGCCCGAAGGACGGGCCGGCCGAGCGTTTTCTCCGCTCGGGATTTCAGGCGCCTCAGCACCAGGGCGCTGATTTCGGGCGCACTGTAGGAGCGCCCCTGCGCCAGCACATGGACGACGTCTCGCTCATCGGGGTCGGCATCGAAGGGCAGGTGGCGCATATCGTCCTTCACGTCCTCATAGCCCCTGCCCATGAACCGCTTGATGGAAAAGATGGTGTTCCGGCTGTTGGAGACGCGCTCATCGTGCGCCTCATCGCCGGTGAAAACGCGGTCGGAGCGAAAGCTCACCACGGAAGGCACGATGCCGCGCTCGCCCTCGGGCGCGAGTATCGCCGGCTCTCCTCCCGACACGGAAGCGACCAGGCTGTTCGTCGTGCCCAGGTCGATTCCGACGATCTCGCTCATTCACTCTCCTCCAGGGCGCGCTTGAGGCTCGTGAGGGTGTTCTCGATGTAGTTCCTCAGCCCGAGAATGGAGCGCATCCTCCTGATCACTTCAGATGGGGCAGGTTCGTCTTTTTCGAGCGCCTCGTCCCAGTCGGCGCCCAGCATTTCGAGCGCCATGAGTTGTCCATCACGAAGCGTCGAAAAGCACTCCATGGCCGCGTTCAGGCGCTCGCGCAAATTCTCGGCTTCCTCTTCGTCCATGCAGCACTGAAACTCCTCCGCCGCCTCCTGGGCTTCGAATATCTCCTCGAACAATTCGGGCGGGGGCCTCCTCTCGTTCTCGTCGAGCTTTCCGCTTTCGAGCTGCACGAGGTAGACGACGCGCGCAATCGGATCCTTGAGGGTCTGGTACGCGTCGTTGATGCGAGCCGTCGCGTCCAGGCTCCTGATCCGCACCGAGGCGGGCGCACTCATGAAAAAATCGGGATGAAGCCTGCGGTTCAGTTCATAGAACTTCGATTCGAGCGCGCCGGCGTCGATGCCGAACCTGCGCTCCAGCCCCAGCAGCGCGAAGTGATCCACCCCGGCGGGAATCGCCTCAATTTCACCCTCTTCGTTGAAAACGGTAAAAGGTTTTTTTTTCGTCGCTTCGCTCATCTCGCGATTCCAGGCCCGCATGAACCGCCGGGCGATTTGAACCCAAAAGAAAAACGCGTCGCTATCCCATGCGGCATGGGCGCGGCGCGTTTCATCCCGGTTGCGTTACGCGGAAAAACTTTCCCCGCAACCACAGGACTGGCGTGCGTTGGGGTTCTTGAACACAAACCCCTTGCCCATCAGCCCGTCTTCAAAATCCAGCGTGGTGCCCGCCAGGAAAAAGAGGCTCTTCTTGTCCACGACCACGCGGACGCCGTCTTTCTCGAACACCTCGTCCATCAGCGGGTTGATGCGTTCCTCGCCCTCGAACTGGAGGACGTAGGAAAGCCCGGAGCAGCCTCCTCCCTTCACGCCGACGCGGAGAACGTGGCCCTGCGCCCCTTCTTTCTCCATGAAGCGGTTCACGTGCTCCACAGCCTTGTCGGTAATCTCGATGCTCAGTCTTTTCGCGGCCGTATCCATTTCCTGCCCCTTACACGCGAATCGCCCGCTTCTAGTGGTGGTGGCCCTTGCGCTCGACGACCGGTATCCCGTTTTTCTCGCGAAAATCGTTCAGCGCGGTCTTGATGGCGTCTTCGGCCAGCACGGAACAGTGGATCTTCACCGGCGGGAGATTCAACTCCTCGACGATCTGCGTGTTCTTGATCTCCTCGGCCTCGTCCACCGTCTTGCCCTTGAGCCACTCGGTGGCCAGGGAGCTCGATGCGATGGCGCTTCCGCAGCCGAAGGTCTTGAACTTCGCATCCTCGATGAGGCCGCCCTCGTCCACCTTGATCTGGAGCTTCATCACGTCGCCGCATTCGGGCGCGCCGACGATGCCCGTGCCCACCGTCTGGTCGCTCTTGTCGAGCGAGCCGACGTTGCGCGGGTTGTTGTAGTGATCGACCACCTTATCGCTGTAAGCCATTTTCCCGTTCTCCTCTTTCCAGTTGCTGCGATTCCGGATTTCTGCGAGCCGCAGGCTCTATATCAAAATAAGCTCAACGCTCCTTTAATGCGACTGCCATTCCACCTTGGAGAGGTCCACGCCCTCTTTCACCATCTCATAAAGCGGGCTCATCTCGCGAAGCCGGTTCACGATGTCCGTCGTCTTCTCGGCCACGTAGTCTATCTCCTCCTCGGTGGTGAAGCGGCCGAAGCCGTAGCGAATCGAGGAATGCGCCAGCTCGTCGCCCCGGCCCATGGACTTGAGCACGTAGCTCGGTTCCAGGCTCGCCGAGGTGCAGGCCGAACCCGAGGATACGGCCACGTCGCTCAGCCCCATGATGAGCGATTCGCCCTCCACGTAGGGGAAGCTGAGGTTCAGGTTGCCCGAGAGGCGCTTGGTCTCATGGCCGTTCACGTATACCTCTTCCAAACTCTCGAACATGGTCGCCTTGAACTTGTCGCGCAGGTTCGTCAGACGGATGTTCTCTTCTTCCATCTCCTCCATGCACAACTCGGCCGCCTTGCCGAAGCCGACGATGCCCGAGACGTTCAGCGTACCCGAGCGCATTCCCCGCTCGTGGCCGCCGCCGTCGATGATGGCCGACAGCCTCACGCGCGGCCTGCGCCTGCGGACGTAAATCAACCCCACGCCCTTGGGCCCGTAGACCTTGTGGGCGGTGGCCGAGAGGAGGTCGATGTTCATCTCGTCCACGTCGATGGGAATCTTGCCGTAGCCCTGCGTGGCGTCGGTGTGGAAGAGGATGCCGCGGCCCCGGCACAGCGCGCCGATCTCGGCGATGGGGTTCAGCACGCCGACCTCGTTGTTCGCCGCCATGATGGAGACGAGTATGGTGTCGTCGCGCAGGGCGTTCTCGACCATCTCCGCCGTCGTGATGCCGTCCTCGGGAGGCTCGATGTAGGTGACGTCGAAGCCCCACGTCTCCAGGCGTTTGGCGGAGTCGATGATGGCCTTGTGCTCGATCGCCGAGGTGACGATGTGGTTGCCCTTTTTCTTGTACATCTCGGCGACGCCCTTGAGCGCCATGTTGTCCGATTCCGTAGCCCCGCTGGTGAAGATGATCTCGCGCGGGTCCGCGCCGATGACGGCGGCGAGTTTCTCCCGGGCGTCGTCCACGGCCTTTTCCGCCTCCCAGCCGAAGCTGTGGTTGCGGCTCGCGGCGTTTCCGAACTTGTCGTCGAAGTAGGGATTCATCTCCTCGAGGACGCGCGGGTCCATGGGCGTCGTCGCCTGGTAGTCCATATAGATGGGGAACTTCAAGCTCATCTGATCTCTCCTGCAGGCGTACCCACCATGTCCTGAAGGGTCATTCCTTCAAGCACGTCGGTCACCTTTTTCTGGATCCTTTCCATGGGATAAAAAATGGTGCATTTCTCGTATTGTTCACAGCCCGTGGCGTCGCCGATCTGGCACGTCGCCATCGCGATGGGCCCCTCAATCGCCCGGATGACTTCGGCCACCGAGATGGTCTCGGGCCTGCGCGAGAGAACGTAGCCGCCCTTGGGGCCGTTTCTCGACTCCACGAGGTCATTTTTGGCCAGAAGCTGCATCGTCTTCGCGAGCAGCTCGGCGGGAATGCGGAACCGCTCCGCGATGGCGCGCGAGGTGATGGATCCCTCCTCTTCGCACTCCGCGAGGTAGCAAAGAGCCATCAAGCCGTAATCCGTACGCTTTGCAATTGCGAACATTCCGCATACCGCCTTGAATTATACAGGATTATCGGTCAAACCCGACCATTTGGAAGCTGACGGCGTCTTACCCCCACTAAATGCGACCCAAATGGTCGCCGACCCATCCAGTCGCATATATACGCCCCAAACGGGCCAATGTCAAGGGTTTCGAACGTAAAATCAACGATTAAGAGGGGATGGGCAATCGTCGTCGGCCATGTGCCTTCCCGCCAAAGGCGCCGCTCCCTACCTCCCCTTCACCAACTCCCACTTGCCTTTCACGATGCGCACCAGGGCGAGGGAGTCGATATCCTGGCCGTTGTGGTCGTTTTTGGAAAAGCCGTAAGTTCCGTTCAGCCCCATGAAATAGCGCGCCCCTTCGACGCCTGCGGGGATTCTCGCCCGGTTGGCGCCCACGCCCCGGGCGGACCACGCCAGAATGCGCAGCGCATCGACGGCGGCGGCCGCCGTCTCTCCCGGCGCGCTCCTGTAGGCCTTCAGGAACTCATCCCGAAACGCGGCGAGGTCCTTCTTGGCGGGATGCGCTTCTGGCAGAAGATGGGCCGCTGCGATCCACGAGGCCGGGAACACCACGCCCTCGGCGGCCCGGCCCCCGCTTTTGGAGCCGAACATTCCGGGCGACGCCTGAGAGAGATAGAGCGGCATATCGAGATCGAGCGCCGCGCGGGCGCGCACCAGGTCCACGCGATATCCTCCTCTGGCCCAGTGCACGAAGGCCCCGACGCCGCGCAGGGAGGCGCGCTTCAGAAAGGGCAGGAAATTGTGCTCGCCCGGCTTGAAGGATTCGTTCAGGAGGATGGATACGCCGAAATCGGGCGCGAGCGCGGTGATCTGCTCCCGTCCCTCCGTGCCGTAGCCCACGGAGGAACCCAGCATCGCCGCGCGCTTGATTCCTCTGCTTTTCAAGTGTCCCAGTATCAAGCGAACGGGCAGCGACGCGGGCCTTGCGGTGGAGAAAACCCACTGACGGACCGGGACGAGAATCTCCTCGGGCGCGGACAACGTGAAAAGCGGCACCCGTTCTTCCTGCGCCGCTTCGGCGGCGGCGATGGCGGCGTAATGCTCGACGGGCCCGATCACGGCGACGGCCTCATGCTTTCGGGCCAGTTCGCGAACCGCGGCGGCCGCCCCCTCGGGGCTTCCCCTGGTGTCGAGAGTGAGGAGAAAAATGCGCCCGCCGGCGACGCCCCGGCGGTTGATTCGCGCCATCTCAAGTAAAAGCGCGTTTCGGGCCTCGCGGCCTCCGGAAGCGCCCGGGCCCGAGAGGTCGAGCGCGAGGCCGACGACGATCCTGTCGGCCGGTGCCGCATCCCCGGCCCACCCGCAGACGCAAAAGAAGGCTGCGAGCGACGCCATCCACCTGATGCGCCATCCGTTTTTGATCGCCACGCTCATGTTCTATCATTACCCCGAAACTTAGAGCGTCGTCTTTGAAAACCCTAATACGCTTGATAACGGCTGGCCCGACGCATGTCAAACAAAACGAAAAGCAAACCGGAGAGCCTGCGTTTCACTCCCCCTGAGCGCAGAAAGTTCAGAAAGCGCATCCTGGGGTGGTACGAGCGGGAGAAAAGAGAACTCCCCTGGCGCGGAGAGAAAGACCCCTACCGGATATGGGTGTCGGAGGCCATGCTCCAGCAGACCCGGGCGGATACCGTCCGGCTGCGTTATCCCGCTTTCATCGAGCGGTTTCCCACCCTGGCCGCCCTGGCCGACGCACCCCTGGACGCCGTATTGGCCGAATGGCAGGGACTCGGCTATTACAGCCGCGCGAGGAACCTGCACCGCGCCGCACAGGAGGTGATGAGCCAAGGCGGGGGCGGGATGCCCGAAACGCGCGATGCGCTTTTGGCCTTGCCAGGGGTCGGCCCCTACATGGCGGGGGCCATCGCCAGCATCGCCTTCGGTGAGCGTTGCGCGGCCATCGACGGGAACATCTTTAGAATCATGAGCCGGATTCTCAACATCTCGACACCCATCGACATTCCGCCTGCACAAAAAACCATCCATGAAGAAACGCAAGCGCTGGTTCCGCGTGCCAGGCCCGGCGACTTCAACCAGGCGCTGATGGATTTGGGCGCCCGAATCTGCCTTCCCAAAACCCCTGATTGCGCGCGATGTCCCGTCCGCGCACACTGTGCCGGCCACGATGCCGGAACCCAGAACGCCCTGCCGGTAAAAACCGCCAAAAAACCGCCCGCGCCGTATACCTTTTTTCAGTTCCGGGCGGAGCGGGACGGATTGGTTCTTCTGGCCCAAAGGGAGAAAACCGGCCTTTTCGGCGGCATGTGGGAGCTGCCCGGCTTCATGGTGGAGGGCCACCACGAGAAGATGGACCCCCGCCGCCTGAGAACGCAGTGCGCCGAACTTCTCGGGACGGGCTGGCGGCCGGGACGCGAACTCGCCAGAACCACCCGAACGCTCACCCACAGAAAGATTCTGTTCGTCGTACACCTGGCGGAAAATTTCGAGAAGGGCGCGCCGCAAGCAAACCAGAACGGATTGCTCTGGGCGTCCGGGGAGGATTTTCGCACGCTGGCCATCTCCACCGCCCAGCGCGCCGCATGGCGCGCCGCTGAAAGCGCGCTCCACAATTTAGAGGGAAAACAAGGCGAAGGATGAGGTCCGGGCGCGCCACCCGCTTTCCGGATCCGTTCCCTGAAGCCTACCTGCCGAAGTGATCCGCCAGATAATTCTCGAGCGTTCTGGGCGTGAGGCCGAAGGCTTCTTTCATGGGCGCCGGGTCGCACACGTTGTCCTCGCCCAGCATCGTTATCTGATCCTCGGTGAAGGGAGGCTTCATCGGTAGCAGGTTGAACAGTTTGGCCTGCAAGCGCGCAATGGAGACGGGCAGGGGCGCGAGCAGCCTCTTCTTGCCCATCGCCTTCACCAGCATGGAGAGAATCTCCCGGACCGGGTACGCGGTGTCTCCGCCCATGTCGTAAGTCTGTCCGATGGTCTCGGGCATACCCAGGCACTGCGCGAAACAACGGCACACGTCCTCCACCCAGATGGGCTGGAGCTTGCCGTTTCCTCCGCCGATGAGGGGAAGGGCGGGCGCCATGCGCGCGATGCCGGCGAAGGTGTTCAGGAACTCGTCGTTCTCACCGAAGATGATGGAGGGTCTGAAGATCGTCCAGTCCAGATCGCTCTCGCGAACGAACTGCTCGGCGGCGTATTTGGATTTATGGTACCGGGCGACGGCGTTCTCCCGCGTGCCCAGGGCGCTCATGTGCACGAAACGCTTCACCCCCGCCTGCTCGGCGGCGGCGACCATGCGGCGCGTGCCCTCGGTATGAACCGCCTCGAAGCCGGGCGTTCCCTTCTCGATGATGATGCCCACCAGGTGAATCACGGCATCTTGTTTCTTCATCAGCTCGGCGAGTTGGTCGACCGAATACTCCGTGATGTCGCCCCGCACGGGAAAGGCCCCGCTCATCGAGGTGAGGCGCTGCCTCGCCGGTTCGGGGTCGCGCGAGAGCACCCTCGTCTCATGGCCCGCCAAAGAGAGAAGCGAAAGGAGCGTGCCGCCGACATATCCAGTTCCGCCCGTCAGAAAAACCTTCATGATTCACTTCCTCCCCCACGAAGCGGATGGTTCCGCTCGGCGATCGCCTCCGATGCGCGTGACAGCGCCCACCGGAGGTTCGTTCTTCGTCAACTCCCGCAATACCTCGCTCGCATAGGACCCCGGCGGCAAGGTGAACTTGAAGCGCAGGCCCTCCTTTTCCGGCCTCAGGCTCAGTTCCTTTATTTGTACACGATACGGGCGCCTGGAGCCATGAAGATTCAGCTTCTCAAGCCCGTCGAGCGTTCCCGGGCCTCCGACGCCGAGGGAGTCTAGCACGCTTCGCTCGAGTTTTCCCGCCTCCCCCCGGGCTTCGACGAGTTTCCGGCCAATCAGCGGTCCCGCCGGGCTCACCTCGAATCGCGCCAGCGAGCGCTCCTCCGCCTCGGGCGCGCCCACCCTCCTGGTCTTGCCCGTTTCGTGGTGAAAAACCACGTCGCCCGCCCAGAGACGGTCATGCGCGCGCGCTTCGAGCCTTCTCGCGAGACACGAGTTGAACACGGCGGCCTGGAACGCGCCGCCGTACAAGACCCGCTCTCTGGCGGGAATCGAAGCCGCCGCCTGCCGTGGCGAGCCGCCTTTTTCCAGGCGGGCGAGTGCGCGCCTCTCCGCCTCCCACGAGGGAGGGTAGAGCTCTCTCGCCCTCTGGAACTCACCCGCCTCATACCTGCGGGCGGCTTCCAGCAAGCGCTCGTCCGCATCGTTCCGCGTGGATGCAAATCTCGCGCCGCCCAGGAGCGCATCGAGAACGCCTCGCCAGTCTTCCCTCGCGAGCGCGAAGCCGACTCGCGCCGTATGGCCGTGAACCCCGAACCTCTGATCGCCGAACGCGTTGGGCAGCCCCCGCGCAACGAGATGATCCAGAATCTCCTGCGCTCTTTCCTCCGCCTCGGGCGCGACGCCTCGAACGAATATCTCGAAGCGGTTGCCCGAAAGCGCCCCCCGCCTGATGCGGCTCCGGGAGCGCGCCGCCTGAAGAACCAGGATGCCTCTTTGTTCAAGTTTCGATGCGGCGCCCGGAATCCCTCGCGTTTTCGTCCTGAAGGAAAACCACTGCCTCGTCACCGCATTGGCGTCTTTGAGTCCCGCATAGCCTGCTTCCGCCTCGGATGCGCCCAGCGCGCGGCGCAAGGCGCGCAGCGCCTCTATGGTCGAGACGCCACGCTTCTCCACCCACAAGTGGAGGTGTTCCCCGTCGCCGCTCGGTGGCGCGAGCGGAACCTCCTCCACGCGAAAATCCTCCGGCATCGCGCGCAGGCGTCCGCCTGTGCCGGGCACGGAACCGGTGAGATACGCTCCCGCCAATTTTCCCTCCCTTGAAATCATGGAAAACAGAGGCCTTCGATTCCTCGCCGAGAAGGTTCACTCCGCGCGCCCTTAGGGCTATACTCGCGGTTCCTGCCGAGGGGCTCCTCCCGGCTTCTTGTTGCAACCCGCTTTCTATGAGGAACGAACATGTCCGGCATTTTCGACAAGACTTCTCTTTTTCTCGCGGGCATTGCGCTGCTCCTGGCGTTTCTGGCGTATCAGAAATCCGGCGAGCTGCCCTGGGCTCCCGCGGGCCGCGCGGGAAGCCTCATCGTGAACATTCTTCCCAAGCTCGTGATCGGCATGTTCATCGGCGCGCTCGTGGCCGACGTCCTGCCGAAGGAGATTCTGCAGAACTGGCTCTCCGATCGCTCCGGCTGGCGCGGCATCTTCGTCGGATGGCTGGCGGGGTTCATGTTCCCCATGGGCGCGCCCTTCGTACTCTATCCGCTCGTGGCCGGGCTTCTGCAGGGGGGTGCGGGCTTCGGGCCGATGATAACGATGCTCACCTCAGCAGCCCTGATCGGCCCGGTGCGCGCGTTCGCGTATGAAATCCCCATCCTCGGATCGGAGTTCTTCATGTTCCGCGTAATGGCCGTGTTCTGGATTCCGCCCGTGGCGGGCCTCGTCGCGCAAACGCTCGCGCGCGTCCTGAAAGGCGGCTAGGCGCTTCTTCGGGGGACTTCGATGGGCAGATCTTCCCTGTCGCCCCACTCCTTCCAGGAGCCGAGATAGTTTCTGATCCTCGGGTAGCCCAGCAGCCGGTAGACGAGGTAGGCGTGCGCCGAGCGGTAGCCGCCCTGGCAGAGCGGCACCATTTCCTTATCAGGCGTCAGGCCCCTCGGCTCGAGCAACCCCTCGAGTTCGGAGGCGGGCTTGAGCGATCCGTCCGCCGCGATGGCCTCGCTCCATTCGAGGTGGACCGAACCCGGAACCGCCCCGCCGCGCGCCGCCCGGACGTTCTCTGCGAAATACTCGCCCTCCGAGCGCGTATCGTGAATCGCAACGTCCGTATCGCCCAGATGATCCAGTATGTACTCCGCCGTGGCGATGCGCCCTTCTTCATACGGCTTCAAGCGGCTCGCGAACGCGGTTCTTAAAATGCGCTTGTGGCCTTCGACACCCGCCTCGTAGGGGCCTCCCGCCATCGGCCATGCGTCGCGCGTGAGGGGCAGCCCTGCGGCCTTCCAGGCGTCAATGCCGCCGTCCAGGACGTGCGCGTCCTCGTGGCCGAGATATTCCAGGAACCAGAACCCGCGCGCCGAGCGGAAACCCGTGTTCTCCTGATAGAAGACCACCGTCTTGTCGTAGTCGACGCCCCGTATCTCCATAAGATAGGCGAGCATCCAGGTGAAGGCGGCCAGCGCCTGGGGCCGGGTGTCGTTGAGCGAGATTCCGTAGAGATCCAGGTGCGCGGCGCCTTCGATGTGGCCCGCGCAAAACTCCGGCGCCTGACGGGTGTCGATGATGACGAGGTCGTCGCCCTTTCGTTCGCCGATGCGCTCTGCGAGTTGCGCGGGCGTGAGGGCGAGGCCCGGGTTCGCGCAGCCTTTCTCGCTCACCGGAAAGCTCCTTACCGAAACTCGCGGGGGCTTAACGGTTCAAGCTGGTCCGTGAGCTCTCTCGTCGTGGGCGAGGCCTGCAGCGGACGCACGTACACCTTCGCCTTCCCCTCGGGGGTGACGAAGCGGTAGCTCAGCTTGGCGACCTGGCCGTAGTTGTACCATACGTGCGTGTTGCGCTCTCCGCCGGTGACCAGGAGCAGATGGATCATCTCGACCGCTCCGTCGGAGCGAGTGATAAGCTCGAGCCGGTCGATCTCGCGGGCGAAGGTTTCGGATTTTCCCGTCGCCAGCGTGATGGTGACGATGAGGTCCAGGGGACGCTGCGGTTGCGCAGGCGCAAGGGGGGCCTGCGGCGGCATCGCGGGCGCGGGTGGTGACAGGGCCGGGGCCGCTTGAGGCTGGCCGGGAACAACTCCGGGCGAAGCGGGCTGCGCCTCGGGCGGCGTCAGCGGCGGCGGCGTCAGGCTCTGCGCCTGGGCGCCCGCCGCCAAAAGAACCACCCCGAGCACGGCGAACAACAATTTCGGGAACCTTGTCTTGATTAAAAACATGGTCTCTCCTTTTTCAGGGAGTCGCGCTTTGTATGTGTTCGAATGATGTGCGCCTATTATACCTCATTTCGCCGCATCCGCAGCGCACCGAAACCCATACGCCGGCAATCGGCGCCCGGGAACGTCGCCCGTTCTGTGCGATGAGACTAGCGCCCACCACCCGTTCACCCAGGATCCCCCCTTGAGCGTTCGGAGCGCGCGGCCGTTCTGCTTGATCGACCGGGCGCCATCGGGCGTATTCCTGAATTCATCCTCCACCCACTCCCAGACGTTTCCGGCCAAATCCTCCACCCCGTGAACGCTGGCGCCTTCGGGTCGCCTTCCCACGGCCTTGGGCCCTCCGGCGTCCGGGCTCAGGCCGAAAACGGCGTTCCTGTCGCGTTGCGTATTCCCCCACGGATACCGCCTGCCCTTGCCCGCGCCCTGGGCGGCGTATTCCCATTCGGCCTCCGTGGGCAGCCGTTTCCCGGCCCAGGCGCAGTAGGCGCGCGCCTCCTGCCATGTAATCCCGACCACGGGCAGATGAGGTCCCGTGAAATGGACCTTGCGCCAAAACGGAGGTTCGGGGGCTTTTGTCGCCCGCACGAAATCCGCGTAAAGCGCGTTCGTCACCTCGAACTTGTCCAGACGGAAAGGCCCGACTTCGACGGGCCTGCCGCCGGTCGCCCTTGGAGGGGCTCTCCTGCGGCGCGATCTCCTGCGAGACCTTTTCGGGTAGGTGAACTCGGCCCCCATCATGAAGCGCCCGCCGGGAATCGGCACCATCCCCTCGAGAGAGGGCTTGCGGACGGGAGGCGGCGCGGCGTCTTCGGCGGGGCGCGGCAATGGCTTCAACGCCCCGGGGGCTGTTTCGGGGAGCGCGAGTTTTGCGGTTTCGGTTTCCGGTTCGGGCTTTCGCCGCGCTTCGGGCTCAGGTTTTGACTCCGCTTCCGGCGTCAACCCGGGTTCAGGCGCTGATGATACTTCCGGGACCGCTTCGGTTTCGGGCGAGGGTTCCCCGGCTTTTGCTTCCTCTTTCTTTCCCTTTTTCGTCGGAAGCCGGGGAGGGGGCAGGCCCTTGATGGCGCGCGCCTTGAGTTCATGCTCGATGTTGGCGAGTTCGGGCCATCTCGACTTATCGAGCGAGCCGAGCAGCGCCTTCGCCTCTTTCAGCCGCCCGTAGCGATACAGCAGATAGGCGAGACCGCGCCGCGCGCTGCCGCTCTCGGGATAACGCGCGTTCGCCCGCCGGAAAAAGAAAAAGGCCTCATCGGGGCGATTCGAGTCGTACAGGGTCCAGCCGAGCCCCGTGAGGGCGTGGAGACGTTCGGGATCATGAACGAGCGCCTCGCGAAAGCTTTTCTCGGCGAACTTGTAATCCTCTTGCCGATAGGCCGATTCTCCCGTTGCGCTGAAAGTCTCGGCGCGGCTCGGCGGAGACGGCTCGGGCTCCGGCGGGGCCGCAACCTCCTCCGGAGAGGACGGTTTGCGCTCCGGCGGAAGCGCGGGGGCCACGGAAAGCGTTCGCTTTAAGGCTTGGACGGGGAGAGGGGCGTCTCGAGGCGTTCCCTGCTCAGGCGCAATCGCCTCCCGGGCGGACAGCTCTACGCCGTCACAGCCAAAACCCAGGAATGCCAGCGCAACGAAACATGTCGAGAGCAAAGGCGGGAGCATCGCCCCTTCATTTCTTTCTCGCATCACCCACCCAGTATTTACGGAGAACCGTTTCCATTCTCCTCGATGCGGGCCAGGGCCGCGACGCGGTCTCCCTCCTTGACCCCGATGAGGCGAACGCCCTGCGTGGCGCGCCCGATGATGGAAATATCCTGAACCCGGGAGCGAATGAGCTGCCCCCCGGTGGTGATAAGCATGAATTCATCGTCCTCGGTCACCCGTCTGATGCCGACGACCGGTCCGCTTTTCTCGGTCACCTTGATGTTGATCACGCCCTTGCCGCCCCGGTTCGTCAGCCGGTAGTCATCCACGCGGCTGCGCTTGCCGTAGCCGAACTCGGTGGCGGTGAGAATGATGTTTCCCGGCGAGACGACTTCCATTCCGATCACGCAATCGCCCGCCGCCAGATCGATTCCGCGCACGCCGCGCGCGCTCCTGCCCATGGCGCGGACCTTATCCTCCGGGAAGCGGATGGCCTTGCCGCCTCTCGTTCCGAGAAACACGTTGAGGCTGCCGTCGGTCTGGCCGACGCCGATGAGTTCGTCCCCTTCGTCGAGATTGAGCGCGATGATGCCGCCCACCCTCGGATTGCTGAACGCCGTGAGTTGCGTCTTCTTGAGCACGCCTTGTTTGGTCGCCATGAGGATGTAGCGATCGGGCTCGAACTTGCGCACGGGCATGACGGCGGAGACGTATTCGCCCGACGCCAACTGAAGCACGTTCACGATGGCCTTGCCGCGCGCCGCCCGGCCTCCCTGGGGAATCTCGTGCACCTTGAGCCAATGGCATCGCCCGCGCGAGGTGAAGAACATCATGTAATCGTGCGTGGAGGCGATGAAGAGTTGTTCGACGAAATCCTCTTGTTTCGTCCCCATGCCCATCACGCCCTTTCCGCCCCGGCGCTGGGAGCGATACAGGGTGATGGCGTTTCGCTTGATGTAGCCCGAATTCGAGATGGTGACCGCCATGTCTTCCTCGACGATCATGTCCTCGATCGATATCTCGCTCGTCTCATCCACGATCTCCGTGCGACGCCCGTCCGCGAATTTCTCCCGGACCTCCAGAAGCTCTTCCTTGATGATGGAGGTCTGGAGCTTTTCGTCCACGAGCACTTTGCGGAGGTGGGCGATGGTCTTCTGGAGTTCCTTATATTCCGCTTCTATCTTGTCGCGCTCCAGGCCCGTGAGGCGCTGGAGCCTCATCTCCAGAATGGCCTGGGCCTGGGGCTGGGTGAGCCCGAAATCCCGCATGAGGCCCGCGCGCGCCTCCTCGGGCGTCTCGCTCCCCCGAATGAGCGCGATGACTTCCTCGATGTTGTCGAGCGCGATGCGGTAGCCCTCGAGGATGTGCGCCCTGTTCTCGGCCTTTTTGAGTTCGAAGCGGCTGCGCCTGAGGATGACCTCGCGGCGATAGCGCAGGAAGTGGGAGAGCATCTCCTTCACGCCCATCACGCGGGGCTGGTTGTTCACGAGGGCCAGCAGGATGACGCCGAAGGTCGTCTGCATCTGGGTGTGCTTGTAGAGCTGGTTCAGGACCGCCCCGCCCACGGCGTCTCTTTTGAGGTCGATGACGATGCGCATGCCGCTCCTGTCGCTCTCGTCCCGGATGTCGGAGATGTCTTTGATTTTCTGCTCGCGCACCAGGTCCGCAATCTTCTCTATCAGCCTCGCCTTGTTGAGCGCGTAGGGAATCTCGGTCACCACGATGGACTGGCGGTTCGTGCGTCCATTGACTTCCACAATCGCCTTGGCGCGCAACTGCAGCGAACCGCGGCCCGTCTCGTAGTAGCTCCTGATCCCCGAACGCCCGTAGATGATGCCCGCGGTGGGAAAATCCGGCCCCGGCATTCTCTCGAGAATCTCCTCGAGCGCGGCGTCTTCTTTCTCAAGCACATGAACGAGCGCTTCGCAAAGCTCGCCCAGGTTGTGGGGCGGGATGTTCGTGGCCATGCCGACGGCGATGCCCGTGGAGCCGTTCAGCAACAGGTTGGGTACGCGGGCGGGGAGTACGGAGGGCTCCGTTCGCGTGTTGTCGTAGTTGGGAATGAAATCGACGGTGTCTTTTTCGATGTCGGCGAGCATACTCTCGGCGAGCAGCGTCATCCGCGCTTCGGTGTAACGCATGGCTGCCGGCGGATCGCCGTCCACGGAGCCGAAGTTGCCCTGCCCGTCCACCAGGAGGCCGCGCAGGGAGAAATCCTGCGCCATTCGCGCCAGCGCCGGGTAGACCACCGCCTCGCCGTGGGGGTGATAGTTTCCGCTCACGTCCCCGGCTATTTTCGCGCACTTGCGAAACGGCCTGTTGTGCGCGAGGCCCAGATCGTTCAGCGTGGTGAGGATGCGCCGCTGCACCGGCTTGAGCCCGTCGCGGACATCGGGGAGCGCCCGCGCGATGATGACGCTCATCGCGTAGTCCATGAAGGACGCGCTCATCTCCTGCTCGATGCTGACTTCATTCAGGTTGTCCATGCTCTCGAAAATCTCCTGCAGACGGCGTTATCTGGGGCCGTCCCAAAAGCTCCTGAAACCGGAGAGGGGCGAACCTGGGCGGGCGAAACACAAACACTGTCTTTTACCACAAAATGGGTGTGCCGGCAAACCAGGACAACCACTTGCGCAAACTTTACATGAGACGTAAGTGGCGTTTTTTCAAAAAGTTATGAGCTTCGGCCCTCTTTATTTCCAGCGATTGCCCAAGCGCTTTCATTCATGGACAATAAGGAGGCTCGGAAACGATGGTAAAATTCAGATCCCGACCTGTTCTTGGGTGAGGAGAATTATGCGACTCGCACTCTCGGCGCATTGCCGTATCTATCTGTTGGCGACCGTCGTTTTCCTTGCGTCGCTCCTCGCCGCTTCTATCATGGCTGAGAGCCATAAAGCCGGGAGCGGCGAGGCCCATTCATACGAAGTGGCAGACCTGATGGAGAAGCTCGACGCGGACTTCGGCGCGCTTGTGAAGGCCGCCCTCATCACCTCCGTTCAGGAACTCGTGAACGACACTCCTTACGCAACCATCGCAAAACACGCGGAATCAATGGTCACCACGGCGAAAGTCCTGCCCTCCGTTGAGGAATTCCAGGGGGACAACTCGATGCTCGCCCTCTCGCGCCAGCTCGAGGGCGCAGCCACTGCACTCGCCAGGGCGGCGAAGAGCAAAGATATCGCCGCGACCGCCAAGGCGTTGTTCGAGGTGCACGGCGCGTGTGTGCGCTGTCACGAAGAAGCGCGTTTCTAGTTCCGGGGAAATTCCGGACGTCACGGGTTTTGCGCGCGGGGTGGGGCTTGCGCGCTAGACGTCCAGGTTTTGCACCTCGGTCGCGTACCTTTCGATATGCTCGCGCCTTGGCTCGACGGCGTCTCCCATCAGGGTGGAGAAGATGACGTTCGCCTCGAAAGCGTCGGGGACGACGACCTTGCGGAAGGTCCTGCGCTCCGGGTCCATGGTCGTCTCCCAGAGTTGCTCGGGGTTCATCTCGCCCAGCCCCTTGTAGCGCTGGACGCTGACGCCCTTCTGGCCGAGCGAGCGGAATTGTTCGAGCATCTCCCCTGCCTGGGTCACGGAAAGCTCCGTGTCGCCCGATTTGATGGTGTAGGGCGGCAGACCAAATGCTTTGAACTTCTCCGTGACACGGCGGATTTTCTTGAAGCCTGCGGATTCGAACAGGCCCGCGTCCACCCGTGTGGTGAGATCGCGATCCGACATGCGCGAGTGGACGGTGAGACCCTTGACAGTCTTCCCGTCCTCTTCGGTTCGCGTCGTCACGGTCGGCTCGCCGTCGGTGGGGTGCTCCTCCCGGAAGAGGCGCTTCACATCTCTCTCGATACCTTTGAGCTTGGCCTTGTCCTTCATGTGGGTGGCTTCGAGGTTCGGTTCGTCGGCCAGAAACCTGACGACGCGCGGGTCCATCCCCCTGCGGGAGAGGCGTCCTATCGTGGCTTCGGCGTCCGAGATCAGAAGCATCAACTCGCGAAGCTTCTGTCCCTTGGGGAAGTTCCCGTTGGCCGCCGGCGGCGTTTCCTTGCCTGTCGGCCCCCCGTTCGTTCCGCCATGTATCTCCGTGTCCTTGACGGCGGAGGAGATGACGTAGTCCTCAAAGGATTGATCGTCTTTGAGGTACATCTCTGCCTTGCCCTTCTTCACTTTGTAAAGCGGCGGCTGCGCGATGTAGAGGTGCTCCTTCTCGATGAGTTGCGGCATGTGGCGGAAGAAGAACGTGAGCAGAAGCGTCCTGATGTGCGAGCCGTCCACGTCGGCGTCCGTCATGATGACAATCTTGTGGTACCGGAGTTTGCTCAGGTCGAAATCTTCCCCGATGCCCGTGCCGATGGCGGTGATCATGGTCCGGATTTCCTCGTGGTTCAGCATTTTATCGAGGCGCGCCTTCTCTACGTTCAGTATCTTCCCCTTGAGGGGAAGTATCGCCTGAAACGCCCTGTCTCTGCCCTGTTTGGCCGAGCCGCCTGCGGATTCGCCCTCTACCAGATAGAGCTCGCACAGGGCGGGGTCTCTCTCCGAGCAATCGGCGAGCTTGCCCGGCAGGGAGCCGCTGTCGAGGGCGCCCTTTCTCCTCGTGAGATCGCGCGCCTTGCGCGCCGCCTCCCTCGCCTGGGAAGCCTGAACGGCCTTGTCCACAACTCTCTTGGCGACGGAGGGGTTTTCCTCGAAGAAATTGGCGAGGTTCTCATTCATAACCTGCTCGACGAGGCCCTTCATCTCCGAGTTGCCCAGCTTGGCCTTGGTCTGCCCTTCGAACTGGGGGTCGGGCAGCTTCACGCTCAGAACGGCGGTGAGCCCCTCGCGCACGTCCTCGCCCGATGGCGCCGGGTTGTTCTTCAAGAGCTTGTTCGTCGCCGCGTAGCGGTTGATGGTTCTCGTGAGCGCGCTCCTGAAGCCCACGAGGTGGGTTCCGCCGTCGGTGGTGTTGATGTTGTTGGCGAAGGTGAGAAGCGTCTCGTTGTAAGCGTCGTTGTACTGGATGGAAACCTCGACGATGTTCCCCTCCCGCTCGCCCTTGATGTGGATCGGCTTTCTGTGGATGGGGTTCCTCGAGCGGTTCAGGTGCTCGACGAAAGAGACGATGCCGCCCTTGTAGAAATATTCCTGTTTCTTGTCGTCTTCTCTTTTGTCCTCAAGCACTATCTTGAGGCCGCTGTTCAGATAGGCCAGTTCCCTCAGTCGACTCGCAAGAACGTCGAAGCTGAACTCGGTCGTCTCGAATATCTCCTCGTCCGGCATGAAGGTGATGGTCGTACCGGTGGTTTTGGCCTTCTGCCCCTTTTTGAGCCTTGCCTTCGGAATCCCCCTGTCGAACTCTATCGTATGAACATGTCCGTCCCTCCTGATCTCGGCCAGCAGCCGCGAGGAAAGGGCGTTCACGCAGGAGACGCCCACCCCGTGCAACCCGCCCGAGACCTTGTACGCACTGTTCTCGAACTTGCCGCCCGCGTGGAGCTTCGTTAAGACGACCTCGGCCGCGGAGACCTTCTCCGTCGGGTGCCTGTCCACGGGGATGCCGCGCCCGTTATCCGATACCCGCACCGAGCCGTCTTCGTTGATCACGACGTTCACCTTATCGCAGTGGCCGGCCATAGCCTCGTCCACGCTGTTGTCCACCACCTCATAGACGAGGTGATGCAGGCCGCTCGGCCCCGTGCTCCCGATATACATGGCGGGTCTTTTCCGCACCGCCTCCAATCCTTCGAGGATGCGGATGTCTTTCGCCTTGTAACTCGCTTCAGGTTTATTCTTGGTGGTTCTCGCCATTTCCTTGTTGCCGCCTCTCTGGGCTGGAGGTATTCAATCTATCCTTTCAACCGTTGCGTCTCGAACCAGAAAAGTTCTTCCGTCAATCTCGTTTGCGCTCAAGCCGGGCTCCTCAGTCGACGTGATGAACGTTTGCGCTCCCAAGGAGCCGAGAAACAACAGCATCCTCTTTTTCCTGTCCACGTCGAGCTCGGAACCCAGATCGTCGAGTAAAACGACGGGGGGCTCCCCTCTCCTCTTCTTGTATTCCTCGGCGTTCGCCGACACCAGCAATATCGTAGTGAGCCGCTGTTCGCCCTGGGAAGCAACATCCTTCGCCCGGCGCCCCTCCCAAAACAGGTGGAAATCATCGAACCGGGGACCCCAAAGCGTCGCTTTTCTCCTTGCTTCCTCTCTCGCGAGCCTCCCGGCAGTCGCCTGCAGGCCCTCTCTTATATCCCCTTCCGCTTCCTCGTCTCCTCCCGGAAGACCATTGGCTTCATATGCCACCGAAACCCTGGACCCCTGCGTTTCCCCAAACAAACTCTCCAGGTGATTCAGCCGGTTTTTCAGTGAATTTATGTATCTTTTCCTGCGGACGATAATGCGGGCGGCCACCTCGATCAATCGCTCCTGCCACACCTGAATCATAGCAGATTCAGACTCGTTTCTCAAAAGATGATTCCTCTCCGAGAGCAGTTTCGCATAGGCCCTGGAATCTTCGAGATGGGCCGGTTCGACGGCCGCGATCGCCTGATCGAAAAAACGTCTCCTCGCTCCGGGGCCCTCCTTGACTATCTGGGTCGTCTCGGGAAAAAAGACGATGACGTGGGAGCTATCGAGATAGGGCATCAAGCCCCGCAACTCCTGCCCGTCCTTCTTGTATTTTCTCTCACGTCCGCTTACCGCAGCCTCAAGCCTTGTTTCCGCGCCGCCTTCGCCCCCGGAGAACACGCCGGACGCATACATTCCCCCTGCGCCGTGAAGCACCATCTTCTCCCTGGATGCCCGCCGAAAAGAACGCAGATGCGAGAGGTAGTAAATGGCTTCCAGCAAGTTCGTCTTGCCCGATCCGTTGTTGCCGAAAATGTAGTTAAACCCAGGGTGTGGTTTGAACCCGAGCCTTGGGTAGTTCCTGAAGTTTTTAAGAGTGAGCTCGATGAGGCGCAAAGGATATCCTCAGATGCTAATTCTTTTAGAACTATATAATACTTAAATAGCAGTAGTAGCGGGAGCGGTGATATTGTGGAAAACCTCGCAAGATGTTCAAAAAAGAGCGCTTTCCCGGCCAGGGGGGTGTGGAATTATTTGTGATTCGAGGCGAATGGCTGGGTGTTTCTTCTTTGGGCGCGAGGAATGCAGGGCAATTAACGTGGTTATCCACAATTCTTTCCACGGGTGTTTCAAGAGATATCTATCTTTTGCTCGAGTGTTTGGATGGTGGCGGAGAGAGACGGGTCTGTTTTGATCAGGCCCTCGATTTTTTTGGTGGAGTGAATCACCGTGGAGTGATCCTTCCCGCCGAAGCGGCGGCCGATTTCCGTGGTCGAGGCGCGCGTGAGTTTCCTCGCGAGGAACATGGCGATCTGCCGGGGAACGGCGAAAGAGCGCGAGCGGTTTTTCGATTTCAGGTCGGCGACCCGGACCTGGAAGTGCTCGGCGACGATTTTCTGGATGTTGTCTACCGAGGAATTGCGGGTGGGGTCGCGGATGATGCCTTGCAGTATCTCCTGCGCGATGGGAAGGTCGATCTCGATGTCGTGCAGGGAAGCGTAGATGTTGAGTCTGATGAGGCAGCCCTCGAGTTCGCGGACGTTGGAGCGAACCCTGTCGGCGATATAGTGGGCGACCTCCCTGTGGAGGACGAGATCTTGTTCGCTCGCTTTTTTCTGCAGGATGGCCACTTTGGTCTCGAAGTCCGGTGCGCCGATATCCGCCATCATGCCTGAGCTGAAGCGCGACCTGAGGCGATTCTCCAGCCCCGGCGTGTCTCCGGGTGTTTTATCGCTCGTGATGACGACCTGTTTCCTTTCTCGTTGCAATGAATCGAAAGTGAAGAAGAACTCCTCCTGGGTGCGTTCCTTTCCGGCGATGAACTGTATGTCGTCTATCATCAGGACGTCTACTTGTCGGTATTTGCTCCTGAAGGCGGCCATCTGGTTTTGTCGAATCGAGGCAATGAGGTCGTTGATGAAGCTTTCCGAAGAAGTGTAGAAGATGCGCGTCCTCGGCTGTCGATCGAGAATGTGGTGGGCGATGGCGTGCATCAGATGGGTTTTTCCGAGCCCCACCCCGCCGTAGATGAAAAGCGGGAAGAGGGAGGCTCCCAGGCCGTCCGCCAGGCGGAGGCTGCAGGCATGGGCGAATTGGTTCGATCCTCCCACCACGAAGTTGTCGAAACGATACTTGGGATTGAGAAAGGCCGGCTTCTCCGGGGGCTCTTTTTCTTTCTCGGCCGGGACCGGCGCGTCTGAGACGATAGTTCCGTTTGTCGGCGCGTCGCTCGCCGAGAGGGTGATCATCACGTTCGGCCCGGCCTCTTGTTCGAGGATGTCCTGGATGATTCCCCAGTAGCGTGAGCGCAGGGTCCCCGCCGTAAACGGATCGGGGGCCTGAATCGCCAGCGTGTTCTCGCTCGAATTCAACTCTTCGATGCCGGCAAACCAGCGGGAGAACGTCTGGGGGGAAACCTCTTGCTCGATTTTTTCCGCGCAACGCTGCCAAAGAGTCGTCATAAGGAGAGCCAATCCACAAAATTCAAGGCGCGACGAGGGCTTTTTGCGCCGCGCAGGAACGGGTTTTTCCACAGGGCGAGATAAAACTTGACCCGGGGGAGCACTTTTCCACAAAATGCCTCAAAAGGCAAGGGTTTTCCACAAAAAACATGGCATTTTTCCGGCAAACGAGGATTTTTCTTCTTCGAAGGAGCAACGAACGGTACGCGAAGCCGGTCTCCCGTCCATTCGGGGCCGGTAAGTTCGAGCACCCCCGCAGGAGGTTCTTGACAATCGGGATTTTGGTGGCTACTTTACGCTCGGCTTCTTGGGGAAGCCTTTCTCAAGCGTTATATGTCGGGTTTAACGCTCGGCTTTTGGGCCGGCAGACGGAGTAGTTGGTGAAACGAACTTACCAGCCGAACAGAAGAAAACGAGCGAAGACGCACGGGTTTCGCCGCCGGATGAAGACCACCGGCGGACGCGCAATCATCAGGCGTCGACGGATTAAGGGCCGCAAGCGGCTCGGCGTTTCCGCCTAGACGGCGCGCCGGGCTTGCCGACCCTCGACCGGGAGGGCGCGGGCATGGATGAGGGCTTCCCGCCGGAGCGGCGAATCCGCAAGGGGAGCGACTTCGCCGCCGTTCTCAGAAAAGGACGCAAACGCAGGTGTCCGTACTTCACGCTGCATATCCTGCCGACTCCTTCTCGGGATTGCGCGCGCCTCGGCATCATCGCGTCGCGCCGGGTGGGCGGCGCCGTCCAGAGGAATCGCGCCAAACGGCTCCTCCGCGAGGTGTTTCGGCGTCACGGCTCACGGCTCCCCCCAGGAGTGGACCTTGTGGCCGTGGCGAGGAACTCGATCGCCAAGGCGAGGCTAGAGGATGTTGAAAGGGCGTTCCGCAACGCTTTCCACGGGAAGACGAATTCCTGAAAAAGAGATCGGCCCCGTCTCTCGGGCGATCCGTGTTCTGGCGATGGCTCTGATTCGGGGATATCAACTCGTTTTGTCTCCCGTGATGCCGGGCAGTTGCCGCTTTTCACCCTCTTGTTCTTGTTATGCGCTCGAGGCGTTCAGGCGCCACGCGCCCGCTCGGGCCTTGTGGCTCACCGTGCGCCGCATCGGGCGCTGCCATCCATTTCACCCCGGGGGAAACGATCCGGTTCCCTGAGGGGTCCGGCGGAGGCGCCTTACATCATGGAAAGAAACGCGATTCTCGCCGCCGTCTTGTCGATGGCGATACTGATCGGCTGGCAATACCTCGTCGTGAAGCCCATGGAAGACGAGCAGGCCCAGAAGCAGAAGGTGGCCAAGGAGCGCGCGGCGGCACAGAACAGGGAACGAGGGAGCGCGGCGAGTACGCCGCTCAGGGCGCCCGCCTCCGTCGCCGGCCAGCCGTCCGCGCCCGCCGCTCCGTCTGCGCCGACGGAAGCCGCTCCCGGCCGGCGTGTTCGCGTGGACGTGGGCGACGCGGTGTATGAGTTGACCAACCGGGGCGCGGGGTTTTTGTCCGCGCGACTCCTGAAATACAAACAGGGCGAAAAGAATTCTGTCCAGCTCGTACCTCCGGGCCGCCCGGACGTACGGCCCCTTTTCTTCTGGGGCGGAAAGACGGCGCAGCGGCTCAACGAGGCCTCCTACGAGGTCGAGGGCGGCGACCTCTCGCTCTCGAAGACGAATCCGGAAGGGACGGTTCGCTTCGTCTACCGCGGCGCCGACGGCCTCTCGGCGGAGAAGGCGCTCACCTTCCGCCATAACGAATTCAACATCCGTACGAGGATTCGCGTCACCCGCCCCTCCGGGGCCGAGGCGATGGGAATCGTCTGGGGGCCGCGCGTCGGCGGGAGCGACGGCAACACCTACGGCGGCGTCATCGAGGGCCCCATGAGCTTCGTGGGCGAAGAACTCGAATACGACTATCCCGAGGAGGCGAAACCCGTCACCCACGGTGAGAGCCTCAAGTGGACATCGCTCCAGTCGAAGCACTTCATCGCGGCGCTCATCCCCCGAGGCGGGGCGGGCGGAGCGGAGATACGCCTTCTCTCCCAGACGGACGACTTAAGCGAATACGCCGCCATCGTTCCTTTCGCGCAGGGAAAGGACATCGATGCGGCCTTCGACGTCTACGTGGGGCCGAAGGCGTTGGACCACCTCGAAAAACTCAAGGTCAACCTCGAGGACTCCCTGGACTACGGGATGTTTTCTTTCATCGCCAAGCCGCTCATGTCGATCCTGCGTTTTTTCCACGGGTTCGTGGGCAACTGGGGCGTGGCCATCATCCTGCTGACCATCCTGGTGAAGATTATCTTCTACCCGCTCACCCACGTCAGCATGCGCAACATGAAGGAGATGCAAAAACTCCAGCCGCGCATCACGCAACTCCGCGAGATATATAAAGACGACAAGAACAGGCTGAACGAGCAGACCATGGCCTTGTATAAGGAGCACAAGGTCAACCCGATGATGGGCTGCCTGCCCATGCTGATACAGATACCCGTCTTCTTCGGGTTGTACGAGGCGCTCCTGGTGTCGATAGAGTTGCGCAACGCGCCCTTTTTCGGCTGGGTGCAGGACCTCTCGGTGCAGGACCCCTATCACGTGTATACGATACTCATGGGCGCTTCGATGTTCCTGCAGCAGAAAATGACGCCCACCGCGGGCGACCCCACCCAGGCGAAGATGATGATGCTCATGCCCGTCGTCTTCACGGGCATGTTCATCTTCTATCCCGTGCCCGTGGGGCTGGTGATCTACTGGCTGGTGAACAACCTGCTCTCCATCGCTCAGCAATTCTACGTGAACCGTTCCGTTCAGCCGCCCAAGCTGGCCGAGGAGAACTGACGCGAAAATGAATTTCAGCGGCGACGGCTGGGGCGACGGCGGCATGGAAGGCCCCGGCTTTCATCATTTTCCTCCCGGCGAGAACCCGGACCTGACCCCCTTTGCGGAGATGTCGGGCCGCGCGCTCAGGCGCGTCATCGAGCGCATGGATCCCGAAATCCTCGTTCTGGCGCTTCGCGATGCCGATTCGCGGGTGGTCGAGCGTGTGCTCAGGAACGTATCTTCCAAGAACGCGGTCCATATGCGCGAGGAAATCAAGCGCGCAGGCTCCATGGAAAGCGAGCGAAGCGTCGAGGCCCGCCAGATGTTGATGCAGACCGCCTACGCCATGAAGAACCACGGCGACATTACGTTCGACGGGCCTGCCGACGACTCCATCCCCCCGCTGGACCGGACGCTCGAAGAGGGGCTCGCCGCGTTTCACTCCTCAGGAGCCAAGGCCGAGCACGCCGTGTCGCTCATCGTCGTTCTGGCCGCGCGGGCGGAACAGCACGGGCTGCTCTCGCTGGAGCCGGCTCTTGAGCGGAGCCCGGACGGGATTTTCTCCACCGGCCTTCGGATGCTGGTGGATCAGGCGCCCTGGGATGAGGCCGAGATGATTCTCGCCCGGCAAATCGAGTCCTCCCTCGCAGCGACGGAAAGGAACAAGGAGATCGCCATCGAGGGGGCGGTGGCGATTCTCGAGGGCGTGAGCGAGGATCGTGCGCGCGCGCGGCTCGTCGCCTTCCTGCCCGAGGGCGAGGCGGATTACGAGCGCTTGCCGGGCGTCCGGTTTTCTCCCTCGGCCCAGGCGGCGGTCGACATCATCAGCCTGTGCGTGGAGCTCGCAGGCCTGGCGTCGCGCGATGAGGGCGGCGCGATAGCGGAGCGCCTCGAATGGATTCAGGAACCGCTCCTCAAGACGGGGCTCAAATGGGCGCTCGAGGGCGCCACGATAGATGACGTCGAGAGGCTCCTCAGCCGAAAGGGGCAGACGCGCCTCGACAGGGAGCGCAGGAAACTCGAATGCCTGGCGGAGGGTTTCATGCTCATCAGAGAGGGGCATCCTCTGGATTTCATACGAGAGGCGCTCGGCGGCTATATCGAGGACGAGGCTTGAGCAAGGGATCCTCTCGTGTGGAGTGGACGCTTCCCGTCCGAAACCGCCATCTCCTGCTCACGAGGGGAAGGCGCCGGGCCATGCCGCCCGTCAAGACGCTGCGCGCCCTGGGCCTTGAGCGCGGCATGAGTTTCCTGGACATCGGCTGCGGACCCGGTTATTTCTCGGTTCCCGCCTGCAGGGTGGTGGGAAAGAATGGTCGCGTGTTCGCCTGCGACATCTCCCCGGTGATGATCAGGGAACTCAAATCGTCAGCCGAAGAGCGCGGCTACGCGAATCTTACGGCGAAGCGAAACCAGGGTTCGCGAATTCCCTTTCCGGATGCGTGCGCGGACTTTGCCCTCATCGCGTTCGTGCTCCACGGAGTGTCCGACGTCCAGCCCATGTTCGCCGAGTCAAGACGCGCGATGAGGAAGGGCGCCGCCATCACGCTCATCGACTGGCACAAGGAGCCCATGGACATGGGGCCGCCCCTCGAGGCGCGCTTTGAGCCCGAAGAACTCGTAAACGAGTTGCGCGATGCGGGCTTTCGCAAAGCCCGTTGGTGGGATTTCGACGGCAACACCTATTTCGTCTCCGCAAAAGCGCCCTGACGGCTGTCAAGGTGGAGGCGTTGCGCTATAATCCGGCACTCATGGAGGCGGCGAGCAAGATGGAAGACAAATCCTCGATTCAAGGACACGTGGCGCTCGTGACGGCGGGCGCGGTGGGCATCGGCGAGGCAATCGCCGAGCGCCTCGCGCATGAGGGCGCGCGCGTCGTGTTGTTGGATCTCGACCAGACGCAAGGCGAGGCGACCGCGCAGCGGATACGCGAGGCGGGGGGCGAGGCCCGCTTCGTCAATACCGACGCCACCTCGGCGAGCGAGGTCAAAGCGGCCGTGGCCGAGGCGCTTCACGAGTGGGCGCGCATCGACATTCTGGTGAACTGCGCAGGCGGCTTCGTGGAGAATCCGCTCATCGAAGATTTGGATGAGGCGCAGTGGCGCAGGGCCGTGGACTTGAATTTGAAAAGCGCCTACCTGTGCGCGCGCGAGGTGATGCCCGTCATGAAGAAAAGACGCTATGGCCGCATCGTGAGCATCTCCTCCCAGTCGGGCCGCGACTCCGTTATCGAGACGGGCTTGGCCTACAGCGCCGCCAAGGCGGGCCTTTTCGGCTTTGGGAGGCGGCTGGCGGTGGAAGTCGCTCCCCACGGCGTCACGGTGAACACGGTGGCCCCGGGCGTGGTGCTCACCCCGAGGACGGCCGTGGTCCATAAGGACAGACTGCCCGAGATAATCGCGAAAATACCGGCGGGCCGCGTGGCGGACGCCGCGGACATCGCCGACGCCGTGTGGTATCTCGCCAGACCCGAGGCGCGTTACGTCACGGGCGTGACGCTCGACGTCAACGGCGGCAGGTACGTTCACTAGAAAGGACAATCGCGTGCATGAGCGATCCTCGATAAAAGATCACGTCGCCATCGTCACCGGCGCGACCGACGGCATCGGCCTGGCGACGGCGATACGCTTCGCGGACGAGGGCGCGAAGGTGGTGATTACGGGGCGCGACCCGGACCGCGGCTCGGCGGCCTTGGCCACGGTGAGCGCGCACGGCGACGCCATATTCGTCCAGGGCGACGCCGCCCGGAAAGAAGACGTCGACCTTCTCTTCGCCCGCACGCTCGGAACGTGGGGGCGCCTCGACATTCTGGTGAACTGCGCGGGCGGTTTCGTGGAGGTGCCCGATATCGAGGACCTCGACGAGGCGGAGTGGGAAAAGATCGTCGAATGGAACCTCACGAGTTGTTATCTCGCCACCCGGGCGGCGGCGGCTCCGATGAAAGAGAGAGGCTATGGCCGCATCGTGAACGTCTCGTCCATCTCCGCGCGCGACGCCCTGGCGAACGTATCCCTGGTCTACAGCGCCGCGAAATCCGCCATGCAGGGCTTCACGAGGAGACTCGCGGTGGAACTCGCTCCCCACGGCGTCACGGTGAACGCCGTGGCCCCGGGCGTGACGCTCACCAAGCGCTTTCGCCTGGTGCACCAGGAGCGCGTGCCGCAGATAGTGGCGAACTTGCCGGTGGGCTTCGGCGGAGAGCCCGAGGACATCGCCGATGCGATCTGGTATTTCTCCACCCCCGGTTCGGGCTACGTCACGGGCGCGACCATCGACGTGAACGGCGGCCAGTATGTGAACTAGCCGCCTTGAACGATTTCGGCCCGACGCGCGCCGATACCTCCGAAACAGGCGGATTCGTGGTATCATCCCGAATCACGAGAGTTCCAAGCCGTCTAAACGCCAGAGGAGCCATGCAAATGCGATATCTCCTGCTCATGTTTGGTTTGGCCTTGCTCGCCGCCGTCCTGGTTTTGCCGCAGGCCGCGCTCGCCTTGGAAGGGTGGAAGCCCTATGACACCAAGGCGTTCGCCCAGGCCCAAAAAGACGGAAAGACGATTTTCGTGGCCGTCCACACCGAGTGGTGAGGGACGTGCAGGCAGCAGGTGCCGCTGCTTCAGTCCCTGATTAAAGAGAAGAAGTTCGAAAACGCCGCCACGTTCGTGGTGGACTACGACACCCAGCGCGATTTCCTGAAAGAACACAGCGTTCGCTGGCAATCGACGATCATCGTCTTCAAGGGCGCACAGGAAAAGGGCCGCTCGACGGGCGACGTGGACATTGCGAGCATCCGGAGCCTCATGGCGCGCGCGCTGTAGAACGAACGGAACCGGCGAACGAGGGCCTGGCTTCCGCGGACCTTTCTCGTTTTCATCCGAGCGGCGAGACGGCCACCTCTCCGTCTCTTACGGCGACTTCCGTTCCGTAGGGAGCGGAGAATCTTTTCATCATATCCACGATCTCGCGGCCCTCACCGCGCCTCGGCGAGAGGGGTTTGGGCGCGCCGCCCACGCCGCAGCGGCAGGGGATGAGGTGAAGGTCGCTCAGCCCTTCTTTGTCCATGCGTCCGCCCAGCAGAAACGACTGAAGCGTCGCATCCGTGAAGAAAGGCTCGACTTCGTCGAAAATCAGATTCCCGCTGCAGTGGACGATGGGCCGGCCGTTGTAGAACTCGATGGCGGAGAGCACGTGCTGGTGTCCGCCGAAGACGGCGCACGCGCCCGCGTCGATCGCCGCTTTCCCGATCTCCCTTTGATGCTCGTGCACCTCGTGACGCATGCTCGCCCCCCAGTGCTGGTAGACGAAGACGAGGTCGACCTCGGTCTTGAGCCGGGCGACCTCTTCTTTCATCCGCGCGAGGTCTTCCGCCACCGCCCAGGAGTGGATGACGGGTTCGGAAGCCGGGTATTCGTCCAGGTTTCTGAGCGGCGTGTAGGACGTCCTGACGCGTAGGGGGTTCACGCCGGGCTCGTCCGCGTCGGCCGCGTGGCCCTGCGGCAACACGGACGAATAGGCGAGCAGGCCAACCCTCAGCCCGCCGCGATCGAGCACGACGGGGGCTCCCGCGTCTTCCAGGTCCATTCCCGCGCCCGTGAAAGGGATCCTCGCGCGGCGCAGCGTCACCATGGTTTCTTCGAGAGAGGGAACCCCGAAATCGAGCAGGTGGTTGTTCGCGATTCCCACCGCGTCGAAGCCGGCATCCACGAGTCCCGCCACCAGAGAGGGGTGTCCACGGTGCTTGGTCGCCTTTCCCTTCATGAGTTCGCCGCGCGTCGATAGCGCGTTCTCGAGATTCGCGAAAGAAAAATCGGCGCCGCGGAACAGTTTTCCCAGCTGGCCGAACATTCCCTTGGCGGAAGCCCTGTCGGGCGCGATGTCGCCGCCTGTGAGAAATGAAGCGGTGGAGTGAGGATTTTTTTTACTCATCGTCGGGTCCTCTTTGAAAACAGGCAGAAGATGATGCGGCGTGCGCCCTGGGGGCAACGCTTCTCAGTTCATCGGCGGCTTGCTCCGGAGCCACCTCGTTGATGTGCGCGCCAAGGCCGGTTTCGAGGGCAGCCTGCGGCGTGAGGCGCGGGAAAAGCTCGATGTGCCAGCGATGCGCCTTAAGGTTTTCCTCCATGCCATCCGCCGCGAGCAGAAAAGAGAGGTTGACGGGCGGATCGTGGAGAAGTTCCTTGTAGCGCCTTAAAGTCCGCGCCAGCGCGGCTCCGACGGCGACGAGCGTCTCGGGCGCGCTCCGGGTGAAGCAGCTTTCGGTCGGCCAGGGGGTGATATGGGCGAGATAGGGAAAGCGCGACGCCCACGGGCAGAAAACGGCGGCGCCCTCTTCGCCTGTTTCCACCATCCGCTCTCCGCCTTCGCGTTCAGCCTCGAGGAGGTGATCCAAAAGCGCGGCATTTCGTTCCTGATAGAATCCGGTTTCTATGTCCAGCTTCTTCTCGAAGGCTCCGGTGTGGACCGGGAGGCCGAGTATCTGAAAGTGCGAATGGAGGATGGATGCGCCCGCCTGCGCGCCGTGATTCTTGAAGGCGCAGACGAAGCGCACGCCCGGGGCGTCGGCGAGCGCACGCGCTCTTTCCTGCAGCAGGGCCAGAACGTCACCCGCGTGCGCTTCGCCCAAATCAGCCAAGCCCTTCGTGTGACGGGGAGAATCGATGAGCACCTCGTGGCGTCCTCCGCCGAGGAGTGACGAAAAGACGCCCTCGCTTGCACGCGCGGGCTCTCCGCTGCCGACGGCAGGGTATTTGTTCGCCACGCAGCGCGCGCGCCAGCCGGGCGCGTTCTCCTCGCCCTCGTCCCTGATGGCTCCGACCTCGGGCGGCGTCGCGCTCTCGTTGCCCGGACAGAAAGGACAAGCCGGGTCTTCTTCTGTGGGCGTGGCGTTCGCGTAATGCGCGGGATGGGGTCGCGCGCGCCTGTCGGGCGCGATGAGCGTCCATTCCCCGCGATGCGGGTCGTATCTCGACTCGGGCATGAGCGCCTCGTTTTTTGTGGATATAAACGCTTAAACAATGTAGCATGACAAATAATTATTGAAAGTAAAAAGGGGCGCTGGCGCAAAAAGGACGAAAATCCGACCGGTATGGTTTGGTTTTAGCCCTGTGCGTTTCTCTTGTTGGTGAGGGTTCACGCATGCCCCGGATTGGAGGCGGTTTGCGTTTTTGAGTTGGCCCGCATAAACTTTTGGATGATACAAAACCTGATCCGGCGGCTTTGGTAGCGCCGAAGATATAGCCTGAAAACGAACCCGCAGGGGCTTTGGGAGAGGGGCAGGACTCTCTCTTGCGCGAGGGCCCCGCTCTTTTCTTCGAATCGACCGGCACACACAACGAGAACAGGGGGTCAACCATGAAATCCAGAGTTCTTCTTATCTTCGTTTTGACCATCGCCATAGGAACTGCGGCGCTCGTATCCCTCCCGAGCCGGGCAGATGCCGCCTGTAGCGTCCGCATCGGCGACCTGAACTGGGACAGCGCGAACTTTCACGATCAGGTGACCGCCTTCATCCTGGAGCACGGCTACGGCTGCCGGGTGCGGCTCATCTACGGCGGCACGCTGCCGATCATGACGGCCCACTACGAGGGCAAGAACGACATTATCATGGAGCTTTGGTACGACAACGTGAAGGCGCAGTACGACCCCGCCATGAAGAGCGGCAAGGTCAAGCAGGTGGGCATCAACACGCCCGACAGCATACAGGGCTGGTTCATACCGCGCTTCGTCCAGAAGGCGAATCCCGGCCTCAAGTCTGTCTTCGACCTGCCCAAGTACAAGCACCTCTTCAAGGACCCCGAAGAGCCCTCCAAGGGCCGGTTCGTGAACTGCATCCCCGGCTGGTCGTGCGAGGTCATCAACACGGTGAAGCTGCGCGCCTACGGGCTGGAAAAACACTTCACGAATTTCCGGCCTGGTTCAGGCGGCGCGCTCGCGGCGGCCATCAAGGGCGCGTATCTCAAGAAAAAACCCGTGCTCGCCTATTACTGGGCGCCCACGCCGCTCCTGGGACAGCTCGACCTCGTCCAACTCGAAGAGCCCAAATGGAACGAGGCCGACTGGAACGTGGTGGTGAAGCACATGGACGCGCTCAAGAAGGGCGGAATGGAGGCCCTGGGGAATCCCAAGAAGGCGACAGCCTACCGGACGGCAGAGCTGCCGAAGTCGGTCACCACGAAGTTCGCGGCCAAGCACCCGAAGATAGTGGCATTCATCGAGAAGTACACGCTACCATCCAAAGAAGTCTCGAAGATGCTGGCCTATCTCGAGAGCAAGGCCGGCGGCGACGCCAAGGCCACCGCTATCCATTTCCTGAAGACCAACAAGGTCTGGAAGAAGTGGGTTCCGGCCGACGTGGCGAAAAAGGTCGAGGCGGCGCTCAAA
Organism: bacterium; assembly: GCA_965203325.1. Classification (GTDB taxonomy): domain Bacteria; phylum UBA8248; class UBA8248; order UBA8248; family UBA8248; genus Bin107. Next base: position 2,326,014 of record OZ241875.1, read on the forward strand.
TCGGCTTGATTCGCGCCAGCGCGATGCTTTTTTCTCGTGAAGCGGCGCCTGGTCCCGGGGAGGTCCGCCGATGATGAAGTTTTTCCGCGGACTGTTCCCCGACTGGGCGGTCGAATGGCCCAAGAGCCTGAACCTGCCGCTCAACAAGTGGACCAACGATTTCGTCGAATGGCTGGTCTCCGAGTACGGGATCGTCTTCGAGACCGCATCGGACGCCATTCTCGTTCTGCTGGTCGGCCTCGAACGCTTCCTGCGCGACCTCCCCTGGCTCGTCGTATTCCTGGGCGTGTGCGCGCTCACTTTCTTCTCCAGCGGGCGCAAATGGGGCCTGACCGCCCTGGTGGCCGCCTGTACGTTCTTCATCGGCCTCACCGATCCCAGGCTGTGGGATTTGTCGATGATGACCCTCTCGGTGATGCTGGTATCCACCCTCATCTGCATCGGCCTGGGCGTTCCGATCGGCATCGCGATATCGAGAAACGACCGGATGCGCGATATGGTGCTGCCCGCGCTCGACCTCATGCAGACCATGCCGAGCTTCGTCTATCTCATTCCGGCGATCATGCTCTTCGGCCTCGGCGCTGTGCCCGCCGTCTTCGCCACGGTGATCTACGCCATCCCGCCGGTGGTCCGCCTGACCGACTTGGGCATCCGCCTGGTGGACAAGGACATCGTCGAAGCTTCCGACGCCATGGGCGCGAGCCGGAGGCAGAAGCTCCTTCGCGTGCAGATACCGATGGCGCTGCCCAACATCATGCAGGGAGTCAACCAGACCACGATGATGGCGCTCGCGATGGTGGTGATCGCCTCGATGATCGGAACCCGGGGGCTCGGCACAGAGGTGCTCATCGGCCTCCAGCAGCTCAACGTCGGCCGCGCGCTCGAAGCCGGCGTGGCCATTGTGTTGCTCGCCATCGTGATGGACCGCGTCACCCAGGCCTACGGCGGGCGCTTCATCCGCACGAGCGGGAGGGTCTGAGCCGATGGCGCTGATCGAGGTGCGAAACGTCTACAAGATATTCGGAACGGGACGTGCGCTGGAGGCGGCGCTCGACCTGGCCCAGACGGGCGTCGAGAAGAACGACGTGCTGGTCGAAACCGGCTGTACGCTGGGACTCAAGGACGTGAGCCTCTCCGTCGAGCGCGGTGAGATATTCGTGGTCATGGGCCTTTCGGGTTCGGGGAAATCGACCCTGATCCGCCACATCAACCGGCTGATCGACCCGACGACGGGCCGGATTCTCGTCGACGGGCGCGACGTTCTCGAATTCTCGCCCGAGGAGTTGCTCGCGTTCCGCCGGGGCGCCGCGAGTATGGTTTTTCAGCGCTTCGCGCTCTTTCCGCACATGACGGTGCTGGAGAACGTGGGCTACGGCCTCGAGGTCCAGGGGACCGAACACGCCGAGCAGCGCAGGCGCGCGATGCGGTGGATAGAGGACGTGGGCCTCACCGGTTACGAGAACGCCTATCCGGCACAACTCTCCGGCGGCATGCAGCAGCGCGTGGGCCTGGCGCGCGCCCTGTGCACGGACCCCGAAATACTGCTCATGGACGAGCCCTTCAGCGCCCTGGACCCGCTGATCCGCAAACAGATGCAGGAGCATCTCATCACCCTTCAGCGCGACCTCAAAAAAACCATCGTTTTCATCACCCACGATCTCGACGAGGCGCTCAAGCTGGGCGATCACGTCGCCATCCTGAAAGACGGCGTGATCGACCAGATTGGCCGGCCGGAGGAGATTCTGCTCAACCCGGCCACCGACTACGTGCGCGAGTTCGTGCGCGACGTGAAGCGGGGCCGCGTGGTGACGGCGGGCTCCATCATGACGCCGCCGTGCAGCGAGACCACGGGGCCTGTCGTCTCGCGCGACACCGTGCTGCAGGACATGCTGCCCGGGTGCATCGAGAGTGATGCGCCCCTGCGAGTGGTGGACGATGCGGGCGCCGTCGTCGGCGCCGTCTCCCGCAAAACCCTCCTGCGCGGCCTGGCGGATCATTCCGGGAAGAGGTAGAGGAAGGCCTGCGCCTCCACTCGGCGCTTCGCTTCACCCCTGGACAATCCATTTTTCCATTTTCGAGGTTGACCTGTAAGGGCAGGCCACCGTGCCTGACCGACACGCTGGAAATGGACAACCACAGGGGGTAGAACATCCCGGAAGGGCATCGCAGGGCCGTTTCGTGAAGCGCCCCTTTTTTCGCAGAGGCCGTTCGCGAACGGCCCATGCAGTTCCTGTGTTGGCGATTCGCCAGACACATCTTCAACCGGGTTGGCGTTTTGGTAAGGACAGGTCGCGACCTGTCCCTGCAGCCTCTTCCTGATTGCCGGAATCACCCCCTTCGGGCCGCATTTATGCGGCCCCTACACAAAACCCTTGGGTGGCGACGGTTCTGTAGGGGTCGCATATATGCGACCCACCCCCATGCGCCAATGCCCGTGCCCCCTTGCAATCGAGCCGTAAATCCGCTTCATTACGGGCGAACGCGGCGCGCGATTGGACGCGCGCATCCTGAAGAGACAGAAACGGTGAAGTTGATGAGCGGTTTTGCGAGGGAGACCATCGTCGCGCTCTCCACGGCCCCCGGGCGCGGGGCCATCGCGGTCGTCCGCCTGAGCGGAGCCAGGTCGCTCCCCATTCTCGAAGGACTCTTCGCGCCCCGAAAGGAGAGAAGCACGTTTCCCAAAGGGCGGCCCGTGCTCGGGCGCTTTGTGGATGAGGGACAGGCCTTCGATGAGGGCCTCGCGCTCTATCATCCGGGACCCGATTCCGTCACGGGAGAGGACGTTGTCGAGATGCACTGCCACGGCGGCCCGGCGGTCGTGGGGACCATCCTGCGCCTCGCCCGGGAGATGGGCGCCAGGCCGGCCGCAGAGGGCGAATTCACCCGGCGCGCCTTCCTGGAGGGGAAGATCGACCTGGTTCAGGCCGAAGCCGTGGCGGACCTCGTGGCCGCGCAGACCGAAAAGGCGGCGCGCGCGGCGCTCCATCACCTGGAAGGACGCCTCTCGCAGGCCTTGGAAGGCGTATGGGAGAAAATCGTGGAGGCGGGCGCGCATATCGAGGCGGCAATCGATTTCCCCGATGAGTTCGAGCCGGGCGCAGGCCCCACGGTTTCCGGCGCTCCGATGGGAAGTGCTGAGCTCGCAGGCCTTTTCGCGCAGATAGAAGCCGCGCTCGGGCGGCTCGTCGAGAGCTACCGCTCCGGCAGGATCCTGAGAGAGGGCGCGCGCGCCGCCATCCTCGGGAGGCCCAACGCGGGAAAATCCACGCTTCTGAACGCGCTCCTGGGGGCGGATCGCGCCATTACGAGCGAGGTTCCGGGCACCACGCGCGACACCGTGGAGGAGGTCTGCGATTTCGGGGGCGCGCCGGTGCGGCTCATCGACACGGCGGGCCTGCGCGATACGGGCGACCCGGTCGAGCTCGAAGGAACCGAGCGCGCCCGCAAGGCGGCGGAAGAGGCGGATATCGGCCTGATGGTGATGGATTTGACGGCAGGGGATGACGAAATCATGTGGGCGGCGCGGGAGGCAAGTGCGCTTGACTGTGAAAACCTGTTTATTTTCAATAAGATGGACAAGTCCACCCGTGATGTGAAGGCGCGCGCCCTCGCGTTTTTGAACGAGTCGGCGCCGGGTGCCGGAGAGCCGCTCTTCATCTCCGCTCTTACGGGTGAGGGGTTGACGAAGTTGCGCGAGGAGGTGGCGCGTGTTTTGATGGATGAGGGTGGGCTTTCGGGTGCGGAATCCGTTCTCACGCGGGAGCGCCACCACGGCCAGATCGCGAAGTGCCTGGAAGCCGTGAGGAATGCCCGGGCGGGCGCCGAGGGCGAGCTTTCCCCCGAACTGGTGGCGGTTCACCTGAACGAGGCGCAGACGGCGCTCGCGGAACTCCTGGGCCGGGATTACGGAGAAGCGCTTCTGGACAGAATTTTTTCCACTTTTTGCATCGGAAAATGAAAATAATAAAATTTCGGCAGAATTAGGCGATAAATTTAGATAAAAATAAGATAATTTAACGCTATTTTGTGAATTTCTGGAGGTTTTCCGTTGGCTGTTTCGTATGACGTAATCGTCGTGGGCGGCGGGCACGCCGGATGCGAGGCGGCGCTCGCCGCGGCGCGCATGGGCGCGCGCACCATGATGCTCACGATGAACCTCGACACCGTGGGCTTGATGTCGTGCAATCCGGCCATCGGCGGGCTGGCGAAGGGCGTCCTGGTGCGCGAGGTGGACGCGCTCGGCGGCGAGATGGCCCGCGCCATCGACGCCACGGGGATTCAGTTCCGGATGCTGAACACGAAAAAAGGCCCCGCCGTACAGGCCCTGCGCGCCCAGGCGGACAAGCAGCGCTACCGCGCGTATATGAAAAACACGGTCGAGAGCCAGGCGGGACTCGACCTCAAGCAGGGGATGGTGCAAAGGCTTCTCGTCGAGAACGGGGCGATAGCGGGCCTTCAGGATCATTTCGGGGAAACCTGGGAGGCGCGCGCGGTCGTGCTGACGCCGGGCACCTTCACGCGCGGTCTTCTCCACTACGGCGACAGGAAGGTCGAGGGCGGGCGCGCGGGCGAGGGTTCGGCGAACGAACTCACGAAGCAACTCGTCTCCTTCGGCTTCGCCATCGGGCGTATGAAGACGGGGACGCCGCCCCGGCTGGACGCGAAATCCATTGATTTTCAAATGCTTGACGTGCAGCCCGGCGACGACCCGCCCCTTCCGTTCTCATACCGCACCGCGTCCATCGAACAGGAACAGATGCCGTGCTGGATCACCTACACGAACCCTGAGACGCATGAGGTCATCCGGCGGAACATCGAGCGCGCACCCATGTACAACGGCCAGATCGACGCGATCGGCGTGCGCTACTGCCCGAGCATCGAGGACAAAATAATGCGCTTCGAGGGCAAACGGGAGCACCAGATATTCCTGGAGCCCGAAGGGCGCGAGACTTGCGAGATCTACGTGAACGGGCTTTCCACCAGTCTGCCGGTGGACGTGCAAATCCGTATGTTAAGGACAATCAAAGGTTTAGAAAGAGCCGAGATGATGCGCCCGGGCTACGCCGTCGAGTACGACCACGTGGAGCCGACAGAGCTCGACGCCAGCCTGATGACGAAGAAGATGCCGGGGCTCTTCCACGCCGGCCAGATCAACGGGACGACGGGGTACGAGGAGGCCGCCGCCCAGGGGATCATGGCGGGGATCAACGCCACCCGCTACCTTCGCGGCAAAGAACCCGTCGTTTTGAGCCGCGAAGAAGCCTATATCGGTGTTCTCATCGACGATCTCATCACCAAGGGAACGGCCGAGCCCTACCGGATGTTCACCAGCCGGGCCGAGCACAGGCTCCTGCTCCGCCACGACAACGCGGATTTCCGCCTGATGGAACTCGGCCGCAGGGTCGGCTCTCTGGACGAGGCCGCCTGGCGCGCCTTCGAGAAGAAGTCGAAACGGGCGCAGGAGGCCATCACCTATCTCGAAACCACGACCGTGAACCCCAAGCCGGAGGTCCGAAACGCCATGGAGGCGGCGGGCTCCAGGCCGCTCAAGAAGCCGTCCGCACTTGCCGATATCCTGAGACGCCCCGAAGCGGGGCCGGCACTGGCGATTCGGGTCGATTCCGTCGATAAAGGCCGTTTTGGGGAGATTTGGGAGGCGCTGGACCGCGAATCGCGGCGCTACGTTCTGGCCGAGGTGAAATACAAGGAGTATTTCGAGCGGGAATACCAGCAGGTCCATCATCTGAGGATGGCCGACCGGGTGAAGATACCCGAGAACATCTCGTATTCGGATGTGGGCCACCTGACGGCGGAAGTGCGCCAAAGGCTCGAGCAGATACGGCCCAAAACCCTCGGGCAGGCCAGCCGCATCTCGGGCGTGACGCCCGCCGCCGTCGCCGTGCTTGAGGTCTACATCCGTAAACAGAGCGGAAATTCGCGGGAGGAGGCCGCCTCGCCTGTTTCGTGATCCCACCCTGGAGAGTTTCTTCCGAAAACCATATTTTACCCGTAGGGGCGGACACACGGGTCTGCCCCTACGAAACCGTCGTCTCTCTTGTGTTAGAGACAGCCCCGAAATGGAACAGTCTTAACACATCAAAACCTCCGAAATTTCTCGGAACACAACCCCTGCCATTCGATTCACACGGCCCCCCCATTGTTCCACGTGGAACATTCTCTCCCCGGATTTGGCGGAAATTTTGTTCCACGTGAAACATCCGGTTGTAATTTCAGGGGTAGTGTGAGAATCTTTGTTTATCGCAAGCCGTTTTCACCCGCCCTGAAACAACAATATGGATATCACACCCGGAGCGACCATCTCCCCGAGCGTTCCCGACGCAGGCGCCAATGAAGGCCCGTGCACGATCGTGGCCGTCGTGAACCAGAAAGGCGGCGTCGGCAAGACGACGACGGCCGTCAACCTCGCGGCCTGCCTCGCCGTAGCGGATCAGCCGACGCTGCTGGTCGACATGGACCCGCAATCGAACGCGACGAGTAATTTCGGTTTATTTTCGCCTTCATCTTCACTCTACAGGGCGCTCGTGCTGGGCGAGTCGATAGACGATGAATCCCTGTATGACACTGAAATTAAATGCTTAAGCGTTTTGCCCTCCTCCATCGACCTGGCGGGTGCGGAAGTGGAGATCGCGGATTTGCCGCAAAGAGAGAGCCGCTTGCGGAACGTCATCGAACCGCTCCGGAGCCGGTTCCGTTATATCCTCATCGACTGCCCGCCCTCTCTGGGTTTTCTCACCTTGAACGGCTTACGGGCGGCGGACGAGGTGCTCATCCCCATTCAGGCGGAGTATTTCGCATTGGAGGGGCTGGCCCGGCTCATGAAGACGGTGGAGCGGATACGCGGCAGCGTTCATCCCGATCTCAGAATAGGCGGCATTCTGCTCACCATGTATGACTCGAGGACGAATCTCTCGCGTCAGGTGAACGAGGACTTGCGCTCCCATCTGCCGGAGTTGACCTACAGGGCCGTGATTCCCAGGAACGTGCGCCTCGCCGAGGCGCCGAGCCACGGGAAGCCGGTGATCACCTACGACATCTCCTCGCCGGGCGCACAGGCGTATCTCGCGCTGGCGGGCGAGTTCATCACGCGCTCGAAGGAAAGGATGAAAAACCGGACATGACGACCGTGAGAAAAAAAGTGCTCGGACGGGGCCTGGACGCGCTCCTGGCCTCCCATGATGCGCAAGAGCCCGCACCGGCGGTACTGGACCCTCCTGGAGGCGCCGCCGAAGACGGGGGCATTCTGATGCGGCTTTCTCCTGCCCGCCTCGCTCCCGGCGTTCACCAGCCGCGCGTCGATTTCGACGAGGAGGACCTGGCCGAACTGGCCGAATCCGTGAAGCGCCACGGGGTGATCCAGCCCCTTCTTGTCCGGCGCGCCCCGGGCGGGGGATACGAGATCGTGGCCGGGGAACGGCGCTGGCGGGCCGCGCGCCTGGCGGAAGTCGATGAGGTTCCCGCCATCCTGGTCGACGCGGGCGGGGATGAGGCGCTCGAGCTCGCCATCGTCGAGAACGTGCAGCGCGCGGACCTGAATCCCATGGAAGAGGCGGCCGCGTATGCGAGCATGATGGAGCGCCTGGGTCTCACGCAGGAAGAGACCGCCTCCCGCGTGGGCAAGGACCGCTCCACCGTCGCGAACTACCTCCGCCTGCTCAATCTGCCCGCCTCCGTTCAGGAGAGCGTCGCCGCAGGACTCCTCACCATGGGGCACGCCAGGGCGCTCTTGTCCCTGCGCACGGACGAGGAGATGGCGAGCCACGCCAGCGCCGCCGTCGAGAAGAGGCTCTCCGTGCGCCAGCTGGAGACGCGCGTCAGGCGCGTGCTCGAAGGCGGGAGAGAGAATAGGGAAGCCCTGCCGCGGCCCGTTCCGCAGAACGGGCCCTCGGGGCCGCAGGCGCTTTATCTCAGGGAGGCGGCCGAGCGGCTCAGAAGCGCGCTGGGAACGAAAGTCGCGATTTCGGGAGACGAGGAGAGCGGAAAGATAGAAATAGAGTATTATACGAGGGATACGCTTGAGGGGTTGCTCCAGCGGCTTTGTTAGCCCTGGCTTTTCTATCGGGATTCATGCGAGGATCGATGAATGGCGAAAAACTATGAGAAAAGCATACGCGCTTTCCTGGGAGAAGGCACCGAGTTCAAGGGCGTCATTACCTTCGAGGGAACCGTGCGCGTGGACGGCGTCCTCGAAGGGGAGGTCATCACGGATGACACCTTCATCATCGGCACCGCGGCGAACGTGAAGGCCGAGGTCAAGGCCGGCGTCGTCATCGTGATGGGCCGGATGGAGGGCAAGATAGAGGCCAAGGAAAAGTGCGAGATCAGAGTCGGCTCCCGCGTGAGCGGGGAGATTTTCACGCCGAGCATATACATCGAAGAAGGGGCTGTGTTCGAGGGGACCTGCCACATGACGGGCGACGGAAGGGGCTCGATAACGAGCGCCGAGGAAGCGAAGGAGGCTCCTGGGGCCGAGGAGGATTCAGGGGAGAGCGAATCCACGGCATCCGCTCCCGGGGCGGACTGAGCGCGCGCTTCGGGACGATTCGGAGAAGGCGGCCGGCTATGGAGAATAATCGATCGGCTCTGGGCATATTCGCCGGGTTTGTTTTCTGGCTGGGCATCGCCTACTATTTCTATCAACGCGATTTCACGGGAGCGCTCTGGTTCGTCGCGGCCTTCGGGCTGGTGTACGGCGTCTATCGTTTGATTCTTCACCTTCTGGCCTCGAACCCGAAGCCTCGCCACATGCAGGATGAGGGCGTCGACCCGCCGCCCCGCTCGGATCTGCCCGACTATGATTTCGAGGATGCGAAGCCGAAAGATTTCGAGTGATGCGATCTGAGAATCGAATTTTCTCGTATAAGCGGCTCGGGCATTCGAGGAATTCTTCGAGCATCGGAAGAAAAGTTGTCTATGAAATCACTCCCCTTCAAGGGCTTGTTGAAAAACCCCCTGAGAGGGTGATGGCAACCCCCTTGAAAGGGAAATCCCATAAAGGCAACCCCCCCTTGTCAGGGGGACAAGAAAAAGCAAAGCTCCCTCAGCCCGGCGGGGGCGCATCGCCTTTTTATACCCCCCTGACAAGGGGGGGTAAGGGGGGTTGGTTTTCGACGGGGGAGGTCGGGGGTTCGCGCGAAAGCGGACTTCCCGCTAAAGGCAAAATCCCCCGAGAAGGATTTTTTCAACATCCCCCTCAAGGGGGGAGTAATATAAATTCTGATGGCGCTGGCCCTTCCCGGTTTTTTCCGGCGTGATCATTAAGGCCCAAATGTCCCAGTTCGTCATATACGCCCACAGCGGCGAGCCCGAACGCATCCACCAGATAGCCACCCTCGCGGCGAGTGCCGCCGCGAACGGGGATGAGGTGCACGTCATCCTCTTCTTCGATGCGCTCAGGCGGTTCGTGGATGACGAACTCGATACGGCGACCCCGGCGGGAGAGGGCGCGCGCGGCGCGCACTCGGCGGAGGAACTCATCGAGTCCGCCAGAAGGCTCGGCAAGCTCAGAGTCTACGCCTGCGCCGCGCAGCCCAAGCTCCTGGGTCTGGCGCCCGAAGACGTGGTCGACGTCGTGGACGAGGTAATCAGCTTGCCTGAGTTCATGCGGAAAACGAAAAATGCGGAGACCAAGCTCTTCATCTGAGCCGGTTTTCCCGCGCCGGTTTCCTTATATCCCTGATAATGTGCTAGACAAAGGTGAGCGTGCGGCGTTTCGCCCCGCGGTGCGCGGGACGTTATGAGTTTCTTATTCGATCTCGACAGGAAAATGACATGAAATTTCTGGCGGCGGCGGCCCAGATAGGGCCCAGGCTCGGGAATCTCGAAGCGAACCGTGAATTGCTGGCGGAGGAAGTGAGAAAAGCCGAGGCGGAAAACGTCGATCTCCTCATTTTTCCCGAACTCTCGCTCACCGGCTATTTCCTGAAGGACATGGTCCCCGAGGTGGCCATCAAGCGCAACACCGCGCCGATGAGGGAAATCGCCGCCCTGAGCAAGAATCTCTCCCTGGTGGTGGGCTTCGTCGAGGAGTCGCGCAGGCACGGGTTCTTCAATTCGGCCGCCTATTTCGAAAACGGCGAACTTCTCCACGTGCACCGCAAGGTCTATCTGCCGACGTACGGATTGTTCGATGAGAACCGTTACGTGGGCCGGGGAGACAAGGTGCGCGCCTTCGATACCCGCTTCGGGCGCGCGGCCATCCTCATCTGCGAGGACGCCTGGCACCCGAGCCTGGCGGGGGTCGCCTCGCTCGACGGCGCGGATCTGCTCATCGTTCCCTCGGCGAGTCCCGCACGCGGCGTCAGCAAGGCGAACGGCGAGGGCGGCCTCGCGATACAGCGCGTCTGGCGGTCCCTCACGAGAACCTACGCCGCGGCCTACAACCAGCATGTCGTCTTCAGCAACCGGGTGGGCTATGAGGACGGCATCAACTTCTGGGGGGGGTCCGAGATACTCGCGCCCAGCGGGGAGCCGCTCGCCCAGGCCGAGCGTGCCAGGGAACAATTGCTCGTCACGGAAGTGGACACGGCGAACGTGCGCCGCGCGCGCATCGCATCCCCCACGCTCCGGGATGAGGACCTGCACCTCACGCTGCGCGAACTCCGCCGCATCCAGCGCTCACGGGAGGCGTGAGTTTTTCTTGGAGCGATGACTTGCCTGACAGGCTTGCCCCCGATTTTTGTGTTTGATCGTCTTTACGGTTTTGTAGGGGCGGACCCATGTGTCCGCCCAATCAGAATCGGGAGGACACGCGGGTCCTCCCCTACGGGTGCTCTCGTCCCCTGCCCGGAGCAAAGGCGCTTCCCATCCGGCTGGACTCCACAAACCCTTTCTGCTCGGGGTTGACCACCGCCGTCATTCCGGCGAAAGCCGGAATCCATTTTTACGCCTTTTGCCTTTCTTCAGGGTTCCCGCGCATCGGCGTGGAATGAAACGCCGCCGCGCCTTCACCCGCATCCGCAAATGGATTCCGGCTTTCGCCGGAATGACGAACAAAACCACACCAAAAGAGAGGTTTGCGCCTACGGTTCAAGGGTAGGGGCGGTTAGCGAACCGCCCCTACGGATTGACCCCCTACACATCCCGCCATTCGGTCCTGGAGGGCAGCGCGCCGCCCCGGAAGTTGAACAGCACGGCGGGAGCGTCGCTCGCGTTGTGCACCGTGTGCCACGCCCCGCCCGGCGTGTGGACGAGATCGCCCCCCGCCGCCTCGATGGTCTCGTCTTCGATGATGAAGTTCATGCGTCCTTCCAGCACGAGCGTCGCCTCATCCATCGTCTCCTGATGCCGGTGGACGTGCGGCCTGCCGCCCGGAGGGAACGAGACGATCTGGCATTCGAGGTATTCGGTGGCGATGGCGCGCGCGAGGCCCTTTTCCTTCACTGAGCCTGCATCGAACGGCCCCGTGAGCCCGGCGACGTCGCCCTTGATGTAGGGAACGGGAGGCGCCAGGGGGTTTTCCACCGACTTGGGGTCGGGATTGGGGGGCGGGTCGCCTTCGGGCAGCAGAAAGCCGGAAGGCATCCGGCCGCCTCTGAAATTGAACTCTATCAACTCATCGCCGCTTATGTTCTTCATGTTGTGCATCGAACCGCGCGGGTTCAGGAGAACGTCGCCCTTCGCGACTTCGAAGGTCTGCCCGTTGTTGAGGATGAGCCCGCGACCGTTATAGATGAGGTAGCCCTCGTCCATCTCCTTGTGGTGCGCGTGATAGGGGGGATAAGCGCCCGGCGGAAGGACGATGACCCGCACCTCCAGATTCGGCGTGTCGATGAGGATGGGCGAGCCTTTGCGCATCGCCTCCTCCTGGTCGTAGACCCATTTCAAGTCTTGGATGTTTCCCACGTAAGGCATAAGGACTCCAGATAATCAGTGGATGGGGGAAAGGTAGCCTCTGGCATCCGGCGCGGTCAATGGCGCAAGGCCGTTGCGGAGCGCGTGCGCGGGAGGCATGATAGGGGCGGAGCTTCACTGGAGGATTTCTCGCAGCGGAGAATCGGTTTGCTGGACGAAGGAATCATAGAAGACGCGATGACGGAACTCGAACTCGACGGCGAACTTGCCGCCGGCCTGCTGGCGGGCTTCATTCGCGATGAGGTCTCGAAAGTGGGCGTGGAAAAGCTCGTCCTGGGCCTTTCGGGCGGGATCGACAGCGCGCTCTCCGCCTTTCTGGCCGCACGCGCCATGGGGCCCGAGAACGTGACGGGCGTCATCATGCCCTACCGACTCTCGAACCCCCAGAGCGAGGCCGATGCGCGCGCGGTGGCCGAGAAGAGCAACATCCGTATCGAAGTGGTGGACATCTCTCCCCAGGTGGACGCCTATTACGAGCGCTTTCCCGATGCGGACAACCTGCGCCGGGGCAACAAGATGGCGCGCGAGCGGATGACGATTCTCTATGATCATTCGGCCTTCCTCGGCGCGCTGGTGGTGGGCACGAGCAACAAGACCGAACTCCTGCTCGGCTACGGGACGCTCTTCGGCGACATGGCGAGCGCGGTGAACCCCATCGGCGATCTGTTCAAGACGCAGGTGCGCCAGCTCTCGCGCCACGTCGGCGTGCCCGCGCAGGTGGTGGAGAAGGCCCCGAGTGCTGATTTGTGGGTGGGCCAGACCGACGAGCAGGAACTCGGCTACACCTACGAGGTGGCCGACGCCGTCCTGTACCGGATGATCGACTGCCGCTACACGCGCGAGGAACTGCTCGGCGAGGGCTTCCCGCCCGAGCTCGTGGACGGCATCCAGCGGCTCGTGCAGCGCAGCCAGTACAAGCGGCGCCTGCCGCTCATCGCCAAGCTCAGCCAGCGCACCATCGACCGCGATTTCCGCTACGCCCGCGACTGGGGGTTGTAACGCCGACGGCGCTTGAAGTCTCCTCCGATCTGTGGCAGTATAATCATCCGAACGTCGATTACTCCTGCAATATCTCAAACATGCGGCTCAAGACGCGTGGTTTTTTTGAACTCTGGAACTGCAACGACAGGGGGGCGAAATGGCAGCGTTAAGAGAAGGAGCGAAAGCCCCCGCCTTCGCCTTGAGGGATGAGAACGGCAAGGTGCACCGGCTCTCGAAATACAAGGGCCAGAAGGTTGTGCTCTACTTCTACCCCAAGGACAACACGCCCGGATGCACGGCGGAGGCGCGGGACTTCAACAAGGAACTGGGGAAGATTCACAAGAAGAACGCGACCGTAATCGGCGTCAGCCCGGACAACGAGGTCAGCCACAAGAAGTTCTCCGAGCAACTGGAGCTCGACTTCACCCTGCTGGCGGACCCCGATGGCCTCATCTCGTCCAAGTACGGGGCTTACGGCGAGAAGACGCTGTTCGGCGAGAAGTTCAACGGCATCTACCGCACCACCTACATCATCGACGAGACGGGCGTCATCGAGAAGGTGTTCAAGGATGTGAAGGTGGCCGGCCACACGAAAGCCGTGCTGAAGGCGCTTTAGGAAACCCTGCATCCTCTCGCCCCGCTCCTCCCGAGCGGGGCGTTTTTTCGTGGAACGGCCCTTGCCGGAGAATCGGGCACTTCACGAAGCGCCCCTACGACACCCTTCCGGAGAGGTCGCAGCACCGTCATTCCGGCGAAAGCCGGAATCCATGCCGGGGGCGGCCGCTTCCGCCGCTACCAACCGTGCAGCCCAGAACGAGAGATGCCGATAGAACCAGAATGAAATGACGCACCATACCGAGATCCCGCCGTGTAAAATCAAAAAATGGTAAACCGACAATGAAATCGACAGCCGGAAAAGCTTGGACGAACCGCTCCGGCCTCCCCACCGGGTCTGTGCCGCAACTGCTATCATTGGTACGGAACATATGTTATTCATGGATATGTCGAGTTTCAACTCCATGCGCCGTGAGGCGCCGTGCCCGATCGATGAACAGGTCGGCGATGTCGGCCGCGCGCCGCATTTCCCCGCATTTGCGCGTATCGCGCGAGCCGGGCGTTTCGCTGCCCTGGCGCCCGAGGCTCTCCACCGGGCCGGGCATCCGGCTTGCGGGCGGAGGCGTTTCCGGGAAAGCGTCGAGACGGGAGCGGACGATGAGGCGCAGCGGCGTCGAACGAGGCTTTCCGGATGGGCTCCGCGCGCGAACGCGCTTTCGGAATTTCCGAAAAATTCGATAAAATCAGATAAATTCACGATGTTTTTCGATAAATAAGTGAAAATTTATGAATATCTAAGCAATTGAATTATATGTGGATAAGGGGTTTTTAGTTGAAAAAAGAGGCGAAAACAGACCTCGACGTTCTCATCGTCGGCGCGGGGGTCGCCGGGCTTTTCATGCTTTACCGGCTGCGCTCGCGCGGCTTTACGGCGCGCGTATACGAGGCGGGTGGCGACGTGGGCGGCACCTGGTACTGGAACCGCTACCCGGGCGCGCGGTGCGACACGGAGAGCGTCCAGTATTCCTATCAGTTCTCCGAAGAACTCCAACAAGATTGGGAGTGGACGGAGCGCTACGCCGGCCAGCCCGAGATTCTGCGCTATGTCGAGCACGTGGCCGATCGCTTCGATTTGAGAAGGGACATCGTGTTCAACACGCGAATCGTCTCCGCCGTCTTCGATGAAGAGGCGAGTCACTGGGTCGTCGAGACAGACGGCGGCGAGCGAATCACGGCGAAGTTTTGCGTGATGGCCACGGGGTGTCTCTCCTCGCCCAATATTCCCGCTTTCGAGGGCTTGGACGATTTTAACGGCCCCGTTTACCACACCGGTCTCTGGCCGCACGAGAAGGTGGATTTCTCGGGAAAGAGAGTGGGCGTTATCGGAACGGGTTCATCGGCGATGCAGTCCATCCCCATCATCGCGCGCGAGGCGGACGATGTTTTCGTTTTCCAGAGAACGGCGCACTACGCCGTGCCCGCGCACAACGGCCCCATCAGCGAGGAGCGGGTGCGCGAGGTGAAGGCGAATTACCCGGAGATCCGGGCGAGGGCCAAGAAGTCGGCCACGGGTTTCGATCAGACCTTTGGCGAGAAGGAGGCTTTGAAGGTCGGCGAAGAAGAACGCGAGCGCGAATTCGAGAAACGCTGGGCGCACGGGGGTCTGCCATTCCTCTCCGCCTTCACGGATTTGCGCTACAGCGAAGAGGCGAACCAGACGGCGGGCGAATTCGTGCGCAACAAGATTCGGGAAATCGTGAAGGATCCCGAAACAGCGGAGTTGCTTTGCCCCACAACCGTCATCGGCTGTAAGCGTCTTTGTGTGATAACGGAATATTTCGAAACCTTTAACCGCCCGAACGTACACCTGATCGACGTGAGTGAATCGCCCATCGAGAGGATAACGCCGGAAGGAGTGGTGACGGGGGGCCGAATGTATGACATCGACACCCTCATTCTGGCCACGGGGTTCGACGCCATGACGGGGACCCTGCTCAGAATCGACATCCGTGGGCGCGGCGGACGCACCTTGCAGGATAAGTGGAAAGAAGGCCCCCGCACCTATCTCGGCCTCATGACGGCGGGTTTCCCGAACATGTTCACCATCACCGGTCCCGGAAGCCCCTCGGTGCTCACGAACATGCAGACTTCCATCGACCATCACGTCGAGTGGATAGGCGCGTGCCTCGTGTATTTGCGCGAAAACGAGAAGAAATCCATCGAAGCCACGGTGGAGGCGGAGGACGCCTGGGTGGCGCACAACAACGAGGAGACCGCCAAGACGATCCGCTACAAGTGCACCTCCTGGTATCTGGGCGCGAACATACCGGGCAAGCCGCGCGTGTTCATGCCCTACATCGCCGGGTTCGACGTCTATTCAAAAAAATGCGCAGAGATCGTGGCGGCGGGATACGAGGGGTTTCATCTGGTGCCTGAGCAGGAAGCCGTTCCTTACGGTTCGGGGCTGGCCGCACCCGAAGTGAGGGAGTCCGAATGAAGCTCAAAGGCATCATGGGAGCGCCTACGACGGCGTTCAAACCAGACGGCGGCGTCGATTATGACACCTTCGGAAGCCAGGTCGATTTCCTGATCAAGCAGGGCTTTCCCTTCATCGCCCATCCCATGCACATCGGCGAGTCCATCAATCTGAGTGAATACGAACGCAAGGAGTTGGCGCGTATTCTGGTGGACACGGCCGCCGGCCGCGTTCCCGTATTCGTGAACGTGACCGCTTCGGGACCGGATAATTCCATCGACTTGGCGAGGCATTCCGAAGCTGTAGGCGCAACGGGAATCGTCGTGCTCTCGCCCTATCATTGGAGACCCGGGAACGAAGCCCATCTGGATTATTTCCACACCATGGGAAGGTGCGTGGAGGTCGCGATGATCGCCTACAACAACCCGAGTCTCCAGGTGACCATCTCCCACGACATGCTAGAAGAGATGCTCGAAAAACTCCCGAACTTACACGCCTTGAAAGACGCCAGTTTCGACATGAACTATTTCACGGGCGCGTGCCGCATCGCCGCGGCCGCTCGATCAGATTTTTCCGTGTTTACCGGGATCGAATGGCTCCTTACGTCGATTCCCGTCGGCGGCTCGGGGTCGTTCTCCAATTGCGGGGAAGTCGCTCCGAGGATGGTCCTCTCCCTGTTCGATGCCTGTATTTCCGGTGACTACGAAAAGGCGCGCGCCCTGCAATACAAGATGGACATACTCTTGCACTTGCTGCAGACGAACTACCCGGCGACGGTGAAATACGCGCTGGAGCTCATGGGCCGGCCCGTCGGCGAGACGCGAAAACCCATCCTGCCCCTGGACGATGACGCCAAGATCCACACAAAAAAGACGCTCGAATCGCTCGGCGTTTTCGAGAACGAGCCGTCAGGCTGGTAGGCTGGGGCGTTCGCGTTTCCGGCGTCATCTAGTCTTTATCCTGCATCGCCGGTGGGCGTTTTTTCGTGATGCGCCGCTGATTATATCCCTTGCCATTTCCAAGGAGCCATGTTTTGACCCGCATGAATGGTGGCCAGATCATCGTCGATTATCTCATTCAGGAAGAAGTTCCCTACGTCTTCGGCCTGTGCGGTCACGGGAACATCAGTTTTCTGGACGCGCTCCATGAGCGCGCCGACGAGATCAAGACGCTCTCGGTGCGCCACGAGTCGCTCTCGGGCTTCATGGCCGACGTATATTACAGGGTGGCGGGCAAGCCGGTGGCGACGTTCACCTCCTGCGGGCCGGGCTCGGCGAACATGCCGATTTCTCTCGCCAACGCCTTTTTCGACTCCGTCCCCTTTCTGGCCGTGACGGGCAACATCCCCACCAACCAGTTCAACCGGGGGGCGTTCCAGGAGACCTACCGCCACTACCAGGCGGATTTTCCCTCGACCGTGCAGGCTTACTGCAAGCGGGTGTACCAGCCCACGCGGGCGGAGATGGTGCCGCAGTTCACCCGCCAGGCATGGAAGACGATGATGACGGGCAGGCGCGGCCCCGTCGTGCTCGACGTGCCTTTCGACATCTTCAAGGAAGAGGCCGAGGTGGAGATGCCCCAGGCATCGGAGTGGAACGCGAACATCTCCTGCCGCTGCGGGGCGGACCCCGAGGGTGTGAAAAGGGCTGTCGAAATGCTTTCCTCCGCCGAGCGGCCCGTGATTCTCGTGGGCCAGGGCGTGAAATACGCGGGCGCAGCCGCGAAGATGGTGGCGCTCGCCGAGAAGCTGAAAATCCCGGTCGCGTGCTCATCAAGCGGGATGGGCGCCATCGACGCGAAACATCCCCTTGCGCTGGGTCTCATCGCCAGAAACGGGACCTATCCGGCGAACCACGCCGCGCGCCAGGCGGACGTTCTGCTTGCGCTCGGCGTGCGCTTCGACGATCGCACCTCGAGCAGCTGGCTGCCCGGCTATTCGTTCAACATCCCGCCGACCAGGCTGATTCACGTGGATATCGATCCCGAGGAGATCGCGCGGAACTACCCGGTGGCCTTGGGATTGATGGCGGACGTGGACGTCTTTCTCGATCAGGTGAATGAGGCGCTCGGCGCGGAGGAGGACGCGGAAATTCCCGAAGCCCGGGAGGCTTGGCTCCGACGGATCGACGGCTGGCGGAACGAATGGGAGGAGTTCACGGCGCCCGGCTACCGCGAGGACACCGAGCCTATCCACCCCCAGCGGGCGGCTTATGAGATCGACAAGGCCTTACCCGATGACGCCGTTCTCATCAGCGACGTCGGCGTCCACCACAACTGGCTGATTCAGTGCTGCCGCCCCAAGGGGCCGCAATCGCTCATCGGCTCGATGGGTTTCGGCGCCATGGGCTTCGGCGTGGCGGGCGTACTCGGGGCCAAGCTGGCCGCACCGGAAAAACCCTGCGTTTCGGTATGCGGGGACGGCGCTTTCGCCATGCACCTGAGCGCCATCATGACAGCGGTGGAATACGACATCCCCGCCGTCTGGGTCGTCTGGAACAACTACGCATTCGCCTCCATACGTGGACTACAGCGCGGCTATCTGGGTGGCCGCGAACTCGCCACCGACTTTCAGGAACACGCCTCCGCTACGCCGTATAATCCCGATTTCGCCGCCATGGCGGAATCGGCGGGCATCGCGGGCGTGCGGGTGGACAGGGCGGCCGATTTGAGCGAGGCCGTGGATGCGGCGGTAAAGGCCGGGCGCCCCTACGTGATCGACGCGAACATCCAGGGAGAGGAGAACCCCGGCGGCGCAGGCGCCTGGGAGTTGCCCGGCCTGGGGTATGGGGAGCCCGCCATCGGCGAGCGGACCATTTTATAGACGAAGACAGGGCGAGGCGCGTTTATCGAGAGCGTTGATCGCCGGAGGAGACGAAAGATGAGCGATGAAGCGAGGCTGCGCGCGGCGGCGGACAAGCTGGAGATGATGGAGGTCGCCATGTTTTCCCACGTCTGCCGGGATACGGGCGACTGGGACGGCCTGCTGGATTGCTTCCACCCGGATGCGGACATCACCACCTCCTGGTTCATGGGCAACGCGCACGCGTTCATCACCGAATCGCGCGACATGATGGGTGGCCATCACCCAGACGACACCCAGAAACACATCGCGGGCAACGTGCGCGTCCGCGTGGATGGGGAGCGCGGCGTTTGCGAGTATTACCTCACCCTCCACCAGAGGCGGACGATGGACGGCTACGATTTCGACTTCTCGACCTGGAGCAGCGTGGTGGATCTGTTCGAGCGCAGGGAGGGACGCTGGCGCGTCATCAAGCGCACGATGATTTACGAGAAAGACAGGATGGACCCCCACAAGCCCGGCGAGGTGCCCGTGTCTTATTTCCAGGAGATGGACCTGACGCCTTATCCCAAGGCGCTGCGCTATCACTGCTGGCGCAACGAGAAATTCAGCGGCAGCCCTCCGTCAGCGAACCTGGTGATGGAAGGAACCGAAAAGTCGCGGGCGATCCGGGAAGAAGCGCGCCGGTGGGTACCTTGATGCGGCGGGAAATCTACATCAACTCCAGATAAATCCGCTTCATGTCTTCCGCATCTGCGGGCACGGGGTTCGTCGCCACTGTGGTGCTGGCGGCCGCCTCGTGCGCCATGCGATCGAGATACTCCTTCTCTGCGCCGATGGCCGCGAGCGATTCGGGGATGTCGATGTCGTCCGCCAGGGCGCGGACGCGCTCGACCGCGAGTTCCGCGTCGTGCCTATCGTCCGCTCCTTCGTCCGGGTTCGCCAGAAGCGGGGCCAGCCGGGCGTAGGTCTCGCGCATGGCGGGCAGGTTGAAGCGCATCACGGGGGCGAGGAGTATCCCGTTCGTGGTGCCGTGGTGTCCGCCGAAGAAGTTGAAGACCGGGTGCGTGAGTCCGTGCACGATGCCGAGCCCGGTGTTGGTGAAAGAAGCGCCCGCGAGGCAGGCCGCGAGCGCCAGGGGATCGGCGCTGCCGGGGTCTGCGGGATCGGCGACGAAGCGCCGCGCGTTCTGGCCGATCAGGCCGATTGCCTGGAAGCAGAGCGCCTGCGTCCAGGGGTTCGCGCGCGGGGAGCCGAGCGATTCCACAGCGTGGGTCAGGGCGTCCATGAGCGCGCCCGCGGCGAAGAATTTGGGCAAGGTCGCCAGAAGCGAAGAATCCACCACCGCCACGTCGGCGTAGAGCGCATCTGAGTGGATGCTCGATTTGGTGCCGCGTTCGATGTCGGTGATGATGGAGGCGCGCGTCACCTCGCTGCCCGTGCCCGCCGTGGTCGGAGCCGTGATGAAGGGCGGGATGGATTTCTCCACCGTGTCCGCGCCGTAGTAATCGCTAATCTTCCCGCCGTTCGCGAGGAGCGCCCCCATCGCCTTGGCGGTGTCGATGGCGCTCCCCCCGCCCACGGCGATTATCCCGGAACAATCGTTCGCCTCATAAAACGCCTGCGCGCGCGTGATGCTCGGGTCCGATGGGTTGGGCTCCACGTCTTCATACAAGCAGAATTCGACACCCGCCGCATCGAGGCCCTCCGTGACGGAATCGAGCACGCCGGCGCCGGAAAGTCCCGGGTCCGCGAGCAGCATGGGGCGTGTCATGTTCAGGCGCTTCGCTTCGGCGCCGACCGAGGCGGCCTCCCCTCTGCCGAAGCGCACGCGCGGCACGGCGGACATGCGGAAAGGATCGATCATGGCTGTTTTCTCCCTCTGGAAATTTTATTCAGGCCGGCTCTGCGAATCATTCTCCAACCGCTTCGCTTGCGAGCGCCTCTCGCGGCGGCCAGTCTTCGGATCTGTTCTTGAAAGAAAGATAGACCAGAACGTCATCGCCCGGATTTTTGAGTTCATGCTCCACGCCCAGGGGGATGTGAACCACCTCGCCAGGACCTAAGGTTTTCTCCTCCTCCCCGACGCGGAACCAGCCGACGCCCTCCAGAATGTGGATGATTTGCTCGCAGCCGTGACTGTGCGGACGGGTCGCCTTGCCGGGCGGCTGCTCTTGGCGCGTCAGGGTGGTGAACGCGCCCAGGATCATGCTGCCCTCCGAATCCGTGGTGGAGACGATGTTGCGCTTTTTCATGTCGTCCCAGCGGTAGAAGGGCATGGGGCGAATCCTCATATTTAGGGCGTCAGGTGTTCAGCCCTGGACGGATTCGGCGATTCTCGCTTGGAGAAGCTCGTAGTTCGGGCGGCCCATCTCGATTTCGCCGTCGTCTATCATCCGCGCGATCTCGGTTACCGCGTCGTTGTAGGGGGTGGGGATGCCGAGTTCTCTCGCCCTGCGCGAGACGAGGCCGTTGATGTATTCCATCTCGCTCTTGCGGCCCTTGATGTGGTCCTGAATCGGGGCGGTGCGTGAACGGGGCCCCACATGGCCGAGCAGCGTCTTCATGGCCGTGACGAGCACCTGATCGTCAGAACCCGCGAAATCATCCGAAGAGAGGCCGAACACCGGCTCCACCCCGTAGCCCAGGGCTTCGCCCACCGCCATCGCCTCTTTGCCGAGCCCGACCGAAAGGTCGATGACGCCCGGCAGCTCCTTCGTCTCCGCGTTCTTGAGACCCAGCAGCCCGAAGGGCCCCATCGTCATGCAGTTGGCGATGAGCTTCGTCCACTTGGTGCCTTCGATGTTCGTGCTCAGTTCGGTGACGGCGACGTGGGAGAAGATGTCGCGCACCTCCTCCGCGCGCGGGGTGACCGAGCCGTCCAGTTCCCCCACGGCGAACCAGGTGCCCTTGCGGGGCGTGTTCCGCTGGATGAGGCCGGGCGTGAAAATCTCCGCCGAGAGTTCCACGCAGCAGCCTACCACGCGCTCGCGCCCGATGACCGACGCGATCACCTCGTTGTTCATGCTGTTCTGCGCCCCGACGAATATGCCGTCGCTCTTCAGGTAGGGCTTGATGAGTTCGCACATCCAGCGGGTGTCGTAGGATTTGACGATGAGGAGGACGATGTCGAAAGACGTCCGGAGCGAGGCCAGTTCGCACAGATGGTGTGCGCGCAGGGGCGGCGTTTTGAGGTCCAGGTCCGGCATCTGGACGTGCAGGCCCTTCTCGCGCATCACTTCCACGTGCTCGGGCCATTGGTCGATGACGGTGACGTCGAGGCCGGCGTCGGTCAGGTCGGCGGACACGCTGCCGCCGATGGCGCCTGCGCCGAGTACGGCGATCTTCTTGTTCATGCTGCACCTTGCCTTTCAGGGCTTGCGCCCCCAAGAGAATGGGAATGACGATGCAAAATGGCGTTGCCCGGTTATAGATACTTCATGGCGCGGATCCGCTGCGCTTGGTTGGTGCCCGCCGAGTGGAGGAAGCTGATGACGTCGCGCAGGTATTTCTCCATCGGTGCGTCCGTCATGTAGCCCGTCCCGCCCCAGACTTCGAGCGCGCGCGTGGCGATGCGGAAACCGGCTTCTGAAGTATACGCCTTGGCCATGTAGCCGAGCTTGGGGTCGTAGTTATCGCGCATCGCCCGCCAGGCGGCGTAGTGGAGCATCCGGCGCGACGCTTCGTACTCGACGAAGCAGTCCGCCAGCATGAAGCCCACGCCCTGGTGTTCGATGATGGGTTTTCCGCCCTGGATTCTCGTCTTGGCGAATTCGAGCGCGTCTTCATAAGCGGCGCGGGCGGGGCCCAGGTTCGTGGCGGCGGATTCGATGACCGAACCGCGCGAAAAGGGACCCGAGCGGGCCGCCACGCCCCCGCCTATCGCCGTGACGCGGTATTCATCCGAAACGCGGCAGTTCTCGAAAATGAGTTCCGCATTCTGGGAGAGCTGCTGGCCCATCTTCTCGTGGATCTTGCCGATGGAAAAGCCATCCATGTCCGGCGTCACCATAAAGTAGGTGACGCCCTGCGATACGCCGACGGTGGGGTCCGTGCGGCAGACGAGCACGTAGAGCTTGGCGACCCCCCCGTTGCTGATGTAGTGCTTCTTACCGTTGATGATCCAGTCATCCCCGTCTCGCACCGCGCTCGTGCGCACACCGAGTTCGGGGCCTTCTTCGGGGATGAAGTTCTCGGAACCCACCTCCGGCTCCGTCATCCCGACTGCGAGGTGGAAGCGGTGGTCCTCCAGAAACGCGGGCAGGAATTTCGCGCGCTGCGCATCGTTCCAGACGATGTCGAGGAAATGGATGATCTTCCAGGTCTGATCGAAGGTGACGGCCACGCCCAGATCCCCCCAGCCGATCTCCTCGCCCACGATGCAAAGCGTGAGTATGTCGGCCCCGCCGCCGCCTATTTCTTCGGGGATGGAAAGCGTCCTCAAGCCCAGCCTGCTCCCGGCCTCGAGAATATCCCAGGGGAACCGCTCGACGGGGTCGGTGATCCGCTCGCGCTCGCGCACATGGGGCTTGAGTTCGTCTCTGGCGTAGTCGTGCGCCAGTTTCTGGAGTTCAAGCTGTCTTTCCGTGAGGGTGAAATCCATCGCTCGCCTTTAAGGTTTAAGTGAAACGGCTCAGTCCATCACGATCGCCGCGCGGCCCGTAATCGCGCCCGCTTCCAGGCGTTCGTGCACTTTTTCGGCCTCTTCGAGCCGGTAGGTTTCCGTGACGAGGGGCCAGACCTCTCCGCGCGCGCAGAGTTCGAGAGATTCGATGATCTCCTGCTTGGTGAACGAGCGGCTGCCCATGACTTCCAGTTCCCCGTTCAGGAGGCTCCCGGCGGAGAGGCGAAACGGCTTGGGCGTGAAGCCGCCCAGCGTCACCAGGCGGCCGCCCTTGTCGAGGGCTTCGGCGGCGGCTTCGAGCGTGGTGTCCTGGGAGACGAAATCAATCGCCACGTTCACGCCCAGGCCGCCCGTGAGTTCGAGCAGCGCCTCGGTCACGTCGTCCTTCGAGGCGTCGACGGTGGCTTCCGCCCCGAGTTCCTTGCATTGGGCCAGTTTTTGCTCGGAAATGTCCACGGCGATGACGCGCGCGTTCGCCCACCGGGCGAGCATCACCATGTGAATCCCCACGCCCCCGCCCGCCCCGATGACGGCGACGGTCTCCATCGGCTCGATCCGCGCGCGGCGCACCACCTTATAAGGGGTGACGATGGCGTCGCAGATGACGGCCACCTCGGCGGGATGCGCCTTGTAGTCCAGCCCGTCGGGAATATGAACGTAGTTCCGCGCGGGGAGATTGATGTATTCGGCATAGCCGCCGTCGCGGTGCCTGCCGATGAAGCCGGCCATGTTGTCGCAAATGGGTTCCCTGTTCACCCGGCACCAGCGGCAGTGACCGCACGTGAGGTAGCAGTGGAAGGTGACGATGTCGCCCGCCTTCACGTTCGATACCCCGCCGCCCGTCTCGACGATCTCGCCCACCACCTCGTGGCCGATGATCATGGGGTAGTCGATCTCCGCGCGGCCCGCGCGCGCATGGTGGATCGTGAGGCCCGAGCCGCAGGCGATGACGCGGGCCACGGCCTCGCCCTCTCCGGGCGCGGGGTCGGGCACGTCTTCAAAAGAAAAGGGCGCCCCCTTTTCCCTCAACACCATGGCCTTCATGAGAGTTTCCTCCCGGGAGAATCTCCGCGCGCGATGCGGAAACGCGAACATTTGTGATTGATGGCGGACAATATAGCGGGAATGTCGGGAAATGACTATAGGAAGGGGCTGGAATGACGAACGAAAGACGCAATCACCGAATCCATCACCACGATTTCAAGCGGAGACATCGCATCGGGCGGGCACGGGGGCCCGCCCCTACGATAACGAAACCCGCAATCGCTCCTGCATTGGACGAGTAAAATTCTCGCGAATCAGGGTTTTTCAACAATCTTCGATGGCGGCGAGGGATTTCGCCGCCCAGTCGCAGCCCACCTGGCTCGCCCACAGGTCCATGAGGCGCTTGGTGACGGGGCCGGGCGCGCCGTTCGCCATCTTGGTTCCGTCGATAGAAGATACCGGGAGGATGCAGATGCTGTTCCCGGTATGGAAGGCCTCATCCGCGATCAGCAGGTCGTAGCGCGTCAGGTTGGTTTCGCGAACCGGGATGCCGAGTTCTTTCGCCATGTCGATGACGTGGGTGCGCGTGACGCCGACCAGGCAGTTGTAATCCGTAGGCGTCAGGATTTCGCCGTCTCTCACGAAAAAGCAGTTGTAGCTCGACCCCTCGGCCACGAAGCCGCTCGTGTCGAGCATGATGGGCCACGCGCCCGCTTCGGCGGCCTGGAAGTCGGCCTGCACGTGGTTCATCTTGTTGCCCACCTTGGCGCGCGGTTCGATGCACTCGGGCGGTATGCGGCGCACGCCGGTGACGACCGAGGGCACGCCCTCCCTGTAGCCGTGGGCGTAGCGCGTATAGTCCATCGGCAGGGTGAAGATGACCACCGTGTGCTCTCCGTGCGTGTGGGTGGCTGCGGAACTGACGCCGCCGCCGCGCGTTACCCAGTGGTTGATGCGGAATTCCTCCCCCTCGGCGTAAACGCCCCGGTTCCGCTCGATGAGGTCCATGGTGAGGGCTTCCATCTCGTCTGCGTTCATGCCGGGGTCGAGCCGCGCGTAGCGGCACGATAGATAGAGCCTGTCGATGTGCGCCCTCAGATGCCAGGGCTGGCCGCCGAAGGTGCGCGATGCGTCGTACACGCCGTCGCCGTAGAGGAAGCCGCGATCCAGAATGGACACGGTCGCTTCTGATTCCGGCACGAACCGGCCCTTTACGTAGGCGATTCTCTCAGTCAATTCCACATCCTCCATCGTTTTGTCCATGAGTCATCTATAGCAGTCCCATCGCGGCGGAGCGCGCGGCATGGCTCATGCCAAACCCGTGGGAGAAAGCCACGAGGTCGCGCGTCAGCCGCTCCATCGGAGCTTCGGTCATGTAGCCTGCGCCTCCCCAGACCTCCATCGAACGCCGCGCGACGCGCTCGCAAGATTCCGCCGCGAAGGCCTTTGCGAGAAAACTCCGCCAGGGTTCCGCGTCCTCGTCCTGCTCCGCCGCCCAGGCCGCCGCCTGCAGGCTTCTTCTGGCGGCGTCCAGTTCCATCAGGTTATCACAAAGCATGTAGCCCACCGTCTGATGCTCGATGATGGGTTTTCCCCCCTGTACGCGCTCGCGCGCGTGGTCGAGCGCATACTCATGTGATTTTCTCGACGTTCCGACCGCCGCAGCCGCCGGGAGGATGCGGACGGCGTGCGTAGCGTCGTTCCACTTCCCTTCCGCGCAATCGAGCGGATGGCCGAGCTTCACGTCTTCGAAGCGCAGGTCGACGTCCTGGCAGGAGCGCATTCCCATCGCGTCATGGTAACGGGCGACCGTGATTCCTCCTCCCTCCCGGTTCTCCAGGAGAAATATACTTCGCTCGCTCTCATTCGTGGCGTCTGATTCGAGGAGAAAAATACCGGCCGCCGCGCCGTTCTGCACGTGCCCTGCACCGCCATCAAGACGTAAGTCCTCGCCGTTTTTTTCGATGGATGCGTCCTGGCGCGCATCGGACGGATACGGGCTTTTATCCTCGGTTGCAGCCGTTTCGCCGATTTTCAGGTGGGCCAGATGGAGCGGGCGATCTTGCGTGAAATTCTCCGCGAACGCCGCGAAGCCCGACTCGTCCCACAGCCGGGATACGGCGTTTGCGAGCGCCCAGTCCTGCGCGTAGATGACGCCGACGCCCAAATCCCCCCAGCCGATCTCCTCCGCCACGAAGCAGAGACTCAACAGGTCAGCACCCCCTCCGCCCTGGGCTTCCGGGATGGGGAGGGTACTCAGACCCAGGGTGCCGCCTTTTTCCAGAATGTCCGCGGGAAAGCGGTTTTCCGGGTTTTTTTCCTCATCGAGCGCATCCGTGCGCGGGGCGATTTCCTGCCGCGCGAAATCGCGCGCCAGACCCTGAAGCGCGAGAGTGGCCTCTGCGGGAGCGAAATCCATGCGTCGAACCCTTATGAACGCGGGAAACGGCCCCGGCTAGTCGATGAGGCCCACGCTCTTCAAGTCCGAGGTCAGCTCCGCTTTCTCGTCCGCGCTCAGGGGGATCATCGGCGCGCGCGTGGGGCCGCCGTGCATACCCATCAGGTCCATCCAGTTCTTGAGCGCGGCGATGGGGAACGCTCCCCGCGTCCAGGGCTCCCACAGCCACTTGTCGGCCACGCGGCGCATCGGGTTCATGGAGTCGCGCGCGGTCCAGGCTTCCTCGAGGTTCCCCTCGTCGATCAGGTCGGTGTATCTCTGCATGCCCAGGTTGCCGGTGCGCTGCATGAGGAACGGGTCGGGGCCGCTCATGAAGGTCTGCTGCTTGTGATAGGCCCGGCTGAAGAACCACTGGGTCTCCATCGGGTCGCTCACGACGATGTCCTCACCCACGGCTTCGCGCACCCCGTCGCAATGGGGTTTGGGCTGCGCGTTCTTGATGCAGCAGATGTTCTCGTTGTCGTCGACGATTTGCCGGACGAGGGCCGGCGTGAGGGAATAGCCCGTCGCCGCCGTGTTGAACAGGGACACGCCGATTTCCACGTTGCTGCAGAACTCCCGGAAGTACGCGCGGACGCGCTCGGGAATGCCCTGCGCGCCGAGATAGGGGTTCGCGAGAATCGCATAAGTCGCGCCCGCCTCAATCGCCGCGTTGGTCAGCTCGATGGCTTCTTTCGCCGAGGTGTGGCCGGTGTGCGCGATGATGGGCACGTCGCCCGCCTCGTCGCAGGCTATCTCCTGGCCGCGCAGGCGCTCTTCTTTCGTGAGGCACCAGAATTCGCCGATCAAGCCGCCGACGAAAAACCCCTTGATGTCGAGGTCGTCGATGTAATGGCGTATGTCGGCCCGCAGGCCCGCCTCGTCGATGTTGTCGTTCTCATCGAAGGGGTAGGGAATGGCGGCCCAGATTCCCTGCATGTTCTCCTTGCAGTAGGCGCGTGCGTCCGATTTCTTGTATGCGGGCATTACAGTCTCCTTATCAGTTGTGTGACGAAAACCTCGTCAGCGTCAGTTTACCATTCATCCACGCCGGCGGGGGCGAGCAGCGGCGCGGCCTTGAGCTTGACCGCCTCGTTCGTACCGAAGCCGTGCAGGTAGCTCAGCACGTCGCGCCAGCATTTCTCGGGCGTCGGCCTGTCGTCGTGCCAGGTGGCGCCCGTCCTCCCCCAGATCTCCATCGCGGTGCGGCAGACCTTGATGCCGGCTTCAGAAGCGAACACTTTGGACATCAGGCGGCGCTTCGAATCGTCCGTCGGTTTTTCCGCATGCCACGCCGCAGAATACAGGTAGGTTCGCGCCGCCTCAATCAGCATATACATTTCCGTGAGCGCCATCTGCGCCCACTGCTCATTCGCCGCGCCGTTCTCCTGCGCCGCTGTCCGCGCGAGGTCGTAGGCCAAGCGCGAGGGGCCCATCACCGGGATGAGCGCGCCGCTCACCATGCGCTTCAGGATAGAGAGGCCCCCGTTCCATTCGCCGAAGAGGTTGTGCGCGGGCACGCGGCAGTTTCTGAGGACGAGTTCGCCGTTTTGAAGAAGACGCCTGCCGAGTTTCGAGTGCGCCTCCCCGATCTCGAAACCCTCGGTGTCGCGCGGCACGAGGAAACAGGTGAGTCCCTCGCTCATCTTCTTATCCGGTGCGGTGCGCGCGAAGATGAAGTAATACTTCGCCAGACCGCCGTTGCTTATGTAGTGCTTGGTGCCGTTCAGGATATAGAAATCGCCCTCCCGTTTCGCCGTCATTCGCGGGCCGGCGCCCGGTTCGTCGTGCATCAAGAAGGTGTCGGTCCCGCTCTGGGGTTCCGTGGTGGCGAGGGCGAGGAGCGCTCTCGGGTCGTTCATGAAGTCTTCGAGGTACAAGTCGCGCTGTTTTTGCGTGGTCTCGTTCGTGAGCAGTTGGGTGAACTTGTAGGTCTGATCCATCGAGACGGCGACGCCCAGGTCGCCGTAGGCGATCTCTTCGGCCACCATGGCCTGCACGAGATGGCGCGCGCCGAAGCCGCCGAACTTCTCGGGCACGGTGAGCGTTCGGAGTCCTGCAGCGTCGAGCTTGTCCGCGATATGCCAGGGGTAGGCCTCGCCGGGCGCGTAGTTCCTGTCCCTCGCCGCGGCGATGGGGAGTATGTCCTCACGCGCTATTTGGCGCGCGCGGCGCACCATCTCTGATTCTTCAGAAGTCAGGTCCGGCATCATGGCGGAGAAGGCATCCTTCTGGAAGCGAGGTAAGTCAACAGTGATTTGCCCGATCCCATAGGACTACTTGAGACGCTATGTTCTGTCAATCATATTGGGGTATACCGTGATGAGAGAAACCTAGAGTCCACAAGGCTTTAAGTTCTTATTAGATGATTGGGTGTGTGCGCATGAAAATCGTGATTCCGGATGACTATGAGGGCAACTTCATGGACTCGCCCCACCTTGCGCGCTTGGAGAATCTGGGCGAGGTGGCCCATTTCACCGAGCGGCCACGAGATGAGGGGGAGATGGCGGAGCGCATCGCCGATGCGGAGGTCATCCTCACCGTGCGCTACCAGACGGACTTCAAGAACACTGCATTACTCGACGTAGCGCGAAACTTAAATTTTATCTCAATCTGGGGCACGCGCCCCCGCGCGGTGGACATGAAGCGCGCGCATGAGCGGGGCGTATCCGTATCCGTGACGCCCGGCGCGGGGAGTCCCTCGGTGGCCGAGCACACGATGATGATGGTCTTGGGCCTCGCGAAGCGGCTCCCCTTCCAGGGAGCCGCCATGCGGTCGGGCGCGTGGGAGCGCGTGCGGGGCGTGGAGCTTCTGGGCAAGACGCTCTCCGTCATCGGCTTCGGGCACATCGGGAGCAAGGTCGTCCCCATGGCGCGGGGCTTCGGGATGGAGGTGCTCGCCTGGTCCAAGCACATGACGGCCGAGCGCGCCGCGAAAGAAGGAGCGCGCGCGGCCTCGCTCGATGATTGTATGCGCTGCGATTTCGTGACGATACAGCTTCACGTGACGCCCGAGACGAGGGGGCTCATCTCCCGCGAGCGCATCGCGGGGATGAAGTCCACGGCGTTTCTAATCAACACCTCGCGCGCGGCGCTCGTGGACATGGACGCCTTGCTCGAAGCGCTGCGGGAAAAAAGGATCGCCGGCGCGGGCCTCGACGTGTTCGAGCCGGAGGAGCCTTTGCCGGGGGATTCGCCGTTCCGAACGCTCGACAACGTCATCCTCACCCCCCACGTCGCCGCGCATACCGAGGGAGCCGTGGAGCGCGAAGCGCGCATCGCGGTGGACAACGTGGAGGCTTATCTGCGGGGAAACCCGCAGAACCTGGTGTTCAAAGACGCCTAGCTTTTCACGCGAGAGGCGCTTTCAGCCATACGCGGAAATTAGAATGACTTATCGTAACGTGAAGAAAACTTAAGGTTTCATGCTTTTATCCAAAGAGAGGGAAAATGATGAGCTATCGAATCGAGACGACGCAGGTCCAGGGCAGCGAGATGGAGATTTTCCTGTATGAGCCCGAGGGCGCAGGCCCTCATCCAGGGCTGGTGCTCTGCCAGCACATACCGGGGCATCAGGGGATCGAGGGCGACCCCTTCACGCTCAAAGCAGCGGAGCGCTACCGGGCGAACGGCTACGCGGTGTCGGTTCCGTTTCTCTACCACTGGTGGTCGAAAGAAGACGACATGCAGATAAAGCGCGATGAGTTCAACGACGCGCAGACGGCGCTCGACTTGAAAGCGGGTTTCGACGCCCTGGCGGCGCTCGACAGCGTGGACGCGGGCCGGGTCGGCATCGTCGGCCACTGCTGGGGCGGGCGCGTGAGCTGGCTGGGCGCGTGCACGGATTCGCGCTACGCGGCGTGCGCGGTCTTCTACGGCGGCGGCGTGAAGGAGGTGCGAGGCGCGGGAAACCCGCCCGCCATCGAGTTGACGGGCGACATCGCGTGTCCGGTCATCGGCATATTCGGCAACGAGGATCAGAACCCCTCGCCCGAAGACGTGGACGACTACGAGGCGGCGCTCAAGAGCTCGGGCGCCGAATACGTCTTCCACCGCTACGACGGTGCGGGCCACGCCTTTCAGTGGGAGGACAACCCCGAGCGCTTCCGCGCTGAGCAGAGCGAGGACTCTTGGGAGAAGACCCTCGCGTTTTTCGCCGAGAAGCTGGGGTGAGAGGGGAGATTTACTTAAGAAAAGCGTATGGCGGGGGAGTCATATTTTGGTCATTTTCAATCCAGAATCGGTTTCTTAGGTGTGTCTTTGGGTGGATGGGCAGATTTCATGATTCGGATCCCACCATAGAATTTTCATGATGTTCGCTTCCTGTACACACCAGACTCGATTTTTGCCAGTCAGCCGAAAAGACATGAGTTCATCGGTATCATCTTTGTGGATCTTTTCGAGACGATCCCGCGCAGGTTTCACGATATTAGCAATCTGGATCGGGTGACTCCCGCTTTGTATGATTTGGCTCCAGTTTTTCTTTTCGAATTCCTGGAGTTTCTCCATCACATTCTTATAAAGGTTTGGGTCCGACAGATTCGTCCACGCCCAATCGCCGCCGTGGTCGCTTTCGCTGAATCTCCATGTGAGAGGAGCGCCGTGGACGGTAGGTTGCTGCGCTTTTGACTGCTTTTTTGGTTGAGGTTCTTGAGCAAGTTTTGATTTCTTTTGACTTGATTTCCTGGTCAACGGAATTCAGAGGCTGGAGTAGTATTCAGCCATCGATGCGTTTGAAATACGCGCCTTTCCGCGTTGTCCGCTGAGAAGCCCTGCTTCTTCCCGGGCATCCCGCCAAGGGGCCTCCATATGGGTCAGCGCACTTAACCAATGAGATGTCTTGTCTCCATAAAAATCAAGAACGGCATCGACGGTTTCACGCTGCACGGCATCCAATTTTTCCGGGTCGCCGCCCGGAATACTCGACAAGAGGTATTGTCCCCGGTGCGCCTTGTAGAGATTTCGAATGACCGGACCGTTCGCCCATGCCTCGATGCGATCGCGGAAGAGGGATTTGTCGTCCCAAACGAGAGACCAAGCCTGGGCGTAATACACCAGCTTCTGGAGTTTCATGGCCGGCATCTTGCCCTGCTTTCGCAGGATGTAAGCGGCCACGTCAACAGCGCGGACAGTCATCATCAAAATCCATCCCTGTTTTGATTCCAGGCGCGTTAAGCAGCACTTGCGTAGATAACTCGAAATTTTTGCATGGGTCGAAACGACTGCGGATAGCTTTACCTCGTAACAATCATTCTGGCATAAAAATAACAAAAGTCAAACACGATCGAAATTCACTCAACGCTATAGAGGCTCCCTCTAAAAATCGGACTCCAGTATCCACACGCCGGCGCCGAGGCGTTCGCTGATGTAGGCCCTGCCGTCCGCCGCCATGTAGACGTCATCCACCTGGACCTGCAGGAGTTCGTAGTCTCTCCCCCACAGGGGGCGGATGGGGTCGCGTTTGGGCGTTTCGGGCACGTAGTGGGCGACTTCCTTAGGATTCAGCGGGTCTTCGATGTCGAACACGCGAAGGCCGCCGTTGAACCACGTCATGTAGACTTTGGTGTGGTCGATGAGGGAATCCGGGCGGTTCTCGTGGAGGTTGTGCGGGCCGGAGCGTCCGCCGCGCTCGGCGTAATCGCCCTCGGGGTGCGGGAAGGTGGAGAGCACTTTCGGGTTTTTCTCATCCGAAATGTCCATCACGCGAATTTGTTTTTTGATGTCTTCCATGTCCTCCGCCGTGCATTCATCCGACACGATGCAGATGTTTCTGTCCAAAAGGGGCAGCACCGAATGCGTGGCCGAACTCTCCCCGGGCGGCCACTGGGTGTGGCTGATGAGGGCGGGGTTCGTGATGTCCGAGATGTCCAGGATGATGAAGCCAGAATCCCACCACGCGCCGTAGCACCTCTCGCCTACGTTCATGGACATGTGCACGCAGGCGCGTTTTTTCTTCACGCCCTCGGGCACTTCTCCTCCGAGCGGGATGTATTCGCCCTTGCGGTTTTTCTTGAAGCGGAACTGGCCCATCTGGTACCAGTCGCGCTCCTCGTCGTTCCGCATCCCCGGCATCGCCCAGCGGCCCACCTCTTTGGGGCGGGTGGGGTCTTTCAGGTCGATGATCTTCAGGAACTGATCGATATATTCATCGTCCCCGGCCG
The DNA here is from genome assembly GCA_965203325.1 of bacterium. Taxonomy (GTDB): domain Bacteria; phylum UBA8248; class UBA8248; order UBA8248; family UBA8248; genus Bin107. The sequence goes on from OZ241875.1 coordinate 2,358,903, forward strand.
TCAGGAAGGCGTAGCGGCCGTCGCCGAACCAGAACCGGTGCACACCGCGCCCGCCCGTGTGGAAATACCCCAGCGGGCGGAGTTCGGGCAGGTTCGAGACGTCGTAGATGTCGACCCCCGCCTTGAAGGGCTCGAAATCGGGGCCGCGTCCGCCGAACTGCTCGTTATTGACGACCATGATGTCGCCCACGATCTGGAGCTTGTTGTTGTGCGTGTTGCGCGGGGCGGGAATCTGGTTCACGAGTTTGGGTTTCCGGGGGTTCGAGGCGTCGATGACGCTCGTACCCGCACCCGACATGCCCACGTGGCCGCAGAGAATGAAATCGTCCTTCACGAGAAGCTGCATGACGTCGCCCTTGTTGCGGCCGCCGAAATCGCAGTGGCCCAGGAGCTTGAAGCCGTTCGCTTCCTCGGGGGTCATTTCCTTGCCCGGTTTTCCGCGTCCCGGCGGAAGAGCCGGATCCGGCGTGCATTCCATATCGGACTCCTTGTTCGATGAGATGGCGGGATTATAGCCGCACGGGGGGCGAATCGAACAGCGGCGGGCCATTTCTTTTCGCAGGCTCTTCATGTGGGGTTGTTGGAAAAGGCCTGATTTCTAAATTCATCGCAAGAAGCCGGACAGGGCTATCTTCCTGAAAGTGCAGCCAACCGTAGGGGCGGTTCGCGAACCGCCCCTACAGCGGGCGCGGTATTCGCTCGTCATGACGGCGTTGCATAGCCGTAGGGACAGGTCGCGACCTGTCCCTACAAAACCAGCAACTCTCCCTCGTTGGACTTCTTCAACAATCCCCTCAAGGAAAAGTCATTTCAAAAGCCTGTGTCGAATGAGAAATCCATTTCTGCTTGCGGGTGACTTTATCAACGGCCCCATGTAGGCTTCATTCATGCCGAAATTATCCCTGAACCGCTTGATCCACGACATCCAGCCTTTGGAGAAACGCGAGGCGTTCCTGTCGGATCCGCTCGAATTCGCGCGGGGATATGACGTCACGGATGCGGAGCTTGCGGCGGTTCGTGATTCCGACGTGCGCGCGCTGTGGAGCTTCGGCGCGAACCCCTACCTGCTTCGGGTGCTGCAGTTTCGCGCAGGCATTTCGGATGAAGATTTCCGGGCGGCGCTGGCGGGTTTCTCCTATCCGCGCCCCGATGAGGGGGAGATATAGCGTGGCGGAGATCGTCGGGGCCTTCGCGGCCAGTCACACGCCTCTTTTTATTCTGAGGCACGATGCGCCCGCAGAAGACGTGAGGGAAGAGGTGTTCTCCTCTTACCGCCGGATGGCCCGAGAGATTGTCGAAAGAGGAGCCGAGGCGATGGTCCTGCTGGGAAACGATCACTTGCACGCCTTCTCCATGGACAGATACCCCGCCCTGGCTATCGGCGCGGGTCCCCGCTTCGGCCCGGTGGAGACCGAGCCTTTTCTGCCGTCTGACATATACGAGGGCGCCGAGGGGCTGGCCTCTCACATTACGCGCGGGCTGCTGGCGAACGGCTACGACCCCTTGTTGTGCAGGGAACTCGCGCTCGATCATTCCTTCGTATCGCCCCTGGCGCTCATGGGCGATACGGGTCTGCCCATCGTGCCGATCCTGCAAAATACGGTGGCCCCGCCCCTGCCGCCCGCCGCGCGCTCATACGAACTCGGCCTCTCGCTGAGGCGATTGCTGGAGGATTATGCCGGCTGCGAGCGCGTGGCCGTCGTGGCGACGGGCGCGCCCTCGCACTGGATCGGGACTCCCGAGCAGGGTGATATCGACGAGGCGTGGGACCGCGAGGTCATCGAGGTGCTATGCCGCGCCGACGCGAAGGGCCTCGCCGCGTGGCCGCAGGCCAAAATTGATGAGGGCGGAAACGGGGGCAACGAGATCAGGACCTGGATTTCCGCCGCGGCTCTCAGCGGAGACACCGAGGCGAATCTGTGGACTTACCGGATAGAGCCCCTGTGGTTTCTGGGGGTGACGGTCATCGAGTGGCCCGTCGGCCCGGCCCTCTAGAAGAAACCCTGGGAGGATGTAGGTATGCCGAAAGCCGTTTTATTCGACGAATTGGGCGGTGCGGACGTGCTCCGCGTGGCGGAGGTCCCCGACCTCGAGGCGGGGGAGGGCGAGGTGCGCATCGAGGTCGAAGCGCTCGGGATCAACCGGGCGGAGATCATGTTCCGCGAGGGCGTCTACCACGTACAGCCGGAGTTCCCCTCCCGAATCGGCTATGAAGCGGCCGGGACGATTGACGCGGTAGGCCCCGGCGTGGAGGGCCTCGCGGTCGGGGATCGCGTGAGCACGATCCCGTGTTTCTCGATGATAGAGCACGGGGTGTGCGGTGAGCAGGCGGTCGTGCCGGCGTTCGCCGCGGCCCGCTACCCGGATAGCCTCACGCCGGTCAAGGCTGCGGCCGTCTGGATGCAGTACATGACCGCGTACGGAGCGATCGTCGAATACGGGCGGGTGAAAAAAGGCGACAACGTCCTGATCACCGCGGCGAGCAGCAGTGTCGGCATCGCGGCGATCCAGATTGTGAGATCGCTGGGTGCGCGGCCCATCGCCGCTACGCGCGGAGCGGGGAAGAAGGATTTTCTCCTGAACATCGGCGCTGCTCGCGTCGTCGTGACGGACGAGGAGGATTTGGCGGAGTCGGTGCTGGAGATTACGGACGGCGCGGGTGCGAACGTCATCTTCGACCCCGTCGTCGGGTCTTATCTCGCGAAGCTCGCCGAGGCGGCCGCCTACCACGGCATGATTTTCTGTTACGGCCACCTCTCGCCCGATGATTCGGTGATCCCCCTCTACCCGGCCATCCGGAAAGGCCTGACCTTCCGGGGCTACACGATCATGGAAATCTCCAGAGACCCAGGGTTGAGAGAGGAAGCGAAAAGGTTCATCTATGACGGCCTGGAATCGGGCGCGTTCAAGCCCGTCATCGCCAGGACGTTCCCGCTCGACGACATCGTGGGGGCGTACGAATACATGGAATCGAACGAGCAGATGGGTAAAATCGTCGTCGAGGTGTAGGCGGGTCTGTATGAGCGGATGTGGCCAGGGCTTGTTGAAAAAGTCTCTCTCCTCAGGGGATATAGGCAACCCCCCCTACCCCCCCTTGACAGGGGGGTATGAAAAGGCGACGCCCGCCACCGGTAGAGGGGTTTTTGTTTTTTCTTGCCCCCCTGTCAAGGGGGGGTAGGGGGGGTTGGTTTTCAAGGCGAGAGCCTGCGCCTCCGCCCGGTTTCGGGTTTTGGCCGGAATGACGGCGGTGGTGAATTCCGGGCAGGAATGTTCTGCAAGGGTTCGTTCCAATTCATAGACAAGGATGGAGGATGAGGGAATGCCGAAAGCGGTTTTGTTCGACGAGTTGGGCGGCGCGGACGTGCTCCGCGTGGCGGAAGTTCCTGATCTGGAGCCGGGTGAGGGCGAGGTGCGGGTCGCCGTGGAGACGATGGGGCTCAACCGGGCGGAGATTCTCTTCCGGGAGGGCCGCTACCACGACAAGCCGGTGTTCCCCTCCCGCATCGGTTACGAGGCCTGCGGGGCGATAGACGCCGTGGGGCCTGGCGTGGAGGGCCTCGCGGTCGGCGATCGCGTAAGCACGATTCCCTGCTTCTCGATGGTGGAGCACGGCGTGTGCGGCGAGCAGGCGGTCGTGCCGGCGTTCGCCGCCGCCCGCTATCCCGATAACCTCTCGCCCGCCGAGGGCGCTTCCATCTGGATGCCGTATTTCACCGCATACGGCGCGCTCATCGAATTCGGGGGCGTGAAGGAGGGAGACACCGTCCTGCTCACGGCGGCGAGCAGCAGCGTCGGCGTCGCGGCTGTTCAGATTGCGAAATCAGTGGGCGCGCGGGTCATCGCCACGACGCGCGGGGCGGGCAAGAAGGATTTCATCCTCGGTACGGGCGCGGACCACGTCGTCGTGACGGACGATGAGGATCTGGCCGGGCGGGTGATGGATATCACGGACGGCGCGGGCGCCGACGTCGTCTTCGACCCCGTCGTCGGGTCGACGCTGCCGAAACTCGCCGACGCGACCGCGTACCAGGGCTCGATTTTCCTCTATGGCCGCCTCTCGCCCGAGGCTGCGGAGATACCCCTGTTCCCGGCTCTCCGGAAAGGGCTGACCTTCCGGTGCTATACGATCATGGAGATCACGAAGTTCCCTGAAAAAAGGGAGCGGGGGAAGAAATTCATCTACGAGGGCCTCGAATCAGGCGCGCTCAGGCCTATCGTCGCCAGGACGTTCCCGCTCGACGACATGGTAGAGGCGCACAAGTACATGGAGTCGAACCAGCAGATGGGCAAAATCGTCGTCGAGACGTAAGCCGCGGGCCCTTGAAAAACCCCGCGCCGGGGGCATCGTTTTACCCCCCTCGTCAGGAGGGCTTTCTTTTTTCTCCCTCGTCGGTCGGTTTTGATCTCCCACCGGCGCGGCTGCGGACTTCGCCCTGAAACTGCATTTCTAACCGATGAGAGAGAAGAGAACCACTCCCCCCTTGAGGGGGAGTCGCAGAAGCCGAGCGTTTTGTGCGAAGGCTGATGCGGTGGGGGGACATGCCACAGAAAAAACTCCCCCCACCGATTCGCTTGCGGGCTTGCGCCCTTAGCTCATCGACTCCCCCTCAAGGGCCTGTTGAAAAACCCCTGGTTTTGTGATCGTATGGAGTTATCCCGACTCGCCCGAGATGGGAGTTCCCTCGATGCTGGATCGCAAGAGGCGCGAGCAGATGGACTTGTTCGTGGCCGGCCCGCTGGAGAAGTTGATTCCCGAAGATCACATATTGCGGCAGGTGGACCGCGTACTGGATTTGAGCTGGCTTCGCGAGGAAGTGGCGGAGTGCTATTGCGCGGACAATGGCCGTCCGGGCCTGGACCCCGAAGTGGTGGTTCGGTTGATGCTGGCGGGCCTGCTGCTGGGCTACGCCCACGACCGGCGTCTGTTGCGCGAGGCGCAGGCGCACCTGGCGATCCGGTGGTTCATCGGGTACAGGCTGGACGAGGAGTTGCCGGACCATTCGAGCCTGACGCGGATTCGCCAGCGCTGGGGGGAGGAGCGCTTCAAGGAGGTATTGCGCCGCACGGTTCAGGCTTGCGTGGAGGCGAAGGTGGCGACGGGAGAGGTGGTTCACATGGACGCCTCTTTGATACGTGCGGACGTGAGCTGGGAGAGTCTGGCGGAGCGCCACGCGGAGAAGGTGGTGCGGGAGAACGATTCGGAGGATGAGACGGAGAAGAAGGGCAAAGGCCGGGGCGGGGGTTCGGGGTCTGTGAGCCGAACGGACCCGGACGCTCGCCTGGCGCGCAAGAGCGCTCGGGCGGGGTTCGAGCCGAGCTACAAGCACCACGCGGTGGTGGACGATGAGCGGGGCGTTGTCCTCGACGTTGCGGTGACGGAGGGGACGTTGAACGAGCGGGAGATGATGGAGCCGCAGTTGGATGCGGTTTGCGAGCTCACGGGGCGCGCGCCCGGGGTGGTGACGGCGGATTCGGGCTATGCGTACTCGAAGGTGTACGGCGCATTGGAGCGTCGGGGGGTGGACGCGGTGATACCGGCGAAGAAGGAGCCTTCCCAGAGCCGGGTGCCGTTGCAGCTGTTCCGCTACGATGAGCGTCACAAGGTGGTGAAGTGTCCGGGGGGCAAGACGCTGCGCCCCCGGAAGGAGACGGAGCGGGGTCGCTACTATGTATCGAGGACGCGCGATTGCGCGGGCTGCGCGCTCAAGGCCGATTGTCTGTCGAAGTCCCGCACGAGCAGGACGGTGCTGGTTCCGCATGAGTATCCGGCGCTGTTACGCGCGCGCCGTCGCCACACGCGCCGTGGGGAGGAGGAGGGTCGGCTGTGGCGCCGGCACATGGGTCGCTCGGAGGGCTATCACGGCGAGGCGAAGAGTTGGCACGGCCTGGCGCGGGCGGTGCGCCGGGGTCTTGCGAACATAAGGATCCAGGCCTACCTGACGGCGACTGCGGTGAACCTCAAGCGGCTCGCCGCCGCTGTTGCGGCGCGTTTATTCGCTCTGTGGAGGGCCTGCGCCGCCTTGAGACGCCGAATGCGCGTTCCTGGCGGCCTCACGCACCTCGCGGGCTTCCTCTCCGCCGCTGCGTGAGACGCCATACCTCCCGCTTCAAAACGGGGTTTTTCAACAGCCCCTCTCAAGGGGGGAGTTGATTTGAAATTCTCGCCGGTCGGTTACTTACGACAAATCCAGAGTTCCGGGCTTTTTCAACAACCCCCTCAAGGGGGGGGTGAAATCCGATATGCTCCTTCTGTAGGCTTTTTCAACGCGCGCCGCGCCGGTCTAGCCGAACGGGCGGGCGTGGGAGTAGCCCATCTCCTCGCTCGTGATGAACTCGAGCAGCGCGGGCGTACCTTCTTCGGTCTTTCTTCTGGCTTCGAGGAAGGCCGCGCCGACTTCCGCCGGGTTCTCCACGCGCTTCGCCCAGCCGCCCAGCGCTCTGGCGATGTCGGCGTATTCGCCGCCCACGTCGCGCGTGCCGTATTTTTCGTGGGAGAGCGCCATGTGGTTGGTCTCCACCGCCATGGTGGAGTTCTTGAGCACCACCGTGCAGATGGGCAGGTTCTCGCGCACGGCGGTCTCGAAATCGAGCCCCGTCATGCCGAACGCCGCATCGCCCATGAAGTTCACGCAGAATTTATCGGGCGCGGCGAGTTTCGCGCCCATCGCGAGGCCGAGCCCCGTGCCGAGCTGGTGCGATTTCCCCCAGCCGAGATAAGACCTGGGCGTGTCGCAAAGGTACATGGGCAGCATCTCGTACCGCGGGTTTCCCGAATCGTGGGTGGCGATGGCCTCCGCCGCAGGGACGTTCCGCATCAGCTCCCCGATGACGCGGTAGGGGTTGATGGGTTTTTCATCCGAAGTGAGCTTGGGCGCCCATTCGTCCAGCCATGCCTTCCTCGCGTCCGCCACCTGCGCCTGCACCCCCTCGCGCCCGCTTCTGTCCACGCTCTTCATCCGCTCGGCGCAGCAGTCGATGAACTGGCGCAGCACGAGCTTCGCATCTCCGAGCACGGGGTGGTCGGCGGCGTAATTCTTGTTGATGTCGACCGGATCGTTCGTCGCGTGGATGATGGTCTTGCCGCCGGGGACGCGCGTGGCGAGGCCGTGGTCGGTGAGGCTCGTGCCGACGGCGAAGACTAGACCTGCGTCTCTTAAGAAATGATAGGCGGGGCCGCTCATGACGCTCGAGCCGACGCCCAAGGCGAGGGGATGGTTCGCTTCCGAGATCGCGCTCTTGCCCTCCATGGTGGTCAGGACGGGAATCTGGAGGAGTTCCGCCAGTTCTCGCAACTCATCGGTCGCCTCCGCGTAGAGAACGCCCGCGCCCGCGAGTATTACCGGACTTTCTGCTGCCAGCAGCGCTTCTGCGGCGCTCTCCACGTCCTTCGGGTCCGCCTGGGCGCGCGTTCGCTTCACGGGCGTGTAGCCCGCGAGCATATCCTCACTGACTTCCGCCCCCGCCACGTCTTCGGGCAACTCCACGAGCACGGGGCCGGGGCGTCCGTTCCGCATCGCGTGAAAGGCGCGGCGCATGGCGTCCGCCGCCCGTTCGGGCACGTTTATCTGCTCGGCCGATTTCGTCACCGAGGCGTAGGAGTCGACGGAACTGAACATGGGGAACACGCGGTCGCGCCCCCTGGCGTGGCCGAGAGGGAGCAGCAGCATGGGCGTGGAATCCGAATATGCGGTCGAGATGCCCGGAAAGGCGTTTTCCGCCCCCGGCCCGTACTGCATGGTGAAAACAGAAGGTGCTGCGCCGTTGGTGACGCGGGCGAAGCCGTCCGCGATGCCCACCCCCACGCGCTCCTGGCGGCAGACGATGGGCCGGATGCCGATAGCGGCGGCCGCTTCGATCTGGACGGTGGTGGGATAACACTTTAAGTGCCTCACCCCTTCGCGCTTCAGGATTCCGGCAATGACGTCGACGACGCGCATGTGGCTTCTCCTATCGGTTCGGTGGATGTGCTTTTCGCGATGGAGGGAGTTTCTCACAAGTTTCGGTGTAAGGAAATTTCCGCGCACGGGAGCGCGCTCGGGCGCTTTTCGCTACAATGCGCGACCATCTTGAGAGAATTCATGGGGCGGGAGGCGTCGCTCCCGCATCTTTTCAGAAAAGGAAGCCCGGCCATGACGAATCGAGAAGCAACCACGTATGAAGTCAAGAACCATGTCGCGTATCTCACCCTGAACCGGCCCGAGAAGAAAAACGCCATCAACTACGCCATGCGCAAGGAGGTGCAGGACGCCTACGTCGACATCAAGCACAACCCGGACGTCTGGGTGGCCGTCATCACGGCGGCGGGGGACGTTTTCTGCTCGGGCAAGGACATCGTGGAGAAGATGCCCGAGGATGACGGGCAGGTGATGTCGAACGACGAGCTTTATCTGTATCTCCGCTATCTCTACAAGCCCGTCATCTGCGCCATCAACGGCCCCTGCCTCGCCCAGGGGGCGGGCTTTGCGCTGAACTCGGACATACTGATTTTCTCCGAGCGCGGCTCCATGGGCTGGCCGCAGGTGCTCCGGGGGATATCCTCGGTGAGCGGCCCCGCCATGTGCGCGCACGCGATTCCCTGGACCCAGGCGATGAGCTACCTGATGCGCGGCAAGTTCATCCCCGCCGAGGAGTGCCTGCGTTTGGGGATAGCCACAGAGGTGGTGCCGCACGAGGAACTGCTGCCGACGGCTGTGCGCTACGCGCACGAAATCCTCGAAGCCGCACCCATGGCGGTCTGCGCCATCAAGGAGGCGGCGCGCCGAGGCGAGGACCTGGGCTACCGGGACAGGGTCTACATGTCGCGCGACGTGGCGGACCGCATCCTGCACACCGAAGATTCCAAGGAGGGGATCCTCGCCTTCCGTGAGAAGAGAAAGCCCGAGTGGCGGGGCAGGTAGGCTGTAATTTCCCTTGTTTTCCTCAATACATACCAGGAACGAATGAAATGGAGATGAAAGCGAATGAGCGATAAACCCGTCGTCTGGGTGGGGACCCCCTTTATCCTGAATTTCGATGACCCGATGGAGATGTTCCGGCCCCTTGTGGAAGCGGGGCTCGAGGTGCGCCTCGACGAGTGCCGGGGCTACATGCCCGAGGAAGACGTCATCGCGGCCCTGCCGGGCGTCACCGCCGTCATCGCGGGGGCGGAGCCTTATACGGCGGGCGTGATGGATGGCGCGCCCGGGGTGAAAATCATCGTGCGCGCCGGCGTGGGCCTGAACAACGTCGACATACCGGCGGCCACGGAACGCGGCATACTCGTGGCGAACTCGGCGGGGCAGAACTCACAATCCGTGGCGGAGCATCTGTTCGGCATGCTGCTCTGCGCCGTCCGGCGCATCGGCTGGCTGGACACAGAAATCAGAAAGGGTCTCTGGCGGGAGATTCAACCGCCCATGCGCCCCCTGAACGGGATGACGATGGGGATACTGGGGTTCGGGAACATCGGCAAGCAGGTGGCGAAACGGGCCGTTGCCTTCGACATGAAGGTGATCGCCCACGACATCGTGCAAGACGAGGAGACGGCGGCAGAACTCGGGGTGCGCTTCGTGAGCCTGGAAGAGCTGGCGAGGGAGTCGGACTACCTCACCTGCCACGTGCCGCTGACGCCCGAGACGACGCACATCATAGGCCGCGAGGTTTTAAGCCTCATGAAGCCGGACGCCTACGTCTTCAACACCTCGCGGGGTCCCGTGTTCGATCTCGACGCAGTTACGGAGGCTCTTGAGAATGGCGTCATCCGCGGCGCGGGGATCGACGTGTTCCCCGAGGAGCCGCCCGATTATTCGCATCCCGTCTTCACGCTTGATAACGCCGTGCTCGCCCCCCATCTGGGCGGCAGGGGCGAGGATGCGATTCGCAACACGCTCCGCCACACGACCGAGTGCGTCCTCGCCTACTTCCGGGGCGAGCGGCCTTCCACCCTCGTGAACCCCGAAGCCTATGAGGTCCTGGCAAGGGGGAGGTGAGGTAGCCTGTGAAACCCCGGTGTGTTCTTGTGCAAGTCGTTCCCGACCGAATATAGAAGTAATTCGCTCCCCCTTTGAGGGTTATCGCCGCGCAGGGAGAAAGAATATCAACTCCCCCCTTGAGGGGGAGTCGCAGAAGCCAAGCGGTTTGTGCGAAGGCTGATGCGGTGGGGGGACATGCCACAGAAAAAATATCCCCCCACCAGTTCGCTTGCGGGCTTGCGCCCTTAGCTCACTGACTCCCCCTCAAGGGGGGAGTTGATTTCTTCTTTCGTCGGTTGGCAAAGGCTTTCAATAGGGGAGTGATTTCGGAACATGTTGGTTCCGTAGGGGCGCTTCGTGTAGTGCCCATTCCCTAACGAAGCCTATGGAGTATGCAGGCGGGGGAGGTGAGGCCCCCTACAGCGTCCCGTTGATGGCGTAGTTGAGGATCCGCACCACCTGCTCGGGTTCCTCGGCCACGGCCATGGCGGCGGCGTCGACTTCCTTGAGGGCGTGTGTGTGGCCCGGGTCGTGCAGGGTGATGAGGGCTTTCCCCAGAGCCGCCGCGTAGCCCGCGTCGAAGGCAGCGTTCCACTGCCTGTATTTCTCCCCGAAGCGCACGACCACCACGTCCGCCTTCTCGATGAGCGTGCGCGTCCTGATGGCGTTCACGCCCGCGCCCTTGCGGTCTTTCCAGAACGGCTTTTCCTCACCGCCCAGGATGGAAACGCCGCAATCGTCGCTCGCATCGTGGTCCGTGACGGGGGCGAGGAAGGTGATCGGCAGGCCCGCCCTCTCCGCGCCCTCGGTAATCCGCTCGCGCCAGTCGGTGTGCACTTCTCCGGATAGATAGACCGTCCAACTCGTCTGCGGCATCGAATCCTGCTCCTTATGCTTTGAGGATAAATTGCGTGAAAGATGAAAGTTTTCATATGGCGCGACGTGAAAAACCCCGGCCCTCGTGGACCGGGGTCTTTCATCGTTCGGTGACCTGGTGGGGATTCGCCTGGGCGAAGATAAACCCGTGGGAATCTCCCGAGGGCATCTCCCCTAGGCGCCGGTCACCTCGTCCCTACAGTGTATTTTCATATTAGGATCACCTCCTTTCTGACGTACCTGGAATCATCGGGAAAGCGAGGCGAAAAGTCAAGGCGCAATATGCAGGGCGGACTGACAGCACGGCGCCCTCCGTGATATACAAACCCCCGCATGGCCTGCGCCCAGGCTGAGGCGATGGCCCCACTCCCGCGGAGAGGTGTCCGAGAGGCCGAAGGAGTACGACTGGAAATCGTATAGGTGCCCACAAGGTGCCTCGAGGGTTCGAATCCCTCCCTCTCCGCCACCCACGAATACCGGAAGGCCGGATAGAAACCCGGGCTTGTCGCAGCCTTATATATCCATATATCCGCAACCCTGGTTCCAGATTCCGCAGCCCCTCCTTTCTCAGTCGGGTCTGACCCCGGGATCATTGACAGCCGAACAAATTCCCGTCTATAACTGATCCATCTAAGCATACTGGAAGACCGCGGCTGAACCCCATGGCGCGGAGTGCGTGTTCCCCTTGGATTGGAGGGAGTTTGTCTATGGGCGAGAACGGTCGAATCGAAATCATCAACCCCATCGCCGCCGTGGCGGATGAGGGAGGTTCCGGCGAAGGCGCCGTAGTCCAGGGCCTGGACGGGCTCCGCATCGCTTTACTTGATAACTCCATGCCCCACGCGGGCGATTTCCTGAACCACGTCGGCGAAGCCTTCGCCGAGCGGCACGACGCGAAGCTCCTCGTGCGCAAGAAGGGCTGGGCCGCGCAGGGCGCCGGCCAGGAGACGCTCGACGAGATAGCGTCCAACTGCGACGTGGCGGTGACCGGCTTCGGGGTCTGAGGGGGCTGCACGTCGTGGAGTGTCCACGACTCGGCAGAGCTTGAAAAACGCGGCGTCCCCACCGTCGTGGTGGTGGGCACCGGGTTCGAGACGGCGGCGCGCAGCTTCGCCAAGGCCTACAAATCCCCCCATCTCCGCCTTCTCCTCGTCGATGATACCGTGGCCCACCAGGGCGGCGACGCCCTGATGCGCATGGCGAAAAACGGCGTCGATACGGTGGCCGCCGAGTGGATGAACACGGCGAACGGGGGAGAGGCCGAAGCCGTCGCCGATGACCCCATCGAGCGGGTGCTCACGATAGCGGGCGACCCCATAGGTGCGAACGGCGCGCTATTCGATCTGGGGGCGACCGACGGGATGCCCGTCATCCCCCCCACCCTGGATATGGTGGAGCGGTTCGTGGCGGCCTCGGGCAGAAAGGGCGATGAGGTAATCGCGCGCCTCATGCCGAGGCTGGCGGATATCACCGTGGAGCGGATCGCGGCCAACGCCATCATGGCGGGCTGTACGCCCGGCGTCATGCCCATCCTCGTGACGGCGGTGCAGGCCATGGGGGCGGAGGAGTACCACGTCAACCACGTCATCACCACGGCGCACACGCTGTTCCCCATCGTCGTGGTGAGCGGCCCCATCGCCCGGGAGGTCGGGATGAGCGACGGGCGCGACTTGAGCGCAGCGGGCTGGGGGGTGAACGCCTCGGTCGGCCGCGCGATCAAGCTCATCATGTTCAACTGCATCGGCGACCTCGAAAACCGGGGCGCCACTTGCCAGGGCCATTTCGCCAAGTATTTCGACGCCATCACCGAGAACGTCGAACAGAGCCCTTGGGAGCCGCTCCACGTGGAGAAGGGCTTCGCCGAGTCCGACAGCGTGGTGACGGTGTTCACCGCCGAACCCCTCCACATGGTGGACGACCACAGCGCGCTCACCGCGCAGGGCATCCTGGGCACCTTCGGCACGGTGGCCGCCTGCTCCGGCACGCGGCCGCAGTTCGGCCGCTGCGAGATCATGCTCATCTTCGGCCCCACCCACGCGAACAAGGTCGCGGAAGCGGGGTTCGACAAGAAGCTCGTGCGCGATTACCTCTGCGAGGTCCACCGGATTCCGGTCAACACCTATCCTCCCGAATCGCGCGAGCGCTGGAGCGACTGGAAGCAGATGCTCTACGGGGTGAACACGATGGAGAACGCGACCCTGCCCATCGTCGAGGAGAGGGAGGACATCACCATCCTGGTGCACGGCGGCGCGGGGCCGAACTCGCTCATGGCGCCCGGCGCGCTGAACCACCGATCCATAACGCGGAAGATCGGCTAGGCCATGCCCGGGGCGCTTCTGAGCGAACTCTCGCCGGGTGCGGAGGCCGCGCTCGAAGCCGCGATGGAGAACGGGCCGGGCGACGGCCTTCCTCTCATCCCGCCGACCTGGAGAGCGGTGGACGCCATGCTCGCCTCCACCCAGGAGGGTTCCGGCCACGTTCTGGGGATGATGGCGCCCGGCATGGTGGACGTGACGGTCGGGGATGCGGCCGTCTGCGCGGTCTTGGCAGGTTGCAAGCCGGCGCACTTCCCGGTGGTCCTGGCGGCGCTCGAAGCCGTCATGGAGCCCGAGTTCAATTTCCTGGCCATCCAGGCGACCACCGAGCTCGCCTCGCCCCTGGTCATCGTCCACGGTCCCGTCGCCGAACGGTTGGGCGTGCACTCGGGCAGCGGGTGCCTGGGGCCGGGCTTCCGGGCGAACGCCACCATCGGCCGCGCCGTCCGCCTGGCCGCCGTGCGGCTGGGGATGGCGGTGCCCGGCGAGACCGACATGGCCACCTTCGGCCACGGGGGCAAGTTCTCTGCCTGTTTCGCCGAGGCGGCCTGCGGCTGGGAGCCGCTCCACGCGACGCGGGGGTTCCGCGCGGAGCAAAGCGCGGTGACGGTGGTGGCTGCGGACGCGCCGGTGAACGTGAACGATTACGCGAGCGGAAGTGCGGAGAGCGTGCTTCGCATGATAACCGCTACGATGTCCTATCCGGGTTCCAACAACGCGCAGGGCGGCGGGGAGGTGTTGGTCGTCATCAGCCCCCAGCACCTGGGGCTCCTCGCCTCGGGCGGCATGGGCCGTGAGGACGCCCAGCGCGCGCTTTTCGAGGGTGCGCGTGTGCCGCTGACGAGTTTTTCGCCCGAGATCGCCGAGCGCGTGCGGGGCAGACGGCCGGGGCTTTTCGAGGACTCAAGCCCCGATGCCGTTCCGGTGGCGGACGGGCCGGAGAGCATTCTCATCGCCGTGGCCGGGGGGCCGGGGAGCCACACGCTTTTCTTCCCGACCTACGGCGAGACCCGGGCGGTGACGAAGGCGGTTCGGGGTTAGATGAACGATACGGGGGAGATTCACGGTTTTGTAGGGACAGGCCTCCGTGCCTGTCCGACGTTCTGACAAAGGCAACCCCGTCGGGCGGGACAACCCCGAGGGGGGTTGTTGAAAAAGTTTCGATGAATGGGGGTTTGACGCGACTGGGGAAAGAGCAAGATAAACTCCCCCCTTGAGGGGGAGTCGAAGAGGCCGAGCCCTTGGGCGAAGGCCGATTCGGTGGGGGGACATGCCACAGAAGAAATCTCCCCCCACCAGCTCGCTTGCGGGCTTTCGCCCTTACCTCGCTGACTCCCCCTCAAGGGGGGAGTTGATTTGAAATTCTCCTCGGTGGGGAGCGTCTTCGTAGGGATCGTATAGCGGCTTTTTCAACGCCCCCCTCAAGGGGGGAGTGGTTGTCGGGTGCTCTCAAGAGGGGCGTGAAAACCCCAAGCCGCAGAGAGTGGTTATGGAGCAGGACTGATGAACTGACCGGCCAAAAGGTCGTCAACCGAAGCATATCATTCCAGAAAAGGAGACGCCCATGGCGGACAGGAGCAACGTCGACGTTCTCGTAGTCGGAGCCGGCATGGCCGGTGTGTGCGCTGCCATCGCAGCGGCGCGGGGCGGCGCGCGGACGGTCCTCACGGACCGCTACGCCTTCCTGGGGGGCAACGCGACCGCGGGCCTTCTCGGCAACTTCCTCACCTTCCACAACATGAAGGGGGAGCAAATCTGCGACGGCATCCCCCAGGAGATCGTGGACGAACTCATCAAGCTGGGCGGCGCCTTTCCCGAGGGCCATCTCCACAACGCCTACGGCAACTCCTACTCCGTGACGCCACAGGACGGCGAAGTGCTCAAGCTCGTGAACCAGAAGCTCTGCCTGGAGGCGGGCGTGGACCTGGTGCTGAACACCTACACCATCGGACCCGTCATGGACGGCGACCGGGTGGCCGGCGCGCGCATCGTGAACAAGAGCGGGGAGAGCGAGATACGCGCGAAGGTCGTCATCGACGCGAGCGGCGACGCGGACATCGCCGCGCAGGCGGGCGCGCCCTTCCACCTGGGTGACGAGGAGGGGAAGATGATGTCCATCAGCCTCTTCTCGCGTATGGGGAACGTGGACTTAGAGCGCCACCTCCGGCACGTGAAGGAGAACCCGACGAACTTCATGCTCGGCGAGGACCCCTACATCGGCAAGTCGCGCGAGGAGATAGCCGCAGGCCTTCGCACCCACAAGGATTACCCCCTCGTGACCGGCTATTACGAGTCGGTCAAGCTCGCCCAGTCGCGCGGCGAGTTCCACCCGAACCGCCAGCGCGTGGTGTTTTCCGTCACCACCACGCCCGGGGTGGTCACCATCAACTCGACGAGCATGCTCGGCTACAGCGGCGTCGACAACGACGACCTGAACCAGGTCGCCATCGAGGGCCGCGAGCAGATATTCAAGGTGCGCGATTTCTACCGCAAATACGCCCCCGGTTTCGAGGAGTGCTACGTGATCGATTCGGCCTCGGCCATCGGGGTGCGCGAGACGCGCCGCATCATCGGGGAGGAAACCCTCACCGACGATGACTGCATCGATGCGCGCAAGGGGCCGCGCGACATCGGCCAGGGGGCCTACTGCCTCGACGTCCACCAGCCCACCGGGGTCATCGAGCACAAACACGTCAGGGACGGGGAGGCCTACGGCATCCCCTACGGCGTCATGCTCCCGCAGAAGATAGAGAACTGCCTCGTGGCGGGCCGGCCCGTCTCGAGCGACCGCTTCGCGAACGGCTCCGTGCGCAACCAGGCCCACATCATGACCATCGGCCAGGCGGCGGGTACGGCGGCGGCCATGTGCGTGGAGCGCAGGACGACCCCGCGTGAACTGCCGGTGGAGCCGCTCAGGGAAAAACTACGACAGGACGGGGCGGTGGTATGACCGCTCCCTGGAATTTGCATCTTCCGATCACCCAGAAAAAGGAGGAGAAACGATGAAACGTACCGGACGCCGGCTATTCAGCATTATCGCCGTGGCCGCCTTTGTGGCGGGGCTCGCGCTGCCCGCAGCGGCGGCCAAGAATGTCACCCTCCTCATCCACCCGACCCTGTTCAAGGCGGCGGGGGGTCCCAAGGGCGTGGTGGCTGACCTCGAGAAGGAAAAGGGCATCAAGGTGACCGTGGTGACCACCCCCTACGGGAAGATCAAGGACAAGGCGGTGCTCTCCTTCGCAGCCGGAGGCGGGCAGTTCGACGTGGTGTCCTGGGTGGACGCGTGGGTCAACCCCGAGACCATCGGTTTCCTGGAGCCGCTGGACAACTACATCAAGAACGCGCCCAAGGGCTACGACTACGGGGACCTCATCCCCGCCCTCTCGGGCACGACCCGCTTCCCCAAGCCGAAAGGGCCCGCCTACGGCGTTCCCTACCGGACGGGAACCGGAATCGTCTACTACCGCAAGGACCTCTTCGCGGCGGCCAAGGTCGCGATTCCCAAGACCTGGGACGAGTTCCTCGCCGCGGCCGAGAAGCTGAACCAGCCGGGCAAGGTCTACGGCGTCGTGCAGCGCGGAAAACCGGGCGTCCACGTGGAGCAGGACTTCCTGCGCTATCTCCACAGTTCGGGCCACGGCGTGCTCTCCGCCGACAACAAGACCTGCCTGCTCGACCGCGCCGACTCGATCAAGCTGCTCGAGGTGTTCGGCAAGCCCTTCCGCAGCGGCTGGTCCCCGCCCGACATGCTGGCCTGGGGACGCGACGAATACCGGAACGCCATGATGCAGGGCCGCGCAGCGATGGGGGTGTACTTCTCCCCCTACTGGGGCCTGATGACCAACCCCAAGAAATCCAAGACGGCCGACAAGCTGGGCTACTTCCTCGTCCCCACGCTGGACGGCAAGAACCGCGGCGCCACGCTGAACGGCGGCTGGCACCTCGTCATGGACAAGAAGAGCAAGAACAAGGCGGCGGCGTGGGAGCTCATGATGGCGCTCTCCAACAAGAAGAACCAGCTTCGGGGCGCCCTCAACTGGGCGAACGGCCCCGTGCGCAGTTCGGTCTACAACAACGCGGAATATCTCAAGAAGTTCCCGGTGGCGAAGGCGTGGCTGACCGCCATCAGCCGGGGCAGCGGCGCGGCGCAGCATCCGCGCGCGTCCGAGATAAGCGACGTCACCTCGAAGGAGGTCATCAACTACCTGCAGAAGAAGAAGAGCGCGAAGCAGGCCATGGGGGACGCCTGCAAGCAGATCAACGCGGTACTGTAGCAGCGGGACGAAAACAAAGGCGTACCGGGGGGTGTTGGAAAAGTCCTCTCCTCAGGGGATAAAAGCAACCCCCCTACCCCCCTTGTCAGGGGTCAAACGCGAGTGATGAACGAGCGTTTGCATAAGCCATTGACGAGAAACACATCGTCTTGCAAAACCTCCCTCTTCGGTCGGTTTTGACCCCTGACAAGGGGGGTAGGGGGGTTGCTTTTGTTTCCTGCAAGAGGGGTTGTAGGGGCCGCATATATGCGGCCCTCCTCCTCGGTATGCGGGTCGCATATATGCGACCCCTACAATTGGGGCGGCGATGATGCCGCCCCAGACGCGAAGGCGTACCCCGGAGGAGAGGCGGATTGGGGGCGCGTCCGGCGCGGACGCAAGCACGGAGAAGATCGTGAATACCGGAGCCGTTCAGGATACGGCGCGGCGGGGCGGCCGCGGCTGGCTCACCCCCGCGCGCAAACAGGCGATGGCGCCCTACCTGCTCATGGCGCCCGCCTTCATCATCCTGGGCGCGATACTGGTCTATCCCTCCATCTACAACATCTATCTCTCGCTGTGGAAATGGCGGCTCACGACGCCCCATCTCTCCACCTTCGTCGGCTTCGCGAACTACGTCCACCTGCTCTGGGTCGACCCCGACTTCTGGGAGGTGACCCGCTTCAGCCTGGGCTTCACCGTGGCCACCATCGCCCTGGAATTCATCATCGGGGTGGCGAGCGCGCTGCTGCTCTACGGCCTCGTGCGCGGCAGGCGGCTCATGACGTCCTTTCTCCTCACCCCCTACATGGTCGCCCCCATCGCGGTGGGCCTCGGCTGGCGGCTCATGTGGGACCGCGACATCGGCATCGTGAACCTCCTCATCACCCTCGTGGGCGTCGCCAAGGTGAACTGGCTCGCGGAGACCGGCCCCGCCTTCTGGGCCATCGTGATCTGCGAGGTCTGGCGCTCGACGCCCTTCGTCACCATGATCCTCCTGGCGGGCATCACGGCGCTCCCCAACGAGGTGTTCGAGGCCGCCCACGTGGACGGCGCGAACCGGGTGCAGGTGTTCCGGCGGATCACCTTCCCGCTCATCCTGCCCCCGCTGGTGGTGGCGCTGCTCTTCCAGACCATCTTCAAGCTGCGGGTGTTCGACATCCCCTACATACTCACAGAAGGAGGCCCCGGCACGTCCACCATGCCATACGGCCTGTTCATCCAGCGCATTTATTTTCGCTATTTCGACGTGGGCAACGCGGCGGCCACCTCGGTCATCCTCCTCGTGCTGGGCGCGGGGATCGCGTTTGCCTATCTGCGGCTCATCCAGGACAGGGACGGCTAGGCCATGGCGCGCGGCGAAGAGCAGATCGGGCCGGGGATTCCCTCCTTCCCGGCGGCGCGCGGGGCGATGATGGTCCTGCTCGCGTTCAGCCTGTTCCCGATCGTCTGGATCATGCTCACCTCGGTGAAGAACGAGACCGCCATCTTCTCCATCCCGCCCAAGGTCTTCGTCACCCCGGATTTCTCCTCCTACTGGAAGTTCCTGGGCTTCGGAAACGAATCCGCACTCCGGTTCATCTGGAACAGCACCTTCATCGCGGTGGTGACGACCTTTCTGACGCTCCTGGTCTCCTCCCTGGCCGCCTACGCGTTCTCGCGCTACCGCTTCCGGGCGTCGAACTACCTGCTCTTCTTCATGCTGGCGACGCGGCTGCTGCCGCCCGTCACGGCGGTGGTTCCGCTCTATCTTCTGTTCCGCTATCTCCAGATACTCGATACGCGCTTCATCCTGATCCTCATCTACACCGCCTTGAACATCCCGTTCGGCACCTGGCTGATGAAGGCGTTTTTCGACGGCATCCCGAAAGAACTCGAAGAGGCCGCGGCTTTGGACGGCTGCGGCGCGCTGCGCACGCTGGCGCGGGTGACCTTCCCCCTCGCGTCATCGGGCATCGCGGCGACCTCCATCTTCGTCTTCCTGCTGGCCTGGAACGAGTTCATGTTCGCGTTCATGCTGACGAACGTGTACGCGCGCACCATCCCCGTCCGGCTGGCGGAGACGATGGGCGAGATGCAGGTCTTCTGGCAGGACATGTCCACCCTGGCGACGCTGATCATGCTGCCCGCCCTGCTGGTGGGCTTTTTCATGCAGCGCTATCTCATCCGCGCCCTGACGGCCGGAGCGGTGAAGTGATGGATGTGTTGGGGGTCGAACGCGACCGGGGAGGGAGAATACTTCACTTCCCCCTTGAGGGTCTGGCTTCCCGAGGGGAAAGCCAGACGATGAAGCCGAGCGGTTTGTGCGAAGGCTGAATCGGTGGGGGGAGATTTATTCTGTGACATGTCCCCCCACCGAATCGCTTGCGGGCTTACGCCCTTAGCTCTTCGACTCCCCCTCAAGGGGGGAGTGAAATTCAACGCGCTCCCTCAGGGGACTTTTTCAACAACCCCTTCAAGGGGGGGAGTGGTTGCCGGGCGCTCTGCATGGGAGAAGTAATCCCGCCCGGCCTGCAAGGCGTTTTTCACCAGCCGCGTTCGGGGCGCGGCACGCGATGATGGAGGAGTCGGTTTGGGCACGGTGAGTCTCGAGAACCTGAGCAAGCACTTCGGCAGCGTGCGCGCCGTGGACGGCATCGACCTCGAAGTCGCCGAGGGGGAGTTCCTCGTCTTGGTGGGGCCGTCGGGCTGCGGGAAGACGACGACGCTGCGCATGGTGGCCGGCTTGGAGTTTCCCACCGACGGGGAGATCCGCGTCTCGGGCGAGCGCGTGAACGAGATTCCCGCCAAGGACCGCAACATGGCCATGGTGTTCCAGAACTACGCCCTCTACCCCCACATGACGGTCTACGAGAACATGGCCTTCGGCCTGCGCGTGCGGCGGTTTTCCGCGGGCGACATCGACCGCCGCGTCAAGGAGGCCGCCGCCCTCATGGGGCTCGAAGACCTCCTCCACCGCAAGCCCCGCCAGCTCTCCGGCGGCCAGCGCCAGCGCGTGGCGGTCTGCCGGGCCATCGTGCGCGACCCGGTCGCTTTTCTTTTCGACGAGCCGCTCAGCAACCTGGACGCCAAGCTCCGCGTCACCGCCCGGGCGGAGATACGCAAGCTCCAGCGCCGCCTGGGCACGACCTCGGTCTACGTCACCCACGACCAGACCGAGGCGATGACGATGGGAGACCGCATCGTCGTCATGGACTTGGGAAAAATCCTGCAGGTGGGGCCGCCCATCGATCTCTACGACCGGCCCGTCAACCGCTTCGTGGCGGGGTTTCTGGGCAGCCCGGCCATGAACTTCATCGAGGGCCGCGCGCAGCGGGCGGAGGGCGGCCTCGAACTCGAAGCGGGCGCCCTGCGCTTCCCGCTGCCTCGGGCGTGCCGGGAGGGAGAGGCCTATGTTCTCGGCTTCCGCCCCGAGCACCTGGGCTTTCAGGACGCAGGCGCGCGCCCCGTCTCCGCCGAGGGCCGGGTGGAGCTCGTCGAGCCGCTGGGTTCGGACACCTTCGTCGCCCTCGATATCGACGGAATCGTCCTCACCGTGAAGGAAGAGGGCCATTTCCGCGCCCGGGTGGGCGAGAACATCCGGGTGTTCTTCGACATGGAAAACGTCCACCCCTTCGACGGCGCTACCGGCGCGCGTGTGGAGGGGTGAGGGGGGGACGAATTTCCCTCGTTCCACACCTTTCCCTCATAACAATCCCTCTTCACTCTGAGTAGTCCTGAGCTTGTCGAAGGACGTATCGAAGGGCGCTCCCCGGATCTTGATGCGGCTCCCTCGATACGGCGCGGGGGCGCGCCTACTCGGGATGAGGGAGATTTCCGCACGCGCACCCTCGCCGACGAATTTCTGAAAAATATGATTAATCATTGTCATGAACCCGGTGTCGGCGCGATAGTATGATTGGCTCCGTTTGTCTACGATAACATGTTGTTTATAATATTATATTTCTGTTATTCCGTACCCAGCTACCCCTTCCGTTTTCGCCAAATATCTGCTTGAATAGCCCCCGGTATGATGCCGCGCGTATGCGATTTGATTACAGATTCGGGAGGCGGGATGCCGAAGCGAAGCGATCTGAAACTCACGAAGCGCACCGTCGACGCCCTGGAAGTGGATTCTAAAAACGCTCTTTTCTGGGACCGGGAGCTGGCGGGCTTCGGGGTGCGCGTCCACGCCACGGGCCGGAAGACCTGGGTGGTGCAGTCCCGGGGTCCCGGGGGTCCCAAGCGTCTGACGCTCGGCCGTCACGGGGAGTTGCCCGTCGACGAGGCCAGGAAACAGGCCGCCCACATCATCGCTCGCATCAAGGCGGGCGAGGAGGCGGTGCCCGAACCGATGAAGCCTGCGGGAGGCCCCACGGTAAATGAGGTGTGCGCGCGCTATCTCACGGAATACGTCTCCGTGCGGTGCAAGCCGGGCACCGCCGCGCTCTACCGCTCGGTGATCGACCGCCACGTCCTGCCCGCCCTGGGCAAGCTGCCGCTGGCTGCGCTCTCGCGCGCACAGGTGGCAGAATTCCATGAGAGTCTTTATGAGACGCCCGCGGTGGCGGCCATCCGGCTTCTGGCGCTTACCGGGTGCCGCAGGAGCGAGGTGCTCGGGCTGCGCCGCGAGGACGTGGCGCTCGAAGCGGCCGAACTCAGGCTGCCCGATTCCAAGACGGGCGCGCGGGCGGTCCCGCTCCCGCCGCAGGCGGTCGAGCTTCTCAGAAGTCTCCTGAGGGCCCACGACGGCCCCTGGGTCATGCCGGGCAGGAAGCCGGGGACGCGCTTAAGGAACATCGACGAGGCATGGCGAATGATAAGGGAGCACGCGGGCCTGGAGGACGTAAGGCTGCACGACCTGCGCCATTCCTGGACCTCGCGGGCGCTTGCGCTCGGCGAGGCGCTGCCCGTGATCGGGAAGCTCCTGGGCCACAGCAAGATGGAGACGACGGCGCGCTACGCGCACCTCGCGCGCGATTCGGCGCAGGAGGCGGCCGAGCGGGTCGCGCAGAGCATCGAGGCGGACATGCTGCAAGGATAGCGGGAGCGCAGCGAGCAGGCGGCGGAATACCGGCCACGCGGCCGCCTGCGTCGTGGTCGAGCGACTCCCGGCGTTTTTGTTCATGCACCTCTCCTCTTGTCCCGCTCGCCCGTCCTGCGTCATGCAGGCGGGAATCCGCACCGTACCTCCGACCAACTGTGCGGGACACGCATAACCGATGGGATGGACGCGCCCGATTGTTCGGCTTTCCAAACCTTCACCAACTCGCCGGAATACGCCTCGCCTTCCAAATCCGTAAAAGCATCCGGGGCTCACACGCACACATTCCCCACGTCATCGACATCGAAGGTTCGGCCATCGGAGGGTCCGTTTCTATCGGAATGAAAACCGGAGTGCGTTCTGGTGGAGGTCCTGGTTTCACCTCGAGCCTTCAGGGCGTTCAGAAGACACCCTCCCGGGTTTCGGCGAGCACCATATCCACCACGGAGCGCATGGCCTCTTCGCGGCTGTCGCCATTCAGGCGGCAAAGACGGAAATGATCGGCTTGCCGGTCCGCGCTGCTGCCCTCCCGGATGATGGTGAGCACGTGGCGCATTTCATCCTCGCACGCCAGCGCCCGGGCGTCGGGGGAGAGTTTCCCGATCAGCTCCGTTGCGTAGTCCTCGATGTCCACCCGCCCTCCGAGGTCCATGTCGCCCAGAAAGGCCAGCACGCCGTATCGCTGGGCGAGCCAGCGGTTCTCGGCGATAATCTCCGTGGGCGGCTCGGGCGGGAGGCGGCCCTCGCGGTCCAGGCGCGCCAGCCACCGGATCAGGGAGGCGTAGAGGGCGATGATGCTCGCTGCGTCCTCGAGGCGCGGGCAGGTATCGCATATGCGAAGCTCCAGCGTCGGGTGAGCGTGGGAGGGGCGGATGTCCCACCACACTTCGCTGCCGTCCCTGATGACCTCGATGCGCCGGTAGTCTTCCACGATGCGGTCGTACTCCGCCCGGGTGCGCAACGGGCCGGGAATGCTGGTGCGCGGAAGCACGCCGAGGAGGTTCAGCCGCCAGGATTTCAAGCCGGTCTCGCCCCCGCCGTAGAACGGCGAGGACGTCGACAGCGCGTGGAAAAGGGGAAGGTATCTCCGCAGCGACGTCATGACCCGGATGCGCGATTCCGGGTCGCCGAAGCCGGCGTGGACGTGCATGGCGGTCAGGCAGATCCGGCGGAAGCTCTCCTGATAGGTGGCCGCGAACCGCTCGTAGCGCTCCTTCGGCGTGACCAGCTGCGTTCGCCATTGCGCGAAAGGATGCGTGGAGGCGGCCATCACGGCTGCGCCGTGCTCCTCGGCCGCCTCGATAACGACCCGCCGGGTCTCGCGCAGCGCCTCGCACGCCTCGGCCACCGAGCCGCAGACGCGTGTGTTGGTTTCGAGTTGGGCGCGAAGGAATTCGGGCACCACCTTGTGAGGGCCGCGCCTCCTCTCGCAGGCCGCGAGGATGCCCGGGTCGGGTTCGGCCAGAAGGTCGCGGGTGTCGGGGTCGACGAGAAACAGCTCCTCCTCCACCCCAAGAGTAATCTCCGGAACTTCCCGGTGCGCTGAGCCACTCACGATTCGCCGCCTCCATTCAGTGCGCAATGCCGCCTTTCGGTGAATCTGGATATAGAAGAGCGAGTTGAAGACTCATGATACCTGGCAGGGCAGTGCTTGTCATGCCATGGCGCATCATAGCCGGCCACTTCTGGGACGCGCCCCTCTCCGCTCACGCGGTAGCGCTCCAGCGTCTTGGGCGAGAGGCCGAGCCAGGCGGCCGCCTCCCGTGTGTCCAGGTGGCTCTCCTCCGCGCGCTCATCGACGTCTCCCGCGGCGCCGGGTTCCCCGGCGGCGTCCCACGTCCCGTCGAACGGATCGGAGAGGTCCGCGAGCCTCTCGCGTATGGCGCGGATCTCCTCTCGGGTCGCGCCCGCCGCCATCCAGGCGCGCACCCGGTCGAAGGTCTTGAGATACGGCGAGACGCCCCGGCGCAGCCGCCCCACGAAGGAGGGGTTCCCCACGGTCTCCTCGCCCAGGATCGAGACCTTGGTCCCGCTCACCGCGAGAAACGCCTCGACCTCGGCCCGCAGGAGCGGTCTCAGGGGCGGGTACCCCATGAACGCGAGCACCCGGTCCGCCGTGTCGACCCGCAGGGGCCGCCCCCGGGCGTGCAGTCCCACGAAGCCGGGAACCCCCAGCGCGCCCACCCCGAAGCGCCTCGCGCTCATCCCGCGGCGCGCGCGCCAGAGCGCAATGCTCCGGCGCAGCCGCTCGTCCAGCGGGGTGCCGGTATCGTCGTCGAACGCGGTCATGGCGCGCGAACATAAGGAAAGAACGAGCGCCCGTTCAATCGTTGTTTCTAGTGCGGAAGGTACACCCGGGAAGAGTCCGCGCCTGCGTCCGTGCGCGGATCGCTCATCGGTTCAGCCTGAAATCAAGGGGGTTTTCAAAGAAGCAAGGACGTAAAATGATACAGAAACAAACGCTACGGAAAAAAGGAACAATGGCGCTCACACCGCAGTGGGCTGTTTCGCGAGTCGTCCCTGCGAATGACCGGCGATTGGCGGTGAACGGTATCTCGAACTGCCGCAGTTCGGGAACTGCTGTTACGGCTTGGCTGAATGATTGGCCCGAGCGCTCGTAATCGTTCAACCAAACCGTGACGGATTAGGTCTCAGAGCCAAACAGAGACGAGTTGACGGTGACCTCTACGAGAAGAAAGTCGATGTCGGAATGCAGTCCATGCACCAAAGTTGCCTGAATGTTCTGCCGATTCGGGTGGTGGCAAAAATATTAGGCCGGGCAGTCACGTTTGGACAACCACCGAACCACCGCTGCCTGGATGCTTCCATCACGGCCTGCTTGAACGGTTACGCACGATGCTCCGGCAGGCACGCCCCGGGATGCGCAGAGGCTTGATTCCCCTCATTTCCGTTTTGATTACTTGCTGCGAATGGTGGATTCCGAACGAGACCCGGGGGAAATGAATGCTTCTCAATGATATCAACGGGATCAGGAGATTTTACAGCCGCTGAAAACCCCCCACTGCCTGAAAGCGGGCGCAATATTCAACTTAGATTTGAAAGCTCATCAAACTGTGTTCACAAGTTTCTGCTCTATACATTCAAGACGCTACTTTGACTTCCACCACCTAACCCATGGAACTTGCGTGTGGCTTCTGAATCTTTGGCGATTATCCCCTTGATAAACCCTTAATGCTATAGCAATGTCTTCTCTGCAATTTCCAGGAAGGAGATATTGTGAATATTGGAGAAGAAAATTGCGGTGAATATCTGCGCTGGTTCAAGGGCTGTGATTTCGTTCAATGCAATACAAAGCTTATAGATGCGCAAGGGGAAATAGATGTTGTAGGCATCAATCTTGCCGACAGAATTGTCTGCGCTTGCGAGGTCGCGACCCATTTGGTTCTCGGATTGCAATACGTCAAGAACAAAAGGCCGGATAATGTGGATCGGCTGACGAGAAAATTCGAGAAAGATTTTGATTATCTGGAAAAATTATTTCCTGACTACGAAAAAACCATGATGCTATGGTCTCCCATCGTAAAAAACCAAAAGCCGGGTTCAAAATATAATCAGTGCGCTGATGTTCGAAGAATTGCCGACCGGGTCAAGAAAAGTAAGGGAGTTGCCGTACAAATTGTTCATAAACGAATCCTGCCAGGAAGTCCTGATGAAGCTCCGAGAAATAGCCGGCGGAGAAACGAAAGAACTCGGATCATTCATGCGCTACATGCAGATTGAAGAGTATCTAAAAAGGCATGTAGCAAGAATAAGCAAATCAGGGAGAAGATAGAAGTTATTTCTTGCCTGGCGGGCTTTTCTGATCAGACTTCTTTTCCGGTTTCGCTTGCATGAGCGCACCAACGAGAGAAGGAAAAGGCTTGTTGCCTATCTTTTGGGGAAGGGGAATTGTTTTGAACAGGGAGCAAGGCCCCAACCAACTCTAGAAAATAAAAGATGACCGGCATGAACCGGATCGCGTTGTAATTAAGTATAATTCCCTTTTCCGAAGCGTTCGGTGCCCGGGCTACTGGCGTTTCGCGCCGAAGGCCCCCACGATACCGTTCCTCCGGAATTCGCCACCCACTTCCTGATGCCTGGGGCCGGTGAACATCCCGGTGATGTACTCGTTCCCGTCTCTCTCTCCAGTAAGTCCGCCGAACAAGCCGTCGTCCTGTATGCGAAGGTTCTCCCAACTCACGTCATCATGAGGGGTTCCCTCGGTGACGTTATGGATATTGGTGAATGAAACATCGACATCGGGAGCCGCGAGATCGTCGATCGTGATCCGCGCGTCGCCGAGAAACACATCCGGCCCGCTCCGTAACAAAGCCAGGGCCCTGTCGGAGCCGGCTTCCGGGGATTCCATCCCGACCATGACGCCCGCCCATGTGGCTGACCCCACGCCCGTGGGCGTCGTTCCGGAGTAACTGCCCGCCATGAAGCCGAAGGCAATTCCGTTTTCGTAGTCCGGAGCCGTTCCCGAACACCCTGCCACGCCGACCGAACACCAGCGGGAGACGGAAACGCGGAATTCCGTGTGATCGAGCCAACCGCCGTAGGTTAGAACATCCAAGAGAGTTGTCCGAGCTGTCTCCCCGGCTTCGAGCACCGGCAGGTTTCGGGTGATGCGGGCCTTGTATTCAGCGACAGGAACATCGTTGTGGTCCAGCACTGGAGCGAATTGCCGAGTGTTGTCCGGAGGCGGCTCCAGGTCGCACTCGCCGGGCGAGCATGGGTCAGTCTCTACCTGGACGGCCGATGCGGGGTTTGCGCCGATACTGACAGGCCCCAGGATCACTCGGTGGGTAGACTTCCTCGTGGCCGCCCTCCAGGCCGTGGACACTTGTGCGCTTGTCATGCGAAGCGTTGGGTTGCCGTCTGCGAAGCGTTTCCACTTGTCCGATAGCGACATCTTGCTGTCATCGCCGTTGGGGCCGCCCATGGAAACCGTGCCGCCACCGCCGCATCCGGAGAGCGCCAACGCAAGCGCCACCACTATAGCGAGCGAAGAAACGCCTGGCCGCCGGGAATGCAATTCCGAAACCCTCCTCGCACTTGCCGTAAAGAAGCCGCCTGAGGTCTTGCCGCCAACTTACTATCCCGCCGCGAACGCTGCAAGCAAATATCCGGCGGTATCGGGAACCTCTGTCGTGGTATGCGGGCACTCGCGATTGCTTCGCGCATCCCTCCGAATCAGCACCGGACAGCTTGCGTTTGACGGCCCCTGCCACCCGCTCTGCCGCGTCTCTCGGCATCGCGTCGTCGAGATGGACGTAGCGGATAGTGGTGGAGGCGCGCCCTTCCGGGAACATCACACTATGGCGAGATGACAACGTTTACCCGTGTCCGATTATTTTATACGTCTCCAAAGTCCGGCCCGCAACGACATGCGTCTGACCGATGCGAAGGCGGCGGCCGCACGAACATGGCCGCCCATCCTCCGCCTCCGGCCGGCAGATTCGCAAGTGCGGGCGCGCGCAAAGGCGTGAGCCTGTCGACGGGGACGGTGCGCGGCGGCGCGCCCGCCGATGAGGTTCTGGCGTATCTGCGCGCGGTGACGACCAACAAGCCGGCCAATACGGTCGGGTTCGGGACGCTTCGCGACCAGCCGGGGGACCGGAGTGCTGCCGCGCAACTGGCCGAGCGAGCTTGCCTGCTTTCGATTCATCGAACACTCGGGGCCTTTTCGGGAACCCGGGCACGGACCGCGGTCCGCTCCGGGACGGCACGCCGGCATGGGCGGGAGCACGCTTCTCCGCGCCCTTCGAACAGGGCCGGCCCTCGCCCCAAATCCTCCAGCAACTCCACGATCCGGGCGGCGGCGGGCTCGGCGAACATGGATCCGTGTCCGCCCTCCACGGCGAGGACCTCCGCGCCTCTGGATTCGAGGAAAGCGACCTCCTCGCCGGTCAGCCGGCCGATCGCCTGATCCATCGTGCCGTAGGCGTAGATGACCTTCGAGAGGTCCTTACTCGCAAGAAGACGGGTGTAGCGGTGTTTCCCGAGCGCACCCTGGAACGCCGCCTGCATCCGGAGCCACCTCGGCAGCATGCCGTTCCTGAGGGGCGCGTCCGGATCGTCTGCCAGATCGAGCCGGGTGAGCGTCGTGCCGCCCTCGTAGTAATAGGCGACGGTGCTCCCGTCGTGAAGCTTGCTCAGCCGGTTCTCGTACATCTTGCGCTCGATGTCGAGCCGGCCCGCCATGATCACGTAGCGGTCCGCCGCGCCCGGTCCCTTGAGCGCCAGATAGCGCGGCACGATGAAGGACCCGAAGGAGTGGCTGAACACCACCACCCGCTTGCCCCGGGCCTTGAAGTGCCGAATCACCCGGTCGAGGATCTCGACGCTGACGTCCATCTCCGCCTGGACCCGCGCGACGCTGTCGAGCCTCGCGTCGTCGATCAGCCCGGGGTTCAGGGTCTGCACCTGGTGCACGTTGACCAGGATCCGCTTCTCGTGGCCGGGGAACTCCGTCAGGTCCGATCCGGAGTCCAGCTCGGTGACGGGGCCTCCCTGCGAGAACAGCCAGACGGTGTCCGCGTCGGGGTCGCCGCCCGTCACCGTATCGTAGAGCCGCGTCACGTCCTCGGGAAGCGAGGTGAGCGGAACGAGCCTCGGGACGGCGGCCTGCCGTACCGCGACGATCTTCTCGCGCTCGACGAGGGCGAGGAGGTCGGGCTTCCCCTCCCCGGCGCAACGCCCGGCCGCCGCCCCGAGGCGGAAGGTCAGGCCGAGACGCGCCGCCGTCTCGCCGCGGCGGGTGTCGCGCTCGATGTCGAGCCCGAGCCGTGCGCAGCCGAGCCGGTAGCTTGCACCGACCGCCAACCGCCAGCCGTTCCCGGCGCCGGAGCCCTCGCCTCGCCAACCGCCGCGGCCGGTCTCGCGGAATGCCCTTCCACTCAGCGTCCATCGGTCGTCGAGGGCCAGGCGGTAGCGCAGTTCGGGGCCGCCCACGGCGTATTCGGTCAGCCGCGCCTGGCCGGACTCCCACCCGCGCCGCCCGGTAAGGGGGATGTAGTAGTTGGCCCCGATCCGGCTTCTTCCGATCTGGTAG
Organism: bacterium; assembly: GCA_965203325.1. GTDB lineage: Bacteria > UBA8248 > UBA8248 > UBA8248 > UBA8248 > Bin107. The sequence continues at coordinate 2,388,377 of OZ241875.1, forward strand.
TCCGCGCCGAGGCTCGCCTGCCGGTGCGTCCTGTCGCGGCCGGAGCCGGAGATCCGGTTCAGGTCGTGGAACGCGTTGAGCCCGACGATGCCGCCGCCGGCCTCGAACCGGAATACGATCCCGAGCGAGGCGCCGTGGAGGGCGCGCCCGTCCGGCCCTTGCGAGAGCACCGCACCGGGCTGGAGGAACAGTGCGCTGTTGCGCCGGCTCTCCAGCCCAATCGGGAATGCCGCGTCGAACTCGATTCGGCCGGCGCCGCCGCGCTCCCGCGTTTCGCCGTCGGCCGCGATCTCGTAATACGACCGTTTTCCCCCGTCCGCCGCCCGGACCGCTTCGCCGGCAGAGGCGACGGCGACGGCGAAAAGCGCCATAGAGGTGTCTGGTATGTTGAACTCCACGTCGTGACGGGCGCCGGCTTCGCTGAGCCGCCTGACTCGCGCGGCGTTCACGTCCGCGGCCGCGATAACGTGGCCGAGCGCAGTGGACGGATTGCTCGGAGCGGTATCGACGATATCGTTCAAACCACCCCGGATGGTATAGAGCGCGTTCGGGTCGAAGCTGCCACCGCCTGCGGCGAGGTGCATTTCGATCTGCTCCGTCAACGTCGGCGCGGCATCCTGGTTGCAGGAGGTGGCCGGGTTCATGCACGCCCCGGCGAAGGCGTAGTTCGTCCCGCCCGCGAGCGAGTACGCGCCCGATGCGCCATAAGCCTCTGCGACGATCTCAGCCCGGACGGGGTCCGGGTTCGTGGTGAAGCCGGTGCCGGGGGGAAGCGGAAGCCCTGGTCCTGCGGCCGCGTTGCCCGAATCGTCCAGGCTGTCGCCGAACACGACGACATTGCTGAAACTCTGCGCCCATGCGCTCCCGGCGAGTCCCAGTACGAGAAGAAAGACGCCAATCAGACGAAGATGACGAAGCATGGAGAGGATTCCTTTATATGACGAACCCCATCGAGTCGACCTTCGCCCCGATCCGGCTGCGAACGGCGAAGACGGACCGTGGCGAAGGACGCCCCGGGTTCCGTTTCTCCCTGCGAGCGGCAACCCGGCAGACCCTGTACCCGCACGCTGCAACCTTCCCCGGAACAGTGAAGAACGATCTCGTACTTCATGGTGCGCGCCTCCTTCCCTGGACCCCTGGGGTACCGGGCCGCCGGGCATTCGACCTTTCCTGGTCCGGTTTTTCAAAGATGGCTTCAAGAACAAGAATCCGGGCATGGCGCGTCGACGGCTCAGAACGCCCGCCGCCAGCCGGCGAGAAAGGTGAGCCTCGGTCCGGCGGCGCCGCTGTGGCCGGGGTTCCGGCTCCAGACGACGCCGAGGCGGAGCCGCCCTTCTGCCAGCGGCCTCTCCCAGGTGGCGGCCAGATCGATCTGGCGCTCATCGGGCGCGAGGGGCGAGGCGAGCGATGCGTGCAGCACCCTGCCGTACCTGGTTCGCGCCACCGGAAGCGTCAGCGACGCCCGGCCGTCCTCGACGCGCAGCGGCTGCGCCAGGGAGAAGCGCACGGTGTCCTTATCGGTAACGGCGGCGCGCGCGTGCAGGGCGAACGCGCTGGTCGTCATCGGCGAGACCTCCTTGATGAGCCCGCCCCGCGCTTTCGGACGGGCGCGCCCCCATTCCGCGCCTGCCCCGAGCCGCCACGCGCCGAGCTTCACGTCTCCCTCGAGGCGGATGAAGGCGGTATCCGCCGCCAGGGCTCCGAAAGCGCCCCGGCCTTCGCCTCCGAGAATGGTCTCATCCTCTCCAATCCAGCCGAGGCGAAGTCCGAGAGGAGAACCTTCAGGCCGCCAGCCCAGCGCGCCGCCCACCGCGTCGTAATCCTGGTGGGAGCCAAAAACGGAGGCGGAAAAACCCGCCTGGTTCGTGAAGGTCGCCATCATCCCGCCTTCGGCAAGTGAGAGGTGTCCCCCGTCCACTTCCGAGGAAGTCTCGCGGACCCACACCCCGGGCTTTCGGGATCCGCCGAGGGGATCCGCCAGGAAGCCCCGTACCCTCGTGTCCACTCCCGGACCCTTCGCCGTCGCCACGAGATCGCCCAGCATGTACCAGAACGGCGCGCCCAGCTCGTCCAGTGCCATGATTTCACGGTTCGCGACAGAGCGCGCGAGTCCGTCCCCGAGCGGGGCCCCGAGACGCAGGCGCGTCGCGTGCAGGCTGTTCCCGGCCCGGTTCGTGTTCGTGCCGAGGGGAACATCCAGGACGCCCACCGGGTGCGTGGCGGCGGCGAGGTCGAGCTTGCCCCGGCCGTAGACGGCTCTGTCCGAGTAGACGCCGGTATCGTCGGCGGTCTCGAAGAGGCGGGTGACCAGTTCGGTGTTCGAGAGCTGATCCCGGAAGAGTTGTTTCATGATCGCGAGCCCGCCGGCCACGAACGGCGCGGCGACGGACGTGCCGCTTTCGTTCGGGACGATGCCTCGAACCGTCCTGGTGTCGTCGTCGGGGTCGGGCCCGAAATAGGCGCCGCGAACGTCCTGGCCTGGCGCCGCAATGCAATAGTCCGCCGCGATGCCGCAGCGGTTGGAAAAATCGGCGATCCTCTCATCGCCGGGTCCCAGCGCCACGACGGCGACGGTATGTCCCCTGAGTTCCGCGATGCGCGCGGCAAGGCCCGGAAAGACCTCGACCGAAACCGCGTCGATCCCGTCGCTGTGGCAATCGGGGGTCGGCGGTTCGCAGACGGCGGCGCCCTGGCCGTGGGCGTTGCCCGCCGCCCAGACGAGGATGGTCTTTTCGCCGGCGCCCGCCTGCGCCATGGCGGCGATGGCGCTGTCGAAGTTCTGGCGGAGCTGCTGCTCGGTGTAGTCGTCGATGATGCCGTTGGCGCCGAAGCTGAGGTTCAGGATGTCAACTTTCCGGGCGCCGTCCCGCCAACCCAGAACGGTGTCGAGATACAACGCCATTCGATCGTCGTAGCCGTCCAGTTCGGCGAGGGACACCGGGATGTAGCCGTCACCGACGGCAGGAAACGGGATGGCGAACATGGCGATGCCGGCGCCCGGCGCAACGCCCTGCGGGGAGGTGGAATCGGAGGGCGCGTGAACGCCGGCGGCGACGCTCGCGACGGCCGTGCCGTGGGAATACCCTGCAGCACCCGTCTCGTCCGCCGCGCCGCTCAGGAACACTTCGGTAACCGTCTTGCCCGCGAACATCGGATGTGACGTGTCGATGCCGCTGTCCATGAAGCCGATGGTCACTCCGGCGCCGGGCTCGACGTTTTCACCTTTGAGCAGGTTCACGTGGGCGTAGGCCGAATCCGCGCCGATGGTCCCCAGACCCCACTGGTTCCTGAAGGGACCCTCCAGGCGGTATCCCCCGGCGAGCCGCTGCGCCTCGATATTGAAATCACCGATTGAGGCGCAAGTCCCGTCGTGAAGCGGGATGCATCCCTGCGTAGGCTGAGGCGGCGGTGCGGTGCAGTTCGGAGGCGTCCCGACCTGCCCGATCGGACAGGCCAGCGGCTGAGGCGGCGGTGCGGTGCAGTTCGGGGGTGTCCCGACCTGCCCGAGCGGACAGGCCAGCGGCTGCAATCTGGCCCTTCCGCCCCCGCCGCCGCAGTTCGTGAGGACGAACGTCATGCAAATGACAATCGCGCAAATCAGGGCCCGGTTCGGCGTGAACGCGGCTTTGGAGCCGTTTGCGCTCCCGGTTCGGTCGCACATCACGGATTCGCCAAAAGCTTATTGCGTCCTGCCATTGCCATGCCCCCTTCTGGAAGGCTCAACCATTCCTCCGGTCATCGTTCCGGCGGACTTCCCGCAACAGCAAAATTTTGTAGTGAAAACCTGGGAAGGATAACGCCGAATTGCGATAAACCCGGGGCGGGCTCCGCCTGGTGCGCCGGACGGCGCTGCGCGCTCTTGCCAGCCTCTTCGGATGACGGAATGTAGCGGATTCCGCCCACAGGCTGCAAGAGCCTGGGGGCTCTCTCCACGCGATTTCTCATTCGTGTTCCTCCCCTTCCTCTCCGGTGGCCGAAAAAAAGCGGGCAATAAGTCCGCCTGGTCCGCCGCCTTTCCGGGCAATGCAAATCCACTCATTGGATACAGATTCATTATACAGAATCTGTATACCCTATGCGCATCTATTGCCTTCAGTATCATGTACATATTGTGTTTTATGGAATTGTTGCCGTATTTTCCGGTCCGGGGGGAGCGATGAACGGAAGCGACGAGGCGGGGCGCATCTCGCGTCTGTTCGCGGCGCTCGGGCGGATCACCGCAAGTCTGGAGCCTGAGACCGTGCTCACCGAGGTGGTCGAGGGCGCCCGCGCGCGCTCGGTGAATGCCGGGCGTGTGGTGACCCGCGACGCGCTGCTGCGCCGGGTCTGGTCTAGGCGCGAGGACGCCACCGTGCAGGCGGTGCGCAACTTCGTCAAGAAACTCCACCGGAAGCTCGGCGACGACCCCGCACAACCGGCCTTCATCCACAACGTGCGCGGCGTCGGCTACAAAATGCCGAAAACCCGGTGAGGCGTAGCGCGCCACGCCGGAGCGGCCCCGGTCTTCGACGACTCGCGCCCCCTGGGATGCTCTGGGGTTGTAATGAGTCCGCTTGCGGCTTGATTACATTTATTTCAATAAATTTATAACTAGCTTGAAAACAATAATTTAATTTTTATATTCTGGATATTTCGATAAAATTGGATAAATACCGATAAATTAACGGGGTATTTCTGTAAATTGTTTTCCCGAAAACGCCCCCGCCGCGGGCGCACTTACTCCCGCGACCAGGATGATTCGGAGTATAGGGGGTTTCCGGCGAAAGCCGCGACGGCAAATGCGCGCAGTTGCGGGCAGATGCGCGGGTCGTTCCACGGGGAACACTCAGGAAGGCTATCCGAAGAACAGTTCCGCGGAATCGAAGAAGTCCTCCCTGAGCGTGTTCACCTTGCCGAGCACGTCCTCGAGCGGCACCGGGTTGATGTCGCGCCCCTGCAGCGCGGCCATCACGCCCCAGGTTCCCTCGTGCGCGAGTTCGCTCGCCCGCACGCCCAGGCGCGTCGCCAGCACGCGATCGTATGGCACGGGGGAGCCGCCGCGCTGGATGTGCCCCAGGATGACGGCGCGCGTATCCACGTTCATCCGGTCGCCGATCTCCTTGGCGAGGTATTCGCCGACGCCGCCGAGCTGCACGTGCCCGAACTCGTCCACCGTCTGGCTGCGTGTGATGTAGTCCTCGATGCCCTTGGGCTTTGCGCCCTCGGCCACGACCACGTTGGCGAAGTTGCGCCCGCGCGCGAATCGCGCCTTGAGCACCTCGACGACCTCTTCGATGTTGAAGGGCCGCTCGGGCACGAGGATGAGGTCCGCCCCCCCGGCGATGCCCGCGTAGGTGGCGAGCCAGCCCGAGTGGCGCCCCATGACTTCGAGGATGATGACGCGGTCGTGCGCCTCCGCCGTGGTGCGCAGGCGGTCGATGGCGTCGGTGATGACGCCGACGGCGGTGTGGAAGCCGAAGGAGTAGTCCGTGAGGCCGATGTCGTTGTCGATGGTCTTGGGCACGCTGATGACGTTGTAGCCCTCTTTGCTCAGGTAGGCGGCCACGCTCAGCGTGTCGTCCCCCCCGATGGCGATGAGGCCGTCGATTCGCGAGGCGCGCCAGTTCTCCTTGAATTTCTCGAGCACGGCGGGGTCCTTCGTGGGGTTCGTCCGCGAGGAGCCCAGAATGGTGCCCCCCTTGTCGAGGATGCCGGAGATCATCGGGCCCGTGATCTCCACGAAATCGCCGTCCACCAGGCCGCGCCAGCCCCGGCGGATTCCCAGCGTATGGCTGCCGCGATGGAAATTCGAGGCCGTCACCGCGCGGATGACCGCGTTCAGGCCGGGGCAGTCTCCGCCCCCCGTCAATACGCCTAGCTTCATATCTTATACTTCCTTCTGCTGAGGTGGGGTTCATCTGTTTTTCGCACTGAAACCATTTTATCACAGCCGGATTACGATTGGGTGTTGCGCGCGTTACGGTTGGATGAACGGCCCCGGCCGGTTCCCCTGATAACGCGATTCTACACGGATTCGCCGCGCGCGAAAGACGGATCTCCGGGCGGGGCCCGCGAAACAAAATTTGGCGGCTTGCGTCTTTCGTGCTAGGATTACCGTCAGTCGAAAAATGAAAATGTGTTGGAAGATTCTGGGTGGATTTTGCGCCAGAAGGGCCGTAGTCGGCCACTGATTGATACCGAGTGGTCGTTTCATCTCAACCGGAGGAGAGCATCATGTCCAAGAAAGAGCTTCATGAGCATCCCGAAATCATCGTTCCCGAATCATCCGATCTCTCGCGCAGGAGCTTCATCCAGACCCTTGGGGTCGCCGGCGTCGCGGCCGCGGCGCCGATGGTGCTCACGACCAGAAAGGCGGACGCCGCGAAATGGCCCGCCCGCCCGATCACGGGGGTGGTGATGTACGCCGCCGGCGGCGGCACGGACACCGTCATCCGCACCCTGTGCGGCGAGATGGCGCGCACCACCGGCTGGCCCGTCAACGTCATCAACCGTCCCGGCTCCGTGGGAGGCGTGGCCACCCGCTACGTGCTCAACAAGGCGGCCGACGGCTATACCTGGCTGGGCGCCGGGAACTACAACAAGTTCGTCCGGCCGATGGGATACACGGATTCGGCGGCGTGGGTGGACTGGCAGCACTTCGCGGCGGCGGCTTCGCTCGCGAGCTGGTCGGTGCGGCCCGACTCGCCTTTCAAGACCTTCAACGACGTGGTCGCCGCGGCCAAGAAGAAATCCGGCAAGCTCACCATCTCGACTTCGGGCGTGGGCAGCATCTGGCACGAGGTGGGCGCCACCGTCGCGGACGCAGCGGGCATCGAATTGCGCTTCGTGCCGTATAAGGGCGGAAAACCCGCGACCGTCGCGGGCCTTCAGGGCGAGGTGGACATCGCAGGCGGCGGCGTGCACGAGCACGTCGAGTTCCTGCGCGCCGGCAAGCTGAGAAACCTCATGCACACGGGGCCGAAGGATCTGGACATTTCCAACTACGGGAAGGCTTACACCATCGCCAACTTCATACCCGCGCTCAAGGCCCTGTTGCCGATGGGCGGGATGTACAGCATCGCCCTGAGGCGGGAGACGCCCGTCGACGTGCTCAACAAGATCAAGCCGGTATGGGTCGCGGCCGCGAAATCGGATGCCTTCGGGAAGATCGCGACGCGCAAGTACTTCCAGATCGACGTCCGCGTGGGAGAAGCGGCCGATCGCCGGGCCGCGCAGCTCGAGTGCCTGAGCGCAGCGACGCTGCTCAAGCTGCAGAAGCATATCGGCAAAAAGGTGCGCGGACCCAAGGAACTCGGGCTTCCCGAACCGAAGGATTTCGACGCCTGGTGGCCGCCGAAGGGCTACAAGCCTCGCATTTGAGCCAAACGGCTCATCGCGCAATGCCTGCCTCGAGCGGGCCGCCTTGGAGACGAAGCGGCCTGCTCGGGGAGGCCGTATTCATTGATTTTGTTCTATGCAGAGAGAGTTGCATGGTTTCCTCGAACGACGATGACCGCAAGGCGCATTCGCCCGCGGATGAACCCGAAGACTCCGCCGCCTCGCAACTGCTTTCCGAGGAGGGGGGGGACGCCGCCACGCCGGGCAGGGATCTCGCGGCGGCGAGCGTCGTGGGCGTCGTCGCTATCCTCGCCGTCATCCTCGGGCTGCTCATGCCCAACCCCGAGAAGAACATCTTCACCGCGCCGGGCTTCATGCCCATTCTCACGGGCCTGAGCCTGCTGGCCATGGCCATCGGACTGGGAGCGGGCGCGCTCAAACGGGGCGGCGGTTCGGAGCTGAACCTCTCGCCCGCTGAATTGCTGGGCAGATATTTCGCCGACTATGAGAACCAGTGGGCGCTCATCCTGATGGGCCTGGTGGTTGTATATATAGTGCTCCTCGACTGGGTGACCTTCGTCATCACGGTTCCGCTGGTGATAGGAGGCTTCCGGCTCGGCTTCAGCAGCTTCGAGGCCGTCACCATACCCATGCTGGCCATCGCCCTGCGCATCTTCTGGCCGAAGTCCTTTCTGCAGTGTCTCGTCGTCTCCGCGATTTCAACGCTCGTTCTGGCCGCCGCGTTTCGCTACGGCTTCCGCATTCCGCTGCCGGGTTCGGGGTAGGCCATGTTTTTCCTGGAACAACTCATCCACGCCATGAACCCGTATCTGGTGTTCGTCTGCATCCTGGGCACCATCCTGGGACTCCTGTGGGGTTCGATGCCGGGCATCTCGACGACCATGTCCATGGTGCTGCTCATCGGACTCTCCACCCAGATGAGCCAGGACGTGGCCATCATGTTCCTGCTGGGCGTCTATACGGCGAGCGTGTTCGGCGGTTCGATTACCGCGGTGCTCATCAACATCCCCGGTACGCCCGCCGCCGTTCCCACCATGATCGAGGGCTACCAACTCGCCCAGAGAGGAGAGGGAGGACAGGCGCTCGGCACCGCCCTGGTGGCGTCTTTTCTCGGAAACTGGGTGGGCATCCTGATCCTGGTGGCGTTCATACCCCTCATCCTGCTCATCGCCCTGCAGTTCCGCTCCTGGGAGATGTTCCTGCTGGCGCTTTGGGGGATAGCCATCTGCGGCACCCTCACCTCGGGCGAGGCGCCCATCAAGGGCTGGATATCCGGCTGGCTGGGGCTTCTCATCGCCTACGTGGGACTCGACAACATCTTCGGCGTTCCGCGCTTCACCTTCGGGAGTTTTCTCCTCGAAGACGGCATCAGCTATATTCCGGTCATCATCGGCTTCTTCGGACTCACCGAGGTGCTCTGGGTGCTGCCCCAGAAAGAGCCGCCCGTGATCCCCGAAAAAGTGGACCGGGTGGTGCCCCCCTTCAGTATGTTGTGGCGCTATGCGCGCGCCTCGGTGCGCTCCGGCATCATCGGCACGGTGATAGGCGCCATCCCCGGGGCGGGAGGCAACATCGCCGCCTTCGTCGCCTACGACGTGGGAAAGCGCCGCGCCAAGCCCGAGGAGCGCGAGAAATTCGGCAAGGGGAGCTATGAGGGCATCGTGTGCGGCGAGGTGGCGAACAACGCGTGCATCGGCGGGACCATTCTCCCCACGCTCACGCTCGGGATACCGGGCAGTCCGCCCGCCGCCGCCTTCATGGCCGCGCTGGAACTCAAGCACGTGGTGATGGGGCCCACCATCGACGTCGAAAACCCGGGGCTTGTCTATTTCATCTACGGGGCGCTCATCGTGGCGAACTTCCTGATGTACGTTTTCGGCCTCCTGCTGGTGAAGCCCGCCGTCAAGCTCTACAGCCTGCCGCGCACCCTGCTGATGCCCATCATCATCCCGATCTGCATCCTGGGGGCGTACGCGGTGCGCCTGAGCATGTTCGACGTCTACGTCATGCTGGCCGCCGGCTTCGTCGGCTACGCGCTCAGGTGCCTCGGCCTCCCGCTGGCGCCCATGGTTCTGGCCGTCATCCTGGGGTCGCTGGCCGATGAGAACCTGCGCCGCGCGCTCATCACCTTCGAGAACAAGCCGTTCTGGTATTTCCTCACGAGCCCCGTCGGCACGATCCTGATGATCGTTTCGGTGTTCACCTTCTACGACGGCATCTTCCGCAGAGGGCGCGGGAAGAAGACCTGAGGAAGGAAACACCCTCCACGCCTCGGACATGCCCGCGCGATTGACATTAGCGGAACAAGCGCATAGCATCTCCTTATATCATTCAATTTCATACACGGCTTTTTCATCTCGTGCGGGACAAGTGTTCGGGGAGACGGGGATTGGGCGACCGAGAAGCCTGTCTGATAAGGCCCGAAAACCAGAAGCACAAGGTGCTCGACGGCGGCGCGCAGGCCTGGCGGATGACTTCGCAGGAGGACCACGGCTGGAACGTCGACGCCTGGCTCACGGTCTTCCGCCCCGGCGAGACGCACGAGTGGCACGATCACGAAGAGGATGAACTCATCTACATCATCGAGGGCGAAGGTCGATACGAACTTGAGGACAGGAGCATCGAGTTTCGAGGCGGAGACTGCATTTTCCTGCCCCGGAAGACGATGCACCGCAGCATGACGGGAGGAGAGAAAGACGTAAAGCTGCTGGCCATATTTCACCCGGCGAGAGAGTAATAGGCCCTCTTGCCGGTTCCGATCGTTTTATCTCTGTTTGACGTAGTAGAGGCAACGGGTTCTCTCAATCGTGGAGGAAGATAAGATGAAAAGGTTCGGCCTGATTTTGATCGCAACGTTCGTCGTATTGGGTATGGCCTCGAACGCGCTGGCTGCGAAAGGCGTCGTCAAGTTAATTCACGACAACACCTCGCACGCCGCCATCCCCTACATCGCTGAAAAGAAAGGCTTCTACAAGGCCGAGGGCGTGGAAGTGCAACGGCGGGTCACGAGCCCCCGTGCGCTGATCGACGCGCTCATCGGCGGCACCGCCGACATCATCAGCACGCGCGGCTCCCGCGTGGGCCAGATTGCGGCGCGCGGCCTGGACGTGGTGGGTATCGCGCTCAACCGCTACGGGAACCAGAACATGGTTCTCGTGCCCATGAAGGACACGACCACCAAGTCGGTCAAGGACTTGAAGGGCAAGACCGTCGGCGCGCAGATGGGCACCGGCACCTGGGCCACCTGGATGACGTATCTCTCGCGCATCGGCATGTCGGACAAGGACTTCAAGATCCGCAATACCAAGACGGGTTCGCTTCCGGCCGCTTTCGAGCGCGGCGCTCTGGATGCGGGTCTGACCTGGGAGCCGTGGGGCTCGATTATCGTCGGCAAGGGCCTGGGCCGGATGGTCATGGGGCCGAAGGACTATGACGACCTGCTCGGCTACACCTCCCCGGTGTTCCTGACGACTTCGTGGTCCTACATCAAGAAGAAAAACCCCGACGGCGCGCAGCGCTTCATCAACGCGCACGTTCGCGCGATGCGTTTCCTGAACCGCAACCGCGACGAGTCCGCGAAGCTGATGCACGAGTTCTGGAAGAGCCAGGGCTTCAAGTTCAGCGTGGCGAAGGTGAAGACCGACCTGTACAAGTTCATGCGCTGGGACCGCGCGATGATCACGCACAGGGACATCAAGGAAGTGCAGGACGGCGTGGACGTGAGCGTCAAGAAGGGCAAGCTGCCCAAGCGCATCGACGTCACCAAGCACATCGACATCACGTTGGTGGAAAACGCTTACTTCAATTTGATGAAGTAAGACGGCAGATATAATTCCGAACCGTATTTTACCCCTCCGGGGGGCGTATGCAGCCTTCCGGAGGGGTGAGATTGTATTCGTATGCTTGTGAAGTGCGTTTGAGGAGAATCGCGAATCATGGATGAGCTTCAAAAGAAAGTCGTCGACGCGGTGGATGAGGATTTCCTCGTAAAAACCACGATGGAACTCGTGGACATACCCAGCCCCACCGGCTACGAGGAGGAGGCGGCCCGCTACATGCACGCGAAGTACGAAGAGGCCGGTTTCGAATCGCATCTGCAAAAAGTGGCCGAGGGCCGCTACAACGCGGTCGGCATCTCACCGGGCACGGGCGGCGGCTATTCGGTGATGTTCAACGGCCACCTGGACACCTCCTATTCCGGCGAAGAGCCCGAACTCACCCAGCCGGGCTACAAGAACAAGGCGATTCGCGAGGGGGACTGGATCATCGGAAACGGCGCGGCCAACATGAAAAGCGCCGACGTCTCCTACCTCGGCGCGGCGAAGGCTCTCCAGGACGCGGGCGTGGAGCTCAGGGGCGATATCGTCCTCGCTTCCGTCGCGGGCGAGATCGAGAAAAACCGCATCGACCAGTACCAGGACGTGCTCTACGACGGCTACGGCGTCGGCACCCGGCATCTTATATCGCACGGATATCTGACGGATTTCTGTATTCTCGGGGAGCCGACCGGCATGCAGGTAGCACCCTGGCATGGGGGCACAATCTGGTTCAAGGTCATCACGCGGGGTTCGATGGGCCATACGTGCTACGGCCACTACACGGCCAGCGCCATCGAGCGTATGGAACGTGTGCAGGCGGCGGTTCGCAAGTGGATTCCCGAGTACCGGGGCCGCAATGAATTCCTGGGCGAACGCCCCCACGTGAACGTGGCCGCCATCGAGGGCGGATGGCCCTACCGCTGCGCGCGCTCGCCTATCGAGTGCCGTCTTTACGTGGACGTCCGCCTGGTACCGGGTCAGACGATTCAGGACGTGCAGGCGGAGTTCAAGGGCGTCATCGAGCAGGTGAACAAGGAACACCCCGACGTCGGCGCCAAGGTCGAGGTGTTCTCCTCGCATCCGCCCTCGGGCATTCCCGTAGATTCGCTGCCTTCCAAAGCGATGATTCAGGCGCATGAGCAGATTGTGGGTGAGAAGCCGAACATCATCGTGAAGACTTCCTATCTGGACGCCGCCCATATGAACCGCTACGGGGTCCAGACCATCACGTACGGATTGGCGGGCCGAACGTTTGATGCGGATTACGGCTGGAACGCCGATATCGGCGAGCACATCCACGTCGACGCGCTGGTGGACACGACGAAGATATTCGCCCTCGCAGCGCTGGATCTGTGCATGCGGGAGCGTGACGCCTCCGCCATCGCGCCGGACCCCTACGCGAACCTGCCCGAGCCCGGGCAAATAGAAGCTCTCGGAAGCGGACGCATAACGGCTCTCGGAAGCTGAGAAAGGAATTTTTCGTGGCGTCGGCCGATAAAGCGCGAACCCAGCCCGGAGAAACGCCGGGGACCGAAAGACAACTCGGGCCTCCCAACTGGGGCGTGGTTTTCAGAAACTCGGGCAAGGCCTTTTTTCTGATGGCGGCGCCTCTCATCGGACTGCTCATCTTCTGGGAGTTGCTCGCACACTCGGGCACGCTCCATCCTGTGCTTTTCCCTCCGCTGGAAAAGATATGGGTGACGATGGTGGATCAGGCGAAATCCGGCATCCTCTGGCTGGACATCTACGTTTCGCTTTACCGGCTCCTGGTCGGAGCGTTCCTCGCCCTCGTTTCGGGAACTGTGGTCGGCCTGATAATGGGGATGAATCAGACGGTGGAGCGCATTCTGGCCCCGCCGATGTATTTTTTCCTGGCCGTGCCGGGCCTCGCATTGTTTCCCATCGTCATTCTCTGGTTCGGACTGAGCGATTTCACGCTGATCTCCGTGCTGTGGTTCGAGGGCATGATCACCGTCATGGTGAACGCGTGGACGGGCGTGAAGACCGTGGACGCCTCCCTCATCCGCGCAGGCCGCGCCATGGGCGCCAAGGGCATGACGCTTTTCTTTCAGGTGATGGTGCCCGGCGCGCTGCCGAATCTCATCGCGGGCTACCGCATCGCGTTCAGCCGCGCATGGCGCATCGTCGTGACCGGGGAGATGATAGTCGCGCTCGAGGCGGGCCTGGGCTTTCGGATTTTCGCGGCCCGCGATTTCCTCGCGGCGGACATGATGTACGGAGGGGTGGTGGTCGTTGGTATTCTGGGCGTGATCGTGGAGCGCGTCTGCCTGCGGAGCATCGAGCTGGCCACGGTTCAGCGCTGGGGAACACTGCGCGAATAACGCGCCGATAGGAGCATATCTTGGCGATACAGGGTCCCGTAAAACTCCAGGTCACGGACCTGGACAAGGTCTTCACCATCGACGAGGGATGGGGGCGGACGACGGATATCACCGCCCTCGAATCGGTGAACTTCGAGGTGCGAAGCGGCGAGTTCATCTCCCTCATCGGGCCGAGCGGGTGCGGCAAGAGCACGCTCTTGATGATCGTGGCGGGCCTGTATGAAAAAACCTCAGGCGACGTCGTTCTGGACGGCCACCACATCAACGATACGGGTTTCGACCGAGGCGTCGTCTTCCAGGAGTTCGCCGTATTCCCCTGGCTGACGGTCGCCGGAAACGTCCGCTTCGGCATGCGCATGAAGGGAATCCCCAAGGCCGAGCGCGACCCCGTGGTCGATCGACTCTTGGGGTTGGTGGAACTCGAGGGCTTCAAGGATGTTTATCCATACCGCCTCTCGGGCGGCATGAAGCAGCGCGTGGGTATCGCGCGCGCACTGGCCTTCGACCCCGAGGTGATGCTCATGGACGAGCCCTTCGGCGCGCTCGACGCCCAGACCCGTTCGAGCCTCCAGCAACTCCTCGTCCAGGTGTGGATGGAAACCCACAAGACGGTCCTCTTCGTGACGCACAGCGTCCGCGAAGCGGCCTATCTCTCCGACAGGGTGCTCCTGATGTCGCCTCGCCCGGGGCGAATCGCCGAGGAGATCAAAATCGACCTGCCCCGTCCGCGCGACGTTCTTTCGGTGGAATTTCTCGAATGTGAAAGAAAGGTGGCCGAGACGCTGGCGGGCCTCATGGGGCAATCCGACGGTCAGCCCGCATGGGTGACGGATTAAACGAAAACCAAAAGAGGAACGAGAAGATGATCCAGAGACAGTTCATGCAGCCCGACGATATGTGGTCCCGCGTGGAAAACAACGAGCTTCTTTACGTGCCCGTGGTGACGATTCATGGTTCGGACCACGCCCATATCTATCTTTCCGGTCAGGTGCCCCGCAAGCCGAGCGGCGAAGTGGAAGGCGTCGGTGACATGCGCACCCAGATACGAGTGACTTGCGAGAACATCGGCAAGGGCTTGGCCCACGCGGGTGCTACGTTCGACGACATCGTCAGTTCCACGACGTATGTGACCGACATCATGGAGTATTACAAGCATTCCGATGAGCGCTTCAAATACTTCAAGAACGTTCGCCCGGCCAGCACGCTGATCGAGATATCCCGCCTCGGTCCTCCCGACGCGATGATCGAGATAACGGCGGAGGCCATCATCGAGCCCGAGCGGCTGCGGGTCCAGCCGTAGGCGCGGTTTAATCTGGACTCCTTGGCGGTAACCGGGCCGGGGCGATCGTATAGGTTTCGAGTATCTTCCATTCAAAATGCCTCGGGAGTCTTGCATGGATGAACTCAGAGTATTGTCCGTTTGCGGCAATCTCGGCTACGGATTCCCCAAGGCCTCTCTCGATAACGGCCTCGCCCGCGACCCGCACATCATGGGGGCGGACAACGGCTCGACCGATGCGGGTCCCTATTACCTCGGCAGCGGCGATCAGCTCACCAAGCGCGAGCAGATTCGCAGAGACTTAGGGTTTCTCGCTGGCCGCCGCGAGAAAGAAGAAGATTCCCTACATCATCGGCTCCGCCGGTACGGCGGGCGGAAATCCCCACGTGGACAGCGTGCTCGACACGATGAATGAATTGGCGAAGCGCGACGGGCACCGCTTCAAACTCGCGGTGATCCGCTCCGAGATGGACAAGGAGTTCATCAAGCGCGCCGTCCGGGAAAAGAGAACGCGCACCCTGGGGAAGCTCCCCGAACTCACCGAGGAGATGGTGGACGAAAGCGTGCGCATCGTGGGTCAGATGGGGCTGGAACCTTTCATGACGGCCCTGGAGGGCGGTGCGGAGGTCGTTCTTGCCGGACGCTCCTGCGACACGGCCATCTACACCTCTTACGCCGCGATGCAGGGCTTCGACCTTGGGCCTCGCCTTCCACATGGCGAAGATCATCGAGTGCGGCGCGCAATGCGCTCTCCCCATCGGGGCGAACGACTGCATTCTGGGCACTTTGCGCGAGGATCACTTCGAGCTCGAACCGATGAACGAGGGGATGCGTGTGACGCCTAATTCCGTGGCGGCCCACATGATGTACGAACAGCCCGATCCCTACCTGTTCTACGAACCGGAGGGGGTGATCGATCTCAAAGACTCGGAGTTCGAGCAAGTCAGCGAGCGCCGCGTGCGGGTGAGCGGCAGCCGATTCGTGCAAGCGCAGACCCCCACTATCAAAATCGAAGGCGTGCGCTTGAGGGGATACCGCACCATCGCCGTCGCCGGTATGACGGACCCGCGTCTCATCGCGAGTCTCGACGAGGTGGAGGCGAACGTGAAGAACACCGTCGCGGACATGGTTCGGAGTACGCTCTCGCCCGAGGACTACGAACTGCGCTTCATCTTCTACGGGCGCGACGGCGTGATGGGCCGTCCGGCGGCGGATGAATCAGGCGCTCCCCGGGAAGTCGGCGTGGTGATGGAGGCAATCGCCAGGGATCAGACGACGGCGAACGCGGTGCTCTCACTCACGCGGAGCACGTTCCTGCATTCGGGCTTCGAGGGCCGAAAAGCCACCGCCGGGAACCTCGCCTTCCCGTTCTCGCCGTCTGATTTCGAGGGCGGACCGGTGTATGAGTTCCACATCTATCACCTCGTGGAGCTGGAAGACGCCGCGGCGCCCTTCGAGGTCGAATTCGAGCAGGTGGGCTGAGGGTGGAGCGACTCTACGACCTCGCCGAGGTGCTGCGAAGCAAAAACGCAGGCCCCCTGCACATCACGCTGGATCTGTTGTTCGCCGATGAGGCGACTTATCGGCGCGTGGCTGACAGCGAGGCGCTCACGCCGGGCGTGGTTTCAGAACTCTACGAGATGGCGACCGAGGATGTGAAGATAGTCCATTTCGACGCGGCCAACGCCATCAAGATCACCATACCGAGGAAAGGGCCGACCTCGGGCGCGCCGGGCGACCGCGACGTGTACGGGGCGCAGCAGCACGGCCCGCTGCTCGGTCTCATGATTCCCTGATGGCTTGCGTATCCCCCGAAGGGGATGAGGAGGTTTTCCGATGGACGTCGAACGGGTCATCGCGCAAATCGAGGCGGATTTCGAATCCGCCCATATCGAGCGTCTCCTGAAATACATTCGACAGCCGAGCGTCTCCGCGCTCAACCTCGGCAACGACGAGATGGCGCGGATGCTGGCCGATGAGATCATCGAGGTCGGCGGCGAGGCGGAGGTGGTGGAAACGGCGGAGTTTCCCGTCGTCTACGGACTTATCGACGCGGGCGCGGATCGCACGCTGCTCTGCCACGGCCTCTACGACGTGACGCCGGCGGAAGAACCAAACTGGATTAACCCTCCCTTCGAGCCGGAGATTCAGGAACTGGAAGGCCTGGGGCTCTGCATCGTGGGACGGGGAGCGGAGGACATGAAGACCGGCATCGCCTGCGTGATGAACACGGTCTACGCGGCGCGCGCCGCAGGGGAGAAGCTCCCGCTCAATCTCATGTTCGTCCACGAGGCGTCCGAACTCGGCAGCGGCGGCATCAAGGATTTCTTCCCGCGCTACAGGGAGAAGATGCAAAAGGCGAACGCGGCCTACTGGCTCTGCCCGATGGGGCAGACCGACGGAACGCCCATCGTCCCGCTGGGGCTCAAGGGCAACCTGATGGGCAGGCTCTTCTGCCGTCCCGGGGAGTGGGGCGGGCCGGTGGGCAACGAGATTCACGCGCTCAACTGCAACTGGATAGGCAATCCGGCGGAGCGCATCGTGGAGGCGATCGCCTACCTGCAGGCGAGGCTCGAAGAGATCTACCAAAACGGCGAGGGCTGGACGCCGAGCGAAGCCGAAGAGGAATTGTGCCGAAAGCTCGCCGCTCGCATGGACCCCGAGCGGATGAAGCAGAGCCTGGGCGTCGAGCGTTTCCGGCAGGATGATTTTCGCGCCGCCGTCCGCTCGCATCTGTTCAAGGCGGAATTCACCCTGACGGGCCTTCACGCGGGCTTCGTCGGCGAGGGCAAATCCGTCAAGGTCAGCATTCCCTCCGAAGCCCAGGCCGTGGTGAACATGCGCTTCCAGCCGGGCGAAGACCCCGACGAGCGTATCGGGAACGTCCGCAACATCCTGGCCGAGGGCGGCTACGGCGATGTCGAGTTCGTCGTGAACAACCACTACGCGGGCGGCGGAACGCCGCTGGATCATCCCCTGATCCAGTGTTTTCTCCAGGCCCACGCGGACATGGGCGCAAACCCGGAAGTCTGGCCCGTGCACCCGGCGGGGATGCCCGTGGCCTTGTGGACCGAAGAGTTGGGTGTGCCCTGGATCGGCGGGCTTCCGTGCAACGCCATGCGAAAACACGCGGCGAACGAATACGCACAGGTATCGGGGGTTCTCCAGTCCGAGAAATTCCTCGTGCACCTGTTCGAGGGGTTCTCGAAACTCACGTATTGATTGTGGGGTGCTTGTCCATCACCACAACGAAGGCCGAAAAATTAACTATCCCCCGCCGGCGGCCAGATGCGCTCGCCCAGACTCGGGGAACTGGGCGCGTGGACGAGGGTGTTCACGGCCTGGCGCGAGCGGGGTATCTTCTCCGTCGTGAAGTTCTTCTGAAGCGATTCCAGGGATACCCACTCATAGAGAATCCCGTGCTTCGCCCAGCCCGATACCGATACGAGATTGCGCGCGCCGACACATCCCTCCATGCTCACGAGGCGCGGCATACGCACCTGGGCGTACCAGCAACCGAGCTCGTCCTCGTTCTCGACGGCGTTGATGTTGAAGGTTCCGAACTGGATACCCGGACCCGGCGTGATTCCCGGCGCGCGGGTCTTGAACTCGGGACCGTCGATGCGGTTGTGCTCCATGAAGATGCAAGAGCGCGCGTTCAATCGCCGCCCGAGCATTTCCCGGTCATCCGCCGTCATCTTCTCCGCCATCTGTTCGGGACTCGGGTCCAGAAAAGCGTTCGGCGAGAGTGCGCCGTAGAGCATCAGGTACTGAACCCCCTTAGGCACGCTCGCGTCGTCCGTGTGGTGGACGACGCCCCGGATCCGTTCCTCACGCTCGGGCGTGACGACGTTCTTCACGTGCGCCGCCCAGAGGTAACCCGGACGCGCAAGCGCTTCGGGGATGTGGACCTCGTGAAGCCAGGTGATGTATTCATCCGCTCCCTCTTCGGGAAGGTCGTACCATACCGCCCAGATTCCTCGGTCCATTTATCGTTTCTCCTCTTTGGTGTGATTCATAATTGCTCTCAATCGTTGGGTTCGGGGAAGGCGTCCGGCCAGTTGTCCAGAACTTCCTGCAGATAAGCCTTGAGTTTCGCCGGGTCGGGCCGGAGGCGGCCTACGTCCTCGACGATATCTATTTCGTCGTTCGGCAGCTTGAGTGAATCGTGGTAGCGGTTTCTCATGTTGAAATAGCTGATGACGAAGGTGAGTTCCACGAACTCTGCGTCCGTGAAATGCTTTTGCACTTCCTCGGCCACGTCGTCCCGGAACTTGGCGGAGTTGCGCGTGACGTGTTCGGCCCAGAGGACGGTCGCTTTTTCCCTTGGGGTCAGCAGCGGCGAATCCATGTACTCATCCGAGCCGATGGCGGCGACGTGTTCATCGGTGATTCCCAGCACCCGGCCGAGAGCGGTGTTGTGCGCGAGTCAGTAGTCGCACCCGTTCAACTGGCTGGTCTTGATGACGGCGATCTCTTTTATCTTGGAAGAAAGCACGGTGCCGAGCCCCTCGCGCATCAGTGTCTGGACGAGGGGATAGAAGATGCGCGCGAGAAACGGGGAGTGCGCCGTCGCCCGGGTGGAATTGACCTGCCTGCTTTGGAAGTTGTTCAGGATGTCGAAGGTGCGCGCGACCTCGCCTTCTGCTCCCTCCCTGCCGAGCAACGGAACTCTGGACATGGCCACTCCTTCTCGAATGCGTGCTCCGAGTGTTTTGCTGAGGAATAATTCATCTTCCCACAATGAGCG
Source organism: bacterium (assembly GCA_965203325.1). Taxonomy (GTDB): domain Bacteria; phylum UBA8248; class UBA8248; order UBA8248; family UBA8248; genus Bin107. The sequence continues at coordinate 2,407,904 of OZ241875.1, forward strand.
CCATCTTTCACGCAGGCGCACGGAATCGCGACAGACTTCTATGGTGGTCTATATCAACAGAGCACAAGTTGAAGTGCAGAGGCATCGATTGAATTTTCGCTTTGCATGAGTAGATTTTACCCAACGGCATGAATATTTTCTAATGAATTACACCCAAGAAATTGGAATGAAAAAAGTCGAGCCGATAAAATCTCTTCCCACCAAACGAAATTCCTCCCATCCCCAAAAGGGACGCTATGGCGTAAATTGAATTGAGAAACATAATGTGAAGCCTGCCCTTGGGCCATGCTTATCGTTTTTTGTTGCCATATTTCCATAGGTGTGAAGTTCTCAGGGAGAGGATGTAACAATTATTGCGAGGTGTATTTGACTGTGATATACGCATTTTTTGCCGCCCGTTTTTTTAGAAGGGATGCGTGAGTGGTTCACACCTTTGGGAAGCAAAAACTCAAAGTACTGATCACAGTAAAAACCTATCCAATTCCATCTGTGAAATACGACGAATTGGTTTGCACTGCAGGAGTAACAGAGAATGGGGACTTTGTGCGCCTCTATCCAATTAATTTTCGGGACTTGGAATTCAGTAAACAATATAAGAAATACCAATGGATTGAGATCATGGCTGAGAAACATCAAGGGCGTGATGTTCGAAAGGAAAGTTATCGACCTGACAGTGAATCAATCAAGATTATAGGTGAGCCAATTAAGAGTAATCCAGGAAATTGGAGAGAGCGTGCCCGCTATGCGTTGTTGAAAAAAGCACGCTCTATGGAAGATCTATATGAACGTCAGGAAACCGACAGAACATCTCTTGGTATTTTCAAACCTAAGAAAGTACATGATCTTGTCATATCTGAAGACGACCCGAATTGGAAGCCTGCTTTCTTAGATGCACTCCGCCAAGCTAGGCTATGGGAGACACGCAAGAAGAGCAAAGAACCTCCCCGTAAAGTGCCTTTTAAGTTTCATTATAAATTTGAGTGTGATGACGAAAGATGCAAAGGGCGCCATAAGATGATGATTGAAGATTGGGAAGTAGGTGCTCTTTTTTGGAGGCTAGTGGATCAAGGATATTCACATTCTGAGGCTGCAAAATCTGTAAGGAGAAAATTCTTAGATGAACTTTGTGGTGATGACAAAGACACCTATTTTTTTGTTGGAACGATCCTTGCCCACCCGAAAAGTTGGGTTGTAATCGGAGTTTTCTATCCTAAGATTGAACAGCAAACACGGCTGTTTGATTAGAGATGAGAGATCTTCATACCAGTTATATCCGCTACCGAATTGGCAAGTCTACTACGATGACAGCACTGGAAATCCTGTTCTACACACACTAGAACGGAAGGTTTCTGGATCATAAATTGTCCTAACTTTTTCACTTCGGTATGTCGTTTAGGAAGTATAGTTTTTTCATATTGACTGAGTAGGTGTTGATAAGAGGCAAAACTACCAAGTCCGATTCTGTCATTGCTAGATACTCCCAAACTAGGGAAATGAAGATATTCAAACCCTAGATTTTCGCAAAATTGTCTTAGGCGCGAACCAGCGAATCCATACTTTCGAGAAATAGGATTTGCTCTTACATCTATAACTGCCTTAATACCTTTCTTTAGAAGATGATTAAAAAAGGCTTCTACGGATTTACCTTCATAGCCAGTCGTATAAACGGCAGGTGAAGCTTTCTTGGGTGGTTGAATCGAAACTAAACTGCGCTGAGGTAATTCACTATTAAGCGCAAACCAAGGGTAACTACAATAGACATTGTTGATTAAAGTGTTTTTGTTCATTTGTCCATAGCGCCTGACTATTTCGCCTACAGCGGACTTAATCGACTTAGTTAACCCTTCATTTTTTTTCGTAGAATCGGGATTTGGTTTGCAGAGAGCGATGTCGTCTTCTTCGGGTTTTATGTATCCATTTTTTCGAAGACGGTCGAGATCACGATATAGAGTAAAGGAGAATGGACCGTATTTATATGGCACGAAGTCATAAAAGTTCTGTGTGCCCTTTAAAGTAGTTTCATGGCGAAGTAAGAAAATGAGCTTTACAAAGACGGTTTTTGCGAGTGGTCTGTTGACCTGTTTTAGGAGATTTAAGATTATTTTTTCTCTAGTTAACATATTGTTCCCATACGGAATAATGGTGACTATGTCAATAATAAATCACTATTTTGTGTTGACACACGGCGTATTCAACCAGCCAACCTAGACACATGGCAGGTGTTTTCTACTAGTCTTTAACAAGAAAAGTCATGGCGTCTAGGCTTTTCTTTTAGCTAAGGTGAAACCCACAATTGATCGTCCTCTCAAGATGACACGCGCGGCGATTCTTGCTAGCCTGTTTCCCATACGCAGAAAAGATACAAGGCGGTTTCAGCGTCCCGGAATCTGGGCTTTGTTCTCGGCGCGTGAATGAGAACGACCAGTATTCCATATACGTGAAAAGGGCTGAACGTGCGGAAAGCCGATATTTACACAGCCGTCATTTTTATACTCTACAGCGTCATCGGCTTTTTCTATATCATTCCCACGCAGATTCAATACGCCATTCCGCCCGAAGAAGTCACGAACGCCGTCTTTTTACCCACTTTCTTCCCCACCTCCGCCGTCGTCACGTTCGGGCTGGTGAGTGCGATGTTCCTGTTCGGGGCTCTCAGGCGGAGTGAAGCGGGCGGGCAGGTGATTTCGGGCAAAAGGGCGTTATGCCAAGTCTGCGCCGTTTTCGTTCTATGCTACGTCTACGTCGAGTCTTTGGCGTATTTCGGTTTTCTGGTGAGTACTCCCGTATTTCTCGCAATCCTCGTTACGTCCATGGGCACGCGCGACTGGCGTTACGTTGCGGCGATGTCGATCCTGTTTCCCATCGTGGTGAACTATTTCTTCTGGTTCGCCTTCAAGCTGGCGCTGCCCGAGGGCAGTCTCTTCAGTTAGGGCGCGTATGTTCGAACAGATAATCCAGGGAGTTACGATGGCGCTTACGTGGCAGGGTATCGCCATGATAGCGCTGGGCGTCTTCGTGGGCATCACGGTGGGCGCCATTCCGGGGCTCACCAGCGTGATGGCGACGGCGATTCTGGTTCCCTTCTCCTTTTTCATGCCTCCCGTGCTGGGCATTCCCTTCTTGCTGGGGATTCACAAGGGAACCCTTTTCGGAGGTTCCATCCCCGCCATTCTGGTGAACACGCCGGGAACCGCGCCTGCTGCTGCGACGTGTATGGACGGGTTTCCGCTCGCGCAAAAAGGAGAGGCGAGGAGCGCGATCCAGATGGCGCTCTACTCCTCGACCATCGGCGATACTTTCAGCGATCTCGTGCTGATTCTCGCGGCGCTTCCGCTGGCCGCTGTGGCGCTCCTGTTCGGGCCGACCGAATTTTTTGGACTCCTGCTCATGGGGCTGGCCATCATTTCCAGCGTGACGGGCGCCTCCCTGGTGAAAGGCGTGTTGTCGGCCCTCATCGGACTCCAGCTCGGCATGGTGGGCACGGACATCATCTCGGGCGGAGAGCGCTTCACGTTTGGTCTTCACGGACTGGCCGAAGGGATTGGGGTGGTTCCCCTGCTCATCGGGCTTTTCGCCGTGAGCGAGGTGTTCATACAGGCGGAAAAAAAGGCTTCCGTCCTCTCGAGCCCGCCCGATACCCTGCATCTGCGAGGCGGCAGGAAACTCAAGATCATCGAGGTCTGGTATTCGGCGCGCACCATCGTGCGCTCGTCCATGATAGGCACCTTCGTCGGCGCGATTCCAGGCACCGGAGCAGCCATCGCCACCTTCGTGAGCTACGCGGCGGCGAAACGGGCTTCCAAGAAACCCGAAGAGTACGGCCACGGCAGCTACGAGGGCGTCGCGGCCTCTGAAGCCGCCAACAGCGCCGTCGCGGGCGCCGACCTCATCCCCACCCTCACTTTCGGTATTCCGGGAGACCCGAGCGCGGCGATCCTCATGGGCGCGTTCATCGCCCAGGGGCTGCGGCCCGGCCCGAGCCTTTTCCAGGAACACGCCCCCGTCATGTACGCCATCTTCACCCTGCTGCTGATAGGGAACCCCATCATGCTGGTTCAGGGCTGGCTCTTGACGGGCATGTTCGCCAAGATCGTCACCATCCGCCAGTCGTTACTGGTGCCGGGCATCATCGTCTCCTGTCTGGTGGGGGCGTACGTCTATCACAGCAACCTGGGAGACCTCGTGCTGGCGCTCGTCGCGGGCCTGTTCGGATACGGGTTTAGAAAACTCAAGTTTCCGATGGCACCGCTCGTCATCGCATTCATCCTGGCGCCCAGGGCGGAAGAAGCGCTTCAGCAGGCGCTTATCATCTCCGACGGCGATTATTCTGTCTTCATCACTCGCCCCATCGCGGCTTGTTTCATCGGTTTGACCGTGCTCATGCTGGTGACCAGCATCTGGAAGCGACCGTGGGCCGAGACCATGAGGCCGCAAACGGTAGCCGATTCATCCAATTCAAAGGAGGAACCAAAATGATGCGCAAAACATGGAAGATCGCCCTGGCGGTAGTCTTGTCGCTCGGGCTCCTCGCTTTCACCGCCCCCCCCGCGGCGGCGGACAAGTATCCCTCGAAACCCATCAAGATCATCGTGCCTCTGGGCGCGGGCGGATCGCACGACCTCCACTCGCGCGCCGTGGCGAGCGTGCTTCACCAGTACATCGGTCAGCCCGCTTACGTGCAGCTCATGCCGGGCGGCGGCGGAAAGATAGGGATGGGAGCGCTCAAGCGCGCCAAGCCGGACGGCTACACCCTCGCGATGGGCGCGAACAGCCATCTCTACATGTCGCCCCACGTGAAGGACATGGGTTTCGACCCCTTCAAGGATTTCATCCCCGTGTTCCAGATCAACGAACTGCCCTACATGCTGGCCACGCTGGGGAACCAGCCGTGGAAGAACTTCAAGGAATACATCGCCGCGGCGAAGAAGAGCAAAGGCAAGATCAAGCACGGCTCCACGGGGACGTATGGCCTGAGCCACACCATGATGCTCAAGATCGCATACGACACGAAGGCCCCGTTGCCCCACGTTCCCTTCCGCGGCGGCGGCCCGGCCATGAAAGCCATGCTGGGCGGACACGTGCAAACGGCGGGCGCCAACCCGGCGACGGGCGGCGTTCTCTCCAACTACAAGTCCGGTAAAATCCGCATTCTGGGCGTCGCCGCCGCCAAGCGGTTCCCGCTGTTCCCGGACGTGCCGACATTCAGGGAGCAGGGGGTGGACCTCCTGCTGTCTTCGAAGCGCATCGTCATGGCGCCGGCGGGAACGCCCAAGGATCGCATTGAAATCCTGGAGAAGGCCCTGCTCAAGGTGGCGAAGGACAAGACCTTCAAGCGTCTGCTCAGGAAGATGGGCGTCAAGGCCGAACCTGTCGTCGGCGAGAAGCTCCTGAAAGAGGTGAGAGCGGAATACGAGAGCAACAAGGACATCTACAAGAACGCAGGGGTGAAGATCAGAAACTGAAGACTCAAGCGTTCAGAAAAGCCGGTTTTCAAGGCGGGGGTGTGCTACGCGCCCCCGCCTCGGCGTTTAGTTTATAAGTGGAGCGTGAATCATGCGGCGCCTGAGCGATCATCTCGTGGCGGAGACGGAATATCTCTGGGCGAACGTGGGCGCTGCCGTCACCGAGGCTGGCGTGGTGCTCATCGACTGTCCCGTGCGCCCCTCGGACTCGCGGGTTTGGCAAGAGAAATTAAGGGCCCTAAGTCCCAAGGGCATCCGCTGCCGCATATCGACGGATTATCACGGTGATCACACCATTGGTGCTGCGTTCATCGAAGATGCGGGGGTCGTCTCCATCGCGCCTCAGCGCGTGTACGATGCGCTCGCCGCGAAGGAAGGCTCTCTCGCCGGACGCGAGACTTTCATCGACACGCTGGATGACATCGGCGCGCATGATGAGGCGAAAGAGGTCGCGGAAGCCGTCCTGCCCCTCCCGCAGGTGTGCTTCGATGAGGGAATGACACTCCACTTGCATCCACTGACATTTCAGATTTACCGCCTGGGCGGCCACACGCCCGCCTGCAGTTCGGTATACGTGCCCGAAGAAGGCGTCATCTTCACGGGCGACGTGATGATCAACGAACCGGGCCCCGGCATGCGCGAGGCGCGCTTTCGGGAGTGGATCGGGGCGCTCGCGTGGATGGAGAGCCTGCCCGTGGCGCACGTCGTCCCCGGCCACGGGGAGATATGCGGCGTTGAGGAGGTGCGCCGCTTCAGGAACGAATTCGAGGAAATGTGGGGGATGATGGAGAGATTGGTGGAAAAGGGTATGACGCAGGAGGACGCCTCAACCGACGATTCGTTCGAGAAATTCTTCTGGTCCGATACGGGGCGGGGCGAATCGTGGATTGCGCACAGGCGAAGGACTTTCAGGCGGGGGCTCGAGAACCTCTACGCGGAGGTGAAGGAGGGATAGCAATGCGAGCGGAAGAGAAGAAGCTGGGCCGCGTTTTTCATCTGGAATTCGATGAGGACGATGATTTCTTCGATGAGTTCGAGCGTTTCGTCATCAAGGAGAACATACGGAGCGCCTCGCTCATCGTGTTCGGCGCGCTCAAGGAATCGGACATCCGCACGGGTTTCCGGGAGGTAATCGGCCCATCGGCGCGGCGCTATTTCCACGACTGGCGCGAACTCATCGCCGTGGGGAACATCTCCTGGCCCGAACAGCCGCCCGCCGTTAGGGACGATGAAACGTGGGAGGAACCCAAACCCTACATCCACCTCCACCTGGCGCTGAGCGGCGGCCCCTATCAGCCGGGCGAAGTCCTCGTCGGCCACCTGAGCGGGGGCGTCGTGAAGGGCATGTTCGCCGAAGTGCACGAGTTCATTTGAGCAGAGAAACCTCATGGAAGCGGAGAGAAGAATTCAGGAGAACGCCGACAAGAGCGAGATAAAGGACGTTCTTTCGGTCGTGAACTACGCGCGCGACGCAGGCCTCTGGGAGGCGTGGCGTGAGTGCTATCACCCCGACGCCACGCTCACGACCTCGTGGTTCAGCGGAACGCGGGATGAATTCGTCGAAGCCGCGAAGAAGATGAAAATCGCCCGCCATCCCGGCGAGAGCCAGAAACACACCGTCACGAACCCCTGGGTTCGCTTAGGCGGCGCGCGCGCCGCCGCGGAGCACGACCTGATCCTCTACCAGAGAAGGCTCATCGACGGCGTGGTGCTCGATTTCACCACCTGGAGCCGCGTCCTCGCATTGCTCGAAAAACGGGACGGCGCGTGGCGCATCTGGAAGCGGACCAACATCTACGAAAAAGACAGGATGGACCCCTACAAGCCCGACGAAGTGCCCGTCTCGTTCTACGCATCCATCGACCTCGCAGGCTACCCGGCGGCCATTCGCTACCATTGCTGGCGGAACGCGAAAATCGGCCACCCGCCAGCTAAAGGCATCGTTCTCCAGCACAGCGCGGAAGAGGCGGCCGTCCGGGAGGAGGCGGAGGCGTGGCTTGCGGGGAAATAGCCTGTAGGGACAGGTCGCGACCTGTCCCTACTTGATTATCCTTCATCAGGACAGGCACGGGGGCCTGTCCCTACCACTTAATACCTACCGACTCGGTTGACCCGAAACGCCGTCATTCCGGCGCCGAGGCGTTTAGGGGTCGTCCGGACGGGGCATGCGGTAGCCGACTCGGAGCTCGGTCAGGATGTAGGCGGGCCTCTTGGCGTCGTCGCCGAGCTTCTTGCGCAGCCTCTTGACGTAGGCCCGCACGATCTTCGCGTCGCTGTTCCGGCCGCTCCAGACCTGTCGCAGCAGGGCATCGTATGTCAACACACGCCCGGCGCCCAGCGAGAGGGTGCGCAGCAGATCGTATTCCGTTGCCGTGAGCGCGACAGGGCGCCCGCCTACGCTCACCCGGCGCCGGTCGTAGTCGATGGCGAGGTCGCCCAGCATGAAGGGTTCCGGCCTGGTCCGGCGCCGGAGCGCTGCCCGGACCCGCGCCATCAGTTCGGTCGGCGAGAAGGGCTTGACGATGTAGTCCTCGGCGCCCGCCTCGAGCGCCCGCGCGATTGTCTCGTCCCGGCCGTAGCCGGAGATAAAAACGACCGGGACGTCCGAGAGCCCGGCAACCTGTTCCATCAGTTCGATGCCATCGGTCCCCGGCAGCATCAGGTCGAGCAGAACCAGGGCGGGCTTCTCCGTATCGAGGACGTGCACGAGATCCTCATGGCCGCCCGCCACCAGTGGGGCGTAGCCCGCCTCGCCTAACGCGTCGCGGACAAAGCGCAGCATCTCCGGATCGTCGTCGACCACGAGGATGCGCGTCCGTTCGCCGTCGTCGATACGTGCCGTCGTACGGCTTCGCTCGGCGCCGGCAGCGGCCCCACCGGTATCGTCGGCTGCTAGGAGCGTGAAGGTGAAGCGCGCTCCCTGGCCGGGCCCGCCACTCTCGGCCCGGATGCGCCCGCCATGCGCCTCGACCAGGCCCTTGCAGATAGCGAGGCCGAGCCCGCCCCCGGCCCAGCGCTTTCCGTCGCGGGCATATTTGCGGAACAGCTTCGCCAGCCGCTCCGGTGTAAGGCCGTGACCCTCGTCGGATACAGCTATCGCGACGTGGACGCCCTCGCGAGCCGCCTCGACCCGGATTGGCGAAGACTCTGGCGAGTACCGGGCGGCGTTGGCGAGCAGGTTGTTCAGCACTTGCACGATGCGCTCCCGGTCGGCCAAGACCTGGGGGAGGTCTGGCGGCAGGTCGATGACCACCCGGTGACGGCCGCCGCCGGAAAGGAAAGTGATACGCGCCCGATCGAGCAGGTCCGCCACCTCCGAAGTCTCGGGCGCGACCGAGAGCGTACCCGTCTCGATGCGCCCGGCGTCGAGCAGGTTGCCGATCAGGCTGTCCATGCGGTCGGCCTGCTCCTCGATGATGCGGAAGAACTGTTCGATTTCTGCCGGTGCGAAGTTCCGCGAGTGACCGAGCACCGTGGCGGCCGAGCCCTTGATCGAGGCCAGGGGCGCGCGCAGCTCGTGGCTCACCATGCTCAGGAATCCGGCCCGCATGCGCTCCAGATCCTCGAGTGGTGCGAGGTCCTGCATGGTGACCACCACGGAGACGAACGCGCCGTCCTCGCCGCGGATCGGGGTGGCGTTAATCAGCGTGGTCACGCTGCGACCATCGGGGACGGAGAATTCGATCTCCTCGGCGCGCATCGTCTCCGCGCTGGTCAGCACCGCGGCCATGGGCAACTCGGCGAGCGCAATCTCGCGCCCGTCTGCGAACCTGCAAGTCATGATCTCAAGCAATTGCTCCGGCGGCTTGCCCGGCATGCGCAGCCTCTCCACAATCCGCCTCGCCTCACGGTTGAACGAGACCGGGTTGCCACTCGCCGCGTCGAACACGACCACTCCGACCGGCGAGGTTTCGATGAGTGCTTCGAGGTCGGCGCGGGCGCGTTGCTCGTCGTGGTAGGCGCGGGCATGGGCGATGGCGGCCGCTGCCTGAGCGGCGAACAGTACCAGCACCGCCTCGTCCTCGTCGGTGAACGCCTCGCCGCCTTCCTTCTCGGCAAGGTAGAAGTTGCCGACGTGCGCCCCCCGGTGGCGCATCGGCGTTCCCTGGAAAGTCTTCAGCGTCGACGGCAGGAAATCCGCCGAGAAGCCGAGCGAGCAGATATAGCCAGGCAAGTCGGCGATGCGCAGCGGCCCCGGCATGTCGCGGAAGAACGCGAAGAGCTTCGGGCCGTCGGGCCATTCGAGCATGTTGCGATACTCCTCTTCGGTAAAGCCTGAGGAGACGAAGTCCCGGGGCGCGCCTGTTTCGTCGATGGTGGAGATGCCGCTGTAACGCGCGCCGGTCAGCGCGCGGGCGCTTTCCACCACCTCGTTGAGGACGGTCTTCAGATCGAGGCTCGCACCGATGCGCAGCATCGCCGCCGCCAAACCGGAATGGCGCGCCTCATGCCTCTGCTCGGCGACTTCTCGGTCGTTAGGATTACTCATGGCATCTGCCCTCTCCCGGCGGGGGTTGGCCGGATCGGTTACCGGAAGATGCAGAATTCGTGCGGAAGTCATGTGAATACTGAATTATTCACACCTAATTCATATCATTATTCGTATAATCCATGCAATTGCAAAGGGCAAGTTCAAAGACTGCGACAGTTGGCGCATGGGCGACATGGAGAGCTTCGAGGCCTCCATGGGAAGGAGCATGTTCGCGGAACGTCATCAAGTCGCTCGTAATTTTTTTGGCAGGCCGAAGGCACTGTGGTCGATTCGTGGTCCAGGCTGGTTGCGACACAATCCATGAGGTATAGGTTCTTGAAGTGGGTTCCCGCCTGTCGGCCTTCCGGGGAAGGCCGACAGGTATTCAATTGGCAGCCGGGATCCGGTGATGGTTCCGGCATCCCGCGCAGTTCAAGGAGGTGGTAGAGCGTCTTCTCGGGGCGGAAACCACCTTCTGCGAAAGCCGCGAACCCTCCTTCTGCGGGCGGTCTATTCCTCCCGCATTGGCCGGAATTGATCCTTAGGGCCTGAGCTTTTCCATCAGCCAGTCGGCGATGTAGGTGACGCCGAGCGAGAGGTTGTCGCGTTGGCAGTGCTGGGAGCCGCCCTCCTTCACCGTGAAAATCTTGAGCGTCTTGTCCTTCGAACCCACGGCGTTGAATAGTTTTCTCGCGTCGCGCGTGGGCACCTGCTTGTCGTCGATCCCGTGGGTGAGCAGAAAGGGACACCGCATTTTCTGCACCACGCCGTCGAGGCGGAAACCCTCGAGTTTCTTGAAGGTGTCCTCGAAGTTCGTCGTGTTGAAAATCCACAGGATGTGGTGGCCCGGCACGGAGAGTTCCGTCTGCATCGAGGCGGCGACGCGCTTTTTCCACGTCGCGTGGTAATCCCAGCACGCCCCCCAGGCGACGCACGCCTTGTAGCGTCTCTCCATGCTGGCGATGCGGGGCGCGTAGTATCCGCCCAGGCTGATGCCGATCACGGCGGCCTTCCGGGCGTTCACATCCCCGCGCGCCTCCAGATAATCGAGGGCGGCGGAGCCTGCGACCTCATAGTCGGGGCGTAGGTATTGTTCGCGGAACCGGATGGCCTCGCCCGTTCCCGGCCCGTCCATGACGAGGCAACTCATGCCGCGCCGCACGAATTCCTCAACGCCGCGCAGGTATTGAATCTCCTTCGTGATGTCGAGACCGTCGAAGTAGACGACGACGGGCGGTTTGGCCTTTTTCGTGTTCTGCGCGTGCACGAAATACCCCGGCAGGTTCACGCCGTTCTCGTAAGGCACCTCCACGCGCTCGATCCGGGGCGCGTCGGTGAGCCTCGTGAAGCGCAAGAAGCTGTCGAGGGCGAGCCGGTAGGCGTCTTTCGCCCGCTTGTCCTTGGGCGTGCGGAAACGCTCGCCAATTTGAAAGTACATCGCGGCGCGCTTGTGGTGGTAGGCGGCGCTCAGGCGGTGTTTTTTCTTTTCCGCCTCCAGGCCTAAATCGCGCACCTTGTTCGCCATGCGCACCCACTCGCGGAACCATAGCGCGTCGTTTCCGACGTCTTTCCTGAGCCGTCTGCCCACCTGATCGACCTCGCCGATGTCGGCTCCGCCCCAGGGGGCCACGGAGAGGCAGTTCACGACACCCGATGACCAGCGGTAATCCTCGGGGAAATAGGTGAACCATCGGGTGTTGGCGGGTGCTTCCGGCATGACGCGCTCCTTTGCTGGGTGATGAGGCCGCCCGGTTTTCGCCGGGACGCTCTCTATCAAATGGATGGAAACGAAAAATCATCCTAGCACTTTCGATGCGTGCGCCGGAACCGAGGGAGGTCTTTTCGCGCTCGGGATGGGTTCGACGATAAAGGCGGCAAGTATCCACGATCCTTAGTCTCACGCCCAAAACCTGCTAAGATGCTTGGCCCGGGTAACGGCGCATGGAATCGCCGGAAGCCCGTTTTCGATCTCGTCAGGCCATCCATACGCAATCGAGGAAATGAGAATGTCCACAACCGAAATCTGTGATCTCACGATTGATGACCTCTCGAAAAAAATCTCTCGCCGGGAATTATCCCCCGTTGAGATTACCGAAGTGCATCTCGCGCGGGTCGACGCGCTGAACCCGGCGGTGAACGCCTTCACCACCGTGGCGCACGAGCGCGCCCGCGCCGAGGCGAAAGCGGCCGAAGCCGAAATTATGGGAGGCAGGATTCGCGGGCCGCTGCACGGCGTGCCCATCGGCGTCAAGGACATCATCGACACGGCGGGCGTGCGCACCACGCAGGGGTCGAGCTTTTTCCGCGACAACGTGCCGGAAGAAGACGCCGAGTGCGTCCGCAGGCTCCACGAGGCGGGCGCCGTCATGATCGGCAAGTGCAACACGGCGGAGTTCGCCGCCGAGTCGGCGACCAAGAACCCCCACCACGGCGCGTGCCGCAACCCCTGGGACCTCACCCGCGTTCCCGCCGGTTCGAGCGGCGGTTCCGGCGCGGCAGTCGCGGCAAGAATGGCGCCCGGCACGCTCGGAACCGACACCGGAGGCTCCGTGCGGGGGCCGGCGGCGATCTGCGGCGTGGTGGGTCTCAAGCCGACCTACGGGCGCATCAGCCTGCGCGGCGTGTATCCCAACGCAACGAGCCTCGATCACGTAGGCCCCCTGACGCGGACGGTGCGCGATTGCGCGCTGCTGCTCCAGGCGCTCGCGGGCTACGACGCGAAAGACCCATTCTCCGCCGATATGGATACGCCCGATTTCACCGCCGATCTGGAAAAGGGCGTCGGCGGCATGCGCTTCATGATTTCGTCCGATCTGATCGACGTCGAGATCGATGCGCCGATTCTGGAGGCTTTCCAAGCGGTGCTCGACGTGCTGCGCGGGCTGGGCGCCGAAATCGAAGAGGTGCGCTGCCCCTTCGCGGGAGAGATCAATCCCCACCGCCGGGCCATCGCGGACGCGGAGTTCTACCGCGTGCACGGCGAGCGCTACCACGCCCATCCGGAGGGCTACGGTCTGCGCTTGCGGGAGCGCATCGCAAACGCGGAGAAAACCACGCTTGCGACCTATATCGACGCGCTCAACCACCGAAGGGCGATCAGCCGCCGGATGCTCGACCTCATGGAGCCTTACGACGCCATGCTCTCGCCGGGCTACCCCTGCCTCGCAGCGCCCGTCGAAACGACCACCGCGCTCGTGAACGGAAAAGAGATGGATTTCATCGGCCTGGGACGCAACCTGACGGGCGTTCAGAACTTTCTCGGCTTCCCCGGCCTGATGGTCCCCACGGGCTTCGATTCGGTTCACGGACTCCCCATGGCGATGCAGATTACGACCCGCCCCGGCGATGAGGCCCGCGGTTTCCGGGTCGGCCACGCCTATGAGGAAGCGACGCCCGAATGGCGGGGGAGAAAACCCGATCTCTAGGGGTTGTCGGATAACCCCTGCAATGCCGGGATGACGAGCACCAGCGCGTTCGGCGCGCCTTCCCCGATCCGTCAGGTCAACCGCTCCTTTTCGGGGCTTTTTCGACGTCCCCGAAACGCCCGGAGTGCGCGGCGAATATCCGTACCGGCGCGTGGACCCGATCCTGTTTTGACAGCTTCGATGCGCGACCTTAATATCCCCTCGCCGCTGTTCTCATCGTTCTCATGAAAGGGGTTTTCCGTGGTTGAGGTAAGGGCGTTTCGCGCGCTGAGGTATTCGAACGTCGCACCCGAAGAGATGGGAGAGGTTTCCTCCCCGCCTTATGACGTCTTCACGCCTGAAATGAGGCGTTCGTTCTATGAGCGCCACCCCCTGAACATCGTGCGGCTGATTCAGGGCGAAATCCTGGAGAATGAGGACGGGGACGCGGGCCGCGTGGGACGCGCGGTCGAATATCTCGAAAACTGGCGCGCGAGCGGGGCGATGATCCTGGACGATACGCCCGCGCTCTATCCCTACCGCCAGCGCTTCGCGCTGCCCGACGGGACGCGCCTGGAGCGGAATGCGTTTTTCGCGGTCGTGAAGCTGGAACCCTACGGCGCGGGCGAAATCCACCCCCATGAGCAGACCTTCCCGAAGCCCAAGGGCTACCTGTTCGACCTGTGGGGGAGGAGCGGCGCGCACCTGGGGCCGATCTTCGGTTTTTACGACGAGCCCCGGGAGACGGCGAACAATGCCTTGAGGAGCGCGGAGAAGGGCGCGCCCATCGCCGATTTCGAAGACGACGGCGTGCGTCATACCCTGTGGCGGTGCGATGACCCGGCCGTCATCGCGCTCGCGCAGGAATCGCTTCTGGAAAAGGAGGTGTTCATCGCCGACGGACACCACCGCTACGAAACGTCCCTGGACTTGAGAGACGCCGCCCGCGCGGGGGGCGCTCCCGCAGGGGGTGAGGCGGATTACACGCTCATGTGCCTCGCCAACGTCGCGGACCCGGGCATGGTGATCCTGCCCACATACCGGCTCCTCAAAAAGGTTTCCGCGACGACGGAAGACGCTCTCGCAGTACTTGCGGAGAAATACGATATTCTGGAAGAGCCGGCGCCCGAGGCGGGAGCCTGCGGCCGGGTGGCGGAGCGTCTGTCGGCGTTATCCCAAGAAAACGGGGGAGCCAGCGTGTTTTGCCTCTATGACGGCGGCGCGAACGTGCGCTATCTCATCGGGAGGCATGACGGAGATACCTCCTCCGTGGAAGAGGCCGTCGCCGCCCTCGACGTGAGCCGCCTTCATGAGGAGATCGTGGACGGCGCATTCAAGGCCTCTCACGAGGAAGGGGATATCGCCTTCACGCCGGATCCGGAACTGGCGTTCAACTCCGCGAGAAGCGGGGAGTGCGCGGCGGCCGTTTTGCTGAACCCCACTCCACTCGAGTCGGTGTGCGAGATCGCCAAGGCAGGCGGCAAGATGCCGCACAAGTCCACCTATTTCTATCCCAAGATACGCACCGGCCTCGTCGTTCACGCATTCGCTCCCCCGGCGGGGGATTCCTCCTGACGCCCCGGCCATGAGAATTCAAAACGCGCGGTTCATCAAAAGCGCCGCCGAGCGTGCGGGCTGGCCGAGGGCGGAATTGCCCGAGGTCGCCTTTGCGGGAAGAAGCAACGTGGGCAAATCCTCGCTCATCAACTTCCTGACCAACCGCAAGAGCCTCGCCAAGACGAGCGCGACGCCCGGCAAGACGCAGCTCGTCAATTTCTTCGGCGTGGACGGGCGCTTCAACCTCGTGGACTTGCCGGGCTACGGCTACGCCCGGGTGCCGCTTGCCGAGAGGGCGCGCTGGCGGCCCATGATCGAGACCTATCTCGAACACCGCGAGACGCTCCAGGGCGTGGTGGTGCTCATCGATTCGCGCCGGGGCGCACGGGAGATGGATTTACACCTTTTAGAGTGGCTCGCGGCGGTGAACCTGCCGGCCTGTCTGGTGCTCACCAAGGCGGACAAGCTGAAACAAAACGAGCGCAAAGGCGTTCTGGACGCGCTCGTCAAGACCATGGTGGACGGCGGTGGATTGTACGGCCACTGGTCCGGGCCGATTCTCTGCAGCGCGAACACGGGGCTGGGCAAGCGGGAAATTCTCGCCCAGATGGCCGAGTGGCTGAACGAGCCGCCCCGCGACGCGCCCGCCGCCTGAATTCACAAGGGAGGTTTCTCGCAGCATGCGCGCATATCTGCTAGAGTGGGCCATCGACCGCCTGAAAGAGCGATCCGACAAAAAGACAGCGCCTTCGCGCAACAAATCTTCTGAGGACGAGCGTGCCGGAAAAGAAAAAAGCGGCTCCGAAAGCCGCGACGAGGAAGAAAGCGGCGAAGCCAAAAGCTGACGTGCGCGGCTGGGCGCCGGGGGTTCCGAAGGAAAAGCCGAAGGGCAGAACCTATGACGGCCCCCTGAGCGTGAACGCGAAACCCAAGCGGGCGGACCGGATTTTCTTCGGCACGGGCGGGGTCCCGCACTCCACCAAGCCGCAGACACACCCCGCCGCGGTGCGCAGACTCCACGAACTGGGCCTCGGCGTCTACGAGATGGAGTTCGTCCACGGCGTGCGCATCCGCGAGGAGACGTGCGATGAGGTGCGGGCCGCCCAGGCCGATACCGGCGTTCAGATCACCGCACACGGGCCCTACTACGTGAACCTCTATTCGCTGGAAGAAGAAAAAGTTGTGGCGAGCCGTAAGCGCGTGCTCGACACCGCGCGCGCCCTGGCGAAGTGCGGGGGCGACGGCGCTTGCTTTCATCCCGGGTTCTACCAGAAACGAGACCCCAGGGAGGTCTACGACTTCATCTGCAACCAGATAGGAGAGCTCGCCGACATTCTGGAGGATGAAGGCTGTCCGGTTCGCCTGGACCCGGAGACGACGGGCAAGGGCACACAGTTCGGCTCGCTCGAGGAGATCGCCGACATGGGCGGCGATCTTAAAGAAAAGAATGTCGGCTTCACGATAGATTTCGCGCACATTCACGCGCGCTCGGCGGGCGCGCACAACACGTATGACGAGTTCGGGGCGCAACTGGAGCTTCTCAAGAACAAGATGGGCGACGACGTTCTCAAAACCATGCACATCCACCTCTCGGGCATCGCGTATTCGGACAAGGGCGAGGCGCATCACCTGGAACTCGACGAGTCGGACATGAACTACAAGGACTTGTTCCGCGCGCTCATCGATTTCGGCGTCGAAGGCCGTGTGGTGTGCGAAAGTCCTGCGCTCGAATACGACGCGCTCATCATGCAGCGAGCATACAGAAAACTGCACGGCGGCTAGCCCGCGCATTCCCTAAAAAACCGGATCGAGGAAGGAAAGACGACATGACGATTGTGGAACAGATTGCGGCGTTCGCCGCGAACACCAGTTTCGATGACCTCTCGGACGAGATGCGTACCCAGTTAAAGACCCTCATGGTCGACACCATCGGCTGCGCCATCGGCTCGCTGGGCGAAGGCCCCGTCCGCTACCTGCGCGAGCAGGCGGATGATTTCGGCGGTGCTGCGCATTGCACGCTCATCGGCGGCGGCAAGACGGCACCCGATGCCGCGGCGTTCTACAACACCTCGCTGATCCGCTATCTCGATTTCAACGACGGCTTCATGGGCAAGCTCGCCACCTCACACCCGAGCGACAACACGGGCGCCGTGATGGCGGCGGCCGAATACGCCGACGCGAGCGGGGCGGAGTTCATGACGGCCCTCGCGCTGGCGTATGAGGTGCAATGCCGCCTCTGCGACAGCGCGCCTTACGAGAAAAGGGGGTTCGACCAGCCCATGGCGGGCGCCTACGCCGTGGCGGCGGGCGCCTCTCGCGCCCTGGGGCTGGATGCGGAGAAGACGGCCAACGCGATCGCGATCAGCGGCGTGCGCCAGAACCCCCTGCTCATCACGCGCACGGGCGAGCTCTCCCACTGGAAGGGCTTCGCCTATGCGGCGGGTTGCCACACCGGTGTGCACTCGACGTTTCTGGCCATGCGCGGGGTGACGGGGCAGCTTCAGCTGATCGAGGGTCCCCTGGGCGTATTCGAGTCCGTGACGGGGGAATTCGAGGTCGACTGGTCGGACACATCCTTGCGCAAGATGCTCGAGATCAGCGTGAAGCGCTACAACGCGGGCCTCCATTCCCAGACGGCCATCGAGGGCGTCATCGGCATGAAGCGCGAGCACGGCTTCAGCCCGGAGGACATCGAAGAGGTTGAAATCGGGATTTACGAGCGCGCCTATTTCATCATGGGCGAGGGCAAGGCTGGCGCGCGCGAGCACGTGCTGAACAAGGAGACGGCGGACCACAGCCTGCCGTACGTGCTCTCCGCCGCCATCATCGACGAGCAGGTCCTGCCCGCCCAGTACGAGGAAGCGAGAATCCGCGCAGACGACGTGCAGACGCTTCTGAAAAAGGTGCGCACCACCAATTCCGATGAGATGACGGCCAGATACCCCGCGCAATCGCCCGTGCTCATCACCATCACGTTGAAAGACGGGAGCGTCCACAAGCTGGACAAGCCCACCTGGGAGGGGCATTTCACCGCGCCGATGAGCTGGGCGACGGTGAACGAGAAGTTCGAGGCCTTGAGCGAGGCCCACGCGGACGCCTCCTTGCGCGGGGAGATCGTGGACGCCGTATCGAGGCTCGATTCGATACGTATCACGGAGCTGGCCGCCCTGCTCGAGCGGGTGAACACGCCGAGGTAGCGCAAAACACCCCCTGGAACGATATTGATCATGGAGCGCGCCCTGCCGCCGGAGCAGATTTCACAGGCTTCAAAGGAGACTTGAGATGTCCGATATGGAGGTGACGGTCTATTCGTCCACGTTCTGAGCGCCGTGCAAGGCGGTGAAAGAGTTTCTTTCCCATCATGGCGTGGCGTACACGGAAAAACTCGTCGATCAGGACGAAGAGGCCCTGGAGGAACTCTTCCAGCGGGCGAACATGCGGGCCACGCCCGTCATATTCATCGGCGAGGAGAAGGTGGTCGGCTTCGACCGGGCGAAGCTCCAGGCGCTTTTGGGACTCGCCGCGTGAACGGGAGGCGAAAGTCGCTTCCCTGCCCCGGCTGAGGGTGGAGCAAGCTCAAGTGTCAAACCCCTCGCGGGCTTGGCATGGGTTGGGGGCCGGTGTTAGAATCTGCCCGGTTTTTGGGCCTGACCTATCGGTTTCATTTCTTGCTGCCTTTTCTTTTGTATCTGGAGATTCGTAGTGGCTAAGCGTGATTTCGAAATCATCATCATCGGAGCGGGGCCGGCCGGGCTGACGGCGGGGTTGTATACGGCGCGCTCGAAACTGAACGTGGTTTGCTATGAAAAGCTCGCCCCGGGCGGCGAGATTCTCAACACCGAGCACGTGGAAGACTACCCGGGTTTCGAACTGGTCGGCGGCCAGGAGCTTGCGGCCAAATTCGCCGATCACGCCATGAAGTTCGGCCTCAACATCGAAATGGAAGAAGTTCAGGAGGTCAAAAAGGACGGGGATGATTTCCTCGTCACGACCGACATGGGCGTGCGCCGCTGCGGGGCGGTGATCTACACCCCCGGCGGCTATCCGAGAAAGCTCGGCATTCCGGGCGAGGAGAAATACGCCGGCAAGGGCGTGAGCTACTGCGCGCTTTGCGACGGCGCGTTCTTTCAGGATGAGGTCATCACCGTCGTGGGCGGCGGGAACAGCGCCGTGGAAGAGGGACAGTTCCTCACGAAGTTCGGCACGAAAGTCTACATCATCCACCGCCGCGATCAATTCCGCGCCCATGCGGTGCTGGTGGACAAGATTCGCGAGAACCCGAAAGTCGAGATCATCACCGACTATGTGGCCGAGGAAGTGGTGGGCGATGATCGGGAGATGAAGAAGCTGCGCATCAAGAACGTGAAGACCGGCGAGACGAAAGAACTCGACGCCACCGGCCTGTTCGTCTTCATCGGTTTTATTCCGAACACGGATTTGATAAAAGAGCATGTGGAGAAAGACGATGCCGGCTTCATCCTGACGGACCAGAACATGGAGACGAACGTTCCGGGCCTGTTCGTGGCCGGTGACTGCAGAAGCCAGTTAATCCGCCAGATCACCAACGCGTCGGGCGACGCGACGACGGCGGCGGTGGCGGCGGAGAAATATCTCGAAGCCCAGGAAGAGGCCAAGAAGGCCGCCGCGGCGGCTTCCTAGAGCACAAGGCGAGGAGAGGGAAATGGAGTTCACCAGGGGGATCCAGAAGTTCTTTCTCTGGGATATCGTGAAGGGCATGTCCGCCACGCTTCGGCACATGTTCAAAAAGCCCGTCACGCTGCAATACCCGACGGAGCGTTGGGAGCCGCCCGAGCGTTTTCGCGGATTCCTGGGCCTCACGCGCGACTTCAAGACGGGCGAGGAGCTTTGCATCGGCTGTCTGAACTGCGAGAAGGCCTGTCCGGTCGACTGCATCACCATCGTCACGGCGGGCAAGGGCCGCGAGATGTACGCCAAGGAGTTCTACATCGACTACATGCGCTGCATGTATTGCGGGCTTTGCACGGAGGCGTGCCCCACGACGCCCAAATCCATCGTCCACACCCACCAGTACGAGACGCCCGGCTATTTCCGCGACGATCTCGTCTACGAGAAAGAGCGCCTCTACGACGTCTGGGAGAAAGAGGTGAACTACACCGGCCCCAGGCCGTGGGGCAAGCTGTTCGGCTTGAGGAACGAGGAAGCGGACATGCGGCCCGAGCCCGAGACTCCCGCCGAGACGGCACCCGCCGAATAGCGGGTTTCTCTGGCGGAATCCTCTTTTGCGTCTGTTCA
The DNA here is from genome assembly GCA_965203325.1 of bacterium. Classification (GTDB taxonomy): domain Bacteria; phylum UBA8248; class UBA8248; order UBA8248; family UBA8248; genus Bin107. The sequence goes on from OZ241875.1 coordinate 2,428,072, forward strand.
CCGCCGATTTCGACGACATCCGCTCCGGCAAGGTGGCGGACGTCTATTTCGAGCGCACCCTCAAGATTCTCGAAGCAAAAGGCATCAGAAAAAACGTGCGCGCGGAATTCGCGGCCAAATCACTCCCCTCGGGATGGGGCGTGTTTACGGGGCTGGAGGAAATCCTGCGCTTACTCGAAGGATTCCCCGTGGACGTCCGCGCGGTGCCCGAGGGAACGGTTTTCCGGCCCTCGCAGCCGGTTCTGGAAATTACGGGAACCTACAACGATTTCTGCAGGCTGGAGACCCCTATCCTGGGGCTGATGTGCCAGGCGAGCGGGGTCGCGACCAAGGCGGCGCGGTGCCGCATCGCGGCGGAGGGCAGGCAGCTCGTGAGCTTCGGCGCGCGCAGAATTCATCCCGCCATCGCGCCGATGGTCGAGCGCGCGGCCTACGTCGGCGGCTGCGACGGCGTTGCCCTCGTCAAGGGCGCCGAGCTTCTGGAGATTCCGGCGGCGGGCACGATGCCCCACGCGCTGGTGATCCTCATGGGCGGCCTCGTGCCTGCGGCGAAGGCGTTCGATGAGGTCATCGAGCCGGAGGTGGGCCGCGTAGCCCTTGTGGACACCTTCGGGGATGAGCGGTTCGAAACCCTGGAGGCGGCGCGCGCGCTGACCGATCGCCTCTCGGCGGTGCGGGTGGATACGCCGGCTTCCAGACGGGGGAATATCTACCAGATTCTGGAAGAAATCCGCTGGGAGCTCGACCGCGCGGGCTTCCCGCACGTGAAGCTCTTCGTGAGCGGGGGGCTGGACGAGCAGAAGATTCTGGAACTCAACCCCGTGGTGGACGGCGGTTACGGCGTGGGCACGTCCGTCAGCGCCGCGGCCACGATCGATTTCTCGATGGACATCGTCGAGGTCGAAGGCGAGGCTATCGCCAAGCGCGGCAAGCAACCGGGCGCCAAGCATCTGCTGCGCTGCCGCGACTGCGAAGAGGAGCGCGTCATCCCGATGGACAAGCCCTACGGCGATTGCGCGTCGTGCGGCGGCGTGATGGAGCAACTGCTCGCAGATGTGATGAAAGGCGGCGAGCGCGCTGACTCCGCGCCTTCGGCAAAGGAGATCAGGAGCTACGTTCTGCGCCAGATCCACCGCGTGGGCCTGGAACCATCCGCATGAGCACGGAAAGCGCATGAGTACGGAGCAAACGAAAAGCCCGAGCCGGTTTCAGCCCTTAAGAGATTTCCTCGCACGACACGATCGCATCTTGTTGCTCACCCATATCGGGCCGGACGGCGACGGCCTCCTCGCTTGCCTTGCCCTCAGCCGCTATCTCAAGGCGATCGGTAAACACGCCACCGTCGTCACCGAGGACAAGGCGCCCGTCTTCGTCGCGCCTTTTGATCCGGAGGGCCTCGTCCGCGCGCGGAAGGATCTTCTCGCGCAGGAAGACTGGGCGGAGCGCTTCGATGCCTGCCTTATCCTCGACACCGGCAAGGCGAGCCGTCTGGGCAGGCTGGAGGAGCCGCTCATGTCCGCCGGGCTGCCCCTGGCCGTCATCGATCACCACATCAGGGAAGAGGACAACATCGACTGCCCCTCCGTCATCGACGCGGAAGCCGCCGCGGTGGGCGAGATGATAGCCGATTATCTGGACGAGGAGGGCTATTCGTTCGATGACCTGCTCATCACCCGCGCGCTCATGGCGGCCCTCGTCTACGACACGGGCCAGTTCCGCTTCACGAACACTTCGAAGCGCACGCTGAACTGGGCGGCGCGCCTGGTGGAACTCGGCGCGAGCCCCGGGGAGGCCTACTCGATCTTCTGGGAATCGAACGGCGCGGGCTCGTTGAAGCTGCTGGGCACGCTGATGAGCCGCATGGCGCTCGACTGCGGGGGACGCCTCGCCTGGTTCACCCTGAGCGCGCAGGAACTCGACAGGTTCGGGGTCTCGCGCTCCGAGACGGAGGAATACATTTCGGTTCCCCGCTCGATTGAGTCCGTCGAGGTCATCGCCTTTTTCTCCGAACTCGAAAACGGGCGCATCCGCGTGAGCCTGCGCTCGAAGGGCCGCGTGGAGATTCACGACGTGGCGCGCACCTTCGGCGGCGGCGGCCATGCCTTCGCGGCGGGCGCGCGCATGCGGCCCCCGCTCGAGGAGGCGGCGAGGCTCATCACCACCGCGCTCGCCGAGAAGATACGGGACGTTCTCGGACCTGATGAATAATGCCTAGACGCCGAACTCCTTGAACACGCGCAGAGACTCGTCCGTCGCGCCCACGGCGTTGGGCGCGCCCGCATAGATCGCGCATATCAGGATGATCTCCTGAATTTCCTCTTTCGTCATGCCGATGCGAAGCGCCGCCTTGGCGTGGTAGCCGAACTCCCTGTCCCGGCCCTGGGCGCAAAGGACGGAGAGGATCACGGTTTCACGGGTCTTGTCGTCGATGCCGTCGCGCGCATACAGATCGCCGTACACGGATTCGGTGACGAACTGCGCGAACGCGGGGCTCGCCTGCGCGAACGCCTGTCGCCTCTCCTCGCCTTCTTCGCCGAAGATTCTCGCACGGGTTTTGAGTCCTCTTTCGAGGCGTGTTTCTTCGCTCATCAAATCGACCTCCTGTCTGGGGACGGGCGAGGCGCCCATCCAAGATGATTGCGGGCGGCCCCCTCCGGGGCTCGCGGGTGGTTTTGCCGGAATGTTTCTCGGGGCTTATATTGAATAGCGTATGTAGGAGCGTATTTCCATGTCACCAGGGAGATTCGACGTGAAACTGGACGCCGTGAAATTCGGACTGGCCGCCGGCATCATCTACGGGGCCATGTTTTTCTTCTACGCCTTTCTGGGCGCGCTGTTCGGCGTGGGTGGGGATATGCTGAAGCTGATTGCCGATTTCTACCCGGGCGTTTCCCCCACCTATCCGGGCGCGATCATCGGCGCGGCCTGGGGGTTCGCGATAGGCTTTTTCTTCTTCACCATCCTGGCGTGGATCTACAACCGCCTGCTGGGGGAGGAGTAGACGCTCCCTATCCCAAAGACTTGGCGAGGGCTTCCCCCCACGCGCGCATCTCGGGCGTCATGGACTCGTTGTGGGGCAGGAACGCCATGGCGACGAATATGTCCTCGATGCCGTCGCCCTTCGAGAGGTTGCGGTAGAGCGGCTGGGGGTAGAAGTCGCTCATGGGCTCCGCATGGCCGATGCGCTCCTCGTTTCTCGCGAAGTGGTAGGCGATCACCGCCCTCGGGGGAACCCACCGCTGGCGCTCCTCGCCTTCTGCGTTCACGTCGCGCACAAAGCCGCCGAAGCCCTTGGTGAACGAGTCGCCGTATATGAATTGCGCGGTAGCCGCCTCGTCGCAGGTGTCCATCTCCGCGAGCTGGATGTAGAGGATGTCGTTCGGATCGTCCACACCGTCGAGCGGCAGTTCGGTTATTCCGCACGCGGGGCAGATGAAGGTGACGTTTTCAGCCATATCGGTGTTCCTGTTCCGAGGGCCGCCGGAGAGAGTCTCCGGGACGGCGCGCGTAAATGTTTTTAGAGTGTTCCGCCGAGACCGAATCGTGCCAGAGGTCACCCTTCCGCGCAAGTTTGAAAGCGGGTTTCGGTTCGTAAGAGAGAGGGCGCGATGGCGATCAACCCCGCGCCCGGGGGTCGAGCGCGTCGCGCAGCCCGTCGCCCACGTAGTTGATGCTCAGCACGGTGAGCGATATCGCGAGGCCGGGCCAGAGGACGCGCCCGGGGTATTGCTGAAGGTAGTCGGTCGAGTCGTAGAGCAGCCTCCCCCAGGTGGGGAAATCAGGCGGAAAGCCAAGCCCCAGGAACGAGAGGGCCGATTCGGTGATGATGGCGTCGCCCACCCCCAGAGCCGCCGATATCATGATGGGCGAGACGACGCCCGGCAGGATGTGGCGGAAGATGATGCGCCCCGCCGGCGCTCCCATCGCGCCCGAGGCGAGGACGAATTCGCGTTCCTTAAGAGCGAGCACCTCGCCGCGCACGATGCGGGCGGTCTTCATCCAGGAGGTCAGGCCGATGACCGATGCGATGAGGATGAAGATGCCGGTCTCGGGCCCGAAGGCGGCGCGCAGGGCGTCGCGGAACAGCGCGATGATCACCAGCAGAAGAGGCAGGAGCGGCAGCGCCAGGAAGAGATCGGTCAGCCGCATGAGCGGGCCGTCGAGCCGCCTGAAGTAGCCCGACGCCACGCCGATGACGGCGCCCAGAGAAAGCGCCAGGCCCATGGCGGCGCCCGCCACCGCGAGCGAGACGCGGCCGCCCGCCAACATGCGGGCCAGGGTGTCGCGGCCCAGGCGGTCGGCGCCCAACGGGTGGGCGAAGCTGATCCCCTGGTTGCGCGCGCGGATATCGATGAGGTGCGGGTCGATGTTCCACAGGTGCGGGCCGAACACCACGGCGAGGGCCGCGAGGAGCAGAATCCCCGCCCCTAACACCGCCCCCCGGTGGGTGCGGAACTGCGCCCATGCCCCGCGCCTAGCGCTGGTCATAGCGGATGGTGGGGTCCAGAACCCCGTAGAGGACGTCGGCGACGAGGTTGAACGCCACGATCAGCCCCGCGAAGATGAAGGTCAGCGTCTGCACGGTCGGGAGATCCCCCCCTTGGATGGCGACGATGAGCAGCTGCCCCAGCCCGTTCACCTTGAATATCTGCTCGGTGATGATCGCGCCGCCGAACACCTGCGGCACGCCGAGCGCGATGATGGTGACGACGGGGATCATCGAGTTGCGCAGGACGTGGACGAAGAGAATCCTTCGTTCGTGAAAACCCTTGCCACGTGCGGTGCGCACGTAGTCCTGGCTCAAGTTCTCGAGCATGGAGGCGCGCATGAAGCGGGCGATCTGCGCCGCGTTGTAGAGGGCGAGCACGAAGACGGGCATCGCCATCTGCCGCGCCTGGACGAGAAAGCTGCTCCAGTCCGTCACGCGGTGCGTGGTGTCGTAAATGGAGGGGAACCAGCCGAGGCCGACGGAGAACACCACGATCAGCAACACGCCGGTGAAAAACGTCGGCACCGAGAAACCCACGGTGGAGACGAAGGTGCCGATCTGGTCGAACCAGCTGTATTGCCGGTAGGCGGAGACGATGCCGATGGGTATCGCGATCAGGACGCCGATGACGTAGGAGAGCCCCACCACCCAAAGGGTCTGCGGCAGGCGCTCGACGATGAGGTCGACGACCGGGGAGCGCGTCTGCCAGCTCAGTACGCGGAGCCTGTCGGAGTCGCCCGCGTAGCCGAGCAGGGCGTCGAGCACGTTCAAGGGCTCGTTGATGAAAAACTGCTTGCACCACAGCAGGTAGCGGACGTGGATGGGCTGGCCTAATCCTAAGGATTCGCGGATTTTCTGGCGCACCTCGGGCGGAATCGTGAGGGGGAGGTTCGCCGTGGGGTCGCTGGGGGCGAGGTCCAGGAGCAGGAATATGACGAGGCTGATGAAGAGAAGTGTGGGAACGGCGAAGAGCAGCCGCCTCAGCGTGTAGGTTCCCATCGCCTTAAGCCTCGATGGCCTTAAGCGGCGCGCGGGCCTATTTGACGCGACGCCAGTCGGCGATGTTCCAAAGCTCCGAATCCCAGGTGTTCAGAATCACGCCGCCCAGCGTTTTGGCGTGGGCCGATACGCGCCCGCGGTCGACCAGCGGGATGATCGCGTGGGCCTGCACCACCATGTCGTTCATGGCCCTGGCGAGCCGGGCCCGCTCCTTGAGCGCGCCGGCGCGCGCCAATTTGGCGATGAGCGCGTCGTAGGCGGGGTCGCAGAAGCGCGGCACGTTGTTGCCCTGCCACTGCGTTTCGGGACGCGGAGCCTCCTTGCACGCCCAGTTCGCCATGTAGGATTCCGGGTCCGTGCCGTCGAAATTGTTGGCGTACATCTGCACGTCGGCCTGGAACTTCTGGAAGGTGTCGCCGCTCGCCGGGTCGCCGCCGAAAAACACCGAGGCGCTGATGTTGCGAAGCTCGGTCTCGACCCCGATCTTGGACCACCATTGTTTTATCAGCGCCTGAAAATCCTGGCGTACGGCGTTGGTGGAGGTCTGGTAGAGGATCGAGAGCTTGACCCCGTTCTTGGTGCGCACGCCGCCCGCCCCTCGCTTCCAGCCCGCCGCATCGAGCAGCTTGTTGGCGCCGGGGATGTCTTGCTTGAGACACACGTCGTTGGCCGTGGATTTGTAGATGGCGGGGGCGGGGAGAATGTTGCACGTCGGCCGTCCGGCGGGGCCGTAGCCGATCTCGACGAGCAGTTTCCTGTCGATCGCCATCGAGAGCGCCTTGCGCACGCTGGGGTCCGAGAGGAAAGGATGGGGATGCCTGGCGGTGGAGCGCTCCTTGCCGAGTTTGGGGGCCGGGTTCGTCAGGTTCACGACGATGCGCTCGACCAGCGTGCCGAACGAGGAGATGACGACGCCCTTGCCCGCCTTTTTCATGTTCGCGAGCACGTCGGGGGCGAGTTGCAGGTTCCAGGCGTAGTCGAACTCGCCGGTCTCCAGTACCGAACGCGCCGCCGCCGCCGCGTCGCCGCCGCCCTTGAAGGTCACCCGCGCGAAGGCCGGCCTGGCCGGGTCGCGGTAGTTGCGGTTGGCGACGAAGGAGATGACGTCGTTCGGGCGGAACTCGGCGACGGCGAAGGGCCCCGTGCCCACGGGCTTGAAGTTGGCGTCGGTGCAGCGCGGCGCCTTGGCACCCAGGCAGTCGGCGAACTGCGCCGCCTGGATGATAGGGGCCTGCGCGCCGACGAACGGCCCGTAGGGAAAGGGTTTCGCGATGCCGAAGGCCACGCGCACTGTGCGCGCGTCCAGAGCCTCGACTGTTTTTACGTCGTTGTATTTCTCGCTCTGGGAGCACCCCCCCTGGGGATGCGTGCAGTATTTCCAGGTGAAGACGACGTCCCTGGCCGTCATCGGCGTTCCGTCGGCCCACTTGAGGCCGCTTTTGAGCTTCCAGGTGATGGTGCGCAAATCCTTCGACACGCCGCCGTTTTCCAGCGTGGGGACCCGTTCGGCGAGCCAGGGCGTCATGTTCCCGTTCTGGTCGTAGCGCGCGAGGGGCTCCAGTACCAGCGATGCGGCCTCTATCTCCTTGGTGCCGCCCGAGAGGTAGGGGTTCATGGTGGAGGGCGCCTGCCAGTAGATGATGCGCAGATGCCCGTCGGCCCCGCGCGCGGCATGCGCCGCCTGCGCGGTGAAAAAAGTGATGATGACTATGATGAGTGTGAAGGTGGTTTTCACGCCTGTATCCTCGCGTTTTTGAGAGGGTGAAGGGTTCGCGTCGCGGATGCGCCCGAGCGGGAAATATCCTAGAAGGCGGGGCGGGGAATTGCAATAGAAATCATAAAAGAATACATTGGAGATCCAACCCTTAAGAAATACAATTTATGTTAGATAGCCGCCTTAGATGATATTCACTTGTAAAAGGAAAATAGAATGACCGTTTGCGTTGCAATCAAGGTACATGATTGCATTGTCTTCGCGGCGGACAGCGCATCTTCTCTGGTCGCAACTCCCGAGCCCGGTGTGTCCTCGGTCGTGAATATCTGGAGTCATGGGATCAAGGTTTTTAACCTCCACAAAGAACTTCCGATTGTAGCTATGACTGCCGGTATGGGCCACTTTGGGCCGGCTTCAATCAGTAATTTAGCGAAAGATTTGCGCATCTCTTTGTCCAGCGCCAAAGCAGGAAACCCGTTGAACAAAGAAAGCTATACCATCGCAGAAGTTGCAAAGAGAGCATGTGAATTCTTCGAATCAAAATACAGGGAAATAGTCCCCCCTCCCGCTAATCCCCATCAGTTTGAATTTTGGATTGGTGGTTATGGTTCGGATGTGAATCGAGGCGAAATATGGAAACTCGTTATTCAAGATGGGGTAGTATTTGAGCCACAACAAGTTGCCATGGCAGAAGATGATGATAAAGTGGTTTGGGGCGGCCAGCCGCAAGCAATCAATCGCTTGCTGATTGGATTTGACGGAAGCCTGGGAGCGTTGCTTACTGAAAATGGCTTGGCTGAAGGAGAGGCTCAGTCGCTTGTTGATAAACTTTTGCAACGGACAGCAACACCACTGGTTCATTCGTCCATGCCTGTACAGGATGCCATTAACCTCGCTGATTTCCTCGTAGATGTAACAAAACGCTATTTCGCCTTTCTGCCGGGCGCAGATGTTGTTGGTGGGGATACAGACATCGCAACAGTAACGAAACACGAGGGATTTAAATGGATCAAGCGAAAACATTATTACCCGGCAGAGCTTAACCCGAAGGAGACAGATCATGTTGAATAAAGATAACAAGGACGGTGAATCCAAAACGATAGAAATAGTCAAAACCCCGGATCTCCCAAAATATGATTATCAAAGACCCGAATATGGTTTTGGTTCGATAGGCGGCAAAGAAAATCAAGAGCCAACCAAAGAGCCAAAAGTTAGAAGCAAAAGTCGTTGAGAAATGACTTAGAAGAATGTTTGATGCGTCTTTTTGATAATCCAGAGGACATTCATAATGTGAAGAAAGCTATTTGTATAAGTCCGAAATTCCACTCACCGTTTACCTAGTGCTCTTTCTCGTGGCGGGGTCGACTGGCGTCGCGCGTAGAGCGGGGCTCCCCAAGCGAATCACCGGAATCGACGGCGTGCCTTTGCTCCTCGTTCCTGCGGGCGAGTTCGTGATGGGTTCCGCGCCGAGCAGCTACATTTTCGGCGACAACAAAACACTACGCCGCCGGAGACGTCGGCTCAGAACAATCGCCCATGATCATCGAAAGCGCACGTACGCCGACGCCGCATGGAAAACCGGCATCACGATTCATTAGCTTCCCGGCGAGGCCTCTTTAACTCAGGGTGACGAATACCTCGTTGTGGCGTAGTGGAGGAAGCGTCCAGGGCGGGTTGTAACCGGCCATTCACCAAGCGCCGAGGTGCGCCAGATCTTTCGCGTTGAGCCACGCGGCCAACAGAAATCCGACAAGAGATTTCGGCATTTGTCCACTCTCCAGAACGCTTCATGCTGAATCATTGCGTATGGCGACAGTACGCGCCGAAGCATCGTATTCGAGAAGAGAAACCCCGCCCGAGAGTTCGACGAAGGCGTTCTCGACCGGCGGGAAGCCGTTGGATACGGCCTAGTCTTCCTTGCTCCTCGAACCGAGTTCCGCGAGACATGCGCCGACGAGCGCGGCGCTCGTCGTGGCTTCCGCCGTGATGATCCTCGTGGCGCCGGCGGCCCGCAACGCGTTCTCGTCGATGTCGTAGAGGGCTCGCGCGATGACGGGCGTGTCGGGCGCCGTCCGGCGAATCGCAGCGACGGCAAGCTCGGTGGCCCGGGTGTCGTTGATGGACACCACCACGAGACGGGCATGCCGGCAGCCGAGTTCCTCCAGCACTTCCTTCCGGGTGGCGTCTCCGAACACGGCCTTGTCTCCGGCCGCTTTCGCCGTGCGGACGTTGTCGACGTTCACGTCGACCGCGATGCAGGCGAACCCCGCGTCCCGCGCGGCCCGGCAAATTTCCCGGCCCGCACGGCCGTATCCGGCGACGATGACGTGGTCGCTATGCGGTTCGTGAGCGTCGATTCCGGGAGGCTCCGCATCCAATATCCGGTTCAGCCAGGCGACCCGGCCCGCGCCGAGAGCCAGGTGGGGGCCGAATGCGATAACCATCGGCGTGAGCAGCATGGACAGGATAATGGCTACCAGCAGATTGTGGGACAGGCCCGCTTCCAGGAGGCCGGTTCCCGAAGCGGCTTTCAGGAGCACGAACGAGAACTCGCCGATTTGACACAAAGTCGCCGCCGAGAGGATGGCCACGCGAAGCGGCAGACGCAGAACCAATCCCGTTGCGAGCATGATCGCGAATTTACCGGCGAGGATGAGGCCGAGAAGCCCGAGCGTCGACGCCAGGTGCTCGAACACGTCCGACACGTCCAGCAGCATGCCGACGGAAACGAAGAATACGCCCGCGAATACTTCCCGCACGGGGATCAGATCCGACGTCGCCTGGTGGCGGAACTCGCTTCCGGCGACGATCAGGCCCGCCAGGAACGCCCCGAGGGCCAGCGATATCCCCGCCTGCGAGAGGCCCCATGTGATGCCGAAGCACGCCAGAAAGACGGCCAGAACGAAGAGTTCCCTCTCTTTCGTCTCGGCTACGAATGAGAGCAGGTACGGGATGACGCGCCCGGCCGCAACCAGAACGCCCGCCAGGATGGCGAGACCGGTCGCGGCCGCGAGCGCGATTTCCCGCGCCGAACTCTCTTGTCCGGCCAGTACGGGCACCACCAGGAGCATGGGAACCACGCACAAGTCCTGGAAGAGAAGTATGCCGACGGCCAGACGACCGTGCGGCGCATCCAGTTCGCCCCGCGAGGAAAGGCCTCGCAAAACGACGGCGGTGCTCGATACGGCGACCACGCAGCCCAGAAACACCGCAGAGCCCGTTGCGAGTCCGAACCAGTTGGCCAGGGCTGCGGCGCATGCGACCGTGGCCGCCACTTGAATGCTCCCGCCCAGAAGGATGACTTTCCAAAGGCGCCGCAGATGTTCGAGTGAGAGTTCCAGGCCGATTCCGAAGAGAAGGAGGACGATGCCGATTTCGGCCAACACCTCGACCTGATGGGTATCGTCCACGAGACTCAATGCCGTGGGTCCGGCCAGGGCGCCTGCGAGGATGAATCCGGCGATCGACGGGACCCCCAGGCGGCGCAACAGCGTTGCGACCACGACCGCCGAGCCGAGTACGATGATGATATCCCAGAGATACTCGATTTCAGGCAAGCGACTTCGTCTCCACGGCGGGGCGGCGCATTCCGGGGGGCACCTTTCGGCTCCGAGAGCGAATCCGGCCGGCTGGTGAGCGAACGACGAAAAACAGCTTATCACATCCGTAAACGAACTGCTCCGCGCCGGATGCGGAGGCGATGCGCCGCACGCCGGGAGAGGCTTTTTGACTCTCTCTTCGGTCGGGTCAAACCTTCGATACAAACGCTTCTTCATTGGGGCTGTTGAAAGAGCTCTGCAATTCCGCGATTGCCGTCATTCCGGCGAATGCCGGAATCCATTTTTACGCCTTTTGCCTTTCACCCGGATTCCCGCGCATCGGCGGGGAATGAAACGCCGTCGTGTATTCACCCGCACCCACAAATGGATTCCGGCATTCGCCGGAATGACGGCTGTAGGGGCGGTTCGCGAACTGTGAGACTACCCCTCATCAGTCGCGTTTGACCTGCGCACCTACTCGGGATGAGATTTTGTGGCAGGCTGCGTGGTGGAAAGAGGAACTGCCGGAATGACGAACGAAACCGAACCGCCTCGCAGGGACAGGTCGCGACCTTGTCCCTACAAAAAACGTATTTTCTCCCCGTAGGGGCCGTTCTCGAACGGCCCCTACAGACTATACTACCAGCGCATCGTCCCGCGAAGGGCCACGCCGTGGACGGGGTCGGCGTTCACGCGCTCGAGCACGTCGCCCTCCAGGCTCATGCTCAGGCGCTCGCCCATCCTGAAGCGACCGCCCAGGCGGTAGGCCCCGTTTCCGCTATCCGACACCGAGAGGCCGGCGTAGGGCGTGAGCAGGCCGCCCCAGGCGTCCAGTCCATAGCCCACCTCCGCGCGCACGCGGGGGTCCAGGTCCTCGATTTCCTCCCGCGCCAGACGCGAGGCGTCCTTGATACCCCACAGACGCGCCGCGCCGCCCGCCGTCTCGCCCACTTCGGGCCGCACCGTGAGGGCGAGACCGCGGCCTTCCTTGCCGGGGGCGATGCGGATCATGCCGCCCACGCCCCAGTCGGCCACGTCTTTTTCCTCGTGCGTGACGAGTCCCCGCGCATTCAGCTCGAACGTCAGGCCCATGGAAGGACTCGTGAAGCGCAGTCTGCCGCCCACCTCCACGCCCAGCCCCTCGTCCACGTCGCCGCCGTCGTGGCGCAGCCCCGCCTCCACCGAAGGCCGGAACGTCCCGCCGCCTTCCATGGCGACCTTGCGCGAGGCTTCCAGCATCACCCGCAGGCGGCTCGACTCCGCCGAGATGGATTCGAGTCCGTCCTTCGCGTCCGAGTCCATTTGCGTGAGGAGGACGTCGGACTTCACCGCCAGGTCGAACCCGCCCACCTTCGTGAGCGCGCCGCGAACCCCGAACGCGCCCATGCGCATCTCGATGTCGGTTTCGTGCTTCTGATCACTCTCATCGAGCGTCATCTCGCCCTGGCCCATGCCCAGGATTCCCCACAAGGAGAGCCGCTCGCTCGCCTCATAGCGGAGGTAGGGGTGCACGCTCGTGAGCGTCGCCTCAAGCTCGCTCCGGCCCCCGTTCTCGAAGCCGCCGTCGCCGCTGGCGCGCGATAGCGCCACGCCCGTGAGGAGCTTGCCCTTCTCGTAGTCCACGCCCAGCATGGCCGTTGTCACGTCGCCTTCGATGGCAGCTTCCCCTCCACCTTCGAAGCTCGTCCGCGCGCCGCGGCCCCAGATCGACCATCGGCTGCCCGCCGCCTCCGCGGCCTCCTTAGCTGAAGCCAAGTGGAACGAAGCGCCCGAGAGTAGCTGGCTCATCGTCATCTCGCGGTAGACCCCCGGGGAATCCTCCTCCCCATTGGCCGGCCGGTTCGTGAGTATCGGGCGCGAGAGGCCGCGGGCGCCGATTCCATCATGCGCGAGCGAGGCGAACCCGAAGCCCGCGCCTTCTCTCGTCAGGTAGCGCTCCGGATCCGCATCCAGCTTCACCGTCTGGCCGCCCAGCGTCATCTTCGCCCCGCTCGGAGCGGGCGCGTTCAGGCGGCTCGATATCATCTCCACCGCCCGGCTTCCCACCGCGCGGCCGAAGCGCGCGAGCCAGCCCCTCGTCGCCGCCACGCTCCGCTCCGACACCGCGCCCTCTTCCCCGTAGATGCCGGCGCCGAAGATGAGCGGGTATTCGAACGTGGTCCCGTCCGCCAGCGTGCTGCTAAAGACGTGCTGGCGCGCGTAGGTCACCTTGAGTGTGTTGAAATCGTCGTTCGGGTCATCCGGGTTGTCGAAATAATACTGGACAAAACCGCCGTCCTCGCTGCTTGTCGCTGTCCGGATGATCTGCGGCAGAATGAGTCGTCCGGTGACTTCGTCTCTCAGGGTGTCCGTGGGCCTCCGGAATTCGAATCTGTCGGGGAACGCGCCGTGAAAGATCGTGTAGCCGGTGGGTTCCATGATGAAGAGATAGACGGGGCCGTGCCTCCAGGGACCGTTCGGATCCCGCAAGACGCTCTTTACCTGCGTAAAAGCGGCGCGGCCTTCTGAGCGGAAAGTGCTCAGGACGTAATCCGTCGCCTCCTTAACGAAAGTCTTTAAGGTGTCGCGGTCCACCACCTCGTCGGCCCTTACTGTCGGGTCGCCAGGGTCGATGGTCTCCGTGTCGAGATGGGGTTCCCCGATATCGAGACCGGCGACGAGGATGAGCGGGCTGCCTCCTTCGCGCCTGAACCCGACGGCGTAGCCGCCGCCGATTTGCGCCGGTAATGCGCCGCCGTTCGGGTTCCCGAAGGCGCCTGTCGTGCGCAATGCGGCAGCGCCCGTCGCGGCGGCGATCGCCGCCCAAACGGGACGCTTGAGCGGCCTGCCGCCCAAAGCCGCCTTCGCCGCGTGAAAGAACACCCTTCCCTCGGTATTTATCGTGACGAGATAGGTGTCGCCGGACTTCCAGGGCCCATCCTGCCTGATGACGCAGGCGTTGTGCGCCAGTTCCGGCCCTCTCTCGACGCTCTCCATGTATCGCTTCGCCGCCAGGGCGAAATCGCTCAAATCGGCGGAACCCGCCTCCACCTGTTCCGCCGTAATGCTCGGGGTGGCGAGCGGATTCGCCGTGACGCCCGCCGGGAGCGGGCAGACGTCCTCCGCCACTGCGCTGGAGTCCCCGTAGATGCCAGCGCCGAAGATGAGCGGGTATTCGAACGTGGTTCCGTCCGCCAGCGTGCTGCTAAAGACGTGCTGGCGCGCGTAGGTCACCTTGAGTGTGTTGAAATCGTCGTTCGGGTCATCCGGGTTGTCGAAATAATACTGGACAAAACCGCCGTCCTCGCTGCTTGTCGCTGTCCGGATGATCTGCGGCAGAATGAGTCGTCCGGTGACTTCGTCTCTCAGGGTGTCCGTGGGCCTCCGGAATTCGAATCTGTCGGGGAACGCGCCGTGAAAGATCGTGTAGCCGGTGGGTTCCATGATGAAGAGATAGACGGGGCCGTGCCTCCAGGGACCGTTCGGATCCCGCAAGACGCTCTTTACCTGCGTAAAAGCGGCGCGGCCTTCTGAGCGGAAAGTGCTCAGGACGTAATCCGTCGCCTCCTTCACGAAGGTCTTTAAGGTGTCGCGGTCCACCACCTGGTCGGCCCTTACTGTCGGGTCGCCCGGGTCGATGGTCTCCGTGTCGAGGTGCGCTTCCCCGATGTCGAGTCCGGCGACCAGTATGAGCGGATTCCCCCCGGTGCGCGTGAAGCCGACTGCGTAGCCGCCGCCGATTTGCGCCGGTAATGCGCCGCCGTTCGGGTTCCCGAAGGCGCCTGTCGTGCGCAATGCGGCAGCGCCCGTCGCGGCGGCGATCGCCGCCCAAACGGGACGCTTGAGCGGCCTGCCGCCCAACACTGCGCTTTTCGAGTGGAAGAACACCCTTCCCTCTGTATTTATCGTGACGAGATAGGTGTCGCCGGACTTCCAGGGCCCATCCTGCCTGACGACGCAGGCGTTGTGCGCCAGTTCCGGCCCTCTCTCGACGCTCTCCATGTATCGCTTCGCCGCCAGGGCGAAATCGCTCAAATCGGCGGAGCCCGCCTCCACCTGTTCCGCCGTAATGCTCGGGGTGGCGAGCGGATTCGCCGTGACGCCCGCCGGGAGCGGGCAGACGTCCTCCGCCACTGCGCTGGAGTCCCCGTAGATGCCCGAGCCGATGATGATTACGGACGTGAACACCGATCCGTCCGGCCGCGGGACTCGCACCTCGACCTCGCGCGCGTAGGTCACCTTGAGGGTGTTGAAGTCGTCGTTCGGGTCGCTGGGATCGTCGAAATAATATGAGACGTAATCGCCCGCTTCCCCCGCCCGCGTCGCCGCCTGGATGATCTGCGGCAGAATGAGCCGCCCGGTGCGTTCGTCCCTGAGGGTCTTCGTGGGGATCTGAAGCTCGAATCTGTCCGGAAACGCTCCGTGGAAGAGCGTGTAGCCGGTGCGGTCCATGGTGAAGAGATAGGTGGGGCCATTCCTCCAGGGCCCGTTCGGATCCCGGAAGGCGACCCTGATTTTCGAGTTGGCGGATAAGTCTCCGCTCTCGCCGAGTCTCTTCACGAAATCCGCTGCTTCATCGACGAATTGTTTCAAGGTTGCGCGGTCGGTGACCTGGGCCGCCGTTATCGAGGGCATGCCGGGGTCGGCGGCTTCCGGAACGAAATGAGATTCCTGAATGTCGAAGCCGGCCAAAAGGATGAGGGGAGTTCGGGTGATGCCGGAGAGGTATCCGAAGGCGTAGCCGGCGGCGCCGGAAACGCCCAGTAGACTCGCATCGAACGCGCCGCCCTGGGGGTTCGGGAAGGTTCCCGTCGCCAACACGTTTCCGAGACCGGCTTGTATGGTGGCCGGGCTGGTGGCATCGATTCCCAGCGCGTGGAGGATCGCTCCGAAAATCCGCGGATCGAGCGGTTGGCCCCCCGTCGACATGTCCTTCGCGTTGATGAACACTCTCCCGTCGAGCGTCAGGGTGACGATATAGGTGTCTCCGGAAAAATACGGCCCCCCTCTGAGTCTGGTGAGACAAGCGAGGTACGCCGCCTCGTCCAGGTTGCTCCCGACTTGAGTGGTGGCGTTTGCCGCCGCCAGGACGAAATCCCGCAAGCTGCCGCGGCCCGCTTCCACGTCGGCCGCCGTCACGGCGGGAGGCGGGAGTTCCGCAACGCCGGGCGCGCGCGGGCACTCCTGCGCGAAGGCGGCGGGCGCGGCGGCCAATGCGCCGGCCAGGGTCAGGACGAGCCAAAAGAAAAATAACGGTTTCAGGGTCCTCATGGCGTTCTCCTCGTGTCTTGGGCCGTCCGCGCCGGGAAGCGCGACGGGGCGTTCGTGCGCGCCGACACCCGGCCTCATCGAGGCGTGGACGAGACGCGTTGCTTCGATTCCGATACGGCGAAGCGGGCGTGAAAATGTCGTGAATACTCTTTATGCGTTTAGATTACGATATGCAGCGCGGGGGAGCAAGATTATTCAGGGGGAGATGGCGGAAATCCGGTGATGCGGCGCGCGCGAATACGAATGGGCGCGAGATGTCCGGTGGAATGGTTGCCATTCTTCATGCCGCGCATTTTCCCGCATTTGGCGTTATCGGGTTTTTCGCGGGGCGGGAGAGAATCCTTCGTGGAAAAACAATCCCGCTCGGGGGATTGCCGCGCTTGCCGGCGCGAAGAGGGGAGAAATGACTCGGACGATTCGGCTTCAGGAGGCGCGATTGCGCCTTTATCAGACGCGTCAATCGCTCCTTCATCCGTCGCGATTGATTCCATATTGGCCGGCAAACCCTCCCTGCGAGCCGTCTTTCACTCCTCGTTCGCCGGCTCTCCCGCCCCGTCATGGGCCGTTGGGGAAATACTGAAAAATACGATAAAATCAGATAAATTCACGGGGTTTTTCGATAAATAAACGAAAATAAAATCGGGAGATCGACCGCAAAACGCAAGTATTTACAATGACTTGAAAATCAGGTCGGCTCGGGCAGCCGCCAGATGCGCGCAGAAGCCAATTCCACGCTGTTCCCCGCCGGGTCCCTGAAATAGATGGAGCGTCCGCCGCCGGGCCAGTCGACCTCCTGCTCGATGTCCACCCCTTGTTCCGCCAGCCGCTCCCGCCAGGCGGCCATCTCGGCCTCGCGTATGGAGAAAGTCACGTGCCCCGGCCCCGCCGCGCCGTGCGTCGGCACGCCGAGCTTCACGTCGGGTCTAGTGGTCGCTTCGGGGTTGAAGACGAGGAAAACCGCATGCGGCCCGCAGCGAAAGAAAACGTGGCGGCCGGGCGCTTTCTGGAAGGCTTCGAGGCCCAGAACGGAGCGGTAGAACGCCTCCGCCGCTTCGAGATCTTCAGCGTAGATGCACGTTTCCAGGACGCCAGCGACTTCGAGGCTCAACTCATCTGCCCTTCCATTCGGGTTTTCTCTTCTCAAGAAAAGCGCGCAGACCCTCCGCCTTGTCCTCGGTTTCGCAAAGCGCTCCCTGGGCGAATTTCTCGAGCGCCAGACCAGCCGTCATGCTGCCCTCCATGCCGTAGTGCACCATGGCCTTCATGAACTGCGGCACGAAAGGCGCATAGGCCGCCAGTTTATCGGCCATCTTCTTCACGGTGGGCATGAGCTCTTCCGCCTCGACCAGCCGTGTGATGAGGCCGATCTCCAGCGCCCGCTCGGCGTCGATAGTCTCCCCCATCAGGAGCATTTCCATCGCCCAGGCGCGCCCGATGAGGCGGGGCAGGCGCTGCGTGGCGCCGCCGCCCGGGATGATGCCGATTCTCCCCTCCGGTGTGGCGAATTTCGACTGAGGCGTCGCGACCCGCAAATCACAGCCGAGCGCCACCTCCAGACCCCCGCCCATGCAGTAGCCGTTGATCGCCGCAATCGTCGCCTTGGGTGTTCTCTCCAGACGCTCCGCCACGCCCTGCACCAGCGGGGTGAGCGCAATGGCGAGGTTTCGGTGTTCGACTTCCTTGAGATCGGAACCCGAGGCGAACGCCTTCTCTCCCGCCCCGGTGATGACGATGACACGGACTGCTTCGTCATCGGCCGCTTCGGCGATGGTGGCGTGGAGATCGTCCAGCGTGGCGAGGGATATGGCATTATGCCGCTCGGGGCGGTTGATGGTGATGAGGGCGAGGGGCCCCTCGACTTCATATAATACGTTTTCGTATGGCATGGCCGTCCTTTCTCCTGTATGGCTGGGCGGGCATTGTATTTCTCTTTTCGCTGGAAGGAAAAGCATGTCGCCGAAAAAGGTGAGGGAAGTCACCGAATGCGCGCCTTGGGCGTACGGGCGGTACCGCTATTTTCTCGAGGTGCGGATTGCGGCGGAGCAGGCGCGGACGCTCACCGTTATCCTCAAGAATCCCTCCACAGCGTCTGCGGAGAGGAGCGATCCCACCGTGGGGAAAGTGGAAGCCTGGGCGCGCAAGAACGAATATGGCCGTATCAGGTACGTGAACCTCTTCGCGCTGCGCTCCCCTTATCCCGAAGAATTGAATGGCCACCCGTACCGGGTGATGGTGGGGCGGGATAACGATGCGTGGATTACGCGGAGCCTCGAAGGCGCGGACGTGGTGCTTGTCGCCTGGGGGAATCCGAACGGCGTCGACTCCGAGAAATACGAGAGGAGAATCGCCGAGGTTTCGCGCCTGTTGGAACGAGTCCGCGTTCGTTCCCTGGGGTCTCCGACCAAGCTCGGGCACCCCCGGCACGGCCTCATGTGGAACGGGAAATTAGAATGGAGTGAATGGCCGCCCGCTCTTTAAGCCTCTCTCACAATCTTGTTTTTGAGAACCCCGATTCCCTCGATTTCGAGTTCGATGACGTCGCCGGGTTTTATCCATCTGTCTAGGTCCGCCCCGCAGCCGGTGGCCACGGTGCCTGAGCCGAACATTTCGCCCGGCACGAGTTCTTCCTCCATCGAGGCGTACTCGATCATCCTGGGCCAGGAGTAGAAGGCGTCTCCCGCGTTGCCGCGGCTCCATTCCTCGCCGTTCACGCGGGCGATCATCACCGCGTCGGTGGGGTCGAATTCATCCGCCGTGACGACGCATGGGCCGATCGCCGTGCCGAAATCCTTGCCCTTGTGAGGTCCCAGCCAGTTCTTCATCTCACTGATCTGGATGTCGCGCGCGCTGAAGTCGTTCAGCACGCTGTAGCCGAAAACGTGCTCCATGGCGTTTTCCTGTGTGATGTCCTTGCCGCGCTTTCCGATGAACATGGCGAGTTCGAGTTCATAGTCGAGTTTTTCGGTGTAGTGCGGCCATTTGAGTTCATCATCCGGGCCGATGATGGTCAGGCGGTTTCCCTTGTAGCAGGAGGGAAGCTCGTACCAGATGGGGTCGATGGTGGTGTTCCGCCGCCGCGCACCAGCGGCTTTATGGCCCTCGTGGATCAGAAAATCGCGAAACGTGACGGGCCGGGGCACCGGAGCGCGCAAACGAATCTCTTGAAGAGAGAAAACGAGTTGCTCACCGCCCGGTCCGCGTCTCGCTGTGTCGGCGAGGATGAATTCCTGCGCAGCCCGGGCGGCCTGCAGGGATGGCTCCCCACCCGCCATCAATTCGCACATATCCTGGGGAAGCCTGAAGTCTGCGTATTCCCGGAAACGCGGTTCCTCGCCTTGTTCCTGAAGAAGCGCGGCGTAGCCGTAAGCGAGGTCCATGGCGATTTGCCCGTCGGTACCCTGAGACAGAGCGCCGACGCGGCAGATGCTTCCGAGTGGGGTGCTGATCTCGAAAGTTACTAGTTTCATTGCTCTCTCCATGAATGAGGCAAGCGATACGTGAGTTATCAGATTGCCCGGAAAATAACACAAATCCTCCCCGCGAGGGGAGGCGAAGCGCACGAAGACCCAAGAGCAAATCTCCTGAATCCAGGAAGTTGTAAAAAATACTTCCGGGGCTTGACTTCGGCCATGGCTGTGGGTAGTTTTAGGCGTTTTTCGGGGCCGTAAATCAAGTCATGTCCCGTTAAACCATACGAATTCATACGCCATTCCCCGACGGTTTTCGTGGAAGCGCCTGACCTCATGGGGGTGGGTTTGCGCCCGGCAGGGGCAGGATGCAGAGGAAACGATGGCCCGTCTTTTCCGTTTGAAACGATTCGCTTTCGGCCTGACGCCGGTTCTCATGCTTCTGGCCGCGCCGTCCGTATCATGGGCGGCGAGCGCACCCACCAGCGGTTTCGGCGCCTGGCTCGCAAGTTTCAACGTGGGAAGCGGCGCCCTCGTCATCAACCCGGTCGTTATCCTGATTCAGTGGGCCAACTTCCTGATCCTGCTGATCGTTCTCAACAAGATACTCATCAAACCCCTGCTAAACCACATGGAATCGCGCGATGCGCAGATCACCGGCGACCTCAAGACCGCCGAGCGTGACCGAAGCGAGGCGGCGGGCTACATCAGCCAGTACGAGGACGCGCTGGCGGAAATTCAGCGCGAGAACACCGAAGCCCTTATCGCGCTCCAGCAGGAGATGACCGAGGCGACACGCAATCGCCTCGATGAGATTCGAGAGAGAACGGGCCGTGAGATCGAGGAAACGCGCCAGTCCATCGCGGCGCAGGCGAAACAGGCGGCCTCCGAACTGGAGGGTGGCGCCGGCCGATTGGCGAGTGAAATCGCCACGAGGCTTGCGGGCCGCAGCATCGCATAGAGGATTCGACAAGCCGTGTTTTCAGAGAAAAAATTCAGCAGCCTTTCGGGCTTCCTGGTTCTGGCGGCGGCTCTGCTTTCAGCAGAATGGGTCTGGGCCGCAGAGGCCGGCGCACATCATAAGGCGTTCAGCTTCACCGAGGAGCTCTTCAAGCTCATCAACACGCTCATCGTCGTGGGCATTCTCTATAAAGTCGCATATCACCCCATCAGGAACTTCCTGAAGGACAGAAGAGAGGGGATTCGCAAGGCGCTCGAGGATTCCGAGGCGGCCCGCAAGGAAGCGGAAAAAGAGCTCGCCGAGCAACGCTCCAAGGTGGCCGACCTGGAAGCCGAACTCGTGCGCGTTCGCGAGCAGGGCGGGAAAGAGCGGGCCGCGATGCGCGAAAGACTTGAAGAAGAACAGGAGAATCAGGCCCAGCGCTTGCTGGAGCAGACGAGAACGACCATTGAGCTCGAGGCTTCCAAGGCGCGCGCGGAACTTCAGAATCAGGCGGCGAGTCTGGCGTTGGGCCTGGCCGAGGAGATGCTGAAAAAAGAGCTTGGCGAGGCGGATCAGGAAAGATTCGTCGAGAATTATCTTGCCAGGCTCGACGATAGAAACGGAGGGTCGCTGTGATTGGAGGCGAGGCGGCGCGCCGCTACGCGCGGGCATTGGTGGATATCGCCGAGAGCCGCGGCGTTCTGGACGAGACCGGAGAGGCGCTGACGGAGATAGCGGGCGAGTTCCAGGGAAACCAGGAGTTGCGGCGCGTTTTGCTCAACCCGCGATTCGCGCGCGCCGAACGGGTGAAGATAATCGATGAGATCATGGCCGCATCGGGCGCGAACGAGTTATTGCGCAATTTCGTGCGAGTGGTGGCCGAAAAGGACCGCATGGGCGAACTCTCCGATATGGCGCACAGCTACCAGCAGCTTGCGGACGAGAGGCGTGGGCGTGTTCGCGCCCAGGTGAAGACGGCTTATGACATGGATGCAGAGGCCATCAAAGGGCTGCGGGCGAAACTCTCCGAGATTACGGGCAGCGAGGTGCTCATGGAGGTGGAGACGGACGAGACGCTTATCGGCGGGCTGGTCTGCCGTGTGGGCGGCGTCGTCATGGACGGCAGCATCAAGAACCAGCTGCGCAATTTAAGGAATACGTTGATTACGAGTTGATACTCTCTGAACAAATTGAAGGATCAAGGGGGCAATCATGCAGATTCGCGCCGAAGAAATCAGCCAGATCATCCAGAAGCAAATCGAGGGGTTCGATGCCTCGGTCGAACTCGCCGAGACCGGCAGCGTCATTTCGGTGGGTGACGGCATCGCCCGCGTCTATGGCCTCGAGAAGTGCATGGCCGGTGAGTTGCTGGCCTTCCCCGGCGATTTGTACGGGATGGCGCTCAACCTGGAGACCGACAACGTCGGCGCCGTGCTTTTGGGCGACGACCGTGCCATCAAAGAAGGCGACGAGGTCCGTCGCACGGGCCGCATCGTTCAGGTGCCCGTCGGCAAGGCGCTTGCCGGACGCGTCGTGAACTCGCTGGGTCAGCCCATCGACGGAAAAGGCCCCATCGAGACCGATGATACCCAAAACCTCGAAGTCATCGCCCCCGGCGTGGTGGACCGACAGCCCGTGAAAGAGCCCTTGCAGACCGGGATCAAGGCGATTGACGGCATGGTGCCGATTGGCCGCGGACAGCGCGAACTCATCATCGGCGACCGGCAGACCGGCAAGACCGCCATCGCGGTCGACGCCATCATCAACCAGAAAAACACCGACGTGTATTGCATCTACGTCTGCACCGGCCAGAAACGCTCTACGCTGGCGCAGGTGGTGAGTACGCTCGAGGAATACGGCGCGATGGACTACACCGTCGTCGTGGCGGCCACGGCCTCCGACCCCGCGCCCCTTCAGTACATCTCGCCCTATGCGGGCTGCGCTATCGGCGAGTATTTCCGCGACAACGGCATGCACGCGCTCATCATCTACGACGACCTCTCGAAACAGGCGGCGGCCTATCGCCAGCTCTCTTTGATGCTCAGGCGTCCTCCGGGCCGCGAGGCCTATCCCGGAGACGTCTTCTACCTCCATTCGCGCCTGCTGGAGCGCGCGGCCAAACTGAGCGACGACTTGGGCGGCGGTTCGCTCACCGCCCTGCCCATCATCGAGACGCAGGCGGGCGACGTGTCGGCCTACATCCCGACGAACGTGATTTCCATTACCGACGGGCAGATTTATCTCGAATCCGCCCTGTTCCACTCGGGTATCCGGCCCGCCATTAACGTGGGCCTTTCCGTCTCGCGCGTGGGCGGCGCCGCCCAGAACAAGGCCATGAAGAAGGTGGCTGGCACCTTGCGCCTGGACCTGGCGCAGTACCGCGAGATGGCGGCTTTCGCACAGTTCGGCTCCGAGCTCGATGCGGCCACGCAGGCACAGTTGGCTCGGGGTTCGCGACTGACGGAGTTGCTCAAGCAGCCCCAGTATGCGCCCGAAATAGTGCATCGCCAGATCATGTCGATCTTCCTGGGCACGCAGGGCTATCTCGATAGCGTGGATATTGATGACATTCAAAAGGTGAACAACGATTTCCTCACCTACATGGAGACGAGCCACTCACAGTTGGTGAACGATGTGGCCGAAAAGCGCGAATTGACGGACGAGATCACCGAAGGCCTGCGGGCGGCGTGCGAGGAATTCGTGAAAACGCTCCAGACGGCGGAGCCCGAAGCGGCGGCCGCCGCAGCGGAATAGGTGGAAAATGGCCTCTACCAGAGATTACAAGCGCCGCATACGCAGCGTAAAAAACACCCAGCAGATCACACGGGCGATGAAGCTCGTTGCGGCCTCGAAGGTGCGCAGGGCGCAGGAGCGCATCGAGAGCGCCCGGCCATACAGCGAGAAGATGGAGGAACTGGTGAACTCGCTGGCCGCAAAGGTATCGGCGGACACGCACCCCCTTCTTCGAGACGACATGAAGGACGATCGCGTGCTTCTGCTCGTCATCACCTCGGACAAGGGCCTTTGCGGCGGCTACAACACCAACCTGCTTCGCCAGGCATTTCAGTTCCTGAGGAAGCGCGAGGAAGAGGGCAAGGAGACCGAGATCGTCGTCGTGGGCCGCAAGGGCCGCGATTTCCTGGCGCGACGGGAGTTTGCGTTCAAGGAGCAGTTCACGGACGTTTACGGGAAGATCGACTTCGCCCTCGCCACCCAACTGGCCGAGCTTATGACCAGGGCGTATCTCGAAGAGGGCTTCGATGAGGTTCACATCATCACCACGGAGTTTCGCACGATTCTGAGCCAGAGCCCGAGGCTCTCGCGGCTTTTGCCTCTGGCGCCTCCGGTGCCCGATTCGCTCGACGATCAGGGCGAGCCCGTGGCGGCGGAATACATTTACGAGCCCTCGATGGAGGGCGTGCTGGACAGCATCCTGCCGAGGCACGTGCGGGTGCAGATCTACAGGTCGCTTCTCGACGCGGAGGCGAGCGAGTTCGGCGCCCGCATGACGGCGATGGACAACGCGTCCAGAAACGCCGAGGAGATGATAGGGACGCTGACGTTGCAGATGAACCGCGTGCGCCAGGCTTCGATCACCACGGAGTTGCTCGAAGTGGTGGCCGGCGCCGATGCGCTGGCGTAGAGGATTACGGATCAGAGAAAACAACCCCGAAAAGAGCCGACTGATGAGCCGGCCGAACGGGGAATTTGATGACGAAGGAGCCCAGGATGAACGAAGGACGTGTAACACAGGTTATCGGACCCGTTATCGATGTCGAGTTTGACGCAGGCAGCCTGCCGGAACTCAGAAATGCGCTCGTCGTCAAAAAAGACCCCTCCCTCCTCGCCGAGGGGGAAAAAGACGAGGTCGTCGTGGAGGTAGCGCTCCACCTGGGTGAATCCACCGTGCGCACCGTCTCGATGGAGCCGACCGA
Organism: bacterium; assembly: GCA_965203325.1. Lineage (GTDB taxonomy): Bacteria > UBA8248 > UBA8248 > UBA8248 > UBA8248 > Bin107. The sequence goes on from OZ241875.1 coordinate 2,452,348, forward strand.
AGGGCTGATTCGCGGACTAACGGCCGTGGATACGGGCGCGCCGATCTCGATGCCCGTGGGCAAGGCGTCGCTGGGACGCATCCTGAACGTCATCGGGGAGCCGGTGGACGGGAAAGGGCCCGTGGAAACGACGGAGCGTTTGCCGATCCATCGCCCCGCACCCACGCTCGAAGATCAGAGCACATCCACGGAGATGCTGGAGACGGGTCTCAAGGTCGTCGATCTCCTGGAACCCTACACCCGGGGGGGCAAGACAGGCCTTTTCGGCGGCGCCGGCGTGGGCAAGACGGTTCTCATCATGGAGCTCATTCACAACATCTCCACGGAGCACTCGGGCACTTCGGTGTTCTCCGGCGTGGGCGAACGCACCCGCGAGGGCAACGACCTCTACCTCGAAATGGAGGAATCGGGCGTTCTCGAAAGCGTGGGGCTGGTGTATGGCCAGATGACGGAGCCTCCCGGCGCGCGCTTGCGAGTCGGCCTCTCGGGCCTGACGCTCGCGGAATACTTCCGCGACGTGGAAGGCCAGGACGTGCTCTTGTTCATCGACAACATCTTCCGCTTCACGCAGGCGGGTTCCGAAGTGTCGGCTCTGCTGGGCCGTATGCCCAGCGCGGTGGGCTATCAGCCGAACCTCGCGACGGAGATGGGCGACCTCCAGGAGCGCATCACATCGACGAAAAAAGGCTCCATCACTTCGGTGCAGGCCATCTACGTGCCAGCCGACGACCTGACCGACCCCGCGCCCGCCACCGCGTTCGCGCACCTGGACGCCACGACGGTTCTCTCGCGCCAGATCGCCGAGCTCGGCATCTACCCGGCGGTGGATCCGCTCGATTCCACAAGCCGGATTCTGGATCCCCGGATTTTGGGTGAGGAGCACTACGGCGTGGCGCGGCAGGTGCAGCAGATCCTTCAGCGCTACAAGGATCTTCAGGACATCATCGCGATTCTGGGAATGGACGAACTCTCAGAGGACGACAAGATTATCGTGGCGCGCGCGCGCAAGATTCAGCGTTTCCTGAGCCAGCCCTTCCACGTGGCCGAGCAGTTTACGGGCACGCCAGGCGTGTACGTGCGGCTCGAGGACACCATTCAGGGCTTCAAGGAACTTGCCGACGGCAACGTGGATCATCTGCCCGAGCAGGCGTTCTACATGGTGGGCAATCTCGATACCGCCAAAGAGAAGGCCAAGAGTCTGGGCGTCGAGGTATAAGAGAATGGTTGAAGGCAAGATGATGCTCGACATCGTAACGCCCGAGCGCAAGCTCGTCTCCGCCGAGGTGGACGAGGTGACGGCCCCGGGGTTTTACGGCGAGTTCGGCGTATTGTCCCAGCACACGCCCTACCTGTGCCAGCTAGGCGTCGGGGTGCTCAGCTACCGCACGGGCAGCGCGCGGTATTTCGTCTCCATCATTGAGGGATACGCCGAGGTGGGCCCCGACAAGATAACCATCCTGGCGGAGAGCGCCGAACGGGCCGAAGACATCGACGCCGGGCGCGCACAGGAATCGCGCCAACGCGCGCAGGAACGCATGGCGGGTCAGAAGGCCGAGGAAGAACTCGATTTCGATCGGGCCGAGCTGGCTCTGAAGCGCGCCATCACCCGCATTTCCGTGGCGAACCAAAGCGGGCTCAACAACTAGCGGGTATTTCACTTGGGGGCTGTCGCTCACCCGAAGGGGTGAATGACGGCCCTCTTTTTTTGTCGTATACCTGAGCCTGAAAGTAGCGTTCGATCATTGATGCGGACGCGCGCAATCCCTTGATTTGCCGCCTTGAGAGAAAGTTTCGTTTTTCAGGAGATGATGCCATGAAGATTTTATCCTTCGTTGCTCTCGCGTTCGTGATGTCGCTCGCCATGGCGGCGCCCTCTCATCCGGCAGGGGATCCCAAACCCGAGATGGCCGGACAGAATTATGCGCAAGGAGAGGAGAAGGCGCGAGAAGGAAAATGGGCGGAGGCGGCGGCTCTTTTCCGGAAGGTGATCGAAGAAGACGGGCAGCATTATAAAGCCTTCAACATGTTGGGTTATTCCTTGAGGAAGATGGGCAAGGCGAAAGAGGCCATCGCCGCCTACGACAGGGCGCTCTCCATCAAGCCCGACTATGCGCCTGCCCTGGAATACAGGGGTGTCGCCCACGTCATGGCCGGGAACAAGGCGGCCGCCCTGGCGGATTTAGGAAAACTCAAGAGCCTGGGTTCTCCCCTCGCCGAGGATCTCGAAAAGAAAATCGCGGCCATGCCGGCCAACTGATTCTCTTGATCATAAAAAGCCGCCCCGCAGGATGAGCCTGCAGAGCGGCTTTTTATATGCGCATGAACTTCATGGGAAATTTCTGGAGGGCGCGCGCGCCGGTTTTGGTGACTTCCACAAGGTTCCCCACCTGAAGGCCACGCTTGCCGTCCGCCGTGCAGACGTTGGGCTGAATCACCATGAGCATGCCTTCGGTGAAGGTGATTTCGTTCTGGGGCCGCTTGAGGATGGTGGCGGCCACGTCGACGCGGGGGTTTTCAATGAGCAGCCCCCAGCCGTGGAAGGTGGTGTCGAAGGTGGTGAAGCCCTCCTCCTCGATGATGGCACCCGCGCGCTTGATGTCCTCGTGCGTATTGCCCGGTTTCAACGCCTCGAGTATCCGCTCGTAGGCCTCCACGCCTACCTCGTAGAGTTTCCGGTAGATGGGCGTCGGCTCCACTCCGACGGAGATGGGCCGGTGCGCCTGGCCGGGGTGCATCTCGTAATCGGCGGATAACTCCGTCAGCACGATGTCGCCTTTTCTGATCTTGCGGTGCGATGGGAACTGGTTCGGGAAGATCAGCTGCGGTCTCGCCATGGAGGTCGAACCCACGAAGATGAGTTGCGGGCTTCCGCCTTTGGGCACATATGCGCCGGAGATGGTGGCGGCGAGTTCGAACTCGCTCATGCCTATCTTTGCTTTTTTATCCAGCGCCTCAAAGGCCATGTCCGTGAGCGCCGCGCCGCGCCGGAACCACTTGAGTTCCTCGCGGCTTTTGATGAGCCTCACTTCGGCGAGAATGTCCGAAGCGTCTGTAAAGCTCGCGCCCTTGAGAGCCTTGCGCCAGTGATCCACCACGCTGAACGGCATGGAGACGGGCAGGATCCCCCGAAAACCGACGAGGCCGATGGTTCCCTTGTCGAGCCCCAGTTCGCGGATGCGTCCTTCGACCTTAAGGCCCGGTTCGTAGTCTACGGCCTCTGTTTTCGCGATGATGCTCATCTTTTTGGCGTAAGGGAGATAAAGCCGGTTCGAGATGAAAAGAGCGGGCGCGCCCCTGAGCGGAAAGACGAAGAAGCTGCTCACCGGGTCCTTGTAGTTCGTGACGTATTTGAGGTTGGCCTGGTTGCCGCCCTGCATCCCCGAATCTCCGTAGAAGATGAGGACGTCGATTCCCCGCGCGCGCATCCTTTTTCTGATCTCGCGGTAGCGGCGGGCGTATTCGGTTTTCGGGTAGCGGGGAAAGTCTCTTGCAGAGGCCATACGAGAGTCTCCTTCCGGGTTTGGGAGCGTCCTATGCTTTCAGCGCGGGCATGAGCTCGTCGGAAATGAGCCGCGCGCTCTCGAGCGCCGAGGAAGCGGGCATGCCGATCCAGTGCGTACGGATGATGAGGTGGTTCACGCCCATGTCCTTGTAGGGTTTGAGTTGCTCGTAGCAATCCTCCGGCGAACCGATGACGAAGCGGTCCTTGAGCAGATCCTCGAAGGGCTGGTCGAAGGTCTCATCCTCAGGCAGGGCCTTGTCCTGCCCCCAGCGGGCGTAGTCCTTGTATTTCTGCCCGAGATAGGGGCCGGCGAGTTCGAGCGCCGTTTTCCTGTCCTTGGCGCAGAAGACCTCCTTCATGCAGGGAAGCTCCTCAGGCATGGATTTTCCCGCCTCCGCCAGGCCTTCGCGGTAGACATCCATCTGGCGCGCGATGGTCTGCGTGGTGGCGTGGGGATTGATGAGAAGGGTATCGCCCAAGTGCGCCGCGCGCTTCACGGCCGGGTCGCTGTTCGCCGCGAACCAGATGGGCGGATGCGGCTTCTGCACGGGGCGCATGTTCATGCGCACGTCTTTCAGCGTGCAGTATTCGCTCTCGAACGAAACGGATTCTTCCGTCCACAGGCGCTTGACCAGTTCGAGGCAGTCCACGAAGCGTTTCACCCGCTCGCCCCGCCGGACGCCGAAGGCGTCGAACTCCACGTCGCGGTAGCCGAGGCCGACGCCGAACGCCATATTACCCTCGGCGATGACGTCCATGGTGGCGACGGTCTCCGCCACGTAGACCGGGTTGTGCAGATTGATGAGCAAGACGCCGAGGCCGAGCATCATGTCGCCCGCCTCGGCCTTTAAGCGCGCGAGAAAGGGCAGGTTCTGCAGGTGCTGCACGTTCCCCTCGCTCAGGTAGTGCTGGCCGGTGAAAAAAGAATCCCAACCCTTGTCACGCGTAAGGCGAACAAGATCGATTTGAGAGTGAAAGGCTTCTACGAGATTGGCGTCCAGGTTCTGCTGCGCGGACAAAAAGATGCCGAATTTCATGTCTGAACCTCAGAAAAAGCGGTTTACCCTTGAAGGTGCAAAAAAACCGCGGGGGGCGTCGAGCACCCCCCGCGGCGTGATGCAGCGAAAACGCCCGCCTAGTTCATGCCGAGCACTTCGATCTCCCAGGGGAGAAGCGTCTCGTCGTGGCGCGGGGTCCACCTGAGGTTCGCCCGGTGGCCGAGCACGTCGTGGATCTTCACGACGATCTTGTGCGTGGCCAGCGCTTTCATCTTGTCGGTCACGGCCTCGAACGCCATTTGCTGTTTTTTCTCGTCTACAGTGGCGTTGGCCTTGTCGATCAGAGCGTCCAGCTCCTTGAAGCACATGCCGCTCCAAGCACCTTTGCAGCTCGACGTTCCGCGAAGCACGCCGGAGGAATCACCTCCACCGTTACCGAAGCCCATGTAGTAGGCGGCGGCGCCCTTCTTCTTGCCGGCCTTGTAGGCGCGGTGGAGCTTCTTGAAGAGCGGGAAGCGCTGGGAGTTGCACGTGGCGTTTACGCCGACTTTCTTGACCATCCCGGCGATGGCCTCACACGTGGCCTTGTCGCCCGGGTAGCGGCCGTTCGTGGCGACGATTTCCATCTTGAAGCCCTTTTCGTGGCCGGCTTCCTTCAAGAGGGCCTTCGCCTTGGCCGGGTCGTAGCCGTACCATTTCTTCTTGGGGTTGTAGCCCGAGTAGTTCCAGGGATGGAGCATCTGGCCGAAGAGGTCGGCGCGCCCGCCCAGGATGGTCGTGCGAATGGCTTCGGCGTCGATGGCGTAGTTGATCGCCTGACGCACCTTCACGTTGGCCATCGGGCCGCCGTGTCTCGTGAAGAATCCCATGTGCATGATGCGCACGGCGGGGACGACGGCGACTGCCGTTTTCGGGTTTTTCTCGAGCTGGGGGATAAACTGCGGCATGATGCCCCAGGCCACGTCGATCTCGCCCGCCTGCAGCGCCTTGGCGCGCGTGGCGCTCTCGCGGATGCGGCGGAGGACGATTCGCTGCGGCCGTTTCGGGAAATTCTTGTTGTTCCACCAGTTCGGGTTCGCGTCGAACACCATCTTCTGGCCCTTGGTCCAGGACTTGAGGACGTAGGGACCCGTGCCGTAGGTGTTGCGCGAGATGTGGGCGAGTTCCATGCCCTTGGTCTTGAGGCTGATGGAGCCGGCCCAGCGGGTCAGGCGGTTCCACATACCGCTGTCGGGCTGTTTGTTGTGGTAGATGAAGGTGTTGTCGTCGAGAATTTCGATTTTATCGAAGTTCTTGAAGTAAGTTCTCTGGCGCGCGGATTTCAAGACACGGGTCATCGTGTACTTGAAGTTTTCCGCCGTCAGGCGTGTGCCGTCCGAGAACTTGACGCCCTTCCTCAGATGGAACTTCGCGCTCTTGGGGGTTACTTTCACCCACTTCGTGGCGAGCCAGGGCTTTTTCGCGCCCGTTCCGGTCTCGGCGTGAATAAGGGTGTCATAGCTCCAACGCCAGACCATCGCGCCGATGAAGTTCGAGACGCGGTGCGGGTCCATCGTCGGGGGTTCGCCCGTCAGGGCGATGGTGACGGTGCTTTTCGCGTCAGCCGTCACGGGTGCGCCCATCGCCAGAACCGCGAAGACGGCCAGGATTACGAGAAACTTCCGCATAGGTTTTCCTCCTTTAGGGGGACAGGTTGCAATACCCGCCCCGGTGAAGAACAAATACACCTTTTTGGTTCCTTGAGAGAGTTACGTCACTTTTTCCCTTTTGTTGTATATCAAAAATCTATCACGGATGAGAATAAAACGTCAAAACAGGAAAACGACTTATCTCCGCCCGGATTCCTGGTGAACGCGGGGTGTAAGTAGTGAAAGCCGGGATATGGTGCATGTCCCCCGCAACGCGAAATGTATGAATGCGTCCAATGCTTCAACGAGAAGGAGGCTTCTTGGTGGAGAACGTAATGGGCTCGTGGCTTCGGAATTTCGGGGAGCGCTATCTTGGCCGCAGTTGTTGAGCGGGCAAAAAAATGCCGAATTTCATGGTTGAACCTCGAAGATGAGCGGTTAATTCGTGAAGGTAAAAAAAACCGCGGGGGCGTCGAGCACCCCCGCGGCGTGATGCAGCGAAAATGCCCGCTTAGTTCATGCCGAGCACTCCGATCTCCCAGGGGAGAAGCGTCTCGTCGTGGCGCGGGATCCATTTCAGGTTCGAACCATGGCCGAGCACGTCGTGGATTTTCACGACGATCTTGTGCGTGACCAGTTTTTTCATCAAGTCGGTTACGCCTTCGAACGCCATCTGCTGTTTTTTCGGGTCGACGGTAGCCGTGGCCGCATCGATCGCCTTATCCAGCTCCGGGTAGCACATGCCGCTCCAGGGGCCCTTGCAGCTCGACGTTCCGCGAAGCACGGAAGTGGAGTCGCCCTGGCCGTTGCCGAAGCCCATGTAATAGGCGGCGGCGCCCTTTTTCTTGCCGGCCTTGTAGGCGCGGTGTAGCTTCTTGAAGAGCGGGAAGCGCTGGGAGTTACACGTGGCGTTCACGCCGACTTTCTTGACCATCCCGGCGATGGCCTCACACGTGGCCTTGTCGCCCGGGTAGCGGCCGTTCGTGGCGATGACTTCCATCTTGAAGCCCTTTTCGTAGCCGGCTTCCTTCAAGAGGGCCTTCGCCTTGGCCGGGTCGTAGCCATACCACTTTTTCTTGGGGTTGTAGCCCGAGTAGTTCCAGGGGTGGAGCATCTGACCGAACAGGTCCGCGCGTCCGCCCAGGATGGTCGTGCGAATCGCTTCGGCGTCGATGGCGTAGTTGATCGCCTGGCGCACCTTGACGTTGGCCATCGGGCCGCCGTGTCTCGTGAAGAATCCCATGTGCATGATGCGCACGGCGGGGACGACGGCGACTTTTGTCTTCGGGTTTTTCTCGAGCTGGGGGATGAACTGCGGCATGATGCCCCAGGCCACGTCGATCTCGCCCGCCTGAAGCGCCTTGGCGCGCGTGGCGCTCTCGCGGATGCGGCGGAGGACGATGCGTTGCGGCCTTTTGGGGAAGTTCTTGTTGTTCCACCAGTTCGGGTTCGCGTCGAACACCATCTTCTGGCCCTTGGTCCAGGATTTGAGGACATAGGGACCCGTGCCGTAGGTGTTGCGCGAGATGTGGGCGAGTTCCATGCCCTTGGTTTTCAGGCTGATGGGGCCGGCCCAGCGGGTCAGGCGGTTCCACATGCCGCCATCGGGTTCTCTGTTGTGATAGATGAAGGTATGGTCGTCGACGACTTCTATTTTATCGATGTTTTTGAAGTATTGCCTTTGCCGCGCGGACTTCATGATGCGGCTGATGGTGTACTTGAAGCTCTCCGCCGTGAAGGGTGAGCCGTCCGAGAACTTGACGCCTTTTCTCAGTTGGAACTTCCACTTCAGGGGGCCGAGTTGGGTCCACTTGGTGGCGAGCCATGGCTTTTTCTCGCCCGTTCCGGTCTCGGCGTGAAGAAGGGTATCGTAGCTCCAACGCCAGACCATCGCGCCGACGAAGTTCGAGACGCGGTGCGGGTCCATTGTCGGTGGTTCGCCCGAGAGGGCGATGGTGACGGTGCTTTTCGCGTCAGCCGTCACGGGCGCGCCCATCGCCAGAATGGCGAAGACGGCCAGGATTACGAGAAACTTCCGCATAGGTTTTCCTCCTTTAAGGAATAGAGCAGGTCATAAAACCTGCTCCGGTGAAGATGAAAACACCTCTTGAATTTCTGAGAGTGTCAAGTAGTTTGTCTGCCCTTGTATTTGAGAAAATTATCACGGATGCGAATCAAGGGTCAAAGCTCGGGGCGGTTGATCCGCCACAAAGTTTCCTTGTGAACGCGCAAGCGTTGCGTGTATGTTCTCCGCATCGCAAAACGACTTGCTATGTGAATGGATTCAACCTGGGAGGAGACTTTTCATGTCGGAGAACATCATCGGTTCGTGGTTTCGATATTTCCCGGAGCACTATCTCTGGTCGCAGTTGATGAGCGGGCAGATCAACATCGCCGCGATGGGGGGATCGAACTTTCACGAAATCGATCAGATCGGAAAACGCCTGAGCGGACGGGCGGGCGACGCCGAAGCCTGGCACGATGCCTGGTCCTGGATGTCTGACAAGACGCTCGCCCGCGCGGAGGATGAGGAGCGAAAGGGCCACACGCGCACCGCCATGGCGGCCTACGTGCGGAGCGCAATTTACCGCTACGCGAGCGAGCGCTTCGTCCACCCCGACGATCCGAGAAAATCCGAATCCTATAGAAAACTCCTGCCCCACTACGAGAAGGGGATGAAATACCGCGTGCCCGGGTTCGAGCGCGCCGACGTTCCCTACGAGGAAGGCCCCCTGGCGGCATACCTCCTTCCGCCCAAAAACCCGACGGGCAACGATCCTTACGTCGCATTCTTCGACGGGCTGGACGGCTCCAAGGAGATTACCGTTCTGTGGGGCGCGCTTGCTTTGATAGAGCGAGGCGTCGGGGTGCTCTGCGTGGACGGACCGGGACAGGGCGAGACGCTCAGGCTCGGGAAGATACCTAGCCGCCCGGATTACGAGGTGGCGGGAACTGCTGCGTTCGATTTTCTGGATGCGCGACCCGAGGTGGATTCTGGGCGGATCGGATTGATGGCCATGAGCATGGGCGGCTACTACGCCCCGCGCATCGCCGCCTTCGAGCACCGCTACGCGGCGTGCCTCACCTGGGGGGCGCATTTCGATTACCACGAGGTCTGGGTGCACAGGAGACAAGTGCTCGAAAGCGGCGGCACCATCTCCTCCTCGGCCATCTGGCAACTGCCCTGGGTGCTCGGGACGCCGGACATGGATTCCGCGATGGAAAAATGCAGGGCGTATACCCTGGCGGGCGTCGCCGAGAAGATACGCATGCCCATCTGCATCACACACGGGCAGGACGACAACATCGTGCCGGTCGAGATGGCCCACAGGCTCTATGAGGCTTGCGGCTCCGAGGAGAAGGAGCTCAAGATTTTCACCGTCGAGGACGGCGGCAGCCAGCACTGCGTGTTCGACAACCTGCCGATGTGCGGTGAGTGGATTGCGGACTGGTGGATGGACAGGTTCGGTACGGCGTAGGACTGCTTTTTCGGGCGGGGGTTTCCTGATTCGGAGACCTCCGCCTTTATCTTGTTCCCATAAGGAGAAGAAAATGGCGGAAGAAACCAGAGAGGAAAAGGTAAAGCGGATTACGGAGAAGATTCATGGCGACCGGGGGTTCGTGTACGACGTGCTCGGCTTCGGCGCGCAGTTGGACCCGGATTATTTCGAGATCTACTCGCAGATGCACTGGGGGTTTTTCAAGGAAGAGCCGCGGCATCTGGAACCCAAGACGCGCGAACTCATCGAAATCGGCCTGCTCGCCTTCAAGGGCATGAAGCACGAGGTCTACACCCACACGAAAAAGGCCTTGCGCCTGGGCGCGACGATGGAAGAGGCGCTCGAGGCGTTCGAGGTGGCGAGCATCGGCGGCGGCGCGCCCGTGCTGATGGAGGGCCTCTACGCGCTCAAGCGCATCGCCGACGAGCAGGCCGAAGAGGAAAAAGCGAAATCCGGCTGAGTGTTGGCCTCAGGCGGCGATTTGTGAGAATCTTGGGCCTTCCGATGCGAAAAATCTCATTCTCCCACTCGAAGGAGAACACCTTTTGTCTGAAGAAAAAGCGCCTTTGAGCGATGAGCGCAAGCAGGCGATGTACCGCGACATGCTGCGCATACGCCGCTTCGAAGAGACGGCGTTCGAGTTGTTCGAGCAAGGCGAGGTCGTGGGCGGCATCCACGTGAGCATCGGCCAGGAGGGCTGCTCGGTCGGTGCTTGCAGCACGCTCCGGGATGACGATGCGATTCTCACCACCCACCGGGGCCACGGCCATTCCATCGCCAAGGGAACGCGCCTGCCCGAGATGATGGCGGAACTCCTGGGCAAGGCAACCGGGCTTTGCCATGCCAAGGGCGGCTCCATGCACATCGCCGACGTGTCGAAGGGACACTACGGGGCGCACTCCATCGTGGGTTCGAACATGCCCATGGGGGTGGGCATCGGCCTCGCATTTCATTTCGAGGGCAAGGGCCAGGTGGCGGTCGTCTTTTTCGGTGACGGTGCGGCGAACGAGGGCAGCTTCCATGAGTCGATGAACCTGGCCGCGATATGGAAGCTCCCCGTCATCTTCTTTTGCGAGAACAACCATTTCGCCTCGAGCACCCGGGTGGGCTACGCCACTTCGGTGGCGGACATCAGCGCGCGGGCGGCGGGATACGACATGCCCGGCGTGACGGTGGACGGCATGGACGTGCTGGCGGTCCACGAGGTGATGGCCGAGGCCGTGGGCCGCGCGAGAACGGGTCTGGGACCCAGCCTGATCGAAGCGAAGACATACCGCTATTTCGGTCATTCGAGAAAAGACCCCCAGTTCGGACCGTACCGGACAGAAGAAGAGTGGAACGAGTGGAAGGCGAAAGACCCCCTCCTCGTGGCGGAGGGGATACTCGGCGTGAGTGAGGCGCAGAAAAGAACGCATGGGGAAGCGGTGGAGAACGAGTTGCGGGATGCGCTCGCCTTCGCGCGGCAAAGCCCTGAGCCTAAGCCCGAAGAAGTGTATGAGGATCTCTATGCCTGAGGTGAAGACGCGCACCATTTCGTATGCGGCGGCGATCAACGAGGCGCTCCACGAGGAGATGGCGCGCGATGAGAAGGTGTTCCTGATGGGCGAGGACGTCGCGCTCTCCGCCATCTCGCCCGCCACGGCGGGTCTGGGCGACAGGTTCGGCCCCGAGCGGGTGCGCAACACGCCCATCAGCGAACTCGGTTTCACCGGAGCGGCCGTAGGCGCCGCGATGGCGGGCTACCGGCCCGTGCTCGACATGCGGCGCATCGATTTCATGATGCTGGCCATCGACCCCATCGCGAACCAGGCGGCCAAGCTGCGCTACATGCTCGGCGGGCAGGTGAGCGTGCCCCTGGTAATCCGTGCGCCCGAGGGCGGCTACTCCCAGAACGGCCCCACGCACAGCCAGTGCCTCGAGGCCTGGTTCATCCAGGTGCCGGGCCTGCGCGTCATCGTGCCGAGCGACCCCGCCGATGTGAAGGGGCTTCTGAAATCCGCCATCAGGGAAGACAATCCGGTCCTGTTCGTGGAGTACCGCTCACTTTACTCTCTGGAAGGCCCCGTTCCCGAAGGTGACCACACCGAGCCCATCGGGAAGGCGGCGGTGAAAAGAGAAGGGAGCGACATCACCCTCATCGGGATCGGAAGCCAGGCGCGTAGTTGTCTGGAAGCCGCGGAGTTGCTCTCTGGGGAGGGGGTCGACGCCGAGGTGGTGGACCCCAGGACCATCAATCCCCTGGACGTGGAGGGGCTCGCGGCCTCTGTCCGAAAAACGGGCCGATGCGTCATCGCCGAAGAAGGGCACAAAAGCGGCGGCGTGGGCGCCGAGATAGCCGCATCGGTTCAGGAGGCGGCCTTCGGCGCGCTCAGGGCGCCTATCGTCCGCGTGGCGGCCCTCGACGTACCCGTGCCCGTTCACACGAAACTCGAAGCCATCGTCCTGCCCAGCACGGAGAAGATCGTGGCGGCGGTGAAGAAGCTGCTTGCATAGAGGACCTGTCTTGGCGAAATCGACTTCCGGGTTATCCCGAAAACGCATGGGCGAGATGTACCGCACCATGCTGCGGATCCGCCGCTTCGAGGAGACGGCGGACGATATGTATATGGCGGGCAAGGTGGTGGGCGGCGTGCACGTGAGCATCGGTCAGGAGGCGTGTTCGGCAGGCGTGTGCGCGGCCTTGCGGGAAGACGACGCCGTGCTCACCACCCACCGGGGGCACGGCCACTCCATCGCCAAGGGAACGCGCCTGCCCGAGATGCTGGCCGAACTGATGGGGAAGGTGACCGGTCTTTGCCGTTCCAAGGGCGGCTCGATGCACATCGCCGACGTGTCGAAGGGCCACTACGGCGCGCATTCCATCGTGGGCGCGAACATGCCGATGGCGGCGGGCATCGGCCTGGCATATCAGCTCGAAGGGAAAGACCGGGTGGCGGTGGTTTTCTTCGGAGACGGGGCCTCGAACAACGGCGCTTTTCACGAGGCGATGAACCTGTGCGCCATCTGGAAGCTGCCGGTCGTGTTTTTCTGCGAGAACAACCAGTACGCCGTGAGCGTGCCGGCGGAGTATTCCACGGCGGTGGATGACATCAGCGTGCGCTCGAAGGGCTACGACGCCCCCGGCCTGACGGTGGACGGCATGGACGCGGCGGCGGTGTATGAGGCGAGCCGCGAGGCCGTGGCCCACGCGCGGCGCGGTCTGGGGCCGAGTCTCATCGAGGCGAAGACCTACCGGTTTTTCGGCCACTCGCGCGGCGACCCGCACTACGGCATGTACCGCACGAAAGAGGAATGGGAGGGCTGGAAGGAAAGAGACCCCCTCATCGTGTGCGAGAAGATGCTCAAGATGACGGAGAAACAAAAGAAAGCGCACGCCGACGCGGTGGAGGCGGAGATTCAGGAAGCAATCGACTTTGCGGAGAGCAGTCCCGAGCCCGAAGAAAGCGTGGCGCTCGAGGACATCTTCGCCTGAGGGAATCCGGGATGCCTGAACTCACATACGTCGAAGCCCTGAACGAGGCGCTCCACGAGGAGATGGCGCGCGATGAGAAGGTGTTTCTGATGGGCGAGGACGTGGCGTTCGATTATTTCGGCGTGTGCTCGGGGCTGGCTGATCGCTTCGGGCGCGACCGGGTGCGCGACACGCCCATCTGCGAACTCGGTTTCACGGGCGCAGGCGTGGGTGCGGCGATGGCGGGTTTCCGCCCCATCGTGGACTTGCGCTTCATGGACTTCACCACCTACGCGCTTGACCCCATCGTGAACCAGGCGGCGAAGCTGCGCTACATGCTGGGGGGACAGCTATCGGTTCCCATGGTGGCGCGGATACCCAGCGGCGCGGGCCTTCAGTACGGCGCGACGCACGGGCAGTCGCTCGAAGCGTGGTTCATGCAGGTGCCGGGGCTGAAAGTCCTCTACCCGAGTTGTGCGCCCGACGCCAAGGGGCTGCTCAAGGCCGCCGTTCGCGACGAAAACCCGGTCATGTTCATCGAGCACAGGCTGCTCTACGCGCAAAAGACGAAGCAAAGCGTGCCGGATGGCGATCACACCACCCCCATCGGGGTGGCCGACGTGAAGCGGTCGGGCGCGGACGCCACCATCGTGGGAATCGGCTATCAGATGGGCCATTGCCTCGAAGCGGCGGAGGCGCTGGCGGGAGAGGGAATCGAGTGCGAGGTCATCGACCCGCGTTCACTCTCGCCCCTGGACGTGGAGACCATCACGGCCTCCGTTCGCAAGACGAGCCGCTGCGTCATCGTGGAAGAGGGCCACCTGAGGAGCGGCGTAGGCGCGGAAATCTCGGCCGCCATACAGGAGGCGGTTTTCGAATACCTCGACGCGCCCATCGGCCGCGTGGCCGCGCTCATGGCGCCGATTCCCGTTCAGACGAAACTCGAGAAATTCGTGCTCCCGAGCACGGAGAAAGTCATCGCGGCGGTCCGCAAGACCCTGGGCGTCGCCGCCTGATCCTCAGTCCTGGGCGACGATGGGGTTTCTCAGAACCCCCACATGCTCGACCTCGCATTCCACCACGTCACCCGGCTTGAGCAGATAGGGTTCGGGGTCTTCCTGCTCCAGGGCCACGCCGCAGAAAGTGCCCGATGAGATGATGTCTCCCGGCTCCAGCGACATCTGGCTGTAGAAGGCGATGAGTTCGGGTATCTTGAAGATCATGTCGGTCAGAAGCTCGTCCTGTCGCGTCTCTCCGTTCACCCGGCATTGCACTCGCAGCGATTCGGGGTTCGGCACCTCGTCGGCGGTGACGATGTAGGGGCCGATGGGGTTGGTGGTGTCGAAGTTCTTGCCCAGGAAAACGCCGCCCAAAGCGGCGGATCGCTGCACCTCGCGCGCCGTGATGTCGTTGTAGACCGTATAGCCCATGATGGCGTCGAAGGCGTTCTCGGGTTTCACGTCCTTGCAGTATTTGCCGATGATGAAGCCGACCTCCACCTCGTAATCCAGCATCTTGGTCTGTTTGGGATAGATCACGGGCTCCTCGTGGCCGACGAGCGAGGAGTCGAAGCGCGGCGCGCCCGGCACGTTCTCGGGAACCGCATGGCCCGTGTTGGCGACGTGCTTGTTCGAGTTGAGCCCGGTGTGGAAGAACTTGCCGGGATGCGGAATCGGCGCCCTGAGTCGCACGTGGCGGTCTTTCAGGGCGGCGAGTTCGCCGTCCGGCCCCGCAGGCTCTCCGCCCGAAGCGATGATGGCCTCCGCATGGCCGAGCGCCGCGCCTGCCGCCGCCATGGCCGGTTCGCCGCCGCATAGAAATTCGCGCATGTCCCGGGGAATCCGCGCGTTCGCCATGGCGAAGGGGCGTCCTTCACCCTCTTTTTCCGCGAGATAGCTCGCGTAGGCGAGGCGCAGGTCGAGGGTTCGCCCGTCTTTCAGAACGGCGCCCAGTCGGTCTCCGGTCGCGCCCGGCGAGAGGTTCCTGTAGGTGGCGAGTTTCATGGGTTTCTCCTTTCGGTGATGAAAGCGCAAAGATTTTCGCATGTATGGGGGTCGTGCATCGCAATTTCCGCATCCTACAGAACGAAGGCGCGGGTTGTCCATGAAGCGGGGAGGCGCACCGCGCATGCAGGTTTGAATGGCTTCAGGTTATGCGCAAGTGCCACGGCTCTTGACGAGCCGCCGAAAGAAGGGGATAAGTAATCTCTCACGTATATATGGCGTATTTGTATTCAATCGTTTTTCGGCAAGGGTTTCACCATGCGCACCTATATCATCAGACGCTGCCTGCAAAGCTTCATCGTGTTCGGGGCGATACTGATCCTCGTGTTCTCGATGCTCCAGATCACGGGGAATCCCGCGGCGGTCCTCATGCCGCTCGATTCCACCGAAGAGGACATCGAGGCCTTCAGCAAGGAGATGGGCTTCGATCAGCCCATACCGATCCAGTTCGCCAAGTTCATCCTGGGATCGGACCTGGTGGACGACCTGCTCGGCACAGACAGAGAGAAAGTGAAGGTCGATGAACTCGAACGCGACCCCGACGCGCCCAAGATCGTCCGCACCAAGGGCGTGATTCGAGGCGATTTCGGGTTTTCCTATAGGCACGAGATACCGGCGATGGGCCTCGTGCTCGAGCATTTCCCCAACACCGTTCTCCTCGCCCTGGTGGCGGTCCTGATAGCCGTGGTGATATCCATACCCGCCGGGGTCTTGTCTGCCACCTTCCGCAATACGTGGATCGACTACTCCAGTTCGGTCGGCGCGATGTTCGGCCAGTCGATGCCGAACTTCTGGCTCGGCCTTTTGCTCATCATATTCTTCGCCGTGTATCTCGGCTGGCTGCCCACCTCGGGTTACGACGCCTGGTATTACATCATCCTGCCGTCGATCACGGCGGGTCTTTACGCCACCGCGCGGATCACGCGCCTCGTGCGCTCCCAGATGCTCGACGTGCTGGGCATGGACTACGTGCGCACGGCGCGCTCGAAGGGAATCGTGGAGTGGCTCGTGGTCATTCGCCACGCGCTCAAGAACGCATCCATCCCCGTCGTCACCCTGGTGGGTTTCGAACTCGGCATTCTGCTCGGCGGCACGGTGGTGACCGAGGCCGTCTTCGCGTGGCCGGGCGTGGGCTTTCTGGTGGTGGACGCCATCAACAACCAGGACTACCCCATCGTCCAGGCGGCGGTGGCGCTTCTGGCGTTCGTGTTCGTTTTCGTGAACCTCGTGGTCGACATCTTGTACGCATGGCTCGACCCGAGGATTTCCTATAGCTAAGGGGTAAGGACACACGATGGTTGTCGACGACAGGGCGGCGACGCTCGACATCGAAATCGATGAGGATACCGAACGGGGGCCGAGCGATTTTCAACTCGCCATGCAGGAGTTAAGGCGCAGGCCGCCGGCGATATTCGGCGCGTTCTTCGTCTCCCTCGTCATCATCTTCGCCCTCGTGCCCGAGTTGTTCTCTCCGCTGGACCCGCTCTCCCAGGACCTGGGACGCTACCTGAAACCCCCCGGCTTCGTGGACAAGGCGGGAGACACCTACTGGCTCGGCACCGACCAGCAGGGCCGCGATATCCTGAGCCGCATCGTCTGGGGCTCGCGCATCTCGCTCATCGTCGGCATCGCCGCCGTCATCGTGAGCGGACTCATCGGCATCACCGTCGGCATCATCGCGGGCTATTTCGGCGGCTGGATCGACACCATCATCAGCCGCATCATCGATACGGCCCTTGCCGTCCCATTCATCCTGCTCGCCATCAGCCTGGTGGCGATACTGGGGCCGAGTCTCCAGAACATCGTCCTGGTCATCGCGCTCAGGACCTGGCTCGTCTACGCGCGGGTGGTGCGCGCGGAGGTGCTCTCCATCAAGGAGAACGAGTTCGTCACCGGAGCGAGGGCGACCGGCTGCGGCACGGTGCGGATCCTGTTCATCTATCTCTTCCCGAACGTGGCTTCCACGACCATCGTCATCGCCACCCTGTACCTGGGCCGGATGATCATCATCGAATCGGCGCTCTCCTTCCTGGGACTGGGCGTGCCGCCTCCCACGCCGACGTGGGGCGGAATGCTCGCCGACGGCAGGAGTTTCCTCGACACGGCCTGGTGGATAGCGCTCTTCCCGGGCCTCATCCTCATGCTCACGGTGTTGAGCGTGAACCTTCTGGGCGACTGGCTGCGCGACGTGCTCGACCCGAGAATGAAGCGCCTGGCCGAGTAGCGCCCCCGGCGGGAGGATACCTTCCATGTCGAACCCCCAGCTTCCTTCGAGCGTTCTCGTGCGCGACGTCGTCATGCGCGACGGCATCCAGAACCTGAAACAGGTGCTGCCCACCGAACTGAAGATCGAGATCATCGAAGGCCTGGCGGACGCAGGCATCCGCCGCATCGAGGCCACGAGCTTCATGAACCCCAAGGCCGTGCCCGCCACGGCGGACGCGGACGAGGTGATGCGCCGCATCGAGCGAAAGCCGGGCGTGACCTATGAGTGCCTCGTTGCCAACGAGCGCGGCGCGCGCCGGGCGGTGGACGCAGGGAGCGACGGGGTGCAGCAGGTCATCTCCATCACGGACGTTCACAACCGCGCGAACGTGAACCGCTCCGTCAAGCAGAGCCTGGAAGAGATGGCCAAAATTTCCAAGATCGTGAAGGGCGCGGGGGTTCCCTTCAGCGGGGCGATCAGCCTCTCGACGGGGTGCCCCTACACCGGGCGCGTGGCGGAAGAGGTGGTCTACGACATCGCCGAAAAATACGACACGCTGGGCGTGGACGAGTTTTTCCTGTGCGATTCGATGGGCATGGGCGACCCCGCGCGGATGGGCCGCATGGTGAGCGAACTGCGCCGCCGCTGGCCGGAGAAGGGCCTCGTCGTCCATCTCCACAATACGCGCGGCATGGGCCTCGCCAACGCCCTCGCCTCGATGCAGGCGGGAGCGGACGTGCTGGACGGCTCTTTGGGCGGCATCGGGGGCTGCCCCTTCGCGCCGAACGCTTCGGGCAACATTTCCACCGAAGACCTGGCCCACATGCTCTGGCTGATGGAGGTGGAAACGGGGGTCGACGTGGACGCCCTGGTCCGCCTGGCGGAGAAGCTGGCCGACGCCATGGAAGCCCCCCTGCACGGCACGGTGTTAAAGGCGGGCAAGAGCTTCACGAAGACGCCCACGCCCGAGTGGCTCCTCGTGGATGAGGACGCCCGCACCACCCAGGCGGTGGATGAACTGGCCGTGCGGTTCTAGGCGGGCAGTGTCCCCTCCCATCACCCCGAGGCGTTATATGCGAGCAAAAAAGTAGGGACAGCCCCTCCTCAGGGCCGTCCCACAGGTCGCGACCTGTCCCTACAGAGTCGATACAAATTGCACGCATGCCCCCCATTACCCCAAATCGATCCCCTCGCTCTTGAGCTTTTCTTCCGTGTAGCCCAGTTGCTCGATCAAGACCTCGCGGTTGCTGTTCCCCAGAGGCTCGCCCGCGTGGCGCACCTTGCCGGGCGTGCGCGAGAGCTTGCCGAAGGCTTCCTGCATCCGCACCGGGCCGCCGAGTTCCGCGTCTTGCACCTCGGTGATGTTCCCGCGCGCGACGACCTGTTCGTTCTCCACCACCATCTTCACGTTGTTGATGGGGGTGGCCGCGCCCTCGAACGCGGTCAAGCGCTCCATCACCTCATCGAGGGTGAGGGTGATTAACGTCTTCTGGAGTTCGTCCTCGATGGCGTCCGCGTTCTTCATGCGCTCGCGGTTGTCGGCGAACCTCGGGTCGGCAATCAAATCCTCGCGCCCCAGCCCCCGGCAGATGTTCTCGAAGATGGACTGGTTCGAACCGGCGATGAGCACCCAATGGCCGTCTTTGGTCTCGAAGTTGTTCCTCGGCACCGCGAACTCGAGGCGCGAGCCGCTCCTGCCCTGGATGAAATCGAGCTGATCGTAGTAGATCACCTGGGGCCCCAGCATGGTGAGCAGCTGCTCGTAGATGGCGAGATCGATCTGCTGGCCCGCGCCGCCCCTTCGCTCGCGCTCGAACAGGGCGGTCATCACCAGAAACGCCGCCCCGATGCCCGTCGAGCAATCCCCCAGCCCCCAGGAGGGGCTGAGCGGCGGGCCGTCGGGGTAGCCGTTGATGTGGCTAAAGCCCGCGAAAGCCTCGGCCAGCGAGCCGAAGCCGGGGCGGTTCCTGTAGGGGCCCGTCCTGCCGAACCCCGTGATGGAGAGCATGATGACGGCGGGGTTCACCTCTTTTAAGTTCTCATAATCCAGCCCCCATTTTTCGAGCACGCCGGTGCGGTAGTTCTCCACGACGACGTTGGCCCCGGCCACGAGTTTCTTGACCGCCTCGACGCCGAAGGGGGTCCTCAAGTCGAGCGTCACGCTCTTCTTGTTGCGGTTGATCATCTTGTAGTAGAGGCCCACGCCGTTTTTGTTGTGGCCCCAAAGGCGCATGGGGTCGCCGCCCCTGGGGTTTTCGATCTTGACGACATCCGCGCCGTAGTCGGCGAGATACATCGTGCAGAGCGGCCCCGCCAGATAGTTCGACATGTCCACGACCCGCACGCCCGCGAGGGGCATGCGCGCGGTTTGTTCATCGTTCATGGGTTGTCCTCACGAGA
This sequence comes from bacterium, assembly GCA_965203325.1. Lineage (GTDB taxonomy): Bacteria > UBA8248 > UBA8248 > UBA8248 > UBA8248 > Bin107. The sequence goes on from OZ241875.1 coordinate 2,472,036, forward strand.
AAGCCTTCGCCTGCGTGTTCAGGAAACGGGGAGAATGCTATCATCCGGCGAAGCCTTTTGGAATCAACAGAACGCCTCACAGGAGATAGCCATGGGCTACCGGGGCATGCACGTCGTGGACGCCGACGCGCACTATCTCGAGGAAATCCGCGATTTCGCCAAGTATCTCAAGGGCCCCTCGGTCGAGCGTTTCGCCGACTGGAGCGGGCAGTACCACATGCCCGCCCTGGTGGGAGAGCAGTACGACGTCATGCTCCACGGCCGCACCGTGCGGGGCGCCGAGGCGGGCAAGGGCGATCAGGACGAGATGCTCGGCATGTCGAGTCCCGCCGACATTCCCGTCGTGATGGAGCGCTTCGGCATCGACACCATCGTCATGATCCCCACCTACATGCTCATGGTCGAGTTCGTGCGCAACGCGAACCACGCCATGGACATCTGCAACGGCTACATCGACTACATGCTGGACGGCGTATGCGCCCCCGAGGAGGGAATCTACACGCTGGTAGTGGCCGCGGGCCGCGACCCCGAGCGCGCCGCGAAGATGATAGACCGCGTGGCGGGCAATCCCGCCGTCTGCGGGGTGGAGATGCTCGGGAGCGTCGAGCTCCCCTTGGGGGCCGAGGCGTACAACCCCATCTACGAGGCGGCGCAGCACCACGGGCTTCCGGTCGTCTTGCACGCGAACTTCCTGGGGCCCGACCTTTCGAGCTTCGCCAAGTTTCCCTCCTTTTTGGAAAGCCACGCGCTGGACATGACGTGGTGCAACCAGGTGCAGCTCGTGAGCATGGTGATGGAGGGTGTGCCCGAGCGGTTCCCGGACCTCAAGATCGTATTTCAGGAGAGCGGCATCACCTGGGTGGCGGGCCTCATGTACCGCCTCGACACCGAATACATGCGCCGCCGCGTGGAAGCGCCGCTGCTTCGGAAGCTGCCGAGCGAATACATCAAGGATTTCTACTTCGGCACCCAGCCGATGGAGGATATGCCGAGAAAGCACTTGAAGATGTTTTTCGACCTGCTCGACGCGGAGAACACCTTCATCTACGCGAGCGACTGGCCCCATTTCGATTACGACGAGCCCTCGGCGGTCGCCGACTTGCCCTTCCTGAGCGATGCGGGCCGCCGCAAAATCATGGGCGAGAACGCGCTCGGCGTCTTCCGCTTCACGGAGAAGACGGTGAATCTGGAAGTGAGCGCCTAGATGGCGAGGCGGCTCTGGGCGGCACGCGCCTCCGAGATAGGCCCCGGCGAGCGGATTCGCCTGGAACTCGGCGGTCTCAATCTCGGGATATTCCGCTTGAGCGACGGTTTTTTCGCGCTGGAGGACAAGTGCCCGCACCAGCAGGGTCCCGTGTGCTCGGGGAACCTCTTTCGCGAGATTACGGCAACTGTGGCGGAAGACGGCAGGGTGCGCGAGCGCTACGCGCGCGATGAGGCGGACGTGGTCGCGTGCCCCATGCACGGCTGGGAGTTCAAGGTCAGGACGGGGGAATGCCTCGCCAACCGCAGGCGGAAAGTCCAGCGCTTTCCCGTGGAAGTCGACGGGGAGGACCTCTACGTCATCCTGCCGGGAGGGTGAGGAGTCAAAACCGACCGGGGAGGGGGGGTTGCCTTTGTGGGGTTTCCCTTTCAGAGGGTTGCCATTCCCCTCTCAGGGGGTTTTTCAACGCTCTCCGAATCCGCGCTGTTGACAACCCCGCTGCAAACGCCACTATAATTTCTCTTATCTATTCAAGTTCGACCCGAGCAGCCGGGAGGATAGAGGCCTCCTCTTTTCGGCTCACTTTTTCTGGAGGGGAAAAGATGTCCATGCCCACCTACGGTTACGATCACTTACACTTCCGAAGCGAGGATCCCCACGCCGCCAGAAAATTCTGGGAGGAGATGTTCGGCGCGAAGGTGGTGGACGAGGGCGACCTGGGCGGCTCGCCGATTTTCCGCTTCGATCTGAACGGCATGAGCTTTCTGGTCTCGGGCCGGGCGGAGGGCGAGAACCCCGTGCGCACGACGAGCGACCCGCGCTATGGTCTCGATCATTTCGGCCTCGTCGTCGACGACATGGAGGGGGCCGAGGCCGACTTGCGCGCGAAAGGAGCCGACTTCATCTGCGATCCGTGGGAGATCGGCCCGGGCACGAAGATCGCCTTCATCAGAGGGCCGGACGACATCAGCATCGAGCTCGTCTCGCGCAGCTAGGGGGGGTTGCCTGAAGCGGCGAGACGGCGCGAGTGGGGATTCGGGAATTTGCCCGAAAAGCGCAAAATTGACACTTTTTAGGAACCCTGCTAGCATTTCAGCATACTTGTAAGGTTGGTCGAGGTTGCAAGAGGATTTATCGAACGCCGGAGAGTGGGAAACGCGAACCGGTGGTATCGTCGCCTCCAGGGCCTCCGTGCCCCGTTTCGCCTCCTGCCGTGAGAACGCTTCCCTCTCTTCGTCTGCACATCTGAGTGATTCAGGAGCCCGGCGTAGGGCTTCTTGACTGGTGTTGTGGCTTGGTTCTGCCCCCGAATGGCGGTCGCCCTGCCATAGGGGAGCACGGTTCTCCTGGGCGACGATGGAGGGTTGACCATGAAAGAACTCGGATTGAGTCGTCGGAAACTCCTTCGCAATGCCGCACTTGGAACGGCCGCCATGGCCTTGCCTGTATCACGGGTGACGCCCTCGGCGGCGATGGTGAAAACGCTCAACTTCTACAGCTGGACCTACGGCATCAGCTTCGTGAAGCAGCGCATCGCCGAATTCGAGAAGCTCGCCAAGGTCAAGATCAACTACGGGAACACGCCGGGCAGCAAGTACCACGACGCCCTGGTGGTCAAGTTCACGGGCAACACGCCCCTGGACGTCATCTACATGATCGACGGACACCTCGCCGAGTTCGTCGAGGCGGGCTGGCTGTATCCCATCGACGAGTTCCCGCGCGTGGATGAGTACAGGAAGGAGTTTATCGGCCCGACCGCCGACGCGCTCACCTACAACGGCAAACTCTACGGCCTGCCCTACTACGTAGGCCACATGGCGTTCCTCTACAACGAGGAGCACCTGGAGAAGGCGGGCATCGGCGCTCCGCCCAAGACCTGGGACGAAGTGGTCCAGCAGAGCCTCCAGATCAAGAGCAAGGGGATTCAGGAGTATCCCTTCCTGCAGTTCCTGAAAGCCGACTTCTGGATGGGCGAGATGCTCTTCACCATGATGTACAGCCGGGGCGGAAGGTTCGTCGACGAGAAATACAACGTCATGGGCTACGACAAACCGGATTCCGCGGTGGCGCAGTCGATCCAGTGGATCATCGACGCGGCCAAGAAGCACAAGATCACGCAGCCCGGCTTCATGGAGATGAACGAGGTCGCCGCGCTCAAGGCCTTCAGCAGCGGCACGGGCAGCTTCGCCATCCTGCCGAACTACCGGCTGCGGGCCGCGAACGAGCCCAAGTCCTCGAAGGTGGCCGGCAAGATCAAGATGGCGCTGATTCCGACCGCCAACAACGCCAAACCACACGTGTGCGGATGGACGCGGTGCTACAGCATGACCGCCTCGGCCGCGAAGGACCCCGCGCGCAAGGCGATGTCCTGGAAGATGGTGGACTTCCTGGGCGGCAAGGACAAATCGGGCACCTACCGCACGGCGAAGAAGTGGTTCACCGAGTTCGGTCTGGGCTTCGGCCACGCACCGCTGTTCAAGGACCCCGACATTATCTCAGCCGCGAACAAGTGGGGCGAGGCGAAGCTGTTCGAGAGCCAGATGGCGCTCAGCAAGCCCAAGGACGGGCAGAAGGCCGTCTGGTACGCCGAGTGGGATCAGTTCATGCGTCCGCGCGTCCACAAGGCGATCCTGGGTCAGGCCGATATTGTCGGCACGCTCAAGACCCTGACCAAGCAGTGGAACAGACTGAAGAGGCGTTACGGTTAGACGTTAGCGGTCGCCTCCCCCGGCGGCGCACTGCCGGGGGAGGCGCGATGGAGGCTTTCCTTGGCGAATATCCTCTCCGTCGAAGGGGCAGAGCCGGCCGCGCAGACGGGCGTGAAGGGCTGGCTCGCCCGGCGCACACAGACAGAAGGCGGCATTGCGGCGTTCTTCGTGGGCCCCGCGCTGCTCCTGATGGTGTTGCTCAACATCTATCCCATCCTCCATTCGTTCTACGTCAGCGTCCACGTCTATAACCTGAAAAGACCCCACAGAAACCCCTTCGTGGGTTTCGAGAACTATGTCATGTTCCTGGAGAGTGAGGATTTCTATAACGCGTTCATCAACACGATCATCTTCGTCGTGGTGTCGGTGATCGCCGTGGCCATTCTCGGCCTCATCTTCTCCCTCGCGCTCAACGAACTGGGCTCCGGCGTGCGCAAATGGGCGGTGCCGCTCATCCTCGTGCCCTGGGCGGTGCCCTACGTGGCGAACGGCCTCATCTGGGAGTGGATCTACCATTCCGACTTCGGGGTGCTGAACGGGCTCCTGGTGGCCCTGGGTATCATCGACAAGTACCAGACCTGGCTCAGCAACCCCGACCGAGCGCTCTATACCCTCGTGAACGCCTTCGTGTGGAAAGAGGTGCCCCTCGCCACCGTCTTGTTCCTGACGGCGCTCCAGGCGATCCCCGAGGACCTCTACAGCGCGGCGAAGGTCGATCAGGCGGGCGCCCCGAGGCGCTTTTGGCACATCACCCTGCCTGCGCTCAAGCTGGCCTTCCTGCTGGTGCTGGTCTACTCCTCGATCATCTCCATCAAGACCTTCGACCTGGTCTACATACTGACCGAGGGAGGCCCCGGCGACGCGACCGCGCTCGTCTCCTGGTACACCTACGTCGAGACGTTCCGCAACCTGCAGTTCGGCTCCGGCGCGTCGATTTCCTACGTGATCGCCATCGCCACCTTCATCCTGGCGATCGGCTACATCAAGATCCTCTACAGACCGCAGGAGAATTGAGCATGGCCGCCCCGAGCGTTCCCGACGTCAAGGAGATTCAGAGATACCGCCAGGCCGCCATCCTGGGGCGGGTCGTTCTCTACCTGATCGTCGCCGTCATGCTCTTCTACGCCATCTCGCCCTTCTACTGGATGCTGAACTCGAGCCTTCAGTTCGAAAAGGACGTGGTGTCGGTGCCGCCCAACTGGGTTCCGCCCAAGTTCAACATCGGCAACTACGAGGAGATCATCCTCAGGAAACCCGCCGACACGAGCGTCGCGTTCGACAAGAGCATGGCCGGATACTCCACGTTCCCCACGGCCGACGTGCTGCCCTCGATGTGGAACAGCTTCGTCGTGGCGCTGGGCGTCACGATCATCAACGTCATATTGGGATGCCTGGCGGCGTATGGTTTCGCGCGTCTTTACTTCAAGGGAAAGCAGTCCCTTTTCTACGTCGTGCTGGCGTCGCGCATCGTGCCCGAGGTGTCGCTGATCGTCCCGTTTTATCTGATGATCCGCGGGCTCGGTCTCCTGGATACCTACATGGGACTCATCGTGGCCTACATTCCGATATCCCTGCCGCTGGCGATATTCGTGCTGGTCGCCTATTTCGAGACCGTCCCGCAGGAGATCGAGAGCGCCGCCCGCGTGGACGGCTGCAACCGCTTCCAGACGCTCTGGCGGGTGATCCTGCCGCTTTCGGCGCCCGCGATCGTCACGGCGGCGGTGTTCGTGTTCCTCACGAGCTGGAACGAGTTCCTCTTCCCGCTCGTGCTGACCCAGACGATGAATACCCGGCCCATCACGGTGACGCTGCTCGATTTCGTCTCCGAGTTTTCGGTGAGCTACGCGCGGATGAACGCCGCGGGCGTCGCCTGCGTCATCATTCCCGTCGCCCTGGCCCTCATGTTCCAGCGCTACTTCGTGCGCGGGCTGACGGCGGGCGCGGTGAAGGGCTAGCCGGTTTTCCATAGGAGCGAGTGAGAATGGCGAAGGTCGTGCTGGAGAACTTGACCAAGAACTACGGCGACGTGGTCGCGGTCGACAACGTGGACTTGGAAATCGCCGACGGCAGATTCGTCGTCCTGCTCGGCCCCTCGGGCTGCGGGAAGACCACCATCCTGAACGTGGTCGCAGGCCTGCTCGAACCCACCGAGGGCGCGATTCTCATCGACGGGGTGGACGTGCGCCACATTCCGGCCCACAAGCGCAACATGGCCATGGTGTTCCAGAGCTACGCCCTCTACCCCCACCTCCGGGTGCGGGACAACCTGGCCTTCCCGCTCCGGATGATGAAGATGACCAGGGCGGAAATCGACGAGAAGGTCCGCTGGGCGGCCGAGGCGCTGAACATCGAGGAGCTTCTGGCCCGAAGGCCCCGCGAACTCTCCGGCGGTCAGCGCCAGCGGGTGGCGCTGGGCCGGGCGATCGTCCGCGAACCCTGGGCGTTCCTGATGGACGAGCCGCTCTCGAACCTCGACGCCGCGCTCCGGGTCGAGATGCGCGCCGAACTCAAAAAGCTCCACCGTCGCCTCGAGACCACCATGATCTACGTGACCCACGATCAGGTGGAAGCCCTGAATATGGCCGATGAGATAGCGCTCATGAAAGACGGCGTGCTCCAGCAGTACGCCTCTCCCTACGCCGTCTACCACGAGCCGGCGAACACCTTCGTGGCGCAGTTCGTGGGCACGCCGCCCATGAACCTCATCCCCGGTTCGCTGGAGCAGGAAAACGGGAGGCTTTGCTTCCGCTACGGCAACTTCGCCGTGGAGCCGTCTCCCGAGCAGCGCAAGCGCCTGGAGGAGAAGCAGAGGGAGAAGGTGATCCTGGGGATTCGCCCCGAGGACGTCGTCGTCGAGGCCGCCGGGGGTGACGGGAACGGCCACCTGAGCAAGGTGCTGCTCCTGGAGCCTTACGGGGCGGATCAGGTTCTGGAACTCGCTTTCGAGGACCTCTCCATCATGGCGCGCACGCCCTCCACCCTTCGGGTCGACATGGGCGATGAGGCCCGCGTGGGGATGCGCGAGGACAACCTCTTCTTCTTCGACGCAGAGACCCAACTGGCCATCTGAGGCTGCGCCGCGGGTTTCATCCCTGCGACACCACTCCCCCTCGCTCTGAGTAGTCCTGAGCTTGTCGAAGGACGTATCGAAGGGCAATCGCGACCGGGAAGGGATTTGGAAAAGTTATCTCTGGTTGGAATTGACCATCGCCGTCATTCCGGCGAAAGCCGGAATGACGTGTGTTGTGATCTCTCCGGAAGGTTGTCGTAGGGGCGCTTCGTGAAGCGCCCGTTTCTCCGGCAAGGTAAACGCGAGAGCCGAACGAAATCGACAAAACCTCGCACGGGTGCTAACGTAGCGCGCGCGACAGTTTGAAACATCACGAGGCTATAGGACCCAACACCCGTGGAATATCTGCGACCTGTTTTTGCGTCTTTGTACGCCCTTTTTCAACCCGTTGTTTTTCCCACAAGTGATCCCGAACGACTCACGCAAGTTTTTTGCGGAGTGATACTCGCTTGTTTTGTAATCTGCCTCGCCTTCGGCTTCTGGAAGAAGCCAGACCCATGGACGTCTTAGAGACTGAAGTCCGCTTCAGGGTCGAACGAAGCGGGCTGGCGTCGTTCCTGTTCGCAGTCTTGCGTCCACGAGACGCCAAGGCTGCTTTCGTGAGCGCGAACTCCCTGAGGCTGATGCACGGGTCCCGATACACGGAAATTCCTATTGGGGACATCGTGTCGGCCAAAGTCGAAACCGGGCTACGCTGGTCCGGGATACGCTTTCATCATGCTAAAGGGTGCGCAACCGTGTCGGGGCTATCGCGGGACGACGCTTGGGCGTTCGCCGAAGTGTTGGAAACCAACAGGGTCTACTGGTGGCGCCGGGTGCTCACGACAGAGATCGCAGCTCTCCATTCGTTAGATGAGCGTCTGCTGCAACTTGTATGTCCGCCAGAGTACATAGCGCGCAGCGTCTTCCGTAAACTGAGGCGCGATGCAAAGAAGGCGGTGGAACAGTTCTTGGAGCGCTGGCCGAAGGCGCTGTCTAATACTCCAGAAATTCGACTGCTGAAAAGGGTACAGGATTTTCTGGAAGACCCAGAGCGTATACGGGAGAAAGCGAACAGGGCTTTCGTCGAAAATGAAATGTTCCGGTTGCGGGAGTTTTTCGACCGGATTGAAGCCAGACCGCTTACCGAAGAACAGCGCCGGGCGGTCGTCATAGATGATGACCGGAACCTGGTGATCGCCGCTGCCGGCAGCGGCAAGACCTCGGTGATCGTCGCCAAGACCGGCTTGCTTCTCCATAGAGGCGACCGCCGCCCGTCGGAACTGCTGCTCCTGGCATTTGCGAAAGACGCCCAGAACGAGATGGAAGAACGGGTCCGCAAGCGTATCGGCAACGAAGCGGCGGACGGCATGACCGTCAGGACGTTCCACAGCTTGGGCATGGCGATTATCGGCGAAGCCGAAGGCAGGCGCCCGGGACTGGCCAAGACGGCTGAAGACCCAAAGGCGCTGCTCGACCTGCTCAAGAGCATTATCACCAATCTGGCCGAAGAGCGAAAGTTCTTGGGAGCTTTGCTGAAGTGGTTTCAGTCTCAGTTCGCGCCTTACAGGAGTGAGCACGAATTCCAGAGTTATAGTGACTACTGGGACTATATCCGGCAACATGATATCCGCTCGCTAAAAGGCGAGAAAGTACGGAGTTACGAGGAATGTGAGATCGCCAACTTCCTCTATCTGAACGGCGTTCCCTACGAGTACGAACGTGACTATGAGCACGAAACGGCTACGTCGGAAAAGGGGCCATACAGGCCGGATTTCTATCTGACCGAAGCCGGTATCTATATTGAGCATTTCGGGCTCGACATTGAGGGAAAGACCGCTCCGTTCGTTCCGCAGAAAGAATATCTCGAGTCGATGGCGTGGAAGCGCGGACTCCACTCTCAATGCGGCACCACCCTGATCGAGACTTTCAGCTACGAGCGCGCCGCCGGAAGATTGACCGAGAACCTAGCCGGGAGACTGCGTGCTTACGGCGTATCCCTATCTCCCATTCCCAATGATGAGGTCTTCGCCATATTGAATCGGCAGGGACAGGTCGACCCGTTTATCAGCCTTCTGGCGACCTTTCTCAAACACTTCAAGGGAACGCGGCTGAGTTTCCGTGAGGTTGCCCGGCGGGCCGCCAACCATCGGGACCGCCTGCGGGCCGAAGCCTTCCTCGCCCTGTTCCGGCCAGTCTTCGAGCGCTACGAGGAAAAGCTCTCCCAATCGGGAGAGATCGATTTCCACGACATGATCGACAGGGCGACGGGCCATGTCGAGGCTGGACGCTACCGCAGCCCCTTCGGCTATATCCTGGTCGACGAGTTCCAGGACATTTCACCGGACAGGGCAAGGCTGTTGAAGGCGCTGCTGGAGAAGTCGCCAAGCGTGCGGCTGTTCGCCGTCGGGGACGACTGGCAGGCGATATACCGTTTCGCAGGATCGGACATCGGCATCATGCGGGAGTTTACAGAGCATTTCGGCGGCTACGAACGCATCCCTCTGGAGACGACCTTCCGCTGCGCGGACCGCATTGCCTCTGTCGCTACCCAATTCGTCCTGCGCAACCCTGCGCAGATATCGAAGAGGGTCGGTTCAGTACACCGGGCGGACAGGCCGCGCGTCCATGTTGGCCTCCCCGGCGAGCAAGGACTCCCTCTGTTGAATGAGGCGCTAGACAAGATCACAAAGGATGCCTCAAAGTTTGAGGGGAGATCGAGCGTGCTATTATTGGGCCGGTACAGGCACACGCGGCCGCAGAACATGTCCGCTCTGGCAAGGAAGTATCCCGGGCTCGGGATATCCTACAAGACCGTGCACAGATCCAAGGGGCTTGAAGCGGATTATGTCGTGGTTCTCGACCTGTGTTCCGGAAAATATGGTTTTCCCACCGAAATCGACGACGACCCGCTGCTCGACCTAGTCCTCTCTGTGCCCGAAGGGTACCCGAATGCAGAGGAGCGGCGCCTGTTCTATGTCGCCATCACCCGTGCCAGACGCCGCGTCTTCCTGCTTGCCGAGAGCGGTCCTCCTTCTCCCTTTGACATAGAACTGTTCGACGGGGAATACGACATCACCGTCTTCGGCTGGTTGCCGGATGGCGACGTCCCCTGCCCGGTATGCGTTAAGGGACACCTCAGGCAACGCGAAAACAAGCGGAACGGCGGCATCTTCTACGGCTGCTCGAACTACCCCTATTGTGAGCATACACAGGAATCATGCCCGGCTTGTGGAAAGGGACTACTGGTTAAAGTGGAAGACGCTTTCCGCTGCCGAGAGTGCGGCCAGCCCATCGAGGCTTGTCCCGAATGCGACGGCTGGCTGCAGCCAAAGGTAGGTCGGCGCGGCTCCTTCCTGGGATGCTCGAATTATCCCAAGTGCAAATACACACGGGACAATACGAAAGAACAATCACGGAGCAGGATGTCGTCCCGGACGAGCGACTCGGGGACGGCTTCATCGGCAAACATGCGTAGAGAGTTTGGGGAATTGAAAAAGAGATACGACTCGGACTGACGGCCAGCCCCGCCGAACCATCCCTCACCCGACGGATCAGCGCAAGACACCTCATCCTCCCGCTGAAATCCGTAATGACAACGCTGGCTCCCGAAACGGGAGAAAAAACTATCCGATGCAGAACAGCGATTGACAAGTACCGCTTGACAGATCGACTATCACTGAATGAAGGAGGCCCCAACATGCCCATGAAGAATCCGCCGCATCCCGGCAAGGTCGTGCGCGTCTCGTGCCTGGAGCCGCTTGGCTTGAGCGTGACCGAAGGCGCCAAAGTGCTGGGCGTCAGCCGACAGGCGCTCTCGAACCTGGTGAACGGGCGCGCGCGGGTGTCGTCGGAGATGGCGATACGCCTCGCCAAGGCATTCGGCTCCACGACGGAAACTTGGATACGCCTTCAGGCGGCGTACGACATCGCCCGAGCGCTCGAGCGCGAGGATGAAATCGAGGTGGAGCGCTACGAGCCGCAACCGGCGTGAGGTGAGCCGAATCGCCACCCCCGCCTTGCGCCCCCAGGCCTAGGTGTAGACTTCCTGGATTCCGAAGTAATCCGGGTTGAAGTTCTCGACGATCTCGACCACCTTGTTCACGCAGGCCTCGAAGTACTGGCGGCCCTTCTCCGGCGTGGCCCGGCGCGGGTCGCCGTAGACGCCGTTGTGCACCCGGCTGTCGGGCAGGCGAACGACCGAGGTCACCCCGTGCATATAGGAGAGCACGAGTTCGGGCTTGTACTCCCAATCGCCCAGGCGGTCGACGTGCACCATGTCCGGGCGGATGTGCATCATGAAGGCCGTCTCGAATTCGTTCGCGTGGGTGCCCTCGCGGAAGTTCTCGCCGATGGCGTCGCATGTTTCCTTGTCGACCATGAAGTAGCTCCCGGCGACGATGAGTTTGTCTCCGTCCCTGCCGTAGCGGTCCATGAGCTTGAACATCATGGTCTGGAGCAGGGGCAGGTTGGGATTGTGGCCGTTCAGGAAGAAAATCCGCTTGAAGCCGTTGCGCACGAGGCTTTCGGTGATTTCGGCGACGCAGGCCATGAAGGTGTCGACCGTGAAGCTGATGGTGCCGGGAAAATTCTCCCAGACCTCCGAATATCCGTAGGGAAGCGGCGGGGCGACGAGGCAGCCCGTGCGGTCGCCGACCGCTTTCGCGACCTCGAACGCGCTCGATATGTCCACCTGAACCGGCAGGTGCGGGCCGTGCTGCTCGGTCGAGCCCACGGGCTGGATGATGACGGGGTTTTCGGGAATCAGGTCGCGGATTTCCATCCAGGTCAGGTCGCTCAGCATCATGGCGTCGTTCCCTCCATAAGGTTTCGGACTCAGCCGGAGACGGCCTCGGCGGGTTCTCCCTCATACATTTTGAACAGGGCCAGATCGAAGCCGTCCGGATCGTAGAAAATGGCGGCCCGCCAGTAGCGGCCCGGGCCGCGCCACGTCACCTGGGGCGGGGTGGCGAACTGCACGCCCTTGGCCACGAGGTCCTCGTAGGCGGCGTCCATGTCTTCTGGCTCGAAGGCGATGTGGCTGCTGCCCACGTCGTTCAGCGCCGGCGGATTGTCGTAGGGTTTTCCCTCCTGTTTCAGGAACTGGATGAGCTCCACGACCGCGCCTCCCGCCTGGAGCATGACGATGCGGAGCTTGCTCTCCGGCGTGGTCGAGGCGTACTGGATACCCTCCTCGTCGGAGGAGATGTCCTCCACCACCTTGAAGCCCAGGATGTCGCGGTAAAACGCGATGGACCTTTCGATGTCCGAAACCGTTCTGCTGGAATGGTGCATGGGACCTATCATGACGATCTCCCCCCATTGGTCTGAGATAACCTTGCGGGCCAACCGTCTTTCGGGATGGCGCCCGTACCGGGAATTTCATGTACGAGATGTGCGGGCAATATAGCACAAAAAGGTCAGCGGAGCACGAAACGCCCTTTTGAATGGGGGCTGTTGGAAAGCGTTGATGAACGTGGGTTTGACCCGTCCGATGAAAGGGCAAGATTCACTCCCCCCTTGAGGGGGAGTCGATGAGGTGAGGGTGTAAACCCGAAACCGAATCGGTGGGGGGAGTTTTTTTCTGTGGCATGTCCCCCCACCACATCGCCCTTCGCACAAACCGCTCGGCCTCTGTCGGGCTTTCCCCTCGGGAAGCCCGACCCCCTCAAGGGGGGAGTTGATTTGAAATTCTCTGGCGGAGGGAGTGCTCCGTAGGTGACGTACACTAGGTTTTTCAACAGTCTCAATAACGGAAGACGGCGAGCCTGGGAGCCGGGGAGATTTGCGAAAAAGAATTTGTCCGAAACCTTCTCAACTCCCCCTGAAGTTCGGTTTGCGCTTCTCGTGAAAGGCCTCCACGCCCTCCTTGAAATCATCCGACTGGCGGAGCCGCGAGTAGCAATGCCCCTCCAGCTGGATTCCCAGGGACAGGAAGGTGTCTTCGGTCTCGTTGAGCAGGCGCTTGGCCGTCCGCTGCGCGAGCGGGGCGAACCCGCAAAGCTCGGCCACCAGGGCGTCTGTGGCCGCTTCGAGCTCATCGTCCGGCACGACCTCGGTGACGATGCCCCACTCATGGGCCTGTTTGCCGCCGATGCGTTTCGAGCGCATGACGATGTGCTTCGTCCGCGTGATGCCGATCATCTTCTGCAGTCTCGCCGAACCGCCCGAACCCGGAATCTGCCCCAGGCGCTGCTCGGGAAGAGCGTAGAGGGCCGTCTCGGACGCGATACGGAAATCACAGGCTAAAGAGATCTCGAAGCCCACGCCGAAGCAATAGCCGCGATTCGCGGCGATGGTCGGTTTTGCGCACCGCGTGGGCGCGGCGATGTTGTCGGCCAGGTTCGAGACGTGCTCGGGCGAGGCCTCCATGAAGCCGCGTATGAATCCGCCCGAAGAGAAGTTGGGGCCCAGGGCGCGCAGCACGATGACGCGCACGCGACCGTCGAGGTCCAGGTTCTCGAAGGCGGCGCGCAGCTCCTCGCGCTGGCCCATGCTGATCGTGTTCATCTCGCCGCGGTCGAGAATGATGTCGCCGCGCTGTTGGTCTGCGTCTATCTCGACCGTGAAGCCGTCGAAACTCGCGCCGTGTAAGTCTTCGCCGTGTGCCATCGCCAGGGTTCTCCTCCGTCTTGATTTGTCGTCTTTATTCCGCGGGCGCCATTTGCAGCAGCGCCTTCTTGTCGATCTTGTCACTCGCGACGCGGGGGAATTCGCCGAGTTCGATGAACCGCGTCGGTATCTTGTAGGTGGCGAGGCCGCTTTTTCTGAGCGCTTCGGCCAGAACTTCCGGGTCGAGGCTCCTGCCCTCGTGGGGCTGTACGAACGCCCAGGGCGCCTCGCCGTATTCGGGGTCGGGCGCTGCGACGACGGCGCACTCGAAGACGTCGGGATGTTTGGCGATCTCGCGCTCGACCTCGACCGGCAGTATCTTCTGGCCGCTTCGGTTGATGACCTCCTTGCTGCGGCCCAGAAGCCGCAGGCGGCCGTCCTCGTCGATGGCCGCGATGTCGCCGGTCGCGTTCCAGCCATCCGACCAGACCGCTCGTGTGCCTTCCGGGTCCTTCCAGTAGCCCGAAGACGCGTAGGGGGCCGAGAGCTTGAAGTGGCCGACGCTCCCCTGAGGCAGCGCGTTTCCCTCCTCATCCTCGATTCGCCAGCGGCATCCCCGGTGCGGCAAACCGACGCTGCCGTTGAGCCTGAGCGCGGCGGGTTCGTTGAAATCCGCGTGCGCGAAGCCGGGGGTTTCCATGCTGCCCGCCGCGACCACGACGCGGCAATCGGTGAGGCTTTCCACATGGCGCGCCGCATCGAGATCCGCCGCCGCCGTGCCGATGCGTATGGCGCGCAGCGAACGCAGATCGAACGAGGCGAGATCTTCCTGCGCCAGGCGGTTCAGGATGACGGGCACGGTCGTCGCCACGGTGATCCCGGCGCTCTCGATGAGCGCCAGCAAAGCCCGCGCGTTATAGGATTCGGGGAACGTGAAGGCGCACGGCGTCATCCCCGACGTCACCCAGACCAGCAGCCCCGCGCCCCCCGCCATCGGCGCGAAAACGCCGATGTTGTCCTTCTCGCTGATACACAATCGCGCGCCGTTTGCGCGGGCGAGACACATTTGCGCGCCTTCGGGCCATTCGCAAAGCTTCGAAAAACCGCTGGAGCCGCTCGAGACCGTGATCATGGAAATCTCATCGAAGCGGAAAGCCCGGGCGGCGATTTCCTCCATCGCTCCCGCGTTCTCAGGCGGCCTGGTCAACTCGGCCCAGGGGAGCCAACCCTCGGGAGAAACTCCTGAGAGATCGACGAGAAGGACGGGCGCGGCTCCGCCTGCCGCCTCATCCAGCCAGACAGTTCCTCCATCGCCGCCCGACTCAGGCGAGGCGAAGATGACGGAAGGCTTGAGTTCCCGAAAGGCGTAGCCCAGTTCCTTGCCCCGCCACTGCATGGGGGCGAAACAGCCGATGATTCCCGCTTTCTTGAGCGCGATGCGCAAGACTATCTCGCGGTTCGAGGACGCCATCTGCACCAGGGCGCGGGCGTCGCGCTCGATTCCCCGTGCGATCAGGTTCGCGGCGATGCGGTCGGTGAGTTCATCCAGCCCCCGCCAGGTGATCTCCTCTTGCGAATCGCGGCAGGCGATTTTCTCGGGGCAATCGCGCGCATAGGCGGCGTAGCGTTCCACCATCGTCTCGCGCGTCCAGTAGCCTGCGGCGAGGTAGGACTCGATTTTTTCCTGACTCAGAAGAGAAGGCTTCATGCGCGATCCCGGAATCAGCGGCCCTTGTACTCAGGCGCGCGTTTTTCGGCGTAGGCCTTCAGTGCCTCGCGGCTGTCCTCGGTCGCCATGCAGATGGCGTAGAGCTTTCGCTCGAAGTCAATGCCCGCCAGAAGTTCGGTTTCCGTGGAGCGCAGGACGGCGTCGCGCCCGGCGACGAAGGCCATGGGGGCCTGCGCCCCGAGCAGGCGCGCCAGCTCCTTTGCGCGGGGCATGAGGTCGGCCAGCGGCAGGACTTCGGTGACGAGGCCGATTTCGCGCGCGGTTTCGGCGTCGACGCGCTGCCCCGTCAGGATCATCTGCATGGCCCAGCCCAGTCCCACGAACCGGTAGAGGCGCTGCGTGCCGCCGCTGCCGGGAATCTGGCCGAAGTTGATCTCCGGCAGCCCGAGCAGGGCGTTCTCGCTCGCGATGCGGATCGTGCAGCCCATCGAGAATTCGAGTCCCGCACCGAAGCAATAGCCGTTGATGGCGGCCACGGTCGGCTTGCCGAGACGTTCGATGGCGGTCGGCAACTCCTTTCGCAGCGAGGCCGAAGGGCCCATCTCGGACACCAGCGTGCGCTGCTCCAGTTCGGGGATGTTGGCGCCGGCGGAAAACGACTTGTCCCCATGTCCGGTGAAGACGATGGCCTTCACGGCGTCGTCGGTCTCGGCGCGTCGGGCGCAGTCGAGCAGGTCGACCCGCATCTGGTGGGTCATGGCGTTTCGCTTCTCGGGCCGGTGCAGCGTGACGATCAGCAATTCACCGTCCATCTCGGTGCGCACGTTTTCATAGCTCATATGGAATCCGCCCCCTTGTTCTAAATTTTTATCCGTCGGCCCAGGCGGCGTACGCCTCGGCGAACGCCCCTGCATTCATTGTAATGACGATAAGCGCCGCTCGGGTCAACCGGCGTTTCGCCATTCGCGAACGCACGGCGCGTCCCTGAAGAGCGCCGGAGGAAAAAGGGTTCACTGCGGCGTCCCGGCCCTCCTGCGAGAGAGCCGGGACGCCGCAGCGGGCTATGATGGAAAGGATGCGTCCGGTCCCGCTACGCTCCCAGCTTGAGCTTCAGCCAGTCGAAAATCTCGTGCGCGTAGGGGGGCACGTTGTCCATCTGGCAGTGCTGGGCGCCCGTTTCGGTCCCCTTGACGATCCGGAGCGTCTTGTCTTTGGAGCCCGAGGCGTTGAAGAGCCTTTTCGCGTCTGCGAGGGGGATCTGCTGGTCGCCTTCCCCGTGAATCAGCAAGAACGGGCAGCGCATGTTCTGCACCACGCCCTCGAGTTTGAAGTCCGCGAGGACGTCTAAGCACTCCTCGGTGGAGTCCAGGTTGAAAATCCACTCCAGGTGATGCCCGGGAACCGAGAGGGCCGTCTTGTAGGCGGCGGCGATTCTGTCGCGCCACACCCGCTGGTAGTCCCAGATCGCGCCCCAGGCCACGCACGCCTTGAAGCGGTGCTCCATGCTGGCATTTCGGGGCGCGTAGTAGCCGCCCAGGCTGATCGCCATGACGCCCGCGCGCTTCGCGTCCACGTCGTTTCTCGTTTCGAGATAATCGAGGGCCGCGGCGCCCGCGGTTTCATGGTCGTGGCGCAGGTAGAGCTTCCTGAAACGGATGGCTTCTCCGTTTCCGGGCGCGTCCACGGCGAGCACGCTCATCCCCCGGCGCACGAGGTCTTCCGCGCCCAGGATGTATTGAATCTCCTTCGAGACGTCGAAACCGTCGAAGGATACCACCACGGGCGGTTTTCTTTTTCTCGTGTTCTGGGCGTGAATGAGGACGCCCGGCAGCGTCTTTTTGCCCTCGAAGGGGATTTCCACGTGTTCGATGCGGGGAGAATCCGTGAGGGCGGCGAATCGCTTAAAGCTGTCCAGCGATTTGCGGTACGCGGCGTTCGCCGCCTTGTCCTTGGGTGTGCGGAAGCGTTCGCCGAGCTGGTAGTAGAAACACGCGCGCTTGAAGAAGGCGGCGGCGGAGAGGTCGTTCTTTTTCCTCGCGGCGGCGAGCCCCAAGGCGCGCATCCTGTCGGCCTCGCTCACCCATTCGGCGAACCAGGCGTCATCGTCGCCTATCTTGCCCTTCAGCTTGCGGCAGACCCTGTCGACCTCGCCCATCGTGGACGAACCCCAATAGGACGTGGAATAGGCGATGCCCACGCCGGCGGACCAGCGGTAGTCATCGGGAAAATACGCGAACCACGGTTCCTTGCGGACGGCTTTTGCTGCTTTTGCCATGAGGCGTTCTCCTTGCGAGAAGTAGAAGATTATCGTGCACGTATCATTTTGAGGGCCGGCGCGGGAAAATCGAGAAAAACGGATTCTACCATCCGTGCGTTCTTCGAAATTCGGGCTTCCTCGTATCGTTGTTCCAGTGGCGGGGAATATATCACAGCGCCGTTCTTTGCGTCATGGGCGGGGAGGTGTTCCGTTCGGGAAGGGAGTAAATTGTCGAAGGATGGCCACGAAAGGTGAACGCATCGTAGGGACAGGCCCCCGTGCCTGTCCTGATCGTGTTTGCATCAATAAAGGACGACCACAGGAGGCGGGAAAACCCAAAAGGGTTGATTTTACAATTGATTGCAATGCAATCATATGATAGGGTGAAATCCGGCGTAACAGGAGGGCATGAAGATGGCGAGCATCACGATCCGCAATCTCGACGATGACGTGAAAACGCGCCTTCGCGTGCGTGCGGCGGAGAACGGCCGCTCGATGGAAGAAGAAGCGCGGGTGATCCTGCGCGAGGCCGTCGGTCGAGAGGGCGTGCCTGTGAAGGGTCTGGGGACGGCGATCCACGAACGGTTCAAACCCTTCGGCGGTGTCGAGTTGGAGTTGCCGCCGCGCGAGCCGATGCGTGAACCGCCCCGCTTCGATTGAGGGGCGGTGATGATATTGCTCGATACGAACGTGGTGTCTGAATTGATGCGCGATTCCGCCGCCCCGGAGATACTCGCCTGGGTGGACAACCAGTTGTCACAAGAGTTGTTCGTGACGGCGATTACGGAGGCTGAAATCCGCGCTGGGATCGCCTTTTTGCCCGAAGGCGCGCGCCGCCGGGGTCTTGTGGACACCTTCGAGCAAACTCTCGGGGATTTATTTGCACACCGCGTTTTGCCGTTCGACAGCGAAGCGGCGCGCGCCTATGCGGAGGTTGCAGCCGCCCGGCGCGTCATCGGGCGTCCGGTCTCGCAGCCGGATTGTCAGATCGCGGCAATCGCGATCGCGCGTGGAATGTCCGTGGCGACGCGAAACGTCCGGGATTTCTCAGGAACCGGAGTTGAAGTGATAGACCCTTGGGCGGGCGCGTGAGGGTATTACTTTCACGAATCGTCCCTACGAAGATCGCTCCAGCGCCCTGCGCAGTTCCTCTTGATGACTCAGACCCAATATCCAGGCTTCCTCCGTTTCGATGATGCGGCGCTCCTCTGCGTCGAGAGAGGGCGCGCCTTCGAACAGGGGCGCGAGGCCGCCCTCTAGGTCGAGCCGAGCGAAGGCCTCCGCGTTCACGCGGACCTGAGCGGCGTCCGGTATTTCACCCTCACCCCTTCGCTCTTCAATCTCTCGCCTGAGGAGGGAGGGGTAGATTTCGGCAATGACGCCGGGCGATTCGGGCGCGCGCAAGCCGGTATCGAAGGGCCAGACGGCGAGGCGGCCATTCATGGGCGGGTGCTCGACGAGGCGCTTTATGGCGGGAAGGCCGAGGAGCACCTGTGAGCCGACGGAGCCGGCGTAGGCCAGTTGCCATACGGTCTTGGCGCCTCTGGCATGGAGGTCGGCGATACGGCGCTCGGGCGAGTGGGCTTCTCGGTGTGTGCGGCGCGATGCGCGTGTCGGCACATCCGGGTATCGCCAGCTTTGCGGGCGGCCCCAGAAGGGACCGGTTCCCGGATAGAGCCGGTTGATCTCTTGCGCGATTTGATAGCGGTTGTTCGCGTTGTTCTCGGCATCCTCGATGCGGGCCGCCAGCCAGTCCCAGAGCGCGTGAGCGGACGCCTCCCCCGTCAGGTGTCTGGCGACCCCGGCCGGGTAGCCGAAGGGAAAATCGAAGCCGATCAGTACGCGGCGGTCGGTGTTCAGTTCCTCTGCGATGAGGGAGCAGAGACGTTCCACAGCGTCATGGCGGGTGCGGGCGTAGGCGGGTTCGTCCACGACGCCGTCTTTAGCTACGGCCCACCAGATGGCGTCTTTCGTCGGACGGGCGGGGCTCGGCCTCGAGCGCGCCGACCAGTCGACGATGACGTGGGTGTGGAAGATGGTTAATTTCCCCCTTTATGCGATTCTAACCACTCCCACCTTTGAGGGTCATTACCAAGGAAGATGAAGGGAATCCACTCCCCCCTTGAGGGGGAGTCAGTGAGCTAAGGGCGAAAGCCCGCAAGCGAACTGGTGGGGGGAGATTTTATCTGTGGCATGTCCCCCCACCGATTCAGCCTTCGCACAAATCGCTCGGCTTCATCGACTCCCCCTCAAGGGGGGAGTGAATTTCTTCTCTCGTCGGTTGGAATTGACCACCGCCGTCATTCCGTCGAACCCTCCCGCATTGGTCGGCTCCGACACCGGAATGACGAATAAAACGGCACCGCCCCGTAGGGACAGGTCGCGACCTGTCCCTACACAGGCAAACACGAAGGCAGGACAGGCACGGGGGCCTGTCCCTACAGCCACCACCGCATCACGCGAACATCCCCCCTACCCGCAGAGCTTCTCCTGGAGCCAGTCGAACATGTAGGCCGTGCCGATGGCGTAGTTGTCGCGCTGGCAGTGCTGGGAGCCGCCTTCCTTCACGGTGAAGACCTTGAGCGTCTTATCCTTCGAACCCACGGCGTTATAGAGCGCCTTGGCGTCCCGGAGCGGGATCTGCTTGTCGTCCGCCCCGTGCGTGACGAGGAAGGGGCACCGCATGTTCTGCACGACGCCGTCGAGCCGGAAACCATCGAGCTTGACCAGGGCGTCGTCGAGCGAGTCGGCGTTCAGGATCCACTGGATGTGGTGGCCCGGAACGGAGAGCTCCGCCTTGAACGAAGCGTCGATGCGCTTTTTCCAGGTGGCGTGGTAGTCCCAGATCGCCCCCCAGGCGAGGCATGCCTTGTAGCGGTGCTCCATGCTGGCGATGCGCGGCGCATAGTAGCCGCCCAGGCTGACCGCCATGACGCCGGCGTTCTTCGCGTCCACGTCGTTCCTGGTTTCGAGATAATCGAGCGCGGCGGAGCCTGCGACCTCGTAATCGGGGCGAAGGTAGATGTTGCGCAGACGGATGGCCTCGCCCGTGCCGGGGCCGTCCATCACCAGACAGCTCATGCCCCGCCGGATGAGGTCTTCCACGCCGCGGGTGAACTGAAGCTCCTTGGTCACGTCGAGTCCGTCGAAGAATACGACGACGGGGGGTTTTCTCTTTCTCGTGTTCTCCGCATGCACGAGATAGCCGGGGAGTTTCTTTCTGCCCTCGAAGGGAACTTCCACGGCCTCGATTCTGGGCCTGTCCGTCAGGCGCACGAAGCGGCGGAAGGTGTCGAGCGATTTCTTGAACGTGGCGACCGCGCGCTTGTCCTTGGGCGTCCGGAAGCGCTCGCCCATCTGGTAGTAGCATGTGGCGCGCTTGTAGTGGGTGGCGGCGGAGAGGTTTCGCTTCTTGCGCTCGGCGGCGCGTCCCAGGTCCCGCACGACGTCGCCCATGCGGTCCCACTCGCGGAACCACAGGTTGTCGTCGCCGAGTTTCTTGTAGAGGCGGCGGCAGACCTTGTCGACCTCGCCGATCTCGGTCCCGCCCCACTGCGCGCTCGAAACCATGCCGCAGATGGCGGCCGACCAGCGGTAGTCTTCGGGAAAGTACGTGTACCAGTTCGTGTTCGCGGGTGCTTCGGGCATGAATGGCCTCCTTGCGTCGCATTCATGACGCGGCGGAATCCCAGAGGCGAAACGCCCGGGTCTGAGTCGCGCGAATGCGGGTTTTCGGGTTGAATGTAAGCGCACGGGATCATATCTTTGTTCCACGCTGATAATCAAACCGATGAGCCGACCACGGGTGATTTGCGAAAGAGGGGTGTGTGATGAGCGAGGGGAAAGACTTCCGGGAAGTGCTGGACTATATCGACGAGAACGCGGATCGCTTCGTGGCGGATCTGCAGGAACTCTGCCGCCAGCCGAGCATATCGACGACCAACGTGGGGATCAGGGAGATGGCGGCCCTTCTGGAGGCCCGCGTGGCGCGCTCGGGGCTCGAGACGACGCTCCATGAAACCGAGGGCAACCCGATTCTCACCGCGCGCTTAGGAGGCGGCGGGGACAAGACGCTTCTCTTCTACAACCACTACGACGTGCAGCCGGCCGAGCCGCTCTCGGAATGGGACACGCCGCCTTTCGACGCCGAGATTGTCGACGGAGCCGTCATCGCGAGAGGGGCGACGGACAACAAGGGCAACATCATGAGCCGCCTCGCGGCGTTCGAGGCCTTCCTCGCTGTGCGCGGGGAACTGCCGTGTTCGGTCAAGTACATCATCGAGGGCGAAGAGGAGGTGGGAAGCCCCTCGCTCGAGCCCTTCGTGAAGGAAAACGGAGATCTGCTCGCGGCGGACGGCTGCGTATGGGAGGACAACACCACGCGGGTGGACACGCCCGTGCTCTCGCTCGGCAACAAGGGCCTTTGCTACATGGAGCTCACCTGCCGGACGGCGAACGTGGATTTTCACAGCTCGAACGCCCAGATATACGAGAACGCGGCCTGGCGCATGACGTGGGCGCTCTCGACCATGAAGGACCAGGACGAGAACGTGCTGGTGGAAGGTTTTTACGACGACGTGCTGCCGATTACCGAGATCGAGGACGAACTCATCCGCCGCGTGCTGCCTTATAATGGGGCGGAGCGCATCGAGAAGTTCGAGCTCAGGAAGTTCCTGCTCGACATGAAGGACGAGGACCTCCCCCGCCGCCACCTCGCGAACCCGACATTCAACATCGCGGGCTTCGACGGCGGCTACACCGGCGAGGGGGTGAAGACCATCGTCTCCGCCCGCGCGCGGGCCAAGATCGACTGCCGCCTCGTGCCGAACCAGGACCCTTACAAGATAAGGGACTGCGTGCGCGCGCATCTCGACAGGCACGGCTTCGAGGACATCGGCGTGGAGCTTCTGTTCACCTCCTACCCGGCGAAGAGCGACCCCGAGGCCGACATCGTGAAGGCCTGCAACGCGGCGTCGCACAGGCTCTACGGGGAAGACGCCATCATCAACCCCTTCGGCAACGGCAGCACGCCGACGTATATTGTGCTCAAACACCTCGGCATTCCGCTTTCCTCGACCGGGGTGGGCCGCATCACCTCGCGCACGCACAGCGCGAACGAGAACCTGAAGATCGCGGACCTGATCGACGGGGCCAAGTGGATGGCCGCCATCTGCGAGGAGTTCAGCGGGTTGTAAAGAGTTCATGGGGGCCGCCACCGCGCGCCCGTTTTCATAGCGAAGGAATCACGCACACAGGAGAAGAAGATGCACGTTTTCGATCTGGAAAAGGAAAAGGAATTCAGCACCGAAAAGCACGTGGAGAAGATTCTGGGCCGCTACGAGGAGGGCGACGTGACGGTGGCCTGCTGGGAACCGGGACAGGTGAGCCCCTACCACTGCCACCCCTACGCCACGGAGATTTATTTCTGCTACAAGGGCGGCGGCAGGATGAAGACCCCCACCGGCGAGGTCGACGTGATCCCCGGTTCGTTCATCGTCCATCCCCCGGGCGAGCTTCATGAATACACGAACGGTTCGGAGCGTACGCTCCTCTACCGGGTGCGCTACGGGGGCGATAAGCTCTCGCGCCACAAGGAATGGCCCACCAACCCGAACTGGAAGCCCCGGCCCGAGGACGAGGAGTATTTCAAGGGCGCGTAGGCATCCTCGAATCGTAGGGGCGGGCACTTCCTCCTTGAGAGTTTTGCCATCTAGGGAATAGGAGAAATCAACTCCCCCTCAAGGGGGGAGTAAACTTCATCTTTCATCGGTCGGGTTTGACTCTAAGGGGGTCGTCGAAAAAACCTTACCAAGACATTAACCCCCCCTACCCCCCCTTGTCAGGGGTCAAAACCGACCGAAGAGGGAGGTTTTGCAAGACGATGTGTTTCTCGTCAATGGCTTATGCAAACGCTCGTTCATCACTCGCGTTTGACCCCTGACAAGGGGGGTAGGGGGGGTGGTTTTATGGGATTTCTCTTTCAAGGGGGTTGCCATTACCTTCTCAGGGACTTTTTCAACAATCCCTACGAGGCCAAGTGCGATCTGCAGGGCGGACACATGGGTCCGCCCCTACGAAATCATACCCGAACCGATACCCCATCCAGAGACGGAGAACCACCGATATGGAGTGCGCCCGTGAACGACACGATGGATTTCGATGAGTGCATCTCGCGCCGGGCTGAAGCCATGTACCTGACGACGGACCTGACCGAGGTCAGGCGTCGGACGATAGACGCTATGAGGCTCTTCCCCGGCGCGCGCGTTCTGGACGTGGGTTCCGGCCCCGGCCTGTTCGCCGATGAGATGGCGCCGATGGTCGGCCCGACGGGCTGCGTGCGCGGTGTGGACATCAGCGAGCCGATGATCGCGCTCGCCCGGGCGCGCTGCGACGATAAGCTCTGGGTCGACTTTCAAATCGCCGACGCCGTATCACTCCCGTTCGAAGATGGCGGTTTCGACGCCTGCGTGAGCGTGCAGGTGCTCGAGTTCGTGGCTGATGTGGATGCGGCCTTGCGCGAGTTTCACCGCGTTTTGAAGCCCGGTGGACGGCTCGCGGTCAGCGACGCCGACTGGGGCGCCACGGCGTGGCGCAGTGAGGACGCGGCACTCTGCGAGCGGGTGATGGATGGATGGACGTCGGGCTTCGCCCACCTGAGGCTTCCGCTCACGCTCAAACGCAGGATCGAGGCGGCGGGCTTCGTCGATGCGTCCGCCCACGCGATTCCCGTTTTCAATTCCGCCTGCGAACCTGAAGGTTTCAGCTTTCACTTCATCCGTCAGATTCAGGGCGTCGTCCCCGACAGGACGAACCTCACGCAGGAGGAAGTAGACGCATGGGCGCAAGAATTGCGCGGCCTGAACGAGCGGGGTGCATATTTCTTCTCGCAGACGAGGTATCTGTTCGCGGCCGATAAGCCGCGCTGAAGAATCAACCCTCTTTCGATTTCATCTTCTTGTAGACCACGGGGATGAGGGAGAGCGCCGCGAGTCCCACCAGCGCGATCATGACCTGGGGCGTGAGTATCCCCTTGGCGGAGAACTCGCCCCCCGCCTCGAATATGCTGCCGAGCCCGGCACCCACCGAGGCGAAGACGAACGAGCCGGGAATGATCCCGAAGAATGTGCCGATGACGTAGACGCTCAGGGACACCCCCAGAAAGGCGGGCACGAGGTTCACCACGAAAAAGGGAAAGATCGGAACGAGCCTTAGAACCAGCAGGTAGCTCAGCGCGTTCTCCTGAAAGCCTTCTTCCATCTTCTGAAGCCAGGGGCCGGCCTTCGCGCGCAGGGGGTCGCCGAGCGAGGTCTTGGCCGCGATGAAGAGAACCGTCGCCCCCACCGTCGCGCCCACGACGATATAAAGCGCGCCCCAGACCGTCCCGAACAGGAACCCTCCCGTGATGCTCATCACCAGGCCGCCGGGGAGAGAAAATATCGTCACCGCCGCGTAGGCGAGCATGTAGGAGATGACGGCAAGCGCGCCGTTATCGTGCACCCACCCCTTGAGCAGGCTCTGGTTTTCCCGCAAGGTCTCGAAAGTGAGGTAGCGGCCCAGCCCCGAGTAGAAGAAAGCGACGAGGACGAGGACGAGGGCAAGCGGAATGACGAAGTTCTTGTAAGAGAGTTTTTTTTCGGGTTCGCTCATTTTCGGATGGTTGCTTTCGTTTTTGGGGTGACGTTGTGTGAGGATGCGGCTGCTCCACATGGCTCGCGGCCCGGCGCGCTACGCCGAAACCGCGATCAGCTTCTATCACATTTCACGCGCGGGTCAAATCGTCCCGCCGTTTTGCGGGTTGTTGGAGAAGTCCTTGCGGGTCGGGCCGGTGGGGCGAGATTTTCTCTTTGGCATGTCCCCCCACCGATTCGGTTTCGGGTTTTTACCCTCACCTCATCGACTCCCCCTCAAGGGGGGAGTGAATCTTGCTCTTTTATTGGTCGCGTCAAATCCTCGTTAATCGGGGTTTTTCCCTTGACGTGGACTTTTTCAATACCCCCTTTCGGGGGAGGGGTGGCGCGATTTGCGCGATTGCGAGAAAATACCCTCTTATGTCGATTGGGGAAGAGTCGATGAATCCGAGGTTGAAACCGTATCAGACATACGGAATCGCCCTGCTTCGCGTCTCATTGGGCGCTTATTACGTTCTGCACGGCTATTACGGCTGGCTGGTGATCGGCGTGGAGCGCCTCGCCGCCCTGAACGTGTCGATGGGCATCCCTCTGCCCACCATCAGTGCGTGGGCCGTCGTGCTGGGCCATCTGGTCGGCGGAGCGCTCCTGATCATCGGGCTCTACGCACGCCTGGGCGCTTTGATGAACGTTCCCATCATGGCGGGCGCCGCCGCGTACGTGCATTTCGACCAGGGCTTTTTCATGCACGGCATCGTCACGAACCCCCAGACCGGCGCCGCCGTCGCCGGCGGATACGAATACTCGCTCTTCCTCCTCCTCGCTACGACCGCCATCCTCTTGATGGGAGGCGGCCCCCTCTCCATCGACGCGCGAATGAGAAGCAGAATGCGTATGGGGGAGTGAGGGGTTAATTTCGAGCAAGGAGCGAGGAATTGCAGTTGTGGCGGCACTTCCTCGGGGAAGCGCAACCGTTCCCTCATCGGGGTTGTTGAAAAACCCCTTATGCCACCCCTGTAATCAACCCGACCGGTGGAGGGAAGGTTTTGTAGGGGTCAGACATATATGTCTGACTGTGTGTCCGCCCCATGCGGTCGCCGTGTTTCACCATTCCGTTATCGGTGCAACACAGATATCCAAGGGCGGGCGGACACACGGGTCCGCCCCTACGGAACCGCGACCCTCTCGCTTTCCGGGTCAGATCATCTCCACAGAGCATGTCCGGTCGCCCGTAGCCCTGGGGTTTTCCGCCGGGTCATGCGATAGTGAGCGCGCTGGTTGATTCTGGAAACGATGGCCGACAGGACACCCCGATGAATTTGCGCAGGTGGAAGGACAGGATGGTGGCGCGTCTGCTCACGCGCTATCCGGGGCTGGTGAAAAGGTGGGCGGGGGGCAGGGATTTCTCCGCCGAGATGGCCGGCTGGCGCGCGGGGCCCGCGTTCACGCCCTGGACGCCGCCGGTGAAGCCCGTTCGCGAGTGCAAAGTCGCGCTGGTGACGACGGGCGGGGTGCATCTCAAGACGCAAACTCCCTTCGACATGGAAAACCCCGACGGCGACCCGACGTTCCGCGAGATTCCGGGCGACGCCGCGCGCGACGAGATGACGATAACGCACGATTATTACGACCACAGGGGGGCGGATGTGGATTTGAACGTCGTCTTCCCGCACGAGCGGCTTAAGGAAATGGCCGAAGAGGGCGTGATAGGCGGGGTCTCGCCGGTTCATTTGAGCTTCATGGGCCATATCGATGCGGAGCTCGTCGAGCGGCTCGTGGAGGAGACGGCGCCTGCCGCGGCGCGGCGGCTGCGCGAGGCGGGGGCGGAGGTCGCGCTGCTGGCGCCTGCCTGAGGGCTTTGCAACCGCTCGGTCGGGCTGATTCAGAACGCTGTGGAACGGGAGGGGCTGGCCACCGCGTCGGTGAGCATCGTGAAGGAGATAACGGTCGGGCTTTGCCCGCCGCGTGCGGTGTTCGTGCCCTGGCCGCTGGGCCACCCCTTCGGACGGGCGGGAAATCTTGAACAGCAGCGCGCCGTGCTGTATGATATGATCGGGTTGCTCGAGACGGCCGAGGATCCGGGAACGCTCATCGAGAGGGACCATCCCTGGTGAGTTTTCGGGGCGCAGGAGATTGGCGGCGGGATAATGGAAATTATGCGTTTAGTGAAAATTTCTAAATCTGAAAATATCGATAAAATCCGGTAAATTCACGGGGTTTTTCGATAAAAAACTGGTAATTTATCGTATTGATAATGAAGGCGTTATCCCGATTTTTGAGATCAGGAGGCCGCCATGGACGCAGTCGCAACCCCCATCACCCGCCTCGCAGAAGAGCTGGCCGGCATCTATGATAAAGGCGCACGCGGCCGGGGATTCATCCGCGCCGCCGAACCCGCTCTCAAACGCCTGCTGGGCGAGGATTCTTTCCTTCCTCCCGAGGCGCTCGAGCCCTCCGATGAAGGGTATGCGCGGCACCTGCTGTATCGCGACCCCGAGGAGCGCTTCGTCGTAGCGGCCATGGTGTGGAAGCCCGGGCAGGGCACCCCGATTCACGATCATGACGGCGCCTGGGGAATGCTCGGCATGGTGGAGGGCGGCCTGGAAGTCGTTAATTATTTTGCGGATGGGGAAATCGCCGAAGGTGAGGTCGAGTTGCGAAACGATGCGCCCCACAATCCTTCGGCAGGCGGGCAGAACTCGGTTTGCGGCTGCGCGGACATCCATACGGTGCGCAATCGGCGTGACGATGTGGCGGTTTCCATTCATGTGTATCCGCGCGATTTGGAAGCGTGCCATTTCTTCGAGCCCATCAGCGGTGAAAAAAATCGCTTCTGCGCGCGCCGCGTCTCGATTTCCTACACGGGTGATTCTTCCTGAGCGATTTCCGATCTACGACCAAAAAGCCATAGAATAAGATGGAATATCGGGGAGCGAGGCTTTTTCGCTCATGCTTGATAAGGCCTGAAGTCCGGTGGTTTGCAGAATGGGCGGATTGTGGTTTATCGGCCAATCCTTTAACAGGAGAGTGAGTTATCGATTTCCCGGTTTGAGAAAATTCCCTGCATCATTTCACGTTCTCATCCCAAGAGGTTCATATGCGCAGCAAGGGTGGTTGGTATGCCGGTTTTGAGACGGTCTCGAATTTCCAAATGTTTTTCCGGGACTGGAGA
Organism: bacterium; assembly: GCA_965203325.1. Lineage (GTDB taxonomy): Bacteria > UBA8248 > UBA8248 > UBA8248 > UBA8248 > Bin107. The sequence continues at coordinate 2,500,275 of OZ241875.1, forward strand.
CCGGCGAAGAAAAATTTGCTTTTGCCCGTTATCGCATTGCATGGCTCGCTGATTCAGAGCGGTATGTGGAATGCTATGGCGGAAGGCGCGGGCTCGATACGTATTATTAGTCCTGATCAAAGAGGATTCGGGCGAACGGATGACCCGGGTGCGGGTGACGCCGCAAAGGATTTCGCAAGAGACGTGATTGGCTTGGCCGACGCGCTTTTGCTGGACCGCTTCGTGGTGATGGGGCATTCCTTCGCCGCTTCAATCGCTCTGGCCGTCGCTGCGGAACGCCCGGATCGCGTCGCCGCGACCGTGTTGATGGACCCGACAGTGCGTGATGCTACGGGCGCCAATGCGAACCTGGAGGCCTCACGAAGTCGCCCGATGGAGTTCGAGGACATCGCGCAGGCCCAGAAATTCATAACACAGAGCGAGGAGGGAAACTGGCCACCCGCCAGGACGAGACGATTCTTGAGCGATGTATTGGTGCACGATGGCGCAAACGGCGCCTGGAGGGTTCCTTTTGAGAAAAGCAGAATCCTGAGATTACGGGAATTTCAAGCCTCTTCCGCGAGCGATTACGACCCCGTTTTCTGGGCGAAGAGAACAAAATGCCCTTCTCTGGTATTTCGTGGAGGGGAAAGCAAGCGATTTAGCGAGAAATCAGAGAAATTATTGATGAATGTACTACCCACGAAATCAAGAGTGGTCGTATGTGCAAGAGCCGGTCATTTCCCGAGCGTTTCCGAGCCGACCATCGTGCAGCGAGAACTCAAGGCGTTTTTGGCAGATTTGAAATGAACAAACGAAACGGCAGCAATCTTCATATTGAGACCGAACTCAGTCGCGATTTGGGGCTCGCGTCCGCACTTTCGATTGGCGTCGGTACAATGATAGCGGCAGGTATTTTTACTTTATCCGGCCTGGCTGTAAGGGATGTCGGCTCATCAGCCGTCATCGCCTTTCTTTTGGCCGCGCTTGTCGCCGGGTTCACTGCGCTCACCTATTGTGAATTCTCATCTCTGTATCCGGAATCCGGAGAAGGGTATCTCTATGCGAGAAGAACGTTTCCACCGCCACTCGCTTATCTTGTCGGGTGGACACTGGTGCTTGGCTACACTTCTTCATGCGCTTTCTACATCAGCAGCCTTTCTTCCTATTTCAATGAATTCGTCTGGCATTCTCCTTATGAGCAAATATCGGGAATCATAGGACTGGTCTGTCTCGTATTGCTTAACATCAAGGGAACAAAGGAATCGGCTCGGTTTCAAATCCTCATTACCGCCGGAAAGGTCATCCTTCTGGTTTGGTTTGTATTTGGCGGGCTAGAAAATGTGGACACAAAAGCCCTTGTCGAAAGAATGAGCATGGACATACCAAGGATTGGCGCGACTGCCGGTTTGGTTTTTATTACTTTTTTTGGTTTTTCGGCAATTGCCGCGTCAGCTGGAGAAATATCGAATCCCACCAAGACAATTCCTCGTGCGATATTTCTTTCCATGGTGATCGTGACGATTCTATATACCATGGTGGTCTTTGTGATCATTGCCGCCAATCTTACGGAATATACGGAAGCGGCGATGGGTAATGCGGCGCGTCTTTTCCTGGGACCCATCGGCGGTATGGTGATTGTCGTAGGTGCGCTTTTCTCGATGATTTCTGCATCCAACGCATCGATTTTGGCGGGGTCGCGAGTCGTTTTGTCCATGGCGCAACTGGGACACTTGCCCTCCGGAATCTCCGCGATCAACTCACAGACACGCACTCCCATTATTTCGCTTATTCTGGTGGGAGGAACAATTGTTGTCTTTGCGCAAAGTTTTCACCTGGAGAAGCTGGCGCATTTTGCGGACACCATTCTTTTGCTGGCACTGATATTGGTGAATGCAGCGCTCATCTATCATCGAAAGAAATTTCCAAACCTCAGCAGGACTTTCCGTGTTCCCTTCGTGCCGCTGTTGCCACTTCTTGGAATTGCCGCAAATATATATCTGCTTTCATTGATACTGCGGCATCCTGAGCCAGTTATCATGGCAGTCCTTTGGCTGATTGTGGGGATGCTCGGTTTTCTGGCCTGGAAAGGTTCTCAGGTGGAGGAGGAATTCTTGCCAGGTGAACCATCCCGCGTAGCGCAAGTTCGCGCGGAAGGTCAAGAGAGTGATTTTCGCGTGTTGGTTCCCATCGCCAACCCGACAAATGTGATTCCTCTCATTGATCTGGCCTCGGCGATTGCCAAAGAAAATGACGGTGAAATCGTTGTCATGCGGGTTGTATCTTTGCCGGAGCAGGCGCCGACGAGTCGCGAGACTTCGTACGTTGAGCGAGAAAGACGAATTTTGGAGCGGGCCCATATTCACGCCAATTCAAAGGGTGTCAAAATCAGTTCCCTGGTGAGGATCGGACGTAACCCGGCGCGCGCTATTCTGGAGACGGCAAGAGAACGTCATTGCGATCTGATCGTGCTTGGCTGGAAAGGCTATACTTCTACCGCCAATCGAATTTTAGGTGAAATTGTGGATGATGTCGTAAAACTTGCACGGGCGGACATTATGCTGGTGAAACTTGTAAGTGAGATGAAATTCAAGAATATCCTTTTACCAACTACCGGAGGAATACATGCGCGCCTGGCAGAACGATATACGGCTCCTATTGCCAGCGCTTACAATGCCAGACTCGTTGTATCGACAATTATTTCTCCAGAGTCGGAAGGAACTCACAAACACTCTGTAGAACAAGCTTTGAGCGAGGCGGTAGGCAGGATCAACGATGAGAGTAGTGTTCATGTGGAGAGCCGAATCATCACGCATAAATCCGTTTCCGTAGGCATTATCCAGGCAGCAGAAGAATATGACGCCATTGCAATGGGTGCCGCCGGCGAGAGTTTCTATAAACAGATTCTATTTGGTTCTATCCCTGAAAACGTTGCGAAACACACGGACAAAACAGTTATTGTGTACAAACAATATTCGCCAGTGAAAGCATTGGTGGGCCGGGTGATGGAAAACTAACCCGATCACCTTGGTTATCAGAATGCAAACACGGGAGTGTTGTGAGCAGGAATAAAAAAATTTTGCCATTGAGGGAGTCCATTTGTCTAAAATCATACCGAGTTCCATGGAAGCCGTTTCGGATATTCCCGATGGCGCATCGATACTTATCGGTGGGTTTGGGATATGCGGAATGGCGCATAATTTATGTAAAGCGCTTAGCAACCGAAAAGATGTCGGTGATTTCCATCTGGTGTCGAATGCAGGCGGAATAGACGGTTGGGGTGTGGGCTTGATGTTTCAAAATCGACAGATCCGCTCCATTATCGCAAGCCGTGTGGGCCCGGCTTGTAAAGCTTATGAAGAACAAGCTTTGAGAGGGGAAATTGAAGTCGAGCTCTCGCCTCAAGGAACATTCATAGAGCGCATTCGAGCGGGCGGGGCCGGCATCGGTGGTTTCTTTACGCCAACGGGAGCAGGCACCGTAGTAGCTGAAGGAAAAGAGACGAGAATCATCGAGGGGGAAGAACACATTTTTGAAGAGCCCATTCGAGCGGATTATGCTTTCATCAAGGCCTGGAAGGGAGACGAGCGTGGGAATCTGATATACAGGATGAGCGCGCAGAATTTTAATCCCGTCATGGCCACTGCCGCCGAGGTGACTATCGCCGAAGTAGAAGAGATTGCTCCCGTCGGTGAAATTGCCCCGGAAAATGTGCATACGCCCGGGATTTTTGTGCAGCGCGTAGTTTTAGGTGAAGATATAGAGAAACCTATCGAAATCATGACGAACCGGCCCCGGGAAGGCCTTGGGGGGAGATGATTTGCCTTTGAGCAGACACGAAATTGCGAAGCGGGCAGCCATGGAAGTGCCTCGTGGGGGGTATGTCAATCTCGGGCTAGGCATACCTACCTTGGTGAGCAATTACATACCCGAGGAATATGGCGTCACCATACATTCGGAGAACGGTGTGTTGGGGGTAGGGCCATTTCCATACGAAGGAGATGAAGACCCCGACCTGCTGAATGCCAGCAAAGAAACCGTGACGATTATGCCGGGAGGTTCGTATTTTGATAGCGCCACTTCATTTTCTATGGTCAGAGGCGGGCATATAGACGTCACCATACTAGGTGCAATGGAAGTCGCCGGGAATGGTGACCTGGCGAATTGGGCAATTCCCGGCAAAATGATATCCGGCATGGGAGGTGCGATGGATCTCGTCGTGGGCGCCCGAAAAGTTATCCTCACTATGGAGCATGTTTCAAAACGGGGTGCGCCGAAGATTGTAAAGGCATGCTCTCTACCTTTAACCGGCAAAGGCGTGGTAGATGTCATCATTACTGATCTCGCGTTCATCACAGTGGAGACAGACGGGCTCTGGCTGCGTGAACTCGCTCCTGGCGTGAACGAAAGTGAAGTGCGGGATAAAACCGGGGCGCCTTTGAGGGTGGCCTCGGATTTGCGCGAGATGGATGCGAATGCCTGAGTTGCGACAATGATTGATCTTGAAAAATACACTCAAGAATACTGGGGGTTGATGCGCCAACATTCCTATCGACTCACAGGTAGCATTTTGGATGCGGATGATATCGTCCAAGATGCCATGTTGCGAGCGATTGAGATGGGTCCGGCCCTCAATAATATCGAAGATCATCCCGAGTGGTTGTATACGGCGTGTACGGAAGCGGCACTTTCTCGATTGCGAGAGAAGAAACCACTGGAGTTAAATGAGTTTGACTTCCCTGATTTGATACAAACGGCGGGTTCAAGCGCGAACGGCGCAACCAAATCGATTGAGGCGGGTGCTGTATGGCCGAGCGTTGCGCTCGAGTTTTTGTTCCCCCTCCAATACATGACGCCCGAGCAGCGCGCTGTTGCCGTGCTCAGGGACGGGGTCGAGGATGGTGACCGGATTGCGGCGTCCGCAATGGGAGTAAAGATTCAGGAAATTTTCAAAATTGCCGACAATGCGGATAACAAACGTGCGCAAATTCAAAAGCGCTGGGGAAAGAATCTTTTCTGCGCAACCACCGATGATCATGCAAAACTAGCGAGAGTATTCGAACGATTCGTAGAAGCGCTTGGCTTTCGCGACAAGGTATTGTTGCAAGGACTCATGTCACCGGGTGTAGAGCTTATCGTCCGAGACGAGAGAAGAACGGGTGACGATTTTGTTGCAATGGCCTGTGTGGAGCTTCTCGGCCAAATGGGAGAAAAACTGACATTCAGCCCTGTTTGGCTCAACGGTTGCCGAGGTGTGCTTATCTGGACTTGGCGCACCATGAGAAACGAATGGCTGCGGTGTGGCGCCATAATGGTTCTGAATGATGAATTCAATATAAAAGCAATGAAGTGGTATTTGGATGGTCATCTTCTGCGTGCCATTCAGACCGAAGTTCCTCAGACTTCTTCAAATTGAGCGTCGGAACAATCGAAGATTTCGAATCCACAGACAACAAAAATGTCTGGGCAACCGAAGATGTTCATCTTTGTTGTGTCTGCAAGAAGTATATCGCGTTTTCTATATTCCGCTCTGTTTTCCGATCGCTCCGCGTATGTGATGCGGCCCAACCGGCATCTCGAAAAATCGGGCGCCCACCGCATCGGCGATGGCGTTCATGATAGCCGCGGGGGCGGCGAGTATGGGTGGTTCGCCGACGCCTCTCATGCCAAAAGGCGTATCATCCGGCTTGTTCTCAACCATTACGGTTTTCAGTTCGGGAACGTCCAGACTGGTGGGCAAAAGATATTCGTGGAGGGTTCCTCCGTAGATGTTACCGGCGTCGTCTCGAGGCTGTTCTTCCATAAGCGCCAAACCGATTCCCTGAAGCATCCCGCCTTCCATTTGGCCGACGACGGAAGTCGGGTTCATGGCGAAGCCCACGTCTTGGGAACAGACCAGCCTCAAAACTTTCACCTCACCCGAATACGGGTTTACGGCCACCTCCGCGATTTGCGCCGCGTAGATGGGGCAAAAAGCCGGCGCCTGTGTTTCACCTTGGCCCATAATATAGCCTGCAATTCCTGGCGCCGCTTTTGCCACTTCACTTAATGACATGGAACGCTCGGGTGTGGATTGCGAAAAAACACGCCCTCCTTCGATTTTCAGATCGTCCGGGGCGGCTTCGAGTTTTTCGGCGGCAACAACTCGAATTTTTTCTTTCAGATCGTCTACGGCTAGGATAACGGCGGCGCCCATCGAGCGGGTCAGCATGCTGCCCGCCGCGTGGATAGACTCGGGGGCGGTATCGGTATCGCCGCTGTCAAAAGATACTTGCTCAAAGCCGATATCCATCATTTCCGCGGCAATCTGGCACATCGAGGTTGTTGCGCCCGTAAGGTTTACGGCGCCGCTGAGGAGTTGAACGCTCCCGTCCGCGTTTAGGCGCGCCGTGCACGCGGAAGCTCCGCCACTTCCGCGCCAAAAACTAACAGCAAGGCCTCGACCGAACTTCCAGCCAGGACCTTCCAAGTCTACATCCGTTTCGATGGTCTCACCCCAGTTTCCTTCTTTGGCGGTGCTTTCCAAAACTTTGAGCATGCCGTCGTCTTCTTGTGTGCCGAATAATCCGGTGTTGCCTTTTCGAATGGCATTTTTTCGCCTGATTTCAAGGGGGTCGATGCCCAGTTCGTACGCGATGATGTCAAGATGCACCTCTGTTGCGAAGAAGCACTGGGGCCCACATGGCCCTCTAACCGATCCGCAGATGGGCCCGTTGGTGTAGACGCTCGCCATTGTCACCGAACAATCAGGGATGTTGTAGCAACTGGTGAACATCGGCATGCGGGAACTCGCCTGTGTCGGCGCGCCGGGACCATATGCGCCATGGTCGACGATGACATCTGATTCGCGGGCTAGAATTTTGCCGTCAGAGGTTACTCCGGTTTTTAAATGTATTCGTAACCCTTGCCTGGGACTGACGCCGTTATGATCGTCTTCCCGAGTCATTTCATGGCGCACGACGCGCCCGCTTTTGAGAGCCAGCAAGGCGATGATGTGTTCGACAAACGAATGGATCTTGCCTCCGAATCCACCGCCGATTTCTGTGGGAATGATTTTCACTTTCGTCAGCGGAATCCCCAAAGCCGCAGCGACTTGTTCGCGGATGACGAAGGGTGCTTGCGTCGCTGTCCAGATGGTGATTTTTCCGTCGGCCCCCGACTCCGCCGTGCAAGCATGAGGCTCGATATATCCAGAGTGCGCGTATGGGGTTTGGAATGTGTGCTCGAATACGTGATCTGCCTTTTCCATAGCGGCGCCTACATCGCCTATGGCCATTTCATATCGACCGATTACGTTCCCTTCTCCATTGGGCCCGAGGCCTACTTTTTCCCAATCTGCATGGACGAGTGGACCCTTGCCGTCGCGCGCTTCTAAAAGATCCACCACAGGTTCCAGGGCTTCGTAGTTCACCTGGATGGAGTCCAGCGCCGCCTGAGCCGCATCCATTGATTCCGCGGCAACTGCCGCAACAGGGTCTCCGATGTATCGGACATAACCATCGCGAGCCAGCCAGCACATGTCTTTGATCTCAAGACCGAAACGGTGCGGGGGGCAATCATTGCCCGTCAATACGCTTCGTACACCCGGTATTTTTGTTGCTTCTTCCGTGCTTATAGAAACGATACGAGCATATGGGAGTGGACTTCTGAGGATGAAACCAACAAGGGGCTGCGCAGCAGGAACGTCTGCTGCGAATTTAGCCGTGCCAACTGCTTTATCCGGCAGATCGTATCTGGGTATATTTTTCCCAGCTACTTTGAATTCATTCATAAGGTCCTCAAATATGTGGTGTATCTGAATGCATGGCCCTTGGTGCGATGTTGAACTTTATCAGTTTTCGAGCTCCTGAAGAGATGTGATGTTCTCTCGATTGCGAATGGGCTCTGAAAACTCTAGTCTATGTATATTTGTAATAGCAACAAGTTCTTCACAAATACGGCATTAAACGATGGAGTGATGTTAAGGAGAACATTCATGCCAAATCCGATACCGCTGGGTGTATTTGGATTCCCGGCAGGCCATATTTTATCACCTGTTCTGCATAATAAAGCGGCTGAAGAGTTGGGTTTGGACTATCACTATCTTGCCTATGAAGTGCACCCGGATGATTTGGAAGAAGCTGTGCGGGGAGCCCGGACGATGGGATTTCGTGGACTCACAATCACGATTCCGCACAAGGTGGCCGTTGTTAAATTCATGGATGAACTGAGTGAGGACGCCCGGTTGATGGGCGCTGTCAACACGATAATTTTTGAAGAAGACGGACGCCTTATCGGCCATAATACGGATGGTATCGGTTGGCTCCGGTTTCTGGAGGAAACAACGGGAGAACATCCCAGGGAAAAGAAATGTCTTATTTTGGGGGCGGGAGGAGCCGCGAGAGCTATTGCCGTCAAAATAGCCCAGTGCGGAGCGGCTCACCTTGAAATTAGAAACCGGACATATGAAAAAGCGATGGAGTTGGCAGACTTTGTGGAGAAGAGCGTTCCTTCTTCGAAAGTGAAAGGTGGTGGCTTGGACGATCTGTATTCGGCGGCTGATGGTTGTGAGATCATCGTGAATACGACAAGCCTCGGGATGTGGGGAAACGCTGAACGTATGGCGACCCCTCCGATTCCCGAGGATGCGATACCTAACGGCTGTATCTGTTCGGATGCGGTCTATATTCCTCCTGATACGGAATTTCTGAAAGCAGCCAGACGGGCTGGCGCTCAAATTGTTCGCGGAACGGGTTGGTTGGTATATCAAGCAGCGGCTGCATGGAAAATGTGGACGGGAGTGGATATGCCTACGGATACAGTGATGGAAGTTTTACACGAAGCATTAGAATTGCGCCTCGGCGGCGAGGGTTAACTATCGAATGTTTTTCGTTTTTTTACACGCTCCTCACATGGGGTTGTCGCATCATTGCCCAGCCATAAATCCCACGCGCCGTGATGACCGATGTCCACTCCTTCTTTTTGGGCTTTTTTTTGTAGCGCGATTTGTAGCTCGTCCATAAACTCACTATCCATGAGCTCAAGATGCTCTCCGATGTGGCGATGCAGTATCCTGTAAACAAGTTTCATGTCATCTATGGATGTCTTGAATGAAAATGAATCGCCTTGTTGTGAGAAAGTCATTTTACTTTCCAATTGAAAAAAGGATTTGGAAAAACCACGGACAAATATCTTCTGATTCTACCGGATTATTTTTGACAGTGAAATCTCTGTGCAGTCATTCTATTAAGAAGGGGCCGGGAGCCCGGTGTTGCGCATGGGGCCGGGCTCCCGGTAGGGGGGTGGTGCTCGTGAAGGTCAATTCAGACAGACTTGCTTGAAGTCTTTGAAATGGTCCAGAACGTGTCCAGTTCCACGGACGACGGTGGTTAGTGGGTCTTTTACTCTGTATATGGGGAGACCTGTCTCATCATGAAGCCTGGTGCCGAGTCCTTTCAGGAGTGAACCCCCACCTGCTAAAACGATTCCTCGGCGATAAATGTCTGTAGCAAGCTCAGGGCTTGTTTTGGCCAGCGCTTTTCGAATGGATTCAACGATGGCTTTCACTGGACCGTCGAGAGCCTCGCGCACCGACTCATCGGATAGCTTGATGGTGCGGGGTATGCCGGTAGAGACGTCTGAGCCTGAAATTTCCATTTCAAGCGGCTCTGGGAGCGGGGCTGCTGCTCCAATCTCCATCTTGACACGTTCAGCCTCGAATGAGCCGATCGATAAGCCGTGGCGTCTTTTGATGTGACGTTGTATGCATTCGTCCATCGCATCTCCCGCCATGCGTAGAGATTCTGAATATGCAACGGCGTATTGGGAGATGACGGCCATTTCGGTTGTTCCTCCCCCGATATCAACAATCATAGAGCCGGCGATTTCATGAATCGGCAGTTTGCTTCCAATGGCCGCCGCCATGGGTTCTTCTATTAGATGGACTTTGCCGGCCCCACATTGAGTGGCGGAATCAATCACGGCTTTCATTTCCACACTGGTGATCCCTGAGGGAACGCAGACCATCATCGTAGGTCGGCTGAAAGACCGTTTGGGTACAATTGCTCTAACAAAATGGCGTATCATGGCTTTGGTTACGTCAAAATCGGCGATTACCCCATCTTTCATGGGGCGAATTGTCCGAATGGAATCTGGAGGAGTACGGCCGTACATTTCCTTGGCTTTTTTGCCTACTGCGAGAACGGCTCCTCCATTTTTCGAGTTCAAGGCGACAACAGAGGGTTCATCAAGAACAATTCCAGCATTTTTCGTGTAAACCAAGGTGTTCGCTGTCCCTAAATCCATTGCGATATTGGGCCCCATCCAAGCTCTAAGGCGCTTCAAAAAATGCAATTTCATGATCCATCTCCCCCCATAAAACAAAGTTGATTCCCCACGCCCTCTTTTTGAGCGAAACCTAATGCTGCAAGAGATGACTTGATCAGGCTTTTTGAATTTTGAGCGGTTTCAGGGAAACATGCGGCGCCTATTGAAATTGTGATTTCGGACCCTCTTCCGTCGAGGTAGAAGGGAGTGTGATTGACGACATGCAGGATTCGCTCTGCTACAGCCTCGGCATATTCTTGAGAGGAGTCTTGCAGTAACAAGAGAAAACGTGGCCCCTCATGCCGCACCAGAATATCGTTTCCGGCAGCGAATGGTTTAAGCGAATTTGAGAGATGAAGAATGACTTCTTCCTCGATCGTATCATCAAACTCTGATGAAGCGTCAGGAGCGATGCTGAGCAACGCGAGTTGACGCCCCTTTGCTTCCGCTTCGCAGATCATTTTATGAAGACGAGAATGTAGATATTCGATATTCTGCTCGCCGGTAAGGGGATCGATTTCTAATCGTGCTTGCCAGCGTGACTCGTTTTTCCGATTTGCGATGGCATCCGCCACAAGCGCCGCAATAATTTCTCCGCGCTGGACGGAAGAAGCGTCAAATTGAGCTCGACGTTTGCTTGCGAACCCCAGGCAACCAAGAATTTCGCCTCTTGAGATAATAGGAAGACATGCGGCGGAACGCGCTTCAAGGCGGGGCTCATCATGATGAAAGAGAGGCCTGGTTCCTTTTTTCCCCCTCAGGTCGGGGAGTCTTAAGCTTTCTTTTTTGCTTAATACGTAGCCTGCCAGACTTGCATGTTCGCTGATTGTGACTTCACCCAGGAAAAGTTCCCCAAAACCAGAGGTTCGAACGAGGCGGGGAGAGCCTGCTTCCTCGTCGATGAGGACGAGGAAGCAGGCATCGAAGGGAAGCAACTCGCGCGGCACCTGGCATATCGCATTCAACAATTGACCTTCATTCTCGCTTGAGCGAAGCGAAGTCAGGTATCTGCTGAAGGCGGGAACGTTCATGGAGCGACGCTCCACTTGAACGGTCGTCAGGGCACCGTCTGCAAGATAGGCGAATTGCTGGGCGAACCCCGCGAGTATTTTTTGGTCTCTGGACGTGAAACACCAGCTTTTCTTGCTGTCGATGGCGAGCGCCCCTTTATTGATGGAAGAAGGCAGGGGAGTCGCCATGAAGGACTTGATGTCCTCGTTCCTGCTGTAATAGCCGAGAACCAGGGTGTCTTTGTCGAATTGATTGACGCTTAACGGCTCGTTATTCTCCAGGACCCAGCCCATGAAGCCCTGGCCCACATCGACCGAGGCATCCGCGAGAATGTAGGGGCTCAGGCTGTGGTATGTGGTGAGCTGAAAAGTCTTACGCCTTTTGTTTTCAAGGAATAAGCAGGCGGAGTAAGCCTCCGTGACGTTGCTGACGAGCGTGATGAGGGAGAAAAGATCTCTTTCCAGGTTCGTCATTGCCAGCATCCAACGGGACGGATTGGAATATTGGAAAATATAACAAGGGTCCCAAATTTGTTTCAAGTAATTTTTTCATTAACGAATGTATCATATTGTATTTATTTGTTTTATGAGAATTAAAAAATTAAGGCGCTGAAAATGTCCTTAAAGCGATTCCTGTAATAGTTTTTATAACTTATTGATATTTAACGTGTTATTTGTATAAAATTAACTTTCAGGGCGATTCTGGCGTCTTCGCGGCAAGAACGGCCCATATATAGTGTGAGATATCTATTCAAGGGACTGTATATTGTGGAATACGCGGACGCCCGGGATGAACGCCCGGGCGCGCCGGCGTGGAGCCCGGCCGTCAGCTTTCTGTCGGACCCCGGTCGAGAAAACGTCTCGCCGCCAGGTCGAGCGCGTCGATCGCTTCGCGGGCGATCCGCCCGACCAGTTCGCCCGCGCCGGGACGATCGGCGATCAGGTCCAGCCCCTCGCCGGCGAAGGTGACCGCCGTATCCGTATCCCCCTCGCGCAGGGCCGCGAAGAAGCGCTCGCGCATCGAGGGGTTCTGGTCGCGCAACTCCTCGTCGCGGTCATGCCAGGTTTCGGCGAATGCGTTGCGGATGGCCCGCCCGGTGTAAGGCTCCGGCCAGGCGATGCCCCGGGCGGTGTCGAAGACTTTGGTGCGCAGCGTGTGGTCGCCGCCGGTTCGCTCGAGCAGCGCTTTCTGGTTCGGGTGGCCCAGCGCCTCCTCGGCGGCGAAGAAGCGGGTGCCGATCAGGGCGGCTTCGGCGCCCAGCATCAGGGCGGCGGCCAGGCCGCGCCCGTCGCTGATGCCGCCCGCGGCGGCGACCGGAACCGGCGCCACCGCATCGACGACCGCCGGAACGAGCGGCAGCGTGGAGCGCGCCGCCCCGTGGCCCCCGGCTTCCGTGCCCTGGGCGATGATAATCTGGGCGCCCTTCGCCGCCGCCACCCGGGCGTCTTTCAAGGTCTGTACCTGGCAGATCAGCGCCGCGCCGGCTTCGCGTATCTTCCCGGCGTAGGGTTCGATATCGCCGAAGGAGAGCATGACGGCCCTGGGTTTGCATTCAAGCGCCGCGTCGAGCGCGCCGGGCCGCTCGGCCAGCGCCCAGGTGATGAAGCCGATTCCGACCGGGTGATCGCCCGCCTCCTCGAACTCCCCGCGAATCCACTCGTTCGAGCCGTAGCCGAACGAAGGGTCGGCGTAGCCCGCGCCGATGAGGCCCAACCCGCCTGCGGCGGAGACCTCGCGGGCCAGCGCGCCGCCCGCGACGCCGCCCATCGGGGCGAGCAGGACGGGATGTTCGATGTCCAGCAGCCGGGTGATCGCGGTGGAGAGTTTCATGGGCGATAACATAGCGGCCCCGCCGGGGGTTGTAAACGAGGCGCCTGACCTTGAGAGATGTTCCGTTCGGGACGTTCACAGGGGAGCCTTGTTTTCACTCTCCCTTGGGGGGGTTGTTGAAAAAGCCTTTGTCAAAGGAGCAACCCCCTTGACGGGGGACAAAGGCAACCCCCCCTACCCCCCCTTGTCAGGGGGCAAGAAAAAGCAAAAACCCCTCTACCGGCGGCGGGGCGTCGCCTTTTTATACCCCCCTGTCAAGGGGGGGTAGGGGGGGTTGGTTTTCAGCCGGGAGCGGGTGAGCCGCGGCCGCCCCCGCATTTCCCCGCATTTGGCGTTACCGGGCTTGCGCCCGCACGGGGCAGAATCGGGCGCGCGAACGGGAGGAGTTCCGGTGGACCTGGAAAAAGCGGAAAGAGCGAAGCGAACGGACTCGGCGGCCCGGGTTCGGCCGGCGAACGGACCCGGCGTTTTCCGCGCAATGGGAATTCCTGAAAAATACGATAAATTCACGGGGTTTTTCGATAAATTCCTGAAAAATAACGTCCAGATAAATGACTGTAATCAAAAGGGTTATCATTCAAATCTTAGCGCAGCGCACTTAGATCCAGCGAGAAAAAAAGTTTTTCGGGCGCCCGCGCATTTGCCCGCAACTGCCCGCATCTGCGCGCCGAACGAGCCGGTCGGCTTCACCGGCATACCGGAGACCGCGAGGCGCCGGAGTCACCGTGCGCAAGCTTTTGCCGGTCGGACCATGATAGAGTCGACACGGATTCAAGCGGCATCGAGACCCTGGGAGGAAGAATGAGCAAGACGTCCATCAAACCCGCCCTTCGTCCCGGCGAATTCGTCCCCCTCATCGCCCTCCTGATGGCGCTCGTCGCGCTTTCTATCGACGCGATACTGCCGGCGCTGCCCGTGATAGGCCAAGACCTCGGGGCACCGCGCCGGAACGACGTTCAGTTCGTCGTCACGGCCGTGCTTCTGGGGCTCGGCCTCGGGCAGATCGTTTTCGGCCCCCTCTCCGACAGGATCGGGCGCAAGCCCTCCATCAATATCGGCCTCGTTCTGTTCATGTCGGGATGCGTCATGAGCACCTTCGCATCCACCTTCGAGGTGATGATTGCGGGCCGCGTGCTGCAGGGGGCCGGAATCGCGGGACCGCGCATCGTGACCGTCGCCCTGGTGCGCGACCAGTACGAAGGACGCCAGATGGCCCGTCTCATGTCCTTTGCGATGGCCGTGTTCATTCTCGTTCCCACCGTCGCGCCTGCCCTCGGGCTGGGGATACTGTGGCTGGGCGGCTGGCGCGCGATATTCGCCGCCTTCTTCATCATCGCCATGGTCACGCTCGCGTGGTTTTCACTTCGCCAGCCCGAAACCCTGCCCCCCGCCCGTCGGCGGCCCCTCTCCCCGCGCGCCATCGGCGGCGCCGTCCTGGAGGTCCTGCGGATCCGGGCCGCGCTCGGATATACCGTGGCCACCGGATGCGTGTTCGCGCCGTTCGTGGCCTACTTGAGCTCCTCCCAGCAAATCTTCCAGGAGGCCTACAATACCGGCGCGCTTTTCCCGGCCTATTTCGGCGTGCTGGCGCTCGCTTTCGGCGGCGCCTCGCTCGTGAACGGGTGGCTCGTCATGAAGTACGGGATGCGCCGGCTCTCGCGGAGGGCGACGGCCTCCATGACGCTGGTCTCGGTCGTCGCCCTGGCGCCGGCCTTCGCCTTCGAGGGGCTTCCTCCGCTCTGGATGTTCATGACCTACCTGCTCCTCGTCTTTCTCTGCATCGGGCTCCTCTTCGGAAACCTCAATGCGCTCGCCATGGAACCCATCGGCCACATCGCCGGCGTGGGAGCGGGGGTGGTCGCCACGCTCTCTACCTTCATCTCGGTGCCGTTCGGCGCGCTCGTGGGCCACAGTTTCGATGGCACCATGTACGCGCTGATCGCCGCTTTCGGGGTCTTCGGGGCAGGGACCTACGCCGCCATGAGATGGGCCGAGGGAGGGGGATACGGTTCTTCGTAGGGGAACGGGACTTCACCGCTTGCGTGGGAATCACCTTGAATGTCTGGTTTTTCCGTAGGGACAGGCCTCCGTGCCTGTCCTGATTGCAACCATCCTGCAAAGGGACAACCACGGAGGGCAGGACAACCCGAAAGGGTTGTCCCTACAGCGGCGGAAAACCGCCATCTCGACCGGAGCAGAGTTTTCAACAGCCCCCTCAAGGGGGGGTAGGGGGAGGCTTTTTCACCAGTCCCATAACTTGGATTTGCTGCGACAAATTCGAGCGTCCCACAGGGTGTGCCCGCATGAAACGGCTGCCAAACACGAGGATGTTCCACGGAGCCTGCCAGTATTCAAACTGGCGGAAAGGCGTGGAGCGTGACACGTCTGCGCTGCCTCGTCAGGTGGGTTTGGAAGTGGGCCGTGCATTGCTTCCTCCGCCCCTACCGAACGTTGGTTGTCGAAGAAACATTACCGGATCGACTTGAGCGGCGTATCCTATACATAGTTCGTGAGGACGGGTTCAACGAGCAGACTGCGTTGCTGTGTCCATGTGGTTGCGGTTCTATTCTCCACATTAACTTGCTACCCGATGAATACCCTTGCTGGCGTGTGACGCAGAATATCGATGGGACGGCGACACTCTACCCATCGGTTTGGCGGAAAAAGGGCTGCGGCTCGCATTTTTGGCTTCGGAATGGTCACATCCAATGGTGTCAGGTAGCGAAACTATCTGCGCGCTGATCGTGGCACAAACCATCGTCAACTACTTTATACCCGAATAGTTTCCCCCAGCTTTACGATGGCCGATATCTTCTATGCCTAGCTAGACTGCAAGCGTATAGACTCGCATTCGTTCGGTAAGCAGGACGAGGTGCACTTCGCCAAGGGTGTGGACCGGAGCATTTGGATAAAATTTATAGGTGTCTGAGCATGGTCATAATGAAGCCATTACGGGCTGGATTTTGGAAGATTGTCCGACAGGACCCCGCTTAGACACTCAGAAGTTGTAATTCATCCGCTTTCGTTTTGATTACGTCCTTTGAACAACGAATCCCGAGCGAAAACAGGAACAATGAGCCTTTCCAAATAATATCAACGGGATAAGTCAATGAGCAAAAGCTCTGCACCGGATGATTTTCGTGAAGATGCGCTATCACGTGATGAATTCGATGATCAGGCGCGCCGCCTCTTCGGGGGAAAGGTTCGTGGTGTCCAGTCTAATATCGGGGTTCTCGGGCGCCTCGTAGGGCGAGTCGAGGCCAGTGAAGTTCTTGATCTCCCCTGCGCGGGCGCGCGAGTAGAGGCCCTTGGGGTCGCGTGATTCGCAAACTTCGAGCGGCGCGTCGACGAAGATCTCGACGAACTCGCCCTCGCCCACCATCCGGCGAACCATGCCGCGGTCCGCCCGGAAGGGCGAGATCAAAGAAACCAGCACGATCAGCCCGGCGTCGAGCATCATCTTCGCCACCTCGCCCACGCGGCGGACGTTCTCCACCCGGTCGGCGTCGGTGAAGCTGAGATCGCGGCTCAGTCCGCGGCGCACCTTGTCGCCGTCAAGGAGGTACGTGTGTCGCCCGGCGTTGAACAACAGGCGCTCCACGCGGTTGGCGATGGTCGTCTTGCCCGAGCCGGAAAGACCCGTGAACCAGAGTATGCGGGGCGTCTGGCGCTTCCGGCTCACGCGGGCGCGCTTGTCAACCTCGCCCGCCTCTTCCAAATCGACAACGCGTCCCTCTTCGCTCATCGGAAACAGCGCTCCCGCTTCTTCGGTTTTATTGACACCTCGCCATCATGGCCCATCACGTGGCCCTCGCGCCGGGATTTGCGCGCTGCGGACTTCACGGCTGTCGAATTCCGGAAGGCGATCATCTCGCGGAACTTCCAGGTGGTGTCGACGTGCATGAGGGGAAACGGCGGCGGGGCAGGATAAAACGCCTTCGTCGCCAGATGCAGCATGACGGAGGAGTCCTTGCCGATGGAATAGAGCATGACGGGACGGCGGCACTCGGCCATCACTTCCCGCATGATGTGGATGCTCTCCGCTTCAAGGCGCTGAAGGTGGCTGGGCTTGCGCATCATATCCCATCGATTTCATGAGGTGGGCGGCAATTCCGTTCAATGTTTGCGCGCGCTCAGCTTGGCTGTGAGGCCATCCTTGAACCGATAGATTCCAAACGTGATGATTTCCGGGAATTCGTCTGAAATTACGTCGAGTCACCGCCGGCACAGGGTCGCCAGAGAGAGCACTACCGCCATCTTGCCGAATCCCGACCCGACGCGTATGTGATCGCCGCCGCCGGTCTGTTGCCGGATCTTCCAAGAGGGCGAAGGAGTCGATGCCCTGTAGCTGGACCCGGCAGTTCTCGCAGGCGACGTGGGTGGGCATATTTGGTAAGGGCGTGAACCGAATAACCATCTCATATCCTGATCGTGATTACCGTGAGTTTTGAAATCTGACAGTGGAGAATATAGCATTGGAAACGACCCGGTGAAATCAATTTCTCAGGCCTTGAGCAGGCAATGGAGGATATGCAAGTGGCCAGGACAATCGACCTGAGCGTTGGCCCGATACCCGGCCATTTCCGCAAAATGGCGATTCCCGCCGCGATCGGAGTTGCGGTCACCAGCCTGTACAACGTCGTGGACAATTATTTCGCGGGCCTGCTGTCGGTGGAAAGCCTCGCCGTGCTCTCGCTCGCCACCACCGTGATCTTCCTGCTCACCGTGCTGTCTATCGCCACGAACGCCGCGATAGTCGCTCTCGTCGGCAACGCCCTGGGCGCGCAGAAATTCGCGGATGCGAAACGATTGGCTTGCCAGGGGCTGAGCTACGCGGTCATCCTCTCGCTCGCGCTGGCCATCGTCTTCCTGGCGCTTGCACCCTCGCTTATAGGCGCGATTTCGGTGCCGGGAAGCCTTAGAGAGACGACCATCGCCTATCTGAATATCGCTATTCTATCCACGCCCGCGTTTATTGTGGCGTTCAGCGCCAACGGGATTCTGATGACGCAGGGCCAGGCGGTCCACATGCTGCGCGCCCAGACAGCGTCCTGCATCGCGAACATCGGCCTGAACCCGCTCTTCATGTTCGGATTTCCGGGCGTGATCCCGGGACTTGGCATCATCGGCATCGCCGTCTCGACCCTGGTCTGTCAGGCCGGCGTGATGGTTTTCATCCTCCGCCAAGCCCTGAACTCGGATCTCATGCGCAAGGGCGGATCGTCGACCTACCGTCCGATACGGGAGGATTTCGCCAGCATCGCGAAAATGGCGCTTCCCATCGGCACGGGCTACGCCCTGATCGTGATCGGCATATTCGTCGTGCAGGTTTATCTCAAAAAATTCGGCCCAGAGGCGATAGCCGCGTTCGGGGTCGGATTCAGAATCCAGCAGATCCTCCTGATGGCGGGACTTGCCATGGCGACCACGCTGCGCGCGATTGCCGCTCGGAACTTCGGAGCGGGCGAATACGACCGCGTACGCGAGGCGTTCCGGTTCTGCATCAGGGCCGGAGCCGGGTTCATGTTCCTGGCGGCGCTGCTCCTCTGGATGGCCGGCCGTCCGCTCATGACCTTGTTCGCGGACGATAAGGAGGTCGTTCGCATCGGCGCCGACTTTCTGAGGGTATACGGATTGTTGCTGCCGGTTCACCTATTCACTTTCTCCATGGATTCGCTGCTCCAGGCCTTCAAGCGTCCGGCGATTACGCTCTTCGTCACCATATACAGGGAAATATTCGGTATCGCGTTCTTCGTGGGCGTATTCGTACTTGCCCTGGGAATGGATACGCTGGGCGTCTGGCTCGGAGTCGCCGCGAGCGTCGTCACCGCATGTCTTCTGGCTTTGCTCACCACGATGCGAGTCGCACGTCAGGAGATGGGCGGGCTGTTCCGAGCCAAGACTGGTTGACGATGACGGACATCCCCGAAACCTGTGCGGGTCGAGATTCGTTATACTCGCGTTGATGCAGCAGGGTCGCGGCGCTCGACCGCGAGATGCGCTTGCGCACCTCGCCAGCCTCTCGTGCGGGTTCGTCGCTTCACTTCATCGTCCTTGCCTACCCGGGGCAGAAAATACTGCAGAAAACTAAAAATACACGATAATGCTATGATAATAAGGATATTAAATACGAAAAAAATAAGCGGCTATTGTATAATTGAACATGAATCAGGATCAGGATTTCCATTTAGCATAAGGGGAGGTTCTTCGCCGCCCGGGAGGGACTCGGCGAAGCCCGGGGAGACCGTGGAATCATGGATTGTGAGTTCTCGACGCTGAACGATAGCGACGCGTCCGTGGTATACCGCCCTAGGCAATCCGCTAGGAAACCGCGAGCGTACCGGACACGGCCGAAGTGTCCTCGCTCGCAAGAGGCGCCGCTCGTTCCCCATACTCGGTTTTTCCACCGCCGCGTGGAAGCTCGCCCCGCGCGAGGGCTTTATGGGCTGGACGCCGCAGTTGCGCGAGAAGAACCTCTCTCCTCGTGGTCGACAACCCGAGGTTCCTCATCCTGCCATGGATCAAGGTCCCCGGCCTCGGCTCGCACCTCATCGCCATCATCCGCAGGCGCCTGCCCGGAGACTGGACCCAGCGCTATGGCATCACCCCCGTGTTCATCGAGACCTTCGTCGAGACGCCGCGCTACACCTTCACCGTCTACAGGGCATCGGGATGGATCCGCGTTGGAACCACACAGGGACGAGGGCGCTACGACAGGGACAGAAAGGATGTCCGGCTGCGGCCGCTCCGCAGCGACTGGAAGCAAGTCCTCAACCGCTGAAACAATCTCCATCACCCCACGACCGAATCGATTACCCATCTACTAATCCACCCAATTCATGAAGGAAGCGATATGTCGATTGATATAGCATGGGAGCGAAGCGGCGATTTGTTGGTTGCCTTGATATCGGGCCGTCTCGACGGCAGCACCGCCGATTTGTGCGATAGCGCGCTCGAATCCGGTGTTGACGATGATGATCATGGACTCGTCATAGATTTCGAGAACTTGTCCTACATCAGCAGCGCGGGCCTTCGGATCGTCTTGAGAGCCGCAAGGAAGTTCACCGGACCGGACAAGAAATTCGCGATCTGCTCGCTGTCCGATTCCGTAAGGGAGATTGTGGCGATCAGCGGTTTCGACAAGCTCATCGCGGTTCACGGTTCACGGGAAGAGGCGATCAGCGAACTCAACAAAGGCTAAGCCTTCTCCACTTTCGGAGACGCAAAGAGCGTGGAGAACATTTTTAGGGAGATCCAGAATGAATGACACCAACCGTGAAGAAAAAGTCGTTTCCATAAAAAGTGCCGTCGATTTCGACATCGTGGCGGACAACATGCTCGAGATCGCGGAATTTACGGTCGAGAAGTACGAATTCAGAAATGACACCACGCTTCCCGCCGAAGTGCGCGAGGAGGCGATGGCGCAGATCAGAAACGTCCTGTGGGCGAAAGTCGAGGAACTGAAACAGCGGCGCAAGGAGATTCTCGAAGATATGTTCAACATGGCGGAACAAGCACTCGATAACATCGTGGAGAACAAGGACTAGCACGAATTGCGCGGCGCACGCGGCACTGGCCGGGATCACCGAGGCCAACCAAAGGCGAGAATCATGATGGAGCAGGCCGCTGTTCCTGATGCGCGTATCCGGGGATATGGCCGGGAATCCAGAGCGCTGAGGAGGGCTCTATGGGCTCTGCCGAACCAGATTATCCGGTAGCGATTGTAGGCTACAGCTACCGTATGCCGGGCGGGATCCATACCGATGACGATTTCTGGCGTCTGCTCAGCGAACGCGAAATCGTCCAGGAGCCGGTAGCGGACCGCTACGGCAGAGGCTACCAGCCGATCGGCGGATTCTCCGGCCTGGGCCGCTTCGCCAGTCCGTATGAGGGGCTGATTCGGGAGGACGGAGAAAAGCTCATCGATCGCGGTCTTTTCGGCTTGTCGCAGGACGAAGTGGTTTCGATGGACGCGCAGGTGAAGATGCTGTTGTCTTGCTCCTGGGAGACCTTCGAGCGCGTCGGTTGGGACATGCATTCGTTGCGCAACAGTCCTACGGGCGTTTTCATCGGAGGTCAGACCCCGGCAACGGCCAACTGGCGCCCGATGCAGGGCGCCGGCCCGTTTGACGTCATGAACACCAGTCTCGCCATGCTGGCCAACCGCATTTCCTACCACTTCAATCTGATGGGACCGTCGGCCACCTATTGCACCGCATGTTCCGCCAGTCTCACCGCCTTGCACGCGGCTGTCGCCGCGCTCCGCTCGGGTGACTGCGAACAAGCCCTCACCGGGTCTGTGAACTACCTGGTAGGGTCCCGATTGAGCGCCGCATTCAACGTTCTTGGCGTCATCAGCCCGGACGGCAAGTGCCATTCCTTCGATGCGGAGGCCAACGGGTACATGCGCTCGGAAGGGGCCTTCGTATTTGCGTTGAAGCCCCTCGAGGCGGCCGAACGGGACGGGGACCCCATCCACGCCGTAGTGGAGGCGACGGCCGTCAATTCGGCCGGCGCCGCCGACGGCAGCAGCGGCCTGGCCCAAGGGCGGTACATTACCGCGCCCACTCGTCATGCGCAGATTGAGCTGATGCGCACGGCCCGTGAACGCGCCGGCAGGTCGCCGCAGGACTTCGACTATGTAGAAGCCCACGCCACCGGGACCGTGGTGGGTGATCGAATCGAAGGCAATGCCATTTCAGAGGCGTTCGGCGGAGTCGAACGCGAGGTTCCCCTCCGGATTTCCAGCGTGAAGAGCAACGTCGGACACATGGAAGCCGCCGCTTTCCATTGCGCCCTGCTCAAGGTCATCCTGATGATGCAGCGGCGCACGTTCGCGCCGAACTCCAAGAATTTCCTGGTGCCGAATCCGGAGATCGACTTCGAGAGCTGCCCCATACAGGTGCAGACGATCTGCGAATCCTTCCCTGAGCGCCCTGCCGTGGTCGGCGTCAATTCGTTCGGCTTCGGCGGTGCGAACGGACACTGCGTGGTGCGTGAGTACGCTCCCGAGAAGCCGCGGAGCTGGTCGTCAGCCCTGGCCCCGAAAGCCGGATTCATGATTCCGCTCTCGGCGCGAACCTCCGGCGCATTGACCCGGAGCGCGCGGCAACTGCGCGAAGCGCTGGACGAGCAGGAGATGGACCTCTATACGCTGGCCGGGAACCTCAGCCGCCGCCGCACCCATTTCGCCACCCGCACTGCCTTTGCAGCGCGTGACCAACGGGAACTGGTAGAGGCGCTGGACGCCTTCATCGAAGACCCCGCGCCGGTCGCCACCGT
Organism: bacterium; assembly: GCA_965203325.1. Taxonomy (GTDB): domain Bacteria; phylum UBA8248; class UBA8248; order UBA8248; family UBA8248; genus Bin107. Next base: position 2,522,682 of record OZ241875.1, read on the forward strand.
AGATGATCGCGAGCGACGGGTGGCTTTGGTCTTCTCCGGGCAGGGCACGCAATGGGCCGGTTGCGGCCGCGCGCTCTACGATGCGGACCCCGTTTTCCGCCGCACGGTCGACGCCATCGACGAGCACTGGCGGGAGCACTCGGACTTCTCGCTGCGTGAAGCCTGTTTTTCCGTCTCCCAGGAGGAAATCAACGAAGTCCAGTTGGCCCAGCCCGTCATTTTCATGATCCAGTGCGCGCTGGTGGAGCTGCTTAAAACCTGGGGCGTCTATGCGGATTGCGTGGTCGGCCACAGCTCCGGGGAGGTCGCCGCCGCATACGCCTGCGGAGCGCTCTCGCTGGCGGAGTCGACGCGCCTGGTGTTCCATCGCGCCACGCTGCAGCAGCGCGTGGCCGGTTCGGGCCGCATGTTGGCGGTCGGCCTCGACCGGGCGGGCGTGGAGGAAATGCTCGAAGCGCTGCGCGTTCCCTTCCGACCCGAAGAAGGACCGACTCAGGTGGAGGTCGCCTGCGAGAACGCGCCGGCCAACACCGTCATCTGCGGCAAGGAGGCCTCCCTGCGGCCCATCATGGAGGAACTCGAGCGGCGCCGCCTGCAGAATCAACTGCTGCCGGGCAATATCGCTTTCCACTCCAGCGCCATGGACCCGCTCGAAGACGACGCGCTGGCGGCCCTCTCCTTCCTCAACGATTGCGTCTTCGAGGCCGAGGCGCCGTTCGTCTCTTCGGTGAGCGGCGTGAAGACGGAGCGGCTGGAGGGCGCCTACTGGTGGTCGAATATCCGCAAGCCTGTGCAGTTCGCTGCGGCGATGGAAACCATCAAGCAGGATTACCGGCCCGACGTGGTGCTGGAAATCGCGCCCCACAGCGCCTTGCAGCCCATCATCGCACAATGTCTGGAAGACGCTCCGGCGATGGCATGCATCCCGACGCTGATGAGAAACACGGATGTATGCCTCGGCTTTCAGCAGACTCTGGGCGCCCTTTTCCGGGCCGGCGTACCACTGGATTTCGCCGCCCAGTATCCGCGTCCCGAGCCTGTCGCCCATGTGCTTCCCGGATATCCGAGAGAAGAGCAGGCTGTGGTGGACATCATGCGCGACGACGAGTTCTACGTTCGGCAGGGGGAGTATTCGCATGGCCCGCTGGTCGGGCACAGAGTGCCTAGTGAGCACATGCTCTTCGAAGCAAGGCTTTCCGAGGCGGACTTTCCCTGGCTGGCGGATCACCGCGTCCATCATGCGGCGATCTTGCCGGGGGCCGGCTACATCGAACTGATCCTGGAAGCTCTTGGGGGCGTTCCCGTTTACTTCGACGTGATCGAGTTCCTACAGCCCTGTCCCATCCCCAAGGAACCGGTCCGCCTGCAAACGGCCCTGTATCCGGTAGCCAATGACCCGGATGCATTCACGTTCACGATCACCTCGCGGTCATACGACCCCGAGGCTAGGAGCGAGGTCCATTGCCGCGGCAAGGTGCGTCTGGTGAATGACGACCACATGGTGGACGTGCCAAGTCGGCTGGCTGATATCGATACGACCTGCTTTGAGTCCTCTATTCTCGCCGACGACCGTGATTTTTACGAGCGCCTGGAAGCAGTCCTTAGCGGGACTTTCGAATACGGACCCTATTTCAGGACTATCAGGCGCGTTCTGGTAGACAAGATATCCCGGGCTTCTCTCTTTGACGTAGAGATGGATGAGGGATTATGGGCGACGGGCAAAGAGGAGGGCTATGTCTCGTGTCCCCCCTTGTTCGACGGGGGATTGCAGATATTTCTCTACCATTTGCTGAACGCCGCCGACCTTTTCGCCATTCCGCAGCGAGCCGAATACGTTACTTTCCTTCGTCCGCCCACCGGACCGCGGATCACCTGCCATGTGACGAAGCCTGCTGAAAATAGGAGCGATGTGGACGAAAAGGGTCAGTATTCCATTGGTCGCGGCGAAACAGCAGGGGGCAGCATCAGTTTCTACGATGGCGCCACGGGTGATCTCCTCGCCCACATCGGCGAATACACTTATTTCACGTCCAATCCGAGTTGGAACGACTTGCCCGAGAGCAAACACAGGATTTCCTGGCAGCCGAAATTCGTCCCCGAGGGGAAACCACTTGCGGATCGATTGCCCGACGGAGAGATCGAACCCGCCGCCTTGATTGCCGCTCTCGAGCAGCCGCAAGGGCGGGAGCGCTACGCCTGCCACGTCGTAGAGTTCGCAGGGAGTCGAGAGCCCGAGCAGACCGTCCTCGAACAGTGTGCCGACCACCTCTCGAACGGCGGCGCACAGACCGAATTCTGGCTGCTCGGCGATACGGAAGAGAGCACTCGCTCCTGCTACGACGCTTTCGGTCAACGCGATGCCGCGCTGCGTTTCGAGTGCCTCGATCCGGCCGCTCAGCCGGAACTGGATTCAGGCCTGCTGCGCCCGGGCGTCGCGGAAATCCTTTTCCTGCACGCAGATGGCGAGGCGCCTGGAGCGGAGCAATGGGGACTCGCGAGGCAGCTGGCTGTGGCCGGAGGCTTGGCGCTGGTCTCTCACGGCGAAGGCGGTGTCATCGAACCGGGCGACGGTTGGACCATGGTCCGAGCCGGTCGACGGACAACCCTGCTGCAGGCGCCTCAGTCCCTGCCGGAAATCGCCGAAACTGCCGAGCTGCCGGGGCCGCGATGGGTGCTGGGCGAACAGGGTAGTTGGGCGGCTGACTGGGCGGGCATGCTCAATGCGCCGGACGTGCATACAATTCCCGATGAAGCTCTCGCCATCGACGTCATCCACTTGCTCGAAACGTGGCCGCAGGCGGCCGAGGTCCGGGCAATCGATTTCTTCTGCGGCGCGGATCCCGAGGATCCGACGGGAGAAAAGGCCGTATCTCGTTTTGTCGCCCTTGTCCAGGCGCTGGTCTATTGCAGGATGGAGAACGCGAATCACCCGTGCCGGCTGACCGTGGTGACGCACGGCGCCGCCCTCGATGTCGAGAACCCGAGCGCGTGTGCTCTGTGGGGAGCGGTTCGGAGCATGGCCGTGGAAATCAACGAGGAAGCCCGGATTGATTTCCGTCTGGTGGACCTTGGCGATTCGGATGACTTGAAGACTTTGGCATGGCTTGCCCGGTGCGATTTGCGTGAGCGCGAACTTGCGGTGCGGGAGAACCGCTTGTGGGCGCCGCGGATGGTCAGCATTCCGGAGCGGTATTCCCGGGCGCCTGCCGGTGAGAAGCCCGCCTACCGCCTCGCTCTCGAAAATCCGGGGCAGATCGCCGGCCTCGAGATGAAGACCTGCGAACTCCCTCCGTTGGGGCCGGATGACGTGGAGATCGAGGTGACGGCGGCGGCCCTCAATTTTCGCGACGTCATGGTCACGCTGGGCCTGTTGCCCGCGTTGGCCTATGAACGCTCCGCCCTCGGGCGTGAAGTCGGCATGGAAGGAAGCGGGACCGTCCGCCGCGTCGGGTCGGGGGTGCGGGGTTTCCGCGCCGGTGACGAGGTAGCGTTCATACAGGGCGGCTGCATCGCGAATCGCGTCGTGGTCAACCGGCACCTCGTCTTCGCCAAGCCTGGCCGCCTGAGCATGGAAGAAGCCGCGTCAGTCCTGTCGGTCTACGTCACCGCTTACTATTCGCTGATTCACCTGGCCCGTCTGCGCAAGGGCCAGCGCGTCCTCATCCACTCAGGGATGGGCGGCGTCGGACAGGCCGCCATCGCACTGGCCAGGCATGTGGGCGCGGAGATTTACGCCACGGCAGGCAGCGAAAGCAAGCGGGAGCAATTGCTGTCGCTGGGTGTGCGAGCGGCCTTCGATTCGCACAGCCACGTCTGGTACGACGACCTGATGGAGGCGACCGAGGGCGAGGGAGTGGACGTCGTGCTGAACTCCCTGGCCGGCCGCCACGTCGAACTTTGCCTGAAGGCCCTGCGTCCGAGCGGCTGGCACTGCGAGATCGGCAAAGTCGACATCTATGCCGACAACGACCTCGGCCTGCGCGTCTTCCGCAAGAACCTGCGCTTCGCTGCCATCGACGTGGACCGCCTGATGATTGACGACCCGCTCCTCTCGCATGAACTCTCTCAGGCTTGCCTGGACTTGCTCGATGAGGGCGCGTTGCCGCCGCTTCCGGTTACCGTCTTTCCGTTCAAGGACTACGCCAAGGCCCTTCGCCTGATGACCACAGGCCGGCATCAGGGGAAACTCGTGCTGAAAGCCCCGGAGGCTTCCGGCGAACCCGGATTTCCGATTGCCGACGTGCGTCCGCTGTTCGATCCCGATGCGACTTATCTGGTCACGGGCGGCCTCGGCGGGTTCGGGCTGCGGCTGTTGCCCTATCTGGTGGCGTCGGGGGCGCGCCATATCACCCTGATGGACCGCGACCCCGAGCGCCTCCGGGACGCCGACTGGATCCGTCAGTCGAGCGCTCTCGTCTTCATGGATGAGGATGCCGAATTCGACATCGTATCGGGTGACGTGGCGGTGGAAGAAGACGTCCGGCGCTGCATATCTCAGTTAAAGAGGCCACTCAAGGGCGTATTCCACCTCGCCGCCGCGCTGGACGACCGTCTGCTGGCCGACATCACCAACAAATCCATAGGAAAGGTTTTCGCGCCCAAGGCGGAAGGCGCCCTGCATCTCCACCGCGCCACGGCCGGCTATCCTCTCGATTGCTTCGTTCTTTTTTCCTCTACGGCCTCGGCACTGGGCAACCCCGGCCAGATCAACTATAGCGCGGCCAACGCATTCCTGGACGGGCTGGCCGCAAATCGCCTGCGGAAGGGTCTGCCATGTCTCTCCTACAACATGGCCGCCGTCGCCGACGCCGGCATGGCCGCACGCAGTCTTCCCGTTTTGCGGATCATGAGGGCCACCGGCATGCCGCCGGTGAGCAGCGACTTCGCCATCACCAACCTGGATTACGCCCTGCGCTCTATGAGGGGGGAGCACCACCTGATCACGGCCATGTTCAAGCGCCTGGTGTGGACGGTCGACTACCCGGATTACATGCGCATCGGGCGTTTGATGAACAATCAGGATGCCTTCGAGGCCGGCGTGGACAGCGAGTTGAAGTTCGAGAGCGTCGTGGCGCAGATTGCGGCCAAGGTCGCCGAGCTCTGCGGCCACGAGGAGGGCGGCGTGGAAGAACCGCTGGCCAGTTTCGGGCTCACGTCCATCTCGGTCGCCGAGCTGGGCACGTTCATCCAGACGCAGTTCAACTACCGGGTGAGCGCGCTCGAACTGATGACCACGGCGTCGGCCATGTCGCTGGCGCAGGGCATCATCCAAGGCAAAAATGATGTGGAAGAGGAGCAAGCCGAAACGGATACGGTCGACCTCGCGGACGCTTCCCAAGATGTCAATCAGCGCGTCCGCCGTGCGCCATCGGCTTTCGCCAATGCGCTCGAAGACCATTTTCCGGATGGAAACAGCGCTGCGTCAGGCGCTTTCGCTATTCGCTAACCCTGAAAAGGGGTGCACAGGAGAAAGTTGCCATGCCTAATGCGCTTCTTGTCAGCCCCGAGCAGCCCCCTACCTACTGGGGCGCGAACTATGCTCTCGGGATTTCGGGCGTGAAGGCGACATTTCCGCCCCTGGGTCTGCTGACCGTGGCCGCGATGTTCCCACCGGAATACGACCTGCGCGTCGTGGACATGAACGTGGCTGCCCTCGAGGATTCTGACATCGAATGGGCGGATGTGGTGTTTACCTCCACCATGATCGTTCAACGCGTCTCCCTGCAAGCCGTCATCGAGCGATGCAACCGGGCCGGGGTTCCCGTAGTGGCCGGGGGGCCTCACCCCACCACGTTTCACGACGAGATCGAAGGCGTGGACCATTTTGTGCTGGATGAGGTCGAGGAGATCTTCCCTGATTTTCTGCGTGACCTGGAGAACGGTGCGGCCAAAGTCATCTACCGGGAGCCGGGAAAGCCTGACGTGACGCAAACGCCCGTGCCGCGCTTCGACCTCATCGACACGGAGAACTATTACTCCATGGGCGTTCAGTTCTCCCGGGGGTGCCCGTTCGACTGCGAGTTCTGCGACATCACCAAACTCTATGGCCGCGTGCCCCGGACCAAGGCGCCCGCACAGATCGTGGAGGAGTTCGAATCGCTGTATCGACTGGGCTGGCGAGGTCCTGTTTTCATGGTCGACGATAATTTCATCGGCAACAAGGCGGAGGCGATGAAGCTGCTGCCGGTGGTCACCGAGTGGCAAAAGGCCCATGGATATCCGTTCTCCCTGTCCACGGAGGCGAGTCTGAATCTTGCCCGCATGGATGACCTGATGGACGAGATGATCGAGGCCGGGTTCAATACCGTGTTTTTGGGCATCGAAACCCCCACCCCCAAGGCCTTGCTCAAGACCAAGAAACCGCAGAACGTCAACGAGCGGGAAGAAAATTTTCTCCTCAATTCCATTCGCAAAATCCAGCACAAGGGGATGCAGGTACAGGGTGGGTTCATCCTCGGCCTTGATGGTGACGATGAGAGCGTGTTCGATGCTCAAATCGATTTTATCCAGGAGGCGGGCATTCCCGTTGCCCCGATCTTTCTGCTGACCGCTCTCAAGGGTACGGACATGTACAACCGCCTGATGTCGGAGAAGCGGCTCCTGGAGGTTTCCATCGGAACTCACTCCATGACCCTCAACTTTCAGCCGGAGATGAATCCCCAGACCCTTATCGAGGGATATCAAAGGGTCACAGCCACCCTCTACGACGCGACCCTGGAGAATTACCTGAAGCGCTGCCTGACCTTGTTCGAGCACCAGAAGCCCGTCCCGCACCTGCTGAAACGGATGAGCAAGACTGCGATGGCCGTGGCCGTTATGAGCGTGCGCCGGGAGCTATCCGCAGAGCAAATCCCGGCCTTTACGAAATTCATCGCCAAAGTCTCCGAGGATTATCCCCGCATGCTGCCTGAGGCGATTCGCCTCGCCGCCATGGGTTACCATTTTGATATTATCAACCGCCAGCAAACCATGCTCCATGACTTCAAGGAATTTCTGGCGGCCGAATTGAAAGTGTTCAAGAAAGCGGCATCTCACCGACTCCAGAAAACGGAAGAAATCAGGAGTCGGCGGCAAGCGCTGTTCGCACAGACCGATGCGCGCTATCAATCGATACCCGATGACTTCCGCTACCTTGGAGACGGGATCGAAGATTCTTTGGAATCCTTCCGGTCCGCCGTGGATGCGCAGGTAGAGCAAAGCGCACATTCGGCAGCGGTGTAAGTCGTATCACCGTTGAAATAGCAAGATGGAAGAAAAAGGAAACATGACCGAAAAAACAGTCGCCGACACGGCAGTACCCCCGCTCGTTGGAAACTTGCCGCCGTATTGCCGAAGAGACGTCGATACCCTACGCCGATACGTTCATGCGGTGGTCAGTGAGGAAGCACCGACAGCCGCTGTATCGCCAGATGATTTCAAAAATGTATTGCTGACCGGGGCGACAGGATTCATCGGGCGTTTCTTCCTGCACGACCTCCTGCGGCAAAACGCCGAACTCATCGTGCACTGCATTGTCCGGCCCCCGGAAGCGCCCGGGCCCGAGAGCATTCGCACCGTTCTCGAGCAGGCCGACATCTGGGACGAATCCTTCGCGCCGCGCATACGCGTCATGGTCGGTGACGTCGCCGAGTCGAGATTCGGGTTGAGCGAAACGGATTTCGATGTTCTGTGCCGGCAGATCGACGCAGTCTATCATCTTGCGGCCGATATCAATCTCTCGTCTTCTTATCTCGCCATACGCAAGGTCAATACGTTCAGCATCCGCAACGTACTCGAATTGTGCTTGCGCAATCGCTTCAAGCACTTGTTCTACGCTTCGACCATGGGCGTGTTCCCCCAGTATTTCTGCGGCTTCGCTCATGAATTCAAGGACAGCCGCATCGACCACCAGATGCAACCCGACCTTGCGAGTATGAAGAGAATGTTCCCGCTCGGTGGTTTGCTCGGCTACCCGTGGAGCAAGCTGACATCCGAGCAGATCCTGCTGTTCGCGCAACAGGCCGGTATGCCGCTGGCGATTTTTCGGCTGCCGCAAACCAGTCTTTCCAGCAAGGGGTATACCCAGGCGAACGATCTGGGTGTGCGGATGTTTGCTGGAGTTGTCGATAGCGAAACGCTACCGGCAGAATACACGTTTCGATCAAGCAACGAAGCGGTCGATACGTTGAGCGAGGTTTGTACGGCCATTTCCCTGAATCCTGAACGGCGTTTCACCATCTACCATTGCTGCAACCCGCAGTTGGACCCTTACGACCTGGAACCTGCCGATTTCGGGTTATATTGGCCCGAGGTTTCCAGCGAGTCGTTCAAACGCGCCTGTCAGGCCCGCGGTGAAAACTCGCCGCTCCATGGCTACTGGGCCGTGCTGGATCATCTGGGGAAATACTGGCTCAGCAAAGACAAGCCGACGGACAGGTTGCCCATTTGTGACCGTGCCATCCGGGAGGATTGTCCTCAACCGATTAAGTGGCCGGGCACATTGCCCACGCTCAGACGCTCAATCCAATGGGTCAAGGCTCATCGATGTGAATGGCCATATCCCATTCCGCAAAGTCGCTTGGACTTCGACTGCCTGATTGCCCAGGCCAAGGGCTACGCTGAGGAGCAGGAGGTTCCCTTCGACTCGGCTTACCCGGCGTGGATTCGTCAAAATCTGCAACAACTGGTAGGGGCATTGAATGCGCCCGATACACGACTGATTAAAGATAAGATTCACGACATCGTCTTCGAACTGAGTCGTTTTTTGCGCAGCAACGCAGGGTTGGCCCGCGAACGGCGGCTGCATCCGGAGATCGAACGCGAGGAGATCACACGGCCGGTCTTTATAATCGGGATCAATCGCACCGGCACCACCTACCTGCACCGCCTGATGTCGCGCGACAATCGTTTCTGGGCGTTACGGTTATACGAGTGCATAGAACCGGTCCTCCCGAAGGATGATTACGCCACTGTGGCGGGCACTCCCGACGACCCCCGCCGCTCGCGAACCGACGAAGCAGTGCGCTCCTCCGACATCTTCAAGGTTTTGGAGGGTGTTCATGATGTTAGTGTCGATGAACCAGAGGAGGATTTTCAGATTTTTCGAATGGCATTTTCGGCATGGGTCTATACCGCTCAGTTCCATATACCGGAATATGGCCGGTGGCTGAACGCGAACGGTTCGGAGGATGCCTATGCCTACCACCGCCGCACCATGCAGCATTTCACCTGGCAGCGCCGCCAGCGTGAGCCCGGGCACCAGGGCCAATGGCTGCTCAAGATGCCCTTTCATCTCATGGAGCTGGACTCCCTGATCAAGACCTATCCGGACGCCCTGTTCATCCAGACCCATCGAGAACCCACCCAGTTCATGGGATCCTGTAACAGCCTCGTGGAGCGAGTACGCTCCATTTGCAGCGAGCCCCTGCCGCCGAACGAGTTTGGCGCCGAGCAGTTGGCCTTCATGAGCGGCATGCTCGATAAGGCCGTGGACTTTCGGCTGGCCCATCCCGGGCTGGAAGACCGCTGGGTTGACGTGAACTACATTGATCTGGTCGAGAATCCGTTTGGTGTGATTCGCGGAATCTACGAACACTTCGGCTGGACACTCGGGCAGGCGGCATCCGGTACGATGGAGGAGTGGCATGAACGCCAGATCGAAAAACGGCGCACCGAGACGCGGCATCGCTACGCTCTCGAGGACTACGGCCTTACGCCCGAGGCGGTCAACGCCGCATTTGCCCGCTACCGGGACTTCATCACCAGCCGCGGGATTCGTTCCTCGGGATTTTGAGGCGAGCGCGCGCAGAAACGGGAAGCATATCCTCAATCGGTAAAATCAAACCCCCATCACCCTACGACTGAACGGATACGAACGTTTACCGGCACGGACGCTACGAGATACGCGTGAGTTAGAATTCGTCCGCATCCGATTTGATTACATATCGTAGATAACCGAACCTCGGCTGAAACTCAAAATAAACAAATACCCACAATACTTTCAGCAGACTACAAGGATTCTAAGCCCGCTGAAAACCCCCCACCCTCTGAAAACACGCGAAATACCCGAAAGCCGCTGAGTGCCTGGCAGGAGACCGGGAGGAGTTGCTCGCCTTCTACGACTTCCAGGCGGGGCACTGGCAGAGCCTTCGGACGACGAACCCCATCGAGTCGACCTTCGTCACCATTCGCTTGCGAACGGCGAAGACGGTCTCCGTGCCGGTACTGGACGACGCCATCGACGAGGGCAAGGAGGTCATGCGGCTCCTGCTCTCGAACCCGAAGGGGGCGTATCTCAGGAACGTCCACAGGAAGGCGCGGGGGGTCATCACGAACGACGACCCGCTGCAAAGGATGTGGCTCGCGCGCTTCGGCCGCGCGGCGGCGGGCCACGTCGCCGAGGCGATTGACGGACGCCTTTCGGGCGGCGGCGCTGCGGGCGTCGTGCTGGGCGGCCACAGCCTCACGGGCGGGGCGGAGCGCGATGCTCTCGAGTCGCGCCTCGCCGAGGCCCTGCTTGAGGAGAGGGAGGCCCGGCTCGGGCGCGGCGAGGAGGCGCCGGCGCCTTCGGTGCGCGAGGTCGCGATGTCCGATCTCCTCCTCGCGAGTTCGTTTCACATGGCCTCGGCGGAGAAGGTGGACGCCGGCTCGCGCTGGTCGCTGTGGGGCCGGGGCGCGCGCTCCTCGTTCGAGGGCGCCGAGGGCGAACTCTCGCTGGATGGCGACGTGACGACGGCGACCGTGGGCTTCGACTACGAGCGGGCGCGCTGGCTGGTGGGCGTGGCGCTCTCGCGGAGTTCGGGCGACGGCTCATACAAAATGGGCGGCGCGTGCGACGCGGGCTGCGCGGGCGAGGTCGAGAGCGCCCTGACGGGTGTCTACCCCTACGCGCGCTACCGTGTGAGCGGGACGTTCTCGCTCTGGGGCGCGGTGGGCCACGGGCAGGGGGAGATGACGCTCACGCCCGGGGGGTCGTCCCCGCTGGAGGCCGACGTCGCGATGGGCATGGCGGCGGCGGGGGCGCGCGGGGTCGTTCTGCCCGCGCGCGAGGCGGGCGGGTTCGAGCTCGCGCTCCGCGCGGACGTCCTGGTGACGAACACGCGCTCGGACGCTGCGGCGGGCCTCGCGGAGACCGAAGCGCAGACGAGCCGCGTGCGCCTCGTGCTGGAGGGTTCGCGCTCGCTCAGGTTCGGCGATGCGGTGCTGACGCCCTCGCTGGAGATAGGGTTCCGGAACGATTCGGGCGACGCGGAGACGGGCGGCGGGGTGGAGGCCGGCGGCTCTGTCCGCTGGGCCTCGGGGGCCCTGACGACGGAGTTGCGCGCGCGGAGCCTGCTCTCCCACGGCGAGAGCGGTTATGAGGAATGGGGCGTGAGCGCCTCGGTGGCGTACGCTCCCGGCTCCGGGGGACGGGGCCTCACGCTGCGGGCGGGCTCCTCGTGGGGCGCCTCCACGGGCGGTGCGGAGCGGCTCTGGTCGCAGGCGGCGGGCCTGGCGCCTGCCGGTGCGTTCGAGCCGGGCGGTGCGGGCTTCGAGGCCGAGGCGGCCTGGGGCCTCGACGCCCCGCGGGGGCTGCTGACGCCCTATACGGGCGTGGCGGTCACCGGGGACGCGGAGACCTGGCGCGCGGGCGCGCGGTGGAAGCCCGGTGCGGCCACGGAGGTGAGCCTCGAGGCGAGACTCACCGAACAGGCCGGCGGCGGGAGACCCGAAGGCGGCCTCCTGCTCAAAGGCTCGAAGCGGTGGTAGGGGCCGAACCGGCTGGCCGCGCGGGCCGTGGAGCGGACTTTTTCAACGGAACCTGGCACCTTGTGAAGTCAAGGCGCCAGATTCCCGGTGTTGCCTGAAGCGATCTCCGGTGCAGGCGCGGACCACAGCTCTCCTGAGTGAGTGTCAACGACGCGGGCCGATGTCCCCCACGGTCAGCGAGAATGCTGCTGATTCACCGGGACCACCTGAATCACCTGCCACTGCCGAAGTGGTGAGGGTACAGGTCTGACTCCTTTCGGACAATACTTCATGCAACCGCCGGTTTCAGCGCGGCCATCACCCTGCCACCGAATCGTTACACCGTTAGTAACCATTCAGTCGTCGGGTAATAGCGTCCCCGACTTCAGAAGCAGTTCATTGTATATTGCAGGAAAGTTAGTTTGAACCGATGTTTTTCTGACCTATATCACCCCACGAGAGAACGGTTATTGCGCCAGGCGAAGCCCTGGAGAGGAGGATGCCATGACCTGAAACCTCTTATAGCGACTCAGCGGGTTCGACCCCCGCCCGGCAAAGGCGCAGCCCGTCAGCCGGAAGCGAGTCTTGCATGGCGTGCGGCAACGCGCGTCGTGAAGCGTAGACAGCAGGTGACGAAGCGGCGGGGGAAGCCTCGAAATCGGTCAATCGATGACGCCTTCATTGTTAACCATGTGGGGGCAGCACCGGAAGCGCCGCTATCGGCGAGGCGCAACGGGTCGTCCGGGGTCGTGGGCCGGCGCAAAGTCACGGGATGGGTCGCCAGGGAACCTGGGAGATCCTGCTCCTGCCCGTGGGCAAGGACGCTGGAAAGGGGATGCCAGCATGCAAATCCAGACCCCGGCCCGTCGCCGGGCCTGTACGGCGGCGGGAGCGCCTCATGGCGGACACGAACCCGGCAGGCGCCCGCGGAGCCGGTTGGCGAAAACAATAAGCCGAAGGACATGCAAGGGCAGGAAGTCGTAGCGCCCTGATAGTATCGCTGAAGGCGGGGAACCGTGGCCATCGGGACCCGCTGGAGGGAAGCGGGGCGTCATCTGTACAGAGCCACTGATGGGAAACGTTGGAGGAAACCCTGAGTTCCACAAACACGTACACGAAACAGCAGTGGATAGCCGAACAGGCGAGGGAGCATCCGGAACGGGTGTTCACGTCCCTGCACCACCTCATCGACGGCGAGTGGATGCGCGAAGCGTACCGCCGCACGCGCAAGGATGGGGCGACGGGCATTGACCGCGTGAGTGCTGCCGACTACGAGAAGGACCTGGAGGCGAATCTTGACGACCTCCTGAGCCGGATGAAGTCGGGTCGCTACTTTGCGCCGCCGGTGCGTCGGCGCTACATCCCGAAGGCGGACGGCACGAAACGACCGCTTGGCATTCCGACGTTCGAAGACAAGGTGGCGCAACGGGCAATCCTGATGCTGCTGGAGCCGATTTACGAGACGGACTTTTTGACGTGCTCGTACGGCTTCCGGCCCGGACGGTCGGCTCACGATGCCCTGGACGCACTTCGCACGGGCATCATCGAGCAGCGCCAACGATGGGTGATAGACGCGGATTTGAAAGCGTACTTCGACTCAATCCCGCACACCCACCTGCGGTCATTCCTCGACCTGCGGATTAAGGACGGCGTCGTAAGGCGCATGATTGACAAATGGCTGAAAGCGGGGGTGCTCGAAGAGGGCACCGTTCACAGGCCGGTCGCCGGTACTCCTCAAGGTGGGGTCATCTCGCCGATGCTCTCGAACATCTTCCTGCACCATGTGCTGGACGAGTGGTTCGAGGAAGTGGCGAGGCCGCGCCTGCGCGGAAACTGCCAGCTGGTGCGATACGCCGATGACTTTGTCATCGCCTGCGAAGACCGCCACAGCGGCAAGCGATTGCTTAACGTGCTGGGCAAACGTCTCGGTCGATACGGACTCACGCTCCATGGGGCCAAGACGCGCTACGTGGACTTCCGCCGGAGGCGTCCCTACGGGCGTCACTGGATGGCGTCGGCCACGACGTTCGACTTCCTCGGCTTCACCCACGCTGGGGGCGGTCGATGCAAGGCAAGGACGTCGTTCGCCAAATCACGGCGAAAGGCCGCTTCGCCCGCGCGCTGAAATCGGTGCACGAGTGGTGCAAGAGACATCGGCACCTGCCGGTCAAGGCGCAGCATGACTATCTCGTCCGGGTGATACGAGGCCACTGCGCATATTACGGTCTGACAGGGAACGGCAAGCGTCTTCGGTGGTTCCGCTACCAGGTGGCTCGCACGTGGCGGAAGTGGCTTGCGCGCCGCAGCCGCCTGCGCCGGATGAACTGGGACCGGATGAACGCGCTTCTCTTGCGATACCCCCTTCCATTTGTCTCGTACGTGCGTTCTCGGCAAAGCTCCTTGAGCGAACCTGTCAGGTGAGGAACCGAGTGCGTCAATCGCGCACGCTCGGCTCTGTGGGGGGCGGGGCGCAGCGATGCCCCCGCCTACCCGGCCGTCGCTTCCAGGACGATCGCTCGAATGGATGCGCGGGCGTTGGAATCAATCCGCTTTCGGTTTGATTACAAGCAATGATTAACAGATTTTATTCGATATTGATCAAGACAGATAACAAGTATAATTTCAATAAGTTACATCGAAAACACAGGCAATGAATGCGGTACTGCATATCGAACTGGCGGAGAGGGAGGGATTCGAACCCCCGGTGCAGTTGCCTGCACAACAGATTTCGAGTCTGCCGCCTTAAACCGGACTCGGCCACCTCTCCGTAAGAATCGTCACGTCAGCGCGCGGCCTGCCTCGCCTCACGCGCGATGCGTCGGCGCTCCTCGAAAAAGGCGCGCAGCATCGCGGCGCTCTCCTCGGCCAATACGCCCGAGGTTATCGGCACGCGGTGGTTCACGCGCGGGTCCGAGGGAATGTCGAACAACGAGCCGCAGGCCCCGCCCTTGGGGTCCGTGGCCCCGAAGACGAGCCGCGCGATCCGCGAGTTGACGACCGCGCCTGCGCACATGGGGCACGGCTCGAGCGTGACATATAAGGTCGCGCCGTCGAGCCGCCAGATGCCGTCTGTCTGGGCGGCTTCTCTGAGCGCCAGGACTTCCGCGTGCGCGGTGGGGTCGCAGGCGGCTTCGCGCCTGTTGTAGCCACGGCCCAGCACCCGGCCCTCGCGCACCACCAGCGCGCCCACGGGCACGTCGCCCGCCTCTTCGGCCATCCCGGCCAGCGCCAGCGCCTCCGCCATCCAGCGCTCGTCTTCTCTCATCTGATCGGTTGAATACACTTGTCCTTCTCCATCCGGTTGTTCTCGCGGCTCCTAAAAGACCACGAATCGAAACCGCTGGCAAGCGGGGGAGGCGTTTCCCGCGCATGAGGCATCGCTCTTGCCGGATGCGGAAAAACCTGAGAGGCTTGGGGCCTTACCCGTCACTCACACTATTTTTGAAGGATGCCCCTATGCTTTGGGAAGAACTCAGCTGGCCGCAGCACAAGGAAATGGCCCAAAACGGGGCCGTGGTCGTCATCCCCTTCGCCTCGATGGAACAGCACGGGCCGCACAGCCCCGTGGTGGTGGACACGCTGCTTTGTGAGAGCGTCTGCCGCAAGGCGGTGGATGGACTCGAGAACGTGCTGCTGACCCGCACGATGTGGACGGGCACGTCGCACCACCATTTCGAGTACCCGGGAACCATCTCCTTGCGTCTGGAAACCTATGTCGCCCTCGTCAAAGACATCATCCGCTCCGTCGCCCATCACGGCTACAAGAAGATATTCGTCGTGAACGGCCACGGCGGTAACGTGCAGCCGCTCCAGGCCACGCTGAACGACATCGGCTACGACATCGAACTCACCATCTGGATGATCACCTACTTCCATCTGGGGAACGAAATTTCCGCGCAGATCCGGAAAACGCCCGTCGGTGGCATGGCCCACAGCGGGGAGTTCGAAACCGCCATGATGCTCCACCTGCGCCCCGACCTGGTGAACATGGACGAGGCGGTGGATCAGGTCAACGAGAACCCCCATCCCCTGGGGACGAAGGACATGCACCACCGCGGAATGCTCTTCCGCCCCGTGGACTTCAACAGGCACCGCGCGCCCTCGGGCGTAGCGGGCATGCCCACGGCGGCCACGGCGGAGAACGGGGCGCAATACTTCGAGGCCGTATCCGCCCGCCTGCGCGGGCTGATTGAAGAACTGGCTGCGCTCTAGGCATGGTCCGGGTCGCAGGCGAGTCCTCCCGAACGGCCAGATACCTGAACCTGAGCCGCGCGGGGGAGAACGACCCCGTCATCATCTGCTACGAGGCCGCAGGCGACGGCACGCCGATCCTCTGCGTGCCGGGGCTGGGCGATACGGTATGGGTGTGGCGGGAGATCGTCCCCACGCTCACGAGCATGCACCGCGTGGTCGCGGTGGAGCCGAGGGGGCACGGGCGCTCCTCGAACCCGCCGGGGAAATACACGCTCGCCGAGATGGCGGGGGATATCGGGGCCGTCGCCTCCCGCCTGGGCCTGAACCGCCCCGTCCTCATCGGGCACGGTCTGGGGGCGAGGGCGGCGCTTCTGCTCGCCATCGAGCAGCCCCGCCTGCCGGGCGCGCTCATTCTCATCGCGACGGGTGCGGCGCCCGCCGCCAAGAGCGTGCGCAGGGGCGTGGCCGAGCGCATCCATCTGGCCGAGGCGGGCGACATGCAGGAGGCATACCGGAACAGAAAGAGCGAGGGCAGAGGACCCAGGGGGATGACCCCCAAAGAGCGCGCGGAGCATCACCGCCTGTTTCTGCGGGGCGACCCTTCGGGATACGCCTCGGCGGGATACGCGGAGCTTCTCGCGCCCGACCTCACCGCGCGACTCGGCGAAGTCGCCTGTCCCGTGCTCGCCCTCACCGGCGAGGAAGACCCCGAATACCATGAGGATGCACGAACCCTCTCGGCGGGGATTCCCCGGTGCGAGTCCATTCTCATCGAGGGGGCGGGCCGCTACGCGCAACTCGACAGGCCCGAGGCCGTGCTCGCTCTCATCCATGATTTTTTCAGGAAACACCATCTTTCAGTCGCCAAATCGACGGAGGAAACCCATGAGCCGATTAATTGATCTTACAGCCCCCCTGGGACATCCCGACCTTTGCGAGGTGCCGACGTTTCCGCCTGTGGAATACTGGCGGTTTCACGAACATCCCACGCACGGCCGCCAGAACAGCGCGGTCCGGATGGCGATCCACCAGGGAACGCACCTGGACGCGCCCAGCCATTTCTTTCCCGACGGCGCCAACATCGACGAGATGCCGCTCGAGACCTTCTGCGGACGCGCCGTGAAGATCGACCTGAGGGAAACCGTGCAGGAGGCAGGCCCCATCACCCGGGCTATGATCGAAGCAAGCCCCGGCTTCGAACCCGGACGCCTGGACGGGGCCATCGCCGTCACGTGGACGGGCTGGGCGAAGGAGAAGCTCTTCACGCCCGGTTACTTCGCCACCAACCCCTACCTGGACACGGAGGCGTGCCACTTCCTGTGCGATTGCGGCATGAAGGCCCTTTGCATGGACCACGGGATCGACCCGGGCATGCAGGACGACTTCGTCGCCCACCACGAGGACTCCCCCGGCCACCGCGCCGTGCTGGGCCGGGGCGTTCCGCTCATCGAGCACGTCATCAACCTGGAAACTTTCGAGGAGAGCGAATTCGAGATGTTCGCCTTTCCGGTGAAACTCTACAGAATCGAGGGTGCGCCCGCGCGCGTGGTCGCGCGTCTCGATTGAAAGGGAGGAACTTAAGCTTGCCGTTTTACCGAATATCCGAGATGGAAACGAAGTACATCGACATGGGCAAGGCGCAGACGCAAAGCGTCGCCGGAGAACTCATGAAGGCGGGCATGATCACCTATCCCGCGGACGGCGGCCCGCCGCCTCATTACCACCCGAACGAGGAGCAGTTTCTGCTGGTGATGGAGGGAAAGGCGAACGTGATCCTGGGGGATGAGACCCGCGTCGTCGAGCCCGGCGATCTGGTGCACATCCGCCGCAACGAGCGCCACGGCCTCCGCATCACCGAGGGGCCGTTCGCCTTCTTCACCGTGAAGAGCCCCGCAGGCGACGGTGACCTCTACCAGGACTACAACAAGGCCGATGACGCCGAAGCGGCGCGGGAGAAACTGGAATCCACATTATAGGATCACTTTTTTGACCAAGGAGATTTTGCATGCCGTTTTATAAAATGGAAGACCTTCCTCAGGGGTCCTCATCGGTAGGCCCCGCCGTGAGCCACGCGACGGCGGGCGAGTTGATGAAGGTGGGCTGGGTGATCTATCCGCAGGGAGACGGCCCGCCGCCGCACTTTCATCCCAACGAGGAACAGTACATCCTGATGCTCGAGGGAAAGATGAACATGATCTGCGGCGAGGAGACGCGCGAGATCGGCCCGGGCGAACTGGTGCACATCCCCAGAAACACGCGCCACGGCATCTACATCACCGAAGGCCCGGCGAAATTCTTCGCGGTGAAAAGCCCGGCTGGTGACGGCACGCTGGATCAGGACTACAACAAGGCGTCCGATGCCGACGAGGTGGCCGAACAGCTCAAGAACTAGAAAGCGGAACGGGAAGGGGTTGTTGTAAAAGTCCCTTTTCAAGGGGGTAGAGGGAACACCCTCTCACGACTGGAAAAGCACCCCCCCTACCCCTCCTTGTCAGGGGGGTAAAGGCGATGCCCCCCGACGAGGAGGTGGAAGAAAAGCCCCCTTGTCAGGGGGATAGGAAAAGGCGACGCTCGCCGCTGGTAAAGGGATTTTTGTTTTTTCTTGCCCCCCTGACAAGGGGGGGTAGGGGGGGTGCCTTTATCCCCTGACAAGGGGGGCGAAAGCGGTGCCTCCGGCGAGGGGCTTTTTCAACAGCCCGAAAAAAGCCGGTGGAACGCCCCACCGGCTTTCTTTGTGTTTTTACTGCTGTGACTGCTGTGCCGCCTGCGCCATCCGCTGTTTCCGGAACTGCACGGCCTGGATGACGTCCTGCCAGACGAGACGCCCGAGGGGGCCCGAACTGTAGAGCGAGATGTTCACCTTCCCGTCGGGTGATAGCAGAAAGTTGGTGGCGTGGAGAAACGTCCTCGGCTTATCGCCCGCCTCGGGTGCGTAGAAAGCGCCCGTCGCTTCTGATATCCGCGCGGGGTCCAGGCTGTGGCCGACCGGAAAGTTCACCTTGCCGGCTTCGATGGACTGCAATGCTTCCTCTTCGGGGTCGGTGGACGCCGCGACGACCTTGATGCCCTCTGCTTCGAGTCTTTCTCCCGCCCGGGAGAATCCCGCCATCTGGGCGATGCAGTAGGGTCACCAATGGCTGCGGTAGAAAATGACGACGCCCCACGAGCCCAGCAAGTCGCCGGGCAGGGAGATTTTTCCGCCGCCCACCTTGGGAATATCGAGACTCGGGAAATCATCCCCGGTGTCGAGGAACAACTGGCTCACTTTCGGCATGACGAACTCCACTGTTGTTCAGAAAAATGAATTCGGCTGAATCGAGTGCGCTCGATGTTACATCTCCCACAAAACAAAGAAAACCGGCCAGTTCAATCTTTGCGCAAAAAAACACCCCCTCGAAGCCTTAAGCCAAGGGGGTGCCCGAAAAAGATGCGCGCTAGTTTTGGGACGCCATCATCTTCTTTTGGAACTGAACCAGACCCACCACGTCCTGCCAGACGAGGCGGCCGATGGGGCCCGTGCTGTAGACGGCGACGGCCACCGTTCCGTCGGGCTTTAAGACATAACCCGTGCTGTGAATGATCTGGCGTTTTTCCTCATAGAAACACCCCGTGAGTTCGGAAATATGCTTGTTGTCCAAGCCATAGCCCACGGGGAAATTGAGTCCGCATTCCTCAATCGTTCCCTTCGCGTTCTCCTCCGTGTCCACGGAGGCTGCAACAACCTTGACGCCTTCTTCGGCGAGCTTCGCCGATCTGTCGAAGGCCGTAAGCTGCTGCTTGCAGTACGGTCACCAGTGTCCCCGGTAGAGCAGAACCACTCCCCAGTCGCCCGCGAGGTCGCCGGGCAGGGAGATTTTTCCACCTCCTACCCGGTCCACCTCGAGGCTCGGGAAGGGATCGCCCGAGTCGATCATCTTGTCCGTCATACGTGGCATCAATGCGCCCTCCAGAAATGAATGAAGAAAAAACCTGAGACGAAGCGTTCCGAAACCCGACCATTTATACCCCTGCGGGAGAGACAATTCAAACCGAATCGCACATCACACGCTCCATCGCGCCGATGATCATTGCGTTTTTCATCCCGGCGGTCTTGACAGGCCGAAGCCTCCTTTTTAGCATAGGCCCACTTTTCAGAAGGCTCTCAATGAGCACAGGAGACCCTCGATGAGCAACGCGATTTCTTGTGAATGCAAGACCATTAAGCTGCAGGGTGAATTCGAAACGGCGGCCGACGCCTGCAACACTGAGGTTCACCTGTCCGATGAGGACGCGGAGCGCTATCTCCCCCGAGATGAATCCCAGGAAAACATGGTCATCTCGAAAGATTGCCGGATTCCCCCTCTCACCAGCGTCATCCGCTACGGCGAGGGTTATTACGTGCTCAAGAAAGGCCGGGTCATGCGGGAGGGCTTCAGCAGAACGCTTCCCGAATACAAGCAGTAAATGCGCCGGCGGGTTTCGCCGACTTCCAGAAATGAATCGTCACCCAACCCCGAGGAGATGACCCATGCGCGCCCAAAAATACAGTTGGGACGAGATGCCCGAGGAGGTCCTGAACGATACCCTGTCGCGGAAGATGGTGGTGGGCGAAAAAGAGATGCTTTGCTGGCTCAAGCTCAAGCCCGGCTGCGTTGTACCCCTGCACAGCCACGAACACGAGCAGATATCCCATGTTTTACAGGGTAAGCTCCGGTTCCACATCGACGATGAGACCGTGGATATCGGGCCGGGCGAAACGCTCCTCATCCCCCCGCACGTCCCCCACTCCGTGGAAGTCGTGGGCGATGAAACGGCGATTGACTACGACATCTTCAGCCCCATCCGAGAAGACTGGGTCGACGGGACAGATAATTATCTGAGAGACGGCTAGCGGGAAATTTCCGCAGGGCGGCCAGGAGGACAAAGGGTGCAGGGCGCAGGAGTGGTTCGGACTCGCACCCGGATGCTCCCCGCCCCCGATTTGCCGCCTGGCCAGACAAACACGAATCAAAGAAAAACCCCAAAACGGCGCTTTCTCTCAATCCCAAGATATTGTATCCACAATTCATCGCAACACTATATATAGAATCTACGTAAATGATTGCTTTATTTGCGCTAATGCGGTTATCCCCATCTGGATAACCTGTGGGTAAAATCACCTTTTTAACCCAATATATTGTGCAGTTATACGAAAATATACTATATTTTGTATCAAATTTCTTGACAGACGCGAGGATTCAGCTTACATTGTCGGGGAAGGGTAGCAGAGCAAAGTCACTTCAGCACGAGTTCAGGTAGGCGCGTCCGCCCCTCATCTTCGCTGGAAAAGCAATTTTTGCAGGCAAGTCGTCGACGTTTTGCGTGATGATTGGCGGAAGAGTGATCCCTCCGGGCATCGCCTGCCCTTTCCTTCCAGAGGATGCCCCTATCCTACCCAGGGGCCCCCACGGGGCCCCATAAATATGAAAAGCCGGGAAACGAGACCCTGCGCCGGACGCTTGCATGCGCCGTTCAGGACAAAAAAGCCCCCCTCGCCGTGAGGGGGGCATTCTTGTTCGTCGCGTAATTACTCGGGTTTCTTCACGTCTTTGTTTACGGAGCCTTGCAGGAAGCGCAGGAAATCACTGCTTGCGGGCAGCACGAGAGTCGTCTTGTCCTTGAGCGAGCCCTCATACACCTCCAGGCTCTTCAGGAAGGCGTAGAATTCCTCATCCTGCCCGAACGCCTGGGCGTTGATGTCGATGCTCTTGGCGTCGCCCTCGCCCTTGATAGTCTGCTCTTTCTCATACGCTTCCGCGAGGAGCACGTCGCGCTCGCGGTTGGTTTCGGCCCGTATCTTCTCGGCCTGCTCTTTTCCCTCCGAGCGGTACTGGCGGGCGATTCTCTGCCGCTCGGCCCGCATGCGTCCGTAAATGGCCTTCAGGTTCTCGGCGGGCAAATCGGCGCGCTTCAAGCGCACGTCCATAATCTGGATGCCGTAGGCGCGCGCTTTCTTGTCGCTTTCTTCTCTGACCTTGGCCATTAACTGCGCGCGTTCTTTCGCCACGATGTCGATCAAGTCCTTACGGCCGAGCTCCAGGCGCAGTTCACTGTAGATGATGTCGTCGAGGCGGGCCTGCGCCCCGGTCTCGTTGCGCACGGTGCGCAGAAACTGCAGCGGGTCGATAATGCGCCAGCGCGAGAAGTTGTCCACCACCAGGGATTTCTTGTCCTGCGTGATGATCTCCGTCGGGTTGGAGTCGTATTCGAGCAGGCGGCGGTCGAAGAACGTGAGTTGTTCCACGAACGGCAGCCGGTAGTGGAGGCCCGCGTCCCGCAAGACACGGACGGGTTTGCCGAACCGGGTGACGACCACTTGCCTGTCTTCACGAATCGTGAACAGAAGCGAATTGAGGGCGAATACAACTATCAGGATCAAGACGAACAAGGCGATCGTCTTTTTGGGCAATTTTCTGGCTCCGGCTTCTTCGGCGCTCATCGTTTCGTCACTCCTTCGATTCCGTTGCCCCGAAGCGGGAGGATGGGCAGCACGCCGGATTTACCCTGATCGAGAATAACCTTGTCCACGGTCGGCATCACCTCTTTCATCATCTCCAGGTAGAGCCGCTCGCGCGTAATGGCCGGCGCTTTTTTGTATTCCTTGAGCGTCGCCAGGAAGCGATTCGCATCGCCTCGCGCGTGGCGGATCTTGGTCTCGCGGTAGGCTTCCGATTTCCTGATGATGGCGGCCACCTTGCCCCGCGTCTCCGGTATCACCTGGTTCTGGTAGCCCTGCGCCTCGTTCACGAGGCGGTTCCTGTCCTCACGGGCGCTGGCTACGTCCTTGAAGGCGTCGATGACTTCTTTGGGCGGCGTCACGTCCTGTAGCTGCACCGCCACCACGCGCAATCCGGTTTCGTAGCGATCCAGTATCTTCTGAAGCTCCACGAGCGTCTCTTGCTGAATCGCGCCCTTTCCGGTGGTGAGCGCTTCGTCGATGGGCTTGCTGCCCACCACCTGCCGGATGGCGGCCTCGGCCGCGTGCACCACCGTCTCCCTGGGATTGCGCACCTTGAAGAGATATTTGTCCGCCTCCACGATGAGATACTGGACAATCATGTCCACATCCACCATGTTCTCGTCTCCGGTCAGCATTCTCGACTCGTGGGGTTTGTCCGAATATCTGGCGGGAGGACCCGGGTCGATGGTGCGGAAGCCGATCTCCACGCGCTTCACTTCCGTCACCTTCGGCGTGTAGGCGGTCTCTATCGGAAACGGCATGTGGTAGTTCAAACCCGAGGACACCACCCGTTCGATGCGCCCGAACCGGAGAACGATCCCCTGCTCGTCCGGACCCACGCTGAAAATGCCCGATGCCAGCCAGATCAGGGCCACCACCACGAAAATGGCGGCAGAGGGAAGCTTGAAATTCGGCATGCGGAACTGCGGTATCTTGATCTGCGGCGGTATGCCGCCGCCACCGCCTCCTCCTCCGCTGCCCCCTTGTCTTCTCGATTTGAACTCATCCCAATCCATTGGCATGAGCGTCTCTCCTATTGGCGACGTGTGATGTTTGGTCGGAAAGAGCGCGAAATGTCACCTCATCAAGCGCCCATCCGCCTCACCCTATGCGGGTTATGGATTGAAGTCAACCAACCCGAATTCGTTTTTGGCGCACTTGGCGCCGGTTTTCCAGGATTTGCCTGCGCGAAGGCAGCCCGCCCTGCGCGCCGTGTTTTCTCACCGAACACGATCCGGCGCTGACGGCGAAGCGCACCGCTTCTCCAAACGCCGCACCCTCGGCCAGTTTCACTGCCAGCGCGCCGCAAAACGCATCGCCCGCGCCTGTCGTATCCACTGCCTCGACCTCGGGAGGAGGCCTCATCCAGGAGGCTCCTTCCTCATCCAGGAGAAATGCCCCTTTTTCACCCGCGGTAATGACGACCTGCGAAGGCCCCAAATCCCGTAAAGCGCGCGACGCGCGCAGGAACTCCGCATCGGTTTCGGGTATTTCCCCGAGTCCGGCCAGATGCGCCGCCTCGGTTTCGTTGGGTGCGAGCACGTCGGTCAGGCGGAGCAATTCATCGGGCAATTCCCCCGCCGCCGGAGCCGGGTTCAGGACGTTGCGGGCGCCGCGCCTTCTTCCTCTTTCGAATGCGGCCATGCCCGACGCGACCGGAACCTCGAGCTGCGCCAGAACGACGTCGCCGTAATCGAGAAGTCCCACCCTTCTTCTCATTCGCCCGGGCGTGAGAAGCGCGTTTGAACCGGGGGCCACGGCGATCTGGTTCTCGCCTTTCGCGTCCACCACGATCAGTGCGGCTCCCGTGCTCGCCTTGCAACGCAGTATTCCACCGGACGATATCCCGCTCTCCGCCAGGTAGCGGCCATAGGCGTCTCCGCCCGCGTCGTTTCCCAGCATGGTGACGAAACGAACCTCGGCGCCGGCGCGGACGGCCGCCAGGGCCTGATTCGCCCCTTTGCCTCCCCAGAACTCACGCCGCTCATCCCCCATGACGGTCTCGCCGGCGGAGGGGAGCCTGTCCACGCGAACGACGATGTCGATGTTCGAACTCCCCAGCACCAAAACGGCGCTCTTTTTATTTTTCATCGTCATCCCATCCGCGATACCTGCGCAGATGCGAGGTGAAAAACGCCAGAAAACCCTCCACATCCAGGTCCAGGGCCACGTCGACGGGGTTCTTGACCCGTGCGTCCCTGTATTCGCGCAAATCCACCACCGTCATTCCGCGCGCAATGCCTTTACTTGCGTCCACGTCCACGCGGCAGGGGGCGGTCTCCACCAAATCCGGCTCCATCGCGACGGCCAGCGCCAGGGGATCGTGCAGGGTGATGTCGTCGGCACCCCGCCGTTTCCGGGAGAACCGCGCGTAGACTTTGATGAGGTCTCTCAGCGCAGCGCGGAACGACCCGCCGCCCCCCAATTCATCGACGCTCATGAGCGCGCGCCTCGTCACGTCCAGACCCACCATGGTGACGGGCAGACCGGATGAGAACACCTCCTTCGCCGCCAGAGGGTCGCAATAGATGTTGAACTCGGCCGCAGGCGTTACGTTCCCGGGCATCCGGGCGGCTCCTCCCATGACCACAATCCGCTTCACGCGGGAGAAGACCCCGGGCGCGCGCCGAAGCGCCAGGGCCAGATTCGTGAGCGGCCCCAGCGTGATGATGGTCAACGCCGAACCCCGCCTTGCAGCCTCCTCGACGATTACCTCCCAGGCCGGTTTCGAACTCCCCCCGCCCAGGCGGCGCAAGCGCTTGTTGTCGTCGAACATCGCTCCCATGCCCTCGGCCCCGTGAATCATTCGTGATTCGCTCCGGTTCAGGCGGCTCCCGTCCAGGGCCAGTGAGGCGCCCGGATAAACGGGAACTTCCGGAGCGTGAGGTTCGAGATGATCGCGCAGGAACGAGACGAGCCTCCTCGCGTTCCGGTAGGCCAGACGCGCGGAAACGTTGCCGTGCACGGTCGTCACGGCGTCATACCGGAAAAAAGGCGATGCGAAACCCATCGCCAGAGCCAGCGCGTCATCCACGCCCGGGTCGCAATCCACCAGCGCGTACCGGACCGGCGATTCGCTTTTATTTCCCGTCATCACACAAGGCCTCACGCGTTATTGTGAAAATTCGTATCCTATCGTATGGACTTCAGGCTTTTTGATGCAAACAACAATGATTTGCCCGGTGATGCAATGTTTCTCACCTCTCAAGATTCGGCCGAGCAAGGCGAAACGAGAGCTTATCATTCAATAACGATAAATATATCAATGAGTTAATCTTAACCGCCCGTTATATTTCATAATTTATATTATTGCCCCTTCTTTCACAAAATCAGATAATTCATTAAATTTCAATATTTTAGCTGGAATTGCTCCTGCCGATAATTGACAAAGCGCCTGTTTTCATATACTTATGTCTGGTTTATAGAATTTGAGTTGCGCAGAATTACCCTTAATTACATGGTGCCGCAAATCTTTTGATCTCCACTCGAGAGGCTTCCCCATAACTTAGAAATGGCCAAATCCGCATCGTCTTCCACGACAAGAAGAAGAATTGTAGCCGCAATCGACATTGGTGGCACGTTTACCGACATCGCGATTTACAATCCATCGAACGGAAAAACCGCTGTGGGCAAGTATCTCACGACGCCCAACGATCCTTCCATCGGCGCGCTTGCGGGTCTTCGAACGCTGCTCGACGAGGAAAGCCTGCGGTTCCGTGATCTCGGTCAGGCGATTCATGCGACCACCCTCGCCACCAACGCGATTATCGAGAAAAAAGGAGCGGCCACCGGTCTTCTCGCAACGAAGGGATTCGCCGACATCTTGTTGATGGGCCGTGAATCCAGATATGACATCTACGACCTCGTGCCGGAATTCCCGGTACCTCTGGTCTCCGGGCCTTATCGCCGCGAGTTGACCGAGCGGATTTCCGCGACCGGGGAGATCCTCCAGCCCCTCAGCACCCAGGAGGTGAAGGTAACGATTCAGGAACTCGTGGAAAAAGGGGCGAAATCCATAGCGGTCTGCCTCTTGCACTCCTACGCCAATCCGGCCCATGAGACCGAAGTCGGCGAAGCGATAGCGCAATCGTTTCCCGATGTGAGCTTCAGCCTCTCCTCACAGGTTTGCCCGGAGATCAGGGAATACGAAAGGACTTCCACCACGGTAGCCAACGCCTACATACAGCCCATCGTCTCGAAGTATCTCGAAGATCTGGAAGTCAACCTCGAAAACGTCTCGCTCTACATCATGCTGTCGAACGGCGGCATCGCCACGGCGCAATCCGCCGGACGCAGCCCCATACGCATGTTCGAATCGGGACCTGCGGCGGGGGCGCTCTCCTCGGCCTATTTCGGGAAACTCGGCGGATTCGAGAATCTCATCGCCTTCGACATGGGCGGCACCACCGCCAAATCCTGCATCATTGAGAACGGCGAACCGCACCTGTCCGTCCAATTCGAGATTGCGCGCGTCAAGCGCTTCACCAAGGGCAGTGGAATGCCCATCCAGGTGCCGTGCATCGATCTCATCGAAGTCGGCGCCGGCGGAGGCAGCATCGCGCGAATCGACGATCTGGGGCTGCTCAAGGTCGGCCCCGAGAGCCAGGGAGCATCCCCCGGACCCGCCTGCTACGGCCTCGGCGGAGAAGAGCCCACGGTGACCGACGCCAACCTGCTTCTCGGCTACATCAATCCCGATTATTTCCTGGGCGGCGAGATGCCGGTTTTCCCCGAGGCGGCATCCGAAGCCATTCGCACCAAAATCGCCGAGCCGATGAAGATCGAAGAGATCCAGGCGGCCTGGGGCATTCATGAACTCGTGAATGAAACGATGGCCGCCGCCGCGCGCATCAAGCTCTCGGAGCGCGGAAAAGACCCGCGCAACTTCACCCTCATGGCCACCGGCGGCGCGGGACCCGTTCACGCCTTCCGGCTTGCGCGCAAGGTGGGGCTCAAGCGCATCGTCTGCCCGCCGGGCGCGGGATTGGCTTCCAGCCTGGGGCTCCACACCGTCCCTTTCAAGGTGGACACCGTGGACAGCCAGGTGATGCCGCTCGAAGACGTGAACCTCACCAAACTGAACGACACGTTCAACCGGCGGGAAAAGCGGCTTCGCCAGGTACTCACCGACGCAGGCGTGCGGGAACGCGAAATCCGGATTCAGCGTATGGCGGACATCAGCTTCGAGGGGCAGGGCTT
Organism: bacterium; assembly: GCA_965203325.1. Taxonomy (GTDB): domain Bacteria; phylum UBA8248; class UBA8248; order UBA8248; family UBA8248; genus Bin107. The sequence goes on from OZ241875.1 coordinate 2,550,259, forward strand.
CCCGCTGACCATTCCCATACCGAGCGGAAAACTGACGCGAAACCATTTTGGAGAAATCAGCGAAACCTATCGCGAACACTACGCCTCGGCTCATGGGCGCGCCATCGACGAAGTGCCGCTGCAAGTGTTCGGCTGGCGCATCTTCGGCATGGGGCCGGAACCCAACGTGCGGTTTGATTTCTCGAATCTACCCGAAACAGAAGTGAAAAACGCTTTGAAGGGCAACCGTCGCATCTACATGCCGGAAAACAAGGGATTCCGGAAGGTAAACATTTTCGACCGCTATCTGTTGAAACCGGGACAGAAGACCAAAGGGCCGGCGTTGGTGGAAGAGAAAATGACGACGACCGTCATCGGGCCGCGCTCGAACTTCCAGGTCGATAAATTCCAGAACCTGATCATCGAACTCTAGGAGAGATTACAATATGGCCCGCAAGGGTATCGATTCCATTACCCTGGAAGTCCTCTGGAACCGCTTCATCGCCATCGCCGAGGAAGCGGCCACCGAGATCGTCCGCACCGCTTTTTCGACCACGATACGCGAATCGAGAAATTTCTCCGTCATCATATTGAACCCCAATGGACAGTCCATCGCCCAGGCCAGATCCACCATGCCCAGTTTCGTGGGCGCGTTGCCGATTACGGCCAAAAAACTTCTTCAGATTTTCCCGCAGGACACGTTTGAACCCGACGATCTCATACTCACGAACGACCCGTGGATGGGAACCGGTCACCTCCAGGATCTCACTTCGCTCACGCCGGTGTTCTACAAATCGAAGCTGGTCGCTCTCATCGGCATCACCACCCAGGTGACGGACATGGGGGGAAAACTGCGTTCCCCCGAAGTGCGCGAGATTTACGAAGAAGGCCTCCAGCTTCCGCCCTGCAAGTACATGTCGGCGGGCCAGATCAACGAGGATATCCTGAGAATCATCAGAAAGAACGTGCGCGTGCCGAACCAGGTGGAGGGAGACATGATCTCCCACATGTCCGCCGGGAGGCTCGCCGCCCGGCGCATCGGCGAGATGCTCGAAGAATATAAGCTCGCCGACATCGAGGCGCCGGCCACCACGATCTTCCAGCGTTCCGAAAACGCCATGCGCGAGGCCATCAAGAAAGTGGAGGACGGGGAATACCGCTTCCAGGTATCCACCGACGGATATGACGAGCCGCTCGTCATCCGTGTGGAGGTCAAGGTGCGCGGCAGCAGCATTCTGGTGGACTATACGGGGTCATCCCCTCAGGTCGACCGCGGCCTGAACGCCGTTTTGAGCTACGTCTATTCCTATTCCGCCTATTCGCTCAAATGCCTGTTCTGTCCGCAGATTCCCAACAACGAGGGCAACTTCCGGCCCGTGACGGTATCGGCGCCCGAGGGCAGCATCCTGAATCCGCGTTATCCGGCTCCCGTGAACGGCCGCTCCATGGTGGGGCACTTCATTCCCTCGGCCATTTTCGGCGCGCTGTGCAAGGCGGTTCCCAATCTCGTGCAGGCGGCCAGCGGCAGCCCCACGTGGGCCATCAACGCGGCGGGCATCACCAAGGAGAGCAGGCGCTTCGCCGGCAATTTCTTTCTCCACGGAGGACAGGGCGCGACGGACAGACACGATGGGCGCGTATGTCTCGATTTCCCCTCGAACACGTCGAACACGCCCATCGAAATCCTGGAGCATCTCGTCCCCTTGCTGGTGGAGCGAAAGGCGTCCATCAGAGACAGCGGTGGCTCGGGCAAGTACGCTGGCGGCAACGGCCAGCAGGTCATCGTGAAATCGCTCTCCGACGGACCGATTCTCCTCACCTTCATGAGCGAGCGCACACGGCATCCCGCCTACGGGCTGTTCGGCGGAAAAAACGGGCGCGTCGGCAAGGTGACCCTGAACGGCCGCCCCATCAACCCCAAGCGCCAATGGGTGATGAACCAAAGCGACAGGCTCGTGCTCGAAGTGCCGAGCGGGGGCGGTTACGGCGACCCGAAGGACCGCTCCTTCTACTCCATCGAACGCGACCTGCAGGAAGGGCTGCTCTCCGTACAAAAAGCCAGAGCCGAATACAACTACGACGGCGATTTCACCGCCGTCGACCTGTAGTTCTCCCGATGCCTTCGAAAAAACGGTGGGCCGCCGTCACCTCCACACCCGATTTGCCCATCGCCATGGCGCCCGTGAAAAGGGCGATGGCGGGCGTCGCGCCCGTTCGCGCCGTGGCGCTGCCCTTTCGGCCCCTGGACAAGGCGGAAGAGGCCGCCTTCGCCAGGAAACTGCGAGGCGCGGAAGGGATTCTTCTGCGCCCGGGCTACATCACCGCCTCTTTGCTTGACCTGCTGCCGGACCTGCGGGTCGTGGCCGTGCACGGCGCGGGCGTGGACCAGGTCGACGTGGCCGCCTGCACGGAGCGCGGCGTACTCGTCACCAACACGCCGGGGGCCAACGCGAACGCCGTGGCCGAACTGACGCTTGCGTTGATCCTTTCTCTGGCCAGACGCATTCCACAGGCGGCCTCCCGGGTGGAAGCGGAGCGGGTATGGGGCGAGGCGCGCCACACTGGGGTGGAACTCAAGGGAAAAACGCTGGGGCTCATCGGGGTCGGACAAATCGGGAGCCGGCTCGCGAAAATGGCGCTTGGGATGGGCATGAAGGTCCTCGCCCATGACCCGGGCGTCAGTAGCGAGGACATCAGGGCGCGCGGCGCAAGACCCGCGCGATTCGAGACCCTCCTGGGCCGGGCCGATTTCATCTCGCTTCACGCGCCGCTCACGCCCGAGACCCATCACCTGATCGACAAACAAGCGATCTCGAAAATGAAAAAAGGCGCGTTTCTCATAAACGCCGCGAGGGGCCCGCTGGTGGATGAGGCGGCGCTGGCGCGCGCGCTGGGGAGCGGCAAAATCGGCGGGGCGGCCCTCGACGTGCTCGAAGGCGAACCGCCCGATCCCGAAAGCCCCATCTTCGATGCGCCCAACCTCATCCTCACGCCGCACATGGCGGGTTCCACGCACGAGTGTCTCGAAGCCATCGCCGCGTGGGCGGGGGAGGACATCGCCCGCGTCATGAGCGGCAAGAAGCCGAAATATCCGGTGAACGAACCCGGGAAACCCGCCTGACCCCCGTTTCGGCCGAAAACCACGTAAGTCCTTGTACATCAAATATATAAATTACCATTTATTTATCGAAAGACACGTTCATAGTCCCGCCCTATAGACAATCGTACGACTGGATACCCATAAACACGATAAACTCCTGTATTAAAAGCGATAATTATCATATTTTCTTTTTCACCTCCCCTTGCATTTACGTCATATTTACGCTATAACGGACGCATATTTGATGCCGGACGTATGCGATTTGATTACGGATCGTCCATATCCTCCGGCCTGTGCCACGATTTCCTGGGAGTCCCCATGCCGAAAAGAAGCGAACGCAAGCTTACCAAACGCGTGGTCGATGCGCTATCCGTCGAGACGAACGACGCCGTCTTCTGGGACCGGGAGCTGGCGGGCTTCGGAGTGCGGGTCTACGCCACGGGCCGGAAGGTCTACGTGGTGCAGTCACGGGGTCCGTGGGGTCCCAAACGCGTGGCGCTGGGCAAACACGGCGAGATGTCCACTGATGAGGCGAGGAAGACGGCGGCCGGCGTCATCGACCGCATCAAGCGGGGCGAGGAGCCCGAGCCCAAGCCGCCCGAGGCGGCGCCCACGGTGGAGGGGCTTGCCGGGCGTTTCATGCGCGACCATGCCGAAACGCACTGCAAGCCCGACACCGTCAGACTGTACAGTTCCCTGCTCGGGAACCACATCGTTCCGGCGCTGGGCGGGACCAGGCTCGCCGATGTCGGCCGTGCGGAGGTATCGGAGTTGCACCACCGGTTGCGTGAGACGCCCGCCGTGGCCAACGCGGTGGCGGGCCTTCTCTCCAGAATGTTCAAGATGGCCGAGGCGTGGGGACTGGTTCCGCCCGGGGAGAACCCGTGCCGGGGGCTGCGCCGCTACCGGACGCGCAAGCGCGAGCGGTTCCTGACGCCAGAGGAGTTCCGCCGCCTGGGCCGGGCGCTCAGGGAGATTGAGGCCGAGGGGAATGCGTGGCCGGCCGCGGCCGCGGCGATCAGGCTCCTGGCGCTGACCGGGTGCAGGCGGGGCGAGATACTGGATCTGAGGTGGGACGACGTGGACCGCACGACGGGTGAACTCAGGCTCCGGGACGCCAAGGCGGGCCCGCGCATGGCGCCCCTGACCAAACCCGTATCGAGGGTGCTGGAGGGGATCCCCCGCTTGTCGGACAACCCCTGGGTGATCTCTTCAAGGCATGGGAGGGGCCGCCTGGGGAACCTCTCCTACTACTGGGGGGCCGTGAGGGAGCGGGCGGGGCTTCATGATGTCCGCATTCATGACCTTCGGCACTCGTACGCCAGCCGGGCGCTGGCGCTAAACGAGAGTCTGTCCGCGATCGGCAGGCTGCTCGGACACCATCACGTGGTGAGCACGGCGCGCTACGCGCACCTGATGCGGGACGCCGAGAAGGCGGCGGCCGCCCGGGTGGGCGAGAGCATCGGCGTCCACGTCACGAACGGGAGGATGGAGCGATGACGAAGCCCGCCATGAAAACGCTATCGAACCGGCTGGTGAGGAAACTCACTGTCGAGAAGGACACTGTTTTCTGGGACCGCGATCTGACCGGCTTCGGGGTCCGGGTCTATCCCACCGGCTCAAAAGTCTACATCGCCCAGGCGCGGGGTCCCGAGGGCCCCAAACGCGTGGCGGTGGGCCGCCACGGCGTTATCCATGCGGAGGAGGCCAGGAAGCGCGCGGCGCTCGTCATCGCGCGCATCAAGGCGGGCGAGGAACCTGTGCCCGAGCCGATGAAGCCGGCCTGCGGTCCCACGGTGGCCGGGCTGGCGAGGCGCTATCTCGAAGAATACGTTTCCGTGCGGTGCAAGCCGCGCACCGTGAAGACGCTCCGCTCCGTGGTCGGCAGGAACATCGTCCCGGCGCTGGGCGCAATGCCGATATCCGCGGTCGAGCGCAAACACGTGGCGGAACTCCACGGGCGGCTGAGCGCCACGCCCGCGTCGGCGAACCATGCCGTCCGGGCGCTGTCCGCGATGTACCGCCTCGCAGGTGAATGGGGTCTCGTGCCCGAGGGCATGAACCCGTGCCGCGCCATCGCCGAATACCCGGTCGGCCGGCGGGAGCGCTTCCTCACCGAGGCGGAATTCGACCGACTGGGACGCGCACTCGACAAAGTCGAGACGGAGGGCGGCGCGTCCGCGTCAGCCGTGGCCGCCATCCGTCTCCTGATGCTGACCGGGTGCCGGAAGTCGGAAATCCTCACGCTGCGCTGGGAGGAGGTGACGCTCGATCAGGCGGAACTGCGGCTCACCGACTCCAAGACGGGCGCACGCGTCGTTTCGCTCTCGGAGCCCGCGGTGAAACTCCTCGCGGGTCTGCCGCGCACCCCCGGGGATCCCTGGGTCATTCCCGGTAGGAAGCCGGGAACGCACCTGCGGAAGCTCGACGACGCCTGGCAGGCCGTCCGCTCGCGTGCGGGGCTCGCCGACATGCGCCTCCATGACCTGCGCCATTCGTTCGCATCGCGCGCTCTCGCGCTCGGCGAGGGACTTTCTGTGATAGGCAAACTCCTTGGCCACGCCAGGATCGAGACCACCTCGCGCTACGCCCATCTCGCGCGCGATTCGGTGCGCGAATCAGCCGAGCGGGTCGCCGAGAGCATCGCCGAAGACATGCTGTAGGCCACCGGGCGCAACTCCCGGGAAACCCGGCCGATGATAAGCGGTTTTCCTGTATCTCAATCCCCGGCCCCGAACGGGTCTTCTCCATCGCGTTGTCTCACGTTTTTTGTCATACCCCTACGCGCGCTACCGTGTGAGCGGGACGTTCTCGCTCTGGGGCGCGGTGGGCCACGGGCAGGGGGAGACGTCGATGAACGCGCGGGGGAGAACCACCTGAACACGCGGGAGGCGGCCGCCTGGCTCGGCCTCTCGCCCAAGACGCTGGAGCGCTACCGCGTGAGCGGAGAGGGACCGGATTTTCTTCGCACCGGATACCGGGTGCGCTACCTGCTCGAAGACCTCGAGAAGTGGGCCTCCGCCCGGAGGTGGACTTCCACGTCCGAGGAGAGAGCCGCCCGGAGGAGGAAGAGGCGGTAGAGGGATATTCGGGAGAAGACGGGCGTCCTGCACGCGGCGGACCTCCCGGGAACCAGGGACATGCTCACGACGAAACGCCGGATGGCCTCACAGGCCGTAGCGCAGCCTCGCCATCGCGGCCACGGCCGCCGAGTGCCCCCCTCGTAGATATCCCCCAGGTACGCCGCTATCCCGGCGTCGGTCTCGGGGTTTCCCGAGCGCTCGAATCCCCTGAGCGCCGTCTCGTACACTCGCCGCGTGTTCTCAGACATCGACGCCTTCGCCAGGTCGGCGGCCGCACGGGCCGGTCGGGCCGGCCTCCTCGTCAAAGCGATGTCCTGCGTCGGGTCGGATGGTCTTGCCCCCGTCGTCATGGCGAGAAGCCAACCTTCCAGATCGGCGACCGTGTCCATTGCCTAGGGCCGCCCGAGCGCCTCCTTGATTGCCAAGTATGGACGACGACGGGGAATTTCCATAAAAAAAGCCGTTTCGCAAACGAATACCGGCGAAACGGCGGGTTTCTGGAGTCCGATAATTGCCATTATCGGAAAACATAACACCTCTGAAAGCCATGTCAAGCGCGATTTCGGGGTCCCCGGAGGGGTTTCGGGCGCCTTTTTGCGTCTTTTTTCGCTCATGTTTCGCTCATTTGCGGCCCGAATGCGCCCCGAAACGGGTTTTTCGGCGGAAAACAAGGCTTCTGGGGGCCAATAATGGCAATTAGCGGACACCAGCCCGGGTTCGAGGTGGGCGCATACCGCAGGAACATGTGTCTCGCGGAAAGACTCACTACCGGCTGCGTCAGCTTGAACCCGAAATCACGGAACAGGGGGCATTCCAAATGAAGAACATTGCACGGATTTCGATGCTGCCGGCGGCGGCGTTCTGCAGCGCGGCCCGGCGGCGTGAAGTGCGCCCCGCCGGAGTGCGCGAGCCGGCTTCTCCGACGGGATCATACCAGCGGTCTGACCCGCGTCCCGGGCGCTTCCGCGCCCGCCTCTTCGGTCTCCTCCCCGTCCTTGCGTTGCTGGTAGGCGCCCTGTTCCTCCTCACCGCCGCGCCGGTCGAGGCACAGACCAAGACCTTCTCCATCACCGAGAGAGCCCGCGCTGCGGAGGGTGCCAGCGCCTCCCTGACTATCACCCTGAGCGAGGACGCGCCAAGCGCCGGGGTCGCGTTCACGGTCACCGCCGGATTCGGCGGTTCGTCGACCGCAGAGGCGGCGGACGTGATGTCCATCGACTCGCCGGTGACAATTCCCAGCGGCACCAGGAGCCTGAGTATCGCAATTCCCCTGACCGACGACGACATGGATGAGGACGAGGAGACTTTCACTGTCACTATCGCCACTACGGCCGAGGGCTGGATGAAGGAAGGGGATGGCAAGGATACTGCCGTGGTCTCCATCGACGACGACGACAACGCCGGAGTCAACCTCATCGGTGTCAGTACCATCAGTAACGATAAGGGCCCAAAGATCGGGCATCTCAACGTGTACCAAAACACTCCGGCGACCTACCAAGTGGTGCTGACCAGCCGGCCGGTTGCGGATGTGACCATCAATGTGTCTGCGACGATGTGGAACAGTGTGTCCCCGGCGTCGCACACCTTCGCCGCGAGTTCCGCGAATGACTGGAGGGAGCCGAAGGAGTTCACCGTAACTGCCGGTAGTCGCATCGGTAGTGCGCTCATCCTTCACACCGTGACAACTAGCGACCCCAACTACGGCACTCTTCAGTACAGCGACTGGTCTCACACTTCCAACAAACTACTACTGGACATCCGACCGCCCTTGCCGATGCCGACTCGCCTGACGCTGCGCGCCGATCGCCTGCCGGCCGAGGGCGAAGGGGCAGTGACGGTGACGGCGACGCTGGACAATCCAGCGCCCTGGAGCGGCACGACGGTCAGGCTCACCCTCTCGGGCACAGCCGCTGGTGAAGGAACCGACTACACGCTGTCGTCGACCACGATCAGCATCGGTGCAGCCCAGACGACCGGGACGACGACCATCACGGTCACCGACGACAGCGCGGACGACGACGACGAGACCATCGTGCTGGAGGCGAGCAGCGGTAACCCGGAGCTGACTTCAAACAAGCTGACGCTGACCATTGAGGACAACGACCAGACGGCGCAGCAGCAGCGCACGGAGCCGCTGACGGCGGCGTTCGAGCGGGCGCCGGCGGCGCATGACGGCACGGAGACGTTCCGGTTCAACGTGCGCTTCAGCGAGGCGCTGGGCGAGACCGCGAACGCCCCAGAGGTCGCCTCGTTCGCCGTGCGGGGCGGCAAGGTGAAGCGCGTGCGAAAGGTGGAGTCCGGCCTGTGGCGGGTGCGCATCGCGCCGAAGTCGTGGAAGGACGTGACGGTGACGCTGGCGGGCGGCCGCGCCTGCGATGAGGCGGGCGCGGTGTGCACGGCCGACGGGAGGTCCGTGTCGAACACGTCGACGATGACCATCGGCGGCCCGGTGCGGATCCGGGTCGAGGGCGCCCGGGCGAAGGAAGGCAGGGACGCATCGCTCGACTTCGCGGTGACGCTCAACCGCGCGGCGGCGCACGAGGTCTCGGTGGACTATGAGACCGCCGACGAGACGGCGACGGCGGGGGCCGACTACACGGCGGTCTCCGGCACGCTGACCTTCGCGGCCGGCGAGACGGCGAAGACGGTCTCGGTCCCTGTGCTCGACGACGCCATCGACGAGGGCAAGGAGGTCATGCGGCTCCTGCTCTCGAACCCGCAGGGGGCGTTCCTGCGAGGCGTGCACACCAAGGCGCGGGGGGTCATCCGCAACGACGACCCGCTGCAAAGGATGTGGCTCGCGCGCTTCGGGCGCGCGGCGGCGGGCCACGTCGCCGAGGCGATTGAAGGACGCCTTTCGGACGCCGCCGCGGGCGTCGTGCTGGGCGGCCACAGCCTCTCAGGCGGGCCGGAGCGCGAGGCCATCGAGTCGCGCCTCGCCGAGGCCCTCCTCAAGGAGAGGGAGGTCCGGCTCGGGCGCGGCGGGGAGGCGCCGGCGCCTTCGGTGCGCGAGGTCGCGATGTCCGACCTCCTCCTCGCGAGTTCGTTTCATATGGCCTCGGCGGAGAAGGTGGACGCCGGCTCGCGCTGGTCGCTGTGGGGCCGGGGCGCGCGCTCCTCGTTCGAGGGCGTCGAGGGTGATCTCTCGCTGGAGGGCGACGTGACGACGGCGACCGTGGGCTTCGACTACGAGCGGGCGCGCTGGCTGGTGGGCGTGGCGCTCTCGCGAAGCGCGGGCGACGGCTCGTACAAGGCGGGCGGCGCGTGCGATACGGGCTGCGCGGGCGAGGTGGAGAGCACGCTTACGGGTGTCTACCCCTACGCGCGCTACCGTGTGAGCGGGACGTTCTCGCTCTGGGGCGCTGTGGGCCACGGGCAGGGGGAGATGACGCTCACGCCCGGGGGGTCGTCCCCGGTGGAGGCCGACGTCGCGATGGGCATGGCGGCGGCCGGGGCGCGCGGGGTCGTTCTGCCCGCGCGCGAGGCGGGCGGGTTCGAGCTCGCGCTCCGCGCGGACGTCCTGGTGACGAACACGCGCTCGGACGCTGCGGCGGGCCTGGCGGAGACCGAGGCGCAGACGAGCCGCGTGCGCCTCGTGCTGGAGGGTTCGCGCTCGCTCCGGTTGGGCGAAGGCCTGCTGACGCCCTCTCTGGAGATAGGGTTCCGGAACGATTCGGGCGACGCGGAGACGGGCGGCGGGGTGGAGGCCGGCGGCTCGGTCCGCTGGACCTCGGGGGCCCTGACGACGCAGGTGCGCGCGCGCGGCCTGCTCTCCCACGGCGAGGGCGGTTATGAGGAATGGGGCGTGAGCGCCTCGGTGGCGTACGCTCCGGGCTCCGGGGGACGGGGTCTCACGCTTCGGGCGGGCTCCTCGTGGGGCGCCTCCACGAGCGGTGCGGAGCGGCTCTGGTCGCAGGCGGCGGGCCTGGCGCCTGCCGGTGCGTTCGAGCCGGGCGCCGCGGGCTTCGAGGCCGAGGCGGCCTGGGGCCTGGACGCCCCCCGGGGACTCCTGACGCCCTATACGGGCGTGGCGGTTTCGGGGAACGCGGAGACCTGGCGCGCGGGCGCGCGCTGGAAGCCCGGGGCGGCCACGGAGGTGAGCCTCGAGGCGAGCCTCACCGAACAGGCGGGCGGCGGGAGACCCGAAGGCGGCCTCCTGCTCAGAGGCTCGAAGCGGTGGTAGGGGCGGACCCGGGGGTAGCGCAGGCCGTCCCTCCCGGCCCGCTTCACCGCGGTCCCCCTCCCGGCGGGAGGGGGACCGCATCCCGCTCTCCCGCGTGGTTTCAGGCAGTGGGGGGTTTCCAGCAGGGGTGAAATCTTTGTAGTTTCTTGAAACTATTGTGAGTAATGGTTTTTGGAGGTTTCTTTCGGAATTCGATTTCCGCAATCCGTAATCAACTCGGCAGCGGATGAATTATAACTCCTGCGTAGCTCGGAGATCCTCTGTCGGAGCACCCTCCAAAATTCGGCTCGTGTCGGCTTAGTTGCGGTCATGATCCGTCACTCTGCAACGTTGGTTCAGAAACCACTGGTCCACGCCCAGATGAAATGCCAGCCTTGCTGACTTGTTTCATCAGCCTGTTGGACCCTTACGTGATAATACTATAATCGATTAGGTTTCGGTGCTGCAAAAAACCAGAGAATTTTGTCGAAATAGTCGTGAAAGGCAAAAAGCCAATATTCAGAACGGACAAAATGATGAAACCTAGACAATGCCTCGTGGCTGTCAAAGAATGACGTAATCACACCTTTTCCAAATCCATCCACTTTGATCTGTTCAATTTCTTGAAGTTCACATCCGATCTTGTTGCAAATCCAACTGATAGATTCATCAGAAATTTTATTTTTATCAGATAATTCTTTTAGCTTTCGCCCGCAAATTCCTTCTTTGATATCGAAATACAGCCAAAGGCATTCCTCTGGCGGTATCTGTTCATTTTGTGAAATCAATCCATCTAATCGATCGAAGTGCCGGTATCCATGATACGCTGCCATCTCCTTGAATAGATGATATGGTATGTAGTTCTCCAACTCTCTTCCAACAGTAGTAATTCCTATCCCGATGAAACAACTTTGACCGGATATATTTCCGCAATTCCTTTTTCTATATATAGAAATCACCTTATTCGCCGTAGCCGATTTCTTGCCATTAGGTGCCAGGCTGTCATGATCGACGACGCAGACTACAACCCTCTGCTTATCTATTTCCTGCTCAAAAATACTAGCTATGCTCGAACCGCCACCATGTATTGGATCGAATTCATAGGAAGGAACGTGGGAAAGCTTTTTCGTTTCACATAGTATTTGCTTGTAAAGCTGGATATCCGAATCGCTATCCTCAACCACAAAACTCGTACACGTGGATAAATATTTACCGTTGAGCAGCGCCCTATGACCGATGACAAAAGTTTTCTTTCCATCGAAGGAAACCGACCCATCGCCCAGCACTACATTCACGTACACACGAGCTACGCGCAACATATCCCCTCGAACTGCATACTTTTCATGAATTGAAGTAAGGTACGTCTTATCTCGCTGTGACAAGTGAAGATTCTCAACCGCCCATTTACATAGTTCTCTACGCGATATAAAGAAATGTCTACCGGAGCGATCAGATTCGATAAGCTGCGCAAACACATCCTCTAGTTCACCGTTTTCGGTGTCCGAAAGTTCCTCAACAGTGCTTTGCAAACGAAAAATCATTAGTCAGAATAATTGAAAAAACCAAATGGCCAATCGGTCAACGCGCCCGTATCATCAAATCTCGCTAGCGAAACCACCGTAGGTGAACTTAAATCGTCCTGAGCCGAAAATATGACAATCTGGATTTCACTCGAACTAACCTTACCTTCCTCAACGAGTTCACCCAACCGATGGATCAATGCCTCGCTATGTGTTTCAATTACTAGTCTTATTCCCGGTTGGGTATCACCATCCACAATTGTTCGGTTTGCAGCAACAAACACATCTGCTAGCTTAGCCTGATGGGCTGGGTGCAAGTGTAACTCGGGTTGTTCAATCGCAAGTGTTTGCAAACTTGACCGTCGCTGCCGAGGCATTCTTGATATAGGACTTCGGTGCTGAGCCCACCATATCATCCCAAGTACGGGCAATATTTGGGACACGCCGTATCCAGTGTCGGTCACATTTACGGACCTTTTATCTGAAAGCACTTGGACACTGATGTGGCCAGAGGTTTCATGCACCTTAACGCCATACCCAAATATTCCCTCTACCCACTTTGAGAATCTTTCGAGTTCTCTCGGTGCCAAAGACGCTAGAAACATGGGAAAGTTTGCCCCGTTCGGGGCAATCTCTGAGACTTCGAGCTCTTGTTTGCGGTAGAAACGCTCGCTCGCCGCCCTAACAGGCTCTAAGTACCCCACGTTTAGGAAATATTCAGTCAATTGGTCCTCAAGAATCTCCAATACTGAAAACACACGTGCCAAGCGTTGAATGGAGAATACTTGAGTTTTAAATTTACTTTTCTTTTTGGACAAAAGATGTTGATAAATCTTCTTGAAAGTCACAGTACTGGATGTATCTTGTAATTTGCTTATTGTCGATGAATCGAAGCGATTTTCTGAAAGAACTCTCCTTGCTTCCCTCAGTAATGTTCTATTACTCAATGCTCTGTTTGCCTGATTGCTGAAGGCATTTACCAATACCTCAGCAAGAACACCAGCAGGTCTTAACAGCCTGTTCGCTCCCCCTTCCTTTTCCATCGTCTTCGATATGAAACGTGGTGGAGAAAAGAGATTTCTATTGATCCTTATCAGGTTATATGTATTTGGAAGGAAGTCAGCATGAGCACCGTTAATAATAATCTTGCCGTCGGATCCTTGATGTGATCGAAAATTAAAATGAATGTCTATATCTTCATCCGGAATCTTTACTTCTATGCTGTTCAAAACAGTCGTATCTTCTATTGCGCCAATCAAATAACGTATGGCAACACACTCTACCTGAACAACCCCTCGATGTTGGTAGTATTCATCGTGATAATATAAATTCGCACGATTTAAGCCACGCACGTCAGATATTGTAAACCGGAATGCGGCTTGGCGTTCGTTTTCATTTTCTCCGACGGCCACATTTATGTCACCAAAATCAACCAAATCACCATACCAGAGAATAGGAGCACTACTTCGTGTTTCTAGTGACTGGCGAATGAGAGGGAGTGAACGCAAGAAGGTACTTTTCCCTGCGCTGTTTCTTCCCACCAGAACCGTAATTGGGCGCAATTCAATTTCAGGGAAATCCCGTATGCGTCTTATGTTCTCAATTGCATACGCTAGTTTCATTTTCTTGCCCTTATAGTGCTGCTACCCAAAACTGAGAACGTTGCGCTTGTTCGTACATAAGCAGCTCATTTGACCTTTCGTGCACATAGCATTCGAATCTCTTGCGCACCACCGAGAGATTGTTCCTAACGGGATAATGGCATCGGCGCTGAATCTTGATTAATGTTATCTCACCTGCGTTGACTGATAAAGGTCCCTCGTTGCTGCAAGCAGTTCCGACCCCCAGTGTTGCGGGAGACCTAAAAGTCATCGGCAAGCATGTGGTGAGAGACAACTTCTTAGTGAATTCCAAAACTATTCCATTATGAATTTTCCTGTGTGCTACCCGAGGTGGCCAATCAATTTCCGTATGCTTGCTAGTGATCGGTGAAAGCTATACTGATGAAAGGGCTTCCTTGATAGATGCAAAAATCCTTCTGTGTACTATGGCCGTGTCAGCGCCGCTACGCAATTATCTCTTGACTACCTTATCACGCATGCAGGATCCCGTACCGCATTGGAAGTTCGCTCGCCTTAAGTATATTTCTGCTACCGGAAATAGAACCATCATATTCTCGGCTATGCACGTCTCGCTCCCGGTGTACGTGCTGGACCCCTCATTGCTAATCAGGCCCGGCCAATCGAAGCCCTTCAATAGCGAGGGAAAACCACTCTTTAGTCTTCCCTTTTTTTACGCTGCAGCAATACAGCGTCCGCATGATGTTTGTACACGAACGGCATGTCATTCGTAAGTATGTTGTCCAACCATAGTGAATCCTCACAGTCGGTAAGTAGATACGGGTCTCCGGCTTCGAGGATTGCAACCAATAAACTCCAGCGTCGGTCTGGAGTAGCCATTGGGAAAGCCGCGAGAAGAGCGGCGACATTGGTTTCCCGTCGATGACGCTCAAGTGCCGCGAGCGCAGCATGCTTGACTTCGATGGCGCTGTCTTGCTCGGCGAGCCTGCCGACTGCATCCGAGATCGCTGATGTAGGCAGCCAGCCGGCAAGTTCTGCAGCTATCTTGCGTTCGGACACCAAGCCACTCATCCGCTCAACCAAGAGTTGCGAAACAACGCCAGAATCAAGCCGTCGCAATGCCCGACCCACGGCCGGGCGAAAGGATTTCCGTTCGATGGAGACTGCAGCATCGACAAGCCGCCTCGCTGCGGACTCCGGCGCGATTCGTACGAGCAGCTTACATAACTCCCACTCAATTTTTGGGTGGAATTGGAACGCAAGCTCGATCGCCTCGACAGCTCGCATAACATCGAACTTTGCCAAACCCTCAATGGCCTTAAGCGGCTGCATTGTAGAGAAAGAACGAGCAGCAAACGCTTTGTCGAGAATTTGTTCCCTCAACGCAGCGTCACCCCCTTCGACAGCAATGTCATAGGGGCCGTCGCGCAATTCCTGTCCACGCCGACAACGTTTAACAGCTGTATCGATACTTAGCTTTCTAGTTGCAGGATTGTCATACAAGGCAGCAATTATCAGATCCTCAAGATCATTTTGCTTCAAAGGGATCTCACTCTTCAAACAGTTCGCCAGTAAATTTGCTCCCTGGTTTCCCATACGGATCAGTACTTGCAGGCCACATTTTGAATTCTCTTTAGTGTAGAGCAGGGAATGAGCAAGCTGTGCGAAATCATCCGAGGTATCACCAAGCGCTTGAAGTGTGGTGCAAGAAATTGCGGCAACTAGTCCCTCCTTATCAGCTTGCTTCAAGACAGAACGCACAGGTGGAATCAGATCCGCATCATCACTGAGCCAAGCAATCACCAGCGCGGTTAGCAGCAAATCCTCCGATGATTTCTCACTTTGAAGTGTTTCAAGCGTCTGCTCCGTGAGCGCTTTTGACATCGGACCTCGGTGAGCTCGAAGCTGAGCAAGATCGGGCGATACTATTTCCAAACCACTGTTATTCAGTATTTCGACCAAAGCCGTATCGGCGCCCAATGAAGCGAGTGCGGTCATCGACTGGCAGAACTCCTGATAAAAGTGTGATTTTAAATTCTCGTCAGCATCTTGCGGCACGGGTCGGGACGCGATAGCCGTAAGCCTATTCACGATACCGTCATCGGCACGTACAGCGGCCCAATTCATACCGCCATGGCGAACCCAAAAATGCTCGGACTCCAGTTCGCGCTTGATCAGGGTGGCGATGCCATCGCCTCCCATGAGAATGAGGACACGTCGTGCATTTTCGAGGATGGTGTCGCGGGTATTACTGTTTGTGTGTAAGCGGTTGCAAGCAGCCGCTACGATCATGTTTTCCAATTCCCCGCCCGCTTCGGCTTCGAGAATGGTCAATAGCTCTAGGCGGGTAATGCGCCCAAGGAAGTCCAGCGGATGGTAGAGCCAGAGTTGGTCTCCTCCGAGTGCTCCTTGAGGATGCGTACGAAAATCATTCTCCAATGTGCGCAATATGAAACGAAGCATTGTGCCGTCCACCTCGTCTGGCCGCTCCCAGAAAAGATCTACTATGAATCGGAGTTTTGGGGGATCCGTTTCGGCGAGCTCAAGAATACGTCGGCGGGTCAGTTCCGGTTGGGCGCGCAGCAGAATCGGAAGCCAATGATTGCGAAAAACATAGAGTTCTGCATCGTCAACCTCGACAAGCCGGTCGATGGCTGCTGGCGGGTCAAGGACCGATAGGGCTGTGAGTGCCGCGCTGCTAGTGAAATCTTCGGAGCTTGACAGGTGGCGGTTCACAAAATCCAGTTTATCTCTATCTGCAAAGCGCGCGATGCAATACAGCAAGCAACGCGGCTTGTTGGCTGAAACTTTGGTCATCAATGCATACCCTGCCTCCTTCCAAATAGAAGGTGCATCTGGGTGTTCCAGCGCATTCAATAAGAATCCGAATTCAGAAAACTTTTCCTTTTTCGCATCTGCTGACAGGATACGGTCACGGAGCCATCCCGGGTCCAACTCAATTCCGGCACGTAGAGCTGTAAAACTGGTTTGATAATCACTATGCCTTGAGACATCTTTTTTCTCTTCCAATGCGTAAAGACGCTGCTGGTGGAGTTCCCAAACGCGGTCAAGATATTCTGTACTGGGCACTGCCGTAAGCATTTTTAAAGCGACGTTTTGCAAGTCATAGGAAGATTCGCTCAACAGAGAATCGATGGCTTCCTTCAACTCGCAATTTTCCTGCTGCATGAGGGATGTAAAAGCCTTACCGATGAACCCGAGCCAGTAGTCTCCGTCCGAGCCCATGGTGATTTCATTTAGTCGTTCTAAGAGAATCGGCACCACGCGCTGACCGAGAGTTGGCAGGAGATGAACATACAGCGTCTCACCGTAGCTCCCGTATTCGCTTCTGTCCTCCATTCGCGCGATAAGCCGGCTAAGCATCCGGGAGTTCTGTTCGTCTTCCGCAAGTAACCACAGCACATCCATGGGCACATAGTCGAGCCGGCTCGGTGCGCGTTGATCCTGTTTTCCGCGTTGGCTCGCGAGAATCTCCCCGAGAGCGTCGTCTGACAGTTCCCCGCGGTCGAATTGTTGTACCAACGACTTTGCGACCGCCCAATTCAGGAGACGGTCATGCGCGAACGCTACCTCGCCACTCTTCGTGCTTCGAAACCAGCCAGTGGCTACAAGTCGCGCAACGGCTTCTTCCTCGGTTAGGCCAATCTCGGGCCACTCCGGCCGTAAAAGAGGATAGAGCTTCCCTGCGAGAACATGAGCGGCAAGTGCTATCACGACTCCTTCGTCGCCGTGCCTGCCATTCGCTGCGATCCTCTGCCAAAACCGATCGAATATCTCATATTCGCTACGCGGAGCGCTTTGCACTGAACTATATGGGAGTTCAAGGAAAAGACCGGCAAGAATAGGCCTGCGCAGGAGTATCTTCAGATCTGACGGAAGTTCGGCCCAATTCCGACTGGTCCTTTTCAAGAGTGAATCAAGTTCCTGGATCGAAAAATCACCAACAGTATATTCGCAAACTGCATCGCTGTCGGTTACAGCAAGCGCCCGTGCCACTGTGGTCGGAACGGTCAATACCAGGCGAATGCCCCAATCAGTCCAATCTTGGCGGACAAGACCCCTGGCGAGATCGATGTCCTGAACGTCGTCGAGTGCGACGACCAGCCCAGAAGTCGCCTTATGTGGCTCCAGTTCACGGAGGAAATTCGACACGGCACGGAGCGACTTTTCGGATGTTTCGCCAAGGCCTTGCTGCCAAAAATCCTGTGATGCTTGGTTCAGCAGGTCTTTACGAGTTTGGGCAGCACGTACCAAAGTGACGAAATTACGCTGCTGCCCAAGTGCTTCCAGCAATCGTCCCAACTGCCAAGTCTTGCCAACGCCACTTTCTCCCGCAATGAGCAATACAGGTTTTCCTGCGGGCCATTCGGGAACAGCTCGTACGTCTCGATCAGGCTGGTACTTAAGTCCGGCAAGACGGCGGCAAGTCAATTCACTCATGGTTTCAGGCAAAATTGCCAACCTATGCAGCCGGTCCGGGTTGAGGCCGACATCCCGGAATATGGCATCTATGGCAGAAGCGTCGAGCCGTGTTTCACCCTTGCTTAGCTTTTCAAACAGTACGCCGACCAGACGCTCCCGAATCCCACGTTCATCCCCGAGGTCGGGCGCGTAGCACCGCAAGAGCCTCTCAATTGCTGCCTCGTGCGCGCTACCACTGACGCAAAACTCCATTTCAAAACAAGACAATAGATGGAAGGTGGCAGCGCGATTCCCGACGGCCGACTGAGGAGTCCCGCGCCTTGTTACGTTGTTGATGCGATCGAAAAACTCGCGGTTGGTCGCAACAATGTCAGGGCTAATTTTTTTCTTTTCGTCATTATCAAGGTCATCAGGACCGTCAGCCGCCTTCACATCGGCAAGGAACGCCTTGAAGGTATCTAATTTGCCGGATCGGCCGTCAGTTACGAAACGGTAACGCGAATTCACCGGAAACGATGGCGGTATTGCCTTTTGGAGGTCGCACAGGACAGCTTCCATGTCGGAGAGAGACCACGTGCCGTCTGCACGGGTCTTGTATTGCTCTACAATATAAATGCCTGATGCCTCCGCACGGGCATCGCCGCCATTGCGAGGCTCCAATACCAAACATGCGTCATCAACTACCTGACCGTCCAATTTACCCTTCAAGGTAACGCTGGACAGCCAGCCAATATGGTGAATTATCTGATAGAGAAAGCCATTGATCGCGGCTGGGCCACCAACTTGAGTCATATTTTCTCTTCGGGTTAATCTTCAAATGTATACATGAAGAATCGGAATTCCCTAGTTTAATGCCTTGAATTAACTCAACACCTTCTGCTGCTTAGAGCCATTAATATGTATTGTAACAGAAGAGGGGTCGCCAGACTCCTGTTGTGCATCTTGCCCGGGCGCCACCTATCCATCTTTTTATGAACTTAATCTGGGCCGATCCACCGCGTCGTCCGTCTTCAGAACAGTTAGGGATTTTCAACAGTAATGAAATCTCATTATCCCGTTGATTTCATTGAAATATGTTGAATATCCGTAATCTCGCTCGGGGTTCGCCTTTCGCAGAGCGCAATTAAAACGGAAACGAGGAGAATCAAACCCCCGGGCATCTCGGCGCGGGTCTGTCGGAGTCCTCCCAAACCTGGCTTACAACGGCTTGAGCACAGCCAGTCACCAGCGATCCACAGTCTTGGTTCAGCAGCCACCGCTCCGCGCACCATGATAGCGCCTGATTCGTCGCCAGCGGTCTGGCAACCGCCACACAGCCCGTTTAAAATCTTTGGGACCAAGGTGCCAGAGATAGAGCTCCAGCGGTTCGGGTTATAGCGCCTTGGATGGATTCGAGGATAGTCGTTCGTATCTCTCGGTTAATTGTTGAGACGCAGAAGAAATTACATTAAGGTTGATCAGGGCTTCAATCAAAGGCACCGGGATTACCGGAAAACGCTCACCCTTCCAGACGCGCCCTGTATGATGGACATGAAGCGTTTCAACGACATGCAGGCCGATGTATTGTCTGAGCTTTGGCGCATATACCTGGATACCGACAAGTCTTGAAGTGCGGAAACCGCTTGATTCTTTCTCAAAGAGTGTTTTTGACTGCGCTTTCCCGGCCGGATGAAAATGAGACGAAGAGATACCGATGCTGACGCTGAGCAGGCTGAAATCCCCAAAAGTTCTTATAGTTTTGCTGATTGTTTTTCTTATTTGCTTGTTGGCCGCTTTTGCGGGCGTGATGATCACTGTAAAACCGGTGTGGGCCTTCAGACTCTTTGGAATATCCGACAAGTTCAGAATTCTGAACTTTCTGGGCGTCGCTATGGGCGGCATCCTGCTCGCCATCCAGGCCGTACTATCCTACAAACGCGCCAAGGCGATGGAGGATGCTGCGAATGCGCAGGCCGGAGCTACTGCGGAGCAAGCAAAAGCCAACCAGAACACCGAGAAGGGACTGCGGCAGGAACGCCTGAGAAACGCCATCGAGCATCTGGGGCACCATTCGGACTCCGTGCGCCTTGGCGGGGCCTATGAACTCTTCCATCTGGCGCAAGATACCGACGACCTTCGCCAAACCGTTCTGGATATTCTCTGCGCCTATATACGCCGCACGACGGGCGAAGACGAGTATCGGGAACAACACAAGTCGAAACCCTCTGAGGAAATTCAAGGTTTGCTGACTTTGCTTTTCGTGCAGGAGCATGAAGTCTTCAAAGGTCTTCACATCAACTTGCAGGGGAGTTGGCTGAATGGAGCGGATCTAGGGGGAGCACACCTTGCAGAGGCCAATCTGGCTGGTGCGCATATGCGAGCGACTGATCTTGGAGATTCATATCTCCAAGGTTCGAATCTAAATGGAGCACAGATGCAAGCGATTGATCTCAGTAGATCCTGCTTGCAAAGTTCTACGGTGGCGAGAACACAGATGCAAGGCGCTTATCTGCTGGGAACACGGATGCAATGCGCTTACCTATCAGAGACGCAAATGCAAGGGGCTTATCTTTGCAGGACCGAAATGCAGGGGACTCTCTTTGCCAAGGTGCATATGCAAGGAGCCGGAAATTCGGTATGGGATATCGATATGTCTTTTCCAGAGCGCATCAAGGAGGCTATCGGGAAGGAAACCGATTTTTCCGAGGTCATATTGCGTGGTGGGTTAAGTCAGGAAAACGTGGATTTTCTTGCCAAGGGATTGTCCGATGTGAGAAAGGATTGTCCCGATACGGGCGTATCCTATTGTGGGGATGCGCAGATGTTACGCGAGATGCTCGAGCCGCACATTGACAAGCCGACTGATTGGAATCTGAGGGAAGGTATGGAGGTTTATACCGGATCTTATACAAAGGAAGAAGCCGAAGTATGGATTGCCGTGTACGATAGGGTTTCATAGCGGGCATCGACGGGGAATAAAAAAGCCGGAAATGAACACGGATCATACCGACGCTGAGCTAGTTAAAGAGTGGCTGTGATTTCTTGCTCAACCTTCACGATTCCACTGGGCGTTTTACGTTAATGGGCAAAATGACTGAGAATATCCTGGTTTCAAAGGCAATTACATACAAATGCCAAAGTCCGTTGACGCTAGTACCGGCTTGATTTGGGCTGCGCCTCGCTTATCCAATCTAAAGCTGCAGAGAAGAAGGCGCGATCAATGACGACCCATGATGAAGGTATACAAGCGAAACTCGACGCAGCGCGTCGCACATTAGATGTTCTACGCGCCGAGGTTCGGACGTTTGCCCAAACACAGCGCGATAAAGTAGAGGTGATCCAAACTGGAGAGAAGTCCTGGAGTCCTAGACTTACGGATAAATTCGATGCGCCTCCGACAAAATGGTCCATCTTGATAGGAGAGATAGCTTATCATCTCAGATCGTTGCTTGATCATTTGGTTTATAAACTTGTTTGTGAAAACGGTGGAAATCCGACCAAACAAAACGAATTCCCCATCGTTTGGGAAATAGACAAAGTTATCCATAAAGTAATCTATTCAGAAAAAGGTTCTGAATACGTGAAGAAAGGACGTGAATATATAGACAAGAAAGCACTTAAAGGGGTCGATGAACAGAAAAAGGCCAAAATTTTATTGAACCAGGGGTTTATCGCTCATGTAGGTGAGTATGGTTCCTACGATCTCAACGCCAATCCATTTGAGTTTAGTCATTTGGCATACCTTTGTAATGTGGATAAACACAGACATTTAGTTTCGGTTGAACCCAAACTAGGTGGTCTTACAGACGATTATCGTGTCCGTCAGGATGAGACTATAAAAAAGGGTGAACTTCCACCAAGGCTTTGCAACACTGATTTCGAAATAGATGTCTGCTTTCGTTTTGAACAAGACGATGATCGACCATCCGATTTGGCCGGGTCGGTTGACGATGTTCTGACGGATATCATTTTGGCTGTTGAACATACGATTTGCTACATATCGGGTAGTTCATCTCGGCCGTTCGCCGATCTTGCCAACGACGAAAAATATCAACTGCGCCGCAGAGACCAGATAATGCCGTAGTGATACTGAAAACTGTTGTCAGATATTGCGGTAGGGTCCTCAAGCGATGAATGAAAGGAAATGGCTGGAGGAATCTCGTGAACATGACGGGCCTTGATAATCATTTTAGAAACCAGGCAAAAACGGACCGGAATTTCAATGATTTTTTCATGGGCCCGGGATCTTGTTTCCCTGCGCCACGCGACTCTTGGTTTCGAGTTCACGCATTGTCGTCCGCAGAGTTCGATCGATTGGACTATTCAAGCTCCGGTTTCGCTGTTTTTTGCTGGCATTTGCGGCGCAACTTCGATGTTACGGCTGATTTCGCGCCCAAGTTCGGCCCTCTTGAGTCGAGGGCTATGGCAATGTTTGACGCCTAGGCCATATCCCGGGAGCGGAGGAGGAATCGTGTGTGGGTCTTGGCGGCGGACATTCCTTTGACGTTGTGCAGGTCGTTGCGATCATTGTAGCATGTGGTGGCAGGAGGTGCAGACTAAATTTGTAATCTTGCGGGTGTGCCCTTCCGTGACACGCGGAATCCTGGATTGGCGGGATAATCTCAGGTTGTCCGTTCTCTTCCCGAGAGGTGAGTGAGATGAAGAACGTTCTTGATGACGTGACCGACGAAAAGGTCGACGCCCAGCATATCAGTCGGCGGGTCAACGACTGGATACAGCGCGTGAAGAACCTCTACACCGAAATTGGCGAGTGGCTGCCGGACGGCTGGACCGCGCAGGAGGGAGAGTCGGTGTGCATGCACGAAGAAATGATGCGCAGGTTCAATGTGGCGTCAAGGCAGATTCCAACGCTCCTGCTCGTCAATGGTTCGGGGAACAGCGCACGGCTCGAACCGCGCGGACTTTGGATCATCGGCGCGAATGGCCGGATTGATATGAAGTTTGGGAGCCGTCACTACCTCATCGTTGACGTGGCCGGCAGTTTTGAAACGCCGGATTGGCAGGTTTCGGACGCCGAACTGCGGCTCGACCGGGAAGCCCTGACGGAAAGCTGGCTCAAGCGGACACTATCGTGAAAGACCTTGAGGCCATCGCCGCAGTGTATGAGCAAATAGACAATTTTCTGGAAAGCTGCCGGGATACGGCAGGTGGGACTGGCGAGCGTGACGAGCAAATCGCGCTAAAGCAACGAATCAACGATCAGGCGTATTTCGTGCTGGCCTGGGGACAACTCGAGGCGGAAATAGAGGAGGCATGTCGGCAGGCAATTCGCCGTGGGCAGGAACACGGAGACTGGAAGTACCGTCGGGCGTGGTCGCTATACAACCCAGAAGACCGAAGGCTGTCGGGTTTGAGTTTAGAGGACCGATTGACGCTAGTCCTCGAAAAAGGCACGGAGTACTGGAAACAGGCGATGCAACATTATAATGTTCGTAACCAGATCGCTCATGGTGCTCTGCGGTCGGAAAGAATCGACGTATCGAGTATCATCCAGGACTTCTATCGCATTCAATCATCACTGACACGTTCGTAACTTTCTATTTTGACCGATTTTGCCTTGAAAAGTTCATCCTTTTTCGTCTCGAACCCGAACTTTTAAAGTTGTCTTTTCATCGACTACATCACCATTCTAATCTGAAACTTACCCGCATCACCCGCAAAAATTTTGAAGCCAACTCAATCCCGCCCCGATTTGCCCGGCAATTCCGGCGCGACCTCGGAGATATTTTTGCTGATTTGCTCGATCTCTGCCTCGCGTCCAGCCCTCTCCATGTCGCGAATGATGGCCTGCGCGGTGAACATGGTTGAGCGCAACAAGTGGATTTCCGCTTCGGTTCGGGGCCATTCGCGGCGCTCCAAGGCTTCCATCACGAACTCTACCACCAGTCGGTTGGGCGACATTTCGCGCTTTTCGGCCTCATTTTCAATTCGTTTCCACTGTTCGGGCGTGACTCTGATGTTCTTCTGTATCGTCTGAACCATCCGTTTCACCGCTCCTTTCGTGAAGATTTTCAGCCGTTCCGGTCGCAAAACGACCGCAAAATTCTCATTTCCTGCACCAAACACACCCGTATCGAGCCCAAAAACCATGCCCATGACGTCGTTTCATGAACTACCATATTGGTAGCTATCATAACGCAGCGCGTGCCCGTGTACTACCAATCTGGTATCCCGCAGGAAGTCCCCGTATTACATCGTATTACAATGAGCATGCGCCCTTTTTAAGTGCAGAAATTTCAAAGAGATAGCGTAATACCAGATTGGTATTACTTGTTTCGGCATGACAGAAGCCCGCGGGGGGATGAACTATAAAAGCAGGGAGCAGGAGATCGCAGTCATTCGCAGCCCACGCGACACCAGCATCAGCGATGCGTCCGGTGTGAAACCCGAAGCGCCGAAGGGCGTCAGATTGCCGGATTCGTGAGAACGAGAGATGGGGGAACTTGCGCCGGAGAGAATGGCGAGCGGAAGCCGCCGTGGCACTTGAGCGGACAGAGCGAGGGGCAAGAGGGATTAGAGTGCTGAACCTTGCGCCTGGATTCACGAGCGGCAGGCGAACAGGGCGCTGCAGCTCGCGCTTTTAATCACAAGCAGACGAACGACACGGGAAGCAACGGGCCGCGCCGCCGGGGTGGCGACGCGACCCGTTGAGCGTTCACGTCAGGCGGCGATTCTCTTCACGGGGATGCCCAGGGTGCGGGCCTTGTCGACGAGGTTATCGGTGATGCCCGAACCCGGGAACGCGATCACGCCCTTGGGGAGGAGTGAGAGCAGCTCGTCGTTGCGGCGGAAGGGAGCCGCCCTGCCGTGGGCGTCCCAGTCGGGCTTGCAGACGATCTGGTGGACGCCGTTCCGCTCGGCCCATCCCGCCGCGACCTTCTCCGCGCCGGGGCCGCCGCCGTGGACGAGGACGACGTCGGCGTACTTGGCTTTCAGCTTGTCGAGCTGGCCGATGATCTTGCCGGCGTCGGTGGCTTCCTTGCCTCCCGCGACGGCGACGAGGGTTCCCTGGGGGAGGTGGGCCGTGTTCTCGCGGTCCTTTTTCGCGCGCTGGAAGTCACGCGCCTCGATCACCGCCGACGTGAGCTTGCCGGTCTGCGAGACGTGCGAGCCTCGCCTCGGACGCCAGACCTCGCCGGTCTCGACGCGGTAGGCCTCTGCGGCCGTGTCGCGCAGCCCCTCGAAGGCGTCGCGGCGGGCGGTGAGATTCTCGGCGCGGTCGGTGGCGAGTTCGAGTTCGCGGGAGCGGATCTCCGATCCGTCCTGCTCGCGCTGGAGTTCACGGATGCCGGGGATGAGCTTGTCGGCGGCGCGGTCGAGCCGCTGTGTCTGGGCGTCGAGGGTGTTGACGAAGCCCCAGAGGAGGTTTCTTCGCTCGTCGGCCAGCTGCGTGCCGTCGGGTGCTGCCTCGGCGAGCAGGTGGAATGCCTTGAGGACGGCGGCGGTGGACTCCGCCTCGCCCCAGACGGGCCGGTTGTCGAACTCGTCCGGTCCCGGGGTCGCGCCGAAAAGCTGGGCCTGTTCGCAGACCATGGCGGTGAAGGATTCGTTCTGCGCTTCGATGTTGTCGACCTCGTGCATGATCATCTCCTTGTGGTCGTGTGTCGCGGTGGCAGTCATCGTTCACTCCTTTCGTTGCCCTCAAGCGAGGGGATGGTTGAATTCGGGAAGAGCGTAGCCACGCTCGTTGCGCCCCACTTCTTTCGGCATCTCGTCGAGATACCCGGCGGCCCACTCGGCGGCGCGCGCGAGGACGTCGCCGTGACACGGGAGGGGATGGCAGTGGCAGCCGAGTTCGCAGCCTTGCAGGTCGGCGAGTTCGTAGAGGTCCTGCTCCTCGCGCCGGATTCTTTCCCAGAGCCATCGCCGGTATTTTTCGATCACCTCGTCGCGCTCGCCGTCCTGGCCGATGCGGAAGGGGTTTCCCCACTTCGTCCTGCGGTCGATCCTGACCAGCAAGCCGCCGCCGAACTGGGGAGCAACGTAGTCGTTCAGGTTCACCACGGTGGTTTCCATGCCTTTCTCCTTTCCAGAGAGTTAACGGATGCGCTTCTTAGCGCCCCATTTTCAGCACGTAAGGGCATCGGGTTTTCGATGCCCGTAGGCGAGCGAATCAAGGGCTTGTCATTTTCCGGGGGGTTCCCGAAAAACACGGTTCATCGTTTTTTGGGGGGCACCGGCAAATGATGGCCGCTTGCGGCCACCCTTTATTCGCTCGGCGTTCGTGCTAAAATGAGGACGCTAAGAGAGAGAGGGTAGTACCGCCACCGGGACACAAGAGCCTCTGGTGTTTCACGATGAAGGCGAAGCTCATCGGGAAACAATCTCTCATGCTGCGGAAAGGGTCATTTCGGGCCGTCTTTTCCGGCCCGAAATTCCGCAGCGGGGGGTGGACCGAGCCACTATCCAGGGGATGCGGTGATTGCAGGAGCATGCCGATCTTCCGGGAACACGGTTCATCGTTCACGGAACCGGAGATTTACCGGGTGTTCCCGGTAGAGGAGAGAGTCGGCAGGGCGGGAAAAGGCGTGAGAGACAGGAGAGGATGTTCGGGGCATAGCGGACTTCCTCGAGATCCGGAGCAAAATGAAAGGGCTGACGCCGAAGCGCCAGCCCCTTGAAGCGCTCAAAATGGAATTTCTTCGCCCACAACGCCGGCGGGCACCGCCACGTCCGCCGTCTCGGCGTGCGCGCCGTTTCCGTTACCGTTGCCATTGCCGTTCCCGTTCGCCTTGTCGAGGAACTGGACGCGCCCGCCCGGGGCGATGAGGATCTCGGTCGAGAAGCGATCCGAGTCTTCCCCGTCCTTCTTCCAGCGGCGGGTCTGGAGCTTGCCCGCGACGTAGATCAGGCGGCCCTTCTTCGCGTGCTTTTCGAACATATCCACCAGCCCGGGCTGGAAGGTGACGACCCGGTGCCACTCGGTCTTGTCCACCCGCTCGCCGGACTGCTTATCGATGTAGCCCTCATCCGTCGCGATGGACAGGTTCGCGACGCGCCCCCCGCTCGTGAGATGGTTGATGGTGACGTCGGCGCCGAGACGCCCGATCAGTTCCGCTCTGTTGAGTCCGAATGCCATGATAATTCTCCTTCGTGGTGTGAGTGTGAAAAAGTGTTGGGAGGGAGAGAGCCTCTCTCTCCACCCCCCGGTTCGCCCTACACGCTACAAAACTCCTCCTCGCCCCCCGTCTCCGGGTGGAGCGCCTCGGCGCGCAGCTTGCGGATCGTGTACGCGTCGAGTCCGAGTTCTGCGAGCAGTTCGTCCGTGGTGGGAACATCGACGTCGTAGTCGTTCTCGTACATGGCCAAGCCTCCTCTGGGGTTGTCCCCGGCGGCGGGAGTTGGAGACCGTCTCCCTCTCCCCTGCCGGGCCTTTGCCCGGCTCCCCGCTTCGCTCCACCTCTGCCAGGGGGATCACGTCGGGTGAGGACCGCCCACAGAGCGTGAGCGGCCTCCGTCCCGACCGGGTAGTCCCGGAGGCGGAACGGGAGCGGGAACCAGGCGAGCACGCCCCTGGTACGGGGTTCGGATGGATGAGGGATGGGCGAACGGAGACGTATCGAGTGGGGTGGGATCGGGGCGGCGGCGTTCCTGTCACCGCCGGTGAGGTTTATCGTCGGTGATCTCGTGCCGCAGACCGGGGTGTCGGTGTTGATGCTGCCGGAGCCGGCTGCCGGGTTAGCTCCGCGCCGCCTGGCGGGTCGGGATTGTGCTCGGCGCCTTCGTCACCGGCGGCAGGACTGCTCTGCCAGGTTGCGCCCGCCCCGTGTGGTCGTATCCGGACTCGCGGCCAGGCCCCCGCCCGCCGTCCTGCGCGGCGCGCCGGGGTCCGGTTGGCGGCGCAGCGGGGTGGCAATCTCTCCGCCCCCGGCGGGAAGGAACCCGGCCGGCTTCCGGCCGGCTGCGCAGCAGGGCGGTGTCAAGCCCTCCCTCCCCGGTCGGGTCCGACTCCCGCCGACGGTTGGCCGGCTGCACGTGCAGGCGCGGCCGCCGAGGCTCACCCCCAGGCAGCGAGGCTGGACATGACGGGCTCATCCACCACGATCTCGACCTGATCCCGGGAGAGCTTCTCGAAGGCGAGGCACATGGCGACCTCCTCCCATGAGTCGAGAGGTCCGTGCTCCTCTCCCGTGGCGAGTTCTATCACGGTGTAGCGCGGCGGGTAGACGGGCAGGCCCTTGTGCTCTCCCGATGAGTGATACGATCGGCGCGCGCAGGGAGTACATCTCACCCCTGCATCCGCATGGGCGCCGCAGTCCACGCAAAGCGACCGTGCCCGCCTGTCGTGATAGCGTTTCCTGCTCGCGGCGTTCTTGCGCGGACGGCGTTTATCTTCTTTTGCGGCGCACGAAGCGCACGTCGAAGCCTCATCGACGACTTCCGCACCGCACCTGCCGCAAAGCCCTTTCGCTCTCCTGGCGGCGTAGAGCTTCCGTTCTTCAGCGCGCCTCGCCTCCCGGCAGGGTTCGCAGACGGCGCCAGCCTCGACGGGCTCGCGTCCGCAGCGCGGGCACAAGCCGGCCTCCACCCGCTCGCGCCTGCGCTTCCTCGCCCTCTCGCGCGCCATGCGGCGGCGGCTCTCGGGGCAGCGGCCGCCATATGGGGCTCCCCCCGCTCGGGCTTCGGCGTATCGGGCGCGTCGGGTCTCCCGGTCCCTCTCGAGGCAGGGTTCGCACAGACTGCGCCCCGGCGCGGGAGGAATCTTTCCGCACCGGGGGCACATGCCCCGCGCGCGTCGGTCGGCGGTGCGTTTGCGGTGGCGCTCGCGCTCATACGCGCGGGCCTTTTCCAGGTCCTTGTAGGGCATCCCGCCTCCCTCCCCGGGGTGGATGGAATCCGTGCGGCCGGCGCCTGGCCGGCAAGACGTCTTGCGGGCGGAAGTCCTCCCCGGGGGGACTTCCTCACCGGGTGAGCATCCGGGCCCACACGAGGTGCTCGCCCCACAGCTGCAGGCCGCTGCCGGGGACCCGGATCCCCGTGCAGACGATGAGTTCGTCCCGTGCGGGACGCATCTCGCGTACGGCTTTCCGCGAGGCCGTAGCTCTCTTCTTCTTGCGCCTCCCGCTCTCCCTGTCGGGCACGGGCCTGATGTCGCCATCGGCGGACTTGTAGCGTTTCACTTCGTAGCGCTCGTCCTCGAGGCCTCGGCCGAACAGGTGGGTGAGGAAAGTACTCGCTTCGGGTCCGGGTTTCCGCATCGCGCGCCTCCTTGGGTGGGTGGATGATGGCGGCGGAGGCGAGCCTCGAACGCGAGAAGACTCCCTCCCGGCTCCCCTTCGCCGCCCCCTCCCGGCCGGACTCCGCCTCCCGGTGGCGCAGAGCCACCACCGGCGGGAAAGACGGCGGTCCGTTCGTTCAGGGTGGTCTTCGTTCGGTTTGGGGGCCTTCTAGGGGAAGGGGATGTCCGGGTCCTGGCCGAACAGCTCTTGTTCCTCCAGTTCGCGGCGCCAGGCGTAGCGTCCCGTCCGGGCGGACCACTCGAAGTCCTCTTCTTTCCCGTCGGGCAGTTCGTAGCGAGCGAAGGCGGACCAGTCCCCGTGGCGGAACCCCCGCCACAGGGCGCAGGAGAGAGCCGTGAGGAGGCACCAGAGGGCCGCACAGGCCCAGACGGCCCCCAGGGGGCGGAGGCCGATGCCTGCCGTGAGAGAGAGGATTGTGTCGAGGAGGGCCAGGCCAAGTCCCGCGAGTACGAGGACCCTCGCGCGGCGGGACGGTTTCCGGTTACTCATGGGTCGCGCCTCCGGTGTTGCGGGTGAGAGGAATGCGGGGGCGCCCGGCCTCTCCGGCCCGGCTACCGCGCCCCCTCACGGCCAGGCTCCGCCTCTCGCCGGCGCGGGGCCTGGGGGAGGCGCGCGATGAACGCCCCGGCGCCCGGGCGCTGGAAACCGGATATCGAAAACCCTTGCAAACGGGCGGTTTTTCAGTTTATTTCCGTGCGGTGCGGACTACCGTATGCACCCGGGATGAGCAAACGGGACGAAAGGGGAGACGCGCATGGAGAAGAACGCCGGAAGTGGTTCGATCATGCCCCAGGCGGAGCGCCGGAGTATTGCCGCGATCAGGCTGTCCGGGCCGGCCGGAAGAGGGTGATGGCGCAATGATCCGGCAGGCACGCCCCGGGATGCGCAGGGGTTTGATTCCCCTCGTTTTCGTTATGATTGCTTTCTGCGGAAGGTGGATTCCGGACGAGACCCGGGGGAAACGAATGCTTCTCGATGATATCAACGGGATCAGGAGATTTTACAGCCGCCGGAAACCCCCCACCGTCTCTAAACACGCGGAAGAGCGGGATGTATACCCCCTCCTGCCCGGCTCCTCGAACGGGGAAAGCGCACCGGAGATACCGGGCATATGAGCGAAGCGGGGCCGCCCGTTGTTCCCCCTCCCGGCCCGAGGACTCGAAAATCCGGCAAAAGGAGTGGTACGGCTTGCCCTCTCACGAGGGAAGCAACCAACGGGCAGCCCCCTTTTTCGCTGCTACTCCTGCCTGTTCGCGGCGAAGCCGCCGACCATCCGGCCCTCGTGGCCGTATTCCGCGGAGAATTGCCCGGTCACGGCCCCCGGAACGCCGCCCTCGTCGGGATTCCGGAATTTTCCGTTCCACTCCCCGCCGGCCTCGGCCGTATCCCCGCCGATGGTCCACTTCGTCTTGCGGGGCGGCAGGGCATCGAGGAAGGTTCCTAAACCCGGAACAGTGACCGCCGCGCCGACGCCGTCGCCCAGAATGTCACCATTGTCATAGATGCCCTGTTCCATCAGCTCGACGGACCAGTCCCGGGCCTCGCCGTCAGCGCCGACCTTGAACTGGTCGAGGGCGCCCGTGACCGTGCTCTCGTGGAAGTCGGCCTCCAGCACCGCCCGCGCGGTGAAGCGGCCGGACTCGTTGGCGCCGCCGGTGGTGCTGCTCGTAAGGGCGTAGAGGCCGGCCGCGCTGCCGCTGTAGCTCGCGGTCCCGCCCACGGACCTCAAGTCATTACGCGTCTCCGCGCCATAATTTCCCCCACCTATTGCGCTTGCAATGTAGTCCCCCTCGGCCGGCTTGTAGAGCCACCAGCCGTAATAGCTGTAATGGGCCAGCGGCGCCGTCACCCGGGCGCCCGGGTCGTCGGGCTTGAAGGTCCACGCGGCGGCGGTGTGGTTGAACACATTGGCCGCACTCAGAAGGCCAAGCGTGAATCCGGCGGTGACATCAGAAGCTCCTAGAGCGTCGGTGGGGTTGGGTTTGACGTCGAGGCGGACGGCGCAGGTGTTGCCGGCGGTGGGCGTGCAGCTGTAGGTGCCGGGCACCCCGTGGAAGCTGCCGTCGATCTTCACGGCGATGTGGTTCTCCGGCAGTTCGAACTTCTTGAACCCGGCGCGCTGGTCGAAGCTCGGGCTCTCAATCTTGTCCCGGTTCCGATCGAGTGCCACGATCGTGGAAGGCAGCACCCCGCCGGTCAGGTCATACACCTCATCGAGGGGAAGGCCCTGCTCGCGCTCTTCTTCGCGCGTGTAGACGTAGGCTTCCGCCGTGCCGCCGTCGGCGAATTCGTGCGTGTACCGCTTGCCCTCCCAGCCGCGGTTGCCGGGAACCATGGTCTCCTTGTCTTCCGAAAGGGATTGTGGGGAACCATGGGTGGCGTCCGCCCCGGTGGTGGTTACTCCGGCGATGCGCAACGCGAAAGTGTTCCTGCCTATTATTGCGATGCTGACATCTCCGGCCCTTGCCTGGGGCTTCAGGTCGATCCCCGCATACAGCTTCGCAGCCTCTGCCACCATCTCCGCATCCGCGGCCTTCTGCTCGTCTTCCATGGCCTTATCGAAGGCGGCTTGCGCCGTTTGGATCGGCGCCGCCGCATTGTCCGCCTCTCGCACATACGTAGCCTTTTCCGCGTCGGTCAGGTCCGCGCCATCCGCAATCGCGTCGTTCAGAGCGGTGAGGGCACTGTCGGCGGCGTCGAGCTGCGCCTGCGTTGGCGTCGAACCGAAAAGCGCCTCGAGGGCCGCCTGGAGCGCCGTGGAAGCATCCGACAGCGCCGTCCTCTGGTTCATCCGGCGCGTCGCGGTGTCGATACCGCCCTGCGCACCATCTACGGCAGCCACGGCGTCGTCGAGTTGCGTCATGTACATGGCCTTGTCTTCATCGCTCACGTCGTCCGCATCTTCCAATGCCTGCCTGAGAGCGCGGATGGCTTCGTTGGCGGCGTCAACCATCTCCTGCGTCGACAGGTCGGACGTGTCGATCATGCCGGCCGCGGCCGCCAGAGCCGTTTTCTGCGCATCGGCCCGAGCCATCGTCGCGAGCGCCGCCACGCGGGCATCGACCGCCGCCTGAAGCATCTCGCCCGCCGTGGCGGTAACGTCGTCCTTCACCGCATCGTAAGCCGCCTGGGCGGCTTCCGCCGTGGCGGCCGCCGCGATGTTCGCGAGCGCCGCATTAATCGCGACCTGTGCGGGCGTCAAGCATTCACCACCCACATATTGATTGCCCGCGGCCGTGCACGTCTCCTCCGGTGTCGGCATCGGGGGCGGTTCCTCAACTGCAGCCGTCCCGCCGCCGCCGCCGCAGCCGGCCAGCGCGATGGCGAACACGGCCGCCAGCGCGAAGGCGTAGAGCCTGGTTATCGGTTTCTCTTTGAACGTCATTTAGCGAGTCCTCCTGAATACATGGAAAAAGGAATTCGGCCTGGCCAGAGAAAGGGCCGACACCCCTCAAAGGGCTGCTTTGAGGGGTTGAAAGAACCCCTGAAGATGGGAATTGCTGCGACACGATCCCCGAGGTGCAGGCCGAGTCGGGGTGCCGGCTGCTTTCATGAAGCGAAAACAGGGGCTGCCCGTTGTTCCCCCTCCCGGCTCGAGGACTCAAACTCACAACCGGGAGGGGTACAGTTTGCTCTCACGAGGGAAGCAACCAACGGACAACCCCCTTTTCGCTCTGCTTGAGATTTGCTGCCCGCCCAAGGCCCCGGGGCCGTGAAGCCCCGGAAGCCTGAGGCGTCGTGCGCTTCGCTCCTACTGCTGCTTGTTCACGCCGAAGGCGCCGACCATCTTCCCGGACGAGCCGTACTCGGTGTAGAACGTGCCGGTCCCGACCTTCGGAACCCCGCTGGCGTCCGTTTCGGTGGCAGCGGTGTCGTAGAGCGTTCCCGCCCACCAGCCGGAGGCGGCAGCGGCCGTCCCGCCGATGGTCCAGACCGTATCGTCGAGCGCAGCGCGGCCAATGACACCCGAGGGGCCAACGTCAGCTTCCTTCAGCTCGACCGACCAATCCCGGTCCATGCCATCGGCGCCCTTGAACATGTCGATGGTGCCAGTGATCTTGTTGTCGCTGAAGTCGGCGTTAAGCGTCGCCCGCGCGGTGAAGTGGCCGGCGTCGTTCGTGCCGCCGGTCGAACTCGAGAGAGCGTACTTGCCGGCCGCGCCGCCCATGTAGGTCGCCGTGCCCTGCAAGTTGTCGAGATCGGCGGCGGCCGGGACGGCGCCCTTGTTGTCCACGAATGCGCTCGCGGTGAAGGTGTTGCCGTCCTCGGACTTGTGGATCCACCAGCCGTAGGAGGCGTAGATGGCGTCCGGCATGCCCATGACCCTGGCGTTCGGGTCGGCCGGCTTGAAGGTCCAGGTGCCGCCGGTAGCGCCGGTCCCAGTCTGAGTGAACGCATTGTCGCCATCGGCTGTCTCGCCGAGTCGGAACCCGTTTGCGGCTAGCCGGACTGCGCAGGTGCTGGCGGTCCCAGCCACGCAGTAGAAGTTGCCGGGCACCCCGTGGTAGCTGCCGGGAATGATCACCCGCTCCCTATTCTCCGGCAATGGGTACTCCTTCGTCCCGGCAGTCAGGTCGAAGCCCGGGATGGCGACGTTCGACGTAGGATAACGAGTCGGATTGGTGGTTTGGTCGAGCGCAAGTTCACCGTCGGCTAACAGGTACTCGAACTCGTCGCTGGTATCGGCCGCGCCGAACTTCTTGCCCTGCGTCGGCTCGCCGACGTTCGAGTAGACCATCGCCTCGTAGGTGCCGTCGCCATCGGGCTCGGCCGTGTACCTCTTGCCTGCCCAGCCATGGAGCTTGGCGACCATCGTCTTCTTGTCTTCCGACAGGGGGACGGCTGCTGTGTGCGCGGTGTCGCTGCCGTCGCCGATGCTCACCATGATGAGCGTGTCGACGAGGGATTGGCCGGGGACGCCGTTGGCGGGGTCGTCGGCAGTGTTGGCCACGTTGTAAGAGGCGGTCCGGTCATCGACGGCGAAGGTGCTTCCTTCGCGGATGTCACCCTTCGGCTCGCTGATCCCCGCATACAGCTTCGCGGCCGTGGCGGCCATGGCTGCGGCCTCTTGCATGGCGGCCATATTGTCGGCATCGTCCTTGGCGTCTTTCGCCGTCTGGATCGGCGCCGCCGCGTTGTTGGCCTCACGCTGATACGGAGCCTTCTCATCGTCGGTCAGGTCCCCGCCGCCCGCAATCGCGTCGTTCAGAGCCATGAGGGCACTGTTGGCGGCGTCGAGCTGCGCCTGCGTTGGCGTCGAACCGGAAAGCGCCGCGAGGGCCGCCTGCAATCTCATGGAAGCGCCAGACAATGCATCCATCTGGTTCATCCGGCGCGTCGCGGTGTCGATACCGCCCTGCGCCATGTTCACGGCAGCCACGGCGTCGTCGAGCTGCGACATGTACATGGCCTTGTCGGCATCGCTCACGTCGTCCGCGTCGGCCAGCGCCCCTCGAAGCCCTTCGATGGCCATGCGTGCGGCGTCAACCGCTGCCTGCGTCGACAGGTCGGACGTGTCGATCATGCCGGCCGCGTCCGCCAGAGCCATTTTCTGCGCGTCCACGCGGGCCGCCATCTCGATGGCCATGATCCGGGCATTGACCGCCGCCTGAAGCATCTCGCCCGCCGTGGCGGTAACGTCGTCCTTCACCGCATCGTAAGCCGCCTGGGCGTCTTCCGCCGTGGTGGCCGCCGCGATGTTCGCGAGCGCCGTGTTAATCGTGACCTGTGCGGGCGTCAAGCATTCACCATTCACATATTGATTGCCCGCGGCCGTGCACATCTCCTCCGGTGTCGGCATCGGGGGCGGTTCCTCTTCAACTGCAGCCGTCCCGCCGCCGCCGCCGCAACCCGCCAGCGTCAGCGCGAAGACCGCCGCCAGCGCGAAAGCGTAAAACCTGTTAATATACTTGTCTTTGAACATCATTTAGTGAGTCCTCCTGAATACACAGTAGAAAAAGGGATTTTCCGTGAATTTCCGGCTTTCTCCGATTAACCTCCTTTCGTCAGCTTTTTTTTCGGGCCTTCACAAACTGGTGATTCGCATTTTGGGCCGCCTGAAACGCGGCGGACTTGAACCCTTTCATGCTCCGGGCCGGTAGTGAGTCTTTCCGCGAGAGGCGGATTCCTTCGGTATGCGTCCACCTTTCCCGGCCTGGCCGCCGTTAATTGATGTTATCGGACTCCAGAAACCCCGTTTTCCGCCGAAAAACCCGTTTCGGGGCGCATTCGGGCCGCACATGAGCGAAACATGAGCGAAAATAGACGCAAAACGGCGCCCGAAACCCCTCTGGAGACGCCGGAATTGCGCTTGACATGGCCGTGAGAGGTGTTATATTTTCTGATAACATCAATTATCGGACTCCAGAAACCCGCCGTTTCGCCGGTATTCCCCTGCGAAACGGCTTTTTTTGTGGAAATTCCCCGCCGTCGTCTATACTTGGTAATCGAGGAGGCGCTCGATCGGCCTCAGGGAATGGAAACGGCCGCCGACCCGGAACAGAACATCGCTTTGACGAGGAGGCCGGCCCGACCGGCCCGTGCGGCCGCCTACCTGGCGAAGGCGTCGATGTCTGAGAACACGCGGCGAGTGTACGAGACGGCGCTCAGGAGGTTCGAGCGCTCGGGAAACCCCGAGACCGACGCCGGGATAGCGGCGTACCTGGGGGATCTCTACGAGGGGGGGCACTCGGCGGCCGTGGCCGCGATGGCGGTCGCGGCGCTTCGCTTCCGGGCGAAG
Organism: bacterium; assembly: GCA_965203325.1. Classification (GTDB taxonomy): domain Bacteria; phylum UBA8248; class UBA8248; order UBA8248; family UBA8248; genus Bin107. The sequence goes on from OZ241875.1 coordinate 2,586,105, forward strand.
CTGAACGACCGGCCCTCCCCGGTGGGGGCGGCCTCGGAGCGGGTGCTGGCCGGCTTCAGGCGCCTGGCCGCAGAGCGCGGCCGCGGCCAGGTGGCGGGGGTGCGCTGGGAGCAGGCGGACCGCGCGGCGGCGCTGGCCGAGGGGACGGGGACACTGGCCGGTCTGCGAGACGCGGCGATCGTGGCGGTGGCGAGCGACGCCCTGCTCCGGGTGTCGGAGGTCGAGGCGCTCGACGTCGAGGACGTGGACCTGGACGAGCAGACGGTGCTGATCCGCCGCTCGAAGACCGACCAGGAGGCCGAGGGCGTCGTGCAGTTTCTGGGCGAGCCGACGGTGGCGCGCGTCCGGGCCTGGCTGGCGCGCGCGGGTCTCGGGGAGGGAGCGCTCTTCCGGGGCGTGTACAAGGGGGGACGACTTCGGCCCGGGCGCCTGACGGAGAGGAGCATCCGGAGCATCATCGCGCGGTGGGGGAAGGCCGCGGGCGTGGAGGGGCGCATCAGCGGGCACAGCCTGCGCGTGGGGGGCGCGCAGAGCCTGGCCACGGCGGGGGCGTCGCTGGTCGAGATGCAGATTGCCGGGCGCTGGCAGTCGCCGGTCATGCCGGGGCGCTACGCGCAGGGACAACTCGCGAAACAGGGCGCGATGGCGAGGCTGCGCTACGGGCGGTGAAGTCCGTCCGTCTTCTCCCGAATATCTCCCTACCGCCTCTTCTTTCTCCGGGCGGCTCTCTCCTCGGACGTGGAAGTCCACCTCCGGGCGGAGGCCCACTTCTCGAGGTCTTCGAGCAGGTAGCGCACCCGGTATCCGATGCGAAGAAAATCCGGCCCCTCGCCGCTCACGCGGTAGCGCTCCAGCGTCTTGGGCGAGAGGCCGAGCCAGGCGGCCGCCTCCCGCGTGTTCAGGTGGTTCACCTCCGCGAGTTCATCGACGTCTCCCGCGGCCCCGGGTTCCCCGGCGGCGTCCCACGTCCCGTCGAACGGGTCGGGCAAGTCCGCGAGCCTCTCGCGTATGGCGCGGACCTCCTCTCCCGTCGCGTTGGCCGCCATCCAGGCGCGCACCCGGTCGAAGGTCTTGAGATACGGCGAGGCGCCCCGGCGCAGCCTCCCCACGAAGGAGGGATTCCCCACGGTCTCCTCGCCCAGGATCGAGACCTTGGTCCCGCTCACCGCGAGAAACGCCTCGACCTCGGCCCGCAGGAGCGGTCTCAGGGGCGGGTACCCCATGAACGCGAGCACCCGGTCCGCCGTGTCGACCCGAAGGGGCCGCCCCCGGGCGTACAGTCCCACGAAGCCGGGAATCCCCAGCGCGCCCACCCCGAAGCGCCTCGCGCTCATCCCTCGGCGCGCGCGCCAGAGCGCAATGCTCCGGCGCAGCCGCTCGTCCAGCGGGGTGCCGGTATCGTCGTCGAACGCGGTCATGGCGCGCGAACATAAGGAAAGTGCGAGCGCCCGTTCAATCGTTGTTTCTAGCGCGGAAGGTACACCCGGGAAGAGTCCGCGCCTGCGTCGGTGCGCGGATCGCTCATCGGTTCAGCCTGAAATCAAGGGGGTTTTCCCGAAAACGAGGGTCGCCGGAGAACGTGCAGCGAGACGCTGCGGAAAAAAAGGAAGGACGCCGCCCCCCGGGCGAGAGCTCGAAAGCCTCTTTCGTTCACGCCGCGGCGCTCTGTTTCGCGAGTCGTCCCTGCGCATGACCGGCGATTGGCGGCGCCCGGCGAGTTGCATCTCGACCGGAGAAGCCCCTGCCATGGCAAGGCGCTGCGCGCTGCCCGTCCGCAGGGCGAAACGGCGCCGATTCCCTTGTTTCATTCGTTTTTATCGCATCGTATGCTGATGTTCCGGGTCGTCCGCCAAATACAATACGGCCAAGCCGAAATAGGCGGACATTCCTTCGTGGATTGTATGCCAACGGCCCGGATTCTGGAGGAAATAAAAAATATTCGGCCGGGTAGGCGGGGCGCAGCAATGCCTCCGCCTACCCGGCCTGCCACCCCATCGTAATCGTTCAACCAAGCCGTGACGGATTAGGTCTCAGAGCTAAACAGAGACGAGTTGACGGTAACCTCTACGAGAAGAAAGTCGATGTCGGAATGCTATCCATGAACCGAAATTGCCCAAATATTCTGCGGACTTGGGTGGTACCGAAGAATGAGGCCGGACCAGCTACGTTCAGACAGCCACCGAACTACCGCTATTTGGGTGCTTCCATCACGGCTTGGATGAACACTTACGAGCGCTCACGGACGCTCGCCCGCCGTGATGCGCTGGAGTTTGAATGAGTCCGCTTTCGGCTTGATTACGGGTTGGGGAAGGCGAATTCCGGCAGATATGGACGAGACATATATCCGACATGATATCAATAGGTTATACGGATTCCATCGCCGATGAGAACGGCCCGGAATATCCGATGAGGCTAATTTATCGAAAAACCCCGTCAATTTATCGATATTTATCGAATTTTTCACATATTATTTTTCACATTTTTCGGGTTCTGCGCCTCGCCGGAGCGACCACCCGGATCCTTCGATCCGCGCCGCCGCCTGAAAAACCCCAGGGGGCCATCTTGGGAAACTCGATGACGGCCCGTGCGGCCGTCCGCGCGCGGGCCTTCACGGCGCCCGCATCGAAGGCAAGCGGCATCCCGCCGCCATCATGGGACGGGATGCCCGAAAAGTCGAATTTCGAGTGAAGCCGCCCCGGCCCGCAGATTTCTCCGGGGGCGCCCGGCTTGTTCCGCTCCCCGGCGGAGGGGCGGTTCCCGCTTCCTGCGGGGAGCGTCAGCGCACGATTGTCCCGGCGACATCCGGCTTTCGTATCTCGAGGCGATCCTTCATGCAGATGTCATGGGCGGCGTTGACGAACACGTGGGTGCCTTTGGTCAGATCATGAACCGATGCGTGCTCGCCCTCCTTCGGGTAGTAGCCCGTGCCGCCGCCGCTGGCGCGGCCCTGGGGGCCGTAGCAGATCGCCGGAATCCCGGCGCGGGTCAGCGGTGCGGTGTCGGCGTACCAGCCGTCCCAGGTGATCTCGGGGCGTTCGCCCCAGACGAGGTCGTGCGAGGCGGAGATGCTGCGCACGACGTATTCCTCGGGCGATATTTCGGCCGCGTGCGCCGTCTGGATGACCTGTAGCTCGATCTCCATGGCGGGGTCCTTATCCCGCAACTGCCGGATCACTTGGCCCACTTCGGCGATGATATCGCCGTGCATCTGGCCTGGCATGATCCCGACTTCCAGATAGAGCCGGCAGAAGCACGGCAGCTTGCTCGCCCGGAAGGGATGCCCTCCTTCGATGGCGATGATGTTGACGTTTCCGGCCGGCTCCCCCTTGTAGCGGGTCCTGCCCAGGTAGTCCTCGCCCCAGCTCTTGAGGGCGGGTATGGCGTTCAGCATCTTCTCGATGGCGTCTTCGCCGGGCTTGATCTGCACCGTGGAGCCGCCGCGGCTGTAGGTGGCGGCCGGGTTGCCCCGGGTCATGAGTTCCATGAACACGTATCCGCCCGAGGACACCGAAATCCGGTTGGATGTCGGCTCGGGTATGACCACCATGTCGGCGGTGATGCCGTTGTTGACCATGAAGCGGGCGCCGATTCCGCAGCCCCGGTAGCGGGCGCCCTGGTAACGCCCCACCGGCGTGTGGCAAGTCTCGCCGACGACGCCGGCGATCATCAGGTTGCCGCGCAGCTTTGCCTTGGAGCGGGCCATGGCCTCCACGGCGAGGATGGCCGACGCGTGACCGCTCTTCATGTTGTAGGTGCCCATGCCGTAGATCCACTCGCCCTCGCGCCAGGATTTCGGCTGGTACCCCGGCCCGAGATCGCGGATGCCCTCCTCGTCGCCGCCGTAGGTCGTGTCCAGGTGGCCGCAGTACATCAGGGTGGGGCCGTCACCCGTTCCATCGAGCTGGCCGTAGACGTTGTACCGATCCGGCTCGACCTCCTGCATCCAGGTCCGCAGGCCCGCCGCCCGGAAGCGGTCGGCGAGATATTCGGCGAGCGCCTTCTCGCCGCCCTCGGGGCTCGGGATGTCGACCATCTCCATGGTCAACTGGGCGATAGCTTCCTCGTCGACGTATGCCAGTGCGTCTTCGACCATGCTCATCGTTCGTCCCTCCTCGGTTCGCGCGATCCATGGCTACACGGACGCCTCGGCCTCTCGTGGCGGGCGCCCCGATGGCTATATGCCAGGAAACAATTGTCAGACTACATGCCAAGGTACATCTGGCGAATGTTCGGGTCAAGCAAAAGCTCCGCCGAGTCTCCCTCGCGACGGTTCCGGCCCATGTCCAGCACGTATCCCCGGTCGGAATTCTCCAGGGCCTTGGCCGAGTTCTGCTCCACGACCAGGATGGATACGCCGTCGCGGTGAATCCGTTCGATGCTCTCGAAGATGGTTTCCATCACCGTGGGCGCAAGCCCGATCGTCGGCTCATCCAGCAGGATGAGGGTCGGCCTGGTGACCATGGCCATCCCGAAGCTGAGCATTTGCCGCTGGCCGCCGCTCAGGGTCCGGGCCTTGCTGCGCTCCTTTTCCTTCAGGACGGGGAACAGGCCGAATACCCCTTCGCGAGAGCGGCGCCGCTCCTCGGTGTCGGTCACCGTCCAGGCGCCGAGGTTGAGATGCTCGCTCACCGTCATCTGGGGAAAGATGTTGCGCCCCTGGGGGCAATACGCGACCCCGTGCTGGATGATCAGGTGCGGCTCGATACCGGTGATGTCCTCTCCCTCGAGAACGACCTTTCCGTCCGTCGGCTTCAGGTATCCCAGGATGGTCAGCAGAACGGTCGACTTGCCGGCGCCGTTCGGCCCGATGAGGGCGATCGTCTCGCCGCGGCCGACTTCGAGCGAGACGCCGTGCAGGATTTGCTTCTTGCCGTAGCCCGAGACGATTCCCTCGACTTTGAGCAGCGTATCCCCGGCCATGGCTCAAGCCCCGAAATAAGCGGTGAGTACCGCCTCGTCCCGCCGGACTTCGTCCGGCGTACCTTCGGCTATCTTCTCACCCATGCTCAGAACGACGACGCGTTCGCAGTTGTTCATGATCACGTCCATGTTGTGTTCGATGATCAGAAAGGTCCTGCCTTCCTCATTCAGATGATGGATCAGCTCCAGCAATTTCTTCTGCATCATGGGACTGACGCCGGCGGCCGGCTCGTCGAGCAGGATCAGCCCCGGATCGAGCATCAGGACCTGGATGATGGAGAGCAGGCGCTGCTGGCCGAAGGAGAGGTCGCTCGCGTATTCGTCCTGTAAGTCGGACAGGCCGACGAACTCGAGAAGTTCATGGGCCCTGTCGCTCGCGGTGGTGTTTCGCGTCGGCAGGGTGGCGTTCTCCAGCAGGGTCATCTTGGGGAAGATGCGCGTCACCTGGAACGTGCGGCCGATTCCCTTGCGGGCGATCTGGTAGGGCGGCAGACCCGTCACGTTCTCTCCGCGATAGAGAATGCGCCCGCCGTCGAGCGGCAGATATCCCACGATGGTATTGAACAGGGTCGTCTTGCCGGAGCCGTTGGGACCGATCAGGCCGACGATCTCGCCCTCTCCGACGGAAAAACCGCAGCCGGCGAGCGCATGGACGCCACCGAAGCTTTTCCGGACGTCGTGGATCTCGAGGATCGGACTATCGGCGGTCATGCTCCTCCCCCCGGGTGGCTCGAACAGTGTCCCGTGGTGCTGCGGGTTTTCGCCTCCATCGTCAGATCCACCTCGTTTTCGGCAGGATCCCCATCTCCTTGAGGCGGACCAGGATGCCGTCGGGCATCCAGATAACCAGGCAGACCATAACGAGACCGAAGATGGTGATGTTGGCCTGTCCGAGGTGCAGCCAGACGTAGTCGCTGATGAGCTGGAGCGTGAAGGCGCCGATCACCGCACCGAGAACGGTTCCCAGCCCACCGAACATGGCCATCACGATGGACAGCATGGTGTACTTGATATCGAAAGCCGCGAACGGTTCGATGTAGTGCAGAAAGGTGGCATGGATGCCGCCCGCCGTTCCGGCGAAGAAGGCGCTGCCGACGAACACGCTGACCTTCACGGCGGTGGTATTGACCGCGAGACCGCTCGCCGCGGCCTCGTCTTCGCGAACGGCGATCAGCGACAGGCCGAAGTACGAACGGGCGAAGAACATGGTCGCCAGCACGATGCAGACCGCGAGCGCGAAGATGGCGTAGTACTTCTGGTTCAGGTTTCCCGCGAGGACGGGCATGCCGGCGCCGCCGCGCGTGAGCGGCGTCAGGTACTTGGTGGATATGAGCACCCGGGCGCCCTCGGCCAGCGCCAGCATGGAGATGGCGAAATAGGCCCCGCGAATGCGCAGCAGCGGATAGCCTATCACTGCCGCGACGAGGGCGGAGACGAGCCCGCCCGTCAGGTAGCCCGGGATTAGTCCCATTTTGAAGTCGACGAAGCCGATCACCGATGCGTACATGCCGAGCCCGACGAACAGGACGAAGCCGAAATTGATATAGCCGGAAAAGCCGGAGAAGAAGTTCCAGGCGCCGGCGAGGCAGGTGTAGTAGAGGATCAGGAACAGCAGGGAAATCGCCGCCGGGTCCAAAAAGAGCGGCGCAGTAGCCGCGAGGACCGCGTAGGCGATGAGGCCCACGGCGCCGACGATAGGAATCGCTCGTCTCCAGGTCATGGCCGGATCAATCCTCCACGCCGTAGCCGAGCAACCCCCGCCGCCGGATGGCCAGGATCAGCACGATGATCAGGTAGGGCAGCACCTGCGCCATGCGCGTCGTCAGGAAATAGGTGCCGACGCTCTCGACGATGCCGAAGATATAGGCCCCCAGAAATGCGCCGGGCAGACTCCCGAGGCCGCCGATGACGACGATGGCGAAGGCCTTGGCCACGTAGATCAACCCCATTTGCGGATAAATCGTCCACACCATCGCCACCATGGTCCCGCAGGCGCCCGCGAGCGCGATGCCGAGGCTGAAGGTCACCGTCATGACTTGTTTGACGTTGATGCCGCAGGCTTGCGCCAGACTCCGGTTCTGCGCGGTGGCTCGGATGGCCTCGCCGTATGCCGTGAACCGGAGGAGGGCGAAGAAAGCGGCGAGCAGAAGCAGCGCCAGCACGAAGGCGACGAGATATATCTTGCTCGTGGTGAGGAACCCGACCGTGATCGGCTCGCCCAGATAGTCAACCGAGCGAAAGGTCGGCGTGAAGACCACCTCCGCCGTGTTCCAGAGGATCATGGAGATCCCGAAGGTCAGCATCATCGGCGGCATCAGCCCGCGGACGGCGACGACGTTGATCAGGAAATGCCCCAGTCCGAAGCCGATGGCGAAGAGCACCGCTATGGTGAGGGGCAGCGCCAGCAGCGGATTCATGCCGAGGAAAGCCCAGGCGCCGAAGGTGGTGAAGGCGCCGAGCATCACGAATTCGCCGTGGGCCGCGTTGACGACCCCGCAGACGCCGAAGATCAGGCTCAGACCGATGGCCACCAGCGCGTACATCGTCCCCAGGATGATCCCGAACGCGATCAGCTCGCCGAGGGCGCCGAGGGTTTCGAACATGCCGGGTTTCCCTAACGAAGGGTGGTTGGCCGAAGCCGGCGACCCGGTGCAGCCGCCGGGAGCCCGCATCGTGGCGGACTCCCGGCGGTATGCAACGGTTCCGACGGGGCGCTTTCGCTTACATGGCTTCCCACTTGAAGGGGTGCACGAACTTGGCGGAGGCGATCTTGCTCGGGTAGATCACCTCGGGCACCACCTTGCCGTTCTTGATCTGGTTCTGCAAAGCGAGTCGCGTGCCGCCGACCTGCAACCCGGAGTCGGGATGACCCAACGGGTTCACCCGGAAGCGTCCGAACACGGTGGCGCGGTCGAGCGAGAACATGGCGTCGCGGATGGCCGAGCGATTCTCCACCGAGCCGGCCCGTTTGACCGCCTCCTCGAGAATCTGGCAGCCGCCGTATCCGGCCGCCGCGAGCCAGTCGGGCGCCTTGTTGTACTCCTTGGCAAAGGCGTCGACGAACTTCTTGTTGCCGGGCCAGTCGGCCGTCGGGAGCCATTCGGTGTCGCTGCAATGCCAGGCCGCGTTCTTCCCGAGCGCCTGATTGAAGTCCACGTGGCCGAGAGCGGACATGTACCAGATCGCCTTGGGCGCCCATTTCAACGACAGGGCGGCCTTGGCAATCAGGATGGAGTCGGCCGAGTAGCCGCCCCCGCAGAGCACCTCGGCACCGGCGTCCCGGGCCTTGCGGACCAGCGGCACCATGTCCTGAATCCCGATGGGATAGGCTTCGTCGAGGACGAGGTCGAGGCCCGCGTCCAGTATCCGCTTCCGCACGCCCTCCGCCGCGGCGATAGGCATCGCGTCGTCGATGTGCAGCAGGGCGACCTTCTTCATCCCGGCGTTCTTGCACATCACTTCCATGCCGGCGAAGCGGTCGCGGCTCGGTACCATGAGCTGCACCTGCCAGTTAAGCTTCTGGCCCAGCCATATCTTCTGGCTGGAGGCGGTGGCGCTGACGGTGGGAATCTTCGCCGCGGCGACGATGGGCCGCACCGCCAGGTTGATGGAGCTGGCGTAGGGGCCGAGCAGCAGGTCGACCTTCTGGTTGTGGATGAGATGAAGCATGAGCCGCGCGCCCTGGGTGGGGTCGCTCGTATCGTCGAGAACGGTCAGTTCGACCTTGCGCCCGTTGATGAGCCCGGGCTCGCTGTGCGGAAGCTTCTCGTTGCCGTAGCTGTAGCCCTTCTCGTTGATGTGCTTGGCCCAAAGCTTGTAGCCTTCGACGCAGTAGAGCGCCTCGCGGGAATACCGCCCGGTGAGCGGCATCGGGCAGCCGATCTTGATGGGCTTCGCGGCGCGGGCCGACGTCAGGATTCCCGGCGCCGCCAGGGAGCCCAGGCCGGCCAAAGAACCAGCGGTCGAATACTTCAGGAACTCGCGTCTCGTGATCGTGCTCTTGGACATTTCCGTTCCTCCCTGATGGGTGCGATTGGACCGTTACGCTTTGCGGGACATCACCGATGGACGTTCGAACAAGCGGCATCGTGAGCCGACGATCTCTCACGCCGCAATTCAAACGCCGGGCGGTTCGTTACGCCCCGCACGATGGATTAAAAAGCCGATATGGATACCTCATGCTACCACCGGGACCCCGCCGAAGCAAACGAAAGTGCAGGGGGGTTGTTGAAAAACCCCTATCCGCCTCATCCTGAGTAGCGGCCCCTCGACTTCGCTCGGGGCAGGCTCCGCCGTTCCCCGACACCCCTCATCCTGAGTAGGCGCGTAAGCGCCGTATCGAAGGTCAAACGCGATTGATGAATGAGCGTTTGCTCTCGTCCCCGCGCGAGTTCCTCGCCCTTCGATACAAACGCTCCTTTCTCAGTCGCGTTTTACCTTCGGCGGCTACTCAGGGTGAGGAAAGAGGCGTTGGCGGTTTGCAGGGGTCGCAGACGAGGCTTTTTCAACAGCCCCGGCGCATACGAAATTTCCAATCTTGCGCTTCATTGGCGAATTAGGTAACATTTTTCCATATCTTTTCTTCTTTATACCTGAAACAAATTCGAATATCTGAGAGCGGAGTTACGCGTCCGCGTTCAGCACGTCTCCGTATGGGGGTGAGTGCATATTCGTGGATTTTCACTCACTAAAACGTAGTCAACAGGAGGACTTGCGATATGAGGTGCGCGTGGAAACGAATCAATATCATCATGCTCGTTGCGGTTGTGGCGGTCTGGGCCTTTGGCGCAGGCGTCTCGGAAGCGGCCAAGCACAAACTCGTCGTGGGATCGGGCGGCGGCAACATCGGGGCGCCCATCCACGTCGCCAAGGTGAAGGGGTACTTCACGCAAGAAGACCTTGCGATCGAACACAAGATATTCTCCTCCGGCGCGGCCATGGTCGAGGCGCTCGCGGCGGGCGGCGTCGAGTTGGGCCACTCGGGGGATCTGCCGTTTGTCTCGCTGGCTGCCGCCAACGTGCCCGCATGCATCATCGCCCAGAACGGGCAGGACAAGGATTATCTCGAGATTTTCGTCGGCAAGGACCTGGGCATGACGAAACCCACCGACTTCTACGGGAAAAAGGTCGGGTTGCGGTTTGCATCCGCGGCCCACATTCTGTGGATCAACTTTCTTCAAAAATACAACCTGGACGCCAAAAAGATCCGGGTGGTGAACCTGACGCCGAACGATCTCATCGCCGCCTACAAGAACAAGGACGTGGACGGCGGGGTGGTCTGGTATCCGCATCTGACGACCGCGGAGCAGGTCCGCCCGACGCATTTTGCGCATTCCCAGTTGCTCAACAAGTTCGGCAAAATGGCGAAGCCCGCCAACATCCACCTTTCCTTCACCCTCATCAGCGCGCGGAAAGCGGCGCTCAAGAACAAGCCGGACGCCATGAAGGCGTATATGCGGGCGATGCTGAAGTCCTACCGGTTCATGAACGATTCGGGAAATCGCGCAGAGTTTCTGAAAATCCTGGGCAAGGCATACAAAATGTCCGCTCCCGCGATGAAACCCATTCTTGACAACACTTTCTACAGGCTTGAGATTACGGATGAAATGGTGAACGCCGAACAAGCGGTGGCCAATAATATGAAACGGGTCGGCAGGAAGCTCAAAAGAACGCCGAACATAAGAGAATTCGTCTATACGGATCTCCTGAAGTCGGTCGCGAAGGATCTGGCGAAGACCGAAGGGGCCTGCAAGCTTTAGGGGGACAGTCTCACTTTACCGGTTTGGGGTGTCTGTATCGTGAACTTCCGATATGACGGTTAATCTGCAGGTACATCGGGTCTCGAAAGAATTCGTCGACCGGCGCGCCAAGTCTACGGTGCGGGCGCTGGATGAAATAAACCTCGAGGTCCAAAAAGGCGAAGTCATCTGCATCCTCGGTCCCAGCGGATGCGGAAAATCCACCCTCCTGAACATCGTCGCGGGATTCCTCCCCCCCTCGGGGGGGGAGGTTCGCGTCGACGGGCACCCGGTCATCGAGCCGGGGCCCGACCGGGGTTTCGTCTTCCAGGAATTCGCCCTTTTCCCCTGGCGGACGGTGCTCGAGAATATCGAATTCGGTCCTGTCCTGAAGGGGATGGAAAAGACCGGCCGCCACGCCCGCGCGCGGGAACTCATCCAGCGCATCCACCTTACGGGATTCGAGGACAAATACCCCTTCGAGCTTTCGGGCGGAATGAAGCAGCGCGTCGGGATCGCCCGGGCGCTGGCGAACGATCCCGAGGTGCTGCTGATGGACGAGCCTTTTGGGGCATTGGACGCCCAGACGCGCCGGGTGATGCAGGAAGAGCTCCTGAAGCTTCTCGGTGAAACGAAGAAAACCGTCCTCTTCGTGACCCACGCGATCGACGAGGCCATCGTTCTGGCCGACCGGGTGCTGATCATGACGGCCCGCCCCGGCCAGGTGAAGGCCCTTCTCGGCGTCGACCTCCCCCGTCCCCGGGAGAGGACTTCTCCTGAATTCAACGAACTGTACCGGACGATGGACGACCTCATCCGGGTCGAGGTGGAGAAGGCGTCGGAAGTGCAGGATTCGGATTCCGCGGCTCCGGGAGAGGGCGCATGAACAGAAGAATGGCGACGCGCGCCGCCTCTATCGGCGGATTGGTTATCCTCTGGTTCGTGGTTACGCATTACAAACTGGTCAATCCGCTCTTCCTGCCGCCGCCCAGGGAAGTCTGGGAGGGAGCGGTCGATCTTATTCAGGCGGGTGAGTTGCGGGAACACATTGCCGCCAGCCTATGGCGGATGTTCATGGGTTTCGTCGTCGGCTCCTTCACCGGCGTAGTCATCGGAATCCTGATGGGCCAGTTCCGGTTCTTCCACGCGGCCGTGGGGCCATTGGTCGAGATCATCCGGCCCATTCCCGGTCTGGCCTGGATCCCGGTGGCCCTTATCTGGTTCGGTATCGAAGACGCCTCCAAGGTATTCATCATATCCATGGGCGTGTTCCTCGCCGTCGTCACCAATACCTTCGTGGGAGTCCGCTCGCTGGATCCCGTTCTGGTGCGCGCCGCGCGCAGCCTGGGAGCCAACCGCCGGGACGTTTTCTTCCGCGTGGTCCTTCCCGGAACCCTCCCTCACATCTTCACCGGTTTTCGGCTGGGCGTTCAGGTCTCCTTCGCCTTGCTGGTCGCGGCGGAGCTGGTGGGTTCCACGTCGGGCCTGGGATTCCTGATCCAGGACGCCCGGAATTATTTCCGCGGGGATTTGGTCATCCTGGGCATGGCCGTCATCGGCGCCCTGGGATTCAGCATCACGCGCCTCGTGGAAATCGCGGAGAGGTGGTTTCTCCGCTGGCATTCCACGAGCCGGGAAGGCGCTTTCTACTAGGAGAGACCTTGCAAACGCAATCCGTTTCAGGCCGCTTCGGAATATCCGCCGTCTCGGTGGCGGGCTTCGTCGTCCTCTGGCAGCTCTCCGTCACCCTCGGGCTGGTGGACCCGCTCATCCTGCCCTCCCCCTGGATGGCCATCCAGTCCGGGATCAGGCGCGCCGAAGGTGGTGAGCTTCTCCGCCACATCATCGCCTCGGTGCTTCGTATCACCGAGGGGTTCTTCCTGGGCTCCGCCCTGGGCGTCCTGCTCGGTTTGCTCATGGGTCAGGTCCGAATCATCGGCGATGCGCTCGAACCGATCGTGGACATATTCCGGCAAATTCCCGAGGTTGCGTGGATTCCCCTCGCCATCCTGATGTTCCAGATGGGGGAGGGTTCCAAGGTTTTCATCATCACCTACGGCGCGTTGTTTCCCGCCATCATCTGCACCTTCGACGGCGTCAGGATGACCGAGCCCGCCATCATCCGCGCGGCGCGCTCCCTGGGCGCGAGCCGGAGCCAGCTTTTCTGGCGGGTCACGCTGCCCGCCACCCTCCCCCACATCATGACCGGGCTTTGGATCGGACTCGGCTATGCTTTCCGCGGGCTCATCGCGGCCGAGTTGGCGGGGGCGCAGGAGGGAATCGGGTTCATGATCATGCTGGCGCGCGAAGACAACCTGACCGCGGACGCTTTCATGGGCATGGCGCTCATCGGGGTGATTGGCTTTTGCGCCATTTACGGCCTGGGCGCTGTCCGCAACCACGTTCTCCGCTGGCACGAGAGCACGCAGGAGTAAGGTTTTTCATTCGGCCCGTCCTCTCCTTCGGTTCGGACGCAGCGGCAAGACCCCGTCGGGCGTTAGTCCTTGCCAGTCATACCGGGGCGATACGCGCAGGGCCGACTCGTGAAACAGGGGGAGGTAGCGGAATCTCACAGACGTAGGAAATCCCCTGGTGTCTGAAAACGGGCGTAAGCTGAAGCCAAATTGAATCATGGGCCTGAATGATTCATTTGTCATACGAAAGTTGAAAAAAGGATTACGGGCTTTGACGCCAAACCAAAGCTTTTTCGCCCGATTGACCTGCCATATTCTCAGTGTTACATTGAGAATTCTTTAATATCTTTATACTTTTGACCACGCCATCAACGGTCTACCTGCGCTTTCCGAACCGCGAAAAGAGGTTCTCGATGGACGCGAAACATGCGTGGTTTTTCCCGGCCGCTCGCGCCGATGACGTTCCCGAATCCAATGATAAAAAACCCCGAGAGGGAAACCGCGCACGGATATCTTTCGGAGGGAAGAGTTTTCGATGCCCCGACGCGCCGCCGCTACGCCGGCGTATCGGCCTACGCATCCGGGAAGCCTGACAAAGACGCGGAAGGCGCTGTTGCGCTTTCATTTTCTTAAACCGAGAAACAGGGGAGGTCGGCTATGTGGCGTAATCGAAGAGATGGAAAGCGTCTCGTTGAAAACCGGACCGTGAGAATTAGCGGGTTGTTCCTGGTGCTGGCGATATTCGGCTTTGTCGCCGTTCTCTCGACCCCCGTATTCGCCATGGACAAGCAGCTTACCTTCATGTCGGGCGGTGCGAAGGGCTCCTGGTACCGCTACCTGACGGCGATGAGCGAATGTATGCGGAAAAACAGCGACATCAAGGTCACCGTCGTCCCGACCTCGGGCGGCATGGAAGCCTTCAGGAAGCTCCAGGCGGGCAAGGCCGACGTGGGCTTCACCTTCCAGACCGTGGCCTTTCCGGCCTGGGCCGGCAAGGGAAGCTGGAAGGGAAAGAAGCTCCGGGAACTGCGCGCGGTCGGTTTCGGGATTTCTTCTTCGATATTCCACTTCGTCGTCCTGAAAAGCTCCGGCATCGAGAAGCTGGCCGATTTGAGCGGGAAGAAGTTCTCGCCCTGCCCCATCGGCACCACCTGCTACGCATCCGTCGGCTCCTTTCTCAGGCACATCGGCTTGTACAACAAGATCAAGGTCAGCAACCTCTCGCACGGTGAGCAGGTCAGTTACCTGAAGGACGGCAAGATCGACGGCTACGCCCTGCAGGGCGGTCTGCCGAACCCCTCGGTCACCGAGGCGGCCCTGACCCGGCCCGTCCGGCTGATCAGCGTCGATCAGGGGGTGGATTTCAGCGGTTTCCTGAAGGAGTTTCCCGGCTTCGAACCCACGACGATTCCGAAGGGGACCTACAAGGGCGTGGACTATGACGTGTCCACCATGGGCCTGAGCGGTGTTCTGGTGGCGAACAAAAACACCTCGCCCGATTTGATTTACGAGATGACGAAGACGCTCTGGGGCAAGTCCTGCGTCGGTTACCTGACGAAGAACAACCGCGGCCTGGCCGGCATGAAGAAAGCCAATCCGACCGAAGGGCTGGTGATTCCGGTTCACGCGGGCGCCGCCCGGTACTGGAAGGAAAGAGGGATCAAGAATATGGCGCCCGCCGAGGGCTCGATGTAATTCCGGCGGGTGATTTTCGCGTTTCTATCCGGGGAAGCGTGGAGTTCGGGTAGCCTTCGTTATTCATTTGCGAAGGCGCCCGATTCCACCTCCTGAGATAATCAGCGATGGACATGAATCGGGGTTTCCCGATCCCGTGCGGGACCCAAGAGGGCGGAGCCGTGTGCGATGAGTTTTGAGAGAAAGACACTCGGGGTCGCCGTGGTCGGCGCGGGGCGCATGGGGACCCATCGCGCCCGAATGGCGTCCAAACACCCCGCGGTCCGGTTTCTGGCCATTTCGGATATCGACCCCTCCCGCGCCAAGGCGCTGGGCGAAGAGGTGGGAGCGCATTTCACCACAGGCGACAACGAGGAGGCGATATCCCACCCCGACGTCACCGCCGTCATCGTGTCCACCCCCGAACCCAGGCACGTCGAGCCGATTCTGCAGACCATCGAGCGCGGAAAACGCGTCGTGGTCGAGACGCCCCTGGCCTTGAGCCTTGACGATGCGGACAGGCTTATCGATGCTTCCGCGCGCAGTGGCGTGGAACTGCACGTGAACTACAGCAAGCGTTACTCGCGCCACTACTTCCTCGGCAAGGAGCAGGTCGTGGAGGGACGGCTGGGGCGGCTCCTGGGTGGAACGGCCCGGGTGTACAATTCGCGCGCGCAGGCCTTCGAGATCCTGAAACGAACGGACGAGGTCACCCCGGTGGTCGACGTACTGGTCTACTCGGTGGATATGATTTGCTGGCTCATGGAGGGAATCCGCCCCGTGGAGGTTTTCGCCCGCGGTCACGGGATCGTTTTCGAAGAAGCCGGCTACCCCGGCATCGACGATACGACCTGGGCGATTCTCACGTTCGAGGACGGCGCCGTCTTCAGCCTGGGAATCTGCTACGCTCTGCCCTACAAATATCCCACGCTGGGGCAAGGCACCCGCCTGGAAGTCATCGGAAAGGAGGGAGTGCTTCTCTTCGACGAGGACAAGAAGGAGAACCTCCTCTATACGGAGAAGGGCTATCCCCACGTCTACGTCCCCGATCACCACATCAACACCGCGTTCCTGGGAACCAACTCCGCCGGCGACTGGGCGCTCGATCATATGTTCGGGCCCGTCGCCCACGAGACGCGCGCCTGGCTCGATTACCTTTCGACGGGGAACCCCTGCCTGCATCCGACCGCCAAAGAGGCGCGGCAGACTCTGGAAATCACGCTCGCGATCGACGAATCCGCCCGGACCGGAAGGGCGATCGAGTTGCCATCGAGAGTCATCTGAGAATCCCCCACCCTGCATATGACGCCCCTGACGCCATACGAGGCATGCCTGCGGAACGCAGGGGATGGAGACAGTAGCCGTGCGCGATGACACCCGAAGTAACTGGCTCGACCGCTTCGTCACCCGGACCACGGCCATTCCGCTGCCCCGGGACTTGCGCTCGAAGGGACTCCGGGCCGTCGTAACGCTGGTTTCCGTCGCGTTTTCCCTGCTCTATATCTACTACGCCGGGTTCGGGTATTTCTCGCCCGAGAGCTTCATCTCGGGATACCTGGGTTTCACCTTCGTCCTGGTTTTCATCCTTTTTCCGGGGTCTGATAAATCGCCGCGCGACCGGATTACCACAGTCGACGGGATTTTGGTGTTGAGCACCATCGCGGTCACCTACCATTACAACGTCTACTTCCCCATCCGCTACATCGAGCGGTTCGGCGAGGCGCTCGCGCACGACGTGGTTTTCGGCATCATGGCCATCGTTCTGGCCCTGGAGGCCTGCCGTCGCACGCTGGGCCCCGCCCTCCCGCTGATCTCGCTCGCCTTGATCGGGTATTCCCTTTTCGGCCCCTACTTTCCGGGTCATCTGACGCACCAGGGGATCAGCGTCTGGGATACCGCGGCATGGCTTTACAGCAACCAGTCGATCTACGGCGTCATCACGCGGATTTTTGCGAGTTTCGTATTTCTCTTCATCGTGTTCGGCGCGATTCTGGAGATGTCGGGCGGCAAGGAGCTCTTCCTCAATCTCCCGCTCTCGATTATCGGGCGGACGCGGGGAGGCTCGGCGAAGCTGAGCGCCGTGGCGAGCGCGCTCTTCGGCATGATATCCGGGAGTCCCACGGCGAACATCGTGGGCACCGGAACGCTCACCATCCCGCTGATGAAGCGCTCCGGGTTCCCGCCGCACGTCTCGGCCGCTTTCGAGGCCACGGCCTCGACCATCGGGGTGACCATGCCCCCGCTGATGGGCGCGGCCATATTCCTCATGGCGGATTTCACGGGAATTCCCTATCTGGAAATCGTCAAGGTATCCATACTGCCCTCGCTGCTGTTCATGCTCTCCCTCCTGGCGGTGGCCCACGTGTACGCCCGGAAGGCGGGCATCGAGGGGTTGCCGCCCGAGGAGCTGGGGGATCCATGGGAGATACTCAAAAACTACTGGACCTTCGCGGTTCCCCTGGGTCTCATCTTCTACATGCTCGGATCGGGCTACAGCCCGGATTACGCCGTGTTCGTCGCTATTCTGGGAGTGGCGGGAGCGAGTCTCCTCTCCAGGCACACGCGCCTGACGATTCCCCAATGGGGCAAAATCCTGGAAGTCGGCGCCCGGAGGTCGCTCACCGTCGGCGGATTGGCCGGATGCCTGGGCATCATCATCGGGATCGTGTTCCGAACGGGAATCGGGACCAAGCTCTCGATTCTGGTGGTCGACCTGTCCGGCGGATATCTCATTCTCGCTGTTTTGCTGACCGCCCTGGTGACGTTCGTGCTGGGGATGGGCGTCTCCTCCATCACGGCAGACTACCTCCTCCTTTCGGTGCTGATCGCGCCGGCGCTGATTGAACTCGGCGCCACGCCCATGGCGGCCCACCTTTTGATCATCTGGTATTCGCAGACCTCGAACCTGACGCCTCCGGTCTGCGGCGGCGCCTTCACCGCGGCCGCCATCGCGGGCGCTCACCCCTGGAGGACGGGGTTTTTCGCCTTCCGGATCGGGCTGTTCATCTACCTCATCCCCATCGCCTTCGTTTTCGGCGACCTCCTGAATCCGGGGCTGAATTTTTCCTTCTTCTGGACGCTTCTGACGGCGGCCCTCTCGGCGATTTGCTTCGGCGGCGCCGTCATCGGCTACCTGACGGGCACCTTGAATCTATGGCAGAGGTTCCTGCTCGCGGCGGCGACGATCGCCTTGTTCGAACCGCACCTGCTCCTGGATTTCATCGGGGTGGTCCTCCTGGCGCTGGTGATAGGGTGGCAAATTCTCGGGAGTAGGGGGGAGAATCAGGAGGCCGCATGAAGTTCCCGGATATGGCTGAACCAATGTTCCGTGGAGGGTGTATCGGTTGTTTACGTTAGGCGTCGACATCGGTGGGACGTTTACCGATCTGGTGGCGGTCGATCCCGAGCGCGACGAGGTGCGGACGGGAAAGATCCCCTCGGTTTCGGATGAACCCGCAGGGGCCATCCTGGCGTGCCTGCGGGACCTCGGGCTCGAAGGCGAGGAACTGGAGCGGATGATCCATGGAACCACCGTCGCCACCAATGCGCTCCTGGAGCGGCGCGGCGCCGTGACGGCGCTGGTGACCACGCGCGGGTTCCGGGACGCCGTCGAAATCGGAAGGTGCCGACGGCTGGTCGAGGGCGGCATGTTCAACATCGGGTTCCGCCGCCCGCCGCCTCTGGTTCCCCGGAACCTCAGGGAAGAGGTGGACGAGCGCCTCCGGGCGAACGGAAGCGTCGAAGCCTCGCCCCGGCCGGAAGAGTTCCAGAAAGTAGTGGAAAATTTGAAGCGAGAAGGCGTCGAGGCGGTGGCGGTGTGTTTTCTTCACTCCTACGAGAACCCGGAGCACGAGGAAGTCGTCGGGCGGTGGTTGCGGGACCGGTTGGGGCCTGAGGTCTACATCTCGCTTTCAAGCTCCGTGAACCCCCAGTACCGCGAGTTCGAGCGGTTCTCCACGACTGTGGTGAACGCCTATGTCGGTCCGGCGGTGGGGCGGTATCTCTCGAAACTCCGGGACGAAGATATCGGGAAGCTGGACAACCGGAGCATTTACATCATGGGTTCGGCGGGCGGCGTGATGGATATCGACACGGCGGAGGACTTTCCGGTGCGGACCATCTTTTCGGGCCCCGCCGGCGGGGTCACCGCGGGGCGCTTTATCTCCGGGGAACTCGAACTGCCGAATCTCATCACCTGCGACATGGGCGGAACGAGCGCAGACGTCGCCCTGCTCCTCAGAGACCGGATTCTGTACGCCGGAGACGCCGTCATCTCGGGGGTACCCGTCCGCGCCGCCCAGCTCGAGATTAAAACCGTCGGCGCGGGAGCCGGTAGCATCGTGTGGGTCGACGTCGACGGGGCGCTTTGCGTGGGACCCAGGAGCGCGGGCTCCTCGCCGGGTCCCGCCTGTTATGGATTCGGGGGAGTGGAGCCCACCGTCACCGACGCGAACGTCATCCTGAACCGGATCGGAGACGGCGCCCTTCTCGGCGGGAAAATACGGGTGGACGCCTCGCTGGCGCGAGAGGCAATGGCCCCGGTGCGGGAGGGGCTCGATTTCGGCTCGCCCGAAGAGCTGGCCGAAGGGGCGCTGAAAATTCTCGTGGCCCGGACGGTTCGGCTCATCCGCGAGATCTCGCTCGAACGGGGATTCGACCCGCGCGAATTCGCTTTCGCGGCCTTTGGCGGCGCAGGTCCCATGCACGCCGCGGCCATCGCGGATGAACTCGATATGGAAACGGTCGTGGTTCCGTCTCACCCGGGGAATTTTTCCGCCCTGGGACTCGTGATGGCGAAGATGCGCCGGGATGCGACCGCCACCTACCTCGAACGCTCCTCCACCCTCGACTTGGCGGACCTGCGCGGCCGGCTCGGGGAGATGGCCAGGAGGGTCGAAAATCGCCTCCTTGCAGACGGCGTGCGGGAGGAGAGTATCTCCTTGTCGTGTTTTCTGGAGATGCGCTGTCTTGGGCAGGCTCACGAGATTCCCGTTCCCTTAGGATCGTCACCGGAGCGGGTGGATCTGCCGGCCATCGAGGGCGCCTTCGGCAAGATTTATGCCGAGCGCTACGGCCGCGACCCGGACCCCGCGACCGAATGGGAGGTGATCTCCATCCAGATCATCGGCGAGGGAGAAGTCCGGGCGTATCCGGCGAATACCTGGCGGGCAAAGTGCGGAGGCGGCGAGAGTCCCAGGGAGATCAGGGAAGTCTGGTTTGAGGGGAAGTGGCGCGAAACTTCCGTATATGAGCGAAGCGAGGTTGGGCCTGGAGCGGTTGTGGAAGGTCCCGTCATCATCGAGGAGAGTGGAGCCACGACGGTAATTCCACCGGGGTGGCGCGCCACGACCCACGAGAGCGGGCATCTTCTGCTGCAACGCCGGTAGGATGAGCAAAGGCGAGATTCACACCCCCTTGAGGGGGTTGTTGAAAAAGCCTCGATTGCGCACTTCGGCGTATGGATGCCGAAGATTCGCCACCGACATTGTAGGTCGGACATATATGTCCAACATATTATGCGACCCGTGGTTTGTCGGCGAAAGACAGGGCCGCATATATGCGGCCCCTACGGGGCGAACCCGTTCAGTGCGAGAGGGTCAAACCCGACTGGGAGGGCTTTTCCAACAGCCCCGCATGGAAGGATTTCAAACATTTTCGAGGCCGGCCGGAAAATTTCGCTGGAATTGCGGCCTGCCATGAACGAAGAGGTGGAGAGATGACTTCAAAAAAAGGGACGGACTTCCTCGAAAGGGCCCGTGCTTCACTACCTGGCGGCTGGCTCGGGGACCTGACGCTTCCAGAAGAGATGATGCTCATCGCTTCCCGCGGAGAAGGGAGCCGTCTGTATGACGTGGATGGGCGCGGTTACCTCGATTTCACGATGGGCGGGGGGTCCCTGATTCTGGGCCACGCGCACCCGGCCATCCTCGAGGCGGTGCGAAGGCAGATGGAACTCGGCTCCACCTACTATACGCTGAGTGACCGCTCCATCGAGTTGGCCGAGGAACTGGTGAAGGCGATTCCCTGCGCGGAACTGGTGCGTTTCGCCTCAACGGGCGGGGAGGCCACGTTCTACGCGCTGCGGCTGGCGCGCGCCTTCACCGGCAAGGAGAAAATTCTGAAATTCGAAGGGAGCTACATCGGCCACAGCGACTACGGAATGATGAGCGTTTCCCCTCCGCGCCCGAACCTGTATCCGTCTCACCATCCCGATTCGGCCGGAATTCCCGCAGCGATTCAGGAACTGGTCATCACGGCGCCCTTCAATAACGCCGATATCGCCTGCGGGCTGGTGGAAGAGCACGCCGGGGAACTTGCCGCCGTGATCGTCGAGCCCGTTCAGCGCGCCATTCCCCCGGCCCCGGGTTTTCTCGAGCAGCTTCGACAGGTGACGGCCGAGCGCGGGGTGCTGCTCGTATATGATGAGGTGGTGACCGGATTCCGGCTGGCCTACGGCGGGGCGCAGGAGTATTTCGGCGTCGTTCCCGATCTGGCGGCTTACGGCAAAGCCGTCGCGTGCGGATTTCCCTTGTCGGCGGTCGCGGGACGGGCGGACGTGATGGAGCTGGCGGATCCCGCCCGAAAGGGGGAGCCCGAGTACGTCTACATCAGCGGTACGCTCTCGGGTAACCCGGTGTGCGCCGCCGCAGCGCTCGCCACCCTGGAAGAATTGTCCCGGCCCGGCGTCTACGACGGCTTGCGCGACATGGGGGACAGGTACCGCGGGGAGCTTGCGGCGTTGTTCGACGAACACGGAGTTCCGGCCTGGGTGCAGGGAGTCGGGCCCTTTTTCCAGGTATTCTTCACGCCGAATCCGGTTACGGACTACCGGGGGCAGACGCAGGCGGACAGGAAGCGGTTCGAATCATTCGTCCGAAAAATGTTCGCGCAGGGTATTTTCATGAGCCGCAGGGCCAAGAACTATCTTTCCACGGCCCACGGCGAACCGGACCTTGGCGAGTTCCTCGAAGCGGCGCGAGCCGTATGCGCCGGAGGCCTCGATTGATCATGAGCGACAGCCGGACGATTCATGAGAACGCCTCGGCCGACGCCGTCACCATCTCGGTCATTCAGGAACTCCTCGTCTCCGTGGTCCGCGAGATGCGGGTTACTTTTTCGAGAAGCGCCTTCTCGTCGATCATCAACGAAGGACACGATTTCTCCTGCGCCCTTCTTTCGCCGGAGGGAGATTTGGTCGCCCAGTCGGAAGATCATCCCGGCCACATCTTCCCGATCTCCTACGCCGCCAGAGCGGTTTTCGAGCGCTACGCCGGCGACGTTCATCCGGGCGACGTTTTTCTCCTGAACGACCCCTATATTTGCGGAACCCACATGAACGACATGGCGATGTTCTGCCCCCGGTTTCACGATGGCCGCGCGCTCGCCTTCCCGGCGCTCCGCGCGCATTGGGGGGATGTCGGCGGCTCGGTGGCCGGCAGTCTCTCCGGTGACGCCTCCCACATCTTCATGGAGGGAATGATCGTCCCGCCCATCCGCCTCTATTCCCGGGGCGAGCTGAACCAGGAATGCTTGGAGGTCGTTCTCCGGAACATGCGGGGCCGCGAAGACAGGCATGGCGACCTGATGGCCATGCTCGGCACCTGCCGGCTGGCGCAGCGGCGCCTGGACGAAATCGAGGAGCGGTACGGACGCGAAACGCTCCAGGCGGTGAACGACAATCTCATAGGCAGGGCGGAGAAACGGATGCGGGCGGCCATCAGCGCGCTGCCGGACGGGATATTCCACTACGAGAATTATATCGACAACAGCGGGACGGGCGCCGAGCCGCTCAGAATTTCACTTCGCCTCCAGATTAAAGAAGATCAAATCCACTGTGATTTCAGCGGTACTTCCGGGCAGGTGAAAGGGCCTACGAATGCAGGCCCCGCCACGGTGGCCACGTCATGCTTCATGGTGCTGAAATCGCTTCTGGATCCGGCGCTTAGCGTAAATGCGGGTTGTTTCCGCCCGCTCACGATGGAAGCCCCGGAAGGGTCTATCCTCAATGCGGAATTTCCCGCTCCGTTCGGCGGCGCTTCCGACGTGCGGCGCACGATTGAATCGTGCGTTCTGGGCGCGGCGGTTCAGGCGATGCCCGACCTTGCGGCGGGCGACACGAAGGGGGCGGCCAACCACTGCTACATCGCCGGCAGCCAACCCGACTCGGGCGAAGCCTTCCTCTACTATGAATATCCGGCGGGGGGCACGGGCGCACTCGCGGGAAGCGATGGGGACCACGCCATCCGAACCTACACCGAAGGGGACTTCAACGCCGTCCAGCCGGTAGAGAGCCTGGAAGCCACGCTTCCGGTCCTCGTGGAGGAGAGCGGCCTTCGGGTCGGCTCCTGCGGCCACGGGGAGCGGCGTGGCGGTCTCGGAATGGAGCGGAGGGTCCGCCTGGAGACCGGCGGCGCAGGCCTCACCGTTTTGACGGACCGCGTGATCATTCCGCCCTACGGAGTGGACGGCGGGACCTCGGGTGGAGGAAACCGGTTCACGGTGCACCGGGAGGGTTCAGAGGTGGAGCCTTCAGGCGTCCCGGGGAAGGCCACGGCCTTTCCGCTCAGGGAAGGCGACGCTGTCGTGCTGCGCTCCGCGGGTGGAGGAGGCTGGGGAGATCCGATCGTCCGCACGCCTGAGGCGGTGCTCGCCGACCTCCGGCTGGGATACATCACCGTGGAGGATGCGCGGGATGTCTATGGCGTGGTCCTGAAGGACGGGGCGATCGATGTGGCCGCGACCTCCTCTGCGCGGGAGCGGCTCAGAGAATCCAGGATTTATCTCACCGTCCGCCTGAATGACGAGGACGCCTACGGCGGCGCCAGGCGGCTTTGCCCGATGTCTCCCGAGACGGCGAGCGAAGGCGGATTTTCAGAGGGGATGCTCGTAGAGTATGTCCCGGCGCGGGGAGCGCCGCTCAGAGCCTGGGTGAAGATCACGCCGGGGCTGCCCACGGGGGAAACTCCCTTCGGACCCGTCGCGGCGAGCATCCTGAAACTACGGGAGGAGGAGCGAATATGGCTCCGGCCGGTCCTGACGCCCTATTCGCACCCCCCGTTGGCCTCGTGAGCGGGCTGACAAACTTACCCCGTCTTCGGGCTTCCCCCTCGGGAAGCCCGACCTTCAAGGGGTTGTTGAAAAAGCCTGCTCCGGTCGGGGTTGCGGTTTTCCGCCGTCGTAGAGGGGACGCCCCTCTCGGCTTGAAAACCAACCCCCCCTACCCCCCCTTATCAGGGGGGTATGAAAAGGCGACGCCCGCCGCCGGCAGAGGGGCTTTTGTTTTTTCTTGCCCCCCTGATAAGGGGGGGTAGGGGGGGTGCCTTTATCCCCTGACAAGGGGGGTTTGGGAGTTACTCCCTTGACAAAGACTTTCTCAACACACCCCCCGGATCAAGGTTCCATGGCACTCCGTACACAATGAAGTACAATTCCTCCACACATCGAACCCAGCCAATAGAGACTTGATATTTCGGGAGGAAATGAAGATGCCTCAGAAAGCGGATTATCTTGTAAGCGGGGGAACCGTTATCAAGGTGGACGAAGAGCGCCGTATTATTCGGGACGGGGCGGTCGCCATTCGAGGGGACCGAATCGCAGCCGTCGGGAAGGCGGAGGAGTTGAACCGGGAATTCACCGCTGGCCGCATGATTGACGCCAAGGGGAAACTCATCATGCCCGGTTTCGTGAATTCCCACATGCATTTTCATCGATTCGAATGCGAACGGTGCAGAAGAACACGAAGCCGAAGCGAACCGGTGGGCTGCGGATTTCCTGATTCCGAGCGAGGATTGGGAGCGGTTCGTCGACATCGGTCCGAAAAGTGTCACTATTGTTCGGCGATTCGCGGAGGAACTAGGCATCGCTCCGGGCATCGTGGTCGGCAGGCTGCAGCATGAAGGCCGCCTGCCCTGGGGGCATCCTCTGAACAGGTTGAAGAGGCGCCTTAAATGGGCCAATGCTGATAGTTGACCGAAGGTGGCGATAGGCGCGCACGGGATACAGGGTCACGGGAAGGTGAGTTACGCTCAAAACTTGTGTATGGGCTGAATTGAAGAAGGCGGCGCATCCTGCTGAAATAGGGTTTGCCAAATAGCCCGGTCATTCAGCACAAGGAGATGCGCCACCATGAGAGAAGATACGACGATTCCCATGAAGAATCCAGCCCTACGGGACGAGTTGAGCGAACTGTTGCGCGCGGGCGCGCGACGAATCATCCGCCAGGCGGTGGAAGCGGAGTTGGCGGCGTTTCTCGAAGAATATGCGGGCGATCGTGACGCGCAGGGCCGCCGCGCGGTGGTTCGCAACGGGTATCTGCCGTCGCGGGAGGTGTTGACGGGAGTGGGTCCGGTGCGTGTCCAGGTGCCCCGGACGCGGGACAGGTCGGGGTCGGGGCGGCGTTTCCGCTCGGAGTTGCTGCCGCCGTATCTGCGCAAGACGCGGCGCGTGGAAGCGGTGATACCGTGGCTGTACCTGAAGGGGGTATCGACGAACGACTTCGGCGAGGCGCTCACGGCGCTGTTCGGCGAGTCGGTGGGGGGCTTGTCCCCGGCGAGCGTCTCGCGGCTCAAGGAGGGCTGGGAGCGCGAGTACGCGCAGTGGCGCGAGCGGGCGTGGCACGGGGAGGAGTTCGCGTATCTGTGGGCGGACGGCATCTACGTGAACGTTCGCAGCGGGGAGCGGCGCTGCCTTCTGGTGGTCGTGGGCTGCGACGCGCGAGGCCGCAAGCGCTTCCTGGCCCTGGAGGCGGGGTTCCGTGAATCGAAGGAGAGCTGGAAGGCGGTTTTGTTGCGCCTGCGGGAGCGGGGCGTGAAGGCGGCGAAGCTCGCCGTGGGCGACGGGGGGCTGGGGTTGTGGTCGGCGCTGGCCGAGGTGTACCCCGGGACCCGGGCGCAGCGCTGCTGGGTGCACAAGACGGCGAACGTTCTCGACAAGCTGCCCAAGAGCGCTCAGGTCGAAGCGAGGCCGATGCTGTATGAGATGTGGAGGGCGGAGACCCGCGCGCATGCGGAGAAGGCGTTCGAACGCTTTCTCGCCACCTGGGAGGCGAAGTATCCCAAGGCCGCCGCGTGCCTGTCGAGGGACCGCGAGGAGTTGTTCGCCTTCTACGACTTCCCGGCGGCGCACTGGCGGAGCATTCGGACGACGAACCCGATCGAGTCGACCTTCGCCACGATCCGGCTGCGAACGGCGAAGACGAGGAACTGCCTGAGCGAGAAGACGGCGCTGAGCCTGATTCACCAACTCGCCATGAGCGCCGAGAAGCGATGGGGGCGGCTGGGCGGCTTGCGCCAGCTGGCCGACGTGATCACCGACGTGAGGTTCATCGATGGGATGAACGAAAAACAAACCGGCAGGGAGGCCGCTGAACTCAAGACGGCCATACACAACATTTGACAGTAACTCCGGGAAGGTCTGCGCTCCCCACCCCATTGCCGCGGTGCGGACGGCGGTGCTATTTTCAGCGGACCGGAATCACTCGTTTTCAGAAGCAGCTTTCCAGGAGGATCACCCGCATGAAAGTCCTCATCAAGAGTCCCTGGGGGTCGGACGAGTCCACCAAGGCGTCGTTCGCCTTTTTGCACGCGAACGCGTTTGCCGAAGCCGGCCACGAGGTGCGGCTGTTCCTGCTCGGCGAGGCGGCGAACCTGATGAAGGACGAGGTGATGAGCGCGATTACGCCCGTCGGCTGGCCGCCTCTCAGGGAGACGTTCGCGCAGACGATGGCGCACGCGATTCCCGTCAACATATGAACGGCGTGCGCGCGGGCCCGTGCGGTCACCGAAGCCGATCTCGAAGGCAAGAGCGCGCGTTTCGTGACGCCTCCGGACCTTGTGGCCCTCGTCGAATGGGCCGACAAGGTCCTGAGCGAGTAGATCGATTCCGTAATGCCTCCCAAGCCGGGAATGAGCTGCAAAGTCGTCATTCCGGCGCGAAACCATATTCGCCACTCGGAAAAAGTCGGGTCGCATATATGTCGGACATATATGTCCGACCTACACCAAAACCATGCGCGATGATTGTAGGGCCCGCATATATGCGGCCCATCTGTCTTGCCCGCCTCGGTCGGAATTAACACCGGAATGACGAACAAAACCGCGCCACCCCTTGTAGTGGGTCGTTCTGGTGAACGGCCCAAGGCCGCGACCTGTCCCTGAAGGTTTCACCACGGCAAAAACTTGAACGGAGCCCGAAACGGGGGTAACCTGTCCGCGACTCGATAACGTATGGAGGCGCGCATGGACACGGGGGCGGAGCCGCTCGCTCAGGCGGAGGGCGGGAGGCCTTTCGCGGGATACGATCTGGATTCGCGTTTTTATGACGAGATGTTCGACGCGGAGGGCGCTCCGCACGATGCGTGCGGACGGCTGAAAGACGCGCTCTCGGAACTCACGCCCGAGGACCTGGAAAAACTCCAGGAGGGCGTCTACCGCCGTTTTCTCTACGAGGGCATCACCTTCACGGTGCTCGACGCGGAGGAAGCCACCGAGCGAATCATCCCCATCGACTGCGTGCCCCGGCTGCTGACGGCGGCGGAGTGGGACCACATCGAACGCGGCCTCAAGCAGCGCCTCGCCGCGCTCAACCTCTTCCTGAAAGACGTCTACGGCGAGGGCCGCTGCCTGCGCGAGGGGCTCGTGCCCGTCGACCTCGTACTCGGCTGTCCGCAATACCGCATGGAGATGCGCGGCCTCAAAGTCCCCCACGACGTCTACGTCGCCGTGTGCGGGACCGACATCGTCCGCACCCACGAGGGGTTCGCCGTCCTGGAGGACAACCTGCGCGTCCCCTCGGGCGTCTCCTACATGCTCGCCTGCCGGAACGCCATCAAGGACGTGCTGCCCGGGCTCTACCGCGAGCACCGGGTGCGCGAGGTGGCCGACTACGCCGAGCATCTCCACTCGGCGCTCGTCTCCCTGGGCCACTCGCCGCGAGAGCCGAACGTGGCGGTGCTCACGCCCGGCATCTTCAACTCCGCCTACTACGAACACGCCTTCCTCGCCGGCGAGATGGGCGTCGACCTCGTGGAGGGGCAGGACCTGATCGTCCGCGACGCCGCCCTCTACGCGCGAACGACGGCGGGGCTTCGGCGGATCGACGTGCTCTACCGCCGCGTGGACGATGATTTTCTCGATCCCCTCACGTTCCGGAGCGACTCGGCCCTGGGCGCGGCGGGGCTTTTCCACGCCTACCGCGCGGGGAACCTCGTGCTCGCCAACGCGCCCGGTACCGGCGTGGCCGACGACAAGAGCATCTACGCCTACGTGCCGAAGATCATCCGCTATTTCCTGGGCGAGGAGCCGATACTCGCCAACGTCGAGACGCACCTGTGCCGCGAGCCCGAAGGGCTGGCCTACACGCTGGAGCACCTGGGCGAACTCGTGGTGAAGGAAGTGGGCGGCTCGGGCGGCTACGGGATGCTGGTCGGCCCCCACGCCACGTCGGCCGAGCGCGCGGAATTCGCCGGGCGGCTGCGCGCGGACCCGGCGAACTTCATCGCCCAGCCCACGCTCGCGCTCTCGCGCTCGCCGTGCTTCGTCGAGGGGGGCATCGAGCCGCGCCACGTGGACCTGCGCCCCTTCGTGCTCCAGGGGCGCGAGGAGCAGCACGTGGTTCCGGGCGGGCTGTGCCGCGTCGCGCTCCGGCGCGGCAGCCTCGTGGTGAACTCGAGCCAGGGCGGAGGCTGCAAGGACATCTGGGTGCTGGAGTCGTAGCGTTCGATACCGATCGGAGCGTAGGGGAGGACCCGTGTGTTCTCCCGCTGAGTGTTGTTTTGATTGTCAACCCAGGTGTAGGGGCCGCATACATGCGGCCCATGTAGTGGGTTAAAAAAATCAGGGTCGCATATATGCGACCCCTACAGTCCAACGGCTCGGTTGACCCGGAATGACGGCCAAAACGGGAAACGGGAGGACACACGAGTTCTCCCCTACGGGCATCATCGGGTCGTACAGGAGAGAGAATCATGCTGGCTCGGGTCGCCGCCGATTTCTACTGGATGGGCCGCTACGTCGAGCGCGTCGAGCAGACGGCGCGTCTTCTCGAATACCAGCTCAACCGGCTCGTCGATCGCTCCGTCGATGAGCTGGCCGTCGGGTGGGCGGCGATATACCGGGCGCTGGGCCAGCCCCCGCCCGGAGCGGTTTCGGGCGCTGAAGAAGCGGAGGCGTATGTCATTCCCGACGCCTACACGCTCGCGGGCAACCTCGTGGAGGAGGGCGCGCACCCCGACTCCATCCTCTCGTGCTGGCGCCAGGCGCGCGAGAACGGCCAGCGCGTGCGGGCGCAGCTTCCGCTCGCGATATGGACGCGGCTCAACCAGGGCTACCTCTGGATGCGGGAGGTGAATTTCGCCAGGGAGTGGGAGCAGGCCCCGGCGCGGCTCGCGCTCGACATCATCGACCGCATGCGGCTTTTCGCGGGCGTCGTGCACTCGACGATGCCGCGCGACGACGCCTGGCGCTTTCTCGAACTGGGCCGCTTCATCGAGCGGGCGCAGCACCAGGCCGCGCTCCTCGAGGCATGGGTCGAGTTCACGCGCGCAAGGGAGGGCGTCGCCGCGCTCTCGTGGGCGGATCTGCTTCACGTGTGCCGCGCGTACGAAACCTACTGCCGCCGCCATTCGATGAAGATTCAAAGAGAGAACGTGCTCGGTTTCCTCGCCCGCGACCCCGAGCTTCCCCGCTCGCTTCGCTTCTCCGTGCAGCGGATCGAGGAGGCGCTCGCCGGCATCGACCCGCTCGGCGCGCGCTATCCGCTCGCGCCGCCGCACCGGATGGCGCTTCGCCTCACGGCGGCCATCGAGATGGATGCGGCGGGTTCGGCGGAGGTGGATCCGGGCGCGTTCTGCCGCGCGGTAGGGAGCGACACCCGCGCGCTCCACGACCTCGTGATGGCGTCCTACGTCAACCGCTCCCTGGCCGAGGAGGTTTCGGCGTGATAGTGAGCTACACGGTCGAGCACGCCATGCGCTTCGATTACGCAGAGCCCGTGCAGGCTTCGGTGATGACGCTCTACCTGTGCCCGCTCCGCGACCGCGCCCAGACCCTGTGCGAGTTTTCGCTGCGCACCGACCCCGAGGGGCGGCTCTTCGAGTTCACCGACCCGTTCGGCAACACCGCGCACTTTCTGGACCGTCCCCGCTCGCACCCGCGCTTCGAAGTCAAGGCGCGCTCGCGCGTGGAAGTGGGTCCCCTGGTCTCCGCTCCCGAGCGGCTCGATCCCGGCGCGCCCGAAGCGCTTTCGAGCGCCGTCCGCACGCCCGAGCTCTGGCCGCTGGCGCACCCGAGCCGCTTCGTTCGCCCGAGTCCGGCGCTGGATGCGTTCGTGACGAAACACGGCATCGCTCCGGGGGACGACCCTCTCGTGAGCGTGCGCGCGCTTTGCGCGAAACTCCATGACGTCTTCGAGTACATTCCGGGCCATACCCGGGCGGATTCGCCCATCGAGGACATCCTGGAGACCGGGCGGGGGGTCTGCCAGGACTACGCGCACGTGATGGCCGCCATCGTGCGCGGCTGGGGGGTTCCGTGCCGCTACGTGTCGGGCTATCTGGGGCCCGAAACCGCGGGCGCGGCCACGGGCGAGAGCCACGCATGGGTGGAGTGCTGGTTTCCCGGCGTGGGGTGGACGGGCTTCGACCCGACGAACAACACCGAGGGCGACGAGCGCCACGTCCGCGTGGCGGTGGGCCGCGACTACGCCGACGTGCCCCCGAGCCGGGGCGTTTTCCGGGGAAACGGCGGCTCGGAGCTCACCACCGAGGTGAAGATAGAGCGGCACCCGGGCGATCGGGGCTGACGCACGGGGCGGTTGAAAAAGTCTCGCTTCTCAGGGGATAAAGGCACCCCCCCTACCCTCCTTGTCAGGGGTCAAAACCGACCGAAGAGGGAGGTTTTGCAAGACGATGTGTTTCTCGTCAATGGCTCATGCAAACGCTCGTTCATCACTCGCGTTTGACCCCTGTCAAGGGGGGGTAGGGGGGGTTGGTTTTCTGACGCACGGCGGCCGCCCCCCGAAGATTCGCTCATCGGGTTTCTGCGTCGAATTATCGAATCGTCGAATGGAGGAGAAAATGCGATTTTCATTAAAAAAACTTTGTGCCGTCATGACCGCGCTGGCGGTATGCGCGATCTTGAGCATGGCGGGTACGAGCGCCGCCCAGGAGGCGAAGCCCACCGGCTGGTACGTGGGCGCGAGTGTTGGACTCAACAAGACTTCAGGAATCGAGCAGGCGGGCTGGAACCGCGACAACGTCTGCTACCCCGGAGATGACTGCAGCCGCCTGGAAGGCGGCAGGCCCGGCGGCTACCGGTGGTATTACGATCTTGATGCGGACGAGGGCGCCGCGCTGGAGATTTCTGTCGGCCGCACCCTGGGCGCGTTCCGCCTGGAACTCGCGCTGGCCCAGCGGAAGAACGACCTCGATCAGAAATTCACCGGCATCACCTATCTGGACGGCTCCTCCCGGACGCCCGCCGCAAGCAGCGACTACCAGAGCGACTCCGCCGCCGGGGTCGACGATCTGACGACGCGCACCCTCTCGCTGAACGCCTACTACGACTTCTCCCTCCCGGAGAGCCGCTTCACGCCTTATCTGGGCTTGGGCGCAGGCGTTTCTTTCGTCGAGGTCGGCGGGGTGTATTACGAGGGCCGATACTCGTGCAAGCCCTCCGCGCCCGACTGCGACAGGCCCGAACAGTACGACGGCCTCCAGGACGAGGACTTGACCGACACGGTCTTGTCCGCGCACCTGCACGCCGGTCTCGACTACCGCGTGAGCGAGCGGGTGCTTCTCGGCGTGAAACTCACCTATTCCATGGTGAGTGACATGAAGGACGTCAAGGGCGAATATATCGAGCATGCCATTTCCGGCCTTCCCAACTTCACCACGATCAGCGGCATGAACCACTGGTCGGTGATGTTCGGCGTGAAATATTTTTTCGGGGAGTGATGGGGGGTCTCCCGGACCACGATAACGAGATAAGCGGCGCACACGAGTTGAGGATATGACTGATGACCGGAATCTGGACGAATAGCGGCGAAAAATGGGAGTGGGGCAAACCTCGCGCATTCGAGGACGAGGCCACTTTGCATGAACTCATCAAAGAGAATCCGCAATTCCTGCCCTTAAGCGGTTCTCCTCGCCTCGTGGTTCTGGGTTCTGAAATCCAGTTGGGAAACGGATACGCGGACATCCTTGCGGTCGAATCCTCTGGTCGTCCCGCGATCATCGAAGTGAAGCTGGAGCGCAACCCCGAGGCGCGGAAAGCCATCGTGTCGCAGATTATCGCGTATGCGGCCTTTCTCCAGGGATTCAGTATTGAGGATCTTGAGCGGGGTCCTCTTCACAGGTTTCTTACAGATGCGGGCCATGTGTCCATATTCGACGCGGTGAAAGCCCAAGATCAGGAAGGGGCGGTGGATGCCGATTCGTTCACGGCCTCGTTGCAGGACTACCTTCAGCGAGGCAGCTTTAGATTGGTTCTTGTGTTGGACGACGTTCCAACCGAACTGGAAAGAGTCGTCGCTTATCTGGATGCAATCACCGTCCAGGCGTTGACGATCGATCTGATCACGCTCAAGGTCTATGAAGTAAATGGCGCGCAGGTCGCTCTGCCCCAGCGTGTCTCGCCCGATCTAAGTGCATCTGTCCCGTCTGAGGGCTCAAGACCTGCTGCGTCCCGAGGAAAGCTCACTGATGGTTCTGATGTATTTCGAGCATCAATCGAAGAGACTACCGGCGAGACCCGCAAGGCGTTCGATGAATTGATTGCATGGGCGGAAGGGTTGGACTCGTTACCGAACGTGCGTCTCTCCACTTATATGGGCGTCGAAGGCGAACGCTTCACCCTCCTGCCTCGCATCATGCCGGACAATGCCGGCTTCGTGACCATCTGGAATGACAAGCATCAGCCCTATATATCTGTGTGGCGGACGGTGTTCGAGCGACGCGCTCCCAAGGCGCTCGAAACTGTGGAACAAGCCGTCCAGCCAGGCAGAATCGGGCAGGGAAATGTGCTTAAGGAAATCACGCCTGAAATCCTCGAAGCGTTGACGCAGGCGTATCAAGAGGCGAATGGGGACTAAGCACACCCCCCACCCGCGTTGACATCCCTCAATCCAGCCTACAGAATGCGCTCGTGCGTCACCGGGCAGTTCGATTCTCCGATGAGACGAAAAACGGAAGGTGAACCATGAGCCGCGACTTCATGCGCTCGCGCGTCCAGGGCGGCCCTCTGGGCGATATCCTCGAAAAGGTCGAGGCGGGGCTGCGTCTCACTTTCGAGGAGGGTGTGCGCCTCTACGAGGCCGAGGACATCAACGCCGTGGGCTATCTGGCGAACATCGCCCGCGAGCGGCTGCACGGGAACCGCACCTACTACAACGTGAACAGCCACATCAACTACTCGAACATCTGCGTGCTGTGGAAGGCGTGCAAGTTCTGCGCGTTCGGCAAAAAAGAAGGCCAGCAGGACGCATATGCGTATTCGCTGGAGGAAATCTTCAAGATGGCGGAGACGCTGGGCCGGGGCCGCACCGAGTTCCACATGGTGGGCGGCCTGCATCCCGATCTCCCCTTCGACTACTATCTCGAAATGATACAGGGCATCAAGGAGATCCACCCCCAGCTGCACCTCAAGGTCTTCACGGCGACTGAGATCCGCTTTCTCGCCGATCACATCGCGAAGATGAGCGTCGAGGAGACGCTGGATCATCTCGTGCGCTCGGGGCTCGGTTCGCTCACGGGCGGCGGGGCGGAGATATTCGCCGAACCCACGCGCTCTAAAATCTGCAAGGGCAAGCACTCGGGCGAGGACTGGCTCGAGATCCACCGCATCGCCCACAACAAGGGCATCCGCAGCACGTGCACCATGCTCTACGGCCACGTGGAATCGAACGAGGACCGCGTGGACCACATGCTCAGGCTCCGGGAGTTGCAGGACGAGACCGGCGGCTTCACCACCTTCATCCCGCTCGCGTTCCATCCCGAAAACACGCAGATGGACGACATCCCCCCCACGGGCGGGATGCTCGACGTCCGGAACTACGCGGTCGGCCGCCTTCTGCTCGACAACATTCCCCACATCAAGGCCTACTGGATTATGGTGGGCCAGCCCGTCGCGCAGATATCGCAGCGCTTCGGCGTGGACGATCTGGACGGCACCGTCGTTCAGGAGAAGATCTACCACATGGCGGGCGCCAAGACGCCGCACGAACTCACCGTGAACGACATCCGCCGCCTCATCCGTGAGGCGGGGCGCGAGCCCGTCGAGCGCGACACGCTCTACCGGGAAGTCACGCGCCAGGGAGATCAATGGGCAGTCCACGCCTGAGCACCGCCATGAAGCTCGGCACCGTTCCCTTCCTGAACGCCAGACCCCTCACGATTGCGCTGGAGGGAAACCCGGCGGTCGAACTCATCGTCGAACCCCCCTCGAAGCTGGCGGAAATGCTGGCGCGCGGAGAACTCGACGGCGCGCTCGTCTCCTCGTTCGCCCTTTTCGGGATGCGCGGCGCGCGCTTCGCACCCGGCGTCGGCATCGCGAGCAAAGGCCCGGTGGAGAGCATCCGGCTCTATTGCCGGAAGCCTGCGGATTCGCTGCGCCGCGTGGGGCTGGACAGCTGGTCGCTCGCCGCGACGAACATGGCCCGCGTCTATCTCAAACACCGCTGGGGGGCGGAGCCCGAGTTCGTCCCCATCGACCCGACGCGCCCGCCGCGTGCGGACGAGTCGCTCGACGCCTTCTTGCTCATCGGCGACAACGCGCTCAGGGAGCCGCCGGGCGATCACTACGTGCTCGACCTGGGCGAGGAGTGGCAGAATTTCACCGGGCTTCCCTTCGTCTACGCGCTCTGGGTGTTCCGGCAGGGAGTTGGGAATTCCGAGGCCGCCGCGCTTCTGCAAAGCGCGAAAAAAGAGGGTGTGGGCCGGATAGAGGAGATCGTGAACGGGGCGCTCCCGCCCGGCGTCGACAGGAACACGGCGTGGTGTTATCTCACCGAGTGCATCCGCTACGACGTGGGCGATGAGGAACTGGGAGGCCTGGGGCGTTATTATGAGCTTCTCGTCGAGGACGGCCTGGCGCCCGAAGGCTGGGAGCCCCGCCTCATCGATGAGCCGGGCGCCCGCGTGGAGGTAGTGGAAGAGAACGCCTCAAAGGAGGACGACATGAGCGACGACCTTTGCTTCGCAAGCATACACGACCTCTCGGGGATGATCCGCAAGAAGGAAATCTCGCCCGTCGAGGTGGCGGAAGCGCACCTGCGCCGCATCGAGGCGCTGAACCCGAAGCTCTTCGCCTACCAGACGGTCACGGCGGAACTCGCCGTGGAAGCGGCGCGCGCCGCCGAGGCCGAGATCATGAGCGGCCGGTGGCGCGGCCCCATGCACGGGATTCCCTACGGGGCGAAGGACATCGTCGAGACGGCGGGCGTGCTCACCACGCACGGCTCTTCCTTTCACCGCGACAACGTGCCGCGTGCGGACGCGGAGATCATCAGGCGCTTGAAGGACGCGGGCGCCGTGATGCTCGGCAAGACGGTTACGCACGAGTTCGCGGCCGCTGCGGTGAGCATCAACCCCCACTACGGCACGGTGCGGAACCCCTGGGATACGGAGCGCATCGTGGGCGGGTCGAGCGGCGGCTCGGGCGCGGCCTGCGCGGCGGGCCTGGCGCCTTGCGCCATCGGCACGGACACGGGCGGCTCCATCCGCAACCCCGCCTCCCTGTGCGGGGGCGTGGGCTTGAAGGCCACCCACGGCCGGGTGAGCATTCGGGGCATCTGCCCCAACGCCCTGAGCCTCGACCACGCGGGCCCCATGACGCGGGCGGCTCGTGATGCCGCGCTCATGCTTCAGGCGGTGGCGGGCTATGACGCGAAGGATTCCAAATCGCAGAACGTCCCCGTTCCCGACTACACCGCAGGCATAGAGGACGGCGTGCGCGGCAGCCGTATCCTCGTGTGTCCTGATTTTCACGGGGGCGTCGAGGTGGATTCCGAGATCACCGCGGCGTTCGAGGCGGCTGCCGAAGTGTTCCGCGCTTTGGGCGCCGAGGTGGAAGAAGTCTCCTTCGCGCACCATAAGAGGCTCATGGATTTCTTCCCGCTCATCTCGGGGCCGGAGTTCAGCGAGTTCCACAGGCCGTATTTCGAGCAAAACCCGGCCGGCTACGGCGAGGACGTGCGCGAGCGCCTGGAGTGGTCGCTCGAGATCGCGCCTGATGATTACGTGCGTGCGCTCAGGGAACGCGTTCTGGCCCAGCGCGAGGTCGCCGCGTTCTTTGAGGGCGCGGATGCCCTCATCCAGCCCGCCATGCCCTGCGTCGCCCCGCCGATTGCGACGCTCACCGCCCGCATGAACGGGCGCGACGTATCTTACAAGAACATCCACAGGCCGTTTCTGGCGCCGCACAACGCCACGGGCTTCCCGGCGCTCGTCACGCCGATGGGCCGGAACTCGGAAGGCATGCCGATGTCGCTCCAGATCGCGGGCGGCCCCTGGCGCGAGACCGACGTTCTGCGCGCCGCGCACGCGTATGAAGTGGCCACGCCCGAACTCAGGAATGAGCGGCCGTCCGTGGGGGCGTGAAACATTGAAGCGTCTAAAGAACGACAGAGTCGATTATTAATGAGACGTGGCGAAACATAAGGAGAAAACCTTGCCGAAAGCGCATGTGAACGGAATCGACATCCACTACATCGAACGAGGCGAAGGAACGCCGCTCCTTGCGGTGCACGGGTTCCAGAACTCGCACTTCAGCTTTACCCCTCTCTTCGACTGGCTGGCGGCGCGCTTCCATGTCTACGCGCTCGACTTGCGCGGCCACGGCGATTCGGACAAGCCGCGCGGCCCCTACACCATCCAGACCTTCGCGGACGACGTCGTGGGCTTTCTGGACGCGCTCGGCATCGAGCGAACCGATTATCTCGGACACAGCATGGGCGGACGCACGGGCACCATGGTGGGGATACAGCATTCCGGGCGACTGAGCCGCCTCATGCTCTCCGCCTCGTCCGCAGGCCCGCCGTCCGGCGCGTACCGGCAAATGTTCGAGGAGCACCTGAAAGTGGCCGAAGCAGAAGGCATGGAAGTGCTGCACGAATTCAAGCTGCGCCGCGACGAAGTCCCCGAAGGCCTGCGCGAAGGCCCCCTGGCCGAGGAATACAGGAAAAATTTCCT
This sequence comes from bacterium, assembly GCA_965203325.1. Classification (GTDB taxonomy): domain Bacteria; phylum UBA8248; class UBA8248; order UBA8248; family UBA8248; genus Bin107. The sequence goes on from OZ241875.1 coordinate 2,623,034, forward strand.
CAAGAACACGCCGCAGACGTTCGCCGATACCGCGCACGCGCTGTTCACGATGCCGGTGTTAAGGGACGAGCTTCACAGAATCTCCGTCCCCACCTGGGTGTGCCACGGGGAGAACGACGCCGGCCCCATCGATTTCAGCGAGGTGTACGCGAAGCACGTGCCCGATTGCACGACTTCGATCATCCCCGATGCGGGCCACAGCTCCTTCTGGGATCAGCCCGAGGCCTTCATCGCGCAGATGGAGAAATTCCTGGAGAACAACCCCCTCTGAGCCGCCAGCCTGGAGATTGGTTTGATGACCACGGAAGCGCCTGCCGCCGCCTCGAAAATCGAACACTGGCGCAGACGCATGAGTCTCGTGACCGGCTGCGTCCTTTTCCTCTTTCTCATCACGCATCTTGCAAATCACGCCCTGGGTCTGGCCTCGCTCGCCGCGATGGACGCGGGCAGGTTCTGGTTTCTGGGGTTCTGGCGAAGCGTTCCGGGTTCGGTGCTCTTTTACAGTTCGCTCATCCTGCATACGGCGCTCGCGATGTACGGCCTGTTCAACCGCCGCAGCCTCCGGATGCCGCTCTGGGAGGCGGCCCAGATCGTCCTGGGTCTTTCCATCCCCCTGTTCATGATCTCACACGTCGTCGGCACGCGCCTGGCCCATGAGTGGTTCGGCACGATCGATACCTATGAGCGCCTGATGTACCTCTACTGGGAGCGCTCGCCGGACGTGGGCCTCAAGCAGTCGATTTTTCTGCTCATCGCCTGGACGCACGCCTGCGTGGGCCTCCATTACTGGCTGAGGCTCAAGCCCTGGTACTCGAAATGGTTTCCGGCTTGTCTGTCCGTCATGGTGCTGGTGGCGGCCCTCTCGCTGGCGGGCTTCAGCCAGGGCGGGCGCGAGGCGGCGAGGCTGTCGGCGGATGCGGAGTGGCGGCGCGGGATGCTCAGCCGCTCCGGTTTGCCGAACCGCGCCCAGAGGGGAGAACTCCACCTCGCGCGCGACGCGCTCTGGTGGGGCTACCTGGGTCTGGTCGCGCTGGTGTTCGCAGCCAGGGGAGCGCGCTCTGCGCGGGAGCGGATGCGGAAGACGTTCCGAGTCGCCTATGCGGGCGGGCGCGAGGCCGTAGCGCCGGTGGGCTCCACCGTGCTCGAGGCGAGCCGCGCCGCAGATATACCGCACGCCTCCGTATGCGGGGGGCGCGGGCGGTGCTCCACCTGCCGGGTGAAACTTCTGGGCGGTATGGACGCCCTGCCGCCCGCGCAAGTGGAGGAGCAGCGCGTTCTGGAGCGCATCAAGGCGGCGCCCGACGTTCGCCTGGCGTGCCAGTTGCGCCCGGGGGCGGACCTCTCGGTTCTGCTCCTGCTGCCCGCAGGCGCGGACGCGGCGCAGGGTTTCGCGCAAAAGGACTACGCCGCAGGCCAGGAGCGCGGCGTGGCCGTCCTGTTCGCCGATTTGAGAGGCTTCACCCGCATCGCCGAGAAGAAACTCCCCTACGACGTCGTGTTCTTCCTCAACTGCTACTTCGACGTGATGGGCAAGGCGATCACGAAGGAGGGAGGACTCATCAACCAGTTCGTGGGAGACGGCGTCATGGCGCTGTTCGGCGTGGAGGAGGGTCCCGAAGAAGGCTGCAGGCAGGCCTTGGCGGCGGCCTGCGCCATCGTGGACGCGATTGAGGAGATGAGCGAGACGTTCGCCGATGAACTCGAAGAGCCTCTTCGCGTCGGGGTCGGCATACACACCGGCCCCACCGTGGTGGGCCACATGGGCCGGGGCGTGGCGAAATACCTCACGGCGGTGGGCGATACGGTGAACACGGCCAGCCGCTTACAGGATCTGACCAAGGAATACGGTTGCAGGCTCGTCATCTCCGCCCAGGTGGCGGAGCGCGCGGGCGCGGACGTCTCCGCCTTTCCCGCGCACCAGATCGAGGTGAGAAACCGCGCAGCGCCTCTCACCATCCGCGCGATCGAGAATCCACACGACGTGGTATTGGGCCGGGGGAACGATTCGCACCGCCGGTTTCATCTGTTGACCTGATTCTGTCTCTCCCGCATTATTCCCAGGGCTTGAACGAACCTTGAGGAGTTCCATGACCACGGCGACGACGGCGTTCTACGAGGCGATTGAGAAGGCGGCGGGAGGTGAGCGGCTGTCATTCGAGGAGGGACTCGCCCTGCTCGAAGGCGACGACTTGGTGGCGCTCGGCGCCGCGGCGGACGACGTGCGCGCGCGACTGCATCCCGAGGGTTACGCCACCTACTGCGTGGACAGGAACATCAACTACACGAACGTGTGTGACGTCTACTGCACGTTCTGCGCGTTCTACCGCCCGCCGGGCGATCACCCCGAAGCCTACATCCGCACGCGCGATGAGATAAGGCAGAAACTCGATGAACTCTACGCCGTCGGCGGCAGGCAGATCCTGCTCCAGGGGGGTCACCACCCGGACTTGCGGATCGAATGGTACGAGGAGCTTTTCACCTGGATGAAGGGGGAATTCCCGGACCTCCATCTCCACGCTCTGAGTCCGCCCGAGATTCACCACATCGCGAGGCTTGAGGACATGCCCTATGAGGTGGTGCTCACGCGCCTGCGCGCGGCGGGTCTCGATTCGGTGCCGGGCGGCGGCGGGGAGATTCTCGTCGACCGCGTGCGGGAGAAGATATCGAGGCTGAAAGTCGACACCGAGGGCTGGCTCGAGGTCATGCGCGTCGCCCACAACCTGGGGATTCGCTCCTCCGCCACGATGATGTTCGGCCACGTGGAGACGGATGCCGAGCGTATCGAACATCTCCACCGCCTGCGCGGGCTTCAGGACGAGACGGGCGGATTCACGGCGTATATCTGCTGGACGTTCCAGAACGACGGCGCAGCACCGCTCAAGGCGCAGACGGTGGGCAGCAGCGAGTATTTGAGGATGCTGGCCATCAGCCGCCTGTATCTGGACAACATCTCGAACTTCCAGTCCTCCTGGGTGACGCAGGGCATGAAGATAGGCGAGATATCGCTCCACTACGGCTGCAACGACATGGGCTCCACCATGCTGGAGGAAAACGTCGTGAGCGCCGCTGGCACGACTTACGCACTGAACGAGGACGACCTCCACCGCATGGCGCGGAATGCGGGCTTCACGCCCAGGCGGCGCAATTTCTTCTACGAATTGATCTAGCAGCGCTCTCCCGTGACGACGGAACCGCCCCGAACGCCACAGACGCAGAAGATGGAGCTTTGGCTGGCGGACCTGGTCTGTCCGGTGGACGGACCGCCCATCCGGCGCGGCGCGATCCTGACTTCCGGGGGCCGCGTCCTGGCGGTGGGGGAGGAGGCCTTCGTTCGTCCCGCGGCACCCGTGGCCGAGGAGCGCGATTTCGGCCGCGCGATTCTGATTCCCGGCCTCGTGAACGCGCACACGCACCTCGAACTCTCGGGCCTCAAGCGCGAGGCCGGACCGATAGAAGAGTGGATAGTCTCCCTCGTGCGCGAGATGCGAGGCTGGCCCGCGCACCTTTTTCTGGCCTCGGCCCAAATCGGCGCCGCCGCGAGCCTGGCGGCGGGCGTCACCTGCGCCGGCGACGTCTCGGCCTCGGGCGAGAGCGCCACGGCGATAGCGGGCGCCGGCATGCGCGGGGTGGTGTTCCACGAGGTGCTGGGGCTGGATCCGGCGCGTGCCGACGAGATTCTTACGGAAAAAATGAAAGCCTGCGACCTTTTCCCTGAATACGAAGGCCCCGTTCCGGGCGCCGTGCGGCACGGCCTGAGCCCCCATGCGCCTTATAGCGCATCGCTCGCCCTCTACCGCGCCGCGTGCGATGAGGCGAGAACGAGAGGCTGGCCCGTAGCGACGCACCTGGGCGAGAGCGCTGAGGAAGTCGAATTCTTACAGGGCGGCGGCGGCGCGCTCGCAAGAGTCCACCGGACGCTGAACGGCTCTCTGGACGGCTTCAGGCCCTCGGGTCTCCGGCCCGCCGCCCATCTCGATCTGGCGGACGCGCTGGGCGGCCTCACCCTCGCCGTGCACGCGAACCAGACGAACAATGAGGACTGGGCGGTCCTCAAAAAGAACGGGGTGCGCGTTTGTCTCTGTCCGCGATCGGCGCGTTTTTTCGGCCACCCCTTCGCCGATGCGGCGCGCATGCGCGAGGCGGGGCTGGAGCTTTGCCTGGGAACGGACAGCCTGGCGAGCAGCCCCTCGCTCTCCCTTCTGGATGAGGCCCGCGCGCTACGCAAGGCGGATGCGGAGATCAGCGATAGTGAGTTGCTCGAGATGTGCACCCGCTCAGGGGCCGAGGCGCTCGGTTTCGAGGATCTAGGCGTCCTGAAGCCCGGCGGCGCGGCCGATTTCTGCGTCGTCTGCCCGCCGCGCGGGGTGGGCGGTTTGCACCTCGGCGACGTGTTCGAGGAGGACGCGTTCGTCGTCTGCACCGTCACGAACGGGGAGGTACGCTACGAGGCGCCGGGCGCTTGAGGCGGGTTCGCCGCGTGTGCCCCGATGCGGAATGCGCGCCGGGGGCCGGTGTGGTATAACCCCGAAAATTTCGTGCTCAGCGCATCTTTTCACATACGAGGCGGTATGCCTCTCAGGGAGAATGAGTATCCATGGCGAGAAAACTGACGAGTTTCGATAATTCCAACTGGAAGACCCGCAAGGCCCGCTACGACGTGGCCGAGGCGGGCATCGGCCGCGTCCTGGCCATCCGCATGGCGCCCGGCGATGATCTGTTCGGCACCACGCTCAAGATTTGCCAGGAGAAGGGCGTGAAGGCGGGCGTCATCCTGAGCGTGGCGGCGAGCCTGCAAAAGGCGGTGCTCAGGAACGTCTGGCAGTTCCCCAACCCGTTCCCCATCAACGACGAGTGCCGCATCTTCACGCCGATCAACGGCCCGCTCGAACTCCTGCAGATGAGCGGCAACATCACCGAGACAGAAGCGGGCGAGCCCTACCTCCACGCCCACGTCACGATTTCGATGGGCCGGCCCGAGGCGACGTGCTTCGGCGGCCATCTCGTGGAGGGGTGCACCATCTTCAGCACCTGCGAGATGGTGATCGCGGAGCTCTCCGACATCTCCTTCATGCGCCTGATGGACAAGCACACCCGCGTGGGCGAGGTCTTCGGCATCGAGACGAACGGGAAATCGGACGCCGCGATCAAAAAAGAGATCACCAGGCGCAAGGCGCGCCCCAAGCCCAAAGGGGTGCGGTAATTTTATCGGGGATCAACCTGGTTCATCTTCAAGGGGCCGCTCCGCATGGGGCGGCTTCTTTTTTTCGAGTGAGCTGCCTTGGAGGGGTTGTTGAATAAGTTCCGTGGAACGATTTTGGTTGCGTGTACTCTTTTGAATTTCACTCCCCCCTTGAGGGGTTGTTAAAAACCCCATCGAGGAGGAAGTAACGCCTCCGCCCGGTTTCGGGTTTTGACCGTCATTCCGGCGAAAGCCGGAATCCATTTTCGCCTTTGCCTTTTCGCCTCCTCGCTTGGACGTCTTTACTCCCGGGCGGGGAGGAACGGAATCGAACACAAAATCGAAAAGCGAATCCTCTGGATTCCGCATCCGGACGCCGCGCGACAACAAGGTCGTGGCTGCCCCGCCCGGTAAAAAGTCAAAATGGATTCCAGCTTTCGCCGGAATGACGGCGGTGGTCAATTCCGACCGAGGAGGGCTATTTCAACAACCTTTCCCCGCTCGCGACTACCCCGTAGGGACAGGCCTCCGTGCCTGTCCGACACCCCGACGAAGGACAACCACGGAGGATTGTCCCTGCAGGTTACCCCCCCACTGCCGCGCTACAGCCAGCGGCGCACGCTCTGGCAGTATTCGCCGTATTCCTCGCCGAATTTCTCCGTGAGGTAATCCTCCTCGCGCGTGACGATAGCCACCTGCACCGTGGCGAGGAGCGGCGTGCCCAGGACGAATATCCACAGGTTGTTGAGGAAAATCCCGAGTCCCAGGAAGAGGCATATGTAGCCGAGATAGATGGGGTTGCGCGAGAAGCGGTAGGGGCCGTCGGTGATGAGGACGCGCGCGGGCTTGTCCGTCTCGTGGTTCGTGCGGGCGTTCCTGTAGCAGACGAGGGAGGTCGAGTTCATCACGGCGCCTGCGAGCACCATTCCCGCCCCGAGCGTGAAGCGTACGCTCTCCGGGAAGGCGTAGGTGGGGAACAGGGTGTCGAACCCCACGCCCATGATGAAGTACATCGCGAAATACCAGACGGGCTTGATGGGGATTTGGGGATGATCCTCGGGCGTCTCCCCCTGGGGTTCGGGGCTTTTGTTCTTCCAGGGCATGAGCTTGTTCGGATCGTCGAAATCCGTGAATCTCCTGAACCAGTCTTTCATAGGGGGACTCTAGCTATCGCTCTGGTTGCGAGAAGCCTTGTAACGCTGGTTCATGCTCTGGGCGACCCCCGCCATGACGGCGGCGGTGAGGTCGAATGCGGCGTCGAGCGTCTCCTCGGAGAGGCCCGCTTTCCCGGCGTCCGCCAGGCGGCGGTCCACTCACGGCTGGCAGTTGCGCACGATGGCGACGGCGAGGCCCATCAGGATTTTCTCGCGGTCGGTGAGCAGGTCCACTTTATGGGCGTCGCGGTAGAACTGGCGAAAATCGGCGCGCTCCGTCATATTTTCTCTCCTCGGGTGGCGAACGGCGGAATCGGTGGATTATAAGGGGGCGTATGCGCATTCTCAAACATTCGGGGGCTTGTGAAGCCTTTCATCAATAAAGGATAAAAAATGGATTTGGGACTTCACGGAAAAGCCGCCATCGTCACCGGCGGGAACTCGGGCCTCGGCCTTGCGGTCGCCAGGGAGCTCGCGCGTGAGGGCTGCGACGTCTGCATCTGCGCGCGGAACGAGGAGCGCCTGGCGGCGGCGAAACAGGAAATCCAGTCGGTCTCGGAGGGCGTGGTGCGCGCGATGCGCTGCGACGTGAGCGTAGCGGAAGACATCGCCGCCGTGGTGGAGGAGACGGTCGCCCTTTTCGGCACCGTCCACATCCTCGTGAGCAACGCAGGCGTGAGCACGACAAAGGATTTTCTCGACGTCGAGCGCGCGGACTGGGATTACTCGATGCGCAGCATTCTCTTCGCGGCGTCGGAGCTCAGCCGCCTGGTGATCCCCCATATGCAGCGACAGAAGTGGGGCCGCATCATCATGACGGGCTCCACGAGCAGCCGCCAGCCCCGGCCCCGCCGCGCCGTCTCGAACGCGTCGAAGGCGGCGCTGCTCAACTTCACGAAATCACTCGCCGGTGAGTTCGTGCGCGACGGGATTCTGGTCAACATCGTGAACCCGGGGCGCTTCAACACCCACTGGCCCGAGCGCATCGCGAAGATGGCGGCGGAGAGCGGCCGCAGCGAGGAGGAAGTCTACGCCGAGGTGACGAAGGACATCGCGATAGGCCGCCTCGGAGAAGCGGAGGAGTTCGCGGCGGCGGTGGCCTTTCTCGCCAGCGAGCGCGCGAGCTACATCACGGGCGCTGCGCTGCAGGTCGACGGGGGCGAGATGTCTTCGATCTAAAGATTCACGCGGCGCGCATCCGCTTTCGCCGGGCCGCTCGTGGATAAGATGTGGACAAGGTGTGGGTTATCGAGTATTTTCATCGAGCTACCCATCAGGCTTGTCTGGTGGTCCCCGTTGCCCTGCGGCGCGGGGAATTTTTTTAGGGGTATCCAACCGGGAAATTTCGTGTTATTATCGTTTTATATTCGCGCATTGAAATTTTGAATGTTCACGTCCAGAATGGGTGAATACAGAAAGGCGAAAGGGGAGGGAGACATGACGTCGGTTTATGATGTCGCGGAATATATTCTATCGAAAACCGGCAGGACCACGACGTGGAAACTTCAAAAGCTCGTTTATTACGCCCAGGCTTGGCATCTCGTTTGGGATGAAGAGCCTTTGTTCCCCGAAGAGATTCAGGCGTGGGCGAATGGACCGGTGTGTCCCGATTTATACAAAAGGCATCAAGGGTTTTTCCATGTCTCCACGGTCCGGGCGAACCCCGACGCATTGTCCGAGAGCGAGTGCGAGACCGTTGATGTCGTGGCGGCTCATTACGGGGAATACAGCGGTCAGCAACTGAGCGATCTCACGCATTCCGAACCCCCATGGATGAACGCAAGGAAGGGTATTCCGACCAGGGAAAGAGGCAATCAGATTATTTCACATGAATCACTGGCGGAATATTATGGCTCCCTCCAGGAATAGAGGTAGGCGGCGAAAAACAATTCCCCGACAATCCAGCCCCTCAAGCAGGGAATCTGTCAAGGAAGTTCGTCAGGAAATAAGCCAATCTCATGATCACCTGGTGATTTGCTGGCACGTGGGCAAGATCGACTGGGATGGCCCGTGGGGCATGAGGGCTTGCGAAAATCTCGATTTCAGGCGCCTCGTCGACGAAACGATTTCAAACTGGGAAACCATGACCTGGGCCGAGTTGTATCGGGCGAGTGGCGGTAGAAGGCGAGGCACCAACCATCATCCTATCCTCGTTTCAAAACTTTCCTCGACCGCAAAGAAAAGACTCAAGGACATCGAAGAAGACGACATAGAGACAATCGTGTCATTGCGGATCAACTCCAGGGAAAGGCTGTATGGAATCAGGGCCGGTCAGGTGTTTGAAGTGCTCTGGTACGATCCGTGGCACGACAATCGCAACAAGGCCGTCTGCCCGACCAGAAGATGAGGAAACCCCGCCAAGGAAGTTTTGGATGCGTTATGTAAGTGCTGCGGTGAACTGAAACCCCGCCCAGACGGCGAGGAGACAGCCGACGACCGATAGCGCGACGTAGAGCGCCGCGAGGAGCCAGTCGCCCTCCTGGAACATGAGGAAGGTCTCGAGGCTGAAGGCGGAGAACGTGGTGAACCCGCCCAGCAGTCCTATCATCGTGAACAGGCGGACCTCCTCGCTGAACACCTCCCTCGCGACGAGCAGCTCGTAGGCACACCCGATAACGAACGAGCCGATGACGTTGGCCGCCAGGGTGCCGAAGGGCCAGCCTGCGCCCAGCGATCGCTGCACGAAGAGCGCCAGTCCGTAGCGCAGCGCGCTGCCGAGCGCGCCGCCGCCCGCCACCAAAAGCCAGTTCAAGTGAGGCTCCTTTCCGCCGGGTGGAATCCGAACCGTCTCGGTACCCGGAAAAAATGACACCATTGCGGGGGCGGCGCAAGAGTTTCGCTGTCCCTCGCTTTTCGGGCGCGTCTTTGTCTCCTAAAATGAGCGGATGGATGAGACGCGCGTTAGCAACGCCCAAGAGGACTGGAAGGCGCAGCTGGAAGATGAGTTGCGCGAACTCACCGAAGCCAACCTGCGCCGGGGGCTGCGCACGGTCGAGGGAATGCAGGGCCCGACCATGCGTTATGGCGGGAGAACCCTCGTCAACCTTTCCAGCAACAACTACCTGGGCCTCGCGGGCTATCCCGCCATCATCGAGGCGTCCGTGGAGGCTGCCAGAACCGCCGGCGCGAGCGGGGCCGCCTCCCCGCTCATCTCGGGCCACATGAGTGCCCACGAGGAGCTGGCGCGCGCGCTGGCCGCCTTCAAGCGAAAAGAAGCCGCGCTCGTCTTCGGTTCGGGTTTTCTGGCGAACCTGGGATTGATCACCGCCCTGGCTGGTGAGGGAGACGCCGTTTTCAGCGACGAACTCAACCACGCGAGCATCGTGGACGGCTGCAGGCTCTCCAGGGCGCGCGTCCACATCTATCCGCATGCGAATCTCAATCGTCTGGAAGACGCCCTGAAAAAGGATTCCCGAGCCCGCCGGAAGCTCATCGTGACGGATGGCGTGTTCAGCATGGACGGGGATCTGGCCCCTCTGCCCGGCATCTGCGACCTCGCGGATAAATACAATGCCATGCTCGTGGTGGACGACGCGCACGGCACGGGGGTCATCGGCGAGGGGGGCAGGGGGAGCGGCGCTTATTTCGGTGTGGAGGAGGGCGTTTCGGTCTCGATGGGCACGCTGGGCAAGGCGCTCGCCTCTTACGGCGCGTTTGCCTGCGCGGATTCGGAAGTCGTGGATTACCTCATCAACAAGGCGCGGCCCTATATTTACTCGACGAGCCCTCCGCCCGCCGTGGCCGCCGCCTCTTGCGCCGCCGTCCGGGTCGTAGAAGGCGCCGAGGGGGAGCGCCGCCGGGAGAGTCTGGCGAACCTCTGCGCGCGCTTTCGCGCGGGGCTTCGCTTCATCGGCGTGCGCGTGGGTGAACCGCCGCAGGGGGCCGAGATACCGATTTTCCCCATCATCATCGAGGACACGGAAAAAACGCTGGCCCTGGCAGAGTATCTGATGGAAGCGGGCGTCTACCTGCTCGCCATCCGCCCGCCCACGGTGCCCGAGGGCACCAGCAGGCTCAGGGCCACCCTCATGGCGACGCACACCGAAGCGCAGATCGACCGAACGCTCGACGCTCTTGAGGCGGGACTTAAAAAGCTGGACCTTGCTCCCGGCGGCTGTTGAAAAAGGCCCTTTTCATGGGGTAGCACCCCTCTCGACTGGAAAGGCAACCCCCCCTACCCCCCCTTGTCAGGGGGGCAAGAAAAAGCAAAACCCCTCAGCCCGGTGGGGGAGCATCGCCTTTTTATACCCCCTGACAAGGGGGGGTAGGGGGGGTTGCCTTTATGGGGTTTCCCTTTCAGGGAGTTGCCATCCTCCCCGGCGCCGCCTGTTTCCCGCTCTAGTCGATTTCCACAATCACGTTGCCCACCGCCTCACCCGCTTCCACGGCCTCGTGCGCGCTGGCGAGTTCATCGAGCGGAAAGCACTCGGCGATGTGGTGTGTGAGCGCGCCTGCGTCCAGGGCGCGGGTGATATCCGCCGCCGCATGGAGCAGGGCCTCCGGCGGACAGCAGTGGACCATCACGAGGCGGATGGTGATGTTGTTCAGCATGAGTTCGTAATGGGGAAAGGGGGGATTGCGATCCCCCATGGAGGAATAGGAGGCGATGACCCCGCCGATTTTCAGGATCTTGTAGTTCGTCTCCCAGTTCACGCCCAGGTTCACGTCCACCACGCGGTCCACGCCCGCGCCGCCCGTGATCTCCAATATCCTTTCGGCGACGTCCTCTTCACGGTAGTTGATGACGTGCTCGGCTGCCGCCGCGCGCGCCGCCTTGGCCGCCGAACTCACCGTGGCGATGACTTCCGCTCCCGCCCATTTGGCCAGTTGCACCCCGTAGACGCCCACGCGGCCCGCACCGCCCGTCACCAGCACCGTCTTGCCGTCGATGGGGCCGTCCGCGAACAGGCAGCGGTGGGCCGTCATGGCGGGAATGCCGAGGCACGCGCCCTCTGCGAAGGTGGTTCCCTCAGGCAGACGCACCAGAAACTTCTCCGGCAGGCAGACGTATTGCGCCGAGGTGCCGAACGCGCGTTTGTAGCGCGCGTTGTAGACCCATACGCGGTCGCCGGCTTCATGGCCGACAGCGCCCGGTCCGATCTCCTCCACGACGCCCGCGCCGTCGTTGTGGGGGATGATTCGCGGGAAATCGGGGAAATGATCGAAATAGCCCCAATCCTCGGCCCCAAGGCCCCCGCGGCGCTTGCAATCCGTGGGATTCACGCCCGAGGCATGGAGCCGCACCCTTATTTCCCCGGGACCGGGTTCGGGCGTCGCCGTCTCGCCGACTTCGACCACCTCGCGCGGCGCGCCCTTGCGCTCGTACCAGCCCGCTCGCATCACTTGCGCTCTCCTTTGCCTGCCTTACCCGTGGGTGAACGAAACGCCCAGGTAGACGACGATGAGGGCGAGGATGAGGTTGAAGAGAAGCCACGTCTTGCGCTGCGCTTTCATCCCGTCAAAGCCTTTCGGGATGGTGAGCGCTACGCCCACGAAGATGATAACGAGCGCCAGGACGATTTTCACGATCAGCGATCCCGGAATGACGAGGCCGCTGCGCACGAGGCGGGTTAAGTGGTGAAGCCCCGTCAGCAACAGGATCAGGAACGAGCCGTGGAGAATCGGGATGAACCGTTTCTGGATTTTCGCCATGAACGGCCCGCGCTCCGCTTCGGGCAAATCCGCCGCCGTGGGTATGACCACGAAACGAAGAAAAGCCACGCCGCCGACCGCAAGTATCGCGCTCAGGACATGAAGGGTCGTGATGATGATGCTTCCCGTGCTGTATCCCATAAGACGCACTCCCGTGGATGATGAGGAAATTCTTTTCCTTAAGCCGTGTCCTCTCCCAGCAGAACGAGGACGCCGGAATACTGGTGGAGATGGTCGATTTTGCCGATGGGCGCAATCTCGGAACCCGTGAAGAACCCCGCGACGGGCAGCCCGCCCATCTTCTCTCTGATCGCTTCGGCGTCCACCTCCATCTCCCCGTAGAGGGAACTGCCCCGGCCCGCGCAATTGAAGTAAAGGCCGAACGCGCTTGCGTCTGAATCCTCTGAAGCGCCGAAACGGCGCGCGCCTTTTTCCAACATGGCGCGGAGGTCGTCGCGCGCGCGCGACCCGTCCCGCTTGGCGAAGGTGATGGCCTGGCCGGTCTTGACCGGCGTCGGCAGCGCGATGACGCCGCGCTCCTCGTCCGCGCCCACGATGGGCCGCACGATGTACTCGCCGTGGTCGAGGGTGACCTTGTCCGGGTCCCCCGGAATGCCGATGAACAGGTTCATGGCGGCGAAGCGGATGTTCTCCATCCATTCGGGGCCCGCCGCCTCGGCGTAGGCGTCATACGCGCGTTCGCCCGAAATCTCCCAGACCACGTTCTCCTCCGCCCGGGTGATGAGCCGGGGCTCGCCCACCGGCAGATAGGCCTGGGATATCCCGATGAACCGCCTGGGCGCGCCCGCGAATACGACGCCCGAGACGGCGTTTGTCTGCACCTGCCCGTCGAGGAACTGGAAGGTTCTCCCCGCAGAACCGTCCTCCGCGGCGCCGCCTCCCACGATGATGGCCTCATCCCCGAGTTCCTCGTGAATCCCCTCGAAAAGCGCGTCGGCCTGGAGGTGATAGCTGTCGGGCATGATGACGACCAGGGGCGGGTTCCCGCGGGCGAGCGCGTCGCCCAGTTCTTTTTTCGCCGCCCGGCCGATGGCGCGTCCGCATTCCGCCGGTGTGTCGGAGAGGCCCTCGACGAGAAACGGCGCTGCGGGCGGGGCGTCGCCGCCGACCGCCAGGACCGAGATTCCCGGCGTCCGCTCGATTTCGCCCTGCGCCGTCATGACGCCGAAGCCGGTGCAGCCCACGACCCGCGCGCCGCCCGTTCCCTCGGCGACGGCGGCGACCACCTCGGGCCATCGTTGCAGATGCCCCGGCGTCGCGAACAGGAAGACGAGAGAAGCCGCGTCGAGCTTTGCCTCCGCCATGGCCTCTTCTATCGCCTCTTGCGCGGCAGCGGCGGAGTCTGCGTTCGCGGAAAGGCCGCTGCCCGCGCGCGTCATGGAGATTCCTCGCGCGTGAGCGCGCCGGGCGTCCCGTTCGTGATGAGTTTCGGTTCGCTCACCGCCTGTACGTCTTCGATGGCGAGGCCTTCGGCCACTTCTCTTAAAAGAGGGCCGTCCGGCGTGAACTCGATGAACGCGATGTCGGTGAACAGCTTGGTGACCACCCGCCGCGCGGTGAGGGGATAGCTGCAATCTTCCAGGAGCTTCAGGCCGCCGTCCTTCATGGTGTGGGTCATGATGGCGTAGACCTCGCGCGCGCCCGCCGCCAGGTCCATCGCGCCGCCGATGCCGCCCTTGCCCAGCCCCGGCACCGTCCAGTTGGCGAGGTCGCCGCGGGCGGAAACCTGCAGCGCGCCCATGACGGCGATGTCGATGTGGCCGCCGCGTATCATGGCGAAGGCGTCGGCGTGACCGAACACCGATGCGCCCGGAAGCGTGGTGATGGGTTCGCGCGACGCGTTGATGTAGTCCTTGTCCTCCTGGCCCTCCTCCGGCCTGGGACCCGCGCCGATGATTCCGTTTTCGGCCATGAACAACACGCCGCGCTCCGCTTCCACGTAATTGCCCACCAGCGTGGGGATGCCGATGCCCAGGTTCACCACCGCGCCGTCTGGCAGTTCCGCCGCCACGCGACGGGCGATGTCGGCCGGCTCGAGAGCGCAGCTTTCAAGTTTCGGATCGGAGGTCAAGGTCTTCTCCTCTGACGACTCTTTGCACGTATATCGAGGGCGTGTGCACGCTCTCGGGCGCGATGACGCCGGGTTCCACGATTTCCTCCACCTCGGCGATGGTGAGCGGCGCCGCCGTCGCCATGACGGGGTTGAAGTTCGCCGCCGTACCCCGGTAGGTGAGGTTTCCCGTGCGGTCGGCCCGGTGCGCCTTGATGACGGCCACGTCGCCGGGCAGGGGAAATTCGAGCACGGCTTCTCGTCCGTTGATCGTGCGGGTCTCCTTGCCCTCGGCCGCCTGCGTGCCGACGCCGGTGGGGGTGAAGAAGGCGGAAACGCCTGCGCCCGCCGCCCGGATCCTCTCGGCCATAGTCCCCTGGGGGAGCTGTTCGAGCTCGATTTTCCCCTCGAGATACAACTCCCGGAACACGAACGCGCTCCTGTGGAAGGCGTAGCTGCAGATGATTTTCTTCACCTTCCCCTGCCGGAGCAGAACGGCCAGGCCGCGCTCGCCAAAGCCCGCGTGGTTCGTGACGACGGTCAGGTCGCGTGCGGGGTGATCGGCCATGGCGACCAGGAGGTTTTCCGGGATGCCCGCGCCGCCGAACCCGCCCAGCAGGATGGTGGCGCCGTCGGGGATGTCGGCGATGGCGGCTCTGGATGATGGGTATACCTTGTCGGAGGCCAAATCGTCGTTCTCATGTTGAGGAAAAGTCCACGGTGCGCCGCTCGGCGCGAATTTCATTCTATTTATGCGGCATCGACCCGAAAAAATCCAGGCGGACCCCGGCTTGCCACCGGCCTTTCAGTGCCATAGAGTGCGGATTCATTTTTGCCGGGTGTGGTTTTCTTTTTTCGAGGAGTGCGTGGTGGCCAGGCAGCCCAGGCGAGCGCCGCAGGCCAAAGAGCAGGTGAGCAAAGAGAGGGGTATTGCGGGTTTCTATCTCTATTTCTCGGTCTTTCTCTCGGGCGGCTCGATTCTCGTCATGGAGATCGCGGCGGGGCGCGTGCTCGCCCCCCACTTCGGCAACACGCTCTACACCTGGACCTCGATGATCGGCATCATCCTCGCCGCACTGAGCCTCGGCTATTCCATCGGCGGGAGGCTCGCGGACCGGAATCCGTCGACCAGGCTGTTTTTCTCCCTCATGCTGGGCGGCGCGGGCCTCGTGGCCCTGGTGCCCGCCCTGCGGGGTATCCTGCTGCCCACGATGGAGGAGAGCCTGAGCCTCCAATCGGGGCCGGTGTTCGCCGGTCTCCTGCTCTTCGCCGCTCCGGGTTGCGTGCTCGCCACACTCACCCCCTTCGCGGTGAAACTCGCAGCAAGGGGAGAGGGGAGCCTGGGAGCGGTGACGGGCAACCTCTTCACCTGGTCCACGGTCGGGAGCATCCTCGGCACGTTCGCGACGGGCTTCGTCTTCATTCCCTTTTTCGGACTGAACGGCATCTTCCTGACGACGGCGGCGGCGCTCACGCTCACGGCGACGCTGGGGCTCTACCTCAGCGGCGACCTCGCCAGATTGTTCTCGAAACGAAAGGCGCGGGCGAACCTGCTTCTCGCGGCGTTCCTCCTGGCCTCGATGGGGACGGGCGCCGCGTGGCTGGGCGTCATCCCCGGCGTGGATAAGGATACGGTGTGGGTGCGCGAGAACATGTACCACATGATCCGCATATTCGAGAGGGAAGAGGCGGGCGGCGTGCGGGTGCGCGAGATGTTTCTGGATCACCAACCCGAAGGGGCGATGGTCCTGGGCGACGACAGAAAGTTCTTCTATGAATACACCCGTTTTCTGGAACTTGGCCCTCTGTTCGTGCCCCACATGAAGCGCGCGATCTTCATCGGCGGCGGCGCTTTCACGATGCCCAAGGCGCTGCATCTCATGAGGCCGGAGATGTCCATCGAAGTGGCCGAACTCGACGCGGAAGTCGTCGATGCGGGGCGTAAGTTTTTCAGGCTGGGGAATTTCCCGAAACTGAAAAATCTGGTGGGAGACGGCAGGCGCATTCTGCGCTCATCGAAAGAAAAATACGATCTCATCGTGGGCGACGCCTACCGGGGCTTGCGGAACATACCGCCGCATCTGGTCACGAAGGAGTTTTTCGAGGAAGCGAGCGAACGCCTCTCACCCGGCGGCGCCTTCATGCTGAACCTCATCGGCTACCGCGCAGGGGCTGGCGGGGCGATATACGCGTCCGTCTACCGGACGATGAAAAGCGTGTTCCCGGAGATTTTCATTTACAGCACCGACCCCGCGAATCCCTACACGGCGCAGAACATTCTGTTCTTCGCGTTCCGGGACGAGGACCCGGGCCGTTTCCGCCGCGTGAGCGAGGCGATGCGCCGGGAGCCCGGGTTCGCGTTCGCCGCCCGCGCGCGCGTCTCGCCGCCGGGCGCGCGCCTCTACGGCCCGGTTTTGACGGACGACTACAATCCGGTGGAATATCTGATCGAAAGGGGACTTTAATACTTGGCGGCCCGGATGTGCTCGACACACCTGCCGCGTATGGAATCATGAAGGAGAAGCGATGGCGAAGCACAGCATCGGTTTGATACCGGCGGACGGCATCGGGCCCGAAGTCGTCACACAGGCGGTGCGCGTCCTGCGCGCGCTGGCGAAGAGCGAGCGCGGCCTCGCGTTTTCTTTTACGAAATACCCTTGGGGGAGCGATTTCTATCACGAGACGGGCCGGATGTGCCCGGAGAATTTCCTGAACCGCGTGAGAAAACACGACGCGATCCTGCTCGGCGCCGTGGGCCGGCCCGACATTCCCGACCACATCACGCTCAACCAGCTCCTGCTTCCGCTGCGCCGGGGGTTCGACCTCTACGTCAACATGCGGCCCATCGTCCTGTACGAGGGGCTGGAGTCGCCGCTGCGCGGCTACGAGCCGGGAGACATCGACATGCTCTTCTTCCGCGAGAATACCGAGGGGGAATACAGCCCCATCGGCGGCAGGCACTACGAGGGGCACCCGTCGCAAATGGCGGCCCAGATAACGGTTTTCACGCGCATGGGCTGTGAGCGCATCATCGAGGCGGCGTTCGAGGCGTCGCTCAAGAGGAAGAAGCACGTCACGAACGTCACAAAATCGAACGCGCAGGGCCACACGCTGGTGATGTGGGATGAGATTTTCGAGGAAGTCGCGGCCAGACCCCGCTACAGGAAAGTCGAGACGGCGAAGTATCTCGTCGACGCCGCCGCCTTGGAGTTCGTGAGGAGGCCCGAGCATTTCGACGTCGTGGTGTCCACGAACCTCTTCGGCGACATCCTGACGGACCTGGGCGCCGCCATCGTCGGCGGGCTGGGGGTCGCCGCGAGCGCCAACACGAATCCCGCCGGCGACGCGCCCGGCCTGTTCGAGCCCGTGCACGGCTCGGCGCCCGACATCATGGGCAAGGGAATCGCCAACCCGGTGGCGGCGCTCATTTCCGCCGCCCTGATGCTCGATTACCTGGGCGAGGAGCGCGCGGCGAAGCGGCTCGACGACGCGGTCCGCGCGCATCTGGCTCACGGGAACCGGACGGCGGACTTAGGGGGAACCGGGACGACGCGCTCCGTCGCCACCGACGTCATCAAGAGACTCTAGCCTGGAGGAGTGACGCGATGTCCATCGTCACGAGGAGGGGAGACGACGGGAACACCGATTTGTGGTTCGCCGACAGGGTTCCCAAGTATCATCCCCAGGTGCAGGCCTACGGCGCGCTCGATGAGGCGAAGGCGGCGCTCGGCCTCGCCCGCTCGACCGCGCCCGAGTGGCTGAAGCCCGAAATCCTCAAAATCCAGAAAGACCTCTACCTCGTGAGCAGCGACCTGGCGACGCTGCGGGGCAAGCTCGGCAGGCTCAAAGAGCGCGTGGGCGCAGAGCAGGTCGCGTGGGCCGATGCGCAGGTGGCGCGCTATGAAAAGGAGATTCAGATCACCGACTGGGTCATCTCGGGCGACTCGCCCTGCGGCGCCGCGCTGGACATGGCGCTCACCATCATCCGCCGTGGCGAGCGATGGTCGGTGAAGCTGCGGGACGAAGGCTACATCGACAACCCCGACCTGCTTGTATATCTCAACCGCGTCTCCGACCTCCTCTTCCTGATGGCGCGCGCGGTGGACAGGGGAGTCGAAGTTCCCGCTGATTAGATTCGAAAAACGCGAAACGCTCTACGGGTTTATTCAGCCTTCGTGCTCTGTCTGTAGGACGCTATGCCCCAAAACCAATCGTTATCTCCTCAACGCCTCGATGATGTGAAGCGGTTTTACGCTTCTCTCTTTACTCTTGAAGAACGTCTCGGAGGAGCGCGGCGATTGTCCGGTTGCTCCGGTCGAATGAAATGGCCGAAGCGCGGAATATATTTTTTTATGGAGGAGGGTGAAGTCCGCACCGAAACCGGGGATGGCCCTCGCATCGTGCGGGTCGGCACACATGCCCTGAAAGCCGGTTCCAAAACCAAACTATGGTCGCGCCTGAAACAGCATAAAGGCACAGTTCGATCCGGCGGCGGCAATCACCGGGGGTCGATCTTCAGACTCATCGTGGGAGCGGCCCTGATGCAGAGAGATCGTCTCGATTTTCCCTTCTGGGGCAAGGGCGGCACGGCGCCGCGTGAAGTGAGAAAACTCGAACAACCCTTGGAAAGAAAAGTAAGCACGATGATCGGCGACATGCCCTTTCTCTGGCTCGACATCGAGGACGAGCCGGGACCCGACAGCCTGCGCGGATACATCGAGCGAAACGCAATCGCCCTGTTGAGCAACTATGGCAAGCATCCCATCGATCCGCCTTCCGCGTCATGGCTCGGCCGTCGTTGCGACAGGGAAAAAGTGCGGATTTCCGGCCTCTGGAACTCGAACCACGTCGATCAAGACTACGCCCCGGCTTTTCTCGACGTTCTGGAGCGCCTGATCGATGAAATGGAGATACCCGCATGATCGTCGTCATCCAATGCGCTGCCCGGAAAAATCCCGAAGCCGGGTATTTGCGCATCCGCGACGGACGAAAGGTGATGTTCGTCGCCGACCCCGGCCTCGCGACCAACGACTCAAATCTCTCTTTTGCGCGACCGGATGATGTTTCCGACACCGGGAGGCCGTGGCGAACCACCCTCCGTGAATACAATGCCGAGCCTCGCGGCAACCCGCGCGGCCTTCTTCCCGCCTGGCGGCTTTATGAAAACCCGGTCTACGAACTCTTGAAGAACCATTGCGGGCCGGAGCGACTCTATATCCTCTCCGCGGGGTGGGGCCTGATTCCGGCCGGTTTCCTGACGCCCGCTTATGACATCACCTTCAGCCCCAGAGCTGACGCGTACAAACGCAGACGCAAGAAAGATTCGTATGACGATTTCAACATGCTGCAAGAACAAACAGAGGAAGACATCGTGTTCTTCGGCGGCAAGGACTATGCGGGCCTGTTTTGCGGGTTGACGCAGAACGTCAAAGGGACGCGATACATCTGGTTCAATTCCAAAAGCCCGCCCAAAGCGACTGGCTGCACGCTTCGGCAGTTCCATACGAAGACCAGAACCAACTGGCATTACGAGTGCGCCAAAGCCTTCATCGAAGGAAATATCCAGGTTTAGACGAGGATGCGGACGATTTGGCTCACCATCATCCGACGGGGTGAGCGATGGTCGGTGAAGCTGCGGGACGAGGGCTACATCGACAACCCCGACCTCCTCTTCCTGATGGCGCGCGCGGTGGACCGGGGCGTCGAAGTGCCCGCATGAGCGGCCTTTGAAAAAGCCCTCTCCTCAGGGGATAAAGGCAACCCCCCCTACCCCCCCTTGTCAGGGGGGCAAGAAAAAACAAAACCCCCGCTGTCGGCGTCTGGTGTTGCCTTTTTATACCCCCCTGACAAGGGGGGGTAGGGGGGGTTGGTTTTGTAGGGACAGGCCCCCGTGCCTGTCCGAGGTTCCCACGAGGCAGTGCGGTTTTGTTCGTCATCCCGGCAATCAATGCCGACTGAGGAGGGAGGGATTGCCCGGAATCCAGAGACTTTGTTTTTGAATTTGCCTTTTCGCTTAATCGTTTTTCTTGGCCTTTCTGTGATTCGGTATCCCCGTCTGCTCTGGATTCCGGCATGCGCCGGAATGACGAACCAAGGCGGATGACGTGTGTGCCTGTAGGGGTCGTTCGCGAACGACCCCTACGATCAGGTTGACGAACAACCAGAACCGGGCGGACACACGGTCAGACATATATGTCTGACCCCTACGGGAAACCCGTTCCCTGCTTCCGGGGATTTTTCCTACAGCCCCCTGATCCGCGTTGCAGTTCGTTATCTTTCCAGAAACGTCCGGGAGAACTTACGTCAGGTAGTAGTCGCTGATGGCCTCGAGGCCCACCTTGATGGCCGCCGCGAGCGGAACGGCGAGGAGGATTCCCGCGAAGCCCATCAACTCGCCCCCTATCATGATGGCCGCGAGCACCACCACGGGGTGAAGCCCGATTCGGTTGCCTAGGATGCGGGGAACGAGCGCCATGCCCGCTATGGGCGAGATGACTCCGAACACGGCCAGCGTTCCCAGCGGGTGAAGCCAGTCCTGATGGGCGAGCCCCGAGAGAAGCAGTGCGATCGGCAGGGCCACTATCCATTCCACATAGGGGAACATGCAGGCGATACCCGTGAAGATGCCCATCACCAGCCACAGCGGCATTCCCACGATGAAGAAGCCCAGCACGTAAAAGGCGGAGAGGATGCAGGCGATCAGCAGTTGCCCCTTGATGAACGAGCCGAGGAGCTCGTCGAGACGGAAGACCCTTTTCTCCACCTCTTTGCGGTAATCGCGGTGCACGTAGGCGAAAAACCCCGCCCATAGCTCTTTCCAGTCCCTCAGGATATAGAAGGTCATGACGGGGATGAGGACGAGATAGACGATACCGATGGCGATGGAAAAAATGCCGCTGGTCGTTCTCAGCAGAAACCTGAGCGCGGTAACGGGAAACTGTCCCAGGGGGGAGAGGTTTTCGGTGAAGTATTTCTTGAGTTCGGCGGTCTGGGGGAGTTCGAACCTGTCGAGCGTGGCGATGAGCCACGATTGGGCGACGGTGACGTAGCCGGGAAGTTGTTGGGCGAACGCCCTCACCTGCTCCTGCACCACGGGCGATATGCTGACCCACAGGATGAACAGTCCCAGTCCCAGCCCCAGCAGGGGGATCAGGACGGCGAGGGGGCGCGGTATCTTCCATCTCTCCAGCGCATCGACCAGCGGCTGGAGCAGATAGGCGAGGATGAACGAAGCCGCCAGGGGGACCAGCGCCGCCCGGGCGCTCACCAGGAGCCAGACGGCGGCGATGAGTATGAGAATGAGCCAGATTCTCTTCCACGTGAGGATTTGGGATGGGTTGTCCATGTCGGGTCGCCTGGCCTCAGTTCCGGGCCGCGGAGGTGGGTTTTTCCGCCTGATCGTCGTCCGGTTTCTCGTAAATCATCCGGGTGCCCACAAAGAAGAGATAATGAACCCCCGAGGCGAGCGTCAGCCCACAGGTGATCAGGTACATGGACAGCAGCACGACGTTCTGCTCCGCCGCCAGCGCCGCCGCCAGAAGAGCGGCCCCCGCGGTGACCATCTGGGCGGTCGTCGTGGTTTTCCCCAGCATGGATGGAGACGGCGTCTGAAAGCCCACCGTCATGAACAGCATCAGGCAGCCGATGGACAGCAGCAAATCCCGGCTCACCACGGAGACGGCCAGCCAGATCGGGATTTGTCCAGAAATCCCCATCATCATGTAGGCGGTGAACATGAGCAGTTTGTCCGCAATGGGGTCGAGCATGGCGCCCAGCTCCGTCATCTCGCCGCGCCGTCTCGCGATATAGCCGTCAACGCCGTCTGCCACGCCCGCGATGATGAAGACGGCCAGGGCGATTCCCGGCTTCCTGTAGGCGAGACACATGACGAAAACGGGGATCAGGATAACCCGGACCAGCGTGATCTTGGTCGCCAGCGTTAATCTGTTTGAAGCAGGTGCGCTCATCGTTTAAGCGGCCTTTTCCTTCTCTTAAGTGTGTTGCCGCATCATAACACAGGAACCCCGCGGTTTCCCTCGTCCGGTTTGCTCGTCGAGCGAGTGCTTCATGAAGAGGCGGGTTTCCCGGGTTCTCTCGTCTGCTGTTTCGCGGACCCTTTGCGCGCGGCGCGTTTCGGGTTCACCCTGGCCTTGGCCCAGCCCGTCCTGGAAGCCGGGCGCCTGGATGCGTTGGGAATGATGTTCGTCATCATTTTCAGCTTTTCGACCTCATCGCGGGTGAGTGTCCTCACCTTGGCGCCGGGAAGGCCTCTGGCCGTGACCCCCCCGTAGGCGCGCCGGACGAGTTTGATGACGGGATGCCCCACGGCCTCGCACATTTGCTTGACCTGGTGCTGCCTGCCCTCTCGGAGTTCGATTCTGAGCCAAGCGTTCTTCTCCGTCTTGCCCCGGACGATCCGCACGCCGGCCGGCTGGGCTTTTCTGCCCCGCCCGCGCATCCACGATCCGTCCGCCATCCGGGCGAGGGCGGTCTCGGAGGGCGTGCCCTTCACCTTCGCCTCATATACGCGGGGTATCCCGTATCTCGGGTGGGCGAGGCGGTTCGCCATCTCGCCGTCGTTGGTGAGTAGCAAGACGCCCTCGACGTCGAAGTCGAGCCTGCCGACGGGGAATACGCGCCGAAGACCCTGGGGCAGCAGGTCCGCCACGGTGGGCCTGTCCTTCCCTTCCTCGTCGCGCATGGTGGTGAGAACGTTCTTCGGCTTGTTCAGCACGAGATAGACGGGCGGCTCCTTTTTGGTGATGAGCTTTCCGTTCACCTTGATGGCATCGGCGAGCGGATCCGCCTTGGCGCCCAGGGTGAGTACGCGCACTCCGTTCACCTGCACGCAGCCCTCTGTGATCAGGCGCTCCGCCTCCCGGCGCGATGCGATGCCCGCCTGGGCGATGATCTTCTGAAGCCGGATAGCGGCCATCTCTGGTTCTTCCCCCACGGTTTTCTCCGATAACTTCGAGCCAAGCGATTATAGCCATTCGGGGACGAACAAGGTAACCTGTCGAGCAAACGCATGAACAGGGCGACATCTCACACTCTTTGCGAAGGAGGTCCGTTTTGCCGTCTTCTCAAACCATCATCAGCATGACGCCGGCGCACGTTTGCGTGCCGCTGGAGCGGCCGCTCAAGGTGGCCACGTTCGAGGTGCACGCCGTCGACACCTGCTGCGTCACCCTCCGCACGAAAGAGGGTCTCAAGGGCCACGGCTGGTGCTTCGCCTTCGGGCCCGAGCGCACCCGCGCGATGATAGCGATGGTGCGCGATCTGTTCGCCAACCTGCTGGGCAAAGACCCGGCGGACACGGATACGAACTGGGAGGCGATGCGCAAGGCGGTGAGCTTCGTGGGCCGCGACGGCATCAGCGCCCTGGCGATGTCTGCACTCGACACCGCCTGCTGGGACCTGGCGGCCCAGGCGGCGGGACAGCCGCTGTGGAAGTACCTGGGCGGTGAGAAGCGCGAGATTCCCTGCTACGCGAGCGAGGGACTATGGCTGAATCTCTCGATAGACGAACTCGTAGAAGAAGCCGCCGCCCTCAAGGCGCGCGGATTCAGGGCCATGAAGCTCCGCGTGGGCGGAATGGTGGATGAGGACGTAGAGCGAATCCGCGCGGTGCGCGAGGCGATAGGCGATGAAGTCGCGCTCATGGTGGACGCCAACCAGGCCTGGGACGTGGAAACCGCGATAAGCGCGTGCAGGGCGTTCGAGCCCTTCGGCCTCTACTGGGTGGAGGAGCCGGTCGATCACGAGGACATCAGGGGGTGCGCGGAGGTCGCGGAGGCCAGCAGCATCCCCATCTGCACCGGGGAGACGAACTACAACCCGCGCGGGATGCGCCACCTGCTCGTCGCGGGCGCGGCCGATATCCTCATGCCCGATCTGGAGCGCTGTTCGGGCGTCACGGGCTGGCGCCGCGCGGCGGCGATGGCGAAGGAATTCGGAAAGCCGGTGACCCCGCACCTGTTCCACGAGGTGTCGGCGCACCTTCTGAGTGCTGAGGAACACGGCGTCTGGTGCGAGCACATGCCCTGGTGGGAGTGCATCATCGAGGAGCCGATGGCGTTTCAGGACGGGAATCTGGTGCTCACCGACAAGCCCGGACTCGGGCTGGAATGGAAAGAAGAGGCGCTCCGGGAGTTCGCGCCGCCCTCGGGAGGGTCTCTGTAGTGGGGGGGACGCTCCTGCGCGGGGGGAGCATCCTCACGCTCGACCCCGTGCTCGGCGATATCGAAGGCGGCGACCTGCTCATTGAGGACGATGAGATAAGGGACGTCGGCCGGAGCGTCCACGCCCCCGAAGCCGAGGAGGTGGACGCGGGCGATTTCATCGTCATGCCCGGTTTCGTGAACGCGCACCAGCATACCTGGCAGACGGGCATCCGCGGCGTGGCGGGCGACTGGACGCTGGTGGAGTACATCCGGCAGATGCACGAGGGTTTCGGCCCCCGGTTCGGGCCGGAGGATATATATCTCGCGAACCTCGTCGGCGCACTGAACCAGCTCAACGGCGGCGTCACGACGCTGTTCGACTGGTGCCACAACAACCCCACACCCGAGCACACCGACGCAGGTTTAGACGGCCTGGAGGAAGCGGGGATCCGCGCGGTTTTCGGCCACGGAACGCCCAAGCCCAAAATCGCGGAAGGCGAGACGCCGCTCAGTCACAGGCCGCATCCACCAGAGGAAGTCAGACGCCTGCGCTCGGGGCGGCTGGCATCGGACGGCGGCCTCATCAAGCTGGCCCTGGCCACGAGAGGCCCCGATCTCTCCACGCTCGATATGTGTGTGCACGATATCTGCCTGGCCCGCGAGTACGATCTGCTCTGGAGCGCGCACATCGGCGGCGGGTTCCACCGGGTGACGCCCGACGGGATACGGCAGTTGGCGCGGAAGGGGCTTCTGGGGCCCGATTTCAACGCCGTGCACGCGAACCAGTTGAGCGGAGAGGAGTTGCGGATACTCGTCGATTCGGGCTGCTCGGTCACCTCCTGCCCCGAGGTGGAGATGCAGATGGGCCACGGCGAGCCCGTCATCGGGCGGGTTCTGGCCCTGGGCGGCAGGCCGACGCTGGGGATCGACGTGGAATCGAACATCAGCGGCGACATGTTCACCATGATGCGGGCGGGGCTTCAGTTCGCCCGCGCGCAGGAGAACCAGAAGATACTCGACGGGCGAACCTCGCTGGCGCAAATCGCGATTCCCGCGAGGCGCGCGCTGGAGTGGGCGACGATAGACGGCGCCAACGCCCTGGGGCTCGGGTACAAGGCGGGCACGCTCAAGCCGAGCAAGCAGGCGGACGTCGTCCTGATCAGAAAGAGCGACCTGAACCTCTTCCCCGTGAACGACCCGCTCGAGACGGTCGTTTTCCAGGCGTCGCTCGCCAACGTGGACACGGTGTTCGTGGCCGGAAAGGTCGTGAAGAAAAACGGGAAGCTGCTCTACCCCCGCCTGCGGGAGAAGATGGAGGCGTTGGCGGAATCGGGGAGGAGATTGCTACACTAGCGCGTACATCGTCATATACCGGTATTCATACATCATCATGGAGAAAGAACATGAGACTGGCGTTTTATTCTGACATTCATGCCCAACTCGCACCTCTGGACGCCGTTCTGGCGGAAGTCGACAAGCACGACGTGCACTGGGAGATCGTCCCCGGCGATCACGTCATGGGAGGACCCGAGCCGGGCGAGGTGGTGGATCGCCTCCGCTCCCGGAAGAACTGCCTGCCCATACTGGGGAACTTCGACCGCTGGGTCATCGATCACGTGGATGAGGGGGAAAACGATTTCCCCGCGCGAAACGAGAGCTCCCGCCTGACGCGCGAGCACCTGACGGATGAGCAACTCGACTGGCTGAGGGGCCTGCCCCGCGAGATGACGATTACGCCAGAACCCGGACACGATCTGCGCATCTTCCACGGCTCGCCGGGGAACGACGAGGGCGCACTCCCGCTCAGGCTTACCGACGACGAGATACTCGAACGACTCGCGGGCGAGAAATCTGAAGTCGTGGCCTTTGGCCAGTGCCACGGCCCCTACATCCGCCAGGTCGGGAACCAGACGCTCGTGTGCTCCGCTTCCGCCGCGGTGAACTGGGACGGGGACAACCGCCCCGCCTACGTCCTCCTCGAATACCAGGGGGGCGGGAACTGGGAAGGGGAGATTCACCGCGTCGAGTATGATTTCGAAGAACAGGCGCGCAAGAACGAAGAGAGTTGGGACCCCGGCGGGGACAAGCAGGCCCACACGATTCGCACGGGCGAGTTCTGGAACCCCGCCCACATGCCCCACTAGAGGGGGCTGTTGAGAAAGTTCTCGTCGGGGGATATTGCCTTTAGGGGGAAGGTCGATTTCGCGCGAACCCCCGACCTCCCTCTTTGAAAGCAACCCCCCCTACCCCCCCTTGTCAGGGGGGTATAAAAAGGCGATGCGCCCCCGCCGGGCTGAGGGGTTTTGCTTTTTCTTGCCCCCCTGACAAGGGGGGGTAGGGGGGGGTGACGTTATGGGGTTTCCCTTTCAAGGGCTTTCTCAACAACCCCTGAAGGAGCGGAAAGAAACCGCCTCTTCGGCGGATGAGGGATGGGCGGGGGTTTTCTTCTCATTTTTCCCGGAAAATACAGTCTTTCTCAAATAAAGGCGGAGCGTATTTTGTGGCATGTTTTCAAAGTTGGGGGTATCATCTATTATAGAGAAGGAAGAATCCGGTGCATTGATAATGGCATGACATGGGTGGCCGGCGATTTATTGATATGATGTAGACGAAGAAATTTCAAATTCTGTCCGATTCCCGTTGAACACTGCCTGGAGGGCCAGAAAATGAACAAACCTTCTTCAGAGAATCCCGTTCCTGCCGAGGCGGGGACTGCAAAAGCCCAGAACGGCGGCCCGAACGGCCAGAACCTGTTGTCCATCGACCCGCCTCGCTACAAGCCCATCGTGGTCCAGCAGATAGACAAAGTCCCCGAGTTGCAGAGCCTGCCCGAGGACATACGCTTCAGCATGAAGGTGGTGGGGCACGTGCTGCCCTTCCGCACGAACCGCTACATGGTGGAGAATCTCATCGACTGGGACAACGTGCCCGAGGATCCCCTGTTCCAGCTCTCTTTTCCCCAGGAGGGGATGATCTCGAAAGAAGATTTCGATTCCGTGGCGGCTCTCTTGAAGCGGGACGCGCCCAAGGAGCAACTCAACGCCGCCATCCACGAGATCAGGGCCGGCCTGAACCCCCACCCCGCCGGACAGCAGACGCTGAACGTGCCCGTCCTCGACGAGGAGCACGTGGAAGGCATGCAGCACAAATACCACGAGACGGTGCTCTTCTTCCCGGGCCAGGGGCAGACCTGCCACGCCTACTGCACCTTCTGTTTCCGCTGGGCGCAGTTCGTGGGGGACAAGGAGCTTCGCTTCATCTCCACAGACGCGGACATCCTGCACAGGTATCTCTCCGAACACAAAGAAGTGACGGACGTCCTCTTCACGGGCGGTGATCCCTTGATCATGAAGACCAAGGCGCTCGAGGGCTATATGCAGCCCCTGCTGGATGATTCGCGCTTCGCGCACATCCGCGACATCCGCATCGGCTCGAAGGCGCTGACCTTCTGGCCGTATCGCTTCACCACCGACGCCGACGCGGACGATCTGCTGCGTCTGTTCGAGAAGATGGTGGAAGGCGGCAAGCACATCGCCATCATGGCGCACTTCAATCACGAGCGTGAAGTCCAGACCCCGATGGCGCGCGAGGCCATCAGGAGGGTGCGGGATACGGGCGCCGTCATCCGGACGCAGGCGCCGCTTCTCAAGCACATCAACGACGACGCGGATATGTGGGCGCGCATGTGGAAGGAGCAGGTGCGGCTGGGCCTGATCCCCTATTACATGTTCGTGGAAAGGGACACGGGCGCCAAGCGCTACTTCGAACTGCCCCTGGTGGAAGCTCACGCGATCTACCGGAAGGCCTACTCCCAGGTGTCCGGTCTGGCGCGAACCGCGCGGGGTCCCTCGATGAGCGCGGCGCCCGGCAAGGTGCAGGTCCTGGGAATCGAGGAGGTCCGCGGCGAGCGCATCATCGCGCTTCAGTTCCTCCAGGCGAGAAACCCCGAGTGGCTGGGCCGCGTCTTCTTCGCCGAGTACAACGAAAACGCCACCTGGCTCACCGGCCTCAAGCCGGCCTTTGGAGAGAAGGAGTTCTTCTACGAGGCGGACTTCGAGGCGATGAAGCAGCGCCTGGCGAGTTAGGCTCACGAACAACTACAGCCCTCAAAAAATGAAAATCAAGAATCTGGTTGCGCAATCGCGCAGATATTTCGTTATTTGATCGCATTCATCCGGCGCTACCATTGTCTTTTCGCAATCGTTGAAATATCATTCAGGAGTTCATTTGAACTTCAAGGAGCTTGGGTGGTGCCTATGGGAAATGAATCTCCATATAAGTTGGTTGGCAGGGGAATTTACACACCCGCCGAAGCCGCCTTTTATGCGCGTGTCCAGACGCGTCTCATCAACAGATGGTTTTTCGGAAACAAGCAGGGTGAAAAAATATTTTCTCCCGAATTGGAGTTGAAAGACGAGCGGGTAATTTCATTTCTTGATTTCGTTCAAATGTTGGCCGTTCGAGAATTGCGTTACAAGTATAAAGTTCCGCTGCAGAATATCCGTGATGGCATCCAAGAGTTTCAAGACAGATACGGGATCGGTCATCCTTTTGCGCGTGAGCATGTGGCCTACCTGTTTCAAAAGACCCTTTATATTCGCCAACAGGATGAATCCGAGGACAATATTTACACTGCTGTATCCGGCAATTCTAAAGGTCAATATGCTTTGAGGCGGGTTGTCGAAGTTTATATGCAGGACCTGAAATTCAAGCCCGATGGATTGGTAGAGTTCTATACTGCATTTAGTCGACCTTATAAAAACAAGGTCAAGAAGATTGTTTTGCATCCAGAAAAAAGATTTGGTGAGCCGTTAGTGGAATCGTGTGGGATCACGCCACAAACGCTTTATGAAGCCAGTATTACGGAAGGAAGCATCGAAGCTGCTGCCGATATGTATGAGGTTGAGCCTGAAGATGTGGATATTGCTTGTAGATATATCGATCACTTAACACCATCGACAGCACACAACATAGCCGCGTGAGAAACTCCCTCAAATTGTTTTTCGATGAGAATATCGGCGCGCGCCTTTACAGAGCGATTTCAGCTTTATTGAAACTCTCGAAAACCAGAAATATAGAAACTGCGCACCTGATTGTTGATTATTCTGGAGAAGGTTTGCGAGATGAGTCCTGGGTGCCAAGACTTGCCGGTGAAGGTTGGATAGTTATCTCTGCTGACAGAGGTTCTGGTAGTCGAAGAAAGGGCACGCCCTTGCCTATTATGTGCAGGGAGAATGGCATTACTCATGTATTGATAAGTGGAAAACTTCACAATAAAGAGCAGTTGGAGAAGGCATGTGCGATTTTAGACGTAAGGGAAAAGCTGTATGAATTGGACGATGCGCCCAAAGGTACGCGTTATTTGCTTTATGCGGGCCCGGGCAACTCCGCAGCCAGACTCAAGAAAAAGTAAGGTTTTCTTTCTTAAAAATTTTTTCTTAGACGTTACTTCTTCGCCATGCGCAGCACTTCGTCGAATTCCTTTTTCGTCACAGGCTGAACGCTCAGGCGCTGGCCTCGCTGGGTGACGCGCATCTCGGCGAGCCTGGGATTTTCTTTCAGTTCATTGAGCGAGACGGGCCGGGGGAGTTTTTCCATCGCCTGCAGATCCACCATCTGCCAGCGCGGGGCGTCGGCGGGGGCTTTCGGGTCGTAGTACTTGGATTTCTTGTCGTATTGGGTGTGATCGGGATACGACTCCCGCGCCACCCGCGCGGTGCCCGCCACATGGGGCGGCTTCGTGCTCGAATGGTAGAAGAGAACGTAGTCGTCCACCTTCATCTCCATCATGAAATTTCTGGCCTGGTAGTTTCGGATGCCGTCCCAGCAGGCGGTCTGCTCGGGCTCCGCCATCAGGTCGTCGAACGAGTATGCGTCCGGTTCGCTCTTCATGAGCCAGTATTTTCGGGCCATCGAAAGCGTATCTCCATGGTTGGCGTGGATGAATTCAGGATTACGGTGAGCCTACCACGTCGCGGCTGGTGGTGAAATATGGGTGAGCGAACCGCTCAGGATGCCGGCTGCACCTCGCCCGCGATTTTGAGGTCGGCGAGTTTCAGGGTGTGCGAGATGAAATCGTTGCACGGCGTCTCGACGCCCACCTCCGCCCCGATGCGCGAGACCGTTCCGCACAGCGCGTCAATCTCGAGGCGTCTGCCCGCCTCCAGATCATGGCACAGGCTGCCCTTGCTGGCCGGGTTCTGCTCGTCCAGAAAGCGGTAGCGATCCTCATCCGCGTCCTCGGGAAGGTTCACGCCCTTCGCCCGGCCCACGAGGTAGACCTCGCGCATCGTCTCGCGGAGCATGTTGTTCGTGCCCTCATAGGCCATGATTTCGCCGAGGGTGGAGCGCGTGAGCGCCGTCACCCCGCCGACCGCGCAGATGAAGATAAACTTCGTCCAAAGCTCCGCTTCGATGTCCTCTGAATATACCGCGTTGATCTCCGCGTCTTTCAGATCGGCCAGTACCGCATCGCCGCGTACGCTCGCGCCGCTGCCCATCTCGCCGAAAACCACCCGTCTCGGGCCGCCGATTTGCCGGATGAGGCCCGGCTCTGCGATGGAGGTGAATATATAGGCCGCACCGCCCATCACGCGCTCGGCGCCATAGACGGCCGCGAGTTTCTCTTCGCCCGCCACGCCGTTTTGCAGGTTGATGATGACGGTGTCCGGGCCGACCATGGGCGCGATGGCGGGAACGGCTGCGTCGTCGGCGGTCGTCTTCACGCAATAGAGGATGACGTCGCATACGCCCGCCTCTGCCGGAGAGTCCGTAAACACCCCATCGCGCACGCTGAATCCTCCAGGCGCGACGCTCTCCACGCGGAGCCCCTCTTTTCGCATGGCTTCCAGATGTTCTCCGCGCGCGATGAAGGCGACGTCCTTGCCGCCCCTCGCCAGCATGGCGCCGAAATAGCCGCCCACACCTCCTGTCGCCATGATGCCGAAACGCATGTTCCATCCTTCCTGGAAAGACCCGGTTCTCGCCGTGCACGGAAAAAGAAAAGGAGGAAAGCCCAAGCTCTCCTCCTTTTGGTTGTACCAGAACCTCGGGGTTTTCGTCAGGAGGTGGTATCCATTTTCTTTTCCGGTTCTTGGGGCGTCGTCGTTTCCGTGGACATCTCGCCTTGCTCCGTGCTCTCGTGCGCGTGACCGTTGGAATGACCGTTAGCTCCGTTTGTATGGCCGTTTGAACCGTTTGCGTGGCCGTTCGACCCCGTTGCCTGCTCTTCGGCATCCAGGGAGATGATCTCCTCTTGACCGCCCACAGGCCCCAAATCGAGGTCTTCGGTCGCCTCGAACTCCTCGGGTTTCGGCATGTCCGATAGGCTCTTGAAGCCGAAATGCTCCAGGAACAGGGGCGTGGTGCCGTAGACGATGGGCCGGCCCACGACGTCGCGCCGCCCGAGGATGCGGATGAGGCCGCGCTCGAGCAGAGTGTGCAGCACGCCGCCGCAATCCACCCGCCTGATTTCCTCGATCTCCGCTTTGGTGATGGGCTGCTTGTAGGCCAGTATGGCCAGGGTTTCGAGCGCCGCCTGGGAGAGCTTGGTTTTTCTCTCCCTCTTGGAGAAGCGCTTCACCCAGGGAGAGAACTCCGCCCGCGTGCAAAGGCGAAAGCCCTCGGCCACTTCGATGATCTGCAGGGTCTTGTCGCCATATTCCTCGACCAGCTCGCCCAGGAGTTTCCGGACGACCTTGACGTTCACGTTCGAGACGCCCTTGAACAGAAAAGAAATATCCCGGGGCCGGAGCGGCTCGCTCGCGACGAAGAGGATGGATTCGACGATTTTTTTCGCTTCGTCCAGGTCCATGACGAGTGGCGCGTCCTTGTCGATTACTCCGGCTTCCTCCGCATCGGACGCCTCTTCGGCCATCCCGGCGCCTTCCTCCGGCTCCTCGATCTCGAAGAGCGTCTCCTGGCGAGGCTCCTCCATGGCCTCCAGTTGATGTTCCGCCAGCGCCCTGGCCGCGGCGTCCGGAGACGACGCTCCATCCTCGGCGAGCTCGAAGGGAACTTCCGTTTCCGCCCGCGCTGTTTCCTGATTTTCCGTTTGGGGGTCATTCATCACTCACCGCCTTTGTAATTCGGATTTCACCGAAATTGGACGCCTGTTGCGCCACGACAAGATTTCCCTTGATGAGTTCCAGAAGCGCCAGGAATATGGCCACCACTTCGAGCACGCGCCTCGTCTGGAACAACGAGTGGAAGAGCACGCCGTCTCCGCCTGCGTCCTCCAGGGTGTCCATGAGCATGGTTCTCATGTCGGCGACTTCGAGCTCGTCGATGTCCACGAGGTGGACGCCTTCTTCCCCGATGGATTCGATGAGGTGCTGCATGGCGCTGATGAGGTCGAACACCGTGACTTGCAGCTTGGGCGCTTCTTCTTCCTCGTCATCCTCTATAAGGAGAGGATCGGCGCCTCTCGTATAGAGCCAGGATTGCTCCTCTTCGGCATGGCGGAATACCTGGCTGATTTTCTTGAACTTCTGGTATTCGATGAGCTGGCGCTGGAGCTCCTGGCGCAGGACTTCGGGGTCTTCCTCTTCCGCGTCGTCCTCGGTCCGGGGCAGAAGCGTTCTGCTCTTGATGTAGACCAGGTAGGAAGCCATGACGAGGTATTCCGACGCCAGGTTGATGTTCAGCTTTTTGAGCAGTTCCACGTATTTCAGGTATTGATCCGTGATGAAGGCGACCGGAATATCGTTTATGTCCAGCCTGTGCTCGCGCACCAGATGGAGAAGGAGTTCGAGCGGACCCTCGAAGACGTCGATCTTGACGTTGAACCGCTCGGAATCATCCGAAGCCTCTGAGGCGGTCTCCAGCCCCTCGGGGTGGTCCGCATCGGGCGCACGGCCGGTCTCCAGGATTTCCCAGTTATCGGGATTTCCCGCGGACATATCGCTGCCCCAGGGCAGATCGGCGAAGCCGGTCGCCTCTGAAGGCGCAGCCGAGCCTTCTGGTGGTGGCGTATTTTCTGGGGGATTCATGCTCACCCCGGATGGGCGGACTGAGCGGTCTTTGCCGGGCGATTTCACGAGCCCACGGGCGGGGAGACTCTCCATCACCCAGGAATTACTTTCAAGCCTAGAAAATATGGATATTCTTGTCAAATGGGAAAAATCGGAATTTTTCAAAAAATTCAAGCGCTTATGCGTCTTCCTCTCGACCGGTCGCCTCGTCCGCCTTGAGGGAGAAGCGCCTCTGGGGGATAATCGGAGTTCTGATAATCTCGACGAGGAGGAATCGATGGCAGGCAAAATCATGTCTCTCACGCAAGCGGCGGCCCTGGTGCAGGATGGAGATTTGCTCGCCTTGGGCGGAAACGCGCTCACGAGAATTCCCGCCGCCTTCGTCCGGGAACTCGCCCGTCAGGGGCGGGAGAATTTGCGTCTCGTGAAGACGGCCGGCGCCTATGACGTCGACTTGCTCTGCGCGGCGGGGGCCGTGGCGCAGACGCAGACGGGCTACGTGGGATTCGAGAACCTCTTCGGCCTGGCGCCCTCCTACCGCAGGGGCGTGGAGGAAGGCCGCGTGCAAGCGGTCGAACACGCCTGCTCCACCGTCATCGCGGGTCTCAGGGCCTCCGCGCATGGCCTGCCGAGCCAACCCGTGGCGGGTCTGGAGGGCAGCGACATGGCGGCGCATACCGGTTTCCGGAAAGCGAGAGACCCCTACACGGGCGAGTCGGTATTCATGATCCCGAAAATCAGGCCCAGATTCGCCGTTCTCCATGTGACGTACGCAGACTCCGAGGGAAACGCTCGGATAGACGGCGGCGCGTTCGAGGACGTCTTGATGTCCAGAGCCGCCGAGTCGGTGATCCTGACGGCGGAGCGCATCGAGGAGACCGCGTTTTTCGTCGAGAAACCCGACAGAACGGCGGTTCCCGCCTTCATGGTGAAAGCCGTCGTGCACGCGCCGGGAGGGGCGCGGCCCGGGGGATGTCATCCGTTCTACGATATCGACGAAGAAGCGGTGGGCGCATACCTCGATTCGGCGGCCGGCGCGGAATCCCTGCGCGCTCATCTCGATTCCTGGGAGGAGCGCGACCATGCAGGAAGCGTGGCGGCGTCGAGGGGCGTCGGATGAGCGTCGCAATGCGCGAAGGCGCGTCCGAGGAGGTGCGCGCCGCCGCCGACAGGATGGCGGTTTTTCTCTCCAGATTCATCCGCGACGGGGAACTCGTATTTCACGGCGTGGCATCCGCGCTGCCGATGGCGGCGATCGTCATGGCCCGGAACACCCACGCGCCGCACCTGACCTACCTGAACATACCGGGCGGCGTGGACCCCAAACCCTCTTATCTTCCCGGCTCCACCGTGGCGCGGCAGCTCATGGAAGGCGCGCTTTCGTATTTCAACCTCACGGAAATTTTTGATCTGTCCGCCCGGGGCAAGCTCGACCTGGCGTTTCTGGGCGGCGCGCAAATCGACGCAAGGGGCGAGGTGAATCTCTCCTTCATCGGGGACCCCGCGGCCCCCAAGGTGCGCCTTCCGGGCGGCGCGGGCAGCGCGCACATTCTGCCCACGGCCGGGCGGACGGTTCTCTGGCGGACGGTTCACGACACGAGGAGCTTTCCCGAGCGCTGCGATTTCGTGACCGCTTCGGGCAACGTGGATGCGGTGGTGACGCCCTTGTGTATTTTTGAGAAGGCGGACGGCCGCCTGCGGGTCAAGTCGATTCACCAGGGCGTAACGCCCGATGCCTTGCGCGCGTCCACGGGGTTCGATCTCGGTGATTTGGAGCGCGCCCCCACCACGCCTGAACCGACGGATGCCGAGCGCACAGCACTCCACGCCGCAGACCCCGAAGGTGTCCGCCTGCGCGAATTCATCTGAAGCGGAAATTTCCTTTCATGCCGCAGAAAAGATTCGACGCCGTGGGAATCGGCCTGAACTCGGCCGATCAATTCTGCGTGGTAAAGGAATATCCGCAGGCCAATACCAAGAGCGGGGTTCTGGAGACGGCGCGCGAAGGCGGCGGTCAGGCGGCGACGGCCATGGCGGCGCTGGCGCGCCTGGGTATGCGCGCGGCCTACATCGGCGCGGTGGGCGACGACGAGCCCGGCGCTTTTTCCCTCGCGAGTTTGAGGGCCGATGGCGTGAACGTGGAAGGCGTCGTCACGCAGCGAGGACGCGCGAGCCAGTCCGCCGTCATCATCGTGCAGCAAGAAGGCGACGGGGAAGAGAAAGGCTCGCGGACGATTCTGTGGCGGCGCGAGGTGTCCCTGGCGCGAGGAGAGGTGAATGAGGAGATCGTTCGGGCGGGACGCGCACTTCATCTCGATGGCCACCACGTCGAGGCGGAAATCCGGGCCGCGCGGTGGGCGCGCGAGGAAGGCGCGCCCGTGTTCCTGGATGCCGAGCGCGCGCCCGAGGGAACCCGAGAGCTCATCGGCTTAACGGATTACCTGATCGCGGCGGAAGATTTCCCCGCTCTGCTCACCGGCGTTTCCGAC
This sequence comes from bacterium, assembly GCA_965203325.1. Classification (GTDB taxonomy): domain Bacteria; phylum UBA8248; class UBA8248; order UBA8248; family UBA8248; genus Bin107. The sequence goes on from OZ241875.1 coordinate 2,658,714, forward strand.
CACCATGAAGCCTTGCGACGGCTTCATGCGATGGGACCCAAGGTGGCGGGCGTCACCCTGGGCTCGCGCGGCGCGCTCGCATACGACGGGGCGCGGTTTTATGAAGCGCCGGGGTTTCATGTCGACGTGCTCGACACGACGGGGGCGGGCGATGCGTTTCATGGCGGATTCCTGTACGGCGTATTGCGAAAGATGGGCCTTGAGGATACGTTGCGCTTCGCAAACGCGGTCGCCGCGATGAACTGCACCGCCCTCGGGGGAAGGGCCGCGCTTCCCCGCCTGAACGAAGTGGAAGCCTTTCTGCGAGCGAATTCACCAGGGAAAAGCGCATGAAGCGCATACTCGAAAAATTTTGCGACGCTCTCGTCCTGCTGTGCCTGTCCGTCGTTCTGAGCGGTTGCGACCTGCTCCCCGAGCTCGGCCCGCCGAAAGAATCCATCTCGGGCACCATTCGGATGAGCGAGAAGCTGCCAGTCAAAGCGTGGCGCACACGCACGCTCTTCATCATCGTCGAGCCTGAAGAAGGCGGACTGCCGCTCGCGGTGCAGCGCCTGGTGGAGACGCGGTTTCCCTATCAATACGTCATCACGAAAGACGACGTGATGATGCGCGGGCAAGAGTTCTCAGGGCGGGTACGCGTACGCGCCCGCCTCGATGCGGACGGCGTTGCGGGCCCGCTGGTCAAGGGCGATTTCGAGGGGCGGGCGGCAGGCTTGGTTACCGTGGGCGCAAAGAACGTGGACGTGGTGATCGATCGGATCGGAACCGCCCCTCCGCCGAAAGTGGCGAAAAAATCTCCTCCCAAACCCGCTCCGCCTCAGGAGGCGTCTCCACCGGCGGCGGAAGGGGGCAAGACGATTCGCGGCGTGGTTCGCGTCGCACCAGCCCTTGCGGATAAGGCGAAGGACAAGGCGGCGATATTCATCATCGCGCGCGGAAAACAGCCCGGGCCGCCGCTGGCGGTCATGCGTATCCTGAATCCCCGCTTTCCCCTGGAGTTCACTATGAGCGAGCAGAACGTGATGATGCAGGGGGTGGCGTTCACGGGCGAGGTCAGCCTCATCGCCAAGCTGGACGGCGACGGAAAGGTCGGGACGCAGCCGGGCGATATTTTCGGCGGTGCGCGCGGGCCGGTGCAGGTGGGTGCGCGCGGCGTAGAGATCGTTCTGACGCAGGAGGCGAAAGGCGCAGCCGCGCAAAGGCCCGCGCAGGCGCAAGGGGCGGGAGAGGTGATTTCGGGAACGGTCGAGATTGCTCCCGCCTTGCGGGCGAGGGCCGAAGGCAAGCCCGTCTTGTTCCTGATCGCGCGCAAGGGCGGCGGAGGCCCCCCGCTGGCGGTCGTGCGCGTGGGGAACCCCAAGTTCCCGCTGGCGTTCGAGATTTCGAAGCGGAACGTGATGATCCCCGGCGTCCCGTTCGAGGGGATGGTTTCGCTCGCAGCGCGCCTGGACGCGGACGGCTCGGCGGGACCCGCGGGCGCGGGCGATCTCGAAGGCCGCACAGTTCAACCGGTAAGAGTGGGGGAGAAGAACGTGCGCATCGTGATCGACAGGGCGTTTTGACGGCGCAAGGCCCCGCGCTCTGGCGCGGCGGCGGCAAAGTGTGCATAATCGCCCCTCGAAATTCCCGAGAATCTATTTCTATATGAAGTCAGGGTTTTCCTCATTCACGCACCGATAAGGAGAAGTCCAGGTGATCATCGACCCCCATGCCCACATCGCTCCCGAGAGTTTCATCGAAGACGTACGCCAGGGCCGTTTCGGCGACGCCGTCACCATCGAAGCGGGCGACCCGTGGGAACAACTCGTCACGAAAAATACCGTGCTCGGCGAGGAGCGGATTCACAAGAACCCGCTGCCGAAAGAAACCTATGACGTCGAGATGCGCCTGAGCGACATGGCGAACAACCAGAACGTGGACATTCAGATACTCTCCGTCGTTCCGCCCATGACGCACTATGCACTCGACGCAGGGCTCAACAGGGAACTCTCCGCGTCGCTCAACGACGCGCTCACCGCGCTCACGAAAGAACACCCCGACCGATTCCTGTGCATGGCGCAGATTCCGCTCCAGGACCCCGAAGCCGCGGCGGCCGAACTCGACCGCGCGGTGAAAAACGGCCACCTGGGCTGCCAGATCGGCTCGAACGTCGCGGGCAAGAACCTCGACGACCCCGCGCTCGACGCCGTCTGGGCCAAGGCGTGCGAGCACGACGTGCCGATCTTCATTCACCCGGTGGACGTCATGGGCGTCAACGACAGGCTCAAGGACTATTACCTGAGAAACTTCATCGGCAACCCGCTCGACACGACGATATCCATCGCCTGCCTCATCTTCGGCGGCGTGTTCGACCGCTTCCCGAACATCAAGTTCCTGGTCTCGCACGTGGGCGGCTTCGTTCCCTGGATCCGGGGCCGCTGGCAGCACGGCTACGGCGAGCGCAGGGAGCCCAAGGTGCACGGCGCGAAAGACCCCGAGCAGTATTTCGGCAAGATTTATTACGACACCATCATCCACAACGCGGATTCGTTCGAGTTCGCCGTGAAAACGCTCGGCGTGGACAGGATTCTCTACGGCACGGACTATCCCTTCGACATGGGCTATCTGGCCGGGGCGAAGGAGATTCCGGGGCTTTCGCGCTTCTCGGCGGAAGAGCAGGAACAGATGCTCTACGGGAACGTGAAAAAGCTCTACAAGCTGGACGTGTAAGACCTGAAGCTGAGAAAACAACCCGACTATCATGCGGCGAAGGGGCCCGGGAGGGCCTCCTCCCTTTATAAATAAGAGAAGAAGATGACGGCGATCGATCCCCATACCCATATCTATCCCGGGCAGTTCATCGCGGACGTGCGTGCGGGCCGCTTCGGACGCACGGCGACGATAGAGGCCGACGAACACGGCGAGTGGCTCATTACGCGTGGAAAGGTGCTCGGGCGCGACTCGGAGCTCAGGAACAAGCTCACGCCCCTTTACTATGAGCTTGCGCCCCGCTTCGCCGACATGGAGCGGATGGGCGTTGCGCACCAGGTGCTCTCCATCGGCCCCGCCATGACGCTCTATACGCTCGAGGCGGAAGCGAACAGGGAACTGGCCGCCTCGCTGAACGACGGCCTGACGGCGCTGGCGAGGGAGTATCCCGACAAGTTCTCCTGCATGGCCACCGTACCCCTCCAGGCGCCCGAAGCCGCGGCGGCGGAACTCGAACGGGCGTGTGCGAACGGCCACCTCGGCGTGATGATCGCCTCGAACGTGGCGGGGGAGAACCTGGACGATCCGGGTCTGGACGTCTTCTGGGCGAAGGCCCAGGCGCTTGATGTGCCCGTTTTCGTGCATCCCACGAACGTGCTGGGCGGGGACGACCGCTTAAAGGATTTCTACCTGAGGAACTTCATCGGCAATCCGCTCGACACCACGGTCGCGGTGGCGTGCCTCATCTTCGGCGGCGTGATGGACAGGTTCCCGGGGCTTCGGTTCTATCTCTCCCACGTGGGCGGCTTCGTGCCCTGGATCAGAGGCCGCTGGCAGCACGGCTACGGCGAACGCAGGGAACCGAAGGTGCAGGGCGCGAAAGACCCCGAGCAGTATTTCGGCCGCTTCTATTACGACACCATCATCCACAACGCGGACTGCTTCGAGTTCGCCGCGAAGACGCTCGGAGCGGAGCGGATTCTCTACGGGACGGACTATCCGGCGGACATGGGCTATCACCAGCCCGCGCGGGATATCCCGGGCCTGAGCCGCCTCCCGGAAGCGGAGCAGGAGATGATTCTCACGACCAACGCCAGGCGCGTCTACGGGCTTGCGATATAGGGGCTGGACAAAGCGTCTTCCAGGTGTAAAATTCAATCAGGTATTCCAGTTTGAGCCGGTTCAACTGCAAAGGGGAAGTTCCGATGGAGGAAACCACCTTCCGCGTGGGCGACAGGGTGCGCATCAAGGAGATGTACCCCGACGGCCACCACCGGACGACGTACTTCGTGAAGGGAAAGACGGGCGTCGTCAACCGCTATTTCGGCAAATACAAGAACCCCGAGAATCTCGCCTACGGCGGCGACGGCCTGCCGCTCCGGGAACTCTACTGGGTGGAGTTCGACATCAACGATCTCTGGGATCACGAGGCGGGGAAAAAGCAGGACAAACTCTATATCGAGATTTATGAGCATTGGCTGGAGCCGGTCTAGGCGAATCCACCGGCTCCCCTGTGAGCGAGGAGCAAACCATGGCGCACTCACACGATCACCACAACGGCGGACATGTTCACCACCACGGCGACCATCCTCACACCTACAGCCAGGACCCCTCGGCGCACAACGCGCGGATGCAGTCCGACGACGCCTACCGCGAAGGAGCCGTGGCCCAGGTCGAGCACGATCTGGACTACTACCAGGTGCGCATGATGGCGCTGATGAACGTCCTCCGCGAGAAGGGCCTTCTCACGACCGACGAGATGCGGCGCGCGGTGGAGGAGATCTACGGCCAGAGTCCGGCCATCGGTTCGCGCATCATCGCGCGCGCCTGGGTCGATGAGGGCTTCAAGGAAAGGCTCCTGGCGGACGCGGACGCCGCCTGCGGCGAGATGGGCGTCGACACCACGGGCATCAACCGCGTGGTGGCCCTTGAGAATACCGACACGACCCGCTACATGGTGGTGTGCACGCTGTGTTCGTGCTACCCGAGGCAAATCCTCGGGCAGCCCCCCACCTGGTACAAGAGCTTCCCCTATCGCTCGAAAGCCGTGACGGACCCGAGGGGAACATTGAAGGATATGGGCTTCGAAGCGCCCGATGACGTGGAACTCATCGTCATCGATTCGAACGCGGATTGCCGCTATCTCATCATCCCCCAGCGTCCGGCGGGAACCGAGGACTGGAGCGAGGCGCAGCTCTTCCAGCTCGTCACGCGCGATTCGATGATCGGCGTGGGCGACCCCCTGACACCCGAGCAGCTCGAGCAAGCCATACAGGCGTCGGGGCAGGCCGGCTGATCGCAGTCTCAATCTCTCCACGCGGCGGGGGCGGAAGCTCCCGCCGCTTTTTTTCGGGATGAGAACGAATGCCCTCGCCTCGCGTCATCGCGATCCAGTTCGACGGTCTGCGCGCCGACGCCCTGAGTGAGGAGAGAACACCGAATCTCCTCGCCGCGGCGAAGCGGGGCGCGTGGTTTCAGAATCACCGCAGCACGTTTCCCACATCGACGAGAGTCTGCGTATCGAGCCTCGCTACGGGCGTCTATCCTGAAAAGCACGGCCTTCCGGGCAATTCGCTCTTCTCGCGCGATTTGGGCGAAACCATCACGACGGGCCGCCATGAGAATCTCGTAAACTGGCAGCGCGCCATGGGCGGGCGTCTGCTGTTGCGGGACACCTTTTTCGAGCGGGTGGGGGGCGGCGCGATCATCAGCGCGGCGTCGAGCGGCTCCGCCTGGCTCTGGAACGCAGGCCGCGCCGCGCACCTGATTCACCCCGTTGCGGAATACCCTGCCGGGGAGCGCGGGAGGATCAAGGAGGCGGGGGAAATCCCCCATGCCGGCGCGCCGGATCTTCCGCGCTGCGAATGGGCGCTCGACCTGGCGCTCGATTACGTGATCCCGAAACTCGCGCCCGCCGTGCTCATGGTTCACCTGAGCGAGCCGGACAACACGCAGCATCACGAGGGCGCCGCAGGCGCCGTGCATCGCCAGGCGCTCGAAGGTGTGGACAGGCTGTTCGGCGCGTTCCGGGAGAGGTTTCAGGCGGAGCACGATGACTGGAGGCAGACGAACCTTCTCCTGTTCTCCGACCACGGGGTCGTGGCGACGGCGGGCATGATCGACCTGGATGCGGAACTGGCAGACCTCCCCGGCCGCGGTAAGAGCTGGCAGGCGGCGCACAGCGAGGGGGCCGCGCTTTTCTACGCCGAATCGGAAAAGACGCTTATCGAACTCGCCGCGTTCTTGCGGACGAAAGAATGGGCGGGGCCATTGTTCTCGAAAGAGGGAGATGGCGTCGAGGGCGCGCTGCCGGGCACGATGTCTCTGGGGCTGGCGGGCTGCGGCGGAGCCCGCGCGCCCGATTTGCTCATGGGCTTTCAGTGGGGCGATGGTTTCTTGGGGGGCGAGAACCGCGCGGGCGCGCTCCCCGGCTGGGGATATTCATCCGTCAACAACAAGGGCGGCGGCGGAACGCACGGCTCGTGCAGTCCGTATGAGCTTCGCAACTTCCTGATTGGCGCAGGCCCCGCTTTTCCGGCGGGCGTGCGGGTGGACGCGCCGACGGGCAACATCGACCTGGCCCCCACCATCCTCTCCCTGATGGGGAAGGAGACCTCCGGCCTCGATGGAGAGTCGCTCACGAAAACGCCCCGGGCGAGGGGAGAAGAGCGGCTCTACCGTGTGGAATCGAAGGATGTCGCCCAGACGCTATCGCGGGCGGAGGCGGACGGGCGGTTTTATCTCAACTTCGCCAGGCTGGAGAGGGCCTAACCTTTTGCCGCCGGTGGGAAGGCGGCACACTCCCAAGCCTTCGCCTAGCACCCGGCGTCCGTATACGCGGCGCGTTCCTCGTCCTTGAAGTCGTCCAGCAGGTTGTGCCCGCCCTCTTGTCCCTGCCGGACGGCGAAGATGGGCGGCGGCACGTCGGGGCGCCATTTGGTGGTCTCGGGCGGTTCGGGCCACTCATAGGGCAGGTGCCGGTAGGCGTTGGGCGCGTCCGCTTCTTCGAGCAGCGCGGCCATGTCCTCGCAAATCCGGCGCTGGCCCGCGTAATCGCCCACGACGCCCAACTGCCGCCCGAAGGGATACTGCACGAAAACGGCTCTCGGCACGCAGACGCGCTCGGTGGTCTCGGGCACGTTGGAGATGATGACGGTGGCGATTCCCGCCTTTTCGATCTCGCGCTGAAGCAGTCCGCCGGACCGGTTGCAGAGCGGTCAGACCGGATAGAGAAAGGCCGCGTCCACGCCTTCGGCCTTCATCTTCTCGATCATCAGGGGCGCGGTGCGCTTCACCAGCGGGTTGAAGTTCGGGATGTAGCCCATGATGGAATAGAGCGTATCGGCCAGCGCGCCGATTTTCCCCTCCCGCTCGAAATCGAGAAAGATGTCGACCGGCCAGGAGACGTTCCTGTCCTCGGCCATGAACGAGGTGTCGACGTGCAGGTGGGAATATTCCACGTTGCCCTGGCCCGCCGTCCTGGGGATCTCCCGGTGGGTGGGGTCGCCCCAGGTGCCCTCGCGGCGCTCCCGTTCGTAGTCGAAAGAAACGTCGTCCTTCATGAAGATGCCGGCCGTGGAGACGAGGGTGACCCTGCACTCCGCGAGCGGTTTCGCCATCGGCGTCCACGGCGTTTTGGCCGGGTCGGCGTGGCGCTGCGCCAGGACGCGCTCGCGCGAGGTGGGGTGGAAATAGAATCCATCGACTCTTTCGATTGGCATTATGATCCTCGAATTCATGTTTCAAGATTCAGGCGGGAGACGCTCCTCTCTTATCTCTTTTCACCCAGCCGAGCAACACGGCGAAGAAGCCGCAGAGAAAGAACATGAGCGCGAAGGCCGACAAGCCCCACAGATAGGAGCCGTGCAGGTCGAACAATGCGCCCGTCGTCCATGGCCCCGCCGAGCCCCAGAGGGCGAAGCCCATCATCGCCACGCCGTTCACGCGCCCGAAGCCCGGGCCTTCGAAATAATCCGCGAGGATGGCCGAGCCGGTGGGCCGTATGAGGCCGAGCGCCAGACCGTTGGTTATCGTGCCGATGTAGAAGCGGAACTCGGGGTCTCCCTTCTCGTAGGTGGCGAGAACGAGGGCGGAGGCGATTCCGAGCGCGTTGCCGATGAGGTAGGTCGGCACCCGTCCCAGCCGGTCCGAGACCGGGCTTACGAGGTTCGCCCCCACCTGGCAAAGCCCCCATATGGCGAACAGCACGCTCGCGGTCTGGAGCGAGAAGCCCTGGTCGGTGGCGTGGGGCACCAGATGCACGAGCATGCCCGCGAAGGCGTAGGCCATGGGCAGGAACGAGCCCATGAAGAAGAAAAACGGCAGGTTGTACATGGAGACCGGCGGCCCGTCGGCGGATGGAGGCGCTGGTTCCGGCGCTCCTTCTTCCGGTAGGTTCTGGACGAAGGGCGCGTCGGCGATGGTGCCTTTCTCGGATGGGTGGTCCCTGTGAAAAATGATGCAGACGGGGAGCACGATGAGCAGCGTCACGCCCGCCAGCGCGAGATAGCTCATCCGCCAGCCCAAGGCCGCGATGAGGTAGGGCGTGGCGATGTTCAGGCAGAAGGCCCCTCCCTGGCAGGTGTTGGAAATGCCTAAGGCGAGCCCTCTTTTTTTCACGAACCAGTTCGAGAGCGTGGGCACCTGGGCGATCCACGTGCTCGCGGCGAAGCCCGCGCACAGGCCGATGTACATCAGGTAAAAATGCCAGAGCGAGGTGATCTGGCTCCCGATGAGCAGGGAGAGGCCGAACACCACGACCCCCGCCGACATCGACGCCCGGATGCTCCAGCGGTCGGAGAAGATGCCCGCCAGCGGCGAGATGATCGCCTGGGCCACCATCCCGATGGAAAAAGCCGCCGCCGTCGCGCCCCGGCTCCAGCCCAGCTCGCCCGAGATTTCCTTGAAGAAGGGCCCGATGGTGGCGCGGAAGGCGATGAGGGTGATCATGACGAGGAAGACCACGCCCAGGACCACCCAGCCGTACCAGAGGCGCGAATCGTCCCGCATGGCGTCCATGGCCCTAGGCGCGCTCTTCGCGCGGCATGCGCGTGAGGCTCACCACGAAAACCGCGCCCGTGACGAACATGCAGCCCACGAGGAGGAAACCCGCGTAGTAGTTACCGCTCGCATCGAAGAGCATGCCCGTCACGAGGGGGCCCAAAGCGCCCACGACCGAGAAGACCATCATCGCGCACCCGTTCACGAGGCCGAAGCCCCGCCCCGCGAAATGATCCGCCAGAAGGGAAGACGCCGTGGGCCGGACGAATCCCAGAGCGAAGCCCACCCCCATCGCGCCCGCGTATATCCGCCACCCGGCCGACGCTTGCGTGAAGGCGGCCAGGAGGTAGCACGCGGCCACCCCGCACACCACCCCCACCATGAAGGTGGGGAGCCTCCCGATGCGATCCGATACCGCGCTCAGCCCGTTTCCCGCGACGAGGGCCGCCCCGTAAAGGGCGAAGAGTGCTGCGCCCCCCGAGGGGGAGAAGCCCTGGTCCGTCGCGTGGGGGATCAGGTGCACCAGGACGGCGGTGAAGATGTAGGCGATGCTGCCGTAGATGCCGCCGAGCAGCATGAACCTGCGGGTGAAGAAAAAAGAGAATGAGGCGGTCTCTTTCTCCTTATCTAAAGGGATGATGACGGCGGCTCTGGCGCGGGCGCGGGAGAATTCCTCGGAAGTGAGAAAGGGCGCGTCGGGCGCGGTGCGCTTCTCTCTGGGGTGCTCGCGCAGCAGCGCCACGGCGAAGGGCAGCAGGAAAAGAAGCACGACCCCCGCCAGCGCGAGGTAGCTCGCCCGCCAGCCGAAGGCCGCGATGAGCAGGGGGGTGAAGATGTTCACGATGGGCGCGAAGCCCTGGGCGGCGTGCGAAAATCCCATCGCGAGCCCGCGTTTCAGAACGAACCAGTTGGCGAGCAGTTGCACCTGGGGCAGGTTGGCCGTGAAGGCGAAGCCCAGCGAGAGCAGGAAATACATGGCGTAGAAATGCCAGAGCGCGCCGATGTAGGCGCCGATGATGAGCGCCGCGCCGTTCACGAGAATGCCCGCCCCGATGACCCAGCGCATGTTGAAGCGCTCGAGCACCCATCCCGCGAAGGGGGCCACCAGCCCCTGGCCGAGCATGCCCATGGTGAAGGCGGCGGCGGTCTGCGCGCGGTTCCAGCCGAACTCGCCCGATATCTCCTTGAAGAAGACGCCGATGGAGTTCCTGATGCCGATGACCACCGTCATGACGATGAAGACGCTGAGGAGGATCACCCAGCCGTACCACAGGCGCAGTTCTTTTCGGGTCTGGTAGCGCGATGCGATCAAGTCGATGACTGGTCTTTGAGCGGATGCCCCACCCAAAACGAATAGCCGGAGTAGAATTTCTCCACCCGTTTGATGGCGTGATCGGAGATGCGAACGCCCTCGACGGCGACGTCCGTGACGCCGGGGTGCTGCATGAGCTTCTGGCGCACGCCCAGGGCGTAGGTGACGCTCTTGAGCATGCAGCCCCGGCACGCGCCCTCGAAGCGAAGCGAGACTTCGCCGTTCTCGCTCACGCCCTCGAGCGTGATACCCCCGCCGTGAATCTTGAGAAGCGGGCGAATCTGCGTCTCGATGATGTCCTCGACGTCTGAGATTAAGGCTTCGTGCTCGTTCATCCCGCCGCTCCGTTCCAGAGTTCCCGTTTCTTCGCCTCCACGTCCACGCCGAAGATGCGCGCCTGGTTGAGTCCCAGGATGTTGCGCTTGTCCTCTTCCGTGATCTGCGGATAGCCGTAGTCGTCCTGCATGGATTCGGGGATCTCCATCTCCCATATCCACTCGATGACGGGCTTCGCGTTCCCCAGGAGCGCCATCTCCGAACCCCAGAGCACTCGCTCGGAGCCCACGTCGCGGAGCAGCCTGCCCATCCACTCGGTGAAAGTCCTCGGCGCGATCATCGGCGTGTGGCCGATGCCCGAGAGCACCAGGAACACGTTCTCGTAGCGGTTCGCCATCCAGACGACTTCCTCGAAATAGGGCACCGCCAGGTGGTGGACGCCGAAGAGGAGATCGGGAAAATCGAGCGCCGCGCCCTCGATGTCGAGCGGCGAGAGGTCGCGCAGCTTCGCCCGCGTGATGGGGTTTCCCTTGTGGAACTGGAACACCTCGACACCCAGCTCGCGTCCTTTCTCATAGAGGGGATAGGCGATTTCGGGGTCGTCGCACGCCCAGGATTTCCCGTCCACGTGGGCGTTGTAGATCTTGATGGACCGCGCCCCCCACTCCTTCACCTGGCGCTCCATCTCCTCGCACGCGGCGGCCACGCTCGGGTACATGGGGTCCACGGCCCCGCAGAACAGGCAGCGTTCGGGATAGGCCTGCGCGAAAGCGTACTGCGCCTTCACGGGCGCGAAGCCGTCCTTATAAAGATCGAACAGGGGCACGGCCTGGGCCATCGCCATGTCGGTGCCCGAATCCTCGAAGACGAGGCGGCCCATGTCCTCGACGGTCCAGCGGCGCTTGAAGCCCTCCACCGGGTGCCAGTTCGCGTAGACGTCGGTGGGCGCGGTCCGCCTCCTGCCCAGCACCTTGCTCACGTGGTAGTGGCGGTCGTATTCGCTTTGCTCCGAGACGAGGTTCTCATCCGAGTAGTCGTACATGTGCACCACGTTGTCGAAGACGAATACGTCGCCGCGGATCATGAGAGGAAACTCCTTCCGTGGGACAAGAATCACCACCGCCAGATTAGCACACGGCGCGCGGGCGTGTCAGATGTTGGAAGGATTTCAGGTTTCGCTAGTTGATGATGTTTGTTTTTATTCCCTGCGTTTTCCAATTTTCGAAAACATAATCCACGAATCCATCAACGGGTTTTGAATTGCATATCCGTGCGAGTTCGTTGCCTGAGCTTGTTAGTATTGCTTTGCCTGTTTCTATGCCGAATTTTTCACCTTTATTCTTTTCTGGCATTTCTACGGCTATTTTTTTGCCAAAATAATTTACATGAAAAGCTCTTTGGGAAAAAGTTAATGTAAATCCAGCAGTAGAATTAAAACTAATGAGTCCTATGTCGTTGAGGTGAGAAAAAGCTTCGAATTCTACGTTTTGTTTAGTGTAAATTTCTGCATTATGGTCATAAATTAACGGCACAGAACGATATCCAATTGTCATAATAAATGAACAAAAGGAAGTGAATAAACCTGCGTCTTTTTTATCGAGAGAACCTAACAAATTCACCGTCCTTTTGGTGTAGGTTCCAGGCTCGTTTGCTTCTCCCGCCAGAATTTTCGACCAAAGTTGTTGCATATCGTCATCCGAGATGATTCGACATTTATCAAAGAAATTCACGATCCAATCATCTTCTATTTCTTCTGGTTTTAAAGAATCCCCTGCCACACGCGGAATAGCTTTTTCTATGATGGATTCCATGTTTTCCTGTTTTTTGGCTTCTTCAGAAATGAAGCGTAGTGCAGCTCGTTGTTGTAATTCTTTGTTTTTTAATTGCCCTTGCGTCTTGATAAGGTCCGCATCGGCTTCTGCTTGAGCGACATTTCTAATGCGGCGAGGTTCATACAAAATGCCAGTTAGATCAAAAATTCTATCTATGAGTCGAGTGAGGGGCTTAGAAAGACCGAGAGCATCTTCAATTTTAATAAGGGATTTATCATCAGACATATCGAAACACCTTCCCTAGTATTCGAGTTGGGCTATCGGAGCATAGTATCTGGAGAAATTTTTTTCAAAAGTGAACGCTAGGAAATTGCCCTAACCTACCTAGAGTTCCCGTCGCCGTTGGACTTGGGCTTTATGTGCGCGTAGAAAAGGCTCTGGTTTTTCACGCAGCCAGGGAATCGAGGAGCATGGAATGGACTGGGTGACGCTCGCCGTCATAGCGGCCCTCGCGCAGGTGCTCAGAAACGCGGCGATGAAATCCATCGGCCACAAGCTCGATGAGTACATCAACGTGCTGGGGCGGTTCGCGTTCCTGCTGCCCTTCGCGGCCGCCGCGGTGTGGATGAGGGGCGTGCCCGAGATACAGCCCGGCTTCTGGTGGTATTGCGTCCTCTTCGGCTTCCTGCAGACCTCGGCCACGCTCTCGCTCTCGAAGGCGCTCCTCTACGGCTCGATGGGCGTGGTGACCTCGCTGTGGAAGCTCGCGACCATCTGGCTGGTGGTGCTCGCTTTCATCACGCTGGGCGAGGCGCCCTCGGCCTGGGGGCTTCTGGGCATTTTCGTCACCCTGGCGGGTGTCTACGGGCTGAACGTCTCGCGCGCGCGGATCGGCTGGTTCGAGCCCGTGCGCGCCATATTCACCGACAAGGGGATGCGCTACACCGTGCTCGCCTCGCTGCTCTACGCGCCCTCGGTGATCACCTTTAAGCAGGCGGCGGTGCTCTCGGACGCGACTTTCGGGACGTTCATGACCTATGCGGCGGCGTCGATCGTCGTTTTGCCGCTCACCCTGTGGAAATCCGCCGAACACTTCAAGGACGCCCCCAGACTCTGGAAGGGCTTCGTCTCCCTGGGGCTGTTCGCCTTCATCACGAGCCTCGCCCAGGCGGAGGCCTACCGGCTCACGCTCACTTCTTATGTGGAGTCGGTGAAGCAGGTCGAGATTCTCCTGGCCATCGGGATCGGCTACGTCTTCTTCAGGGAGCGCGACCGCGTGCGCGAAACGCTCCTGGGCGGCGTGGTGATCCTGGCGGGAATCGTTCTCCTGATCCTGGCGGGGTGAATTCCGGCCGAAGAGGGAGGAATTCCAGCCGCAGGGGTCAGACATATATGTCTGACTATGTGTCCGCCCTGCCCCCGTGGTTGTTCCTGCGATGAACAATTCGATGATCGGGATTCCTTCCTCGCCCTGAAAGGACAGCCCCTCCTCGGGGCTGTCCCGCCCCCCCTACCCCCCCTTGTCAGGGGTCAAACGCGAGTGATGAACGAGCGTTTGCATGAGCCATTGACGAGAAACACATCGTCTTGCAAAACCTCCCTCTTCGGTCGGTTTTGACCCCTGACAAGGGGGGTAGGGGGGGGTGCTTTTCCAGTCGAGAGAGGCGGTTCTTCTACCCCCTGAAAAGGGTGCTTTCAAGACGAAGGCGGGGAATTCCCGGAAAAAAAGCCGTTCTGGGGCATAGACCCGGCGAAACGTCGGGTTTCTGGGGTCCGATAATTGCTGTTATCGGCCCCCAGAAGCCCCGTTTTGCGCCGAACAACCCGATTCGGGCCGCATTTGGGCCGCAAATGAGCGAAAAATGAGCGAAAAAAGGCGCAAAACGGCGCCCGAAACCCCTCCGGGGACCCCGGAATTGCGCTTGACATGGCCGTGAGAGGTGTTATATTTTCTGATAACAGCAATTAACGGCGGCCAGGCCGGGAAAGGCTGACGCATACCGAAGGAATCTGCCTCTCGCGGAACTGCCGGCCCGGACCATGCGTGGGCCAAGCCTACCATATTTCGGGCGGCCGAAAATACGAATCATCAGTTTGTGAAGGCCCGAAATAAAAGCTCACGAAAGGAGGTTAATCGGAGAAAGCCGGAAATTCACGGAAAATCCCTTTTTCTATGTATTCAGGAGGACTCACTAAATGATGTTCAAAGACAAGTATATTCACAAGCTTTACGCTTTCGCGCTGGCGGCGCTCTTCGCGCTGACGCTGGCGGGCTGTGGCGGCGGTGGCGGTGGTGCTGCTACGCCGGACCCGGAGCCGCCACCGGTGCCGCCGACGGCTTATGAGGTGGCGGTTGATGCAATCGCGGCAGCCGAGACGGAGGCAGCGGCGCGGGCGGCGGTCGCCACGGCAGTGGCCGCCGGCATCTCGGGCACGGAGCTCCAGGACCTGAACACGAAGGTCGACGAGCGCGTGGCGGCCCTGGCCATGATGGCTCGGATCGATGCGCAGAAGATGGCTTTGGCGAACGCGGCCGGCATGATCGACACGTCCGACCTGTCGACTCAGGCTGCGGTCGATGCGGCCGAGGCTGCCATCGCCGCGCTGAAGGCGGCGATCGCCGCCGCGGCCGACGTCGACGACACGTCGATGTACGACGCGCAGGTGACCGCGGCCGAGACAGCCGTGGCGAACGCGCAGAGCATGCTCGACCATGCGGCCCAGACGACGGCGCTGGCGGATGCCGTTACGGCCCTTCAGGCAATCGACCTGACCGACCTGTCGACGCAGGAGAAGATCGACGACGCCCAGGGCGCCATCGACGCGCTTCAGACGGCGCTGGACAACGCGACAGAACTGAGCGCTGCCGAAAAGAGAGCAGCCATGACCGAGCTGGCGACAGCCAATCGGAACGTGATGCTGGCGCAGGGCAGAACCGACCTCGAGGTCCAGAGGATGGCGCTCTCGAGTGCCGTCGAGGGCCTTCAGGCAATCGACCTGACCGACCTGTCGACGCAGGAGAAGATCGACGACGCCGAAGCGGCCATCGTCGCGCTTGAACTGGCTCTGGAGCAGGCGACCGATCTGACCGACGCCGAGAAGCTCGACGCCACCGTCGACGTGACGGTGGCCAAGCGGAGGGTGGCGAGTGCGCAGGAAACTCTCACCGCCAACGTCGGTACGCAGAGAACGGCTCTTGCGGACGCGGCCGGCATGATCGACACGTCCGACCTGTCGACCCAGGAGAAGATCGACGCCGCCAACGCGGGCATCCGGGCTCTCAGGCAGGCGCTGGAAGACGCGGTCAATGTTCCGAACAAGTCGATGTACCAGAGGATGCTGGACGACGCCATTGCTGCCGTAGATAGTGCGCAGGGTGGCATCGACACCGCAACGCGCCGGACGAACCAGACGACAGCGCTGTCGGATGCTTCCACGACGCTCCAGGCGGCCCTCGCGGCGCTTGCCGGTTCGACGCCAACGCAGGAGCAGCTCGACGCCGCCAACAATGCCCTTACCGCTCTGAACGCGGCGATTACCGGCGGCGCGGACCTGACCGACGCGGAAAAGGCTACGTATGTGCGAGAGGCGACCAATGCGGCGGCGCCGATCCAAACGGCGCAAGCCGCCTTCGATAAGGCCGAGGACGATGCGCAGAAGGCCGCGGATGCGGAGATGATGGAGGATGCCAGGAAGCTGTATGCCGGCATCAGTGTTCAGACGGGGACCGCTGGCTCACCTGCCGTCGGTGATCGGATCGCCACTTACAACACCGCTGGCACCGCCATTGAGGTGAGCGCCGGCCTCCCCACCACCGCGCCCGCAGCCGTCACCCTGTCGGAAGACAAGGATGCGCCGGACGTCACCCTCCATGGCTGGGCACGCAAGAGGTACGCCGACCCCGCCGGCGGTGACAGCTACGAGGCAGTCGTCTACTCGAACGTCGGCGAACCGACGGAGGGCAAGAAGTTCGGCGGGACAGGAGCCCAAGTGACAGCCAACGAGGTCGAGTACGAGCTGACGGACGGGGCGCTCGCCATCGACACGACCGACGCAGCTGTCGCGGGGAGAGTCGCCAGTCCGAGCTTCGACCAGTCCGCCGGGACGAAGGTGTTCAAGAAGGACGACAATGAAGTCGCCAGGATGATCCCCGGCAGCTACCACGGCGTGTCCGGCACCTACAGTTGCACGCCCACCACCGGCACCAACGCTTGCTCGGCTACGGTGGCTGCAGACGGCTTCACGCTCACCGGCGGCACCTGGACCTTCAAGCCCACCGACGCGAACGACCGGCTCATGGAAACGCCGGACGGCAACTACGCCTCCTACGGCTGGTGGCTCTACAAGTCAGCGGACGGCGATACCTTCATCGCGAGCGCATTCGTGGATGACAGGGGCGATGGCGAGGGTGCGGCCAGCGGCATCACGGCCTTGCAGGGAACGGCAACCTACATGGGTGGCGCCGCCGGCAAGTACGCGCTCCACAGCACCACCGGCGGAGCGAACGACGCCGGCCACTTCACCGCGGACGTGACGCTCGAAGCCGATTTCGGCGACGACATGATCACGGGCACCATCGACAACTTCATGGGCGCCGATGGTGAGTCGCGTGACTGGTCCGTCAAGCTGAATGAAACGGACATCAGCGATACCGGGGATATTGACGGTCTCGGCGGTGCCGCCAACGACGAGCAGGTCGGGACGGTCTGGACCAGGGGCGGGACGGCTGCCGCTAAATCCGGCCAATGGTCCGGAGCTCTCTATGGCAACGGCGACGACGGCGTTCCGCAGGTCGCGACCGGCACGTTCTACACCGAGTTCAATCGGGACGGAAAAATGGTCGGCGGCTTCGGCGTGAAGAAGCAGTAGCAGCGAAGAGCAGGACGCCTGTGGCTTCGGGGCTTCACGGCCCCGGGGCCCAAGGCGGTATGAGGAGAGCGAAAAAGGGGGTTGCCCGTTGGTTGCTTCTCTCGTGAGAGCAAACTGTACCGCTCCTGGTTGTGAGTTTGAGTCCTCGAGCCGGGAGGGGGAACAACGGGCAGCCCCTGTTTTCGCTTCATGAAAGCAGCCGACACCCCGACTCGGCCTGCACCTCGGGGATCGTGTCGCAGCAATTCCCATCTTCAGGGGTTTTTCAACCCCTTAAAGCAGCCCTTTGCGGGGTGTCGGCCCTTTCTCTTCCGACCGGTCGTGCTCGCCTCCTCGCCTTGAAAGGACAGCCCCTCCTCGGAGCTGTCCTGCCCCCTCTACCCCCCTTTGACAGGGGGGTCTTTTTTTCACCGAGAAGAATTTTACATTCACTCCCCCTTTGAGGGTTTTGCCAATCAACGAGAGAAGGGATCAACTCCCCCCTTGAGGGGGAGTCGATAAAGCCGAGCGATTTGTGCGAAGGCTGAATCGGTGGGGGGACATGCCACAGATAAAAGCTCCCCCCACCGAATCGCTTGAGGGCTTCGCCCTTAGCTCTTCGACTCCCCCTCAAGGGGGGAGTTGATCTTGCTCGTTCATCACTCGCGTTTGACCCCTGACAAGGGGGGGGTAGGGGGGTTGGTTTTCGGGGCGAGCGGGCGGTTTGCGGTTTCCGTAGGGGCGGATCTATGTGTCCGCCCGTATCGGGAATGTCTATGCCCGTAAGAGGCCTCGGACAGGTCTCGACCCCGGACAGGCACAGGGGCCTGTCCGGCTACGTCCCGCGTATCGAGACGATCCGTAGGGGCGCTTCGTGAAGCGCCCGTTTCTCCGGCAAGGGCGGTTCGCGAACCGCCCCTACACCAATAATGAGTACTCCGCAGGGGTCAGACATATATGTCTGACCCCTACAGAACCCTCCATCCGGGGGGTTGGCCCTCAATCCGGGGGCGCATTTGCCCGCATTTGGCGTTACCGGGCATGCGCCCGCGCGGGGCAGGATCGGGCGCGCGAACCTGGAGGAGTTCCGATGGACCCGGGCCGGATGGATCTGGAAAGAAGAAAGCGAACGGACGCGGCGGCCCGGGTTCGGCCGGCGGCGGACCCGGCGTTTGCCGCGCGACGGGAATTCCTGAAAAATACGATAAAATCAGATAAATTGACGGGGTTTTTCGATAAATTTCTGACTATGCAAATGGTTGTAATCAAAAGGGTTATCATTCAAATCTTAGCGTCCCGCACTCAGATATGGCGCAAAAAAAGTTTTTCGCCGACCCCCGCATTTGCCCGCAACAGCCCGCATTTCCTCCCGCACCGCATCACGCCGGCAAAGCCTCATTCATCCATCGGCTTTGACCCCCGCAATTGCCCGAAGCGCTATTTGCGGATGGTGCCGAAGCTGAAGCCGGTGACGAGGTGCTTCTGGATCAGGACGCCGAGGATGACCACGGGGATGGTGATGACCGTCCCGATCGCCGCCTGCGGCCCGTAGAGTCTTCCCTCCGACGCGCTCTGGAACTTGTTGAGCAGGATGGGCAGGGTGACGACTTTCGGCTGGGTGAGCGTCAGCGCGAGCAGGAACTCGCTCCAGTTCAGGATGAAGATGAACAGGAACGTCACCACCATGCCGGGCGCGACCAGGGGCATCACGACGCGGCGCAGCGTGTAGATGCGGCCCGCGCCCGTGATGTGCGCGGCGTGCTCGATGGTCTTGGGAATCTCCTCGATGAAGTTCAGCATCATCCAGATGACGAAGGGCAGCGTGGTCGCTATGTAGAGGAGGCACAGGCCGGTGTAGGAGTCGATCAGGCTGATCCGGTAGCCGAGGACCGTCTGGGTCGCGAAGGGAATCAGGATGGCGTAGTACATCACGACGGGAATCGCGATGATGATGGGCGGGACCATTCGGATGGTCAGTATCATATAGCGGAAATACTTCCCGCCCACGTTGAAGCGCGAAATCGAGTAGGCTAGGAACGTGCCCAGCAGGAGTGCTATCAGCGCGCTGACGGAGGAGACGAGCATCGAATCGCGCACCGCCCCCCAGATCGTGAAGACATGCTCGAGAACATCGCGGTCGACGCGATCGCCCTGTCCGAACAGGCTGAAAATCAGCCGGTAGTTGTCCAGGGTGGGTTCGTATCCCCCGCCGATGAAGCTCGGGAACCAGTTCGGCGGCCAGGCCAGCCAGTCGCCCGAATCCTTGAAGGAAGTCGATATCATCCAGAAGATCGGGAACATGACCATGCTCGCCCAGCCCAGAAGCGCGGCGTGGCGGAACCAGAAGAAGAGGTTGTAGCGCCTGGCGAAGGACATCTCCGCGCGCCTGCCGGCCTCGTTCGTCATCTCATTCCCACCTCTCGGGCGATGGACCGCTCCCGCACGAGCAGATACATCCTGTCATTTATCCATTCCCCGCATTATCGCGGGGGGCTACTTGCGGATGGTGCCGAAGCTGAATCCCGTGATGAGGTGTTTCTGGATCATGACGCCGAGGATGACCACCGGTACGGTGATGACGGTCCCGATCGCGGCTTGCGGCCCGTAGAGCCTGCCCTCCATCGCGCTCTGGAACTTGTTGAGCAGGATGGGCAGGGTGATGACTCTCGGCTGGGTGAGCGTCAGCGCGAGCAGGAACTCGCTCCAATTCAGGATGAAGATGAAGAGAAAGGTCACCACCATGCCCGGCGCGACCAGGGGCATGACCACGCGGCGCAGCGTGTAGATGCGCCCCGCGCCCATGATTTGGGCGGCGTGCTCGATGGTCTTGGGGATCTCCTCGATGAAGTTCAGCATCATCCAGATGACGAAGGGCAGCGTGGTCGCTATGTAGAGGAGGCACAGGCCGGAGTAGGAGTCGATCATGCTGATCCGGTAGTTGAGGACCGTCTGGGTGGCGAAGGGAATCAGGATGGCGTAGTACATCACGACGGGAATCGCGATGATGATGGGCGGGACCATGCGGATGGTCAGGATCATGTAGCGGAAATACTTTCCGCCCACGTTGAAGCGCGAAATCGAGTAGGCCAGAAACGTGCCCAGCAGGAGCGCTATCAGCGCGCTGATGGAGGAGACGACCATCGAATCGCGCACCGCTCCCCAGATCGTGAAAGCCTGTTCGGCGTATTCGCGGCTGAGGCCTTCGCCGTGCCCGACGATGCTGAAAATCTGCCGGTAGTTGTGCAGGGTGGGTTCGTATCCCCCGCCGATGAAGGACGGGAACCAGTTCGGCGGCCAGGCCACCCAGTCGCCCGAATCCTTGAAGGAAGTCGAGACCATCCAGAAGATCGGGAACATGATCATGATCGCCCAGCATATTAGCGCGGCGTGGCGGAACCAGAAGAAGAGGTTGTAGCGCTTGGCGAAGGACATCTCCGCGCGCCTGTCGGTCTCGTTCGTCATCCCATTCGCTCCTCTTCGACGATGGATCGTTCCCGCACGAGCAGATAAATGCCGTAGAAGATGAGTGCTCCGAACATGAAGAGCAGCAGAATCGAGGCGGCCGCGCCGAAGCTGTACTTGTTGAACTGCCACACCTGCCGCCAGAGGAAGAAAGCGATGGTTTCGGTCGAGGTGCCCGGCCCGCCGAAGGTGAGCAGTACGGACAGATCGAAGAGTTTAAGCGCCTCCATCGATCGAATGATGACGGCGATCATGATCGCGGGCTTCAGCAGCGGCAGGTGGACTTTCCAGAATATCTGCCACCTGCTTGCCCCCAGAACGCGCGCGGCGTTGGTGAGTTGTTGCGGGAGCGCGGCGAAACCCGAGAGGAAAATCAAGAACGTGAGCGACGTCCACTGCCAGACGTCGGCGAGGATGATCGCCCACTGCGCGGCGATGGGGTGCGAGAGCCAGCGGATGCGCGGGTTCACGCCCATGGCTTCGGTGATCGGAGACAGAATCTGGTTGAGGGGGCCCGAGTCGATGTAGATCATCGAAAAGTTGTAGCCCCCCACGACCGGCACCACCATCATGGGGACCAGGAAAATCGTGATGTAGATTCGCCTCCCCCGGAATTGCTTATAAGCCAGCATGGCGAGAAGAAAGCCGAAGAGCAGTTCGAGCAATACCGCCGTTCCCGCGAAATAAAAAGTCCGCCCGAGCGCCCACCAGAAATCCTCGGTGGTGAGGACGCGAGTGTAATTCAGCAAACCGTGAAAATAGGCCTGCTCGAAGGGCCGGTTGGCGCGCCATTTGAGGAGGCTGATGTAGATGGTGAGTATGAAGGGAACGGCGAGAAGCAGGAGGAAGGTCGCCTCCACCATGATGAACGGTATCAGGCGGAAAACCTTCTCCTGGGACAGCCAGGCCGAGAGACTCTTGCGTTCTTTTATCGTTGCTTGGGCCATCTTCTCTTCATCTTAACTAGAGTCAAAGCGCATCGCGCGAGGCGCCCGCCCCGGCTTTCACACCGGAGCGGGCGCTCTTGTGCGCGGTGTTTAGTTGGTCGGCGCGAACTTGTCGATGTAAGCGCCGCTGGCGACGCTCGCTCTCCAAGCCGCAATTTGCTCTTTCCGGCCGATGTCCTCGGTGATGCGGTTCCAGCCTTTTTCGACGTTCTTCGCCGCCTGCTCGGCGGAGATGTTGCCCTGCATGACCTGCGCCATGTTCTTGTCGAGCACGTTGAAGTACTCGTAGTTACCCTCGATCATGAGCAGGGAGATGGCGTTTTTCGCGTTCTTCATCGTCATCTTCACGAAAGGCTCGGTGTGCTTGGCGAGCACGGCCTTGTTCGTCAGGTTCGACATGCGCATCGGATCCCAGAAGCCTGCCGGGTCGGCGATGGCGATGTCGCCCTGGGTCGGGCCCGTGAACCACTGGATGAAGTAGTAGGCGAGCTCGGGGTGTTTGCTGTGCGCGTTCACCATGTAGCCGGTGCCGGCCGCCTGCGGCGCGCGGCGCACCATCTTGCCGCTCGCGCCTTTCACGGCGGGAACCGGGCAGGCCAGCTGCTTGCCGCTGATCTTGCTCTTCGGGTTGCGGTTGGCGTAGCCCATCGCCGAGGGGAAGGACATGAACGAGAAGGCCCGTCCGCTGCCCCAGTGAGGATAGAGCTGCGGCGTTCCCCAGCCCTGCACGTCGGGCGGCATGTACTTGACGATCGAGGTGAATTCCTTGATCGCCCGGATGCCGTTCGGCGAATTGATGGTGGGGTTCATGTTCTTGTCGAAGAGCAGTCCGCCCACATAAGCCGGGAAGTGCCTGTAGGAGAAGTTGATGCTCCGGTAGGCCTGCGCGCCGTAGAGCGGCTGATCGAACTTCATGCCCCAGCGGGTCTGGCCCTTTTTCGTGTGGAAGAACTTGGCCATCTGCTCCCACTCGGCCATCGTGTCGGGACATCCGGGAGCCTTGCCGAACTTGGCCTTGTACTCCTTCGCGGCCGCCTTCATGATGTCCGAGCGCAGGAACAGCGCGATGTGGTCGCCGTCGAGGATGAACCAGTAGGTCTTCCCCTTGTACTTCTGCTGCGCCAGAAGGCCCGAGTCGATGCCCGTGAAGTCGGGTTTCCCCTTGGCCATGTACGCATCGAGCGGCTGGAGCGTGCCCGCGCCCACCGCGTCGGGAATGACGTAGGGGAAGTGGTTGATGACGTCGTACTGTCCCGTCTTCGCCACGGCTTCGGCCATGATCTTGGCCGGGATGTCTGTGTAGCCGTACTGGATGGAGCCCATCTCGACGCCGGTGAGCTTCTTCCATTGCCTCAGGTATTTCGGCTGGGAGTTCTTGAAGAGCGAAATCAGGAGCATGGTCTGCTTCGGATTCTTCAGATTATGCTTCTTGATGTACGCTTTCGCTCCGTTGATGGCGCGCTCCTCAACCGTCTTGCCGGGGTGTACCATCATGGCGGCGATGGCCGTCGAGGCCACGAAAACCGTGACGCCCATCAAGATCAGCGTTGCGAGAAAAATTCTCTTCATCTCGATTCCTCCTCCCTCCTGGTTAGGAAAGGCGATGTCATGCTTGCGAATCGCCGGGTTCGAACGCTAAGTTCCCATTAACTGATTCTTCCTGCCTTATTCCGATGTTGCCACTTCCTTGCGATACATCGTTTTCCAGACCTTTGTTATTTTTCGTTGGTCGTGCAGCGCCGGCCGTTATTCCAGCCGTGCGCCGCTTTCGGCGTCGAAAAAGTGTATTGCGCCCGATTGAAAACCGAATCGGATTTGATCGCCGGGGCTGAACTCGCGCTCGGCGTCGACTTTGGCCACCAGAAATTCCTCATCGCCGCAGGAGAAGAAAACCAGCGTTTCGTCTCCCAGCGGTTCGATGAGCCTGACATCCGCGGCCGCGCCTTCATCCCCGATGCTCACGTTCTCGGAACGCACCCCGAGGTTGATCGCTTTGTCTATAGCGGAGCCGGGCACGGCGCCAGGCTCGATGCTCAGCTCGAAATATTCGGAGACGAACCTAGGCGCGTCGCTGTTCTCGATGCGTCCCGAGACAACGTTCATCGTCGGCTGGCCGAAGAACGTGCCCACGAACTGGTTGGTCGGTTTTCTGTATATCCCGAGCGGGGTGTCGATCTGCTGCACGTATCCGCGGTCCATGACCATGATGCGGTCCGCCATCGTCATGGCTTCGGCCTGATCGTGGGTGACGTAGACGAAGGTGGATTTGAGTTCCTCGTGGAGGCGCTTGAGTTCGGTGCGCATCTCGATGCGCAGCTTGGCGTCCAGACTGGAGAGTGGCTCGTCCATGAGCAGGACTTGCGGCTGGGTGATGATCGTTCGCGCCAGGGCCACCCGCTGCGCCTCGCCGCCCGAGCACTGGGCGGGTTTTTTGGATAGTAGGTGGGATATCTTCATGGTCGTGGCGACTTTGGAAACCCGCTCTTTCACGTCCGTGTCCGCGGTCTTGTCCACACGCAGACCAAAGGCGATGTTTTCAAAGACGGTCATGTGAGGGAACAGGGCGAGGTCCTGGAACACCATGCCCAGGCCGCGGTCGCCCGGTTCGAGGTGGTTCACCATGCGGTCGCCGATGAACATCGTGCCGCTCGTGGGTTCCTCGAATCCGGAGATCATGTTGAGCGTGGTGGTTTTTCCGCAGCCCGACGGCCCGACCACCACCATGAACTCGCCGTCACTCACCTCGAGGTCAACGCCCGCAACGGCGGTGACGGTTTCACCGAATTTTTTCACCAGGTTTTGGAGTGTAATGGAGGCCACCGCAATTATCCCCTTCAAATTCGATGGTCAAAGAACATCATCCCGAACAAATCATCATCCCGAACAAATTAGACGATGCGGCAGAAATATTTTGTTCTGAACACTGGATTATGCGCAGATTTGTTATTTTTTTCAACTGCTTCTTTTAATGTTGACTTCTCGGCTCCGTCGCCCCGATCCCATGTGATAAGCGGGGAACTCAGGATTTCAGATTTTTCCCGTTCATTTGTCCAAGAGACATGCTCGCATCCGCTCCGGAATCATTTTCTCTCGTTGGCTCATTTGAACTCTCACGGGAGTCGCTCAGGCGTGGAATGGCGTCGGCACGGAGGAGCGCAGGAATTCTTCATTTTCCACGTGTTGAATTTATTTGCAAAATTGATTAGTAGAACTAAGCATTGTTTTACCCGCATTGATGCCCGGATGATGATGGGGGCAACGTTGGCTCAAAAAATTCTCATCGTGGAAGACGAGATCGACATCCGCGAACTCCTCACCTACAACCTCCAACGGGAGGGATTCGAGGTCGTGGGCGCGGCCAATGGCGAAGATGCCCTGGAAGCGCTCAGGAACGAGGAACTCCAACTGATTGTTCTCGACCTCATGCTTCCCGATATATCCGGCCTCGAGATTTGCCGCCATATCCGGCGAGATTCCGCGCTGAGCCGGCTGCCCGTGATCATGCTGACCGCCAGGGGCGAAGAGGTGGACCGCATCGTCGGTTTCGAGTTGGGCGCGGACGATTACGTGACCAAGCCCTTCAACATCCGGGAAATGATTCTGCGCGTGAAAGCGGTGCTCGCGCGATCGAAAACGACACCGGCTGCGGGAAAATCACTCAGGCGCGGACCGCTGACCATCGACTCCGAGCAATACGAAGCGTCGGTGGACGGACGCCAACTCTCCCTGACGGCGACGGAATTCCGTCTTTTGCACCACCTGGCCGCTCACCCCGGTTTCGCCCGAAATCGCGACGAGTTGCTCGACGTCATCTGGGGAGAAGATAAATTCGTCACTCCCCGCACCGTGGACACGTATATCCGCCGCCTGCGGGAGAAGCTCGGCCCGGCGGGGGATATGATCCAGACGCTTCGAGGCGTGGGGTACCGGTTCAAGAAGATGTCCGAAGAGTAGTCCTCCTCGCCACCCGGAGGAAACCCGCATATGCGCAGATCCTTCTACAAGAAATTGATGGCGAGTTATCTCGTCGTCATCACCGTGGTGTTCTCGGCGGGGATGATTTACCTCCATTTCGGTCTCTCGGCCCAGTTGATGGAACATGCGGAGGAGAACCTCGCCCGCAACGCGCACCTGGCCCGCCGTCAACTGGTTTCCTCGATTTCGGCGAACCCGCAAAGTGACCACATGAATGTAATCGCCGAGGAAATCAGCCGCGCGCTCGGCGTGCGAGTGACGGTCATATCCGCCTCGGGAAAGCTGCTCGCGGACTCCGACCTCGCGCTCGATGGCTCCGAACGAGCCGAGAGCCGCGCCGACAGGCCCGAAGTCATCGCGGCGAAAGAAAAGAGGATAGGCTCCAGCGTCCGCCGCAGCCCGAGGGGCGAGGGAGACTTGCTCTATCTGGCTCTTTCGATTGACGCGGGTCCGGTGTCCGGCGGCGTAATTCGTCTGGCCATGAGCCTTCGGGAAATCGAAGAGACCATCGCCGAGATGCGGGGACTTCTCCTGGTGGCCGGTGCTCTCGCGTTTTTGCTCGCCATCGCGGTCAGTTTCGGGGCCGGCGTTATCGTACGCCGGGGGTTCGATGAGATTTATAGATCCGTGCAGAAGATTGCCCGCGGCGACTTCAGTTACCGCATCGCTTCGAGACGGCAGGATGAGTTGGGCGAATTCGCGCGGACCATGGACCAGCTCGCCTCAGAGGTGGAAGCCCGTCTCGATGAGCTGCGCAACGAGCGCGACAGGCTGGAAGCGATTCTCGAGGGAATGACCGAGGGCGTCATGGTCACCAACGCCACGGGGGATATTCTCCTCGTAAACACCGCTTTCAGGGAGTTTTTTCCCTCGCTGCCCGATTTCGAGAATGACGCGCCGGTTCCTCTCGAAGCCGTGCGCTCCACCGAGGTGCAGGAAGCCGTGCGGGAGATGCTCTCTCGCTCCGCGGCCCGGATGGAGCGCGAGGTGGAAGTCCTGCCCGCGCGCACGCTGACCTTACACGCCAAGCGGGCGAGGGCGGAGGGAGAATCGAACCTCGTCCTGGTGTTTCACGATGTCACCGAGGTCAAGCGGCTCGCGGGAATACGGCGGGAATTCACCGCTAACGTATCCCATGAGTTGCGCACGCCCTTGACGGCGATACAGTGGGCGGCCCAGACGCTCGAGGTGACTGCGCAATCCGACCCCGAAGCAACGCGCCGTTTCGCTTCCACCATCAACAGGCACGCGCGGCGCCTATCGGCCCTGGTCGAGGACCTGCTTGAACTCGGGAGGATAGAATCCAAGGAGGAGCACGTCCGACCCGAGGAAGTTTCCATACAGAGCGCGATGGACTCCGTCGCCCACACGTTGGCTCCCGTAGTCGAGAAGAGGGGCGTTCAACTGCATACGGAGATTCCCGATGAGGCAGACCGCGTCCGGGCGGACCCTGCAGCCCTGGAGAGGATTCTGATCAACCTGGCCGAAAACGGGGTGAACTACAGTTCCGAGGGCGGCGAAATCACCGTGTCCGGACACCTGCGCGAAGATGGCTTCGTCGAGGTTTCGGTGGCCGATCAGGGAGAGGGAATTCCCCCCGAGCATCTTCCCCGGATATTCGAGCGTTTCTACCGGGTGGATTCGGCCCGCGCTCGGGAGAACGGGGGCACGGGTCTGGGTCTTTCCATCGTGAAGCATCTCGTTCAGGAAATGGGCGGAGATGTTTGGGTCGATAGCACGCCGGGCCGGGGCTCCACCTTCCGCTTCACCGTTCCCGCGCCCTGAGCGGGGCCGGCACCTTCTAATGTAAGTTTTGGTTCGGGCCGGTTTCATTGCGGGGGCGGATTTGACCCTTGCGCCCCTCGATGCGCGAAACGAAGCTGGCATCCCGTAAACCGGATTTGTCCGAAAAATCACTCGATTGCCATCCGTTCGTAACATTTCCGGCTCCTTTTTTCCCTATAGTCCACCTCGTTCGGAGAGCAATCGCGGGACGGAGCGTTTCTGCTCATGGTTGCGTATACGCAGCCCCCTGAAGAGGCGATAAAGTTCTCCGGGCAAAGAAGCGCGCAGTCCATGGGGAATGCGGGAAGGTAGAGATTCACAAGTGTGGGAAGAGAGGGTCCGTCCGTGTCTCTGTATGTTCACAGTTTTGTCACGAAAATGTAACAAAGTCTTTCGTTTTTTCCTGTAGTTTCAATCCACCCATAGGAGGAAGTGAGAATGATCAGGTTTTCCAGGATTTGCGGTTTGGCCTTCGCGGCTGTGATTTGCCTCGTGCTCGTAGCGCAGCCCGTCGGCGCGGCCCTGATGGTGGACAAGAAGTTGCCCGCCTACAAGGCCACCAGCGGCGTTTCCGGGAACGTGAAGTCCGTAGGTTCCGATACGCTGAACAACCTTATGACGCTCTGGGCCGAGGGCTTCAGGCGTTCCTACCCGGACGTGAAGATCGAGATCGAGGGCAAAGGCTCTTCGACGGCTCCTCCCGCGCTCATCGCCGGCACCTCGAACTTCGGCCCGATGTCGCGCGCCATGAAATCGAAGGAAATGGACGCTTTCGAGAAGAAGTTCGGCTACAAGCCGGGCCGCATCCGCGTCGCCGTGGACGCCCTAGCCGTCTTCACGAACAAGGACAACCCGCTGAAGTGTCTGAGCCTGCCGCAGGT
This sequence comes from bacterium, assembly GCA_965203325.1. GTDB lineage: Bacteria > UBA8248 > UBA8248 > UBA8248 > UBA8248 > Bin107. The sequence goes on from OZ241875.1 coordinate 2,686,660, forward strand.
CGACGCCATTTTCTCCAAGACCCGAAAGGGCGGCATGAAGACCGACGTTACGACGTGGGGCGAGGTCGGCCTCAAGGGCATGTGGGCGAGCAAGCCCATTTCCGTATACGGCCGCAACTCGGCTTCCGGCACGTACGGCTACTTCAAGAAAGTGGCCCTCTACAAGGGCGACTACAAAGATTCCGTGAAAGAGCAGCCCGGCTCCTCGGCGGTGGTGCAGGGCGTGGCGTCGGATAAGTTCGCCATCGGCTATTCGGGCATCGGCTACAAGACCGCAGACGTGATCGCACTTCCGGTGTCCAAAAAGACCGGCGGCAAATGCTACGGCCCCGAAGCCAAGAACGCCTATTCGGGCAACTACCCGGTCGCGCGTTTCCTCTACATCTACGTCAACAAGAACCCGAACCAGCCGCTCGACCCCCTGAGAGCCCAGTTCGTCAAGTACATCTTCTCGAAGGAAGGCCAGCAGGCCGTCATCAAAGCGGGGTTTTTCCCGGTGAACGCGGCCATCGCGAAACTGGATCTCGGAGCCCTCGGCCTCGGGTTGGGAAGCAACTAGTTTTTCCACGCAACGCGGCGGCGGGGACGGCGGAGCGGATTCGCCGTCCCCCCGCTTTCATTTTTGAAAACGAGAGATATGAGCGAAAGCCGAGTATCAGACGCTGAGGATAAAGAACCGAGAAAGCCGGGCCGGATTCGCGATTTGAGGGCAAGACAATCCGTCCGGATCATCGACAAGCTCGCCACCAACATCATCACCGTCGGCGGGCTTTTCGTGATTCTGGCCGTGCTCGGGATCATGGCGTTTCTCGTGGCAGTGGCCTTGCCGCTGTTCGCCGGAGAAACGATAACCGGCTCGGGTGTCTTCCGGGTCGCTGCGCCCAAGAGCCCTCTCCTCAGTGTCGAGGTGGATGATTACAAAACCATCGCCGTCCTGGTTTCGAAAGACGGCGTGTTGACGCCCGTCCACGCATCGACCGGAAAACCGCTCGCGACGTTGAAACTCGATTTCGAGGGCGCCGAGGCGAGCGCTTTCGGGCGAACGCTCAAGGGCGGAAACGTCGCCTTCGGCTTCCCGGATGGAACGGTCCGGTTCGGAAAGATCGTCTTCCGCACACAGATATTGCCGGCCGAAAGGGTTCCGAAGGGACTCACCAAAATCGACGAGCGCGATTTCACCGACGGCAAGGTCGTTTATTCGCGGATTCCGGGCGACCAGATGCGGAAAATCTGGGTGGAATCAGAAGTCAAGGAACCGCAGGAGGTGGCGCCGCAAGGCACGCCCATCGTGAAACTCGACTACAAGGTGGGCGGGACTCCCGAGCGCCCGAGCATTTCCTTCGCCACGGTGGACGCCAAGGGCGTGGCGCGCCTGAGCCTGACGGAGACGAGAGTCAATCTCCTGACAGGGCAAACCACTTCGTCCGTAGAGAGCGTGGTTCTGCCCGACTTGCCGCCCGGAACGCGCATCGTCGACATACTCCTCACGGAAAAGGCCGATAAAGTCTACATCGGCGTCGAGAATGGATTCCTCCTTCGCTACGACACCAGGAACTTCGACGCCATTACTCTCGTGGAGAAGCGCGATCTGCTTCCCATGGATGAGAAGCTGACGGTGTTCAAGACCCTCATCGGCGAGGAATCCATCGTCGTGGGAGGCTCCAGGGGGTCATTGAGCATCTTCTTCCAGGCGCGCAGGCCGGGCGCCACCACCTCGGACGGACTGGTGTTGGTGCGCGGTCATGAACTGGAGAAGCACGCCGCCGCCGTTTCGGGCTTTTCCACCTCCCAGCGCAGCCGGATGTTCGTCACGATGGGCTCGGGCGGAGACATCTGGCTTCGCCATGCCACGAGCGAGTCGACGCTGCTGCGCTTCAAGATGAAGGACATGACCGGCTCTGCGCGATACATCCGCCTTTCCCCGCGCGATGACGCAATTGTCGCCACGGACGAGAAGGGCGTGGTGAATTTCTGGAAATTCGAGGCCGAACACCCCGAGACGACCTTTCAGACCCTGTTCGGAAAAGTCTGGTACGAAGGCTATCCCAAGCCCGAGTATACGTGGCAATCCTCCTCGGGAGACGATGCGTTCGAGGAGAAGATTTCCCTCATCCCCCTGATATTCGGGACCATCAAGGGAACGGTTTATTCTCTCATCTTCGCGATACCCATCGCGGTGCTGGGCGCTATTTTCACCTCCGAGTTCATCGGCCCGGAAGTGCGCTCCGTCGTGAAGCCCGCGATGGAGATGATGGCCTCGCTACCCTCGGTGGTTCTCGGCTTCGTGGCCGCCCTGATACTGGCGCCCATCGTGGAAACGTGGATAGCCGCGGTCTTGCTCACGTTCATGCTGATCCCGTTTCTGCTGTTGCTCTCTGCCTATTTATGGCAAGTGATGCCGCCGCGGGTCTCCCTTCCCCTGTCGGGATTTCCCAAGCTCGGCCTGGTGTTCTTCGTGATCATTCTGGGCTCGCTGCTCGGCTATCTTATCGGGCCGGGATTCGAGAGGCTCTTGTTCGGCGGCGACTTCAAGGCCTGGGCGAACGGAAACATCGGCATTGCGACGCCGATGCTGTTCATCATTTTTTATCCCGCCTCATTCATACTCGTTGCTTTCCTGGCCGAGCGGTTTTTGGGATATGGATGGAGACAAAAACTCAGACAGATGGACCATTCACGGGGTGCGCTCTTCGAGCTTCTCCGCTGGGGCGGAACGCTGGTCGTCGCCGGACTGCTGAGCTGGGTGACGGCCGTGGTGCTCACGGCGCTCGGTCTGGATGCGCGCGGCGGGGTCATCGACACCTATGTCCAGCGCAACTCCCTCGTCGTGGGCTTCGCAATGGGTTTCGCCGTCATCCCGCTCATCTACACCATCGCCGAAGACGCGCTCAACTCCGTGCCGAGCCACTTGAGAGCGGCGAGCCTCGCTTGCGGCGCCACGCCCTGGCAGACGGCGCTTTGGGTCATCCTGCCCACGGCGGCCAGCGGGATTTTCGCCGCCGTGATGATCGGCATGGGCCGCGCGGTGGGCGAAACGATGATCGTCGTCATGGCGGCGGGCAACACCCCGGTTCTGGACTGGAACATTTTCTCGGGCCTCAGGGCGCTTTCGGCGAACATCGCGGTGGAACTTCCAGAAGCCGTCAAGGACGGGACGCTCTACCGGGTGCTGTTCCTGGCGGCCCTCGTCCTCTTCGCGATGACGTTCGTCGTCAATACGATTGCAGAGGTGGTTCGCCTGCGCTTCCGCAAGCGCGCCGCGCAGTTGTGAGGACAGGATGAAGGCGAAAGAACCAAAGAAGAAAAAAGACAAGAAAAAAGCGGAGATGCCGGTTCCGGAAGCCGACTCGGGCAATTACATGGAACCCGGGCCCGAAGCGGCGCAGACCTTGGAGGCGGAAAAAAGCCCGCCCGGCCGGACGGGACTTCGGGCGTCACTCGATTTCAAGGCCAGAGGCGAGCCTTTCATCTGGGTCATGGGCGGAGCGCTCGCTCTGGGCGTGTTGATGATCATCGGTTTTCTCGCGCTCGTCCTGTGGAACGGCATCGTGACGTTCTACCCGGGTCCGGTGGAGGTGGTGACTCTCAAGAACGGCAAGAAAATCGCCGGCGAGCCGTTTCGCTCGGAGAACTTTCGCCCCTCCGAGGAGCAGTTGAAAGGTGTCGACCCCGAATCCCGGCGCGCCATCCGGGAGGCGGACGGGTTTGCGAGCCGCACGCTCTATAGAATCGGAAATTTCGACATTTATAACGAAGACTTCAAGTGGGCGGTGGCGCATCAGGTAGCCAAAACCGAGACGCCGCCCGGCATATTCTTCGTCGAGCGCAGGGAGTGGGGCCCGTTCATCGGTTTTATTAAAGAATTGACGCTCGACGGCCGCCGGATTCCGGGCGAAAAAGTATCTCTGGATGCGTTGTACGCGGCTCACGATGAGGCGGTCGATCGCAGGGAAGCCGTTCGCTCCATCGAGGTGGACGAGATAGGCGCCATCAACTACTACATCGAAGAAGACAGGCTCGCCCTGCGGCGCACCGAACTCGACTACGGGAAGAAGAGTGCGGCGTATCGCACCGAGAAGGAGAGGTTCGAACGCCAGACGAAGGAGAGGCGGGCCGGATTCGCTGTACTTAAGAAGCGAATCGCCGCTGTCAACGAAGAGGATGAGAAATTCAAAATCACCCTCCGGGAGATCGGTGGCCGCGAGAAACGTTTGAGGCTCTCGGAACTCGTCCGCATCTACCCGGCCAACGACCTGTCGTTCTTCGGGAAGATGGGCGTCTATTTCTCCCGGTGGGGCGAGTTTTTGACTGACGACCCACGCGAAGCGAATACCGAAGGCGGCGTTCTGCCTGCGATTTTCGGCACCGTCATGATGACGCTGCTCATGGTCGTCTTCGTCGCTCCCTTCGGCGTGGTCACGGCGCTCTATCTGCGTGAATACGCCAAGCAGGGCACCCTGGTCTCCATCGTGCGCATCTGCGTGAACAACCTCGCGGGCGTGCCCTCCATCGTCTACGGCGTGTTCGGCCTGGGATTTTTCGCCTACACCATCGGAATTAGAATCGACCAGTTGTTCTACCCGGAGAAGCTGCCCAACCCTACCTACGGGACCGGCGGTCTTCTATGGGCGTCCCTGACGCTGGCGCTCCTCACCGTTCCCGTGGTGATCGTGGCGACCGAGGAGGCGCTCGCCGCTGTTCCCCGCTCCATGCGGGAGGGTTCTCTCGCTTGCGGCGCCTCGAAATGGCAGACCATCCGGAACATCGTTCTGCCCCAGGCGATGCCGGGCATCATGACCGGCCTTATACTGGCGATGGCGCGCGGGGCGGGCGAAGTGGCGCCTCTCATGCTTGTGGGGGTGGTGAAACTCGCGCCTGAGCTTCCTTTCGACTCCTTCTTCCCGTTCCTGCACCCGGAGAGAAGCTTCATGCACCTGGGTTTCCACATCTACGACGTGGGGTTCCAGTCTCGAAACTCGGAAGCGGGGAAACCGATGGTTTTCGTCACGACGCTTCTTCTGATCGCAATCATCGCTTTCATGAACGCTTTCGCCATCATGGTTCGCAACCGCCTTCGCCGGAAGTTCGTGGAAGGCCAATTCTAGTGGAGACGTATTGAAATGGTGTCCAACGCGGTAATGAGCGAGCAGGAAGCCGAATTCGAAACGACGGCGTACCACCCTGTTGAAAGTGAACTGGGCAGCGTCATCGACATCGACGACTTCAGCTTCTGGTACGGTGAGAAACAGGCCCTGTTCGACAACACCATGAAAATCCAGAAAGAACTCGTCACCGCCCTGATCGGCCCCTCGGGTTGCGGAAAATCCACGCTCCTGCGCGCGCTCAACCGCATGAACGACCTTATCGACGGAATCCGCAGCGAAGGGAAGATTGCGATTGAGGGAACCGACATTCACGACCCGCGCGTGGAAGTCATCGAGCTTCGCAAACGCCTCGGCATGGTCTTCCAGAAGCCCAATCCCTTCCCGATGTCGATATTCGAGAACGTGGTCTACCCCCTGCGGGTGGACGGCATCCGCGACAGGAATCTCCTGGAGGAGACCTGTGAGCGCTCCCTGCGCGACGCCGCGCTGTGGGACGAGGTGTCCGACCGGCTCCAGGACAACGCGCTCGGCCTCTCCGGCGGTCAGCAGCAGCGCCTGTGCATCGCCCGCGCGATTGCCTCGGAGCCGGAAATCATCTTGATGGACGAGCCCTGCTCGGCACTCGACCCGATCGCCACGGCCCGCATCGAGGATCTGATAGCGCAACTCAAGGAGAATTTCTCCATCGTCATCGTGACACACAACATGCAGCAGGCCGCCAGGGTATCTGACAATACGGCCTTCATGTTCCTGGGCCGGTTGATTGAATACGGAGAAACGAAGAAAATTTTCATGAACCCCATGAACGTGCGCACTTCTGATTACATCACCGGCCGATTCGGCTAAGCGCTGTCGGCTAGGCGCTGGAGGAGATTTGCATGGCACTGACGAGCGGAAGGGCACACACGAGTTCGGAATTCGAGAGCGAACTCCAGGAACTCCGCCGCGTTCTCCTGGAGTTGGGCGCCAAGGTGGAGGCCATGATGGCGAAGAGCATCGAAAGCCTCACCCGCCGTGATTCCGAAATCGCCCAGACAGTCATCGAGAGCGATTTGGAAGTCAACCAGCTCGAAGTCGACGTGAACGAGCTTTGCCTGCAGATAGTAGCGCTCAGGCAGCCGACCTCGGTGGACCTGCGCTTCATCACGACGGGCATGAAAATCGCCTCGGACCTCGAGCGGGTGGGCGATCTGGCGGTGAACGTCTGCGAGCGGGCGCTGGAGTTGAACGAGGAGCCTCCGCTCAAGCCCTATATCGAAATACCGCGCATGGCGAGCGCTTCGAGCCAGATGCTGCGCGAGAGTCTGGACAGCTTCATCAAGGAAGACGTGGTGCTCGCGCGCAAGGTCATAGCGAGCGACGACGAGGTGGACGACATGAACGAGGAGTTGTTCCGCGAACTGCTGACCTACATGCTGGACAACCCGCGCAACATCAGCCGCTCGACCCGCCTGACGTTCATCTCGAAATACTTCGAGAGAATCGCCGATCACGCAACGAACATCGCAGAGGCCGTCCTCTTCATGGTGGAAGGCCGGAACCCGAGACGCAGCGTCGATTAGCTCCAGGCTCGTTCGCCTGAATCCATTTGTTTTTCAGAAATGAATCCCGGCTTGTTTACCTCGCCTTTTCCGGGAAACCGGCTCTAAGGATTTTCTTTGTCTGCTATTCCCAGCCTGGATTTCAGGAGTTCGTAGTTCGAGGGGTCCATTTCCAATTCGTTCCGGTTGATCGCGCGCGCGAGTTCGCTCACGGCGTCGTTACAGGGCGTGGGAATGCCCAGTTCCTTTCCCTTTCTTGAGACGAGGCCGTTGATGAATTCGATCTCGTTCTTGCGGCCCTTGATGTGATCGTGAATGGGCGCCGTGCGAGCGCGCGGGCCGGTGTGGCCCGTCATAGTCGTGAGGGCGTTCAGCAGCACCTTGTCCTCATCATCCGCGAAATCATCCGCATTCAGCCCGAAGACGGGCTCGATGTTGATTCCCATCGCCGTGCCGACCGCTACGGTCTCTTTGCCGAGTTTCACCGCGACCTCGAAGATTCCGGGAAGTTTCGCGACCTCTCTGTTCAGTAAACCGATGAGTCCCCAGGGCCCCATGCTCATCGAGTTCACGACGAGTTTCGTCCATTTCGTGCCCCGGATGTTGGTGGAGATGTCCACCTTGGCGACGTGGCTCAGGATTTTCTGGATTTCCTGAAGACGCGGTGTGATGGATCCGTCCAGCTCCCCAACGGCGAACCAGGTGCCCGTTCGCGGCGTGTTGCGCTGAACGTGGCCCGGGGTGAATATCTCTCCCGATAGTTCGATGCAGCATCCCACCACGCGCTCGGGACCGAGAATGGAAGTCGTTATCTCCTCTTCGTTCATGCTGTTTTGCAGACCCACCAGCACGCCGTCTGCTTTCAAGTGGGGCGCCATGAGTTCGGCCATCCAGCGCGTGTCGAAAGATTTCACCGCCAGGAGGATGAGGTCGAATTCAGGTTTCACGGAGGCCAGCTCGCACACGTGGAGCGCCTTGACGCGAACCTTCAGGTCGAGGTCCGGCATCTGGACGTGGAGGCCGTCTTTTTTCATTGCCTCCACATGCGCCGGCCACTGATCCACGATGGTGACGTCATAGCCGGCGTCGGTGAGGTCGGCGGCTGCGCTGCTGCCGATGGCTCCGGTTCCGAACACGGCGATCTTCTCGAACATCTCTTGCCCTCCCTGGGTTTTCAACCGCGGACGATTCCCGAATGAAACCATATGTAGCATGCCTCTCGCCGGTTTCACGACCCCTCACGAGGCTGGTTCATCCAGCGGCAAGCCACGCTTTGGCGATTTTGGTCTGTCCTCCGGCTATTGGTTGACACGCAGGTGGCAATCACTAATCATGGTCGGAATCTTGAAAAGAGAATAACTGTGCGAAACAGGTCGTTTTTATAAGCGAAGCGGGGGCGATTTTTGGATTCCGCAGAAGATGGGAAAGCCTCGTATTATTGAGCCGGAAATCAGCGAAGGGTTGGTTTATTGGCAGGCTCGCCGCATGCCGCATCATCAAGCCGGAATCTTCCCGTCCACCCACGGGTCTTTTGCCCCTCAGGAGCCGTGTGCCGCCGCACATAGTGAATCATTAGAGCATGGCCATGTGAAACTCCAAGCGAACCTATCGTCGACCGGACACCGAATAGAGGAGGAGTGAAGATGAAGAAGAAGTTCGTTATTTTTGGAATGGCTGTTTTCATGTCGCTTACGCTGATGTCTGGAGACGCGTTTTCCGCCAAGAAAGATCAGCTTCTCATCGGGATGCCCGGAGACCCGACGACGTTCGACCCCCACATCCGGCTCGGGCTTCCCATGCTGCAGTCGTGGCCGCTCGTGTTCGACAACATCCTCGCGCGCGACATCAAAGGGAAAATCATCCCCGCTCTCGCGACGTCATGGAGTTACGTTTCTCCTACGGTGCTGGAACTCAAGCTGCGCAAGGGCGTGAAGTTCCATAACGGGGAGCCCGTCGACGCGAACGCCGTGAAGTACAGTATCGACCGTCTGTTCGACAAGAAGATCAAAAGCCGCTTACGGAGTTTCTACAGGAGTGTCAAAAAAGTCGAGGTGGTCGATTCGCACACCGTGCGCATCCACACCAAGCATCCCGACCGCTATCTCCTCTCGCCGCTGGCGGATTTCAGCGCGGTGGTCCCGCCGAAACACTATGCTTCCAAGGACCTCAAGCACCTCGCGCGCAATCCCGTCGGAAGCGGCCCTTACCGCCTGACGAAATGGCGCAAGGGCTCCGAGATGGTTTTCGAGGCCGCCTCCGGATACTGGGACAAATCCCGCCAGCGCGTGAAGAAGGTGATCGTCAAGGTCATTCCCGAGCCGACGACGCGCGTCTCGGCACTCGTCTCGGGCGCGGTCGACATGATCAAGGACATCCCGCCCCAGACGGTCCCGATGGCGAAATCGAACCCCAACGTCGACGTGGTTGCCGGACCCGGCCCCAAGGCTTGTTCGCTCATCATGGTTGTCAAGGACGGCGCGCCCTGGTCCGACATGCGCGTGCGCCAGGCGGTGAACTACGCCATCGACAAGGACAGCATCATCAAGAACGTGCTTCAGGGGCACGCGACCGCATCCATGGGGACAGTCGTCGGCCCGAACAGCTTCGGCCACAACCCGGACCTCAAGCCCTATCCCTACGATGTGGCCAAGGCGAAGAGCCTCATGAAAGCGGCCGGATACGAGAAGGGCTTCACCGTTCCGCTGGTCGTTCCCCTGGGACGCTATCTCAAGGGCGTGCAGGGGGCGGAGGCCATCGCGGGGCAGCTCAAGAAGATCAACATCAACGTCAAGGTGAAACCTCTCGAATACGGCGCCTGGCGTCGGAACAGCCGCTCGAAATGGAAGAAGGGATATAAGCCTTACTGGAATTACGCCTGCCGCAACGATCTGGCGCTCCATGCGGCCTGGATGTACTCAGGCCTCCTGTACAGCAAATCGACGCACGGCGGCGTGAGGAGCGAGGAGCTCGACAAGATGATCGTGGGCGCGCGCTCCGAGCCGGACGAGGCGAAACAGGCCGCGAAATACCGCGCGCTTGCCGCATACATCAGGGAGCAGGCCTTCCTGGGCTTTTTGTATCACCTCGATGAGATTTCCGGGAAGAAGAAAGCCGTCGACTGGAAGATGCGCTCCACGGGCCTCGTGATCGCGACCGACGCGGGCTGGAAATAAAAGGCGATTTCACGCCTCTCTCCCGGATTCCGTTCGGTGAATCCGGGGGAGGGCGGCGCCCGAGACCCGAATGCGTCACTTCGGGCGGGCGTAGGGAACAGGGTTCTGGATTCGCCTTGTAACGGGGGGCGCAATGACGGGATTTATCGTTCGGCGGATGCTTCAGGCGGTCGTGCTCATGAAGTTCGTCCTGATCTTCGTGTTCCTGCTTTTGCATCTCTCGGGCGACCCGGCCCGTATCATGCTGCCCGATGACGCCACTGAAGAAGACATCGCCGAACTCAGAAATGACATGGGGCTCGACAAGCCGCTGTTGACGCAATACCTCATCTTCTTCCGCAACGTCCTGCGCGGCAATTTCGGCGAATCCTTCGAGCACGGGGAGTCAGCCCTCAAGGTCGTGCTCGAACACCTGCCCGCCACCATAGAACTCGCCGCGGCCGCGTTCATCATGTCGGTCATCATCGGGCTTCCGTTCGGGTGCATCGCCGCCCTCAAGGAAAACACCGTCTACGACAAGGGTCTGATGTTCGGCGCCGTGCTCGGCCAGGCGGTTCCCGATTTCTGGCTGGGGCTGATGATGATCCTGTTCTTCTCCGTGAAGCTGGGTTGGCTGCCGCCGTTCGGCTACGGGGAGCCGGTTCACTTCGTCATGCCGACCATCGCCGCCGGCGTCTTTCACACGGCCCGCCTCGCGCGGCTGATGCGCTCCGAAATGCTGGAGGTGCTGCGCCAGGACTACATTCTCACGGCGTACTCCAAGGGCCTGGCCGAGAAGATCGTGTTGTTCAAGCACGCCCTCAAGAATTCGGCCATCCCCATCGTCACCATACTGGGGCTGGACCTCGCCCTCACCCTGGGGGGGACCGTCATCACCGAAACCGTGTTCGCCTGGCCCGGCGTGGGGCGGCTCACCGTCGCCGCCATCCACCACCGAGACTACCCCATCGTCCAGGCGGCGGTTTTCCTGCTCGCGCTGGGCTTTGTCTTCATCAATCTGCTGGTGGACATCATCTACACTTATCTCGATCCCAGGATTCAGTACCGATGAGAGGTGACAGCGATGAAGTCCTCATGACGACCGAGGAGTTCCAGCACTTCGACGAGACTCCCTGGTGGCGGCGGCTCGCGCGCTCGCTCATCGCCACGAAATCGGCGATGGCGGGCGCCGTGATATTGCTCATCGTTTTGTTCGCCGCATTGTTCGCACCCCTGATCTCGCCGCTGGACCCCACGGCGCAATCCCTCACCCGGGTGATGAAGCCGCCCATGTGGGAGGGAGAGGGGCACCTCTTCTACCTGGGCACCGACCACCTCGGACGCGACCTCCTGAGCCGGTTGATCTACGGCGCGCGCGTGTCGCTCATCGTGGGACTCTCCGCAACGGTCATGGCGGGGAGCATCGGTCTCATCCTCGGCATGATGGCGGGCTATTTCGGCGGGCGGGTGGACTATCTGCTGATGCGGCTGGTGGATTTCGTCCTCTCGTTTCCGTTCATTCTGCTGGCCCTGGCGACAATCGCCATACTGGGGCCGAGCCTCTGGCTGATCGTCTCGTTGATCTCGTTTCGCCAGTGGACGGTGTACGCGCGCGTGGTGCGCGGGAACGTGCTCTCGATTCGAGAGCAGGAGTTCGTCATCGCCTCGCGCGCCGTCGGCGGCAGCGATTTGCGCCTCATCTTCCGCCACGTTCTGCCCAACGTCCTGGCCCCCGTCATCATCATCGGCTCCCTGTATCTGGGGCGGCTGATCGTCATCGAGGCGGGCCTGAGCTTTCTGGGGTTGGGCGTCCCGCCACCCACGCCCACCTGGGGCGGGCTGCTGGCCGAGGGCCGCTCCTACCTGTATGTCTCGTGGTGGATCGTCACGTTTCCGGGGCTCGCCATCACCCTCACCGTGCTGGGAGCCAACCTCGTGGGCGACTGGCTGAGAGACGTCTTGGACCCGCGTCTCAGGACGCGCTAGCGGATACCCGTTCTCATTCAGGAGAAAGACAATGGCTGAAGACATGATGGAAAACTACGTCGACAAGAACCCCGACGTTCAGGAACGATTCAGGAAAGCGGGCGAAATCCGCCGCGCGATGGGAATCTACGGAGAAGGCGGGCAGACCACGAGCGATTTTCTGCAAATTTCTCCGGCGCACACGCAGACCATCATGGAGTATTGCTTCGGCATGGTGTGGGCGCAGTCGGAGACGCTCGACCTGAAAACGCGCGAAATCATCGTGCTCGCCACCATGGTGGCGCAGGATCTGCCCGGAGAGCTGGAATGGCACGTGCGCTCCGCTCTCAATCTGGGCCTCACGCAAGATGAGATCATCGAAGCTATCGTGCAGTGCTCCCCCTACGTCGGTCTCCCCAAGACGAACCATGCGCTGAGAGCGGCGAAGCGCGCTTTCGATGAGGCCGAGGGAAAAGAACCGAGCGATCTGGGGCACTAGGGGTTGTTCCTGCTCGCCGAGGGGTTTATTCCCCCTTGAGGAGCCTGGGCCAGTTCTTATCGCCCAGTTTGATGTTGCCGGGGATGTCCTGCTCCCAGGTCTGCTGAACGCCCTTGCTGTAGTTGAGATAGAGCTTGCCGTCCACGATCTTCCAGGCTTCGGGGACGATGCTCGCCGTGTAGCCCCGGCTCACGGCGTATGCGCAGTAGCCTCCGTACCGGGGGGCGTATTTTTCAGGATTCGCGCGGAACAGATCGCGGTTTTTCCCGCTCGAGAAATACCAGGTGGCGCCCTTCCACTTGTGGGAGAAGGCCTTCTTCCCCTGGACGGGTTTACTCTCGGTGAAATAGGCCACCGGGTCATACCCCCGGATGGCGCCTCCCAGCAAAGTGGAATAAACGGGCGTGATGGCCGCAGCCGACACAGGAAGAACGAGCAAGAAGGCGGCGAGCCATGCAGTGGCCCATACCCGTCGGTGGCGAGAGTTCCATAGCGATTGATTTGGTTTGCGCATCTTTTGAGAGATCCTCTGAAAAATCAAAGCGGCGACGTTCCGAGGGTATTCCAATCCCCGGTCACCATTATACCCCAAACCCGCAGAATTCGTTTCGCAGTCGCGGCGAAAAAACCCATCAGGGGTCGTAAAACTCCGGCAGGGTGAGGTAGCCCTCGCGCGGCAGTTCATTGTTTAACGGGAGGCCCTGTCTTAGTTTCAGCCTCTGGACGGTTCGCAGATGCGCGAGCACGTTCCAGTAGACGTGGCGCAGGACCCCGCCGATTTCCAGGTGGAAAAGGCCGGGGTGCTCTTCGTCTTCGGAAAAGCCGAAAGGGTGCAGGCGGACGGACATTCTGTGGTAGTCCACGGGCTTGTGGGGGTCTCCCGGGCGGTCGACTTCAGGGTCGGTGTAGTAGGTGAACGACAAGGAGCGCAGTCTCTCCTCGCTTTCACGTTCGATGATTTCACAGCAAAGCGCGGCCCAGGGCCGCATGAAGTCGACGACGGCCTTCTTGTCGCCCGCCGCTTCGGGCGGGACGTGGCGGATTCCCCCGTCGATGAGATTGGCGATCAGGCCGGCGGTGTCGGGAAACGCATAGCCCTCGTGGCTGAGCATCTCGCCCGCCCTGAGATACAGCCACACGGGCGTCATGAGGGCGATGTGGCGGATTTGCAAATCCATCGACCATCGCGCCCAGGGCGGCTCCTCATCGGCGTAGCACATCTGCTCGTGGGTCAGGCTCTCGACTTCTTCGTAGACGAGGTCGGGATAGTCTTCGAGAGCGATTCCAAGTTTTTTCCATTCTTCATTCATCGGTTTTCACCTCCGGGGCAGGTTATCACCGGAAGGTGCAATTATACCTTCTTGTAAGCAAGGAAAAAGAAGAGTAGAATTTTCCCATCTATTCGAATCATTTTATATTTGCGCACTTTTCCGTGTCGGGCTCTACGATGTCCCCGCAAGGGGGATGTTTCTATTCCTGCTCAGGGAGGATCATACCAATGGCAAGAAGAATCGTTCCAATCGTTTTCGTGGCCATCGCGTTTCTCCTCACCCAGGGAGCGGCCCCTGCCTTGGGAGCCAAGAAGGTCGTCATCAAGGTCGGCCACATGTACAGCAACAAGAACCCCACGCACTACGGGGCCATCGAATTCGGAAAGATGCTCGACAAGCTCAGCAAGGGAACCATGGAGGTGCAGGTGTTCCTGAAGGGACAGGTCGGCGACGGAAAGACCCAGTTGCAGTCGGTCCAACTGGGCGCGATCCAGGCGACGTTCCAGGGCCTCACGCAGTTTCCCGCATACGACAGCCTGAACCTCCCCTATTTCTGGAAGAGCACCAAGCACGTGCGCTCGGTCGCCAACGGGCCGCTGTTCGAGCGCTGGCGCAAGGATTTTTTGAAAAAACGCGGGACGATTATGGTCAGCGTCATCAACCGGGGCGCGCGGCACGTGCTCTCGCGCAAGAAACCGCTCAAGACGCTCGCCGATTTCAAGGGTCTCAAAATCCGCGTCCCGCAGGCGCCCCCGTGGGTGCTGGCCTTCCGGGGACTTGGGTCGAAGCCCACGCCGATGTCCTGGGCGGACGTGTATAACGCCATGCTGCTGGGCACGGTCGACGCCATGGAGAACACCCTGGAGACGCTCTACACGAACAAGTTCTACGAAGTGGGCAAACACCTGACGCTCACCTCGCACCTCTCCTCGACGTCGTACTTCATGGTGAACGACAAGTGGCACAAAGGCCTGAACAAGCAGCAGCGCAAGTGGTTCGACGACGCGCTGGCCAAGGGCATCGCCCACGCGCAGAAGATATACACCGACCTCGAGAACGCCTATCTGGACAAGTTCAAGAAAAAGGGCGTGAATATCTACAACATCAACGTGGATGAGTTCGCCAAGAAGACCGCCTCGGCCGCGGAGACCATCGGCACGAAGGGATGGGGCAAGGATTTCTTCGCGAAGGTCAAGGCGACGCGGGCGAAGTTCTAGCAGGGTAGTCTGAATTCGCGCCGGGTAAGCACACGGCGCGGCAAGTAATCAAACACCGCCGGATATTGGTGAGCCGGCGGTGTTTTTTTGTGTCGTCTTATTCGACCGGCAGCAGCAGGTTCGGCAGCCACATGACGAACGGTGCGTAATAGACGATGGCGAACAGGGTAACGATAAGCGGAATATAAAAAGGCGCAGTGGCCCGCACGATGGTCCAGAAGGGTACTTTCGTGATGTCCGACACCACGTAGAGAGCGAGCGCGAACGGCGGCGTGAGGTTTCCGATGACGAGGTTCAGCACCATAAAGACGCCCAAGTGCACGAGGTCGATGTCCAGCGCCTGGGCGATGGGCAGCATGACCGGCGTCACGATGAGCAGCAGCGGCGTTGGCTCCATCACCATGCCGCCGATGAGCAGGAAGATGTTGAGCACAAAGAGGATGAGCCACTTTTCCTGCAAAGCGGTCATGAGGAAATGAGCGAAGATGAAAGGGATGCGCTCGATGGTGATGAGTCGCGTGAAAACCGAAGCGGCCGAGAAAATGAACAGCACCACCGCCGTATAGATGATCACTGTCGATAGGATGCGGGGCAGATCGGATGGGCGCACCTCCTTGTAGACCACCATCCCGAGAAACAGCGACCACGCCACGGCGAGCACGGCCGCCTCGGTGGGCGTCGTGGCGCCCGAGCCGATACCGCCCAGGATGATAGCGGGCGTCAAGAGCGCCAGGAAGGCGGAGCGGAAGCTCTTCCATATCTGCGCGAGAGAGGCGCGCGGGTATTTTTTGTATCCCCGGTTGCGGGAGATGAAGTAGACGATCACCATCATCGCCCCGCCCATGAAGAAGCCCGGAATCACGCCGCCCAGAAAGACGCGCCCCGCCGATTCCTCGGCGATGCTCGCGTATATCACCATGATGATGCTGGGCGGGATGATGGGACCGATGCAGGAACTCGCGGCCGTAACGGCTGCGGAGAAGGGCTTGTCGTAGCCCTCCTTGGTCATGCCCTCTATTTCCACCCGGCCCAGCCCCGCCGCGTCGGCGAGCGCTGAGCCGGACATGCCGGCAAAGATGATGCTGGCGACGATGTTGGCGTGTCCGAGACTGCCGGTCAAATGGCCCACCAGCACTTTGGCGAAATCGAAAATCCTGTCCGTCACCTTCGATATGTTCATGACCTGGGCGGCGAAGATGAACAGCGGAATGGCGATGAGCGAGTAATGCTCCAAAGCGCCGATCATGATGCTCGCCAGGAAGGTGACCGGCATTTCGGAGAGAAACGTCAGGTAAAACAGGCAGGTGAAGACCAGTGCGAAGGCTATTGGGGTGCTGAACGCGAGGAAGAAGAAAAACAGTAAAACGAGAATCAAGGCGTTCATGCCGATTACCTCTCGCTCAGACCGCCGGGGAACTCCGGTGGCCCAGTTCCGCCTTGCCCGTGATCAAACCCAACAGCTGACGCCCCGAGTGGATGATCATCAGGGTCATTCCCACCGGAAACGACGCGCTCTGGTAGGTCTGCGGGAATTCGAGGGCAGAAGAAGGATAGGTCCATTCCAGAATAGCCACCTTGATCCCCTGGTACAGGAGCAGCAGAAGCGTCAAGAAGATGAGGACTTCGGTGATGGTGTAAATTCTTCTCTGTAAATTCTCTGGAAAGTGACCGACGAATGTTTCCATGGCCAGTTTCTCGCCGTGCTTGTATGCGAGTGCGGCGCCGAGAAAAATGGCCCAGTGGAAACACAGCAGCGTGATTTCCTCGGCCCATACAATGGGGTCGTTCAGGACGTATCTGAAATACACCTGCATGAAGACGAGATAGCCGATGGCCGCCATGAAGGGAAACGCGAGAATCTCCTCCAGATTGCGCAGCAGGAACACACCGCCTTCGAACTTCACCTGGCGCACGAGGTATGTGATGAGGCAAGTGATGAGGATGACGGGGACGAGGTAGTGAAAAAGAGGGATGCTGATGAGCATGAGCGGCGGCTGGATCAGTGTTATGAAAACCCAGGCGACGGCCTTGAATAACGCCACGAAAGGTAGAAATATCCACTCCGACACGACATGACCCCTTATGGGGAAGCGAATGTCCGATGCCCGGGATTTCCCTTTTTCAGTATGTCCACATTGTGCAGAAGCATGGAGCCGGGGTCAACCGGTCGTTTTCGGGGCCGGTTAGAGATCGCGCCACGGCTGGAGCACGGTCTTCACCTGTTCTTCCCCGGGGAACTCCCCGCCCGTGATTCGCACGGCGCGCTCCGCCTCGGCGAGCGGGAAGCGGTGGGTCACCATCTCCGTGAAGGGATAAGGCGAGTGCGCCGCAAGGTCGAGCGCGCCCCGCACGGCGTCGCTCGTGTGGCTGTATGCGCCCTGGATGCGAATCTCGCCCCACACCAGGGGGTCGAGTTCCAGAGTCCCCTCTTTCCCGCCGGTGAGACCTGCGAGCACCACCGTGCCCATCCTCCGCACGAGCCTGGGAGCGAGTCCCGCAGCGGCGGGGTTGCCCGTCACGTCGACCACCACGTCCGCCATCCGCCCGCCCGTGAGTTCCCGGACTTCTTCTTCGGGGTCTTTTTCCTCGATGTCGATAGCGTGGTCCGCACCGAAGCGTTTCGCCTCCTCCAGGCGCTTCGCGTCGCGCGCGAGGCCGGTGACGATCACCTGTCCCGCGCCGGTGTGCTTCGCCACCGCGCACGCGCAAAGACCCTGGGGTCCGGGACCCAGCACCACCACGGTGTCGCCGACCGAGATGCCGCCCAGGTCGTGCGCCCACCGCACCCCGTTCGCCAGCACCGCGGTGATGAGCACGGCGGATTCATCCGTAAGGCCGTCGGGCGCCTTGTGGATGCCCGCGCCCGGCGGCAGGTAGACGTATTGCCCGTAAGCGCCCCACAGGTGCGGCGGCTCCGCGCAGGAGCGCACGCTGCCGTAGACCATCGCGTCCTTGCACAGGCGGCGGTTGCCGGTGTGGCAATACCAGCACTGGTTGCAGCCCACCTGCGCCTCCACCACGAGGCGGTCGCCCTCCTTGACGCCGAGGCGCTTTTGGACGTTCTTGCCGACCTTGGCGAGGCGGCCCACCATCTCGTGGCCCATGATGATGGGGTAGCTCCACCGGTGGGCGACCTTGCCATTGAAATACTTGTAATCCGAGGAGCAGACGCCCACCATGTCGACGTGAAGCAGGCCTTCTTCATCGCCTATCTCGGGCAGGGGGAATTCCTGCAGGCGAATTTTACCGGGCGTCTCTACGACGGCTGAAACCTCATGCGTCATGGTGGTCTCCCGTAAATCGTTTGCACAGCGTCAGTCGGTGTCGAACTTCTGCGCGAGGCGGGGGAAGAGGTCGCGCATGGATTCGCCCCCCGCGATGCGCCCTTTGACTTCGTTTTCGATATCCCGAATCCGGGTGACCTGCCGCTTCACCTTTTTCAGAGCGCTTTGCGGAACGACGGCCACGCCGTCGATGTCCGCGACGACGATGTCCCCCGGCGCCACGCGCACCCCGCAGCAGGTGACGGGCTCGTCTTTCGCCACCACTTCCAGGCGCTTCGGGAAGGCGAGGCTCCACACCGATTTGCTGAACACGGGGAAATCGAGGTCGCGCAGCGCTTCCAGGTCGCGCGTCGCGCCGTCGATCACGCAGCCGAGGGCGCCGCGCCGCTTGCAGACGCTGCTCGCGCCACCGCCCCAGACGGCCAGGGGAGAGCCCGCCGCGTCGACGACGACCACGGATCCTTCCGGCACTTCTTCCACCGCGTCATAGAGGCTGAACAGCGCCTTGGCGCCCGGGTTTCTTACGGGCGCGAACACCATGGTGGCGGCCGGCCCTGCGAACCTGGGATACGTCTCGGGCGCATTGGGCCGGGGGCCTTCCATGATGAGGTTCAGCCCCAGGGCCGTTGCGGCGTCGCCGAGCGTCGCCGTATCGACATCCGAGAAAAAAGCCGCGTCCGAATTCATCCGGGTCTCCTTTTCGTGTTGAAGACTTGGCTGCGTGCATCCGCCATGTTCGGGATGGGGGCAGTATAATCGTTCCAGGAGAAAAATACATGAGAACTCACCAGATCACGTTCACGGTTCGGACCACGGACTCCAACACCCCCAGGAAGGGTGAACAAACCCCCCGTTCGGGCTAAGATGGGTTCATCGTCCAAGTCTTGTTGAACGGGAAATCCATGAGCCGGGAAATCGACCCCATCACCCTGGAAGTCATCAACGAGTCCTTCGTCGCCGTCGTCCGGGAGATGCGCGCGAACATGGTGCGCACTGCGTATTCCTCCATCATCTACGAGGGGCACGATTTCTCCTGCGTGCTCGTGGATGGGGAGGGCCAACTCGTCGCCATGGCCGAGGACAACCCCGTCCACATATTCCCCGTGCCGATGGAAGTCAGAGAAATGCTCGAGCGCTTCGGGGGCGACATCCACCCGGGCGACGCCTTCATCCACAACGATCCCTATACCGGCGGAACGCACCTGAACGACGTGGCGATCATCTCGCCCCTGTTTCATGGCGAACGAATGGCGGTCTACCCCGTCGTCCGCGCGCACTGGGGGGACGTGGGCGGCACGACGCCGGGGAGCATTTCCGGGAAGAACACCGAAATTCTCCACGACGGGATCCGTATCCCCGTATTGCGGATCATCGAGAAAGGGGAGATCAACCAGGGGCTTCTCGACCTCCTGCTCCACAACATGCGGGTTCCCGAGGAGCGGCGCGGGGATTTTTTCGCCATGCTCGCCACCTGCCACACCGCTCACAAGCGGCTGGAGGAGTTGGCGGCGAAATACGATTGGGGCGTCATGCTCGCCGCGAAGGACCGCCTGCTCGCGCGCGCCGAGGCCTCCATGCGGCGCAGAATCGCGGCCCTGCCCGACGGGGAATCCACATATGAGCATTTCATGGATCACGACGGGCACTCGCTCGACCCCATACGCATCCGGGTGCGGGTCGAGAAAAAAGAAGATG
Organism: bacterium; assembly: GCA_965203325.1. Lineage (GTDB taxonomy): Bacteria > UBA8248 > UBA8248 > UBA8248 > UBA8248 > Bin107. The sequence goes on from OZ241875.1 coordinate 2,706,389, forward strand.
AACTGATCGTCGATTTTCACGGAACCGACCCCCAGACCAGAGGCGCCTACAACGTGGGCCCCGCCATGGCCCCATCCGCCGCCTTCAGCGTCATCAAGGCGTTCCTGGACCCCAGGGGCGCGATCAACCACGGGGCCTTCCGTCCGCTCGACATCCGGGTGGAGCCCGGCTCCCTGCTCTCGGCGCGATACCCCGCGAGTTGCGCGGGCTCGATGGAGGTGAGCCACGCCGTGGTCTCCGCACTCATCGGCGCCACTGCGCGCTTCGCGTCCGATGTCGTGACGGGCGACCTCAAGGGCACGTCGAACCATGTCTACATCGGCGGGCGGGACGCGCGAAGCGGAGAGCCGTTTCTCTTCTACGAGTTTCCGGCGGGCGGCACGGGCGGCTTCGCAGAGAACGACGGCAACAACGCGACCCGCAATTTCACGGAAGGGGATTTCGCCTCGATCCAGTCGGTCGAGGTCATCGAGCAGGGCCAGCCGCTCAAGATCAGGGAGTTGTCCCTGCGCGCGGACTCGGGTGGGGCCGGCGAGCGGCGTGGCGGCCTGGGCCTGCGCCGTGCGGTGGAAGTGCTGGCGGAGAATGCGTTGCTTTCCATCTCATCGGACAAGAACGTCATTCCGCCCTTCGGCGTTCTCGGCGGCGGGCCGGGGAAGCCCAATCGCTTCGGCGTCGCGCGGGGCGGGGAGACACTGGCGCCTTCCGGGACGCCCGGAAAGGCGGCGGGTTTTCCGCTAGAGCGGGGCGATGTTTTCGTCATGGAGACCTCTGGAGGCGGTGGTTTCGGCGACCCGTTTCAGCGGGATATCGAGTCGGTTCTCGCCGACGTGCGCGCGGGCTACGTGACCGAAGATGGCGCGAGGGAGGATTACGCCGTCATTACTCGCGGCGGCGTCCTGGATGAGGAGGCCACGCGCGCGCATCGCCAGGCCGCCCGCGCCAAAAGGCGCGCGCTGACACTCGTTTTGAAAGACGAAGACGCCGGAAGAGATTCCCGCCGCAGGTGTTTTATGAACCGGAAAACGCTGACAGGCCGTCATCTCGAAGGAGGAAGTCTGGTCGAGTTGCGCGGAAAATGGGGGGTGCCGCTGCGCGCGTGGATCGAAGAAGACGAGGGGCTGCCCGATAACGCCGTGGGGCTGGCCGCAGACGGGGTCGCCATACTCGACGCCGAAGAGGGCGACGGTGTCTATCTGTCTCCCGTGAGCGTTTGAGCGTGTTCGGGGATACCGGGAGCGCTCTATGCCATGTCCGATGTAGATGATTATTGTCTTTGAAGCAGGACTTGTAAGGCCTCGGTCGACTCCCTGCCTTGCGCAACAGTTTCCCGCAGCGCTTCCCTGGACTCCCCGCCTTCTTCGATGAGTTTCCTGAAGGCTTCGCTCGATTCTCTGCGCTGCTCCCTGCCTTCCTCGATGAATTTTTTCCAGGCTTCGCCGGATTCTCTACGTTCTTTTCTGCCTTCCTCGATGAAATCTCTGAACGCCGCCCTGGACTCCCTGCTTTCTTCGATAAGCGTTCTTAATGCTTCGCTGGACTCTCTGCGCTGCTCCCTGCCTTCCTCGAAGAATTTTCTCCAGGTTTCGGCGGATTCTCTGCGTTCTTTTCTGCTTTCTTCGATAAGTGTTCTTAATGCTTCGCTGGACTCTCTACGTTCCTCCCTGCCTTCTTCGAAGAATTTTCTCCAGGTTTCACCGGATTCTTTGCGTTCTTTTCTGCCTTCCTCGATGAGTTCATTCAAACTTTCGCGGAACGCCGCTCTTGATTCCCTGCTTTCTTCTATAAGTTCTTTCAGGGTTTCGCTGGATTCTCTGCGTTGTTGTCTGCTTTGTTCAATGAGTTCGCTGAGCGCCGCGGAGTTCTCGTCCTGCTGCTTCGAGCGGACCCTGTTGCCCCAGAGCATCGCGGCGATTCCACTGCCTATCAGGAGGCATTGCAACCCCCCGACAACCGCGACAACCCAGATATTCAATTCCATTAACGCCAAAGTCGCTGCTTCAAATTCCGTCATTTTTGTGCACTCCTCAAGGACTCGAATGGATGATATTCGGGTCCTCTTGAACGCTCGTGCAACAGCATCATAGCGTTTTCCGGCGATTGCCTCAACTTGATTCAGGCGGGCGTGAGGGTCTTATTCCACCGGCGAATCCGGACTGGGAGCCGCGAGTAATTCCCGAAAGAACCTTTGGGCGATTCAAGAACCGATGTATCATCGCCGTTTGTATCTCCAAATCGATTCGTTATGAGCGCGATACTTATTGGATTTTTTCAGGGGACGGCCTGCGCATTGAGTCTCGTCGGCATAGACACCGGAGGAACCTTCACCGACCTCGTTTTCTACGATGAGAACGAGAAGCGGATAGAAGTCTCCAAAATCCCGACGCTTCGCGGAGAAGAAGACGCGGTTTTTCTCGAAGGCCTGGAGAGTCTCGACCTCTCCGCCATCGGGCGGATCACGCACGGCACCACCGTGGGCACCAACGCGATCCTGGAAGGCGCGGGCGCGCGAACCGCGATTCTGACGACGCGCGGCTTCCGCGACGTTCTGGAGATCGGCCGAACGCAGCGCCTCGTTCCCCAGAGCCTGTTCGACCCGAAATTCGTCCGGCCCCGGCCGGTCGTCCCCCGTGAGCTGCGGCTCGAGATCGAAGAGCGCGCCCTCGCGGACGGCGGCATCGAGGTTCCGGTGGATGAAGCGGAGGTCGAGCAGCGCGCCGGGGAGCTGAGAGAACTCGGGGTGGAAGCGCTGGCCATCTGCTACCTGCACGCCTACGCCAACGGGAAGAACGAGAGGCGCACGGCGGAGTATCTCGAGAAATTGTTGCCGGGCGTATATCTCTCGCTATCGCATGAGGTCGTGCCCGAATACCGCGAGTTCGAGCGCTTCTCCACGGCGGCCCTGAACGCCTGTCTCGGCCCCAGGATCAAGAACTACGTGGGCCGTCTGGAAGGAACGCTCAGAGAGAAGGGATGCCGCGCGCCCCTTTTCATCATGACGTCGAACGGCGGAATGCTCGACGCGGAGAGAGCAGCGCGGTTTCCCGTGCGCACGATACTCTCAGGACCCGCCGGCGGCGTCGTGGGCGGGGTGTCGGTCGCCGAGTCGCTGGGTCTCGATCACCTCATCACCTACGACATGGGCGGCACGAGCACGGACGTTTGCCTCATCCGCGACCGCAGGCCCGTCGTGAGCACGGAGAACATCATCGGCGCCTATCCGCTCAAGACCTCGCAGCTTCAGATCAACACCGTGGGCGCGGGCGGGGGGAGCATCGCCTGGTGTGATGAGGACGGCGCGCTCCATGTGGGTCCTGGGAGCGCGGGCGCGCGTCCGGGGCCGGCCTGTTACGGGTTCGGGGGCGGGGAGCCGACGGTGACGGACGCGAACGTCGCCCTCTCGCGCATCGGCCCGCGCACCCGGCTGGCCGGGGGACTCGAACTCCACCCTGAAAAGGCGGAGAGTGCCCTCGGAGCCCTGGCGGAGGAGCTTGGGATTTCAGACGCCGTCTCGATGGCGCGCGGGGTGGTCGACCTCGCCGTCATGCGGATGGTGAGTTCTATCCGCGAGATTTCCATCGAGCGCGGCTTCGACCCGAGAGAACACGCCCTGCTCGCCTACGGGGGCGCGGGGCCGCTGCACGCCGCCCTGATCGCGGGGGAACTCTCCATGAAGAGCATCGTCGTGCCGCGCTTTCCGGGGAATTTTTCCGCCGTCGGTCTCTTGATGGCGGACGCCGTCCAGGAGAACGCCGGAACGTGCTTCGTCGCTTTGGAGGATGCGCAGGAAAGCGCATTGGAGCGCATTTTCGAGAATTTGACGATTCCCTGCGCCGGGCAGTTGCGCGGGGCCGGGCTGGATGAGATCGAGACGCTCCGTTATGCGGACGTTCGCTACGTGGGACAGGCGTTTGAGCTCACGATTCCGGTTCCGGAAACGAAGGGCTGGCTGAAAGCGCTGGGCGGCGATTTCCACGCCCGCTACGAGGCGCGCTACGGGCATTGCCATCCCGGCGACCCGCTCGAGATCGTGAACCTGCGGGTGCGGGTATCCGGGGTGGTGGACAAGCTGGGGTGGGTGAAGGTGGAAAACCCCGGGGGCGGGTTGGATGACGCGCTCGTGGAGCGAAGAAGCGTCGTGTTCGAAGAAGATGTTCCCGATTGTCCCGTCTACGAGCGCGATTCCCTGCCAACGGGCGCGGAGATTGGCGGGCCCGCCGTCATCGAGGAATACGGCTCGAATACCCTCGTGCCCCCCGGCTGGACGGCGAGGCGGGACGCTCTCGGGCATCTTCACCTGAGCGCATCGGGCTGATTTATCTTAAAGGTTCCCATGAGCGAAGCGGTGAAATACGGATACGGCTACGGGATGCAGCCGGGGGATGTCCCCACCCACGCCGATTTTCTGGGCTTCATCGAAAAAGTCGAAAGCGCAGGCTTCGATTCTTTCTGGCTGGACGATCACATCGCGTTTCGCGGCAATTTTCTCGAAAGCTTAGCCGCCCTCGCAGCCGCTGCGGCCAGAACCGAGCGCATCACCCTGGGTAGCCTTGTTTATCTGCTGCCATTGAGGCGCCCGGCCATCGCGGCGAAGGCGGCGGCCACGGTGGATTACCTGAGCGGGGGCGGGCGCTTCATCTTCGGCGTGGGCGTGGGAGGCGAGGAGGTGCGGGAGTTCGAGGTCTGCGGCGTGCCCAGAGCCGAGCGCGGCGCGCGGACGGATGAGGCCATCGAAATCTTGCGCAAGCTGTGGTCGGGGGAGGCGGTGAGCCACGAGGGGCGATTCTTTCGCTTCTCGGATGCGCGGCAAAGCCCCGCGCCCTTGAGCCCGGGCGGTCCGCCGATCTGGGTGGGCGGCAGGAGCGAGGCCGCGCAAAGGCGGGCCGCACTTTCGGCGGACGGCTATGCGCCCTATCTGTTTTCTCCCGCACGCTATGAGAAGGGGCTGGAGCAGGTTCGCCGCTTGGCCGCGGGGGCCGGGCGCGTGATCGATGATCCCCAAAAGCCATGGACGCCCGCGCTTCACCTGTTCGTGAACTTGCGGGAAAAAGAGAATGATGCGCTCGACAGTGGTGCGGAAAACCTTTGCGTAAGGTATGGGATGGATATGCGCGATGCGGCGAGGAGATACCTGCTCCACGGATCGATGGCGCGTTGCGCCGAGCGAATCAACGCATTTCATGAGGCGGGCGTTCGGCACTTCATCTTCAAGGCGGCCGCGCCCGCCGGTGAGGAGGCGGAGCACATGACGCGGCTGGCCGAAGAACTCCTGCCCGAGGTGAGGCGCCATGTCGGCTGAGGCGAGCGGACACGTAGATACCTTCACGCGGGACAACCTGCCGCCGGAATCCCTGTGGCCGGAGATGGACTACGGCGTCCTGCCGGAACTGGCCGCCTATCCGGCGCGGATCAACGCAGGCGCCGCCCTTATCGACGAGATGGCCGTGGGCGCGCAGGCCGGGCGGCCCGCGATTCATTACGGCGAGGCGCTTTGGAGCTATCGCGCGCTTTTGGAGAGCGCCAACAGAATTGCTTCTGTGCTGTGCGAGCGCTTCGGCCTCGTGCCCGGAAACCGCGTTCTTCTTCGCGCCTCGAACCATCCCACCCTCGTGGCCGCGTGCCTCGGGGTGTTGAAGGCGGGCGGGGTGGTGATTCCGACCATGCCGGTGATGCGCGAGCGTGAACTGGCCTATGTGATCAAAAAGGCGAAAGTGGGCTTCGCGATTTGTGACATTCGTTTGAGTGAGGATTTACTCACCGCGGCGAAGGCTTCCGAATCACTCCAAAACGTCGTCCTGTTCGGGGGTGAGGAGCCGGGCGGCCTTGAAGCCCTGATGGCCGAAGCCTCGCCCGAATTCCAAAACGCGGACACGGCGGCGGACGACGTGGCCCTCATCGGCTTCACCTCGGGTTCGACGGGCACGCCCAAGGGCACCGTGCATTTCCACCGCGATCTGCTCGCCGTCGCGGACACGTTTCCCAAATACCTCTTCGGCCTCGGCCCCGGTGACGTGGTTTGCGGCAGCCCGCAGATCGCCTTTTTGTACGGGTTTTGCGCCTTCATCACCGACGCCCTGCGCTTCGGGGCCTCCTCGGCCCTGCTCGAGCGGGGGACGCCGCGCGATCTGCTCGAAGCCATAGATAAGTACCGGGGGACGGTGTGCTTCAGCACGCCCTCGGGCTACAAGCAGATGCTCGACATCGCGGAAGGATACGACCTCCGCAGCCTGCGCGCCTGCATCGCGGGGGGAGAACCCCTGGAACCCTCCGTATTCCGCGAATGGCGCGAGCGAACAGGCGTCTCGATCATCAACGGCTTGGGCATCTCGGAGCTTTTGCACATCTTCATCTCGGCGAGCGGGGAGGACATCCGCCCCGGCAGGATCGGCCGCGCCGTGCCCGGCTACGAGGTGCGCGTGGTGGATGAGGAGATGCGCGATACGCCGCCCGGCGAGGTGGGGCAGATGATCGTGAAAGGCCCCACCGGGTGCCGCTATCTCGACGACATGGAGCGGCAGCGGGGCTACGTGCGGGAGGGCTGGAACATGACGGGCGACCTCTGCCGCGTCGACGCGGAGGGGTATATCTCCTTCGAGGCGCGAACCGACGACATGATCAATACCGGGGGGTACAACGTCTCGGGCCTCGAAGTCGAAGCCGTGCTGCTCGAACACGCAAAAGTGCGCGAGTGCGCGGTGGTCGGTTCGCCGAACGCCGAGCGCGGGGAGATCGTAAAGGCGTTCGTCGTTCTCTCGGGCACCGCCGAAGCAGACACTGACGAAGCGCAGGACGCGCTGGTCCGGGAGCTTCAGGATTTCGTGAAGGCCCAGCTCGCGCCCTATAAATACCCGAGAGCGGTGGAGTTTTTGGAAAGCCTGCCCTTGACGGCCACGGGCAAGATACAGAGGGGCGCTCTTCGGAAGCTGGAGAAAGAGCGCGCGGGGGCCGGGGCGGGCTGACGCATCGCGCAGGCTTCACCGTCGGGGCCGGATGCGCCCGGTGGTTTTTACTCAACCGGGGAAATTCCGGTAGTGTCTCCCTTTGAAAACGGGAACGTCGCGAAGGCGGGATATAAGTCTCATCAGAAGATGTCAAGACTGTATTTGAATGATCGGTTTAATTTTCTCTACCCACCAAGGGGTTTTTGAAAAAGTCGTCCTCCTCAGGGAATAAAGGCAACCCCCCCTACCCCCCCTTGACGGGGCTGTTGAAAAACCCCGTTTTGAAGCGGGAGGTATGGCGTCTCACGCAGCGGCGGAGAGGAAGCCCGCGAGGTGCGTGAGGCCGCCAGGAACGCGCATTCGGCGTCTCAAGGCGGCGCAGGCCCTCCACAGAGCGAATAAACGCGCCGCAACAGCGGCGGCGAGCCGCTTGAGGTTCACCGCAGTCGCCGTCAGGTAGGCCTGGATCCTTATGTTCGCAAGACCCCGGCGCACCGCCCGCGCCAGGCCGTGCCAACTCTTCGCCTCGCCGTGATAGCCCTCCGAGCGACCCATGTGCCGGCGCCACAGCCGACCCTCCTCCTCCCCACGGCGCGTGTGGCGACGGCGCGCGCGTAACAGCGCCGGATACTCATGCGGAACCAGCACCGTCCTGCTCGTGCGGGACTTCGACAGACAATCGGCCTTGAGCGCGCAGCCCGCGCAATCGCGCGTCCTCGATACATAGTAGCGACCCCGCTCCGTCTCCTTCCGGGGGCGCAGCGTCTTGCCCCCCGGACACTTCACCACCTTGTGACGCTCATCGTAGCGGAACAGCTGCAACGGCACCCGGCTCTGGGAAGGCTCCTTCTTCGCCGGTATCACCGCGTCCACCCCCCGACGCTCCAATGCGCCGTACACCTTCGAGTACGCATAGCCCGAATCCGCCGTCACCACCCCGGGCGCGCGCCCCGTGAGCTCGCAAACCGCATCCAACTGCGGCTCCATCATCTCCCGCTCGTTCAACGTCCCCTCCGTCACCGCAACGTCGAGGACAACGCCCCGCTCATCGTCCACCACCGCGTGGTGCTTGTAGCTCGGCTCGAACCCCGCCCGAGCGCTCTTGCGCGCCAGGCGAGCGTCCGGGTCCGTTCGGCTCACAGACCCCGAACCCCCGCCCCGGCCTTTGCCCTTCTTCTCCGTCTCATCCTCCGAATCGTTCTCCCGCACCACCTTCTCCGCGTGGCGCTCCGCCAGACTCTCCCAGCTCACGTCCGCACGTATCAAAGAGGCGTCCATGTGAACCACCTCTCCCGTCGCCACCTTCGCCTCCACGCAAGCCTGAACCGTGCGGCGCAATACCTCCTTGAAGCGCTCCTCCCCCCAGCGCTGGCGAATCCGCGTCAGGCTCGAATGGTCCGGCAACTCCTCGTCCAGCCTGTACCCGATGAACCACCGGATCGCCAGGTGCGCCTGCGCCTCGCGCAACAGACGCCGGTCGTGGGCGTAGCCCAGCAGCAGGCCCGCCAGCATCAACCGAACCACCACTTCGGGGTCCAGGCCCGGACGGCCATTGTCCGCGCAATAGCACTCCGCCACTTCCTCGCGAAGCCAGCTCAAATCCAGTACGCGGTCCACCTGCCGCAATATGTGATCTTCGGGAATCAACTTCTCCAGCGGGCCGGCCACGAACAAGTCCATCTGCTCGCGCCTCTTGCGATCCAGCATCGAGGGAACTCCCATCTCGGGCGAGTCGGGATAACTCCATACGATCACAAAACCAAGGGTTTTTCAACAGGCCCTTGACAGGGGGGTATGAAAAGGCGACGCCCGCCGCCGGTAGAGGTTTTTTTCTTGCCCCCTGACGAGGGGGCTTTCTTTTTTTGCCCCCCTGACAAGGGGGGGTAGGGGGGGGGTTGATTTTCTAAGCGAGAGCCTGCGCCTCCGCCCTGTTTCGGGTTTTGGCCGGAATGACGGCGGTGGTCAATTCCGACCGAGGATGACTTTTCCAACAACCCCTCTCCCGTCTTGCGGCGGTTTTGATAAACATGGTATTCTCTCTCATTATATTCATCATAAAATCATTCAATGCTCTTTCGGTATTACTGTATTTCCTGTGCAGAGGAATCGAAGGAGAGCCATATTTTCCCGACACATTCGGTGCGCCCCGTCTCGGGGCGTTGATTGAGTCCATGACGCAAGCCGCGAATCCTGCGGCCCAGAGGGAGGCTGAAATCGTGGATAACAGAACGAACGTACGGGGTCTCATCTTCAAATCGGTATTGGCGGTTATTCTGGGAGTGGCGCTCGTCTTCACGGCCGCCACGCCTTCGGAGTCGGCCGTCAAGCGGGTCGTCATCACCCAGGCGGTCGAGAGCCTCGCCTTCGTCAGCAACTACGTGGCGCGTGCGAACGGCTACTTCGCCGAGGAGGGTCTGGCCGCCGAGGTCATCTCCACGCGGGGCGGCGGGCCGGACATCAAGGCCAACCTCGCGGGCCAGGCGGATTTCTCCATCGCGGCGGGCACCTACCAGATCAACGCCGTGAAGGCGGGCGGCGCCCTCATTGCGGTAATGAGCTGTCTCAACCGCAGCATCGTCAACTCCGCCATCCGCACAGACGTCGCCAAGAAGCTCGGCATCACCGCCAAGACGCCCTACAAGGAAAAGATCAAGAAGATGAAGGGCTTGACCGTGGGCGCCACGCGCCCCGGCGCGCTCACCTACAACCAGGGTGAATACTGGATCCGCCAGGCCGGCTACACGCCCAACAAAGAGGTGAAGCTCATCGGCGCGGGCGCGGGCCCGGTGCTCGTCGCAGCGCTGCAGCGCAACAAGATTCAGATAGCGATCCAGACGATTCCCGTGCCGGAGACGGCCATATTCAAGGGCATCGGCATTCCCTTCGTCACGAACTCCGCGGGCGATGACCCGGAGATGGACCAGTTCATGATGGAGGTCCTGCTCGTGCGGCCCGATTACGCGAAGAAAAACCCCGAGACCGTCCGCAAGGTGGTCCGGGCGCTGCTCAAGGCCAATAACTGGATCGCCAAGCACAGCGCGGAGGATATTCGCAAGAAGATACAGCTCTACTTCGCCAAGACCGACAAGAACCTGCTGCGTGTGAGCATCGAGGCGGTGAAGACGGCCGTCTCGCTCGACGGGAAAATCACCCAGCGCGCGGTGGACATCACGCAGAACCTGCTCATCGCGGCGGGCAAGCTCAAGAAGGCGTTCCCCAGGAGCACCCTGGTGACGGACGAATATCTGCCCGGCAAGATGTGAGCGATAACTTCCGACTCTGAAAACCGCCGGGGAGGGGCCGCCATCCGCCTCTCCCCGGCGTTGGAGATTCATACGCCGTGCCTCCAATTCTCTCGATCAAGAACCTGCAAAAAGAATTCTTCTCGCGTGGAAACCGTGTGCTCGCCGTCGAGGATTTGAGCCTCGAGATCGAAGAGGGCGAGTTCCTCACCATCGTGGGGCCGAGCGGCTGCGGTAAGTCCACGCTGCTGAACTGCATCATCGGGCTGGTGCACCCCACCTCGGGCGTCATCACCTACAAGGACAGGAAGCTGCACGGAATCAACACCGATATCGGCTACGTGCCGCAGTCGGACTATCTCTACCAATGGCGCACGCTCATCAACAACGTCGCCTTTCCGCTGGAGATGCGCGGCGTCGATCAGAAGACCCGCCACGAAAAGGCGCGTGAACTCATCCAGCGCGTCGGCCTCGCGGGGTTCGAGGATCACTACCCCCACGAACTCTCGGGCGGAATGCGCCAGCGGGCCAACATCATACGCACTCTTATTTATGACCCCGAGGTCATCCTGATGGACGAGCCTTTCGGGCCGCTCGACGCCCAGACGCGGATCATCCTTCAGGATCAGCTCTTGAAACTCTGGCGCGAGGCGCGAAAGACCGTCATCTTCATCACGCACGATCTCGTCGAGGCCATCGCCCTGGCCGACAGGGTCGTCGTCATGACGAGCCGGCCCGGCAACTTGAGGAGCGTCGCCGAAGTGGACATTCCGCGTCCGCGCGACGTGTTCACCATCCACAGCGAGGAGGCGTTCCGAAAGACCTACGATCAGCTGTGGCAGGAATTGCGCGAGGAGGTCCAGCGCAGCGAGGATTGGATGAAAAACGGGTCCGCCGGTTAAAGCGAGCGGATGAGAGGGGGAACCCCATGGTCGACATGATCGATAAAGAGGCGAGCGAGGGCAAGGGAACGAGCGAGCCGGAAGGAAGCGCGGGGGAGGCTCCCGCCCGCGTCAGGCTGCCCAAGCTGGGCGAGATTCTCCTGACGATTCCCCTGCCGGGCGTACCGCAAATCTGGCGGGGCGATTACCTGATAGGCGCGCTCCTGCTGGGCCTCACCGCGGCCGGCTACATGATGTGCTCGGTCACGGGCATGTTCTTCCACGCCATCGCGTTCGTGGACGTCTCCATCACGCACACCGGCCGCATCATCAAGAACTCGCGCCTGCGCATGTTCGCCTACCGGGCCTCGTTCGCGATCGGCTTTCTGGCGATGTGGGAACTCAGCGCCTGGGAGATCGGCCCCAAGCAGTGGCTCTGCGTCGATCCCTTCTGGTTCGGTTCGCCCCTGCGCGTCATGGACTATATGGTGGAGATAACGCTCTCGGGCAGCCTCTTCATCGACACGTGGACGACGATGTACGAGGCCTTCCTGGGCTACGTCCTGGGCGCCGCGCTCGGCATCGCGCTGGGCTTCATACTGGCGCGTCTGGAGACGCTGGCCGAGATACTCGACCCCTTCATCGTCGCGGTGAACGGCATTCCGCGCGTGGCGATGGCGCCGATTCTCATCATCTGGTTCGGCATCGGGGTGGAGTCGAAGATCGTACTGGCGGTGAGCCTTGTGCTCTTCCTCACCTTCATGAACACCTACTCGGGCTTGAGAGGCGTGGACCCGAACCTCAAGAACCTCGCCCAGGTGATGGGCGCGAACGAGATGCAGGTTCTCTGGAAGGTCACGCTGCCCGCCGCGATGCCCTGGATACTCACGGGCCTCAAGATCGGCGTTCCCTTCGCCATCATCGGGGCCATCCTGGGCGAGTTCATGGCGGCGAGCAAGGGGCTGGGCTTCATGATCCAGCACACGAGCAACCTGTTCAACATCGCGGGCTCGTTCGCGGGCCTCATCCTGCTCATGTTCATCGTGCTGATCGCCAACGCGGCGGTGAACTGGCTGGAGCGCTACCTCCTGCGCTGGCGGCCCAAGCAGCAGGCCGCCGGCGAGGGCGCGACGGACGTGTATTAGGGTTTCCGGCTCGTATTCTTTCTGATTCGTCGCAGGGGCGGACCGCGAACCGCCCCTGCTATTTCGTTGTGTGTCTCGTAGGGGACAGGTCGCGACCTGTCCCTACACGTCCTCTTCTGTCCGGGTCGATCAAAAGCGCATTCATTTGTAGGGGCGGCCCCCCGTGACCGCCCACATCGTATATGTTCATCCCTGTGGCTGGACAGGCACGGAGGCCTGTCCCTACACACTCACGCGTTTTTGTCCGGCGGCCAGGGGGTGACGCCGATTTCACCGCGCATCAAGCGGCGGAACGCGACCCGCCGCCGGATATCGCGCGAGACGGCGCTCATGACGCGCCGCCACGTCACCGGGATGACGCCCTCTGCGCGCTTGTGTTCGGTGCGCGCGCGTCTGCGGTCGCGCTCGATCTGGGAATCGTCTTCCTCGTCGTGCGAGACGACGGGCGGGTCGACGTAGAACACGTTCAGCCCGTTCTCCCAGAAGCGCGAGAGCGCCTGGTCGATCTCCCACATCATCATGGGCGTGTTCTCGAGAAAATGGCGGGCCGCCTCGCGCGTGATGACGTAGCCCTCGCTGCCGTAGTCATGGTAGCGCACCCGCCCGACCCGGTGCCCCGTCGAAAGACGCTCGCAGGGAATGAAGGCTCTGCGCGAGCGCCGGTTCAGCTTCACGACGTCGAAGGCGAAGGGCCTTTGCTCGAGCGCGTCCAGCACCTCGGGCAGGTCCACAGACAGCCCGGCGTCGTCTTCGAAGATCGCCACGGTTTCCGGGCCGTTCTCCACGATTTCGCGCATCACCTGCCGCTGGCTCATCCAGTTGGCGATTGAGCCGTCGGCCTGGGGCCAGAGGCCCAGCCGCCGCCGGGTTTCCCTGTCGACCATAGAGTAAGTCTCTTGTGTGAAATCCCGAACCTCGGCGGCGGGGTGAAACGCCGCTTCCATAGCAAGAGAGGCGAACTGCTCCTCCATCCGGCGGCGGCGCTCCACGGCCCTTTCGAGATTGATGACGAACACTTTCATGGTCGGGTCCCCTCGTGTCGGCGGACATCTTTACTCATCCGCCGGACGATTCTGACGCATTTTCTCCATTTAGTTCAAAGCGGCTGACGACGGTAATTCGTAGGGTTTTTTCAGGTTTGATCACTTCTGAATTTGCGATGATTGAATACTGAGGAGCAATGAGTATTAGAGGAAACGCTCAACGTCACTTCAGTAACTCGTTTCACGCAGATTCATGGATTTGCGTCGCTTCATCTTGATTCTCAAACTAAATCGCCGTCGTTCTTTGCGCGCCGCACCTTGCGATAAAAGTATATCCGCTTGAGCGCCTCTTCCCGTAGATTACTCAGCACGCGGCGCCCAAGTTTCCAGAAATTCCGGCTCGGCCGGGAATCCGCCGCTTCCTGAAGGAAAGAATGGCCGCCCGCCTCGTTTCCATCGAATACGACGGGCGTTTCCAGGGAGAAGACGTTCAGCCCGCTTTCCCAGTACGCGTGCAGCGTATGGTCGGTGCGATGGATTATTCTTGGGAAACGCTCCAGGAGGCGGCGCGCCCCTTTTTTCGAAACGACGTAACTCTGCGTCCCCCAATCCGAAAACTTCGTGATGCCCAACTGGATGTCTGCATCGATTCTCTTGAGCGGAGTAAAGGGTTTGTCCGAATCGTTCCGATGCAGAAAAACGAAGTCGAATTCCCATCCCGAGGCGTAGAGCCGCGCAAGCGCATCGAGCGCGCCGCCGATTTCGGGAGCGAGCGTCACGTCGTCCTCGAAGACGGCGACCAGTTCATCCTCGCCCGCCGCGACGCCTTCAAGCGCCTTTCTGTGGCTTAGGTGACAGGCGATCATGCCGTCCGAAAGCGGGCGGCGGCCCTCCATGTCACGGGATATCCTGTCCACGAGGGCCCAGTTTTTTTGGTTCAAATCGCGCCAGTCAATAGCGTCTAAAATCTCGAATTCGACCCCCAAAGCGTCGAACTGTTTGCGCATCGCCAGACGACGTTCTTCAGCGCGGGGCAGGTTGATGACGATGGACTTCATCTCGCGAGGCGAGCGACCCACAGTTTTACTCCTTCGACCTCGATTATGGTTTTCTGTCAGCCAAGTCCATTCTATTTCTGCGGTCGGATAGTAGCATTTTCTTGTTTATGGGGTAACGAGGGGAACGGGAATCATCGGGTAGAGTGTATGTTTGCGTTCGTGTTTGGTTTACTGCACAAACGAATTTGTAGATGGCGGTCCCTCCTCGGGACCGCCCCACGTATACATTTGGCCCGTGGTTGGGAGGCGAAGAAAGCCGAGTTGCATATATGCTAACCTTACAATATCCAAACGATGTAGGGATGCGGTTCGTCCGTGTTGTTATCTTTATTTGACTGGCGATGCGGCTAGGCTCCGAGAAGATAAGACTTTCGAGTTTTTTCTTCTTACATGTAAAGAGATAAAGAGGTTTATATGCCATGAAGATACGGCACATGATTAACAGACTTATCGCCGGAAGCGGTTATCAGATAACCAAGGAAACTTCGGGGTCTGGTTCTTATTATGATTACGCTCTCCATGTCTACAAGAATGAAAATGGGTCGTTCGATTATGCGCGTTATCGGAAAATCCAGCAGGAGGGAAACTTGCGAAAGATTCAGCAGACGTGGGCTGCGGAGGAGAATATCCAGTTTCTCGCGGACTATATTCGATCCGAAATCGGTACGCCCACGTTCGGAATTTGCCACGGGACAAGGCGGGGAGAAGAACAAGCATGGTTTCGTAAATGCTTGAGTTGCGAGGTCATCGGAACGGAAATATCCGATACTGCGAAGGATTTTCCCCATACTTTGCAATGGGATTTCCATGAAGAGAACCCTGAATGGTCGAACAGGGCCGATTTTGTCTATAGCAATTCATTGGATCATAGCTACGATCCAGAGATGTGTCTCAATACGTGGATCAACAGTTTGAAGATTGGCGGCCTCTGCATTCTGGAACATGATCACCACGAGCATAGCCCGAATAACCAGAACGAACTCGATCCCTTCGGTGTGGATATCGTTGTGATGGCCTACCTGATCGCGGTTTGGGGGAAAGACCGGTTTTTCCTGAAGGAGTTGATTGACGCACCGCTCGGCAATATGCGGCGGTTCTTAATTATGCAGCGACGCAAATAACTTCCAGCGCTTTTCGTTGGCTGAAGTGGCATGCGATTGCCATTCGATAGCGGGCGGTTACCCTCGGCGAAAAAGCAGGGTTGCATGTATGCAACCCCTACAGATGCGTATTTCCTCCCATGCGCACCCTTCCCTATGCGCTCAATGCCATGACAGGTTGATGTAGGGTCGTTCGATGTTTTGAGATTTTTCGTCGAGGGCGTAGATACGCTGTTTATGAGCAGGGATACGCTTTTCGTGTGTTTCCACAAAGATATTCTCGATGCACGCCAGGATATCCGGTCGGTCGAACAAGGATTCGAGCAGGTCGACTTCGGCGCCTTCGATGTCGATCTTGAGCACCCCGATCTCTTCGTCGAGATTCTCTAAATAGCGGATGAAGTCTATCTGCCTGACCTCAACGGTATTCTCCTGGGCGATATCCCGCTTGTCGGAGATGACCGAACTCGATATTGAATACGAGGCGGGATCGTTCTCGAATTGATCATGCCGGTAGAGAGGTATCTTCTTCTCGCACACGCCTGCCGCCGCGTTCACAATTGTGACGTTGTCGAGATCCGCAACTCCCGCCCGAAGCTCCGCGCAGGCCCAAGGATCGGGTTCGAAGGCGATGACCCGTTTGGCCTTTAGCGCCATCTTTCTGGTGTAAATGCCGACGTTTGCTCCCAGGTCGATACACGTTTTGCCTTCGGAGCGGCGGAGCGCCTCCTCGAACACCGCCTTGGCATGCAGCCCTTGAAATTTCCGCTGGTAATAGCGGCCCCAATCTCCCGGCAGCCTGCGAAGCAGGTTGTACCGGAAAAATTTATAGGTTTGATAGAAGCCCGATTTTTTCATTGCTCCCCCGCAGACCGGCTCCATTCCATCTCAGCCGGCGATAGTAGCATTTCTTCGCCGATGGGGTAACGACTCTCGGGTTGCATCCTTTTCCCCCGACCGGGTTCGGCCCCCAACTCCCTTGAAAGCGAAATCCCATAACGTCAACCCCCCCTACCCCCCTTTGTCAGGGGTCAAACGCGAGTGAGGAACGAGCGTTTGCATGAGCCATTGGTGAAAAACATCAGTTCGCAATTCCTCGCTCCTCGCTTGGAATTGACCCCTGACAAGGGAGGGTAGGGGGGGTTGCTTTCGACGAGAGAGAGCGGGGGTTCGCGCGAAAGCGGCCTTCCCGCTAAAGGCAATATCCCCCAGACGAGAACTTTCTCAACACCCCCCAGCCGGATGCGAGCCCGCATTTCCCCGCATTCGGCGTTACCGGGTTTTCGTCGGGATGGGCGAGAATCACGCGCGCGAACGGGAGGAATTCCGATGGACCAGGGAGGAGGAAAGCGAATGGACCCGGCAATCCATATTCCACCGGCGGCGGATGCTGCGCTTTCCGCGCGATCGGAATTACTGAAAAATAAGATAAATATCGATAAATTCACGGGGTTTTTCGATAAATTTCTGGAAATTATTGACTATGCAAGTGGTTGTAATCAAAAGAGTTACCATATAAACTTGAGCGTTCCACACTCAGATATGGCGCAAAAAAATTTCAAGTCTCCGCATCTGCCCGCATTTGCGATGAATCGAGCGCGGTTTCGCGCATTTCCCCGCAAGTTCTCCATCCCCCGCATCCCCTGCCCGGCCCGAGGCCGCGTGCCGAAAAACCGGGATGGATTCTCGCGCCGAAATGAGGGATAATAGAGGCACCCAACGTCAGGAACGATAATGTCGCCTCCCGGCTCCATGAGGCGAGAGGCATGTCTATTCCAACCCAGGAGGTCAGCAGATGAAAACGTATCGCATCCTGTGTATCGCTCTGATAGCCGTGTTCGCAGCCGCGTTGCCGCTGCAATCCGCTTCGGCGGCCTATCCCGACAAGCCGATTCAGTTCATCATTCCCTTCGGCGCCGGCGGAGGCGCCGACATCGAGGGCAGGCTGCTCGCCAAGGGCATGGCGAAAGAGCTCGGCGTTCCCGTGGTGGCCATCAACAAGCCGGGCGCGGGCGGCGCCGTCACCTACACGTTCGTCAAGAACTCCAAGCCCGACGGCTATACGGTGGCATGGAACTCCACCTCCGTCCTCACCTCTACGAACATCGGCAACGTGCCCTGGGACTACACGGCGCTCGACCACATCGGGCGGGTGCACTTCCAGCCTTTGACGGTGGCGGTGAACTACAAGTCGAAGTGGAAGACGGTCAAGGATTTCGTGGCCGACTGCAAGAAAAAGCCGAACACGCTCAAAATCGGCCATGCGGGCACCGGCAGCACCACGCACTTGACGGCGGTCATCTTCACGAACATGACGGGCTGTAAGGCCATCCTCGTTCCCCTGGGCGTGAAGCGGCGCAACGCGGCGCTTCTGAGCGGCGAGGTCGACGCCATGGGCGCGCCTCTCACGGGAGCGATTCGCCTGGCGAAAGCAAAGAAGTTCCGCATCATCACCCACATCACGGGCAAGCGGAACCCGGCGATCCCCGACGTGCCCACCATGAAGGAGATGGGCCACGACATCGATTTCGACCATTTCCGGGGCTTGAGCGTGCCGAAGGGAACGCCCGCCGCGGTGAAGGCGAAACTCGTGGACGCCATGACGAAGGCCGCCAACTCGGACGCCTTCAAGAAGCTGGCCAAGACGAAGGGCTTCACGATCGACCCGAGCGGGCCGGAAGAGTTCGGCAAAATGCTCGCCAAGCGCGACAAGATTGTCGCCGACATCATGAAGGCCACGGGCGTATACAAGTCCAAGACGAAGAAATAATCGCGCCAGTCGCGTGACAGACGGGGGCCGCCTCTTCCAAGGAGGGGGCGGCCTTCGTTTTCGAGTCGTTTTCTCTCCTTAGGGCAGATTCGGCATGGGTTTGAGAAACATCGTCGGCGGGGTGGTCATCCTCGGCTTCACGCTCTACTACGGCGGCCTCGCCACCCTGCTGCCAAAACGCACCACGACGGACGCGCCGGGACCCCATTTCTTCCCGTACCTGATCACCGTCTCGATAATCGCTCTCGCTGTGATGCTCCTCTTTCAGGGGGTCAGGGGGCTGAAAGACTCCAATGGACTCGCCGACCTGAGGCCCGAAAGACCCCCGGCGAACGAGAATTTCAGCATCGCCCGCGCAGCGGCCGGCCTGGTGCTCACGGGGCTTTATTTCTTCGCACTCTCGACCTTCGGGTTCTTCTGGTCCACGCCCGTTTTCTTCGCCGCGCTCATGTGGACCTCGGGCGAGCGCCGTCCGCATATTCTCCTCGCTCTGGCGATTATCGTTCCCATGTTCCTGTTCTTCCTGTTCCGCGACCTTTTTCAGCTTCCCCTGCCGAGGGGAAGTTTTCTGGGATGACGCAAGATGAACGGTGATTTGCTTCAGGGGTTCTACCTCGCCCTCGCGCCGACGAGCATTCTGGCAACGGCCCTGGGCGCCCTGCACGGTCTTATCTGCGGGATGATGCCGGGCCTCACGACGAGTGCGGGCATCATCATCCTCTTTCCGGTCACCTTCATCCTGGAGCCCACGACCGCGGTTGCGCTGCTGCTGGGCGTTTTCGCGGGCGGAATGACGGGGGGGAGCTTCGCCGCCATCCTCATCAACATCCCAGGTTCGCCGTCGGCTTCTGCCACCACGATGGACGGTTTCCCTCTCACCCAGAAGGGAGAGTCCGGGCGGGCGCTGGGCGTTTCCATCGTGTCGAGCTTCACCGGCGGCCTCTTCAGCTTCTTCTGCCTGATATTGATTGCTCCGCAACTCACGAAAGTGGCCCTTCAGTTCCGCGCGGCCGACCTGTTCGGGCTGGTCTTTTTCGGAATGTCCGTCATCTCCGCCTTCGCGGCGAAATCGCTCGTCAAGGGTCTGTTGTCCACTTTTCTGGGTCTCATGATCGTCACGGTCGGGATGGATCCGCTCGTGGGGACTGCGCGTTTCACCTTCGGCGATGCGAACATGCTCGCGGGAATCCACTTCATCGCCGCCCTCGTGGGCCTGTTCGCCATTCCGGAAATCGTGGCGAACCTGGCGGAGGGGAACATCCGCTCGGTCGCCTCCAGGTTCGGCCGCGTGTTTCCCAGCTGGGAGGACATCAAGAAAATCCGGCTTCCGGTGGCCATCGGCTCCGTGGTGGGTACTTTCGTCGGCATTCTCCCCGGCGCGGGCGGCCCGATAGCCGTTTTCGTGAGCTACGACTATGCCCAGAAAATCAGCAAGGAGCCAGAGCAATTCGGCAAGGGATGCGTGGAGGGAGTCGCCGCGCCCGAATCGGCGAACAGCTCCATCGCCGGCGGGGCGCTCATCCCGATGATGACGCTGGGCATTCCGGGCGACCCGATAACCGCCATCCTCATCGGCGCCCTGCTGGTCCACGGCATGGCGCCGGGGCCGCTTCTTTTCGTGGAACAGGGCCCCTTCGCGTTTTCCGTGCTTTTCTCGTATTTCATCGCGATTTGCAGCACGGCGACGGTCGCGTTCCTGGGCTTGAGGGTTATCGTTAAACTGCTGTCCATCCCCCGCTCGCTGCTGCTTCCGATCATCGTCGCCCTGTGCGTTTTGGGGACTTACGCGCTCAGGAATTCCTTCTTCGACGTCTACGTCATGTTCTTCTTCGGCCTCGTGGCGCTTTCCTTCAAGTGGCTCGACATCCCGGTCGTTCCCATGCTTCTCGCGCTCGTGCTGGGGCGGCAGCTCGAAGAGCACATGCGGGTCGCCCTCGCTGCATCGAAGGGCGACATCTCGATTTTCTTCACTTCTCCGTGGTGTCTGTTTTTCCTGTGCCTCTCGATGGTTTCTTTCGCCTGGCCGTTCTTCCTGGAGTGGAGAGTCAGGAAAAGAGCGCTCAAGAAAGCGTCCGCCACTTCTTCCGCATAGTAAGTGTTTCTTTTGCGGTGTGACTGGAAATGAGGTTTTCGCAGCTTTTCCGTTGTATCCGTCTTATGAGAACCAAGAGCGAAAAACCTGGGTCTTGACCCTGAATCGAGGCTCATCTAACCTGCTTTTTACGGCGAAAATGAATTTACTATGGCGTCCGGTTTCCGGTCTTGAACGGATGTGATTCCGGCTGTTCGGCTTCGTATGTTTCCATCTTCAAGGAGGGTTTCTCATGTCTGGATATAGTAAAAAGGCGCTCATCGCCATAGTGGCATCATTGGCGATAGTCGCATCCGGCGCAAGTGTTTCGTTTGCGGCGAAAACCATCAAGATAGGCGTTCTCTCTCCATTGACGGGACTTTATTCCATCGTGGGGAAAAGGACGAGCCAGGGCATCAATATGGCCGTCAAGGAAATCAATGGCGCAGGCGGTGTTCTGGGCCACAAGTTCGAGGCGCTGATCCGGGATTCCGAGACCAACCCGGCGAGTTCGGTGCGCACGGCGAGGCGGCTGATCCTGCGCGATAAGGTCTTCGCCCTGCTCGGCCCGCTGCATGGCGGAGCGGCCATCGCCGTGTTGCAGGAATCGAAAAAGCTCAAGACGATGAACTTCCCCTGGGCGGCGACCGAGGAGATCAACACGAAATTCTGCAGCCGCTACACCTGGCGCGTGGGAAGCAGCGCGCAGCAGACTTCCCGCGCGGGCGCCGTCATCGCCCACCGGCTGGGCTTGAAGAAATGGGCGACGATATCTTCTGATTTTTCGTACGGCCGCTCCGTCGTCCGGCAGTTCTGGAACTACCTCAAAGAACGCGACCCGAGCGCGAAACGCCCCTATGCGGCATGGCCGAAGCTGGGAGAGAACGATTATTCCGCCTACATCAACAAGATGCAGAAGGCGAAGCCCGACGCCATCTACGTTGGCCTGTTCGGCGCGGACCTCATCAAGTTCATGAAGCAGGCGCGTTCCTTCGGCATGTACGAGAAGGTGAAGATATTTACCGATTTCGGCGGCAACCACGTGTTGCTCAAGGCGCTCGGCGATCAGGCGCCGTTCGGGCATTGGGCGAGTTCGCGATATCTGCACAACTATCCGGTTTCCGCGAACAACAAGCGTTTCGTGGACAACTTCCGCAAGGCGTACAACGTATATCCGGACATGATGGCCGGCGAGGCGTATTCGACCGTCCACGTGATTGCGGAATCCATCCGCCGCGCAGGCGCCGTGGACAAGGAGAAGGCGATTGACGCCATGGGGGGTGTCGCCTTCAACGCGCCCGAGGGATGGATCATCATGCGCCCCTCCGACCACCAGGGCTGGCAGTCCAGCTTCTGGGGCGTGATTTCAAAGAGCAAGAAATACCCTTTCCCGATTCTCTCGAATATCCAGGTGATCTCTCCCGTCGAGGGTTCTCACTCCGACGAGAACACGGGCCAGGGCTGCCGGAAATAATCATTGCGCGTGAAGCCATAGACGCCCCGGGAAATTTCCGGGGCGTCGCTTCACCTTTTTCCGGAGGCCCGGACGCATGGAATTGGACGTCAGTTTTTGGTTGACCCAGTTTCTGAACGGGTTGGCCAACGCGATGGTTCTCTTCCTGATCGCATCGGGCCTCACGATTCTCCTGGGCGTGTTGGGCGTCCTGAATCTGGCCCATGGCTCGTTCTACATGCTGGGCGCTTTTCTGATTTTTTCGAGTTCGATCATCAAGAACCCGAGCTGGTTCTGGGTGGGCCTGCTCATCGCACCCCTCGTGGTGGCGGGGTTCGGGACCATCATCGAAGCGTTCTGCCTGCGCCCCCTCTACGGCCGGGAAAGACTCTACACCCTGCTGCTGACCTATGGCTTCACGCTCATTCTCGACGACCTGGTTCTGCTGATCTGGGGCCGGGATTACAAGTCCGTACCCATCCCCGCGCTGTTCGAAGGGCGATTGACCATCGGGGATTTCAGCTATCCCGTGTATTTTCTCTTCATCATCGCGGTCGGCCCGCTGCTGGGCGTTTTCCTGTGGTTCATTCTGAACAAGACGAACTTCGGGAAACTCATCCGCGCCGCCGCCACGGACAGCGAGATGCTCGACGCCCTGGGGGTGAACGTGAACCGGGTATTCACCGGCGTATTCGCCCTGGGCGCCTGGCTCGCGAGCCTGGGCGGCATTCTGGCCGCACCGATGAGAAGCGTCGAACCCGGCATGGGGGTGGAGGTCATCATCGAATCGTTCATCGTCGTCATCATCGGCGGTATGGGGAGTTATCTCGGCGCGTTCGTGGGGGCGGTGCTCATCGGGATGCTCAAGGCGTTCGGCATCGAGATTCTCGAGAATTTCGCGATGATCTTCATTTACGCACTCGTATTGCCGATTTTGATCTTAAGACCCCGTGGCCTGTTCGGCGAAACGACGATATAGGGATATCAAAAGACGCATGGAAGGTTCAGCGAGCGGAAAAAAATTCTTGAGCCGCCTGATGGGGCGCATTCCCAACCGCTTCGGCGTTACGGCCCTGCTCGCCTTGGCCATTCTCGCGCCGACCCTCGTTCAAAACGATTATTACATACAGCTTTGCACGGAAATCCTGATCGCGAGCCTGCTCGCCATCAGCCTGAATTTTCTCATCGGCTACACAGGCCTCGTCTCCCTGGGCCACGCGGTGTACTTAGGCGTGGGCGCCTACGCCTTCGCCCTGCTGACGAAGAACGTCTATCCCTCCATGTGGGCCGGACTGATAGCGGCGGGTGCCTCCTGCGCGCTTTTGGCCTGGTTCATGGGCGTTTTCTGCGTGCGTCTGGCGGGGCTTTATTTCGCCATGTTGACGCTCGCGTTCTCTCAAGTCGTCTACACCGTCGCCTACTACTGGCGCGACGTCACCGGCGGGGACGACGGGATGCTCGGCATCCCGAAGCCTGAGATAGGGATTCCGGGCGCCTTCAGCATTTCCCTGGAGTCGTTTACGAACTTTTATTATTTCGTGCTCATTATCGTGGCGGCTTTGATATTTCTCGCGTGGAAAATCGCCAACTCTCCTTTCGGCAGGGTGCTGCAGGCCATCCGGGAGAATCCCGAGCGCGTGGAGTTCATCGGCCTGCCCGTGCACAGGTATAAATTGTACGCCTTCATCATCGCCGGGACCCTCGGCGGTTTCGCGGGAGGCCTTTATTCGACTTTTCAGGGCTACATTTCACCCGATCTGCTCTACTGGACCCAATCGGGCGAGATCGTTCTGATGACGATCCTGGGCGGCATGTATTCTTTCCTGGGGCCGGCCTTCGGCGCGGGGATGCTCTTGTTCATCCGGGACACGGTTTTGAATTTCATGGAGTACTGGCGAATCGTCGTCGGCGGCATTCTGGTGCTCCTGGTCCTGTTCCTCCCCGGCGGAATCCTGGGATTCTTCGAGGGGTGGATATCCAGATTATCGATTGGTGGAAACGATGGCGACGACGCCCGTTCTTGAGACCCGGAGTCTCACCAAGTCGTTCGGTTCGCTTCTGGCGGTGAACGAAGTGGACTTCCAGGTTCCGGAAGGTGAGTTGTGCGCCGTCATCGGGCCGAACGGGGCGGGGAAGACCACATTTTTCAACCTGATTTCGGGGAGGCTCGAGCCGACCTCGGGCGGCGTTTTCTTCGAGGGGGAGGACATTACCGGGTTTCCTCCGCACGCGGTGGTGAAAAAAGGGGTGGGCCGTTCTTTTCAGATCACGAACATATTCCCCAGGCTCTCGGTTCTGGACAATGTCCGCATCGCCGTCTTGGCGAGACGGGGAAAAACGCTCGATATGTTCTCCCCCATCGAGAAGCACACCGAAGAACAGGACGAGGCGCTTGAAATACTCGGCGAGGTGGAACTCGACCACAAGGCGCATCACCCGACCACCGAACTGGGCCACGGGGAGAGGAGAAACCTGGAACTCGGCATCACGCTGGCTTTGGAGCCCCGGTTGATCCTGCTCGATGAGCCGACGGCCGGCATGTCGATCGAGGAGACGTCGAGCACGATCAATCTCGTAAAAAAGATATCCCACGACAAGACGGTCGTCTTCACCGAGCACGACATGAGCGTGGTTTTCTCGATCGCCGACCGCATATCCGTCCTGCATCAGGGGAGCATCATCGCCGAGGGGACGCCGGATGAGATTCGAAACGACGACCTCGTTCGCCTCGCCTACCTGGGGGAAGAGGTTTGATTCTCAGCGTCGAGAAAATAAATACGTTCTACGGGGACAGCCACATTCTGTTCGACGTGGATTTGACCATCGCCGAAGGGGAGGTGGTGAGCCTCCTCGGCAGAAACGGGGCGGGAAAGACGACGACGCTCCGCTCCATCATGGGGTTGACGCCTCCCCGGGCGGGGAGCGTGTGCTGGCTGGGCGAGGAGGTGCAGCGCCTGAAGCCGCATGAGATCGCGAGAAAAGGGGTGGGTTTCGTACCCGAGGACAGGAGGATATTCTCCCGTCTGAGCGTGGAGGAGAATCTCGAAATCGGCGCTTTCAAGCTGGAACGGGCAAGCGGCTGGACACTTGAGCGAATATATGGTCTTTTCCCCAAGCTTGAGCAATTGAAAACCCACAAGGGAAACGAACTCAGCGGCGGCGAGCAGCAGATGCTCGCCATCGCCCGCGCGCTGATGGGAGCACCCAGGCTCGTCTTGCTCGACGAACCCTCGGAAGGTCTCGCGCCGGCCATCGTGAAAGACGTGGGCGAAATGATCGGCACGCTCAAGGATGAGGGGCTCGCCGTTTTGCTGGTGGAGCAAAACACACGTTTCGCTTGCCGGCTCTCCGATCGCGTCTACATCATAGACAACGGCAGGGTCCGCTTCGGTGGCACGGTGGAGCAACTCGAAGCGGATGAGGAACTGAAATCGCGCTATCTGGCCGTTTGATTTTTATTTTTCCATCAATGGAAACGAGGAGGATTCTGTATGAGCTCCCGTGTTGAATTCGGTTTGATCATGGCCCTGACCATCCGGGGGCTCGCCGTCGGAAACTTCGAGGACATGAAATCGGTGGCCCGGGAAGCGGAGCGGCTGGATTTCGATTCGGTATGGCTTTGCGATCACTTCCTGACGCTCGACCCGAGTTCCTATGCGAAAGACGCAGGGTTCGAAGACGAGGGAGAGTCGGAAGGCGTCGGTTCGGGCTCCATCCCCCTGCTCGAAACCTGGACGGCCCTCAGCGCTCTCTCCCAGGTGACGAAAAAACTCCGCCTCGGGACCAGCGTTCTCAGCAACTCCTACCGCATCCCCTCGGTGCTCGCGAAGATGGGCGCGACGCTGGATCACATCAGCGGCGGGCGACTCGATTTGGGTCTCGGCGCGGGCTGGATGCAGGAGGAATACGAGGCCTACGGCATTCCCTTCCCGAGAGCTTCGGTCCGCATCGCCCAGATGGAAGAGGCTATTCAACTGATCCGCAAGATCTGGACGGAGCCCAACCCCACGTTCGAGGGAGAGCACTACACGATAAAAGGCGCGGTGTGCGATCCCCCGCCGGTTCAGAAGCCCTCGCCCCCGATATGGATCGGCGGGGAGGGGAAGAAAGTCCTTCGCGCCGCGGCGAGGCATGCGGACGGCTTCAACGTGCGCTGGTGGCCGCCGGAGCGCTATCTCGAACGAAAAGACGAGATCGACGCGAACTGCGCGGAGGCGGGCCGCGACCCCGAAGCGTTCAGACGCTCCTTGATGTGTCTTCTCCTGCCGAGCTATGACCGCGCGCGGATCGAGGCGGAAAAGAAGCGATTTGCCGCCATTCCCCAAACGGGTATAATTTCGGGCGAACCCAAGGAATGCGTGGAACGGATGATGGAATACGTCGACGCGGGCGTCAGGCATTTCCTCTATACGATACCCGACGTCGCCGAAATGGACATGCTTCGCCTCGCGGGAGAAGAGATTCTCCCCGAGGTCAGAAATCTGTCGAACGGGGGCTGAGGCCCTCCTATGAGCAGGGAGATTTTCCAATGAACGAACACCAGGACATGGCCGATTACCTGAAACCCACCGAATTCATCGATTCGGACAATCCCGACATCGTATCGAAGGCGGAGGAACTCACCGAAGGCTGCGCGGACGAGAAGGAAAAGCTCGGCAATATCTATTATTTCGTCCGCGATTTTCCCTACGACATTCTCGATTCGTTCCGCTACCTCGCCGAGGGGAAGCGCCAGGCGAGCGACGTTTTGAACAACGGCAAGGCGTTCTGCATGGGCAAGGCCAGCATGTTCGCCGCCCTTTGCCGGGCTTCGGGCATTCCCTCGCGCATCGGCTTCCAGCAGCTTCATTGCCCCGATAAACCTTTCATGAACGAGGAGGTCGCCAAGATCTGGGGCGACCGCAAGCTGCCTTGGCACTCGCTCGGAGAGGCGTATCTCGACGGCAAGTGGCTCAAGCTAGACGCCACGATCGACAAGGAATTCGCCGCGAGGAAAGGGCGGGTATATTCCCAGGAGTTCGACGGCGTAAGCGACATTCCCTCCGTGGAAGGCCCCCTCATCAAGGACCTGCCGAGCCACACGGACTACCCGAAAGACGTGGCCGACTGGTATGAGCAGGTGGCCAAGGACGTCGTCGCATCTGTGGAGGAAGACGTCGTTCACAAAGATGTTTTGAGCGATGAGGAATGGTCCGGCCCCGAGGCGGGGAAGCTATAGCGCCGGGCAGCCTCTGAATGGGCGTCCGGCCGATTCATTCGTTTAACGAAAGGAGTTTTTAGATGTCGGGTAGTTTGGTGAAGGTGGCCGAGTTTCCGCTCACCCAGGAAGTGGAGCAGCAATTCATCGACGGGAACTGGGTCAAAGGCGAGCGCGGCGAGCCGATAGACGTGCTCAATCCCTCGAACAACGAGACGATATTCCAGTTGTTCCCGGCCTCGGACGCGCAGGTCGATGAGGCCGTCGCCTCCTGCTGGCGGGCTTTTCACGACCCGTCCTGGAAGAAGATGCCCGCGCTCGAACGCGGAAAATTGATTACGAAACTCGCTGCGTTGATGCGCGAGCACGCGGAAACCCTCGCGAGATTAGAGGCCATCAACACGGGCATCCCCATCAAGGAGAGCCGTCTGGAATCTGCCTCCTCCGCGCGCCATTTCGAGTATTTCGCCGGATGGGCCGGCAAGGTGGAAGGCAGCGCGCTGCCCCTCATGAATGATCGGCTGATGTATTCCACGAGAGAGCCTTTGGGGGTCGTGGCCATCATCGTTCCCTGGAACACCCCGCTCAAGCTCATGTCGCGGGGTCTGGCCGCCGCGTTGGCCTGCGGCAACACGGTGGTCGTCAAGCCCTCCGCCGTCGCCCTGGCCTCGGTACTCTATTTCGGAAAGCTGGTCGAGGAGGCCGGGTTCCCGCCGGGGGTGATCAACATCGTCGCGGGTTCGGGACGCTCGACGGGCGCCAAGATCGTGGGTCATCCCGATATCCGAAAAATCGTCTTCACCGGTGGCACCGAGGGCGGCCTGGAAGTCCTGGGGCTCGCCGCCACGAACGTGACGCCCGTGCTGGCGGAGCTTGGCGGCAAGGGCCCCATCATCGTCTGCGAGGACGCCGACTTAGACGAGGCGGCCGATGGCGTGATGAGCCAGGTGTTCGCCCGCCAGGGCGAGGTCTGTTTCGCAGGCACCCGCCTGTTCCTCCCGCCTTCCATCCACGATGCGTTCGTGGAGAAGATTAAAGAGCGCGTCGAGGCCATACGCGTCGGCGACGCCATGGATGAAGATACCGATATGGGGCCGCTCATCTCTCCCGATCATCTCGCCGACGTCGTCGGCTACGTCGAATCGGCGGTGGGAGACGGGGCCAGCGTCGCCTGCGGAGGCGACCGCGCGAAGCCTGAAGGGCAGCCCGCCGGCAATTTCATGCAGCCCACGGTGCTCACGGGCGTGAACCAGGGAATGGAGGCGGCGTGTGAGGAGATTTTCGGCCCTGTTCTCACGGTTCATGAGTATGATTCTCTCGACGATGCCGTCAGGGACGCCAACGCCACGGACTTCGGGCTGGCGAGCTACGTCTGGACGAGCGACCTGCGCCGGGCGCATCGCCTCGCTCAGGAGCTTGATTGCGGAAACGTGTTCATCAACACCTACCGCTACGGCTCGGAGATTCCTTTCGGCGGTGTGAAGAAAAGCGGCATCGGCAGGGAGCATGGCGAGGAGGCGCTGCGCGAATATACCCAGGTGAAAAGCGTCTGCATCGGTCTATCGAGATGGCATTCCTGGAATCGTGATTAGGACGATCCCGTGAATTTCATGAAACCTTTCAACGCACTTTAAGCGAATCTTAGGGAGGAATCACCATGAAGAAGTTGTTGCTGGTTTTCGCACTCGCCTTCGTCGTCGCGGCGGTGTCGGCTGCGCCGGCCTCGGCGGCCTACCCGACGAAGCCCGTCGAGATGACCATTACCTTCAAGGCCGGCGGCGCTGCGGACATCTCCGGCCGCACCGTGGCGAAAGCGGCCGAGAAAGTGTTCGGGCAGCCCATCGTCGCCGTGAACCGTCCGGGAGCGGGCGGCACCATCGGCTTCGCCTACGTCAAGACCGCGCCTGCCGACGGGTACAAGATCGGCTGGCTTTCGGCCTCGATCCTGACCGGCACGAACATGGGGCGCCTGCCCTATGACTACCGCGCCTGGGATTACGTTTCCCGCCTGGTGTTCGAGGGGACGGCCATCGTCGTCCGGGGCGATTCCCCGTATAAATCGCTTCCCGATCTCGTGAAGGCGGCCAAATCGAAGACGCTCAAGATCGGTAGCGCCGGTTCGGGCAGCTTCACGCGGCTCACGGCTTCGGCGCTCTCCCAAAAGGCGGGCTTCAAGTTCCGTCACGTCCCCCTGGGCAAGCGCCGCGTACCCAGCCTGCTGGGCGGCGAGGTCGACGCGATTTCCGTCCATCCGCCCGAGGTTCTGGCCCTTCACAAGGCGGGCAAGGTCCGCATGCTGGCCGTCTCTTTCCCGAAGCGCCATCCGGCCTACCCCAAGGTTCCCCTGTTCAGCGAGCACGGGTGGGACGTCGGCTTCTATCAGTTCCGGGGGCTGCACGTTCCCAAGGGAACGCCCAAAGAAGCGGTTCAAGCGCTCCACAAGGCCTTCTCAGCGGCTGCGAAGGACCCGAAAGTTCTGGCCACCGCCGAGAAGCGAGGTTTCCTGGTCTCCTACATGGGTCCGGACAAGTTCCCGGCCTTCGTGGCTGAGCAGAACGCTCTGATCAAGAAAATCGTCGTATCTTTGGGTCTGGATAAGAAGAAAAAGAAGAAATAGACTTCTGAATCGTGTCGAGGACGTGAAGCCACAAGGGATCGGGTTTTCATGACGGAGGAGAGTAAAAAAATCCAAAGCAACCTCGGACGCCTCGTCGTTCCGATCCTTCTGGTGGTTTTTTGCATCTGGT
This sequence comes from bacterium, assembly GCA_965203325.1. Classification (GTDB taxonomy): domain Bacteria; phylum UBA8248; class UBA8248; order UBA8248; family UBA8248; genus Bin107. The sequence goes on from OZ241875.1 coordinate 2,735,977, forward strand.
ATGGTTCGATCATTCTGGAGTTGCCCCAGGGGCCTGGAGAAGAAGGTCCCCTGGGGCCTTCTTTTGTCCCCTGGGTGTGGGCTGCGCTGCTGGTCGTCCTCACGCTGGTCGATATCGGGACGGATTACCTCGGTAAAACGCAAGACAAAGCGCGCGTCGCCATTGAGCGCAAAGGCGTTTTCGACGCCTTGATCCTGTGCCTTTTGCTGGTCGGTTTCGCGGTATTGATGCAGTATATCGGCTTTTCCGCCTCGGTCGTCGCGTTTCTCGCCGTATCCATCTGGTGGAGCGGGATCCGTTCCTGGAAAATCATCATCCCCTACGTCGTCATCTTCGCCTTTGTGGTGAACTACGTCTTTCACCATATACTCAAGGTGCCCCTGCCCCAGGACTGGCTCTTCTAAAGATGAATCTCCTGGTGGACGGCCTCGTCCAGGCCCTGGCGTGGAAGCCTCTTCTGTTCGCCGTTCTGGGCAGCTTTATGGGAATAGTCTTCGCGGCCATTCCGGGCTTGACAGTGAGCATGGGCATCATTCTCCTGCTGCCGTTTACCTTCCACATGGCGAGCGTCACGTCGATGAGCCTTCTGGTAGGCGTTTTCGTCGGCGGGATGACGGGGGGCAGCATCTCGTCCATTCTCCTCAACATTCCCGGCAACCCCGCCGCCATCGTCACGAGTCTGGACGGGCACCCACTCGCCCGGAAGGGCCGGGCGGGCGTCGCGCTGGGCGTGGCTTTTTTTTCGAGTTTCCTGGGCGGGCTGTTCAGCCTTATCTGCCTGATCACCATCGCCCCCCAGCTGGCGGAATTCGCCCTGAATTTCGGCGCGCCCGAACTGGCGGCGCTGGTCCTGCTGGGGCTTTGTCTCATCTGCGGGTTCGCGCAAACCTCGATGAGCAAGGCGCTTATCTCGGGCGTGCTGGGCCTGAGCTTCTCCACCGTCGGCATGGACCCCATCGACTCCATACCGCGCTTCACGTTTTCCGTGGTGCAGATTCAGCAGGGCGTTTCTTTTCTCCCGGTGATGATAGGGCTTTTCGCGGTGCCGGAAATTATCTCGGGCATGCGCGGCTCCGCCGTTTCCCTGCCGGATTTCTCCACGCGCCTGCGCGACCTGCTTCCCTCGCCGAAAACCTTGCTTGGCCTTTGGAAGACGCTCGCGCAATCCTCCCTCATCGGAACCACCATCGGGCTGCTGCCGGGCACGGGAAGCGCCGTCGCCGCCGTGCTGAGCTACAACACGGCGCAGCGCCGCTCGCCGGAACCCGAATCGTTCGGGAAGGGAAAGCTCGAAGGCGTGTCCGCGCCCGAGGCCGCCAACAGCGCCATGACCGGGGGCGCGATGATCCCGATGCTCACGCTGGGCATCCCGGGCGACCCCGTCACCGCCGTCATGCTCGGCGCGCTCACCATCCAGGGGCTCGCGCCGGGTCCTCTCCTGTTCGAGAGCCACGGCGGTTTCGTGTTCTCGATATTCGGGTCATTTTTCATCGCACTTTTTCTGACCATCGTCATCGCGCTTCTGGGCATCCGCCTGTTCGTCCAGGTGCTGCGCGTGCCGCCCGGGCTGCTCTTCCCGAGCATCGCGGTGTTCTGCGTCATCGGCGCGTTCGCGCTTCAGAACAGCTTTTTCGACGTTTTCCTGATGATCGGCTTCGGATTGTTAGGCTATTTCATGCAGAAGTTCGACTATCCGATCATGCCCCTGCTCCTGGCGATCATCCTGGGGCCGGTGTTCGAGAAAAACGCGAGAATGTCACTCATCCTCTCGGATGGCGACCCCGGCATTTTCTTCCGCAAGCCGATCAGCCTGGTGTTCCTGGCCCTGGCTTTGCTCTATCTCATCAGCGTTTTTCTGAAGAGGACTTCCCTGTTGAAAAAGCAGGGTTCCGCCTGATCTGCTATTTCATTTTGTCGTAAAGAGGGAGGCATCGAACCATGAAGCGAAGCACGGAGAGAATACTCACGACCCACACGGGGAGCCTGCCGCGTCCCCAGGAGGTGGTCGATTTACTGCTGGCCCAGGAGGAGGGCGCAGCGGACTCAGGAGAACTCGATGCCGCCGTGTCGCGCGCGATAGAAGACGTCGTGGAGAAACAGGCGGCGGCAGGAGTCGACGTGATCAACGACGGCGAGCAGGGCCGGCCCGATTACACCTCCCACGTCAAGCACAGGCTGACGGGTTACGAGGGTCCGAGTTCGCCCCCGCTCGGCACGGGTGAAGAGCGCTTTCCCGAACTCGCCGAGATACTCTCCCAATTCGCCTCACCCCTCCAGAACCGTCCGGCCTGCTCCGGCCCCGTGGCGTGGAAGGACTGGCCCGCCGCCCAGGTGGACATCGAGCGCGCGAAGAGCGTCCTGGGCCGCGCCGACGTGGAAGAGGCGTTCATGACCTCTCCCTCGCCGGGTCAGATTTCGCGCTATCTCAGGAACCTCTACTACCCGAGCGAGGAGGAGTACATATTCGCGCTCGCGGAAGTGATGCGCCGCGAGTACGAGGCGATTGTGGATGCGGGCCTGCTCCTGCAACTCGACTGCCCCGACCTGGCGCTCAGCCGCCACACCGTGTTTCGCAATTTGAGCCTCGAGGATTTCCGCAAGGAAATCGAAATGCACGTCGAAGCCCTGAACCACGCCGTGCGGAACATCGCGCCCGATCGCATGCGTATGCACATCTGCTGGGGCAGCACGCTGGGGCCGCACCATGAGGACGTTCCGCTCAAGGACATCATCGACATCGTGCTCAAGGGCGCGCCCTGCGCCGTTTCGTTCCCCGGCGCGAACCCCCGACACGGCCATGAGTGGAAGGTATGGCGCGAAGTCGATTTGCCCGAGGGCAAGAGCATCATCCCCGGCGTGATCGATTCGACGTCCAATTTCGTGGAGCATCCCGAATTGGTGGCCGAGCGCATCGTGAACTACGCCGAGGCGGTGGGGCGCGAGAACGTGATCGCCGGCGTCGATTGCGGCTTCGGCACCTTCGCCGGCCGCGTCCAGGTGGATCGGCGTATCGTTTGGATGAAGATGGCCGCCCTCGCCGAGGGCGCAGCCCTGGCGTCCGAGCAACTCTGGTAGGGCGGCAAAACGACTCGGTAGCTCCCGAGCGGCGTTTCATGACCGGGGACGATCATTCACCCTCTTGATTCACGTCCACATGGAAAGTCCGTCTTCGTTGCCGGACTGATGGAAAACGCCATCTTTCTCAAAAATAAGACGGCTCTATAGATTACCCCCTCCAGTGAGACCACCCTCGCTGCGCAGAAAATTCTCGCTGCCCAAACGATGTTTGTTGCCAAAAACGTGAATTTTTTCAAAAAAATGCGCATTTTTCGTTGACAAAATCAAAAAACGGCCTATATATAAAGTGTATTAAATAATATTATATGAGTGTTAATAACTCATATAATTGGAATTTTCAGCCGCTAAACATGAATAATGGGGAAAGCAAGTCCCCGAAATCACTTTCACCACAAGGAGGATTCAAAATGCCCAATCTGATGAGACCCGGTTCGGTTCACGACGTATTCAACCGCTTGCTGGAAGATTCCTTCGTCAAGCCTCTTGCCACCGGTGGCGAGGAAGGAATTCTGCCCGTCGACATCGCGCAAACCGATACAGACGTCGTGGTGCGCGCATCGCTTCCGGGATACAAAAAAGAGGACATCGACCTTCGGATCGAGAAGGGCGTACTCTCCATCAAGGCGACGAAGCAATCGGACCAAGAAGTCGAAGACGAGAAGTTCTATCGTCGCGAGCGTTTCATGGGTTCGGTGAGCCGGCGCATCGTGTTGCCCGGCATGGTGCGGAACGACGCGTCGAGCGCGGAACTCGTCGACGGCGTCCTCACGCTTCGCGTGCCCATCGCCGAGGCGAACAAGCCGAAGCAGATCCTGATCCAGTAAGCGAACCATCGTGTCCGGCCCCCGGCGTTGCGTCGGGGGCCGGTTCGTTTGAACGCTCCCCGCTTCCCGTATTTCTACGAGCCAACCCTGGATTATCGTCAGGTATCATAAGAACGCCGGTTCGGCCCGAGTCGTTTCAGGTGAAAATCAGTTGTTTCCGATTCGATACGGGGTTGTTGAAAAAGGCTTGTCCGGCTTTCGAGATTGTTCACTGTAGGGACAGGCCCCCGTGCCTGTCCCTCTGAATCGCAACCAAGGGGATGGACATATCCGATACGGGCGGCCACGGGGGGCCGCCCCTACGGGGGAATGCGGTTTTGTTAGTCATTCCGGCGACAGCCGGAATGGCTAAGGATAGCCACGCACGTCCGTAGGGACAGGTCGCGACCTGTCCCTACAAAACCTGCAATCCCCGTTCATCGGGACTTTTTCAACAGCTCCGATACCTCATGAGTGGTGCGGTTGATGCCACTTGCTCGATGGCGCCGGTCTTACGCCCCCGCCACGGTGAGGCGGATGAGTTTTTCCGCCTTTTCTTGCGTCTCCAGCATGCGGCAGGTTCCAATGATTTCCCTGTAGCGCGGCTCCGGTATCGGCAGCCCCGGGGCGATGCCACAGATGCGGTTCACGAGTTCGTCGAAGCTGAAGATGAACTCCCGCCCGGTGGCCTGTCTGGTGAAGACCCCTCTTTCTTTGGTGAAGATACTCACCCTGGGGGCGAAAAGCCCCATCTCGCGGGAGGGGATGATGCGGACGCGCTCCATCATCTCGAGCACCTCGGGCGGGTCGTTCTCGCCGGGCGGGTCGTTCAGGAGCGGATAGCCGCGCTTCACGACGCCGTAGGCCGCGTAGTAATGCGTGCCGCCCACGCGCGCCGCGCCGTCCTCGCGGCGGTTCGGGAAGGCGGGGCTCGGGTAGTGTGTCTCCAGCCAGTTCACTTCCGTCTCCACGCGCTCGACCTCCTCAATGCGGATGTCGTTCTCCTCGCAGAGGCTCGCCGTCACGTCGATGTGGGCCAGGTTGTAGCCCGAGGTGGAGTAGATGCGGAAAAGCGTTTCGAGGAACAGCCACTCCTCCCCCAGCCCTCTGGTGATGTTGCCCAGGCTCGTTCTCGTATCGCCCGTGAAGCTGTAGGTGAGGCGGCCCTCGTTGTTTCCCGTGTAGGCGTGGTAGAAACCCGCTTCGCCCTCCAGCACCGTTTCCCCGCCGGCGTGGCCCCGCTCGGCCAGCGCCGCCGCGAGGAGAGCGTTTCGGACCGCACCGCCTTCCCTGAGTGCCTGTCCGCCGCTGCGCGGGCCTTCGAGGTTTCCGCTCGCGAGGCTCGCGCAGAGCGCAACCGCGCTGTTCATCTGATCTTCGCTCAAGCCCATGATCTTCCCGGCGGCGACGGCGGCCCCGAAAATCCCGAAGACGGGACCCGCATGAAAACCGCGCGACATCACCGTGGGGATGAAGTCCGACGCCAGACGCTCCATGACCTCGTAGCCCGCGGCGACGCCCGTCAGAAAATCCGCCCCTGAGGCGCTCCGCGACTCCGCAGCAGCGAGGGTAGCGGGGATGATGGAGGTTCCCGGGTGGGTGAGCATGCGGAAGGTATCCCACTTGCCGCCCGCCAGGGCCATTTCTGCGTTCGCAAAGGCGGCGCCTCCCTTCGTCGCTTCGGTCCCGTTCACCATGATGGTCGCGCCGCGATGAACGCCTGTTTCTTCTTCTGTGATGAACTCGACGGCCCTGCGCCCGTTTTCGGTTTGAGAACCCAGAAGAGCGGAGCCGATGGCTTGTAAGGTAACGCCCTTGGCGCGGTCGACGACTTCTCCCGGCAGATCCGCGAAACGAAGCTCCGCCGCCCACCTTGCGAGCCTGCGGCTTAAAGACGCCATATTAGTGGCCTTCCCGAAGGCGCAGGATGCACCCCGCGGGTGAGTAATCGCCTAGCCTGCGAGTGTTTGCTGGGGGGAATTCTGGTCATGAAAACGGCAATCCTCGAAACATGGGTGAAACAAAACAGAAACGACAATTTAACCGAACCGCAAGATTCCCGCAAAGAAACCTCTCTATATTTCCATTCTGTCATCGAAGATTTTCTGTGTTCGTTTTGTTTTCAGGCCGCACGAGGCGGCCGCTTTTACAGAGAAAAGAAGGGGAGACTGAAAGAATGAAGAGTAAGAAGAAGTTGATCGGAGCAGAAAAGCTGTCCCGCAGGAGATTCCTGAAGAAAGCGGGGGCGATGGGGCTCGGTGCGGCGGCGATGAGCGCGCTTCCGTTCCCGAACGTGATTCGGGCGGCCGAGCCCATCAAGATAGGGGTTCTGCACTCTCTGAGCGGAACCATGGCGATCAGCGAGGTTTCGCTGCGCGACGTGGTGCTGATGGCCGTGGAGGAGATCAACTCGGCCGGCGGCGTGATGAAGCGCCCCATCAAGCCCGTGGTCGTCGACCCGGCTTCTGACTGGGATTTGTTCGCCGAGAAGGCGAAGCAGCTTCTCCTGAAGGACAAGGTGGACGTGACTTTCGGCTGCTGGACTTCGGTGAGCCGCAAATCCGTTCTTCCCGTGTATGAGAAGAACAACGGCCTTCTCTTCTACCCGGTGCAGTACGAGGGCGAGGAGTGCTCGAAGAACGTCTTCTACACGGGCGCGACGCCGAACCAGCAGTTGATTCCGGCAGCCGATTACATGATGAGCGAGGACGGCGGCGGATTCAAGAAGTTCTACCTGCTCGGTACCGATTACGTGTTCCCGCGCACGGCGAACAAGATACTCCGGGCCTTCCTGCTGGCGAAAGGCGTGCCGGCTGCGAACATCATGGAAGAGTACACGCCCTTCCACCACCAGGATTACCAGACCATCGTGGGCAAGGTGAAATCGTTCGCCTCGGGCGGCGACGCCGCCGTGCTCAGCACCATCAACGGCGACAGCAACGTGCCCTTCTACAAGGAGTTCGCGAACCAGGGTCTGCGCTCCGAAGACGTGCCCATCATGGCGTTCAGCGTGGCGGAGGACGAGTTGCGCGGCATGGACTCGAAATCGCTCGTCGGGCACCTGGCGGCCTGGAACTACTACCAGTCGATCGACACGCCGCAGAACAAGAAGTTCGTCAAGAACTTCAAGACCTACTGCAAGAAGATGGGCCTGCCGGGCGGTGCCAGCCGCGTGACGGACGACCCCATCGAGGCGGCCTACCTCGGCGTCTACATCTGGAAGCAGGCGGTCGAGAAAGCGGGCACCACGAAGGTGGACGACGTACGCAAGGCGGCTTACGGGATGGGCTTCGAGGCGCCGGGCGGATTCAAGAAGATCGACGAGAAGAACCACCATCTGCACAAGCCCGTGCTCATCGGCGAAATCCTCAAGAACGGGCAATTCGAAATCGTCTCGCAGACGAAGGGCCTCGTGGCGCCCGAACCCTGGAGCAAGTACACGAGTCCGGACAAGAGCTGTGACTGGGTAAATCACCAGGGAACGTATAAGAAGTCTGCCACCTAGTTGCAAGAACCGCCCGGGGGGAGCCGGTTTCGGCTTCCCCATGGGCGGCCCAAAAGAAAAACATGTGAATCGCAAATACCGGCGATGTGCCAAATACGGCGAAGGAGGGGGTATGCAGCAAGCCGGCGTTAGGGCGATTCCGCGTGGAGCGTCGGCGAGGTCATTCATATCTCGCGTCCTTATTCTGGTATTCGCGCTCGGCTTTGGCTTGGCCGCAAGGGGAGAAGCGCGAACCGAAACGTTTTCACCGGCCATCCAGGCGGAGATCGCGCAGTTAGGATCGAAGAATCGAAAGAAAAGAAGACGCGCTGCCCTCGGTCTCGCGAAGCGCCTCGAGCCAAAGCTGCTACCCCTTCTTTTGGCGCTTCGCGAGGGCAGCCTTTTTCGCTGGAAGCCTGATTCGGGCGAGGCCCGGTTCGTCATCGGCGGAGACGCCGTGACGCGAGACGATAAGGAATACGTTCCCCTTTTCTCGATTCACGGGAAAAAACGGCTCACCTCCGCAGACGGGAAACCCCTTTTCGTTCTTGATGAACAACTCGGTAAAATCCGCGCCGGCAGAAGAATCCGCCGCGCCATCAAGCCCTATCTGAACCAGCTCCAAAGCTCGGCGCAGCTCCACTCCGCCGACCCGAACGTGCGCCGCGCGGCAGCCACGCGGATGGCGCGGGTGGGGGATAAGAATCTCATCCCGCTGCTCGACAAGGTCCTCGAGAACGAGACCCACTGGCTGGGCCGCCATGCGCTCATCGAGGCGAAGGCGCTGATCCGGTTGAAATCGCCGAACCCCGAAGAGAGGCGCTCGGCCGCCGCCACCCTCGGCGAGATTCACGGGCTGAACGCCGTCTCGGTGCTCCAGCGCCTGGCGGACAAGGACGCGGACGCTTCCGTGCGCGCGGCGGCGAGCGAGGCCATCGGGGAGATCGAGGGCTACCAGAGTTGGACCGCGACGATCGACACCCTGTTCCGGGGCATGAGCCTGGGCTCCATCCTGTTGCTGATGGCGCTGGGGCTGGCCATCGTCTTCGGCCTGATGGGCGTCATCAACATGGCGCACGGGGAGTTGATGATGCTCGGCGCCTACGCCACCTTCATCATCCAGGGCGTTTTCATCTCGTATTTGCCGCAGAATTACTTTGGCTGGTATTTCTTGCTGGCGCTTCCCGTCGCGTTCCTGGCCTCGGCCCTGATGGGCTGGCTCATGGAGATTTCCATCATCCGCCATCTGTACGGCCGGCCGCTGGAGACGCTGCTGACCACCTGGGGGATCAGCCTGATCCTCCGGCAAGCCGTCCGGCAGGTGTTCGGCGCGCAGAACGTGGACGTGAAATCTCCCGAGTGGCTGAGCGGGGGGTATCACCTGATGGTCGGCGTCCAGTTCCCCTACAACCGCATGTTCATCATCGCGCTGGCCGTCTTCTGCGTGGCGGGCACGTATTTGTTCCTCTTCCGCACGCGGGCGGGCCTGCGGATTCGCGCCGTGACCCAGAACCGGGGCATGAGCACCTGCCTGGGCGTTCCCTCCCGCCGCGTGGACGCGGGCACGTTCGCCTTCGGCGCGGGGCTGGCCGGCATGGCGGGCGCGGCCTTGAGCCAGGTCGGGAACGTGGGGCCTGATTTGGGGCAGAACTACATTGTGGATTCGTTCATGGTGGTGGTGACGGGCGGCGTGGGCAAGATTCTCGGAACCATCGTGGCGGGCTTCGGCATCGGCGGCATGAACAAGATGCTCGAGCCGGCGATGGGCGCGGTGTTCGGCAAGGTGGTGATTCTGGTTCTGGTGATCCTCTTCCTGCAGAGAAGGCCGGAGGGGCTGTTCGCCGTCCGCACGAGAGGGGCTTGATACGCGATGCCGGGTGAAACTCTGGTGGACAGGATGGAGAAGAAAGTCGGCGGCGTCGTTCTCGTGATCGCGGCGTTCTGGTTCATCGTCGCCATGCCTTCGCTGAACGCCTTCGGGACGCCGGGTTCGTTTTTCCATGTTTCTGATTTCACGCTCAACCTGTTCGGAAAATTCCTGGCCTACGCCATCCTGGCGCTGGGCCTCGATTTGATATGGGGCTACACCGGCATCCTGAGCATGGGCCACGGCGTGTTCTTCGGTCTGGGCGCCTATTGCATGGGCATGTACCTCACGCTCGAGATCGGCGGCGAGGGGGTCTACCAGAGCAAGCTGCCCGACTTCATGGTCTGGAACCGCGTGAAGGAGCTGCCCCTTTTCTGGAAGCCGTTCCACTCGTTCTTCTTCACGACGCTCGCGGTGGCGGTGGTGCCCGGTATGCTGGCGGCCGTCTTCGGCTTCCTCGCCTTCAGAACAAGGGTGCGCGGCGTGTACTTCGCCATCATCACGCAGGCGCTGGCGCTCTCCGCCTGGCTCGTCTTCAACAGAAACGAGGTGAACCTGGGCGGCACGAACGGCCTCACCAACTTCAAGAAAATCCTCGGCTTCACGCTCACCGAAGCGTCCACGCAGCGGGGGCTTTACGTCGCAACCGCGCTCGCGCTTTGCGGCGCGTACCTGCTCTGCCGCTGGATAGTGAAATCACGCGCCGGGAAGATTCTCCTGGCGATCCGGGACGCGGAGAACCGCGTGCTCTATTCCGGCTACACGCCCGCGAACTACAAGGTGTTCGTCTTCTCCGTCTCCGCCATGCTGGCGGGGGTCGCGGGCGCGCTGTACGTGCCCCAGGTGGGCATCATCACGCCCGGGCGGATCGGCGTGCTGCCCTCCATCGAGATGGTCATCTGGGTGGCGGTCGGCGGGCGGGGGTCGCTCATCGGCGCCGTGGTCGGCGCTGTCGGGGTGAACTGGGCGCGGAGCTACCTCACGTCGAGTTATCCGGATTACTGGCTATATTTCCTGGGCGGCATATTCGTCCTGGTGGTCCAGTTCTTCCCGGACGGCATCCTCGGCGTGGTGCGCGATGCGCCCCGGAAGCTGGAAAAATGGGTCCGCCGCACGACTCGCCCGGCGGCCGGGGATGAGAGCCTTGCGCCTGTGCGCAGTGAAGGCTAGGGGGAAACGCATGGCGCTGACATCGAAAAGCATACTCTACATGGAAGACGTGTTCGTCGTCTTCGACGGCTTCAAGGCGCTGAACGCGCTCAACTTCAGCATGGACAGGGGGGAGCTTCGCTGCGTCATCGGCCCGAACGGCGCGGGGAAAACGACGCTTCTCGACGTCGTGACCGGCAAGGTGAAGCCCGACTCGGGGCGGGTGGTCTTCAAGGAGAAGACCAACCTCGCGCGCATGCGCCAGGAGGAGATATCGAACGCTGGGATCGGCAGAAAATTCCAGACGCCGACGATTTACGAGAACCTGACGGTGCGCGATAATCTCGAACTCTCCGTGAAGCAGGACAAGAAGGTGACATCGCTTCTATTCGGCGGGGCCTCGCCCGAGGCGCAAGAGCGCGTCGAGGAGACGCTCGACGTCATCGGCCTCGCGTCCAAGAGCGGCTGGCGGGCCGGCCTGCTCGCCCACGGCGAGAAGCAGTGGCTCGAGATCGGCATGGTGGTGGTGCAGGACCCCGACCTGCTCCTCGTCGATGAGCCTGTGGCGGGCATGACGGAGGGGGAGACGGAGAAGACGGCGGCGCTTCTGAGGCGCATCGCCGAGCATCGCTCGGTCCTCGTCATCGAGCACGACATGAAGTTCGTGCGCGAGATCGCCGAGCGCGTCACCGTGCTGCACGAGGGCGCGGTGATATGCGAGGGCTCCATCGACCACGTGCACAAGGACGAGCGGGTGGTCGAACTCTATCTGGGCAGGGGAAGCGAGGAACATGCTTAGGGTGGACGGGCTGCACGCCTACTACGGGGAGAGCCACATTCTGCGCGGCCTCGACCTCGATGTGGGCCCCGGCGAAATCGCGGGCATCATCGGCAGAAACGGCATGGGCAAGACCACGTTCCTGAAATCCATCGTCGGTCTGCTCAGGCCCAAGCTCGGAAAAATCGAGTTCCTGGAGCGCGACATCACCGCGTCGAGGCCCGAGGCGCGCGCGAGGCTCGGCGTCGCCTACGTCCCCCAGGGACGGGAGATATTCCCGCAGCTCAGCGTGCACGAGAATCTCCTGCTGGGGCTGGAAGCCCACCCCGAACGCCCCAGGTATTATGACGAGAGTGTTTTCGAGCTTTTTCCCGTCTTGAAGGAGATGCTCGGAAGAAAGGGAGGCGTGCTTAGCGGCGGCCAGCAGCAGCAACTCGCCATCGCCCGCGCCCTGGTGAGCGAACCCAGGCTCTTGCTGCTCGACGAGCCGACCGAGGGCATTCAGCCCTCCATTATCATGGACATCGAGAGCGTTCTGTGGAAGATCAAGGAACGCGGCGACGTGGGCATCATCTTGGTGGAGCAGTACCTGGAGTTCGCCTGGCGGCTTTCGGATCGATACTACGTGATGGAAAAAGGGGAATTCACGGCCACGGGAGAGGCGGAGGGCGAGTGCGACGCAGCGCTGCTCGACCGCCTGACCGCGTAGCCGCTCGCAGGAATTTTCTGACAGGAGGCAGGCAATGCATCTGACCCCGAGGGAGCAGGAGAAGCTCCTCGTTTTCGTTGCGGCGGAGTTGGCGCAGAAGCGCCGCGCGCGGGGCCTCAAGCTCAATTACCCCGAAGCCGTCAGCATCATCACGGCCGAGGTGCTCGAAGGCGCGCGCGACGGCAAGTCCGTCGCCGAGCTGATGCGCTACGGCGCGACGATTCTCACGCGAGACGACGTCATGGAGGGCGTGCCCGAGATGATTCACGAGGTGCAGGTCGAGGGCACCTTCCCCGACGGCACCAAGCTCGTGACGGTGCACGACCCGATACGCGGCTGAAGGAGAGGGCATGATACCTGGCGAATACATTCTGGCGGACGGCGAGATCGTCCTGAACGAAGGGCGCGAGACCGCCACGCTCCTCGTGGCGAACCGGGGCGACAGGCCCATCCAGGTGGGTTCGCACTTTCATTTTTTTGAAGTGAACCGCCTGCTCGATTTCGACAGGAAGGCGGCCTTCGGGATGCGGCTGGACATACCGGCGGGAACGGCCGTGCGCTTCGAGCCCGGCGACGAAAAAGAAGTGACGCTCGTCGCCTTCGCGGGCGCGCGCACCGCCATGGGGCTGAACGCGCTGACCGAAGGCGCGCTCGATTCCGCCGCCGTGCGCGAGGGCGCGATGGAGAAAGCCCGAGCCGAGGGATACGGGGGGACGGACTGATGGCATTTCGAATGGACAGGCGCGCCTACGCCGATATGTTCGGCCCCACGGTGGGGGACAAGGTGCGCCTCGCGGACACCGGGCTTTTCATCGAGGTCGAAGAAGACCGCACCGTCTACGGCGATGAGTCGAAATTCGGCGGCGGCAAGGTCATCAGGGACGGCATGGGGCAATCCCCCACCGAGACGCGCGAGGCCGACGCGCTCGACCTGCTCATCACGAACGCGCTGATCCTCGACTACTGGGGCGTGGTGAAGGCGGACGTAGGGATCAAGGACGGGAAGATCGCCGGGATCGGCAAGTCGGGCAACCCCCACCTGATGCAGGGGGTGGACATGACTATCGGCGCCGCCACGGAAGTCCTGGCGGGCGAGGGGATGATACTCACCGCGGGCGGCATCGACACCCACATCCACTTCATCTGTCCCCAGCAGATAGACGAGGCGCTCTCCTCGGGCGTCACCACCATGTTCGGCGGGGGAACCGGCCCTGCGACGGGCACGAACGCCACCACATGCACCCCGGGGGCGTGGAACATCGCCCGGATGCTCCAGGCGGCGGAGGCCTACCCCATGAACCTGGGCTTCCTGGGCAAGGGGAACGCCTCGCGCGCAGAGCCCTTGGTCGAGCAGATCCGCGCGGGCGCGGTGGGCCTGAAACTCCATGAGGACTGGGGAACCACGCCCGCAGCGATCGATTGCTGCCTCGGCGTGGCGGAAGACATGGACGTGCAGGTGTGCATCCACACCGATACGCTCAACGAGTCGGGCTTCGTCGAGACCTCCATCGCCGCGTTCAAGGGCCGGACCATCCACACCTATCACACCGAAGGGGCGGGCGGCGGCCATGCGCCCGACATCATCCGCGTGTGCGGGGAGGCGGGTGTGCTGCCCTCCTCGACGAACCCCACGCGGCCCTTCACGGTGAACACGGTGGACGAGCATCTCGACATGCTCATGGTGTGCCACCATCTCGACAGCAAGATTCCAGAGGACGTGGCCTTCGCCGAATCGAGAATCCGGGCGGAGACCATCGCGGCCGAGGACATTCTCCACGACATGGGCGCTTTCAGCATGATGGGCTCGGACTCCCAGGCCATGGGCCGCGTGGGCGAGGTGGTCATCCGCACCTGGCAGACGGCGGACAAGATGAAGCGCCAGCGCGGCGCGCTGGCCGAGGAAAGCGGCGCGAACGACAACTTCCGCGCCAAGCGCTACGTGGCGAAATACACCATCAACCCCGCGGTCGCGCACGGGATTTCCGATTACGTCGGCTCTATCGAAGTCGGCAAGATGGCCGACCTGGTGCTCTGGAAGCCCGCCTTTTTCGGCGTGAAGCCCGAAGTCGTCGTGAAGGGCGGCTTCATCGCCCATGCGGCGATGGGCGATCCCAACGCCTCCATCCCCACTCCACAGCCCGTTCTGGGCCGGCCCATGTTCGGTTCGATGGGACGCGCGGTCGGCCCGACCTCTTACACTTTTGTCTCTCAGGCGGCGGCGGAAGATCGACTGGGCGAAGCGCTGGGTCTCACCAAGATCGTAGCGCCCGTCTCGAACTGCCGCGCGATCGGGAAAAAAGACATGCGGCTGAACGACGCCCTGCCTGACATCGAGGTCGATCCCGAAACCTACGTGGTGAGGGCGGACGGGGAGACGCTCACGTGTGAACCCGCCGAGGTGCTCCCCATGGCGCAGCGGTATTTTCTGTTCTAGGAGGCGGCGGTGATCCTCGTCGAAGAAATTCGGGGCAGGCTCTCCTCCGATGAGAGCAGGCGCGTCGAGCGCGTGGCCCTGGGCTGGGAGGACAGGCTCAGGAGCCGCCAGCGCGTGCGCACAGATTCGGGCACCGAAATCGGCGTGAAACTGCCGACCGGACAGCCTCTGAAGGAGGGCGACGTTCTCTTCGAGGATGAAGAGCGTGTGGTGGTCGTCGCCGCGATCCCCGAAGACGTGCTCGTCCTCTACGCGGATTCACCTTTCGAGATGGGCCGGCTTTGCTATCAGGTGGGAAACCGCCACGCGCCGATCTGCGTTCAGGACGGCCGCGTCCTCACGCCCTACGACTCCGTGCTGGAGGCGTATTTCGTCAAGATGGGCGTCAGGTGCGAGAAGGCGAAAGAACCCTTCACGCACGATTTCGGCGCCTTTCACTCACACCACCACTAGAAGATGAGCGCCTACCGGCTCCTGCAGATTTCGGATTCCGCGTTTCCGCGCGGCGCCTTCGCCCATTCCTACGGGCTGGAGACCTACGTGGCGGAAGGGGCCATCGCCTCAGCGGCGGAGCTCGAAGAATTCATCGCCTCCGTCCTGCGCCACGGCGTGGCGACGCTCGACGGCGTTTATCTGCGCGAAGCGTTTCTGGCGAAAGGGGAGGACGACCTGCCGAAAGTCCTTGCGCTCGACGCCGCCTACGACGCCGCGCGGCCCGTGAAACCCTTGCGCGATGCGAGCCGGAGCGTGGGTCGCCAGTTCCTGCGCACGGCGCGGGGTTTCATAAGGGATACTTTGCTGGACGAGTTGGAAGAGGAGGCAAGGGTGGATCGGACTTCCGGTCACTATCCGATAGCCCTTGGCTGCGTCGCCGAGGCCTTGGGCCTGGCTTGTGAAGAGGCCCTCGAATCGCTTTGCTACGGCGTCGTCTCCGGCCTGGTCTCCGCCGCGGTGCGGCTGGTCCCGCTCGGACAAACCGAGGGCCAGCGCGTCATCTCGAATCTGGAAGGCGCGGTTCACGAGGCGGTCGAGACGGCTACTGCGCTTTCTTTGGAAGACGCGCACTCCTGGGGTCCGGGGCACGAGATAAGGGCCATGACGCACCGGAGGCTTCACACGCGATTGTTCGTTTCTTGACGAGGAGGACGATGATGGATAAGGCGCCCGTAAAGATAGGCGTGGGCGGGCCGGTTGGCTCCGGCAAGACGGCCCTGGTGGACAGGCTTTGCAAGCGGATGCGCGATACATACGCCATCGCCGTCGTGACGAACGACATCTACACGAAAGAGGACGCGGAGTTCCTGACGCGGAGCGGCGCGCTCGCGCCCGAGCGGATATCGGGCGTGGAGACGGGCGGGTGTCCCCATACGGCGATCCGCGAGGACATATCCCTGAACCGAGAAGCCATGGAGATTCTCGCGCGCGATTTCGATCCGCTGGACATCATTTTCGTGGAAAGCGGGGGCGACAACCTCGCCGCCACCTTCAGTCCCGAACTCGTGGACGCGTCGATCTACGTCATCGACGTGTCTGCGGGGGACAAGATTCCCCGGAAGGGCGGTCCCGGCATCACGCGCTCCGAACTCCTGCTGATCAACAAGATAGACCTGGCCCCGCTCGTGGGCGCGAGCCTCGAAGTCATGGACCGCGACGCGCGCAAGATGCGCGGCGAGCGCCCGTTTCTGTTCACGAACCTCAAAGCCGAGCAGGGCCTGGACGAGGTGATCGGCTGGATCGAGCGCGAACTCCTCTTCGTGGGGGCCTGATGCCGCTCGCAAGCGCCACCGCGCCCTCCCGGGTGGGACGCCACGGCGTCGCGCTCGCGCGTTTCGCACGCGCGAATGGGCGGACGTATCTCGCGGATTCATTCTTCCGCGTGCCGCTTCAAGTGATGCGCCCCCTCTACCCCGAGGGGGAGGCGCCTGCCCACATGACGCTCATCAACCCCACGGGTGGGCACGTGGGCGGCGATCTGCTCGAACTCGAAATCGCGCTCGATGAGGGGGCGCGCGTCTTGTGGACGACGCAGGGAGCGACCAAGGTCTACAAGAGTCTGGGCGAGCCGGTGGTATCGACGACCAGGATCGAGATGGGCGCAGCGAGCGGCCTGGAACTCCTGCCCGACCCCGTCATCCCCTATGCCGATTCCATCTACATCCAGGAGACGCGAATCTCCATGGCCGAGGGCGCGAAACTCCTCTACGGGGAATCGATCTATCATGGCCGGGTCGCTTCGGGCGAGCATTTTGATTATTCAACTCTGGGGTTGAAACTGCATATCGACTACGGGGGCGCGCCCCTCTTGCGCGACGTGATGGAGGTGCGGCCGGAAGATTCGAATCCCGAGCGCCTGGGTCTGTTCGAGCCGTATCCTTATCTCGGTTCTTTTTACGTCGCCGGCGGCGCGGATGAAGAACTGAACCTCATCGCCGAGCGGGTCGATTCCCTGCTGGCGGGAGCTTCCGGTCTGGCGGGCGGCTGCTCAAGGCTCAACGGCCCCGGCGCGCTCGTCCGCTGGCTGGCGGATTCGCCCGAAGTCTTGAGGAAGACCCACTTCGAAATCTGGAACGTCGCCAGATGCGCGCTTTTCGGCCGGGAGGCGACGCCGCTCAGGAAGTTCTAGGGGCGCGCCTGGATGTGTGCGTTCTCGACGAAGCGGATTCGTGAAATCTCCTGGCGAGTCAAAACGCGATGGTTCTGTAGGGGTCAGACATATATGTCTGACTGTGTGTCCTCCCCCGGCACGTCGTTTTGATTGTGAGCCGTATGTAGGGGCCGCATACATGCGGCCCATGATCGGACGGCGAAAAATCTTGGGTCGCATATATGCGACCCCTACAGACCAAACCCGGCCGAGAAGGGGTTGTTAAAAAAGTTCCGTGGAGCGATTTTGGGAATTCAGGTAACCGACGAGAGAGAAGAAATCAACTCCCCCCTTGAGGGGGAGTCGAAGAGGCCGAGTGGTTTGTGCGAAGGCCGATTCGGTGGGGGGAGCTTTTTCTGTGGCATGTCCCCCCACCGATTCGCTTGCGGGCTTGCGCCCTTAGCTCATCGACTCCCCCTCAAGGGGGGAGTGAAATTCAACACGCCTCCTCAGTGGACTTTTTCAACAGCCCCCTAAAGTCCGGCGCGCTGCTACTCCGCCGTGCGCTGGAAATGGGGGAGGACTTCTTCACCTAACAGGCGGATCGCGTTCATGATCTTGGCGTGATCAAGCCCCGGGAACTGCATGCGGAAGTGCATCGAGGTCGTTCCGAGTTCATCCCGGTATCGTTCGATCTGGCGGATGCAGTCATCCGGCGAGCCCAGGATGAAGCGCTGCCTAAGATTTTCCGTGGCCTCGGCGCCCCGCTCCACCGGCCGGCCCTCGTCGTCCACGAGATGCCCCCAATCGAGATACTCCTGGTAGTTGTAGAGGATGGGTTCGCGCGCCTCCTCCCAGGCTTGCTCGCTCTCTTCGGCCACGTAGGCTTCTCGCCTTAAGGGAAACTCCACGCCGGACGCGTCCTTGCCCGCCTCGGCCAGGGCGTCGAGATAGACCTGTTTCCGCTCCTTGAGCAGCTTGAGCGGCGTGACCGGATCGGCGAGCCATGCGTCTCCCATGCGCGCGGCGCGGCGGACGGCGGCGGGCAGCTTGGCCCCCACCCAGATGGGCGGGCAGGGCTTCTGTTCCGGGCGGGGCATGAGGGTGACGTCCTCCATCGGGAAGCAGGGGCCCGGGTGCGTCACGCCCCGCTCCGTCAATAACCGGCGAAGGAGCCCTAAAGCTTCTTCGAAGCGCGCGGCGCGGTCCTCGAAAGGAACATTGAACGCCGCGAATTCCTCCCGCCTGTAGCCAAGTCCCACCCCCAGCACGAAACGGCCCCGGGACATGATGTCCAGCACCGCGGCGTCCTCGGCCACCGACAGCGGGTGATAGAAGGGCAGGAGGAGGACGCAGGTGCCGACGCGCATCTTCTCCGTGCGGGTGGCGATGCCGGCGGCGGTCACCATGTTGGAGGGGAAATAGCCGTTGTCCTCCACCATGTGGTGCTCGCTCGTCGTCACCATGTCGAAGCCGTACTGCTCCGCCAGTTCGATCTGCTCCAGCGAATTGTGATAGGCGTCCACCCAGTGCCCGGTGCGGGACTGGTAGCTGTAGTGCAACGCGAACTTCATGTTTCGTCCTCCAGAACGCATGCGGTTTCATCGAAAATGGCCGCGTTCCCGCCAGGTGACGCGAAGCCCGGGGGCGGCGATTTCAAAGGCGAACTTCGCTCCGCGCCCCCGGCCCGCCTCAGGCGCCGGGGCCGGCCGGGGGCCGTTATTCGGCCTCGCGCAACTGCCGCGAGGCGGTTATTTCTTCTTCACGAGCTTGTCCACGAGCGCCTTCATGTTCTTGTTTTCCTCCACCATGAAGGATTCGAAGTCCTTTCCGCTCATGTAGATCACCCGCTCGCCCATGCGCTTCACCATGGACTGGAAGGATTTGTCCTTCACCCCCTTGTCGAAGGCCGCCCGGAGCTGGGCCAGGATGTCCGCGGGCGTCTTCCTGGACGCGAAGACCGTCCGGAACATGGCGAACTGCACGTCGAAGCCCTGCTCCTTCATGGTGGGCAGGTCGGGAAGCTGGGGCAGCCGGTCCGGCGCCGTGATGGCGAGAACGCGGACATTTCCCTTGGAGAGTTGCGGCATTACCGTGGAGGCGAAGGCGGGGGCGATATCGATGTGCCCGCCGAGGAAGGCCTTCCAGGTGGGGCCGCCGCCCTGGAACGGGACGAACTTCAGCTTGATGCCCGCCTTGAGCGAGAGAAGCTCCATGGGAATCTGGTCCACCCCCAGGCCGGGGACGCCCCCGAAGGAGATCTTGCCCGGCCTGCGCTTGGCGTCCTCGATCAGATCGCGCAGGTTCTTCCAGGGGGCGTCTTTCTTCACGGTGATGAGAAGCGGGCTGTAGTTGATCCGCCCCACCGGCACGAAGGACGCCGAGGTATAGGGAAGGCTCTCGATGAGAGGCTTCACCAGGATGCTCTGCTGGTCGCCCAGGATCAGGGTGTGGCCGTCCGCCCGGGCGCGGGCCACGAAGCTCGCTCCGATGGAGCCGCCGCCGCCCGCCCGGATGACCGCGAGCATGGGCTGGCCCAGATAGGGTTCCATGACGCTCGCGAAGGCGCGCGCGTGCGCGTCGTGCGAGCCGCCCGGCGAATAGGGAATGACCAGCCGGACGGGCTTGTTCGGGAACTTCGCTGCCTCCGCCTGGGTCGGCGCCAGCCACAGCGCCATGGCCGCGATGAGCAAAACTGCCGAGAGTCGTTTCATGGTGAGTCCCTCCTATGGGTTATGGTTGCCTTCTCTGAAATCGTGCGCCCAGATTCAGTGAAACCCTCCTCATTCATCGCTGCCCAGCGGGGTTCGGCGGCGGGCGCCCCAGACGACGAACCCCGCGGCCAGCAAGAGGAAAACGAGCGAAATAGGCCGGCGGACGAACAGGGAGAGGTCGCCGTCTCCCAGAATGAGCGATTGTCCGAGAGAGGACTCGAACGCCTGCCCCAGAATGAAGGTGATGATGAGGGGCGCGACCGGGAAATCGAATTTTCTGAGAAAATAGCCCACCGCACCGAATACCAGCATCACCTTCACGTCGAAGAAGCTGTTGTTCAGCGCGTATGTCCCCACCACGCAGAACGCCGCCACCACGGGGAAGACCGCCCGTTTCGGGAACCGCGCGATCATGGCCACGTAACGCAGGCTGAAGTGCCCGAGGACGAGCATGAGGGCGTTGCAAAGCAGCATGGCGATCAGGATGCTGTAGACGATTGCGCCGTGCTCCTCGAAGAGGCGCGGCCCCGGCCGGAGCCCCTGCACCATGAAGGCGGCGAAGAGCACCGCGGTCACGATGTCGCCCGGAATGCCGAAGCTGAGCAGGGGGATGAGGCTCGAACCGTTCACCGCGTTGTTGCCGGTCTCGGCGGCGGCCACGCCCTCCAGCGATCCCTTCCCGAACCGTTCGGGCTCCTTCGACCTCCGGTGGGCCAGGCCGTAGGAGACGAACGCGGACACCACCTGGCCCAGGCCCGGTATCGCGCCGATGATCGTGCCGACCACCGCCGAGCGCGAGATCGTCCGGCCGCAGCTCTTGAACTCCTCCAGGGTCAGGGGTTCGTTGCCCTCGGCATGCCATGCGGTCACGCGCTTCTCGTCCTCGGCTTTGCGCTCCTCCCGGGTCCTCTCTCCGTAGAGGAATATCTCGGAGAGCGCGAAGATTCCGATCAGCATCGCGATGAACGAGATTCCCCCGGTCAGGTCCACCGAGCCGAAGGTGAAGCGCCGCACCCCGATCAGGGGGTCGAGGCCGACCGAGCTCAGGAACAGCCCGAGGGCGGCGGCCATCAGCCCCCGGATCACCGAGCGGCCCGTGACGCAGCTGATGATGGCGAAGCTGAACACGAAGATGGCGAAATATTCAGGCGGCCCCACCAGGAGGGCGACCGCCGCGATGGCGCCCGCGATGAAGATGGTGACGATATCGCTGAAGGTGTCCCCGATGACAGAGGAATAGAGCGCCATCTCGAGGGCCTTCCTCGCCTTGCCCTGCTGGGCGAGGGGGTAGCCGTCCAGGACGGTGGCCGCGGCCGCGCCCGTCCCCGGCGTGTTGATGAGAATCGCGGGTATCGATCCGCCGAATATCGCTCCCTTGGTGATGGCCAGGAGGAAGGGAATCCCCAGAACGGGTTCGACGAAGAACGAGATCGGCAGCAGAACCGCCACCGCCATGGCGGCCGTGAGGCCGGGGAGGCCGCCCACCACGATCCCCAGCAGCATCCCGATCACCAGGACGGCCAGCACGTCGAAGCGCAGGCTCAGGAGCAGACCTTCTCCCAGCTGGGCCCACACCCTAGAATACCCCGCCGAAAAGCCTGCCTTCCGGCAGTACGACGCCCAGAAAATGTCCGAAGAAGACCCAGATGAAGAGCGGGGTGAGCAGAACGATCAGCGCGAGGGTCCGCCATTCGCGCATCCCGAGTTGACAGGCGAACAGGGCGACCGCGACCGGGGTGGCGGGAAGCATCCCGAACCACTCGACGAGGAAGATGTAGAGGACGAAGGTGGCGAACGGCGCCAGGGCGCGGGCCCGAAGCGGCCCGCCGGGAGGAGGCTCGCGCCCGGCGGAGGGTGCGAACCAGGCTCGCGCGGTCATCAGGGCGGCCATGAGCGCCAGCAGGGAGAGGGCCAGAGCGGGGAAGGCGCCGGGCGGAAACGGGATGGTCCGCTCCCCCAGCTTCCGGAGCAGCACCTGGCTGGGTATCAGCGCAAGCCCTGTCAGGCTGAAGGCGAGAACGAAAAGCCCGACCCACGTTTCCCAGTGAAATCGCTTCATGGTGCTCTGCCTCCAGCCGGGCGCTCATGACTGCAAGGCCGGCTCTCCGAGCAAAGCGCAGCGATGATCGACCTGACGCTCCTCCGCGGAAAACGGCCCGGCGAAGGATCACGCTTCCGGCGGCCTTTTTGGGGGCCGAGGGAGCCGTCATTTCGATTTCTGCTATGCGCACAGACTACGGGAGCGCGTCTTTCGGGTCAAACGGAATTGTTTCCCGACCCGCTCCGCGGCCGCTTTTTCACCGGGTGAGCATGGGGAAATCTCCTGTATGTTTTCCCTTTGCGATTTCGCCTCGGTTGCCACCTGAAAACCCCTTGTGTAGTGTTGATCGAACCGAAAAGACAGATTCTCTAAATTCCTGCACGAGGGAGGGTGCCATGGCTACAAAGACCAAGGTAGATGTCCTGATCGAGAACGGAACCGTCGTCACCGTGGACCCTGAGCGGCGGGTCATCCGAAACGGCGCGGTCGCCATAACGAGGAACCGGATCAAGGACGTCGGGAAGGCTTCGGCGCTCCGGAAAAAATACGAGGCCAAGCGGACCTACGACGCCACCATGAAGCTCGTCACCCCCGGCCTCATCAACGCGCACATCCATTTCTACCACCACATGCACCGGGGTCTCTCGCCCGAGACCCTGGCGGGGATGATGTGGTCCGACTTCGTTCACCGCAAGGTCGCCACCATCGTGAGTGCGGAGGACGAGATATGGGGCGGACTCGGGATTCTGGTCGAAACCCTGAAGACCGGCGTTACGACCTTCCTCGAGGCGGGCTCCTACAACATCGGCCCCGTCATCGAGGGCGTCTCCCGCATCGGAATGCGGGGTCTGATGGGCCGCAGGTCCTTCGATATGGTGAGCCAGGGCCACGACATGCTGGTCGATAGCACCCGGAAGTGCCTGAACGAAAACGAGAAGTTCATGAAGGACTATCGGGGCGGGGTGGGGCTCGTGAAACCCTGCGTCGTCGTCGTGGGGATGGGGCGCTGTTCGGACAGGCTCTACGTCAAGTCCAAGGAGATGGCGGATGAGTACAAGACCATCCTCCACATGCACCAGGCC
The DNA here is from genome assembly GCA_965203325.1 of bacterium. Taxonomy (GTDB): domain Bacteria; phylum UBA8248; class UBA8248; order UBA8248; family UBA8248; genus Bin107. Next base: position 2,758,700 of record OZ241875.1, read on the forward strand.
AACATGATCGAGAACGTCCAGGAGAGCCTGAGCTTGAACGGCGCCCGCCCCATCGAGCACCTCTACAATATCGGCGCCCTCGGAAAGAACGTGGCCCTCACTCACATGATCCACGTGAGCACGAAGGAGATCGGGCTTCTCGCCGAGACGCGGGCGAACGTCCTGCATTGCCCGAGCACCGCCATGAAGATCAGCTACGGCCTCTCCGCCTTCGGGAAGTTCCCGGAGATGATGGAGGCGGGCGTCAACGTCGCCATCGGGACAGACGCGTCCGACTGCTCGAACTTCAACGACATGGTGCGACTCATGTTCCTGGCGGCGGCGACGCCCAAGGACTACCGCTACGACCCGGCTGCGGGGAGCGCCGAGAAGGCCATCGAGATGGCGACCATCAACGGCGCAAAGGCGATGAACATGGAGCGGGAGATCGGCTCCCTGGAACCCGGCAAGAAGGCCGACGTCGCCATCTTCGACATGAATCGGCCGGACTGGGTTCCCCTCTACAACGAACTCCAGAATTTCGTCTATTCGGCCCAGGGCAACAGCTGCGAGAGCGTCATGATCGACGGGAAGTTCGTGATGGAAAACCGCGAGGTCAAGACGATAGACGAGATGGAGATCGTGGCGCAGGTCGGGCGCCTGGCGAAAGGGGTCATGAAGCGGAGCAAGGTGCCGCTCTACAGCCCGTGGAAGTTCATCTAGGCCCGGCTACCCGGACGAGGAACCCTCATGACGCGCATCGCCACCACCCACGTCGGGTCGCTTCCCAGAAGCAAGCGGGCGCTGGATTTTCTCTTCGCCCGCGACCGCGAGGAGCCCTACGACGCGGAAGAGTTCGCCGCCTGCATGGCGGAAGAATGCGCGGAGACGGTCCGCAAACAGGTCGAAGCCGGGGTCGACATCGTCTCGGACGGCGAGACGTCCAAGATTTCCTACACCACCTACGTCAAGAACCGCTACACCGGCTTCTCGGGCAACAGCGCGCGAGCCGTACCGGGGGACCTCAAGCTCTTCCCGCGCTATCTCGAACGCCTCGCGAGCCAGGGCGGGACGCCCAAGCTCGTCCGCCCGCAATGCACCGGGCCGGTCGCGCCCAAGGACGACTTGGAGCTTCGGGCCGACATCGCCAACATGAAGAACGCGATGGCGGCGCACGGTGCGGAGCGCGGATTCCTGAACGCGGCGTCGCCCGGTGTGGTCGCGCTGTTCATGCCGAACGCCTACTACCCCTCCCGCGAGGCCTACATGGAGGCCCTCGCCGACGCGATGAAGGCGGAATACGACGCGATACTCGCGGCGGGCTTCGACCTCCAGCTCGACTGTCCGGACTTGGGCCTTGCGCGCCACGTGCTGTATGAGGATCGCACAGACGCCGAGTTCGGCGAGATCGCGAAGGCCAATGTCGAGGTACTGAACCACGCCCTGCGAGACGCCGACCCGGCGCGCGTGCGGGTCCACATCTGCTGGGGCAATTACGAGGGGCCGCACGTGTGCGACGTGGGGCTGGACCACGTGTTCTCCGCCCTGATGTCGGCCCGCGCGCGCTACGTCCTGTTCGAGAACGCCAACCCGAGGCATGAGCACGAGTGGACCGTATTCCGCGACCGGCTGGCCGAGATACCCGAGGAGACGATACTCGTGCCGGGCGTCATCGACACGACGAGCAACTTCGTGGAGCATCCGGAACTCATCGCGCAGCGGATCGGGCGCTTCGTGGATATCTTTGGTCCGGAGCGGGTGATCGCCGGAACGGACTGCGGGTTCGGGACGTTCGCCGGTTTCGGTTCGGTCGATCCCGACATCGTCTACGTCAAGCTCGCGGCCCTGGCCGAGGGCGCCGCCATCGCGTCCGGGAGAATCTGAGGCGCGCCGGTTCCCTCGCGCCCGGCCGGGTGACGCCAAGCCGGGGGCGGCGATTTCGTAGGCGAGCTTTACTCCGAACTTTTGGACGCGGCGCGCGGGACGAACCGGCCGTAGCCCGGCTCCTGCACGAGCTCCCCGTCCCGGAGGAGCGGCTTGCCGCGCAGGAGGCTGTGCTCCAGTTTCCCTTTGAGCTCCCATCCCTCGAATAGCGAGTAGTCGGAATTCGTGTGCTGGCCCGACGCCGTCACGGTTGAGCGCCCTTCGGGGTCGATCACGACGAGGTCGGCGTCCGAGCCGACGAGGAGCGCGCCTTTCTGCGGGTAGCAGCCCAGGGTGCGCGCGGGGTTCTCGCTCGTGATCTGCACGAGGCGCTCGGCGGAAATCCGCCCGCGGGCGACTCCCTCGCTGTAGAGAACGGGCAGGAGCGTCTCGATGCCGGGCGCGCCGAAGGGCGACTGGGTGAAGGGCGGGTCGTTCTTCTGCGCCTGCGTGTAGGGGGCGTGATCGCTCCCGATGAGGCTGATCCATCCCTCCTCGATGCCCTTCCACAGCGCGGCGATGTCCGCCTCCGCCCGCAGCGGAGGCGCCACCTTGGCCGGTGCGCCCATCTCCCGGATGGCATCCCCCGTCAAGGTCAGGTACTGCGGGCAGGTTTCCACGACGATGTCCTTTCCGGCCGTCAGCCCGCGCCGCGCCTCATCCAGGGCCAGTTCCGCCGTCAAGTGAACGATGTAAAGCGGGCAGCCCGCGAGATCGGCCAGGCGGATCGATTTCGCGACCGACTCGGCTTCCAGCTCCGGCGGGCGCGAGTATTCCTGAAAGTCGGCGCCGTCCATTCCGGCGTCGAAGGCCTTGTTCTCCAGGTAGTCGATGACGGGGCCGTTTTCGGCGTGGACGAGCACGGTGCCCCCGTGACGCCCAACGATATCGAGCGCCGCGTAGAAGTATTCGTCCGGGATGCAGCGCCCGCGGCCCCGCTTCTTGTAGCCCATCATGACCTTGAACGTCGTGACGCCGCCCTCGATGGCCCTGGGTATCTCGGCGAGGTAGTCGAAGTCCTCGAATATCCAGGCGTGCAGCGAGAAATCGACCACGCTCCCCGCCTCGCCCTCCTCGCGGATGCGGTCCAGCGTGGTGAGCATGGTCTCGTTCTCCTCGCCGGTGGCGAAGACGATCATGGTGGTGACGCCCCCGTGGGCGGCGCTTCGGGCCACGTCGGCTAAGGAATCGATGTGGTTCGAGTACGCCCTGCAGTGGACGTGGGGGTCGATGACGCCGGGCATGACGAGCTTGCCCGTCACGTCCAGCACCTCTTCGGCTGCCGGCATATTTTCCGGCGCGCCGATACAGGCGACCTTCCCGTCCCGGACGCCGAGAGCGGCCTCCTGGCGGCCCTGGCCGGATACGAGCGTGCCGCCCCTCACGAGCAGGTCGAGCGGTTTCTGGTGGGTACTGTCTGACATGGAAAACCTCCCTTGCGGACGGCCGCCGGCGCCGGAACAGGCCCTTCACGCCCGCCCCTCTTATGGCGAAATGACCCGTCGACGAAGCGGCAATCGAATTGTAATGCTTTCGCTGATGAAGGAGGAGCATACCATAAAATCCGCCCGGGTCGCCTGTGAATGGGGGATCGCAGCGGCGGGTCGTATAGAGGATAAAGGCAACCCCCCCTACCCCCCCTTGTCAGGGGGGTCTTTTTTTATTCCCCCCTGTCGGGGGGACCTTCTTCTACCGAGAAGAATTTTACATTCACTCCCCCCTTGAGGGTCGGTCTTTCCCCTCGGGAAGACCGACGGCAAGACGAGGGCGAAGCCCGAAGTCGCGCCGGTGGGGGGAGCTTTTATTTGTGGCATGTCCCCCCACCGAATCGGCCTTCGCACAAACCGCTCGGCCTCTTCGTCTGGCTTTCCCCTCGGGAAGCCAGACCCTCAAGGGGGGAGTTGATCCTTTTTTGCGGGGGTTGCCTTTTCATACCCCCCTGTCAAGGGGGGGTAGGGGGGGTTGGTTTTGTAGTGACAGCCCCTCCTCGGGGCTGTCCCACAAGTCGCGACCTGTCCCTACGGCTATCCCGGACGCGCCGCCCCAACACCCCTGCCTGCCCCTACAGGGGCCCAAAATCGGGCGGGGGGATCCGGCGTTTCGAGGCCGCCTCATACGTCGAGGCGATACGCAGCAGGACGTCCTCCCGGCCGGGTTCGGCGCGGAAGACGAGGGAAAACGGCAGGCCCGGCTCCGGGATGCTGGTGGCCTGATCGTTGTGGGCGGAGACGAACCGCGTCCCGTCCTCGCTCAGCTCGAATACCGGGTCGTAGGTCGTGCGCACGTAGCCCGCGGGCACGAGCATTTCGGTGAGCCCTGCGTTCGGTCCGCTTTGCGATTCGGGCCTTGAGTTCAGCAGGAGGCCGGGCTGGACAGCTCCCCCGATGATGGCGGGCGGGAACGGCGTGTGCAGCCTTACCAGGGCGTCGAGGTTGTTCTCCAGGATCACCATCATGTCCACGCGGCGCAAAAGCTCGCGCAGCATGATGCGCTCGTTCACCCCCTGCCTGTCCCCGTGCGGATTGCGCGGGTCCGTGACTTCCTCCCAGTTCTTGAAGGCGGCGCGGTGGTCGTCGCCCCAGAACTTCGAGCGCGCGTTCAGCTCGGGAAAGCCCGTGATGGTCTCGGTGAAGCCGCGCGCCTCCCAGTCCTCCGCCCGGCGCGAGAGGTACTGGTGGATGTGGTAGCGGAACGTCATGGCGAGTTCCTGCTGCTGCACGGTGGCGAGGTCCAGGTTTATCGGCTGCTCGATTCGGCCCTCGCCCATGGCGAGCATGTAGTCGATGGGCTGCATGGTTCCGGAGCCTAAGACGACGCCCGGCGCGAACTCGGTGGGGACGATGGCCTCGGCGAACTCTTTGAAGAGCGGCCCGCCCTCGGGCGTGAGCCGGAACATGATGTCCGGCATGAAGACGGGGATGAGCCTCGCGAGCGCGCGGCGGAAATCCGTCTTCATCGTCTCGACTTCGGGGTCGCCCGCCCAGAGCGGATCGGTCGATTCCAGGAGCTTCGCGCCGAGCTTTTGCCCCAGGACTTCCTTTATCTCCCGGCCCGCCGCGTTCACGATGGGCTCTTCCGATTTCGAACCCCTCGGATAGACCATCGACTCGCGGATGACGCCGATACGCACGCCTTCCAGCGCGCCCGCCTCGCCGTTCCTGCTCACGTGCGAAGCGTAAGGCGTATCCAGGACGGAGGAGCGCGGCACCGTCGTGAACGGGTCGCGCGGGTCGTAGTAGCCGTTCACCGGGTCCTTGAGGGCGTCGAGCACCCTGGCGCAATCGGCGAGTGATTTCGTGATGATGCCGCTCCTGTCGCAATAGATGTCCGCCCCGATGGCGCCGCCGTCGAAGCCGAGCATCGCCTTGTGCGGCAGGATGAGCGCGACGGCGTTGTGGTTCGACGGCCCCCGGCAGGAGGCCCGCGTCTCCTCGCCCAGGCTCGCCATCACCATGTTGGTGCTCACCGAGAGGGCGGAGCCCGAACTCGACCCCAGGGAGGCCGCCCGCGTGGTGTCGTAGGGGTTCGAGGGGTTCCCGCCCCACGTGCTGCGCTGGTAGCCCAGGACGGAGGGCAGCACCTTCTCGGGTTCATGCCGCCCGCCCGGGTCGCCCGCGCGCCCGTTGTATTCGGTGCTCACGGCCTTGGCGAAGATGACGGCGCCCTTGTTCCTGAGCTGCTCGACGAGGATGTGGTCGCGCGCGGGGAAATCGATGTCATAGGCCGCGTCGCCACCGCCGGTGGAGCGCATGTCCTTCGTGTCGAAGGGGTCCTTGAAGGAGAAGGTGACGCCGTACATCGGCATTTTCTCGAGGTCGGGGTCGGCGCCGTACTCGGCGTCCAGTTCCGCCGCGCGCTCGAGCGCGTCGGGGTAGTGGCGGAAGACCTCGCACATGGGCGGCGCGCCGGGCGGCAGGGGGCCTTCCGCGGGATGCCGGTCGTATTCGCCCTTGCACGTCACGGAGCGCTCGCCGCGGATGTTCAGGGTGGCGAGGGCGTTCACCTGACCCGCGTTCGGGACCCCGACGATCATGCCGTATTGCTGCTGGACGTCTGGATCGGACGCCGTATCCTCCATGCGGCCGAACTCGAGCGGCTTTCCAACGTATTTATCCAGATCGGGCAGGTGGTCGGCCGCCTTCACGGTCTCGGTCGGGAAGCGCAGCGGGGAGCCGCCGCGCACGACGCCCCTGGCTTCGGGGACCGGCGCGCCGTCTTCGGTGACGAGCATGCTGGCGACGCCGTTGTACGCGCGGACGCGCTCCAGATACCCCTCGACGACTTCGACGCACGTCGTGCGGCCGGCGCGAATCGCCGCGTGCAGATCCTCGATGGACGCTTCTTCGAGTAGAAACGCCCCGCTCTTATCCTCCATGACGCATCCTTTCGTGTTATGCCGCGTTCCCCCCCCCTCGGCGGGGGGAGCGGTCTCCGGTCTCAAGCGATGCGGGAATACTATGGGCGGCGTCCGGTTTTGGCAACGGCGGGAGGAAAAGATACCCGCCGAATCCGGGCGGGGAGGCGGATGCCTTGCCGAATGCGCAGAGGCCCCGGACAGGCACGGATGCCTTGGACAGGTCGCGACCTGTCCCTACGCCCCTTTGCCGTCCATGGTTCGCCTTTGGCCGTCATTCCGGCGAAAGCCGGAATCCATTTTCGCCTTTGCCTTTTCGCCTCCTCGTTCGGACGTCTTTACTCCCGAGTGGGGAGGATCGGAATCGAACATAAAAACGAAAGGCGAATCCTCTGCATTCCGTATCCGGACGCCACGCGACAACAAGGTCGTGGCCGCCCTGCCCGGTGAAAAGTCAAAATGGATTCCGGCTTTCGCCGGAATGACGAACGAAAATCTATCGGCAAACGAGAGATTGCCCTATAGGGGTCGCATACGGAGGATGGTTTCGAGGCACCGACAGGGAATTCCCGGAAAAAAAGCCGTTCTGGGGCATGGACCCGGCAAAACGTCGGCTTGCTGGGATCCGATAATTGCTATTATCAGAAAGTACAACACCTCTCACGGCCATGTCAAGCGCAATTCCGGCGTCTCCGGAAGGGTTTCGGAGGCCGTTTTGCGCCTTTTTTCGCTCATTTTTCGCTCACTTTCGGCCCGAATGCGCCCCGAATCGGGTTTTTCGGCGGAAAACGGGGTTTCTGGTGTCCGGTAATAGCAATTAACGGCGGCCAGACCGGGAAAGATGGGCGCATACCGAAGGAATCTGCCTCTCGCGGAACTGCCGGCCCGGACCATGCGTGGGCCAAGCCTACCATATTTCGGGCTGCCGAAAATACGAATCATCAGTTTGTGAATGCCCGTATATCGAAAGTGAAAGGAGGTTAAACGGAGAAAGCCGGAAATTCACGGAAAATCCCTTTTTCTATGTATCCAGGAGGACTCACTAAATGATGTTCAAAGACAAGCATATTCACAAGCTCTACGCTTTCGCGCTGGCGGCGGTCTTTGCGCTCGTGCTGGCGGGCTGTGGCGGGGGAGGCGGCGGCAGTGCGGCGGCACCGCCCGACGAACCGCCCCCGATGCCGACCCCGGAGGAGAGGTGCACGGCGGATGGCGGCCGGTATAACGCGGACGGGTCATGCACCTCGGCCGCTGATCTTGAGGCTGAAAGGGTGGCGGCTGAAGCGGCTGCCCTCACAGCTGCGAAGAATGCTGCGGCAGCAGCTGCCATGGCTGCGAATACAGCGCTGGATGCAGCGAAAGCAACCCTTACAGGCATCGCGGATATTCAGGATTCAGATCCCTTGCACTACAGCTTGGCCGAAGGCGCGCTGGACGACGCCAGGAGAGCGAAACAGGCTGCGGATGCCGCGAACGCCAAAGCGCAAGCCGCAGACAATTCAGGCGATGCCGAGATGTATCAGGCTCAGGCCGAGGCCGAGCAGGCAAAAGCGGAAGCTGCGATGACATTGGCTGCAGGTTTCGCCCAAGAGGTGAAGGACGCCAAGGCGGAGGCCGACAGGCTTGTACAGGAAGAACTCGATCGCCAGGAGCAAGAACGCATCGCGCAGGAAAACGCCATGAAGATTTCCGATGCGCAGGAAGCGGCCAGGCTGGCGAGTGTAGCGGCGAGTGAGGCGGCGAGTGCGGCTGCGACTGCTCTCGAGACGCTGCAGGGCGATGCCGACGCCACGGCGCATCAGCTCGTAACCGCCACGACGGCGAAGATAGCGGCGGATGCCGCGGCGCAAGACGCAGCCGATGCCTATGCCGCGGCCATGGGTGCGGATACGGTGGAAGCGGCCGAGTCGGCCCGTGACGATGCGCAGATGGCGCAGATGGTGGCAGAGGCGCAGCAGGGCATCATCGACGGATTCAACATGGCCAATCAGGACGATCGTGATGACGACGAAGTTGAAAACCAGCGCATGGCCGATGTCGCTGCGGCAAGAAGTGCCGCGATGCAATCCTATATGGATGCCGACGCCGATGCGACGAAGGCCGATGAGGTCGCTACCGCTGCCGAGACGGCCGCTCCCGGTTCTCCGGGTGCGATGGCCGCGAGAGAGGCCGCCACGGCGGCTCGCAATGCCGCGGACGCCGCGAAAGCAGCGCATGACGCCATCATGGACGACATGACCAAGGACCAGGCTGAAGCAGAGAGAGATAAAGCGGCGACTGCGGCGGGTAACGCCAATGACAGCTACATGACGGCCAAGAGAAATAATGACGCGGTTCAAACGGCGAAGCTCGCCGGCGAGGAACAACAGAGAGTTCGCGACATCGCGGATGCGAAAGACGCTGCGGAAGATGCCATGGATGCCGCCAAGACTGCTTCCGATGCGGCTGGTGATGCGGCCGATGACGCCGAGACCGCCATGGACAACGCCAAGGCGGCTCTCGACAGAGCCAGGGCGGCGCGTACGGACTCTACGACAGCAGAAGCAGAATACGAGAAAGCCAAGGACGCGGCGACGGCTGCCAGGAACGCTGCAGACGAGGCGGACACTGCGTACATGGCGGCTAAGGCGGCGCATGACGGCATTGACGACGATGGTGAAGCTTCAGACGCCGAGGATGCCCAGGAAACGGCTGAAACGAAGCAGCGTGAAGCCGAGACTGCGCAGGGCACTGCCGACACGCAGAAGACGGCTGCGGAAACGGCCGAGTATGCTGCTGAAACCGCGGCCGGCACGCACGTCTTGGGTCTGCTCAAGGGGGCGAACGCGGTCGGTGTGATGGACAATCCGGCTACGGACGCCAACGAGCAGGCCGCTGCGGTGATGGCCGTCGCGACGGCGATCGGCAATGCGGCGGGAGCACCTAGCGGAACAACTCCCGAAGACGCCGACAACAACAGCGCCACGACCGGCGCCACCGTCAGTGATTCCGGGGTGACGGCAACTTGGCCTGCGGACGGATTTAACCCAGACGGTTCGGTAAACAACGACGCCGAGGACAATCCTATTCCCGGCATGTTGTCGATCACCGTTACCCGCACCAGTGGCTCTAACCTCGTGTTCAGGACGGAAGCGGCGGAAGAGGATGATGCCACCACGACAGATGTCGATGAGACCGTCGTGACGGCGACCGATATCGGCGGGCTGGGCGACTTCATGCACGGCTACTCGATCTCGGATCGCGGAACGCACGCGATCGTCTTCACTGACAAGCAGCAGGGTACGCCGGCTGTGGCAGAGGTGGTGGCGATAACGGCGCAGACTCTCGTCAACAACAGCGGCGGTACCGTTACCGATTTGGGCACCCGGTCGGGAACCGGGTTCACTGGCGTCACGTACTACGCCAGTGGGGTTACGGTTGGTGACGACACCGACATGGCCCTGGCGTTCACGGGTACTCTGACCTGTCCTGCCAGCGCAACAACTGGGTGTACGGCCACGGAGAATGCCGACGGAACCATCACCATCGAGGGTTACACGTTCACCGGTAGTCGGGCAGCCAGGGCGGCTGTCACAGCAGTTTCTGCGGCCGAGAATAACGACTATCTGGCGTTCGGCGTCTGGCTCCAGGAAGACAGCGATGCGGGCACCGAAGGCAACCAGCCCGCATTCGCCGCCTTCTTTGGCGGTGGCAGCCCGACCGCGGCCGCTTCCTTCAATGTGGCAATTACAGGTACGGCGACGTATGAAGGCTCCGCTACGGGCGTATACACCGAAGGAACCAAGGTGGATTACTTCGAGGGCGACGCCACCCTGACAGCCAACTTCGGCACGGCGCCTGAAGATGGTTCTGCCGACACCGTGACTGGAACCATCACCGGTATGATCGACAACATCGTCGCGGGCGGCGTGTCCATGAGCGACGTCATCCATCTGAACGATGGGGCTGGGGGCAACAACATTTCCGCGGAGGGTGGCTTTAGCGGCGACGCTCGCATGGGAGAAAGGACAGTCGAAATTGTGGATAGTGTTGCAACAGTGACTTACCCCTACAACGGCTTGTGGCGCGGGTCGTTCTACAATGGGAACACGGATGATACCGCCACGGCGGATGTCGATGAAAGCCTGGTGGCGCCGGGTTCCGTCGCCGGAAGCTTCGGCGTGACCGGCACCGACGACATGGGTACAGCGGATGACGACACTGACGACGTCACCCGGAGCTACGTGGGCGCGTTCGGCGCTCACAAGCAGTAAGAAAGAGCAGGACGCCTTTGGCTTCGGGGCTTCACGGCCCCGGGGCCGGGGCGATGAAGGAGAGCGAAAAGGGGGTTGCCCGTTGGTTGCTTCTCTCGTGATGAAGCAAATTGTACCGCTCCCAGCTGTGAGTTTGAGTCCTCGAGCCGGGAGGGGGAACAACGGGCGGCCCCCACTTCGCGTTTCATGAACGTAGCCGACACCCCGACTCGGCCTGCACCTCGGGGATCGTGTCGCAGCAATTCCCATCTTCAGGGGTTTTTCAACCCCTTAAAGCAGCCCTTTGAGGGGTGTCGGCCCTTTCTCCTTGAGCGGACGGTTGACTTCAAAAGCCGCAATCGCTCCCTCTTCGGTCACGATTGCCCCCTTGACAGGGGATAAAGGACAGCCCCTCCTCGGGGCTGTCCTGCCCCCCCTACACCCCCCCTGTCAGGGGGGTAAAAAGCAACCCCCGCAAAAAAGGATCAACTCCCCCCTTGAGGGGGCTGTTGAAAAAGGAGTTACTGTCAAATGTTGTGTATGGCCGTCTTGAGTTCAGCGGCCTCCCTGCCGGTTTGTTTTTCGTTCATCCCATCGATGAACCTCACGTCGGTGATCACGTCGGCCAGCTGGCGCAAGCCGCCCAGCCGCCCCCATCGCTTCTCGGCGCTCATGGCGAGTTGGTGAATCAGGCTCAGCGCCGTCTTCTCGCTCAGGCAGTTCCTCGTCTTCGCCGTTCGCAGCCGGATCGTGGCGAAGGTCGACTCGATCGGGTTCGTCGTCCGAATGCTCCGCCAGTGCGCCGCCGGGAAGTCGTAGAAGGCGAACAACTCCTCGCGGTCCCTCGACAGGCACGCGGCGGCCTTGGGATACTTCGCCTCCCAGGTGGCGAGAAAGCGTTCGAACGCCTTCTCCGCATGCGCGCGGGTCTCCGCCCTCCACATCTCATACAGCATCGGCCTCGCTTCGACCTGAGCGCTCTTGGGCAGCTTGTCGAGAACGTTCGCCGTCTTGTGCACCCAGCAGCGCTGCGCCCGGGTCCCGGGGTACACCTCGGCCAGCGCCGACCACAACCCCAGCCCCCCGTCGCCCACGGCGAGCTTCGCCGCCTTCACGCCCCGCTCCCGCAGGCGCAACAAAACCGCCTTCCAGCTCTCCTTCGATTCACGGAACCCCGCCTCCAGGGCCAGGAAGCGCTTGCGGCCTCGCGCGTCGCAGCCCACGACCACCAGAAGGCAGCGCCGCTCCCCGCTGCGAACGTTCACGTAGATGCCGTCCGCCCACAGATACGCGAACTCCTCCCCGTGCCACGCCCGCTCGCGCCACTGCGCGTACTCGCGCTCCCAGCCCTCCTTGAGCCGCGAGACGCTCGCCGGGGACAAGCCCCCCACCGACTCGCCGAACAGCGCCGTGAGCGCCTCGCCGAAGTCGTTCGTCGATACCCCCTTCAGGTACAGCCACGGTATCACCGCTTCCACGCGCCGCGTCTTGCGCAGATACGGCGGCAGCAACTCCGAGCGGAAACGCCGCCCCGACCCCGACCTGTCCCGCGTCCGGGGCACCTGGACACGCACCGGACCCACTCCCGTCAACACCTCCCGCGACGGCAGATACCCGTTGCGAACCACCGCGCGGCGGCCCTGCGCGTCACGATCGCCCGCATATTCTTCGAGAAACGCCGCCAACTCCGCTTCCACCGCCTGGCGGATGATTCGTCGCGCGCCCGCGCGCAACAGTTCGCTCAACTCGTCCCGTAGGGCTGGATTCTTCATGGGAATCGTCGTATCTTCTCTCATGGTGGCGCATCTCCTTGTGCTGAATGACCGGGCTATTTGGCAAACCCTATTTCAGCAGGATGCGCCGCCTTCTTCAATTCAGCCCATACACAAGTTTTGAGCGTAACTCTTGAAAAAGTCCTGCAATGCCGGAATGATGGCAATGGGATTCCGCCTTGGCGAAGGGAGTGTAGGGGCCGCATATATGCGGCCCGTCGTTGGAAGGCAAAAAGGCCGGGTCGCATATATGCGACCCCTACACACAAGAGATCCGCCTGATGAAGGGTTTTTCAACAACCCCTTGATGCGGTGGGGGGTGAAATGCGTTTTATCGCCATTCCGAATTACACCCCCCACCGAATCGCTTGCGGGCTTCGCCCTTAGCTCTTCGACTCCCCCTCAAGGGGGGAGTTGATTGCATATCTTGCGCGTGGAGGGATGACCCTCAAGAGGGGAGTGTATCTTGCTTGTTCATCGAGGCTTTTTCATACCCCCCTTGACAGCGAACAAAGGCAACCCCCCAACCCCCCTTATCAGGGGGGCCTTTTTCTCTTTCATGCCCCCCTGTCAAGGGGGGGTAGGGGGGGTTGGTTTTCGAGTCAGGGAGAGCAGGCGGGTTGGTTTTCAAGCCGGGGGCGCATTTGCCCGCATTTGCCGTGCTCGGTGAAAACCGGCGCTGCGCTATCGTGCGCGCGACGCGGGGAAGGGGTTTTTCCCCGGCGGATTGAGGCGCAGGCGGAGGAGGCTTTCTCATGGGATGGGGTGATGGAGCGGGGAAGCGTAACGGGAATGGATTCAGGGACGGCATGAAAATAAAAATAATGATATTTTCGATAAAATCAGATAAATTCAAGGGGTTTTTCGATAAATTCCTGAAAATTTCTGACTATTCAAATGATTGTAATAAAAGGAGTTACCATATAAACCTGAGCGTCCCGCACTCAGATATGGCGCAAAAAAAAGTTTTTCGCCGCCCCCCGCATTTGCCCGCAACAGCCCGCATTTCCTCCCGCACCGCATCACGCCGGCAAAGCCTCATTCATCAATCGGCTTTGACCCCCGCAATTGCGCGCATTCGCGCACTCGCCCGGGGCGTCCGCCCGGCCCGGCACAAGGCATTGATGATACGGGCGTTCGGGTAGCGAGCGGCTAGCCGGGGCGCAGGACGCTCCTGGCCTTCTCCCCTTCGGGCGTCACGGCGAGCACCTCGAGACTCGGCCGCGCGGGAGACCTCGTGAGCAGAAGCTCCACGGGCTCATCCAGCGCCATGATCTCGTGCACCTCGCCGGGGCGGAACTGCACCAGATCGCCGGGCGCGGCTTCCAGTATCTCCCCCTCCACGGCCAACCGCAGCCCGCCCTTCAAGAGATAGAGGAACTGCTCGTCATGGTGGTAATGAGGGTTGGAATGGCCCCCCGCCTCCATGCGGAAATAACCGATGGTGGTATGGGCGCCGTCGACCCAGGCGGCGTCTGCGGTCACGTAGTCGGCGGCTTTCCCCTGGTTCTGCGCGGCGAGATTTCTGTAGATCGGCATGGAATAAACTCCTGTAGTTGAGGCGTTTACGGAAGATGGAGCGTCAGACGCATTCTAACGACACCGACTCGCAATCTGTCCAGCGCCCATGTATATTTGAGCGGCATGAGGAGTGCATCCCTCACTTCACAAAGTAATTCGGAGGCATTTCGTGAGCACTTCTCCCGCGGATGAGTTCGAGTATTTCTTCGACAAGCCCTGGTCGGACGGTCTTCCGGTCATCCCCCCGACGGAGGAGCGCCTGGGCCTCATGCTGGCGGGCACGAGCCGCGACCCGGACGAAGTGCTGGGCGACGTGCCCCCGTTATTGGCGCAGGCGGACGTTCGGACCATCGCCGCTCATGCCGTCATGGCCGGGTGCAAGCCGGCGTATATGCCCGTCCTCATCGGCGCCGTGGAGGCGATTCTGGAGGAAAAGTTCAACGTGGGCGGCGTGCAGGCGACGCTCTCCTGCGCGGCCCCTCTTTTGATCGTGAACGGCCCATACGCGGGGGAAATCGGCCTGCACGGCGGGCTCGGCTGTTTCGGCCCCGGGAATCGCGCCAACGCGACGATCGGGCGCGCCATCAGGCTTTTGCTCCTGAACATCGGCGGCGGAATACCGGGCATCACCTCGATGAGCACGTTCTCTCAGCCGGGCAGGTTCACGTACTGCATCGCAGAGAATGAAGCGGAAAGCCCCTGGGAGTCTTTCGCGCAGACGCAGGGTTTCGATGCGGGGGAGGATGTCGTCACCGCCGTGCACGTGGAAGGCCCCGTCATGTCCTGGGACGACGTGAGCGACGACCCAGAGCGCATGTTGCCCTCCATTGCGGACACCATGTCGCATCTGGGTTCGTGGAACTGCTGGGCCAACACGGATCTCGTGGTGGCGATGAGCCCGCAGCAGGCCGCGATTTGCGCCAAAAAGGGGTATTCAAAGGCGGATGTTCATGGGCGCCTTTGCGAAATCGCGGGCCGCACGGTGGGCGAACTCAAGACGGGGGGTCATTACCGGGAGAACCGCATCAGGGACTTCCCGTTCCCCGTCGATCTGGATGATGACGATGCGTTCGTTCCGACGATCAAAGAGGCCGGGAGGCTGCTCCTGATCGTGGCGGGCGGGGTTCCGGGGCCGATTACGGCCGTCATGCACGGCTGGAACGGCAGCAGCCGCTCCGTCTCCCGCGCATTTGAGTCGTCGTGATACCCATATATATCAAGGGGTGAATGGTTTTGAACGATCCTCAAGATGAATTCGAGTTTTTCCTGGAAAAACCCTGGTCGGACGGCCTGCCCGTCGTCACCCCGACCGAAGAGCGCATCGAGCGCATGCTCTCGGGCACGAAGAGAAGCCCTGCCGAGGTCATCGGTCAGGTTCCCCCCGCCATGGGGGAGGCCACGGTCCACAGCGTGGCGGTGCATGCCGTGATGGCGGGCTGCAAACCCGAATACCTGCCGGTCGTTCTCGGCGCCGCCTCCCTCATGCTTCGCGATGAATTCAACATGAACGGCGTGCAGGGCACGATGCACGGCGTGGCGCCCCTGATGATCGTGAACGGCCCGTATTCCGGGGAAATCGGCATTCACGGGGGCAATGGCTGTTTCGGCCCCGGCTTCAGGGCCAACGCCTCCATCGGCCGCGCGATACGCCTGATTTTGATGAACCTGGGCGGGGGCATCCCGGGCGTTTCTTCCATGACGATTTTCGGCACGCCGCTGCGCTATACCGCGTGCGTCACGGAGAACCTCCAGTTTCACCCCTGGGAGACGCTTGCCGAATCGAGGGGATACGGGGCGGAGGAGAACGTGATCACCATGGCCATGGTGGAAAGCCCGCGCCTGACCTTCGATGACGTCAGCGAGGAGCCCGGGAGGCTGCTCCGGGGAATCGCCGATGCGATGACGGGTCTGGGCTCCTGGAACATGCACGCGCCCAGAACCGACATGGTCGTCGCCATGAATCCCCAGCATGCGAAGATTTGCTCCGGTGGCGGCCTCACGCGCGCGGACGTGCACCGGCGGCTGTGTGAGCTGGCCGGCCACAAGGTGAAGGACCTGAAACAAGGCGGAAACTGGCGGCGTGAGCGCGCGCTGGCGATGTATATCCACACGGACCCCGATGATGATGAGTTTTTCGTTCCCGTCATCAAGGACCCCCGTGACCTCCATTTGATCGTAGCGGGCGGCTGGGGATCGGGCAGTGCGGTCTGTCACGGGTGGAGCGGCGGCAGCCGCGCCGTTCATGGCGTGTATGAAGTGTAATGCCGGATTTCCCGCATTCCGTCTGGTAAAGTCATTTTCCAATGGATGAATTCGAGTTTTTCTTTCAAAAACCCTGGTCGGACGGCCTGCCGGTAATCCCACCTACCCAAGAGCGAATAACCGCCATGTTTTCGGGTAGCAGGCTTGAAACCTCGGAAATTATCGGTTTGGTGCCGCCCCTCATGGGAGAGGCGAGCGCCGAGGCGGTTGCCGCGCACGCCGTGATGGCGGGGTGTGAGCCTTCGTATTTGCCCCTTGTTATTGCAGGGCTTAGAGCGCTCCTTGCGCCGAAACTCAACTTGAACGGCGTACAGGGCACCATGCACAGCGCGGCCCCCCTGATCATCGTGAACGGACCCTATGCGAAAAAAATCGGCCTGCACGGCGGCACAGGGTGCTTCGGGCCGGGTTTTCGGGCGAATGCGACGATTGGACGCGCCATCAGGTTAATACTCATGAACCTGGGCGGCGGTGTGCCGGTTTCCGCCTCGATGAGCACGTTCGGCTCGCCTGCCAGATATACGTTTTGCATCGCCGAGAACGAAGCGGAAAGCCCCTGGGAGCCGTTGTCCGTCACGAGGGGATTTCAGCAGGATGAAGATGTCGTTACCGCCGTGATGACGGAAGCGCCGCAAGGCTATATCGACGATTATTCAAAAGAGCCGGAATCTTTTTTCGTGGGTCTGGCGGATAAAATATCCACACTGGGTTCCCTGAATATATGGCTGAAAACCCAGGTGGTCGTTGCTTTGGGTCCGGATCATGCGCGCATGTGCGCGGACGCGGGTCTGGATAAAAAAGATGTTCATCGCCGAATCATGGAACTCGCGCGCAGACCCCTGGGAGAGCTGAAAAAATCGGGCTATTGGCGTGAGGAGATGGCAGCCAAGTGGCCATTTGACGTGGATCTGCAGGATAATTCGTATCTGGTACCGGCGATCAAGGATGAAGACGATCTGATTCTTCTCGTCGCAGGGGGTACGCCCGGCCCGGTGACTGCCGTCATGCCCGGCTGGGTGGATGGCAGCGAGGCGGTCTCGACGGATTATCAACCATAAGTCTTTCTGTCAGCTTTGCTTGTGAGGATGAACGTATGGATGAGTTTGAGTTTTTCTTTGATAAAGAATGGTCGGACGGCCTGCCTGTCGTGACGCCCACGGAAGAGAGAATCGGTTTGATGCTCTCGGGAACGACGAGGGAGCCGGGCGAAGCGCTCGGCCACGTAGCTCCGGCAGGAGGTGAACTCAGCATTCAAAGCGTGGCGGCCCATGCCGTGATGGCGGGTTGCAAGCCCGAATACATGCCGGTGTTGATTGCCGGGTTGGAAGCGCTTCTCGATGAGCGTTTCAACGTGAACCTGATTCAGGCCACAACGAGCGCGGGCGCTCCTTTTTTGTTGGTCAATGGCCCCTACGCCAGTGAAATCGGGCTACACGGCGGTGTGGGCTGTATGGGACCCGGTTTTCGCGCGAATTTGACCATTGGCCGCGCCGTGAGGCTCATTATGATGAACGTGGGAGGAGGTATTCCCGGGGTCACCTGTCTCGGCGGTTTTGGCGGCCCCTGGCGAAACACGTATTGCATCATGGAGAACGAGGAGGAATCTCCCTGGGAGTCATATGCGGAGTCCAAAGGGTTTTCTAAAAGCGATAACGTGGTGACCATGATTCCTCTCGAAGGGCCCGTGCAGGTATGGGACGATGCGAGCCTGACGCCCGACCGGCTTCTCACGACGGTTGCCGATATGATGTCCGCCTTGGGTGGGCCCAATATGTATCGCCAAGCGGATATGGCGGTTGTCCTGGGTGCGCAGCATGCGCATCTTTGCGCTGACGCCGGAATGACTCGCAGTGATGTCCATCAAAGACTATTGGAAATGGGTGGGCGCACCATCGGGGATATCAAGCGCGGCGGCATATGGCGAGGCGAAAAAGGCGCGGATCGCTGGCCGTTTCCCGTGGATGTAAATGATGACGATTTTTTCGTGCCAGCGGTTGGCGATCCCGACGATCTTCATTTAATCGTCGCGGGAAGCAGGGGTTCGCCCTCCAGTATGGTCATGCACGGAATCACCGTGGCGTGTCGGGCCGTGAAAAAAAAATTCAACTTGTAAATTTGTGTAGATATGCGGGCTGTAATGCCAGGATGGCGTGGCCGAAATAGCTGTGCTCCTTGCTAAATAAATCTTTGTGAAGCCAGAAATGTTTTGGTGTTTTCTATAGAAAAAGCCCCGGCAAAATGCCGGGGCTTTTTTGTGTGATTGGTGTTTAGCTAATGGCCGTTGCTTTTTCCATTTTTCTTCATGACCGCCCAGCAGACGCGCTCGGGCGTGATGGGCAGGTCGTAGACTTCCGTGCCTATCGCATCGTTGATGGCGAGGGCAACGGCGGCCGGCGCATTGTTGCACGGCGGCTCGCCGACGCCGCGTGCGCCGTATGGGCCTGCGCCTTCTCCACATTCGAGAACAACAGACTCAAACTCGCCGATATCCGATGAAGTGGGAATCAGATACTCATGAAAGCTCTGTGATCGGCAGTCCCCTTCCACCATGGTGATTTCTTCGTGGAGCGCATAGCCAATTCCCATTACCGCGCCGCCTTCGAATTGCCCTTCCACGCTTTGAGGGTTCAACGCTCGTCCGACGTCATGGGAAGCGACGTGCTTCAAGAGATTCACTTCGCCGGTTTCGATGTCGACTTCCACTTCGCTTGCGTGAACGCCAAAGGTGTAGTCCGACCATCCGCCCATGCCGTTCATGTATCGCTCCGGATTTTCATATTCATGTCCGGGCATGTTGTAACCATGCGTGCAATGCAGTGCCTCACCCATTTTTTTGGCTTCGCCAGCCGCAGCACCGATGCCAACTCTTCTCTCGGGAGCGGAGGCTACCCATGCCTCCCCGCTTCCTACGCGAATATCCTCTTCAGCAGCCTCGAGCAACGAAGCGGCGCCTTTGGTCACGGCTTTCCGAACCTCATCTGCGGCAAGTCGAACGGCGTGCCCCGCCATGAGTGTTTGACGGGAGCCTGCCGTGATTCCCGAGAGCGGTGTTGTGGCGGAATCTGATAGACGAGTGGATACCTGATCGAGCCTGAGCCCCAGGGTTTCAGCCGTGATGCTTTGAAGCGTAGCGCCCTGGCCGGCGCCTATGTCCGGCGCGCTCACGCGAACTACTGCGCTGCCGTCCGGCTCGAGGTGGACCGCCGCATTCGCGTCGTCATTCGGCCTTCCGTAGCCGGTGATGTTCGCCGCCGCCGCACGCCCAATGCGTTTCCCTGGGCCTGGTTCTGTGGGTTCGCCCAAGGCCTGAAGCGCACTGTCGAGGCATCCTTCCAGATTCGGTTCGTATGGTATTTTCTGTCCGGTCGGCAGTTCCTGGTTTTTCTGGATGAAATTTTTGCGCCTGAATTCGTATTTATCCATCCCGATGGCGTCTGCAACCAGGTTCATTTGGGTCTCATATGCGAAGCAAACCTGGTTCGACCCCACACCACGCATCGCGTTGGTGATGGGATTGTTGGTGAGATAGCCGTGCGCGCGTATTTTAGCGTTGGGCACATCGTAGGGGCCTGCAGCGATGCACATGGCGCCCAGGAGGAATAGATTGGATTTGTACGGATAGGCTCCAGCGTCACCCACGATATCCGCTTCTACGGCAAGAATTTTCCCGTCCTTGGTCGCTCCTGTTTTGTACCTCATATAGAAAGGATGTTTTTTCGAGGTGTTTCGGATGCCGTGCTCGCGGCCCAACACCATTATGGCCGGTCTTTGCGTATGCCAGGTGAGTAATGCCAGGTAAGGTTCCACGGTCAGCATGCCCTTGGCGCCGAATCCGCCGCCGACATATGTGCCGAGGTGGCGGACGCGGCTATGCGAGATTCCTAAAATCGCCGCAATGGCGCGATAGTATTCAATTAGCTGTGTGCCGACGCGGATGGTGATGACGCCGTCTTCCTCCATCCATGAAGTACCGGAAGCGGGTTCCAGGAAGGCGTGTTCAGCGAGTTGCGTGGTATATGTTTTCTCAATCACCACGTCGGCTTCGTCAAACGCTCTTTTTATGTCTCCACGTGTAGCTTCAAAGTCACACGCTTGTCGCTTCTCGGCGTTAGTTTCATCGTGACGCGTTGTCCACACGCCCTCTTCCGACTCGATTTCCAATTCGATCGCAGCTATCGCGGCATCAAGCGCTTCTCTGTTTTCGGCACCTACGATGGCGAGGGCATCTCCAGTAAATTCGATCTTATCTTCCACCAGCACCGGCTGATGGGGCAGGCCCGGCGTCCCGGAGCCGAATCGCGCGTTTGTGCCTGGAATGTCCTTTGCGGTCAGAATGGCGGCTACGCCTGGAATTTTTTCGGCTTTAGAAGTGTCGAGTTTTTTGAGGCGGCCTACGGGGACGGGCGTAAACAATACGCCGCACTGCAAAGCGCCTGCGGGGATCGCGTCTTCTCCGTAGGGCATAGAGCCATCTGCTTTCGGAATGGCGTCGTATCGAACATTCGACTTGCCGATGATATCGTAATCGGCCATTTGTCTGCTCCTTAAGGTAAGAGGTTTTCCGTAAATTAGGCTTGATTTTGCCAAAATTCGGCGAATCTGAGAAGCGGAAAAAACATCATTCGCATTTTCATCGGGAAATCGAATGGGCTGATATCGTAGACAATGAATGAATTGCGGGATATGATTTAGTCTCGGTTGAGTTCACATATCATTTGGAGAAAACCATGGCGAACGGAATGGGATTCATCGATCCGACGGCGGGAGGATCGGCCGCGCGAATCGAGCTTGCGCAACGGCCCGGCGATCTTTCGGGAAAGGTGGTGGGGCTCCTCGATAACACCAAGGAACAAGCGGATATCATTTTGGAAACCTTGGGCAATGCACTTCGTGAGCAATACGACGTGGCCAGAGTCATTTCGAGGCGAAAAGAGCATTACTCGAAGCCTGCTACGGATGAAATGATCGAAGAAATGGCCCAGGAGGTGGATGTGGCGATAGCCGCATTGGGAGGCTGAGGCTCCTGCACGTTGTGCAGTGTGCACGACACGGTTGAATTTGAAAAACGGGGCATTCCTTCAACGACCATTATTACTGAGGCCTTCAAGAACGCGGCGGACTTTCAATTCCGCGGCAAGGGCATGGAAGGGCACCCTTATATTGAGTTGCCTCACCCGGTCAGCAATCTACAGCCTGATGAAATGAGAGACACGACGCTCAAGTTTGTTGAAGAAGTGGCCAGCCATCTGAAAAGCTGATTCGAATTGAGTTGAAAAGATATTTCCCAGGAGGGGCACGTGCGCGAATTTGAAACATTATCCTATACGGAAGAAGATGGATTGGCGGTAGTGAAGTTCAACCGTCCGGAGAGTCTGAACGCAATCAGCTTCAAGATGGCGGAAGAATTCGTGGAATTAACGCGAACTTTGGCCGACGCGCAAAATGTTCGCGTTGTGATACTCACCGGCGAGGGACGTGGTTTCAGCACGGGCCGAGACCTGAAAGAAAGCACTACGCATACGAAGGAGATGGCCGATCAATATCAGCGCTATGTGATGTCGGCGACATCGTTATGGGAACGCTTGCCCATGCCCACCATCGCCGCCATCAACGGTCATACGTTCGGCTGGGGTGTGGAAATTACCCTGGTATGCGATATCAGACTCGCCGCGGAAGAAGCCACTCTTTGTTTTCCGGAATGCAGTTTGGGTATTTTCCCCGGAGCTGGTGGCGTGGTCTGGCTTCAAAGGGTCATGCCGGCCGGTCAGGCGAAAGAGTTGGTTTTCACGAGCAAGCGAATCGATGGCAAGGAGGCCGAGCGCATCGGTTTGGTGAACAAAGCGCATCCGCTGGATGTGTTGATGGATGAAGCCACTTCCATCGCGGAGAGGATCAGAGACAATGGCCCATTGGGTGTTCGTGGCGCGAAAAAAGTGATTGATCAGACACTCGATATGCCGCTCAGTCAGGCTATCGAGTTTTCCAACGCCCACAGGTTGCCATTGAATCACACCAAGGATTTCGCCGAGGCGCTGCAAGCGTTCAAAGAGAAGAGGAAACCTGTTTTTACCGGAGAATAAAAAGACGCCTAATCTTACTTGTAGTATCAAGCCTGTCCCTTAGGGGACAGGCTTTTTGTTCATTGTGACTAAATATGAATAGTGACCTCCTTCACATGCATAGCGAATCTCATATCGCGATCATCACCGTGAATCGGCCGGAAGCGCGAAATGCGTTCAACACATCATTGATGGAAGCCATGTGTAGGGAGATGGATGAAATTCAAAAGATGTCAGATATTAGAGTGCTTATCGTTACGGGAGCGGGAAGTTCTTTTTCTGCAGGACGCGATCTTAAGGAAAGCGCCACCCATACGGAAGAACAGGCAAAGCGCTTCATGTTATTGGGCGAGAGATGGAGCACAGCCCTTCGTGAGCTGCCCATCCCGACCATAGCAGCGGTAAACGGACCCGCTTTCGGATGGGGGATGGTGTTGATGCTCTCATGTGATATTCGTGTTGTGGTGGACGACGCTGTTTTGGGATATCCGGAGACTGCGCTGGGAGTATTTCCTGGAGGAGACGCCACAGTTCGCCTGACGCGGCAGATTTTTGTTCCTTCTGCAAAAGACTTGGTGCTCACTGGCAGAAGATTTGATGCACAAGAGGGCCATTGCTTAGGATTGGTGAATCGCGTCACATTGAAAAGAGACTTGATGGCACAAGTCCAAAAGCTGGCCGATGAAATAGCCCAACATCCGCTGGAAAGACTAAAGGCGATGAAATCAACTTTTTTGAAAGTTGAAGCGATGCCGCGCTTTGGGCATTTGTCGATAGCCGAGAAAATCGACCGATGAAAGTCAGGGAGTGTTTTTTGCAAGCGGTAGCGATTGTTGACTCATATGAAGACGCCAGAGATACCTGGGCGGCCATGAACAGGCTTAACGCGCCCTGGGCGGCGGTTTTTGATGGTACGCACCTGGTTGGCATAGTAAACAAACAAGACCTTGATGCGTTTGTTCGTGTGCCCGAAGTTTTTCAGAACGTTGGTGAGGTGGCCCAAACGGACATACCTGCCAGGCGAGGGATATCACTATCCCCGAACGCGGATTTGAACGAGGCTGTTCTTCAGCTTGAGATGGTTGGCGCGGATGCCGCTTTTGTCGAGGGCATTGGCAGGCCGCCTGGCGTCATGGAAATGGAAGCGGCCAATCGCGTATTGTCTTGTTCTTCATGATACGCTTTTGTTTTCCTTAAAGTGATCGATCATTTGCCTCACTTTCAAGGGGCAATTGACGGGAGGAACGTCCATGGAATTCACGTTGAATGAAGAGCAAATACGGATTCAGCAGATAGCCAGAAAATTTTCCGATGAAGAATTGGCCCCGGTGGCTCCAGAGCGCGATCGTATTCAGAACTGGGAAGAGCGCATGCCGTGGGATCTCACGGAAAAAGCAAGCGCTTTGGGTTTAAGGCAGCTCCCTTATCCCAAAGAATACGGTGGTATGGGAGCTGATGTGCTTTCGTGCTGTCTGGCGGGGGAGGAGCTTGCAGCGGGAGATCTGGGTTTTGCGGTGAACTTGGATCAGACATGGAAACTGTCCCATATATTCGAAAAAGTAGAACCTGAAGTCAGAGATCCATGGATAAAACGCTTATGTGAAGAACCAAGATTCCTGGCTGCGATTTCCATGACGGAAGAAGGAGCGGGAACCGACCATCAGGGATATTATGACGATCCCTCCATTGCGCTGTTTACGCGCGCAGAGAAAGAAGGCGGCAAATGGATCCTCAACGGGAAAAAACGCTATGTCAGCAATGGCCCTGTTGCGTCGTTGTACGTTTTGGCGGCAAGAACCGATCTCAGCAAAAACTTGAGGGAAGGCTTAACGGGCTTTCTGGTTCCAAGAGAGACCCCCGGCATATCGATAGGCGAAGTGCATGAAAAAATTGGCCAGCGTCTTTCGATGAATTCTGAAATTTTCTATGAAGACGTCGAGATTCCCGAGAACCACATCATCCTGGGTGAGGGAAACATGTTCGAAATCAGGGGTAATCTTCTGGCGATGGGAAAACCGGAAGCAGCCGCAACGGCCCTGGGTGTCGGGCGCGCTGCATTCGAGAAATCACTTGTCTACAGCCGAGAACGCGTCCAGGGCGGCAAGCCCATTGGTCAACACCAGGCGATTGAAACCATGCTCGCCGATATGGCGATGAATCTTGACATTGCGCGCACGTACATTTGGCGCACCGCTTGGGCGGTGGATCATCAAAAACCTTATGATTTCACGCAAGGATGGAAATGCAAAGTTTTCGCATCTGAAGTCGCTTTTGATTGTGCGAGACTGGGCATGGAGGTATTCGGCGGTGCGGGCATCATGCACGATGCTCCTATGGAGAAATACCTTCGCGATGCCAGTACGTTCTTGCACTCAGACGGCACGAATCAAATTCTGCGGTTAAGAACCGGGCAAGCTTATGTGAAAGGAGTGGCCACGGCGTTTTAGTGGCATGAAAAGGAGAATTTCAGATGGCGCGCCTGGCAGATAAGTGGCGACAGGTTGAATTGTTCCAGCAAGACGGGGAATCGCTGGAACATCATGTTGCCGAGTGGCTCCAGAAGGTGCGTGCGGAATTCTCCGTGTTTGTATCGGATGAAGGTATTGCGGAAATAAGAATGCTGAATGGCGTAGAAAAACCTC
Organism: bacterium; assembly: GCA_965203325.1. Lineage (GTDB taxonomy): Bacteria > UBA8248 > UBA8248 > UBA8248 > UBA8248 > Bin107. Next base: position 2,783,444 of record OZ241875.1, read on the forward strand.
TCGTGGCAAATCATGCGAGGGAGCAATCAACACCGTTGAGTCGTCGAGCTTCAAAAGAGATAGAAGAATATCTAAGCGGCGCGCGAAAAAGCTTCAAACTGAAAACGGACCTCTCTGCACTCACGCCTTTTATGGAAAAAGTGCTGAGGAAGACGGAAGAAATTTCTTATGGTGAGACGCGCTCCTATGGCTGGGTCGCGAAGGAAATCGGAAACCCGAAAGGATCACGCGCCGTCGGCCAGGCGCTTCATAGAAATCCCGTTCCGCTTATTATACCATGACATAGAGTCATCGCGGGCTCGGGCGAGCTCGGTGGATTCGCAAGCAGCGTATCTTTGAAGTTGGCGCTGTTGGTCCATGAGATGAATCATAAAGATTAGGGTATCTGGATTTCGCTTGGAGGCATCCAAATTCATGGGGGAGTAAAGATGTCTAAGAAGATGAATGATTTCATCGACCAGGTACGCGAAATTGTAAAAACAGGCGGTACCGAAGAAGAAGTAACGGTTCGCGTCGTGATGGCCCTTGAACCAATTTTGGATGAGCCGAACCTGTTGAATGCCGATCAGCTGTTAGTGAAAAAAGAGGGTTTTACGCTCAACCGGATTCATGTCGAACCGGATGAGAGCTTTTCCATAGGCGCCGGTATATGGGATGTGGGACAGACCACCCCGATTCATGATCACGGCACCTGGGGAGTGATAGGCATTTACCGAGGAATGGAAAACGAAGAGAGTTTCTTGCGTGAAGGTCCCCGCGAGAGCGGCGCTCGCGTAAAACTCACGCCCCTAGGCGAACGCCTGGCCGGACCCGGAGATGTCTTCGTCTGCTGTACGAAGGATAAAGATGTGCACCGCGTAAGCTGTGCTTCGACGGAGCCTGTGGTGGGCATTCATGTCTATGGTGATGATCTCGCCAAGTTAACGCGCTATAAATATGAGGAATCAACCGGCGAGGTGAAATTGTTTGTCACGGGATGGGATTATGCAAAAACATCGGCTTGATTTATAAAAGCCGACTAAATCGATAATTAACGCCGCTCAACACTTTTTCCATCGAAGCAATCACTAGACACCTGCCTACCGAACACCAGCTACGTGATGAAATAAACACGCTTTCTACCAGGGCATGGGTTTTCTGTCCTGGAAGTATCCACCGGTAGGCCCGTCCTTCGGCAACAAGGCGAGCCATACGGGCGTATCTGCTCCTTCGTCTATTGATTTTGAGGCGCCCCGACCGCCCATGTCGGTTCTCACCCACCCTGGATGGCAACAATTCACTAATACGCCAGTTCCTCGGAATTCACTCGCCAGTACTTTCGTCATCGCATTCAATGCGGTTTTGGTAATTCTGTATGCGGGAGAGCCTCCTCCCATGCTGGCGAGAGAACCCATGCCGCTTGAGACGTTCACGATTCTACCGGCTGAACTTTTTTTCAGTAGTGGTGCCAAGGCTTGGCAAATCATCAGAGGGCCATAGAGGTTGGTTTCCATCATTTCGCGGACGACCTCGACTGGAACGTCCAACCCCATCATGCCGGCGTCTTTTCTGATGGCCGCGTTGTTGATTAATATGTCTAGTTTTCCAAATTCTTTGGCCAAAAAGCTGGCCAGAGAATTGATGCTATTCTCGTCGGTGACATCCAGGGGATGGAATATGATTTCCAGCCCCTCTTGTTTTAGCTGCTTTTTAGCGACTTCACCCTTGGAAACGTCTCGCGCCGTGAGGATGGTTCGAATTCCTTGGCTTGCAAGCGATCGGCAGATCCCGAAGCCAATGCCTTTGTTCCCGCCCGTTACGACGGCGATTTTCTCATCTGGCAACTTTCATCTCCTTTTTCTGTGTGCCTCGCTGGATAATTTTCACTGAATTCATGTGTTTCACCAGCACGATCAGGAATGATTCTGGAATCAATTCGGCACCCTGTTATATCATAGAGGGGAATCATCTCTCGCTCAGGGTGTTTCCAAGCATATACATTGGAAGAAACAATTGAATTTAACTCATCTGATCCTGTTCGACGTGGATGGAACGCTGCTTTTGAGCGGAGGAGCAGGGGCGAGAGCGTTGAATATCGCTTTTGAGCGTATATACGGGATTCCAAACGCTATGCGTCATGTTCATCCGCACGGCAAGACGGATGAACTCATTGTTCAAGAGATGTTTCGTTCTCATCTTGAGCGTTGCGGGAGCGAGCCTGAGGTAAAGGCTCTATTGGAGAGATATTTGGAAATCCTGCCCATCACGGTTAGGGATTCTAAGAATTTTCATCTGATGCCGGGAATCCCAGGTTTGCTTTCGTATCTCAGGAGCCGAAAGGACGTGTTCATGGGATTGGGAACGGGCAATATCGAAGAGGGTGCGCGGATCAAACTCTCGCGTGGCGGGCTGAACCGGTTTTTCTCATTCGGAGGTTTCGGGTCTGATTCTGGAGACAGGACGGAGTTGCTGGAAGCAGGATTTCAGCGGGGCGAGGAAATCATTCAAAAGGAATACACGCGCAAATCCATCGTTCGATGGGTGATAGGTGATACATGGCGTGACGTAGCAGCGGGTCGCGCGTGCGGAGCAAAGACGATAGCCGTGGCTACAGGAGGGGATTCGCTTTACGAGTTGGCGAGTGCTTCTCCGGATTTTCTTTTCGCCACATTGCAGGATACGAAGAGGTTTTGCGGGATCTTGGATACAGGCGAATAAGGGATGAGTGAATCTTTGTATCCGCTTACTCCGAGGGAAATCGCGCATGTCTACCGGCAAATCCCCGTGTGGACCATAGGGGAGCTCGCCGATTTATCCGAAGCGCAGTTGGATAGAACGGGGACGGAAGAATGGGCGCGTTGGTCTCCGAGAAGGCAGCTCAGTCATATGGCCTACATTACGACAAGATGGTTCATGGTTCTCTACGGCGCCACTCGCCTGCCCTGGCCGGTTGTGGATATGAGTCAGTTCGGCACTTTCATCAATACACGAGATGATGACCGTCGATTTTCTTCTAAGCGGTATGCGGATCCAAAATGGCTTCATTTACGTTTTTCCGAAGCATGCGAAGCTGCAGCGACAGAAGTTGAAAAGTGGGAGCAAGAGAACTCGACCAAGAACGGGCTTTTGTTTGTTTTTACAGACACCTCGGTTGTGGGCGTGAGTCAGGAGCGCTCGGTAGATTTATGGAATCGTTGCATGAAGTGCCACCCAGATGGATTTACGGTTGACCCTGAACACGAGCACGGGTTTCGAATTACACCTTTAGCGACATTGCGCCATGTGCTTTGGGACGATTTGATTCACTTGCGCTCCATCAGGCTTCATCGCAAAGCCTTGGGTTTGTCTCCCGTTTATCCTGATGCCCCTGTCGGCGGCTACGCTTCGGCCTATCCGGTTTCTTGATGAAAATTGCTGGTTCACCTCGGGCAAATTTCCTTTTTTGGTTGTTGTTCATCTCATTTGCATCAATCGCAGGCTTACTTTTGTTCTTTTCGAAACCACTATTTCTTTCCAAAGCAGGCGTCAAAGCGTCCTTGGCAGCAGAAGCAAAGAAGTTGAGAGGAATGCCTCCAGAGGCCATAACAAAAAACGTAGGTCATATTCTCAAGAAATACCTGGATTCTTCAAAGCATACCAGTCGTGCCGATGTTCGCGTCTCCGAGATAGCCCCTGAGAGATTGTCTGTTGACATTCTGTTGCCATGGGCGGAGGTGAGCGCAAAAAAAAGAAGACAAAGAGCAGAGTTGGTCTGCCGTTTGGGCGGCGGCATGCTTGAGAATGCGGGAGCAAAAGATACAATTTTTTCGGTTAATATCCTTCGCATGACGAGAGACGCGACTGCCAGCGAGCGTGCAGGTGCGATGGTGTATTCTCCAAAAGATAAAAAATGTACTTGGAAAGAATAGTTAATTCGGAAAGCCAGTCACATCTGAAGCCAAATACATCAAATGCCGACGGCTTTTCTCTGAAAAGCCCCATTTCTGCTAGACTCTGTTTATTTTGGTTATTTCATTTTTCGGGCGAGAGGAGGTGTTCACATGTCCCTTACAACCGTTGCCATCATCAGCCCGGGAGATATGGGACATGCTGTGGGGCGAATGCTGGGTTTGCATGGGCTTGAGGTAATAACTTGTCTTGCAAACAGAAGCGAGCGGACGAAGCAATTGGCCGCGAAAGGGGGTATTCGGGATTATCCGACAAAGGCTGAAATGCTGGAGCGCGCGGATATTGTTTTGTCCATCGTGCCTCCGGGTTTAGCCGCTCAGGCGGCGGACGAAGTGGCGGAATCTATGTCGAACTCTGGTTTTTGTCCCCCGTATGCGGACTGCAATGCTGTATCACCCGAAACGGCAAAAGCAATGGCAAAGAGGATTTCAGATGCCGGAGCGGATTTCATCGATGGGGGGATACTGGGTCCCCCGCCGAATGAGACACGGAACAACACAAGGTTTTACTTCAGCGGTGCGCAGGCGGGATTGCTCTCGGAATTGGACGGAAAAGGAATCATCGTTCGTCAGCTTGGGCCAGAGATTGGCCACGCTTCTGGAATCAAGATGTGTTACGCCGCTCTTACGAAAGGAACCCATGCTCTTCAAACCGCGGTCATTACTCTGGCAGAGGCGCTTGGTCTCTCCGAGGAAGTGAATCGTGAGTTTCAAACAAGCCAGGACGCTTCTTATAAACAAATAACCTCGAGTGCCCCCCGTCTTCCCGTCGTGGCGTGGCGGTATATCGACGAGATGAAACAAATCGCACAGACCTTTGAGGCCGCCGGCGTCACTCCGAAGTTTCATGAAGGAGCTGCGGCCGTCTATTCCCATCTCGCGACAACGCCTTTAGCGGAGCAAACCGTAGAGACGATTGACAAGAGCTTATCTCCACAGCAAGCGGCGGCGGTGTATGCTGAACACTTGCCGATGAAAATGGACGACATTTGATTTTTTGAGGGAGCGATATGCCAGAAGACCTATCCACTCCAGGGTTGGACGTTTTCCCGGAATATAGAAATTTAGCGGATTTGTTTCGGGAAGAAACGAAAGGGCTTCCTCAGGAATTATGGGAATGGAAGCTGCCAGAGAAGAGTTGGGGAGCTTGGTCCATCAAAGAACAAATCAGCCATACGGCATGGATACCGTATCTTTTTTTCCTGGAATTTTGGCCGCCCGTTTTGTATCCGGATTCTTTGCCGCGAGATAAGTCTCTGGCGGATCAAGGTGGGGCAGACAGAATGTTGGATCCACTGCGGTTTCCAGATGTGTCCGATGTTCTGGCAGCGCTTGATGACGCGTGCGTTTTGTGTCGGGAGGTTTTATCAAAGGAAACGCTAGCCACGTTAAGGAATAAAGAATTGCCCAGAAAGTACTCTCCGGACAGAACTTGGGCGAACGGTGAGCGAGTAATTGATTATTTTCTAAATCTCGTTTTGCCTGCTCACGAGAGGGGTTTTCGCAAAGACGAGAACGATCCTTTTCTTTATTACCAGACGCTCGAGTGCACGTTCCGCCACATATTGTGGGAATCGAATGTGCACCTGATTACCATTCAGGAATTTAAGCGAATCAAAGGCTTGCCAATTCATTCGACTGTCCCGAGAGACGGGTATGCTGCAATGCTCACCTGGGAATAAATGCGCTTATGCCTTGGGATTTATTCGTTTTGTGATCCTGAATTCTGAATCTTTCTTTATCTGAAAAGGAGGGCATTCATGACAACCCCTCAACGGGGGATTGGTGCGCTGCGAGAATATTTTTACGGTGAAGATATTGGGCAGGCAGAGATTGAGCCTGAAGGCCCAATCGTAGCGGGCAGGATGGGGAAATGGCGCGTTACCTACGAAGTTGGCCCGCGTGGAATCAGTCAAGGCGGGGGTCTTCGCTTCACGCCGCCTAACGGGTTCACTACGCCCCAATTTGAAGATATGACGGCTCCGGGATATTGCACGTTCCGATGTTCGAATGAAGATGTTTCTTTGGTTCCCTTATTGATTGAGCCCGTACTCGGCTATACTTTCCTGCCTGCCAGCCTTGATTTGAAGGTTCAAAACGCTTCTTTGGCGCAAGGGGATTTCATAGAAATCGAGTACGGCTGGACGCCATCCGGCGTTCCCGGTGTGCAAGCGCAGTTTTTGGCCATGCCTGTGGAGTTTACCTTGTCCGTAGATACTGAAGGTAAGGATGATTGGGAGCTTCTTCCGGATCCCCTAACCTTTGATGTGCTCCCGGAGGAGCCATCTTTCCTTTGGGTGACGGCGCCGGCGCAGGTAGTCACTGGACAAACTTTTTCCGTTCGGGCTGTGGCGCGCGATTGTTTTCATAATGTAGCGACAACAGCATCATTCATTCCAAATCTTGAATTACCTGATGAAAGTACGGTCTCTTTTCGCCAGGAGTCGCCCGGAATTTTTGTTTGTGAAAATGTCGTGTTGGGAGCGCCTGAAGTTCATCGGTTAAAGGTTTTGGCTGATGGATTGTCGACAGCTCATACACCACCGATTCAGATATTGGACGAAGTCCCGAAGCGCACACTTCTTTTTGGAGACCCGCACTGCATGAGCGGGTTGTGCGTGGGCGAGTATCCGAGGCCATCGACTGCGTGTGAAATCGTGGAATATGTCCACAGCTATGCCCGAGATTGCGCAGGGGTGGATTTCGCCGCCTGCACCTCCTTGGCCATGCGAATGGATGAGGCGCAATGGGAAGAAGTTGCTGATGTGGCGAATCGTTTTTCTGAAGCGGGAAGATACATTGCCCTTCCTGCGTATGAATGGTTTGGCATGCTTGAGCAAGATGGGAATAAAAATGTCTATTTTCTGGACTGTGAAGACATCCCGAAACTGGATTCCCGCAGCCCTGATTCAAATGATCCGAAAAAATTATGGGAACAACTCGAGAAGTTTGAAGGTCGCGTGATGACGATTCCCCATCATTCGGTAAGTGCTGTGATTGGCACGCGCTGGCGGTGGCACGACCCGAGGTTTCAGCGCCTCGTTGAAATATATTCTTGTTGGGGGAACTCCGAAGCCAGTCATTGCGATAGACCTTTGGTCAACCCGGCGCGCTATGAAGGACAAAGTGTGCAGGATGCGCTTGAGAAAGGATATCGTTTGGGCATTATCGCCGGCTCGGATACGCATACGTCTCAACCTGGATTTTCGAATCGGTTGCGGCTCAAGAATGCCTGGAGAGGCGGCTTGGCCTGTGTATGGGCGAAGACCTTCGATCGGGAAGGGATATTCAAGGCCCTTTGGGAACGGCGTTGCTATGGCACGACAGGAGCGCGCATTATTCTTGATTTTTCCTTGAACGACGCCCCGATGGGTTCAGAGATCAGGTTAAATGAATCGGCTGGAAGAAAGCTCAAGGTTCAGGCAGAAGCCTGCTCGCTTGTTCATAAGGTCGTCATCATCAAAAATGCGAGAGAAATTCATATGGATGAACCAGGGCGGGAGTCAGTTTCTTTTGAGTGGCTCGATTCGAGCGGCAGGGAACGAGAATCAGATTATTATTATGTCCGCCTGATACAGGACGATGGAGAAATGGCCTGGTCGAGTCCCATTTGGGTGGATTCCTAAGGAGCGGTTGTGGCGCATGTAACGGCGGATGCCGTCGTCATAGGTGGTGGTGTGAAGGGAAGTTCCATCAGCCTATCAGTTGGCGAAACGAGGATGATGAATGGGATTTGATGCAAAGTGTTTTCGGAACAGGATTTCAGGGCTGAAAACTAGGACTTGGGCCTAGGGTACACTTCAATTAGAGGAAATATTTTTTCAGCATTTTCTTTTAAGCCAAAGAATACAGGCCCTTCGGCTTTTTCGCCATTCGCGAGGTTCTGAAGATCGAGAGAATGGCCATCTGGATGATATGCGCCTCCCCTCACCTCCTGCAATACGGCAAGAGGACCCAGGATATCCCAAATTTGGGGCCTATCGACCAAAGCGGCGATGACGCCCCCGGTAGCCGCATACGCTACATGTGCGGAAGCGCTTCCATAAGCGACGGATTTTCCTGGATAATCCAGCTTGTAAAAACGTTTTCGAGACGAAGGACCGAGCATGACGGTTTGATTGGTGATTTCCATATCCTTCAGATTTGGAAGTATCTTTCCGTTTCTTGTGGCGCCTTCTCCTGCGAGGGCAAGAAACATTTCATCTACGATGGGCATGTAGAATCCTCCGGCGATGGGTTTCCCGTTTTCCATGACACCGATGGATACGCCCCAGGTGGGCAGACCGTTCAGAAATGGATTGGTGCCATCAATAGGGTCAACCGCCCAAAGACGATGGTTCTTCGGGTATTGCATTTCCCCGCTTCCAAGTTCTTCTCCAATCACATTGTCATTCGGGTATGATATTTTCAGACAGGAGAGGATGAATCTTTCTACTTCAAAGTCGGCCTCGCTCACCAGGCTCCTATCTTGTTTTTGAATGCCTTTGGCATTGTTTGTGAACGACAATGCCAGTTCGCCCGCATCTATGAGGGTTTTTTTAATAAATTCAATCATGGAAACACCAAACCCTCCGCCTGTATTGAACTTGAAACCATCGCTTTGGGGAGCAACCTATCTTGTGGAGTGGAAACTTTCCAGCCCACCTGAGAGATCTCGCCAATCTGTAAACACGGCACCCATTTTGTTTTTTTAGGATAATATTTGCGCATGGTTCGCTTTCGGTCGAAGACAAAAAAGTATGATTACACCAGCGGCCCAATCGGGCGAGGCCTGGTTGTTTTGTCTCTGCCGATTTTCGCAGAACTCATGTCTTGGAACATCGATACCATTGTTGAAATTTACTGGGTGGGCCACTTGGGAGCAGATGCTCTCGGAGCGATGTCTCTGGGATTTATCATCCCCATGATGGTGAGAGCGGTGGGCATGGGAGTTAGGGTAGCGGGACAAGCTCTGGTTGCACAAAGAGTTGGCGCGAATGACGTAGAGGGAGCCGCTCTTATTGCTGGCCAGTGTATTTTTCTTCAAACGCTTTTCTTCATTCCCTTATGCGTAGCAGGGTATGCGTATTCACCTGATTTAGTGGGATGGATGACGTCTGATTCGAGACTTTTGTATTTATCGACGATTTATCTCCGATCCGGTTTTGTAATGCTTTTGTTCATTGACGGGATATTCACACTTGCAAATATATTCCGGGGCGCCGGAGAGCCAAAGTATTCTCTTTTCGGCATGATTGTGAATTCAGTCGTTACTTTCATTGCTATGCCAGCTCTTATCTTCGGTTTCGGACCGATTCCTTCATTGCACTTGGCCGGCGCGAATTACGGTTTAGGAGTGGGCAGACTGGCGGGTTGCATCGTGATGATAATCTTTCTCTTCAAGGGAAATGCCAGAATACACTTGAGATGGCGTCATCTTGTTCCACAATCTCTTGAGATGAAACGCATATTAATACTGGGTTGGCCTGCTTGGGGACAAATGTTTTTTGAAAGAGGCGCTAATTTGGTATTGGTCTGGATGCTTGCTCCTTTTGGCTCACTGGCCCTTGCGGCATGGGGTCTTGGTAGTCGTGTCAACAATATGGGGAGAATGCCCGGGTTTTCTCTTCAGGGAGCAGTGCGGACTATGGTGGGACAAAACATTGGCGCAAGAAAGCCTGAGCGGGTCATCCGCAGTGCTTGGGTGACGGTTGGGGCGGTCGTTTCCATCATGGTTGTCGTTGTTACAGGCTTTAGTGTTTGGGCCGAAGAAGTCGTGTCTTTTTTTGGAGTGAAAGGTGCCGCGTTACCCCACGCGGTACTTTGTCTGCAAATATTGTGTGTAGGCCTTGGTTTTGAGGCTACGAGACGTGTAATAGCGGGAATATTCGAAGGCGCCTCATCCACCAGACCTCCAATGATCGTTGAAGCAATCGTTCGCTGGATCGTGCAGTTGCCGGGCGCTTATATATTGGCGGTTTGGTTGGGATTGCAGGAGTTGGGCATTTGGTGGGCGGTAGCGTCGAGTCAGCTCATCGGTGGCTTGGCGTTGTTCTTGTGGTTTGCGATTGGTTGGCGGCGGCGTATGGAAAGTATGGCAACAAAGGCCAAGGCATCTGCACGGTCAAATTTTGAGTTTCATTCCTCATGAGACCCGAGAAGCGCTATGACTACACAAAAGGCTCAATTAGCCGTGGGCTGTTTCGCTTGGCTGTTCCCTCATGCCTGGAACCGATAGCCTGGAACGCCGACACACTCGTCGAAATCTTTTGGGTGGGGCGCTTAGGGCCCGAATATCTGGCAGCAGTGTCTTTGAGTTTTATGATTATTTTCTTCTTTCGTGCGATTGGTTTCGGCATCAGAATTGCGGGCAGCGCTTTGGTGGCCCAGAGAATCGGAGCGAAAGAACCTGAACAAGCAAGCCACGCGGCAGGCCAAGCGTTTTTGCTTGCAGGCATCTACTACGTTGCCATCAGCATTCTGGGGTATATGCTGTCCTCGCATCTGCTTGGCCTTTTAACCTCTGACGCCAATGTGATGCGAGTTGGCGTTGGGTATTTGCAGGCGTCGTTTCTTACCATCGCGTTCGTTGACGGTATTTTCACCGTTTCGCATATGTTGAAATCTTCCGGCGAACCTGGAAAATCCTTGATTGGCCTTGGAATTTCTACGCTCATGTCCATCACGTTCATTCCCCTCCTGATTTTTGGTCTGGGGCCGTTTACGGGGTTTGGACTTCCGGGTTCCGCCATTGGCATTGGAATAGGTCGCATCATTGGCATTTTTGTTGTTCTGTGGATTTTGACATCAGGACATTCTCGCCTCCGTATCAGGTGGATTCATCTCAAGCCCCATGCGCAAACCATGCGGCGCATCATTCATTTGGGATGGCCTGCAGCGGCACAAAATTTGCTTGAGCGCGGCGCACTTCTCATATTACTGAAGATTTTGGCGTTGTTTGGTCCAGTGGTGTTAGCCGCATGGTCGATTGGGAATCGGCTAGGGACATTTTCACGATTGCCCGGTTTTGGGATTCAGTCCGCCGTCCGGACGATGGTGGGTCAAAACGTAGGCGCCAACCGGCCGGATCGGGCGCTAAAAAGCGTCTATCTCGCTATGGCTGGCTTGTTTGCCATTATGTGTGGCGTGACGTTTCTTTTGTATTTTTATGCAAGGGAAATTGTCTTGATCTTTGGAATGAAAAACGAGGGAATCGATGTTGGTGTCATGTGTGTCCGTATACTCACCATCGGCACTTTGTTTGAAGCTATCCGGCGAATGTTGGCGGGTGCTTTTCAAGGAGCGGCGAACACGAAGCCGCCTATGGTAGTGGAAGCCTTCATCCGATGGGGTTTTCAGATCCCTCTTGCATATTTTGCCGCTTTGCCTTTGGGATTCGAAGCCTCTGGCGTATGGGGCGCGATGACGGTAAGTCATTTTATGGGTGGCGTATGCCTACTGGTTTGGTTCCTGGTTTGGAGCCGACGGAGAGGAATAGGCTCACATGCAGAAGCAAGATATTGATGTTAAGCAAAATGGGTTTCGCATGGGATGCTGGGTCAACGACAACCGATGGCGGGTGCACCAATGAGGTTGTGGCAACTCCTCACTCGCGCACGGCTGAAAATCGGTAGTATATGTGTGTGGTAGATATGAATATATGGTGAGACAATTTGACATTGGATTTATTCTTCACCTTGAAACTAGCTGACATAAAAGATGTTGAAAGCGAGAGACTCATGAGCCGCAAAAAGGTTTGTCTTTATTCCATCTTAGTGATTTTGTTTTTTCTCTCATCTCTAGCATATGCGGCGGATGTTGGTTCAAGCGAAACAACAGAATCAAATGATTGGGCGATCATTTTGCAAGATGCGACCCGATATCTTCAAGGTGAAGGGAAAACACCAACTCTCACTCAGGGATATTTGTCCTTGGTGCGGCAAGTCCGCTCACGGGCATATGATGTTAAAACAAGATCCCAACAAGTCCTCCTCCAGTCTGAAAAGTTACTCAATGCGATTGGCCCTCCTCCCGGAAAGGATAGCCCGCCAGAGGCGAGTGAAATAGCCGACAAAAGAGAGCGATACAAACGTCAAGTTACAACTGCCCGCGCGCGCATCGCTGAGGCTGATTTGGCCATTGTTCGTGCTGCGGATTTGGAAGAATCTTTCTCCCGAGAGAGGTTCGAGCGGTTTTTGGGAGAGATTTACCGTCGTACGCCGATACCTATCGCACCGGGCGTGCTCGTAAAGGGCTTTTCAGAAATTACGGTTGAAGTTCGACGTATTCTTCGCTCTCCAGGGTATTGGTTCGTAAAACTACCTCCTGGAATTGGTGGCACCGCCGTATTTCTGCCCGGGATAGTGGTTTTGATTGTAGGCGTGGTTTTTGGGTGGGCAATACGGCGGAGCATTTTGAGCATGTTCGGCCGCGACACCGGAATATTGGAGCCCTCGTATGCTCGTAGGTTTAGCTCCGCCATCGCAGATGGCGTTGGCAACAGCATTTTGCCAGGAGCTATTTTAGTGGCTCTTTATATATGGGTGACCCGACCGGGCGCTTTGGTGAGCGGTCTCTTTGAAGAAGCGCTCATGTCTTCTCTGATTTCCATGTTGTTCTTTTGTGTGTTTGTTGCGTTTGCGAAGTCTTTTCTCTCCCCAGAGCAGCCGAATTGGCGTTTCACGGGACAATCTTCCGAAAATGCGCAGAGCGCATATCGTTTGATTGTCGCTTTGGCGGCTGTTTTTTCGGTCGACATGTTTTTCTCGAATCTTGAAGGTGAAGGGGTTAGGTCTGCAGAGGCGATGTCCATCTACGCTGCAGTGTTCGGTACTTTGGAAGGTTGTTTTTTTGTCAAGCTCGGTCGGGGGGAACTCTGGCGAGCCGGAGCGGCCCAAGAAGGTGCAACCCAGCAGGGTGGACACGCGTGGAGATTGATCCGTCGTATTGCAAGAGTGCTCGCGGTAATCGGTGTTGCAGCGTTGTATGTTGGATATGGCGCTTTTGGCAAGCGCCTTCTCACCAACCTGATTTGGACCGGCCTGTTGCTGTGGATAGTGATTCTGTTGCGTGGTTTCATTCACGAACTGGTATCCTGGTCGACTAAATCCAAGTCTTTACAAGACAAGCTCCACGTTCCGTCCCACGTAATCGAGAGGTTCAGTTCCTGGGGACGAGTCGTTGTCGACCCTGTGGTTTTCCTTTGCGGCCTCCTCATTATCGTACCTGTTTGGGGGGTGCCGCCGGATGATTTGATGCGCTGGACGCTTCAAATCCTATCCGGTTTCCAGGTGGGCAGTTTTCGCATCTCTATTATCGACATTTTTCTGGCCATTGCCGTTTTCTTAATCGCCATGGCCGGAACAAGATTTTTACAAAGACAGTTGTCCGAACGTTTTTTCGATCGGACGAATTTGCCTTCAGGCATACGTCACTCCCTGAACGCAGGGTTTGGTTATGCAGGTGTGATCATTGCGACGTTGTTGAGTATTTCGGTGACGGGAGTCGATCTCTCGAACCTTGCTTTGGTTGTCAGCGCGCTCTCCGTGGGGGTCGGTTTCGGTCTGCAAAATGTAGTCAACAACTTTATTTCCGGGCTTATACTCCTTGTAGAAAGACCTATAAAAGTTGGCGATTGGGTGCGCGTGGGCAGTGATGAAGGAATTGTGAAAAGGATACAGTTTCGCGCAACGGAGCTGGAAACATGGCAACGCGCCTCGGTGATTATTCCGAACGCGGAGATTATTTCGACATCGGTCACCAACCTGACGCATCGGGATCGGTATGGCCGCGTGGAGGTCGGAGTGGGCGTGGCGTACGGATCCGATGTGAAGAAGGTTCGGGAGATTCTTCTGGATATCGCCGAGAAGAACAATAGGGTGAGCGATGACCCCGCTCCAGCGGTCGTATTTCGAGATTTTGGCGCGAGCAGTCTGGATTTCGAACTGCGGTGTTTTACTTCGGACGTGATGAGACGTCTGGGGGTCGCGAGTGATTTGAGATTTGAGATTGAACGCCGCCTTCGAGAGGAAGGCATCGAGATACCCTTCCCGCAAAGAGTCGTTCACCTCATGAACCCACGGCAAAATGATACGGAAACCGAGGCTTAAGATTACCTGTACGTGTAGGGTTTGGGCTCTGGCTTTTGACCGACCTTGTTTCTCATGACTCCCAATGGCCCCATATCAATTTCCACGATATCCCCTGGTTGAATCCAGCGATCCATTTCCATGCCGCATCCTCCGGGGACGGTGCCTGAGCCCATCAAGTCTCCCGTGAGGAGATTCTCGTCCCTGGCGGTATAGGCGATGATTTGAGAGAAAGTCCAATACATCTCTCCGGGCGTGGTTGCGACCCACGTTTCTCCGTTGACCCTGGCGGCCATGGGAATGTTTTTGGGGTCGCCGACCTCATCGGGTGTGGCAATCCACGGCCCTAAGCTCCAGCACCAGTCTTTGCTTTTATATGGCCCGGTTCCCATGGCCATTTCACCCCCTTGGGCGTCCCTCGCGCTCCAGTCGTTCAAAATTGCATAACCGAAAATGTGCTCATGCGCATTGTCTTCCGAAATATCCCGTCCCGGAACGCCGATCACGCAGCAGAATTCGAGTTCGAAATCCATTTTGTCGGTGAAGCTGGGCCAGGGGACTTCTTCTTCAGGGCCGGCCATGTGGGCGCAACTCGCTTTGAAGGCGAGGGGACGCTCGTACCAGATTTTGGGGATTTCGAGATTCATCACCTCAAATGTTTTTTTGAGATGGCGTTCGAATCCCGCAAAACCGCGAATGAGCGGAGGCTGCTTTATCGGTGCAAGAAGCTGAGCTTCATTCGACGCATAGATAATTTGCTCCCCGCGGGGGCCTGAAGCGTCTTCATGTTCAAGTGCATATTCAAGGGCTTCTTCAGCTGCTTCGATGCCGCCTTTTCCCGATGCCGCGATGGCCAGCATGTCGGAAGGAATGAGGGCGTCCGCCATGGCTTGGGGTCGTGAGGAGCCACGCTGTTTGAACTTGGCCGCCGCTGCGAAATTGAGGTCGACGTATCGGAGGTCATCGCCTTCGGATACAACGGCGCCCAGACGCTCGAATGGGCCTACAGGTGTTCGCACTTCAAAGGTGCAGAATTTCATGGCTTCTCTCCGGGTTGATTTAGTAAATAGTGTCCATTTCTACTTATTACAAATCGACTTTGTCTCGCTCATCTGTTTCCGGGAAAGGGCCTTCCTTGATTTCGATGACCTTTGAATCATCTTCCAAGAATTCAACTTCATGACCCTCGTACATCAGTATGAGGTCGTCACGGTGTAGAATCGCATCGCCTAGATTTTCCCCTTCTTTGGTAAATACGCCGACTCGAACCTTCCCGCGTTGACACAAGAGAATTTGGTGTCGTGTGGTATTCGCGGTCCTGTCTTCCACCACGTGATAATGCGCTTTGGTTATCGCGCCTTTGGGTCTGTTCAAGACGATGATTTGCAGGGGCACGTCATCATCTGTCATATGAGCTTTGGTGTTGCGTTCCGCTTCGATGTCCTGGCCGGCGTATGCAGTCCGGATGTGTTCTTTCGCTTCCTCGGTGTCCAGATAGGGAGGAAACTTGGCGTAATCGTTGAAATCTCCTTTGATGTGGATGGCAATGATGCGTCCATCTGAGGCCTTGTAATAATTCACGCTTTTAGAATCAACTTCTAAAGACATAATTTTCCTCGGAAGTGAGTAGAATCAAAGAAACGCCAACTGAGCATGAATAAAAAATAGTCGCTCAAGGGTATCACAAATTCAATTTTGTGATCTTCATATGAAAATCAAGCGGAGGGGCGGAGCGGACGAGCGAACTGGTGGAGATGTAGTCCACTCCCGTCTCCGCAATGCTACGAATGTCGGTGTCGGCGATGCCGGAGGCCTCAAGTTCATAGGGTTTTTGCGTTTTGAAAGCGATGCCGACTTTCCTGGTGCGGGCAACGGCTTTTTGAAGCGTTTCTATGTTCATGTTATCGAGCAGAATCATGTGTACTCGTCCGTCTTCGATGACTTCTTCGAGTTGGGCCAGATTCTGTACTTCAATTTGAGTTTCCGTCATGTAGCGGTTACCGAATTGTCTGTCGATGGCGGCGGGGATGGAACCGGCGGCAACGATATCGTTGTCCTTTATCATTTCCCCGTCGAAAAAACCCAAGCGGTGATTCCGCCCGCCGCCTGCCCGTACCGCGTATTTTTCAAAATAACGCAAGCCTGGTCGATTTTTCCTGGTATCGATGATGCCCTTGAGGGATTCGGGGAAGTTCCCGAAGCGGGCCAATGTATTCGCTGTGTGCGTGGCGATTTCAGAGATATGCGAAAGAAGATTGAGCGCGGTGCGTTCCGCCTTCAAAATGGTCTGGGTATGGCCGGAAACGTGCGCTAAAAGTTCGCCCCTGGAAATATTGGCGCCTTCGCTCTTGTTCCAGATGACTTCTGGTGGGTTGCTTTTCCCGAGTGCCAAAAGGTATTGGGTTTCTTCCAAGATAAGAAGGAAAAACGGAGAACCTGCGAGAATGGCATCGCTTTTCGAGCGTAACTCGGCCATACACAAGGGTTCTTTTTCGGGGTCGTACTGGAGGGGAGCGCTCCCGAAATCCTCCAGTAGCCATTCGCGGATTTTAGAGCGGATGTCCATATTTAGCGGTATTTGGTTTTATACGATTTCAAGCATGCGTTCGATGGGTATACGCGCGCGCCGAGCCAGTTCCGTATCCACGGTAATTTCGTGTTTTAGATCCCGCAGGCATTCATGCAAGTTTTGCAGCGTGTTTTGTTTCATGTAGGCGCAAAGCGCTTCACGGCTCGCGGGAATCAGGGTTTTGTCCGGAACCGCCTTTGACATGGGGTGGAGGTTTCCGACCTCGGTAGCCACGATGACTTCCGAGTGCGGGACTTCTTCAACTAACTTAATCATGCCCTGAGTCGATCGGAACTGGAGCATGTCTTCAGGAACGATGCCATCGTTTACTTGCCGCATACAGGCGCTGGTGCATCCGCATTCGGGATGAACCACTGTAATAGCTTCGGGGTATTGTTGTTGCTGTTCCAGGACGTGATGCGGGCGAATCCTCTCATGTACATGGCACGCGCCCATCATGAGATGGAGTCGCTCCAGAGAATGTCCTTCACTCTCCAGTAGCTTGGCTGCGTAGAAACCCAAGAAGACGTCGGGTAAAAACAGAATGGGTTGTTCGGGCCTTGAGTTTTCAAGAATGTGGAGGGTGACTTTGCCTGCATTGGCGGACGCACAACAGTAATCGCTCTCGGCTTTTACCTCGAGATACGTGTTTACATAACTGATGACGATTCCGTCTGGATGCGCTTTTTTCCAGTCTCGAATTTTATTAACGTCAGCATGAGCGGCCAAAGAGCAGAGTGCATCGAGGCTGGGGGCCAAAACGGTTTGATGGGGTTTCTTTAGCGCGGCTAAAATCTGATTCATGAATAACACGGAAGGTTCGACGAGATAGTCTGCGTCCGAGGCGGCACCCTGTTGGGCCAGGAACAAAGAATCACCGATGACATCGGATACGTCCTGAATATCTCTTGGCACGTAATTGTGTGCCAGGATGAGAGCGTTTCTCTCTTTCTTGAGGCGCCTGACCTCACCTTGCAGAAATTTTCTTTCCTCTTCCGTGATGTTCTCAGGATGAGCGTTTGCGGGGATTTCAGGAACATCAATGGAAGGTCCGAGGTCAGCTTGGTCCATCAAAGCGATGGCATCTTTTGCAGGAAGGATGTCACCAGCTTCAATATCAAAAATCATTTGAAACTCCACTAATTTGGATGTCGTAAAGATACGTTTATTGCTACTAGGTAAGTTGCTTGCTCGCTTGCGCAAAAAATCACAAGCCGAAGCAAAAAATAATAAACCTCATTAAATCAACAGTTCGACTCCTGATGAATAATACATGATACGGGACATGGAATCTCCTACCCCTTTCTGCTCTTATTATTCCAGTCTTGAGGAAATAAGTAAAATGGAAATATGGAAAAAGACGATTATTCCTTGCCGGGGAGTATAGTTTTTGTTAGGTTTCGTACCTGTAATTTCTGTTTTGGGTCATTGAAGAGGCAGGGCGTCGGAATCGTCTCCCTGTATAGTAGTTCGAATCGCGGGTCGCCGAGCGAGACGACTCGTTTTTTATTTGTATGAGCCAAAATTCAACGCACCTCCTTCACCTGTAGTCATTTTGCTTGAGAAGCCGGGGTGATTTGAGGAATCCATCATGAGCCGTGGTGTGATTTGGCTGTTGGGCACATTGCTTTTGTCTGGGCTTTTCATTTTTGCACTAAGTGGGATCTGCTCGAATGCGTCGATTTTTCCATCACTAACTGGATATTTTTGTCCGAAACCCCGGATGAAATTGATAACTGTTCCGCAGAATCCTGCGTCCAAAGGGGTGGAACAGAAAAACAATTGATCGATTGTCAAAGATTTTACAGAAAGGTGAGGTTATGAACGATTCAGATTCTCTCATCACAGATGCCATCGTCGAATTTGTCTTGAATACGGAGTACGAAGACATTCCTGAAGACGTGAGAGTAATCATGCGTCGATGTTTCGTGGATGGAATCGGTCTGATGGTTGCGGGTTCCACGGAAGAAAGCGGCCATATCATCCAAAACTACCTCAAGGAAATCGGAGGAGAACCCGAGGCGCGCGTTATCGGAACTGAAATGACAGTGCCCGCGCATCTCGCTGCTTTGGCCAATGGCATCGCCGGCCACGCAATGGATTATGACGATACGCAGTTGAGCAGCTATCCGGATCGTGTGTATGGCCTGTTGACTCACCCCACATGTCCAGTGATGCCCGCAGCTCTGGCCCTTGCCGAGGCGCTGGGCGCAACAGGACAGGAACTGCTCACTGCATTTGCGCTGGGTTTTGAAGTGGAATGCAAGGTGGCGGAGGCGATTCGGCCGGATCATTACATCAAAGGATTTCATTCAACGGGAACTATCGGCGCCATCGGGGCGGCGACTGCTGCAGCGAAATTGATGGGATTGAATGAACCCCAGTTGCGCATGTGTTACGGCATCGTTTGTTCGGAAAGCGCTGGCCTGCGTGCGAATTTTGGAACGATGACGAAGCCATACCACTGCGGCCGAGCGGCGGAGAATGGCGTCGTGGCGGCGAGGCTGGCATCGGGTGGCTACACTTCGGACCCCACGGTATTTGATGGGCAGTGGGGATTTTTCCAGATTATGGGTGGCGGCTGCGATAAAGATTATATCGTCGGGAAACTCGGAAACGCATGGTCGGCTGTGGAGCCGGGCGTGTCTATTAAACCCTACCCTTGCGGTTCCCTTGCGCACCCCGCCATGGATGCCGCCAGGGATCTGATTTTGGAAAACGACATCAAACCCGACCAGGTGAAAGAGTTGCGTTTTGGCACCACCTCGCGCGTTCTGGAGCCCCTGCGCTACAAGGAACCACAAAACGAACTGGAGGCGAAATTTTCTTTGCAGTTCGGTTTCGGCATCTTGCTACTCGAGCGCGCGGCCGGCATCGCTCAATACAAAGACGAAGTCGTAAAACGCCCCGATGTCGTAGAGATGATGAAAAAGGTGAATCCCTTTATGGACGATGAAATCGAAGCCCAGGGTTACGCGCTCATTCGTGGCAAAGTGGCGATAGAGCTTGAAGACGGGACCGTTTACGAAAAAATGTCTGAAATCTCACGCGGCACTCCTCAGCGCCCCATGGACCGCGAGGAGCTTTATGAGAAATTCACGGAATGCACCAGTTTGGTATACGAGGGCGATCAGATCGCCTTGATTGAGGCGATGCTCTACAAAATCGATACGCTCGAAAATATCCATGGCCTTATCGATCTCTTGGGCGAAAAAGTGGAAGCCTAACGATTTATCCCTCGAAGTTGTTCATCTATTGTTCGTGGGACTGACAGGCAAGGGGAAAGAATTTGGGTTTTCATCGCTGGGAAGATATTCCGCAAACTCAAAACCTTCGCAAGGGGACCATGCGCCGCGCAGCCGCGTTGGATGGATTGACGATGCAGCGCGGCGAAATAGCTCCCGATACGCTGTTCGACGAGAGCACGATTCATCGCCATCCCGAAGATCAGTTTATCGTCGTGCTTGAGGGTAAACTGAAAATGCACATCGATGGGGTCGAGGAGTGGATCGAGCCCGGTGGTTTCGCCTCCATTCCGGGCGGTGTGTTCCATAGCGCAACAGGCGTGGGATCAGAGGGTGCGAAGTACATTGAAGTATTGTCTTCGGGACGCATCGACTACTTGCCCGGCTATCTGGGTGAGCCCAAAAACGAATTTTTGCATGAGAAGAAAAGCGATTCATGATGGCAGAAGAGGCCAATAGGGTTTTTGTTGTTTGCTCTGATTTGATGTTCTCCGCGGGCATTCGGGAAGCAGGGATATCCCGAGGCGTCAGATTGGAGTTCATCGATTCAGAGGAGAAATTTGACGAAGCTCTCGAAAAATATCGCGCCACATTATTCATGTCCGATTTGCATCACCACAAGCTAGGTGGTGAAAGAGCGGGCAAGCTCGTAAAAAAGCTAAAAGCCAGCCCCCAAAACCAAGACGCGTACACTATCGCTTGGGGCAAGCATACCGAGCCGGAATTGCTCAAATCAGCGATGCAAGAGGGTTTTGACAAGGTGGTGCCCCGATCTTTGTTTGTGAAAGAAATGCCAGAGTACATTCGGCAAGCAGCGAGTCGAATTCAAGTGAGTGAATGACCTTCCATAGCGAAGAAAAAAGACTCAACCCGGAAATATTTGATGGTTCCCTCATCTGGTGGTTGCATGTGCCAACATCTCGGCAAAATTACCTGCAAGCGGTATTGGAAGGTTATGACGATTTAGGGTACTACCAAACTTTTCATGCTTGCGCCGAGAAAAACGAACACGGCGAACCCATGTCTCTGGCACGGCTGACCTCAACCGTTGACGATGAAGTCGAGACAAAGACGCTTCTTGAGGCACTCTCTCGTGAAATCAATCTTAAAATCCTGGATTGTGCGCCTCCAATCAAACCCTCAGAACAACCAAGAGTATAAAGGCATCTCGGTGACGCGTTGTTTTCTTGCGCGGTTATTTCTGGCTCTTTTATTGGTTTTAGGATTTTGGACTCACTCTTCTGCGCTTGATCGCCTGAAACTCGCTACTACGACGAGTACGGAGAATTCCGGTTTGCTCAAGCAATTACATCCGGTATTCGAGAAAAGATATGGCGTTTCCGTGCACACCATATCTGTAGGTACGGGCAAGGCATTGCGCTTGGGGCAAAATGGCGATGTGGACGTTGTACTCGTCCATGCAAAGAAAGCGGAAGATTTGTTCATGGCCAAGGGATACGGTGCTCACAGAAGAGGCGTCATGTATAACGATTTCGTGATCGTGGGCCCGGCATGGGACCCTGCCGGGGTTTTCAAGACATTCGATGTGTCCACAGCATTGCTTCAAATTAAAAATTCGAGAAGCCTTTGGTTCAGCAGGGGTGATGATTCCGGCACACACAAGAAAGAGTTGGAACTTTGGAAAGGTGCTGGCGTTGGCATGTTTGGTTCCTGGTATCGTGCTTTGGGTCAAGGAATGGGCAGGACGCTGATGGCGGCAGATGAGAAAAGCGGATACACGCTTACAGACAGGGGCACGTATATCGCTCTCGTTGCGAACGGAAAGATTTCTCTCAAGATTCAAGGTCCCAGAGGAGAACGTTTGCACAATCCCTATAGCGTGATTGCCGTGAACCCAAAGCGCCATCCGCATGTAAAATTTGATTTGGCATTGAAATATATCGGTTTTCTTACATCGGGAGAAAGTCAAGGCATCATTCGTGATTTTCGGCTCTTGGGAAAACAGCTATTTTATCCAAACGCGAAAAACCCCCGTTGATAGGATTGGAGGAGGAGCGTTTTGGAATACTTGCTTGATGGATTTGCCGATGGATTGATGCGCGTGCTTCGGGCGGATCCTCAAGTCATGCTCGCCGCCTGGGTGACCATTAAGGTGGGTTTCTGGGCTACGATTCTGGCGTCTCTTATCGGTTTGCCTGTTGGGTTTTTGCTGGCTGTGGGCCGCTTTAGAGGGCGCGGGTTCGCTATCACACTGCTCCAGACTTCTTTGGGCTTGCCTACTGTCGTTATCGGGTTGCTCTCATATGGTTTTCTCTCCAGGCGAGGTCCTTTGGGATTCGCCGACTTGTTGTTTACGCCCTCGGCCATTGTCGTTGGATTGGTAGTTCTAGCGGTTCCACTCGTAGCGGTATTCTCCATGACGTCTGTGGCATCCGTTGATGAAAGGGTACGGGAAACTGCTCTTACATTGGGTGCGCCGAACAGGCTTGTGGCATGGACGGTGCTTCGCGAAGCCCGCTTTGGAATGATGGCCGCAGTGTTGGCGGCGTTTGGCCGTGTATCCTCGGAAGTGGGAATCGCCATGATGCTCGGAGGGAATATAGAAGGATATACACGGACCTTGACCACAGCCATTGCGCTTGAAAGCATGAAAGGTGAATTCGGTTTCGGGATCGCGCTGGGCGTTGTGCTTTTGGGAATTATTTTCGTGACGAATTTGCTTTCTCGCTACATTCAAAGGTCATGAGATGGAAGTGTTCTTTCTGGAAAACGTAAAATTTCGTTTTGAGACCGATTTGGTCCTGGACATCGAGAGGATGACGGTCTCGTCCGGCGAGGTGGTGCTGCTCACTGGCGCGAATGGTTCCGGGAAAACAACACTCTTGCGCGTGATGGCGGGTTTGCTTACGCCTGAAGATGGTGTGATCCAATATAAGAGCGAACCCGTCATTTTCGGCAAAACAGGACTTGAACACAGGAGAAGGGTCACACTCCTTGCCCAGGAGCCATATCTTTTTCGGGGAAACGTGTTGCTGAATGTTTCTTATGGACCTCGTGCACGCGGGATGAGCAATTCGCAAGCGAATAAAATAGCTCAAGAAGCCATTCTCAAAACGAGATGCGAAGGTTTGATTCACCGGGACGCTGCAAAACTCTCTGGGGGGGAGAAAAAGCGCGTAGCCCTCGCCAGGGCGTTGGCGGCGGGAGCGGAAACCCTTCTCTTGGATGAGCCCATCTCTCATCTGGATGAGGAAAACAGCAAACTGATTGCCGAAATAATCAAAGAGTTGGCTGCCTCTGGAATCACTTTGGTCGTGAGTACTCACATACCGGAATGGGCAAGTGCTCTTTCGGTGAAGGATGTGCGGCTTGCTTATGGCAGGATAGTCTAACTCAGGGCAATCCAGTTTCATCGGCATGGTGCGAATCCCCGAACAGATCGGCCTCGAGTGGACCTCCGCGCCAAACGGGGTGCTGCCTGACATAATAATCTACCAATCCCGCCTCAAACACTTTTGGTTGCGTGTAATCGGTAGCTTGTCTTTGGGAGCGGTGGCATGCGTGCGCTTTTCGTCTCGCGTGCGGAAAGTTTCTCCCATCAACAATGGTCGTGTAGTCATCCCGATAAACGAGGTCGGAGCGATTATATATTTCGCGCCTTTTCGCTGGCGATATTCGGTGGTACAGGCGTTTGGGAGCATCTCCCGGATTTTTCCTCACAAGCCGATGGAAAGCTTTTGTGGTCCAGCCACCGACGGCGATGTGGTCTGGGTGTCCCGTAACGCCGTCCTCTCCATAAGTCACGACCACGTCGGGAGAAAAGTTTCGGATAAATTCTTCGAGCCGAGGAAGAATTTCCGAATCTTCAATTGATTTCAATCCGCCATCCGGGTAGTTCCAGAGCGTCATATCTTTCACGCCCAGCACACGGCAGGCGTCTTTGAGTTCCGCATGCCGAACATCGCCCAACTCATCCGGTCTGCATACACCGTTCGTGAGGCCTGCTTCTCCTCGGGTCAGGGTAAGGAGGCCCATTCGCACGCCCTGGTTTGCGTAGAGTGTGAACGTGGCCGGGTTTCCGAAGGATTCATCATCCGGATGTGCGTAAACGTGGAGAATGGAACGCTGAGAGGTAGATTTATTCATAACGAAGAAATGAGTTAGGAAGCCTCCAAAGAAACAAGACTTGCATATTACCATTTCAAATCCATGGTTCAAGAATTGCGTCCTTCGTTTTTCTTTTTGTGATTTGAATTGTGACGTTTCTGATCGCAACATTTTCTCTTCTTCTTGGATGTCCTCATGCGCAAAACTTCAGATTGCGCTCGCAACTCATGGAATCAAATTTGATCGAGCGACAAAAAGGTTTTTTCAAGAAATCCGTCCTCTTGCCCTGTATCCATCTTTGGTTTATATGAAACCTATGCCCAAGAGACCCTAAAATTTGTTATTATCAAGCCAATAACCAAGTTCGATGCCGATCAATGATTCGGAAAGCCCTGTTCCATTACAAGGAGTCGGTACTGTGGAGTTAGCTATTTCAAGGGATACGTTGCTCAGAGCCCTGCAGACGATACAAGGTGTCGTCGAAAACAGAAGCAGCGCAATGCCAATACTACAAAATGTGCTTGTCGAGACCGAAGGTGATCAGAATATCCGTTTGTTGGGTACGAATCTTGATATCAGCATGCGGGGTATGTTTGAGGCTGAAGTAGAAAAAGCGGGGAAAGTTACGCTCAATGCAAGGAAATTGTTCGACATTGTCCGAGAACTGCCTGAAGCGAAAGTTCGTTTCACGGAGGAAGACGGACAGTGGATTGAAATGCGCTGCGAGCGCTCGAAATTTCGTTTTCCGGGATTGCCGCCTGCAGAATTTCCCGCACTTCCAGAATCGAAAGAATCAGACGCACATACAATATCTGCTTCGGTTTTATCTGAAATGATTCGAAAAACGATGTTTGCGATATCGCAGGACGAGACGCGCTATACTTACAATGGCGTTTTCATGGAAACCGAAGCCGACACCCTGCGCCTTGTCGCTACGGATGGCCATCGATTGGCGATGATCGAGCGACCGAGCGAAGGGTTGGTGCTTAATGAAGGAGTGATTGTCCACAAAAAAGCTTTGGGAGAACTCGTAAAGCTCTTGCAAGGCGTCGAGGGTGACGTATCCGTTGCTCTCACCCACGTCTCGAGCGGTCAGGGCTTGTCTCTTTCGGGAGATGAAGCTTCTGTCTCCCTCACTCCAAACCACATTATTTTTCAAATGGGGAATATTGCCTTATCGGCTCGGCTGATAGACGGTGAATTTCCAAAATACAGGCAAGTGATTCCAGATAATAATGAGCACTCCATTTTGATGAACCGGGAAAGTTTAACGCAAGCACTCAGGCGGGTTTCCCTTTTTACCAACGAAACGCGCATGGTGAAGTTCGCGTTTTCCCCGGGCCAGTTGAAGTTGACGACGAACGGTTCAGAGGTGGGGGAAGCTGAGGAAATCATAGAATCGAACGCGCAGACTGACATTACGATTGGATTTAACTCAAGGTATTGTCTGGATGCGCTCTCCATATTGGACGAAGAACAAGTTAGCATGGAGTTAAAGGATTCGCTGAGTCCCGGGGTACTCTCTCCCAAAGACTCGGACGGTTATACATATGTTGTAATGCCGATGCGTGTCTAAGCATCTTTTCGATTTGCGTAAAGGTTCCATTATGTGTAGCTAATTTCCCAAAATGGAAATGTTTTGGAATCGTCGTTTCTGAGGCGCCTCTTTGGTGGGGCGCCTGTATTTTTTCTGTCGTGGATTCGGCTAGATGAAGTTTTATTTTTCAGAGAAGACGAGTGAGAATTCAAGCCGCTATTATGGCTGGGTGATAGTGGGCCTCACCTTTTTCACCATGGCTGTCGGTGGCTCCATCGTCGGTACTTTTCCTGTTTTCTACGTGGCTTTTCTCAATGAATTTGGGTGGTCTCGAGCAGACACCGCTCTGGCGTTTTCTTTTTCAATGGCCACGTTTGCGATTTCGGCCGGCTTTATAGGGGCAATGGTGGACCGATGGGGCCCGAGAGTGATCATCCCTACGGGCATCACGATTCTATGCATCGGCCTTGCATTGATGTCACAGGTTTCCAGTTTACCCACCTTGTATTTTTTCTATGGAGGCGTTGTGGCACTAGGCATTACCATGTTCGGGTTCATTCCTACGAGCACTGTTGTGAGTCAATGGTTTGTGCAACGCCGCTCTGTGGCGATGGGGATATCGTTATCGGGAAGGAGTTGTGGCGGTATCCTCATGGTTCCGTTTTCCGCCTACCTCATCGCGACTTTCGGGTGGCGTGCGGCGTATGTTTTGTTGGCGATTGGCATCATCGTCTTGTTGGTTCCCTTGAATCTGTTTTTACATCGTAGCCGCGTCGACATGACGGAAAGAAAAACAGGGGATGACCTCGGACCGAGTTGGACCTTGAAAGAGGCCCTGTCTGATTCGGTCTTTTGGTTGTTGTTTCTGGCAGGGATATTTAATGGCGTTGGTTTCAGCGTTGTTGGCGTGCACCAGGCGGCCCACATGGTTGATGTGGGAATGAGCACCATGAAAGCCGCTTCTTTGATAGGGGGTCTGGCTGTAGTCAGAGCCTTGGGAGGCATTTTGGGCGGATGGGTGGGGGATAGAATCGGGCGAACCCGAACCTTTTATCTACTTAGCTTGGTTGCCATGTCGGGCGTTTTTTTGCTGATGAATCTATCTGAACGCCTTGCTTGGCTGGGATACGCTTATGTTCTGGTGTATGGCATTGGCGCCGGTGCTCGAGGTGCAATTTTCGTATCGCTAAAGGCGGATATTTTCGCCGGCAAGAGTTTTGGCCGAATCCTGGGTTTTAGTCAAACGGGAGGAGGATTGGCCTCAGCCGTCGGGCCTTGGATTGCGGGATATATTTTTGACTTATGGGAAAGCTATTACTGGGCGTTTATTCTCGTGTTGGCGGTTCAGGTTTTTTCGCTTATTGCAGTGGCGGCGGCGTCTTCTCAAGCAAAGAAAAGGAAAGGGTGATTTTCCTGACTGTATTCAGGAAGCTGCTTTTTCTTTTTCTGCAATCATCGATTCGATGAAGGAAATCATACTTTCAGGTGATGTTTGTTCAATATTCAATGTGCTGTGATATAGAGTTGAATCGGCGAAATCGACATTGAAGAAATATTGGGAAAACAAACCCTGATCCCGGTCTGACCTCTTGATGGTTTCCTCCGCCGCAGTTCTCGTTACGCCTGACGATTCCATGAAGTGTCGGATGCGGGCTTCCAGGCTGCCGACGATCCGAAGATGCAGGGCATCGGTTCGATCCTTGAGGAGTATCTGACCACCCCACCCGCCGATAACCACGTTCCCTTTGTCTGCCGCTTCGTTCATGCTTTCAGATAAAACGCTTCGTAAGCTGTCTCGTCCGACGCCAAAGGTGCGTTCCAGGATTGTTGGAGCACGGCCTTCTATTTTCTCTAAATCCAGGGTCAAGCCTCGTTGTTTACAAATTTCGACGAGTTCGTCACGTCCCATAAACGCATAACCTAATTCGTTCGCGAGCTTGTGCGCAATGAAAATTCCACCGGTCCCGTATTGACGTGAAATGGTGATGACGGCCATGTGAAATCTCCTATTTTATGAACTCTATTTTAATAATACTTGTTCCACCAATCTTATCAAAATTAATCATATCGCACGACCTTGATGAACAGCGCGTTTTTTGACCTCACTTGGTGAGATGGAGGTGAAAGATGTCTTCGGGTATTCTGTAGCCGAGAGTTTCGGAGCAACCGGCACCGATGATCACCGATGGAGAGATAGGTTTCGTGAAAATTCCACCCGACGAACTTCTTGAATGCCTTGGTGTGCATACTCCGCTGTATACCGCGGATGAAAAAGGAATTTTCGCTGTCCTGAATGATCAGGAAAAGGGCCATTTTTTCGCAGTGGATCGCGAAAGCGGCAATTTCCGCTGGCGAGTGGAGAACACGGCGGGTTGGGTGATAGCGCCTCCTCTCATCTGGGGAGATTTATACATCGTGGGTACAAGCAGCGCGGAAATGAGAAGAGAAGAAAAAGGAGAGCCGTTTGCGACGGTGGACTGGAAGCGTGGAGGTTCCGTTTATGTTTTCGGCGCAAGCGATGGCGCTGTGCGGTTTTGGGATGAAAAAACTGGCGTGGTAAGAGATAGCCCCAGAGTAGAGGATGCCGTCTTGATCGTGGAGGGAGAAATTCGGGTAGGTGGTTTTCGGGACGAAGAGCCGTGGTCTTCATCGTGCGAGGTGGAAAGTCGTTTCTCTTTAATATCAAAACGCTTGATCGCCCGACGTGTGCGAGGAGATGTTCCTTCCGGATATTTTGAGGGAGAAGCGCCGCCAACCGAATGGGTGTGAGGCTCTCACCTTCTTTTTCTTAATTCCTTGGCCATTAGCGTCGCGTTTTGCGGAACCAGGTTTGAGCGAAACCAATTCCGGTATTCTTCCATGTGAACGCTCGGAACCGTTTTTGCGAGAGTTCGATGTTTTTTCAGGGCTGCGGCGGTGCGCGAGCGCAATTTCGTCATATAGCCCCTGAATTCATCCCATACCTTTGAGGCGGGCTGAGTGGGAATGGGTCCATGACCGGGGATGAGGAACTTGGCGGGAAATTTCTTTAGTTTCGGGATCGCATCTATCCAGTTGCCGAAATTCCCCAGTCTCGCCACGGGGTGGGTTCGATAATCGAGCAGGTCTCCCGTGAAGAGAATTTTCTCCTCCGGCATCCACACAACGGTATCTCCCTTTGTATGACAGTGACCAATGTGGGCCATCTCGAATAATCGCCCGCCGTAGCGGATGGAAATTTCGCCTTCGAACGTCACCATGGGCGGTGCGACGTGAAGCTTGTCAATCAGGTGCTCCACTTTTTGCGGCCTTCCCGCCATTTGCTTCACCCAGATGCCCTCGTTCTCCTCTCGTTCCATCTCCAAACGCACGTTTTGCTCACCGACGGAAACGGCCCCTCGCTTGTGGTAGTAACCGTTATCGGAGGTGTGGTCGAAATTGTGGTGGGTATTGAGCACTAGACCAGGCGATTTTCGGATGATTTCTTTCATTCCGGACACAAAAGCCTTTCGTATACGAATGTCGTTATCAACGATGACGGGTTTTTCGTTCGTAAGAACGAGGCCGAAATTCGTGCCTCCGTCTCCTCCAATGAAAATATGCACACCCTCTGCAATTTCGACGAACCCTTGGGTTTTTGCCGGACCTGGCAATGCCTTTACACTACGTGCCATTGGTTTCTCCTTGCGGGGGCAGCGATGATGACGATATCGTTATGGAAATCTAAGCCAAGGTAGCAGAGTGCTTTTGAAGCAACAATATCGAGAATAAAATTTTCATAAATGAGACTCCTGATATGAATCCTTATTCTGCATTCATAGGACTTGAGTGTTCAAAAACCGGAGAACAATTCGAACCCGGCGGCCTGATGAATCTAAGCCCCTGCGGTGCTCCGTTGCTGGCGCAATATGACACCGAAGCCGCAGCGCTGACTTTGGACATCAAGAATATGGTGGGTCGCGCTCATTCCATGTGGCGTTACCATGAAATGCTCCCGGCTCCCGATGAGGATGCCATCGTTACGCTCGGCGAAGGCATGACACCCTTGTTGAGGGCGCGTAGTTTTGAAAAAGTTTTGGGGCTTTCCTGCCTGTTCGTGAAAGATGAGGGTTTGAATCCGACGGGAAGTTTCAAGTCCAGGGGATTGTCCGTTGCGATCACGATGGCGCGGCATCTGGGCGCGAAAAAAATCGCCATACCAACGGCCGGCAACGCTGGCGGCGCGGCGGCAGCTTACGCTTCACGAGCGGGAATCGAAGCGTCTGTGTTTGTCCCCCAGGAAGCGCCGAGTGTGCATAAAGTAGAATGTGCGTTGGCGGGGGCCGATGTGACCGTTGTTCGTGGCTATATACATCATTGCGCTGAAATCGTGGCGCAAAGAACACCGGCGGAAGGTTGGTTCGAATTGTCAACGTTCAAGGAGCCCTATCGAGCCGAAGGTAAAAAAACCATGGCTTATGAACTCGTCGAACAATTCGGCGGCGATGTCCCCGATGTGATTCTTTACCCCACAGGCGGCGGGACGGGATTGGTGGCGATGTGGCGCGCCTTTGGCGAACTCGAGGCGTTGGGCTGGATTGGCGAAAAAAGACCTCGCATGATTTGCGTTCAAGCCGAGGGCTGCGCACCGATCGTGCGGGCATATGAGAACGGCGATGAAGTTTCGTCCCTGTGGGATAATCCGACGACGGTGGTATCCGGCTTGCGCGCGCCGAAGGTGCTAGCGGATTTTCTGTGCCTTCGGACCATACGAGAAAGTGGAGGCACGGCGATTGCTGTTTCGGATGAAATGATGTTCGAGGCGCAAAGAAAAGTGGGTGCTTCCGAGGGGATTCTTATCTGTCCGGAAGGCGGGGCATGTATTGCGGCCTTGGAAGTTTTGGTTGAGCAAGGTGACATCGGACGCGATGAACGTATCGTGACGTTTAATACAGCCACAGGCTTAAAATATGCAGATATGGTAGAAACGGAGGTCTCTGTTATCGACCCGCTTTCAGCGTAGGATGAACGGCAAATGATTGAGATAACAAGGCGAGAGGAATTCTCCGCGGCGCACCGGTTGTTTCGTTCCGATTGGAGCGATGAGCGGAATGAGGCCATGTATGGAAAATGCGCGAATCCGCACTATCATGGCCACAATTATGTTTTTGAAGTAACCCTGCGATGCCGTGTAAACCCAGAAACGGGGATGGCGTATAATCTGGCCGATTTGAAAGAGCTCATGAGGCGGGAAGTCGTAGAAGCGCTCGATCACAAGAATTTGAACGAAGATGCTGCGGATTTCATGAAAAACAGGATCCCCACGGCGGAGAACATAGCGATTTCGATTTGGGAGTGTTTGGCGGAATATATAGATACAGAAATTCTTTTTCGCGTTCGCTTGTATGAAAACGAGAGAAATTTCGTGGATTATTATGGAGAAAACCCCGATGGCGTTCGGTGAACCGAGAAATCTTGAGAAAAGAAGAATCGTTCTCACCGGGGCTTCACGGGGAATTGGCCGTGTGAGCGCGCTTCGTCTCGCAAAGGCAGGCGCGAGGGTTCTTGCCGTCTCGAGGGATGCCGATGCCCTGGCGAGATTGGCTTTTGATTCAAAAGGGTACGTGGGGCAAATTTTGCCGCACAGTTGCGACGTGACGAAAGCCGATGAGGTGGAAGCACTCGGCGAAATGGCTGAAAAACGACTGGAGGGCGTGGATGCCCTGATAAACAATGCGGGTTCGGGCATTTTCAAGGATATCGAAAGCCTCTCGGTGGGTGAATTTAACGCTACGGTTTCAGTGTGTCTCACCGCCCCTTTCATGTTGACGCGGGCGCTATGTCCCATGTTGGAATCGGCGAATGGTGAGATCATAAATATATCTTCTATTAGCGCTGTATCGGGATTTCCGGGAGCGTCGGCATATTGCGCCGCAAAAGCCGGTCTTGAGGGGCTCTCCAGAGCATTGGTCGAAGAATTGAGGCCCAAGGGGATACGCCTTACCATCCTCCGGCCCGGAGCCTGCGCAACGGACATGTGGAAATCCATTCCGGGGGAGTTCGATTTTGAGGCGATGATCCCTCCCGATTTGGTGGCGGAAGCCATAGAGTTTTTGCTCTCTCAGTCCCGTAGGGCCTGGACGGAATCGATGGTGGTTCTTCCCCCAAAAGGCACGATTTAGCCAATTCCCTCTTTTTCCCGGGAATCTGTTAGTCTGCGACGGGCATCGTCCAAGATGCAACACAAAGAGTGTCGAAGGCGCTTGTTCAACGGGGTGAAAAAGGGTAATAAATTTGACGCTGCCGCTTGGCGAATGGGAGTTCGCAGCATTTCCTGTGAGTGTGCGATCTCGAAATTTTTTTCATCATTTCTTCAGGAGGTTGGTCGTTGAGCATTATTCGATATGAAAATCTCGATGTCGAATATGAAACAGAGACTGGAGGTTCCATTCTTGATGCCGATTTGGATAACGGCATCGATCATACTTGCGATTGCGGCGGCAATTGCGCCTGTTCAACTTGTAAGGTGATCGTGATTTCCGGGGCCGAGTTGCTCTCTTCGCAACAGGAAGACGAAAAAGATACGCTGGATGCCTATGGATGGAATCCGGATGAATATCGTCTGGCTTGTCAATGTGTCGTCGAAGGAGAGGGCCGTATCGTATTAAATATGCCTGAACCCGAATAAAATTTAGCGCGGCGGTTTTCAAGTTTTGTTCCATGCGCGAACCACCGAATCGAAATCAACCATACCCTCACGCAAGAGTTTTGGCTTCTCCCCTCTCGCGTCCACGATGGTGGAAGGCCGTGTGTTTTCAAGTCTTCCGCCGTCCAGAACCAGCTCTACTTCGTTTTGAAATCGGGATAGAATTTCCTGTGCGCTTTGGAGAGGAGGCTCGCCGGATATGTTCGCGCTCGTCGCCACGAACGGACCGAAGGACATGGCCAGAATGCGGCATAGCGCTTGTTCGGGCATGCGAACGGCGACGGACGAACCCTCTCCGGTCAGCAGGGTGGACAGAAAGGGGGATGCCGGCAGCACCAGGGTCAAACCCGAAGGCCAAAGAGAATCCATCAGGGCCAAGGCGCGTCGCGGGATGTCGCAGGCGACTCTTTTCAGCTGATAGAGGCCCCCGATGAGAATGGGCGCGCCTTTCTCGTCTTTTCTCCCCTTGGTTTCATAGAGTTTCTCGATGGCTTCGGGGTCGAAAGCGTAGGCGCACAGCCCGTAAATCGTATCCGTGGGCAAAGCGACGATGTTTCCCGAATTCAGTTCTTCGCCGGCCTGTCGAATTACTTCTTTTTTTGGTGAATCAGGATCCACCGGGAGGATTTTACTCACCGTCTATTTTTTCCGGTACGTTCTTTTAGTGCGGCTCCGCTTGGGTCTTGTTTTTTGTCCGGAACTTTTTCTGGCGTCATTTTGTGGTTGTTTCGAACCGTCTTTTTGTGTTCGGGCGGGTGACGGAGAAATTTCTTTCTGCAGTTCGGCGTCCGCGGCCAGAACCCTCTCGGTTTGTTGTTGTGCGAAACGCCGGTATTCCTTCGCCAGTTTCGGGTCGGTCAAGGCGAGGATCCGGACGGCGTGAAGGGCCGCATTTCTCGCGCCGGGGCCGCCGATTCCCATCGTCGCCACGGGAATGCCGGGGGGCATTTGCACTGTCGAGAGGAGAGAATCGAGCCCGCCGAGTGAGGAACTGTCGATGGGAACGCCTATCACGGGCAGATCCGTAGCGGCTCCGACGACGCCCGCCAGGTGCGCCGACATGCCCGCGCCCGCGATCAACACCCGGATTCCGCGCTCGGGCGCCGTTTTGACGTATTCATGTACGGCGTCGGGCGTGCGGTGAGCCGATAATACTCTCATCTCGGAGGGAATGTTGAAGGTTTCAAACGCCTTCGTGGCTTCTTCCATCACCGGTTTATCCGATGCGCTGCCCATCAGTATCCCGACCAGGGGTGCTCTTGTGGCCAAAAGGTTCTCCTAATTTTATTGGGGGATGAACGCGAGCAGTTCGATTTCGAGTTTCGCGCCCGCGATGATTTTCGCCGCCTGAAACGTCGTTCGCGCCGGGGGGTCTTCCGTCCCGAAGTACTCCTCGAACACGGCATTCATTTCCCCCAGATCCGCCAGATCTTCCATGAAAATGGTCACTTTTACGGCGTTTTTGAGCGCCGTGCCGCCCGCCTCGCAAACCGCCTTGAGATTCTCGATGACTTGGCGCGTCTGCTCGGCCACGCCGCCCGGGACGAGTTCCCCCGTCTTAGGGTCGAGGGGCAGCTGCCCCGAGCAGTGAAGCCACTCCCCCACCTGAACCGCCTGTGAGAGCGGCACCTTGCCCGATGCGGCCTTGTCCGTATGAACCACTCTTTTCTTCATGATCGCTCCTGTGCGCCTGAAGCGTGACGCCCCATCAAAACACAAAATGAGGCCCGTGGGTATCTTTCGCGGGGTTTTTCGGCATCCAAAAGGTAACCTTATATTTATCAGTCAGTTAGATCGCATCCCCTCCGCTCTCGGGGCGAGGCTCCCCCGCAATTGCCCGCATTTGCCGTTATCGCGTGAGGCGCGAGCATGGCAGAATTCCCCTGCGCCGCGACCCGGCTGCGTCATTTCCCGAGAATTTAATTTTCATTTATTTATCGAAAAACATCGGGAATTTATCTGATTTTATCGAATTTTTCAGAAATTCCATCGGCGCCGAACGAGCCGCCCGGCTCCGCCGTCACACCGGAATCCCCCGAACCCGCGCGAACGGCAAATGCGCGAGATTGCGCGCGCGGACTTCCGGCGAAACGCAACCGATCACCCCTTCCCGCCTCGGCGCCGTCTCTCACAAAAAACTGGCCCCCCGCCGCCACGTTGTGTTATCTTGCTATCTTGGTTGGCGAGATGTTTTTCAACAGCCTATCACGAGGGAGGACTCAAATCATGGCAGGAGTACGCCATCGGCAGCATCCCTTCGACACCGATTTCCATCTCACCCCCGAGCACAAGGAGCAATTCCGGCGCGACGGCTTCGTCAAACTGGAAGGGTTCTACAACTCTGAAGTGGTCGAGACGCTGCTTGCTCGTGTCGAAGCCGAAATGGACCGGGGGGAGGCCGACAGTTTCAAGGCCGATGCAATGTTCAATCGAGCGAAGTATGACTTCGCAGGCGAAATGGGCGACGTCTATGAACTGCTGGAACGGCCTTACTTGCGAAGGACTCTTACGGATCTGGTCGAATGCGATCTCTTTTTGACTTTCGAGCAGTGCTTTGAAGTCGAAAAGAACGTCAGCAAGGGGTTTCCCTGGCATGTCGGCGCGCAGAGCTTCGGCTTTCAACCCGCGGAAGAATTCGCGTGCACG
The DNA here is from genome assembly GCA_965203325.1 of bacterium. Taxonomy (GTDB): domain Bacteria; phylum UBA8248; class UBA8248; order UBA8248; family UBA8248; genus Bin107. Next base: position 2,818,166 of record OZ241875.1, read on the forward strand.
CTGTGGGGGCCGCTGCATCCCGTGGATACGAAGGGCCAGCGGGGCGGGATGGCTTATGTCCCCGATCATGTCATATCGGGCGATTTCATCTTCCACCAGATCGAGCCGGCGATTGTCTCGACGCTGGAGGCCAAGGAGCAAGCCGGCGTCAGGACGAACGTAAATGAATATTTCGACATGCGTTCGGGGATCCTCAATTCACCGACCATGTGCGAGATACTCGAGAACCACCAGGTCGAAGACGATTTCGAGCCCGGCGACGCGCTCCTGTTCAACAAAATGGTCGTCCACCGAAGCATCATGCTCGGTGAGGGTGCGCTTCCCAGGCGCGCCGCCTACGTGATGCGTTTTATCGATGCGGGCTCGCACTACGATCTGGAGCGGGCGCGGATGCTCGAATTCCCCGTGGAAATGTACGGAAAGGGGTTCTTCCCGTATAAACCTTTCACCCGTCAGCACATCGAGATCGCGGAAGCCGGAGCGAGCGACGGCGACCTTCTCGCGGAATGCGCCTTTTTCGACGAACGTGATCGCCGCACGATCCGGCGCGAACGCTCTCTCCAGGCCGGTTGAATATCGCCGGCGGAAACGCGCAGGAGGACATGATGAACAGCCATCCTTTCGACAACGAGTTCCTCATCACCCCGGAGCAGAAGGAGCAATTCCGGCGCGACGGTTTCGTCAAACTGGAAGGGTTCTTGAACGATAACGTGGTGGAGGCGCTTCTGAATCGTGTCGAAGTCGAATTGAGCGGAGAAGGGGCCACCAACTTCAACAAATCTCGTTCAGCGGAGCTTCTCGACATACGAACGACGTATGACTTCGAGATCGATAAATCGGAAGTCTATGAACTGATGGAACGGCCTTATTTCCGGCGGGCTCTGACGGATCTGGCCGAATGCGATCTCTTTCTGACTGCCGAGTTGTGCTTTGAAATCGAAAAGAACGTCAGCAAGGGGCTCCCCTGGCATGTCGGCGTGCAGAGTTTCGGCTTTCAGCCCGCTGAGGAATTCGCGTGCACCATTTGGGCGCCGCTGCATCCCGTGGATACGAAGGGCCAGCGGGGTGGAATGGCTTATGTCCCCCAGAACGTCATATCGGGCGATTTCGTCTTCCGCCAGATCGAGCCGGCGGTTGTCTCGACGCTGGAGGCCAAGGAGCGCGCCGGGGTCAGGACGAACGTAAATGAGTACTTCGCCATGCGCGAAGGAATCCTCAATTCGCCGACCATGTGCGAGATACTCGAGAACCACCAGGTCGAAGACGATTTCGCGCCCGGCGACGCGCTCCTGTTCAACAAGATGGTCGTCCACCGCAGCATCATGCTCGGGGAGGGAGCGCTCCCCAGGCGCGCCGCCTACGCGATGCGCTTTGTGGATGTTGGGTCGCACTACGATCTTGAGCGGGCGAAAAACCTCGAATACCCCGCGGAACAGTACGGGAAGGGGTTCTTCCCGTATAAACCGATTACCCGTTTCCACATTGAAATCGCGGAAGCCGGAGCGCGCGACGGAGACGTTCTCGCGGAATGCGCCTTTTTCGATAACCGAGAGCGCCGCACGATGCGGCGCGAACGGGACTTTCGACCTGAATCAAAGGAGCGCGTGGAACGATGAAACACGACCGTCAGATGGCGTTGCTCGACAGAATGCTTGAACTCCGCGGGCGACGCGAAGACCAAACGATTTACGACAAGGTCTTGCATCTGCCCCTGGACGCCTATACCAGCCAGGAGGTCTTCGAACGCGAGCTCGAGACGTTGTTTTTCGACAGCCCGCTCGTAGCCGGGCACATGGACGGCGTTCGTGAGCCTGGCAGTTACATGCTCAGCGACTGGACGCGACAGCCGTATTTCGTTGTCCGGGGCGAAGACGGCGTCCTTCGGGCATTTCTCAACACCTGCCGCCATCGGGGCGCGCCGCTTATTGTCAGGGAGAAAGACGAACCGCTGCGGGCGCTGGTTTGCCCGTTTCACGGGTGGACATATGGCCTGGACGGCGCACTGCGGGGTATTCCGCGATCATTCGGCTTTCCTGACATCGACAAGCGGGACTACGGCCTGAAAGCGTGTTCGGTGGCGGAAAGCGCGGGATTGGTATGGGTTCACCCGACCCGGCAGGAATCGTTCGATCCGGCGCAGGAACTGGGCGCTTTCGCGGAAGATTTCGCGGAGTTCCGTCTTGAGCGTTTTGTCAGCCACCGAAGGGTCGTGACGGAGAAAAAGGCCAACTGGAAGCTTCTTATTCAAATGAACCTGGAAGGCTACCACGTTGCGCATCTGCACAAAGGAACCCTGGCTCCGAATTTCCGCGAAGGTTTTTTTTCTCACGACGCGGAGGGGCCTCATCTGCGCGTTATGGCAGCACAAACGAACTTGCCTGATGCGGAAAACGTCCCGGAGAAACAGAGAAAGCTTATCGACTTCGTAACGCTTTTTTATGTTCTGTTCCCCAACACGATTTTCATTGTGCGCAAAGACACTATTTTAATCAGCAGGTTCTTGCCGCTGGCCCCGGATCGAACGCTCTGCTCGCAGGAACTGCTCTATCTTCCCGATAAATACGTCGGGGAGTCGGGGCAGAAAGCGTTGCGCAACCGCCTCCTCTACGCGGAAGTCACTATGGACGACGAAGATTACACGATGGCGGAACGGATCCAGGCCAACCTGCTGAACGGAGTGAACGAAACCCACATGCTGGGTCTCGAGGAAGGGCTCGTGATGGTGTTTCAGGAGATAGTCAGCAAGAGGTTGGCCGCACGGGAGTCCGCGACCGCAGACAGCTCCCGGCGAGGTTGTTGACCGCCCCTTGACTTGAAAAGCACCCCCCCCTACCCCCCCCCTTAACAGGGGGGTAAAAGCAGCGCCCCCTGACGAAGGTTTGACTCATCCGATGAAAGAGCAAGATACACTCCCCCCACCGACTCGCTTGCGGGCTTCGCCCTTACCTCGTCGACTCCCCCTCAAGGGGGGAGTGAATAAAATTCTTCTCGGTGGAAAGAAGGTCCTCCCGACAGGGGGGAATAAAAAAGACCCCCCTGACAAGGGGGGGTAGGGGGGGTTGCTCTTTTGAAAAAGGCTTTTTCAACAGTCCTTCGCGCGCGGCCTAGCGAATTCCGTGGCTTGCCAGGTATTCCCGGACCATCGCGGCGCACTCCTCCGGCTTTTCCACCTGCAGGAAGTGCGAAGCCTCGGGCACGAAGTCGTAGTCGACAGCCGTTGCGTGACTCAGGTCGAAAGTCGGCAGGTACGCGAAGGGCAGCGTGGGATCAGCACCGATGACCTTCGTCGGGCAGGTCAGTATCGTCAGATCCAGCAAAGGCGAGAAGCTCCTCACATATTCCGCGATCTGGGCCTCGTAATCGCGCGGGCAGCGGAGTTCGTAAGCCTCTCCGTCGGCGCTCTTGCGAAGGGTCGACCGCGCTATGAGATCGCGCACCCCCGGTAAGACGCGGTTGTATCCGGGAACGATGGCGAGGATTTCGGCTAACTGCTCCCGGCTCTCGAACCGATCCGCCCGCTTCCGGGTCATCGCCGCTATCCGTTCCGCCGCAGCGTCCCATTCCGCCTCTCTCCCGGCGGGTTTGCACAGCGGCGGATCGAACAGAACCAGCGCGGAATAGGCGTCGGTGAAGGAGAGGAGCGTCACAAGCGTCGAAAGGGAATGAAACACGCCCACGGTCGGTTTTTCGCCGTATTCCCGGACGATGGCGTCGAGTATGAGGTCATGGTCGGAAATCAGCGCCGGAATGTTGTGATCCCGCTGCGCGCCGACGCTGTTCCAGCCATGGTTCCTGAGGTCGTAGACCATCAGGTCGAAATCGTCGGCGAGCAGCGACCAGAACGGATAATAGGGATCGACCGCGAGACCGTTGCCGTGGGTCAGGACGAGCCGGGAACCTGCCGGATTGCCGTGTCGCCGCACCGTGGCCATAGCGTGTTCATCGAGTCGAACCTCGCACGTCGAAACGGGCTTGGGTATCGTCCAATGCGCTTCTTGCGCCATATCCGAAGGCCTGGCTGCGCTCGAGCGTCGAGGAACGCCGATCAGCCGCGCGCGTCGATATGATCTGCAAGTTCCTGCAAAGTCTGGAACTTCGAGAAGTCCTCTATGGCCAACCCGAGGCCGAACTCCTCGTTGACGAGTTTGAAGAAGGCAACCGCCTCCATCGAGGTAACCTCTATTTCGCCGAGCTGGGCGTTGAAATCCGGCTCATGGCCGATGTCGAAACTGCTCGCGATGATCTTCTTGATGCGATCCTGTGTTGCCGACATGAGTGTTCACTCCTTTTCCAGTGGTAGCGGGCGCGAGCGGTGGCAGCAAGCGCGAGATTCTGAATTGGATACGTGCCGCAAAACCCGTATCTCAATCATAAGTGAAGCACCCGCATCTTGACAAGCCTCCGGCCCCTAAGGCGCAATCGAGGGCAGCGGCGATGAGTTCCGGGGCGAGTTTCCGTAACCTGGCCTCCATTCTTTCTCGTTTGTGCGGGAACGAGCGGCTATGGCGCTTCCATGCGGACGGTCACGATGTCCACTCCGTGGTATTGCTGGTGGCGAACCGAAGCCGCGAGATCACGCAAAAGCCGGAGCGACACCTCCTGCTCGAGGTGGGCTTCTTCCGTCTGCTCGCCGAGAAGCGCGACCTGATCCTCGAGGTTCCCTCCCTCGCCTGCCGCGGCGATGAACTCCAGAACGGCTGCGCCGCCGTCTTTTTTCGCGAGCAATACCACCCGTCGTCCGCTTTGCTCCCCATCCTTGTCTGGCCCGATCAGCGTCAGTAAGACTTCCTCGCAGACGCCGCCCAGACGCCTCGCCATCCCCTCATCCCAGTTGTACGTGGAGGCGAACTCGCCGAGAAACTCCCTGAGCTCCGGCAGGGACGAGGTGTCGAGCGCCGTTTCCATCCGGGCGGGGCGGGGTTCGGTGATCTCCACGAACAGGGTCATGACGATGGCGACGAGGCCGCCGGCCGTCATCCCGTTGTTCATCAGGCCGCCCGCGAATTCCGAGAAAAACTCCGGGAAGACAACCCCGCTCTGAAAAGCCACGCCGAGCCAGAACGAGACGCCGACGATCAGGCTCTTGCGGTAGTCGATCCCGTCCTGAACGATCATCTGCACGCCGATCATGAAGAGGATCGCCATCATCACGACGAGATAGGCGGCGAAGACCGGTCCCGGTATCGCCAGCACCAGGGCGAGCGCTTTAGGCAAAAACGCCAGCGCCGCGAACATCGCGCCTGCGGCGATCCCGACGTGGCGGGCGGCGACTCCGGTGAGCTGGGTCAGGGATGCGCCCGTCGTATAGGACGTGTTCGGCACCGTTCCCGCCAGGCCGGAGAGCAGGTTGCTCAGAGCGTCGGTTGCCACCGCGCCCTGCACCGCCCGGAAATCCACCGCCCGGGGCCGGCGCCAGGAGACGCGCTGAGCGGCGGCGGCGCTGCTGATCGTCCGGATGGCGCCGATGGTGGCCGCCAGCAGGAACCCGGGAAGAAGCGACCAGAAAAGCGGCCCGAAGCCGAGATCGAGGCCCGGCCATTCGACCGAAGGCAGTCCGGCCCAGGCGGCCTCCGCGACGCGGGCCGTGTCGTAAATGCCGAAAAAGACGGCGACGAGCGATCCAGCGAGAATGCCGATAACAGGCGCCCAGAGGCGAAGCGAGCCCGACGCCTTGAGGGTGAGGCCGCAGATGACGAGCACGGTCGCCAGAGCGCTCAGCGGAGCGCCCGGGGCCGGGCTGCCCTCCGGCACGTCCTTGAGCAGATTGAGGACGGGCGACATCACCGAAACGGGAATCAGCATGAGCACCGTGCCCGAGACGGCCGGGGTCAGGATCCGCCGGAACAGCAAGAGTCTATCGGATATGACGAACTGAAAGAGCGCCGAGACGACGACCAGGGTGGCAAAGGTAGCGGGTCCTCCCTCGGCGAGCGCCTGAATGGATACTGCGATGAAGGCCCCCGAACTGCCCATCATGAGCACATGACCCATCCCGAAACGCCCGAGACGGAGTGCCTGGAGCATCGTGGCCCCGCCTCCGATAACGACGGCGGCGAACACGGCCCACGAGAGATAGGCTTCGCCTTGGCCGGCGGCCCGCATCACGACCGTCGTGAGCAAAATCGTGGCGGATACGCTGAGTGCGGTGAGCTGCAGACCCAGGCCGAGGGAGATGGCGAGCGGTGGTTTTTCGTCGGCCTGGTAGCGGAGGCCGGAATCGTTCGCACTCATGGCGCAACCGATGTCCTGAAAACACCGAACGCCCGCTCGACGAAACGGAAACGGCGCAGCACTTGAAGAATTCTCGTTTGGTCAACTCGTTCGAAGGGATAGCCCGCACCATAATCCGTCATAGACAAATCCCTCGTATCGCGAGTGAATCCATGGCTGAAAGGAACTGTTGAACAACCCCTCAAACCGCCGTCTTCCATGCGAATTTCATGGGCGGAGAGCGGTTCGGGTATTTCCCGGACTTTTTCCGAAATCGTCATCGAGCCCCCTCGTTCTCTCCTCGAATGAACGCCTGGTCCGATTCATAAGCGATGGCGGCGGCGAAATTTTCGTTCCCCAGATTTTCGAGTCTCCACTCGACTTTCGGTATCCAGGGAAACTGGAACATGCCCTTTCTCGCGCCGCGCCGTATGGCCTGTGGCACCTCGAACCGGGACGGATCCAGGGAAAACCCCGTGCCCAGAGCCTTTATCAGCGCCTCCTTGAGCGTCCAGAGCGTGAAGAACAAGTGAAACTTTTCTCGTCCATGCGTCACTGCGAAGTCGGCTTGTTCGTCCGGACCAAACACGAACTCGCTAATCCCGTCGAGATCGAGGCGGTCGACGCGTTCTTCCACGTCCACGCCGAGCCGTCCTCGAGGCGCAAGCGCAACCAGTCCATGTTTGCCGCTGTGAGATACGTTGAAGCTGACGGGAGCCGCTATCCCGTCCACAAGTGCGAACGGCTTTCCGTGTTCGGAAGCGCCGAACGCGAGTCGTTCGTTCCCGCAACCGAGCCGGCAGCAGAGAATGGAGCGCAACGCCGCGCGGCACAAGGCGAATTCACGCTTGGGGCGTTCATATTTATATCGCCGCCATCGTGACCGCTCTTCCTCATCTAGCCACGTCAAAGCGTACGCCTCGCGCTCCTCATGGGGTGTCAGGTCGACATGTATGACGAGAATATCGTCTATTTCACGGAACGTGTGAAACCAGGAATCGACAACCTCAGCAGCCATAGAAACCAGTCTTTCCGCGAGTGTGGGAGTCGCCGCCTGTGCGCCTTGAAACCAGAGGCCAGTCCTGCAGGACTGGCCCCGGCTCCAAAACGAAACTTGTTGTTTAATTTCCTGAAAATCGGTGTTCCTGTCTGAAATTTATTACAACTTTCTGATTCCGGGACTGCGCTCAACTACGTTGGCTTCAACTACCCAGATAGTTGATCAAGTCCCTCAAAGTTCTGAAGTCTCTGGCAATTTCTTGTGTAATTTCGACCTCGAATTCCCGATCGACGACCTTGAGAAAGTTCACGGCATCCACCGAGTTCACGCCGATTTCGCCTAAGTCCGCGTCCAGCATCGCCCGATCCGAGATGCCCAAATGTTTTTCCACAAGGTCTCCCATACGTTCTTCGACACTTGCCATCGTCACGCTGTCTCCCATTTGAAAAATGTCAGAGCGGTGATTAAAACTATAGTGAAATCATAACTTTCCCGATATAGTTGTCAAGCATTCAAGGTGCCTCGAACCAGAAGCGACGGCGTTGGAACGGGTAGCCCGGCAGCGAAATCCGCCGCCTCTCCTCTCCGGCGAACAGCCCGGCGAAGTCGAGCGTGAGTCCCGCCTCATACGTCCGCGCAACCGCCTCGACAAACCCGACGCCTCTCTCAGACGTCCGGTTCAGGCTCGAAAGCACCACAGGCGGCGCGGCGCCGTTTTCGCTGGCTCCTGCGTCGCCTGAAAGATCGGGCCAGGCCGAGAGCACCTGCGGGACGAACGCTGCATCCGGCCCGATCTCCACGACGACCTCTACGCCCGATTCCGCGAGCGTCTTGGCGCATCCTTCGAACGCCGCCGGTTCGCTCGCCTGTCGTCGCCAATATGCCCCATCCATGGTTTCACCCGAGTTGAGGGCCCGGCCCGTCACCTGATTCACCAGCGTGAGCGAGGGCAGCGCCGTCACGACGCCCTCGAGCGCCGTTTCCAGATCGTACAGGGCCGCCTCGGCTCCTTCTTCTCTCGAGACCGCCTCCATCAGCGCGCCGCGCCGCGCCGCGAAACGCAAGCCCTCCTCCAGCGTGAACACGCCCGCCGCATGCGCCGCCGCTATTTCTCCGGCTCTTGCGCCGAACACCACGTTCGGTCGAATCCCGATGCTCGACCAAAGCGCCGTGAGTGCGCACTCGAGCGCAAAAGCCGCAGGCTGCGCCCACGCCGGGTCGTCCAGTTCTCCTTCGCGGTCGAACATCACATCCAGCAGCGAAGCGCCGCGCTCCACCCGGAGCACTTCGTCGCAGCGGTCCAGCACCGCCCGCGCCACCGGCTCGCTCTCGTAGAGTTCTTGCCCCATGCCGGTCCGTATATCGTCCTCTCCGGCGTAGGCGAAGGCCACCCTCGCCGCCGTCTGCGGCTTCGGCAACTCGTCTGACTCCGCAAGCGCTCCCAATCCTTCCCGCAGCGACGCGGCGTCCTCGAAGGCGACCCCCGCGCGATGCGCGAAATGACTCCGCCCCACGGCCGCCGTCCACGCCATGTCGGAAAGGAGCGGCTCTGCGGCCGCGCCCTCTGCGGAAAGTTCTCCAGCGCACTCATCCAGCCAGGAGAGATACCGCTCCGCCGACTCTCGAAGCGCATCGCCCGATTTGCCCGATAGGGGCAGCAAACGCGTCCGGCGCGGGCGCAACCCCTCCGCCGCCTGAGACTTCGGGACCGAATCCGGCAGCGTTACGGAGACGGGCTGCGCGGAACCTGCGGGGGAACCTCGCCCGGCCTCTGCGACTGAATCTTCCTCCGGCGCGCCGTAGCCCTCCACCAGGACGTGCGCGTTCGTGCCCGAAAGCGCAAAAGCGCTCACCCCCGCCCGGCGCGGACGATCGGATACGAGCGGCCAGGCCGTCGCCTCGGACGTCACCCGCACCGGAAGCGCATCCCAATCCATGTGCGGGTTCGGATCATCGAAATGCAGGTGCTTGGGAATGACCCCATGCTTCATCGCCAGCAACACCTTGATCAGGCCGGCGATCCCCGCCGCCGACTCCAGGTGGCCGATGTTCGTCTTCACCGTGCCGAGCAGGAGAGGACGGTCCGGAGCGCGGTCGCGCCCGTACACCGCCGCCGACGCGCGCACCTCGATGGGGTCGCCCAATTGCGACCCCGTCGCGTGTACTTCCAGATAATCCACCTCCGAGGGCGAAAAGCCGGACCGGGAAAGCGCATCCTCGAGCACCTGTTCCTGAGCCGTGCCGTTCGGCACCGTCAGCGCGGCGCTCGCGCCGTTCTGGTTCACCGCCGAGCCCTGCACCAGACCCCAGATGCGGTCGCCGTCCGTCTCTGCGTCGCTCAGCCGCTTCATGACCACCATCCCGCAGCCTTCACCCCGCACGTAGCCGTCCGCGTCCGCATCGAAGGTCCGGCACCGACCGCTCGGCGACAACATCCCGAACTCCGCCATGAATTTCGAAACCGGAGGCGAGAGCACCGCGTGCACGCCTCCGGCGAGCGCCAGGTCTACCTCGCCCTCCCGAAGGGCTGCGGCCGCCTGGTGAACCGCCACCAGCGACGACGCGCAGGTCATGTCCAGCGGCACCGCCGGTCCCATCAGACCAAATGCAAAGGCGATCCGCCCGATGGCCACGCTCGGCGCGTTGCCGATATGGCTGTCATCCAGGCCGCCGGCCACGACGAGGTCGCGGTACTCGCTGACGCCCAATCCGACATACGCACCGGTGCGAGTACCCTTGAGCGGCGCGGGGTCGATGCCTGCGTCCTCGAGCACCTGCCAGGTCGTCTCGAGCAACAGTCTTTGGCGCGGGTCCATCAAGCGCGCCTCGATCGGCCTGATGCCGAAAAACTTCGCGTCGAACTGGTCGATTCCTTCGATGAACCCGCCTTGCCGGTAGAAGTCTTTTTCGGCGGCGGGATCTCCGGCAACGCCGCCCCAGGGGCCGGTGCCCCGCCGACCGTCCGTCACCGCGTCGACGCCCGCTTCGAGCAGACGCCAGAAGGCGGCGATATCCGGCGCGCCCGGAAAGCGGCACGCCATGCCGACGACGGCAATCTGCTCCTCCTCGCGCCGCACCGCCGGCCGCCGCTCCGGTTCGGGTTGCGCCTGCGGGGCGGGCGCGGGTCCGACGTCACCGAGTTCTTCGGCCAGATGACGGGCGAGCACCGCGATGTCGGGATAGTCGAACACCACCGTGTTCGGGGCCGTGTAGGCGTCCGCGAACGCGCGGTTCAGCCGGTTGCGGAGTTCCACGGCCATGAGCGAGTCCATGCCCAGATCGAAAAATCCCACCGTGGGCTCGGGCGCGCTCGGCAGCCGCAGCACCGCCTGCAGTTCCTGCTGCAGGAACGAAACCAGCAGGCTCTCGCGCTCCGCAGCGGGCGTCTCCCCCAGACGGGCTATCAGGTCGTCCGCCAAGGCAGGGGAGTCGTCCTCTGCGTCTTGAGCGCGGGAAAGCAGGTCTTCGAAAAACGGGGGAATGTTATCCAGGGTCTTTTCGAAAACAGACCAATCCCTCGCCAGCACCATGGAATTCGCGGCGTCCTCGCGGACCAGCCGGTCGAATGCCCTGAGTCCCTGCTGCGGTGTCATCCAGTCGATTCCGGTCGCCGTGATGCTTTGGGAGATCCGCTCCCGCTGTTCCGCCGCTTCGCCGATTTCCGACCACGCGCCCCAGGCGATGGCCTGTCCCGGGAGTCCCAACGCGCGCCGGTGCGCGGCAAGTTGATCCAGGAACGCGTTGGCCGCCGAGTGGTTCGACTGGCCCGGATTGCCGAGCACGCCGGCCGCGCTCGAGAAGAGGACGAACATGTCCAGATCGCGATCCTCCGTCGCGCGGTGCAGATGCCACGCGCCCAGCACCTTCGGCCACAGCACCCCCTCGAACCGCTCCCAGCTCTGGTTCCCGAGCGCGCCGTCAGAAAGCACCCCCACGCTGTGGATCACGCCGCCCAAAGGCGGCAAATCCGCATCCATCCGCGCCAGCATTTCGTCCACCGCGTCCGGGTCCGTCACGTCCGCGAGTTCCACCCGGACCGTGAACCCGCGCTTTCGCAACGATTCAACCGCTTCTTCGACCTCGGGGTCCGGGGGCCGCCGCCCATTGAGCACGATAGCTCCGGCCCCCCGGTCCGCCAGCCAATCGGCCACGGCGCACCCGATGCCGCCCAGACCGCCGGTGACGAGGTAGGTCCTGTCCTCCCGCAACCGCCCCCTGGTGAGCGGTGAGTTCGTAAAGACGATCTTCCCGATGTGGCGTCCGTCGCGCATGAACTCGACGGCCCGCCGCGCCTCGGCCAGCGGCCACCTGGTGTGGATGAGCGGCGTCAGTTCTCCCGCCGCCAGCCGCGCCATGATGCCTTTGAGCAGCGCTCCCGGCCGCTCCGGCTCATCATCTTTCATGGCGTCGAGCTTCACGATGTGATAGGTCACGTCCGGCCGTACGGCCGCCATCTCTTCTTCGCTCAGAATGTCGCGCGCTGCCAGTTCCACGAAACGGCCGCCTTGCGCCAGACACGACAGGCTCGCGTCGATGAAGCCCTCCGCCGTCAGGCTGTTCAGGATCAGGTCGACGCCTTCGCCGCCCGTGGCCTCGAGTATCTCCTCCCCGAATTTCGTCTGGCGGCTGTCGAACACGTGCGCCACGCCGAGCGAGCGGAGATACGCCTGTTTCGGCGCGCTCGCGGTTGCGAACACTTCCGCTCCCGCCGCCTGCGCCAACTGGATGGCTGCCAGACCCACGCCGCCCGCGCCTGCGTGAATCAGCACCCGATCACCTGCTTTCAGCCCCGCGAGTTCGTAAGAGAGCGCTGCGGACAAGAACACCGTCGGCATCGTGGCGAGCGCCGCGGCCGGCAAATCCGCCGGAGCGGGCGCCACCAACTCCTCATGCGTCACGGACTCCGGGCCGAACATGCCGCGCGCGCCGCGCTTCACGCCGACCACGCGGTCGCCCACCGAAACGCTCGACACCTCGGAGCCGACTTCGAGGATATGGCCGCACATCTCCGTGCCCAGGAATTTTTCGTCAATCAGACCGAGCGCCGCGAACACGTCCCAGAAGTTGAGCCCCGCGGCCTCGACCGCCACGCGGACTTCTCTCGGCTCAAGCGGCGGCGACTCCGCCTGCAGCCCACTGAGCGCGCCGTCTTCGTCGACCCCGAGCAGCCAGTCCGGCTCTTCGGGCAAGGTCAGCCGCTCCGCCCCCTCGCCGGCCCGGACAAGGCGGGCGACGCGGCGCCTGTTGCCGCGGTGGACGATCTGGTTTTCCGTATCGGGGTAGAGCAGTTCATTGGCGAGATCCACCGGCGGCGCCGTCGGCTCGGGGTCCAGATCGAGCATCTTCGGCTGCATTTGGGATGTTTCCCGGGCCAAAGCCTTACCGAACCCCCACAGCACCGCACCGGCAAGCTCTCCGCCGCGTTCGCGCTCCAGCACCTGCGCGCCCCGCGTGAGGAACCAGAATCCCTTCCCGGGCGCCGCATCGGCGTCGGACATGGCTTGCGCCAGCGCCAGTGCGCTCGCGCCCACCCGTTTCACGTCCTCCGCCATCTCCGCCGTCGTCGCACCCGGCCCGTGGCCGTCGAGTGCGGCGAGATGCACGACGCCGCTGAGCGGCGGATCTTCGGGCAGGCCCTCCAGCAGCGCGCCCCAGGATTCGCGGCTATCCATCTCAAGAGTCGTATGGATGACTCCGGATTTTTCATCCGCCGGACCCCCGTCCGCCGAACCCGCCTCGCTCGCCAGCACGACCGTCTGGTTGCGCGACGCCAACTCCTCCGCCAGTTCCTCGGCCGCACCGCCGCGGTCCGCCGCCAGAACCCAAGCACCTGGACGCTCGGCCACCTCCTCGGACAGCTGCGCCAGAATCACGCCCCTGTCCGGCATCTCGACGGAGTCACCCCAGCCCAGCCCGAGAATCTCCACGCCCTCGAAACCCGCGGCATCGAGGGACTGCCGCCATACGTCCGGCCCCGCCAGGGCGTAGGTGGGGCGGCAATCGTCGGAGAACCGCCACCAGCCGTCCAGTTGCCCGAAAGTCATATCCAGCCAGTCCTGGCCGCAAAGGTTCTCGAGCGCCACGAGGTGCCCCGAGGGCGCGAGAAGACTCCTGCAGTGCGTCAGCGTCTCCTCCAGGTAGCGCGTGGCGTGCAGCACGTTGGACGCGATCACCAAGTCATAGCCGTGGGAGTCGAAGCCCTGCTCCACCGGGTCTTTTTCGATGTCCAGCACCCGGTACTCGATGCAGCCGCCGCCGTCGCCGAACAGCCCCTCCGCCTGCGCGAAGAAGCCCGCCGAGATGTCCGTGTAGGTGTAGTCGAACCGTCCTTCGGGAAGCTCGGGCAGGACGGATTCGGTCGCCGACCCTGTGCCCGCCCCGACCTCGATCACCCGCAGGCGCCGTCCATCGGGCAAGCCGGCCACTAGGGTGCGTATCGCGTCTCTCAGCATCAGATTCGCCGCCCGCCACACCGGCGCTTTGAAGTAGAGGTCCGCGGCGCTGGGCTCTCCACTGCCGAACAGGAGCGAGAGCGGATCCTCCTCGCCGCGAAGCACTTCCGCCAGGGCGCCCGCGCTTCTGCGGAACAGCCCGATCTCGTTGGAAGCATAAGCGTATCGCTCGATCACCCCGGCCGCGAACTCCTCGGGATCCCCCGGCATGCCTTCCGGCAAGGGCTCTCCGGCCCCTACAGCGACGAGGAAACCTTCGCCCTCCGACTTAAGAACGCCCACCCTCTCCAATAACTCGAGCATCCGGCGGAACAGTTGGCTGTGTTGATCTTGCACCCCCAGGCGCTCCCGCAAATCTTCCGAATCCACGGCCTCACCCGCCTTCCGCTCCCATCCGAGTTTCTCCAGGGCCGCGAGCGCAAAATGCCGCGCCATGCACGAGAGGTCCGCCAGCACGGCGGGCCTCATTTCGGCATCGACTCCTTCCGCCGCCAGATAGCTGGAGAACGGCTCCCATCGCTCCGCGACCTCCACCGGACTCGGGAGGAAATCCGCAGGCTGTATTCCCGGCGGCAGGGCGCTATCGCGCCACACGACCTCGTAGAGAAGGTCGTCCAGCCCTTCCACCGCAGAGAGCAGCGCCGCCCGCGTCGCGCGCTTCACCATGAACCCGCTCAACTCGCCGATCAGCGTCCCGTTCTCGTCGCAGAGAAGAAAATCCGCGACGAAGACCTCCTGCGATCCGCCCGTTTCGGCGTCCGGTTCCTGGCTCTTCGGAGCCTCCCGCATGCGCACGTGGCAGAGAAGCCTGTCCGGCAGCTTCTCCGCCAGCCACAGCCGCTCCCAGCCGAACGGCAGGTAGGTGATCCCGTCCTCGGCCCCGCCCGGATTGCGCGCCGCCCCCATCACCTGAGAGCAGCCGTCGAGCAGGAGCGGGTGCACGTCGAGGGCGTTTTCGCCTAAAGCCTCAGGCCAGCACACCTCGCCCAGCGCCTCGCCCGCCCGGGACCAGACCGACCCCAGTGTACGGAAAGACGGGCCGAGATCGATTCCCACGGCCGCCTTGGCGCGGTAATACGCCGGCACGTCCTCGGGCGAAAGAGCGGCTTTCAGGCTTTCCAAATCTATCTGCTCCGCGGATTGCCGTCCGCCCGCTTCTGAGGGCGCGCGGCACTCCGCGTGCAGCGTCCAGCCCTCCTCGGCCTCTCCTTTGCTGAATATCCGGACGAGGCGCGAGGGCTCCTCCCCCGGCGCCTCGAGCAGAACCTGTACTTCCCGACCGTCGCCGCCGTTCTCTGAATCTTCTTCCCCGAAGATCAGCGCGTTGTGGAACTGCATCTCCTCGATGAGCATCGTCCCGCTTCCCTCGGCGGTGGACGCCGATATCGCCATCGCTCCGTAGAGCGCACCCGGCGCGATGACCCGGCCGAACACCCGGTGATCGTTCATCCACGCCGGATCAGACGGCAGCACTTCGGTCTCGAAGGTGATCTCGCCGCCGGCGGACTCATGCCTCTCGCCCAAAAGCGGATGGCCTGCACTCTGCCGCCGCCGCTTCGGTCCCTCGACCCAGTAGCGTTCGCGCTGGAACGGATAGCCAGGGAGCGAGATGCGACGCCGGGTCTCCCCTGCGAACAATCCCTCGAAGGAAAGATCGACTCCGGCTTCATAGGCCCCAGCCACAGCGCTCATGAAGCCCGCTTCGAGCTCGTCCGCCGGTTTCTCCTCGTCTTGCGATGGTCTTTGCAGGCTCGACAATACGAGAGGAGCCTCGATGCCCACACCTGCGGCATCCGCACCTTCATCCGGACCCGGCCAGGTGAGAGACAGCATCGGGCCAAGCACCGCGTGCGGACCGACTTCCACCACCAGGTCGACGCCCAGATTCGCCAGCGCCCGGACGCCGAGGTCGAACGCCACCGCCTCGCGGGCATGCCGGCGCCAGTACGCTCCGCCGAGTATCTCGTCCGGTTCCACCACCCGGCCCGTCACGTTGCTCACCAGAGTCGTGAGCGAGGGCGGCGCAATCTCGATTCCTCCAAAAAGTTCTTCCAGCGCATCCAGAGCAGGCTCCACGAGGGGGCTGTGGAACGCCTGGCTCGTGTGGATCGGTCTCACCCGGACTTCTTCCGATTCGAAGCGCTCCGAGACCGCCTCGACCGCGGAGACCTGGCCGCTCAACACCTGGTGCGCCCCGTTTCTCGCCGCAATCGCAAGCCTCTCGCTCCCGGCCGCCTCGTTGTATTCACGCACCGCCGCTTCCACTCTTGTGTAGGGAGCGAAGACGGCCGCCATCGTCCCGGCTTCCGGGACTGATGAGAGTATCTCGCTCCGCCCCATGACGGCCCGCATCCCGTCTTCGAGCCCGAACACGCCCGCCGTATGCGCCGCCCCGAACTCCCCGACGCTGTGGCCCACCACCACGTCCGGGCGAACCTCGAGGCTCGCCCAAAGCGCCGTAACCGCGCACTCGAGCGCGTAGATGGCCGGCTGCGCCCAGACCGTGTCGTAGAGGTCTCCCCCGCCGCGTCCGAACATCACGTCCAGAAGCGAGGCGCCTCTCTCCGCGCGAACGACTTCTTCACAGCGAGCGAGAACCGCCCGCGCCACAGGTTCCGTCTCGTACAGGTCCCGCCCCATGCCGACCCACTGGCTTCCCTGCCCGGTGAAGAGGAAAGCGACCTTGGTCGTCGTTCGCGCCTCCGGCGCTTCAGCTCCTTCGGCCAGGGCGCTCAATCGCTCCCGTAGCCGCTTGGCGTCGCCGAAGAGGAGTCCCGCGCGGTGCGTGAAATGGCTCCGCCCCACGCCGGCCGTCCACGCCATGTCCGAGAGCAGCGGCTCCGAGGCGGCGCTTTGGGAAGCGAGTTCTTCGCCGCGCCCATCGAGCCAGGAGAGATACCGCCCGGCTAGGTCCCGAAGCGCGCCCTCGGACTTTCCCGAGAGCGGAAGGAGCCTTGTCTCGCGCTCGATGTGCCCGTCTTCCGCCACCGGCTCGGGTAGTGACACGGTGATCGGCAGTGCGGAACCCACGGGTTCAACCATGGAGCCGGCGGTGGAATCCCCCTCCGATTCTTCGTATCTTTCCACGACGATGTGCGCGTTCGTGCCCGACCAGCCGAACCCGCTTACCCCCGCCCTCGGGGGATGATCGGGATGGCGCGGCCACTCCGTCGCCTCCGCCGTCACCTGCAGGGACATTTGTTCCCAGTCCACCGCCGGAGTGGGTTCCTGGAAGTGAAGGTGTTTGGGAATCACCCCTTGCTTCAGGGCCAGCGCCGTCTTGATCACGCCTGCGACCCCCGCCGCAGACTCCAAGTGACCGATGTTCGTCTTCACCGAGCCGATCAGGAGCGGGCGGTCCGCATCGCGGCCCTTGCCGTAAGCTGCCGCCGCCGCTTCCAGCTCGATGGGGTCGCCCACCTCCGTTCCCGTCCCGTGCGCTTCGAGGTAATCCACTTCATGGGGCCTGATTCCGGCTTGCGCGAGCGCATCCGCTATCACTCGTTCCTGCGCTGGGCCGCTCGGCACCGTCAGCCCCGGACTCGCGCCGTCCTGGTTGATGGCCGACCCGCGAATGACGCCCCAGATGCGGTCGCCGTCCGCTTCCGCCTCTGCGAGCCGTTTGAGCGCCACGATCCCGCAGCCCTCGCCCCGTACGTACCCGTTCGCGGCGGCGTCGAACGTCGCGCACCGCCCGTCGGGCGAGAGCATCCCGGCGTTGCCGCGCAACTCCAGCAGGCGGCCCGAGAGGATCGTGTGCACCCCTCCCGCCAGGGCCAGATCCGCCTCCCCCCGCTGTAGGCCCGCCACCGCCTGGTGGATCGCGACCAGCGATGAGGAGCAGGCGGTGTCCAGCGCGATCGCCGGCCCCTCGAATCCCAGCGCGAAGGCGACCCGTCCGACGGCCGTGTTGAATGAAGTGCCGCTCACCGTATACAGGCTCGTGGCGGGTTCCGCGGTATCGCTGACCTCCATGATCAGGCTGCGGTATTCGTTGTTGCTGACGCCTCCGTATACGCCGGTGCGGCTGCCCCTGAGCCGTTTCGGGTCCATCCCCGCATCCTCGAGCGCCTGCCAGCTCGTCTCCAGCATGAGCCGCTGCTGGGGATCCAGGAGTTGGGCCTCGACTGGCGAAATGCGGAAAAACGCGGCGTCGAACCGGTCGATCTCGTCGAGATAGGCGCCGAAGCGGCAGGCCGGGCTCTGGATTTCGGCGTCGGGGAACAGCACGCCCACGCGCCCGATGCCTGAACCCGGAACGCCCTCGGTCACCGCGTTCTCTCCGGCCTCGAGCAGACGCCAGAAGGCCGGAATGCCGACGGCATTGGGAAAGCGGCACGCCATGCCCACAATCGCTATGGGATCTCCTCGCCGGGAAGCTTCCGGCGCGCCGACGTCAGATCCCTCGGAAGGATCGAAATTTCCGTCCGCGTTCATCAATTTCTCCCTCAAGTTCAGATTTCTCCCGGCAAATACCCCGCCACGCCGTCATCACATCGCTCTGGAACGAATCCATCATATAGCGCACCCACAGGGCGGCTCAACAATTTTTTTCCCGGCTGAATAAATTGCCGATTAAAAGCGCCCGGCGGCAATGCTTCGGAAACGGTGATTGCGCTTCAGGTTTCCATGAAGTGCGCGGCGGGCCGGAGGTTCGTCTCTTGTTTTTCCCGACAGGTCTTTTTTCTTCCTTCCTGTATTGGAACCCTGGCAAGGGGGCAGGGGAGTTGTTCTCGGGATGCGCGGAGATGCGCCGGGGCGGGTGGACGACAGTGGGTGTGATTTCGTGGAGGCAGGCTCTGGAATCACCCCTCCGTTCGCTCAAAGTGAAAAAAGGTTTCGAAAAGGCGAAAAACGGATGCTACAATGAGGCGTTTTCACCGAAAAGGAGCGCACCTTGGAGAGAAGCCTGTTTGACCGGACAGAAGACGACGATAGCGGAGCGCAATCACCCCGAGTCGATCCGGGGGCGCCTTTGGCCGAGCGCATGCGTCCCCGAACGCTCGATGAGGTCTTGGGTCAGGATCACCTCATCGGCCCGGGCCGCGTGTTGAGGCGCGCCGTGGAGGAAGATTCCTTGCGCCCGCTCATCTTCTGGGGGCCGCCCGGCACGGGCAAGACGACGCTTGCGCGCATCATCGCGGGAAAGACGAACGCGCACTTCATCACGCTGAGCGCGGTGCTCCACGGAGTGAAGGAGTTGCGCGCCGCCGTGGACGAGGCGAAGCGCATGCGGCTGAGAAAGGTGCGGACGATTCTGTTCATCGACGAGATTCACCGCTTCAACAAGGCCCAGCAGGACGGCCTCCTGCCCCACGTGGAAAACGGCACGCTGACGCTCATCGGCGCCACGACGGAAAATCCCTCTTTCGAGGTCATACCGCCCCTGCTCTCCCGCGCGCGCGTTTTCGTGCTCGAGGGATTGAAGGAAGAGCACATTGTTGCACTGCTCCGCCGCGCCCTGGAGGATGCCGAACGCGGACTTGGGGCCTTGAAACTGGATGCGGAAGAAGACGCCCTGCGCCGCGTCGCGGTACTCAGCAGCGGAGATGCGCGCTCCGCCTTGAACATCCTGGAAGCCGCGGCCGCTCTCGCCGGCGAGAACCGCCGTATCGACTCCAAGCTGGTGGGCGAGGCCGCCCAGCGCAAGACGCTGCTCTACGACAAGGCGGGCGAGGAGCACTACAACCTCATCTCGGCCCTCCACAAGACCTTGCGGGCTTCCGACCCCGACGCCGCCCTCTACTGGCTCGCGCGCATGCTCGAAGGCGGCGAGGACCCCATGTACATCCTGAGGCGTCTCGTGCGCTTCGCCTCGGAAGACGTCGGCATGGCGGACCCGAACGCGCTCGCCGTGGCGACCGCCGCCCAGGGGGCGTTCCACTTCATCGGGCTCCCCGAGGGGAAGCTCGCCATCGCGCAGGCGGTGGTCTATCTCGCCCAGGCGCCCAAGAGCGATGCGGTCTACCGGGGCTTCGGGGCCGCCGAGCGCGCCGTGCGCGAGCGCGACGCCGCGCCCGTCCCGCATCATTTGAGGAACGCGCCGACCGGCCTGATGCGCGACCTGGGCTACGGGGAGGGCTACAAGCACGCGCACGAGTTCGACGACGCGGTCGTGGAGATGGAGGGCATGCCCGAAGGGCTGCAGGGGACGCGGTTTTACCACCCCACCTCCCGGGGATTCGAGGCGGAGGTCCAGAAGAGGCTCGCCATGCGCGAGGAGATACTGAACGAACGCCTGGGCGAGCGCCTGAACGTGCCCGATGAACGGTCCATGGACGACCGCCGCCCTTCCGACCCCGCCATGCCGGGAAGAAGGGCGCGAAGGAAGGATAGGTGAGGGAGGACTATTCCATAAGCAATTCTCTAGTGAAGGCGATTTTCTTTCGTCATTCCGGCGAATGACGGCTCTTTGAGCGAACTCTACCAATCAGGGAAGAATAATCTTCACTGTGGCGGCCAACTTGTAGGGACAGGTCGCGACCTGTCCCTACGATAACAGTCTCGCATCTCCTGACTGCTGGCAAACAATATCCCACCAAGAAGGTGTGTTTCCTGAAAGACTAACCCGCCGCCGAGACGGACCTCCTGGATTCGAGCGCTTCGTCCATCTCTACGATAATCGCCTTCGCCGCGCCGAACGGCTCGTCGCTTTTCGTGATGGGCCTGCCCACGACGAGATAGTCCGAACCCATGCGGATGGCATCCGCCGGCGTGGTGATTCGTTTGTGATCATCAGACGCGGCCCACGTCGGCCGGACTCCGGGGCTCACGATATCGGCGTTCGGGAACCTTTCCCGGCAGGCCTTGATGGCGTCGCCTGAAACGATCAACCCGTCACAACCCTCATTGAGCAGCTTCTCTCCCCGGTCGAGGATGTATTGCGTCGAATCCGCGCCTTTTATCCCTTCGCTTCGCAGATCATCATCGCTCAGACTCGAAAGAAGCGGCACCATCAGGAGCTTGGGGTGCGCCGCATCCCCGCGGGTTTTGAGCGCGGTTTGAATCGTCCTGGTCGTCATGGCGTAAGGCATGGACTCGGTGAGCGTGATGAACCTGACGTTAAGCGCCATGCAGCCCTCGATGAACCCGGCTATCGTGTTGCCGATGTCTCCCGAGAGCTTGAGATCGACGAACACCCCGCCTTCGCCTGCGCGGCGCTCCTGAAGCTCCTTGATGAACCCGAGCAGGTCCCCCGCCAGAAACAATTCGAGCCCGACCTTGAAGAAAGAGACGTTCTCGAGTTTTTCGACCAGCCCGAGCGCTTCCTCGTGCGCCGGCACGTCCAGCGCAACGATGAGGCGGTCCTTGCCGCTCAGGTTCGCCGCGGGTCTCTTCCCCATCGACGCTCCTCCTGTTTTCTCGGGCGGGTAATTCAGCAATTCATATGCGAAATCGCAAAGCCCTTATCTTATATTTTCCGAGGGAAATCAAAGGCTCATCCTTGATGCTGTGAAAGCCTGGTAAGGTCTGGTGTCAAGGGTTGCCCCGAACAGCCGGATACTTGAAAATCAGGAAAAACAACCCCCTGAAATGCCTCCTGAACAACCTGGCAGGCAATCTTTTCGTCTAGGAGCATCCCTTGAAAATCGATCGCTTCGACCACATGGTGTTCACCGTGCGCGACGTGGAGCGCACGTGCGAGTTTTATGCCAAGGTTCTCGGCATGGAGGTCATCACCTTCGAGGGGGGACGCCGCGCGCTCGGGTTCGGTGAGCAGAAGATTAACCTGCATCTGGCGGGTGCTGAGTTCGAACCCAAGGCTGACCCGCCCGTTCCGGGTTCCGAAGACGTGTGCCTCATCGCGAAAACGGATTTGGAGGAAGCGATGGCGCACGTCAAAAGCTGCGGCGTGGAGATCATCGAAGGCCCGAGTGATAAAAGCGGCGCGGTGGGGCCGATCCGCTCTTTTTATTTCCGCGATCCGGACGGGAACCTGATCGAGGTGTCCAACTACCCGGGGGAAGTGTAATGAATCGCCCTGCCGGATTCCTCGCCAGAGGGGGTTGTCGAAAAGAATTTCTCAATGAGGGAGTAACCCCCCAACCCCCCTAGCGAAACAACTCTATCTCGGCTTCCGCCTCTCCGTGGTAGACGGCCTTTGCCTTGAGCAGATCGTCGAGCACCAGCTTTTTGTCGCGCGGGTTTCTCAAGAGATACGCGGGATGGTACGTCGATAGGCAGGGGACTCCCTGGTAGCGCCCGAATTTGCCCCGCAGCCTGCCGATGGGCGTCTTCGTCTGGAGAAGCCACTGCGCGGCGAATTTTCCGAGCGCTAGGATGAGCCTGGGCTGGATGATGGCGAGTTGCTTGTGGAGATACGGCTCGCAGCAGTCTATCTCGTCCGGCTCGGGGTTGCGGTTGCCCGGCGGGCGGCATTTCAGGATGTTGCAGATGTAGACCTCCTGGCGCGGGACTTCGATGACGTTTTCGATCATCTTGGTCAGCATCTGGCCCGCGCGGCCCACGAAGGGAATCCCCTCCGCGTCTTCGTTTGCTCCCGGCGCTTCGCCGACGATGACGAGGTTCGCCGCCGGGTTCCCCACCCCGAACACGAGGTTCGTCCGGCCCGCTCCGAGCTTGCACCGCAAACAGCCGTCCACGGCGGCCTGGAGTTGGTCGAGCGACATCTCCGCTTCGGGGTCGAAGGGAAGCGGCGGCGGCTCGGGGCCGGGGTCTCTGCGTTTCGCCATGGGAGCCAGGGTAGGTGAAGATACGGGTGCTGCTTCAGGAATCAGGGCCTGCTGCTCGGGGTTGGGCGCGATTTCGGTTTCATGCGCTTGTGCGGGCGGGGCCGCCACCGGATGCGCCGTCTCGGGAAGCGTCTCCTGCGGAGTTCCCAGAGTCACGTAACCGATACCTGCGGCTCGCTGGTTTTGCAGATGCACCAGTAATTCTCTGGCGAGCTCAGAACGGTTCATCGTCTTGGACCGGCGGGCGCTTCGGAAATAGGATTCAGGTGTTGATACTCTGCCACATTTTGGCGAGGCGGTCGAGGATGCGCCCCGCCAGAATCCCTTTTTCGAGGACGGGGAGCGCTTCCGTCGCGTTTGAGTCGATGATCCAGGCGCGCGAGGCGTCCGCACCCATCGCGTCCTCATTGCCCGAGACCCTGTTCGCCACGATGAGGTCCAGCCTTTTTCGCGCGAGCTTCTCCTTCGCGCGATCGACCACATCATCAGTCTCGGCGGCGAAGCCGACGAGGATTCTGTCTCCCTTTTCGCTTGAGAGCTCGGCGAGTATGTCCGTCGTCCGTTCGAGTTCCACCGCAAGAGGCGCGTCGCCTTTTTTGCGCTTCTGGGCCGATGGGTCGACTGGGCGGTAGTCCGCCACGGCGGCGGCCATGACGAGGGCGTGCGCATCCGCCCATTCGCTCTTCACCGCCTCGTACATCTCGGCGGCGGACTCCACGCGGACGACGCGCACTCCCGGCGGGTCGGCAAGAGCGGCAGGGCCGCTTACCAGAACGGCGTCCGCGCCGCGCCTCGCGGCCTCTCCCGCGATAGCGAAGCCCATCTTGCCGCTTGAGCGGTTCGAGAGATAACGCACGGCGTCCCATCTCTCCCGCGTGGGACCCGCCGTGACCACCAGCTTCATGCCCGAAAGGTCCGGCTCGGGAAGCAGAATCCGGCGGGCGGCGAGAAGAATCTCCCCCGGCTCGGGCATGCGCCCCCGGCCGGTTCCCTCCTCGGCGCGTGCCATGCGTCCCACGCCCGGCGCCATGACGACGTGGCCCCTCTCGCGCAGGACGGCGACGTTCTCCTGAACGGCGGGCGAAGCCCACATGCGCGGGTTCATCGCGGGGGCGACGAGGGTGGGCGGCCTGGCGGAGAGCAAGAGCGTGGAGAGAAAATCATCCCCCACCCCTTGCGCGAATTTCCCGATGATGTTCGCCGTGGCCGGCGCGATGATGATGAGGTCTGCGCTCTCCGTCAGGGAGATGTGCGGCATGTCACCCGTGGATCCGCCCCCCTCGATGGGGAACATTTTTTGGATGGGCGTCACCCCCGTGAGCACCTCGAAGGGCAGCGGCTGCACGAACGAGGCGGCGCTCTCCGTCAGGACCGTCTGCACGTCGGCGCCGTCCAGGACGAGCAGGCGCGCCAGGTCTATCGATTTATACGAGGCGATGCCGCCGGACACGCCGAGGACGGTTTTTTTGCCGGAAAGGGGGGCCGGGGCATTTTCGCTCACGGGGAATCGACCTCCCCGCGATGCAAAAGGATTATTTTTTTGAGTTCGCAGAATGCGGCGTCCAGGTCGTCGTTGATGATGACGTGATCGTACCGGTGGCTTTGCGCCATCTCTTCTTCGGCTCTCGAGAGCCGGAACTCGACGTCCTCCCCGGTTTCAGACGCCCGGTGCGCGAGGCGTTTGGCCAACTCGTCCAGCGAGGGCGGCATGACGAATATGAGGCTCGCTTCGGCTCGCTTCTGCTTGACCTGCAGGGCGCCCTGGACGTCGAGGTCCATGATCACGTCATCTCCCCCGGCCAGATGCGTGTCGACCGCCTCTGCGGGCGTTCCGTAGCATTCCTCGAAAACCCGCGCCCATTCGAGAAGCTCGTTTCCGGCGATCATCTCCTCGAACCGCGTCTGTTCCATGAAATAATAATGAACCCCGTCCTGTTCATAGTCGCGCCTCGGACGCGTGGTCGCGCTTATCGAGTGCCAGATGTCGGGCAGTTCCCGGCAGGAGCGGTCGATGAGCGTGGATTTGCCCGCCCCCGAGGGTGCGGAGAGAACGAAGAGATGGCCCCGGCTTCCCATCATTCCACGTTCTGCACTTGTTCGCGGATTTTCTCGATGGCGCTCTTCACCTCGACCGCGCTCTGGGTGAGGGTCAGGTCGATGGATTTGGACGAAATCGTGTTGGCCTCGCGGTTCATCTCCTGGGTGAGGAAATCGAGTTTACGGCCGATGGGGCCTTCGCTCTCGAGCATCTCGCGAAACTGGACGACGTGGCTGTCGAGACGGCTGAGTTCCTCGCTGATATCGCCGCGTTCGGCGGCGTAGATCATCTCCTGCTCGAGCCTCCCCTCGTCCAACTCGACACCGTCGGCGATTTCGAGAATCCGCTCGCGTATCCGCTCGGTGAGGAGCCTGCGCGCCTCGGGCAGGCGTTCGCGTATCTCTTCGCACCCCTCTTTCACCGTGGCGAGGTGTTCGCGGATGTCTTTGGCGAGCGCATCCCCTTCTTTTGCGCGCATCTCTCCCAGGGCGCCCAGTGCATTGCCGAGCGACTCCATCAGCACGGCCTTCAAGTCGTCCTTGTCGGGTTCGGGCTCCGCTGTTTTGAGCAGGTCGCGGAAGCCCGTGAGTATCGAAAGGTCGACCTCGCCCGCGATTCCCAGCTCGTCTTTCAGGGATTTCAGGGTAGAGAGCAGGGATTTCGCGGCTTCTGCGTCGATGGGCGACGCGTGGTTCCCCTCCTCGCCCCAGCGGATATAGATGTCGAAACGCCCGCGGGAGAAACGCTTTTTCACCGCATCGCGCACCTCATTCTCAAGAGCCAGCGACCAGCGCGGCCCCCGGCAGGAGACCTCCAGATAGCGGTGGTTCACCGAGCGCGCCTCCACGTTGACCGAAGCCTCGCCCAGCAGCCTCTCTCCCGCGCCGTAACCCGTCATGCTGTCTATCATGCTCCGCCTCATGAAGAGTCATTAACAGTCCACCGGAAAGAGTCTACAATAATTTTCCGCACAGGGCGTGTCAATTTATGCGCTTGGCGAAGATGTTTCCGTTTCGGGGTGATTCATGGACACTTTCGTGCTTCAGGCGATTGCGGCGGAATTGAGCGGGAATCTTCTCGGCGCGCGCCTGGATAGAATCTCCCAGACCGACGCGCACACGGTCGTCCTTTTTCTCTCGGGCGCGGGAAGAGAAAAACGCGCCCTCCTGATAAGCACGGAGCCTGCGCACCCCCGCGTTCACCTGACGTCGGACCCGCCCAGGAGCCTGCCCGAGGCGCCCACGTTCTGCCGCGCGCTCAGAAAACACTTGAGCGGCCTTCGCCTCACCCGCGCGGCGGCGGGAGAGTGGGAGCGCGTTCTCCAGTTCTCCTTCGAGCGGGGGGGAGGCTCCGGCAGCGGCGATTCCTTCGCGCTCATGGCGGAGGTGATGGGGCGGTGGAGCAATCTCGTGCTCCTGAGCGGCGCGACGGGAGAGATATTGGAAGCCAAACGGCTGGTTCCGCCCGGCCCGCACACGCCGCGTCCTCTGGAGAGAGGGGGCCGGTATCAGCTGCCGCCCGAGCAGAAAAAGGCCAATCCCGCCGACCTCACCAAAGAAGTTCTTCTGGAGATGATTCACGGGGCGAAGCTCGACTCCGCCGACCAGGAGGAGTTCGCGCGGTGGCTGGTACGCTCGGTGGCGGGCGTGAGCCCGGCCCTGGCGCGTGAGATATCGGGTATTTCCAGACCCGATGAGGAGTGGTCGGGCGCGGTGGATGCGCTGATGGGGGCAATCGAAAACTACCGGAAAAAAGAATTCGCACCCGCCTGGATTCTGGACGGGGGTGGAAACCCGGTCGGCCTGAATGCGGCTCAAATTCCCGAGGCGCGCTCGGCCTCATACCGCGCGTTCGGATCCATGAACGAGGCGGCGGATGCGTTTTACGGAAGCCTCGTCAATGACGACCGGCTTGATGAGCAGAAAAAAAGAGTCTCGAAGATACTCCGTCGCGCGGGGGATCGTGTGCGCGCCTCCATCGAGGCGGTGCGGGGGGATCTGGCTTCCGCCGAGGAGGCGGATGCGGTGTTGCGGAAAGGTGAGCTTCTGCTCGCGCATCTGGACGAGGTGGAGGAGAAGGCGAGTGCCGTTGCCGTTACTGTGGAGGATGTGCCTGTCGAAATCGCGCTCGACCCCAGGCTCACGCCTTCTGAGAACGCGCAGAAGTATTTCCGCCGTTACAAGAAGCTCAAGCGCCGCGCCTCGACCGGGCTGGCGCGTCTCCAGGAGATGGAAGAAGAGGAGAGGTTCATCGCCGCGCTGGCCTTCGACCTGGAAACGGCGGATGAGGTCGGAGACGTCTTGAGTGTGGAAGAAGCGCTGGCGCAGACGGGCTATGCCTGGCGCGGGCGAGAGAAAAAGGCAAAAGACGCGCGCCCGAAGGGCAGGCAGGCGGCGCGCGCCAGGCCCTACAGGCGGTTCGTATCCCCCGCGGGCTGGGAGGTGGTCGTCGGCAAGAATGCCATGGGCAACGACGAGATGCTGAGAAGCGTGGGCCGGGCGAGCGATACATGGCTTCACGCGCGCGGGGTTCCGGGCAGCCACGTGCTCTTGCGCCGCACGGATGGGGAGCCTGCAGCGCCGGATTCGGAAATGCTCGCCCAGGCGGCGGCGTTCGCGGCCTATTTCAGCCGGGGCCGGACGGACTCCAAGCTCCCGGTCGCCCATCTCCCGTTTTCGCGCCTGAGAAAACCCAAGGGGCGGCGTCCCGGGCAGGTCCTGCTCGGCGCGCACGAGACGATACTCGTCGACCCGGATATGGGGCGTCGCCTGTGCGAGGAATGGGAGGAGGTCGGCTGAGGAAGGTTATCGAATGTTTTTCTGGCCTGTAGGGGCGGTTCGCGAACCGCCCCTGCGACTATTTGAACCATCCGTTTTGGCGCATAGGTTCCGTTTACATATTGGTGCAGATACAACCCGGCTACAAAGAGGAGCAGAGTTGCGCATCTGACTCCTGGTCGATAGATTTACTTCTCACTACAGGTTCTGTTATTATACGTATGGTAAAGTTGCCTGTGGGGAGGAGCCAGATGGACAATGAAGCCAGGCAGGCGTTCAAAAAGATTCATGATCGGTTCGATAGCTTGGAATCGAAAATGGATGAAGGGTTTGAAGAAGTGAAGAACATGATGGATCACGGGTTTAGCCAGTTACTCCCGGAAGAACAATGGCCCCCGAACGAACACGATCTCCAAAGGGCAGAAATTAGAAGGAAGCTATAACGCCAAGAATTCTCAGTTTCTACGAGGCTTCTCCCAAGGAACTGTAATCTCAACAGCCTACTCCCCTTCCAGAATCCGCTTCAGATTCGCCAGTTCGCGTATGTTCCGGAGCGTGCCGTCGCGGTGTTTGGCCTGGTTCTCGTATTCATCGCACTCCACCGTGTGGAGCACGTGCGTGTAGGGGCCTTCTTCCTCGAAGTAGTAGCTGATGATCATGACGGGCGTTTTCGAGTCGCCCTCGAAGTTGTGCCAGACAATCTTTTTATACGGCTCCCATACCATCATCTCTGAAACATGCTCGGCCCCACTCGTGTAGACCTGGTGGAATCGGGTGCCCACCCCTGTTTTCTTCCCGGAAATGATTTTCACGCTCTGGCTGAAATCCGCGATTTGCGGATGCGTTTCCACGTGGCCGATGAAGTTAAACACCTCTTGGGCCTGTGCGCGTATTTTTTCGATGACAGCCACGGGAGGCATGAGCGTTCTCCTTTATAGAAATTTCGCCAGGACCTGATTGGCCAGAAGGGTTCCCTTATCCGATAGACGAAGCCGGCCGTTCTCCCTCGCTATGAGACCTGCGTTTTCCAGTTCGCAGAACAGTTCCCCGAAAGACTCTTCGGGGTCTGCACCGCATTCGCGCTCAATGTGCGCGAGTGAGACGCCCTCTTTCACCCGCAGGCCGAGCATCAGGGTCTCACCGATTGCTTTTTGCGGCTCATCCACGCGCTCGGAGTTCGCGGTGGGGTCGCTTGCGCTGCGCGCATATATGTCGGGTCTGGCATGGTTCCAGAAGCGTTCCCCCTCGATGAGGGAATGCGCACCTGCGCCCAGTCCCAGGTAATCCCCCCGCCGCCAGTAGTTCAGGTTGTGCCTGCACGCGAAACCGGGCCTTGCGAAATTGCTGATCTCGTAACGCTCGTAGCCGGCCTCGGCGAGAGCCGCATCCCTGAGCTCCCACATGCGAAGCGCCGTCTCCTCATCGGGCAGGCCGTTCAACTCCCCTCGCCCTTGCCGTGCATGAAACGCCGTGCCCGGCTCGATGGTCAGCTCATACGCGGAGAGATGCTCCGGCCCCAAATCGAGGGCGCGCTCGATGTCGCGCTCGGCCATGTCTATCGTCTGATACGGAATACCGAACATGAGGTCGAGCGAGACGTTGGCGAAGCCCGCCTCGCGCGCGGAGCGAAACGCTTCTTGTGCGTCATCGCCCGTGTGCACCCGGTCGAGCCTTTTCAGCGCCGCATCGTCGAACGTCTGCACGCCGATGCTGATGCGGTTGACGCCCGCCTCTCTCAGCGCGCCGAAGCGCTCGGCCTCCGCCGCGCCGGGGTTCGCCTCCAAGGTGATCTCGCAATCTGAATCTAAATCGAACGTCGCGGTAACGAGGTCCAGAATCCGCCTTGTTTCTTCCGCCGGGAACAGCGAGGGCGTTCCCCCGCCGAAAAATATCGTGCCGACCTCCCGGCCCTCCAAAGAGAACTGCTCGACGCGGCTTTTGATTTCCTCGGTCAGCGCGTCCGCATAGCGGCGCGCCCAGTCCTCGGGTGCATGGCCTTTTTCCAGGAGCGTGTCCAGGGCGTAGGAGTTGAAATCGCAATAGCCGCACTTGGCGATGCAGAAGGGAATATGGACGTAGAGCGATAGCGGTTTCATGGCGCGGTATTTTCCCGGTAAATTATAAGCCCCAAATTCTTTGTTGATATGATACCCTTCCTTTCCATCATTTGGGAGATCAGGAGGAACAGGGGTGGTCGTTCACACGCTGTCCACCGAAGAGAGGCTGCGCGTCATCCAGCGGGTGGGGCACGTGCTCAACTCGAGCCTGGACATGGAAGTCGTCTTAAGCCGCGTGGCGCACGAGGCGAAGGCGATATTCCCGCTGGATCATTTCGTCCTCTATCTCGTGAACCCCGACAAGAAGACCTACACCATGCGGGCGCTCGTATCGAGCGACGAAATACTCGAAGCCCCCCATGAGGACATCCCGCTCGAAGGCGGCACGCTGGGCTGGCTCATCGAGCACCGCGAAGCGCCGTATGTGATTTACAAGGATTTGGACTTGGAGCGCCCCTTCGCGGAGGATGAAGATGTTTTCCGGCGCGGGATGAGAAGCGGGATCCGCGCGCCGCTCGTCATCGGCGATGACGTTTTCGGCGAGGTCGCCGTGGCCAGCACCATGCCCGATCAGTTCACCGAGGAGATGGCGGAGTTTCTCTGCGAACTCACGCCGGCCATCGCCACGGCGGTGGCGAACGCGCGGACATACGCCGAACTCGAAGGCATCAAGGACGGCTTTCACCAGGAGACGCTTCATCTGCGGGATCAGATCAAGGAGATTCACAACCCGGACGAACTCACCGGTTCGAGTCCGGCGGTGGAGGACATCCGGGAACTGATCGCCCGCGTGGCGCCCACCGAAGCCACGGTGCTCGTCCTGGGCGAGACGGGAACGGGCAAAGAGCTGGTCGCGCGCGGCATCCACCACCTGAGCGATCGCAGAGACCGCGTGCTGGTGAAGGTGAACTGCGCGGCGCTGCAGGAGACGCTTTTGCTGAGCGAATTGTTCGGCCACGAAAAGGGCGCGTTCACTGGCGCGGTGGGCAGAAAACCGGGCCGATTCGAGATCGCGGACAGGGGCACGATTTTTCTCGACGAGATCGGGGAGATATCTCCCGAGGCGCAGGTGAAGATTCTGAGAGTCATGCAGGAGAGGGAATTCGAGAGAGTCGGCGGCACCGAGACGATCCGGGTGGACGTGCGGATCATCGCCGCCACGAACCGGAATCTGGAGGAAGAGGTTCGCCTGGGCCGGTTCCGCGACGATCTCTACTTCCGCCTGAACGTCATCCCCATCGAAACGCCTCCGCTCAGGGAGCGCAAGGAGGACATTCCGGAACTGGTCGATTATTTTGTAAGTAAGCATGGCCCCCGCATGAACCGGCGCATCGAATCCGTGGACCCCCGGGCGCTGGATCGGCTCATGCGGTACGACTGGCCCGGCAACATCCGTGAACTCGAGAACGTGGTGGAGCGCGGGCTCGTCCTGGGGCGCGGTCGGGTTCTCCGGTTCGACAGGCAGCTTCTGGGCGAGGCGCCACCCTCAGCGAGAGAGAGCGAGTTCACCTCGCTCGAGGAATACGAAAGACGCTATATCCTGCGGGTGCTCGAGCATGCGGGAGGCCGCGTATCCGGAGAGCGGGGCGCCGCCCGCATTCTGGGGATGAAGCCCACGACGCTTCAGAGCCGGATGAAGAAGCTGGGCATCGAGCCCCGCCGCGAGTTCAGGAGAGTGAACGGCAAGGGGAAATGAATCATTGCTCAAGATATGAGGCGCAAGGAGAAATTTGATGGACAGAGCAATCTGGGCGACTTGGTACGACCTGCCCGAGGCGGGGGCGAACGAGTACATCGCATGGCTGCATGAGGTGCATCTGCCCGAGATGCTGGAGCGCACGGGCTACCTTTGGGCGGCGCACGTGGACAACGACAAGAGCGAGGAGCGAAAAGAGAACGTGAACAGGCGCCTCACGCACACCGACGACCCTTCCGTGCCGACCGGCAACGGGTATCTGATGCTCTTCGGGGCCGAGAGCGTCCACACGTTTCTGAATCCCTCTCCTGCGCAACTGGCCGAGAAGTGGGGGCCCGATGAGCGCGAGATGCTGGGGATGCGCATCGGATGCCGCGAATGCGTATTTGTGGAGACGGGGCGGATCGACGGCCCCGAGATTGCGCAGCGCGCGCCGGGCATCACGCCGGGCCCGAGAATCCAGATGGGGAGTTTCAACATCAACGCGCTCGTGAACGAAGAGGGCATGGGCGCGTGGTACGTCCAGCTTCGCTTTCCCCGGATGCAGACCCTGGAGGGCTGCGTGGGAATGCGCAAGCTGGTTTCGGTATACGGCTGGGCCAAGCACGCCGTGCTCTATGAGTTCGACCTGAACACTTCCGTCGAGCATTATTTCCAGAAAGAACTCGAGAGCGAGGAATGGTCGCGCGAAATGGTGGGCAGCCTCGTGCATGTGCCCGGTTCGCCCAGCACGGGGCGGCGCATCTGGCCGCCTGTGGCGGATTCCTGAAGCCTTACAATGAAACCGCCGGAGCCTCGTGCGAGACCCCGGCGGTTTTTTCTATGAAACTTACTTCTTCTTCACGCCGATGCCGGCGAAAATCTTCCCGAAGCGTTCGTACCCACGGCGATATATTTTCTCTTTATGGGAAATAATGTATCTTCATTGCTCGTTTCGCGCAATCAAGATGAGGAGGTCGGCTCCTTTTCGGGGTGCGCCAATGAGGAGAGGGATATGTTCGAGACCACGCGCGGCGGCGTGGACGTGGGACTTTCCACGAGGAACATCGCCGCGATGAAGAAGTTCTACACCGAGGTGCTCGGCCTGGAAGAAGCGGCGGTTATCGAGGTGCCGGGCGATTTCGTGCGCGCGGCGGGTTTCGCCAAAGGCGGCGTGAAGCTCCACGCCCTGAAATCGGGTGAGGTGCTCATCAAGCTGCTCGAATTCCCCGAAAGCCCCGCTGCCTCGGGAGATGCGCTGGCGGATTCAGCCGTCGGGTTCCGCTACCTCACCTTCTGGGTGAAGGACATGGAGGCGGCCGTGGCGCACCTGCGCGATGCAGGCGTGGAACTGCTCTCCGGCATATTGTCCCGCGTGCCCGAGAGAAAGACGATTTTTTTCAAGGACCCCGACGGCAATCTGCTCGAACTCAACTGGGTGGACCCGGCGGTTTGAGATAAAACGGATGCACAGGCTTTTTCAATCCATACCCAACAGGAGAAAGAAATGAAGCTGACGTACGATCACATTCATTGCGTTCACACCGACGTGGACGAGGCGGTAGGTTTTTATGTGAACGTTTTCGGGGCGACCGAGACCAACCGCATCGACAGGGGCGGCGCACCGCAGGTCTATCTCGACGTGCACGGGGCGAGCGTCATCATTCGCGGCAAGCGCGACGGCGAGGAACTGGCGGCGGGGCCGGGCGGCTGGCCCCGCTACAGCATCGATCACTACGCGTTCTGCGTGGAAGGCAAACTCGCCGATGCGGTCGCCGAGGTCCGCGCGAACGGCGGAAACGTCATCGCCGAAGGCGAGGCGGATGAGCTCTGGTTCGCCTACGTCGAAGGCCCCGACGGCGTCGTCGTCGAACTGATGGAGATGAAGTAGAAGACCGACACTGTGGCCGAGAGCGAGCGGGGGAGCAGGCATGTTTCAGAGAATCTTTTTCGCAGCTGTCGTCTCGGGCGTGATCGCGGGGCTTTTCGCCACCGCCGTCCAATCGACTCAAGTCATCCCCCTGATATACGAAGCCGAAAAATACGAGCGGCGAGAACCTGTCCCCATCCCGCAAACCCATGAGGATCACCCGGAAGAGGGAGGGGATTTCTCGCGCCTCGCGCTCACCCTGGTCTCGAACGTCGTCTCGGGCGTCGGCTTCGCGCTTTTGCTCGTCGGTTGTTTCGCCCTTCACGGGGAGGTGGACTGGCGGCGGGGGATCCTCTGGGGGGTGGGCGGCTTCATCGTCTTCTCTCTCTCGCCCGCCATCGGATTGCCGCCCGAACTCCCAGGCGTCGAAGCGGCCCCTTTACCGCACAGGCAACTCTGGTGGATTCTCACAGTCGTGTGTACAGCGGCGGGCCTGATGCTGCTGGTCTTCAAGCCGGGAGCGTTCTTCAAGGCGCTGGGGGTCGGCCTCATCGTCTTGCCGCACGTCATCGGCGCCCCCCATCCTGAAGCGGGCGGCGGCTTGGTTCCCCGGGCGCTTCTCGAGAGGTTCATCCTCACGGCGCTCATGGCCTCGGCCGCCTTCTGGGTCGTCCTGGGCCTTTGCGCGGGCTATTTCTTCAACCGCTTGAAGGGAGAATAATTCGTTCCGAATGTCGGAGTAGCCGAGGAATTCGGCTCCCGCCGCGGATTCCTCGCCGAACGCCGAGACGCTCGCCGAGGAATCTTCGGAGAAGTCGCGACCGAAGCCGGGGCGTTTTAGGGAGGGGGTGCCTGGTTTTGTTTTTCGATGAGATGTCTGATGCCGGCGGAGGCCTCACGAATGCCGGCGGAGGCCTCACGAATGCCGGCGGACGCCTCGCGAATGCCGGCGCCGATGTCCGCGAACATTTCGCCTTGTTGCCTGATCATTTCCTCCAGATTATCGAGGTGGCGGTTTCTTTCCTTCGACGCCTCCTGCATCTGTATCAATCCGGCCCGAATGAAATAGCACTGCGCAAAGGCGGCGCACACGATGGCCAGAGGCGTCAGGAATACGCCCAGCACTTCGAGGATGGTGACGTCGTTGGGGACGCCCATGGTTTCTCGATCCTTTCCCCTCGTGTGAATGACGGCGTCTGAATTGTAGGAGAAGCGCGAAGCGGCGGCAACCCCTTGGTCGCTTCGGCCCGGTCGTCTTCGCCATTCACTGCCGCCGTCTTTCTCGTTTTCTCCGGCGAAAGACCCCGGCAGGGATGACGACAAATCGTATAATTACGATATATCGAATAATTCTTGCCTCTTTATTAACATCTCCTTTCAGCATCCGCTTTCCTAACCCCTTGTAAATTTGATGGTTCGTTAGGTTTTCATATTATGGCACGCATTTTGCTTAGAATATAGATAAGTAGTTTCCTGAGTACCGCAGTATGAGGGAAAGGAGGCGCGAGATGGAATTTCTCAAGATGTACGCAGTGGCGGGGCTTCCGGTTTTCTTCGCATTCGCCGCGATTTGGTGGTTCATGACCTCCAGCATCATCCATCAGCCTCCGGCGAAAACAGCACAGACGAAAGACGCCAGGATAGCCTTGGTCGAAACGAAACTGCTGGACGCCATTGACCCCCAATTGGAATTGCGGAAAGCCGCCTAGAAACATGGCTCAGGAATTCGGGAAACGGAGAGAAACGATGTATGAGCGGATACTGATTCCACTGGACGGTTCGGAAGAGGCGGAAGCCGCCGCCCATGAGGTGGTTCACCTCTCGATGAACCCGCAAGTCGTTCATCTGCAATTGGTGGAAAACGGCGTCATGCAGTCGAGGCAGCTGGAAGGCTACACGATGTACGCCGATCAGATTCACGATGCGCGCAAGCGCTCGGGCGAGGCGTATCTGCAGCCCTTGCGTCGCAAGCTGGAAGCCAGGGGCCTGCGCGTCGAGGTTTCGGTGACGAGCGGCGACCCCTTGGGTGAGGTGATCGAGAGAGCCGGGAAATTGGACGCCGACCTCGTTCTCCTCGGCGCCGGAGAGGGCGGATGGCTGAGGCGGCGCATCGGATTGGCGCACATCGCCCCGCATCTCGCGAAGAAGGTGAAAGCCCACGTCCTGCTGGTTCAGGGGCTGTTGAAATCCGAAAAGGCTCTCCAGAGAGCCGCATAGAAAATCCTGCCGTGGCCCAACCACTGGGCCGCGCCCCACATACCTCCCCCTCGGTGGCCCGCGCCATCCGGCAAGGGGCCGCCGGGAGGGGAATCCTCACTTTCCATTTTAGAGTCGTTCCGAAGCCGGCGCCCGGATGGTAGAATTTCGCCTCGTCCATGATTCGCGCGAGGAGTGAGCATTGAGAATCGGAATCCTGTGTCGCGATGCGACCCTACACGGCGTCCGGAGAATCTCGGAGACCGCCAGGCGCAGAAAACACCGGGTGCGCGTGCTGGATCCGTACCGCTTCCTGCTGAAGCTGGACGAGGGAGAGATATCGCTCGAATTCAGGGGCAAACCCTTCGCGGGTGCGGACGTATTTCTTCCGCGTCTGGGGGCGAACATCTCCGAGCATTCCCTGGCCCTCATCCGCCACTTGGAAGCCTCAGGCGCGCTGGTGATCAACAACTCGCGCGCGATAGAGACGGCGCGGGACAAGCTCCGCACCCTACAGCTTCTGGCGCAAGAAGGACTTCCGGTGCCGAAGACGGCGTTCGCGCCGGACCCGGCGTATCTTCGCGCGGCGCTCGAAAGCGTGGGCGGCGCGCCCGTCGTCATGAAACTCCCGCGCGGTACGCAGGGCAAGGGTGTCATGCGCGCCCACGACGTCGAAGAAGCGCAGGCCATCTCCGAGGTGATGTGGAACTTACAGCGCGACGCCATCGTCCAGGAATACGTCGAAGAAGCCAGGAAGGGGGATTCGCGCGTCATCGTCGTGGGCGGCGAAATGGCGGCCGCCGTGAGAAGGCGCGCCTCGCGGGATGAGTTTCGCACGAATCTTCATCGCGGCGGTTCGGTCCGCAAAGTCACCCCTAACAGGCGAGTCTCCGAACTCGCCATCAGCGCCGCGAGGCTGTGCGGGCTCGAAATCGCGGGCGTCGACCTGCTGGAGACGAAAAGGGGGCCTCTGGTTCTGGAGGTGAACGCCGCTCCCGGCTTCGAAGGCGTGGAGCGCGCCGGCGGACCCGATGTGGCGCCCTTGATTATCGATCACGTCGAGCGGCGTTTTGAGGAGTGGAAGCAGAAAAAGGGGTGATTCGTTTGCCGGTCTTTGCGCCCCGGCCTATAATCCACAACCGGTTTTCAAGAACTGATGAGGGAGATTCGAATTGAGCGACATCGACGCCATATGCCTTGCGGCGAGGAGCGCCGCGCTCGCGCTGGCGCCACTTACGAACGAGGTGCGGAACCGCGTCCTGGCCGCCATGGCGGATGCGATTGACGAAAACTCAGGAGCTATCCTGGATGCGAACGCACAAGACGTAACCGCTGCGGAACCGCTCGTGGCGAGCGGGGAGATGTCCGAGCCTTTGCTGAGACGTCTGGAACTCAGCGAGCGCAAGGTGGCGCAGATGGCGGACGGCGTGCGCGCCGTGGCCGCCCTGCCCGATCCGCTGGGCGTGGCGCGTATGGCGACGCTCCTCGATGAGGAGTTGACGCTCAGGCGGGTCACATGTCCTTTGGGCGTGATTGCCGCCGTGTTCGAATCCCGTCCCGACGCGCTGGTACAGATCGCCTCGCTTTGTCTCAAATCCGGCAACGCCGCCATCCTGAAAGGGGGGCGCGAGGCGACGCACACGAACCGCCTGATGACCGAGCTTATAAGAGACGCGGCGTCATCGACGGGCGAGGTTCCCGCCGACGCGCTGCAGCTCGTCGAGGCGCGTGAGGACGTGCAGGCTTTACTTGCGCGAGATGACGCGGTCGACCTGCTTATACCGCGCGGGAGCAACGAGTTCGTCCGCTACATCAAGGAGCACTCGAACATCCCGGTGCTCGGCCACGCGGACGGCATCTGTCATCTCTACGTGGACGAGGCGGCGGAGACGGAGATGGCCGTGCGCCTCACTTTCGACGCCAAGACGCAATACCCCGCCGTCTGCAACGCCATCGAGACGCTCCTGGTGCACGAGAAAAAAGCGGGCGAGTTCCTCCCGCGGGCCGCCGAGGCGCTTGCGGAGAAGGGAGTCGCCATCCGGGGCTGCGATGCCACGCGGGCGATTCTGGCGAGTGCGGGCGCGGCAACGGAGGAAGATTGGGAGACCGAATATCTGGACCTCATCCTCTCCGTCCGGGTGGTGGAATCCTTGGCCCAAGCCGTCGATCACATCAACCGCTACGGCTCGCGCCACACCGACGCCATCGTGACAAAGGATGAGGCGGCGGCGCGGACGTTTCTCTCCAGAGTCGACGCCGCAAGCGTCATGTGGAACGCCTCCACGCGCCTGGCGGACGGCTTCCGCTACGGCTTCGGCGCCGAGGTGGGCATCGCCACCGACAAGATCCACGCGCGCGGCCCCGTGGGTCTCGAAGGTTTGGTGACCTACAAATACCAGCTTGAGGGAAACGGCCACTTGGTCTCGGACTATGAGGGAGCCGATGCGCGCCCCTTCCTCCACTGCCCGATTCCCTTAAACGAATAGAGTTCTCCTAAGTTTGGGCAAGTGGGTCGTCGCCTCGTTCCTCGTTCTGGGCGGTGCGCTCGTTGTCTTTTTATTCATCTTCCAGAATCCCAAACAAGAAGAAACGATTATCACCACGGGTGAAGGTGCTGCGGTCTACGCGCAAACCTGCGCCGCCTGCCACGGGGAGCGCGGCGAGGGCAGGCGTGAACTGGGAAACCCCCTGCGCGGCCGCGCGCTTCCTCTCGCCTATATCAAAGAGGTCATCCGGCGGGGCAGGAACAGGATGCCCGCCCTGCCCCACATCCGGGGCGAGGCGCTCGAGAACGTGTCGAGATACGTGAATCGCCTGCCGTGATTTCGAGGTGCTGGCTTTTTCTCTCGCCTTTATCCCTCGCTTCGCTCGGCGGTCCTCACCGCGAAAGTGAAGCAGACGCCGCTGAAGATGATCATGATGAGGAGGGAGAGCCAGAGCCCCGGCAGGTTGGCCACGGCGTCCGGCGCGCTCAGGTAGAGCGTTCTCCTTAGAGCCGCCACGCCGTAGGTGAGCGGGTTCACCTGCATGACGAGGCCGATGAGCGGGTGCGCCCCCGCGACCGGGAACACCGCGCCCGAGAGCAGCCACAAGGGGATGAGCAGGAGGTTCATGATGGAGTGGAACCCCTGGGTGGATTCGATCCGCCAGGCCAGCAGCAGGCCGAGCGCGGTGAGCGCGAAGCCGATCAGGCCCATCACCAGCACCGAGGCGAGGGCGGCCTCCAAATTGAGCGGTACGCCCGCCAGGGGCGTGGCGATGAGCAGGAGGACGCCTTGCAGCAGCGCGAGCGTCGCCCCGCCCATCACTTGCCCCAGCACGATGGCCGAACGCGGAACGGGGGCTGCGAGCACGCCCTGTAAGAAGCGCGCTTTTCTGTCGTCCACCACGGCGAATGTCGAGAAGATGGCCGTGAAGAGCACCACCATGGCGATGATGCCCGGATAGAAGTATTCGAGATAGCCCTCTCCCCCTCCGCCCGCGTAGCGGAAGTTCCGCCCGAAGCCGCTGCCCAGCAGGAGCCAGAACAGGATGGGCTGGCCGAACGCGCCGATGATGCGGCTGCGCTGGCGCACGAAGCGCACGATCTCGCGCTGCCAGATCGTCCCCATGCAAAGGAGATAGGGCGTCATGATTTCTGCGCCTCGGGGAGGTCTTCGTCCGCGTCGATGAAGCGCTTGCCCGTCTTGTTGATGAACACATCCTCGAGCGTGGGCTTGCCCAGCGTAATGGAGCGCACCTTGCCGGGAAACGCCTCTGCGATTTTGGGTATGGCCGCGTGGGCGTCGCTCATCTCGGCGCGTAGGGAACCGTCCACACTCTTCACCTCACACGCGAACATCTCCTCCAGCTTCGCGCGCAGGGATTCGGGGTCTCCCGCCTCGATGGTGAGCACCTCGCCGCCCACTTCTTTTTTGAGCGCATCGGGCGCGCCGATGGCGACGAGGTCCCCCTCGTGGATGACGCCGACGCGATCCGCATGGTCGGCTTCTTCGATGAAGTGCGTGGTGAGCACGACCGTTGTGTTCGTCTCGCTTCTCAGGCGCTTGAGTTCGTTTCTGAAATCGATTCTGGCGCCGGGGTCGAGGCCCGTGCTGGGTTCATCGAGAAACAATATCTCGGGCCGGGGCAGGAGCGCCTTGGCGAGCTCCACCCTGCGTTGAAGCCCGCCCGAGAGGGTTTCGACATAATCCTTTTTCCTGTCGCTGATTCCGAATTGCGCGAGGAGCGCGTCGGCTGCGTTTCGCAGGGTGCTCCCGAGCATCCCGTGCAGCCTCCCGTGGTGGATCATGTTCTCGAACACGGTTAGCTTGGGGTCCAGGCCGGGCTGCTGAAAGACGACGCCGATTTTCCTGCGCACCGCATGGGGCGCATCGCGCACCGAATGGCCGAATACCTGCGCGTCGCCCGCGGTCGGGCGCATGAGGGTGGTGATGA
Organism: bacterium; assembly: GCA_965203325.1. GTDB lineage: Bacteria > UBA8248 > UBA8248 > UBA8248 > UBA8248 > Bin107. The sequence goes on from OZ241875.1 coordinate 2,857,571, forward strand.
TGCGGAACAGGGTGGTCTTGCCGCCTCCGTTCGGGCCCAGGAGCGCGAATATCTCGCCCTCTGAAACCTCGAAGCACACATCCTTGAGCGCGACGCGGCTTCCGTAGCGGTGGGTGACGCCTTGGACGTCCAGGGCGGGTCCGAGGTCTGAGTTCAATTCAATCAGTCCCCATCATCTTCGGGTGAGAGTTTCCGGTTGAAAAAGTAATCCGCGTTCAGCCAGATGGCGCGGGAGTAGCGAAACGAGAATAGCGGAATCAGGATGCAAAGCCCACCCCAGACGATGAGTTGCGCCGCGAGACCCGGCGCCAGGAAGATTTCGGTGAGCAGATAACCGCCCAGGCAGATGATGACCGTGATGGCGTAGTTGATGTAGATGGCGCCGACGAAATAGCCCTGCTCGCGCTCGATGAGATAGCCGCAGCCCGGGCACCTCTCGTGCATGCGAAAAGGACCCGTGAAGAGGGGTTCAGGACATCTCGGGCACATCAGGGCGCACCCGCGTCTCAGGGCGCGCAGGAGTTCTTTCATGCCCTCGGGTAGAGAACGTAGAGGAGCAGGTAGACCATGACGCCCGTCCAGGAAACGTAGAGCCAGATGGGGTAGGTCCAGCGGGCGATGCGGCGGTGGCGCTCGAAATCCCCCCGCCACGCCCGGTAAAGGGTGATGATCGCCATGGGCGGCACGAGGACGGCCAGGGCCGAATGCGTGATGAGGATGAAGAAATACACCTTGCGGATCCAGCCCTCGCCGGTGAAGCCGACCGAGCCTACGTTGAAATGATAGATGAGATAGGAGATGAGGAACAAAGTGGAGACCGCGAACGCGCTCACCATCAGGCGTTTATGGACTTCCACGTTCTTGGCGTAGATTTGCCGCACCCCCGCCATGAGCAGGACCGCGCTCGTGGTGTTCAACAAGGCGTTCAGGGTGGGCAGATCTCGAAGCGACATGAGTTTCGTGTTTTTTTAGGAACGTCTGGCGGCGAGCAGGAACGGCCTAGAAATCCGGCAGCACCATCAGCACGACGAACACGCACAGCACGAGCGGAATCATGGCGATGAAGCCCAGCGTCAGCTTCTCGAACTTCAGGTGCATGAAGTAGAGCCCCACGAGCGCCGCCTTGGCAACGGCCATGATGACGAGGAGCGCGCCCTTCAGGAGTTGCGGATAGGCGGGGCTCGCCTCGGGTATGCCGGCCAGAACCTCGAGAATCGTGAGCGCCAGGAGCCACCAGAAGATGGCCATGTAGTTCACGTGATGGTCGTCGTGTTGCGCGTGGCTTTCACTTGCCATGATGTATGTGCTCTCCCTCGAACGAACCGGGCGCGCCGGGGGGCGCGCCCGAGATGGTTACAACAGATAGATGAACGTGAACACGAGGATCCAGACGAGGTCCACGAAGTGCCAGTAGAGGCCCGCGATTTCCACCTCGTTCCAGTTCGTTGCCGAATAGACGCCCTTTTTGCCGCGAATCGCGATGACGGCCAGATAGATGACGCCGCCGGTCACGTGCATGCCGTGGAAGCCCGTGATGATATAGAAGGTGGTGCCGAAGAGGCTGTCGCCCCACTTGTTGGCGGCGAGGCCCAGTCCCACGTTGATCAGGTGGGTCCACTCATAGGCCTGCAATGCCAGGAAGATAAGGCCGCCGCCTACGGTGAGCCACATGTACTTGACCAGTCCGTCCTGGTCGCCTCTCTTGATGGCGTCCAGGCCCTTCACCATCGTCACGCTGCTGCATATGAGCAGGAACGTCATGAACGCGGTGAGCGAGATACCCAGCACCTCGGTGGGGTTCGGCCAGTTCGCGCTGTTGCCCCGCATGATGGCGTAACCCGCCAGCAAGGTTCCGAACGACATGGCGTCGCCCGCCAGAAATACCCACATCCCCAGCTTGCCCCAGCTTTCTGGGGTAAGCGGCGTTTCCGCTGGTTCCACTCCGTGGGCGTGATCCACGGCGGCGGCTTCACTCACTTCGCCTTCTCCTTCTCAATCAGTAAAAATGCCTTTGTTCACCGGCCCTTTTTTCGCGCGCCGGGAATTGTATACGAAATAACCGCCCGTCACCGTGGCGATCACGAACGGCATGCTGATCAGAAAACCCATGCTCCAGAGAAAACCGGGCTCGCTGTCCACCCCGCACACCGCGCAGGCGAAGGCGTAGTCCTGGACAGACAGGACGAGGCCCAAAGCTGTGGCGATGAGAACGGCAACGACTGGTTTCACCTGAATCTCCTTGGAGCGAGTATGCCACCCGCTTCGCGAAAGTGTCAACGTTTCAAGCCTTTCCTGCGTCATCAGAGCAGGTAGACCAGATAGAACAGAATCGGCCAAAGCCCCACTACGAGATGCCAGTACATCGCGCATGCGACTACCCCGTTGGGATTGCGGGCGGAGTATTTTCCCATATGCGCGCGAACGAGAACAGCGACCAGCCAGACGACCGCGCTCAACACGTGAAACCCGTGCGTTCCGATGATGGAGTAGAAGAGCGAGCCGTACACGTTCGCCGAAGCGGTGAGCCCGAAGCTGACCAGCCGCACCCATTCATATCCCTGGATGGCGAGGAAGACGACGCCCAGAACGCCGGTGACCGTGAGCAGGCGCGGCAGGACCTTCGCGTCGCCTCTTTTGAGCGCAAGCTGCGCGCGGACCATCGTGTAGCTGCTCAGCAGCAGGAGGGCCGTGTTGACGGCGGTCACTTCCACCGGCAGGCGTGGCTGAAAGGGCGGCGGCCAGGGTTTCCCGCTGAAGCGGAAGACCAGGAAGGCCCCAATCAGGCCCGAGAAGAACATGATTTCGGCCGCGATCAGGACCAGCATGGCGAGTTGGGTGTTTCCGATCAAAGGTTTTCCGGAGGGTGAAGATTCCCGGGAATCGTCTCCGTTTCCCGCTCCCCCGTTGTCATCGGGTGGTTCGGGCGGAGGCGGAGGTGGCGGCGCGCCTTCCCATCGCTCCAGTTTTTCTTTCGGCGGCGCTTCGAGTACCGGATTCAACGAATCTCCTCCCGCCTAGTTCTTGATGATGGCTACTGTCCACGCGAAGGCGGCCAGGCACACGATGAAGAGAAACAGCAAAACCCCGGTAAGTCGGATTTTGTTCTTCTTATGTGTCTTGTCCATCGTTTCGTTCATCCGAAAATCATGGCCAGCAAGAGAGCCGGCAGATACACCAGCGAGTAGTAGAACAGACGCCTCGCGGATGCGGGGCCTTTTTCTCTGGCCATGTGAACGCCATACCCCAGGTAGATGAACCCCAGGATAGTAGAGAGAGCGAAATAAAGGGGACCCGCCATGCCGATGAGTGCCGGGGCCATGCCGGCGGGAATGAGCGCCAGGCAATAGGAGACGACCTGTCTGCCCGTGCTCGCGCCGCCGGGGTCCTCGACGGGCAGAAGCTTGATGTCGGCTCTCGCGAAATCCTCGCGGTACATCACGGCGATCGCCAGCGCGTGGGGAATCTGCCAGAGGAACATGATGCAGAACACCACGAACGCCTCGATCGAGAGCGCGCCCGTAGCCGCCGCCCAGCCGATGACCGGCGGCATGGCGCCCGGAATCGCGCCCACCACGCTGTTCAGCGAGGTCGTGCGCTTGAGCGGTGTATACAGGAACAGGTAAAGCCCACCGGTGGCCGCGATGAGAAGCGCCGTAAACGGGTTCACGAAAACGGCGAGATAGGCCACGCCCGAAAGCATGACGGCGGAGCCGAACAGGAGCGCATCGAACTTCAGAAGACGGCCATCGGGCAGCGGGCGTTTTTGCGTGCGGATCATCCGCGCGTCCAGGTCTTCTTCGGATGCCTGGTTGAGCGCCAGCGCGCCGCCCGTCGCAAGGGCCGAGCCGATGAGCGTGTGCATGAGCAGGAAAATATCGAGGCCAGCGCCCGAGGCGAGGTAGAAGCCCGCCGCGGTGACGACGAGCACCATCGGCAGAATGCGCGGTTTCGTGAGTTCCAGGTAATCCACCGCTCTTCGCTTGGCGGCGTCGATGTTCATCGCATCCGTGCGAAGATTCGTCATGCGCGCGCGCCTCCCGCCGCAACGGGCGTTTCGGTGGCCTTTAAGGCGAAGGGGCCGCCTTTATTGAGACGAAGGGCCACGACGAGTGAGGCCGCGAAGAGCATCGCGCCCACCAAGACGTGGGTGGAGGTGACAGCGATGATGAGTCCGGGAGTGAAGGCCTCGCCCATGGCGGCGTATTTGCCGATCCACGAAGCAAATCCGAGCGCAAGCTGGACGAGCAGCAAGACCCACAGGAAGTTCGCCTCTTTGGCGAGCGCGCCCGGATTCGGTAGCTTCAGTATCTTGTAAGAGAGCAGGATGACGTGGATGGTGCTCAACGCCGCGAAGAGCAGATGGGCGTCGAGCCTGTTCCCGGTGTGGCGCAGCACCGCGCCGAAGATGATCTGGACGTAGAGCAGAAAGACCGTGATGAGACTCAGCCTGGCCAGCCGTCTGTCGTCAACGGTGTCTGCCTCCTCATGCCAGCCTCGTGAGGTAAACAGCGCCAAACTCACCATGAGGCCGAAGAAAACCTGCGCGACGCAGGCATGGACGATGGCCAGATTGAGCTTGATGAGCACAACCCGCATGCCGCCGAGCACGCCCTGTAAAATCACCAGACCGACCGCGAACGCACCCAGCCGGCGCATCCATTTCCGCTCATCGGTTTTCCAGATGGCGGCGGCCGTCAGGATGGTGAGGATCCCCACCAGCGAGCCGAGCAGGCGGTGGGAGTGTTCGATGAAGACGCCGCCCACCATCTTCGACCAGGGAAATAAGAACATGTTGTAGCCGAACGTGGTGGGCCAGTCGGGAACGGCGAGACCCGAACCCGTGCTCGTCACCAGACCGCCGGCGAGGATGAGTACGACGGTGAAGACGCAGGTCAGCAGGGCGAAACGATGGGGCCAGCCTCCCCCTTTCACGGCGGGAAGGCCGGCACGGCGGTCAGATGCCATGCGCGTTCTCTCCCGGGGTAGTTTGCGTCGGCGGCGCTAGTGGCCGGCTTCGGCGTACTTGGGATCGATGGCTTCGGTCTGCGGCGCCCAGTCCGCTTCCTCGCCGGGGACGCTGTACTCATAGGGTCCGCGCTGGACCACCGGCAGCGTGGGGCCGAAGTTCCCGTGCGGCGCCGGCGTAGGCGCCACCCACTCGAGCGTGTTGGCGTCCCAGGGATTCTGGGGCGCGTCGGCTCCCAGCGGAGCCATGTTCTTCTCGAGATAGCGGTAGATCCAGGCCGCGAGCGCGATGGCGACAATCGTGCCCACGATGCGCCCGCCCATCGAGAGTTCGGGCTCCATCATGCCCTCGAACAACACCGCCACGCTCTTGTAGCCGATGAAGCCGACCACGATGGCCGAGACCGCCTGGGTGAGCACGCGGAACCACTTCGCGTTCCAGCGGAAGACGGTGGCGAAGAAGTTGAATACGAAGGGAATCTGCGAGAGTCCCAGCGCCAGTGCGGAGAGGGTGATCATCACGTTGATCGGCTGCATCCCCTGCAGGAATTCATACTGCATGGGGTTGTAGATGCGCCGCATGTGGCCGCCCACGCCCAGGATGTGCATCGGGAAGAACACCATGTTGAAGAAGATGAACGTGAGCCAGAAGTGCACCTTGCCCAGCGCCTCGTCCATGGCCCTTCCGAACATTTTCGGGAACCAGTGCTGTATGCCGCCGAAGAGCGCAAAGACGCTGCCGCCGAAGATGACGTAGTGGAAATGCGCCACGATGAAGTAGGTGTCGTGGATATAGATGTCCACCACGTTCGACGCCATGAAGATGCCGCTCAGCCCGCCGATGACGAACAGGATGACGAACGCCAGGGCGTGGAGCATCGGCACGGTGAAGCGGATCGAGCCCCCCCACAGGGTGCCCAGCCAGTTGAAGGTCTTGATGGCCGATGGTATCGCGATGACGAGCGTCGTCATCATGAAGGCCGAACCAAGTGCCGGGTTCATGCCGGACTGGAACATGTGGTGGCCCCAGACGATCCAGGACAGGAAGGCGATGGCGAGCATGGCGTATACCATGGCCCGGTAGCCGAAAATCGGCTTTCTGCAGTAAACCGGCAACAACTCCGAAGCGATGCCCATGCCCGGAAGGATGAGAATGTAGACCTCCGGGTGGCCGAAGTACCAGAACAGGTGCTGCCACAGGAGGGGTTCACCCCCCTTCGCGGGATTGAAGAAGTTGGTCTCGAACACGCGGTCGAATATCATCATCGCGCCGGCGGAACCTAAGATAGGCAGGGCCAGCAGACCCAGAATGGCGGTGACGAAGAGCGACCACACGACGAGCGGCACGCGGAACCAGGTCATGCCCTCGGTACGCATGTTGATGAGCGTCGTGATGTAGTTGATCGAGCCCATGAGCGAGGAGAAACTGAGCACGAACAGACTTAGCGCCCATAACGTCTGCCCCATGAAGACGCCGGTGTATTCAGGCACGGTGGATAACGGCGCGTAGCCGGTCCAGCCGGAAGCGGCGTGTCCTCCCTCGACGAAAAATCCGGCGGTCATGATGACGGCGCCCAGAACGGCGACCCAGAACGAGAGCATGTTGAGCAGCGGGAACGCCATGTCGCGCGCCCCGATCATCAGCGGGATGAGGAAGTTGCCGAAACAGCCCACCAGAATCGGCATCACGACGAGGAACACCATGATCGTCGCGTGCATGGTGACCGCCATGTTGTAGAAGTTCGGCGTGACGTAGCCCTCGGGCATGCCCTCGCTCTCGTCCGATATCCACTCGAAGCCCCAGACCTGGGTCTCCGGCCAGGCGAGCTGCCAGCGGAAGATCAGGGCGAGAATTCCGCCGACGACCATCATGATGAGGCCGAGCCAGAGGAACTGCCTGGCGATCATCTTGTGGTCCAGCGAGAAGACGTATGTGCTCCAGAACCCACCCTCGTGGTGGTCGTGAGCGCCGTGTGCGTCTGCCGTGGTTTCGCTCATGGTTTCCTGCATCCCTCGTAAGTTTGGTTTATCGGAGGAAAACTCCCGCCGATACGTTCAAAATATGAAAGAGGGTGCGCGCACCCTCGTGAATACGGTCGTTTACTTGTCCTTCTCCTCCCAGGCCTTCTTTCGCCACTTCGCGTAGTCCGCCTCGGAGTGGACGATGAGTTCCCCGTTCATGCCCGAATGCCCGAAGCCGCAAAGCTCCGCGCAGGGAATCTCGTATTTGCCCACCTTGGTCGGCGTGAACCACAGCGGAATCGTGCGGCCGGGCACCACGTCCTGTTTCATGCGGGTCTGGGGAATGAAGAAGCTGTGGATGACGTCCGCGCCCTTGAGCGAGATGAACACCTGCTTATTGACGGGGACGTTCAACTGATTGTCGAGCACGAGGTCGTCCTTGGTGCCGAACTTCCTGTCGTCTCCGGGATAGCGGACGATCCAGTTGAACTGTTTGCCGGTCACCTCCACGCGAACGTGGGGGTTCTGGGGGATCGCCAGCTTGAGCTTCGCCCATGAGGTTTGCGTCATTAGGACGAAGACGAGCAGGATGAAGGTGGGGATCACCGTCCAGAGGATCTCCAGCGTGTTGTTGCCGTGCGTGTATTTCGCCTTCACGCCCGGCTTGGCGCGGTATTTGATGATGAAATACGCCATGACGACGGCGACGGCGATGAAGACGACCACTGTCAGGTAATAGGAGATATAGAAGAGAAAATCGATTTCCTCTCCTTCGATGGAGATGTTCTCCGGGAGCCAACTCATCATGATGAAGCGTATCCTCCGGGCCATGCAGCGTGAAGGCGGAGCGGAAGCGCTCCCCCGATAACCGCGAAAATTATATGGTTTTCTTATAACCGCAGAGGGAGTCTAAAGGATAAGCGAGAGAGTTTTCAAGCGCGCGCAGGAAAATAATTTGCATTAAAGGCGGGGGTAGTTTCCCCGTTTTGTTTGCAAGATGCGCGTCTTGCGGGCTATAAAGAAAGAGCGCGCCAGTAGCTCAGCTGGATAGAGCGTCTGACTACGGATCAGAAGGTCGGGAGTTCGAATCTTCCCTGGCGCACCACCGGACACGAGAGCCGGGGCCTTGCGGCCCCGGCCTTTTGCTTCGGATTACTCCTTTGGTTCCCAATGCTCCCAAAAATCTCTTATTGCAGAATGTCTCTACAATATCTCTGTATTCTTCATCGCCCCGGCGTGCGCCCTACGCTGGTCTCTGGCCTCGCCCCCTTCGCCAGTGAAGGATTTTCACCAAATCCGCCTGAGAACCAAAGGCCGCTCCCCGGGAAATCCTCCACCGGCCACCCCCTCGCGAGAGGATTGTTTTTACTGGAAATAACGCTATATGGAGGATTCCGGGGTAATGCCCCGTTTTTTTATGTTTTGCATTTTGTTACGGAAGGGTTACAATACGGGATATATGCAAGAACGTATTTATATATGCGCCAATAAAAATTTCGCCCTGTGGATGTTCGGTGTTTTCATCAAGTAGGGAGGAATCTTTATCGGAGGATGCTCAATGTTTGCGGCGCGGGATGTGACTCCTGACTCCCGCGTTCAGGATGTGCGGCATATTGGGTTGTTTCCTATCAATAAGGAGGCGCTTGTATGAATGCGAAGATCTTCTGGCTATTCGCCTTCGTCGTGCTCTATTGGGCCTACTGCATTTTCTGGGGCATCAAGTGCGCGAGGATGGCGAGAACGGCCGGCGACTATTTCATTGCGGGTCGCCAGCTATCCATGTGGGTGTTCGTCCTGGCGGCGACGGCGACGTCGTTTTCCGGGTGGACGTTCATGGGACACCCGGGACTCATCTATCGAGACGGGTTCCAGTACGCCTACGCTTCGTTCTACACCATCACCATTCCCTTTACCGGGGTGATATTCCTGAAGCGCCAGTGGATGCTGGGCAAACGCTACGGATACGTCACGCCCGGTGAAATGTTCGCCGACTACTTCCAGGGCGACGCCATCCGCATCCTCACGGTGATCGTGGCCATGTTGTTCTCGATTCCCTACCTCGGCGTTCAGCTCGGGGCCTCGGGCTTCTTGTTCAACGTGCTGACCGACGGCGCATTCAGCGTAAACGTGGGCATGTGGCTGCTCTCGGCCGTCGTGCTCATCTACGTGGCAGCCGGGGGTCTGCGCGCCGTGGCCTACGTGGATACGCTCCAGTGCATTCTGCTTGCGCTGGGCATCGTGATCACCGGCTTTATCGCGCTGAGCATCGCCGGCGGATGGGGCGCGCTGAACGAAGGCCTCGCCAAGCTGGCGGCCTCCCCGGTGGGCAAGTGGGGAACGACGAAAGGATACGGTGGTGGCGACTACAACGCCTATTTCGCCATCCCTGGCGTCATCCAGTTCACGGCCGGCCTGGGCAAGCAGACGCCCGTGGGTGGTCTGTGGACGGGCATCATGTGCCTGACCTACATGTTCGCGCTCATGGGGATTCAGTCTTCCCCGGCGTTCTCCATGTGGGCGTTCTCGAACAACAACCCGCGCCCCTTCGCGCCCCAGCAGGTCTGGGCGTCTTCGGCGGGCATCGGGTTCATCCTGTTCTTCTTCACCGCGTCCCAGGGAATGGGCGCGCACCTTCTCGGCGCGAACCCGGCGGTGACCAAAGCGGGACTTGCGATATCGGACGTGCTGGCCGCGTCCATTGCGAAAAAGCCCGACTCGCTGGTTCCGTATTATTTCAACTACATTGCGGATGCGGCGCCGTGGCTGGTCGGACTCCTGGCCGTCTGCGCCCTGGCCGCCATGCAGTCTACGGGTGCGGCGTACATGTCCACGGCGGGCGGCATGCTTACCCGCGATCTCTACAAGAGATATCTGAACCCCGGCGCCTCGCATGAAACCCAGAAGGTGGCGGGACGGATAGGCGTTTTGATCATCGTGGTCTCTGCGCTCCTTGTGGCGACGTTCTCGAGAGACGCGCTCGTGTTGCTTGGAGGACTCGCCGTCGCCTTCGGCTTCCAGATGTGGCCGGCGCTGGCGGCGGTGTGCTGGATGCCGAAAATCACGAGGCAAGGCGCCACGTGGGGTTTGGCGGCCGGTCTTTTGGCCGTCATCTTCACGGAGAACTTCGGCCTCACCATTCTCAAGGGAATCGGCATCGACGTCTGGGGCCGCTGGCCGTGGACGATTCACTCCGCCGGCTGGGGCATCATCTTCAACGTGGCGGTCTGCTGGATCGTCTCTGCGCAAACGCAGGACGCGGCGGCGGCGGCGCACCGGCAGAAGTATCACGACTTCCTGGCCGAGCACGCTTCGCTCTCGCCGGAGAAACAGGGCCTCGTCCCCATGGCGTGGGGCGTTACGCTGGCCTGGATGTTCTTCGGCATCGGCCCGGGCGCCGTTATCGGCAACTGGATTTTCGGCGCCCCGAACGCTGGTTACGCGGCATGGACTTTCGGCATACCCTCCATTTGGGCCTGGCAGATTCTATTCTGGGCCCTTGGCGTCGGCATGATGTGGCTGCTCGCCTACAAGATGGAGATGTCGACGGTGCCCGAAACGGAGATCGAGGCGCTCGTGGAGGACATCGGCGACGTGGCCGCGCAGCAGGCGGGATCGTCCTAGACGAGACCGCAATGATGTAGGTATTACTATGCGGGGGAGGGGTATGTGTCCCTCCCCCGCGTTGTTTTTCCGCCGCCCTGATGGCTGAACGACCGATGGCTGAACTGTTCACCGCAAAATACATGCTGCTATGGGTTCTCGCGCTGGCCGCCGCTCTCTTTCTGCCCGTGCGCCAGCTCATCTGGGTTCTCTACGTCAGGCGGGCGGAGAGAGACGGTTCCGAAACCTCGGGCGAGGAACGCCTCGCACTCAAAAATCGCGCCGGAATGACGGCGATGCTGCTCTGCTTCGTTTTCTCCTATTTCTATATGAACCATCTTTTCAGGTAGCCCTGATGAATCCGCGCGTGCTCAAGCGCTTCATCAAGAATATGGCGATACTCATTTTCGTCATGTTCTCCGCGTGGGCGCTGTGGGAGATGTACGCCAAGGAAGCGCCGGGGGATTACGCCACCAGGGAGGGCGACATCCGGCTCACTGAGGGGAACTACGAGGAGGCGCTCGCGAGCTTCAACCGGGCGCTGCGCGAGCGGCCCAACCACCGGGGCGCGCTGATGGGCCGCGCGCTGGTGTACATCAAGACGAAGCAATACGAGGAGGCTTTGGCCGAACTCACCTATCTCATCGACTATCTCAGAAAAAATCTCGAACCCGACGACCCGACAGGCGCAGGCGTCATGGCGGCGGCATACGCCAACCGGGGCATCGTCCACGACACGAAGGGCCGCTACAAGGAAGCGCTTGCCGATTACATCGAAGCGCTCAGGACCGACGAGGGAGCGCTGGACGGGCCCGGAATCATCGACAAGGTGATCTACGGCACGCCGAACCCGTCCACGGTGCGAGATCGAGCGATTTATCTAAAGGAACAACTCGCCCTCCCGCCGGAAAAACGCCTGCTGCGCGTACCGGAGATCGACGCGGCGCAGCGGATGCACAAACCCTGAAGTCTATACGGAAACGATTTGGCGATTCAGCGGGCGTGACGCTCTAGAAACGCACGATGCCGAGCACGTCCTGGAACAGGACCAGAAAGAAGAATACCGCGGCGATGCAGCCGAAGAGCAGGTGGACGAAATCGGCTCCCCCGTCGGGGTTTTTCGTGCGGATGGCCTTGATGGCGATGAAACCCGTGACGAACAAGAAGATGAAGTTCACGGCTTGCTGGTTCTCGCCTGCGAAATCGAACATGACCAACCTCGGCTTGGAAGTTTAATCCACGCTATCTGTTGTAGCGGCCCGGCACCAGGGATGTATCCTCTATATTGCGTTCCTTCTCCGTCCCCTTTATTTCTTTTTTCTCGAAGTAGGGCGGCAGGAAAGAGGTGCTCTCCCCGGCGACGAGGTGACTCAGCCAGACGATGCCGGTCATGATCGACACCATGAGGGTGGCGGTCACGATGAAGCGCTTGATGTCAGCGGGGAGTTTTTTGCCGTAATCCTTGTCGTACCTGTGATAGGCGGGATCATTCTCATCCAGCTCACCCTGTTTATCGAGAGCCAGTATCTGGTGCGCATGGCGGCGCGCCCAGAAGGGCACTTGATCGTAAAGCATATAGGCCATGAAGAGTTGATTGATGAGTTCTTCTGACATCTCCTCGCCGTACCATTCACTGTAGGCGAGTTGGAGGAACTGGAACTCTCCCACCTGCAGCAGATTCGCCGCCTTGGCGACTTCGGCGCGCTGGGCGCTTTCCTCCCGATCGGGACGGATGAGCGTCTGAAAGAAAGTAACCATGTCGATTCCTCGACAAATTGAGTTCCCAGCGGCATTTGCGTTGAAGACCGAAGATGCACCGCCAGCCTAAGCCCTTTACCGGCCTGCGTCAATTTTGCGTTTGGAGGGAGATTTTCGCACAAAAGAACGTGCCCGGCGATAGCCATCGTGTTGGATGATGTGCTACTTGACGGCCTCTTTTTTTGTTTCCTCGACTTCCTGTGGAAAGAGCGCGGCGTGGGTCTCCTCGAAAAGATGTTTCCCCACGGCGAGTTGCATGGTGGCGGGCATGACCTTTTTCGCCAACCTGATCATTTGCGTGGATTTATCGCGAATGTCCCACTGGGCGTGGGGGTCTTCCCTGAGCCTCGATACGTGGTAGAGCTCGCGCGCGTTCGATGAGAACAGTACGCGCCGTTTGTGCGCGTTCGTGAGCACGTAGGGGGCGGCCAGCAGGGTTTGCCCGGCGATTTTCTCGTACGCGGCGTTGGTTTCATCCACGGTTGCCTGAAACTCGGGCGCTGCGCCCGCCTCGGGGATAGCCGAGGGCACCGTCACGCCCAATGTGATGTCATAGGGCTGGGTGTTCAGAGTAGACATGCGGTGGCGTTTTAACTGCCCGAAACACGCGGCGGAGAGCGTCACCTCGAACACGCAGCGCACGTTCTCGAATTCGCGGAGCACGGCGTCGTGTCCGCGCATGAGACGGAACGTAGAGGCGATGAAGCGCGCGCGCTCATCCTCGCTCATCTCCTTGGCCGCCGCCTTACAATGCGACATTGTTTTCCCTGAGGATGAATGGAGGAGCGCCGCGGCGATGAGCGCATCCGCGTCCGGGGTGACGTCGATCAAGGAGACGTCTTTCTCTTCGGCGATGGGCGGAACCGGCTCGGTCTCCTCGTCCACTCGCCCCAAGACGTCGGAGGCCGCCTCGCGAAGTGCCGCCCGGGTGTGGGTGTTGTATTCGGTGGGGTCGGTGTATTTCACCAGAGAGGGCGCGACGCCCTCGACGCACTCATACAGACGGCGCGCGTATTCCCTGATTTCCGCGAGGGGATGTGAGGCGCAGCGGCAGATGACGTGCTCGAGGCTCCTCGCGCTGAGCGTCATGCCGATTTGCGATTCGGTGGCGAAAGAGACGATGTAGCGCGCATCCTCCTTGGCCCAGCCCTCCAGCGTCTTGTGGTTTCTTTTCTTGGCGGCGAGTTCGGGGTTTTTCTCGAACACCCAGGGCCTGAGCTTCTCGTACAGCGCGTGATAGCAGGCGTTCTGGGCCTTTATCGTCTGGATGAAAAGGCTCTTCATGCCCGCTTTTTCGATTTCCTCAGGTATCACGAAATCATCTTCTAACAGGATGTAGCGCTGGCTCTTCTCGGTGTAGGCCAGGAGCCTGAATTTCTGGATCTCCTCCACCGCGTAGCGGCTCACGCCGATGACGTCGATGTTGAAGCTCGCGTGCTCGGCCACGGAACTGTGCCCGTAGCCGAAGATGATGGTCTGGTTGCTCTTTCGCGCCTTTTCCACCTCAAGGCGCGCGATGGCGCGGAGCTCGTCAATCGGCCGCGGATCGCGGCTGATGCGCGCGTAGGACGCGCTGATGGGCTCGGGCGTCAGGTTGTCGCGTTCGAGGAAATCGGCGGCCCTGCGCTGAAGTTCCGCCGCCTGCGCGCGCAGTTCGGCCTCGCTCATGGCGTCGAGGCGGCTCTCCTCCCAGCCGCGGGCGGCGGGCTCGATGATCTCTTTTTTCATCTGGCGGAGTACGTCGACGTCGACGTTGTGACCGGCGAGAACGATGCGCATGTGAAAGGCCGTTTCCCGAGCGGCGGGCGTTGCTTCTGGTTCATTGAATTTTTGGAAGCGCCATTATGAACCTTGAGCCCTGAAAGAACAAGCGGAAAGTTTCTGGAGGGTGCCCACGCTGTGTTTGCTCTAGAGGGTTTAACTTCTTAGTTGCGGTTTTTCAAGGGTTTTGGGATGATATTTCCGATCATGGCCGCTGAAGGCGCGGCGCGCGACGCGCGCCCCTCATGAAAAAGAGGAGACACGTGAACTCTCTCATCGCCCGGACCATTCCCGTTCTCATCATTCTTGCATCTTTCGGCTTGAATATCGCCGCTTCCGAAGCCGGGCGTCCGCGCAAGCGTCCTCCGCCGCTGGTATCCGTGGCGAAGGTGATCGAACGCGAGGTGAGAAACCGCCTCACCGCCGTGGGCAGCGTGGCGCCTTACCGCCGCTCGGTCGTGAGCAGCGAGCTCGAGGGCCGGGTGCAGTCCGCACCGCTCAAGGTGGGTGATTTCGTCCGCGCGAACAAGACGGTGCTCGCCACGGTGGGGCGTTCGGGGCTCCAGATTGACCTGCGCATCCTGCGGGCGGAACTCGAGAAGGCGCGACAGGACCTTCTGCGCCTGGAGCGCGGAAAACGCCCCGAGGAAATAGCGGCGCTCCAAGCCAAGGTGCGCGAGCGCGAAGCGCAGATGAGGAACAACGAGCTTGAACTCAACCGCGCGCGGGATCTGTATGAGAAAAAAATTCTGGACAAGGCCAGCCTCGATCGCGCCGAAGCCGCCTACGAGGCCAGCTGGCAGTTGTTCGAAGAGGCCTCCCGAAATCTCGAGCTCGCCAGACTCGGCCCCCGGCGGGAGGAGAAGGCTCGCGCCAAGGCGGAAGTGGACAGGGTGCGGGCGCGCGTCGCCCGGGTGCGCGACGATCTGGCCAAGACGAAAATTCGTTCCCCGCTGACCGGCTTTATCACCCAGGAGTGGGTGGAGGTCGGCCAGTGGCTCACCAAGGGCGGCCGCGTGGCCGAGGTCATCGAGCTCGACAGGGTGCTGGTGCAGGCCCCGATTGCGGAGCGGCGCATATCCCTGGTGCGCGTGGGCGGTGAAGCGCGCGTCGTCGTCGACGCGCTGGGAAGCCGGGCGTTCAAGGGCCGGGTGCGGGGGGTTATCCCCAAGGCGGACCCCAAGAGCCGCACCTTCCCGGTGGAAGTCGAAATTAAAAACACCGAGTCCTACGACCTCAAGGCCGGCATGTTCGCCCGCCTGAGCCTCGAGTACGGTAAAGCGGCCAGAATGGTTCTGGTGCCCAAGGATGCGTTGATCTTGAGAGCGCGAGGGCCTTCGGTCTTCGTCTTCGAGAAAGGGCGCGTTCGCGAGGTTTCCTTCGCGCAGGGCAGAAGCGTGGATTCTTTTATGGAGGTAACGGGCGGCGCACTCAGGGCCGGCATGCAGGTGGTTGTGAAAGGTAATGAAAACTTGAGAGCCGGGATGCCCGTTCGTCTTCAGGGCCGGGGCGGCCGGCCCGGCGCGCGAGGCCGCGGAGGCGCTCCGCGCAGAGGCGGAAAGCCCGCAGCGAGTTCCCGGCGCGGAACCGGGGGATGAAGCGCATCCGCCTGATGCCGATTTGTTGTGTGTATGTAAAGGCTTGAATGCGGTGGAGAGGGATGAACGCCGCTTTATCTTGCCAGACAACGCAGAGCCGCCGATGAAGGAGAGGGCATGAATCTGCCCCGCGCGAGTGTCAAATATCCGGTCACGACCACCGTCGGGGTCATTCTGGCGGTGCTCTTCGGCGCCATCAGCCTCTACTGGATTCCGGTGCAGATGACGCCCACGATCGACAGGCCCGTCATCACGGTGGAGACCGAATACAGGGGCGCTGCGCCGCTGGAGGTGGAAGAAGAGGTGTCGAAGCCCATCGAGGAGAAGCTCACCTCGGTGGAGGGCCTGAACCGGATGACCTCGCGCAGCGAGGAGGGCAAGTCGCGCGTCTTTCTCGAATTCGACTGGGACGTGAACAAGGACGTGGCCCGCCTCGACGTCTCGGAAAAGCTGGGCCTCGTGCGCAACCTGCCCGATGATTCGGACCGCTCCACCATCAACGCGCTCAACTCGGATTCCGAGAACCCCATCGCCTGGATGGTCGTCGAGACAAAGCTGCCCATCAACGAGGTTCGTATAGAGGCGGATAACGTCATCCGCCCCAAGCTCGAGCGCGTAGAAGGCGTGGGTCAGGTGTGGATGTTCGGCGGCCAGGAAAGGGAGGTGCGCGTTACGCTCGATTACGCGGCCATGAGCGCGCGCGGAATCACGGTTTCCGCCCTGAGGGCGGCATTGCAGCGCGAGAACAAGAACACGAAGGCGGGGAAGATCGACGAGGGCAAGCGCAGCTATTCGGTGCGCACGGTGGGCAATTTCACCCGTCTCGAGCAGTTGCGCAACACCATCATCGCGCAAAACGCGAGCGGGGCCGTCTACCTGCGCGACGTCGCGAAGGTTTCATTCGACTACGGCGACCTCCAGCGGCGGATCCGCCTCCGGCAAGTGCCTACCATGGCTTTCGGAGCCTTGAGAAAAACCGGGGCCAACACCATCGAGGTGATGGCGGGGGTCAAAAAGGCGATAGCCGAGATCAACGAAGTCTACGCGGGGCGCGGCATCAGGCTCAGGCAGGTCTATGACGAGACCGTCTACATCGACCAGTCCCGCTCCCTGGTAACAAACAACATCTTCATAGGCGGCATATTGGCGATAGGCGTGCTGCTCCTGTTCCTGGGCAGTCTTTCGAGCGTCATGATCATCGGCGTCGCGATCCCGGTCACCGTAGTCTCCACGTTCATCTTTATCTTCGTGCTGGGCCGCTCCATCAACATCATCTCGCTCGCGGGCATGGCGTTCGCCGTCGGCATGGTGGTGGACAACTCCGTCGTGGTGCTGGAGAACATCTTCCGCCACCGCGAGATGGGAAAAAGCAAGTGGGACGCCGCCGTGGACGGCGCGCAGGAGGTCTGGGGGGCGGTGCTGGCCTCGACACTGACCACGCTGGCCGTCTTCGTCCCCGTGGTGTTCGTCCAGGACGAATCCGGCCAGCTCTTCCGCGACATCGCCATCGCTATCAGCGTGGCGGTGGCGCTATCCCTCGTCGTGTCGATATCCGTGGTGCCCATGCTGAGTTCGCGCATCCTGAGCGGCGCAGGGAAGATATCACCGCTGACCCACTTTTTCCGCATCCTGGGGGTGTACGCGCTGGGCAGGCTTTGCCGGCGAATCTACGTGGCCACCCTGGGCTGGCTCCTTCGCGGGGTGGTGAGGCGCGTCTTCGTGGCCGCGCTCATCACGGCGGGCGCGGTCGCCGTGGCGGTCTTGTCCTTTCCTCCCATCGACTATCTGCCCAAGGGAAACCGCAATCTCCTGTTCGTGATCGTGCGCACGCCCGCGGGCCTGAACCTGGAAGAAGTGGACAAGGTCGCGCGAACCCTGGAGGCGAAGCTCGAGCACGTCAAGGAAATCGACCGGTATTTCGCCGTGGTGCGTACGCAGAATCCTATTTTCGGCATCATCGCCAAGAAGGAATACTCCGATCTCGACTCCATGCGCGGTCTTGTGCGCAAGTTGTTCAGAGACCTACAGGGAACGCCCGGGGTGCGCACGTTCGTCACCCAGGCACCACTGTTCCGGCGGCGCGGTTCGGGCTTCATCGGCGGGATCAATCTTAAGGTTGACATCACGGGAGACAGCTTGAGCGAGATTCAGCGCATCGCCGCCGACGTGGGCGCCAGGGCGCGCGGGCTCGGGGGCGTTCGCTTCGTCAATTCGAGCTTCGACCTTGGAAACCCCGAGCTCCAGGTGCACGTGGATCGACAGAGGGCGGCGGATTTTGGCGTGTCGGTCTCGGAACTCGGGAGCGTCGTGGAGACGCTCGTGAACGGAACCAAGGCGGGCATTTTCCGGGATCGCGGAGAGGAACTCGACATCATCCTGCGCGGACCGCTTTCGGATTTCACCCAGACGCAGCGGATCGAGGAACTCAAGCTGCACACGCCCGAGGGGCAGATCGTCTCGCTCGGGGATATCGCCCGGGTACAGGCGGCGCTCGGGCCAACGAAGGTCGAGCACATCGACCGCGACCGCTCCGTGACGCTCACGGTCAACATCGGGAGCGAACTGCCGCTTCAGGTGGCGATCGACAGGATGAAGAAAGAGGTCATCGAACCGATGCGCCAGACGCTTCCGCTCGGCTATTCGCTGGGCGTGAGCGGACGGGCGAAGGATCTGGAGCGGACCTGGGGGTCGCTCAAGTGGTCGCTGCTGCTTGCGCTCCTGATCACCTATCTGCTGATGGCGGCCCTGTTCGAGGCGTGGAGCTATCCGTTCATCATCATGTTCAGCGTGCCCTTCGCCGCCACGGGCGGCATCCTGATGGTGAGCCTGATGAACACGATAGAACCCTCGGTGAAGATGGACACGCTCACCATGCTGGGCTTCATCATCCTGACGGGCATCGTGGTGAACAACGCAATTCTGCTTGTTCACCAGGCGCTGAACCATTTCCGCGCCGGCCTCCCCATGCGCGAGGCGATTCTGGAGAGCGCGCGCGACAGAATGCGCCCCATCTTCATGACGACCACGACGACCGTGCTCGGCATGTTGCCTCTCGTGATCTCCTCGGGTTCGGGCAGCGAACTCTACCGGGGGCTGGGCTCGGCCGTCCTGGGCGGGCTGGCCATGTCCACGATCTTCACCCTGCTGCTGATCCCGGTCGTCTTCTCGCTGTGGGTGGATTTCCTGGCGCTCATCCGGCCGGCCAGCTTCGCCGCTGCGCCGGCAGCTGCGCCGAGCGGCGCAAGCGGCGCGCCTTCTGAGCGCGTGAGACCGCGAAAATCCGTCAACCTCATCGGAGACGAGGACTAACCGTCCGCCTCAGCCAGAAACGCATCCACGGCCGCGTTCCACTCGGTGTGTGAGCGGCGGTAGCTGTAGTGGCCACCTTCCTCCAGAATCACGAGCTCAGAACCCGCTATCGCCTTTTGTAAGTCCTGGGCGAAATAGGGCGGGGTGAGGGCGTCGTCCTTGGCGGCGATGATGAGCGAAGGCTTGTCGATCTTGTGAATCTCGGACGTTCTGTCGTGGGTGAGCGTCATGTCGAGCCGCGCGGTGATGACGTCCACCGGCGCGATGGTGTCTTTCTGGCGCGCTTCGAGCTCCAGGAGGTTCTCGTACATGTTCACGAACTGCGTCCACCCGCACGTCCAGAGCGAACTGAACTTGATGTATTCCTCGAGCCCGTAAGCCTCGGCGATCTGCTTGCGCGAGGTCTGGAGGCGCGTCATGTAGGGGTCCGCCGTCGTCCATGTATTGGTGAAAACGCAGCAGCCTATCCGGTCGGGATAATCGAGCGCCAGGTTTTGCAGAATGCAGCCTCCAGTTGATGTGCCCGCCACGTGGGCCTTCTCGATTCCCAGCGTGTCGAGCAGGGCGACCGCGTCCTGCGCGATGATGCCTGTGGAGTAGGCGTCCCTGGGCTTGTCGCTCTCGCCCGTCCCCCGGTGGTCGAAGGTGATGCAGCGGTAGCGCTCCGAGAAATGAGGCATCTGGAAATCCCAGGCGTCGAGGAGACCCATGAGGCCGGGGATGAACAAAAACGCCTCCCCCTCTCCTCGTTCCGCGTAGTTAAGCTGCACTTCACCGGCTTGAATGCGTGGCATGACTTCTCCTTATCGGTTTATTCGTTCTCGTCGTTCAGGATTTCAGCCACCTCCACCCGGCGTCCCTCTTTCGCTGAGCGCACGCCCGCGCGGATGACGGCGAGTGAGGATGTGGCGGCATCGCCTTCCATCTCGGGCGCAGCACCTCCGCGAACGGCGTCCGCGAACTCCTCAAGCTCCTCCTTGATGGTGTCGTTTTTCTCACACGCCACCGCTTGGGGCGCCTTCTCGCCCCGGTAGAGGACGCGCAGGCCGTCGAAGAGCGTGTAGGAGGCCGTGGCCGTCTTCCCGTAGATGTTCATGAGGTAGTACTCGGACGCCGAGGCGTAGCTCGCCGTCAGGTTCGAGATGGCGCCCGATTCGTGCTCGAGGATAAGGTTCGCCACGTCGGGGTTGTCACCGGGCAGGACGAGTTGCGCCGTGCGGCCCGAGACGGCGGCGATGGGACCCATGATGTAGGTCAGCACGTCGGCGTAGTGGATGCCGATCTGGAGCATGACGCCGCCCGGCATGGCGTCAGCCTGGTAGCGCCAGTGGCCGAGTTCGAACTGGCCCTCCCTGTCCCTGCTGATGTTGCACTCCGCCTGCACGAGTCTGCCGAATTCACCTGCGTCTATCTTCTCCTTGATCCAGCGGAAGTGGTTCTCCCGCCGCCTCTGGTAGCCGATGGCGAGCACCACGCCGGCCTCCGCGCAGGCGCGGGTGAGGGCCTTCCCGTCGGAGACGGTGTGGGCGATGGGTTTGTCGAGAAAAACGTGCTTGCCCGCCTCGGCCGCCGCTTTCGTGGATTCGAGGTGCACGTGGTTCGGCGTGGTGTTGATGATGGCCTCGATAGAGTCATCCGCCAGAATTTCCTCATAGCTCCCCGCCGGCTCGCAACCGTATTTTTTGGCGAAGGCCGCGCGCTTGTCTTCCGAACGCGTGAAGCAGGCGGCGATCTCGATCTTGTCGGTTCGGCCGATAGCGTCCGCCAGAACGTCCGACCACCAGCCCATGCCGAGCGAGGCCACCCTCAGGGGTTTGGAACTCATTGTCGGTATGACTCCTTATATAAGCAGATTGAAAAGATGAATCATGTTTTTCCGGGTATCCTGAAAAGCGGCACGAAGCGATGTCCTGTAATCAGAAAGAAGCGCCCACGGCTTCCACGGCCACGCGCGCGATGGCTTCGTCCTGCTCCCAGTCGCCCCCGCTCACGCCGATGCCGCCCAGACACTCGCCCTCATAGAGAATCGGGAACCCGCCCTCCATCGCCGTCCATCGATCGGGACCCGCGGCGAGGGCCAGACCCAGGGCATGGGCGGTGTCGAGATGTTGCGCCTGCGCGCCCTGCGTGGTGGTGGGCCGCTTGTTCGAGGCCGAACAGACCGCCTTGGTGGTGGATGAGTGAACGGTATGAAAGCGCCCACCGTCCATGCGCTCGAGCAGGACGAGGTGTCCGCCCGCGTCGGCGATGGCCACGGTGACGGGGATGCCGAACTCCTCCGCCTTGGCGATGGCGGCGGCCATCATCTGCTTGGCCCCCTTGGTGGTGAGTCGATGGGTACGGGCGAATGGCATGTGTACATCTCCTGTATCTGTGGGCTACCCGTGAAGCGAGCGAAATTTTCCTCTTTTAACAATTCATCCGTCTTTTGTCGACGATTCGGGTCTTGCGTCCGCACAGCCCTTGCGACGGAGCAAGGCCTCCTCCATGATGCGCGCACTTGCGGAAGAGGAGAACAGGAGTGTCAGGCGTCGTTTCGTTCATCGAAGAGATTGCGCACAAGGCGGGCGCGCGCGCAGTGGAGTTGTTCGGCTGCGTGGAGGCGGAACCCAAAGGGCGCAGCATCGTCTCGCGCGCCGACAGGGAGGTCGAGCGCATGATCATCGGAGAGATTCGCGCGGCGTATCCAGATGATCCTGTCTTGGCGGAGGAAAGCGGCGTGAGCGGCGCGGGCGATATTGGGCCGGATACCCGCTGGTGGGCGATAGACCCCATCGACGGCACGGGCCCCTATCTCAAGGGACTTCCCTTCTGGGCGGTGTCCATCGCGTGTCTGAGAGGCTCGCGCGTCGAGGCGGGCGTCGTCCACATGCCCGCGATGGGGGAGACCTTCACGGGAGACGCCAAAGGCCCCGCACTGAGAAACGGCGCGCCGCTGCCGCAAGTCGGCCAGGAAGTACCCGGCGCGCACGATTATCTCTTCGTGCCGTGCGCCGAGGTGGAAGGCCTCTCGCACCGATACCCCGGGCGCTTTCTGGCGCTGGCCTCCGCCGCCTGCCATATCTGCCTCACGGCGGCGGGTTCGGCATTCGGTACGCTGATGGAGCCGATACGCGCCTATGACTTCGCCGCCGGGGCGCTCATCTGCGAGCGCGCAGGGGGTGCTGTGCGCTATCTCTCGGGAGCGGAGATCGACTACGCCGCGCTGGCCGACGGACGCCGCGCGCCCGAACCCGTCCTCGCCGCGCCTGAAGGGCAGTTCGACTGGCTTAAGAGCAAGGTTTCCTGGGGGTAATGTGGGGGGAGGACACACAGGTCCTCCCCTACGAATGCGGAGCGTTCTCGCCGTAGGGACAGGTCGCGACCTGCCCCTACAATTCCTCTACTTGCAGGGGGTCTTATACGGACTTTTTCAGCAACCCCTTACGCCAAGTCTACATCCACATGCCCGCGCGCTGCATCATCTGGTCGAGCTGGAAACTCACGCGGTCCGCGCACTCGAACGGCGTGGTGTGGCCCGCGCCTTCCACCAACTCGATGACGGAGGCGCTCAGCCCCTCGTGCAGGGCGGTCATCTGCGCGTGCGGCACTAGTGCATCGCCCGTGCCGCCGAACACCATGCAGGGAACGGCGATTTCGCCTAAGCGCGGCGTCAACTCCTCGCGCCTCCTGAGCGCGTCGATGAGCAAGGCGATGGAATCGGGAACCTGGGAGAGCACGACCTTCTCCGTTGCCTCGATTTCGAGCGGGTGGGAGGCGATGTAGTCGGGCGCGAACAGGCTCTCGATGAAGTGCCCCGCGAAGCCTGCCATCCCCTCGTCGATGACGGTCTGCATGTGCTGCAGTCGCACCTTTTTTCCTTCTTCGGTATCCGCCGTCGCCCGGGTGCTGATGAACCCGCACGCGCGCACCCGGAGCGGGTGGCGCAGCACCATCTCGAGCAGGATGTAGCCGCCCAGCGAAAAGCCCGCCACGGCGGCGGCGCTGATGTCGAGCGCGCCCAGAAAAGCCGCCATGTCGTCGGCCATCATCGCGACCGAGATGGGGCCGCCCGTATGCGGCGTCCGCCCCATGCCGCGCAGGTCGGGGCACAGGAGGCGGTAGCTTCTCTGCAGCGCTTCGACCTGGCGGTCCCAAATGGTGTGATCCAGCGAAAAGCCGTGCAGGAGCAGGAGCGGCGGCCCGCTCCCCGATTCCTGGTAGGCGATATCGATTCCGTTCACGGATACGGTTTTCATTGCGCGCTCCCATCGTGTCTGAACCGGCTTGTAGGCGCCGAGTTGTTTTTAGAGGCCACGATTCTAGCACAGCAAGGAAAGCGCCGGAACGCGGGGAGGAATGGGGGAGGCTTGAGGCGAGTTATTAGTCGGACCTGCTGGTTTCTCAATTCTCAAATCCCAAAACGGGCAGCGACATCAGCGCGAATTCGCCAAGCGCCAGCTCGATCTCCTCGCGCACCCAGGCGTCTCTTTCGACTTCGAGTCTGGCTTCGAGAGCGAGGCGCGCGTGCTCATCGCGCAGGCGTTTGCCTATGCGGGCGAGCGCCCAGGCGGCGTGGCCGCGCGCCAGGGGCTCTCGGTGCTCCAGCGCGCGTGCGAGGATGTCGATGCTCTCCGCCCCGCCCGTATTGCCGATGGCGACGATGACGTTCCTCAGGAACCCCCCGTAGCGCGCGCGCATGACGGGCGTGCCGCGAAACGCCTTCTGGAACTGCCGCTCGTCCATGGCGGCGAACTCGTGCAACTCAGGCTCCAGCGCCGCCGGACGGGGGTCGAACCTCGGTTCGCGCGCGTGGGGGACGTCGTCGTTCCAGGGGCAGACCTCCTGGCAGATGTCGCAGCCGAATATGTGCGCGCCCATGGGTTCTCGAAGTTCCCTGGGAATCGGGCCTCTGAGCTCGATGGTGAGGTAGGAGATGCAGCGCCGCGCGTCCACCACGCCGGGCGCGACGATCGCGTCGGTGGGGCAATCGTCGATGCACCGCGTGCACGTGCCGCAATGCTCCTCATAAAAGGGCGCGTCCACTTCCAGCGCGCGGTTGAGGAGCAAGACGCCCAGGAAGAAATAACTCCCCAGCCGACGCGATAGCAGAAGTGAATTCTTTCCTTTCCAGCCGAGGCCCGCCAGGACGGCGAGGTCGCGCTCCAGAACCGGGCCGGTATCCACGTAGCTTCTGCCCTCGACGCCGGGGTCGAGTTCTTTCAAATCGCGCAGGACGCGGATGAGGCGTTTTTTCATGAACTTGTGGTAGTCCCCGCCGTGGGCGTAGCGCGCGATTTTGCCCTGGCCCTCCGCGTGGGGCGTCTCGCGCTCCGGCTTGTACTGCATGGCGACGACCAGGGCCGCGCGCGTCTCCGGCCAGAGGCGGCGCAGGTCGCCTCGCACATAGGGGTTTCGGCTCAGATAGCTCATCTCGCCCGCGTAGCCGCGCTCGATCCACTCCATGTAACGCCCGTGCGCCTCGCCCAGGCCGGGCGGGGCGACGGCAGCCAGGTCGAAGCCGTGGGAGAGGGCGCGTTCCTTGGCCGCGCTCGTGAGTTCGCCCGCGCTCAGGCGTTGCTCTTCAGTGCGCGGTAGATTCGCGCCGGAATCTTCAGGATGCGCATTCGGGCGGGCGTCGGCCATCTTTTCTCCAGACGATTCAAAGTGTGTCTCATGAACCACCGATCTTGGGCGGTGAGCGGTTCGATGTCAACAATTGCGCAGAGAAGCGTTTTTTTGTTATCCATGCGGGAGATTTGGTGGTATGTATTGGTTCGTTTTTGTTCCAAGCGTTTCATCGCCCGCATAAGGAAAACCCGAGTTGAACGGCAAGACGAAAATCCTGTGGACGGCGGGGCTGTGCCTGCTGGCGGCGGCCTTGCTCGCCTACCTCTTCTGGGGGCAGATAGACGACGCCTGGGCGTACCTGGTGAAGCTCCAGGACAAGAAAGAGCGGTTCAGGGACTGGATTTGCTCCTTCGGCCCCTGGGGGCCGGCCGTGTTCATCGGCGTACAGGTGCTCCAGGTGGTCTTCTCCCCCATACCGGGCGAGTTGACGGGTTTTCTGGGCGGCTACGTCTACGGCGCGCTCACAGCGACGATCCTGAGCACCATCGGCCTGACGATAGGCAGTTTCCTCGCGTTCTATATCGGGCGGAAGCTCGGGCGTCCCTTCGTGGAAAAACTCATACCGCCCAAAATTCTGGATAAATTCGACTTCCTCATCACGAACAGGGGCGCGTTTCTCGCCTTCGTCTTCTTCTCGATTCCCGGCTTCCCCAAGGACTACATGTGCTACCTCCTGGGTCTGAGTCCGCTCAGGACGCTGACGTTCGTGATCATCGCGTGTCTCGGCAGAATCCCCGGCACCATCATGCTGGGGGTCCAGGGGGCGGGGATGTACGAGGAGCAATACGGCCTGGTGGTCGCGCTTCTCATCGTCGCCGTGGTGGCCGGGGCGGCGGCGGTCTACTTCCAGGAGCCTCTGAGAGAATGGCTCAAGGAAAAGGCCGGCCGGGGTGAGACGTAAGACGAATCAAGGGCGGCCACACACCGAATCACGTAATCAGGAATTTTCCACAACCCCCATTGGCCGCAATTCGGCGGCAATCCCGGCCCTTATGAAACTCCCAGATAGAGCAGAAGCAGGGGTATGGTGACAAGGCTCAGCGCCGTGCCCGTGAACACGATGGAGGCGGCCAGCGACCCCTCATCCCCGTAGCGTTCGGCGAAGATGTAGTTCAGCACGGCGGGCGGGCTGCACGACATCAGGAAGAGCGCCGCGCGGAACGCGCCCGTGAGCGCGAAGGCTTCCGAAAGCACCCATGCCAGCACGAAGCCGAGCCCGAACCGGAGCGCCGCCACCAGGAGGCTGATTCTGAAATCCGACGCCCGGATGGAGCGGAGCCTATAGCCCAGCGTGAAGAGCTCCACCGGGAACATCCCGCGTCCGGTCAGATGCGAGAAGCGCAGGATGAACTTGGGCACGGGAATCGCCGCCATCGCCACTACGATGCCCAAAATCGCCGCGTAAAGGGCGGGCATTTTGAGGGGCTCCCTGACGCTCGCGCCGCCGCCGTAGGCCATGATCCCCAGGGTGAAGGAGATAAAGACGTTCGGTATGGAGAGCAGCACCACGTACGCCAGACCCTCCTCGCCGAAGGCCAGAAGCGCCAGGGGATAAGGCAGCGAGACGGAGTTCATGAGCATCACGCTGGGCACGAAGGGGCGTTGCGTCATGCCCGCCCAGCGTTTGACGGCCAAGGCGACGGCGCCCGGAATGATATGAATCAGCGTCGAGATGACGCCCGTCTGGATCAACTCCTCCCACATAATACGCTGCCGCGCCAAGGCGTCGAACATCACGGCGGGAGCGAGGAGGAACAGGACGAGTTCGGCCAGTACCTTGGGGTCGAGCTTTTTCCACCGGCCGTAGAGGAAGCCGACCCCGATCACGGCCATGACCGGGAAGACGATGTTCAAAAGCGGCAATACGGAAGACATGCGTTTCTCGAGAATCCTTTTTGTTCCGGAAAGAGGCTGAGTATACATACCGTTCCTTCGGGTGGCCATCCCGGTGGGGCGGCTGCTCCGCCGGGCGCGCCGCTTGAGCCGGGAAGAATTTGCGCAAGGGCGCGGGGACGCGGTAGCCTGCGGGCGGTTTCTCGTTGCTTCAATACGCCATGCCATACATTTTCTTGGGAGTGAAACATGCCGAAAGTCGATCATCTGGGCTACGCCGTGAGCAATCTCGATGAGAAGAAAAACGTGATGGAGGATTTGCTGGGCTTCCAGTTTCTGGAGAGAAGGGTGTATGAGCGGCCCGGCAACACCGCTCGCCTCGATTTCTACGAGGCCGAAGACGCGGTGATGGAACTCGTGGAGATGAGCGACCCCGAGGCACCGCTCAACCGGTTCATCGCCTCACGCGGCGAGGGACTGCACCATATCTGTTTCGTCGTCGATGACCTGAGGGCCACGATGGCCGAATGGGAGGCGAAGGGAGTCGAGTTCGTCCTCGCCCCCACCTACGGCTCGCGCGGCGGGGTCATCACCTTCACGAACGCGGCGACCACGGGCGGCCTCGCGGTGGAACTGGTGCAGTACGTCCCCGAAGGAGAGGAGGTTCCTGACTGGGCGCAGAAGTAAGGAAGCGCCATTCGCATAACCCGCACCACGCGCCCGGCTTGCCTGCAAGTAGAGAAAAGACGTGCTCGCGGTGCGGGTATGCGGCCTGCCGGGGGAGAAGGGATTATATGTACCTTCTTATACTTTGGATGACGCGGGGTTGATGAAAGAATTCGCCAAGTCCGAACGAAAGCCTCATTTTTCGCTTGACAAGCAAGGTCCAATCCCCCACTATTTCACCCGGCATACAATCCACGTGTGGTCGATCTCACGGGCTGCCCGCTGAATACAAGACGACTCTTCCTGAGAGTTGAAATAGGCGGGAACCCACATTTCTTCCAAAACGTGGATTGTATGCCAACCAGCCCGTATTTCATCCGTGGGTTCGGGTGAATCAATCCGCGTGTGGATTGGGAAGGATTGTATGGGTCGAGCTAGTTCATGATGAACATACCTATCTAAACCATATAAAGGCGGCTTTTTCAGGAAACTGATGACAGGGATGCACTATAGCGAAAAATGACTGGTTGGTCAAATAGGGAAGCCGGTTGCCGCGTCGTAGGTGAAGAAGCGGTGCCGGTTTCTAGCGGCGGCCGGAAAGGGCGATGGGGCGGGTTTCAAAAGCGCCTCCGGAGCTCAGGCAAGAAGATGAAGAATTTGGGGGTTACTCATTAGCTGCTTGACCTCGTGGAGTAGCGAGTACCGTTCCGGGTTCGAGTTGGGTCCTCAGACCCGCAACGGGAATAATGAGTAACCCCCTCCTTCTTTCATCGATGCGTACTCGAAAGCAGATTCCAATACGAGCGACTTTCGCGCCGGCTCCCCGGGTCGGGGGCGAGCATCCCCATTATAGTCTCATCTTGTCGCCGATTGCGAGTTTTTTCCCGAACGCGGGTTTCGCTCCTCGGCGCCGGCCGCTTCCGGGGTACACGGCGAGGGGCCTGTTTTCGGTTTTCGTGCGGCCCGCCGAGGGGGGAGGGCTGCATTCCGAGAGGGTGCTGGTATAATGAATTTTGCTCTCTTCCGTGTTTTTGGCTAACCGGCTGAATTCGCGATTTGTTCGGGAGGCTCGCCATGGAAAATGGATTGAACGATGAATTTGAATACTATTTGGAAAACCAGCTCGATCTCACCGAGAAGTATGAAGGCAGATATATCGTAATCAAAAATCGCAATGTGATCGGAGACTACGATACCAAGAGAGCTGCAATCGAAATGACGATGAAAATGCATATGTTGGGCACTTTTCTGGTGCAGAAATGTAGCAGTGACCCCAACAGCATAAAAAAAAGGTTTCTGTCGCGGGCCTATTTTTCGTAATGTTCAAAAAGAAAAGTTCTGCTTTCACGACATATTGCCGAGGATATGAAAACGTCCTTTCCAATCTGGTCGAGGTCGCGCCTGCTTATGACCCCGAGTTAGGTTTCTCCAGGTCTTTTTCAGGAAATACAGAGCGGTTTCGGATACAGGCGCCACGCACAGCGCGATAACGTCGCAAGTGGTTCGGGATTTCGCCTTGCGAGCTACTGGCATGGCCGTCGTTTATGACGCCACCACTACGCAAAATGTCCATACGTATTCAGTCAATATCTTATTACCCAACCATGTTGAGTTTTCCGATTGGGAAGTGACCGAGGCGGGTGGACTTGTTGGCGATGAAGACATCCTGATTGGTATGGATATTATCGGGGCCGGTGATTTCGCGGTTAGCAATAAAGAACGAACGGTATTCACCTTTCGCTATCCTTCACAAGAAGAGATCAGTTTTTCCAAGCAAGGCTAAGCTCCCACGCATTCTACCGGGAACATGGCGCAATGATTCAATGGGCCCCTCTCCCGCGCTATGGCTTCCTGCTCTCTCCTCCGGCGAAAAACGCGGCGATCTTGCCCAGCGACGCCGGGATGTCCACGTCCCACTGGCGGTTCGAGCCGCCGCCGGTGTGGGGCAGCAAGACGGCGTTGGGAAGGCCGATGAGGGGGCTGTCGGCGGGCAGGGGCTCGTAGCAGTAGACGTCGAGCCCGGCCATGGCGATCGCGCCCGTTCTGAGCGCATCTGCGAGCGCCGCCTCATCGACGAGCGCGCCCCGGCCCACGTTGATGAGGGCCGCCGTATTCTTCATGCGCGCGAGCTGTTCCGCGCCGATCATCCCCTCGCTCTCTTCTGTATGCGGAAGCACGAGTACGAGGTAGTCGACCTGCTCAAGCAGATCTTCAAAGGGAAGATACGCCGCCCGGTACTCCGCCTCCACGTCCGGCGTGTGGCGCGTGCGCTGGTAGTAGAAGATCTCCATGTCGAAGGCCAAACAGCGCCTGGCGATGTCCATGCCGATGTCGCCCAGTCCGATGATTCCGACGTTCTTGCCGAATAGCTCCGCAACGCCCTCGATCTCCGGCCAGTTGGGCCGGATGTTCCACTGGCTGGTCGCGACGGGTTCCAGCCCCATCTCGCGGTAGACGCCCGCCTCGACCGCCCGCTGGCCTAAAATCGTCTTGCGCTCGCAACACAGCATGAGAGTCAGGGCTTGTTCGGCCACGGTGGCGTTGCGCATGAGCGACTGCGTGCCGACGGGGATTCCGCGCTCGCGCGCCGCGGCCGCGTCGATGTTCTTGCAGTTCAGGCCGTGTTTCTGGATGTAGCGGAGCTTGGCAGCCGCCTGGATGACCGAAGCCGGCAGCGCCGCCTTGTAGCATAGGATCGCCTCGGCTTCCGGTGCGAGTGCCAAGAGCGCGTCTTCCTCCGTGCTGTCGGGCGCGATGATATCGAAAGGCTCGGAGGCTGCGTTCGCCTTGACCCGGCTCAGAAAACGGCCCGACGCCCCGTCGGTGACGAGCAGGCGTATCTTGTCGTTCATGTGCTCTCCTTGCGTGGGGTGTGATGTGAGAAACAGAAGGTTCTTCTTATCATAGTCGGGGCGGGGGTTGCTATTGGGTGTTTTTTTTTGTTGGCAGTTTCTCCCCAGGAGGGTTTCAAAAATTACTCCCCCTCGGGGGTTTTTGAAAGAGCCGGTTTCGGGCGCGGCGGTACGGGGATTACTCAGCGGCGTCATGGGAGTTCGCGTAGGGGGGAGCAGTTCTTCTTTAATCGGTTGCCGATGACTCTCAAGGGGGCGCCGGTTTCTTTTCTTCAGCTCTCCGCCAGCTTTTTCAGATTCGCCAGTTCCACGATGTTCTCTTCCGTCCCGCCCCGGTGGAGGGTCTGGTCCTCGTAAGCCTCGTTGTCCACGGTGTGCATCACGTGGGTGAGGTCGCCCACCTGCTCGAAGCGGTAGGTGATGACCTGGGCGGGCTTATCGCTCCCGCCGACGTAGTTCTCCCAGACGATCTTGGAATGAGGCTCCCATACGGTGATCACCGAGTCGCACTCGGGCCTGTCGTGAAAGGTCTGGTGGAACCGGGTCCCCGCCCCCTGGTGGCCTCCAGGCGAGGTGATCGTCACCTCCTTGGAGAACGGCGCGATTTGGGGATGCGTCTCCACGTTCCCGACGAACTCGAAAACCTTATCGACGGGAGCGCGGACTTGTTCGAGGACGACGACTGGCGGCATCGGTTCTTTCCTCCATGTGCTGACCGGCCCGCGTTCCAGATGGGCCGGAGAGTCGTTTAACCGGGAATGACGGTTTCCTGCCCCATCCGGCTCGTGGGCCGCCAGCGCAGGGCGCGCCCTTCGGCCCAGTTCAATATCTGGTTCACCAGGATGACCAGGAACATGAGCAGGAAGATGATCAGGATGAGGCCCGTGGTGTAGTACTCGTTGTTGTAGCGCTGCAGCAGGTAGCCGAGTCCTTTGTCGGCGATGATGTATTCGCCGACGATCGCGCCCACCATGCCGAAGGGGATGCTGATCTTGAGACCGTTGAATATCCACGGCGAGGCGGAGGGAATCACGATCTTGCGCAGAATGGCCAGCTTGCTCCCCCCCAGAACGCGCGAGACGTTGATGAGGTCCCGGCTCACGCCCCGGATGCCCGCGAACGTGCTCACGAAAGTCAGGAAGAACACGATGGTCATCACCAGGATGATCTTGGGCTGTCGCTCGATACCGAACCACGCGATGAACAGAGGAGCGTACGCGATGCGCGGAACTCCGTTGAAAGCCATGATGAACGGCTCGATGACCAGGGCCACGACATCGATTTCCGCCAGCAGGAAGCCGAAGAGAATCCCGGCGAGGGCGCCGAAGACATAGCCCCAGAAGGTGTTCTCCACCGTGTAGAAGAAGTGCACCCACAAGGAGCCGTCCGGATTGGCCGGGTCCGCGATCTCGAAAAACGACGTTACGAGCAGACTCGGGCTGGAGATGGTGCGGTGGTCGATGAGACGCCCCGAAACGGCTTCCCACAATACGATCATGATCACGCCGAACAGAACGCGCAGCGCCGCCACGCGCACCCAGCGGAGCTCCTCCGCGTTCCTCACCCGCCACCACAGCAGGCGCGCTCCTGTGACTTCTGGAGGAAGGAGGAGGTCCAGTTCCTCAGGAGGCGTGGATTTCACTTCGTCGGTCTGCGCCATTACATCACCTTCGCCACTTCGTCTCTGAGCTCTTCCCAGAGCTTGTCGTAGATCTCGCGGTAAGCTTGGGAGTCGTGGATGTGGTAGACGTCGCGCGGTCTCGGGATCGTCACGGGGGTGACGCTCTTGATGGTCCCGGGCCGGCCCGTCATCACCACCACTCTATCGGCCAGCGTGATGGCTTCGGCCAGGTCGTGCGTGATGAAGACGATGGTCTTGCGCTCTTCGCGCCAGAGCTCGAGCAACTGGTTCTGGAGCGTGAGGCGGGTCTGGGCGTCCAGGGGGCCGAAGGGCTCATCCATCAGGATGACGCGGGGGTCGCATATCAGGGTGCGGATGATGTTTACGCGCTGGCGCATTCCCCCCGACAACTCGTGCGGGTAATGGTTCTCGAAGCCCGAGAGGCCCACCTTGTCGATCAGGGCCTGCACGCGCTCGGCGACGCCGTTCGAGACGGACACACCGCGGAACTCCAGGGGGAGCAGCACGTTCTTGCGCAGGGTCCGCCAGGGCAGCAGGTTGTCCTGCTGGGTCACGTAGCCGATCTCGGGGTTCAGCCCGCTGGTGCGCTCTCCCCGGAAATGCACCTCCCCGCTGCTGGGGGGGAAGAGCCCGGCCAGGATGTTCAGCAGGGTGCTCTTGCCGCAGCCGCTCGGCCCGACGATGGTCACGAACTCCCCCTCGCCCACGTCGAGGTTCACGTCGGACATCGCATGGACGATGGTCCCCCGCGAGAGGAACCGCTTGCCGACCTGCCGGATGGACAAAGACGCCGTCAACGAATCATGCTCCCTAAGCTCCTCCGGCCGGAGCGTTCACGCCCCGGCGGGGTTGTTGAATCATCCTGCAATGGCGGGATGACGAGCAAAACCACGCCTTCCTTGAGGTTCTTTTCACTCCCCCCTTGAGGGCGATGTTGAAAAAGCCCACAGAAGGAGCATGCAACATTTCACTCCCCCCTTGAGGGGGAGTCGATGAAGCCGAGCGTATTTTGCGAAGGCTGAATCGGTGGGGGGACATGCCACAGAAAAAAAACTCCCCCCACCAGCGCGGTTTCGGGCTAAAGCCCTCGCCTTGCTGACTCCCCCCTCAAGGGGGGAGTGGAACTTCCCTCTTCTTGTACGGCAATAGGCCGCATGGGGGAAGTGAAGTCTCCTCTCCCCCCGGTCAGCCCCATACGCCGAATCAAGCAATCATCACTTTTGAAACAGCCCCCCTCACAGGAGGGAGGCTGCACAGAATCTACAGAAAAACCCGCCTACTTGAGAAAATCGTCCGTCCACACGTCGCTGCGCTTGACGCTCTTGAGGTTCTTGAGCTTGCCGCCGCTCTTCATGATGTTGAACGTGGTCTGGACGGCCTCGTCGGTCATCCTGCCGGTCGGGTTGACCGCGCCCTTCACCGTGGCGACCGAGATGCGAAGCGCCTCGGGCGTGACGCGCTTGCCGAAAAACGGCGTCATGTCCTTGGTGAGCTGCTCGACGGAGGTCTTCTGGATGTAGTTCTGCGACTTCATGACCGCCCGCGCCATCCGCTTCACGAGGCCGGGGCGCTCCTTCATGAGCTTGGGCGTGGCCATGACGGCCGTCATCATGAACTCCTTGATGGCCTTGTCCTCGCCGGCCGCCCAGTTCACGAACCAGATGCCGAGCCCCTGGGAGAGCATGCGTTCGGGGTGCGGCGTGGAGATGGTGAAGATGTCGATCTTGCGGTTCTTGAAAGCCGGCAGCATGGTGCCGCCGCCGCCCACGGCGAGGATGCGCACGTCTGCGGGAACCTTGAGGTTTGCGCGGCCCAGCAGGTTGCGGGCGAGCACGTCGGTGAGGGCGCCCGGCCGCGTCACGCCTATCTTCAAGCCCTTGGCGCGCTTGACCTTATCCATCAAGGGCATGCCGTCCTTGATGCCCGCCTTCTTGGCCGCGTCCTTGTGGATGACCATCCCGATGATGTTGCGCCGCAGCAGGTCCACGAAGCCGATGGCCCGCTTGCCCGAGTTGAGCGCGTTCAACTGGTAGGTGCCCGGGCTGGCGGTGAACTCCGCCTTGCCCGCCAGGACGGCCGTCAGGTGCGGTCCGCCGCCTGCGGTGGCCTTCACGTCCAGGGTGAGGCCCTCTTCCTTGAAGAATCCTTTTATCCGTCCCACGTAGATCGGGAAAAAGCTCAGGCTGTCTACCGGCTGGGTGAGAATGACCTTGTCGGCGGCCGGGGCGGCGCTTGTGAGCGTGAGCGAAAGCGCGAGTGCTGCGATTACCGGGAGAATCCGTATCCATTTACGCCACATGAAATTACTCCTTTCAACCAAAGTTAAAGATCGGCTCCGGGGACGTTCGCCGTCCCGAAGCGTAGAATGACCACACCGGATTCGCCCGGTGTTGATGGCGTGAACGATGTCTGACTTTTGGTAGCGAAAGAATCTACAGACAATGGGTTGTGCTGTCAATTCTGGGGGGGGATCAGGGGCGTGCGGGCAGGGGGAGTAAATCCCGAACCGCACATTGCCGGAAAATATATGCAATCCCTCCCACCATCTCCGCCGCATGTTCCAACGGAAAGTCGACCGGGCGCGCGATGAAGCGCAGGCGCGGGGCTGGCTCCGTCCATTTCCAAACCATTGTAAATATTTCCGGTTTGCCCTATACGCGCACAATAAAGGGATCAAGGCGAAAGAAAGTCTCTCGAACTCGCGCTCCGCACGGGTGCAGGGCATGCGGCGGCCAACGATGAGCGGTGGGGGAGGATTCCCGATCATGCGGAAATCGGGGTCGCCGGGGCCGGAAAAGGGGAGTCATGGCTGCCGTTGATCTCATCGATGTGACGAAGCGCTTCGGCCGGGTCACCGTCATCACCGATCTGAACCTGCAGATCGCAGAAGGCGAATTCGTGGTGCTGGTCGGCCCCTCGGGGTGCGGAAAGTCCACGACGCTTCGCATGATCGCGGGCCTCGAGGAAGTCTCGGCGGGCCGGATCATGATCGCCGGAAAAGACGTCACTCACGCGTCTCCCAAGGCCCGCGACATCACCATGGTGTTCCAGTCCTACGCGCTCTATCCGCACATGGACGTGGCGGGCAACATGTCGTTCTCGCTTCGCCTCGCCAAGTTCCCGAAGGCGGAGATCGCAGCACGGGTGGCGCGCGCCGCGGAAATGCTCGGTCTCTCCGAGCTGCTTCACCGCCAGCCGCGAGAGCTGTCGGGCGGACAGCGCCAGCGCGTCGCCATGGGCCGCGCCATCGTGCGCGACGCCTATTGCTTCCTGTTCGACGAACCCCTCTCGAACCTCGACGCCAAGCTCCGCGCCCAGATGCGCACCGAGCTGGCGTTGCTGCACAAGCAACTCGACCGCACCATGATCTACGTGACCCACGACCAGATAGAGGCGATGACCATGGCCGACCGCATCGTGATCATGGACGAGGGGGTCATCCAGCAGATCGGCACGCCGCCCGAGGTCTACAACCACCCGGTCAACCGGTTCGTCGCCGGCTTCATCGGCTCGCCGGCCATGAACATGCTGGACGGAGAGATCAGAGGAGATGGCTCGGAATACGTCATCGTCGGAGACGGCTTCGAACTGCCGGTTCCCAGGGCCTTCCACGAGAGCCTGGAGGGCGCCGCCTCCCGGAACGTCGTCGCGGGCCTGCGGCCCGAACATTTCTCCTCGACGGGCGCGAGGGATTCGGGCGGCGCCACGGCCCCGGTGCAGCTGACGGTCGACGTCGCCGAGTATGTCGGCGCCAACCAGTTTCTCGCCGCGCGCATCGGCGAGCAAAGGATTTCCGTCTCCGTGGAAGCCGGCCCGGAGCACGGGCGGATGGAGTCGGGCACCTATTATTTCGAAACGGAGAGGCTCTACCTGTTCGACAAGGAGACCGGTCTCGCGCTCAAGCCCGCCGCTCGGGCCGGGACGTTTTAATTACTAACCTCATAAGGAGGAAATCATGAAATCGAAATGCAGAAACCTGGGGATGGCTGTGCTCGCGGCGGCCCTGGCCCTGACGTTCAGCGCCACGACGCTGATGGCCAATCCCTACGAGAAGTACAAGGGCAAGACGCTGGTGGTTAGCTGGCCCTCGAATTCGCACTTCAAGAAGGCCAAGCAACTGGTCGCCGAGTTCACCAAGGAGACGGGCATCAAGGTCGAGATCGACTACTCCCAGTACCTCAAGATGCGGAATCGCCAGCTTCTGGAGATGAGCAAGAAAGACGGCGATTTCGACGTCGTCGCCTGGGTGGTGATGTGGAAGGGCGAGTACGTGGCGAAGGGCCTGTTGACGCCCCTGTCGCAGTTCTTCACCAGCCCCGCGTTCGTCGACCCGAACTTCGATATCGAGGACATCTCCGACGCCTACATCCAGAACGGCGGCATCGTCGGCGGCAAGAAGGGCTATCTCCCCGGCAAGTCGGGTGCGCTCTACGGCCTGCCGTTCGGCGCCGAGACCTCGATCCTGGCCTATCGCAAGGACGTGTTCAAGAAGCTGGGCCTCGCCGTGCCGAAGACCTACGCCGACGTGCGCAAGGCGGCGAAGACCATCAAGGAGAAGACGGGAATGGGCGGCCTCACCATGCGCGGCAAGACCGGGCACCAGGTCACGGCCGCTTGGCTGTTCCATGCCGCGCCCATGGGCGCCCGCGTCTTCAATGACAAGTGGGAGCCCGTCTTCAACAGCCCCGCCGGCGTGAAGACCGCGGAGTTCCTGCGCGAGACGGTGAAGTACGGCCCCCGCGGCATTCCGTCCTACAGCTACGGCGAAGCGTCCAAAGCGTTCCTGCATGGCGACGCCGCCATGTACATCGACTCGCTGAAGATCGCCGCCCGGGCGCGCGACCCGAAGCAATCGAAGGTCGTCGGCAAGGTCGGCTACGCGCTGCACCCGACCGACGTTCAATGCGGCTCCGAGACGGGCGGTTTCGCCATGGGCATACCGGCCAACTCGAAGAACAAGGAGGCGGCGTTCCTGTTCATCCAGTGGATGACCTCGAAGAAGGCCGACCGTCGGATCGTCGAGCTCGGCGGCGACCCGATCCGCATTTCCACGCTCACCGATCCGGTGTTCTCCAAGAAGTTCCCGGAATACCCGGTGATCGCGGAACAGCTCAAATGCGCCGACCCGGACTGGCGGCCGCTGATCCCCGAGTGGAACGAGCTGAACATCAAGGTGCTCGGCATCGCGCTTCACCAGGTGCTGACTTCCGACAAGCCCATCAAGCCGATTCTGGACAAGGCGGCGGAGCAGGCGCGCGCCGTCATGAAACGCGAGGGCTACTATCAGTGGCAGTCGATATCTTCCAAGTAGCCGAAACCCCTGAACCCGCCTCCCCCGGCCCTGCCGGGGGAGGCGCTTCACCTGCGGACAGCCGGTTCCCGGAACGTGCGCGATGAGCGACCCGTCCCCTCCGGTCGCAACGGGCATGCGGCGGTGGCTCGTCGGTTACCTGTTCGTCGCGCCCGCCGTCCTGCTCATGGGCGCGGGCCTCATCTATCCGGTCGTCCAGGGACTGTTGCTCAGCATGCAGGACTGGGCGATCGGCACGCCGATGTCCACGGCGGAGTTCATCGGCGCGGAAAACTATCTGCGCATGCTCCGCGACGAAAACGTCCAGGAATCCATGTGGGTGACGTTCAAGTTCGGCTTCTTCACGATCACTATCGAGATGACGCTGGGGGTCGCGCTGGCCCTGCTGCTCGAGAAACCGATTCGCGGCGCGTCCATCTTCCGGACGATCTTCATCATGCCGCTCATGATCTCGCCGGTGGTGGTCGGATTGGTATGGCGCTACCTCTACGACGCACGGGCGGGCTGGATCAACCATTACCTGGAACTCGCCGGCTTCGAGCCGCTGATCTGGCTGGGCGAGCCACACCTCGCGTTTTTCGCCATCGTGTTCACGGACATCTGGCAGTGGACGCCGTTCGTCTTCATCATCGTGATCGCGGGCCTCCAGGCGCTGCCGTCGGAGGTACTCGAAGCATCGCGCATCGACGGCGCCAATACGTGGCAGCAGATATTTCTCGTGAAGCTGCCGATGATCAGGTCGATCCTGATCATCGCCCTCCTGCTCCGTATCATCGACGTTTTCAAGGGGCTGGAGGTCATGCTGATCATGACCGAAGGCGGGCCGGGACTGGCGACGGAACTGCTGTCGCTGCACGTCTATAAGACCGCCTTCGACGCCCAGCAACTCGGCTATGCGGCGGCTATCTCCGTCCTCCTGCTGCTGATCGTCTTCGCGCTCAGCCTGGCGATCCTGCTGATCAGCAACCCCATGAAGTCCCGCGCCGACGTGTGAGGTGAAGGCGATGCGCATCGAATCGACGAAAGCGAGGATGCTCTTCCATTACGCCGGGCTGATCGTGTTGTCGATAATCTGCCTGACGCCCATCTACATCATGATCAGCACGTCCTTCAAAAACGAGGTGGTGATCTTCGACGGCAATCCCGTGTGGTTTTTCTTCTTCCCCACGCTTCAGAACTACGCCGACATCATCGGCGATTCGCACTTCGACCGGTATCTGGTGAATTCCATCATCGTGGGCGTTTCGGCGACCCTCATCACGCTGACGACCGGCGGCATGGCGGCCTACGCTCTGGCCCGCATGCAGTTCCCGGGACGCCAGTCCATCGCCAACGGGGCGCTCCTGGTCCGCATGATACCGCCGGCGGTGCTGGCAATCCCGGCCTTCGCGGTCTCTATCGTGCTGGGAATCGCGAACCAGCTTTCGGGTCTCATCTTCTTCTACACGGCGCTCAACCTGCCCTTCGCCATCTGGCTGCTCTACGGCTTCGTGAAGCAGGTCCCGATCGAGCTCGAGGAAGCCGCCATCGTCGACGGGGCCACGCCCTGGCAGGTTTTCACCCGCGTTCTCTTCCCGGTGATGAAGGCCGGTTACGCGGTGACCGGCATCTTCGTATTCCGGATCGCGTGGAACGAGTTCATCCTGGCCCTGCTGCTGACGGACAGGACCACGCGCACGCTGCCTGTCGCCACCAGCCTGTTCCTGACGGACGCGGGTCCCGAATGGGGGCGCATCATGGCCATGGGCACGCTGATCGTCATTCCGCCGCTGATCTTCACCTTCTTCTCCGCGCGGCAGATCATCGCGGGCATGACGGCCGGCGCGGTGAAAGGGTAACCGGAAGGGGCTGTTGAAAAGCCGTTATGCGACCCCTGCGAAGATTACCTTCCACCGAGGAGAATTCCGAAACCACTCCCCCTTGCAGAGCGCCCAACAACCACTCCCTTGAGGGTCGGGCATCCCGATGAGGAGATGCACGACGAACCGAAAAAGCCCGTCTCGCAACGGGTTGCCAGCGGCGGGCAGGACGTCTCTTCTCGCCGGGGAGAGGATTCATACTCAGGCGGGTCGAAGAGGCTAGCTGAGATTTATAGACGCGCTTCGCGCATGACGCCTGCGATGATGTTTCATGGATTTCATCCGCGCATCGGGTTCGGCACCGGTGGACATGAACGACTCCGGGTTCGCCTCTATACGGATCGGGTATGTATGTGTATAGTGATCCGAAATTACCCTTTCATAAGAAGAAACCTAATCAGAAACAATCATTGTTTCGCTCGAAGGGTGTTCACCGTTCTTCTCTCGTTCGCGTTGATATTGCCGGGTTGCGGCGGAGGCGGGGGCGGAGGTTCTAATCACACACCTGTTGTTATGCCGGATCCTCCTGAGATGGAAAATATCCCCGTACCATCCGGCATCGAGAATGTCGCGGGGGTGGATATTCGGGATACGTGGAAATCGCCTGAGCCGATCAAGTCCTATTTCGGTCTTGAAAGAGGCGGCAATCTCTCCCAGTTCGAGGGATTGGATGCGTCGCAGTATTCCGTCCTGGGGTCCAAAAACGGGATTACATACGCGCAGCGGATGTCGGGTCCGACGGACACGATTGATATCGACTTCACCGGGTATTTCGACCCGTTGCCGGATTTTGTGAAGGGAGGCCTGGAAAGAGCGGGAAAGGCCTGGTCTCACAGGCTCAAGGATATACTTGGCCCCTTCATGTCAGGTGATTCTGTGGTGACACGCAAGGGGTTGGATGAGCATGGGCAACAGATCCCGCGCCTGGTGGACGGGATTCTTCTTGACTTTGAAACTGATTTCGAGAATCCCAAGTGGGCTGGTAGACCTTGGGGTTACTCCAGGGGGCTATATCGGTACGAACAGGTGGAGGGGCAGGATTTTACGGTAAGGACGGGCTGGTTCGAGGTGGCGGCAATAGACATCAACAGAGGACCATCGTGGTTCGTTTATATCGCCGCTCATGAGATTGGCCACGCAATCGGGCATAGTGCGTCAAGCACTACGGTGCCGGAGGCAATTTCCCGTTATGTGGACCTCGACCGGGGGGTATGGACCGGCCCGGCAGTGACGGCTGCCAATGGAGGCAGGAACGTAGCTTTCCAGAGCGACCACAACGGCGAACCGGATGTTGGTCATCTGGGCGCTTGCGAGATGATCATGTCCTATTGCGGTCCTGAGATTGCAATCCCGCATGAGATGGATTTCGCCTATATGAAGGATATCGGGTACACCGTGGCGGACGATTATCCTTCCGAGCCCGAGCTGTACAGCTATGGCGCATGGGCGGAACACTCGGCGTGGGTGGTTACGGCGGCCCGGCGCATGACTTTCACTTCCACTCGCATCACCGATCGCATTACGGTGGAGGCAGACGTTTTCGGGAACCCGGCAGTCACCAGTTTCGCCGACGCCCACAGGGGAACGCTGACGTGGAGCGGCTCCTTGCTGGCTACCGATATGAGTAAGTTCGCTCCGGTGTTCGGCGAGGCGGAAATCGTTCTCTCGGCCGAGGCGCTCGACGGCACGGTGCAGTTTATGAACCTTCGCTCGGTAGTAGACGTGGAAGC
This sequence comes from bacterium, assembly GCA_965203325.1. Classification (GTDB taxonomy): domain Bacteria; phylum UBA8248; class UBA8248; order UBA8248; family UBA8248; genus Bin107. The sequence continues at coordinate 2,898,027 of OZ241875.1, forward strand.
GCAGGCCTGGCTCACGAGATGGCGGAAATCCGGCCTGGCGTATGACGTGACGGTGGAAGAAAACGGGTTCACGGACGCAGACGGCAAAGTGATTGGCGGGTTTTACGGCCCGAACCACGAAGAAGCGGCGGGGATTCTCGATGATCGGACGGAGAAAATTCTCGGCGCCTTCGGCGGGAGAAGATGAGGACGGTCGCGACGCCAGCAAACATGAACGACTCCGGGTTTGCCTGTAGACAGATCGCGTATATATATCTATTTTTGAATTCCACCCTTTATCCTGAAAGGATAACAAATCAAAAATAAAAAATGTTTCGCTCAAAAGGCATTCACCGTTCTTCTCTCGTTCGCGTTGATATTACCCGGCTGCGGCGGGGGTGGTGGCGGGGGTGGACGAATTTCCCGAACACCCATGTTCGTACCTGATGAGCATGATTATCATAGTACGATAGTCATCCTTCCATCCGAGGGACTGCCTTATCCGTTCTATCATGAAGGGAATGTGAGCGGTGGCCTTTATACACACTTCAGCATATCCGAACTGCCGGATCAGGATCCATCCGAAGCCAGGCATCAGCCCGTCTATCATGACCACCAAGGAACCCAGCGCCTGTTCGTAGGTATCGACCAAGGCACAGCTTACTCGACTGGATACACGAGAGAACTTCCTGTCTACCAAAGGCGATCCGGTACGGTTATACGATACGGCCAATTGGATTTTGACCCTGACCGTGGAGAAGTTGTTGCATTCATCGATGATGCGATGGACGAATCATCGAACGTGAAACGCTATACGAAGTCTCCGGAGGTGCGAATTACCGGTCCCTCGACCCAGAAGGACAGAAATCGTGTAATTGCCGCCGTGAGGCTTGTAAATGCGTCTCTGCCCCCGCAATACAAGATGACCGTGGGACCGTCATTGCCCTCGAGCGCATATGATTATGATCGCGACATTACCAGGGACAACACCATCCATATCCAGTTCAATCACGAAGATGTTGCGATTGCGCCTAACGCCGGTGGTATCACGTTTAATTATCCGATTAACGAAGACGGCGATATCGATGGCAATGAGATCAAGAGTTCGTTCATCGAGATAAACAAGGACGCGCCGGTATACATGGACTTTACGGACCGCCGTAACGTGATACTGATAGCGCATGAATTGATGCATGCTTTGGGGTTCTATGGAGGAGATCATGTAGACTGGGTCAGATTCGCCTCAATCCTGGAGGGATACAACACCATATATCTTAACGGCCAGAGCACACCCCCATATGGGCATCCGTTCGCCCAACCGATGTCTCTCCTTTATCCGGTAGACCGCGCAGCAATCAGGGCGCTTTATTCATTGGATCCCGGCGACTCTCCCTATGCACTCGGACCATGGAGCAGCACAGCGACGCACATTCACGGGAATCGCAAGCATACAGGTTTCGGTGTGGCTTATCGCAACGGCTATGCGGAACCGTGGGCTTACGGCTACAATCCGCCGTTCGACCTGAGACAGAACACATCCCTTCGCGGAAACGTCACCTGGCGAGGCACGTTACTTGGCTTTACGCCCCAGGTTCAGGCCGTTGCCGGCAACGCATTTGTAAGCGTGAATATGAGCAGTCTCAATGTACGTGCTGACTTTACCGGACTTGAGTTTTGGCGCACAGATACAGTCTGGGGAGATGGAAACCTGACATATTCGATCGCTGTCCGCGGCAACACCTTTAAGCAGACAGGTGGTGATGCCGGTATCCTGACAGGCATTTTTGTCGGTCAATCTCATGAGGGTGCAGCCGGTACGCTCGAAAGAAGTGATTTAACAGCAGCCTTTGGCGCATCGCGATAGAAAGAGAAGGAAAGACAGGAATGCCAGAGTGGGGATGGGGAAATATCAGGCTGATTCGTATCTTCCTGAAGAATCACTTCCCTCGGTACTGACTATTCGCCCGTCTTCGAGCAATCTGGAAAGGCGACAAAAAACGAAAAGAGAAATGCAAATTCCCTGGATTCCGACAATTCCTTCCTCCTCGGTCGGGGTTGATTGCCGGAATGACGGAAACCTTCGGATCGGCCTATTACGGATTCGGAACCTGTAGGGACAGGTCGCGACCTCGGACAGGCATAGGGGCCTGACCGACTACAGAGTCGAGCGCTCCCCACTTCGAAATTTTCAGAGAACGTCCTCGTCCTCTAACAGCACCTTCGCCTTGGCCTCGTCGTCCGCGGTCAGGGCGACGTTCGCGTAACCGGCGTGGCGGTTCAGGATGTGCATGCTCTGGATGTTCACGCCCGCGACCTTGAATTTCTCCGCCACTTTGGCGAGCGCGCCGGGCTCGTCGCGCAGCCTGATGATCATCGCCTCGTCCGAGATCGCCCGGAAGCCCGCGTTCATGAGCACGCGCAGGGCGCGGTCGGATTCGTCCGTGGTCAGGATGACGACGCCCTTCTCCCCTGCGACTTCGGTGTTCAGGGCTTCGATGTTGATGTTCTCGTCGGCCAGCGCCTTGCTGATGTCCGCGATGACGCCGACTTCGTCGCGCACCGTGATGATGATTCGATTCATCGAGAATCCTCCTCAGGCCGTTCGCCTGTGTTTTTGCTTCACGCAGTCGTCGACGAACTCGTTCACCATCTCGCGCGTGACGTGCGGCATGGTGATGATGTGGGCGATGTCGCCCAGCGGCGCGATTTGCCACTTGCGCGACACCTCGCCCGGGGGTCTCGGGAAAACGACCGTCACCGAGTTCTTGTGGCGCCACGCGGGGACCCCGAACTCGCCGAAGCGCTCGACGGCGTATTCGGCGACCGCGAGCATCTCCGCCACGAGCTCGCGGAACCCGTCCATCCCCAGGCGCTCGAAGGCGTACCACATCATGAGCGGCGTCAGCGCGTTGCGCGAGCCGGGCAGCGTGGTGTCGAGCACGCCGACGTATTCTATCGAGCGCGCGATGCGCGCCACGTAATCGCGCTTCGTCAGCACGACGCCGCAGGGCAGCGGACAGCCGATGAGCTTGTGGCCGCTGATGGATACGCTGTCGAAGCCTGCGTCGAAACCGTAGGGCTGCGGCTCGTCGACGAAGGGCAGAATCATGCCGCTCAGGGCGGCGTCCGCGTGGATGTAGGCGTTCGTGACGGCCAGGTCGTCCAGGATGCCGCGCACCTTGCCGACGTCGTCCACGGCGCCTTTCATCGTGGAGCCGATGTTCGCCATGAAGATGACCGGCGCGTCGCGGTGGATGCGGATGGTCTCGCGGAGGTCCTCGTAGTCGATTTCCCCGTCGTCCCGGCTCTTGATCATGATGTTGCGCACGTTCAGCACGCGCAGGATCTTGAGGACGCTGTAGTGCGTGTCCTGGGAGAAATACACCACTCCGTCCGGGAACAACTCGCGCCCCATGTAGATGCCGTACATGTTGCCCTCGGTTCCGCCGGAGGTGACGTAGCCCCAGGCCTGCTCCTGCTCCAGATGCATCAGGGAGGCGAACCGGGCGATGACCTCGCGCTCGATCTCGTGGGTGTTGCTGCGGAAATTGCTGTCGTGAAAGGGGTCGCCGACGTTGTTGAGGGTGTATTCCAGAAAGGGCAGCAAGTCCGAATAATCGAAACTCTGGTTGCAGGGGTAGCCCACCTGCCGCTGCGCCAGCTCCTCGAAGTCGCGTTTCAAGGCGTCGAGATGCGCCCTGATCAGTGGATTCGGTTCGTTCATGGCTGGAGCCCTCCTGCTCGCGCGAGAGCAAGGCCTTTGGATTTTTCTCCGCACCCCCATCTCCCGCGGCTTTGGACGCCGGATGGCGGCGAAGATTCCACACGGCTTCAAGATACCCTATTTTCGGGGAGAGAAAAACGCCGGAATTTTCAACGCGCGGGCAACAAAACAGAATAGAGGTTGCGTGTGGTTCGGGGCGGTTTATGGTTTATGGCCTATGGGGCGGTGAATTGTTGACACCATGGGATGCCAGCCGTAAGATGCGCTCGATTCGACATCCCGTGTGGCATGAGAAAAAGGTGCGTGTTGGAGCGCCGTGGGGGCAGGAAATGCCGGAAGAATATCTACCCATATTGATTCTGATCGCGCTGGCCGTCGGCTTCGCCGTCGTGAACTTGGGCGTGACGTTCCTCCTGGGCAGGCGCAAGTCCACGGTGGAAAAAGACTTCGCCTATGAGTGCGGCATCGTGCCCGAATCGAACGCGCGCGGGCGCTTCAGCGTGAAATTCTTTCTGGTGGCGATACTGTTCATCGTCTTCGACGTGGAACTCATCTTCCTCTATCCGTGGGCGGTGAACTTGAAGAGCATGGGCGTGTACGCTTTTCTCGCGATTCTGCCTTTCATGGCTTTGCTGGTGGCCAGCCTGATTTACGAGTGGCGCCGGGGAGCACTCGAATGGGACTAGAACAACAACTCGAAGGCCAGGTGGTGCTGGGCCGCGCGACCGACGTCATCAAATGGGCGCGTAAGAACAGCCTGTGGCCCGCGCTTTTCGGGCTGGCGTGCTGCGCCATCGAGATGATGTCGACCTCGGCGGCGAAATACGACATCTCGCGCTTCGGCGCCGAGGTGTTCCGCGCGTCGCCCCGCCAGGCGGATCTGATGATCGTGGCGGGCCGGGTGTCGCGCAAGATGGCGCCCGTGCTCCGGCAGATATACGATCAGATGCCCGAGCCGAAATGGGTGATCTCCATGGGCGCGTGCGCGTCCACGGGCGGGATATTCAACAACTACGCGCTCGTGCAGGGCGTGGACGAGGTCGTGCCCGTCGATATCTACGTGCCGGGCTGTCCGCCGCGCCCCGAAACGCTCATCGACGGGATCATGAAGCTCCAGGCGAAGATTGCGGATGAAAAGCTCTACCGAGAGGATTCCGGCGTCACCTCGCTTTAGATGATGTGAGAAGGCTCCCCACGCCACGTGAGTTGGAAGTCAAAGCAGGGGCGGGGTGAGCGCTTTTTCGTGAAATGAACAAACCTTTGTGAAATGAGGGGTTAAGCCGTTGAGCGAAGAGGAGCGGGAGCAAACCGAGGCCGAAGAGCCGATCGAGAAAAAAGACCCCGACCTCGTTTTGCTTCAGGCGAAAATCGGGGAGGGCTTTCTCGGAGCGACGGAACATCGCGGGCAGATTTCCGCCCGGGTCGCGCCGTACGCCCTGCTCGATGCGGCGCGGTTTTTGCGCGATGAAAGAGGCTACAAGCTGCTGAGCTTCGTCTGCGGGGTGGATTGTCTGGAACTGCCGGTGTCCTACCGCTTCAAGGTGACGTATTCACTCCTGAACCCCGAGAGATCGCGGCGTCTGCGGCTCGAAGCCCCTTGTGCGGACGATCTCGAGCCGGCGATGCCCAGCGTCTGCGGGATATGGCCGGGCGCGAGACTCCATGAGAGCGAGGCGTACGACCTTCTGGGCATCACCTTCGAGGGGCACCCCGAACTCGAGCGCATCCTTACGCCCGAGGGCTTCGAAGGTCATCCCCACCGCAAGGATTTCGACATCTCCGCCGAGCCTGTGGCGTTTACGTTCCGGGATACCCCCGCGGGCAAGCCCAAGGCGGCGGAATAAGGATTACGGGAGCTGGTTATGGTAACGGATGCCCGGCAAACGGACCCCCTCGACAGCGACATGCTCGGTCCCATCCAGACCGAGACCATGACGCTCAACATGGGGCCGCAGCACCCGAGCACCCACGGGGTCTTGCGCGTAGTGCTCGAACTCGACGGCGAGACGGTGCTCACCTGCAAGCCCGTCATCGGCTACCTCCATACCGGCATCGAGAAGAACATGGAGGAGAAGACCTACAACAAGGCCCTCCCCATGACCGACCGCATGGATTACCTGGCGCCCATGTCGAACAATCTCGGCTTCGTCCTGGCGGTCGAGAAACTCCTGGACATGGAGGTTCCCCGGCGCTGTAAATACCTGCGCGTGCTGCTCGCGGAGATGACGCGCCTGAACAGCCACCTCGTCTGGCTCGGCACCCACGCGCTCGATCTGGGGGCGATGACGGTCTTTCTCTATTGCTTCCGGGAGCGCGAGCAGCTCCTGAAGATTTTCGAGAAAGTTTCGGGCGTCCGCATGATGACCAGCTATTTCCGGGTGGGCGGCGTGGCGCGCGAGCCCTACCCGACGTTTTATGACGACTGCCGGAATTTTCTGGAACCATTCTCAGAGCGCGTGGACGAGTACGAGGAGTTGCTCACGAACAACCCCATCTACCGGAGGCGCGCGGAAGGCGTGTGCGCCATGACGGTCGAGGAGGCCTACGCGCTCGGCATCACGGGGCCGCTGCTCAGGGCCTGCGGCGTTCCCTACGACATCCGCAAGAACGAGCCCTACTCGGGCTATGAAGAGTTCGACTTCGAGGTCCCCGTGGGCGAGCGGGGCGATATTCTGGACCGGTATCTGGTGCGGGTCGCCGAGATGCGCGAGTCCCGGCGCATCGCCATGCAGGCGTTAGAAGGCATGCCCGAGGGTCCCCTCATGGCGGACAACCCCAAGGTGGTGCCGCCGCCCAAGGAGCAGCTGGCCCACGACATGGAAGCGCTGATCCACCATTTCAAGATATTCACCGAAGGATACAGCGTGCCCGAGGGCGAGGTGTACCATGCCATCGAGTCCCCCCGGGGGGAGCTCGGCTATTACATCATCAGCGACGGCAGCCCGAGCCCTTATAAGGTAAAAGTGCGCGCGCCGAGTTTCGCGAACCTCCACGCGCTGGCCGATATCACCCGTGGCGGGCTGATGGGCGACGTCGTGGCCGCCATCGGCAGCATCGACATCGTGCTGGGCGAGATAGACCGCTAGAGATAAATAGAGGATGACCTCGTTTTGGCGTTGATACGGTTTCCCCATTCCGGGCAGGAAGAGCGCTTCGAGTTCTCGCCCGAGAACCGCGCGGAACTAGAGCGCATCATCGCCAAGTATCCCGTGAAGCGCTCGGCCCTCATCCCCGCGCTCCAGTTGGCCCAGGAGCAGGAGGGTTTCATCACCAGCGCGGTGATGCAGCATGTGGCCGAGATTTTCGAGGTTTCCCCCATGGAGGTGTGGGGCGTGGTGAGCTTCTACACCATGCTCAAGACCCAGCCCATCGGGGAATACCACGTGCAGGTGTGCAACAACCTCTCGTGCGCCCTCATGGGTGCGGGCAGGCTGCTGCGCGAGATCGAAAACCGCCTCGATTGCCGCGTCGGCCACACGCGCGAGGACGGGAAATTCTCGATCGAGGCGGTCGAATGCCTGGGCGCGTGCGGGGGCGCTCCTTGCGTGCAGATAAACGAAAACTATTTCGAATGCGTCACGCCCGAGATCATGAACGATATATTCAGCGCGCTGGAAAAGGGCGAGACCGTCTCGCCCATCGGGGCGGACGAGGTGGTATCGCCCGCACTGGCAGGCGCCGAAGAAGCAGACGGCGAAGGCCAGGGCTGAGGGTCTGAAGATGGCGTTGGTACTGGAAAAAATCGTGACGGGCCGGTTCGACAACCCCGACGCGCCGCACATCGCGGGTTATGAGGCCACGGGCGGCTACGAGGCGATTCGGGGGCTCCTGGGTGGCGTCGAACCCGCAGACGTCATCGAGATGGTGAAGGCCTCAGGGCTGCGCGGGCGCGGCGGCGCGGGGTTTCCCTGCGGCCTCAAGTGGAGCTTTGTGCCCCAGGTGGACGGGCCGAAATACCTGGCCGTGAACGCGGACGAGGGGGAACCCGGCACGTTCAAGGACCGCGAACTCATGCTGCGCGACCCGCATCAGCTCATCGAGGGCATCCTCATCGCGTGTTACGCCGTGGGCATCGAGAAGGCTTACATCTACATTCGCGGCGAGTTCGTCGCCCCCTGGCGCGCGGTGGAAAAAGCCCTGGCCGAGGCTTATGAAAAAGGCTACGTCGGCCAGAACATCATGGGCAGCGGTTTTTCGTGCGATATCTACACCCACCGCGGCGCGGGCGCCTACATCTGCGGCGAGGAGACGGGCCTTTTGGAGTCGCTCGAGGGCAAGCGCGGGCACCCGCGCCTCAAGCCGCCGTTTCCGGCGGTCATCGGCCTCTATGCGCGGCCCACGGTCATCAACAACGTGGAGACGCTCGCGAATCTCCCCCACATCGTGAACAAGGGGGCGGAGTGGTTCGCCGGCATCGGAATCGACGAGAAGAACTCGGGCACCCGCATGTACTGCGTCTCGGGGCACGTGGCGAAGCCGGGCCTGTATGAACTGCCGCTCGGCCTCACGTGCGAGGAGATGATTCACGAGCACTGCGGCGGCATGCGGAACGGCGCGGCCTTGAAGGCGGTGATTCCCGGCGGCGCGAGCGCGCCCGCCCTCACCGCGCAGGAAGTATACGAAGACAAGGTGACGATGGATTTCGACTCTTTAGCCAAGGCGGGCAGCATGGGCGGCAGCGGCGGGGTCATCGTCATGGACGAGACGACGTGCATGGTGCAGGCGGCCGGCAGGCTCGCCGCCTTTTTCGAGCACGAATCCTGCGGGCAGTGCTCTGTCTGCCGGGAGGGAACCGGCTGGGTGTCCGAGATTCTGGCGCGCATGGAACGGGGCGAGGGGGTGCCCGACGATCTCGATACGCTCGCGTCGATAGACCCCAACATGCGCGGCAACACCATCTGCGTGTTGTCTGATGCGTGCGCCATGATGTTCGGCGCGTTCCTGACGAAGTTTTACGATGAGTTCGAAGCGCACATCTCTCTGGGCCGCTGCCCGCTGGGCAGCCCGTATCCCGCCGCGATGTGATGGGGGAGAGGCGATAGATGTCGAATGAGCAGGTAACATTCGTATTCAACGATCAAAGCATCACGATGGACAAGAGCCTGCCCGTCCTGGAGGCCGCGCTGCGCATCGGCGCGCACGTTCCGCATTTCTGCTACCACAAGAACCTCTCCATCGTGGGCCAGTGCCGGGCCTGTCTCGTCGAGGTACTCGACGCCGGCAACGGCCGGCCGATACCCAAACTCCAGCCTTCCTGCGCCACGTATGCGGCCGAGGGCATGGTGATCAGTTCCGTGACGCCTCGCGTCATCGAGGCGCAGGAGGGGGTGTTCGAATTCCTGCTCAAGAACCACCCGCTCGATTGTCCGGTATGCGACCAGGGCGGCGAGTGCCCCTTGCAGGATCAGACCATGGCCTACGGCAAGGCGATCAGCAGGACGCACGAGTTCCGGCGCATTTATCCGAGCAAAGAGATCAGCGCTTTCATCAAGCCCGAGATGAACCGCTGCGTGCACTGCACCCGGTGTATCCGCTTCACCGAGGAGATCGACGGCGGGGCGGAGTTCGGCTGGGCGCAGCGCGGCGACCGCACCGAGGTGGGCGTCTATGAGGACCTGCCCCTGACGAGCGTCGTCTCGGGCAACGTCATCGACATCTGCCCCGTCGGCGCGCTCACGGACAACAAATATCGCTTCACCGCCCGCGTGTGGGAGATGGAGGAAACGCAAGGTCCCTGCACCCTGTGCAGCGTGGGCTGCCGCCAGGGCGTCTGGACGAAGGACGGCGAGATCAAGCGCGTGACGGCGGCGGAGAACGAGAGGGTCAACGACACCTGGATTTGCGACGTCGCGCGCTACGGCTGGAGCGGGGCACACGGCGAGGGCCGCATCACCCAGCCGATGATCAGAAAAGACGGTGAGTTGAAGCCCGCCGCTTGGGCGGAGGCGGTCGGCGAGGCGGCGAGAGGCTTCGGCGCGCTCATCGAACAAGCGGGCGGCGGCGCCATCGCCGGTCTGGGCGGGGCATCCTCCACGAACGAGACGGCCTATCAGTTCGGCGCCTTCATGCGCTCGGTCCTGGGAACCAACCACCTGGACAGCCGGATTCATCCGCGCGACATCGTGCAGACGGACTTGCAACGCGCCGCCCTGGGCGGCGTGGGCGGCGCAGGCTCCATCGAGGAGTTGGGGCGTTCGAAGGCCGTCATCATCGTGGGCAGCGACCCGTTCACGCAGCACCCCATCCTCGCGCTTCAGATCAGAAAGGCGCACCGCGCGGGCGCGGTGGTCATCAACGTGAACCAAAGGCGCATCGACTTGCGCGTTTCAGGCCGCGTGCATCATCTGGTGCCGGTTCTGGGCGGCATCTCGCGCACGCTGCGCGCGCTGGCGGCATGTCTCGCGGACGGCGGCGCGAGACCCGAAGGAGAGAACGCGGAAGAATACGCCGCGTTCGTAGGTTCCGCCGACATGAGCCGCCTGTGCGAAGAGGCGGACGTGTCGTCCGATGACCTCATGGCCGCCGCCCGGGCGATCCTGGCGGCCGAGGGCTCCGTGAGCATACTCTCCGGCCCCGGTGAGACGGGGAAGGTCGCGGTTTCCGAGGCGATCAATCTCGGGATTCTGCTCCGCGCCAACATGCTCTTCGCCACCGGCGCGCCGAACTTACAAGGCGCAATCGACATGGGTCTGCATCCCGCAGCCCTGCCCGGCGGGGATATGTCGGATGAAGATGCCCGCGCCGCCTGCGGGGAGGCATGGGGAAGGCCGCCCGGCGCGCAGGCCGGTAAGGACGCGAACGCTATACTCGACGGCCTCGCGAGCGGTGAACTCAAGGCGCTGTACATTCTGGGCTGCGACCCTGTGGCCGAGCATCCCGATGGCGCGCGGGCGAGAGAGGCGCTGGAGAAGGCCGATTTCGTCGTTCTGCAGACATCTCACTTGAACGCGAGCGCGAAGTATGCGGACGTCGTGATTCCCGCACCCACGCTGTATGAGGAAACGGGCAGCGTCACGAACCTGGAGCGCAGGGCGCAGTCTCTCCCGCGCGCGCTCAAGCCGATGATCGACAAGATGGTTCCCGAAGCCTGGCGGGCCTTCGCCGATATCGGAAAGGCGATGGAGCGGCCCATGCGGGCGAACTCGCTGGACAAAATCCGGATTCAGGCGCGCTCGCTGGTCGACGATTACGCGGACGCCTTCGGCCGTATTCCCGATGAGGGCCTGCATTTAAGACGAGAGGGGCGGCGCGCCTATCAGATCGCGCAGATTCCGGAGAAAGAAGCGCAAGCGCCGGGCCTCAGGATGCTGTTGACGCCCGTCTTGTGGCTCTCGGGGGCTTATGCGGCCTCTGCCTATCATCTGGCCGACATGCCGGAAGCCGCGCTCGCCCTCTCGCCGAGCGATGCGGAAAGCCTCGGCGTTTCAGATGGCGAACTCGTGGAATTCGAAGTGGGCGGGGAGGTCGTTCGGCTTCCCGCGCACGTCGAGAAGAACGCGCCCGTGGGCGTCGCCTTCGCGCCGGAGGGTTATTTGCGCGCGCACGGAGCTTCGGCGCTCAACACCGGCGGCGCGCCGGGCCGCCAGGGGCTGGAGATTCGGGCCCGCAAGGCGGAAAAACCCCAGGAGGTGGGCGCATAGATGGTTACGCTGCTCATCATCCTCGGGAAAGTGCTCGTGGGCTTCGGCGGGCTTTTGCTGCTCGCCGCCTACATGACCTGGATGGAGCGGCGCGTGTTCGCGCTCATACAGGTGCGGGTGGGCCCCAACCGCGTGGGTCCCTCGGGGCTGTTGCAGCCCATCGCCGACGGCATCAAGCTCATGTTCAAGGAAACCATCATTCCCGCCCAGGCAGACAAGGTGATTTACGTCCTCGCGCCCGCCGTCACGCTCATTCCGGCGCTGGCCGCCTTCGCCGTGGTGCCCTTCGGCGATTCGGTGACCGTGCTCGGCCAGAAGGTGGACCTGGTGTTGGCCGACATCAACGTCGGCATCCTCTACATCTTCGCCATGGCGGGCATCGGCGTGTACGGCATCGTGCTCGGCTCATGGGCGTCGAACAGCAAGTACCCGCTCATCGGCGGGCTTCGCTCGGCGGCGCAGCTCATCAGCTACGAACTCTCGCTCGGCATGTCGCTTCTGGGCGTGGTCATGATCTCCGGCACCCTGAGCTTGAAGGGGATCGTCGAGGGCCAGGCCGGGATGCCCTACATCGTATTGCAGCCCCTGGGCTTTCTGCTCTTCGTCATCTGCATGCTGGCGGAGACGAACCGGGCGCCGTTCGATTTGCCCGAGGCCGAGAGCGAACTCACCGGCGGATTCCATACCGAGTACAGCAGCATGCACTTTGCGGTTTACTCCATCGCCGAGTACTGCAGCATGATTACGCTCTCGGCGGTGGGGGCGACTTTTTTCCTCGGCGGATGGCGCGGGCCGCTGCTGCCGCCCGTCGTCTGGTTCCTGATCAAGGTGCTGGCGTTCATGTTCTTCTTCATGTGGCTGCGCGCCTCCACGCCGCGCCTGCGCTATGACCAACTGATGGGTTTCGGATGGAAGGTGCTCCTGCCGCTGTCCATCCTGAACGTGATACTCACGGCCGGCGCCGTCGTTTTCATCGGCTAGCGGGCCGCTCAAGGGGGGAGGTTTCATGTTAGGCGAGATTTGCAAGGGGTTGTGGCTGACGCTCAAGCATTCCTTCAAAAACCGCGTGACCGTGCAATACCCCGACGTCAAAGAGGAGATGCCCGTGGGCTACCGCGGCCTCCACAAGCTGCTGCGCTGGGAAGACGGCCTGGAGCGCTGCGTGGGGTGCAAGCTCTGCTCGGCGGCCTGTCCCGTGGATTGCATTTACGTGGAATCGGAGGAGAACGACCCCGAAGCGCCCACTTCCAAGGGCGAGCGCTACGCCAGCATTTACGAGATCAACGAGCTTCGCTGCATCTTTTGCGGATACTGCGAAGAAGCCTGCCCGGTCGGCGCGGTCGTGCTGGGCAACGAGTACGAATTCTGCCAGGACGACCGGGGCAAGTTCCTCTACGAGAAGGGCGATTTGCTCGTGGAAAGCACCGAGGATCATCCGGAGCTTCATGCCCGCTATGACGAGAAAAACCTGCTCACGTATGTCTAGGGTTCGATTTGAAGCGGGCGCCCGCCCGCTGGAGGAAGGGCGGTAGTGGCCAGTTCCCTGTTTTTTTATTTCCTGGCGGTGGTGACGACGGTGGGCGCGATAGCCGTCGTCGCGTTCCCAAGCCCGCTCTACAGCGTGCTCGCCCTCATCCTCACTTTTCTGGGTCTCGCCGGTCTGTATCTCTCGCTTCACGCGCAGTTCGTCGCCATCGTTCAGGTGATCATCTACGCCAGCGCGATCATGATGCTCTTCCTGTTCGTGGTGATGCTGATTAACCTGGGCCGGGAGGAGAAGCGGGAGTTGCGCCTGCCCGGCCAGAAGCTGCTGGGCGCCATCGCGGGACTCGCCGTCTTCAGCGTACTGCTCAAGATATTCCTCTCCACCTCTCTCATGACGGGAAAGAAGGGGAGTTTCCCGCCCGAGCGGGTGAGCGAACTGGGCAACACGCAGATTATCGGAAACCTTTTGTTGACGGATTACGTCCTTCCGTTTCAGGCGATGGGCGTCTTGTTGTTCGTGGGCATCGTCGGCGCCGTGGTGCTGGCGCGCAGGCGAAGCCGCTAGGAGGGGTGAGACGTGGCGCCGCTTGAGCATTACCTGATTCTGAGCGCGGTTCTCTTCTCCCTCGGCGTCGTGGGCGTCGTGGTGCGCAGGAACGCCATCGTCGTCATCTTGTGCATCGAGTTGATGATGAACGGGGCGAACCTGGCGTTCGTGGCCTATGGCCGCTTCCTGGATTCCATGGCGGGCCAGATGATCGTGTTTTTCGTGATGGCTGTGGCCGCGGCGGAGGCCGCCATCGGCCTGGCGATCGTGGTGCTGATCTACAGAAACCGCGAATCCACCGACCTGGACGAGATCAATCTACTGAAGCTATAGAGTTAAGGAATCATGGATAGTCTGACCCTCATATTGCTGTTCCCCCTCATCGGCGTGCTGGTGAACCTGATCTTCGGCTGGAAGCGCGGGGAGAAGTTCGCCGGCTGGGTCGCGACGCTGGCGATGGCGCTCGCTTTCGCGGCGTCGATTGTGGGCTGGCTCCGCCTCCTGGGGATGCCCGAGAATGGGCGGCTCATCCGCGTCGTCTTGTTCGATTGGATTCCGGTGGGCGCCTTCGAGGTCAAGGCGAGCTTCTCGCTGGATCCGCTCTCCGCCGTCATGGCGCTCGTCGTCACCGGCGTCGGGACGCTCATCCACCTCTACTCGATGGGCTACATGCACGGCGACCGCGGCGTGGTGCGCTATTTCATCTACCTGAACCTTTTCTCGCTCTCGATGCTCACGCTCGTCCTGGGCGACAACTTCGTGGTCATGTTCGTGGGCTGGGAGGCGGTGGGTCTTTGCAGCTACCTGCTCATCGGCTTCTGGTACGAGCGCAAGGCGGCGGCCGAAGCCGGCAAGAAGGCCTTCATCGTGAACCGGGTGGGTGATTTCTGCTTCCTGATAGCGCTTTTCTACATCTACAGCGTCGCGGGCTCGCTGGATTTCGCGGCCGTGTTCTCGAAGGCTCCCCAGTTGCTCGGCCCCGAAAGTGCGGCGGCGACGATCATCTGCCTGTTGCTCTTCGCGGGCGCCACGGGCAAGAGCGCGCAGATTCCGCTTTACGTCTGGCTGCCCGACGCGATGGAAGGCCCCACCCCGGTCAGCGCCCTGATACACGCGGCCACCATGGTGACCGCAGGCGTCTATATGGTGGCGAGAGCGCACGTGCTCTTCGAGTTGTCTTCTACGGCGATGCTGGTGGTGGGCGTCGTCGGCGCGCTCACGCTGTTGATGGCGGCTTCGATCGCCCTGGTCCAGACCGACATCAAGAAGGTGCTCGCCTACAGCACGGTGAGCCAACTCGGCTATATGTTTCTCGCATGCGGCGTGGGGGCGTTCTCTGCGGCGATCTTCCACCTGATGACCCATGCGTTCTTCAAGGCGCTCCTGTTCCTGGGCGCGGGGAGCGTGATTCACGCGCTGGACGGCGAGCAGGACATCCGCAGGATGGGCGGACTCCACGCGGCCCTTCCGCGAACGAGCAACACCTTCGTGGTCGGTGCGCTGGCCATCGCGGGCGTATTTCCCTTCGCCGGTTTTTTCAGCAAGGACGCCATTCTCTACTCGGCCATGACAGCCGAGCGCGGCGGTATTCTCCTGTGGCTCGCCGGCGCGGCGGGCGCGCTCATGACCGTGTTCTACATGTTCAGGCTCTTGTTCCGCGTGTTCTTCGGCACCTGCAATCTGAGCCTGGAGGAGCAGCAGAAAGTCCATGAATCTCCCACGAACATGACGCTCCCGCTACAGGCGCTGGCGGCGCTCTCCATCGTCGGCGGCTGGGTGGGGATTCCCGTCATCACGGGTGCGAACGTATTCGGCGATTTTTTGGCGCCCGCTTTCGGCGGCCACGTGGAGGCGCACCACGAGGTGGTGTTCGAGATACTGATGATGGTCTTCTCGCTCGCCATCGCCTTCATCGGCATTTACGCGGCCTACAATCTCTACGTGCTGAAGAGCGACGGCGGGAGCGCGTACGCGAAACTCTGGCCGGGCATCCACCGGCTTTTGGTGAACAAGTATTACGTGGACGAGATATACGACGCCGCAATCGTCCAGCCGGTGAAGCGGGCGTCGATCTGGTGCTGGCGAGCGTTCGAGGACGGCCTGGTGGACGCGGCCGTGAACGGGGCGGGCTTTTTCGTGCGGTCCCTGGGCGGCGTCCTGAGGCGCCTCCAGACGGGCTACGTGAAGAGCTACGCCGTTTCGATGCTGGTCGGCGCGCTGGCGATCCTGCTGTATCTCACGGCGCGCTGATGGTTTTTTCGATTCTTTGAGGAGCGTGAGGGGCGAGTGCCTGGAATAATCACCTCGATACTGTTTTTGCCCATGCTGGGGGGGCTGCTGCTCCTTCTCCTGCGTGAGGGCGAGGGAAAAGACGGCGGCGGCATCCGCGCGTTCGCGCTGGCGGCCTCCCTGGTCACGTTCGCCCTCTCGGCGGTGATGTATCTGGGTTTCCGGCCCGATTACGCGGGCATGCAGTTCGTCGAGGAAGCGGCGTGGATTCCGAGGTTCGGGATTTCCTACAAGGTGGGCGTGGACGGCATCAGCCTGCTGCTCGTGATGCTGACCACCATCCTGACGCCCGTTGCGATCCTCTTCTCCTTCGACGACGTTCGGAAGAAGACGCGGCTCTACTACATGTCCCTGTTGTTCCTGGAGACGGGGATGCTCGGCGTGTTCTTCGCGCTCGATTTCTTCCTGTTCTACGTCTTCTGGGAAGGAATGCTGATTCCGATGTACCTCATCATCGGGGTCTGGGGCGGTGGCCGCCGGATTTACGCGGCCGTCAAGTTCTTCCTCTACACCATGGCCGGAAGCGTGCTGATGCTCGTGGCGATCATCTGGCTGTATTTCGCGAGCGGGGTCGGCACGTTCGACATCCTCGCGCATTTCAGAGAACCGGTGGACGCCGCTCTCCAGCCGTGGCTGTTCGCCGCGTTCGCCATCTCCTTCGCCATCAAGGTGCCGATTTTCCCGTTTCACACCTGGCTGCCCGACGCCCACGTGGAAGCGCCCACGGCGGGGAGCGTCATCCTCGCCGGCGTCCTCCTGAAGATGGGCACGTACGGCTTCATGCGGCTGGCGATGCCGCTGTTCCCGACGGCGGCGCGCGAGTTCGCGTTCCTCATCATTTGCCTGGCGCTGGTGGGGATCATCTACGGGGCGCTCATGGCCATGGTGCAGACCGACGTGAAAAAGCTCGTGGCCTACTCCTCGGTGAGTCACCTGGGGTTTGTGATGCTGGGGCTTTTCTCCTTCAACCTGCTGGGCGCCTCGGGGAGCGTCATCCAGATGGTGAACCACGGCATCAGCAGCGGGGCGCTCTTCCTGATCGTGGGCTTCATCTATTCGAGGCGGCACACGAGGCAAATCGAGGAATTCGGCGGGCTGCTCCGGGTGATGCCCGTCTTTTCGACGTTTTTCATCATCACCGCACTCAGCAGCATCGGCCTGCCGGGGCTGAACGGCTTCGTGGGTGAGTTCACGATTCTGCTGGGCGCGTTCGAGCGCAACGCCTGGTTCGCCGTAATCGCGGCCACCGGCGTGGTGCTCTCCGCTGTCTACATGCTCTGGATGCTCCAGCGCGTCCTGTTCGGCGAGGTGAGCGTGCGGGCGAACCTGGGGCTCGCCGACATGAACAGACGCGAGTGGCTCGTCATGCTGCCCATGGTGGCGCTGATGTTCTGGATCGGGCTGTATCCCAAGCCGTTGTTCAACCGCATCGAGCCCTCGGCCAAGGCCTGGCTCTCGCAGGTGAACCGCCGCGTGCTGCGCGTGGAGAAGGCGCCTGATCTGAAATTGCAAAAGAGCGCGCTCGCTTATGCGCAAAGAGTCGAGGTGAAATAGCTTTGGAAATCGTTCATCCCACCATCCATTGGGGATACCTGCTGCCGGTGATCCTGCCGGTGTGCGGGGCGGTGCTGGTGTTGATGTGGGACGCCTTTCTCGCCAAAGGGGAGCGCTCCGTCATCGTCATCATCACGCTGGTGACGCTGGCCGCCGCCCTGGGCGTGACGCTCGGCGCGCGCGCGCTGCCGGGGCTGGCCGCCTCGTTCGGCGGCATGTACCTCTTCGACGGGTTCACGCAGTTCCTCTACGTCGTCATCCTGTTCGCGAGCATCTTCGCGGTGCTCATCGCCGCGGCCCAGCGCGAGCTGGACGAAACGCCGGCGGGCGAGTATTTCGGCCTCATCCTCTTCGCTACCTCGGGCATGATGCTCATGGCGGCGACGCGGAACCTCTTGATGATCTTCGTGGGTCTCGAGGTGTTCTCCCTGTCGCTCTATGTTCTGGCGGGGTATCTGCGCTCGCGTCCCGAGGGCAACGAGGCGTCGCTCAAATACTTTCTGCTCGGTTCGTTCGCCTCGGGCTTTCTGCTCTACGGCATGGCGCTCATTTATGGCGCCACCGGCTCGGTCGATCTGATCGAAATCGCCATCCGGCTTCACGAGAACCCCGCATCGCGCGG
This sequence comes from bacterium, assembly GCA_965203325.1. Classification (GTDB taxonomy): domain Bacteria; phylum UBA8248; class UBA8248; order UBA8248; family UBA8248; genus Bin107. The sequence goes on from OZ241875.1 coordinate 2,915,867, forward strand.
TGCCGCCTTCCTGATGGGTCTGGGCTTCATGGTGGTGGGCCTGGGCTTCAAGGTGGCCGCAGCACCTTTCTACATGTGGACGCCCGATGTTTACGAGGGCGCGCCCACCGCGGTGACGGCGTTCATGTCCGTGGGCCCCAAGGCGGCGGCTTTCGCCGCGTTCTTCCGGGTGTTTCTCTCCGCGGGCGACGCGGGCGGGAGTCTCGATTCGGTCTTGTGGGTCATGGCCGTCCTCACGATGAGCCTGGCGAACCTGGTCGCCATCTGGCAGTCCTGCGTGAAGCGGATGCTCGCCTATTCCAGCATCGCCCACGCCGGCTATCTCATGGTCGCGCTCGTGGCCTCGCGCACGAGCGCGGAACTAGCCACGAGCGGGTTTCTCTACTACATGCTCGTCTACGTTTTCATGAACATGGGCGCTTTCTGCGTGCTCATCCTCATCTCGAACATGCGCGAGGACGGCGGTACGCAGTTGGACAACCTCGCGGGGCTGGCTTCTTTCCGGCCGGGCCTCGCGGCGGCGATGGCCGTGTTCATGGTGTCGCTCTCGGGGCTGCCGCCCACCGGGGGTTTCGTGGCGAAATTCCACGTGTTCAGCGCGGCGCTGAACGGCGGCTACGTCTGGCTGACCGTGATCGCGGTGCTCAACAGCGTGGTGGCCGTGTATTATTACCTGCGTCTCGTCGTGGTGATGTACATGCGCGAACCGCAAGGCGCAGTGGCGAGCAGCGTTCCGCATCCGGGCTGGTCCTACGCCGTCGCAGCGCTCGTGCTCGCCGTCGCGAGCACCCTGCAACTGGGGATTTTCCCCTCCTCGGTGCTGGATTTCGCCCATCGCTCCACAGTCTTTTTTAATTGACCTCAGGGGTTGGTTTTTCGGTTCTCGCCATGATATAAGTCATGGCGGTTCGCTCGATTTCAGGCTTTTGTTCCAGGGGTTTTCGAGGGGAATGACCGCCCTGCGGCGACGATGCGGGCGGCGCATTTCTCATCGCCCCGGCGGTTAGCGGTTTTTGTGGGGGCCACGCATGGATCCGGTGGAGATTGTAGGCGCATTTTTCAGGGATTATCAGGCCATCAATCCCTACATCCCCATATTTCTGGTCACGCTCATGGCGGCCGCACTCGCCGCGAGCATTCTCATCTTCGCGCTGATCGTCCGCCCGCACAACCCGGACCCCGAGAAAAACTCCCCCTATGAGTGCGGCATGCCCCCGCTGATGGAGGCGCACGAGCGCTTCTCCATCCGCTTCTACCTGCTGGGCATACTGTTCCTGCTTTTCGACGTGGAAGCCTTGTTCCTGTTCCCCTGGGCGGTGCAATATGACGCCCTCGGGTTGTTCGGATTCATCGAGATGATGCTGTTCATCGCCATCCTGTTGGTGGGTTATTTCTACGCTTGGCGAAAAGGAGCGTTGGAGTGGGCATAGTCGAGGGTAAGTTCAGCGACAACTTCATCACGTCGAAGGTCGACAGCCTGGTCGCCTGGGCGAGGAAGAGCGCGCTCTGGCCGATGACCTTCGGCCTGGCGTGCTGCGCCATCGAAATGATGGCCTCGGGCGCGGCGCGCTACGATTTCGACCGTTTCGGCGTGATCTTCCGGGCCACGCCGCGCCAGTCCGACGTGATCATCGTGGCGGGCACCGTCACCCACAAGATGGGGGACGCGATTCGCAAGGTCTACGACCAGATGCCCGAGCCGCGCTGGGTGATCGCGATGGGCAACTGCGCCACCTGCGGCGGCCCGTACGCGAACTATGCGGTGATGCAGGGAGTGGATGAAATCATCCCGGTGGACGTCTACGTTCCGGGTTGCCCGCCCAGGCCCGAATCCTTGATGTGGGGCGTCATGCAGCTTCAGAAAAAAATCGAACAGGAAAAATACATCCGCCGGTAAAAGCCTGCGGCGCACAAGGGAAGAAGATGCCCGACGAAGTGGTGGAAAACAGCGAAGAAACGAGCGGCGCGCCGGATTCCGGCGAGACCGCCGAAGAGGTGAAGACCCCGCCCGGCGAGGACTTGAAGGAAGTGGTGGAATCGGCGTTTCCGGGCGCGGTGCTGGAGCAGAGCGCCTATGAGGATGATGAGGACGAGACGACGTTCGTCCTGGGCGTCGATTCGCTCGTCGCCGTCGCTACGCATCTGCGCGATCACGGCGATTCGCTCTTCAAGCTCCTCACCGATTTGACGGCGGCGCACTACCCGGAGGCCGAGAATCCCTTCGAGATGCTCTATCAACTCTACAGCATCGAGCATAACCGCAGGCTGCGTCTCAAGGTGCGGATCAAGGAAGGCCAGGCGGTGCCCACGGTTTCGGGCGTGTGGACCAGCGCGGACTGGATGGAGCGTGAGGTGTACGATTTGTTCGGTATCGAATTCGAGGATCATCCGGATCTCAGGCGGATTCTTCTGCCCGACAACTGGGGCAGCCATCCGATGCGGAAGGACTATCCGCTCGAGGGCCGGGGAGAGCGGATTTACACCAAGCCGACGCGCAAGGAAATCGGCGATTAGAGCGGCATAGCTTTTGAGGGAATGAGGAAATGGTCGGCGTAGCGAACGTGTCTCGCATCGAGCAGCAGAGCACCCTGCACGGGACCGAAGAACTCGTCATCAACATGGGTCCCCAGCACCCGAGCACGCATGGCGTGCTCCGCGTCATCCTGAAGCTCGACGGCGAGACGGTGAACGATCTCGACTGCGACATCGGCTACCTCCACCGCGGCACCGAGAAGATCGGCGAGAACATCACCTACACGATGTTCATCCCCTATACGGACCGCCTCGATTACATCGCGGCGCCCTCGAACAACCTCGCGTGGGTCACGGCGGTGGAGAAATTCTTCGACTGGGAGATCCCCATGCGGGCGCAGTACATCCGCTCGATGGTGGGGGAGCTCTCCCGCATCGCCAGCCATCTCCTCTGGCTCGCCACCCACGCGCTCGACATCGGGGCAATGACGGTGTTCCTGTGGTGCTTCAGGGAGCGCGAGATGGTGCTCGACCTCTTCGAGACGGCCTTCGGCGGCCGCCTGACGGTGAACGCCTTCCGTCTCGGCGGTCTGCACGAGGACGTGCCGGACAAGTTCCTGCAGCTCACCCAGGAATTCGTCGACATCTTCCCGAGCAGAATCGACGACTACGAGACGCTGCTCACCAACAACCGCATCTGGCTGCAGAGAACGCGCGACGTGGGCATCATCTCCGCCGAGGACGCGATGGATCTGGGTCTCACGGGGCCGATCATCCGGGGCAGCGGGGTGAGTTGGGACTTGAGGCGCGCCAAGCCATACGCGGCGTATCCCTATCTCGATTTCGTCGTGCCCGTCGGCGAGAACGGCGACATCTACGATCGCTATCTGGTGCGCATCGAGGAGTTGCGCCAGAGCACCCATATCATCCAGCAGTGCCTGGAGCAGCTTCCCGGCGGGCCGGTGACCTGCAAGACGCCCCGGACCATCAAGCCCCCCGAGGGCGAGATATACCACAGCATCGAGAACCCCAAGGGCGAGTTCGGCTTTTACATCGTGAGCGATGGGACGACGACGCCCTATCGCGTCCGCATCCGCCCGCCATCGTTCATCAACCTGGGTGGTCTGAAGAAGCTGTGCGTCGGGCAGCTGGTCGCGGACGTGGTGGCCATCATCGGAAGCATCGACATCGTTTTGGGCGAATGTGATCGGTAAGGAGCAGTTCGTTGGACATGGCGCTTGAAATCGCGGTCGCCGCGATAAAGATATTCATCGTGCTGAACGTGGTGCAGCTCGTGGTGGCGTATACGATCTACGTCGAGCGGAAGGTGATCGCCCACGTTCAGATGCGCATGGGGCCGATGCGTGTGGGCTGGCACGGGCTTCTCCAGCCGATAGCGGACGGGCTGAAGCTGTTCTTCAAGGAAGACATCATACCCGACAAGGCGGACCGCATCGTGTTCGTGCTGGCGCCCGTGATGGTGCTGGTGCCCGCCTTCGTCGTCTACGCGGTGTTGCCCTTCAGCGCGACGTTCTACATCACGCAGATCAACATCGGGCTGTTCTTCATCCTGGCGATCAGTTCGCTCGGCGTATTCGGCATCGTCATGGCGGGCTGGGCCTCGAACAGCAAGTACTCGCTTCTGGGCGCGCTCAGGAGCGCGGCGCAGATGCTGAGCTACGAGATTTTCCTGGGCTTCTCCGTCATCGGGCCGCTGATGCTCGCGGGTTCCATGAACTTGCAAGAGATCGTGCACGCGCAGAGCGACGTGTGGTTCGTGTTCTATCAGCCCATCGCGTTCATCGTCTTCTTCATCGCGGCGATGGCGGAGACGAACCGCGCGCCCTTCGACCTGCCCGAGGCGGAAACCGAACTCGTGGCGGGCTTTCACACCGAATACAGCGGAATGAAGTTCGCGTTCTTTTTCCTGGCGGAATACGCCAACATGTTTGTCGTATCGACGGTGGGCATCGTGCTGTTCTTCGGCGGATGGGATGGGCCGGATTTCATTCCGCTTCCCGGTTTCGTCTGGTACGTCCTGAAGCTCTCCGCATTCATGTTCGTGTTCATATGGCTGCGGGCGACGCTGCCGCGCTACCGCTACGATCAGCTGATGCGCGTGGGCTGGAAGTTCATGTTCCCGCTCGTGATGCTCAACATTTTCCTGACCGGATTCCTGAAGTACCTGTTCTTGTAACTCGCGGGAGAGACGCAGAGTGGAGCTATATTTCTTCTATATGTTCTCGGGCGGGATGATCATCGCCTCCTTGCTGATGATCACGCGCGCGAACGTGATTCACGCGGCCTTGTTGCTGGTGCTGACGTTCTTCTTCCTCGCGGGCATCTTCGTTCTGGCGGGGGCGGAGTTCCTGGCGGCGGTGCAGATTCTGCTCTACGCGGGCGGCATCATGGTGCTCTACCTGTTCTCGATCATGCTGATGAACGTGGAGGTGGCCGTTCGGATGCGGCAATGGCACCGTCAGGGCGTCATGGTGTTCGTGGCGGCCGCCCTGCTGGGTCTGGAAATATGGGCCGTGCTGGCGGGTGTGGATTTCCCGGCGGCGAAGCAGTGGGAGTGGTCACTGGGCGCCACGCCGGGCAACGTCGAAGCGCTGGGCGCGGTCTTGTATACGAAATTCCTGTTCCCCTTCGAGGTGGCCTCCGTCCTCCTGCTGGCCGCGATGATCGGCGCCATCGTCCTGGCGAAGCGTACGATAGAGAGATAGAGGGGAGAGAGTACCCGCGATGATACCGATGACTCATTTTCTTATCCTGGGCGCCATATTGTTCCTCATCGGCGCGATGGGCGTTCTGATGCGCCGCAACGCCATCATCATCCTGTTGTCCATCGAGTTGATGCTCAACGCCGTGAACGTGACCTTCGTGGGCTTCTCGCGCCACCTGGCGGACATGACGGGCCAGGTGTTCGCCATCTTCGTCATCACCGTGGCGGCGTGCGAGGCGGCCGTGGGACTTGCGATTCTCATCGCGCTCAACCGCGACCGCACGATGGTCAACGTGGACGAAGTCAACCTTTTGAAGTGGTAGGGGAATCATGATCGAACTGGCTTGGCTCATTCCCGTTTTTCCGGTGATCGGGGTTCTGATCAACGGATTGTTCGGAAGGCACGTGGGCGAGAGGGCGGGCCCCATCGCTTCCGTCATGGCGGGCTTGTCGCTGCTCGTGGTGCTGGGCATCGCTGTTCAGATGATCTTCGGCGCGGGCGGCAGCCATACTGTGCCGCTCTGGACGTGGGTGGAAGCGGGGAGCTTCAGCGCCTCGATGAGCTTCCTCATCGACCCGCTGAGCACCATCATGCTGCTCGTGGTGGCGGGCGTGGGTTTTCTGGTGCACGTATACGCCGTGGGCTACATGCACGGAGACCCGGGCTATCCGCGCTTTTTCACCTATCTCAACCTGTTCATGCTCTCGATGTTCCTGCTGGTGCTGGGGGACAACTATCTCGTGATGTTCGTCGGCTGGGAGGGCGTGGGCCTTTGCAGCTACCTGCTCATCGGCTTCTGGTACGAGAAGCAATCCGCGTCCGACGCGGGCAAAAAGGCGTTCATCGTCAACCGCATCGGCGACGCGGGCTTTCTGCTCGGCATGTTCCTCATCTGGACGCTGACGGGCAGCCTCACCTACACGGAAGTGTTCAAGGAGGCGCCCGAGATGAGCGCGGCGGCGGCATCGGCCGTCGGTCTTCTGCTGTTCGTCGGCGCCGTCGGCAAAAGCGCGCAGATTCCGCTCTACGTCTGGCTGCCCGACGCCATGGAAGGTCCGACCCCCGTCAGCGCCCTCATCCACGCCGCCACCATGGTGACGGCAGGCGTCTACATGGTCGCGCGCACGAGCCCCATCTACGTCATGGGGCCGGACGCGATGAGCGTCATCGCCATCGTCGGCGCGCTCACGGGCCTGTTCGCCGCGAGCATCGGCCTGGTGCAAAACGACATCAAGCGCGTGCTCGCCTACAGCACGGTCAGCCAGCTCGGCTTCATGTTCATGGCGCTGGGCGTGGGCGCATTCACGGCCGCCATCTTCCATCTGATGACCCACGCCTTCTTCAAGGGCCTGCTCTTTCTTGGCAGCGGGAGCGTCATCCACGCGCTTCACCATGCGCCGGAAGAGCAGCAGCAGGACATGCGCTACATGGGCGGTTTGAAGGACAAGATGCCCGTGACGTACTGGACGTTCCTGATAGGCGCTATCGCCATCGCGGGCGTGCCGCCGCTGGCGGGCTTCTGGAGCAAGGACGAGATTCTGGCGAACGCCTTCTTCACGGGGCACTACACGGTCTGGATCATGGGCACCGTCGCGGCCTTCATGACGGCCTTCTACATGTTCCGGCTCATCTTCATGACGTTTCACGGCGAGATGCGCGTCGATCATCACGCCCGCGAACACATACACGAATCGCCCGCCACGATGACGGTTCCGCTCATCATCCTGGCGGTCCTGAGCGTCATCGGCGGCGTGATTCCCGGCTTCCCGCCCGAGGCCGGCTGGATACACCGCTTCCTGGCGCCCTCGCTGGCGAAGATGCCGGCCGGCGGCCACGCCACGGAGCAGGGCGTGCACCTGATGAACGCCGCGGCCGGCGGCGGGCACAGCGGGCCGGCGGTGGTGTTCCTGATCATACTGGCCATCGCCGTCGCCGTGGGCGGCATCGCCCTGGCGTGGTACATGTACGTCAAGGACACGGAGGCGCCGCGGCGCTTGTACGAGCGCTTTACGGGCTTATATCGTCTGCTTCTGGAAAAATACTATATCGACGAGATTTACCAAGCCTGCATCGTCGAGCCGGTCTACAAGCTCATGCGCGGCTTGTGGACTTTCGATGCGAAGGTGGTGGACGGGGCGGTGAACGGCAGTTCGCTCATCACCGTCGTGTCGAGCCGCTTCTCGGGAATTTTCGACCTTCGGACGGTGGACGGGGCGGTGAACGGCACGGCGAGCTTCATCCGCTTTTTCTCCCAGGTATTCAAATACCTGCAATCCGGAATGGTTCAGAATTATCTTTTCGTGATGCTGTTGGGCATCTTCGTGATGCTGAGCGCCTACCTTTTCCGCTGATGCGATAAGGTTTTGGAGGAACTATGAGCAACATGCCGCTTCTTACGCTGATCACCTTCCTGCCCGCGGTGGGTGCGGTGATTATCATGCTCTTCATGAAGAAAGAGCAGACGAAAGCCATCAAGGGTTTCGCCACGGCGGTGGCGGTCTTGGACTTCCTGATTTCGCTTCCCCTCTGGTTCAATTTCGATCAGTCCGAAGCCGGATTCCAGTTCGTGGAGAAGGTGAGCTGGATACCCACCATCGGGGTGAGCTATTTCGTCGGCATCGACGGGATCAGCGTGCTGCTCGTCCTGCTCACGACGCTCACGATGATCGTGGGGGTCGTGTGCTCGTTCACCGCCATCGAGGAGCGCGAAAAGGAATACTACGTCTGCCTCCTTCTGCTGGCGACCGGTATGCTGGGCACCTTCATCGCGCTCGACATCTTCCTCTTCTACGTGTTCTTCGAGGTCACCCTGGTGCCGATGTATTTCCTCATCGGCGTGTGGGGCGGGCCGAGGAAGCTCTACGCGGCGATCAAGTTCTTCCTCTATACGCTGTTCGGCAGCGTGTTGATGCTGTTGGGAATTCTGGCGTTCTACTTCGCCAACCTGAAAATGGGCACCGGAACCCTTACGTTCGACCTGGTGGAGTTGTACGGCGTGGGGCCGAAGATACCGCTTTCGCTCCAGATATGGATATTCCTGGCGTTCTTCATCGGCTTCGCCATCAAGGTCCCCATGTTCCCCTTCCACACCTGGCTGCCGGACGCGCACGTGGAAGCCCCGACGGCGGGCAGCGTGATCCTGGCGGGCATTCTCCTGAAAATGGGAACCTACGGATTCGTGCGCTTCGCCCTGCCCCTGCTGCCCCAGGCGAGCCAGGTTTTCGTGCCCTTCATGGTGCTGCTCTCCATCATCGGGATCATTTACGGGGCGCTGGTGGCCATGGCGCAAACGGACATCAAGAAACTGGTGGCCTATTCCTCGGTGAGTCACTTGGGCTTCGTGATGCTGGGTATTTTCGCCTTAAACGAGCAGGGCGTCCTCGGCGGACAGCTTCAGATGATCAACCACGGAATCAGCACGGGCGCCTTGTTCCTTCTGGTGGGCGTCGTTTACGAGAGGCGTCATACGCGCCTCATCTCCGATTACGGCGGCCTCTCGAAAATCGTGCCCGTCTATACGGTGCTCTTCGCCATCACGATGCTGAGCAGCATCGGGCTTCCGGGGCTGAACGGTTTCGTGGGCGAGTTCCTGATCCTCATCGGCGCGTTCAAGAAGAGCTACGTCTACGCCGCGTTCGCCGTCATCGGCATCGTTCTGGGAGCGGCGTACATGCTCTGGCTCTTCCAGCGGGTGTTCTTCGGGAATCTGGATAATCCCGAGAACGAGAAGCTCACCGACTGCAACGCGCGCGAGGTTCTCTATCTGATGCCGCTGATCATCCTGATGTTCTGGATCGGCCTGTATCCCAAGCCGTTCCTGGGGAGGATGGAGGCGAGCGTGAAGAAAGTCGTGAAGATGGTGAACGTGGCGGAGGCGCCGCAAAAGGCCGCGCTCGGCAAAATGACGAAGCTCGAGAAGTAAACAGAGATTTCGCTTGATTTGATGGAGTCTTTCTGATGGAAGTGGTGATTCCCGACATCGCCTTGTCCCTGGCGCTTCCCGAGATAGGGCTGGCCATTCTCGTCTGCGCGGTTCTGATACTCGACCTGTTCGTGTCGATAGAGAACAAATCGCGCGTGGGCGTCGTGGCGTTCGTGGGGGTCGTTATCTTGGGGCTCATCGCCTTCGGGCAATGGGGCGAGGGCGCGAGAACGACGTTCAACGATTTCTACGTGGTCGACAACCTGAGCGTGTTCGTGAAGGTGTGCGTGCTGCTGTGTACGGCCATCTCCATCCTGTTGCTGCTCCAATACGCCAAGGTCGAGAAGATCAACTACGGCGAGCTCTACGCCATGCTGCTCTTCTCGGTGTTCGGCATGCTGGTGATGGCGTCGGGCAACGATCTGATTACGATCTATCTGGGTCTGGAGACCATGAGCATCAGCATCTACGTGCTCGTGGCCTTCATGCGGCATGACCCTCTGAGCAGGGAGGCGGGCCTCAAGTATTTCCTCATGGGCGCTTTCGCCTCGGGCGTTCTCCTCTACGGCATGGCGCTGACCTACGGGTTCACCGGGACGACCTCGATTCGCGGGATCGCGGCGGCGTTCTCGGGCGAAGGCGGCGCCGCCATCGCGCAGAACCCGGTGATGATTTTCGGCCTTATTCTCCTGGTCGCAGGCTTCGGGTTCAAGCTGGCGCTGTCGCCGTTCCACATGTGGCTGCCCGACGCCTACACGGGCGCGCCGACGCCGATAACGGGCTTCATGTCCGTGGCCGTCAAGTTCGCGACCGTGGCCGCCCTGATGCGGATATTCTTCGTGGCGCTTCCGGCCATGGCGGACAGGTGGAACGCCCTCTTGTGGGCGCTCACGGCGTTCACGCTGGTGTGGGGGAACGTGGCGGCCATCGCCCAGACGAGCCTGAAGCGCATGCTGGCGTATTCGAGCATCGGGCACGCGGGCTACGTGCTGATGGGCGTGGTGGCCACCATGAGCGTCGTGGACGGCAAGGTGACGTTCACCGACATCGGCATCAGCGCGGTGGCGTTCTATCTGCTCGCCTATCTGTTCACGAACCTGGGAGCCTTCGGCATGCTGATTCTCGTTTGCCGCGACGGCTACCGGGGCGACAACATCGAGGACTGGAAGGGCATCGGCCAGGCGCACCCCTGGGCGGGGATGGCCTTCGTGGTGTTCCTGCTCTCGCTCGGCGGCATCCCGCCGACGGCCGGCTTCGTCGGCAAGCTCTACCTGTTCGCCGCGGCGGTGCAGAACGAGTACTACTGGCTCGCCGTGATCGGCCTCGTGATGAGCGCGGTCTCGATGTACTATTACGGGCGCATCATCATGGTGATGTACATGGAGAACCGGGGCGAGAGCCAGGAGGTGATGAGTTTCTCGAGCGCGCCCTCGCTCTTCTTCGCACTGGTGGTGCTCGTGGTGGCGACGCTGCTGCTGGGCATCTTCCCGGGCAGCTTCCTGGACGCGGCGAAGGGCACCGTCGCCGGGTTCATCTAGCAATCACACGCGACATCTGAAGCAGTACCCCTGACTCTCATGCTTGAGCGGGGCGTGGAAGCGCGTTTTTGCGGAATAGGTGCGCTTGTATGGAGTGGCGCACACGGCGACGCTCTTGCCGGTTATGATTCCGGGCGGCACCGAGGAAGAGATGATCACCCTCACCGGCTGCGGGACGCGGGCGAAGCCGGGGAGGTTTTCCGGATGAAGGAAGGCGGAGTCGCCGGGCTTGTTCGGAAGTGAAGAAAAGCAATTTATGCAAGTAACTATATAGAAAAATATAGGGAACTGCGTACGTGACTTGACGGAACTATCGGGATTCACCGATCCGGACATGCGCGTAATCAAGATATTCAGCAAGTCCGGATCGGTTGAATTTGATGGTGATTTCACTTTTTCTTTAAAGACGGGTGGGACTCATACACTCTGATAACAGCATTATGTTCGATGTAATAGGCTGGATTTCCGTCTTTGTCCCATTGCTCCTTTACCCTTCGTGCACCGGTGACAACCAATTTCGCACGTATTTTAGTCCCGTCGCCAAGAGTGTATTCATTGAATTTCTCGCTTGAATCTTCTATTGGTATTTCGTATCCGGTCACATTTTTCCCATCTGGCATTGTGATTTGAACTTCAGGGTATTCAATGTCGTCCAAGTTGCTCACTTTCTTTTCTCCTACGTTAGGGTGGAAGAGGGAGCATAGTTTTTCAATATCTTGAATGCCTGCATCCCTGCGTAAATAAGGTTGAAGTTGCTCCGGTTTAATATCACTAATTTTGGTGTTCCCTTCTGTACGAATTTTCTTGACTGCACGGGCTAGCTGCGGCATCAAAGAATTGACTATCCTTTCAGCTTCAATATATTTCTTTTCGACCTCATCGTTTTTGTTCAATATGTGCTTGTTTTGGGCGAAATAATTTTTAGTGAGCTTAAGATGATGTTCAGGTTGATTTTGAAACCATACGGCCAGCCCTTCTTCCAGAAAAGTGACATCTTCTATTTTTACCGGGTCGATAAGATGCACGCATTCATGAGCGATTTGCCATGCTGCTTGGTCACAGTAAGCATTGTCCCAAGCGGTTCTGGAAATATAAATATTAACGGGGCAATTTCCCATGTAATGATGGTTCTCTGGGAAACATATATATGGGCCATCATCACTAATGGCATTCGGTTTATTTTCAGGAGCCCTAGATATAGAATCTAAATCGAACCTTGTATCTCGCGGCCCGAAAATCCTTTGAATTTTGCTCATATATCGCTGATATTGTTTTTGTAGGAACATTTCAAATTTTGAATGTTGTGTTTGCATTACTCGGAACCGTCCTGATACTCCCGTTAATTGGGGCGGGCATTGTAGCACCTAAGGTGTATGCGGAAAACAAAAAGCCCTTGGCCAAAGCCGGGGGTCTTGTGTTGTAGCCAATAGAGGTGCCGATTCCATCGGGGTTCGTCTCCGAACGCGGCCTGCCCACTGAAAGGACTGTGCAGGTGTACGGGGCCGACATGGCCATTCACGATGTCTGGGACAGGGGCTAATTTCGTTAATCCCTTTCATGGCTTCCCCCACTTTCCTGTAGATTTGGTGACACCACAAAAAAGACGGGGGCCAAAAAGTCCTCCGTCTTTGTCTGGTCTGGCTTCTAAATCCACCGCCGCGAATTCGATTTCCCGACCTCCACCGTTCTTGGAATACTATAATTTAGAGGATTTTACCCCATCCTTAAAACCGAGATCATAGATGCAAAAGGGACATTTGCCTTGGGCTATCTGGAGGCCCATTGGATGATCCTTTAGTTCATCGATCTTTTCCTCGAGGACCCTTATGTCCTCCGGCATATTATCTCGGAATTTAACTTGATGTTTCACACAATAATCAGCAAATCCCATTTACGTTTCCTCTTTTCTCGACAAGCGGCTCAGAACCGCAGCTTCCATAAAGTTCCGATCTGGTCAGTTTGGGCCTGAACGGCAGAGAGGGGGTTCTTCTGTTTTTTCAGCATCCAGCCGATGAGGCCCACGACCACCACGACCCCCAGGACGATGAGCAACGTATCCTTCGAATTGCCGTCATCGCCACCTCTGTGGCAATGGTATCCACCGGTCGCTGTTTCGTTATGACATCCAGCCCTATTCAGACCTCCTCCGTGAGCACCGGCATGATAGGATGTGACGACTAGAAAACACGCTACGAATAAGATGGTGATACAGCGCTTTGCAATCATGGTTGGGTCCTCTGATTTTGGGTGTGCAAATTATTCCTCGTGCGTCAAATAGTGGCATTACTTATGAAAAATCCCTCCCGGTCTATATCAAAGGTGACTTAGTGAGTAGAAATAGTTAGCGCGAAGACCGATCCTCAATAATTTTCACTTCTCAAATTCTTTACAAATTCCCGGATCAAAATGCGGCCAGGACGTGGTTCGAGGAAATGCGCAGGACATCGCAGTTGCCCGAAGCGCGGATCCACGACCACGGCGAACATGCAAACGAGAAATTGCAGTCCTACCAGTGATGCAAATACTAGAGATAACTCTCGGTCATGATTCGCATCATCGCCGTATGAGCCGGTATTTGGAATGAAGGGAGTTTGTCCGAACAGGACGGATCCCGAATTACAGGGATCCCTTACACATTCCTATACCCGTGTTTATGTGTCGCATGAGCACCGTGGCATGCAGGCGATTGGGTGTCAAGACGGACGAGCCAGACGTTTGTGAAGTGACGGCCGGCTTCGTGGGCTGCGGGACGCGGGCGAAGCCAGGGAGGTTTTCCGGATGAAAACAAGCGAAATCGCCGGGCTTGTTCGGAAGTGAAGAAAAGCAATTTAATGCAAATAATAATTTCTGAAAAATACGATAAAATATGATAAATTCACGGTGTTTTTCGATAAAAAACTGAAAATTTATTTTCCTGGGAGATGACGCCGCGGGATCCGGACGCAGGGTGATTCTGCCACGGCCCGCGCTTTACGCGATGACGCCAATTGCGCGGAAATGCGGGGAGTTGCGAGGGTTTTTTTCGTTATGAGCACTTTAGGGTTTTTCGTGGGACTTACCCGAGTCCCTGATTGACATTTTGTCAGACGAAAACCGACGGTTCCCGAAAAATCGTCAAAGGGTGATGCCGCTCTGCTGAGACCGAAAGGCGCTTTCCGGAAATTTCCGCGTTGAGCAGGCTCTATATCTCATTGAAATGCATATGGTTATGGGCAGAGTTTATTTTCGGCGCAGAGTGCTCCGTTTTGGCACGATTTATGCTCATTTAAATAAGTGTGAGAACCGTTTGCCCTCAATGGGCGCCTTTTATAGAGGAGCCTTTTCTCCCCGGTGGTCAGTTGAAGGATCCCCCGATACTGATTCACTGACATCTCGCCAAGTGATTCGCCCGAGTTGGGCGGATTCCTTCCTGAATGGGGCATGTCTTTCGGGGCGTGCCCCAAGTCTTTATTTATCAAGGAGTTGATCGAGAAGGGCAGGCGCCTCCCGGAGGGTGGGAAGGGTCAGGTCACTGGGAATCGAGGAGGGTTCCGCCAGGTGGACAGACAACATTCCGGCCGCTTCGGCCGCCATCATGTCGTATTTCCCGTCCCCGATGACGACGCATTTCGGGGGCGATACGCCGATCGCCTTGGCGCCCGCCAGCAAGGGCCGGGGGTCCGGCTTCCAGTAGCCGATATCCCGGGTGATCAGAACCTCGAACGAGACGTTGATTTTTTTCACCATTTTCAGGACATGCCGCTCCGCGTTGTTCGTCACGACCCCGAAGGGGATTCTTTTCGTTCTCAGGTAAGCGAGCAAATCATGCGCGCCTTCATTCGCCTCAGCCATGTCGGCGGCTCTAAGTTCATGTTTATCAAGGATATCCGATATTTCACGCGCACGTTCAGTAGGGAGAGTGGGGAGCAGATCCAGAATGGATACATCTCCGTCGAGCAAGCCCATCTCCTCTTTCATGGCGGGCCAGTCGAAGGCGGGTTTCGTGAGGGTGCCGTCAAAATCGAGCAGCACACCCTCCATGGTTCGTTTCATTCTAGTTTCCTCACAGCACTTTTGAGATTTCATCAGAATCAAAGCGTTTCAGCGGCGAGGTTTCATCTCCGCGCCGAATCATGATTCCCGATTCAGGCGCGCAGAATTTGCCGATGCGAACACCCGTCGCGCCCGTCGCCGTGAGCGCTTCCCGAACGATTTCTTCGCCTTCCGCCGGAACCGCCAACAGAAGCGCTCCCGACGTAATGACGCCCAATGGGTTGATATCCAACGCTTTACAAATCTCTCCACCCTCAAGGGATATGGGGATACGGCTCTCCTCCACGAGCGCCCCCAAACCCGCTGCCCCCGCCATTTCATGGACGCCGGTGGCGAGGCCGCCCTCGGTCGGGTCGTGCATCGCGTGTACGGAGCCGGTTCCGGCCGCCGCCAGAGCTTGCGCCACCACGCTGATGCCGGGAGATTCCAGGTATTTTTTCGCATTCTCCAGTATCTCGACATCCAGGATGTTTTTCAGAAAATCGTATTTCGCATCCGCCAGGATCGCCGTTCCCTCGACGGGTACAGGGCGCGTAACCAAAATAAAATCATCTGCTTGCGCGTCGGCTCCGCGTATCAGATTCTCCTTCGAGACTTCCCCCAGCATGTGGCCCGAGAGAATCGGGAATTCCAGGCCTGAGGTAATCTCCGTATGTCCGCCGCATAAGGTGACCCCCAGATCGGCGCATGCGTCTCCCACTTCCTGCCAAATGCGGCTTACCATCGACTCGTCAGTGCGCCCTTCGGGCAGGAGAAGCGTCATCAGGAACCACAGAGGGGTTGCGCCCATGCAAGCGACGTCGTTCGCGTTCACGTGTACGGCATAGCGTCCGATATGACGCTCCACGAACGTAATGGGGTCTGATTTCGCGACGAGATAACGCTTTCCCATATCGATGACGGCCGCGTCTTCTCCAACCTGTGGACCCACTACCAGACGCGGATGCGAAGTCGTGTTCTTGAGCAGAGCGCCCAGTACGTCCGGCGGAAGCTTGCCTACGGGATATGGAGATCGCTTCACCATCCTCTTACCATAGGGAGGAGGTTTCCTCGCATCAAGTCCCGCATCAAGGATGCAAGGCGTTTTCATGTTGACGCCTGAGATTGCGCGTTTTAGAATCCCGGCTTCCTGATAAGGGCATGGAAACGCTTGCCTTTCCGGGAAATGAGCCGATAGGGAACAACCCTTGGTTGTCCGTTGGTTGCTCCACATACTGCCACGGTAGCTCAGTCGGTAGAGCAGAGGACTGAAAATCCTCGTGTCGGCGGTTCAATTCCGTCCCGTGGCACCAGAAACGCCCTCGTTCACGTCAATCTGCGGCCGTGATTCCCCCGAGTTCGATGTTTTCGCCGTTCAGTTCAACCGTGCTCGTGAGCGGCACCGCCGTCTGAACCATCTGCTCGGCATAGCAGCCCTGTTTCGCCAACCGGATGATGTTCAGGATTTTCTCTTCCGAATCGCTCGATTCGACTTTGAAATGGGTGCGTACCCTTCGGCATCCCGAGTTCACGTCGCCTTTCAGGACGGAACCTTTCAGGAAATAATCGAATTCCACGCGGCAGGCGGCCTTCTCGAAGGTCGTTTTCGTCATATGGGCGTACCGCCCAAGCTGGGTCAGCAGTCAGAAGCCGACCCCCATGGCGATATACGTGAGAGGTTGCGGATACCTGTCCTCCCCACCGATGCGGGGCGGCTCGTCGCTGAACACCTCGAAATGCCGGAATCGCCCGATTTTGAGCTGCCCGTCGTCCATCGTCTCCGTCTCCGCGAGCATGGTGATCTCGTAACCGTCTTTGGGTAGTTCTGGCTTGTCGATCGGCCGCTCGCCGGGCACGGTGCTCTCATGCCAGGGATAATTGATGCTCTCCACCATGTTTGTCTGTCCTCCCGGGTTTGGATGCGAATGGTTCCATTCACGCAAATGATTGTTTGCAGGGGCGTTACTCCCATTTCAGCACGCCGATGTAACCCTCCTGCGGAATCCGGACGAGCGGTTCCAGGCCTTCCTCTTTCTTGTGCATCTGGATGGTGTTGAGGTGTGCGTACGCCTCCCAGAGGATGTGGCGGAACGTGTATTCGAGGTTGAAGTGAAACAGTTCCGTATCTTCGGGGTCGATCCACACGCCGGTGCGGTGGGCTTTCAGGGTGACGTTTTCGCGCCACCTGCGCACGTCCTCGCCGGTTCCGGGCCGTACCATGCCTTGCGGCACGCGCTCGGTGATGTTTCTCCCGTCGCGGATGGATTCGCCCGTCTCGGCTCCCAGCACCTCCCAGGCGAGGCCGAACGAGTCCCGCATGACGCCGATAAGGTCTTGAATTTTCGGGCAATACGCGTCCTTCATCATCCGCCCGTCGAAGCGGGTGAGGAGCGCCTCATCGCGCGGGAGGTCGTCTCCGAAGAGGATCGCCCCCCAGCGGACCAGCAGCCACCGATAGGGCAGGGAAGCCACGTGGCTCACCTGATCGCGGATCGACCAGGCGCCCCAGCCCTTCTCCTCCCTCGTTCTGCGCAAGACCGCCTCGGAGAGGCCTTCCGTCTCTGCCTCATATAAATCAGCGACTTGGCGGATTTCAGGGAAAAGCGCGCGCGCTGGATTCTCTCGTTCCTGCATCTTATGGATTCCTCCGGTCGAACGTGCAATTCCCCGCATTTCCGCGCATTTGCCGTTATCGCGGGAGTGGCGGGCCATGGCAGTATTCCCCTGCGCCCCGGTTCGCCGGCGCCATCTCCCGGAAAATAAATTTTCAGTTTTTTATCGAATTACCCCGTTAATTTATCGAATTTTCTCGTATTTTTCAGAAATTCATTTTTCCCGTTCGATTTCTTCCCGAAGCGCCACCATACCCGACCCGGGACTTCGCCGCCACGCGCAAATGCGGGCTAATGCGCCATCCGCCCCCGTCGGACGCGGGAGGGCGGGGCCCGAACCAGGCCGTCTTCCCGGAGTCCCGAATGCGGTTTCAGCCGCCGAACGCGCGGGCGGCGAGGTAGGCGCCCAGCGCGAGGAGGGAGAGGAAGAAGATTCTGCGGAACAGCCCCTCGGAGAGCCTCTTCCGGATGCGCTGCCCGGCGGCCATCCCCGCCGTCGCGGGCGCGAGCGCCAGGGTGGAGAGCGCGCCGTGCTCGAGCCGCAGCAGGTCGTTCGCCTGGAGCGAGAAGGCAAGCGCGAGCGTCGAAACCGTGAAGAGCATCCCCATCGCCTGGATGAGCGCGTCCCGCGGGAGGCCGAGCGCCTGTAAGTACATCACCCCCGGCACGACGAACGAACCCGTCATACCCGTCAGGACGCCGTTCACGAGCCCGGCCAGCGGGCCCGCCCACTTCTCGCGGTGCGCTTCGACGCGGAACCCGAGCCCGAGCAGGTTCGCGGCGGCGTAGGCCGCGAGCAGCAGACCGAGGAGTGCGGAGAGCAGCGCGAAGTCGACGCGCGTCAGCGCGGACGCTCCGAGCCGCACGGTGACCGCCGCCACCAGCAGGAAGGGCCATATCCGGCGCAGGAGGTCCCGTCCGTGGCCGCCGACGGCCCCCTGCCAGACGTTGGTCACGAACGATGGGACCAGGAGCAGGGCCATCGCGGTCGGCAGGTCGATCGCCACCGCCAGGACGGCGAGGCTGACCGTCGGGAGACCCAGGCCGATGACTCCCTTGACCGCGCCCGCGAGCAGGAAGGTCCCGGCGATTACGAGGATGGTGCCGGCGTCGAACATCGGGTCCTTCCTTTAGGTCGTTCGCAGAGTTGCCTGGAGCGGTGCGTTCTCCCCGTCGGATAATGGTTTCACCGTCTCAGTATCGCACGGCCGACGCGGCGGCGCTCCTCTTGCGCGGTTACGATTTTCGGGAGTATGATCCGCCTCAACACGAGGTACAGGCCCGAAAAAACAGGTGGAAACGGAAGGCCCAGACACTGGCGCGACCGCAGCCGGTGAGACCGTTTTTCCCTTCGGCTCGTCCATCCGACGAGCGTTTCCCCACGATACATTTGAACGCATGTCCTCGTTCACGGCGCGAGCCGAGCCATAGGCTCCGATTCGATGAGGACAAATACGACATGGCAACTCTCCGGTCACATCAGGGACGTTCGCCATGAAGGCGGAGGGCGCGCCGGCTTCAGGTCGGAACGATTCCTTTCGGCCCCGCTGCCTGTCGGTGGACCTGGAGGTCAGCAGGAATGGCGTTATCCACGCCTTGGGCGCGGTGCGCTCGGACACCGGCGAGAGCCTGACGCATTCCGGCGGCGGCCTGACGGCTGCACTGGCGAAACTCGACGAGCTCGCCGAGGGGGCGTTGTTCATCCTGGGCCACAACCTGATCGCCTTCGACCTGCCGCATCTCATGGCGGCGAAACCCGATCTGCGGCTGTTGAAGCTGCCGATGGTGGATACGCTGCGCCTCAGCCCCCTCGCCTTTCCCCGCAATCCCTATCATCATCTTGTCAAGCACTACCAGGACGGCGGTCTCAAGCGCGGGCGAGTCAACGACCCCGAACTCGACGCCCGCCTCGCGCTGGAGGTCTTCGGCGATCAAGTGAAAGAGCTGCGGAAGGCGCATCCGGATCTGCTGGTGGCATGGCACTGGCTGACCACACCGGAGCCCGATGGCGCGGACCGCGCCCTGGACGATCTGTTTTCCGGGTTTCGCCGCTCGCGCCGCCCCTCTGACGCCGAAGCGCGCGCGGCGATAGGCCAGCGGCTCGAAGGCGTTGCCTGCGCGACTTGGGGGCGTGAGATACTGGCGAAAGCAGCCAGTTTCGGATGGCCGCTTGCCTACGTGCTGGCGTGGCTTTCGGTGGCCGGCGACAACTCGGGCTCGGTCATGCCGCCTTGGGTGCGCCACCAGTTCCCGGAAGCGGGCGAGCTGGTGCGCCGTCTCCGGGACACCGCATGCGCCGATCCCGCCTGCGTCTGGTGCCGCGAGATGCACGACGCCCGCAAGGAGCTTGCGCGCCGGTTCGGTCCCAAGATCAAGAATTTTCGGCCGAAGCCGGCGGTCGACGATGGACGTCCCATGCAGCGCGCCATCGTCGAGGCGGCGATGGCGGGGGAGCACGTCCTCGGCATCCTGCCCACGGGAACCGGCAAGTCGATCTGCTACCAGGTTCCCGCGCTCTCGCGCTACGAGAAGACGGGCACGCTCACGGTGGTCATCTCGCCCCTGGTCGCGCTGATGAAAGATCAGGTGGACGGGCTGGAAAAGAAAAAGCGCGGCGTCGGCTGCTGCGTGACCATCAACGGGCTGCTGTCGATGCCCGAACGGGCGAACGCGCTCGACCAGGTGCGGCTGGGGGAGGCGGCCATCCTGATAATCTCGCCCGAGCAGCTCCGCTCCCGCTCCCTCCGCCGGGCGATCGACCAGCGCGAGATCGGCGGCTGGGTGGTGGACGAGGCCCACTGCGTGTCGCAGTGGGGTCACGACTTCCGTCCCGACTACCGTTACGTGGGCCGATTCATCCGGGAGAAGGCGGGCGAAGGGTCGGTTCCTCCCGTGCTGTGCCTGACCGCCACCGCCAGGCCCGGCGTCGTCGAGGACGTCAAGCGGCAGTTCCGGGAGAAGGTCGGGGTCGAGCTCGATGTGTTCGACGGCGGCGCAGAGAGGCCCAACCTGACGTTCGAGGTCATCCCGACCACGGGGGGCGAGAAGTTCGCCCACGTCCAACAGGTGCTGGAGTCGCACCTGCCGTCCGATGCGCCCGGCGGCGCCATCGTCTATTGCGCGACGCGGCGGGGCAGCGAGGATATCGCCGAATTCCTGAAACAGAAAGGCTTGGCGGCGGAGCATTTCCACGCGGGCCTCTCGCCGGAGATCAAGAAGGACGCGCAACAGCGCTTCATCGAGGGCGAGCTGCGCGTCATCGCGGCGACCAACGCCTTCGGCATGGGGATCGACAAGCCGGACGTGCGCCTGGTCGTCCACGCCGACATACCGGGGTCGCTAGAGAACTATTTCCAAGAGGCGGGCCGCGCCGGGCGGGATGGGGCGCCGGCGCGGTGCGTGTTGCTCTACACGGCGGAAGACGTGGAAAACAGGTTTGGCATGTCGGCGCGTTCGCGTCTTACCCGGCGGGAGATACACGGCATTCTCCGGGCCTTGCGCAGCCTGGACCGCAAGAAACGCTCCGGCGGCGAAGTGGTGGCCACGGAGGGCGAGATACTGGGGGAGGACGAGGAGAACGCGTTCGAGCGCGACTCGGCCACCGACGACACGCGGGTGCGCACCGCCGTCGCATGGCTGGAGGAATCCGAACTTCTGGCCCGAGAGGAGAACGTGGTGCATGTGTTCCCCTCCTCGCTCCGGGTGGGTTCGGTAGAAGAGGCCAAAGAACGGCTTGCGAAAGCGAACATTACCCAAGCCTATCGCGGCCAGTTGCTGCGCATCGTCGAAGCGCTTATTGACGCTCCCCCGGACGATGGCGTCAGCACCGACGAATTGATGGGGGTCTCGGGGTTGAGTTCCGAGGGCGTGCGGGGCGCATTGCACGATCTGGAGCGGCTGGGCATCGCCAGCAACGACACCGCGCTCACCGCGTTCGTCCATGCCGGCGTGGAGCGCCATTCCCAAAAGCGCCTCGAAGAAGCGGTGGCGTTGGAGGCCGCTCTGATCAGGCACATGCGCGAGGCGGCGCCGGATATGAGGAAGGGAGAGGCGTGGACGCTGCATCTGCGCATCGCCGCCCAGAAGCTGAGGGATGAGGGCTTGCCCGACCCGCTGCCGGAACGGCTCTGGCGCATCCTCCGAGGTATCGCCCGGGACGGCCGCGGCGAGGACGGCGCGGGCGGGAGCCTGACGGTGCGGAAACGGGACGCGGAGACGGCGCAGGTGACGCTGCGGCGGGAATGGGGAGACTTGGAGGAGACGGCGGAACTCAGGCGCGCGGCGGCCTCACGGCTGCTGGAGCATCTGCTCGCCTGCCTGCCGCCGGGGAGCCGCGGCGTGGATCTGCTGGCGGCAACCACGCTCGGCAAGCTGTTGGAGGCGATCCAGTCCGACCTGATCCTGAAGAGCAGGGCCCGCCACCCCGACAAACTCCTGGACCGCGCCCTGCTGTGGCTGCACGAGATGGAGGCCATCCGCCTGAACAAGGGCCTCGCCGTGTTCCGACGCGCCATGACCATCCGCCTGGAAAACCGGCAGCGGCGCGGCTTCACGAACGCGGATTTCGAGCCCTTGGCCCATCATTACAAGGGACAGACCCTCCACGTCCACGTGATGGCGGAGTTCGCCGAGCGCGGCCGCGACGCCATACGCGATGCGGAGCGTCTGGCGATGGACTACTTCACGCTGAAAGAGGAGGCGTTTCTCGCACGCTGGCTGCCGGGCCGGGACAGGGAGATCGGACGCCAGACCACGCCCGCATCGTGGCGGGCCATCGTTGAGAGCCTGAAGAACCCCCACCAGCAGCGCATCGTCGCGGACGACCGGGAGCAGACGAACGTGCTGGTGCTCGCGGGTCCCGGATCGGGCAAGACCCGGGTGCTGGTGCACCGCCTCGCCTGGCTGATCCGCGTGAGGCGGGAGAACCCCCGCAGCATCCTGGCCCTGGCCTACAACCGCCATGCGGCGGTCGAGATACGCCGCCGTCTTAAAGAGTTGATCGGCGACGACGCCCGAGGCGTGACCGTCCTCACCTGCCACGCCTTGGCGATGCGCCTGGCCGGGTTCAGTTTCCTGAACCGGGCGGAACGCCCTGACGAGGAGGTGTTCAAGGAGATGCTCCGCCGCGCCGCGGAATTGCTGCGCGGAGAAGGCCTGCCGCCCGAGGAAGCGGACGAGCAGCGCGAGCGATTGCTGGCGGGCTTCCGCTGGATACTGGTGGACGAATATCAGGACGTCGGGAAAGAAGAGTACGCGTTGATCTCGGCCCTGGCCGGGCGGACGCTCGCGGATGAGGACGGCAAGCTCACCCTGTTCGCGGTCGGCGACGACGACCAGAACATCTACGCCTTCACCGGCGCCTCGGTGGAATTCATCCGCCGCTTCGAGGAGGACTATAAAGCCCGCCCCACCTATCTCACGGCGAACTACCGTTCCACGGCCCACGTCGTGGCGGCGGCCAACGCGGTGATCGAACAGGCCCGCGAACGAATGAAAGCCGCCCACCCCATCCATGTCGACCGCGCGCGCCAGAATGACCCGCCGGGCGGGGCGTGGGAAAAGCGGGACCCGGTCTCGCGGGGCCGGGTGCAGATACTGCCTGCGGGCCGCGACCCGATCCATCAGGCGCGGGCCGTCATGGCGGAGTTGCTGCGTCTTGCGTCGGTTGCGCGGGAGGATTGGGACTGGTCGCGCTGCTCGGTGCTCGCGCGCGAGTGGAAGTATCTATTCCCCATGCGCGCTTTCTGCGAAGCGAAGGGCGTTCCGGTTCAGATGGGGGACGAGGAGATTCCGGGCTTCTGGCATCTGCGGGAGACCCGTGCATTCCTCGAATGGCTGCGCGGGCGCAGACCCCGCGTGGTCGACGGGGCGGCTCTCGCCGGTTGGGCAGAAGCGCGCCCGCCCGGTGCTTGGAACGACCTTCTTCGCCAGGCGGTCGAGGAGCACGCGCTCGAAACCGGCGGAGCGGAGACGCCGGTGGATCATTTTTTCGAATGGCTGGCGGAGTGGGGCCGGGAGGTGCGCAGGCGGCAGCGTGGCCTCCTGTTATCGACCGCCCATGGCGCCAAGGGGCTGGAGTTCGACCACGTGGCCGTGCTGGACGGCGGCTGGAGCCGCGTCGGGCAAAACGAGGATGAAGACGCGCCGCGCCGTCTATACTACGTGGCCATGACGCGCGCCCGGCATACCCTGACGCTTGCGCGTTTCGAAGACGCCAACGGGTTCCCGGATGAATTGGCGGGTCATCCCGCCGTCATACGCCGCGAGCCAGCCGATCTTCCGCCGCCCTCTGCGGAACTCGGATATCACTACGTCCGCCCGAGTCTTAAGGAAGTGGACCTGGGCTTCGCCGGACGGCGGGCTGCCCGCGATCCGGTTCACCGCGCCATCGCCGGACTCTCGGCGGGCGATCCGCTCGAGACGCGCATCACGGCTCAGGGGCGCTGGGAGTTGTTGGACAAGACGGGTGGGGTGGTGGGACGCCTCGCCGCTTCTTTCCAGTCGCCGCCCGAAACCCGTTGCCGCTCCGCCGAAGTATGGGCCGTCACCGGGTGGAGCCGTGAAGCCTCGAAACCCGAGTATCACGACTCCATACGATGCGACGCCTGGGAAGTGATCGTGCCGGAACTCGTATTCGAGCCGGTTCGTTAGGCGGCTTTCGCGCGACCCCCGACCTCCCTCTTTGAAACGAACCCCCCTACCCCCCTTGTCAGGGGGGTATGAAAAGGCGATGCGTCCCGGCCGGGTCGAGGGGTTTGCTTTTTTTTGTCCCTCTTGCCAAGGGGTATTGCTTTTACCCTCCCATCAAAGGGGCGTTGTTTTTCTTGCCCCCCTGACAAGGGGGGGTAGGGGGGGTTGCTCTTTTGGCAAAGGCTTTTCAACGCCCCCTGCTCGCTCGGAATTGCCCCCCCCGATTTCGTGGACAAACGCCGTCCGAGCATGTAGATTGACGCTCATTCATCGACTTATCATTTCGCGGTTCTCTTCTCATCAGGAGCATGCCATGGCGGAAGCCAAAGACATGGGCGGCGCCGTAGTCGGCGAGTCTCTTCCCTTTCTGGACGACCCCGAAAAGGCGGCGGGCACAGCGGATTACCTCGACGACCTCCAGCTTCCGGGGATGCTGGTGGGCAAGGCGCTTCGCAGCGAACACGCGCACGCCGAGATAGTATCGCTCGACGCGAGCGAGGCGCTGCGCGTCCCCGGCGTCGTCGCCGTACTCACGGGAGACGACCTGGCCGAGCATCCCTGCATCACCGCCCACGTGCGGGCCATGCCCGTCATCGCCCACGACAGGGTGCGCTACACGGGCGAGGTGGTCGCGCTCGTCGCGGCGGAGACGCTCGAGGCGGCCGAGGCGGCGACGCGGCTGATACGGGTCGAATACCGGCCCCTGCCCGTCGTCTCCTGTCCGCGCGAGGCGATGGAAGAGGGCGCGGAAATCATCTTTCCCGGCGGGAACGTGCTCAACCAGGCGAAGATACGGAAAGGGGATATCGAGGAGGGCTTCGGGAAGGCCGACGTGATCGTCGAGAACGAATACTCCACACCCGCCGTCGATCACCTCTATCTCGAAGTGGAGGCGGCGTGCGCGAGCCCGAACCCCGGCGGCGGGATCCAGATATGGGGTTCGACCCAGCAGCCCTTCCTGGTGCGGCAGAACGTCGCCCGGATACTGGGCCTCAGGGGCGAGAGTTCGGTCCGTTTCGTCCAGACGACCACCGGCGGGGCTTTCGGCGGGAAGAGCGAGGCGAGCCTCGACGTGTGCCTGCGCGCCGCCGTCCTCGCCCGCGCCGCCGGCAGGCCGGTGAAGCTCGTCTATTCGCGCGAGGAGAGCATGATCGCCTCCACCAAGCGCCACGCGGCGTTCATCCGCTCGAAAACCGGGGCGACGAAGGACGGACGCCTGGTGGCCGTCCAAGTGGAGGTTTGGCTCGACAAGGGGGCGTACGTGGCCAACGGGGGGGACAACCCGCCCGCGTTCAAGCGCGCGACCTACCATGCCGCGGGCCCCTACCAGGCGCCCAACGCGAAGGTGGACGTCCACTGCGTGCACACGAACCACCCCTACGGGGGACAGATGCGCGGGCCGGGCTGTCCCCAGGTGCACTTCGCGGGCGAGCAGCAGATGGACGCACTCGCCAGGGCGCTTGAGATGGACCCCATCGAGATCAGGCGCGTGAACGGGCTCAGGGTCGGCGCCCGGACGGCGTGGAACCAGCACCTGCCCGAGAGCGTCGGTTTTCTCGATACGCTGAGCGAGGTGGAGCGGGCCTCTTCCTGGGGAGGCTGTGGAAACGGGAGAGCCGCGGACGGCCGCTTGCGCGGGCGCGGCGTGGCGAGTTGTCTCTACGGGACGGGCAACGCCTATTCCCCGGCGGAGGCGCACGTCTTCTTGACGGCAGAGGGCAAGGTGCAGGTGGCTGCAGGCGTCGTGGATTTCGGCCAGGGCAGCAAGACGGTGCTTTGCCAGATCGCCGCCGAGACGCTGGACATCCCGTATCCTGAGTTCCTGATGGATAGCGTGGACACAGCCATCGACCCCTTCGGCGGAACGAGTTCGAGTTCGCGCATCACCATGCAGGGCGGAAAGGCGGTCTACAACGCCGCCCTCAAGGCGCGCGAGGAGTTGCTGCGCCTCGGCGGGATCCTGCTGGAGGCGGACCCCGAAGACCTGGAGCTTCGCGGCGGCGTGGTTCGCTCGCGCTCGCATGAGGAAACGCGGGTCACGCTCGCCGAGATCGCGGGCGCCTTCGTCGCCGATGAACTCAAGCAGATCGGCGCCGCGGACAGCATCCCGCCGCCCGCCAGGACCGACAAGGAGACCGGCCAGGGCGAGCCTTATGAAATCTACGGGTTCGGCAGCCAGGTGGCCGAGGTGCTCGTGGACGAGGAGACGGGCGAGGTGGAGGTGACCGGCGTCTGGGCCGCGCACGACGTGGGCCGGGCCATCAGCCCCATGGGCGTGGAGCAGCAGATCGAGGGTGGCGTCTACATGGGTATCGGGTTCTGCATGATGGAGGAGGTCGTCCAGCGCGAGGGCCTGATGCAGAACCCCGACATGCACGGCTACCTCGCTCCCACGGTCGAAGACGTGCCGGACCGGGTGGCGTCCCTCATCGTGGAGGATGCCTACTCGAACGGCCCTTACGGGGCGAAGGGCGTCGGCGAGCAGGTGACCGTGCCCACGGCGGCGGCCATCGCCAACGCGATCTACGACGCCACGGGCGTGCGGTTCCACGACCTGCCCCTGACGCCGGACAGGGTCGCGATGGCGCTCCTGAAGGCGAGGTCGTGATTCCGGAACGCGTTGGTCCGTAGGGGTGTCGAACTTCCCCGAGGAGGGGGAGTTCGAGTGTGCCCGCCCGATTCAAGTAGTTCGGCAATCCGGTTGCAGGGGTCGTTCGCGAACGACTCCTACGGAAACTTGCGGTTCTCGCCCTGAAAACCAACCCCCCTACCCCCCTTGTCAGGGGGGCAAACGCGAGTGATGAACGAGCGTTTGCATGAGCCATTGACGAGAAACACATCGTCTTGCAAAACCTCCCTCTTCGGTCGGTTTTGACCCCTGACAAGGGGGGGTAGGGGGGGTTGGTTTCAAGACGAGGGAGGACTAGGGACGCAAAATACCTCATCCCGAGTAGGCCCCGAAGGGGCCGTATCGAGGGGCCCCCCGTCAATCCTTCCGGTCGAGGGCCATCAGCAGGGTCGGCAGAAGCAGGAAATCGGCCAGGAGCGCGAAGGAGATCGTGATCGCCACCATCAGGCCGAGCGCCCAGCTGACCTCGAACCCCGATGAGGCGAACACCAGAAAACCGAGTGACAAGACCGCGGTCGTGGTCCACAGCGCATGGCCCACCGTGCGGAATACGGCGCGCACGGACTCGGTCGCGGAGAGGCCCTCGCGGCGGAATCTCAGATACTTGCTCAAGAAGTGGATCGTGTCGTCCACGATGATCCCGAATGCGATGGCGGTCATCACCGAGCCGGCGAGACCCAGGCGGCCGACCAGATGGCCCCACAGGCCGAAGGTCATGGCGGCGGGGAGGAAGTTCGGCACGAGGCTGATGAGACCGATGCGCACGTTCTTGAAGACCAGGATGAGAATGAGTGAAATGAGGGCCATCGCGATTATCGTGCCGCGCAGCATGCTGTGGATGTTCCTGAGCGTGAGGTGAGCGAAGACCATGGTGATCCCCGACGCCTCGGCCGCGAACTCGGGTATGTTGGCGCGGAGCCAGGCTTGCGCGTGTTCGTCGAAATCGCGCTGGTCCTTGGAGGATAGGCTGCGGATCACGACGGTCATGCGCGTCGTGGATTTCGCGACGTCGATGCGGTTGTTCAGGTCCATGCCGAAGGGGAGCGAAAACTCGTAGAGCAGCAGATATTGCGCGGCGAGCCTGGGGTCGTCGGGGATTTTGTAGAAGGCCGGGTCGTCGCCGTGCATGTTCTTGTTCAGGCGCTTCATGACGTCCGGGAAGGCCCTCACGTGGCTCACCTTGGGCTGCTTCCGGCACCATTCGGCGAAAGCCTCGACTTTCTTCAGGTACTCAGGATCGGTGATGCCGCCCTCGCGCCCCGATTTGAGCGAGTATTCCAGCGAATCCAGGCCGGTCAGGTTCTCGAACACGAAATCCGTATCGCGGCGGAACTCGTAGCGCTCGTCGAAGTAGTGCGCCCACCGCTCGGTGAGCTCGTTGCGGGGAATGCCGCTGATGAGAACGAGCGTCAGAACCGCGACGAACGCGAGCAGAACCGCACGGCGCTCGACGACGAAGGCGCCGAGGCGGTCGAAAACGGAGGATTTCTCGGGCGGAATCCGGCGCGCGCGCAGCGGGAGGATCGAAAGCAGCGCCGGCAGCAGCGTCATGGCGTAGACGAAAGAAAACAGCACGCCCAGCGCCACGAGATTGCCCAGGACGTGGAAGGGCGGCGAGTCCGACGTGTTCAGGCTCAGGAAACCGATCACGGTCGTGAGCGAGGTCAGAAACACCGGCCAGGCGTTGCTCCGGAGCGATTCGGCGATCGACGCGTTCTTGTCGAGCCCGCGCCCCATGCCAAACAGGGTGGCCGTGACGATGTGGACCGAGTTCGCGACGG
Organism: bacterium; assembly: GCA_965203325.1. Lineage (GTDB taxonomy): Bacteria > UBA8248 > UBA8248 > UBA8248 > UBA8248 > Bin107. The sequence continues at coordinate 2,944,248 of OZ241875.1, forward strand.
AGATCGCCATGATGATGATCGGCACGCCGGAATTGGTGGGGCTGAACACCGCCCCAATCCAGCCGGCGATCCCCAGCGTGTTTATCAGGATGAATACGATGGAGACGACGATGGCCAGCGTGCCCAGCACCGAGCGCAAAAGGAGCGCGGTCGTGATGATGATCATGAGAAAGACGAGCGGCATGAGCGTTTCCAGCTCTTCTTTCGTCACGTCGGCGAAGGCGCGGTGCATGATGACGTCGCCGGTCAGGTAAAAGGAGATGTCCGGGTATTTCGCGCGGGCCTTCTGGAGAACGCCGTTCAGATAATCGCTTATCTCGATCACCGCGGCGTCGAGGTCTTCGGGCAGGATGAAAGTGATCGCCAGCCCGCCCACGCGTCCGTCATGAGAGACGAGGCGTCCGGCGATTTCCTTGGCGCCCAGCGCGATTTTCCGGATTCGCGCGACCTCCGCTTCGCTCAGCGCGCTCGCGTCGTCGACGAGCGGCTCGACGATCAGGTCATCCCCCTCCGCGCGGCTGTGGTTGTAGTTGGTGAGGGAGTCGACGCGGCTCGAATGAGGCGCCTTCCACCCGGCTTCGGTCAACTCCTCGAGCGCGCCGAGCGCCTCTTTGGTGAACACCGAACCGCCCTTGGGCGCGACGGCGATGAGCGCGGTGTCGGACGTGGAGAAGGTTTTCTCCAGCGCCCGGAAGGCGGCGAACTGGGGGTTGTCTTCGCCGAACATGATGCGGTAGTCGTTCGTGGTCTTGATGAAGCGCCCGCCCGCTCCCGTGATGAGCAGGATCACGACGGCCAGCGCGACGACCAGCCACCGCCGGCTCAGAACGGCGTCGATATAGCGATCCAGTTGCACGGGGGTTATCGCTTCATCGTCACGGGCCGGGCGCGGCTGCGGGCTGGTTTTTCTGTGTGCGCCGAATCACCGGGTCTCTTACCATTTGCTTGATTCCGACGCTTTGACGCGGTCGGGCATCCGGTAGCTGATTCCACCCTCGTCGTACACGGAAATCTGCAAAAGCTGCGAAAAATTCTGGGATTTGACGAGCTGTTTGCTGTTCAAGAATCGCAGGACGCGTTGTTTTATCCGGAAACTGTAGAGCGTAATCATCGTGTTGAGGCGGGAGTGCTTCGGATACCCGAACTGCTCCGCGAGTTCCTGGCCTATCAGCGCTCTCGAAAGGCGGTAGGCCAGATCCGTCAAATCTTCTTGCTCCTTCGGGTCCGTCACGCCGGCGACCGGCGCGATGGCCTTGATCAGCGCGTTCGACATGGCCACCGAATCTTCGCCGGGCGGCGGTTCGCACATGTAGGCGATGTTGTGTTTTCTCTCTGCATCCGCGCCGTCGGTGTAGAGGATGGTCTCGGGTATCCCCATGAGGTAGCCCGCGTAGCGCCAGACGGCGAGAACGCTCTCTTGTTCCTCGATGCTGAAGCTCGTCCCGACGAGTTTCGAGTATCTGAGCAGTTGCATCGAGAAGATGGCGATGGCCAGGCCCAGGTTCGCCGCGCTCAGCGGCGCGCCCCAGGTTTCCTGATCCCAGTTGCCTGATTTCGTCAGCAGTTGCCTGATGCGCGCGTGCACGAACCGGACGCGCATGGAGAGTTTCCAGCCGTCGCCGTTTCTGTGCAGGCCGCCGGGATAGAATATCTCCATCAACTGGCGGTTGTTCTGCATGAGGCGCCTGGGGGTCGCCGCCACCCGCCCGGTCGTGTTGAAGGACTTGGCGATGAGCGTCGAAAAGCCCTCCACCAGCACCCCCGTCACGAATGCGACGAGCATGAGGTCGACGTTTACGTTGAAGCAGCGGATCCCCGGTTTGAACGCTTCGTGGTCGAGCCAGGAAGGCTCTTCGAAATTCCAGAAGAAATCGCGCAGGGGTTGCGGCGCTTCCTGCAGAACACGGTCATGCCCTTCGATGCCGGCCTCGATGAACGCGTGCAGGTCATAGACCGGGATGGAAGATATCTCCTCCATGATCGGGTCGAGAACGGGATCGCCGATGGTAGTGTGCCGGATGTAGAGGTCCGCCAGTTCCTGATCGTGAAGATGAGCCTTTCGCTCGTAGCCTTCAACGTAGGCGGATGGTATTTGCATCGCCGTAAGGTCTCCTCGAAAGTTCATTCAGCGGTTCTAGGAATTTCCGGTGAGACGAAGAATGAATCCATCTTTGTAGAAAGCATGTCCGTCTACCCGTTGAGTCCTGCGAAAACAACGCAGCAAGTAAACTTTCGGAAAAATCGTTCAAACCCTCTCTCAAATGCCTATCTGCAACACTTTGTTTCAATTTCCTTTATGGTTTTTCACAATTTCTTGAATATACTGTCAAAACCATTCATTGCGCAAGAGATATTTCAGCTGATTCAGAGTGCGCTTTCTGAGCCTTTATTTGCTTCAAATCCCTCGGGCGGAGATTCACTCGCAATCTCGAACCCTTTGTCTCTCGCGTGAGATGGAAGCACTGCGTTATTTCTTCCGGTCGAGAGCCATCAGCAGGGTCGGCAGAAGCAGGAAATCGGCCAGGAGCGCGAAGACGAGCGTGATCGCGACCATCAGGCCGAGCGTCTTGCTGCCATGGAATCCCGATGTGGCGAACACCAGGAAGCTCAGCGACAAAACCGCCGTCGTCGTCCATAGCGCCTGACCCACGATTCGAAAGGCGGCGCGCACGGCCTCGGGCGCGGGGAGGCCCATCCGGCGGGCTTTCAGATATCGGCTCATAAAGTGGACCGTATCGTCCACGATGATCCCGAACGCGATGGCGGTCATCAACGAGCCGGCAAAGTCCACCTGGCCGACCAGGTAGCCCCACAGGCCGAAGGTCATGGCGGCGGGGATGAAGTTGGGCACGAGGCTGATGAGGCCCAGCCGAACGCTTTTGAAAACCCAGATCAGGAGTAAAGAGATAATCAGCATGGCGATGATCGTGCCGCGCAGCATGCTGTGGATGTTGCGTAGTGAAAGATGCGCGAAGATCATGGTGATGCCCGACGCTTCGGTCGCAAACTCGGGTATGTTGGCGCGGAGCCAGGCTTTGGCGCGCTCGTCGAGTTCGCGCTGGTCCCTGGAGGAGCGGTTGCGAACCATGACGCTCATTCGCGTCGTGGACTTGGCGACGTCGATGCGGTCGTTCAAGTCCATGCCGAAGGGGAGCGATAACTCATAGAGCAGGAGATATTGTGCGGCGAGCTTGGGATCCTGAGGGAGCTTGTAGAAAGCCGGGTCGTTACCGTGCAAGTTCTTGTTCAAACGCTTCATGATGTCCGAAAAAGCCTGGACGTGGCTCACTTCCGGCTGGGCGCGGTACCATTCGGCGAAAGTCTCGACTTTTTTCAGGTATTCGGGATCGGTGATGCCGCCTTCGCGCCCCGCTTTCAGTGCGTATTCTAGGAAGTTCATGCTGTTCAGGTTATCAAAGATGAAATCCGAATCGCGCCGGAACCGGTAGCGCTCGTCGAAATAGTGCGCCCATCTGTCGGTCAACTCGTTGCGGGGAATGCCTGTGATGAGAACAGCCGTCAGAACAGCGACGAAACAGAGCAGAAACGCGTGGCGCTTGACCACGAAAGCGCCGAAGCGGACGAAAAAAGGGGGTTTGCCGGAGGGTATTCTGCGCGCGCGCAACGGTAGAATCGAGAGGACGGCCGGCAGCAGGGTCATCGAGTAGACGAAGGCCCAGAGCACGCCGAGCGCCACGAGATTTCCCAGAATACGGGCGGGAGGCGAATCCGAGGAGTTCAGACTCAGGAATCCGATTGCGGTCGTGATCGAGGTCAGAAACACCGGCCAGGCGTTGGTCCGAAGCGATTCGGCAACCGCCTTGTCCTTGTCCAGCCCATGGCCCATGCCTAGCAGGGTGGTCGTGATGATGTGGATCGAGTGGGCGACGCATGTCGCCATGACGATGGTCGGTACGCCGGCATTGACGGGACTGAACACCGTGCCGAGCCAGCCCGCAATCCCCATCGTGTTGAAGATGACGAACCCGATCACGACAATGATGGAAAACGTGCCGAGAAACGAGCGCAGGAGAAGTGTGCTGATGACGACGATCATGATGAACACGATTGGAGCCAGGAAGACGAAATCATTGTAAGTCGCCACGGAGAAAGTGCGGTTACTGATCACGTCGCCGCTCAGATAATAGGCGATCTCCGGGTATCTCGGACCGGCTTTCTTCAACAGAGCGTTCAGATAGTCGTTTATCGAGACTACCGCAGCGTCCATGTCGTCGGGCAGGACGAAAGTGATCACCAGCCCGGCCACATGCCCCTTCCGGGAGACGAGACGACCGGGCAGATCGCGCGACTCGAGGGCGATTTTCCTGATTCGCGCGAGATCGGCATTGCTCAGCGAGCGCGCGTCATCGACGAGCGGCTCGACGATCAGTTCATCTCCCTGCGCCCGGCTATGGAGATAGTTCGTAAGGGAGTCGACTCGTCTGGAGTGGGGTGTTCGCCAAGCGGCTTCCGTCAATTCCTCGAGCGCGCCGAGCGCTTCGCGGGTGAAAACCGAACCTCCCCGGGGCGCGATGGCGATGAAAGCCATGTTGGATGTGGAAAAAATGTTCTCGAGCGCCTTGAAATCGGCGTACTGTGGATTCTCTTCGCTGAACATGATGCGGTAGTCGTTCGTGACGCCGATGAGGCGCGACCCCGCTCCCGTGATCAGCGTGAGCAATGTGGCGAGTGTGACCACCAGCCACCGGTATCGAAGAATCACCTCGATATAACGGTCGAGTAGTAGAGATATCATCGTCCTGGCATCGCTGTCGGGTGTGGCGGCGGGTTTGTCGATTCAGGCCACGGCGCTGTCGTCGCGACCTGGTTTCTTCGGGTGGTGTGGAGAGGAGCACCAGGGTCGGAACTCATTTCCCTGTACGAAACCTGGAGAACCCTCCTTGGAAGGGTCTCTTCATTCGTTGCTCGGCTTCCACCACAACGACACGAGAATACGATGAAAGGGTTCTGTTGTGCGAGGGTTTTTTCAGCCGATTCCGAGATGGGTTTTTCTGACTTCCTCGTTTGCCCATAACTCCCCCGGTAAGGATTCATGGACGACCTTCCCATTCGTGATGACGCATACCCTGTCCACCGTCTTGACGGCGAAGGCGGCGTTCTGCTCAACGAGCACGACGGCGAGTCCTTCGGCTTTGAGCGATTGAATGGCGTTGCCGATGTCCTGGATGATCATGGGCGCGAGTCCCTCGGAGGGTTCATCCATGATGAGGCAGCTCGGGTTGGTCATCAGGGCGCGGCCCACGGCCAGCATCTGCTGCTCGCCGCCCGAGAGCGAACCCGCCCGCTGGCCTGCCCGCTCGCCGAGGCGGGGAAAAAGTTCGTAGACTTCCTTGAAATCCCAGCGATAGCCCACGTCGTGTTCCTGTTGGGCCACCAGGAGGTTTTCGCGCACCGAGAGGGTCGGAAACACGCGCCTTCCCTGCGGGCACAGGCCGATTCCCATTTTCGAGATGTCGAAGCTGTTCGCGGCCGTGATGTCCTCTCCCCGGAAATGGATGGCGCCCCGCCTCGGCGGCACGAAACCCATGATCGAGTTGATCAGCGTCGTCTTGCCCATGCCGTTTCTCCCGAGGATGCCCAGCGTCTCTCCCTCGTCGACGTGGATGCTCAAGCCCTGGAGGACGTAGGAGTCGCCGTAATAGGTGTGGATGTCCTCCACGCTCAGGAGAGTCGACACGTCACTCCGCCTTTCCGAGATAGATTTCCTGCACCTTGGGGTCGTTGCGGATATCTTCGCTGGGTCCTTCGGCGAGCACCTCGCCGTAGTGCAGAACGCTGATGTGGGAGACAACCTCGAATATCACGTCCAGATCGTGTTCGATCAGAAGAATGGCGATTCCGGGGTCGAGTGATTTCAGGAAATCGGCCATCTCGTGGGATTCGCCCGTGGCCAGGCCGGCGGAGGGTTCGTCGAGGAGCAACACTTTGGGGTCGCTCGCCAGAGCCAGGACGATCTCGAGTTGGCGCTGCTCACCGTGGGAGAGGTTGCGGACTTCCTGATCCCTCAAGTGCCAGAAGTTCACGTCGGTGAGCAGTTTTTCGGCTTTTTCGTACACGTCCTTGTATTTGTAGAGGGGTTTGAGCATCATCATCTTCATCTTCCGCAATCCCTGCACGGCGAGAAGGACGTTTTCGAGCACAGTGAGCTTGGGAAACAGGCTGGTGATCTGAAAGGTGCGCGCCATCCCCAAAGCCACGCGCTTATGTGTTGGCCACCCCGAGACGTCCTGCCCGAAAAGGCGGATGCGGCCCGAGGTGAGCGGAAGCACGCCCGTTATCAGGTGAAAGAGCGTGGTCTTCCCGGCTCCGTTCGGCCCCAGGATTCCCCGCCGTTCGCCGAGGTTCAGGCGCAGGTTCACGTCCTCGACGGCGTGCAGGCCGCCGAAATGCTTCGTGACGCTCTCCAGCTCCAGCCCTTGTTGCCCGTTCTCCAAAACCTGGTTGCTCCTATAGGAAGCCCGGCGCGAATCCGCCGCCCGGGCGGTGAAGCCCGGACGGCGGGAAAATTCGCTCTTACTTACAATGCGGGCACGGCGGGTACTTCTTGCTGTACACGGGTTGTTTCAGGAATTCCTTCGCCGGCCACTTCCAGAACTGACCCACCGCGGGGTAGGTCTTTATCACGAGGTTCCAGAGCGAGTCCGACTTCACGCCCAGACCCAGGCGGTCGCCCTTCACGCGCGTCACCCGACGGATGTAGCTGTTGTGCACCGGGTTTCCGTAAGCGTCCAGATACACCGGCCCCCTGATGGCGTTGATGCGGATGGTCTTGAACGCCTCGAGGAACGCATCGGTGTTGTCCGGCTTGTAGCCGATCTTCTTGAGCGTGAGGTCCACCCACTGACCCGTGGTGTAGCAGGACTCCGAGTAGTAGGAGGCCATCTTCCCGTAGCGCTGCTGATACTCCTTGACGAACGCCTTATTCTTGTCCGTCGTGAGAGCGGCGCTGTACTGCGAGGCCGTCACGTAGCCGAGCGCTTCATCGCCCATGCTGGGCAGGATGAACTCGTCCGCGCTCGTCACGCCGCCGAGCATCGGCATCTTGAAGCCCGCTGCGCGGAACTGCTTCGGGAAGGCCAGGGACATGGGGCCGACCATCAGGGTGAAGATGGCGTCGGCGTCCTTGGGGATCTGCGGCAGATAGGGACCGAAGTCCTTCGTGCCGAGCTTCGCCCAGATCTTCTTGACGATCTTGCCGCCGCGCGCCTCGAAGGCCTTGTGGAAGCCGCCCACCGTCTCGTAGCCGAACGCGTAATCCGCGCCGATGGTGACCACGTTGCGGTAGCCCTGGTCGTAGGCCCACTCGGCGAGCGGATGGCTGTTCTGGCTGCTCGTGAAGCCGCTGCGCAGGAAGTGTTTGAAGAGCTTGCGCTGGGTGAGGTCGTCCGCCGCCGGCACGGGCGAGATGTAGGGCACCTTGAAGCGGTTGGACACCGGCGCGAGCGCATATCCGGTGCTGGCGAGCAGGCCGCCGATGAACATGTGCACCTTGTCGCGCTTGATGAGCTTGAGCGCCTTGCGCACGTTCACGGCCGGCTTGCCGGTCGAGTCCTCGAGGATGAACTTGACGTCCAGGGGACCCATCTTGTTCTTCGTGTGCGCTAGGTACATCTTGAAGCCGTTGCTCATGTCCTTGCCGATCTGGGCGAAGATGCCCGTCATCGGCGCGATGAACCCGATGCGCACCTCGGCGGCCTGTGCGCCGCCGGTTCCGGCGGCGAAGGCGATGCCGAGCGCTGCGATGATGGTGATCAGTTTTCGTTTCATCTTTTTTCCTCCCTCGTTTCGTCTCGACGAAGAGACGCGGTGCCGCGCCGTCCTCAACCCTCCGGGGTTTCAGGCGAAGCGGCGGGTTTTCGAAACTTGCCGAATAATCCGAGTATTCCCTCGACGCCGTAGAGGCGTCCCAACATGATGGTGATGATGTAGATGGCGCCCAGAATCAGCGGCCATCGTTCCACGTAGATGCTGATGAACTGCTGCAGCGACCGGATGATGGCCGAGCCGATCACCGGGCCGACCAGCGTGGCGGGGCCGCCCAGCGCCACCATGAAAAGCGCCTCGGCCGAGGTGATGAGTTCGATGTCCGGCGGACTCACGAAAAGGTTGAACAGTGTCCACAAGACGCCCGAGACGCCGCTGAAAACGCCTGCGATGATGAAAGCGAGGTATTTGTGGAGCCAGATGTTGTAGCCGAGCATCTGCATGCGCTCCTCGCGCTCCCTGATGCCGACCAGCGTTTTCCCGAAGGGGCTTCTCACGAACATGTACATCAACCCCAGGCAGATGAGGAACACCGCGAGCGTGAAGTAGAAGAACGGAATTTCCGATTCGAGCGATATGCCGAACAGGGACGGTCTCCCCAGCACGTTGATTCCGTTGTCCCCTTCGGTCACGGCGCTCCAGCGATACGCCAGGCCCCAGATGACCATGGCGAGCGAGAGGGTGATCATCAGGAAGTACACCCCCACGGCGCGGATGGCCAGAAAACCGAAGAACGCGGCGAAGGCCAGCGCCACGACGAGCCCGAAGATGAAGATGTAGAATAGGCCCAGCCCCAGCGAATCCGCCCACTGGAAGGCGGCGAAGGTCCACGTCCAGTCTTCTTTCGTCATGATGATGGCCGTGGTGTATGAGGCGACGCCGAAATAGGCGGCGTGCCCCAAGGAGGCCAGTCCGGTGAACCCCAGCAGGAGGTCCAGGCTCATCGCCAGGATTCCGAATACCAGGATCTCCGTCACCAGGCTCTGCATGAAGAGGTCGAGAAACGGCGTGACGACGCCGAGAGCGACGAAAGCGCCCAGCACGATGAGCACCCTTCTTTTCTCCGCCAGGTTCTCCACCATGGCTCAACCCTTTCCGAACAGGCCGGTCGGCTTGATCGCCAGAATGATGGCCATGGGCGCGAAGAGCGCGAAATAGGAGAGTTCGGGAAACAGCGCGGTCCCGAAGTTCTCGATGAAACCGACCACGATACTGCCGAGGACGGCGCCGCCCAGGCTGCCGAGCCCTCCGATGATCACCACGGCGAACGCGTAGGGGAGGATCTCGAAATCGAGCCCCGGGTAGACGCCGAAGAATGCGCCCCCCACCACGCCGCCCGTGGCGGCCAGCAGCGCTCCGATGGCGAATATCGCCATTTGCACGACGTTGGTGTTGATGCCGATGCCGCGCGCCATTTCGGGGTCGTCCACCGCCGCGCGCATGATGGCGCCGAGGCGGGTGCGCTCTATCCCCAGGAACAGAGCCGCGGCCACCACGACGGCGATGACGATCATGAAGGCGCGGTACTGGGGCAGCGAGAGGCCCCAGACGACAGCGCTGAAATTGAGGGGCCAGGGCTGTTTGAGCATGAAGTTGTCCCCGCCCCAGGTGTAGAGCGAGCCGTCTTGCAGGATAAACGCGAAGCCGATGGTCACCAGCACCTGGGAGAGAGTGTCCTGCCCGAGGCGGCGCAGGAAAAAGCGCTCGATGAACATTCCGCACAATGCCGCGATGGCGAGGGCGACGACGATGGCGGCCAACATGCCCGGGAAATTGATCCGGTCGACCGGTTTGACGGGAACGTGCGGGAAGAAGAGTTCGAAGAATCTGAAGCCCCATACCAGGCTGCACAAGGTTTCCAGTACGACATAGGCGAGAAGCAGTGCCAGCGCGGCGTGTCTGGGAGCGACGTACAAGTTGAGTCCCCGCCATGCGAAATAGAGCAGTGTCCACGAGACGAGCTGGATGATTCGGGGCATCAGGCTCAGGGAGCCGAAAATGATGTTGTAGAATTCCAGGGCGAGATAGCCGGCGAAGAGGAAAAAAGCGGCGTGCGCGAGGTTCACGATGCGCATCACGCCGAAGATGAGCGAGAGCCCGCTCGCCAGAAGAAACAGAATCGCGGCGTAGGAGAGGGAGTTAAAACTAAGAACGACAATGTTCGTGAAGCTCAGGGTGGTCATCCATGTCTCTCTTTTATCCGCAAAAGGCGCGCCTCAAAAACAAATCCCCCACTGCGCGTCGCCAAGTCGTAAATCCGCACGGAAACACTCATGCTATATGATCCTGAGTCTTTCATTATGTTCCCGATTCGAGGTATGGGTCAAGTTGATGCGAAACGGGGTTTTTCCCGCTTTCTCCTTCTCCGGTGGCGAAAACCGGCGCGGAAAGATAGAGTTCGCAATATCTGAACTTCCCATTTTACGACTATGGGCGGTGCGCGTTTCGTTTCTGTTAGGGTGATATTTCATTCCGGTTAAATGGCCATGCGTGCAGAGACTCCCGAGGATAGAATTTTCAGGAATGCCAGAATTGGCTCTCAAGACGCATTGGTGGATTTTTGCGTCACTGAAGGCCTTTTTTCGAGAATTTCACCGGGTCTGAGCAACGATGCCGGCTGTGAAGAAGTCGATTTGGGCGGCCGCGTCGTGCTGCCGACGTTCGTGGAGAGCCACATCCATCTCGACAAGGCGTTTTTGGAAGAACGCGAGCCCAATCGTTCCGGTACGCTCGAAGACGCCATTTCCATCACGCTGGCGCTCAAAAAAGGCGTAACGAAACAAGACATCATGGAGCGCGCCGAGCGCGCGCTGCGCATGTGCATCCGGCACGGCGCCACGTGGTTTCGCGCACAGGTGGAGGTCGACCCCATCGTCGGCCTCAAGGGAGTGGAAGTCGCTCTGGCGCTCAAGGAGAAGTACGCAGGTCTGGCGGATTTTCAACTCGTCGTTTTCCCGCAGGAAGGCATCGAGCAGCAGCCGGGCACGGAGGATTTGATGCGCGAGGCCATGCGGATGGGCGGGGACCTCGTGGGCGGAATCCCCTACAACGACCTCGACCCCGAGCGGCATCTGGACATCGTTTTCGGAATGGCCGAGACGTTCGGCTGCGGCCTGGATTTTCATCTCGATTTCGCGGACGACCCCCGGGTGAGGAATATCGACTCCGTAGCCGCCCGCACGATGGCCGCAGGCTTGCAGGGCCGGGTGGCCGCCGGTCATTTAACCTCCCTGGGCGCCATGGCGCCGGATGATGCCGCGCGGGTCATCGAGAAGATTCTCGAAGCGGGCATCTCCGTCCTGCCCTTGCCGGCGACGGATCTGTTCCTGGGCGGTAGGGGGGAGGAACCGCCTCGCTTCAGAAGCCTCGCTCCCGTCAAGGAGCTGTTGAGCGCAGGCGTCAACGTCGCCATTTCATCGAACAACATCAGAAACGCCTTTACGCCCTCGGGACGCGGGGATTTGCTCGAAATCGGCCTTCTCCTCGCCCATGCGCTCCACATGAGCGGCGCATCGGAGAGGAGCGTGGTTCCCGAGCTTTTCACGACAAACGGCGCAAAGGCGCTGGGGGTGGAGGAGGGCTACGGCTTAAGACCCGGCTGCGCGGCCGATTTCGTGGTTCTCGATTCCGTGAATTTCGACGACGTCCTCATCGATCAACCCGAGAAGCGATTCGTGGTGAAAGGCGGGCGCATCGTCGTGGAGAACGTCTCGGAAACGACCTGGCGGGAGGGGACTTGATGGGCGTGATCACGGACGCGAACGCGGAGGCGCTCTCCCGCATCACCGAAGCCGAACCCGTCCTGGTGGACGTACGCCCGGCGGGCGAGGTGATACCGGGTCTGGAGGAGGGCGTTCTCCTGCACGCCGGCCCGCCGATCGAGTGGGCGCGGATGTGCGGCCCCCTGCGCGGGGCGATTGCGGGGGCGGTCGTCCTGGAGGGCTGGGCGGGAGATTTGGCCTCGGGCGAGGCGCTCGCCGCCTCGGGCGGTATCGCCTTCCACCCCAATCATCATTTCGACGCCGTCGGCCCCATGACGGGCATCACCACGCGCTCGATGCCGGTGATGATCGTTGAGAACAGAAAATTCGGAAACCGCGCCTATTGCACCCTGAACGAAGGTCTGGGGAAGGTGATGCGCTTCGGCGGAAACGACGAGGAGGTGCTGAACCGGCTTCGCTGGCTGGCGGAGCGCCTGGCGCCCGCGCTGTCAGACGCCCTTGAGATCACCGGAGGGCTGCCGCTCAAGAGCATCATCGCGCGCGGGCTTTCGATGGGAGACGAGATGCACCAGCGCAACGTGGCCTGCACGAGCCTCTTCATGCGCGAGGCGGCGCCCGCGCTGGCGCGCGTCGTGGGGGATGGCAAGGCGCTGGAGGAGGTATTGTCGTTCATCGGCGGTAACGATCAGTTTTTCCTGAACGTCGCGATGGCGACCGGCAAGGCGGTGATGGACCCGGTGCGCGATATCGGGGCGTCTAGCATCGTTACGGCGATGTGCCGCAACGGAACGGACTTCGGGGTCCGGGTGAGCGCGACGGGCGATGAGTGGTTCACGGCGCCGGTGGAGATGCCCGAGGGGTTGTATTTCCCCGGTTTCGGCGAGGACGACGCGAATCCGGATATGGGTGATTCCACGATTATCGAGACCATGGGACTGGGCGGATTCGCCATGGCCGCAGCGCCCGCCGTCGTCGGGTTCGTGGGTGCGGGAAGCGCGGCTGATGCGCTGAATTACTCCCGCGCCATGTACGAGATCACCCAGGGCCGAAACCCCGAGTGGACGATCCCCGCCCTCGATTTTGAGGGTGTTCCCACAGGGATAGACGTCACCAAGGTCGTGAAGCTGGGCGTCACGCCCGTCATCAACACAGGCATCGCGCATAAAGAACCGGGCGTCGGTCAGGTGGGCGCGGGCGTCGTTCGCGCGCCGCTCGCCTGTTTCGAGCAGGCGCTCGAAGCCTATGGCGCGAAGATGGGCGTGGTTTAAGAGCCCCTTTAGTTCTCCAGGCGTTCGTATTCGATGTGGGCGTCGATCAGGTACGGCTTGCCGCCCGCCAGTCCTTTCCCCATGGCCTCTTTGAGTTCCGCTGGCGTCTTTGCCCGGATGGCGTCCACGCCCATGGATTGGGCCATCTGGATGAAATCGAGTTCGGGCTCCTTGAAATCCATGGCGACGAATTGCCGGTGCTCCTGCGTCTTGCCGTCGAGCCTCAGGACCCGCTCTTTGAGAATCCGGTAGCTCTTGTTGTTCAGAATCACGAACACGGCGTCGAGATCGTATTTCGCGGCGCTCCAGAGCGCCTGGATGGCGTACATCGCGGAGCCGTCTCCCGAGAGGCAGACCACAGGGGTGTCGGGCAGAGCTTTCTTGACGCCCAGCGCGCTGGGCAGCCCGAGACCGATGCCGCCTCCCTTCATGCCGAAGATGGAATCTATCTTCCCTGCGACCGCGCTTTTCAAGCCTCCCCCGTGCCCCATGGTGAGGGATTCATCCACCAGCGCCGTCCCGTGAGGCAGGGCCTCACCGAATGCGGCCTGGAAAGTCTCTTTCGTCAAGGGGCCGCCATCCTCGCCTGTCTTGGGGGCGATCTCCCTTCTCGAGGCTGCCAGTTCCTTCTCGATCCAAGCGCGGCGCTCGCCTGCGCTTTGAAGGCCCGCTTCGCCCATTTTTTTCTCCACCGCCCCGGTGAGTTCTGTGAGCGTGGTCTTGGGGTCTCCCAGCATGGCGACGTCGACGGGGAAGTTTTTGCCGATCTCCCAGGGGTCGAGATCGAGATGGATGATCCGCGCGCTGCGCGGCGCAAGCGGCCCCTCCGGCGGGAAGGAGAAGGTGTAGGTCTCCGTGCCGATGAAGAACACGACGTCCGCCTCTTCTATCTGATCCAGCAGCGGTTCGATCGTGTTCAGGAGTTCTCCCGCATACAGGGGATGGGTGAGGGAGACCGAGAGGGAGTTCGGGCGGTTGTCGGAAAACACCTTCGCCCCGATGCGCTCGGCCAGCCGGGTGACTGCGCCCACCGCGCCCGAGCGGGTGACGCGCGAGCCGGTGACGATGTAGGGGTTCTCGGCTTCGGCGAGGGTCTGCGCCGCGCGCTCGATGGATTCGGCAGGTGCGGGAAACGCGCTCGAAAGCCGCGTGGGGCGGCCCGTAAGTCCTCCCGTCTCGGCGAGCATGACGTCGCCGGGAAGCGAGAGGAAGACCGGACCCGTCGGCGGCGTGAGCGCGTGTTTGATCGCCCGGCGGACGCTTTGCTCCAGATCCTCCACCCGGCGCACCTCGTAGGACCATTTGGTGAGCGGCTCCGCCATGCGCGGCAGATCGTCCCAGAGCACGGGTTCTGAGAGTTGGCCGCGCTGGCCCTGGTTGCCCGCCGTGACGATGAGTGGCGTGCCGGCCCGCTTGATGTTGTAGAGCATGCCCATGGCGTTGCCCAGACCGGGCGCGACGTGGAGATTCACCACACCCACGCCGCCCGTGGCGTAGGCGTAGCCCTCCGCCGCGCCGATGGTGACGGACTCCTGAAGGCAGAGGATGTAATCGAGCCTGCTCTCGTTCACCAGCGCGTCCATGAGGGGAAGTTCGGTGGTGCCCGGGTTGCCGAACATGCAGCCGACGCCCTCGTCGATGAGTGTTTCCAAAAACAGGTCCGAGCCGTTACCACTATTCATGCGCTCTCCCTCGCGAGAAATTTATTGGACTTAGAAGATGGATGCCGCCTCATTTTGACTCAAAACGAAGTTCGACGCCATTTGCAGGCACTTCTCCGTGCTGGGCGGCATCACCAGCGCGGCCCTGGCGTCGCGGTGAAACCGCTGCAGCGGCTTGTCGTTCAGCAGGCCGGGCCCGCCCGCAATTTTGAGCGCCTTTTCCGTCATGGAAGCCGCCGCTTCGGAAGCGGTGTATTTCGCCTCGTTGATGAAGGGAATGGCCTTGGCAGCACCCTCGGTCTCCAGCACCCAGGCGGCTTTCTGGATCATGATGAGCGCGGTCTCATAAGCGATTTTCATCTCCCCGATCTGGCGCTGAATCGCGGGGTAGCTCGCAATGGGGGCGTTGTCGGGCAGGAGTTTGCGCTTGAGCGCGTAGTCGACAATCCAGTCCAGCGCAGCGACGCCCGCACCCAGATAGACGGCGGCGTAGCCCAGGCCGAACCTGGGCACGAAATCGGGCTGGAGGATACCCTCGCCCGTGCCCACGATGTTGCGCGCCGGAACCCTTACGTCCTCATAGGCGAGCGCGTGGCTGGCCGTGCCCCGCATGGCGAAGGCGTCCCAGCGGCTCGGGATGGTGATGCCGCCCAAGTTCTTGTCCAGCACCGCCCAGCGCAGACCGGCCTGAAGTTCCTCGACTTCTTCGAGCAGGCACCAGAGCACGTAATAGTCCGCCTCCCCGGCCATGGAGCAGAAATACTTCTGGCCGTTGATGATGTATTCCTCGCCCTCTTTGCGCGCGCGCGTGGTGATGGTGCGGTTCCACTGGGGGCTGGAGGCCGCCTCGCCCGCGTGGCTGCCGAAGATGGCGCCGTTTCGGGCCGCCTCGGCGAAGCGGTGCTTTTGCTCTTCATCGGAGAGCGTGAGGAGAAAGTATAGAATCGAACTGTGCATGTGGAGCGTCATGGCGGTGTTCGTACAGCCCTTGCTCAGTTCGTGGAACACCATGGTGTAGCAGACCGGGTCGCTCCAGAGCGCCCGCCCTCCGTAGGACTCGGGCAGCGTGAGGCGCGTGAAGCCCTCCCGGATCAAGGCGTCGAAACTCTCTCTCGGGAAGCGTTGTTCCTGATCGCATTCGTCCGCGTAGGTAGCCAGTACGTCTCGGGCGATATCTCGGGCCTTGTCGATCAGAGCCTCGTTTTCCGGGTTCAGGCGTAGGTCCATGAATTCTCGTAGTAGTGCTCGATAATGAAAATGGTCTTTTACGTTTTCTCTTTCAGTAAACGGCGCAGTATTTTTCCGCTGCCCGACTTCGGGATGGCGTCGATGAAGGCCACCGCGCGAATGTGCTTGTAGCCCGCAACCTTTTGGTTCACGAAATCCATCAGGGCCACCTCATTGATCTGGACGCCTTCTTTGGGCACCACGAAGGCCATGGGGACCTCACCGGCTTCCGGGTCCTCACGGGGGACGACGGCCGCGTCCGCAACGTCGGGGTGCAGGTGCAGGCACGCTTCGAGCTCGGCCGGTGCGACGGCGAAGCCCTTGTATTTGATCATCTCTTTTTTCCTGTCCATCAGATAGACGTAGCCCCCCTCGTCCACCCGCCCGATGTCGCCCGTATGGAGCCAGCCGTCGCGCAGCGCCTCGGCGGTGGCCTCGGGCGCGTTCCAGTAGCCCTTCATGATGTGGGGTCCCTTGATGATCAACTCGCCCGCCTCGCCGACGGGCAGTTCCGTCGTTCCCGTTTCCACGTCGACGATTTTCTGCTCCTGATCGGAGACGGGAGGCCCCACGGACTCCTCCCGGATGAGGGCCTCCACCGGCGGGTTCATGTGCGTGAGCGGCGAGGCTTCGGTGAGACCGTAGCCCATGAAGGTGAGCACGCCCGTTCTCTCCTGCACGATGCGTCTTACTTCGGGCGGCAGGGGGGCGGCGCCGCTCATGATGTATCTCAAGGAGGAAAGGTCGTAGTCGCCCAGGTTTTCATGGTGCGCGATGGCCAGGAGCGCGGGCGGAACACCGAAGAAAAGCGTGAGCTTGTGTTCCTGCACGAGACGCAGGGCGTCAGGCACGGTGAAGCGTTTCATCAGCACGTGGGTGGCCCCGGCGAGAATCAGCGCGCCCATGATCAGCGCGCCGTAGATGTGATAAAGCGGCAAAAACAGGAGCCCCGAATCCCGGTCCGTAATGTGATGGTTCGCCACGCACTGGTGGTAGTTCGACACCAGATTCCTGTGGGTCAGCATCACGCCCTTGGGAAGACCCGTCGTGCCGCTCGAATAGGGCAGGGCGATTAAGTCCTCGGCGGTGTCGATTTGCGGCTCCGGCAGATTTTCCGGCGAGTGCGCGCCTATCCAGTCTCCGAAGCGGGCGTCGCCTCCGTCGTCATCCGTGACGATGACGGATTCGAGCATCGAGAGTTCTTTCTGCACTTCCCGAATTACGGCGGCGCCCTCGGCAGTCGTGATCAGAATCTTCGCACCCGAATCGCCCAGCTGGTACGCGGCTTCTGCTTCCTTGTAGGCGGGGTTCATCGGCGTGAAGACGGCGCCTATCTTCGATGCGCCGAAAGCGGCGATTTCGAATTCTGCCGAATTGGGGAGAAACAGGCCGACGCGGTCCCCGACCCCAATGCCCGAAGCGAGCATGGCGCGGGCGCAGGCGTTCGAGAGCACGTCGAGTTCCCGGAAACTCATGTGGATATCCCCGTCCACCAAGGCGACGGCGTCGGGGCGGCGCGCGCACGCCGTTTTGAGCAGTCCGTGGAACGCGTAATCGGGATATTCGAGCGGGGGACGGAAATAGGGAGGAAGATTTGCGCTTTCACTCATCGGCGATGTTCCTCCATCCGTTATGAGCCCAGCACGTTCGCGCTGCCCTCGAGCACGGTTTTGGCGGTGAGTTCCAGGCACTTTTCCGTGTTGGGCGGCATGATGAGGCCTGCCCTCGCCTCGCGGTGGAAGCGCTGGAGCGGGTTGTGGCGGAACAGTCCCGGTCCGCCGGCCACCTTGAGCGCTTTTTCCGTGATGAAGGCGGAGGCTTCCGCGCAAACGTATTTCGCTTCGTTGATGGCGCCGTAGGCCTTGTCCGCACCGTGGGCGTTGATCATCCACCCCGCTCTCTGGAGCATGAGAATCGCGCCTTCGAGTGCGATTTTCATCTCCCCGATCTGGCGCTGTATGGCGGGGTATGAGGCGATGGGCACGTTGTCGGGCATGAGCTTACGGGTTTGCGCGTAGTTGACCACCCAGTCGAAGGCGCCTCCGCCCGCGCCGAGGTAGACGGCGGAATAGCCGAAACCGAACTTGGGCAGAACGTCGGGGCGTATCGGGTCTCCACCCCGGCCCACCAGATCCTCCACCGGTATCTTCACGTCGTCGTATATCATCGAGTGGCTTATCGTTCCGCGCATGGCGAAGGAGTTCCACTCCTGATCTATCTTGAAGCCGGGGTTGTCCGAGGGCGCAATGAGCAGCCCCAGGCTTTTCGTGAGTTCTTCCTCGTCTTCGAGCTGCACCCAGAGCACGTAGTAATCCGCCTCGCCGGCCATGGAACAGAAGTATTTCCTGCCGTTGATCCGGTAGACGTCACCGTCTCGTATCGCCTTCGTCTCCATGCGCCAGACGCCGTGGAGGCTCGAGGTGTTCTCGCTCGCGTAGCTCGCGATGATTTTTCCGCTTCTTATGATTTCGCCGTACCTGCGTTTTTGCTCATCCGTTCCCAGGTAGGTGATGACGTGCGAGATGGAACTGTGCATGTGAAAGAGCATGGCCGTGTTCGTACAGCCTTTCGACAACTCGTAGAGGACCATCGAGTAGGTGGCGGTGTCCTCGTAGAGGTCTCTGCCGCCCTGGTCTTTCGGAAGCGTCAGGGAGGTGAAGCCCTCCTTTGCCAAATCGTTGAAATTCTCGCGGGGAAAAATTCCTTCCTGGTCGATTTTCTCGGCTCTCGGGGCCAGGATTTCCTTCGCGTAGATTTTCGCGCGTTCGAGCAAATCTTCATTTTCAGGGTTGATCCGAAAATCCACCTGCTTCTTCCTTACCGTTCACGAAATGGAATCTACGCGCCGCCTCGGTTCCAGCCCCGCCCTTCGTCGCCGTAGCCTATCGAGCCGTCTTCGGTGACGACCACGGTATCCTCGAGCTTCACGAAGCCGACCTCAGGGTTTTTCATGTCGGTTTCGATAGACACCACCATGCCGGGTTCGAGGCCCCTGGTTTCATAGGTGGCGGGGTAGGGCACGACACCCGAGGAGGTGAGATGCGGTGCTTCGTGCTGGATGATGCCCATGCCGTGGGCGAGGAAGACCATCTGATCGTCGTGCTCGCATCTGGCCTGCTCTTTGAGGGCGGCTTCGTAGATTTCCTGTCCCGTGACTCCCGGACGCACGACCGCGCGCGCGGCCGTCTGCACCGCCTGGATTTCGCCGAGCAAATCCTCCATGAGCGGCGTGGGCTCGCCCATGACGGCCATGCGGCACAGATCGCCCAGGTATCCCTGCTTGTTCCCGCCCGAATCGAGCGAGAGAATGTTCCCCTCATCCCAGGTGGCGTTCGAGGGGGCGCGGTTGTAGCTCGGCCCCGTGCAGGTGAGGCAGTACTCGAAGTCGAGTCCTCTTTGGGTCTCGAGTTTTTTCATCTCATCGGCGACCTCGTACATGGTGGTGCCCGGAGGCGTGCTCTTCATGACGTCGAGCATGCACTCGACGATGACTTCCGAGGCCTCTTTCAGCAGGGTGAGTTCGTGGGGCTGCTTCACGGCCCGGAGTTCCTCGAGCAGGTAGACCGCGTCGATGAACTTCGCGTCGGGCAACTCCTCCTGAAGCGCCTCGTACGAGTCCGCCGGCAGAAAGCATTTCTCCACCGCCACGGTGCCTTTCTCGTGGCCGAGCCTGCGGATGAAATCGGCCGCGTCCTTGCCGGCCTGATCGGTGTGCCACTGGTTGTTTCTCTTCTCGGGCACCCACAGGGGTTCGACTTCCTGCTGCCAGCCTTCCATGATGTTCCCGATGTAGAACGCCTTGTCGGGCGCGCCCTTCGGCAGACCCACTATCGGCTGGTAGCGGCTGACGCCGATGGCGTCCTTGTGGGCGAAGAAAAAGAATTGATAGCCGCCGAGCAGGTAGCGGACGTTTTCCTTAGAAGTAGCGAGGACGACGTCCGCTCCCTGATCTTCCATCAGGGTGCTGAGCTTGTTGTCATCAAAGGGCAGGTTCATGGCGGTTTCCTCTCGAATATGGGATATCCCGGATTCGGTTTTCTGATTTCATGCCGAGAAAGTACAGATACTCATCTCCTGAAAAGTGCATGAAGCGGTGGAGAGAGCGCTATCTCGACCATTGGTGGAACAGTGATTCATGAACAGGAAAGGGTGTCATGCAGGACGGAAAAATGCAAGCGGAGCGTTGGAGCGCGTAGTGTTTCGACCGATGCGCACGAAAGGAAAGAAATGATGAGGCGCGGGTTTTCGCCTAGATGAAAATCAACCGCCCATGGCGATGCCGCCGTTCACGTCCAGGCAGACGCCCGTGATGTATTCCGCCTCATCCGAGGCCAGGAAAAGCGCGGCGTTGGCCACGTCCAGAGGTTTGCCCACGCGACCGAGGGGGATCTGCTTCACAATCTCTTCCTGGCGGGCGGGGAGCCATCCGTCGGTGAGCGGCGTGGCCGTGGGGCCGGGGGCGATGGCGTTCACGGTGACGCCGTAGGGACCCAGCGTCTTGGCGAGTGCGCGCGTAAGACCGATGACGCCCGCTTTGGCCGACGTGTAGGGAATCCCGCCCGCGAAGCCGCCCGAGCGCCATGCGGATGAGGAGAGGTTGACGATGCGGCCGTAACGTCTCTCTATCATGTGCTCGGAGACGGCGCGGGCGCAGAGGTATTCTCCTTTCAGGTTCACGTCGATCACGGCGTCCCAGTCATCTTCGGTGTATTCGAGGTATCCCTTCTTGGGAGAGATGCCCGCGTTGTTGATGAGGATGTCGATTCGCCCGAATGCTTTCAGGCAGGATTCGGCCATTTCTTGTACGGCAGCGGAATCTGAAACGTCGGCCTCACACGCCAGAACGCCGTATGGGTGCGTGGAGAGTTCATTCGAGAGGGCTTCCACGGCTTGCGCGTTTCGGTCGCAGACGAGCAGGGACGCGCCCTCCGCCGCGAAGCGCCTGGCGATGGCCTCGCCCAGACCGCTTCCCGATCCCGTGATGATGGCTGCCTTGTTCTTCATCCGCATGCGGGTCTCCTGTTCAGAATTGAACGAAGCCGCCGTCCACGTTGATGGCCTGGCCGGTGATGCCGCCCGAATCCTCACACGCCAGAAGGAGCGCCAGCGGAGCGCATTCTTCCGATTCGATGAAGCGCTTCATCGGCACCCGGTTTCTCAGCTCTTCCGATTGTTCCTCAAAGGTCTTGCCCGTCTCGTCGGCCCATTTCTGGATGCTCTCCTCGAACATGCCGGTGGAGACGAATGTGGGGCAGATGCAGTTCGCCGTGATGCCGAACGGGGCGACTTCCGCCGAGAGCGCCTTGGTGAGGCCCAGTACGGCGTGTTTCGACGCGGCGTAGGCGCTCCGGTAGGCCAGGCCGATTTTGCCCGATACCGACGCCACGTTGATGATCTTTCCCGATTTTCTCTCGAGCATCGAAGGCAAAACTTCGCGGATCGCCGTGAACGGCGCCTTCGCGTTGATTTGCATGGTGCGCTCCCACACCGCATCGGGAAGCTCGTGCACGGCTTCGAAGCTCACGATTCCTGCGTTGTTCACGAGGATGTCGATCGGGCCAAGCGCGTCGACCGTTTTGCGCAGCGAGTCGAGGATGTCCTCGTCCTTCATGACGTCGCACGGGCAGACGAGCGCCTTTCGCCCCATGGCCTCTATCTCTTTGGCGAGCGCTTCGAGCTTGTCCACCGAGCGGGCGGCCAGGGCGAGGTTCGCCCCCTCACTGGCGTAGGTGCGCGCGATGGCGCCGCCAATGCCGCCGGATGCGCCCGTGATGAATGCGACTTTGCCTTCCAGTTTCATGTTTTCTCCTTACCAGGTAATCATTTCGGAGGCTTTATACGCCTTCCCCGAATGATATTTCTCAGCAAACTTCCCGAACGATGGCCTCGAATTCCTCGTTTCCAAGCTGCCGCTTGCGCCAGCGAATCTCCGCCCGCACGCGCTCGACCACGTCTTTTTCCTTCTCCTGCGGGAGGTCGAGTCCCAGCTCCCGCGCCTTGGTGCGTATGGCCCACTCGCCCGAATAATGGCCCAGCAGGTTGTGCATGCCGTTTCCGAACATCCCGGGCTTCATGCACGAATAGGCCCAGAAGCCCTCCTCCGTATCGGGCACACAGTAGTGCACCTCGACCAGGTGTGAGAACGCCGTCTTGCCGACGAAGGGCATGGTGTCCGTCATGGGCCACTTCATGATGTCGGAGACGAGTCTGGAGAGTTCATACATTTTCTCGAGTTTAATCCCGCAGTCGATGCCGTAGTAGAGCTGAATCACGGCGGCGACTTCGGCGAGAGGCGCAATGTGCGCGCGCTCGCCCAAGCCGTTCACGCAGGCGTCGATGAGTTCGGCTCCCCCTTCAAGACCGGCGTACAGGGCGGCGCAGGCCAGGCCGATGTCGTTGTGGGTGTGAAGGCCGATTTGCGTGCCGGGCAAAAGGCGCTTCATCTCTCGGACGACGTAGGTGTAGACCGGCGTGATCGCCATGCCGTTGATGTCGTCGAGCTTGATCATGTCGGCGCCTGCGTCCACGAGTTTTCCGCACACCTCGGCCAGCCGCTCGATGGGGATGCGCGTGCAGTCCTGGATCAGGCAGCCCACTTTTTTGTCGGGGCCCGATTTCTCGCGCGCGTAAGCCACCGAACCGCAGGCGCGCTCGATGGCTTGTTCGATGGTGATGTCCGGGTCGCCCGCCATCGACTCGAACAGGCACATCTGGTTGGGCGAGAAGGAAAAGCAAAGGGTCGTGTAGTCCGCACCGTGCTCCACGTTGAGATCCACTTCCACCTTCGCGAGTTCGGGATTGAGCACGGCGGTGGGATGCACGAGCGCCTCCACGATGAGGTCGGGGTGGCGTTTTTTGATTTCTTCCATCTCCAGCGGGTCGTCGTGGTGCATCTGCACCATGCTCACGCCGGCGTCGACGAGCGCATCGGCGATGCGGATCACTTCATCGCGCCGCAGGGACACGCCGGGCAGCTGTCTGCCTTCCCGCAGGGTGATGTCGCAGAGCTGGAATTTCTCGGGAAGCGTCATCTGCGAGCGGATTTCGTCTGAGAAACAATGCTGCGATATCCGCCAGTTCTCGGTGGTGGGCTCCAAATTACTGTTCACGGGATAGCCGGGCATTACAACCTCCTTGTATGGATTATCATCACCTGTTGCGGGATCGGAAAAAAAGAGAACTTCAATTCACTCTCAGCTTTGCGCCTTCTCGAAAGATATACCAATGTTTGTTTTTTTCTGCCTTTCAGGGGTCGGGCAGAATCACCGGCGCCACGTCCTCGAGCAGCGGCAAGACCTCGCGCCCGAAAATCTGCGTTTCCTCCAGATACGGCCAGCCGTGCATGATGAAATGCGTCACGCCGGCGTCGATGTATTCACGGAACTGATTCGCCACCATCTCCGGCGTGCCCACGAACGTCGTGGCCCCGCCGGCGCGCACCTTGTTCACGCCCATCCAGATGGTGTCGGTGAGCCAGAGGGATTCTCTTGAGGCCATCTCGTTGATTCGCGACTGGCTCGTGGATTCGCTCAGGCGAACCGAATCTGCCCAGGTGGCGGTATTGCCGATGTCGCTGTCGTTCAGCCAGCCCTCCACGGTGCGCCTCGCTTCTTGTCTTGTCTCCCGCACGCAGACGCAGTGGCGCACTCCGAATTCGAGAGGGGCGTTGCGCTCGAACTCATTTTCCAGCTTTTTGACCTCTTCGATTTCCTTCGCCACGGTTTCCGGTTCATAGGCGAAGTAGACGTGAACGTCGCCGAAACGCGCGGCGACACGCTTCCCGCCGGGGGAACTCCCCGCCAGAAAGATGGTGGGATGGGGGTCCGAGTGGCGTTTCGGCCAGACGTGGGCGTCTTCTAAGTGGAAAAAGCGGCCTTTGTAATTCACGGGTCCATCTTCCCGCCAGAGGCGGTGCACGACCTCGAGAAATTCCTCGGTCACCTCGTATCTTTCATCATGAGGCGCGTGGTAGCCGTAACGCCTCAGATCCGCTGAGTTCGCGCCCGAGACGACGTTCAAGGACAAGCGGCCTTTCGTGAAGTAATCGAGCGTGTTCGCCTGCTGGGCGGCGTAGACCGGCCCCACGAGACCGGGGCGGAAGGCGACCAGAAACTTGATTTTCTTCGTTTGGGTCGCCAGGGCGGAGGCCGTCTGCCAGGCATCCAGGCAGTGTGTGCCCGTCGGCACCAGAATGTTGACGCACCCGGCGTCTTCGGCTGCTTGCGTGACCCGGGCCAGATAATCCAGCTTTGCGGGACGCTCGGGAACGGCGGGGTTGATTTGATGGCCGTCGCCCGCGTTGAACGAGCACAATGCCCAATGAAACTGAACGGACAAGTCGTCTCCAGCAGTTTGAATGCGCGCCGGATTTCTCCGAAGCTTCGAACGGGAAGGCCCGCTTTCAAGGACGCACCCGGCGCTTTTTGTCGTGAATACTACACCATCGTCGATTCACAATGAATGCGCAAAGAGTTCGAAGCATTCCGAACATCCAGCCATGCGTTCAACCAGTGGGTGTACAGAGAGAACGTATGCGGCGTGGTGTTTTTGCATGTGCCTTGATTCCGTTCACCACCGCCTGGGATGATCCTCAGGAACGGGGCCGCTCAAGGCGCCGCGGCCCGATTTTTGTCTGATGTAGACGGTCTTGTCGTGGTCTTCGGGAATTTCTCCATGGAGCGCTTTTTTCAGCCAATCCACGGCCCAGGGGTTCAGGTCCAGGTTGCCGAGTCCCTGCATTCCCCACACTCTGTGGAACTCGTTTTCCAGCACCCATAACTCCTTGGGCGCCGTGATCTCCTCGAAAAAGCGGAAAGCGTCTTCCAGGTGGCTCAGCGGGTCGAATTCTCCCGTGGCCAACAGCGTCGGGCAGGAGATTTTCGCCCCGCAACCGTTGAGCGTCATCTTTGCGGCCATCTCGTCGAAGGCGTCTTCGTCGGTGTACCCGGCCATGTACATGAAAATTTGCTTGAAGCGCGGAGACGCTTCGCCGAAGATCACGTGCTTGTCCGAAAAAGTGGCGCTGCCGCCCGCGCAGGCCTTGATCCTCTCGTCGATCGCTGCGGCGAGCGGCGCCCAGTAAGAACCCATGCTGATGCCGAATACGCCGATTTTATCCGGGTCGATTTCCTCGCGGGTCACCAGATAATCGACCACCGCCGAAACAGCGCGCTCATAATTGTTTTCGGTCACGCGAATCTTGCGCATGTTCGAGATGCCTTGTCCGGGGCCGTCGATGGCGCAGGCGTGCATGCCGCGCCGGATCATGTCGTTCTGCAGGATGTAGGGATAGAATTCTTTCGTCTGGTCCATGCCGGGGATGTAGATGACGCAAGGGGCTTTTCTCCTGCCCGGCAGGAGATGGAGGATGATTTGAATTTCCCGGCCCTCGAAGGGGACTTCGACCCGCTCCCCCGGGTAATCGGCCAGGGCCATCGCGCGGTCGTAGCAGCGGATCAACCCGGCGTGAAGCTTGATCTTCTGCGGGTGGTCGTCCTCGAAGATCACGTGTTGTCCCTTGCGGTATGATTCCGACGCCTGGAGGTAGAGTTCGAGCGCCGTTTCCCGCATGCCGGCCTCTTCCGCCGCCCGGGCGATCTGTTCTTTGTGTTGCGCATCCTCGCCCTGGAGCTTGCTGATCATCTTGTAGTTCTTCACGCCCTTGGGAAGCTCGAACTTGTCGTCTTCGAAGTTCTGGACCATGCCCGCCGTCTTGGCGATGTAATCCAGAATCCATTGCTGGTTGTCGCGTCGGCGAACGTGTTTCAGAGACATATTTATCCTCGCTTGCTCAAGTTGTATGAGTGCCCATGATTACCGAGCCATCTCGAAATTCAGCATCCGCTTTTTCCGTCGTTCGGGATGGTGAGAATTTCCGCCGATTTCAGCACTTCGTTGTCGGTTGCGCCTCCTGTGATGAGAACCCGCCCTCCTCCCAGCGAAGTGGCCGTATGGAGGCGTCTGGGGAATTTCATTTCGACGCCCACGGACCAGAAGCATCCATTCCCGGGCTCATACACTTCCGCGGCTGCCAGGGTCCGCCCCTCACCGCCCCAGCCGCCGATCAGGACGACCCTGCCGTCAGGCATCAGCGTGGCGGTGTGCTGCTGGCGCTTGACGCGCAGTTTGCCTTTCAGGGGGATGAATTTTTCCGTCGCCGGGTCATAGATTTCAGCGCCGGCGAGCGTTTTTTCCTTGCCCAGGCCGCCTGCGATGAGCACCCTCCCGTCCAGAAGCCGTGTAGCGCTGTGGCGGCTCCTTTGCGTCGTGAGGCTTCGGACCAGCCGTGTTCTTCCTTGCGAGGGCAGGTAAAGCTCCGCGTAGCGCGCCCCCTTTCCTTCCGCGCCGCCCAAGATAAGGACGTTCCCTCCGGATAGCGCGGTGGCGCTGTGCTGCTGGCGCGCCATGAGCATGGGTCTCCGCGCCGGGAGGAAGCGCTTTTTGCCGGGCGCGTAAATCTCCAGATGGCGTATGGCGCGCTTCCCGTCGTTGCCGCCGGCGATGAGTACGTCTCCGGCGGGCAGCTTCGTCATCGTGTGATCATAGCGGCCATACTTCATCATGGCCCGTGCGCGGACTCCCGCGCCGGGTTGTATGAGAAAAGAGTCTCTGAGCGCCTCTCCTCCGTTCGTCCAGCCACCGGTAATCAGCACGGCGTCTTTTAAGAGAATCGCCTTGTGCCACCCTCGCGCCCGCAGGCCTTGAATCTTGTGGGGTTTGAAGGTCCCCTGGGTTGGGTCGTATATCTCGAAATCATCCAAGGGAGAGGTTTTCGTGAGACCCGCGGCGATGAGTATTTCGCCGGTTTCGAGTTTTGTGGCTGTATGCCCGTGCCGGGGGGCGTTCATATTCCCCGACGAGGAGAAATCTCCCTCACCGCCGCAGGCGGCCAGGGCCATGCCGAACAGCAAACAAATTATCGTTCGTATTCCCATCCATTCTCCCCTGGGCTTCACGATTCAGGCGGGAGGCTTCCGCAAGACCTCATGGCCTCGAAAACCCGCCTGTGATACATTTTCGCCCATACCTTGAGTCCATTCCATACCGGGAGCCATTATGCGCGAGACGGGCGATATCCGAAACGTCGCTGTCATCGGGGGTGGATATGTGGGCCGGGGCGTGGCGCTGCAGTTCGCCCTCGCGGATTTTCGCGTCTCGATGTTCAACCGAAGCCCCGAGAGCGCTGCGCGCGCGCGTGCCGAGATCGAAAAAAGCCTTGATATACTTGTCGATGCGGACGCGCTGGAAGGAGAAGGCGCGCGCGGTGTTGCAGAGCGCATCGCCCTGACGCAGGATTTCCGGGAAGCCGTGGGTGGCGGCGATTTCGTCGTCGAGGCGGTGAGTGAAATTTTATCGCTCAAACAAGATGTTTTCGAGAAGATGGACGCGATAGCCCCACCCGACGTGATACTGGCGAGCGAGACCTCGGGTCTGGGGATGACGGATATTTCCGCGCGAACGAGTCATCCCGAACGCTGCATCGTCACCCACAACTACACCCCGCCTCATCTCATACCCGTCGTGGAGGTGGCGGCCGGCCGCCGGACGAGCCCGGATACGACGCGGATCACCTGTGAGTTGCTCGAAAAATCGGGCAAGGAGCCCATCGTCTGCCGGGAGGTGCCCGGACACATCGGGGTGAGGCTCACGACGGCGCTCAGGCGCGAGGCTTATCATATCGTGGAACGAGGCTACGCGCGCCCCGAGGACGTCGACGCCGTATGGCGCTCTATCGCACCTCTTTTTCCCGCGCTGGGGCTGTGCAAGCTCAACGATTTCTCGGGAATGGACGTGCTGCGCGACGTGCACCGCAATATCCAGCCCACGCTCGATCACCGCCCGGAACCCGGTCCTCTGATGGACGAGATGGTGGAGAAGAACCTGCTCGGCATCAAGAGCGGCGAGGGGTTTTACAAGTGGACGGCGGAATCGGCCCGCGAGGCGGCGCGCCTGCGGGACGAGGCATTGATTCGGTTGTACCGGGATCGAAAAAACGAGGTTTCGTGACGGAAACGGAGCGGAATTCAGGTTCGTGAACCTTCATGCGGAGGAGCCGACATGGTGGATTACATTCTGGACGACGAACTGAAAGCCTGGCAGGGCAAGATCGCCGAATTCTCGAAAAACGAATTGCGGCCCTACGCGGCCGAGTGGGACCGTCAAAACGGGATCGACCCGACGAGTCCGTTTCCCATGGACGCGCTCAGGAAAGCTTCCGCGGCGGGCATCCGGACGCTCACGACGCCCAAAGAGATGGGCGGGGAGGGTTTCGGGATATTCGCGCACGTGGTCCTGCTGGAGGAGCTGTTCCAGGGCGAGGCGGGCTTCGCCTCCGTCATCCACCAGAACTGGAAGCTCGCCAAGATGCTCTGCCACTTCACCACCGAGGAGCAGCGCGCGGAGTTCCTGCCCCGCTACATGGACGTGGACACCTCCACCATGGCCATCGGCATGACGGAGCCCCAGGCGGGCACGGACAACATCATGCCCGCCACGAACGTCGACGGCGGCGCGCGGCTCTCCGCCGTCAGGCAGGGCGATACCTGGATTCTGAACGGCAAGAAGCACTTCATCGCCTGCGCGTCGATGAGCAACATCAATTTCATTGTGGCGAGAACCAACCCGAACGTCCCCGTGAACGAGGGGACCACCATGTTCATCATGACGGACGAGATACCCGGCTTTAGGCACGGAATCATCCACGGCAAGCTCGGCGCGCGCCTTCTGATGAACGGGGAGCTCATCTTCGAGAACGCCGAAGTGCCTGAAAAATGGCGGCTCAGCGAGGTGGACGGCGGCCTGCCCTACATGGCCCGCGTCTTCTCGCGCCACTCGCCCACCACGGCCACCTTCGGGGTCGGCATCGCGCGCGCCGCCTTCGAGGACGCCCGCGCCTATGCGCGGGAGCGCGTCCAGGGCGGTAAGCCCATCATCGAGCACGCGCGGATACGCGAGATTCTCGCCGACATGTACGTGAGCATCACCGTCGCGCGCGACGCCGTCTGGCATGCCGCCTGGCACGCGGATACGGCGGGCGACGATGAATACGACCACAAGCAGGGTATGCGCGCCGCCCTGTTCGCCTCCGAGATGGCGCCCCAGGTCTGCATCAAGGGGATGAACATCTTCGGCGGCAACGGCTACATGGACACCCACCCGGCCGAGCGCCACCTGCGCGACGCGATGATGTGCTACCACATCGACGGGCTGAACGACACGACGCGCTTGAAGCTCGGCGGCCTGCTGGCGGGAGAGGCCTTCGCGGGCGCGCTCTAGGGGCCCTGCGCCGGGGGCAAGTGCGGGCAATTGCGGGGAAATGCGGGGGCCGGCGGAAAACTTTTTTTGCCGCTTTATTTGAGTGTCCTGCGCTCAGATTTGAATGATAACTCTTTTTATTACAACCGGTTAAGCGATCAGGAATTGTCATCTATTTATCGAAAAACCCCGTAAATTTATTGAATTTTTCAGGAATTCCCGAGGCGGCCCGAGAGATGTGCCCGTGTGCCCATGGATGGCGCCGGGAATCGCCGGTGAACCGGCTCGTCTCATGGCGTGCTCCCGTTCGGTGACGACGCGCAGGGCCGGCCCGGAGGTCGCCTGGAATCTTCTTCGCCGGACTCGCATGGTTTCGGATACCCCCCCTTTCGCCGGATGCGCCGTCTCGCTCCCGGCCTGTAAAACCCGTCCCTTTCTCGGGACGCGGGCCGTGGTGTATTCTGGGCGCTGCGCGGAATCGCCGCGACGCGCAAATGCGGGCAAATGCGCGCGCGGGAGAATCCGGGTGGGGAGGGGGAATGTTCAAAAAGCCCGATTAGCGAGGATTTGACGCGACCGGGGAGGGTCGGTTTTGTAGGGGCCGCATACATGCGGCCCATGACGGGCGGCGAAAAACCAGGGACGCATATATGTCGGACATATATGTCCGACCTACACAAACAAATTTCCTCTCTCTGGGTTTTTCAACAGCCCCCTCAAGGGGGGAGTTGATTCGAAATTCTCGGCGGGGCCGCATCGCCTTTTCTTACCCCCCTGTTAAGGGGGGGTAGGGGGGGGTGACTGAATGGTGTTTCCCTTCAGACGGTAAAACCGAAGCCCCCGGGAGTATGAAATGCTCATCGTGAACGAGAGGCTCAAAATCCCGCTGCGCGAAATCCACTTCCAGTTCGCGCGCGCGGGCGGCCCCGGCGGGCAGAACGTCAACAAGGTCTCGACCAAGGCGGTGCTGCGCTGGAACATGGCGGCGTCAAAGAGCGCGCCCGAGGACGTGAAGGCGAGGCTCAGGACGCTCCACCCGCGCCGCGTGACGCGGGAGGGAGAGGTCGTCATCGCGAGCAGCCGCTTCCGCGATCAGGGCCGGAACGTCGCCGACTGCCTCGAAAAGCTCCGCGCCGCCCTGGCCGCCGCCGCCGACCCGCCCAAGCCGCGCCGCCCCACGCGCCCCACCCGTCTTTCCAAGGAAAAACGCCTCAAGGACAAGCGCGAACGCGCCGAGAAGAAGAAGTTGAGGGGGAAGGTGGGGTAGGGGGGACAGGTAGCGGAGGTTATTCGTTCGCTTCGGGCGACAGGAAATCAATGAGTCGAGATTCGAGTTCGGACTCGTCTTCCGTTTCACACTCCCACACGACCAGCGCATTCCAACCGAGCTTTTGGAGGTCGTCTATTTTCCGACGATCACGGGCGACGTTCTGCCGGAATTTCTCTTCCCAGAAGTCGGTTCGTGTTTTCGGCGTGGTCGTTCGTCGGCATCCTTCGTGCCTGTGCCAGAAACAGCCGTGAACGAAAATCACCTTCTTGCGCGAGGAGAAACAAATATCGGGTGTTCCGGGCAGGTTCTTTCTGTGCAGACGATAGCGGTAGCCGAGGCCGTGCAACAACTTTCGAACGATCAACTCCGGTTTGGTATTCTTCTGGCCGACTCGCGCCATGAGCGCGCTGCGCTCCGGCGACGGTTTGGTTTCAATCGGCGGCTTCTTCCGGGGTCGACGGGGCATAGTCATCTATGGCCTGAATGACTTTGGCGAGAGAATCTACAACAGTTCTTTTTTCCAAATAGTCCTTGTATGCCTCATAGGCATCATTGAGAAGTTGGTCATAGAAAACAATCCTGCCGTTATATAGTTTTAATGATTCGACTGCTTTTTCTTTGCGAACCGTATCTTGCCATTCCTGAGGTTCCTTACCCAAAAGCAACACGATTTCAATCGGTTCATTCGAGAGCTGTTGTCTATCCAGAATCTTGCGCATTCCCGAATAGTATTTTTCTATCTGTTCCCTGATCACATCTAGTATTCGAATGACTCTTTCCGGTCTCTTGAGCTCAATGATGACGTGCTGTCCTGCCGTCTTTCGATATTTGATGTCGAGTCGTCCATTCTTTTCTTCTTCAGACAAACCTGCATCTACGTCGTCAAAAAGAGCCTGTACCCTGGTTTCCATGAATTCACTACTCTCGGTGCGCTCCCAAGAGGGATCCAGTAACCAGAGATGATCGAACAAATATCTCTGTATGGCTTTTTCAAGGGAGTTTTCGTCGATTTTGTCTTGTAGCGTGCGAATGACTTGTATTCTTTGTTGGACGATTTGACCGTAGAGCGTAAACTCGAGACTGTCCAGTTCGCCGAATACTTCGAGCGCCGCTTGTAGATTATCGTCGTCGATGTCTTCCAAGTTATCGAGGTTCTCATTGACACGATGAAACTCGAAAGCAAGCACGGCGTGTTTGATCAATTGTTTCTGTTCATCGACTTCGTCAATCCTTATCCGGTTGAGCCTGCCGAGCCATTTCCTCGCTTTTTTGCTTGCCGCCGGTTTGAGTTGCTCTACCCAAGACTTTACTTCCGGTATTTCCAAAGCCTTCTTTTCCCCTTGCTCTGCCCGGAGTTCGGCCCACTTGTTCTGGATATGTTTTAATTCTGTGCTGATAATTTCACGAAGTTTTCGATATCTTTCATCATCTTCAACAATCCGCTGACGACTGCTCGTGGCGGCATCATCATCTTCATCCGTTCCTGGGCCGTCGTATTTGTCTAGCTCGTCTATACGAAGTTCACCGATGAGGTAGTTGGCGTAGACACCTCGCTCCGAGAAATCACTCAACAGATCTTCCTGGGCCAGCTTTCCGCGAACGAATATGGCGATTCGGTTCAGGTTGTCTCCGTCTTCGTCTTTCAGGTGGCGAACCTCACTGACCGTCGCCAGCCATCCGGAGATTGTAATATTTTCATCGTCAATGGAATTCGTGCGGTCTTCATGGTTCTCGACGTTTGAGCACAAACCCTTGATGTCTGTCTGGTCTCCATAGGTCCACAGGTATTGTATCTTGTCGTAGTAATCCCTATCGGACGGACGCACTTCCTCATCGTTTATGAAAACCTTGAATTCGTACCTCTCGCCAATGATAGAGAAGCGCCGGGCGACTCTCTTTTTGAGAGCTGCGGTAGTTCTGAGTGTTTGTCGGCGTTGAAGATTGGAGAGGGTGATTCTCGTGCCAGTTGAAAAATCAATCTCATGGTTTGGCAGAGTATCGAGTTCATACGTACCGTTTCCCCCTTGCTCCCGAATTTGCTTGCGTATTTCCTCCAGTCGCATTCGGCAAGCGCTTTTTTGATTATCTTTTATTGTTTCAATCTGTACAGTTTTGGCTATCGAGAGCAAAGACAATTTTCCGATTCCTTTGCGACCCATCGGGCTGCGTTTCTTTTCTTTTGTCAGTCCAGGTTGCCCGTCGCGTCGCCGGTAGCCTACGAAAAGGAATCGCTCATTGATTTCCGCCGGAGTCATACCGGTGCCGTCATCTTGAATTACGATTTGGCCAGCTTGCCTGCTCCAAGTGATGCGCACTTCGGAAGCGTCCGCGTCCCAGGCGTTCGCCACGCTCTCCGAGAGAACAGCCGGCACGTTGCTGTATAAATTGATTCCCAAGTGTTCCAGGACGTTCAGACTGATGGTCAATTGGAACGTAGGCGTTTCGGTATTCACTGGATGTACTCCGCGAAGTGAGAACGGATCGACCGCGCTATGGCTCTCGCCAGTAGAACAGGCACGGCGTTTCCTATCATCCGGCCTAGTTTCTTGAACTGCACGGGGTCTTCGGGTTTTACGAAGGTGTAATCGGATGGAAACGACTGGAGAATAGCGCCTTCTCGTAAGGATATCGCCCGGTCCTGTTCCGGGTGCCCGAATCTCCCGTTGCCGAACCCGAAGAACTGGGTCGTGATGGTCGGGGAAGGGGCGTCCCACTCCATTCGCCCGTAGACGGATGCGTAACCTCGACCAGTAGCCGCCTTGTGACAATCCGCGACCAGTTCGTCGTCCCAATCGCGCCAACTGCCCCCCGCCTTGGCGGCCTTAATGCGTTTCAGGTTGAGTGGCGAGAGCCTGCTGCTGCGGTGGAGCGAGTCCCGAGGGTCGACGCCGCCCGCATCGAGTTTCGGGAGATTTTTGATGGCTTGGGAGACGGTTTCGTGTAGCGATGGATCGTGCGTGGGCGATTCCAGTTCTATCTTGCCCAACAAGGATGCCAGAAGCACAAGGCGAAATCGCTGTTGGGGTACGCCGTAATCGGGTGCGAACACGATTCGCCAATAGACATGATAACCCGCTCGTTCGAGGGTTTCGACGAAGTTCTCGAACACTTCGCCTCCCCTGAACTGCAGCAAGCGCGGCACGTTCTCCATCGAAACCACCAATGGTTTCGTTTCGACGATGATCCTGGCGAATTCTCCCAATAATTCCCATTGCGGATCCGCGTTCTTCTGATTGTAGATGGAAAACGGCTGGCACGGCGCACAACCCACGAGCACCGAGGGTAGGCCGGGTGTGAAAAGCTCATTAAGCGTCTCGTCGTCGAGCGAGGCGACGTCCTTGCGTATGAAAGGCGCTTCGTTGTTGTGTTCGAAAGCGTAACGGCAATCTTCGTCCGTATCAATGCCCGCGGCGATCTCGAACCCTTCCAGCAAAAATCCGTGTGAGAGTCCTCCCGCACCGCAGAAGAGGTCGACGACGCTCCCGGCATACACATGAGTCATGCTTTCTTCGCTCACTTACCGTCCCTCTTACGAGAACAACTCAATGCACGAGTTCCCACCATGCACCACCTCCCTTGAGTGTCTCGTGAGTCACTTTTCCTGATCGAGACTACCACGCATGAATTTGCCTCGCTAGTTAAAGGTTCCTTGATGCGAGCTTTCTCGACATACCTCTTCCAAACATGCACTTGACGACATATGTATCCCACTGCATATTATGTGCTCGCCCTGTCTTTTCGTGAGTGACCATCATGCCCGTAAACGTAGAAGACAAGATCAAAAAGCTAAGCCCCACTCAACGCAAAAAAGTCGAGGCGCGGGCGGCGGCGTTGATCGCAGAAGAGATGACGCTGCGCGATCTGAGAAAGGCGCGGGAGTTGACGCAGGCGCGGGTGGCGGAGCAGTTGGGGATTACGCAGGACGGCGTATCGCGGCTCGAGAAGCGAAGCGACCTTTTGCTCTCGACATTGAGAAAGAGCGTCGAGGCAATGGGCGGACGTCTCTCGCTGGTCGCCGAATTTCCCGACCGCGCCCCGGTTGTGCTCACGGGCATTGCGGGGGATGAACCGCGCGGCTGACCAGTTGGGGGCTGTTGAAAAGCCTGCAATGACGACTGATGAGTGAGCAAGATAAACTCCCCCCTTGAGGGGGAGTCAGTGAGCTAAGGGCGCAAGCCCGCAAGCGAACTGGTGGGGGGAGTTTTTTTCGTGGACAATCCGTTCTCTTCAGAACCGTCCCCCCACCGATTCAGCCTTCGCGCCATATGACTGAAAAACGGGCTTCGTTATTAAGTTTTCAGGATTAAGTCTTAATAGCGGGTTTTCTTATTCAACTTTGGCGAATAAGCCTTGCTTCCCTAATACCGCTCCGGCACGAAGGTCTGCTCGCTCATGGGGGGCCGCACGTAGGCCTTGGAATCGCGGCGCGGGGGGAGTTCGATGGGCGAGGGCGTCAAGTCCTCATAGGGGATGAGGGAGAGCAGGTGGCTGATGCAGTTGAGCCGCGCGCGGCGCTTGGAATCCGCGTCCACCACGTACCAGGGGGCCTGCTTGATGTCGGTGTGGGCGAACATCTCGTCCTTCGCCTTGGAGTACTCGACCCAGCGGGTGCGGGATTCGAGATCCATCGGCGAGAGCTTCCAGCGCCTCGTCCTGTCCTCGATGCGCGCATGAAAGCGGCGTTCCTGTTCGGCGTCACTCACCGAGAACCAGTACTTGATGAGGATGATCCCCGAGCGCACGAGCATCCGCTCGAACGTGGGGCAGGAGTGCAGGAACTCGCGGTATTCCTGGTCCGTGCAGAAGCCCATCACCCGCTCGACGCCCGCGCGGTTGTACCAGGAGCGATCGAAGAGCGCCATCTCGCCCGCGGCGGGCAGGTGCGGCACGTAGCGCTGGAAGTACCACTGCGTCTGCTCGCGCTCGGTGGGGGCGGCCAGCGCCACGACGCGGCAGACCCTCGGGTTGAGCCTCAAGGTGATGCGCTTGATGACCCCGCCCTTGCCGGCGGCGTCGCGCCCCTCGAAGATGACGACGACCTTGAGGCCCTGATCCTTTATCCACTCCTGGAGCTTTACGAGTTCTTCCTGGAGCCGCACGAGTTCCGCCTCGTACACCCTTTTGGTGAGCCGCGCCCGCGGGGTTTTCCGGGCGTCTCCCGCCCGGGTGAAGGCGGGGGCGGCATCGCCCCCGCGCCCGACGCCGTCGCCATCGGGTGCGGTCGTATCGGATGCGCCTTCCGGGTCCATGATGCGCCTCCTCGTTTGTGTCGGTTGTCCCGATTATGAACGCAGGAGGGGGGCCGCGCAAGGGAAAAAGGGGGAGCTTGCGGGGAGGTTTCCAGGGTTGGCCGGATCTGGCGCCGTTGAAAAAACCCCGATGAATGAGGGTTCGACACTACCGACGAGAATATCAAATCAACTCCCCCCTTGAGGGTCTGGCTTCCCGAGAGGAAAGCCAGACGAAGAAGCCGAGCGGTTTGTGCGAAGGCTGATGCGGTGGGGGGAGGTTTGCTCTGTGGCATATCCCCCCACCGATTCGGTTTCGGGTTTACACCCTCACCTCATCGACTCCCCCTCAAGGGGGGAGTGAATGGCATTACCGCTTGGCTCGCCATTCGCCGGAATGACGGCTTCTCGCCTATTGAGAGAAGAGAAATAGTTCCGATTAAAGGGGGAGGGAGCGCCAGGGAATAGCGGCCCCCCTCAACCGCTCCCGAGCCGCTCCGCCGCCTCTTTGACGGCCGCTTCCCGCTCACTCTGCCGCGCGGCGGCGGCTTCTTGCACGGCGGCCACCATCGCCGGGTCGGCCCGTTCGGGGCTGCCCGCATCGAAGGGCGGCTTGGGGTCGTACTCCATGCCGAGTTGTATCTTGCGCGCGGCCTCGGCGCCCAGCACCTCTCCCGCCACCGTCAGGGCGAAATCGATGCCGGCCGTCACCCCGCCGCCGGTGATCACGTTGCCGTCCACCACCACGCGCTCTGCCACCGGTTCGCAGCCGAAGGCGGCGAGCATCGCGTGCGACATCCAGTGCGAAGTCGCGCGCTTGCCTTGCAGAAGGCCCGCCGCGCCGAGCACCAAGGATCCCGTGCACACGGAGGTCACGTAGCGCGCCCCCGCCGCCTGGCTGCGCACGAAGTCGAGCGTCTCCGCATCGTTCAAGAGCGCGTTCATGCCTGCGCCGCCGGGCACGCAGATGAGGTCGAGCTGCGGGCAGTCGGCGAACGTGGTGCTGGGCAGAAGCGCCATGCCGCCGCCCGCTTTGACCGGGTCCAGCGTCTTCCAGACGAGATGGACGTCCGAATCGGGGAACTTGGTGAAGACCTCGTAGGGGCCGGTCATGTCGAGTTGGGTGAGGTTCGGGAATAGGAGAAGGCCGATCTGGAATCGCATGGCGTCTCGATGCCTCCGCTGTTGGGGTAGGCGAGCAGGTTATGGGGCGGCCTGATTGGTGTCAAGGCGGGTATTTGGCCTGTAGGGACAGGCCCCTGTGCCTGTCCGACAAAGGGCGACCACGGGGGGTCGCCCCTACGTCCTGCTCCTCTGCGTCACCCATGCTATACTTCTCCCGAATCGACATCCCCCCTCCCGTTCATGAAGGCCGCCATTGGAATATCTCTCCTTCGCGTGGAAAAACCGCCGGTTTCTGGCCTTCGGCCTCCTGCTCACGTTTTTCTCGTGCTTCGGGCAGTCCTATTTCATCGCCGTGTTCAACACCGACATCCGGGCCGCCTTCGCACTCTCCCACGGGGAGTTCGGCCTCGCCTACGCCGTCGCCACCGTCTCGAGCGCGATGTGCCTGATATGGATCGGCAAGATGATCGACAGGACGAGGCTGAAACTTTTCGCCCTCTGCGTCTGCTGCGGGCTCATCGCCTCCTGCGTCCTGATGGCGGCGGCGCCCGTATTCCCGGCGCTGCTCTTCGCCCTGTTCGCGCTCAGGCTCACGGGCCAGGGATTGATGGTCCACACCTCGGTGACGAGCATCGGGCGGCATTTCACCGCCGAGCGCGGGCGCGCCGTCAGCATCATCTCGATGGGCGGACCCTCGGGCCAGGCGGTGATGGCGCTCATAGCGGTGGGCTTGAGCGCGTGGCTCTACTGGCGGCAGATCTGGCTGGTGATGGCGGCGGTCTGCGCCATCGTGCTGATTCCCGCCGTCGCCTGGCTGCTCAGGGGGCATGAAGACGAGCATCTGGCTCGTAAGACGCGGACGGAGGAAGCAGCTTCTGTATCCGGACCCCAGGGGGTGTGGGGAAGGAGGGAAGTGCTCAAGGACCTGCGCTTTTATCTCATCATGCCCGTTTCACTCGCCCCCTCGTTCATCGCCACGGGCTTTTTCTTCCACATGGGGCATCTGGTGGAGGCCAAGGGGTGGACCCTCGCGTTCTTCACGGGCGCGTACACGCTCTACACGCTTTTCTCCGTTTCGCTGACGCTGCTCACCGGCCCCGTCGTCGACCGCGTCGGCGCGGTCCGGATTCTCCCCTGGCATCTCGCGCCCTTGTGCCTGGGCCTCGTGGCGCTTGCGGTTTCCGACCACTGGTTCGCGGCCATCCTCTACATGGGCCTGACGGGGATAACGGTCGGCGTGCGCATCACCATCGGCGGGGCCATCTGGGCGGAGATCTACGGGGTGGAGAACCTCGGCGCCATCCGCTCCCTCGCCACCTCGTTCATGGTGGTATCGACGGCGCTCTCGCCCGTCGTCTTCGGCTGGATGATCGACTTCGATGTGAGCGTGGAGAGCCTCGCCCTCATGTGCCTGGCCTACGGCGTCGGGTCTTCCGTCCTGAGCGGCGCGTCGCTCGGGATGCGGCGTAATGAGTAGAGATGGTGATGGTTTCGTAGGGGAGAACCTGTGTGTTCTCCCGTTTTTTTGGGCGGACACATGGGTCCGCCCCTACGGGAACATTCCTTTGAGAGATCACAATGCCCGTCATTCCGGCGAAAGCCGGAATCCATTTTTACGCATTTTGTCTTTCGTCAGGGTTCCTGCGCATCGGGCGGGGAAGGAAACGCCGCCGCTCATTCATCCGCATCCGCAAATGGATTCCGGCTTTCGCCGGAATGACGGCAAGACCGAACCGCCTCTTAAGGACAGGTCGCGACCTGTCCCTACTAAATGCTTGTACCCTCAACGCTCCCGGCGCTTCGGGGGCGCGAAACGGCGCCGCCAACTCGCCGTCTGGGAGCGCGTGATGCGGTAGAGCATGAAGCCCCCCGCCGTCACCGACACCAGGATGAGCGCGAAGCCTATCGTCATCGTCTTTTGGAACGGCGTGGCGCGCCTGGTTTTCTCCGCCGCCGCGCCGGCTGCCTTTTCCCCGGCCGCGGGAGGCTTCTCCGGCGGGGCGACGTCGGGCAGCCAGACGAAGGGAATCGCCACCATCCCCGCCACGAAGAGGATGGGCAGTATCAGGCGCGTGAAGTAAAGGCGAAACACTGTCCGGCAAACCTCCTTCATCGCCACGAAGCGCGTGGCCGGCGCCGGGAGGGAGAGGTGTCGGTGAAGCAAAGCCTCATGAAACCTCCCGAACCGGAATATAAAGGGCGCGGGCGCGGGAATCCACCCCTGCGCTGCTCGGCGCGTTTTTGGTCTTTCGGGCGCGCGCGGTTTTCGTTTCGCCCGAAATGTGGTGATATTGGTTCTCCGTCCGAGATAAGCGGTTGGGTACGCTTTTGATGGTATTCATACGTCTTTTTTAATACTGGCAAGGGAGGCAGAAGCGAATGAAACGGCCGAGAATCGGAATCACCTGCGACGTGGGCAAGCGGAATTTTCCCGAAGAACCCAAGGTGCGTCCCCGGCACGTGCTCATGGACGCCTATGTGGAGTCCGTCATCAAGGCGGGCGGCGCGCCGCTGCTGCTCCCCGCGGTGGAAGACGAGCAGGCGAGCGTCTCGTTGCTCCTGGGCATCGACGGGCTCATCATCTCGGGCGGCGGGCACGACATCGACCCCATGCTCTACGGCGAGGAGCGTCTGCCCGAGTGCAGCCCCACGAACCCCAAGCGCGAGACGGCGGAGATGGCGGCCTGCCGGGGCGCCATGTCGCGCGACATGCCCGTGCTCGGCATCTGCGGCGGGATGCAGGTCATCAACATCGCGGCGGGCGGCACGCTCTACCAGGACATCCCCTCCCAGGTGCCGGGCGCGCTCACGCACCGCCCCGAGAACACGGACGAGAACACCTACACGTTCCACGAGATAGAGATCGGCGATTCCATCCTGGGTGAAGTGCTGGGTGCTTCGTCGGTGGTGAACAGCCATCACCACCAGAGCGCGCGCGAGGTCGGGCCGGGCGTGCGCGTTTCGGCCGAGACCGAAGACGGCGTCATCGAGGCCATCGAGTCTCCCTCGCACCAGTTCGTCGTGGGCGTGCAGTGGCACCCCGAATCCATGTCGGCCTACGGCTACGCGGATTCGGACGGGGCGGCGCAGCTATTCTCGCGCTTCGTGGACGAGGCCCGCGCCTACGCGGAAGACTCGGTCGCGAAGTAAGCGGCGTTTCTTCTGTTGAATCACGCGAACCCTAAGGACACTCCCTGATGGACAAGCGACTGGACCCCTACCGCTTCGATGTGGGAAGCGCCCGCGTGGAGCCCGAAACCCCCATCGTGGCGGGGGCGTTCTTCACCCGGCGGGTCATCTTCACGGCGGGCAAATACGGGGTGGACGAGGGCGCGCAGATACTGGTCTGCAAGCGCCTCTCGAGTGACATGGAGATCCCCCAGTTCACCGATCCCGCTGCGTCGGGCTACGTGAGCGTAACGTGTTCGAATTCCGAGGTGGGTCTCGCGCTCTCCTATCAGGAACAGGGCTATCTCGACGACTGGCGCTCCGGCGTCGCTATCCGTATCGCGAAGGGTTATCTCTGTGAAGGCGATGAGGTCATGCTCGTCCTGGGCGACACCGCAGGCGGCGGCCCCGGCATCCGCGCGCAGACGTTCCCCGAGACGCGCCACACCTTCAAGATCGTCGTCGACACCTTCAACCGCAAGCATTTCTACGAACTCGAGAACGACCCCGAGATCCGCGTCGTGGGCGGCGCGCCCGAGACCTGGCATCTCGCCTGTCCCCAGACGCCAGTGCGGGGGGAGGCGTTCAGCGCCATCGTGCGCGGCGTGGACAGCTGGGGGAACCCGGCGGAGGAATTCACCGGCGAGGTGTCGGTCAACAAGAGCCTTAGGGGGTGGCGCGAGGAGGATGAGGCCCCCGGACGGGTGGAATTTTTAGCTGATGACGGCGGCGTGAAGCGCGCCGGCGGCGCGCGGCTCTCGGGTGAGGGGCCCTACCGCCTGCGGCTCGAGGACCCGGCGGGGCTGGTGTCTTTGAGTCCGCCGATTCTGCCCAAAGAGCCTGACGATCCCTATTCCCTCTTCTGGGGGGACATCCACGGGCAGACGCGCTCGACGGTCGGCACGGGCACGGTGGAGGAATACTTCCGCTTCGCGCGCGACAAGGCGGGCGTGGACGTCGCCGCGTGGCAGGGCAACGATTTCAGGGTGCGCAAGGAAGACTGGGCGGAGGTGGTGCGGGAATGCAAGGCGTTCAACGAGCCGGGCCGCTTCGTCACCCTCCTGGGCTATGAGTGGTCGGGCACGCGCTCAGGCGGGGGCGATTACAACATCTACTACGCGGGCGATGCGGGCACCATCCACAGAAGCTCGCACGCGGGCGTGGACGATCTCACAGATGTCGAAGACGACAGGTTCCCCATCTCGGCGCTCTGGGAGACCTTCCGGGGCCGGACGGACGTGATGAGCGTCGCCCACGTGGGCGGGCGGGCGTGCAACCTCGATTTCTTCGACCCCGAGTTCGTCCATCTCGCGGAAATCCACTCCCACCACGGCACCTTCGAGTGGTTCGCCGAAGAAGCGCTCGCGCGCGGCTTCACAGTCGGCTTCATCGGAGGCAGCGACGACCACACGGGCCGCCAGGGGCTGGTCTACCCCAACCGCCGCTCCAACAACGTCGTCACCTTCGACGTGAAGGGCGGCCTGATGGGCCTGTATGCCCGTGAACTCACGCGCGAGGCCGTCTGGGAGGCGATGCGCGCGCGCAGAACCTATGCCACGAACGGCGAGCGCATCTATCTCAAGACCGCCTGCGGCGAGGCTCTCATGGGCGAGGAGACCGAAGTCGAAGGCTCGCCAACGGTACGCGTGGAAGTCCACGGCACCGCACCCTTGCTGGATGTCGAACTCAAGCGCGGCGCGGAAACCATCCACCGCCATCCGGTGAGCGCGCCCGAGGGCGGCGGCCGCGTTCGGCGAATCCGTGTGCAGTGGAGCGGGGTGACCCAGAAAAGCGGGCGCGACAAGAAGGTCGAATGGCGCGGCGGCATCGCGCTGGATAGGGGCGCGATGCTCGCGCACACGCCCTACGCGCTCGATCAGTACGACGATGCCGTCACCCGCGTTTCGAACAAGCTGCTACGCTTTGCCACCGCCACATCGGGCGATCCCGATGGGGTGCTGGTCGACGTGGACGCCCCCGACGACGCGCGGCTATCTTTTTTCAGCAACGTCAAGAGTTTCGATATTCCACTCGGCGATATTTCCGAGGTTCCCACCATCATCGAGGCCGGCGGCGTGAACATCCGCGTTCTCGTCTCTGAAACTGCGGAGACCCTCAAGGACTGGAGCGCGCGCTTCCAGTTCACCGACGAGGACGCTTCCCCCGATGCCGTCAACCCCTACTGGGTGCGCGTCCTGCAAGTCGACGGCGGCCAGGCCTGGTCGAGTCCGCTCTATGTGAGCAGGGTGGGGTGAGGGGTCAATCGCGACTGATGAAGGATTTTCGAAAAACCCCTCTCCGCCTCATCCTGAGTAGCGGCGGAGCCGCGTATCGAAGGTCAAACGCGATTGATGAATGAGCGTTTGCTCTCGCCCGGTGCGAGGCGTTCGACCCCCCTCGCCTTTCGATACAAACACTCCTTTCTCAGTCGCATTTTACCTTCGGCGGCTACTCAGGGTGAGGAAAGAGGCGTTGGCCGTTTGCGTGGGTCGCAGACAGGACTTTTTCAACAACCCCGTGCGCGCTGCTCATTGAATGAAAAATCGGCTCCCGCCTGTTGACAAGGGGGCCTGCGGGCTGGTACTGGTCATACCATCTGACCAGGAAGTTTTCAGGTTGATATTTACTGTGATATTCCCCGTGTGGTTTCGCTCATCGCTCGGGATGGCTTGCGTCCCCGGGAGGCGGTTTCTTGCTCAGGCCGGTGAGAAAAACGAGGCTCTATGAAGACGTGGTCGAGCAGATCCAGCAGCTCATCCGCAAGCGCAAGCTCACACCCGGCGACAGGCTGCCGTCTGAGCGCGAACTCGCGGCGACGCTCGGCATCGGTCGCCCCTCGGTGCGCGAAGCCCTGCGCGCCCTCGACACCACGGGGCTGATTGAAGTCAGGAGCGGTCAGGGCGCGTATCTCCGCAACCTCACGGTCGACCCCTATCTCGCCACGGTGCGCGAGAGCCTGGCATTTCTGCTCGACGTGAAGGAAGACACCCTGCTCGAACTCTGGGAGGTGCGGCAGGGACTCGAAGAACAGATCGCGCGCCTCACGGCCGAGCGCCGGACGCAAGCGCAGATCGAACGCCTGCGCGGCCACACCGAGGAGATGCGAAAGCGCATCGACAGGCCCGAAGCCTTCGTGCGCGCGGGCGTCGCCTGGCATCGCGCGCTGTGCGAGGCGGCGGAGAACGCCGTCTTGCGGACGGTGTGGGAGGCCATCGCGGGGCTGATCGAGAAGAGCCAGCGGCGGATCATCGGAACGCCCGGCCAGCCGGACGAGGCGCTGCGCCAGCACGAGAAGCTGCTCCAGGCCGTCGAGGCGGGCGAGCCCGAATGCGCCGCGCTCGCCATGCGCGAGCACATGGCGGCCGAAGGCGCGCGGCTGAAAGAGGCGCTGGCCGTATCGCGAAACGGAGGTGCAATGCGCGTCTGAGAAAGAGCGGGCGCGCTTTATGGTTGTCGTAATTTTCGGACGTTTTTTGACCTCGTTTTTGTAACGCTTCACCCAAATTTCTAGGAGGAATTTTCATGGTGGAAATGAGCAAACAGGGCATGCCGATGGACTTTCTGCAGAAAGAGCACTACCAGTCCCCCCGGCGCGTCTATAGCCAGACGGGCAGCGATTGGCAGCGCCGCGTCGACTTCGACCAGATGCGTAAAGATCGTCTCGCCCGCGCCAAGGCGATGATGGAAAAGCACGACATGGACGCCATCATCATGTACAAGGGCGAGAACGTCCGCTACACCGCGTCGGTCTTCCAGGGCAACTGGAAGAACAACATATTCATTCGCTACGCCGTGCTCTGCCGCGGTGCTGAGACGCCGGTGCTCTTCGAGACAGCCGGCTCCGACTATGAGTGCGCCAAGATCGACGCGCCCTGGCTGAAGGGCAACATCCGCCCCGCCATCACCTGGAAGTGGTCCGAGACCGCCGAGCAGATGATGGTGAACCGCATGGCGGATTCGGTCATCGACGTTCTCAAGGAGAACGACATTCCGTTGAACGGCCGTATCGGCATCGACATCATGGACATGCAGGCCTACAGCGCCTTCACCGAAAAGGGCGTGAACCTGGTGAACGCGTGGCCGGCGATGAGCGAGGCGCGCGTCATCAAGACGCCCGAGGAGATCGAGTGCCTGAAGATCAGCTCGACCATCGGCGACACCTGCATGTGGAAGATCAGGAACGAGTGGTTAAAGCCCGGCATCCGCGAGTGCGACCTCACCGCGTGGGTGAACAACCTCCTCTATGAAGAGGGCTTCGACTTCGTCTACGACATCATCGTCGCCTCGGGCGGCAACACGAGCCCCTACCGCCGCTGGCACACCGACAAGATGATCCGCGACGGCGACCTCGTCGTCGTCGACATCAACGCCATCGGCCCGGGCGGATACTTCGTCGACTACGTGCGCTGCTTCAAGTGCGGCGGTGGCTGGACGAAGAAGGAAAAAGAGCTCTACCGGGAGGTCTACGACACGATGTATGCGGGCATGACGCAGCTCGTGCCGGGCAAGACGTCGAAAGACGTGGCCGAGCAGTTCCCCGTCTACGCCGACGACAAGTACGGCACGGTGACGCTCCAGCAGTTCGCGCACTCCATCGGCCTGGACCTTTACGAGGGCATGTGGATCAGCCGCGCCTACAGCCTGGATTACCCGGTGGAGATCAAGGAGAACATGTACTTCGCCATCGAGACGTTCGCAGGACATCCGGGGCTTCCCCAGACGGTGCGCCTGGAAGAGAACGTGCTCGTCGGCCCCGACGGCCCCGTCGTCTTCACCGGCTCTTCGCACTACGACGAGTGCATCGAGGATTCGCCCTACTTCGACTTCTCGGCGAAGTCGCGCGGCGAGCCCCGCTTCGAGTTGCCCGACTAGCGGTTGTTGGCTCCCGTCCGTGTCCCCGCCGCCTGGGGCGCGGGCGGGAGCGTTTTTCATATTCGCAGTGCAGGGGAAATCGCCTCCCGAAAAGGCGAATAGGAGAATCATGAGATGAGCGAACCCTGGAACACCGATATGTGGTTCACCAGCCCGTGGAACTTCGAGGGCGAGGTGACCTCCGATAT
Source organism: bacterium (assembly GCA_965203325.1). Lineage (GTDB taxonomy): Bacteria > UBA8248 > UBA8248 > UBA8248 > UBA8248 > Bin107. The sequence goes on from OZ241875.1 coordinate 2,989,016, forward strand.
CAATTTCGACCCCAACCCCAAGATCCACGACGTGACGCTCCGTGACGGCGAGCAGCAGGCGGGCGTCATGTTCAACAAGGACGAGAAAATACGCATCGCCGAAGCCCTGGCCGAGACGGGCGTGCACCGCATCGAGGCCGGCATGCCGGTGGTCTCGCCGTCTGACGAAGCGGCGATCCGCGAGATCGTCAAGCGCCTCGAAGGCACGGACACCGAGGTGTTCAGCTTCGCGCGCTGCATGGCGGACGACGTGAAGCGCTCCGCCGACACGGGCGTCAAGGGCGTCGTGATGGAAGTGCCGAGTTCCACGCACATGATCGAGCGCGCCTACAAGTGGGAGCTCGGCAAGGCCATCGACACCTCCGTCAAGGCCACGCAGGTGGCGAAGGAATGCGGCCTCTACACCGTGTTCTTCCCCATCGACTTCTCCCGCGCCCCGCTCGACTGGGTGCTCGGCCTGTTAAAGAAAGTGGCGACCGAGGGCCACATGGACGCGCTGGCGATTGTGGACACGTTCGGCGTGCTGAGCCCGCACACCGTGCCCTACGTCATCAAGAAGATGCGCGAGGTGTTCCCGGACGAGCCCTTTGAGCCCCATTTCCACGACGACTACGGGATGGGCGTGGCGAATACGCTCATGGCGATGGCCGAGGGCTGCCAGGTGGCGCAGACTTCCGTGAGCGGCATCGGCGAGCGCGCGGGCAACGCGGCCTATGAGGAACTCGCTCTCGCGATGCTCACCATGTACGACGTGGATATGGGTCTCAAGACCGAGAAGTTCACCGAGGTCTCGCGCCTCGTGCAGGAGTGCGGGCGCATCAGCCTGGCGCCCAACCGCTGCGTGGTGGGCGACAACCTCTACGACATCGAGAGCGGCATCATCGTGAGCTGGCTCAAGAACTGCGAGAAGGACTTCCCGACCGAACTCGTGCCCTTCCGCGCCGGCTTGGTCGGCCAGAGCGAACCGGAACCCGTCATCGGCAAGGGGAGCGGCATCGATTCCATCAACCTGTTCCTGGAGCAACTGGGCATCACGGCGTCCGAGGAAGAGAAGATGGCGCTCCTGATGGACGTCAAGGAGAAATCCCTGAGCCTCCATCGCCTGCTCACGATGGACGAGTTCAAGGAACTGGCGGGCGCGAAGTAGGTTTCAGCCTCCGTATGACGGGGCGGATGGACGCCGCCTCGGTTGTCTCTCATCTGTAGTGGGCCGTTCTCGTGAACGGCCCACGTTCGCGAACGGCCCCTGCGTTTTGAGTGTCGTTCCATTCTGTAGGGACAGGTCGCGACCTGTCCCTACTACTTCTTGGGCGCGTGTTATCGGGGCGATGGACTTGACGTTCCAGATTTTTTCATCGGGCCTTCACAGATTATAGCCTTGATATATTCTGCTTAATTTTTTTGAAAAATTTACATCTTCTACGGGTCGGTCATATCCACTTCATTGAAATACCTGGATCAACAGATATACAATTTCCTAACGATAAAGATTTGAATTGGAAATTCACCATACGGGAGAGATTGTCATGCTCAAGCGTATCCTGTTGTTGGTTTTTTTAGTCACCCTGAGTCTGGGGACCTATCAGATCGCGTGTGCTGATTTTTCAGAAGGGTGGAAAGCATTAAGAAGAGGGAAATACACCACGGCGCGGGAAGAACTTTTTCCCTTGGCGGAAAAAGGACATGCAAAGTCACAGTATGCCGTAGGATGGATGTATCAATGGGGACGAGGTTTTGCCAAAGACGAAACCGAAGCGGCCAAATGGTTTCAAAAAGCACAGAAGGGTCTGAATAAATTAGGGGCAGATGGAGATAGACGTGCGCAATATATGCTGGGCTATTTGTATCGCAAGGGATTTGGCGTAGAAAAGGACACAGAAGAAGCGGCGATTTGGTATAGGAAGGCAGCAAAGGCCGGGCATAGGGCGGCGCAATACAGGCTGGGCGCAATGTATCACTATGGTCGTGGCGTTCCATGGGATGAGAATAAGGCAATAAAGTGGTACGAGAAAGCAGCGGCGAAAGGCCATGCGATGGCCGCAAATAATATAGGGACGATTTATGATAATGATGGCATGGTTCAAGTGGATCGTGTGAAGGCGTATATGTGGTACACAATAGCCAAGACTCTAGGGCAAAATAGGAGAGGCATACATAAAAGAGCTAGAAGAGTAGCGATTAAAAATTTGGGACTACGTGTATATGCCGAAGAAATGATGCTCGGAGATATAGAAGAAGCCAAACGTCTTGCCAATGAGTGGCTGAAAGAGCACAGATGAATCTATGAATCATTCAGAGTGAAGGGAATCTGCTCGTTTCGCTTGGGATAGACTCTCGGTAGTCGGTTACATCAAACCGTCCAATCGGGAGAGAATGTAAAGGGTCTTGAACGAGAAAAAACCGTTTATCACGTCTGCCTTAACACAGATTCCGACTCCCCGCACCGGAGGACATCCCATGACGGATTGGAAGAAAAAGCTCGGCTTCATCGTCCCATCCTGGAACACGGTGATGGAGTACGAATGCCAGCGCATGGCGCCTGCGGGCGTATCGGTCCACTTCACGCGCATCGCACACACCGACGACGAGGAGGAAACTCTCCTGCACATGATCGAGGTGGTGCCCGAACTCGCCGACCTGCTCGGCCACGCGAGTCTCGACGCCATCTGCTTCGGCTGCACGGGCGGCAGCTTCGTGCGTCCCGGCATGGATGCGGACATCATCGCGGTCATCGAGGAGCGGACGGGCATCCCCGCCACGACGACCTCCACCGCCCTCACCGAGGCCATGCGCGAGATGGGCGTCGCCAGGGTGGCGCTCGCCTCGCCCTATCCCGAATGGCTGAACGAGCGGCTCACGGTGTTCCTCAAGGATAAGGGAATCGAGGTGGTGGCCGAGCGGGGCCAGAATGTCGAGTGCCCCGCCTTCCTGCCGCCCGAGAACTCGGAAGCCCTGGCGCGCGAGGTGGATTGTCCCGAAGCCGACGGCATTTTCATCAGCTGCACGAACTTCCGCTCGCTCGAATCGGTCGATGTGCTCGAAGCCGCCCTCGGAAAGCCCGTGCTCACGAGCAACACGACGGCCATGTGGCACACGCTCCGCGCGGCTGGTTTCGAGGGAGAAGCCTCCGCAGGCGGCGCGTTGATGCGCGAGCATCTGGTTACGGCCCGGCGCGCTTAGGTTCTATATGAGCGACAGGAGCCGCCGCGGCCAGCAGTGGGTGACCGAGGAGTTCTACAAGGTTCACGACGTCTACGCCTTCCGCTCGGTGATGTACGTGGAGTGGGGCTTCCGGCCCGCCGACGTGCGGAGGACGACCGAGCGCATCAAGTTGCCCGGCTCCGTGCCCAAGGAATGGGCGCGCACCGCCGCTCAGGAAGAAGCGCTGGCCCGCGAGGCCGAGGCCGCCGGCCACAGGGAATCGGCGGCGGAGTTCTACCACAGAGCCGCGCTTTATTACGGCCCCGCCTGCGGCGTCATCCACAAGAACACACCCCAGAAGCTCGAACTCTACGCGAAGATGATCGCCTGCTACGAGAAGTTCATCGAGCTTTTCGACGAAGCGCCCGTGGAGCGCGTCGAGATTCCCTTCGAGAACGGGAAGACGATTCCGGGCATTTTGCAGACAGTCCCCGGGGTTCCGAACGCCCCCTGCGTCATCATCGTGCCGGGGATGGACACCATCAAGGAATTTCTCCCCAACCCCTACCACAACCACTTCCGGCGGCGCGGCCTCGCCACGCTCAGCATCGACGGCCCGGGCCAGGGGGAGAGCAACACGCGCGAGACCTGGGTGACGCTGGACAACTTCGAGCGCGCGGGTTCCGCCGCCATCGACTTTCTCGAATCACGCCCCGAGGTGGACGCCGAGCGAATCGGCCTCTACGGCTGGAGCATGGGCAGCTACTGGGGGCCGCGCGTGGCGGCGCACGATAAGCGTCTCAAGGCCTGCGTGGGCGCGATGGGCGTGTATCTCCAGAAAGACTCCATCTTCAAGGGCGGAAAGCCCGCCTACCGGGCGAACTACCAGTACATGTCCAACATCCATGACGAGGACGAGTTCGACGCCATGGCCGAGCAGATGACGCTCGATGGCATCGCGGGCGACATCAAGTGTCCGACGCTTCTGGCGATGGGCGAGTTCGACGAGCTTTGCCCGCTGGAGGACGCCGAGCGGCTCTTCGACCTCCTGGGCGGCCCGAAGGAGCTTTGGGTGTATGAGAACGAGGCCCACACGATGGGCGGACGCCTGCCCGATTTCTACCTCATGGTGGCCGACTGGCTCCGCGACGCCATAGAGGGCCGCATCGCCCCCGACCACGCCGTGCGCCGGTTTTTCGAGGCGCGCTGAGAAAGCGACTGTCCTTTCACGTCGTTGTCCGGCGATGATCTTCTGAAAATACGACGAGCTTTACCTAAAAGGACTCAGCCAGTGAAACTAAGAGAAATTGTGCAAGAATCGGACACGAAGGCGGGCCGGGCGTTCGATTCCTTTATACTCGTCCTGATTATCTTCTCGATTATTACGGTGACATTCGAGACGCTGCCCGACTTGTCCCCTGCTGCGAAGCGGGCGTTTTATATTTTCGAGAGGGTTACGGTCGTTCTGTTCACCATCGAGTACGTTCTTCGCATAGCGACTGCGCCGAAGATCAAGGGTTACATCTTCAGCTTTCACGGGATAATCGACCTGGTCGCTATTCTCCCGTTTTACCTTACAGTTGGATTCGGTCTGCTTGCTGGAATCGATCTTCGCGCTGTCCGCGCTTTTCGTTTGTTCCGCATATTCCGTCTGTTCAAACTTGCGCGATTTGACGGCGCAATGGCGAGATTCGGCAAAGCCCTTTCGTACGCCAAAGAAGAAATAATGATTTTCCTGTTCGCCACGATCATACTTCTCTATCTTTCGGCGGTGGGCATCTACTATTTCGAACACGAATGCCAACCAGAGAATTTCGGCTCCATCATCCATAGCTTGTGGTGGGCCATAATTACGCTCACGACGGTGGGCTACGGCGATGTGGTTCCGATGACGGTGGGAGGAAAGCTGTTCACGTTCATTATTTTGATGTGTGGTCTGGGAGTAGTGGCCGTACCTGCGGGAATTGTCTCGTCGGCATTGTCGAAAGTTGTGAGAAATGAAGAACGGCAGCAAGGATGACTCTACGGGAATTTCGAGCTTTTGGTTTTAGTCTCAAGGCACGCTTTTCCTGATCGTCTTGATGCCGTATTCTTGGGCCTTTGCGATTCCCATTTTTCCAAAACGTAATCTCATGTTCCGACGGAGAAATTCATGAAAGCGGCTCTGCTTGAGAAAACGCGCGTGATGAGCGTGGGGGAACGGCCCGACCCCGGCCTGCCCGCCGACCACGCGCTGGTGCGGGTGGCGACTTCGGCCATCTGCGGCACGGACGTATCCATCTGGGCGGGAAAGATGCCCGCGCGCATCCCGCTCATCCCCGGCCACGAGTGCACGGGCACGGTGGAGCAGGTCGGCGAGAGCGTCACGAGGCTCAAAGTCGGCGACCGGGTGGTGCTGAACCCGCTTTCGAGTTGCGGGACGTGCTTCTACTGCGTGCGCGGGCTGACGAACCTCTGCCTGCACGGCGGCCTGCGGGGCCGCGAGGTGCCGGGCACCTTCGCCGAGTACATCGCCGTGCGCGAGACGGAAGCGTTCGCCTTCCCCGAACACGTGAGCTTCGCCGCGGCGACGAACTTCGTGGGTCTTTACACGGTCGTCTACAGCCAGAGAAAGGCGCCCTACATCGCGGGCGCGCGCGTGGCGGTTCTCGGGCAGGGGAGCAGCGGCCTGCTCCATACGCAGCTGGCGAAAGTCTCCGGCGCAGCGTCCGTCATCGCCGTGACGAGGAGCAAGTGGAAGCTTGAGGTGGCGAAAGAGATGGGTGCTGATGAAATCGTGCCCGCCGGCGAGGTGGACCCCGTCGAAGCCGTACGCGACCTCACCGACGGCCTGGGCGCGGACATCGTGATCGAGACGGCGGGCGCCGCCGAGACCATGGTGCAGGCCTACGACATGGTGCGGCCCGGGGGCGCGATTCTCCAGTTCGGCATCGGGCCGGCCGCGGTCGACGGCGTGCCGGGCCAGGCCTATTACTTCAAGGACCTGACCGTCATCGGCTCTCGCGCGGGCCTGCCCGAGGATTTCGAGAGCGCCATCCGCCTGGTGGCGACCGGTCAGATCGACCTGGAGCCCCTCGTCACCCACCACTTCGCGCTCGATGAGATTCAAAAGGGCTTCGAGTTCGTCGACTCAGGCGGAGACGGCGGCACGCTCCGGGCGGTGATCGATATAGCGAACTGACGCCCGCAGACCACCGCGGGCATGTCTCCGGCAAAGGAGGAGGTCGTCATGGCTTTTGAGCACCCGTTTATTCGCATCGCAAACGTCACGCCCGAGAAACTGGACGAGAAAGAGGGCTGGAGCGTCTCCGATTTCCGGGTCGTCGTCAGCGGGAAGGAGGGGTCTTCCTCCATCATGTACCACGCCACGCTGGCCCCCGGCGATCGCCACCACAAGCACCGCTACGAGAACTGCCAGATGCAGTATTACGTCGTGAGCGGCCACGGCCTGGCGGGAGCGGGGGAGGACCGCGTGGAGGTGCATGCGGGCCACTTCCACCTGATCCCCAAGGGCGTGGAGCACTGGCTCGTGAACCTGGGCCGGCACGACCCCCTGGTCATCATCGGGTTCTACGACCGCGTTCCCTATTTCAGGGACACCGGGCATGTCTATCTCGGCGATATCACCGAGGCCGACATCGCCGCACCGCGTACGCTGAGCGCAGCCGCCCTGCAGCATCCCCTCGTGCACAACGACGAGGTTCCCCACGTCAAGGTGTCGCATGAGGAGGGCTGGACGCAGGATTACTTCAACGAGCCGCTGAACCGCAGCGTCGGCGCGGGCTCGTGCTGGATGCAGGGCTACTTCGGCCCCCACACCGTGCACATGAAGCACCGCCACAACAACTGCGAGGAGATTTGCTATATCCTGAAGGGCCGCGGCCTGGCGGGCATCGGGAACGATCGCGGGGAAGTCTTCGCAGGCGACGTGAACTACATCCCCGCCGGGGCGGAGCACTGGCTCGCGAACATCGACGACACCGAAGACCTCTCCGCACCCGGCTGGTACATCGGCGTGGGCGGGCTGGATGAGAGCGGCTTCGAGTACCTGGGGCCGGTGACGGACGAGGACCTGAAACAGCGGACGGGCGTGGTCGAGTAGTGCCGCCCCGCATCCTGAGAAGTACAACCATTATGTGAGGAAAAATTCATGCCGCTTCAATACCCCCTGGTGCACGTAGACGACATCGCTCCCGAGAAGATGGAAGAGAAGGAAGGCTGGGCGATCTCCGAGTTTCGCCTGCCCATCACCGGCGCGCACGGAAGCTCGACGACCGCCTTTCACTCCATCTTCCGGCCCGGCTCCACGCACGCGAAACACTCCCATTCCGAGTGCGAGGAAATCGCGGTGTACTTGAAGGGCCTCGGTGTGGTCGGCCAGGGGGACCAGCGCGCGGAGGTGCGCGAGGGCCACTGCCGCCTCATGCCCAAGGGGTCTACGCATTTCTTCTACAACGAGACGAAGGACGAAGAGGCGATGGTGGTCGGTTTCTACCTCGGCGCGCCGAGCGTGGCGGGCACGGGCTATTCGTTTCACGGCGACGTGACGCAAGCCGACCTCGAGGTGCCGCGCGAGGGCATTACCGACGGCATCCTGGTGCATCTGGACGACGTGCGGCCCGAGAACATGAACGAGGGCGAGGGCTGGTCGATCACCGACTTCAGGCTCCCCATCGGGCGGCACAACGGCAGCGATACGACGCTGTTCCGCGCGCGCTTTTTCCCGGGCGCGGTGCACAAGAAGCACAGGCACGACAACTGCGAGGAGATATACTACATCATCAGCGGCCACGGCCTGGCGGGGGCCGGCCCCGACCGCGTCGAGGTGCGCGGCGGGCATTTCCACTACATCCCGAAAGGGGTGGAGCACTGGCTCCACAACCTGAGCGATACCGATCCCATCGAGGCGGTGGGCATCTACATCGGAAGCGGGAGGGTGGAGGAGACGGGCTACGTCTACATGGGCGACGTGACCGAAGCGGACATCGAGGCGCGCACGCCGCTGTAGCGTCGCCAGAGCATGTAAGACGCGAAGATAGCAGGCGTTCATATATTCCTTTTGCCTTTCGCGCGCGCCGTGCTATGCTTGTAAGGCGTGTGGGAGCAATAAGCATTCCAGGATAAAAATAATGGAGCAAAGCCATGAAGATAACCGAGGCGGCGGCGGATAAGGTCAAGGAAATCATGGAGCAAAACGGCGGCGGTTTCGCCGGAATCCTGATCAGCTTCGAGGGCGGCTACAAGCTCGACCTAGTGCGGGATGAGGATGCGGACCAGTACATCCGGGTGGAGAACCCCCTGCTGGGCGTCTTCGCCTCGTCCGAGCACGTCGACAGGGCGGAGAAGGCCCAGATCGAGTTCGTCACCGAAGGCCCGACGAGCGGGTTCAAGGTGACGCGCGAGATGACCGACGGCGATACGTCCCTCCTGGAGCAGATTCAGGAGATCATCGACACGGAGATCAATCCGGCGGTGGCGTCCCACGGCGGCTACATCAGCCTGCTGGACGTGGAGGAGAAGCGCGTGTTCGTGCAGATGGGCGGCGGCTGCGCGGGCTGCGGCATGGCGGACGTGACGCTCAAGTCAGGCGTCGAGGCGCGGCTGCAGCAGCTCGACCCCGAGATACAGGTGGTCGACACCACCGACCATGCGGCGGGCACGAACCCGTACTACGCGCCGACGCAAAAATAAGTTTTAAGCGAAAAGGAATGAAGGGCCGGCCGTCTGGCCGGCCTTTTTTCCTGAACTATTCCCCGATATCGAAGCGGAGTTTCGCGTGCGCCGCGCGCAGGGCGGCCTCCACCTCTTCGGGCCGCTCCCCTTTGGCGAAGATGAAGCCCAGATATCTCTCACCTTCGGGCAGCGGCACGACGCGGCCGCCGACGTGGATGGATATGTCGACCTCCACGACGCCGGGCACGGCCATGGCCTCCTCTTTGCCCTCGACCCCCCTCAGCACCCCCGCGCCGGGGATGGGAATCATCATGACGCCGGAAGCGCTTTTCTCGCGTTCCATGGAGGGGGGCGGGACGCCGAGCGCCTGGGAGAGGATGAGGCATTCGAGCGAGGCGCCGCCGCCGAACTCGAGCGCGCCCGAGCATTTCCCGCCGATGGCGCGGCTCGCCACGTCGATCACACGGATTTCGCCCGCGTCGTTGATTCTGAGTTCCGCGTGGAGGGGGCCCTCGCGCAGGCGGATGGCCCGGGCGGCGCGGGTGGTTTCCTCGCGGATTTTATCTTGCGTCTCATCACTCAGCCGCGAGGGCGTGACGTAGATGGTTTCCTCGAAAAAAGGGCCTTCGAGCGGGTCGGGCTTGTCGAAGATGGCGAGTATGTGCACTTCGCCGCGCACGACGAGACCCTCCACCGCGACTTCGACGCCATTGAGGTAATCCTCCACCAGGATCATCCGCGCCTCAGCACCTCCGCGCGCGATGGTTTCGGGGTCATCCAGTATCGCGCCGACCCGGCGGTAGGCCTCCGCGAATTCCGTCTCATCGTTCGCGCGAATCACCCCCCGGCTCGCGGCGAGAAATGTGGGTTTCAGCACACAGGGATAGCGGAGACCCTGGGCGATTTTCTCAGGCTCCTCCTGGGCGGAGACGAGGCGGAACGAGGGCGAGGGCAGGCCCTCTTCCGAGAGCACCTTTCTCAGTTCGTACTTGCTCCGCGTCGTGCGGGAGGCTTCTACGGGGTGATAGGGTAGCCCCAGCGCTTCGGCGGCCATGGCTCCCAGGATGAGCGTGTCGTCGTCCACGGGCGCGATAGCGTCGATGGGAAATTCCCTGGCGAACGTCTCGATGAGTCCCGCGCCTACTTCGGGCTGGGCGTAATCGAGCGTGATGGAGCCGCCCGGGTTCAACTCGGCCAGAAGGTCGGGTCGGTCGGTTCCCACCGTGACGCGGACGCCCATCTCCCCCGCCGCCGCCATGTAGGCCGACGCGCGGTAGGTGGCCGTCGTCATGAGCAGGAGGACGCGTTTTCCTTCTTCAGGTGGCATACCATCCGCCGTCCACCAGGAGCGACGTGCCCGTGACGAGGCTGCTCGCCTCGGAAGCGAGGAAGATGGCCGGCCCCACCAGTTCGCTCATCTGCCCGAAGCGGCCCATGGGCGTTCTCTCGCAGATGGCGTCGTAGATGAGTTCGTCTTCCTGCAGGGAGGCGGTGAGCTCCGTCTCGATAAAGGTGGGACAGATGGCGTTCACCTGAATGTTGTCCGTCGCATACTCGCGGGCGAAAACGCGCGTCAGGCCGATGAGGCCGCTTTTGGACGACGTATACGGTCCGTAGCACTGCTGACGGGGGTTCCGGAATACCGACCAACCCATCAGGGATGAGATGTTGATCACCTTGCCGCCGCCCGCTTTTTTCATCTCCTCGCCCGCGCGGCGCGTGATGAAGAAGATGCTCTTGAGATTGAGGTCGAGTATCCTGTCCCAGTCCGCCTCGCTGATGTCCCAGAGCGTTTTCCGCACGTTCGTGCCCGCGTTGTTCACCAGAATGGTGAGGCCGCCGAGTGCGGCGGCGGCTTCCACCACCATGCGCTCGGCGGATTCCATGTCGGTCACGTCGGCCTGGATGAGCGCGCACTTGCGGCCCATACCCTCGATGGCTTCTTTCGCTTCGGCGGCGGGTTCGATGTCGATGTCCGCGATGACGACGTCGGCGCCCGCTGCGGCGAAGCCCTCGGCCATCGTGCGCCCGATGCCGCGGCCGGCGCCCGTTATGAGCGCCTTGGCGCCGCTCAGATCGAAAAGGGATTGACTCATGTGTGATTCTCCTTTTTAGGGGTGTCGGGTTTTTCCCGATTCTCTCCACCGGAGCGTTCGGGGTCAATGGGCGCAGGGCCTTCTCGTTGGCCTCGGGGGGAGAGTGTGATAATCAATAGGGAGAATTTCTGCTATTTTCCGTTCTCATTTGAGAGTGGTTTTCGGGTCCCTGGAGCGGGAGTGGACGATGGCGAAGCCCAAGGATAACGGCGCGAAAAAAGAGCGCCCCGTCCGCGATGCGGCCTACAACTCGGGCAAGCCCGTACCCGTGGTCTACGGCCCGCAAACGCCGGATGCTGCGTATCAAGAAAAAATCGGCGCGCCGGGGGAATACCCCTACACGCGGGGCATCTACCCCACGATGTACCGGGGCTCGCTCTGGACGATGCGCCAGTACGCGGGGTTTTCCACCTCGGCGGACACCAACGCGCGGTTTCACTTCCTGCTCGGAAACGGCCAGACGGGCCTCTCGATGGCCTACGATCTGCCCACGCAACTCGGTCTCGATTCGGACGATGAGGCCGCGCAGGACGACGTGGGCCGCCTGGGCGTCGCCGTGGACACCGCCCAGGACATGGCGGACGTCTTCGAGGGGATACCGCTCGACAGGGTGAGCGTCTCGCACACCATCAACTCCACCGCCGCCATCATCCAGGCGTTCTGGCTCATCGCCGCCGAGCGCCAGGGAGTCGCGCTGGACAAGCTGCGCGGCACCTTCCAGAACGACATGCTCAAGGAATACATCGGCCGGGGCACGTGGATATTTCCCCCGCGGCCCTCCATGCGTCTCGTCGCCGACATCATCGAGTACAACGCGAAGCATTGCCCGCGCGTGAACGCTGTCAGCGTCTCGGCCACCCACATCGCCGAAACGGGCGCGACCCTCGCGCAGGACGTCGCCTTCCCCATCCTGAACGCGCTGGCCTACATACGCGAACTCACCGGACGCGGCCTCCACGTGGATGACTTCGTGCCCACGATGTCGTTTCATCTATCTATCGGCGGAGGCGTGGGGCCGTTCAACCTGCTCGAATCTATCGGCAAGCTGCGCGCCGCGCGCCGCATCTGGGCGCGCACGATGAAGGAGAAATACGGCGCGAAAAACCCGAGGACCATGCAGCTCAAGTTCTCGACCGGCAATTGCGGCAGCCGCATGGCGGCGCGCGAGCCGCTCAACAACATCGTGCGCCAGACGCTCTACACCCTGGCCGCCGTTCTGGGCGGCACGCGCTCGGTCAACATGGCGTGCTTCGACGAAGCCTTCGAGATTCCCTCGGACGAGTCCATCCGCACGGCGTTGCGCATTCAGCAGGTCATCGCCCATGAGAGCGGCGTGGCCGACACGGTGGACCCGCTGGCGGGCGGCTACGCGGTGGAAGCCGTGACGGATCAGGTGGAAGAGGAGATTCAGGCCATCGTGGACGATTACGAGTCGCGTGGCGGCATCGTTCCCTTCATCGAGAGCGGGGAAATCCAGAGGCTCCTCGCGCGGCAGGCCTATGAGCACCAGCGCAAGATCGCGGAGGGCGAGCAGGTGTGGGTGGGGGTGAACAAGTTCACCTCCGAGGAGGAAGACCGCATGGGGGCGGGCGAGGGCCTCTACGAGGCGGACGATTCGGCGCTCGAGAAACAAATGGCGCGTCTTGCAGAGGTGAAGGCCGCCCGCGATGAGGGCGAAGTGGCTGCGCAGCTCGAAAGGCTGGCGAGGGCGTGCGAGTCGAAGGAGAACCTCGTGCCTTATCTCATGGACGCCGCCCGGGCGCGCCTCACGGTGGGGGAGATGACCGGGGTGATGCGCGGCGCCTTCGGCGCTTACGTGGAGCCGTCGGTCGTTTGATGGCGAACGGGAGCAAGCGCATACGGGTGCTGATGGCGAAGCCGGGCCTCGACGGGCACGACCGGGGGGTCAAGGTCATCATCCATGCGCTCAGGGACGCCGGCATGGAGGTGATCTATTCGGGTCTCAGGCAGACGGTGGAGCAGATCGTCTCCGTCGCGATCCAGGAGAACGTGGACGTGATCGGCCTGAGCATCCTCTCGGGCTCCTACATGGGGATTGCGCGCAGGCTCATGGCGAGAATCAAGGAAGAAGACCTCGATGATTGCCTCGTCATCCTGGGCGGGAACATCCTGGAGCGCGACGTGGCGGGGCTCAAATCCTTAGGAATAGCCGAAGTGTTCAACCACCATGCGGAGATGGCCGAAGTCGTCTCATACATCAGGAACAATACGGCGACCGGCGCGGCCTGACGGCGGCGCATTTTCGTGGGGGAATCAGTTTTGGAAAAGCCGCTGGAGGGCGTGCGCATACTCGATCTTTCCGCCCTGCTCGCAGGCCCGTACGGCAGCATGGTGCTGGCCGATCTGGGCGCCGACGTCATCAAGATAGAGGTGCCGGGCCGGGGCGACCTCGTCCGCACCATGCCGCCGCACTATGTCGGCGAGACGAGCGCCTACTTCATCGCGCTCAACAGGAACAAACGGGGCATTTTCCTGAACTTAAAAGACGAAGAGGGCTACCGCGTCTTTTGCGAGATGGTGAAGCGCTCCGACGTCGTTTATGACAATTACCGCCCCGGCGTCCTGGAGCGGCTGGGCGCGGACTACGAAACGCTTAAAGTAGTGAATCCGCGCATCATCAGCGCCTCCGTCACCGGCTACGGACTCACCGGCCCCGAGAAGGACAAGCCCGCGCTCGACCTCATCATCCAGGGGCGCGGCGGCATCATGAGCTTCACCGGCGAGCCGGGCCGGCCGCCCGTGCGCCTGGGCGTTCCCATGGGAGACATGGGCGGCGGCCTGTTCGCCGCCCACGGGATTCTGGCGGCGCTCTACAAGCGCGAGCGGACGGGCGCGGGCCAGAAGGTGGACGTCTCGCTCCTCGACAGCCAGCTTTATCTCGCGAGCTACCGCGCGCAGTACTACCTGACGGCGGGCGACGTGGCCGAGCCGATGGGCACGGGCCACGCATCCGCCGTCCCCATCGGCGCGTACCAGTGCGGCGACGGCAAGTGGCTCGTGCTCGACGCCATTCTGGATCATTTCTTCGAGAGCCTTTGCGACGCGCTGGGTCATCCCGAATGGAAGGACGATCCGAGGATGAAGGATCGCCCCACCCGCCTTGAGAACCGCGAATACGTGGACGCCAAGCTCTCGGAAGTCTACAAGACGAACACCGCCGCGCACTGGATCGAGAGAATCGAGGCGCACGGCGTTCCCTGCGGGCCGATTCAGAGCATCGACGAGGCGCTGAACGATCCCCAGACGCGCTCGCGCGAGATGGTGGTGGAGATGACGCATCCCGACCTCGGCGATATGAACACGTTCAACACGCCCATCAAGATGGAGGGCACGTGGGGGTCTACTCCCTCGCCGCCTCCCCTGATGGGCGAGCACACCGAAGAAGTGCTCAGGGAAGTGCTCAATCTGGGCGATGCGGAAATCGAAAGGTTAAAAGAACGCAAGGCGATTTGAGGGGGCTTGTCATGTTTCATGACAAGAAGGCTTTCGTGTTCGACCTAGAAGGGGTCTTTTTCGCCGGGGACGAGGTGATGCCCGGCGGGCGGGAGTTGATGCGGGCCATCGAGGCGAGGAACCTCCCCCATCGCTTCATCACGAACATCAGCCGCAGTACGGCGGCGGAGATTCGCGCCCACATGGCGGGCATCGGCCTGGACCCGGGGGAGAGTCTCATCGTGGCCGCGCTGGACCGCGTCGGCTCGTTTTTGAGAAAGAACTTCGGATCGGGCCGGGCGTACGTACTGGGGACCGATTCGCTGAAACGTGCGGTCGCATCGGGCGGTTTCGAGATATTGGGGCCGGAGGAGGAAGAGGGGGCCGACGTCGTCCTCGTCGGGCTGGACGAGGACCTCACCTACCGGACGTTGAGCGCCGCCGCGCGGGCGGTCAGCCGGGGCGCGCGCTTCGTCGCCATGAACCCCGACGTGCGCCTGCCGAGCGAAGACGGTTCGTTCTCGCTCGGCGGAGGCGCCATCGTGGCTTCGGTGCGGGCGGCGGCGGGCCGGGAGCCCGTGTTCTTCGGGAAGCCCGAGCCTTTTCTCTTTGAGGAAGCACTCGCCGAGTTGGGCGTGGAGGCGCGCCACGCCGTCATGGTGGGGGACAACCTGAGGACGGACATCGCGGGTGGCCAGAAAGTCGGCATGGCCACCGTGTGGGTGAACCGCTGGGGCGTGATTGCCGGGGACCCGGACGTGACGGCGGACCTGGAAGTCAAGACGCTCGACGAACTGATGCCGCATCTGCCCGGCGGCTAACTTTAAGAAACAGAGAGGACGACATGGCGCTGGTGGAATATGAGGTGAGGGACAAGCTGGCCTGCATCACGCTGAACAGGCCGGAGAAGATGAACGCGATCAACCACGAGATGAGCGAACACATCTTCGCGCTCTTCGACGAGATGGAGCGCGACCCCAATGTGTGGGGCTGCCTGATCACGGGAAACGGGAAAGCCTTTTCGAGCGGGCACGACCTCACCGAGCCGCCGCCCGAGGATAGGGAGATCAAACCCGTCTCCGACCTCTATCAGGTTATCATGGAGTTGTTTAAGCCCTGCTTTGCGGCGATCAACGGGTTCTGCCTGGCGGGCGGAGCGGGCATCGCGCTCTCCTGCGACGTGCGCGTCATGGCCGAGGATACGCAACTCGGCTGGCCGCAGGTGATGCGCGGCATCTCTTCGGTCAGCGGGCCGATTCTGCTGGCGAAGCTGCTGCCCTTCAACCTAGCCCACTATCACTTGTTCACCGGCGAGCCCATCGACGCGGAAACCGCGCTGAGACTCGGCCTCGTGAACAAGGTCGTGCCCAAAGAACAAGTTCTGGAGGAGACCGAAAAGATCGCGCGGCAGGTGCTGGCGAACGCGCCCTTGGCGGTGCGCGCCATCAAGGAGATCACCGTCCGCGCGCGCGACATGACGATGGAAGACGCCCTGCGCTTCGGCGACGTGATCCTGAAGCGCCTCCTCGAAACCGAAGACGCCGAAGAGGGCGTGCGCGCCTTCAAGGAGAAAAGACCGCCGCGCTTTACGGGGCGATAGGAGGTGGGGTGACGTTGCTCCCCCTGTAAAGGTTATTACCACTCCCCCCTTGAGAGGGTAATCCCATAAAACCAACCCCCCCTTATCGGGGCTGTTGAAAAACCCTTGGTTTTGTGATCGTATGGAGTTATCCCCCCTCGCCCGAGATGGGAGTTCCCGAGATGATGGGCAGCAGGAGGCGCGAGCAGCTGGACTTGTTCGTGGCCGGTTCCATGGAGCAGTTGATTCCCGAAGATCACATATTGCGCCAGGTGGACGGCGTACTGGATTTGAGTTGGCTTCGCGAGGAGGTGGCGGAGTTGCTATTGCGCGGACAACGGTCGACCGGGTCTGGACCCCGAGGTGGTGGTTCGGTTGATGCTGGCGGGCCTGCTGCTGGGCTACGTGCAGGACCGCCGCCTGCTTCGCGAGGCGCGGGCGCACCTGGCGATCCGGTGGTTCATCGGTTACGGGCTGCACGATGAGTTGCCGGATCATTCGAGCCTGACGCGGATTCGTCAGCGCTGGGGGGAGGAGCGGTTCAAGGAGATATTGCGCCGCACGGTTCAGTCTTGCGTGGAGGCGAAGGTGGCGAAGGGAGAAGTGGTTCACATGGACGCTTCGTTGATACGTGCGGACGTGAGTTGGGAGAGTCTGGCGGCGCGCCACGCGGAGAAGGTGGTGCGGGAGAACGACTCGGAGGATGAGACGGGGAAGAAGGGCGGCGGCGGTTCGGGGCCTGTGAGCCGAACGGACCCCGACGCGCGTCTGGCGCGCAAGAGCGCTCGCGCGGGGTTCGAGCCGAGCTACAAGCACCACGCGGTGGTGGACGATGAGCGGGGGGTTGTTCTCGACGTTGCGGTGACGGAGGGGACGTTGAACGAGCGGGAGATGATGGAGCCGCAGTTGGATGCGGTTTGCGAGCTCACGGGTCGCGCGCCCGCGGTGGTGACGGCGGATTCGGGCTATGCGTACTCGAAGGTGTATGCGGCATTGGAGCGTCGGGGGGTGGACGCGGTGATTCCGGCGAAGAAGGAGCCTTCCCAGAGCCGTGTTCCGCTGCAGTTGTTCCGCTACGACGAGCGGCGCAAGGTGGTGAAGTGTCCGGGTGGCCAGACGCTGCGTCCCCGGAAGGAGACGGAGCGGGGGCGCTACTATGGTTCGAGGACGCGCGATTGCGCGGGCTGCGCGCTGAGGTCGGATTGTCTGCCCAAGTCGCACACGAGCAGGACGGTGCTGATTCCGCATGAATATCCGGCGCTGTTGCGCGCGCGTCGGCGGCACGCGCGCCGGGGGGAGGAGGAGGGCCGGCTGTGGCGCCGCCACATGGGGCGCTCGGAGGGCTACCACGGCGAGGCGAAGAGTTGGCACGGACTGGGGCGGGCGGTGCGCCGGGGCCTTGCGAACATGAGGATCCAGGCCTACCTGACGGCGACTGCGGTGAACCTCAAGCGGCTCGCCGCCGCTGTTGCGGCGCGTTTATTCGCTCTGTGGAGGGCCTGCGCCGCCCGGAGACGCCGAATGCGCGTTCCTGGCGGCCTCGCGCGCCGATTGGGCTTCCTATCCCAAGCCGCGTGAGCCGCCATTCAGCCCGCACCAAAACGGGGTTTTTCAACAGGCCCCTCAAGGGGGGAGTGATAGAATCTCAAAGGAATAACTCCGCACCTCATCAGTTAGTATTGCTCCCCACCTTGCGCGCCCGTGCGAGTCGTTGCATAACGGATTCTCGCAAGCTACCTCCACTCTCACATGAAAGGAGGCCGCGGTGGACTTCGACCTCACCGAGTCTCAACGGGAAATCCGGCAAAAAGCCCGTGAAATCGCCACGAACCAGATAGCGCCCAGGGCGGCGCATTGGGACGAGACCGAGGAATACCCCTGGGAGAACGCCCGTATACTCGCGGATGCGGGATTCATGGGCATGAACATCCCCGAGGAATTCGGCGGACCCGAGCGTCCGCTCATCGAGGCCGTCCTGGTGGTTGAGGAGATGGCCAAGGTCTGCGGCATCACGGGGCGCATCGTGGTGGACTCCAACATGGGCGTGGTGGGGGCGATCATCAAGTATGGCACCGAGGAGCAGAAGAAAAAGTATCTGCCCATGGTGCTCGCAGGCGATAAGCCCGCCATCGTCATCACGGAGCCCGAGGCCGGGAGCGCGGCCACCGACATGACGACGCGGGCCGTTCTCGACGGCGACGAATATATATTGAACGGCAAGAAGAAGTGGATCACCGGCGCGGGCGTCTCCCACATCAACCTCGTGTTCGCCCGCGTGGTGCACGGCGGGGACGAGCAGGGAATCGGCGCCCTGATCGTGGAGTTGGGTGCGGAGGGCTTCCGCATCGGGGAGCGCGCCTTCATGATGGGCTTGCGGGGGATTCCCGAGAGCGAGGAGATCTTCGAGAACTGCCGCGTGCCGAGTGAAAACCTGGTGACGGTGGGTTTCGGCCGCCTGATGGCCGCCTACAATGCCCAGCGGGTGGGAGCCGGCACGGTGGCCTTGGGGCTCGCCGAGGGCGCCTTTGCGCAGGCGGTGGAATACGCGAAAAAGCGCGAACAGTTCGGCCGCCCGATATCGGAGTTCCAGGGGCTTCAGTGGATTCTGGCGGACGGCCGCATTCAACTCGACGCAGCGCGGCTCCTGCTCCACCGGGCGGCGGTGCAGGAAGACCCGAAGACGGGCTTCCCCGACATGCACCTGGCCGCCATCGCCAAGACGTTTTCGGCGGAAGCCTCGATCAAGGTGACGAACGACGCGCTCCAGATTTTTGGAGCCGCGGGCTATTCGCGCGATTTGCCGATAGAGCGTATGGCGCGCGACGTGCGGATGTTCACCATCGGCGGCGGCACGACCCAGGCGCAGCGAAACGTGATAGCGTCCGGCATTTTCGGGAGAAAATTCTCACAGCGCCGGGGAGGGTGAGAAGACCACTGGCTGCGTGGCTTTGGACGTCGTTACTCAGAGAGCGGTAACCCCCGGCCGTTCAGCAAAGGAACCATGATGGCTATGTTTACACTGAAGGAAGCCCGCGCCCTGCTGCCGCAGGTCAAGGAAGTGACGCAGCATTACCACGATGTCGTCGAGGAGATGCGCGAACAACTCGAAGACGTAGACGAGTCGCGCGATATCAAGCGCATCGAAAGACTCATGAATGACGCGGTTCAGGAATGGGTGAATGCCGTCAGAGACCTCGGGGTGGAAGTCAAAGGCTTGTGGCTGGCGGATTTCGATTCGGGAGACGGCTATTACTACTGCTGGAAGCTCGGCGAGGACGACATCGAACATTTTCACAGCTACGACGGTGGATTCGCCGGGCGCCGTCCCATTTCGTTGCTGGAGTAAGACTCGTTCTTCCTGACCGCGGCGCCGATTCGATTCCAGAAAATCAGCAGATGCCACGGCTCACGCCGGGCTGACGTGCGCCGGCTGGCGGGGGAACAGGTGCGTCCTAGCCGTATTGCAGTACCATGCCGGTGATCCCGCATTCGATGCAGCCGGCCACCTCGATGCAGCGCGAGTTCGCAGGCGGCATGACGACACCGGTGATGCCCTCTCTGTAGAATCGCTCGAAGGGATAGCGCCGCGCGATGGAGCGGCCCCCCACGAGCCGCATCGCGTGCTGCACCACCTTGGCGCAGACCTCGCACGAGATGTATTTGGACTGCATGACGGTTTTCACCGTGTTCTGGTTCGCCATGCCGTCGCCTTGTTCTTTCACGTGGCACGCCTCGTAGAGGAGCATCCGCGCGGCCCTGAGCTCGGAGCTCAACTCGCCGATGCAGCTCTGGTACATTTCGTTGTGGCTCAGCGGTTCGGGGTTGGGCGGGTATTGCGTTGTTTTCACGTATTCGACCAGGTGATTGTAGGCCCCTTCCGCGATGCCGAGGTAGGCGGCGGCAAAGCCTAAGTGGAACATGGTGATGTCGATTTTCCCCAGCGCGCCGATGAAGTTTTCACCCCCCAGGATGTCCTCGTTCGGCACGAAGGTATCCTCGAAGATGATGTCGTCGCTCGCCGTTCCCCGCATCGACATGGTGTCCCACACCACCTCCACGGTTGAACCCGCGTAGTCCTTGTGGAGCACGGCGGTCATGATGGCCTCGGCGGCGGTCTTCTTCCCCTCCAGGAACCCGGTGGTGAAGTAGTAATCGGCGTGTTCACCTATCGAAGCGGAAATCTTCCTGCCGCTCAGGCGGTAGCCGCCCTCGACCGGAGAGAAGATGGACTTGAGCGTCACGAGATGGCGGAAGCTCATGCCGCGCTCCGCCGTGACGGAGGAGAACAGCTTTCCGTTCTCGACGATGTCGGGGAGCACGCGCTTTTTCTGCTCATCGTTCGCCAGGGCGAAAAAGAGGCTCACGCAGGTCTGGTGCATGTTCCAGGTCAGCGCGGTCGAAGCGCACGCCTTGCCCAGTTCGGCGAGCGCCATGTTGTAGGTGAGGGAATTTGCCCCCGAGCCGCCCCATTCCTCGGGGATGCACAGGGCGTTCAGGCCCGCGTCGGTGAGCAGTTTGTAGTTCTCGGTGGGGAAACGGCCCTCGCGGTCGATCTCGGCGGCCATCTCTTCCATCTGTGGCGCGAGGGCTTTTATTTTGTCGATGATTTCCTTGTCGTATTTCAAATCCATGAGCGTTTCGTATGACTCACTCGCCGCGATTGGGGGACCCATTATTTTCCTCCTGTTCATCGAAGTGGATACCGCCTCACCTCGATCATCCAGACGGCAATCTACTGCAAGGGCCGAGCGAGAGGACATGCCCGACGCATCCCGTGTTCAACTCATCGTCATCTCTCTTTCTTCTCTCAGGATGGTTCTTCACCCGCTCGCACGTGCGAGAAAGTCGCGCCGTGCGCGCAGGCATCCCTGCTCGCCAAGCGGGTGAATGCCAATCCTGTCAGATGCCTCTCTGAGTTTGACAGCGCTTCATCGAGGCATGTAATCTCCGCTGGGTTTTTCATACTTTAACCCATTGAGATAATTCGCGCATCCACTGCGAAACAAGTTTGGTTCGTTATCCTTGGATTTTGGGAGATTTTCCATGCCTCCCCGCATACTCGTCTCCACCACCCCGTTCGGTGAGATCGACCCCAGGCCCATCGAGATGCTCGAAAGCGCAGGGGTGGAGTACGTGCGTAACACGCTGGGCAAGCGGCCGAACGAAGACGAATTCGCCGGGATGATTCGCGAGGGCTTCGACGCCGTCATCGCGGGTCTGGAGCCCTTCACCCCGAGGATACTCGATTTGGCGAAAGGGCTGAGGTTCATCTCGCGCGCCACGGTGGGCCTTGAGACGGTGGATCTGAACGCGGCGAGGGAGAGAAACATTCTCGTCGCGAATACCCCCGGGGCCAACTCCGAAGCCGTGGCAGAACTGACGCTCACCCACCTGCTCTCGCTCCTGCGGGGCGTGCATCACTCGCACAACGCGCTCCTGCGCGGCGAGTGGCTCCAGTACATGGGCCGCACGCTCGATGAAATCACCCTGGGCGTCATCGGCGTAGGTCGCATCGGTAAGCAGGTGATACGCCACTTATCCGCATTCGGGACGAGAATCATCGCGGACGACCTCGCGCCCGATCTGGAATTCGGCGAGCGCTACGGCGTGGAATGGGCAGGGAAAGAGGAAATCTACCGCTGCGCCGACGCCGTCTCCCTGCACGTTCCCGCCACGCCGAAGACGATTCACATGGTGGGGGAAGACGAAATCGCGATGATGAAAAAAGGCGCTTTTCTCATCAACACGGCGCGCGGCGTCATCGTGGACGATGAGGCGCTCGCGCGCGCGCTGCGTTCGGGCCATTTGGGGGGCGCCGGGATCGACGTTTTCCCCGAAGAGCCCTACCGGGGAGCCCTGGTAGGAGCGCCCAACTGCATTCTCACCGCGCATCTCGGCGCACGGGCGCGCTCCTCGCGTCTGCAGATGGAACTCGACGCGACGGAAAACGTCTTGTGCTTTCTGGCGGGGGAGCCGATTCCGGGGCTCGTGCCGGATGAGGAATACGAGATGCAGCGCATCATCACCGCCGACGCGAGCGCGTAAACCTGGGAGGGGAGCCCCTCCCGAAAAATGGAGCCATCCGATGCCCAAGACACCTGATTATTTCGCGGGAAAAACCATCATCGTCACCGGCGCGGCCAGCGGCATCGGCAAGGAGACCTCGCTCATATTCGGGCGCGAGGGGGCCAACGTCTTCTGCGCGGACCTGGACGAGGAAGGCGCCGCCGAAATAGCCGAGCGCGTTACGGAAAGCGGGGGCCGGGGCGTTCACATGAAGGTGGACGTCACCTCGCGCGAGGAGGCGTTCGAGATGACGAGGCGCGCCAGGGAGCGGTTCGGCCGGGTCGATTTCTCGCTCAACTCCGCAGGGGCGGCTCTCAGGCGCTCCGATTTTCTGGGCATCGACGACGATTTGTGGGAGCGGACGTTCGACCTGAACGTCAAGGGCGTTTTCTACTGCATGCAGGCCGCGATTCCCGAAATGCTCGAAAACGGCGGGGGCGTCATCGTCAACATCGGGAGCATGGCGCACAAGCGCGGCGGGCCGGGCCACTCGGTGCACTACGCGGCGGCCAAGGGCGCGGTGGTGACGATGAGCATGGGCGTGGGCCGCGAATACGCCGATAAGGGAATCCGGTGCATGTCCATATCGCCGGGACCCATCGACACGCCGTTTCACGACGTCTCCTCGGAGGAACTCAGGGAATCGATGCGCGCTCAGATACCGATGGGCCGCTTCGGCACGCCGGAGGAAATCGGCGAACTGGTGTTGTTCATGTGTTCGGATGCGTGCGCGTTCATGACGGCGGATACCGTGTACGTGAACGGCGGCGGGGGCTGGAAGTAGCGCGCTGGATCATCTTCTCGAAAAAAGGTTCAGGAGCAGCGTCAGCACGATGCTGATCACGATGCAGGTCACCACCGGGAAGGAAAAGCTCCAGTTCTTGCCCTTCAGGTGAATATCGCCGGGCAGTTTTCCCAGAAACGGAATCTTGGGCGCCAGGACGAACACCACACCTAAGACCATCAGGACTGCGCCGAGCAGAATCAGTGTTTTACCGAGACCGCCGAATGGCTCCATCTGTTTTCATTCCCCTTAAGCGGACGTATCGGTTTCCTCGTCCTTCGCGGCGCCCTCCCAAAGTTCTCGCTGGGCCCCTTGGGGTAGCGCGACGCCCAAGTGCGCATATGCCGCCGATGGCGCGCGCCTGCCGCCGCGCGTTCGCTGCACGAAACCCGCCCGCAGCAAGAACGGCTCCACCATGTCCACCAGGGTGTCCGACTCCTCGTTCATGGTGGCGGCGATGGCCTCCACCCCCACCGGGCCGCCGCCGTATTGATCGATGATCGTCCGCAGGTACTTCCTGTCCAGCGCGTCCAGGCCCAGTTCGTCCACGCCCTCCATGGCGAGCGCCTCGCGTGTTTTGGATAGGCTGATGGCGCCGTCTCCCCGCGCCTGAGAGAAATCGCGCGTCCAGAGCAGGAGCCGGTTCGCCGTCCGGGGTGTGCCCCGGCTTCTTCGGGCGAGTTCGCGCGCCGCCTCCTCTTCAATCGGAGCGTCGAGGCGCACGGCGCTTCGAAGGAGTATCTGCACGAGTTCTTCTTCGGAATAGAAATCCACGTGGTAGACGAGATAGAAGCGCTCTCTCAAGGCGGCTGTCAGGGCGCCGGGGCGCGTCGTGGCGCCCACGGCCGTGAATATCTTCAAGGGGAAATTGATGGTGCGGGCCATGGGACCGCGGTCCACGACGAAGTCAACCCGGTAATCCTCCATCGCGGGGTAGAGGAATTCCTCCACCGCGCTGGGCATCCGGTGGATCTCGTCGATGAACAGCACGTCGCCCTGCTGTAAGCCCGTGAGGATTCCCATGAGGTCGGCCGGTCTCGATAGGGAGGGGCCGGAGGTCTTGACGAGGCGGGTGCCCATTTCTTCCGAGATGATGTGAGAAAGCGTGGTTTTCCCCAGACCCGGCGGTCCGTGAAAGAGAATGTGGCCCAGGGGCTCGTTTCTCTTGCGTGATGCCTCGAGCGCAATCCGCAGCTTGGCCACGAGTTCTGCCTGGCCCACGTATTCTTCGAGCTTCGTGGGTCTCAGCGAGGTGAAGGTACGCTCCTCCGCCGGGCTCGCCGCCTTCGCACTCACGCGCCGCTCGATGACCATGTTTTTCTCCCTACCGGCTCAGCCGGAACACTTCCTGCAGGATGGCCTCGGCCTCCGCGTCCGTTCCCAGTTCGGCGACGGCGCGCTCCACGAGGTTCTCCGCCTCGGGCGTGCGGTAGCCCAACTGCCCCACCAGCACGGCCATGACGTCCCCGTACAGGGGCGCGGCTTCTTGACGCTCCGCAGCCGGAGGCGCAACCTCTCCCGCGAGTTGAAGCTCCGCGATCTCCTCTCTGAGCGTCGAGATTACCTGCTCCGCCTTTTTCCGGCCGATGCCGGGCAGTTTGGTGAGCATGGTGGCGTTCGCCGCCGCGATGGCTTCCGCGATCTGGAGGGGGGGCAGGCTCATCGCCCGCACGCCGCTCTTGGGGCTGATGCCGGGCACTTTGATGAAAGAGAGGAAAAAGGATCTTTCTTCCGCGGAGAGGAACCCCACCAGCCGTGGCAGGAGCTGTCCCGTGGCCACGTTTCCCTCCAGGTAGTGATGGGTGTGGAGTTCCACCGCCTCGCGCGCGCCCATGAGCGCCTGGAGTTCATGCACCGCGTATCCGCCCACCTGGATTTCATAGGCGACCCCGGTCGGCGTCTTCAAGATGACGCATTCGGCCTGGACGTCGATGATCTCGCCCGATATCTGGCGGATCATGAGCCGCTCCCGACCGCCTGAGCGCGCCTCAAGTGGCTGCGGTCGATGTGGCAGTACGCGGCGGCGATGGCGTCGGCCACGTCCGCGGGTTCGGGCAGATCGTGCAATCTGAGCCGCTGCTGGACCATGTGCTGCACCTGCGCCTTCGTGGCGCGTCCGGCGCCGACGAGCGATTTCTTGACCTCCGTGGCCGCATAGCTGACCACGGGAACATCCGCCTGCGATGCGGCGAGGAAAATCACCCCCCGCGCGTGTCCCATGATGATGGAGGTGCGGGGGTGCTTGTAGTGGCTGTAGAGGTTTTCCACGGCCATGACGTGGGGCTCGTTCGTCTCGATGATGTGGGCGAGGTCCCTGTGCAACTCATAGAGGCGCTTCTCGATGGGTGCGCTCGGGTCGTTTTTGAGGATGCCGCCGTCCACCAGGCTCGGTTCGTATTCGCCCTCATCGAGGCGCAAGACGGCGTAGCCCGTCACGCCAAGGCCGGGGTCCACGCCCAGCACGCGGAATGTGTTTTCAGGTTGCGTCAAAAGAAAACCCCACGGGCGGTGGGTTGTGCGTTTATGCGGATGCTTCCGCCATCTGTTCTTCTGAAATGTCGAAGTTCGCGTAGACGTTCTGCACGTCGTCGTTGTCTTCGAGCGCCTCCATGAGGCGGAGCATCTGCTCGGCTTCCTTGCCCTCGAGCTTCACCGTCGATTTGGGTAGCATGGCGAGCTCGGTCGACTCCGTCGGTATCCCGCTTTGCTCGAGCGCCTCGCGCACGGTCTCGAACGCATCCGGCGAGGTATGGATTTCGAACAGATCATCGGTGGATTCGAAGTCCTCCGCCCCCGCTTCGAGGGCGAGTTCCATGAGCGTTTCCTCGTCCACGCTCTCCTGGGGGACGAGGAACAGTCCTTTTTTCTCGAAGTTCCACGCCACGGCGTTCGGCTCGGCCATGGTGCCGTTGTTCTTCGTCAGGATATGGCGGATTTCGGCGCCGGTACGGTTCCGGTTGTCGGTGAGCACAGAGATGAGAATCGCCACGCCGTTGGGGCCGTAGCCCTCATAGGCGCATTCCTCGTAGTTCACGCCCTCGAGGTCGCCCGTCCCCTTGGCGATGGCGCGCGTGATGTTGTCCTGGGGCATGTTGGCCCCTTTCGCCGTCTGAATCGCCGTGCGCAAGCGGGGGTTGCCGTCGGGGTCTCCCCCGCCGAGACGGGCCGCGATGGTGATCTCCTTGATGAGTTTCGTGAAAATCTTGCCGCGCTTGGCGTCGAGTGCGCCTTTTTTCCGCTTGATGGTGCTCCATTTGGAATGACCGGACATGACGGATCCTCCTGCGATTCACCTGCGGTGGGTTCCATCCCTCTCCATCCGAAGGGCATTCGTCTTCATGAGGCATTCTGACTATAATTTCTAGCATGGGGGGCGATGGGAGTAAAGACTTGGGCCTGCCGGGCCCGGTCTCGAATAGCCCCGCGTGGACACCTTGGTGATGGGGTGATATTTTTCCGCCAGACGTTTCCGGGGAGGATGAGTTCTGGGCTCTCAAAAAAGTGTATCATCGATGAATCCCGTCGAAAGAGGCGCGCGGACGCTTCGGATCGAGGCCGAGGCGCTCGCCGGGCTCATCGAGCGGCTGGACGAGGGGTTTATCCAGGCGGTCGATATCGTTCTGGGGTGTAAGGGCAAGGTCGCGGTCACCGGCATGGGGAAGAGCGGGCTGATCGGGCAGAAGATCTCCGCCACTCTCGCGAGCACGGGCACGCCCTCTTATTTTCTGCACCCTGCCGAGGGCGTCCACGGCGATTTGGGCATGGTGACGAAAGACGACGCCGTCGTCGCGCTCTCCTACAGCGGCGAGACGGACGAGGTGGTGCGCATCCTGCCCGTCTTCGCCCGTCTGGGCGCACCGCTCATCGCCATCACCGGGACCGAGAACTCCACCCTCTGGCGCGCGGCGCAGGCCGTGTTGAACATTCACGTGAAAGAAGAAGCCTGCCCGATTCAGCTTGCGCCGACGGCGAGCAGCACCGCCGCCCTGGCCATGGGCGATGCGCTGGCAATGGCCGTTCTGGAGGCGCGGGGGTTTCAGCCCGAGGATTTCGCGCGCTTTCATCCCGGCGGGGTTTTGGGGAAGAAGCTCATTCGCGTGAAAGAGCTGATGGTCACGGGCGATAACATCCCGCAAGTAGAAGAAGGAGCATCTCTGGCTCAGGTCGTGCGCGAGATGAGCGCCAAGAGGCTGGGGATGACGTGCGTGACGGGTCCCGGGCAGGAACTGCGTGGCGTCGTCACGGACGGGGACTTGAGGCGCGCGTTGGAGAACACCGAAGCGCTGCCCGATTTGAAGGCCGCTGATTTGATGACGTCCGCTCCGAAGACGATCGACCAGGACGAGATGGCCGCCGCCGCGGTTCAGATGATGGAAGCGGGCGCCATCACATGCCTGGCGGTCACCGCCGGCGCAGATGGACGCTTGGCGGGCGTGCTGCATCTGCACCATCTGTTGCGCGCGGGCGTGGTGTAAGCGTTTTCCCCTCAGGCTGAATTCTCGAATCATCCGGGCGCGGCATCGGCCCGTCCCTCACTTCCACCCCGAAGGCCCGAAAATCAGCAAAGCCAGCGCTGCGGCTATCATCAACCCCAGGCCAACCGTGAAGCCGATGGCGGGCGGGATGCGTCCGCGAAGCAGCCTGCCCAGCAGGAATCCGGCGGCGGCGGGCAGAATCGATACGGCGGAGCGCGCCGATTCAAAGGCTCCCAGCGCGCCCGAGCCGCTCAGGATGGCAATCTGAACGCTCGCGAACACAAGTGCTGCGGTGTAGGTGAGCCGCATCATCCGGGCGCGTCCCGCGCCCGTGCTGTCGAGATACATGATGCTGATGGGGTTGCCCGCGTATGAAAAGCCACTCAGCCCGCCCGTGAAGAACCCGGCCAGATAGGTGAAGAAGGTCTCATCGCGCATGTCGAGTTGGACTCTCTGCCGCGAGATGCTGTAGACGGCGAACAACAGGACGAGGACGCCCACCGACCACTTGAGGAACGTGGGCGGGCTGGCGAGCAGGGTCAGGGCGCCCACGGCGGCGCCCGCCGCGCCCGCGCCCAGGAAAGGCATGAGGCGCTTGAGCGAGGGGGCGGGAACGCCGCCTCCGATCGCGCGAATCGCCATGAGAATCAGGTTCGGCAGCGAGAGGGTGAGCACGGAATCGCGCACGCCGATGAGAGCGCCCAGCGCCGGCGTCGCCAGGAGGCCGAAGTCTATCCCTGCGGCTCCCTCGAGAAAGGCTGCGGCGAAAACGAGAAGCGTGATATCCCAGGTAGGCCACATCGGTTCGGGCGTATCCGGCTAGAGGTTCAACAGGCGCTGGATGTTCTTGTGCGAGACGTTCTCGTATTCTTCCTGGCTCAGTCCCGACTGCCTGAGCGTTTCGACCGCCTCGGTGTCCGTCATGTCGTAGGGCAGGTCCGTGCCCAGCACGACCCGGTCTCCCCCCATCACGTCCACCAGGAAGCGCACGACGGGCGGATGAAACACCAGCATGTCCAGATAGAAGTTCGAGCGCAGATATTCCAGCGGCGGACGCGATATTTTCTTGCACTCGGGCCGTACCTTCCAGCCGTGGGCGAAGCGGCCGACCAGATAAGGCGCGGTTCCACCGCCGTGCAGGAAGATGAAGGTCAGGTTCGGCAGCCTGTCGAATATGCCGGAGAAGATGAGCCGTCCGATGCTGTTCGCGCTCTCCGTGGGGAACCCGACGAGGTTGAACAGGTGGTATTCCTTCATCTGCGCCGCACCCGCCGGGTTGGCCGGATGAACGATGATGGGCACGTCCATGCCGGCCGCCGCCTCGTAGATGGGGTAGAAACGCTCATCGTCGAGATAGCGGCCGTTCACGTTCGTGCTCAAAAACCCGCCCTTGAGGCCCAGCTTGTTGACGGAGCGTTCGAGTTCCTTGACCGATAGGTCGGTGTTCTGCGCGGGGAGCGAGGCCAGGCCATGAAATTTCGTGGGGTGTTTCTCGATAATGTCGGCGTAGGCGTCGTTCGCCGCCCGGCAGAGTTCATCGGCCAGCCCGTCGTCCGCCCAATAGCAGCCCGGGTTCGATGAGAAAGACAGTATGTTCATGTCCAGGTTCATCTCGTCCATGGTCTGGAGCCTTAAATCCACGTTGGTGAAAGGCTCGATGGGCGGGTGCATCATGCCCTTGATGTCCACGATGCGCTTGCCTTCCGCGTTCGTTACGAGCTTGACGCCGTAGCGCGGGCCCTCTTTTTCCAGGATTTCGAAGTATTCGTCCGGGTATATGTGGCAATGAGCGTCGATGTGCATTCTTATCGTCTCCGTGATGGGAAAGGTCGAACCGGATTGTTAGCACCCGTGAACGAGAGGTGTCAATGAGGAGGCGTTATCAGGCCGGTGGAGTACTGGGAAGAGGGATGGGATGAGTTCTGAAGACTACAGGGTCGTCAAGGGGTGAAAATTCAGGGCTTGACGGCCCGGATGGTCGCGCTTGCGAGTTCGGGTGTGACGTAGGGCTTGCGGCCAACAATTTCCACGTCGACGAAACCGGCCTCCCGCAGTCCGGCGATGTACGCATTCTCAGTGACCGCGCCCGCGATACACGCGCACCAATCCGCGATGGAGGCTTCTCCAGGAGGCTCGATGGTTGCGTCTCCCGCCGCATCGCCTGCTCTGATGACATCCGACACGACGAAGCGCCCGCCCGGACGCAGCACGCGAAACGATTCACGGAAAACGGCAGGCTTGTCGGGCGAGAGGTTGATGACGCAATTGCTGATGACGACGTCGACCGAGGCGTCCTCAACCGGCATGTTTTCCATCTCGCCCTTTCGGAACGAGACATTCGCTGCGCCCATGCGCCGTCTGTTTCTCTCCGCTTTCTCCAGCATGGCGTCCGTCATGTCGAGGCCGATGACGCTCCCGCGAGGCCCCACCTCCTTCGCGGCGAGAAAACAGTCCAGCCCCGCGCCCGATCCCAGATCCAGCACCGTCTCGCCCGGTTGGGGCGCTGCGTCCGGAACCGGGTTGCCGCATCCCGCGTTCGCGCTCAGCACGTCGCCCGGCAGCTCCTCCACGGCCTCTTTCGCATAGCCGATGGTTTCGACGTTCTCCGGGCCCGCGGGCATCTCGGCGTCCGCCTCCCCGCAGCAGGTAACCTCGCCGGCGGCGACCTTGGCATATAGCTCGCGAACCGCGCTTTTTATCTGGCTCTCGTCGCCACAGCATTCTGTGGACATGGATGGAATCTCCTCGTCGGTAGCATTAGGGCTTCGGGAATAGACGCCCCGAACTTGAACAGGATAGCAAGGACGCGGGGGAGAGGGGAAGGGAAGGGGGCGTTCCGGGGATTGTAGGGACAACCCCCTGTGGTTGTCCCTTGTCAGGACAGGCACGGGGCCTGTCCCTACATACGAAAAACTTCCCGCATTGGTCGGGCTTGGCTCCCAAGGGGATATGATTTTGAAGACCACGCCGCTGCGGGTTGCGGGAAAAGCGTTCTCGTGCAACTTTGGAGCCGAGCCGCCTTCTTTTCTCTTTCACGCGCCGGGACATGACGGAAGAGCAAAAACGAATCTATCTCATCGACGGCTCGGGCTACATGTTCCGGGCCTATTACGGCACGATGCGCCAGCGTCTTTCGAACTCGAAGGGCGTGCCCACGGGCGGCACGCTGGCCTTCGCCCGAATGCTCCTGAAAGTCATCCGCGAGCGCGCGCCCGAGTACGTCGCCATCGCCTTCGACCGCCCCGAGCCCACTTTCCGCCACGAGATATACCCCGCCTACAAGGGAAACCGCGACGCGGCGCCCGAAGACCTGGTCGAGCAGATCCCCTACATGCACCGCGTGGTCGAGGTGCTGCGCATTCCGCTTCTCGTCCAGGTCGGGGCCGAAGCCGACGACATCATCGGCACGCTGGCCGCGCGCGCCGAAGCGGAGGACTTCGAGGTCGTCCTGGTGACGGCGGATAAGGATTTCGCCCAGCTTGTCTCCGATAAAGTGCGCATTTGGGATCCCATGAAGGACGAGGAGATGGGGCCTGCGGAGATCGAGGCCAAATGGGGCGTGCCGCCGGAGAAATTCGTGGACATCCAGGCGCTCATGGGCGATTCGACGGACAACATCCCTGGCGTGCCGGGCATCGGCGAGAAAACCGCCGTCGCCCTCATACAGCAGTTCGGCGGGCTCGAAGAGGTGCTCGCTTCGACTGAAGAGATAAAACGCCCCAAACAGCGCGAGAACATCGAGGAAAACGTCGATATGGCGCGCCTCTCGCGGGAGCTTTGCACCATCAAGCGCGATCTGGCGCTCGAGGGAGACCTGGAATCCTGCCGTCTCGGCGACGCCGATATCGAGGCTGGCCGTAAGCTCTTCGTCGAAGAACTGGAATTCAAGAACATTATCGAACAACTCCCCGGCTACAGCGCATCCGACGCCGAGGAGGATGCGTCCGAGGAGGCGGCTTCTCCAGTAGAAGAGGAGGAGCGCGACTACCACACCATCAGAACACTCGAAGAACTGGGGTCGATGATTGCGGAACTCGAAAAGGCGGGGCGCTTCGCGTTTGATCTCGAGACGACATCGCTCGACCCCATGAAGGCGCGCATCGTGGGCTTCAGCTTCTCCGCCGCTGCGGGCCGCGCGTTCTACGTCCCGGTGGGGCACGAGATGATGGATGCAGGCCCCCAGCTTTTGCTCCAAGACGTGCTCGCCGAAGTATCCCCGCTCCTGGAATCGCCCGATATCGAGAAGATCGGCCAGAACATCAAATACGACATCGCGGTGCTCAAAGAGGTCGGCCATGAGGTTCGCGGCCCCCTGTTCGACACCATGCTCGCCTCCTACCTCCTGCTTTCGAGCCGCAGGAGCCACGGGATGGACCACCTGGCACAAGAGTATTTCGGGGTCACGACCATCAAGTACGCCGATCTCTGCGGCAAGGGCGCCAAGGAGATTCCCTTCTCCCACGTGCCGGTCGAGGCGGCGGCCCCCTACGCCTGTCAGGATGCCGACATTACATATCGCCTGGCCCTGGAGATGGCCCCGCAGCTCGAAAACGATGGCCTGATGAATCTCTTCGAGGAACTCGAAGTCCCCCTCCTGCGCGTCCTGCTCGAAATGGAGCGCGCGGGCATCCGGCTGGATCGGGAATTCTTACGCAACATGGGCAAGGAGTTGGAAGCGCGCCTCGACCAGATGACGAGCGACATCCACGGGTTGGCGGGCGAAGCGTTCAACATCAACTCCACCCAGCAGTTGCGCGTCATCCTGTTCGAAAAGCTGAACCTTCCCGTGATCAAGCGAACGAAAACGGGGCCTTCCACCGATATCGACACGCTGGAGCGGCTGGCGCCGCAGCACCCCCTGCCGCAGGAGATTCTGAACTTCCGGCAGCTGTCGAAGCTCAAGAGCACCTATGTGGACACCCTCCCCGAACTGGTGAACGCGCGGACGGGCCGCATCCACGCGCGCTTCAATCAGACGGTCGCCGCCACGGGCCGCCTGAGCGGTTCGGACCCCAATCTGCAGAACATCCCCATCCGCACGGAGTTGGGCCGTCAGATCCGCCGGGCCTTCCTGCCCGAGGAGGGCTGGAAGCTCCTCTCTGCGGATTACAGCCAGATCGAACTGAGGGTTCTCGCCCACTTCACGAACGACCCGGCACTCGTCGACGCCTTCGGCAAGGGGGAGGACATCCACGCCACGACCGCCTCGGCCGTCTACGGCGTGCCGCTCGAAGGTGTCGACTCCGAGATGCGCCGCGTCGCCAAGGCGGTGAACTTCGGGATCATCTACGGGCAGGGGGCCTTCGGCCTCTCCCAGGCCATCGGCATCCCCCAGTCCGAGGCGCGCTCGTTCATCGACACCTATTTCGAGCGCTTCGCCGCCGTGCCCGCCTTCGTGGACGAGACCATCGAGGGAGGCCGCGCGCGCGGCTACGTCTCCACCATCATGGGCCGCCGCCGATATCTGCCCGATCTGAACAGCCGGAACCGCAACGCGAAAAACGCCGCCGAGCGGACGGCGGTGAACTCCGTCATCCAGGGGAGCGCCGCCGACGTCATCAAGCTCGCGATGATAGCCATCGCCGATCGCCTGAAGCGAGAAGAGAGGGAAGCGCGCATGCTCGTGCAGGTGCACGATGAGCTCTTGTTCGAGATACCGCCCGCGGAAGTCGAGGCCGTGGCCGCCTTGGTCGCAGAGGAGATGCGCGGCGCGACCCCCCTGCACGTTCCGCTCGACGTGGACGTGAGCACGGGCGAGAACTGGGGCGAGCTCAAGTAGCTGGCGGGTTTCGGCGGCGCAGGGCCGACTCCGGGGCGCTCGATCCGACCGGGGGTTGCTCTCTTGATAAAGGCTTTTTCAACAGCCCCGAAGAGCGAGGATTTGCGGTTTCCGCTTTTGATCGTCATTCCGGCGAAAGCCGGAATGACGGGTGTGGTCATCTCTCCAGACGGGTGTCGTAGGGGCGCTTCGTGAAGCGCCCGTTTCTCCGGCAAGGGCCGTTCGCGAAAGTGGGTCGTCCACGAGAACGACCCTCTACAGAACAAACCCCTCATCGGTCGGGTCAAACCCTCGATACGGCGCTTGCGCGCCTGCTCGGGATGTCGGGATGAGGGCGTCAGGGGTTCCGCGAAGCCCGTTGCCGCGCCGATGGGGTCAAACCCTCCCGCATTCAGCTTTTTCAACAGCCCCAATATGGGGGATTTCCGTTGAAAACGGGAGAAATCCGCCTCACGGCGGAAGCTTATCCGGCCTGGCCGCTCTCGGGGGGTTGGAGCCGGGGTTCGGGAACCCCGGTAGCAGACAGAACCATTCTTACGAGGTCCGCCTGCCGGGTGATGCCGAGCTTGGCGTGAATGCGCTTGACGGTCCAGCGCACGGTGCTTTCCGCCCGATGCGTCGCCGCCACGATGTCGCGGACAGAGGCGCCTTCGGCCAACGACGCCGCCACCCGGCCTTCCGATCGAGTAAGGCCGAGCAGCGCGGCCGTTCGGCCGGGATCGATGTGTAGTCTGGCCGCCGGATCGACTATCAGCACCATCGCGGCGACGCGGCCCGTGCCGAAACTCGTACCGTGGGTCGCCACGGGGCAGACGTGCAGCGAGAATCGCCTCGCGGCCAACCGCTCGACCATCATCGAACCGGCGACGGCCGGGGCGCCGCGCCTCGACAGGACGCGCGCCAGCAGCCTCCCCAGCTTCGCGTCGTCCACCGCCAACCGCGCGCGCAGGACGCCGCCTCGGTCCGTCAAGCCGTCGCCCTGGCGGAGGATCGCGCGGGCGCGGTCGTTGATCTCGAAGATTCGCCCTCGCGCGTCCAGATAGATCACGCCGACCGTCTGGTTGTCGAGCAGACCGGCGAGCGACGCGCCCAGAGCCTCGGCGCCGACCAGCGCGTGGCGGACCCGGACGAACTGCCGGATGTGGGGCAGGAGGCGCTCGATTGTCCTGACTCGCTCGGAGTCCCAGCCGCCGCTTTCGGCGGGATCCGCGAGCACCCAGACGATGTGCAATCCCTCCGGCCCGTCCATGCGTATGTTCAAGCCGTTCTGGGCTTCGGCCAGTCGCAACTGGTGATTGTATACCTCGGTCCTCTTCAATTCCCGATCGGTATAGAGGTCGCGCATGTGAGCCGGGCGCGCGTCGGGCAGCTGAAACAGGTGCGGGATGCGCGGGTCTCGAGGGAAGTAATACTCGACGTAGTCCCGCTCTATCTCAGGGCGGGATTCGCCGCGGTACCAGAGTTCTCCGAACAGAAACTCCGCGTCGGCCTCGGACGAGCCGGTGGCGATCACCAGATGATTGCCCTTCATCCCGCATGCCCGGTCGATCAGGGCGGATGTTGCTCGCCAATGCTTTTCGTCCAGCATCGCTTCGTGTAGCGATGCGACGATGCGGTCGAAATCATCCTCTCGTCCCATATGATCCTATCCCGACTCAGTGGATAGATTCGGGCCGGCGGCTCGCCGAGCGGGGAGACCTCAACATCGCTTTCCCCGTCCGGGCCCCGTCGCCCTCGGAACGCGGCCTCGCCGCAGACCTCGAAGTCGTTCGGGCTCGGGTGGTTTTAGAGGGAATGCCGGTGTCCGGTATCATACCAGCCCTCGATGAATTGAAAGATGGGTTTGCTCGCTCCGTCCCGGGTTTGAAACGCGCGGCGTTCGGTCGGCCCGCGCTCCAAGGAGGCGAAGAAGCTTCCGGCCATGGCGCTGTCGAAGCAATACTCGGCCGGCCCGGTGGAAGTGAGCACTTCCGTCTCTCGGGGCGCTTACCAAAGGCCGTCGGCGTGTACCGGTTATCCTCGTCGATAGGATGAACCGACGCTTTGGGCCAGCGCCGTCCGATGACTCTGTTCAGTGCCCTCGTTCACCGAACTCGATACGAAGATAATAGAGCTAGTCAACGCTACCACATCGCAGCTGAACATTTCAAGCGCGCCGGCCCCCGCCGGGAGGCCGATTTTCACCGTTTTCGTCGAAAATCCCCCAATTTTGGGGGCGAAACGCGGCGGACAACCCGGTATAGGCGTGGTTAATCCCTTATCGGTCGTATCGTCGTGAACGGACGTGGATAGGAGAGGATGGAGGGAATGTTCTCGCCAACGAAACGCCAAGATGCGCGTCGGCGGCGTCGCGCTTCGCGTCTTCGCGGTTGCGGCATTCGCAATCGTCTCGTCCGCCTAACCGACGACGGCAGAGAGCCGACGACAGCCGCGCAAGCCTGCGCCCGTCCGGTTCTATGGCGCGTCCGCCGAAGAAGTCGGTGGTCCGATGAACGGCCGCTGGGGAGAGACCGGCCGAAATGTTATCGGCGCATTCGGAACCAGGAAAGAATAACGTGCCGCGGGACATCCGGCGGTTTTCTCGGCAAACCTGGACAAGAGGAAGTGAAATGAACAGAAGGAGAAACGCCATGAAACGGTTAGTCGCTACGCTTACCGCAGCCCTCTGTATTTTGACCATTCCTCACGTGGCGGCGGCGGCAGGGCCGGGTAGTGGGCAAATTTTCAAGAATGCGGTCTGGGTAGGAAACAACTGCACTGTTGACCGCCTAACAGTCAGGTGGAGGTTGGGCTCGCTTATGGGGGAACCTACTGTTAGCGGAAGCTACAAGTATTCCGGCAACTGCAAACCGTCCCATGACTTCATGGTTTGGCTCCGGGTCGAGGGAGTCGGATTGTACGGCTATGTTCGGCTCAATCCTGCAGTACCAAACGGCCCGGACAGGTGGGGCTTCAACGTCACGGGGTCGCCAAATTGGAACCAGGTCTTATGCGGATATGACGGGACAGAAAGAGCGGGATGCCATGAACCTTCTACTGCCAAAAGCATTTGGAAGAACGGGAAGGTTGTGGATTTTCGCGTGCCATGGCGGCGGCAGTAGCTGACTCGGCTTGGCGGTCGGCGTATTGGAACGTGGAGGAAATACATTGAAGCCTACCCGTACACTTACGCTGGCAAGCGCCGCTCTCGCTACGGCGTCCTTTTTCAATGAAAGAAGAACGTAATGTCTATTGACAAACCGAAAGATACCTCCTCCGATACGCTGGGCCGGCCATGGTTCGATCCGTGGCCTGACCGTAGGCCCCCAATTGTGTCTTTCGAGAAAATCGCAAGCAAAACCGAATGGATGTGTTTCACCGGGAGGGGCGGCATCCATGTATCTACGCAAAGGAGGCGAAAAATGAACAGGATATTCGGAAAATGGACATTCGGAGAAGGAGAGCTTATGTGCCGAATACTAATATTGGCTGTTATTGCAGTTGCCACCGGTGTGATGCTGGCGGCATGGGTAATGCCAGTGAGCGCCGACATGCCAGGTAGTAATGTTTGCAGCGTTCCACCCAACGAAGCAGTTGTCATTGCTTGACAAAATAAACACGGTTACTGGTTTGCCTGCGGTCCCGTGCAATGCATATGGAGCGGAGAAAGAGATAAAAATAAAGCCATAGACTATACAGAGAATCATACTGACAGAGGTGGGAAACTCGATTATGTCTGTATCGTGTCGGTGAAAAAACGGCATTGGAATAAATCAAGACGAGGAGAATTCTATCGGTTGCATGCTCCACAGCGCTCATATGACGAGGATCCGCGCCGGTTTATTGTTCGGTAGCGGCTGGTGTGCAAGGAAAAAGCAAGGCCATTATCCCTCAATAAATCACAGGAGACTCCAGAGATGAAAATTCGCGTCACCAAGCAGGTGCTATGTTTGGCATTTCTTTGCCTGATTTCCGTTGTGCTGGTGAACTGTGGAGGCGAAGGATACGATAGCGGGAGCGATGGAGACAACGAAGAGGTGGTAATAACGCCACCCACCCGGACCCAATACGACTGCAATTCCGCATGGCAGGGCGATCCAAGAGACTATGCGCAGGTAGGGGTGCAATGTGTAGCCGCATGCTCTGCTCTTAATGATGGGCTTGAAGCTCAGGCAGCAGCAAACTGCGGCATCTTATCGGCTTGGGCCAGACGTTCCGGCACTTCAAGAGATCAAGAATGTCCTATTTGCACAGGTCTATAATGACAAGCAGGAAGATTTTATGATCGGCGCAGATAGATTTTACATCACCCGCTGTTGTTTCAACACTGACGGGCGGAAGTCTTGCTCCACCCGCACAATTGGATAAGGCCACTTTCGAATGGGAGAGTTATTCGATGGTAATCAGACTGACAATGACAGCAACGTGACGGCGCTACTGAACACGGGTACGAGCGTATATGCCGGTGAACCAGCGGCAAATTATGTGAATTTTGGTGAAATGGCAACGACCTTTATGTAGAGAATACATGTAACCAAGACATCACGTTCTTCCATTGCTACGAAGAAAAATGCCGCTAGTTAACAAGTTGTGCGAGTATGGCTCGGGTCGTAGCGTTTATTCCACTCATAGCAAAAAATAAGCTGCGGTGATCCGCAGAGACTACCTTTTGTCCGAGAAAAAATAAGAGCGTGCTAACTTTTCTATGTAATCCCCTGTCAATAGAATACCGGGATTTGACGACTGGAATGAATGTCCTTGCTCATATTGATAATATTCTCATCCTTCTTGTCTAGTACAGGCGAAGGAGGAGAGGAGAGAGCCGTGGCAAAATATCATAATAAGTTTCCCCCTCCCCCTTATTGTATCTCTTTCAAGAATAACAAGTTTCATTTCTTTCAAAGAATTGTATTTGGTGGTTTCTTTTCGGTTTTCTCTCTTTCTTTTTTCGTTCCGGCGAGTCATGTCGCTCGAGGAATTCCACGAATTCTCGCGTTCGCAGCTGCATTCATTCTCACCTTTTCTCCCACAAAAGCCGATGCTTTCGATTGGCTTTTGGAAAACTCCTTGACCGCTGCGGGCAGTTGCGGAACATCTTTCGAGGGGACTCTATCGAGCGGGACGAGTTGCCTCATCGACAGCGGAGTGAATCTGATGCTGAAAAAAAGCATGGACTCCGCAGATCAATACGGAAAGACATTGTTCGGAGAAAATTTCCAGTTCTTCGGTGATCTTTCCTATCAAAGCGGGACGGGACTTACCAACGACATCGACGTGGTGATTCCGCTCGCGTTTACTGACACAGACCAGCGGACTCGTTCTTCGTTGTTCTTGCAGCAGGGCATCACCCGATGGCGGGACTCCGAGGGGGATTTTCGCGACGATTTGCGTTTCGGCGTGGCCTACCGTTTCCGGCTCACCGACAAACCGGATTCGGACGTCGTCGGGTTGTCCGCGTTCTCATTGCACAATGCGCAGTGGGGGCATCAGGTGTTGGCGTCCAGGGCGGACTACGCTGGGCGCTGGGGAACGGGATCGCTCACGTATTTCATGCCAGCTACGAGTTGGCGTTCCACAGACATCGGTTACGAAGAGCGCGCTCTCGAAGGGATGGAACTCGCCTTGAGTCTTAAGTTGACGACAACCATCCGTACGAATCTGACCGCCTACCGCTGGCAGGCTGAAGACGGATCTGAGAAATGGGACGAGGGCGCTCGCCTCGGCGTCGACTGGCGCCCTCACCCCTGGCTGAGTTTCTCTGCCGGTCAAGATGGAATTGGCGGTGGCAAAGACTCGTCATCGTTTCTGGCAAAGGTTTCCATTCCAATCGGAGGTCCATCGAGGCCAAAGCCTCGCTGGGAAGGCTTTGGTTTGCTGCCCAAGAGTGGGCTCCCTAATGTCCTCAATCTCTGGCGGCCAGTCGACAAAATTGGCCGAATCAGGGTCGCCAGGCGAATCAAATCTTTCGATGTGGCAGGTCTAGTGAGCATCCGGCCCCTCAAAACAAGAGTAGTCAGTGGAGGGACACTCCAGGCGAGGCTCTCGCTTTCAACTATAGCGAGGGAAGATGTCCGGGTGCGTGTGCGCCTTGTGCCCGGAGGTGGGGCAAACCCTGCCGTTCCCGGTGAAGATTTTCATGACGAAATCGTCGAGGCGACGATTCGGCAGGGCACGAGGAACACGGTGGTTTCACTCCCCCTCATCCGCAATAATGGTATACGAAACCCTCGTAGATTGAGGATTATAATAGTGTCTCAAAATTCCCCGACGAAAGGAAATCTTCCAGAATAAAGAGATTCGAGATGATAATGAATTGGAGTTTGATCACTCGTCGTATTTTACCATCGATATGAACGGTGATTTCAACCATGAGGACGGTGACTCGAAGCTCTCGGACAGGCTCTACGGTCCGCAACACGCCGAGGTCGGCGGAACCTTCGGCAACGCCGCTGCGGCGGAAACGTTCGGCGCGCGGGAGCAACAGGATGCAAGAAGCGAAGTGAAGGGGTCCCATCGCCCCTCTCCGCTTGGGAGAGGGGCGTATGGGCCTGTTTTCCAGCCGGTTCGAGTCGACAAAAATTATCCATGGCTTCCATTCATTCCTCAAGGCGGATATCGGAATCATGGTCTGCTCATGGGCCTGTACCGAGATTTCCGATGAACGTCTGAAGCGGCGACAATCATCGGGCTTAAAACCGGAAAACGCGCCCGGCCTTGCGCATTCAAGCTCGCGCGCCATAGAATCGCTCGCGTCGTTCTAATCCGCCCGAAATGATGCTTGACGGTAGGGTTCTCCGGGAGGCGCACGTTCGCCATGTCCAATCTCTACGCGGTCGGCGACATCCACGGCCAGATTCGCCGGCCGGGCGCCCCGGCAGTCTCCTTCAAGAAAACTCATCCGGGTGCCGCACCGTACCCGGCTCCGTCAAACCGTCGTTGAAAAGCCGGGCAGGGAAACATAGAATGCCTGATGATTTGAAACTTTGAGGCAAGGAGGCGCGCCATGAGGTACAAAATCGTTCTCGACCGTTCCGAGGAGGGCTACAGCGTGTGGGTACCGGGCCTGCCGGGTTGTTGCTCGCAGGGACAAACGGAGGCCGAGGCGATCTCCAACATCGAAACTGCCGCCAGGGAATATCTCAGCGCCGTGGAGGATCTCCTGGAGGGCGGAGATATACGGGAAATCGAAGTGGCCGTCTAGCGTGCCGAAGATCCGGGGGGTCAACCATCTGCATGAGGTGCGCGCCCTGGAAAAGGCCGGTGTCGACGAATTCCGCAGGCTTTTGTGAAACAAAAGAAACGGCATGACACCCCTTGACGCCACATGCCGCCGGCCACGGACCCCGGGTTCGTAGCTTTTCTCGGCACGGTCGGATTCACCAGGAGACTCCTCGTTCGCCATGTCCAATCTCTTCGCGGTCGGCGACATCCACGGCCAGATTCACATGCTCGAAGCCCTGGTGGAGCGCGTGCCCTTCCAGGAAGAGGATGAAATCGTCTTTCTGGGCGATTTCATCGACCGGGGGCGGGATTCCAAGGCCGTGGTCGAGTTCCTGCTCGGTTTCAGGCGCGAATTCCCAAAAACCGTGTTACTGCGCGGCAACCATGAGGACATGCTCCTGGATTATCTCGCTGGCGGCGGGAGCTATTATCCGGGCGTCTATGTCATGAACGGAGGCGATGCGACGCTTGAGAACTACCGCGATGAGAGCGGCGATGTCCGCCTCCCTCCCGAGCATCTGAAATTCCTGAACGCCCTCGAATGGATTCATGTGAGCCGTGGGTTCATCTTCGTGCATGCGGGCTTGCGGCCGGATGTTCCCATCGACAGGCAGGACCCGATGGATATGGTCTGGATACGGGAAGAGTTTTTCCATGCGGAATACGATTTCGGCAAGCCCGTCGTGTTCGGGCACACACCGGGGTGGGAGATCAAAAACGAGCTTCCCTTTTATCTGGGCATCGATACGAGCGCCGTGCACGGCGGGTGCCTGACCTGCGTGCAGCTCGCCGGGGGCGAACTCGTGGAATGCCACCAGGTTTCCTCGCGGGAAGTGGAATAAGTTGAATCGCACGTGAAGCGGACCTCAAAGATTCCGGACGACAAGAAGATACTGCGCCTGA
Organism: bacterium; assembly: GCA_965203325.1. Classification (GTDB taxonomy): domain Bacteria; phylum UBA8248; class UBA8248; order UBA8248; family UBA8248; genus Bin107. The sequence goes on from OZ241875.1 coordinate 3,030,165, forward strand.
TCGCCAAAGAGGACAGGCCGATGGCCGTGCGTGAACTCGTGCGCCTGCTGGAAGTGCCATCCAATGCGCGGCCCGCGCTCAGGAAGCGCCTGCGCGCCATGGCGGAAGAGGGCGCGCTCGTCCGCGTTCGCGGCCGCTACTCGACGCCGGGCTCCCTCTCCATCTATCAGGGTGTCTTCCGGGGGCACGCGCAGGGCTACGGGTTCGTCGTCCCGAGCCGGGTCGAGGACGATGAAAAGCCCCTCGACATCATGATCAAGAAAACCCGCACGCGCGGCGCGATGGACGGCGATCTGGTATCCGCCCGGGTGGAGAAGGTTCATCCCGACGGGAGGCGCGAGGGTAGCGTGCTCGACGTGGTGGAGCGCGCCCACGAAACCCTGGTGGGCAGGCTCTGCGTCGAGGGCCGGAGCGCGTGGGTGGAGCCTCAGGGAGAGCGCATCCCGCATCTCGTGGTGCTGGGCGCGGGGAGCCGGGAAGGAGCCAGGCGGGGCGAATGGGTGGAAGTGGAGATCACCCGCTATCCGACCCAGAAAGAGCCCGCCAGGGGGCGCATTCTGCGCTCATTCGGCTATCCCGAAGACCCCGTCGCAGAAGGGGGGATGGTGCTCGCCAAGCACGGGATACGCGAGGATTTCCCCAGAAAAGTGCTGGAGGAGGAAAAAAGGCTCTCTCCGCCCGGGGAAGACGACCCTTTCCCGGAAGGTGTGGAGGATTTGAGGGATCTGTGCGCGTTCACCATCGACCCGTTCGACGCGCGCGACCGCGACGACGCGGTCTCGATAGAAAAGCTCAAGTCAGGCGGCTATCGCTTGGGCGTGCACATCGCCGACGTGGGCCATTACGTGAAAGGGGGCGGCGCCATCGACAAGGAAGCCCGCGACCGGGGGACGAGCGTCTATCTGCCGGACCGGGCGGTGCCCATGCTGCCGCCCCGCCTGACGGGCGAGGTGTGCTCACTGCGCGAGGGGGCCGTTCGCAGGACCTTGAGCGTCTTCATCGATTTCGACCGCTACGGGAACCGGACGGGGATGCGGCTCACCTACGCGCGCATCCGCTCGCGCGCTTCTCTGACCTACCGCGGCGCGGCCGCCGTTCTGGAGGGTGGTGAGATTCCCCGGAAAGACGAGGCCGAAAGCGCCCGCGCGCTCGAAGCGCCGCTGCGGGAACTCTCGGCCCTTGCGGATAAGCTCCACGCGGAGCGCATGCGCCGGGGCAGCCTCGATTTCGACCTGCCCGAAGCGCAGGTGCTGCTCGATGAGGAGGGGATGCCGACGGGTATTGAGCGCGCCCCGAAAAACTCGGCGCACCGGCTCATCGAGGAGTGCATGCTGGCGGCGAACCGGGCGGTGGCGGAATATCTCGCCGAGGCGGGCGGCGCTTCCGTCTTCCGCGTCCACGAGCCTCCTGCCGAGGAGAACCTGGAGGGTCTGAGGGCGATCCTCTCCAGACTGGGCCTGAAGGCGCCTCGCCTGGAAGCGCTCAAGCGCCCCGGCGGGTTTCAGGAGGTGTTCGAGGCCGTGCGCGGATCGGACGTGGAGCGCTACGTGAATTTTGCCGCTCTCAGGAGGATGAAGCTCGCGCGCTATGAGGCGGCCCCCGCCCTCCACTTCGGCCTGGGCTTCGAGCGCTACACGCATTTCACCTCGCCCATCCGCCGTTATGCGGACCTGTGCGTTCACAGGAGACTGGGGAGGCTCATGCGCGGCGAGGGCGGAAAGCCGCAAGCCAAGCCGCTCGCCGCTCTTTGCCGCGATATTTCAGAGCGAGACAGAACAGCGGAAGCCGCCTCGCGCGAGATGGCCGATTTCATGAAGGCGCTCTATATGCGCGATAAAGTGGGCGAGCGCTTTCGCGGCCACGTTTCGGGCGTCGCGAATTTCGGGATTTTCGTGGAACTGGGAGACGTTTTCGTGGAAGGCATGGTGCCCCTCGAATTCATGACGGACGACTACTACGGCTTCATTCCCGAGGAGCACGCAGTCTTGGGCCGGAGGACGGGCCGGCGGTTCCGCTTGGGCGACCCCGTTACCGTGCGCGTGGAGGGTGTTGATCTGGCGTCGCGCCGCGTCACGTTCCAGCTCATGGCGGGCGGGACGCGGGAGGTGGTCGGCGAAGCGGCGGAATCGCGCCGCGCGGCGAACCTCGCGGGCACGCGCCGCCCCCGCAAGGAGAAAGCCCCCGCTCCCCGGCGCAAGAAGAGGGGAAAGGCGTCGCCCAGGCGCGGGAGACGCCGCTGAGGATCTGAAGCGGGGTTGTTGAATAAGTCCCTCTTGTCAGGGGACAAAGGCAACCCCCCCTACCCCCCCTTGTCAGGGGGGTAAGAAAAGGCGACGCCCACCACCGAGATGAACACTAATTCACTCCCCCCTTGAGGGGGCTGTTGAAAAACCCCGTTTTGAAGCGGGAGGTATGGCGTCTCACGCAGCGGCGGAGAGGAAGCCCGCGAGGTGCGTGAGGCCGCCAGGAACGCGCATTCGGCGTCTCAAGGCGGCGCAGGCCCTCCACAGAGCGAATAAACGCGCCGCAACAGCGGCGGCGAGCCGCTTGAGGTTCACCGCAGTCGCCGTCAGGTAGGCCTGGATCCTTATGTTCGCAAGACCCCGGCGCACCGCCCGCGCCAGGCCGTGCCAACTCTTCGCCTCGCCGTGATAGCCCTCCGAGCGACCCATGTGCCGGCGCCACAGCCGACCCTCCTCCTCCCCACGGCGCGTGTGGCGACGGCGCGCGCGTAACAGCGCCGGATACTCATGCGGAACCAGCACCGTCCTGCTCGTGCGGGACTTCGACAGACAATCGGCCTTGAGCGCGCAGCCCGCGCAATCGCGCGTCCTCGATACATAGTAGCGACCCCGCTCCGTCTCCTTCCGGGGGCGCAGCGTCTTGCCCCCCGGACACTTCACCACCTTGTGACGCTCATCGTAGCGGAACAGCTGCAACGGCACCCGGCTCTGGGAAGGCTCCTTCTTCGCCGGTATCACCGCGTCCACCCCCCGACGCTCCAATGCGCCGTACACCTTCGAGTACGCATAGCCCGAATCCGCCGTCACCACCCCGGGCGCGCGCCCCGTGAGCTCGCAAACCGCATCCAACTGCGGCTCCATCATCTCCCGCTCGTTCAACGTCCCCTCCGTCACCGCAACGTCGAGGACAACGCCCCGCTCATCGTCCACCACCGCGTGGTGCTTGTAGCTCGGCTCGAACCCCGCCCGAGCGCTCTTGCGCGCCAGGCGAGCGTCCGGGTCCGTTCGGCTCACAGACCCCGAACCCCCGCCCCGGCCTTTGCCCTTCTTCTCCGTCTCATCCTCCGAATCGTTCTCCCGCACCACCTTCTCCGCGTGGCGCTCCGCCAGACTCTCCCAGCTCACGTCCGCACGTATCAAAGAGGCGTCCATGTGAACCACCTCTCCCGTCGCCACCTTCGCCTCCACGCAAGCCTGAACCGTGCGGCGCAATACCTCCTTGAAGCGCTCCTCCCCCCAGCGCTGGCGAATCCGCGTCAGGCTCGAATGGTCCGGCAACTCCTCGTCCAGCCTGTACCCGATGAACCACCGGATCGCCAGGTGCGCCTGCGCCTCGCGCAACAGACGCCGGTCGTGGGCGTAGCCCAGCAGCAGGCCCGCCAGCATCAACCGAACCACCACTTCGGGGTCCAGGCCCGGACGGCCATTGTCCGCGCAATAGCACTCCGCCACTTCCTCGCGAAGCCAGCTCAAATCCAGTACGCGGTCCACCTGCCGCAATATGTGATCTTCGGGAATCAACTTCTCCAGCGGGCCGGCCACGAACAAGTCCATCTGCTCGCGCCTCTTGCGATCCAGCATCGAGGGAACTCCCATCTCGGGCGAGTCGGGATAACTCCATACGATCACAAAACCAAGGGTTTTTCAACAGGCCCTTGAGGGTCTGGCTTCCCGAGGGGAAAGCCAGACGATGAAGCCGAGCGATTTGTGCGAAGGCTGAATCGGTGGGGGGAGATTTATTCTGTGGCATGTCCCCCCACCGAATCGCTTTCGGGCTTACGCCCTCAGCTCTTCGACTCCCCCTCAAGGGGGGAGTTGATCTTTTTTGCAGGGGTTGATTTTTTATACCCCCCTGTCAAAGGGTCTGTTGAAAAACCCTTGGTTTTGTGATCGTATGGAGTTATCCCGACTCGCCCGAGATGGGAGTTCCCTTGATGATGGGCAGCAGGAGGCGCGAGCAGCTGGACTTGTTCGTGGCCGGTTCCATGGAGCAGTTGATTCCCGAAGATCACATATTGCGCCAGGTGAACCGCGTGCTGGATTTGAGCTGGCTTCGCGAGGAGGTGGCGGCGTGCTATTGCGCGGACAACGGTCGACCGGGTCTGGACCCCGAGGTGGTGGTTCGGCTGATGCTGGCGGGCCTGCTGCTGGGCTACGCGCAGGACCGCCGCCTGCTTCGCGAGGCGCAGGCGCATCTGGCGATCCGGTGGTTCATCGGGTACGGGCTGCACGATGAGTTGCCGGATCATTCGAGCCTGACGCGTATCCGCCAGCGGTGGGGGGAGGAGCGGTTCAAGGAGATATTGCGCCGCACGGTTCAGTCTTGCGTGGAGGCGAAGGTGGCGAAGGGGGAAGTGGTGCACATGGACGCTTCGTTGATACGTGCGGACGTGAGTTGGGCGAGTCTGGCGGAGCGCCACGCGGAGAAGGTGGTGCGGGAGAACGACTCGGCGGATGAGACGGAGAAGAAGGGCAAAGGCCGGGGCGGCGGGGGTTCGGGTCCGGTGAGCCGTACGGACCCGGACGCTCGCCTGGCGCGCAAGAGCGCTCGGGCGGGGTTCGAGCCGAGCTACAAGCACCACGCGGTGGTGGACGATGAGCGGGGCGTTGTCCTCGACGTTGCGGTGACGGAGGGGACGTTGAACGAGCGGGAGATGATGGAGCCGCAGTTGGATGCGGTTTGCGAGCTCACGGGGCGCGCGCCCGGGGTGGTGACGGCGGATTCGGGCTATGCGTACTCGAAGGTGTACGGCGCATTGGAGCGTCGGGGGGTGGACGCGGTGATACCGGCGAAGAAGGAGCCTTCCCAGAGCCGGGTGCCGTTGCAGCTGTTCCGCTACGATGAGCGTCACAAGGTGGTGAAGTGTCCGGGGGGCAAGACGCTGCGCCCCCGGAAGGAGACGGAGCGGGGTCGCTACTATGTATCGAGGACGCGCGATTGCGCGGGCTGCGCGCTCAAGGCCGATTGTCTGTCGAAGTCCCGCACGAGCAGGACGGTGCTGGTTCCGCATGAGTATCCGGCGCTGTTACGCGCGCGCCGTCGCCACACGCGCCGTGGGGAGGAGGAGGGTCGGCTGTGGCGCCGGCACATGGGTCGCTCGGAGGGCTACCACGGCGAGGCGAAGAGTTGGCACGGACTGGGGCGGGCGGTGCGCCGGGGCCTTGCGAACATGAGGATCCAGGCCTACCTGACGGCGACTGCGGTGAACCTCAAGCGGCTCGCCGCCGCTTTTGCGGCGAGTATATTCGCTCTGTGGAGGGCCTGCGCCGCCTTGAGACGCCGAGTGCGCGTTCCTCTCGGCCTCGCGCGCCGATTGGGCTTCCTATCCCAAGCCGCGTGAGCCGCCATTCAGCCCGCACCAAAACGGGGTTTTTCAACAGCCCCGTCAAGGGGGGGTAGGGGGGGTTGCTTTTCATCCAGGTGAGAGGGCAATCAAACCGAACGAAGAGGCCCCGCCCCGTAGTGGGCCGTTCACAAGAGCGGCCCAAGGTCGCGACCTGTCCCTACAAGACCGGCGGACAGGCACGGGGGCCTGTCCCTACGGACTTCTCTCCCCGGTCGGTTTCATACGCTGAATCAAGGAATCAGGACTTTTCTACAACCCCTTACGTTTCCCCGATAAAATTTCCCTGGTGGCGGAAAATCCCGTGAGGGGCTATATTGTTTCCCGATAAAGGGGGAGACGCGGGGAGCGATGCGCTCCTTTTTCTTTTTCCTGGGATTCAAGAGGTGTCGTGATGGCGGGCGGGATCAAGATCGTTGCGGAGAACAGGCGCGCCCGCGCCGATTATGCGATAGATGAGACCTACGAGGCGGGTCTCGTCCTCACGGGCACGGAGGTGAAGGCGCTCCGCGAGGGCCGCGCGAACCTGAAGGAGAGCTTCGGCGACATCGTAGGCGGCGAGGCCTGGCTGGTGGATTGCCACATCAGCCCCTACGGGCACGGCAACATCCACAACCACGAGCCCACGCGCCGCAGAAAGCTCCTGCTCCACAAGCGCGAGATCGGCCGCCTCATCGGCCGCGTCAACGAGCGGGGGATGACGCTCGTGCCGATGAAGATGTATTTCGCCCGGGGCCGCGCGAAGGTGGAGATCGGCGTCGGCAAGGGCAAGAAGTTCCACGACCGCCGCGAGGAGCTCAAAAAGCGCGACGCGAACCGCGAGATAGAGCGCGCGCTCAGGGAGAGGAACAGGTGATACGGGACATGTTCAGGGACTACACGATGCGCTGGTGGCAGGTGAGTCTGCTCAAACTCTCGTTGGCCGCGTTCGGCCTGGCGGTCGGCGCCACCTGGCCGGGGGCGTTCGAGGGCTGGCTGCTGTGGATATGGCTGGTATTCCTGCTCCCCGCCGCGTATCTGAGCTACGTCTTCTATCCCGAAATGTGGAGAAGGCGGAAACAGTGAATGGGATCGGCCTCGGGGCGATGATCGCCGCCCCGGGCGCCGGTGTTCAACTCTCATGGGGGCGATCCGGTTTCGACGGGAGGATTTGAAGTCTGAGCTGCGCGCCGGGGACGCCACTTGGCCCCGTTATCAATGTGGCAAAATCACACCAGCCGACAACGAGCTGGCTCTCGCTGCCTAGACGCTAGCGAGCGTTCCCCCTCTCCTCGTCCGCGGGCGGGGTGTGGAACGTCATGAAGCGGACTAGCCGACCCAGGTTTCGGTCCGGAGCCTGCTAGGCGAATTCGAATCGGACTAGCCCGGAGGATGGCCCGCCGGTGGGCTTGAGACCGGGCGAAACCCTCACCACCGGCTACGCGCGTAGACGCTCACGACGGAAGCCTTTCGGACGCGGGTTCGATTCCCGCCGCCTCCACCAGATGACAATACTTGCGGCGCGGTGCGCCGCCGCCCGGACGGGAGTTCAAATGACCGAAAAAAGCACGATTCAGAACATGGCGCTGTTTTGTGATTTCGAAAATATCGCCCTGGGCGTGCGCGACGCCAAATACGCGGATTTCGATATTCAAAGAGTGCTGGAGCGCTTGCTGCTCAGGGGCAGCATCGTCGTCAAGAAAGCCTACTGCAATTGGGCGCGCTACAAGGAATTCAAGGCGCCCATGCACGAGGCGGCCTTCGAGTTAATCGAAATACCGCACGTCCGCAGTTCCGGCAAGAACTCCGCCGATATTCGCATGGTCGTCGATGCGTTGGACCTCTGCTATACCAAGTCGCACGTCGATACCTTCGTGATTATCAGCGGCGATTCCGATTTTTCGCCTTTGGTCAGCAAGCTCCGCGAGAACAACAAGGTGGTTGTCGGCGTCGGCGTGAAGAACTCGACCTCCGACCTGCTGACCTCGAACTGCGACGAGTTCATCTATTACGAAGACTTGATGCGCGAATCCGAAAAGCAGGGAAAGGCCAAACGGAAACGGCCGCCCGCCCGCGCCGGAAGAAAGAAAGTCGTCGACGGCGAAGAGGAAAAACGGCTGGAAGGGCTCAATCTGGTCCTGGAGACGACCGAGGACTTGTCGCGGGAGCGGGGCGAGGAAGAGAAAGTCTGGGGGTCGATGGTGAAACAGGCCCTGAAACGCCGCAAACCGGGATTCAGCGAATCCCATCACGGATACAAAACGTTCAAACACTTGCTCGAAGACGCGAAAGCCCGCGGGATGCTGGAACTGAAATACGACAGAAAATCCGGCGGATACATCGTGAAGAGCGTGCAACTCGATGAATAGGCGCGCGTAGACGCTCACGACGGAAGCCTGGCGGACGCGGGAAAACCGTCTTCCTATCCTTCCTTGACGTGAACCCTCCTTCCCCGGGGTTGTTGAAAAAGCCCCGAATTCGTGATTCGGCGAACAGACCCAACCGGTGAGAAAGGTCCGTAGGGACAGGCCCCTGTGCCTGTCCGAGGTCGCGACCTTGGGCCGTTCATAAGAACGGCCCACTACAAGAAGCGATGTGGCTTTGTTCGTCATTCCGGCTTTCGCCGGAATGACGACGGTGGTCGATTCCGAGCGAGGAGGGTCTTTTCAACAACCTTCATCCTCCTCGCTCTTCGTCTCCGGGAACCATTCGAGAAAACCCTCTTCGGTGGCGGGCGGGAAGGGCCACTGGTCGCCGCGCATGGCGGAGAGCGTGCGGTCGGGGCCGGGCTGGAACCGCCGGGCCGGCTCGCCCACGAGTTTTCCGTCTTCCATCCATTTCTCGTCGCTTCCGTACATCTGGCCCTCCAGCGTCTCGCTCAGCCGGGCGAGGACGTCGGCGTAGGCGGGGTCCGAGAAGAGGTCCACCATTTCATGCGGGTCTTCTGCTAAATCGAAGAGCTGGAAGTAGTGCCCGACCGGGTAGTAGATGAGCTTGTGGCGTCCGTCGTGGATCATGCGCGAGGAATGCGCGTCCTCGCCCGCCTCGCCGAAGAGGAACTCCCGCCTCTCCTCGCCCACCATCGAGATGCCTTCCACCGTCTCGGGGATATCGATGCCGCACAGATCGAGCAGGGTGGGCATCACGTCCTGCAGCCCCACGAGGCGGTCGTCGACCCGGCCGGAGCCTACACGCGCGTCGTCCGGGAGACCCACCAGTATCATCGGGATTCCGGCGGAATACTCGTAGAAGACGCGCTTCGCCCACATGCCGTGGTTGCCGAGCATGTCGCCGTGGTCGGAGGTGAAGCAGATGATGGTGTCGTTGGTGAGGCTTTCCTCGCGCAGGGTGCCGATGATGATGCGTATCTGGTGCTCGATATGGGTGCACAGCGCGTAGAACGCCCGGCGCGCGTCGATAACCGCCCCCTCATTATAAAGGTCGCCGCGCGACTGGGTGGCCTGCGCGTTGTAGGGGAGTTCGCCGCGCTCACGCGCCCACTCGCCCACGAACGGCTCGTCGATGGGAATCTCGCGGTAGATGTCCAGATAGGCCTGCAGCGGCACGAGCGGCGGATGCGGATGGCGGTAGGAGAGATACCAGAAGGCGGGCCGCCTCGGGTCGCGCCGCTTAATGGTTCGCGCCATCATGCGGGTCGTCCAGTTCGTGGGGTGCGTCGCCTCGGGCAGGTGCCATGCCCGGTAGGTGTACTGGTTGTTCCCCATGCCGTGGTCGAACTGCCGGCCCGTGTAGCCGATGTCGCCCAGGTAGATATCGTAATCGTCGGCGACGTTGTAGATCGAACGGCCCTCATCGTCGAGGATGACGTCGTCGAAGCCGATACGGTCGCGCTGGGGATAGACGTGGATCTTCCCGACCGCGTAGGCTTGGTAGCCCGCGTCGCGGAAGGTCTGCGCCATCGTCGGCAGGTGGTCGGGCATCAGCATCGTCGGGTTGAACACGCGGTCGCCGTGGGCGCGGGCGCTGGCGCCGGTCATCAGCGTCCGCCGCGCCGGTATGCAGAACGGGTGTTCGGAATAGGCGTTCGTGAAGCGCACGCCGTTCTTGCAGAAGGTGTCGAGCGTCGGCGTCAGGATGCAGGGATGCCCCGCTGCCCCCAGGAGGGGCGAGGACCAGTGGTCGGTATTGATCAGCAGGACGTTGGGTCTCGTTTGCATGTGTTATCACTCTCCATGAAGTTTCAAGCCGTGTTCGGGAAATGATCGAGGTTCGGCGACGCCTGGTTCGCGCGCAGGCACGCCTCGCGGCGGACCGCGTCCATCGCGCCCGTGGCCATGATGCCGAGCGTCTCGTCGTAGTCCGCATTGTAGGTGAAAAAGCCCTTACTGCGTAGCGGTCTGCGCCCGTAGAGATGCTCTCCACATTCAAGGGGAAGAAAATGCACACCAGTTACATACTCCCCTGAATCCTCCTCTTTATCTCCATTGCATTCCGTGATTCACACGGATTAAAATGCGCACGTCATCGAGGGGGCGTCGCCTGAGTATTTCCGGTTGTTTCGGATGGTCGGTTCGCGGCGCCGTGAGTCGATATGTCCCGCGAGGTTTCCATAGAGGACACAGAGCATGTCGCGCCTGGCCGAAGATGAATCCTCCGCCATCACCGTCGAGCCGATACTCGATCCGCGTAGCCGCTACCTGAATCGCGAGCTTTCCTGGCTCTTCTTCAACTGGCGCGTGCTCGCCGAGGCGAGCAATCTCCGCCATCCCGTGCTGGAACGGCTGCGCTTCCTCTCGATATCGGCGAGCAACCTCGATGAGTTCTTCATGGTGCGCCTGGCGGGCCTCAAGGGCCAGGTGGCCAACGGCGTGACCCAGAAGAGTCTCGATGGGCGCACGCCCGCCGAGCAGTTGCTCGAAGTCGCCCGGGAGAGCGCGCGCCTCATTAGCGAGCAGGAGGCCGTGTGGCGGCGCCTGCAGGTTGAACTCGCCGAGGCCGGCATCTCGGTGGTCGCGAAGGAAGATTTGAACCCGGAGGAAGTCGACTGGCTCGGAAACTATTTCCTGAAACAGGTCTTTCCCGTACTGACGCCCCTGGCCATCGACCCGGCGCATCCGTTTCCCTTCATCGCCAATCGGGGCTTCTGCCTCGCGCTGGAACTCGAAGCCGTCAAGGGCGCGCGGAAGATGCGGGCGCTGGTGCCGCTGCCCGACCAGGTGCACCGTTTCATCCGCATTCCGGGTGAGGAGATCCGCTTCATCGCGCTGGAGAATCTGGTGCGCCTGTTCATCGATCAGCTCTTCCCCGGCTACCGGATCGCCGGCAGCGGCGTGTTCCGGCTGATCCGCGACAGCGACATCGAATACGAAGAAGAGGCCGAAGACCTCGTCCTGTTGTTCGAAACCATGCTGCGCCGCCGGAGGCTCGGCGGCGTGGTGCGCCTGAACCTGAGCGCCGACATGCCGGACTCGCTGCGGGACTTGGTGATTGAAGAGTTCGACGCCCAGCCCGAGGACATCGTGGAGTTGACCGGCACGATCGGCATGTCGCAACTCGGCGAACTGATTGATTGCGGGCGGGAGGACCTGATATTCCCGGCCTATCGGGCGCGCTTTCCCGAGCGCATTCGCGAGTACGACAACGATTGCTTCGCGGCAATCCGCCACAAGGACATCGTCGTCCATCACCCCTATGAGAGTTTCGACGTGGTGGTGCAGTTTCTCGATCAGGCGGCGGCGGACCCGAACGTGCTGGCGATCAAGCAGACGCTCTACCGCACGACCGACGAGTCGCCCATCGTCAAGGCGCTCATCGCGGCGGCGGAGTCGGGCAAATCGGTCACCGCGCTGGTCGAGCTCAAGGCGCGCTTCGACGAGGAGACGAACCTCAAGCTCTCGCGTTCTTTAGAGCGCGCAGGCGTCCACGTGGTCTACGGCTTCATGAAGCTCAAGACCCACGCCAAGGTCACCTGCGTGGTGCGGCGCGAGGGCGAAGATCTGCGCAGCTACGTGCATTTCGGCACGGGCAACTATCACCCGATCACCGCGCGGATTTACACCGACCTCTCGTTTTTCACCTGCGACGAACGGCTCGCCCACGACGCCGCGCAGGTCTTCAACCTCACCACCGGCTATGCGCTGCCGAGCAGCTTCGAGCGCGTCGCCGTGGCGCCTTCAGGCCTTAGAAAATCCGTGCTGGCGATGATTGACGAGGAGATCGCCAACGCCGAGGCCGGGAGGCCGGCCGGGGTCTGGGCGAAGATGAACTCGCTCGTCGACGGGACGGTCATCGACAAGCTCTACCAGGCGAGCGCCGCGGGCGTTCAGGTCGACTTGGTGGTGCGCGGCATCTGCTGCCTGCGTCCGGGCGTGCCGGGCCTGTCCGAGAACATCCGGGTCAAGAGCATCATCGGGCGTTTTCTCGAACACTCGCGCATCGTGTGTTTCGCCAACGGCCACCCGCTGCCCTCGCCTCATGCGAAGGTTTTCATTACCTCGGCCGACTGGATGCCGCGCAACTTCGATCGCCGCTGCGAGGTGCTGGTGCCGATTGAAAACGAGACGGTGCACCGGCAGGTGCTCGATCAGATCATGGTGGCGAATTTCAAGGACGATACCCAAAGCTGGAACATGGCCGGCGACGGCGGTTACGAGCGCGCGCCGCTCGGGGAAGAAGATTTCACGGCGCACACCTATTTCATGACGAATCCGAGTCTGTCTGGTCGCGGAAGCGCACTCAGACGGGCCGGCGGCCCGGCGAGGTTGCGTATTGCGGAAGACGGCTGAACGTCCATGCCTCGCCGAAGAGGCGACCGGCTCTCAAGAACGTTATGGCGTAATCGACATTGGCTCCAACTCGATCCGTCTGGTCGTGTTCGAGGGATTGTCGCGCGCGCCGCTCCCCATGTTCAACGAAAGAATCCTGTGCGGCCTGGGCCGCGGTTTGCACGACACCGGGCGGCTCGACCCGCAGGGGGTCGAGGGGGCGCTCCTGAACATCGAGCGGTTCGGCAACCTGTTGCGCGCGATGGGGGTGGCGCGCTTCGACGCCATCGCCACCGCGGCGGTGCGCGACGCCGGGGACGGGGCCGGGTTCGTCGCAGAAGTGGAGCGGCGGTGCGGTTTCCGCGTGCGCGTCCTCTCGGGTGCCGAAGAAGCCGAAATGGCGGCGCTCGGCGTGTTGAGCGGGATACCGGGGGCGGACGGCGTCGTGGGCGATTTGGGCGGCGGCAGCCTCGAACTGGTTCATCTGGTCGATGGCGTCATCGCCGAGCAGGCCACCCTGCCCCTGGGGCCGCTCAACCTCTTCGCCGCCTCGGTCGGCCAGCGCAAGCGCGCGCGGAAGATCATCGATGAGGCTCTGGCCGAGTTATCCTGGCTCGCGAAAATGCGGGGGCGCGCTTTCTACGCCGTCGGCGGCAACTGGCGCGCCCTGGCGCACGCCCACATGGCGCATTCGGGCTATCCGCTCAACATCATCCACCACTACCGGCTGCGCCGGGGCGACCTCGCGAAAATCGCCGAACTGGTCTCCCGCCAGAGTCGCGAGTCGCTCGCGGGCATTCGGGGCGTTTCGAGCAGGCGGCTCGATTTGCTGCCGCTCGCCGCACTGGTGATGGAGCGGTTGTTGGCCGCCGCCACGCCGCGCGACGTTGTTTTCTCCGCGGATGGGCTGCGCGAGGGGCTCGCCTATGCCCGCCTGGGGGAGCGGAGCGGGAATGAGGATCCACTGCTCAGCGCGGTGGGCGACATTCATGCCCGCACCGCCCGTTTTAGCGAGCACGCCCCGGAACTGCTCGAGTGGACGGATGACATTTTTCCCGAAGAAAAGGCGTCCGAGCGCCGCCTGCGCCACGCCGTCTGCCTGCTCGGCGACGTCGGCTGGCGGGTGCACCCCGACTACCGGGCCGCCCAGGCCAGCGCGGAGGTGCTGCATGCGCGCACCCTGCACGTCAATCACCAGGAGCGGGTGTTTCTCGCCCTGGCCGTCTTCAGCCGTTATACGGGCCGCCAGACCGATGGAGAGTTGCGCACCGTCGAGAGGCTGCTGGACGAGGAAACGGCCGGTCGCGCGCGCATCATGGGCTCGGCCGTTCGCCTGGGCGAAACCTTGTGCGGCGGCGCGCCCGGGGTGCTGGGGCGCTTTTCGCTCAAGCCGTCCCTGCGTCGGGGCGCGCTCAAGCTCAAGTGCCGCCGGAGTGACCAGAATATGCTGGGCGAGGTCGTCGTGCGCCGCTTCGAGGCCCTGGCCGCTCTGATGGGGCTGGCGCCCGAGGTGCGCTTTGATTGATCAGGAAGACGCGTGATGACTAGGCAACCGATCGGGTGTTTTTCAGGATGGCCGGTCTGTCCGATCTATTGGCGGACCCTGGATAATCCCTAACTCTTGTAAGGCCCGCACCGCTCGAAGGACGGTCGTATCCCTTTCCTCGATGAGTTCTTCTCGCGACCGCCCTCCGTAGTCGCGCCACCCCTTTCCGGTGGAGAGCCCCAGTTCGCCTCGCTCGATCTGCTTCAATAACAACGTAGGGGGCTTGAACTTGGGGTCGCTTTCAGCCTTGTAGAGGTTCTCGAAAACGTTCAGCGTGATGTCGGCGTCGTGGAGGAGGTCGTTCCATTCGAACGGCCCCTTGCAGGCCAGGCGGATTCCGAAGCCGTGCCGGACGGCCTCGTCCACGTCCCCGGGCGTGGTGAGTCCGCGCTCCACCAGGCTGACGGCTTCGTTCAGCATGGCGTACTGGAGGCGGTTCACGATATAGCCTGCGACGTCCTGGCAGGTGACGGGCGACTTGCCGATCTTCCTCAAAAACGCGAGGAGCGTGGCATGGACCTCCTCGCTCGTGGCGGGGCCGAGAACCACTTCCACGAGTGGGAGAATGTGCGGGGGGTTCGCCCAGTGCGCGCCGATTACGCGGCCGGGGTCGGAAACGGCATCGGCGATATCCGCCACGCGGAGCGATGAGGTGGTCGTGGCGAGCACGGCTTCGGGCGGGGCGTGCTCGTCCAGTTCCTGGAAGACGCCTTGTTTGACGCCCAGGTCTTCATATACCGCCTCGAAGACGAAGTCGGCCTGCGCCGCCGCTTCCTCCAGGCTTGCGGCGAGAGATACGCGCCCGGCGAGCGGGGAGGGAATCTCCTCGGGTGCGAGGCCGTATTCGCGCAGGATGCGCAGGTCGCCCTCCATCCACTCCAGGGCGGATTCGAGCCGGGCCGGGTCCTTGTCCGTCAGGGCCACGCTCGCGCCGGTGATCGCGCAATGAAGCGCAATGCCGTGGCCCATCATGCCGGCCCCCACCACCGCTACCCGGGAATCCACGAAGCGCCTCCTTTCGCCGGTTGTTCATCGAGTCCGAAAGCCTAGCACCCCCATGCCTGAGTGAAAACATGGGAGAGGTGCTCGAAACTCTCCCGGACAATGGGCCACTAAAGCGGTGGCATCGGATTCGGTCGCGCTTGCGTGGGGAACCTCCCGTATCTTACTATGGGTTCATACATTCAACGTCATATTTGGTCCATCATTCTTTCCTCGTTGCAGCTTTCCTCGTTGTGGAGGGCTACCGATGGACACGGAATGCGCGTTGTTTTCATTTGCAATTCCCCGCCTTCGCTTTCCCCGACCCCATTTCGCAGCGTTTCCTCCGGTCGAGCGGCGTCAAAATCCGCTCGCCGGTCGTTCTTTCCATCCCCAAAAGGAGGTACGGATCATGCGTAACAGACTCCGGCGTCTCCTCCACGTCCGTGGAGCCGCCCTGACAGGCCTGGTGACCATGTCCCTCGCAGGCGTCCTTTTGAGTTCCGCGCCCGTAGAAGCCGCCAAGGTGTATCTCAACTTCGCGGGCAGCCGGCCCGGCGGCGGCTGGTTCTACATGGCGGGCGGCCTCTCGCCCATCCTGACCCGCGGGATTAAAAACCTCAACGTGGTGGCGGAATCCACACAGGGCGACGTGGAGAACGTACGCCGCATGGCCACGGGGGATCTGGACATGGCCATCGTCCACGCGCCGACCATGGCGGAGGCGTATCTCGGCGTCAGGTCCTTCAAGGGAAAGAAACCGGCCAAGGACATCCGTGTGCTCATGAAATTCTACGACAGCCCCTTCGGGGTGCTCACGCTCCAGAAATCGGGCATCAAGACTTTTGATGATCTGAAGGGCAAGACCATCGCCGGCGGCCCGGCCGGCAGCGGGAGCATCAAGAACTTCAAGATGGCCTTACAGGCCTTCGGTCTGCTGGACACGGTGAAGATCAAGTATCTGACCTACGCCGATGAGACCAACGCCATGATCGACGGCACGCTCGACGCCGCGGCCCAGAACGGGTTGCACTCGGCCTGGACCCTCTCGCTGGATGCGCAGCGGCCCCTCCGACTCGTGCGCATGAGCGAGGCGCAGCGCAAGTTGTTCATCAAGACGTATGCGGGGTTCTGGCCCGGCACCTACGATCCGACGAAGGTGTTCAAGACCATCAAGGAGCCTTACCCCACGATCTGGAACACGGTCTTCTGGGTGGCGAACAAGCGCGTACCGGAGAAGATCGCCTACGACATCGTCAAGACGGTCTTCACCCCCAAGGTCAAGAAGGTGCTGCCCAAGATCCACAGGCTGATGCGCGGGATAGACGCCGGGGTGGAGGAGGCGAAAAAGTCCGGGTTGCCGATGCATCCGGGAGCGGCCCGGTATTGGCGTGAGAAGGGAATGAAGAAGTAAACCGCAAAGCCGGGAGCTTGGTCCGGGTCCTGCGGCCTTATCCTTTCGCCGCAGGACCCGGCCTCCCCCTCGCCGAGGAGTGATTCGATGGCTCGTCAACCAGGGCTGCCCCAGACGAGGCGGCTCGATGGAGCGATGCGTTACGTTATGGTGGCCGTCGCCGTCGTGTTCTCCCTTTTCTACATCTATACGGGAACTTTCGGGATTTTCTCGACGCACAGCCACCGGGGGTTCTACCTGATCTTCACCGGCATCCTCCTCTTCCTCCTCTACCCGGCGGGCGCCTCCTCTCCCCAGACCCGGCCCAGCGCCGTCGACTGGTTCCTCATCGCGCTCACGGTCTTCGCCGCCTATTACTGGATCTGGGACACGCCCTACCGCGCGGAGCGCATGGGCGAACCCACGGCGATGGACATGGTCATCGGCGGCATGCTGATCGTCGTCTCCCTCGAGATGGGCAGAAGGGTGCTGGGAAACGTGTTGCCGGTCCTGGCGCTGATCTTCATCGTGTACGCCTACGTGGGGCCTTGGCTTCCGGACACCGTCTTCGCCCACAAGGGATTCTCCGCCCAGCGCATACTGGAGTTCATGGCTTCGGAGGTGGCGGTGTTCGGCGTCGTCATCAACGCATATGCGTCCTACGTATTCTTGTTCATCGCCTTCGCCGCCTTCCTGGAAGCGGCGGGCGGCGGAGAGTTCCTGGTTCAGTTCGCCAATGCCCTGGCCGGCAGAAGCCGGGGCGGGCCGGCCAAGGTGGCGGTCATCTCCAGCGGATTCGTGGGTTCCATGATGGGCAGCGGCGTCGCCAACGTGGTGGCCACGGGGTCGTTCACCATCCCGCTGATGAAGCGCACGGGCTACCGGCCCCATATTGCAGGCGCGGTGGAGGCGGCCGCCTCCACGGGGGGGCAGTTCATGCCGCCCATCATGGGAGCGGCGGCGTTCATTATCGCCGCCATCACGGAGATTCCCTATGTGAACGTCATCGCGGTCGCCACAGTCCCCGCCGTGGTTTATTTCCTGTCGGTCCTTTTCTTCGTTCATATCGAGGCGGCCAAGGAGGGCATCCGCCTGGTTCCGGCCGAAGAGGTGCCCTCACTCAAGAGCGTTCTCAAGAGCGGGGGCCACCTCCTCCTGCCCGCCTTCCTCATGGTGTTCGTGCTCATCCAGGGGCACTCTCCCAACCTGGCCGCCGTGGTCGCCATCTATTCCATCGTCGTGGTGAGTTTCCTTCGTCGCGAGACGCGCCTGACGCCCCAGCGTCTTCTGGACGCCCTTGTGCTGGGAGCGCGGAATTCACTGGTGGTGGGCGCCACGGCGGGCGTGGTGGGCCTGATGATCGGGGCCATCATGCTGACCGGGCTGGGGATCAAGTTCAGCGATTTCATCATCAACGCCACGGGCGGCTACCTGTTCCTCACCCTCACGCTCGTGGGCGTCGTCTGCTATATCCTGGGGATGGGCATGACGGTGGTGGCCGCCTACGTCGTGGTCTCCGTCATCGCTGTGCCCGCACTGCAGCAACTCGGCGTTCCGCTTCTGGCCTCCCACCTCGTCGTCTTCTGGTTCATCCTCACCTCGGGCGTCACCCCGCCCGTGGCGCTGGCCGCCTTCGCGGCGTCGGGCATCGCGCAATCGGACGTGAACCAGACGGCATACGCGGCACTGCGCATGTCGCTCGCGCTCCTCATCACGCCATTCCTTTTCGCCTACACGAACCTCCTGGAGGTGGGCAACTTTTGGCCCATGCTGCTGACGGCCGTCAGCGTCACGCTCGGTTTTCTGGCCATGGTCGGCGCCTTGCAGGGGTATCTGCTGGCGTCTGTCTCCACGGGACTCCGCGCCCTGCTGGGAGTGTCCGCCGTACTCCTTTTCATGCCTTCGCTGCTTCTACGCGCGCTGGGATTCCTGGGTCTGGCGGGCGTACTGGTTTCCCAGAAATGGGCCGGAAGCCAGGATTGAGACGAAAAATCCTTGCGGTAAGTGAGGTATTGCGCCCCCGATTGCATTTCATTTCCGCTCGGCTAAAATAGCCGGTTACCGATAGTTCGACAGATCAGCGCTCCGGCGCGGAAATCCCCGCTTACGAAGCCGCAGAACCCGGCGGCGGAAACGTCAAGAAGGAGAACAAGACATGGTGGAACGCAGAAGCTATTCGGGAATCCTGCCCGCGATGCAGGTTCCCATGCTGGACAACATGGATATCGACGAGGCCGAACTTCGCCGCTTCTCCGGGTGGCTGGCCGGATTCGAGGGGGTGAACGGACTCGTCACCAACGGCCACACGGGCGAGGTATTCTCGTTCACGGCGCGTGAGCGCGCCGAGGTAACGCGGATCGTCGTCGACGCCGTCGGCGGGAGCGTGCCGGTCATCTCGGGCCTTGCATGCGAGGGCATCCGCGACGGTATCGAGCACGCCGAGATGGCCCGGGAAGCCGGTGCCGACGGGCTGCTCGTGATGCCGTTTCATCACTGGCTGCGCTTCGGTCATCGTCCGCAGCACGTCATCGACTACTTCACGGCAGTCGGCGAGGCGTCCGACCTGAACCTGGTGGTGCACGTCTATCCCGCGTGGACGAAGGCGAGCTACAGTTCCGAGCTTCTGGGCGAACTCGGCCGGATTCCCTGGGTGACCTGCTTCAAGGTCGGCACGCGCGAGATGTCGCAATACGCGCGCGACATCGCCTCCATCCGCGAGAACGCGCCCGACACGACGATCCTCACCTGTCACGACGAATATCTCCTCGCCTCGATGGTGCAGGGCGTGGACGGCGCGCTCGTCGGGTTCGCCTCGTTCATCCCCGACCTCATCGTGGCGCTCTACGAGGCCGTCAAGGCGGGCGACCTGCGCCGCGCGCAGGAGATACAGGCGCGGATTCTGCCGCTCAAGGAAGTCGTCTATTCGAGCGGCGAGCCCTCAGGGGAGGCCCACGCGCGCATGAAGACGGCGATGGTGCTCGCCGGGCGCTTCAAGTCGGCGGTCGTGCGCCCCCCGAGCGAGGTTGCCAGGGGACGCACGTTCGAGGCGATCAAAAGCGCCGTGGAGGAATCGGGCCTGCTGGAACTCGAAGGCGCGACAACCGGATAGACATTCATCTCTCAAGGAGAAACCAACGAGGGGAGGGAACCCATGCTCAAGAATAGAATGCGCTTCAAGGGTTTGACGCTCGGCCTTTTGCTGGCCGCCCTGATAACGGGCGCAGGCCCTGCGGCATACGCCGCCGATTCGTTCAGCATCGGCGCGATGCGGCCCGGCTCTGCCTGGTACGTCTTCGGCGCCACGCTGGCGCAACTGCTCAAGCCCAGCCTGCCCAAGGGCAGCAACCCCGAGGTCATCGCGCGCGGCGGCGGCGTGAGCAACCCCGCCGCCGTGGACAAGAAAAAGGCGACCATCGCGCTCTCGAACGTGGCCTCAGCAC
This sequence comes from bacterium, assembly GCA_965203325.1. Taxonomy (GTDB): domain Bacteria; phylum UBA8248; class UBA8248; order UBA8248; family UBA8248; genus Bin107. The sequence continues at coordinate 3,049,816 of OZ241875.1, forward strand.
TTTGGGCCTACAACGGACTCAAGGGCGTGTACAAGCAAAAGCACGAGGGCATTCGCGCGCTCATCGGCGGGCTGAACAAGGTGCGCGTCACCGCCATGGTGACCGAGAGCTACATCAAGCGCACGGGCAACGACACGCTCGAGAAGGCGCTGCTCTCCAAGCCGCCCGCGCGCATCGTCATGAAGCCGGCGGGCAGCACCGTGCCCGTCGTCGCCGACATGCTGATGGCTGCGCTTGGCACCAGCCGCAAGGACATGAAGGCGCGAGGGGGCAAGATCATCCAGGTGGCCGCGAACCAGATTCCGGCGATCATCAAGGACGGCCGCGCGGACCTCTACTTCGAGGTCGCCATCCCCAGGCACCCGACGGTGACGGAAGTCACGACCACCAACGCGATGCGCTTCCTGAGCTTTCCGCCCAAGGCGCTCAAGGCCCTCGCCGCTAATGGCTTGAGGACGGCGGCCGTGCCGGGCAAGTGGTTCAAGGGCATCAAGGGCAAGGTGCTGGCGGTCGACCTCGGCACCGTGCTCATCGCGCACAAGGACATGCCGGATTCACTCGCCTACACCATCACGAAGACGTTGGCTGAGAACAAGAAGGCCATGGGCAAGGCCCACGCGGCTTGGAGATTCTTCAAGCCCAAGAACGGCGGCAAACCAGCCAGCGTCGGGGTGCCGCTGCATCCGGGCGCGGCGAAGTATTTCAAGGAAAAAGGCTGGCTGTAGACCGACCACGACGGGGCGGAGGACAGAGAGTTTCGTCTTCCGCCCCGTTTTCTCGCATCGGGGTTTCATGAGCCATGCGCATGGTCACGCTCGCTATCGGCGTCCTCTGGCTGGCGTTCCAGATGTGGATCGTCTTCTACCCCCAGGCCCCGCTGGTCGAGCGGCCTCTCCACCTGCTTCTGGCGCTGGCGCTCGTCCTGCTCTTTCATCCGCTGCGTAAAAGGGGCGCTCCGCGGCGGCGCGCCCGCCTGACGGACGCTTTGTTGCTGGCGGGAACGCTGGCCGTCTTTGCGTATTACGCTCTCGCCTCGACACGCCTCACCGAACGCATGGAGACCATCGACCCGGTGCTTACCGTGGACGTGGCGGCCTTCGCGCTCATCATGATCCTGTTGTTCGAGGGCGTGCGCCGCACGGTGGGCTGGCCGCTCCTGGGCGTTCTGCTCGTTTTTTTCGTCTATGCGTTCATCGGCAAGATGCTGCCCGGCGCATTCGGTTTCCGGGGCTTCACGATCGACGAAGTGGTCGAGATCATGACGATGACGACCAACGGCGTGCTGGGCATCACCACGGCGACCTCGCTTCAGTTCGTTTTCTACTTCGTGCTCTTCGGTGCGGTCTACTCAGGGATAGGCGGCGGGCAGTTGTTCATCGACCTGTCGCTCAGGGTGGCGGGCCGCTTCGCCGGAGGGGCGGCGAAGGCCGCCGTCGTGAGTTCGAGCCTCATGGGCTCGATCAGCGGAAGTGCGGTGGCGAACGTGGCGACGACGGGCGTCTTCACCATCCCGCTGATGCGAAAGACCGGCTACGGCCCGGCGCACGCGGGCGCGGTGGAGGCCATCGCTTCCACAGGCGGTCAGCTCATGCCGCCCATCATGGGCATCGCCGCGTTCGTGATGGCGGAGTTGCTGCAGATATCCTACGCGCGCATCGCCACGGCCGGGCTCATCCCCGCGCTCGCGTTCTACGCCGCGATTTTCATCTTCATCGACCTGCGCGCGCGGGCCGAGGGCGCGCTCGCGCTCGGTGCGGGCGAACTGACGCCCGAAGACCCCATCGCGGGAAGGCTGTATCTGCTCCTGCCGCCGTTGGTGCTGATCGCCATGCTGGTCGCGGGCTTTTCGGCCACATACGCCGCCGTCATCGGCACGGCGTCTTGCGCCGTGGTCGCCTATTTTCGCCGCCGTAGCTGGCTGAGCATCTCCGATTGGTGCGAAGTGGTGCGCAGCGGCGCGCGTCAGGCCGCGGAAATTGCCGTGCCCATCGCCGCCATCGGGATCATCATCGCCGTCGCCATCCAGTCGAACCTGGCGCTCAAGTTCTCCTCGGGCCTCATCGGCGCATCGGGCGGCAAGCTGTTTTTCGCCATGTTCCTGATCATCATCGGGTGCCTCATCATGGGGATGGGACTGCCGACGGTCGCCGCCTACATCATCGGGGCGATTCTTTTCGCGCCGGCGTTAAAGGACTTGGGCATCGCCGAGTTGCCCGCCCATTTCTTCGTCATGTACTACTGCGTGCTCTCGATGGTCACGCCGCCGGTGGCGCTGGCGTCGTTTACCGCGGCGGGAATCTCCGGCGCAGGCTCGATGGAGACGAGCCTCATCGCCTTTCGCCTGAGCCTCGTTTCGTTCCTGATACCCTTCGCCTTCGCGTTCGACCCGAGGCTGCTGGGGCAGGGCGATTTGGGGTGGGTCATCGTGGCGTGTGTTTCGCTGTTCTGCGCGACGGGCGCCTGGGCGGTCGCGCTGAGCGGATACCTCAAGCACCCCCTGCGCCTGCCCGAACGCGCGCTCTACGGGGCCGTCGCCGTGGCCGTCATTCTGTTTCCCACAGGCGGGGCCGCGTGGGCGCTCGCGTTCACGGGGCTGCTCGCTCTGGCGGCGTGGGGGATATGGCTCGGCCCGCGCCTGCGCGCCGCTGGATGAGGGAAATCCATGGACGACGAAGCCCTTAATGGAGAATCGACAAGATGAGTTGGCGTCTGTTTCATCACAAAATGCGTTGTGACAATCCATTCATGACGATGCGGGGTTGCTTCGCATCGGTTTGCTTTCTGCTGGCGGTCTCCGGTGTTTCACTGAGCACGCAAGCCTGGGGAGCGGATGCGGCTCCGGTGGTCGTGCGCGCCGGATCCCCGAGTCCTCCCGTGGTATCCGAGGCCGCCCTTCTGGCCGACCGGATGCTGGCGAGAGAGAGCGACGCATTGCTCCTCGATGAGAAGCGTCGGAGCGAGCTTGCCCGTGAAATCGAGAGCGTGCTCGATCGGCTGAGATATGCTTACCCGGAGGTCGAGAAAATAGCCGCCCGTGCCGCCCATCAGCCCGGCGTACTTCTCCTGGGCGTAAAGCCTGGGTTGTTCCGGGCGGTCGCAGAGCTCCTTGAAGACAAGAACCGACCCGTGGCGCTGCGCACCGGCAATGCGGCGTTCGACGCCTTGAACGCGAAGCTTGGGTTACAGGCCGTGCGGCCATACCGCCACACCGGCGTCCTCGTCATGCACCTGAGCGAGCGCGCAAACCTCGGGGCGGCGCGAAGTGCGTACCGGAAGATAGCGGGAGTCGAATACGCGGAGCCCGATGCCTACCTGGGCGACGGCTCCGACATCGAGGCGGTGAAAACAGGCGGCGTCTGGCATATCGTCGTCCGCAAGGCGTGGGGAGACTGCCCCTCCGGCTGTATTTACAAAAAGCTGTTTTTCTTCACCGTGAAGGAGGGGCAAGTCGAGCGGGTCGAACCGCCGCGCGCGGTGGATACCCTTGCCTTCAGGAAACTCCTCTGGATAAGAAGGTGGCGTTGACGCCGGATGCCTGAGGTTAGAGGCTCACACCCGCTTCCAAGTGAAAAATAAAGATTGATCGGAAGAACAGGGGTAGCAGGGTCATTATCCACCAGTCGAGAGACGTACCCGAGGAGGAACCTGAACAATGAACATCGCATACGTTTTCGCCACCGACATGTCGGCGACCTACAAGCTGGGCACCATGATCCTGCCGCAACTCGAAGCCGGCAACCACGGGGTGAACGTCGTCGGCATGTTCTTCTTCGACGACAACCTGTTCTGCCTGCGTGAGGGCGACGAGGTGGGCGAGCGACTGGCAAAAGTCGCCGCGGAGCAGAACATCCTCCTCATGGTCTGCGATCAGTGCGCCGTGCGGCGGAACCTCGCCGAGGGCACGTTCGAACAGTGCGGCTCCGGCGACGTCAAGGCGAAGGGCCTGGTGGCCGGCGTGGGCGCCGGTTGTTTCCCGCAGCTATACGAGGCGCTCGCACCCGCCGCGCCGGATCTGGTGATTACGCTGTAAGGGTTTGGCGGATTCATCTGTTTCGCGGTCGGTATTTTTTTGTGATTCGGCAGGGACAGGTCGCGACCTGTCCCTGCTTTTTCTCGTGTGGCCTATTCCCCCGAGAGGGGCGGTTCGTGAACCGTCCGTAATGACTCAGCAGGATTCGAGCACGCAGTAGGAGTGCAGCCCCGTCCACTCGGCGAGAGCCGGGGCGGATTCGGGCGCGCAGCGCATGCAGACGTCCAGCATGGTTCCTGAACGGATGATACGGAACTTGTTCCCCTTCTCGAAGGCGGAGAGGTCGTCGAAGCCCGTCACCCATTTCGCCCCGAAATTCGTTTCGAAATAATCCGAGGTCGCCGTCATCGTATCGTTCCCGGACGTGCGGTTGATGATTTTTTCGGAGAAATAATCGAAGGCGACGATGAAGCGGGGTACCTGCGCGCGCAGCCTCGCCAGAAAATCATGGATCAGAGCAACCGGCAGATACATGGTGTTCCCCTCCCAGATGAACAGGGTGGGGGCCTCCAGGTCGAAACCGGTCTCGACGAGTTTTCCCGGAAGGTCGAGTTCGAGGTAATTGCCGGCAATCGCGTGGCAGGGCGCGACGCCGCGGGCTTCCAGAGCCTTGCGCTTGAATTCGAGCACCCCCGGCTGATCGACGTCGCAGAACCGGACGCCGTGGGTACGAAACATGTGGGCGCGCATGTCGAAGCCCGCGCCCAGCGTGACGACTTGCTTCACGCCGTCTGCTATCGCGCGCTCCAGGGTTTCGTTCATGATGCGCACCCGGTAGCGTGCCGTCTCGCGCACCGCCGGAAAAGTATGGATGAACTCGCGGAACTTCGCCGTCGCCTCCTCGTCGACGAACCATGCAGCAAAAGGGTCCTCGAACAGGGGGCGCGCCTCGTCTTTTTCCATCTGCCGAACGCATGAAGGGAAAAACGCCGTGGAGCCGACCTCGTTGATTTCCACGAAATTCAGGACGCCCTGAGCACGCAGTAGGAATACAATTTCAGCAGGTCGGCCGTCTCGCCCATATACTCTTTGACAGCCGCCACGGACTGCGGCGCGCGGCGCTCGCCGAACTCCATGAGGCTTTCGGATTCGATTGCTTCGAGGCCGTGTTTGTCCTGGAACACGGAAAGATCGTCGAAACCCGTCACCCATTTCACCCCGAAGCTGCTTTCGAACATATCCGTGATTTCGGTGATTCTCTCATCGCCGGACGTGCGGTTGATGATCTTTTCGGAGTAATAATCGAAGGCGATGGCCAGGCGAGGAATGCGCGCGCGCAATCGACCCAGGAAATCATGAATCAGGTCGAGCGGCAGGTACATGGTGTTGCCTTCCCATATGAACAGGATGGGCGCTTCCAGGTCGAAGCCCGCCTCGCCGAGTTCCCGGGGCAGGTCGACTTCCAGGTAGTTGCACTCGATTCCGGGGCAGGGCGTGACGCCGTGGGTTTCGAGCACCTTGTTCTTGAATTCGATCACCGCCGGTTGATCGACGTCGCAGAACCTCACGCCTTGGGTTTCAAAAATGTGAGAGCGCATGTCGAAGCCAGCACCCAAAGAGACGATCTGCTTCACGCCGTCCGCAATGCCGCGCTCGACGACCTCGCTCATGACGCGAACCCGGAAACGAACCAGTTCCACCGAGGGCGGAAAAACGCGTATCAGTTCCTGAACCTTCTCCTCTATCGCCTCGTCGACGAACCACGCCGCGTAGGGGTCGTCGAACAGCTTGTGCTCCTGGTCTTTTTCCATCGCCCGCATGCAGGAAATGACGAACGCGGTCGCTCCGATTTCGTTGATGATGTCCACCGCCGTGGCTCCTCTGGGTTGGGTATGCCGCTCCATTCCCCGGGGTGCAGGGAAGGTGCGCCTCGTGTAGACCTCATAATGCCCTCGTTTGACCAGACGGGATAATAGCGAAGTATAGCCGGGGCGGGCAATGAAAAAATGGTGATTATGTGCTAGCGCAGCACCCCGGTGAACGGCGAAGCTCCCCTCAATCCACGACCGCGATCGCGTTGACCTCCACCAGGCATCTGGGGTCGGTGGCGAGGCGTACGACCTGAAGCGTGGTGGAGGCGGTCCGGTGGTCGCCGAAATACTCTTTCCGGATGGCCCCCGCCTCTTCCGCGCCCTCCATCGTCGTCGAGAAGAACTGGAAGAAGACGATGTCCTGAAACGTGCCGCCCACGGCGTCGAGGCTTTTCTTCAGGTTCTCAAGGGCCATGCGCGTCTGGGTCGGCAGATCGCCTGGGAGCGTGTCGAACTCCTCTGGCCGGTGGGGATGGTTGTGATAGGGCGGTGCGGCGGTGACCCCTGCGAAATAGACGGTCGTCCCCCCGCTCGCCTTGATGGCCATGGAGTAGGGCGTCCAGACGTCGAGCCTGTCGGGCCAGTCCACACACTCAATCTGCTTCGGCATTCTCGGTCTCCTTCAGAAAGAAAAAGTCGAAAAATGGGTAATGCGCTGCAACCAGGGCCGGGGGAGGCGATCCTTCCTGCGCCCCGCTCGGCTACTCTGCCGGCAGGCCGGTGATCCGCGAGCTGATCTTGATCCGGTAGATGTGGTTGTTGCCTGCGCCGTGGAGAAAGGAGATCACGTCGCGCAGGTATTTCTCGACCGGGCACTCGCGCATGTAGCCCAGCCCGCCGTGCACCTCGAGCGCGAGACGGCAGACCTCATAGGCGGCTTCCGAGCAGACCACCTTGGTGAGCCACGACATTTTGGGATCGTATTCCTCGGCGTGATCCACCGCCCACGAGGTGCGCCACAAGACCGAGCGCGCCGTCTCCAGCCTCGTGTACATCTCCCCGATCATCTGGGCGACGGACTGATGAGCGCCGATGGGTTTCCCGCCCTGCACCCTCTCCTGGGAATAGCGCACGGCCTCCTCGAAAGCGGCCCGGCCCGCGCCCAGCACGGTCGCTCCGTAGCCGCCCCTTCCGCGCGCGATGCGGCTCGTGCGCAGCGCCTCGGCCTGCCCCTCTTGCTCCCCGAGCCGGTTGATTGCGGGGACTTCCGCGTTCTCGAAGACGAGCGTGGCGTTGCTGAGAAGCCTTCTGCCCATCTTGTCGTGGACGCGGCCGACGCTCAGTCCCGGCGTGTCCGCGGGGACGAGAAACGGCGTCATGCCCTTCAAGCCGCCTTTCGTCTTGTCGGTGCGCGTGTAGACGATGTAGAGCCTGGCCGTCCCGCCGTTGCTGATGAAGCTCTTGACGCCGCTCAGGCGGTAGATGTCCCCTTTGCGCTCGGCGCGCATCTGCACGCCCGCACCGGGTGCGTCGTAGGGCAGGACGTGATCGGTACCCGCGTCTGGTTCCGTCATGCACGTCGCCAGGTGATAGCGGTGATCGGAGACGAACGCCGGAAGGAAGCGCTCTTTTTGCTCGTCGTTCGTCCAGTGCTCGAGGATGGGAGTGAACTTCCAGGTCTGATCGAAGGTGGCGGCCACGCCGAGGTCGCCGGCCCCGAGTTCCTCGCCGACGATGGAGAGGGTGAGCATGTCGGCCCCGCCGCCGCGCTCATCAGAAAGCGCCAGCGTGCGCAGGCCGAGCCTGGAGCCTTCCTCGACGACGTCGGTGGGGATGCAGTCGAGCGGGTCCGGGTGCTTGTCGTACTCCGCGGCGATGGGGCGCACGTGGCGCTCCACGTAATCGCGCGCCAGTTTCTGGAGCGCCTTTTGTTCTTCGCTCAGGGAAAAGTCCATCGAGACTCCTCAACTATTTCCGGCAATGAGACCCTCGCGCACCTTGGGCATGGTGACGGCCAGGTCCAGAATCGGAAGACCGTGGGCAGGCGCGACCACGGCGACGCCCAGTTCTTCGAGCAGTTCTTCCAGGCGGTCCGAATAAATGTTCATGTCGGCGAAGCGCGTCCAGAACAGCGCCCGCTCGGCGAACACGCCCAGCACGTCCGCCAGGTCGAGCGAGGTGGCTTCTTCCGCGACTTGTCCGCAGTGGCCGTCCCAGTGGTAGTGGCTGTAGGCGAACCCGTCCCCGGGGAAGAGGGCGCGCGCGCCGGTGTCGAACCCCCAGAGCGAGGTTCTGAGGTCGCGGATGACGGGTTCGACGGCGATGAACCGCCTGTCGCCCAGGTCGATTTCGTCGCCGACCTCCATGCGCCTCAGTCTGTGCGCGTGCTCGGGGTAGGAGAGGTGGTAGTCGCTCACGTCGCAGTGGACCGTCATCTCGGGGTAGTCTTCGAGCAGCCTTCCGAGCCCGCCCGAGTGGGGCGTTTCCTGGTGCGAGAGGAAGAGGTACTTGAGCTCGGAGCCGCGCGCGGCCAGAATTTCGCTCACCTGGCGGGAAATGACCGGGTAATCCCCTTGGTGGCCCGTCTCGACCAGCATCGAGCCTTCTTTGCCGATAAGGAGAAAGGCCGCGTTGTAGCTGTGGTAGATCTTTCCCTTGTGGTGCTGTTCGTGGCAGATGCCGAGCCAGAAGATGCCGGGAGCGATTTCGCGCGGGAGGGGATTGTTGTTCGTGTCCATGATTACCTTTCCATGTTGCGGGGAACGTAGCGCGGCTCGGCGACGGAGCGATCCAGATCGCGCAGGACGTCGTCCAACACCGAGAACTGGCGTTCGACCGATTCGCGCCCGAGGAGGATGGCTCCGTAACCGGGGGCGAGGTTCTCGATGTCGTAGCTCTCGAAGACGTCGGCGATGCCCTTTCTCATCGGCCCGGTTTCCACACCTTCCAGCCACCAGTAGCGCGTGTTCAGCAGAAAGGAGCGCACGAATGCGGAGGTCGTCACTTCATCTTTCTCCACCGCCCAGGGGCCTTCGGGCTTATCCCCCCACACGTGGCTGAACATGTCCGAGGAGAAGAGAGTGCGGGTGGCTTCGTCGTAGATCCACATGGTGGTGATGAGGCGGATGGGCGCGTTGATGCCGTGGATGACGCGGTTCTCGTTGCTTCCGACGCAGCATGTCAGCTCATTTCCCAGAACCGTCGTCGGGAATATCTGATCCTCCTCGCTCTTGGGGCCGAACTCCTCCACGTCGAAATCGAGCCAGAAATCCATGTCGGGCCGCCGGGCGAAGCACTCCACGACGTTGAACTCCCTGGCGAGCGCGGCTGCGTTTCCGACGGACATGAACTCGTTCAGCCTGAGCGGGTAGATCGAAAGCGGGGTGTCGGGCGTGATGATGGAGCCTATCTGCCCGAACAGGGAATTTCTGTGCCCGCCATAGCCCGTGTCGAGCAGAATCGCGCCGTCTTTCTCGCAAAGCAGATAGCAGTTCGACGGGGCGAAGCCCCTGGCGCTCAGGGGATAGGCGCTTATCCGGCCATCCAATTCAAATACGTTGTGCAGGGCGTAAGCCTTGCCGCCGCCCAAATCCGTGACGCCGCTGTAAGACAAGACGCTGCTGTCGACCATCAATGGATTCCTCCGGTCCTACTTGGGGCTGCGCACCGCAATCCTGCTACCTTTCTTCGATTCCCTCGCACATTGGGATTTTCAAGATGCCGACATTAGACAGGATATAAAGAGCTTTTGCACCCCGATCAGACCATTCGCTGCGCGCTTCGACCTGGCGTCTGTTCCGGTGGCGATGCACCCCGTCGCATGCGGGCATACGGAACGGAGGCCCGAAAACGTCCATTTGTAAATTTCACCGAGAAATGGTATCGTGAATCATACCTATCACCCACAGCAGTGGGGGTCCTACCTACCCCATCATACCCACCCCTCAGAAGGAGGAAGACCATGTCGATCTCCAAACGCATTCTTGTTCTCGCAGCCGTTCTGGTCTTATGGAGCGCACCAGCGCTGGCCATGAAGTTCCCCTCGAAGCCGATGGAATTGATTTGCACCACATCGCCCGGTTCGAGCGTGGCGGTCTGGTGCCAGCTTCTCGCCCAGGAGTTCCCCAAAGTGCTCGGCGTTCCCATGCGGGTGACCTTCAAGAGCGGAGGCTCGCAGCACGAGCCGGTTCTCTACGTCTCGGGCAAGCCCGCCGACGGGCACATCATCATGCACATCAGCGCCAGCTTCTACGGGTATTTCCACCTGCCGCACTACAGGAGGTCGTACGACGACTTCCAGACGCTGGCCCAGGTGGAGAAGCACGTCTACGGCGTCGCGGTGAAGTGCAACAACAAGTACGGCATCAAGACGTTCGAGGATCTCGTCGCCTACGCCAAGAAGAACCCCGGTAAACTGTCGATGGGCTCCAACAAGAGAGGCTCCACCCACCACCGCCATCAGCTCGCCTTCCTGAAAGCCGCGGGCATCGGGGACAAGGTCCGCACGATCTTCTACCGGGGCGACGGCAACGTGGTGAAGGACGTACTCGGCGGCCATCTCCCCAGCGGGCAGGCCTCGCCGCGCACGTGGAGGCCGCACATCGAGGCGGGAACCATCTGCCCGCTCGTCTCGCAGACCCACAAGCGCCTCTCGCACGACCCGATCTGGAAAAACGTCCGGAGCGCGGTGGAAGTCGGCCTCAAATACGACCTCCCGCTCCACTGGCAGGGCCTCATGGTCAAGAGAGGCACGCCTCCGGCAGTCATGAAAATACTGGAGGACGCCGTGTACAAGGTGACCAGCTCGCCTGACTACAAGGACTATCTCGCCAAGGGGACGCACATCGTCCTGGACGTCAAGACGGGATCGGAGTGGCTCAACAAGGACATGGCGAAGAACCAGGCGGTCGTGAAACAATTCATGATCGACCACAAGATCATCAAGAAATAGAGGGTTTTGAGCGGACGGCGGTAGTTACCGCCGTTATTAAGGCGCGGACATGACGGAACAAAAAGAAAAGAGCGCCGCGTCTCCCTATGAGTTGAAGGTTCCGATGAGGGCGGCGGTGCTGGCCACCACCGCCCTCATCCTGGGGGGACTCGCGTTTCTCTACTACGAAACCTTCAAGATGCAGCCTCCCTACGAGCCGGGGTATCCGGGCGACGCCTTTTTCCCTCGGCTGGCGCTCGGTTTCTCGATTATCTGGGCGGTGATCATCCTGGCGCGCGGGTTTTTCCTGCCCCAGGCGGCGCAGGCCGAAGGAGACGAGGAGCCATACCTACAGGGGCATTGGCTGGAGTTCGCCTCCATCGTCGTTTTCGTTTACCTCTACGCGCTTCTACTCGAACCGATAGGGTTCGAGATCATGACCATTGTGCTCATGATGTGCCTGCTGGTTCCGCGCATGCGTGTGGAATCGGCGCCGCGCGGCGCGCTGCTGCTGGGTTTCGCGTTGTCTTTTGTGACGATGATCGTCCTGTATCTGGGACTGGTGCCGATGCTGAATATCCCGTTGCCGCTCAAATTCCTGCCGATCTATATCCTCTAGGGCCGCAATCGATGGAAGGGAAGTGATAGATGGAAGGAACTCTCGGGCACATATTCGCAGCGACCGGCCAACTGGCCTCGCCCGCGATCCTCGCGATCATGCTGGGGGGCGTCGCGGTCGGCGTCCTCATGGGCGCCATGCCGGGGTTCGGCAGCTCACAGGCCCTGGCCCTCCTATTCCCCCTGACTTTCAAGATGCCGGTGGAGTACGCAACCATGTTCTTCCTCGCCGTCTATTCCGGGGTCGAATACGGGAGTTCCATTCCGGCCATCCTGATCCGCACGCCGGGGACGGGGGCGTCCGCCGTCACCGTTCTCGACGGCTACACCATGACCCGCAACGGACTCGCGCGAAAGGCGCTGCGCGTCTCGCTCTACTCAGGCGTCATCGGCGGCGTCACCAGTACTCTGATCTTCATCATCGCCGGCACTTCGCTCGGCAACGTCGCCTTGATGTTCGGACCGGGCGAATTATTCGCGGTCGGCGTGTTCGGCCTCTCCATCGTGGCGAGCTTCTTCGGAAAAGACGCCGCGCGCGGCTTCCTCGCCACGGGCATCGGATTGTTGTTGGCGACGGTCGGAAGTTCGGGTTTCGGCGGACTGCGGTTCACCTTCGACCAGGGATATCTGATGGACGGAATACCGCTCGTCGTCGTCATCATCGCCTTTCTGGCCGGTCCCGAGGCGTTCAACCTCCTGGTGGAGCACCGGCGCACCATCGAAAGCAAGGAAACCGCCGCCCAGGGAGCCGCCGATGAGCGCAACCGGATTCTGCCGTCGGAAGTCAAAAGGCTCATCCCCACCTGGATTCGCGCGAGCCTGATCGGAACGGGGGTCGGCGCCGTACCGGGAGCGGGCGGCTCCATCGCCGGGATGCTGGCCTACAGCGAGGAGAGGCGGTGGTCGAAGCGCTCGGAGGAGTTCGGCACCGGCATCATCGAGGGCGTCGCCGCGCCCGAGTGCTCGAACAACGCCCTGGTCGCGGGGACGCTCGTGCCCTCGCTCTCGCTCGGCATTCCGGGTTCTGGCGGCGCGGCCATTCTTTTAGGCGTGCTGATCAGCAAGGGTCTGGTTCCCGGCCCGCTGCTCTTCCGGGACAACGGGACGTTCGTGATGACGGTGTTCATCGGCCTTTTCGTGATCAACCTCATGCTCCTGTGCACGGGACTCGTCGGCACCCGCGCCTTCAGCTTGGTCGCCAAGGTGCCCCGCCGCATCCTGGGGCCGTTCGTCCTGATCCTCATCGTCGTCGGCAGCTACGTGTACGCGAACTACACGGCCCACGTCGTCATGGTGCTCATCCTGGGCGCGCTCGCCTACTTCTTCGAGAAGGTCAACATTCCCGTCGTGCCCATCGTGCTCGCGTTCATCATGGGGCCGATCATCGAGATCAACCTGAGCCGCGCGCTCACGATCTCGGGCGGGGACATGTGGGCGCTCCTCTCCAGCCCCATCACGGCGACCATTCTCGTGCTCTCCCTCATCACGGCGGTCTACAGCATGGCCGCGATGTTCCGCGCGGCGAGGCTCGGGATCACCGGCGGAGCCGACGCCGAATAGGCGGGGAAGATGGGGGCGCTCGCCCGGTTGTGGTAGTCTCATCAACGATATGCCCGAAGCAGAATCGCAGCCGCTGTAGTCGCCTGCGCCTTCAGACAGGCGGTTGGCGCCCGCGTCAACCGCATACCCCCCGCTTCTGAACACGTGCTCGAGGTTCCAGGCCAGCGGATGGGGAATAAAATTCGTTCTCCAATTCTCTGCCGGCGCGCCCTCGGTCGCCGCGTGAATTTCCGATAATCGGAGGACACTAATTTTTTAGCGCAGGAGAAAATCATGGGTGAAAAGCTGGGAATGATCGGACTGGGAAAGATGGGCCTCCCGCTCTCGCGGCAGATGATGGCGGACGGCCACGAGATCGTCGGCTACGACATCGACCCCGCGCGGATGAAGATGCTGGAGGAGGAAGGCGGGCGCCCCGCCGCTTCGGCGCAGGAAGTGGCCGAGCAAAGCGACATCACGTTCAGCATTCTCTTGAAACCCGAGCACATCGAGGAAAACACGTTCGGCCCGAAAGGCATCGTCGCTGCCGGAAAAAAGGGCCTCATTCACGTCGAAATGAGCACCATGGAGCCCTCCTTTCAGGCCGACCTGGCTGCGCGGCTCGCCGCCGAGGGCATTGAGATGCTGGATGCGCCGATATCGGGTTCCCACAACCGGGTCGATACAAGAACCATTTCCTTCATGGTGGGCGGCAAAAAAGATGTATTCGAGCGGGTAAAGCCGATTCTCGATCCGCTGGCGGCGGATGCGGCCCACACGGGTCCGAGCGGAACCGGGGCCACCATGAAAGTCGTGACCAACCTTTTCGTCAACTCGTGCACGGCGCTGTTTGCCGAGTTGATCGTGGTGGGCGAGCGCGCAGGGCTCTCGCATGAGATCATGAGGCATTGCCTCTCGAAAGGTTCCGTGCAGGGTTCCATGCTTTCACAGACTGCCCCCAGGATGTTCGAGAGGGATTTCGCCCCGCGCGGGGCGGTGGAAATATTCGTGAAGGACATGGGCCTCGCGATCAAGCTTGCCGAAGAACACGGTGTCGAACTCGCCGTGGTTCCCGCGGCGCGCAAGATGTTCGAGCGGGCCGAGGCCACCGGCTGGGGCAAAGACGACGCCAGCCGCGTCATCGAGGTGTACGAAGGGAAGGATATGCAATAGTCCTGCGGCGGTGAAAGCCGGCGCCAGAGGGTGGTCTCGTTACATCTTTACGTTCTCGGAAAATCGGCTATTTCCAGATCAATACATCTGCATTCTCCATTTGTTTTGCTGGATGAATTCGTAATAGTCTTACACCGCATACTCAGACCATAAAAATGGAATTTCACATAGTGGTGGGGAAAATATGAGCGTTGTCGATATCCAGGTGGAAGGGGGTTGCCACAGCGATTTTTCATCCGTGGAAGAAACGTTCCGGGAGAACTTCGCGAGCCGGAGCGAATTGGGGGCCGCCGTCTGCGTGTACAAGGACGGCGAGAAAATCGTGGACCTCTGGGGAGGCCACCGCGACGAAGCCCGCACGCAGCCCTGGACGGAACATACCATCGTACTCATGAGTTCCATCGCCAAGAGCATGAGTGCGCTCTCCGTCCACATGCTCGTGGACCGGGGCCAGGTTTCGCTGGATGAGCCGGTGGCGCGGTATTGGCCGGAATTCGCCCAAAGCGGCAAGGAGAACATACTGCTGCGGCACACCATATCCCATCAATGCGGCGTCATCTTCTGCGACGCGGCCAAGCCCGGCGACTTTTTCGATTACCCGGCCCAGGTGGCCGCCATCGCCGTGCAGGAACCCGCATGGCCCGCGGGTTCCAAGGGCGCATACAATTCCATCAACTTCGGTTTCATTCACGGGGAGATCGTCCGCCGGGTGAGCGGCAAGCGGATCCGCGACTTCATCCGCGAGGAGATTACGGGGCCCCTCGGCGCGGATTACAACGTCGGCCTCAATGAGGAAGAACTCGCGCGCGTCGCGCCCATGCACCGGAATCCCGAAAACAAATTCTGGGAGTTGGGAGAAAAGCCCGGCACGCTGCTGCACAGGGCGTGGGGGAGTCGGCCGATAGGCGTCGATTTGGTGAATTGCCGCGAGAACCGCGTGGGCGAGAATCCCTCTTCGGGCGGCCACGGGAACGCCCGCGCCATCGCGCGCGTGTACGCGATGCTGGCTGGCGGCGGCGAAATCGGCGGCGTCCGCCTGCTCCGGCCCGAAACGGTGGAGCAACTCTCCAAAGTTCAGTGGGAGGGGGTCTGCGCGATGACAGGCGCGCCCCGGCGGATGGGTCTCGGCTTCATGCACAACTCCCCGCCCAACTCGCCGATGGGACCCAACATGATGGCCTTCGGCCACGGCGGCTCCGGTGGGGCGTTCACGTTCTGTGACCGGGAGCGGAACATGGCGTTCGGTTACTGCACCAACTACCAGCCCGAGGGGAATCCCCCGGGAATTCGTGCCCGCTCCCTGGTCGCCGCCGCCTTCGGAAACGCGCCGGACTGGAAACCCGGGACGCCGGCGGAGATATAGCCTGCCCCCCGAAGCCGGGGTGTTTTCCAGCGCACCTCAGATCACGCCGTCTTCCTTGAGCTTTTCTATCTCTTCTTTCGCGAGGCCGAGCAAATCACCCAGAATCTCCTCGTTGTGCTGGCCGTTCAGGGGAGCGGGTTTGTCGTAGCCGCCGGGGGTTTTGTTGAATTTGAGCGGAAAGGCGGCCGTCTTGACGCCGCTCAGGGGACCGAGCGCGGGGTGGGGGAGGTCTTCGATCATATTCCGCTCTTTCAGGTGCGGCCAAGCGAGGATGTCCCGGATGGTGTGGACGGGTCCGCAGATGACGTCGAAACGGCGCAGTGTGGAGAGCGCCTCCTCCACGGTGTGCTTTTCCGTCCACTCGGTGATGACGGCGTCCACCTCGTCGTTGTGCGTGATTCGGCCGCTTAAATCAGAATAACGCGGGTCGCCCACCAGCTCCTCGCGCCCGACGGCGCGCAGGATGTTGTTCCAGTGCTCATCGGTGCCCGAGCCGACCACCAGCCAGCCGTCGCTCGCCGGGTATGCGTTGAAAGGGGATAGGCGCATGATGCGGTTTCCCAGCCGATCGGGCAGCCCCAGCGCCTCGTAGCAGTCCATCGGCTCATCGAAAACGAGCGACAGGAGACAGTCCACCATGGAGACGTCCAGCCACTGGCCTTCGCCCGTGCGCTCACGGTGCAGCAGCGCCGTGGTGATGGCGCCGTAGGCGAACGTGCCCCCGATGCTGTCCGCGATGGCGGAACCCGCCTTGGTGGGGGGGCCGTCGGGGAAGCCGGTCAGGTTCATGAGGCCCGAAACCGCCTGGGTGACGGCGTCGTAGCCCTTGAGCCGTGCATCGGGGCCGCTCTGGCCGTAGCTGGTGATGGAGCAGTAGACGAGCCTCGGGTTGCGCTTCTCGAGCGTCGCGTAGTCGATCTTGAGCCTTTTCGTTACGCCCACCGAGAAGTTCTCGACGAGCACGTCGGCCTCATCCACCAGGCGGTAGAAAAGCTCCAGCCCGCGCGGCTCCTTGAGGTTCAAGGTCAGGGATTTCTTGTCCCGGGTCCGCTTCAGGTAGGCGATCCCCAGGTCGTCCTCGGTTTGCTTATGGAAGGACACGCCCTCGGGACCCGCGTAGGGAGGCCCCATGGCCACGACGTCGCCCGTGGCCGGGTGGTTCACCTTGATGACCTCCGCCCCCAGACCTGCCAACAGGAGCGTCGTCCAGGGCCCCGAGTAGAACTGGGTCAGGTCCAGCACCCGGAATCCTTCGAGTGGTTTCGGCATGAGAGACTCCTTGGTCTGATATCACCCCGCCGTCATTCCGGCTTTCGGCGGAATGACGAACCAGGAAACGCATAGGCCGCCTTTGGCAGGGACAGGTCGCGACCTGTCCCTACGGGTGAGGGATCAACTTACATGCGGCTCATCGTTGTTATCCGTTTCGTTATGGCACAACTGGAAGTGGTTGACCGTCCGCCCCGCCGTTCGTCGCCGCCTTATCTTTCACGCGGCGCGCCTCGTCCATGGGGCACAGGGTGATGCAGGTCGCGCACATGTGCGGCGCGTTCTCGGTGAAGGCCATCATGCGTCCGGCGAGCTGGAGTTCGGGGTAGCCGTAGCGCGTCTTGAAGACGTCGACGGCCTTCTCCGCCGAGACTTTTTGGGGGTACATCACCATGCACTTGTAGTGGTCCACCGCGCCGTCTCCGGGCAGCGCATGCGCCGGGCAGGGCTTGATGCACTTATACCCGCACTCCACGCAGAATTCGGGCACCACGCCGTATTGCTTGGGAGTATCCGCTTCGAGCGGGGCCGACGTGATGACGGCCCCCAGCCGTATGCGCGAGCCGTATTCGGCGGTGATCAGGTTGTTGTTCACGCCGATTTCGCCCATGCCTGCGTTCACCGCCGCGAGCCTCAAGTCAAAAGAACCCTGCATGAACACCTCGGGTTCCGCGCCTTCGCGCAGGATGCGGAGCGAGGGGATGTCCCGTCCAGCAGGCGTGGGCAGCGCCATGTGTCCCTCATCCTCGATCCAGAGGGCGAGCCGGTATGAGAGCTTGTTGATCCAGGCTTCGTGACCGTAATAGCCGAATTCGAGATAGCCCACCGAGGGCCGGGGCGTGGCGTTGCCGAAGGGCATCCGGCGCGCGAAGACGACGACGCTTCTGGCGCCCTTCACCAGGTCTTCGGGCTTGCAGCCGGGGAGGGCTTTCTCGTAGCCCTCGCACGAGGAAATCCCCACTAGATCCGCGCCGAATTCGCGGGCCTGCACCTTGACGTCGGCAGAGGAAATCGCGGTGCTTGAGCCGTTTTCCATCCTAGGGATTCTCCAGCAGGGCCGGGTCGATGACCTTGAGCGCGTCTTCATCGGTCCAGGATTCGCGGTGAAAGGGATTATCCGCGAAATCGCGGCCTTGATCCATCGGGCAGAGCGCGATGCAGGTGCTGCAAGGGTGCGGCGGGCTGTCGGTGTAGGAGAGGCCCTTGGCCGCCATGATCATGGGCTTGCCCCGGAACAGTTCCTTGAAATGGGTGAGGGCCTTTTCCGGCGCGACCAGATCCGGCCGTATGACCATGCAGCGGTAGTGATCCACCGTGCCGTCGCCGGGCAGCGCGTTCGCGGGGCAGGCTTCCACGCAGCGAAAGCCGCACTCACGGCAGAACTCAGGGATTTCGCCGAACTGGTTGGGCGGGTCGGGCTCGAGCTTCGCCTCGGTGAACACCGCGCCCAGGCGGACGCGGGAGCCGTACTCCTGCGTAATCAGGCAGTTGTTGGCGCCGATCTCGCCGAGACCGGCCTTGACCGCCGCGAGCCGCAAATCGAAGGAGCCGTGGAGGAAGACCCTGGGTTCGGCGCCCTCTTCTTCCACGCGGAAGTTCGTAATGTCGCGCCCGCACGGGGTGGCGCCCGAGAGGAATCCTCTGTCTTCGAGATGAAGCGAGAGGCGGTAGCAGGCTTCGTTCAGGAAGTTCTCGGGGATGTATTCGCCGAATTCCATCGCGCCGATGCTCGGGTACGGCGTGGCAGCGGCGAAGGGGACGCGCTTGGCGACCACGATTACGCTGTTCGCCATGTTGAAGAGGTCCCTGGGCCGGCGGCCCGGCTGCGCTTCCGCGAAATCCTCCGCCGATGCGACCCCCGCGAGGTCGGCGCCCAGCTCGCGGGCGAGGCGCTTTACCTCTTGCGTATCAATGGGTTTTCGGGCCTCGGTTCGGTCCATGGGAACCCTCGGGTTTCCGGTGTCGGCTCCGTTCGGTGACCTGGAACGGCTCGTCCTCTCGCGGCATTTGCCTAACGCCTGAGTCTTCATACGAGAGGATGGATTGAATCTATCACAGCGGCGCGATGAGGCAAAATCGCATCATGCGGGCCGTTCGATGCGCTTTTGCGCGGAATGCGCGCATTTCCCCGCATTTGCGGTCATCGCGGGCGCGGCGGACCATGGCAGAATCCCCCTGCGCTTGGGTGTCCCGGGCGTCATATCCCCGGAAAATAATTTTCAGGAATTTATCGAAAAACCTCGTGAATTTATCTAATTTTATCGCATTTTTCAGGAATTATTATTTGCATTTTGCGCCTTCCGCGTCTTGCCCGAGCGGCGGCCCGATTTCTGCGGGCAGCACCCCTACCGCCGCCTGAAAAACGAAGGCCGACGGATGGGCCTCTCCAGCATACCCCGTCGACGCGAAAGACCCCCGGCGCCAAATGCGGGGAATTGCGGGGGTCGCCTCTTCGTTCACCGGAGCCACTCTCGCGCCCGACACGGACGTCGCGCGCCAGGGTGCGCGTCAACTGACGCCGCATTGACACCGCTCCCACCGCGTGAAAGCATCGCGGAAAACATCACCAACCAAGCGGGCGCTCTTGCCGCCTCCCGCCTCTCGATAAGGAGAGAAATATGATTCGGCGTATCGCTCGGTGTGCGGCCGCGGCATGTCTCGCGGTTTTCGCGGCGCTCGCGTTCTTCTCGCATCATGCGCAAGGCATGGAAAAGCAAGTCGTCTTCATCAAGGCGTTTTATCCCCTGGATGAGCCGAGGTTTCACTGCATCGACATCCCCGGCCACCGCGACCGCGTGAGAACCACAGCCGCCCTCGTCGTGCATACCTGCAAGGAGGGCATCTGGAACCTCGATGGGCAGTTCGACCCCGCCGCCGTAAAGAAGGGCATGCTCCGGATGCCCGAATACGATCTGTGCGTCGCGGCGGCCTCCCCGACCGACGGCGCGAAGCTCGTGCTCAAAAAGTGCGGCGGCGCGGCTCTCCAGAACTGGCGCTTCGAGAACTACCGCTTAAGCCTGAAAGCGCATCCCGACAAGTGCATCACCATCGGCACGGAACCCTCCCGCCTCACGCGGGGCGGGCGCAGGCTGCCGAGCCGCCACATGGCGCGCTCCCTGGCCCTCGGGACGTGCTCCGAGGATGCGCTCGAGAGACAGCTCTGGCGGCTGGAAAAACCCATGAAGCGCACCGGCTCCATCATGCCGTTCAAGTGAGGCGAGGCGCAGGGGCAGGCCCTCCTCGGGGCTGTCCTGCCCCCGCTCGCCTCCTCGCCTTGAAAACCAACCCCCCCTACCCCCCCTTGACAGGGGGGTATGAAAAAGCAATGCCCCGACAGTGGGGGTGGTAAAAAGAAAAAGGCCTCCCGACAGGGGGGAGCAACAAAAAGACCCCCCTGTCAAGGGGGGGTAGGGGGGGTTGCCTTTGTCCCCTGCCAAGGGGAGCTTTTTCAACAATCCCTGCCATATGACGCGAAGCTCATCATTCGTTTGGTTTTGCGATGTTACGACGAGGAGGACTCACGCCATGCTTTTCCGCAAGAGCACGTCCATGAACAAACTGTCCGCTTTCGCCTTGGCGGCGCTCTTGGCGCTGGGTCCGGCCGGATGCGGCGGCGAGGGAGGCGTCGGCCCGACCACGGGCGCCCCGCCCGCCACAATGCCGAGCCAGCCGCAAGCCCCGAAAATCGAGCGGACTTCGATCGTCGTCGAGCCCCATCCCGTGTTCCCGGTAGGCGAGTGGCTCCCCAGGGAGGACGTATATCTCCCCACGCGGCCGGGCGTGCGGCAACGCCTTCTGCTCGCCGGGACGGGGAATGCAGGGAACAAGGCCGTCATCCTCTTCACGGGCGGCAACGGAACGCCGATTACGCTTGCGCGGCATGGGGGCACCCGCCTCACCGCCAATTCCCTGGTGAGAAGCTCGGCGCTCTTCGCCGAAGCGGGATTCATCACGGCGGTCGTCGAATTGCCCCTGGACAGTCCCGTGGACCGCAGCGTGAGCAACGCTTTCAGGCAATCGCCGATGCACCATACGGACATGCGCGCCGCCGTGGATTTTCTGGTGGACGAGGGCGCGCGTGAGGTGTACCTCATCGGCACGAGCCGGGGCACGCTCTCCGTCGCGTACCTGGCGACCGTGATGGCGCACCCGAACGTCAAGGGCTACGTCCTCACGGCGACCTTGGCCGACAGGCCGCCGGCCGTCAGGTCTTACGCCACTCGAATTACGGACCCCGTCCTGATGGTGCATCACACGGACGACGGTTGCCATGTTACGAGGTACGCAGACGCGCAGGCCATATTCGAGGCCATTCCGGTGGGCACGCGCAAGGGGTTCGTCTCCGTGAGCGGAGGGGACCCACCGAGGAGCCGTGCTTGTGGTGCGATGAGCGCCCATGGATTTTTGGGTGTTGAGCGCAAGACGGTGGCGGCCATCGTCGACTGGATGAACGGAAAGACGCCGCCCGCCCACGTGAGTCCGTAGTAGGGACAGGCCCCCGTGCCTGTCCTGCCCCTGCTCGGGGCTGTCTTGGCCCTGTACAGAATTGAGGAACTACTCCCCCTTTGAGAGTCGAACCCTACCGATGGGGGAGTGATTGTTGGTTGCTCTGCAAGGGGGGAGTGATACCTTTCTCGTCGGGGTGTTGCTTCTTCATACCCCCCTGACAAGAGGGCGTAGGGGGGGTGCTTCTTGAACTTCACGCGTATATCGAGGGCGACCCCTCCCTACCTCTTCTCCGCCGAGATGAGCCTCGCCTGCATGGGCACTGCGATGGTTCCATCGCGCTCGTACTCGCGCAGCATCCCGACCAGCGCTTCGCGTATCTTCTCCCTCGCTTCCGGCGTCTGGGAGGCGAGGCGCGAGGCCGTGCGCACGGTGGATTTCTCGAACACCTCGATGATGCGGGCCGGTTCTTCCGCCTGCATATAAAGGGTGAAGCCTGTGATCTCGGGCGCGGTGAAGCCCGCCGCCCCCATCACGCGTGCGCATTTTTCATCGTCTTCCAGGAAAGGCTCCGGCGGGCCGGCCACGAGGGGGACGTCCGGGTCGCCGTGCTCCTGGATGGCCCTCGCCATGAGCGACCGGTGGCCCGCGTCGTGCGTCCAGGCGGTGAAGGCGAGCTTTCCGCCCGATTTCAAGACGCGGGCCGTTTCGGCCAGCGCGACTTCGGGGTAGGGGAAGTGCAGGAAGCCGAAGTTGCTCGCCACGGCGTCGAAGCGTTCGTCTTCGAAGGGCATGTCCTCCGCGTCGCAGTGCCGGAACTCCGCCCCAGGCCAGCGGCGCGTCGCTTCGGCCAGCATGTCGTCGGCGAAATCCGCCCCCACCACCGTGCAGCCGCGCATGAGCGCCCCCGCCGAGACGACCCCCGTCCCGCAGGCGAGGTCGAGCAGGCGCGTCCCGAAGCGCGCGTCCACCGCATCAAGCAACAACCCGACCGCCTGCCCGGTGATGACGCCGAAGAGATCGTTGTATTCCCCCGCAGCGCCGTTCCAGCCCGCCCGCTCGAACTCGCGGAAGGCTTCGGGGTCGTACCCGGATGTTTCATTCATGCGGTGTCTCCCAGGTTCTCGCTTCACCGGGCGCCGCGCGCGACCAGGTCCACGCCGTCCGTGCCGATGATCTCGCAATCGATGATCTCGCCCGGCTCGGCTTCGGTCTCGTGCAGGAAAACCTCGCCGTCGACTTCCGGGGCCTGGAGCCGCGTCCGTCCGCGCAGGAGTCCCTCGCCCGTCAGGCTCTCGACGAGCACCTGCGTCTTCTGGCCGACCATCGCTTCGTTCTCCTCGGCCATGATGCGTTCCTGAAGCGCGAGCAGGCGCGCCATGCGCTCGCGCGCGAGTTCGGCGGGCACCTGATCGGGCAGCCGCGCCGCGATCGAGCGGTCCTCGGGCGAGAAGACGAAGCCGCCCAGCCGGGCGAAGCGCGTCTCCTCGACGAAGCCGAGCAGGCGTTCGAAATCCGCATCCGTCTCCCCCGGAAAGCCGACGAGCATGGTGGTCCTGAGCGCGCAGCCGGGCACTTTTTCCTTGATGCGCGCTACGAGTTCGCGCGTGCCCGCCTCGTCGATACCCCGCCGCATGGCGTCGAGCACGGGCGTGGCGACGTGCTGGAGCGGCATGTCGATGTACTCGCACACCTTGGGGAGGTCGCGGTAGGCGTCGAGCAGTCCGTCCGTCACTCCGCGCGGGTAGTTGTAGAGCACGCGGATCCAGTCGAGGCCGTCCACCTCGTTCAACGCCTCCAGCAGCCTTGCGAGGGAGAAGCCCAATCCTAAGTCGACGCCATAGCTCGTGATCTCCTGGGCGAGCAGGTTCACTTCGCGCACACCCGCCTCGGCCAGCGCGCCCGCTTCTTCCATCACCAGGTCGAGCGGGCGCGAGCGGAACCTGCCGCGGAACCTGGGGATGACGCAGAAGGTGCAGGGCCTTGAGCAGCCCTCGGCGACTTTGAGATAGGCGCTCGGGCCCGGTTCGGCGAGGATGCGCGGCAGCCTCCTGCCGTAGTCCATCAGGGTGTCCGAGAACGCCTCGCGCGCGCCGCCGCGTCCTCCGCTCAAGAGTTCCGGCAGCCGGTCGTACTCGCGCGTCCCGATGAAGAGGTCCACCTCGGGCAGGTCCTGGGCGAGTTCCCCCCGGTAGCGCTCGGCCAGACAGCCCGCCACGACGAGGGTTTCGAGATCGCCCGCAACTTTCAGCTGGGCGACTTCGAGAATCGTATCGATGGATTCTCGCTTCGCGTCCTCGATGAAGCCGCACGTGTTGACGATGGCGACCTGCGCGTCCTCTGCGTCGCTCACGAGCCGGTAGCCGGCGCCAGCGAGGGCGGCGAGCATGATCTCCGAATCCACCGTGTTCTTGGCGCAGCCGAGCGATATGAGCGCAGCGCCGGGCGCATCCGGCCCCATGGGAACAGGTGCGTCGCGCCGCACGAGGGGCATCTCGGAGATGGGCTTGATCTGCAGGAGGTTCTCGCTCACCGGGCGGCCCCCGCTTTCGAACCCTTGGGATCGATGTGCCATTCCTCCCTGGGCCGGTTGAAATAGCGGATGGCCACGTCGGGCAGTTCCTCCTGGTAGACCTCCAGCATACGCGCCATGCCCATCGCCTCGCCCATGTCGCCGATATCGGGCAGGGTATCGAGATAGAGTGCGGGGTCGATGCAGAGGTTTTTCATCTGGATGACGTGCAGGCCCGTTCGCGCCGCGAAAGCGAGGGTCGCCTCGACCTCGGCTTCGAGGTCCGTGACGCCGGGGAAGACCAGGTAGTTGATCTGCGTGTAGAGGCCTGCGTCGACGGCGGCCTTCACGCAGTCTTCCACGTGCGTGAAATCATACGTCTCGGGCCGGTAATAGGCGTGGTGCCACTCGGGCGTCGCGCTGTTCGTGCTGACTCGGATGCTCTCCAGGCCCGCATGGGCCAGGCGCTCCATCCATTCGGGCCGGCTGCCGTTCGTGTTCAGGTGCAGGGTGCCGCGCTCCGTGCGCTCGCGGGTGAGGCGGCAGGCGCGCTCGATGACGCCCGCCTGGAGAAGCGGCTCGCCCTCGCAGCCCTGGCCGAAGCTCGCGACGGCCATTTCGGCATCTTCGAAGTGGGGGACGGCGATCTCGCAAAGTTCCTCCGGCGTCGGGACGATCTCGATGCGCCGGTGGCTCGCCGGGAACAGGTCATCCGTCTGGAGCGATATGCACCCCCGGCAGTCCGCGTTGCAGAGCGGGGCGATGGGAAGCCCCATCTCCCACCGGCGGGCGAAGAAGTTTTTCGCCGCGAAGCAGTGGAACTCACGCGCGCAGCGCGCGAGGTGGGGGATCATCCGGTTTTCGGGGTTGGCGTCGCGCATCCGCTCGATTCGTTCGGGCAGGCCCGTGTCGTCGTATTCCTCGGGCTCCCAGCGCGGGCAGTCGTCGACCTGCACGGCGGCGCAGACGAATTCTTCTGTCTCTTCATCGAAGCCGAGCGCGGTGTAGGCCCAAAGTGGGAGCACCGGCGCGCCGGGGGTTCTTTCGGCGAAGGGGAGCAGGGTGCGCATCCAGCCCGGCGAGGGGAACGTGCAGGCGGCCTGTAAGGCAACCGGGCCGTCGCCCCAGTCCGCTTCTGCCACGCTCACGAGCGCATCCTCTCCCGCGTCGCCGCCGATGGGAACGCTGTCCGGGATGGTGAAGAACTTGCTCCCCGCCGGCAGGGGGGAGAGTTCAGAGGGATCGGGCGCCACGGGTTCGGCCCCCTGTGCGCCCACCATCTCGAACTCCGGGTGTTCGAACAGGTTGCCCTCGGCGTCCGCGACCACCATCAACGGGCGCATGAGCGGGGTGCTCCGGGCATTGGGCGCGGAGTCCGCCCGTGAGTTTGGGTTGCCGGAACGGTAGCGCCTGAATAAAGCATGGGTTTCCGTCTCCTGAAAAGAGGAGCGCTTATGTGAGATTCCGCCTCCTCGACACGAGGCCATAACCTAGCAGAACTCGCCCACCCGCCGCCAGCTTGCGGCCCTTGCCAGCGGCCCTTGGTTTCGCAATACTTGAGGCCTCTCCCCGTTCATGGGTCGGGGAATTCTTCTTCAAAGACATATCGCGATTCCGCGAGACGGAGGTGCGCCCACGTGAGTCCCGAAGAACAACTTTCCCGAGTCGCCCTGGTGAAATCGGAAACCGAGCGCTTATCAAGCTACTGGCGCGGTTTTTCGGAGGCCCGCTGGGAGGTGGAGACGTTCTGCCCCGGTTGGGAGGCGCAGCACGCCGTCTCCCATCTGGCGACGGGGGCGGATTTTTACACGAACTCGATACGCCGGGCGCTGGAGGGCCTGCCGCCCGAACCGCCCTACGGCAGCAACGTGAAGGAGTTCTTCGCCATCCGCGCCGCCAAGGGCGAGGAACTCATGGCCCTGCCGCGCGATGAGATGATGGACGCGTTCGACGCCTCGGCCGCCGGGGTGAACGACGCGCTCGCGGAGGTCACGGCGGACGACATCGGCAAGCTCGGCTTTCACCCCCGGGGGCTGACGCGGCTCGACGCCTGGATCGGGCTGCGTCTGGTCGAACTCGTGGCGCACGACTGGGACATCCGGTACGGGGAAGACGCGGAAGCATGCGTCTCCCAGGACGTCCTGGAGGGCGTCATGAGCTTTCTCCCCGCGAGCCAGAGCCGCCTGTTCGGCGTCCGGGAGAACCCGCCGTTCGACGGGCGCTTTCTCTTCCGCTCGAAGACGCCGGACCGGGAGTGGACCATCACCGTCGCCGGTGAGAAGGCGGAGGAATCCGCCCACACGTCCGGCGCGCACGACGCCGTCATCACCGCGGACGCAGAGGCGCACTTTCTCTTGCTCTACGGGCGCGCGAAGCGCGGCGCCATGGAGGACGCGGGCCGCCTCGAAGTCGAGGGGAACGCGGATCTGGCGAACCAGCTTTTATGCGTTTTATATACGAATTATTGATTCCAAAGGAGCAAACCCTTCATGCCACCGATCACGAAAGTAGACGGATACGTTTATTACCCCGGCAGCAAGACGCGCATCGACGCGATGCGCCCCGCCGATCCGGCCAAAACGCCGTGGACGCCGCTGCCGAAGCCGCTATCCGAGTGCAAGGTCACCCTCGTCTCCACGGCGGGCATCTTCATGAAAGGAGACGTTTCCTTCGACTACGAGCGCGAGTGGCGCGAGCCGCACTGGGGGGACCCCACCCACCGCGAGATTCCCAGGACGGCCGCCCAGGATGATTGCGAATACTCGCACCTGCACATCAACACCGAATACCTGGAACGCGACAGGAACGTCTCGTTCCCCGTCGATATCTTCCTGGACTACGAGCGCGAGGGGAAGATCGGCGCGCTCGCCGACACCCTCTACTCCACGATGGGCTATACGCCCAACTTTCATCCCCTGCTGAAGAAGACGGCCCCCCTGATGGCCGAGAAGATGCGCGCGGAGGGCGTGGACGCGGCGTTTCTCATCCCCGTCTGACCGCTTTGCATGCGGTCCGTGAGCCTGCTGCAGAGAAGACTGGAAGAGTTGGGAATCGCCACCGTCTCGATATGCAACCAGCCGGACGTGTCCGAGAAAGTCTGCGTGCCGAGGGCGGTCTTCATCCAGTATCCCTTCGGGCGCATGCTGGGGGACGTGGGCGACAGAATTGGCCAGCGCGCGGTGTGCGATGACGTGTGCGCGCATCTGGAATCCGCAAATGGCCCGAATGCCTATAAGCATCTATCCCACGAGTGGCCCGAACCGCCCGAAGAGACCCAGTGGAAGCCGCTCACGCCCGCGCCCATGCACGTGCTTCGCAACAACGGCACGGCGCCCAAGGGCCTCGCGCACTACCAGGACGACGAGCGGCCCGATTTGAGTTAAGCGTCTCGGTTCCGGCGCGGATGAAATTGCAGGGACAGGTCGCGACCTGTCCCTGCGGGAATCCTCCCTACCCGGTTGGGGTTCACCCGTAGGGACAACCCCCTGTGGTTGTCCTTTGTCAGAGTGTCGGACAGGCACAGGGGCCTGTCCCTACGCCGATTGCGGTTTTGGCCGTCATTCCGGCGAAAGCCGGAATCCATTTTCGCCTTTGCCTTTTCGCCTCCCTGTTCGGACGTATTCGCTCCCGGGCCGGTAGCATCGGAATCGAACCCAAAAACGAAAAGCGAATTCTCTGGATTCCTGCATCCGGACGCCGCGCATCAACAAGGTCGTGGCCGCCCTGCCCGGTGAAAAGTCAAAATGGATTCCGGCTTTCGCCGGAATGACGGCGTTGTGGACGGCCTCGACCCATGCGGGAGGGATTGTGGGTGGCATCGCTTTTACCCCCCTGACAAGGGGGGGTAGGGGGGGTTGCCTTTATCCCCTGAGGAGGGAGGCTTTTTTTAAGAGCGCGTTATTTCCGAATCATTCTAAAACAACCGCCCGCCTAACACCGCGCCCTTCTCATCCGGCGCGATGAGCACCACCTCGCCCCGCTCATCCGGCACGCCGAGCGTGAGGACTTCGGACATGAAGGGGCCGATCTGCCTCGGCGGGAAGTTCACCACGGCGAGAACGAGCCTGCCTTCGAGCTCTTCCTTCGTATAGAGCGCTGTGAGCTGGGCGGATGATTTCCTGACCCCCAGTTCCTCGCCGAAATCGATCCAGAGCTTATAAGCCGGTTTTCGCGCCTCGGGGAAATCCGCCGCCTCGACCACGCGCCCCAAGCGGATGTCCAACTCCTCAAAATCCTCCATCGTCGCCATTTTCATACTTCTCCCGTTTCATGGGCCATGCGCGTCCGGCGCGCCGGAATCCGGGGGTGGTTTCCCGCACGGGCGTAGGGGAGCGCTTCAGTCTATCGGCTCGCCCTGCGTTCTTTCCATCTCGAGGATATCGGCGCGCAGCCTTGTCGTTATCGGGCCGGGGGCGGGAATGGATCGCCCGTCCACCTCGGCCACCGCGTGCACCCGGCTGAAGGATGACGTGAGGAAACACTCATCCGCCGTGTAGAGGTCATATAGCGTCAAGTCGGCTTCTTCCGCCGGAATGCCCTCTTGCTCGGCAATCTCCATCACGACCTTCCGCGTGATGCCGTCGAGGACGTTGTGGGCTTTCGGTGTCTTGAGCGCGCCGTCCTTCACGACGAATATGTTCTCTCCCGGTGCCTCCGCCACGAAGCCGCGAATATCGAGCAGAATCGCCTCATCGAAGCCCGATTCGACGGCTTCGATCCTCGCCATCACGTTGTTGAGATAGTTGAGCGATTTCACGCGCGCCTCGAAGGATTCGGAAGGCACCTTGCGCACCCCCGCCGTCTTGAGCCTCAAGCCCGCTCCTTTCGCCTTGTAACTCGAACCCGTCTCGGCGGGCGGGGCGGGGTCGTGTAAGAGCACGGCGAGCGTCGCCTTATCCGTTACCCTCGGGTCGAGCAGGGGATAGCCCGCGCCGCGCGATACCACGACGCGAAGGTAGACGTCGTCCACGCCGGAGCGACGGACGCATTCCTTGACGATCTCCGCGATTCGCTCGCGCGATTCGGGCAGCGTGAGCTTGAGCGCGCGCGCCGATCGCTCCATGCGGTCGAGGTGTTCGGAGAACTTGAATATCCGCCGGTTCGTCACCGTCATGGACTCGAACAGGCCGTCCCCGTAGAGAAACCCGTGGTCGAAGGCGGAGACTTTGGCCTCTTCTGCGGTGACGTATTCGCCGTTCACATAGCAGGTATAGGACACGCGCTATCCATCCCTTCTCAAGGTTTCGAGAATCGCGTCGGCGAAGGCTTCCGGCTTCTCGCGCTGGGCGAAGTGGCCGGCGCCCTCCACGAGAATCCTTTGATAGCCGCCCGTGAAATGCCCCTCCTTGCCTTCGGAACTCTCGGGACGCGACGCCCCGTCCTCGGCGCCTTGCACGAGAACCGTCGGCACGGAGATGTCCGGCAGACCCGCCATGAAACTCTCCGCGTCCTCGAATTTTGGATCCGGCGTTTCATACCCCCACCGGTAGCGGTAGGAGTGCATGACGATATCCACGAAGTCGGGGTTCTCGAAAGAGCGCGCGGTGGCCTCGTATTCCGCGTCCGGGAAATCCCAGCCTGGGGACCATACACGCCAGAGTTCGCGGCAAAAACCCGCGGCGTCCGCCCCCAGCGCATCGCGGCCCCTCTCGGTGCAGAAAAACCACTGGTACCAGTAGGCGCGCGCCTGATCGACCGACATCCGCTGCTGCGGGCGGCCCGTGCCGTAGCCCGCGGGACTGACGATTAAGGCGTTCAACCGCGCAGGCCGCATGGCGGCTACGCAATAAGAAGCCCGCGCGCCCCAGTCGTGGCCCACCAGTGTGAAGCGATCGAGTTCCAGCGCGTCGGCGAAAGCGGTGAGGTCGGACGCCAGCGCCGTGTACTGGGCGCTTCTGGGGGTCTCAGGGTTCAGAAAGCGCGTAGGCCCGTAGCCGCGCACGTAGGGGCAAAGCGTCCTTAGGCCCGCATCATTCAGGATGGGAGTGACGCGGTCCCACGTTCTCGCGTCGTCCGGGAAGCCGTGGACGAGAACCACGGGCGGCGCGGTTTCATCGCCCGCCTCCAGATAGCCGATTTCGAGCGCGGGGGTCGTGATGGATTTGAGCGCGCCGGGCATATCGGTTGTTCAGTCCGCGATCAGATCGCGCACCAGCCGTCGTCGACGATGAGGTCCAGGCCGTGCACCGCGCTCGCATCGTCAGACGCCAGGAACACCGCGGCGCCCGCCATCTCCGCCGTGGTGATGTAGGCCCGGCCGGTGGGGGTGTAGCTCGCCATGAGCTTCACGAACTCGGGATCGTCCTGTAAGTGCTGGTTGAGCGGCGTGGCCGTGTTGCCCGGCGAGATGCAGTTCACGTTGATGCCGCACTTCGATATCTCCGCCGCCAGCGCGCGCGTGATCATGTAGACCCCGCCCTTGCTCGCGCAGTAGGGCACCGCGTTGGGAAAGGCGTGCGTCGCGGCGATGGAGGCCATGAAGATGATCTTCCCGTAGCTCTTCTCCTTCATGATGGGCACGATGGCCTGCGAGAGCAGGAAGTTGCCCTTGAGATTAATGTCGATGATGTCGTCCCACTCCTGCTCGGAGTAGGCCTCGAGTTCCTTGTTGATCATGATGCCGTGGTTGCCGACGAGGATGTCCACCGTGCCGAACGCGCTCACCACGTCCGCCACCATGGCGTCCACCGCCGACTTCTTCGATACGTCGCACGGAAACGCGCGGGCCGCATCGCCGATCTCGGCGGCGAGCGCCTCTCCCGTTTCCGCCGTGCGGTTCACGACCGCGACCTTGGCGCCCTCTTCCGCGAAGCGGCGGCAGATGGCCTCGCCGATTCCCTGCGAGCCGCCCGTGACGATGGCGACCTTGTCCTTGAGCTTCATGGATGTTTCCTCCCTGCGGCGCTCCCGGATCGCCCCGAAAGCGAAAAGTCCCCGGTAAAAGATTCCGTCTCGATTTTTGCGGGCATGATACCGCCCTTTGGTTCAAGGGGGAAGGGGGAGTGAGATGTGTGTAGGGGGCGCATATATGCGCCCCTTACGGTGACGTTGCAGGATTTCGTAGCCGGACAGGCGCAGGAGCCTGTCCGGGGACCCGTGTGTCCGCCCGCTTGATTTGGTAGGGGTCGTTCGCGAACCGCCCTCGCCCTCTGCGCGGCGGCTAAAGATACCGCTCCACATCCATGCTTTGGTGCAGGATTCGGATGATTTCCACCACGCCGGATCCCATGCGGAAAAACATCACGTGCGAGCCCACCGCGACCTTGCGGTATCCGGCGCGAATTTCCTCGGCCGAGCGACTGATCATCGTACCTTCGCTCAACGCCTCGCACGCCGCCTGAATGTTGCGCGTGTAGTCCTCGGCTTGCGCCTCGCCCCAACGCTCGACGGTATAATTCCAGATGCTTTCCAGATCGGCTTGGGCCGCGGGCGACAGCGTATAGCGCCCCATGCGGCTCAGGTGGATTTCTTGCTAGCGATGAACGCGTCGAAATCAAACGGCGTCGCCCGGCCGGACTCCTCGCCTTCGATGAGCGCCTCGCGCAGGGCTTCCACCCTGGCTTCGTGTTCTTCGAGCAGGCGCAGTCCGGCGCGCACCACGTCGCTTGCCGAGTTGTAGCGGCCCGACGCGACCCGTTCGTCGATGAAACCCACGAAGTGCTCTCCGAGTGAAACCGACGTATTTCTCGGCATGATAGTTCCTCCTTCGCACACACTATACCAGAAATTGGTATTCGCGCAAAGGTTTCAGGTGGCGCGAGGTGGAAGAGGAGCGCGCACGAAGGGGACGCACGAAAAGTGGGCGGACACACGGGTCCGCCCCTACGGTGATATTACAGGAATTCGTAGGGGCGGTTCGCGAACCGCCCCTGTCATGTCAATCGAATTTCTCTACTTGTTACTCAACCGCTTCCGTCTCCGTCTGGTTCTGGCCGCATCCACCTGGCCCTGCTCGTCGACCGCGACGCCGTAGACCTTCCAGGCGCGCTCCTTGGTGATCCACTTCTCCTCCACGTCCTCGCGCACCTTCTCGACGGGCCGCTCGTGCGGCGGGCCGTAGCCGCCCCCGCCTGTGCAGTAGGACGCCACGTTCTCGCCGGGTTTGAGGATGATGTCCGCACAGGCGGGCAGGTCTTCCAGAGAGCCGTCCTCACGCATGAGGAAGTTCTTGCACGCCGCCCCGTTCAGCCCGCCGAGCGTGCCTTTCGAAGCGTTTATCGCGCCGTCGGAGACGTAGACGACCTCGAGATCCCCCCCGCCCACGGGGCCGTATTCGCAATAGCCAGAAGGCGCGCCTATCGTCCGGCCCGCGCCCTCGGTGTCGGGCATGAGCCGCCTCGTCTTGATGTAGATGGGGAAGTGGAGCTCGTCCAGTTCGATGCTGTCCACGAAGCACATGCCGGCGTTGCCCGCGTGGAGGATGGTGAGCCAGGCGTCGGTCTTGCCCGCGCCCGCGCCGCCGGTGACCATTAAAAAGAGGTGGTTCACGAAGGGTTCGTTGTCGTTCCTGGGGTCGAAGCCGGAGATGACGCCCATCGACGCCGGGAAAATCGGCCCGCATTCCGCCAGGCCGATGCCGTCCTGAATCTTCGAGAACGCGCGCTGCACGGGGTTCGTCACGCGGTCGGCGAGGTTGGTGGTGGCCACGGACATCGAGGTAGGGTGCTTGCCCCCGCCCGCGACCGAGCCATCGCGGATGAGCACGTTTACGCGCCGGAAGCTGCCCGCGTTCGTGGGCACGATGTCGTCGATGCTGTTGAACACGCCTATCATCGCGCCCGTGCGCGCGCAGGCCTCGCTCAGGTTCAGGCCGCAGGGCATGGCGTCGGGGTTGTCCCTCAAATCCACCTCGATGGTGGCCTTTTTGTTATCGATCCGCACGTGCGCGGTGATGGGGATGCCTTCCTCCGGTGTGCCGGGTACGGGGTCGTGCGTGCTGTGGGCCGTGGCCTCGCCCGTGGGGAGTTTTTTGATGGCGGAGACCATGAGCTTCTCGCTGTAGTCGAACCACTCTTTCGAGAAGTTGTGCAGCGTCTCCCAGCCGTATTCATCCCCCATGGCGAGCACCTCGCGCTCGCCGATTCTGGCCGCGCCAATCATCGCGAGGTAGTCGCCGTACCACTGCTCGGGCACGCGGATACGCATCCGGCAGAAGTTGATAAAGTCCTCGTTGTCCTCGTAGTTGGTCTGCACCTTGGTGGGCGGGAAGATGAGCGCGCCTTCTTCGTATACGTCGCGCGCGTGGCCCATGTAGGTGGTGGGCTGGCTGCACCCGCAATCCGCCTGGTGGGCCTTCACCCACACCGTGAACTGGTGCTCGCCCCGCTTGTCGATGACGGGCACGAGGATGGTGTGGTCCGCCGGGTGCGAGCAGCCGTGGTAGGGCGAGTTGTGGAGATAGGCGTCGCCGCGCTTGAGGTCGGGATGCAAATCCATCATCGAGCGGGCCATCAGGTCCGCCCCGCTCAGGTGGTGGATGGGGAGCGATTCCGCGCCGGTCAGGAGTTCGCATTCGCGTGTCACGACGGAAGTCGAAAAATCGCGCGCGAGGTTCAGCACGCCCGAGCGGCCCGTGCGCAGGAGCGTGTTCGCCATCTTGGTCGTCACGGCGTCGAAGCGCTTGTGCAGCACGGCCAGGGTGATGGGGTCCAGTTTCGTCTTTCGCTTCGCGCGTCTGGTTGTTGCTCTCGCCATATCCTTACTCCTGGAGCGTAATGAACAGACTGCCGCTTCTCGTGCGCTCGGCCCTGGCGCCGGGGTCGATGACCACCGTCGTGAACGGCGACTCGATGATGGCGGGACCTCGCATCGCCTCGCCCGGCTTCATGGAATCGAACGCCGCCACGCGGGCGTTGACGAGTCCCTTGCCCGCGAAATAGGCTTCGCGCCGCTTGGGGAGCGTCGTCTCGTGGATAGCCTCGCGGACAAGCCTGCCGAAGCGGCCCTTTCTCAGCTTGCACCGCGCCACGGCGCGCCAGCCGACGAACTCGACCTCGGACGACGGGTCGCGGAAGGCGAACACCTCCTCGTGCACCTCGTCGAACGCCGCCCGCGCGCGCTCCACGTCTTTTTTCGAGCGGAAGCGGTTGATGGGCAGGCCCAGATCGATCTCCCAAATCTGGTGCTTGTAGCGCGCCTCGACGTAGAACTCCGTCGCACTCTCCACCGCCCCCTTGCCGGGACCCCTGATGAACGCGCGGCATCTGTCGCCGAGCGACTTCAGGGTCGCGTTCGCCCCCTTGAAGTCGAAGCGGTCCGTTACGGTGAAGAACATCGAGCGGTAATCGGCGTGCAAGTCGCTCATCATCGCGCCCGCCGCCGAGAGCGCGGCGCCGACTTCCGGAATCACGAGGCCCTGGCAGCCGAGGCGCTTGGCGATGGCGACCGAGTTGAGACCCGCCGCGCCGCCTCCGCCGATCAGCACCGCGCCCCTGGGGTCGATGCCTTGGTGGATGGTGATTTCTTCAATCGCGCCCACCATGTTCTCCGTCGCGAGCCTGAGAATAGCCGAGGCCGCCTCCTGAAGAGAAAGCCCCAGCGGTTCGGCCACGTCTTTCAATATGGCCTTCTCGGCTTCGGAAGTGTTGAGCGTCATTGCGCCGCCGAGGAAATAATCCGGGTCGATGTGGCCGAGCACCAAAGATGCGTCCGTGAGCGTGGGCCGCGCGCCGCCCCGGCCGTAGCAGGCGGGCCCCGGTTCGGCGCCCGCGCTCTGGGGGCCGACGTGTAAGAGTCCGCCCTCGTCCACCCAGGCGATGCTGCCCCCGCCCGCGCCGATGCTCTTCACGTCCACGGAGGGGAAGCCCAGAATGTGCCCCCGGTAGCGCTGGCCGAGCCAGGTTTCGGGCGACATGGGAATCTCGCCGCGGCGCACGAGGCTCACGTCGTAGGTGGTGCCGCCGGTGTCGGCCACAATCGCCGTCGCGGCCTTGGCGTCGGCGCGGGAGAAATGCCTGCCCGCGATGGGCGCCATCGAAGGCCCCGAACCCACCGAGTGGATGGGCGCATCAGCCAGTTCGCCCGCGTCCATCACACCGCCCTTCGACGTCAGCATCAGGAGCCGCCCGCCGAAGCCCGCCGCGGCCAGCCGCTCCTGCAGTCCGCCGATATAGCGCGACATCAGTGGCTTGAGAGAAGCGTCGATGCAGGTGGAGGACGCACGGCGGTATTCGCGGAGAATCGGATTCAGGACATGGGATAAGGTGTATGGCACGCCCTTCAAGTGTTTTTTCAGCAGGCGTCCCACACCGATTTCATGCGCTGGATTCACTGTGGACCACAAGAGGGAGACGGCCACGGCCTCCACCCCTTTTTCTTTGAGCTCCTTGATGATCCCGATGACGCCCGCCTCATCGAGCGGCTCGTACACGCCCCCGTCGGCGCCGATACGCTCGGGCACCTCGTAGGTGAGTGCGCGCGGGATGTAGGGCTTGGGAAACGGCACCAGGAAGTTGAACGGCTCCATGCGCCCGCCCTCGCGCAGCACGAGAATGTCGGGGTGTCCCTTCGTGGTGAGGAAGGCGGTCTTCGCGGTGTTTCCCGTCACGATGGCGTTGGTGGCGTGTGTGGTGCCGTGGATGAACAGCTCGCCCTGGGCGAGGAGTTCTTCGGTGGTCGTCGAAAGCGCTTCGGCCGCCGACTCGATGGCCGCGAGGATGCCCTCCACCGGGTCCTGGGGCGTCGTGGGGGCCTTGAACATGTGGAGGCGGCCCCGGTTGTCCTCGAGCACCAAATCGGTGAAGGTCCCGCCCGTATCGACCGCGAATCGCATTCCTCGCCTCCCGTGCTCATCCGCGCTCTAACCCCTGCGGATGAGGTTTTCGAATCGCTATCTGCCAATGGGTGATGATTTCAGGCGCAATATATCACTTTCCGGGCGGTGGGATGCAAGGAGGCCGCAGGTGAAAATGCGCGTCACGCATCGCGCACGTGGGCGTAATACCGGGCGAGGCGCTCGGCGGAGACGCCCAGGGCGAAGAGGATGCTCAGCCCCCACCAGATGACGAGGCACTTGGGCTTGCCCCATACGTCGATGCGCCGCCCGCTGGTGACTACGGGCGTCTCGATGACGGCCACCCGCCCGAACGCGCGCATCCTGCGGCTCAGGTCCCAGTCTTCGAACAGGGGCATGTCGGCGTAGCCGCCCATGCGCTCGAAGGCCTCGCGCCGGATGAAGATGCACTGATCGCCCAGGAAGCGTTTCGCGATTTTCGCGCGCGCGTTGGCGCTGAAGCTGATGAAGCGGCTGAAGCGGTCCTCGCGATCGAAGCTGTGGAGAAAGCCTCCGCCCGCCACGTCGCCCGCGCGCATGACGTCCTCGATTTCCCTGAAAGCTCCAGGCGGCAGCTCCGTGTCGCAGTGAAGAAACAGGATCGTCTCGCCTTCGGCCAGTGCCGCGCCCGCGTTCATCTGGCGCGCGCGGCCCGGTTCGGACTCGACGAGCAGGGCGCGCCCGTCCGCCACGGCGCGCGTGTCGTCCGCGCTGCCCCCGTCGGCGAGGATGATCTGCTTCTCCCCCGGCTGGGCGTCGAGCATGTCGAACATGGCGGACAGCCTGGGCGCTTCGTTCAGCACGGGCACGACGATGGAGATCATCGCAGAATCCCTCTCTGGAACCGGCATTACTCTAATAAGCGTGGGGGCGATACATTCCACGGGCTGTGCTATGATGCCCCATGCGAAGCCATCCGATGAACCCTAACCATTGGAACGGCCCATGTCGATAAGGCGCATCCGTATTTTCCGTCTTCTCCGCTCGCGCGCACCGGGCGTACGGCGCGCGAAGCATCTCACGATATGTCTCACTCTATTGGCTGCGGTGCTCTCCGCGAGCCTCGTCTTTTCGCTCTCAAGCGATCAGGAAGAGGCCATCGCCCTCCTGTATGAGGTCATGGAGAAAGTCGACAATAGTTACACGCGCACCCCCGATTTCCGGAAAATGTACGTCGCGGGTCTGGAGGGCCTCAAGAAAAGCGCGGGTAAGGAGCGCTTCGATTTCGAGGAGAAGGCGGGAGACGAGGTTCTCCTCAAGGCGGGGGAGAGGGAGTTGCTCGTTCGCCTCCGGGGAGACACCGTCGGCGGGCTGGGCGGGTTCGAGCGCGCCTACCGGTTCGCCATGGCGAACGCCGGGGATTCGGAGAAGAAAAAAGGCGGGTTGAGCGTCATGTACGCTGCGCTTTCTTCCATGCTGCGTTCTCTCGACCCTTTCAGCACGTTCGTCACGCCCGAGTCCTACAGGCAGATGCGGGTGGAGCACACGGGCCGCTACGGTGGAGTGGGCGTCATCATCACGGTGCGGGAGAAGAGACTCACCATCGTATCGC
Source organism: bacterium (assembly GCA_965203325.1). Classification (GTDB taxonomy): domain Bacteria; phylum UBA8248; class UBA8248; order UBA8248; family UBA8248; genus Bin107. Next base: position 3,086,769 of record OZ241875.1, read on the forward strand.
CCATCGATGACACGCCCGCGCATCGGGCGGGCCTCAAATCCGAGGACGTGATTCTGGAAATCGACGGCGCCTCTACGGCGGACATGCCGCTCTCAGAAGTTGTGCGCCGCATGAGAGGGCCCGCGGGCAAGACGGTGGATTTGCTGATTTCGCGCGTGGATTGGCCCGAGCCCCGCAACGTGACGCTTCGCCGCGCCATCATCAGCATCAAAAGCGTGAAGACGGAGGTGAAAGAGGGCGGGATCGGCTATTTGCGGGTCACGGCCTTTCATGGCCGTACGACGCGGGAACTCGACGTAGCGCTCAACGATTTGATTCAAAAGAAAGTGCGGGGGATCGTGCTGGACCTGCGCGACAACCCCGGTGGTTTTCTCCGCCAGTCCGTCCAGGTCTCCGAACGATTCCTGCCCGATGGCAGCATGGTCGTCTTCACACGTGGGCGGAGGCGCAGCGAGACGGCCTATTTCCGCTCTAGCGGCACCGGCGTATGGGTGGGGAAGCCTCTGGTCGTGCTGATCAACAAGGGCAGCGCGAGCGCGTCCGAAATCGTGGCCGGCGCCCTGCAGGATCTGGACCGCGCCCTCATCATCGGCCGGACGAGTTTCGGCAAAGGGTCCGTTCAGGCCATCATCCCCACGAGGGGCGAGGCGGCAGTCCGGCTGACGACGTCGAAATACTACACCCCGCTCGGCCGCCTGATTCACGAGAAAGGCATTCAGCCCGACGTCGAGGCGGGGCCTCAGCCGCTCACCAAAAAGGAGATCCGCGAGCGGAGGAGAGAGATGAGGACTTCGCTCTATAAGAAAGAGGAAAAGACGGAGGAGAAGAAAAAAGACTCCGTCCTCGAACTGGCGTTGGGCGTGTTGAGGGACGCCAAGAGTGCGAACGTGGAAGCGCTTCGCCGGGCGGCGCTTGATGCGCAGCGCCTGATGCGCAGCGCCGAAGCGGTATCTTCCACAGCTTCTCCCTGAACCTCCTCGCATCCCCCGCTGGAATAAAGGAAACGTCGGTTTTTCGCGTTATTGTGTGAACGCGACGATGGTTCCCACCGCGGCGGCCAGCCCCAGAAGCTTTCTCGCAGTCATCTTTTCGGACAGCCGCCAGGTGGCTAGGATTGTGGTCACGATGAAGCTCAATTGCACGATCGGCGAGACGATGGTGGCCTCACCCTCCCGGAACGCGGCCAGCAGCGAGGTGTTCCCGAATATGAAGCAGACGGCGGTCGCGAGTCCGTGCGCCCAGCCTTTTTTCGAGAATTTCGGCCCCCCCTGCACGGCGAATGAGTAGATGTACGCGGTGGTGATGAAGAAAACCGCCTGGCTGTGCAGAAACATGATCGGCGCCACCCCGCCCGAGACGCCGAGCTTGTAGATGAAGTTCACGAGGCCGACGGCCACCATCGCCACGACGGCCCACAGGACGGAGGCAAGCTTGTCGGCGGAGAAACTCCCCCGGTGAAAATCCGAGAACAGGAAAATGGCGCAGCCGGTGAGGATGAGGCCTGCGATTTTCGGGAGCGTGATGGATTCACTCAGAAACCAGACGGCGAGCATGGCGGTGACGACGAAACTCATCCGGTAGATGGGCGTGCTGGCGCTCGTCTCTCCGAGCTCCACGCTTCTCATGAAGCTCCAAAAGCCGATGAATGTAAAAAAAGCGGCGCCGATGCCCAGAAAGGCGGGAGGCGTCCAGACGTAGCTGCCCTCGTAATACGCCCAGATCCACGTGACGGGAACGACGATGCTCGACTGCGAGGCCGTGATCGTGCCGGGCAATATCTTGTTCCTGACAGCGCGTCCATATACGTAGTCCGCCACCCCGATGAGGAACAACGCAAAAAGCGCGAATATGATGAACCTTGGAAGCAACTCGAATTTCTCCCTGGCAAATGCTTCTGGCCGGAATCCGTTTCAGGTGTCATACCCGTTTTCGGCGGGCGCGTTTCGTCGGTTCAGGAAGATTACGCCGAAACGACCCTCCATTCATAGCGCTGCACCCGCTCGTTTCGCCTGCTCACGCATCCTCGGCCGGACCCGCCGTGTGGAGGACAAGGCGCACCGAGCGTGCCCGGGCCTCGTTTTTTTGCTTGTTGTGCAGGCAGGGGCCATCCTGTATATTGCGGCTATATATCTCGCCATGTTGCTTACGTGAACCGCACCGGAATCAATCCGGGGGAAGGTTCAATCTTTCTTCTCTTGTACGTGCGGAAACGGGTACGTCCCTGCGTCCGCACTCTGAGTCCACGGAATCGGAAGCCAGGGAGGATCATGTAATGGCAACGAGATCGACGGATACCCGAAAGCGATGGTTCAGCGTTTCTCGTCCGGCGGTGATAATGACGGTGACGGTTTTCGCCCTGATCGCCGCCTTCAGTTCCCCCGCCTTCGCCGCGAAGAAAGACCCCATCAAAATCGGGGTGCTGTCGTTTCTGAGCGGAAAGCTCAAGCCAATCGGCGATGAGATCACCACGGGCATCCAGACGGCCGTGAAGATGCACGGACCCGTCCTGGGCCGCTCCATCGAGTTGATCCTCGAGGACAGCCTGGTGAACGCGCAGGTGGCGGTCACCAAAGCGACCAAGCTCGTCCAGAAAAACCAGGTGACGGCGATTCTGGGAACGAGCACGCTGGAGGCGCTCGCGCTGCTGCCCGTGGCGAATCGCCTGCGCGTGCCCATCATCACCTCGAACAGCGGTTCGGCCGTCATCACGGGCAGCAAGTGCAACTACTGGGTGTTCCAGACGAACCCCACCCCCCAGATGGCCGTCGTGGCGATGGACTCGCTCATCAACGACACCCCGAAGTTCAAGGCCGCGAAGTGGTTCACGATGGGCCACGACTACCCCTGGAGCCGCCGGGTGGCGCGCTCGGTCAAGATCGTCAAGGGCGTGAATTACGTCGGTGAGGCGTATGCGCCGCTCGACACCACGGACTGGGCGCCGTTCATCGCGAAGGTCCGCGCGTCGGGCGCGACGGCGGTGGTCATTCCGGTCACCCTGGGCACGCCGCTCGTGCAGTTCATCCAGCAGGCCAACGAGTTCGGCCTGACCAAGCAGGCGACCCTGGTGGCGCCCATCGGACTGCCGGACTGGCTCATCGCCAAGCTGGGCGAGTTGTCGACCCATATCGTCTCGGCGGGCGCGTGGAGCGCGTGGCGTCTCGAGGACACGATTCCCACGACCAAGAAGTTCAACGAGCTCTACTACAAGATGCACGGCCGCGTAGCCGGGATGCAGGCCATCCAGGCGGGCACGGCGGCCCAGCTTCTGTTCAACGCCATCACGAAAGCGGGCTCGACGGACGGCAAGGCCATCATCGCGGCGCTCGAGAAGCTCGACGTGGAGGCTCCCGCGGGGAGAATGCGCTTCCAGAAGGACGGACGCATGGCGGAGGTTGCGCTGATACTCGGGCGGATCGAGAAGCTCAAGAAGCCGAAGTACGGCGCCATGTATGCGCAGTCCGTCAATGCGCTTCCCGCGTCCAAGACGCTCGAGCCGGCGAAGAAGCTCGGCTGTAATTTGAAGAAATAGCGGTTGGAATGGATTGGAATTTCTTGTTCGTCAATTCGCTGAACGGGATCATCTACGGATCGTTCCTGGCGCTGACGAGTCTCGGCCTGAGCCTGGTGTTCGGCTTGGGCCGAGTCGTCAACTTCGCCCACGGGGTGCTGTACGCCCTGGGGGGATATTTCTTCATCATCCTCCTGCCCTCGCTGGGCTGGGGGGCGATGGTGTTCGCCCCGCTGGTGGTGGTGCCCCTCGCCATCGCGATGGAATGGCTGACGATCGCCCCCATCCGGAACCGGGATGAAATCTACACCCTGCTCGTGACGTTTGGTCTTTCCTTCATGATCACGGGCGCGATTGAATATCTCTGGGGCACCGAGACGACCCTGATCAAGCCGCCCGTCATCTTCCAGGGGACGGTGGACATCCTCGGCAATCAGTTCCCCGTCTACAGGCTCTTCGCGTCGACGCTATCGTTGTTGGTGACGGGGCTGGTCTTCGTCTTCATCCAGTTTACGCCGGTGGGCCTCAAGATTCGCGCCATCACCGATGACAGCGAAATGGCCGAAGCGCTCGGCATCAACACGCGGTGGCTGCTCACGAGCATCTTCGGGGGCGCGGCCGGGTTCGCGGCGTTCGCCGGCGCGCTGGGCGCTCCCATCTTTTCCGTCGAACCGGAGATGGGAATGGGCATCATCATCGACTCGTTCCTGGCGGTGATCCTGGGCGGCCTCGGCCATCTGCCGGGGACGGCCGTGGGGGCGTTCATCGTGGCGCTCGCGAAATCCATCGGCGGGGGCTACATCGCGGAGTGGGCCATCGCGGTCTTGTTCCTGGTCGTGGCCGCGATCATGGTGCTTCGGCCCAGAGGAGTTTTCGGTCGTGGCCGCATCGCCTGAGGTGGAAAACCTGGTGGAAGACGCCTCGAGGCTCCGTTCGCGGGAAGTGGCGACGCGGGTGCTGCTCGCCGGCTCCGCACTCCTGGTGCTGGCGGTTCCGTTTCTGGGCGCGAGTCCGTTTTTCATCACCCTGCTCACCGAGGCCCTGATCTTCGGCATCTGGGCGATGAGCCTCGATTTGCTGGTGGGCTACACGGGTCTCGTCTCGTTCGGCCACGCCGCGAGTTTCGGTTTCGCGACCTATGCCGCGGGCATATTCGCCATGAACATATCCGCGGATTTTTTCCTCTCGACCATCATGGCCATCGTCGCCGCCGCCGCGGTGGCGTTTCTGACCGGCCTGGTGGTGACGCGCCTCTCGGGAATCGCCTTCGCCATCCTCACGCTCTGCATCTGCCAGGTCCTGTTTCAGGTATCCGTCGTGTGGCGCTCGTTCACCGGCGGGCTGGACGGCTTGATCGGCGTTCCGCTGCCCACGCTCTTCGGCCGGGAGGTGGAGCCCGGCGAGGAGTTCTACCTCCTCACCGCGGTTACGCTCATCGTCTGCTATCTTCTGCTGAGGAGGGTGGTGGAGTCTCCCTTCGGGAAAACCCTGCTGGCGATTCGCGCGAACGAGGACAGGGCGGCCGCCATCGGCATCGACGTGAGACGGCACAAGCTGGTGATTCTCGTCATCTCCTGGATGACGGGCGGCGTGGCGGGAACGCTCTTCGTCTTCCTGAAGGCGGGCGCGAACCCGATGACGCTCTACTGGATCGAATCGGGCAACATACTGGCCATCACGATTCTGGGCGGCATCGGAACGCTGTTCGGCCCGATCATCGGGGCGATCGGCTTCATATTCATCCGCGATCAGGTGACGACGATGTACCGGGCGTGGCAGTTTTCCTTCGGGCTCGCTTTCGTGCTCGCCGTCTTGTTCATGCCCTCGGGAATCGCGGGCATCGCCGAGAGAATCTGGAGACGACTGTGGCCGGCGCGTTCGTAGTAGAAGGCCTCCACAAGTCCTTCGGCGCCCTGCACGCCGTGAACGACGTGTCCCTGGACATCGAAGCCGGGCAGGTCCACGCGCTCATCGGCCCGAACGGCGCCGGCAAGACGACGCTGTTCAACTGCATCACCGGATTCCTCCGTCCCGACGCCGGCAAGGTGTTGTTGAACGGGAGCGACGTTACGCATCTGCCTTCCCACAAGCTGGTGAAGACGGGGATCGTCCGCACCTTCCAGATCACCCAGGTCTTCGGCGAATTGAGCGCGCGCGAGAACGTCGAGCTTGCGGCGCGCTCCCGCGAGGGGCTGAATTTCGATTTCTTCCGAAAGGCCAGCGCCTGCCGCGAGGCCCGCGAAGACGCGGAGGAATCGCTGGAGGTGGTCGGGCTGATCGAGAAGGCGCATCTGCGGCCCGAGGAGCTGGGACACGGGGACAAGCGCGTGCTCGAGGTGGCGATCGGGCTTGCGCTCAACCCTGAAGTCTTGCTGCTCGATGAACCGACGGCGGGCATGTCCCGAACGGAGACCGAGCGCATCGCCCGCCTGGTGCGGCAAATCGCGGAGCGCACGAGCGTCCTCCTGGTCGAGCACGACACGGAGGTGGTTCTCTCGATCTCGGATAAGATCACCGTGATGACGCAGGGCCGGGTGATCGCCCAGGGACCGCCCGAGCAGATCAGCCGGGACCCCCAGGTGCAGGACGCTTACCTGGGCGCCGTCGAAGTGGGAGAGGATTGATGCTCAAAGTCTCCTCACTACACGTTCATTACGGGAGCGCCCACGTTCTCCACGGCGTGGATCTCGAGGTGGGCGCAGGCAAAATCGTCTGCCTCATCGGGCGCAACGGCGCGGGCAAGAGCACGACGCTCAAGTCCATCATGGGTCTCGTGCCCGCCACTTCAGGCGAAATCCTCTTCGAGGAGCAGCGCATCGAAGCGATGGCGGCCCACCGGGTCGCCCGCATGGGAGTCGCCTACGTGCCCGAGGACAGGCGGCCCTTTGGCTCCTTGAGCGTGGAGGAGAACATCCGCGTGGCGGCGCAGGCCAGCCCGAACTCCGACGCAAACGGCGTCAGCGAGGCGTTGGCGTTTTTCCCTGTCCTGGAAGAGCGCGCCAGACAACTGGCGGGGAGCCTGAGCGGCGGCGAGCAGCAGATGCTCGTGATCGCGCGCGCCCTGGTGGCGCGTCCAAGGCTGATTCTGCTCGATGAGCCGACCGAAGGGCTCGCGCCCAGTCTCGTCCGCTCCATCAGGGACGGAATCATGAAGACCCGCACGCACGGCCTTTCCATCCTCCTCGTGGAGCAGAACCTCTCCCTGGCGCTGGAGGTGGGCGATTATTTCTACGTGCTGAGCCGTGGTTTCGTCGCCTTCGAGGGAACGAGCGAAGAGCTCCTTGCGCGGGAGGACGTAATCGCCGAACATCTGGGAGTCGGCCGCGTGAAGGAGGCCTTGAGAGCGCGCGAATAAATGGCTGCGCCGCGCCGAGAAAATCCCGAACCGCTCCGAGCCGCCCTGAACCCCGTAAAAGAGATCACCCGTTGCTTGCCTACGTGCTGGAGGAGAACGGCCCCTCTTTGAAAGAGGTAGCGCGTCCCGAGCCCCTCGCGGATGAAGCCCTCATCCGGGTGAGTCTTGCAGGCATTTGCGCCACGGACCTGGAGCTCATTCGCGGGTACATGAATTTCCGGGGCGTGCTCGGCCATGAGTTTGTCGGCGTGGTGGCGGGGCCGGAGGCGCACCCGCTTTTGGGACGCAGGGTGGTGGGCGAGATCAACTGCGGATGCGGGGATTGCCCTTGGTGTGCCCGCGGTATGGAACGGCATTGTCCCGAGAGAAGCGTCCTGGGCATTCTCGATCGCCCCGGCGCTTTTGCGGAATACACCTGCCTGCCGAGTCGGAACCTGCACGTTCTTCCCGACGCCGTGGAAGATGAGGCGGCCGTTTTCTGTGAGCCTCTGGCCGCCTGTTTCGAGGTGATCGAGCAGTTCCCCGAGATCGTGGAGCGCGAGGTCCTGGTGATCGGAGACGGGAGGCTCGGTCTCTTGCAGACCCAGGTGTTGCACGCCGAAGGATCGAGGGTGAGTCTGCTGGGCCGCCACCCGGAAAAAATGGCGCTGCTCGCTTCACGTAAGATTCCCGTTTGGAGCGATCCCGCGCAGGCCGTCTGCTCCGAAGGAGAGAAATGGCCCGTCGTGGTCGAGGCCACAGGCGCTGCGGAGGGCTTCTCCCTCGCCGTTTCGAAGACGAAGCCTGGAGGCGTGCTGGTGCTCAAGAGCACGGTGGCCTCCGAAGCTCGCCTGAATCTCTCCGCCGTCGTGGTGGATGAAATCACGGTACTGGGTTCGCGCTGCGGCCTTTTCTCGCCCGCGATTCGAGCGCTGGAGACGGGCGCGGTTCGCACGTCCTTGATGGTTCATGGCCGCTTCTCCCTGCGAAACGCGCCCGAAGCATTTGAAAGAGCCCGCGAAAAGGGCATAATCAAGGTGCTGCTCCGGCCCTAGGTATTATTTGTATTTTAGTGTAGAATGGTAAGTCGATATTGCTTCATAGGGTGTTGCTCGTTAAGGAGCATGCGATGAGAGGCCTCATGGGGATGGCCTTGATGGTATGGCTCCTTGCTTCGGCTTGGAGCATGGAGGCGTTTGCGGCCGCGCCGGAGACTCCCGAGGCGATAGAGCAAAGACGCATTTCCCGCCTCGTCTCCCATCTCAGGCGACTGGAAAAGCCTAAAGATTGGCTGCTGGTCCGCAAACTCTTCTCCTCGGATTCGAACGTCCAGCTCAACGCCCTGTCGAACTGTCCGCTGCCGGAAAATGAATGGCCCTGGTATCTATCCTCCGATCATCTGAAGAATTACGCTTTTTCAGTGGATTTCATCCCGCTCAACATGGATGCGGACAAGCGCCTCGAAACCCTCATGGTCATCCAGTCGGATCACGCCAAGGACCACTACATCACCTTTTGCCTGATGGATGACGACAAGAGCGCCCGCAAGCCGCTCGCCTCCTACAGCGACATGAGCCGTGGGCGGGAGATCACCTACCAGGTAGCCGATCTGACGGCGGACGGGTCGTATGAGTTGATCGTCAATACCCGCGAGGGTTCGGACGGCCGCTATTCCGACGCCGTGCGAGTCATCAAGCCGACTTCGGAGAACCGCTTCGATCTCATGTGGTTCGCACGCCTGCAAGATGAGTTGAAATGGCCGAAAACGTACGTGGACGACGCGAGAAGCCGGGCTGTCCAACGGCGTGAAGATCTGCGGGCCAAGGTTCGTTTTCGCTTTAACGGACCGGGAAACCCCGTCACCCTCATTCTCAAGGGGGAGAGGAAATATGAGGAGCAGATTTCCAGCCTCAAGGGTGGAAAAGATAAAAACGAGATACTAATCGAACGTTTTCCCATCGAGGAATTCTGGCGGTGGGATAAAGCGAAGCTGCGATTCGTCCGTGTTTTCGACTCCAGACAATAGAAAAAGTATATCCGCTTTTCCGGAAAGGTCGTGTGAAACCCTTGAACCCACCTTGCCCGGTCATGCTCATCGTTCTGGATGGATGGGGATTATCCGATGAGCGCGCGCACAACGCCGTCGCATTGGCCGATACCCCGACCATGGATGCCCTGCTCGCGAGCCGTCCCCACACCCGCCTGGTCACTTCGGGACGCGCCGTGGGACTTCCCGACGGCCAAATGGGCAATTCCGAGGTGGGTCATCTGAACCTCGGCGCGGGCCGTGTGGTGGATCAGGACATCGTTCGCATCGACCGCTCCATCGAGAGCGGCGATTTTTTTGAGCTCCCCCCGCTCGTCGATTGCGTTCAAAAGGCCAAAGAGAGAGGCGGCGCCCTGCACATCATCGGCCTCGTATCGGACGGCGGCGTGCACAGCCTCCAGGATCACGGGGTGGCGCTGGCGCGGCTGGGGAGAAAAACCGGTGTCGAGCGCATCTTCGCGCACGCCTTCACCGACGGGAGGGATACGCCGCCGCGCTCGGGACTGGAATTCGTCCGCCGCTACGAGGAGAGCTTGAGCCGGGAGGCAGGGGCCCGACTCGCCACCGTCATTGGGCGTTACTACGCGATGGACCGGGACAGGCGATGGGAGAGAAACGAGCGCGCCTACAGGGCCATGGCCGCAGGAGAAGGCATTCATGCTCCGAGCGCCGCCGGGGCGATAGAGGCTTCCTATGCGCAAGGCGTGACGGATGAGTTCATCGAACCGGTGGTGCTCACCGACAGCGGGCGTCCGGTGGGCTTGATTCGAGACGGCGACGCCGTGATCTGTATGAACTTCCGCGCGGACAGGGTGCGGCAAATCACCAGCGCCTTCACCGATGAAGGGTTCGACGGCTTCGACGTCTCGGGCGGACCCGCGGTCCATTACGCCTGCATGACGGAATACGACGAGCGCTTCACGCTGCCCGTCGCGTTTCCTCCCCTGAGGATGGAGGGCCTGTTCCGCCACGCCCTGGCCGACGCGGGGCGGACGTGCCTGAGAGTCGCCGAGACGGAGAAATATCCCCACGTCACGTATTTCTTTAACGGCGGCGAGGAGGAGCCGTCCCCCGGCGAGAGGCGGCACATGGTTCCTTCGCCCAAAGTGGCTACTTACGATCTAAAGCCCGAGATGAGCGCAGAAGGAGTAACGGAAGTGGTACTGGACGCCATCGGGCGGGGTGAGGATGACGCTATCGTATTGAACTACGCCAACCCGGACATGGTGGGACACACGGGTGTCGAGAGCGCCGCCGTCCAGGCCGCCGGTTTCGTGGACGCTTGTCTCGGGCGCGTTCTCGAAGCGCTGGAGGGCGCGGGCGGGGCGGCGGTGGTGACGGCGGACCACGGGAATTGCGAGACGATGTGGGATGCCGGGAACGATTGTCCGCACACCGCGCACACGCTGAACGAGACGCCCTGCATCGTCGTCGCCCCCGGATTCGAGGGTCCTCTCAGAGCGGGCGGCGCGCTTTGCGACGTGGCGCCCACCCTGCTGGGGTTGATGGGGGTCACCCCGCCTCCCCAGATGACGGGTGTGGATTTGAGGATTCTCTAGCGTCCCGGCGTTGCCCCTCTCGCCCCGTTCGGCGAGTATGGAGAGCGGCGGGGAATTTGGCGGTTTCATGGTGAGGAAACACTCATTCGGGAGGAGACGGGCGTGAGTGAAGGAGTCCCCGATTTTCAGGCGTTGCGCGCGATGTATCACCAGGAAGTGGAAGGGCTGAGCGACGCCCGGCTCGACTGGGAAGACCCGTCAGAGGAATGGTCGCGCTGGAGCATCAGGCGGCAGGTAAGCCACGTTGCGCTCGCCTATTTCTTCTGGTGGGTGAAGATGTGGGGCAAAACCCTCTGGCCGGAGAACCCGCCGGAAGACCCGGTGGATTTCACGAAAGCGGCTCCCAATCAGTACGACCGCAGGCTGGATGAGGAGAAATACTGGCGGCTCGAGGATTTGCTGCCCAAGTTCGATGAGGCGATTCATTTCGCCGAACGCGCCGCCCAAGGAAAGACGGAAGATGAGTTGAAATCGCTCTCCATCACCCGCTCGTTCAAGCCCGAATTGCTGATGGGCGATACGGACCTGCCGGTCTATCGGTTCTGGATGCACGTCTCCACGTTTCACGACGAGGGCCTCGCACAAGACCCCGAGGATGAGACGAAATTCACCTACACGCTGGCGGGGATGCTCCGGCAGATGTATTGGGAGGCGCTCGTACATTTGCGGACGATTCATCGCCTGAAGCTCAAACAGGGGCTCACGCCCGTCGCGCAGATACCGCGCGAGGGCTTGTTGCTCGATCCATTCTTCTGGGGACCCGAGGATGAACCCAAGATGTGAGGGCGCGCGCCGCCCGCTTATTTGAGGACCTTCCCATGCCGTTCGTAACGCTGGAATCAGGCGTAGAGATTTTCTATGAGGCCCAGGGAGAGGGGCCGCCTCTCCTGCTGGTGAGCGGAACGGGCCATGACCACACCTTCTGGTCGGCGCAACTGCCCTTGCTGAGCGCGGATTACCGCTATATCGTCTTCGACAACCGGGGGGTGGGCAAGAGCACGGCGCCCCCTCCGGGATATTCCCTGGCGGACATGGCGGATGACGCCGCGGGCGTTCTGGACGCAGTAGGGGTCGAGCGCGCCCATGTGATGGGTTTTTCGATGGGGGGTCACATTTCCACCGAGCTCACGCTTCGCCACCCCGGGCGCGTCGTCAGCCTGGGGCTCCATCACACCTGGGCGAGGAACTGCCCGCGCCTGGGTTCTTTTCAGCGCGCCCGCATGCGCTTCGCCGCACGCGGGGAGCGCGAGGCGCTCGTGGAACTGAGCCTCCTGGGGCTTTATTCCCATGAATTCTACGATCGGAATGCCGAGCTTATGGAGCAGAAAAGGCAGTGGCTCACCGAGCAATCCGGCGTCGACCTCGGCTGGGAGGGGCAACTGCGCGCCTGCCTGGAGGGGGACACACTCGAGCGGCTTCACCGGATACGGGTTCCCACGCTCGTCACCTGTTCGGATCGCGACCTTATCGTCGACACCCACCACGCGAAGGAAATCCACGAGCGCATCGAGGGGTCGAAGCTCATCATCATGGAGGGGACGGGTCACGTGGCGCTCATCGAGCGGCCCGACGAATTCGCGCGCATCTGCCATGATTTCCTGGCCTCTTTGCCGCCGTAATAAGGGATCAGCCGAGCCGCCTTGCCCGGCTCCCGGAAAGTGCCTGAAGCCGCCGCCTGTTTGACAAACGGCTTGGGCTTGAGGCAAGAAAAAACCGGTTTTATCCTCATGACTCATCGAACCGTACGGTCTTGGTATTCGGAAAGCGAGGTGCGCCATCCTCAGGAAGATTTTCGGCTGGTTCACGCAAAAGGACGACCCCCCCTCCGGGGGTGGGCCTCCTCCTGGGGGCGGCGGCTTCGGTTTGCCCATGGCCCCCGACCAGGTGGAGCAGGAGGCCCTTTTCGCCGAAAAAATCGAAGCCCACGGCAAGTGGCTGCAGAGTTCGGGCGCGCGCGGGGAGCGCGCGGATTTTGCAGGCGCGAATCTCGAAATCATCAGCCTTTTCATGGTGAATCTCACCAAAGCGGATTTGCGCGAAGCGCGTCTCGCGGGCGCCAATGCGCAATGGGCGAACCTGGACGGTGCGGACTTAACGGGCGCCAATCTCGAAGGAGCCGATCTGTTCCAGTCCAGCCTCGAGGGCGCGAACCTCACCGGCGCGCGGATGGCCGGGGCGAACATGATGTCGGCGGGTCTCAAGTTCGCGGATTTGACGGGCGCAGACTTGAGCGGAGCCGACCTGCGCGGCGCCTCGCTTCAGCGGGCGAAACTCGGGGGCGCGAACCTGGCGGACGCGCTCATCGACGACGCCGATCTGGAGCTTGCCGACATCCGGGGCGTCGACCTCTCGGGCGTGAAGGGGCTGACGCCCGAGCAGGCCGAAGGCGCGCTCAAGGACGGGGAGACGCTCTTTCCGGATGTGTAAGGCCTATCTCCGGGATATTTCCTTGCGGCCGTAATGGAAGTGAAATGCTGAAAAGGCGTTGATTACATCATGTGAGCAGAGGCTCGACTTCTGAAGAAGATACGAGTTCTTTAATCAGCCCGTAATTGAGGCGCTGGTTCTCCCGCTTGAGATTTGGGATTTCTTTTTCGACGAACTCATTGATTTCAATGGGGATTCGTTGAGGATTCTTATCCCCGTAATTTATCAGAAGCCCCATGAGTTTTCCGCTGTTCTCCCCGACGAATATACTTGTCGTATCGTTGCGCTTTTGCTCTATGGCTTTTTCGTTGTCGATGTAATGGAACGTGAGCTTCATTTTTTCTTGTTCTTCATCGGTATTCACTGTGAGTGATTTCGGAATATCGAACACGGACAGTGAAATAGATATTTTGACGCCGTTGATGTTTTTTTTCACTTCCTGCGCTTCAAGGAGATGATGGAAGTTTTCTGAATCGAGTATGATGGTTTTTTCCGTCATTGGGTTTTCTTCCCTTTCCGGGCCCTCAATACGCAGGCAAGCTATATTCTGAATGTATATGTGGGGCATAAAGAAAACAATGGTAGCTGCAAGAGGTGGTGCGGTTTTGTCCGTCATTCCGGCGAAAGCCGGAATCCATTTGTTTTGTCTTTTGTTTTTTTATTTTTCTGATTGGTTTCCGCGAATGACGAGGAGATGAAAAGCTGGCGTATTGTCATTCTGCTTGAAAATGGATTCCGGCTTTCGCCGGAATGACGGTGGTGGTGAATTCCGAGCGAGGAGGGGTTTTTCAACAACCCTGCATTTGAAGGTATTGTTGCCTTCTTTCCATTCTCCCATCTTTTTCTTTTACAAGATTCGGTTTATGATAAATTTTTTGGGAAATAACGAGCAGGAGTGATTCGGCATGCCGCAGACGACGCAAACCGTGGATCAGGAAGTCGATTTGGTGGAGTACTATTTTGAGGAGGGATTCTCGGACGGGCTTCCCGTCGTCCCGCCCACGCCCGAGAAGATAGACGCCGCCGTCGCGGCCCTGGGCGGAGATAAAGACTACATTGAGTGCCGCGTGCCCCCGCGATGGGGTAACCTCACGAGAGAGGTTCTGGCGATCAACATGGTGATGGCGGGGTGTAAGACGGAATACGCGCCCGTGGTCCGCGCGGCGATGTCGGCGCTTTGCGACCCACACTTCAACCTGAACGGGGTGCAGGCCACCACCCACATGGCGTGCCCGCTCGTCGTGGTGAACGGCCCGGTTCGCGGCGAGATCGGCATGAACGCGGGCTGCAACGTATTCGGCTCAGGCAACCGCGCGAACGCGACGATAGGCCGCGCGGTGCGGATGATGCTCTTGAACGTGGGCGGCGCGTGGCCGGGCGATCTGGACAAGAGCACGCTGGGCTGTCCCACCAAATACACCTACTGCATCGCGGAGAACGAAGAAGCCAGCCCCTGGGCGCCCTATCACGTGGAACAGGGCTACGCGCCCGAGGATTCCACGGTCTTCGCCATCGCGGCCGAAGCGCCCCACAGCGTGACGAACCACATCTCCGATGATCCCGAGGGGGTCCTCGACAGCATCTGCTCGGCGATGAGCACGATCGCGCACAACAATTCGGTGAGCAGCGGCTCGTGCGCCGTCGTCATCAGCCCCGAGCACGGGGCGACCATCAGTGCGAAAAACTGGACGCGAAACGACGTGAAGAGCTATCTGTGGATGCACACCAGGAACACGTTCGCCGATATCTCGTTCAACCACCGCTACGGGAAGGTCTACAACCGCAACATCCCCAAGTGGTACAGGCGCGAGCCGGACGAGAGAATCCCCATCGTTCCCAGTCCCGAGAACATCCACCTGTTCGTGGCGGGCGGGGATGCGGGCCGTTTTTCCGCCTTCATTCCCGGCTGGGGCCACATGACGAACCCGGTGCTTCGCGCAATCGACGGCAAGACGCTCGAAGGCGGACCCGTCTGCGTGGACGGCACCTGTCTGCTATAGAGATTTGGAGAAAACGGGAGGAAACCATGAGTGACGTCATCACCGGCCAGGTCGTCTACGACCCCCGAGGGGTGGTCGAGGCAGCGGCCCAACCCACCGCGCAGCGCGTCCGGGATTTGAAGGGTCTCAAGCTCGGCGTCCTGGACAACACGAAGTGGAACGGGCGCAGGCTGCTCGAAAAAACCACGGCGCTGATGGAGGCGGAAGGCCCCTTCGCCGAGGTGCGCTACTACAAGAAAGAGAGCTTTTCCAAGAACGCGGCGCCCGAGTTGATCGCGCAAATCGCGGAGGAGAACGACGTCGTCCTGACGGCGATCGGCGACTGAGGCTCCTGCACTTCGTGCTGTATGCACGATGCGATCTCCCTGGAAGAAAAAGGGGTGCCCACCGCCGTGGTGGTGACGGAGGTCTTCCTGCACGAAGCCCATGTGCAAAGGGCGGCTTTGGGCATGAACGGCCTCGACCCGGTGGTCATCCAGCACCCCCTGAGCACGCTCTCGGATGAGGAAATCTCCGCGCGCGCGGGCGATGCGGCTCGCCAGGCGGTGAAGATTCTGCTCGAAGGCTAATTCGGCTTTTCATGACGAAGCCATTAGAAGGCATCCGCGTCCTCGACCTGACGCAGTTTCTCTCGGGTCCGCAGGCCACGCTTTTTCTGGCGGGGATGGGGGCCGAGGTCATCCGAATCGACAATCCGGCCACGGGCGACCCGGTGGCCTATTCTCCTCCCTACATCGGCGAGAAGGGCGTCTCCTACCATCCCCAGACAGATGAAGACCTGGGAATGGCTTACTTGAAGCGTACGCGCGCCAAAAAGGCGATTACCTTGAACATCAAGGACCCCCGGGGTCTCGAGATGTTCTACGGGCTCGTGGATCAATCCGACATCCTGGTGGAGAATTTCTCCGTCGGCGTCACGAAAAGGCTCAAGATCGACTACGAGACGCTTCACGCGCGGAAACCCTCCCTGGTCTACTGCTCCATCACGGGCTACGGCCAGACGGGGCCGGATGCGGGCCTCAAGGGCTACGACGCCGTCTCCCAGGCGGCCTCGGGACTCATGAACCTCACGGGATTCCCCGACGGCCCGCCCACCAAGGCGGGCTCCGCGCTCGGTGATAGCGTGGGCGGCACGTTCGCCTTCGGTGCCATCATGACGGCGCTCTTTCACCGCGAGCGCACCGGGGAGGGCCAGCAGGTCGACATTTCGATGATCGACTGCATCTTTTCCCTGATCTTCGATGAGCCGATGGATTTTTACGAACAACTGGGCCTCCCGCCGCGCATCGGCAACCGCATCATGCGGCTCGCCCCGTTCAACGCCTATGAGACGAAAGACGGTTGGGTCATCATCGCCTCGGGCACCAACGCGCATTGGCACAACATACTGCGCGGCATCGAGCGCGCCGATCTGATCGGCGATGAACGATACGAGGACATGAGCCGGCGCGTGAGCAGAGTCGCGGAGGTTGACGCCATCATCACCGAATGGACGAAGCGCCGCGAGGCGAAAGAAGCGGTCTCCTCCCTGCGCGCGCAAGACGTCATCTGCGGGCCGGTGAACACCATCGAGGACATCCTCGCCTGGCCCCACATGCAGGAACGCGGGATGATAGTCGACATCGAACACCCCACCCTGGGAACCCTCAAAAGCGCGAAAGCCCCCGGTTTTCCCTTCAAGTTCAGCGAGATGGAGGGCGGCTACGCTGCCCCCGCCCCGCTCGTGGGCCAGCACAACGCGGAGATCCTCGGCGGTCTTCTCGGCGTATCGGACGCGGAGTTGAAAGAGCTGGCGGATGAGGGTGTGGTCTAGGGGGTCGATTCCGAGCGAGAAGCGAGGAATTGCGAACCGATGCGTTTCTCATCCGCAGCAAACGCTCTTTCCCCGGGGTTGTCGAAAAACCTCCCTCTTCGGCGGGGGCATCGCCTTTATCCCCTTGAGGGGGGTTGTTGAAAAAGCCCCTCGATGTGGGAAAACCACCGTCATTCCGGCGAAAGCCGGAATCCATTATATGATTTTTGTTTTCGTTTTCGCTTTTGACTCCGGCTCGAGGGAAGGAGCGCCGCGCCCGAATTCGGAACGGATGAGGCGAATTTATATGGCGGCGTCCAAATCTTCCCCGGTCGGGAGAGAGAGCGTCCGGGCGAAAGGCCAAAGACAAAGCCGAAAATGGATTCCGGCTTTCGCCGGAATGACGAACAAAGGCGAAGGTTAATCTCAATCGAAGCGAGGCTATTTCAGTAAGCCCCTCAAGGGGTTGTTGAAAAACTCCGAAAAGAAGAGGTTGACCTGACGGAACAGGCCCGCCGATTCTTGCCTGCGCAAGGCCAGGGCGCGGGGCGTGAACATGGAGTTTCACCTCTTCGAGGGCCGGGCGCACAACCTCTCGCGCAAGGAGAGGGCGCGGCGGCTGATTCTCGATTTTCTCAGCCGTCACCATAGGGCCGAATAAAGGCGGCATCGCCCGTACCCCTGTGATAGGATGCTCGATATCGCAAACTTGAAGCTGGAGGCTCATCTTCATGCGGATCTGTACGTTCAGCCTGGCGGGCGAGGCGCGCATCGGCGTGTTGTTCGGGGAGAAAATCGCCGATCTGAAACTGGCCTGCGCCCTGTCGCTGGATGAGGAAACAGCGGCGGAGGCCATGGATCGCGTCGAGGCCGAGGTTCCCGATGATTGCGAGGAGTTCATCGAGGATCTGGAACTGAACCGCCCTCTCGCCGAGGAGGCTCTCGAAGCGATCGAGGCGCATTCGGGCAAAAAAGACCCGATCCGCTTCGACGGGATGCAGGTGGTCTATGAACCCGATGAAGTCGAGATTCTCCCTCCCGTCGTGCCGGACACGCTGTTTTGCATGGCGAGGAACTACGTGGCCCATGCCGCCGAGATGGCGCGCACCGAAGTGGATGATTTCAAGGAGGAACTCCCGCTTTATTGTTTCCTGAAGCCCGCCACCTGCGTGAGCGGCCCGTATGAGGACGTGCCCGTCTATCCCTCGATGGAAAAGCTCGACTACGAACTCGAACTCGGCGTGCTCATCGGCCAGGGCGGCAAGAACATTCCGGTGGAAAGGGCCATGGACCACGTGGGCGGCTACACCCTGTTCAACGACATGAGCGACCGCACGAGCCTCAACATGGGCAAGTTCATCGACTGGTACGCCATGAAGGCCCCGGACGGCTTCGCCCCCATCGGCCCCTATATCCTGCTCCCCGAAGAGGGGCTCGACCCCCACGATTTGAGGCTCAAGCTCTGGGTGAACGGCGAACTGAGGCAAGACGCCACCACGGGCGACATGGTCTGGCGGGTCGCCGAGCAGGTATCGTATCTCTCGGGGATAGCGACCTTGCGGACGGGCGACATCATCGGCACCGGCTCTCCTGCCGGCAACGCCGCCTCGTGGGGGGAATATCTCCAGGCGGGCGACCTGATAGAGGGCGAAATCGAGGGTATCGGGCGCCAGGCTTTTCGAATCAAGAGTGAAAGCCCCGAATATACGCCGGGCTAGTTCTCCTGGCGGTTGATTCGCATCCGTTTGCGCATTAAGATTTTCGCATCGATCAATGGAATTCCGAATCGCTGAAACCCGAGAGGGGACCCTCATGAATCCAGCCATAGCCGAAGCCGAATCCCTGCGGACGATGGACAAGGAACACGTCTGGCATCCGCTCATGAACCATTCCGGGATGGAGGAAAATCCCCTCGACGTCGTGGTCAAGGCCAGGGGTTCGACCATCCAGGACGCCTCGGGCAAGGAATACATCGACGCCATGGCGGGGCTTTGGTGCGTGAACATCGGCTACGGGCGCGACGAGGTGGCCAAGGCGGCCTACGAGCAGATGTTGGAATTGGCCTATTACCCGCTGACGCAGGTGAACCCGCCCGCGGCGAGGCTTGGCCAAAGGCTCGCTTCCTTGCTGCCCGAGGGCGTCGAGCGCGTCTGGTTCGTCAATTCCGGCTCAGAAGCCGTGGACACGGCCATCAAGATCGCCCGCGCCTATGGACGCTTAAACGGCGGGAGGCGATACAAGGTCATCGCCCGCCACCAAGGCTATCACGGGGCGACCATCGGAGGCGCCAGCCTCACCGGCCAGACGCTCCGGCGCGCGATGTTCGAGCCGCTGCTCCCGGGCGTGATTCACGTGAGCGCGCCCTATTTCTACCGAAGCAACGCGGATACCGAGGAAGAACTCGCCCGCCGGTGCGCGGACGAGTTGGATGAGGTCATCCGCTACGAAGACCCCGAGACCGTGGCGGCGTTCATCGCGGAGCCCGTCATCGGCGGCGGCGGGGTGATTCCCCCGCCAGCGGATTACCTGAAGCGCATGCGCGAGGTGTGCCGGAACCACGGCGTGTTGTTCATCGCCGATGAGGTCATCACAGGATTCGGGCGGACGGGGCAGCTCTTCGCCTCGGACCTCTACGAGATCGAGCCGGACATCATGACGATGGCCAAGGGGCTGAGCAGCGCCTATCTGCCCATCGGGGCGACGGCGACCACGAACGAGATATTCGAGGCCTTAAACGCCGAGGGCGACACCGGGTTCCTGCAGATAAACACCTACGGCGGGCACCCCGTCGCCTGCGCGGCGTCGCTCAAGAACCTCGAGATCATGATGGACGAGGAATTGCCCGCGCGCGGCGCCAAGGTGGGCGCATATCTCGGCGGGCTTTTGGGCAAGCTCTCCGACATCCCCTGCGTGGGCGACGTGCGGGGCGTGGGCCTTATCTGGGGCGTGGAGTTGATAGAAGAGAGCGGCGCGCCGCTCTCCACGGCGGCCACGGCGAAGGTGCTGGCATACGCGAAGGAGCAAGGCGTGATCTTCGGCAAGAACGCCGGCATCGCGGCGGGCCCTTCGAACACCGTCACCATCAGCCCGCCGCTGGTCTTGACCGAAGAGGAAGCCGAGCGCGCCGCCTCCGCTCTCGACACCGCCCTGCGCCGCGTTCAGGCGGAGAGCGGAGCCTGATGCGATAGCCGATAATCCGGTCTTATTCGCTATCCTTTTGGGAGATTTCATATGTCCAACATCACGATGCTCGACATCGAGGATCTGAAGAAGACGAAGCTGGCGCCGTTCGTGAACAAGGCGCTCAAACACCGCGCGCCCGACCCCGCCTTTCACGCCATGCAGGGCCACAACGAGGATTTGGCGAAGTCGATGTACCTCGCGTGGGGTACGGTGTTCAACACCGGCGTCATCGACCACAAGCTCAAGGAGATCATCCGCGTTCAGCTCTCGCGCCGCGCCTTTTGCAACTACTGAGGGAACGTGCGCTCTGCTTCGGCGAAGCAGGCCGGCCTGACGGAAGAGATGATAGACGAGGGCATCGACAACTGGCGCGAGAGTGAGCTTTTCACCGAAGCCGAAAAACTCGCGCTCGAATACAGCGAACTCATGGATTCGGAACCCGAGAAGATTGACGAGGCCTTCTACGCGAGGCTTCGCGAGCACTACTCGGATGAGGAGATCGTGGAACTCGGCTCCTTCATCGGCTTCAACGTGGGCTACCACACCTTTTTCAGGACGCTCGATTTCTACCCCATGTTCACCCCCGACGGGCGGCTGGTGAGTCAGGAGGAATCGCGCCGCGTCTACGGCGATTGCCCCGTCTCGCACATGAGCGGGCCGCTTGAGCGCGCGCTCGAAGAGGGCGAGGCGCAACAGGCAGGCGGAAGCCAGGAGGGGTAGCCATGCCGATCATCGAGCCGCTCGAACCCGAAGGAATTGAAGAGAAGAACTGGAAGCGCGTCATGGAGCGCACCGCCGAGACCCAGGCGCCCGATGCGCTTTTCTCGCGCGTGATGGCGCATGCGCCCGGTTACGCCGGACCCCTGCACGACGCCATGCACCGCTCCCACGCCATGGGCGGGGTGGAGCACAAGCTCAAGGAGATGATTCGCATCCAGCTCGCCAGGACCGCGCAGGACACCTACTTCGCGAACCTGCGCTCCGAGCAGGCGAAAAAAGAAGGTCTGACGGAAGAACGCATCGAGGCCGCCTGCGGCGATTTCGAGAACGACCCGCAGTTCACCGAAGCCGAGAAGTGGGCGCTCCGCTATTCCTACTGGATGTACCGGGACGCCGCGAAGCTCGACAAGGAATTCTACGACGAAGGCAAGAAGCACTTTTCAGAAGCCCAGATCATGGAGATCGGCGCGATGGTGGCGATTCACTATGGTTTCCAGGTCTTCATGCGCACGCTCAAGGCTTATCCCTTGCACGATCCCGAGGGAAACCCGGTGACGCAGGCGCAGTCCGAGCAGATTTACGGTGAAGACGTGCCCCTGCCTTCTTGAGTTTTTCTGTTGAGCGGAAAGTCCCCATGAATCGATGGAGGTGCGATGGTTTTGCAGGGGGTAAATGCGATGCCACCCGCAATCCCTCCCGCATGGGTTGAGGCCGTCCATAACACCGTCATTCCGGCATGCGCCGGAATGACGATCCGAGGCGAATGACGTGTATGCCTGTAGGGGCCGTTCGTGAACGGCCCTTGCCGGAGAAACGGGCGCTTCACGAAGCGCCCCTACGGGTTCGTTTCCAAACGCAAGAGATGCGTAGGAGCGGGTTTTCTCCCACCCGGGCATCGCTTTGGAGTCGGACACCGAGGGTGGCCGGAATGATCGAATCGATGCGGTGAAGCCGGATCGCGCCGAACTCGTCAGTATCTCCGGTGAAAAAAATTCTTGAATCCCTCCCTCTCTCCATGCTCTAATGAGTGCGTCAGCACCACGACAGCGAACGTCCATGCCCGGAGGCGCGTATGCAGACCCACATTCCGCCTCGAACCGACCGCCATCTCGCGCGTCATGTTCCGCCCGCCTCCGTTGCAGCCCTACCCCCCGGCGCCATAGAAAATGCCTTTGAAAAACAAGCGGATTTCACCAGAATTGGAGCGAACCCATGAAAAACCATCATCGAATTTCCCTTCCATGGTCCGCTACCTGGGGTGTGTTTTTCGCCTTCGTTGTTCTATTGCTCACCGCGAGCGGAGCGGAGGCGGCCGCGCCCGTCGAGACCCAGGTCGCAAACAACAAGTTCATATTCAACACTTTCTTTTTGCTGATCTGCGGAGCGCTCATCATGTGGATGTGCGCGGGCTTCACGATGCTCGAGTCGGGTTCGGTGCGCACCAAGAACGCCTCGGTGATTTGTCTCAAGAACATCGGCCTCTACGCCATCGCCGGGCTCATGTTCTACATCATCGGCTACAACCTCATGTTCGTGGATGTCGGCGGCTGGATAGGCGCGATCAAGTTCTTGTTCCGGCCCTCGGCGGACGAGTTCGCCATTCTGGCGGGAAGCGAAAAAGCGGGCGCTGCCGTGATCGGGACCGACTACGCCAGCATATCTTTCTGGTTCTTCCAGATGACGTTCGTGGCGACCACCGCCTCCATCGTTTCCGGCGCCCTCGCCGAGCGCGTGAAGCTGTGGTCGTTCTTCATCTTCATCGCCGTCCTCACCGGCGTCATCTACCCGCTGGTGGGCGCCTGGACGTGGGGCGGAGGCTGGCTCACGGGGCTTGGCTTCAGCGACTTCGCGGGTTCCACCATCGTGCACTCGACCGGGGGATGGGCGGCGCTCGCGGGCGTAATCGTCGTGGGCGCGCGGCGCGGGAAGTTCCGCGAGGACGGAAGCGTCAAGTCCACGCCGCCCTCGAACGTCCCGCTCGTCACCCTCGGGGTCTTCATCCTGTGGTTCGGCTGGTTCGGGTTCAACGGCGGTTCGATGCTCGTGCTCAAGGGATCGGTCGACGCGGTGACGATGAGCAACGTGATGGTCAGCACCAACCTCGCGGCGGCGGCGGGATGCATCGCCGTCCTGTTCACCGCGAAGTCCATCTTCGGGCGCGTGGACCTGCTCGCGGTGCTGAACGGCGCCATCGGCGGCCTCGTCGCCATCACGGCCGCTCCGAACATCGTCGAATACCATTGGGCGGTCATCATCGGCGCCATCGGCGGCCTGGCTTGCGCGTTCGGCTTGAAGATGTTGGAGAACTGGAAGATCGACGATGTCGTGGGCGCGATTCCCGCGCACCTGTTCGCAGGCGTCTGGGGGACGCTCGCAGTCTGCATCGCGGGCGGCGGGAGCCTTTTCGCGCAGATCGTGGGTATCGTGGCGATAGGCGTTTTCGTGTTCGCCGCCTCATACGTCGTCTGGATGGTTCTGGACAAGACGATGGGCGTGCGGGTGTCGACCTCCGCGGAAGACCATGGGCAGGACTCGGCGGAACTCGGCATCGAGGCCTATCCCGAGTTCGTGCTCATGCCCGATGAGGACGACGCGCGCATAGCGAAGGGAGCGCAGTAAGGCGGGAGAGTTGCCGACTATGGAGCTCTTGATTCTTGAAGCGTGATTCTTTCGTCGGGTACTCAGAAAGATAAAAGCGCCCGCCGTCCCGCGGGCGTTTTTCATGCGTGGGAATACAGAGTGAAATCCCTGTCGAGCCATAAGACATGGAACGTGGTTCTGTCTCGATATCCCACCATGGGGCGTCTGCCGAAAAAACGGAAAGCAAGGAGGTTCACCTCGTCCGTGATGTGTGGCGGCATCGATGCCTTGATTTGATTTCGAGGTATCTTTTCATATCCGGTTGCGTGTCTGTTCGAGCTCGCGATCTGATTCCAGGTCAATCGACTCAATTTGTCGAGGGTGTCGGCGAAGGCGGCTTTTTCGTCTCTTTGACAATTTTTCAGGGAATGTTCCCTTTGACTCAAATAGCGAAGCGAAAACTTGGGCGGGAGCGTTTGCGGGGAAACGCCGCGAGAAGAACCGGGTTTTATTCTCTCCCCTTTGTTCCTTCTGTCTTTGGGCCTAATCCGTCTCTTCCCCATTTTCCATCTGGGCCTTGAAATACGTTTTCATGGATCGGTTCGAGATGGCTTCCCTTTTCTCGGAAGCGACTCGCCAAGGCGCATCTTCGTGCGTCATGTTTCTCAGCTTCCAGGCCGAAAATTGTCCGTAGACGTCATAGACCTCATCGAGAAATTCCTTTTCTTCGTCGTTGAATTTGCTGAAATCCATGTTTTCGGGGTTCGGAATCGGAGCGGAGCCGTATTCCTTGTATTCCCGGAACAGGTTCGGGATGACGGGACCATACAGCCATGCCTCGATGCGGTCCTCGAACAGCGGCTCGTCATAAAGCGCCAGATGATAGCCCTGCGCATAGTAGACGAGCTTTTGCAATTTCATGTTCGAGATCAGATCGCCCGCGTCCTCATCCTGAAGCGAGAGAAAATACTCGGCTACGTCTTTGCAGGTAAGCAATGGAGTTCCTCGAAAGAAAACAAGCATGGAATGAGGGGCGGTGTCCGCCCGGCGCGTATACGTCTGAAAATTGTATATACCGCAAAAACGCCTTGTCAACGAAAAGCGGAGGCGTTTCGTCGAACGCCCTCGCCGATGGTTTCCGAGCGGCTTTCTTCTCCTCACCCCAACCCGAAATACGCCTGGATGCGTCGGGCCGCTTCCTGGGAGACGCCCGTCATCACCTCAGCCACGCGCTCGGGCGAAGTGTCCTCAATCACGCCGTACCAGCCCGATTCGTACATGTCGCGCACGTCCCTGGGGATGTAGTAGACCGCCGGGTCGCGCCGGGCCGCGTCGCTCTTGGCTCCGTGGTCCATGGGGGATGCGTCCGTGGCGAGTTCCAGGTGCGCGAGTTCGGGTCTGTCGGCGAGCACAGGCAGGACTTCGAGTTCTCCGCCGTGGGTGAGGCCCACCTTCTCTCCGTAGAGGTTCTTGGCGATGAAGTGCGCGTGAACGATGAGTATCCGCAAACCCTCGTGTGCGTTCTGGGCGTCTTCGGCGGCGATTTCCATCGCCGGCAGGTTGCGCTCGTGCCAGTTCAGGAACACTACCTTCCGCGCCCCGTGCTGGTGGAGACTGCCGACGACGTCGCGCATCAGGCGGATCATGGTCTCGGAGCGAAGCGACACCGTGCCGCCGAAGCCCATGTGCAGGGGGGTGACGCCGAAGGGGCAGAAATCGACCAACAATCCGCCCGTGATGGCCGCGACCCGCCTCGCGAAAGATTCCGCCGCATAGTAGTCCGTCCCCATCGGCAGGTGGGCGCCGTGCTGCTCCACACTGCCCAAGGGAATGATGGCGAGGCCGGTTTCCTCCAAAATCTTCTCGGCCTCGGGGTTCGTCATCTCCATCAGCGTGCGCGCTTTTTCCATCGTTCTATGGCTCCTCGTCTTGCTCCTGAGCCGATGCGGGAAGCGGCCCTTTGGTTTCCATGAGTTCGATCACCACCCCGTCGGGCCCCTGGAAGTAGAGGTATTTGAGGTGCGGCATGTCGTCTTCCTCGATGATGGGAACGCCGCGCCCGGTGAGGGTCGCGCGGGCGGCCTCGAGTTCTCCCTCGCCCACGTAGAAGCCGATGTGGTCGACGCCCAGCCGGGGGGTGCGGCCCGGCGGGTCGGGATTTTCTCCGGGCCGGACGCCCCGAACGATGAGCATCCCGCCGCCGATCATGAGCTTGGTCTGGGGCGCTCCTTTGCGCTCGCGCGAGTCGACGACGCGCGCCCCCAGGATTTCGCGGTAGAAGCGCACCGCCTCGTCGTGGTCCGTATGGAGGATGTGCGCGTGCTCGTAGATGAGTTTCATGGCGGTTCTTCTTTCAGGCGCGCCGGGAGGGCGCGCGCTCGATAAAATTTTCCCGTTCGTGACTGAAGCCGGACGACCCGCATTCTGGCGCAAAAGACCCTTTTTTTGAAGAGAGGGCCGCGAATTTCGCCTCCCCTGGAGGCGGTGAAGCCCTGGAAGCGAGGCCGGTGGGACGTCGTCGCCGCACGCCGGGGAACGCCCGGTGCTTTGCGAATCGGGGCGAATCGTTGTATACACACTTCTTCCAACCCAACCCGGCCGCCAATGCGGGAAGGCTCGAGGAGGAGCCGGGCGGAGGGGTTTGGATGATCAACATCCCGCTGGAGGCAATTCCTGTGGCGCAAGCAGTATGCAACGGAGTCCAGATTTCCTACGACGACAATGGCATGAGCACCCCGACCCCTCCCATCGTCTTCATACATGGGCACGGGCTGAACCGCTCGATGTGGGAGCGCCAGAAACTCGCGCTCCGGGGCACGCAACGGGTCCTGACGTATGACCTGAGAGGGCATGGCCGATCGGAAAAACCCCCGACGGGATACGGCCGCGACATCGAGGTCGCGGACCTCCTCGATTTGATCGAGCATACTCGCATCCCCAAGGCCCACCTCGTGGGCTTGAGCCGCGGCGCCGGAATCGCCCTCGCCTTCGCCGCGGCGCACCCCGACAGGACGGCGTCGGTCATCGCGATGGGACCGGTTATGACTATCCCCGCCTCATGCCCGAGTTCGCCGATCAGAGGCTCCAGACCATGGCCACCCTGAGAGCCGAGGGGCTGCGGGCGGCCAAGGATTACTGGGCGGACCTGCCCATCTTCGCTTCGGTGAGAGAAAACGAGGACGCCGCCGATTGGGCGGAGGACATGCTCCTCACCTATACGGGCGCGCATTGGCTCGACCAGAATCCTCCGCAGGATGCCTCGCTCGCGAACATCGCCGCCAAAGTCACGGCGCCCACGCTCCTCATGGTGGGCGAGAAGGATTTGCCCGGCTTCCATGACTGCGCGGACGAATTGGCCGCGAAGATAGAGGGCGCCGAGAAGGTGGTGGTTCCGGGCGTGGGGCACCTGATGGCGATCGAGGACACCGAAGCGGTGACGGAGCACATCTCCGCGTTCCTGGCGAAACAATAGGGGAAGATTCCGAATCGCGCACGCTCTTCTCTTCGGGCGGCACGACACGGAACGGAGTGATTTTCTGAGAACGGGACGCGGCGGAGATTGGCCTTGAGTCCATTTTCCGAAGTCAGAAGAATCGAGACGGACGTGCTCATCATCGGCGGCGGCGTCGCCGGCATGATGGCGGCGGTGGGCTGCGTCCGCTCGGGCGTCAAGCCCGTCCTCATCACGAAGGCCACGTTTCCCTCCGGCAGTTCATCCATGGCGCGCGGCGGATACACCGCGGCGATGGGCCACTCCGAACCCACCGACAAGCCCGAATTCCTGTACGAGGATTCCATCGAGGCGAGTTATGGAATCTGTAACCACCGGCTGATGCGGATCATGAGCGAGGAGGCCATCGACAGGACGGTCGAACTCGACGCCTGGGGTCTGGGCCTCATCAGGATGGAAGACGGCAAATATCACCAGAAAAAAAGCGCCTCGCATCGCTTCCCGCGCCTTCTTCACTGCGGAAAGCTGATGGGCAAGCCGCTCATGCAGTCTCTGGCGAAAAAGATGCGCGAATGGGGCGTGGAGACGATCCAGCACGCCATTTTCGTGGACCTGATGAAAGAGGGCGAACGCGTCGTCGGGGCGTGGGGGTTCATGTACCGCGAGGGAATCCCCATCGTGGTCCACGCGCGCTCGACCATCATGGCCACGGGCGGCGCACCGCAACTCCACGAGGTGAACGACTCGCCGCCCTACATCTCGGGCGACGGCTACACCATGGCGCTGCGCGCAGGCGCCGAGTTGATAGACATGGAGTTCATCGACTATCAACTCCTGGCGGCCGCGCCGCTCAAGATCCGGGGCTACCCGCCCCACACGAGCGGCTTCATCAACGCGGGCGCTTATCTCTACAACAAGGACGGCGAGCGCTTCATGTGGAACTACGACCCCGAGCGCGGCGAGCGCGCCACGCGCGCCGTGGTGAACCGGGGGGTGGGCATGGAGATATACGAGGGGCGCGGCACGGAGAGCCACGGCATCTATCTCGACGCGCGCCACGTGATCGAGGAGGTGAACGACGGCGCCACGGCGGACATCATCCGCGTCTTCAAGACCCAGGGCGTCGACATGGCGGACTCTCCCATCGAGGTGGCGAGCGGGCCGCACACCTATCTGGGCGGCATCAGGATAGACGAGTGGGGCCGCACGAATCTGCCGGGCTTCTACGCGGGAGGCGAGGCCGCCGGCGGCGTCCACGGGGCGAACCGCACGGGCGGCGCGGCCCTGGCGGACAGCTACGTCTTCGGGCTTCGCTCAGGGATCGGCGCGTCCTGCGAGGGAGCACGGCTCGAAAAACCGGATCCGGAAAGCGGCGGCTGGCGGGAGGGAATCGAGAAGCTGCGCGCGCGCGAGGGAAGGGCGAGCGGTCCCGACGATAAACACCTTCGCCTGGAGGTGCAGCGCGTGGGGGTCGAGGGAATCGGGCAGATTCGCGAAAGAAAGAGGCTCGAGAAAGCCCTTGCGCGGCTCGATGAGCTCGAAGCCGAGAACGAACTGGCCGCCGTAGCCGGCGATACGCCCCGCAAGCGCTTCGACTGCATGAGGCGAATCGAGGAGACACACAACCTGAT